>OZ242034.1:0-2459283 GCA_965205105.1 Dehalococcoidia bacterium
AGGTCCCACGCCGCCTGCGCCATGATCATCGGCGTGCGCGGGAAGGCGATCGTGACCGAGGAGCAGATTTCCACCCGCTCGGTGTGCTCGGCCGCGAGCGCCATCTGGAACAGCGAGTTGTGCTTGGTCTCGGGCACCACGATCGAGTCGAAGCCGCGCGCCTCGATCGCCCGCACCTGCTCCCCGACGCCGCCCAGCCAGCCGCCGCCGAACCCGGTTTCGATTTTCATGTCCGCCTCGCTGTCCCGAAGCGCCGCGCCCGCGACGGCACCCGATTTCCTGTCGTCGATTGCAGTCTAGCCGCCAACCCGCGACAGTTCGCGCGGGGCGAGGGACGCCCAGAAATCGCGCTCCTCGTCGCCCGGCGCGTTGACCACCTTGCACTGGTGATTGAGGGTCATCACGGCGCGGCTCTGCGTATCGTATGCCGGCCAGGCGGGCAGATGCTCGTTGTTGGGGTCGCCGGTCTTGGCGAAGGCGAGCCAAGTCTGCATCATCGTTTCCGAGAGCGACGCCAGCCGGGGCGTCGCCGCGCCGCAGAAGCGGCGCATGTTCTCCGCCTCATACGTTCCCCAGATGAAGGGGATGTCGAGCGAGTGGCAGCTGCCCAGCCGGCCGTCGTAGGCGGGCGATGGATAGTCGAAGCGGTAGCTCCAGACGGACTCGGTGTGGCGGCGCTGCGCCTCGGCGGCGCGCACGGCCGGGATGCGGAACATCGAGTCGGTCATGATCGCGTTCCAGAGCGAGAGATTGTCGGCGGGCTCGCCGCGCGCTTCGCGGGCGCGGCGGTAGCGGTCGATCCCCTCGGCCGCGCGCATCCCGCCGAACGGCGCGGTGGCGGCTGCGAGCAGGTCGTTGTCCGACATCCGCTCCGCGCCCTCGCGGGCGGCGGTGAACAGATTGAACTCGTCTCTGGTGTGACCGATCAACAGCGGCATTCCCCTGGTCTGGATGCCGGCCCCGATCCGCGCTTCAGCGTCGAGGCCGAGTGCGTAACCGTCGGCGACGGGGCCGAAGCGCGCCCCGCCGAAACCGCCGCCGCTCAGCTCGACCTGGTAATCGAGCAGATCGGCGGCGCCGATGGCGCGCATCCGCTCGGGATCATCCCAGGCGCCGAAGCGGAGCAGAAAGCGCTCGGCCGCGGCGCGCGCTTCGACCTTGGTGATCGTGGGGATCAGCGAGCCGCTCATCGGGATCGCTTTGTCGAATGCGCCTGTCGCCGCCGGCATCGCCATCAGGTGGGCGATGTCGAAACCGCCCGCCGATTGTCCGAACACGGTCACGTTGTTGGGGTCGCCGCCGAACGCCGCGATCTCGCGCCGCACCCAGAACAGCGCCGCCGTCTGGTCGAGCAGCCCCTCGTTGCCGGTCGCGCCCAGAATCGGCGCGTGCAGCCAGCCGAACACGCCGAGCCGGTAGTTGAGCGTGACGACCACGACATCGCCGCTCAGCGCGAGCCGGCGGCCGTCGATGCGCGGCTGCGTGCCCGAGCCGACCGTGTTGCCGCCGCCGTGAATCCAGACCATGACGGGCCGCCTGCGATCGTCGCAGGCCGGCGTCCAGACGTTGAGGTAAAGGCAATCCTCCGACTGCGTCTGGGCGGGAATGCCGATCAGGTCGCCGACATCGCCCGGCAGTTGGCGCTGCATCGCCGATGCCGAGAACGCGGTCGCGTCGCGGACGCCGTCCCAGGGCTGGATCGGCTCAGGAGCCCGCCAGCGCAGCGCGCCGAGGGGCGGTTGAGCGAAGGGCACGCCGCGAAAGACGGCGCACCCGCCGTCCTCTGCGCCCTGCAGTTTGCCGAGAGAAGTGCTGACCTGAGTAGGCATCGCGGTCGCCTGATCGTGGTGATGATCTGCGGAAAGACGGTTCGATGGTAACGGGCGCGGGCGGGCGAGATTCCCGCGCGGAGCGCGGGAATGACGAGCCGTTGCGCGGAGTGGAGTAACGGACGCTAAGACCGCGACAGGGGATCAACCGCAACCGAGACAGAGGATGGCGCGTCCGTTGCGCTCCTGCAGCGGGCGCGCATTGGCGCCGCCGGTCATTTGCTGGAGCTGATCGGCCTGTTGTTGCGACAGCTGCCGAATGGTCCGTCCCACGTACCACTGCACCGGCTCGCTGAACGGCGGCGCGGTGAGCGAACCCGTGTAGCGGTAGAAGCCCTCCGACGCGGGCGCGAGGCCGGCGGCCGGCAGCGGGCGGGCGGCTTGCCCCGCTTCACCCGCAGGCGGCGACGCCTCGATGATCTGTTGCAGCGCGGCGTCGGCCTCGCCGATTCGATAGAGCGCGCCGACGACTAACAGCTGCTCGCGCTCGTCGATGTGGACGAAGTGCACTTCGGCGTCGAACTCCTGACCCTCGACGGCGTGCTCGGCCGGCGTATGCCAGTGGCACTGGAGCAGGCGGTACGGCTCGCCGCCGACCAGCAGCCGGCTGCCGGGTTCGAAGTGGAAGATGATGAAGCCCTGGGCGCGCTCGACGCGGTTGGCACCGCCGGCGTAGGCGAATACGGGCGGCGGTGTGTCCGAGGCAGTCCAGCCGCTGATATCGATCGGCGACTGTCCGCTTCCCAACTCGATGCATCCGCTCATCGTTCGGCGATCTCCTCCACAGATCTCGATGTCTCGCTTCGGGCGATAGATTATCGTGCGGGCGTCGCGGGTCAGCACCGCGGCGGATACATAATCCGATTCGAGTAGCGCGGGTCATGTCAACGCTCAGGATCATCTGGCACGAGCAGCTCTCGGACTTCGGCCAGCCGATGCCGTGGTTCGGCTCCTGGCTGGTCGGCGACGGCGAAACCGAGGGCGGCTGGTTCCACTCCGGCCGCGGCGCCGACGAGACGCGGCACGAGGTGCCCGACGCGGCGATCGGCGTGCGGCTGCGGTTCTGGCCGTCGGAGGGGCTGGATCCCGAGTACATCGACCTGCCGCTGCCGGCGGACGGGCTGATCGAAACCCGCGCGCTGGACTACGACCATCCCGGCCCGCACTCGCGGCTGGATATGTCGCGGTTGTGAATCCGCTAGACTGACCGCCACGTTTGCACGATGGCGGGTGAGATCCTGCCCGAAAAGGAGTTGCGCATGGTTACCGCAGAGCGACCGTCGGCCGATCCGGTCGGCTACGAGATTCCCGAACACCGCACGCGGACGCCGGGCGTCGCGGGCTGGGCGCGCACGGCGCGGCCCGACGACCCGAACAAGTACTTCATGGTCTCGGCCGACTGCCACGTGCACGAGCCGGTCGATCTGTGGGAGCGCCGTGTCGACGAGCGCTACCGGCACCGGCTGCCGCGTATCGAGGTCGATGAGGACGGCGTCCGCTGGCAGGTGACCGAGGGTCACCGGCCGACCAAGATTCGCGACCTCAAGCTGGCCGGCGAGGACCTGGTGCGCGACAAGCACGGCAACGCGTACCCCGAGGAGCGCGTCCGCGACATGGATCGCGACGGGGTCGACGCCGAGATCATCTTCCCCAACAAGGGCCTCTCGATGTGGGCGACGTCCGATCCGGTTTTCGCCAACGCGATGTGCCGCGCCTGGAACGACTGGGCCTGGGAGACCTTCGGCGATACCTACGACCGATCCTCGCCGTTGGCGTGCGTCGCCGCGGGCGACATCCCCGGCGCGATCGCGGAGGTACAGCGCTCGGCCGAGCGCGGTTTCCGCGGCTTCTCGTTCCCGGCCAAGCCGGTCTGGGGCCCCACGGGCGAGGACTCGCGCAACTACAACCTGCCCGAGTTCGACCCGCTCTGGGCGGCGGTCGAGGAGACCGGTCTGCCGATCACGTTCCACGTCTCGACCGGCCGCGATCCGCGCGGCGCGCGCGGCAACGGCGGGGCGGTGACCAACTACGTCTTCCACTCGCTGGCGATGACCATGGAGCCGATCATCAACCTGTGCGCTTCGGGCGTCTTCCAGCGCTTCCCGAACCTGCGCGCGGGGACGATCGAGGCCGGCATCGGCTGGATTCCCTGGGCGCTGACGGCGATGGACGAGGCCTACCACAAGCATCACATGTGGGCCTTCCCCAAGCTCGAGGGTCTGCCCTCGGACTACTACCGCGCCCACTGCTTCGGCTCCTTCCAGGACGACGGACCGGGCATCGACCTGGCGCGCAGGTACGGCCTGATCGACAACCTGCTGTGGGCCAACGATTACCCGCACCACGAAGGATCGTGGCCGCACTCGGCGGCCGCCATCGAGCGCACGATGGGCGATCTGACGGATGATGAGCGGGCCCGGATTCTGGGTCTCAACGCCGCCAGGCTGTTCAACTTCGAGGCGCCCGCCTCCCGCCGCTAGCCGATTGCGCGCGATGTGTATACTCACGGATGAGCGAGCGGGACGGCTCTGGTCGGAGTCGTCCGCCACAGGAAAGGAATCGGCCGATGAAGTTTCCGAGTTTGAAGGGTCGCCGTCTGGCGAGCGCGCTGCTGTTCGCGGGCGCTGCGCTGGTGGCGGGCGCCGTGATCGGCGCCTGCACGTCGGATGAGGACCAACAGCAGGCGCAGGCGACCGAGCAGCAGGGGATGCAGCAACAGCAGGATCAGCCCATGGCGCAGGTCTCGGGCGACCCGCGCGGCAACACGCTGCAGCTGATCATGGACCGCGACGCCGTCAAGTGCGGCACCAAGCAGAACTCGCCGCTGTTCGGCAACAAGGAGCCCGACGGCTCGATCTTCGGCTTCGACGCCGACTTCTGCCGCGCCATCGCTGCCGCCGTGCTGAATGACCACACCAAGGTTGAGTTCGTCGACGCATCCGACGCTTCGACCCGCTTCGAGCTGCTCGCGGACGGCGAGATCGACGTGCTGATCCGCACGACCACGATCACCGCCAGCCGCGACGCCGACCTTGGGGTCGATTTCGCCCAGACCACCTTCTACGACGGTCAGGGATTCGCGGTGCGGGCCGACGCCGGCATCCGCTCGACAGCGGACATGAACGGTCTGACCATCTGCGTGCAGTCGGGTACGACCACCGAGCAGAACCTGGCCGACCACTTCGTCGACATCGGGCTGGATTACACGCCGCTCGGCGGCGGCGACGCCGAGACGCAGGACGCGTTCGTCGCCGGCCGCTGCGACGTCTGGACCGCCGACACCTCGAACCTCGCCTCGCGCATCTCGGTGCTGCCGAACAAGGACGAGTTCACGGTGCTGAGCCAGGTCATTTCCAAGGAGCCGCTGGCGCCTGGCGTGCGCGACTACGACTCGCAGTGGAAAGACATCGTCAACTGGGTCGTGCACGGCCTGATCGCGGCCGAGGAGATGGGCATCACCAAGGACAACGTGGCCGGCCACGCCGCGAACCCGCCCAACACGGCTTTCGCCCGACTGCTGGGCGTCCCGTACGAGGGTGCCGACGTTGCCGACCTCGGCTTCGGCATCGACCCGCAGTTCATCCAGCGCGCCATCGCCGCGGTGGGCAACTACGGGGAGATCTACGAGAACACGCTGGGCGACGCCGTGCCGCGCGCGTGCACGCTCAACGCCCTGGCGATCTCGGACCAGAGCGACTGCCCGGCCGGCGTGACCGGCATCCTCTACGCGCTGCCCTACCGCTAGGCCGCAGCCGACCGGTCTCGCAGCTTCTCCTCGAGCGCACAACACAGCAGGGGGCCGCCTTCGGGCGGCCCCCTGTCGTATCTTCACGCTCTGTTCACATTGAGCGCGCCTGTCTTCATGGGGACTGCGGGTAGACTGCGCGAATGTCCGCACTCACGCCAAGCGCCCCGTCCGGACCGTCCGTGTCCGGCGCGCCGGTCGGTGGGCCGGTTCCGCTGTTTTACCGACGCGGTTTCCGCCGACTACTCACCCAGGCGCTGTACGTTGCCGCCACCGCGCTGGTGCTCGGCTATGTCATCAATGCGCTGGAGTTGCGCGAGTTCGGATTCGGGTTTCTCAGCGAACCGCTCGGGCTGGCGGTCGGCAGCCAGTGGCTGACGGACTTTGACGGCGTTACCCACTCGCGCATCACCATGTACCTGGTCGCCGTCTGGGCGACGGTCCGCGCCGTGCTGGTCAGCATCGCGCTGGCCACGGTGCTGGGTGTGCTGGTCGGCGTGGCGCGGTTGTCCCACAACTGGCTGATCGCCAAGCTGGCGATGCTGTTCGTCGAGATTTTCCGCAACACGCCGCTGCTGGTGCAGGTGGTGATCTGGTACGCGATCCTCAGCTTCGGGCTGCCGCTGATTCAGGACGCGATCAACGTCGGCGACGCGTTCTTCCTCTCCAACCGCGGGATCGCGATGCCCTGGCCGGTGCCCAGCGCCGGGTTGTGGGGAGCGCCGGACTGGTTCGTCGGCGTCTGGGTGGCCGCGCTGGTCACGCTCGGCGCGATGGCGATGCGGATTCGCTCGCAGCGGCAGGATCTGGAGCGCGAGACCGGACAGCCGCAGTTCGCCAACCGATACGCATTGGCTCTCTTCGCGGCCGGCGCCGTGGTCTCGTTCCTGCTCCTGGGGGCGCCGGTGTCGATCGATCGGCCCGAGGTGGTTGGTACGAGCTACATCGAAGGCATGGTCGTGCGGCCTGAATTCGGCGCGCTGGTGCTGGGCCTCACCATCTACACCGGATCATTCATCGCCGAAATTGTTCGCGGGTCGATTCAGGCGCTGCCGCGCGGACAGACGGAGGCGGCGAACGCGATCGGCCTATCCGGCTACCAGCGCCTGACCTTGATCATCCTGCCCCAGGCGCTGCGGCAGATGATCCCGTCCGTGACCAGTCAGTTCCTGAACGTGAACAAAAACTCGTCGCTCGCCTACGCGGTGCTGTACGACGATCTGTTCCGCGTCGCCACGATCGTCCAGAACAAGGCCGGTCACGCGCTGGAGATGTTCTTCGTCATCATCGTCACCTACATGCTGATCTCGTTCGCGATTTCGGCGGTGATGAACCTGTTCAATGCGCGGGTGACCGCGCATCGGCTGTAGGTTGTGTAAGGTCGCCGCGATGGCTGAAATGCCGGTTCAGCAAAATCCGCAACGCGTCGTCCTGCCGCCGCATCGTCAGCGGGCCAGCCGTCCGTTTTCAGTGCGGGCGCGCGAGTGGGTGCACCGCAACCTGTTTCCGTCGCTGGGCGGAACGCTGCTCACACTCGCCGCCGTTGGTCTGCTCGCGGCGATCATCGCCGGCGTGGTCTGGTTCGTCTTCTTCGATGCGGACTGGAAGGTCATCACCGTCAACCGCAAGCTGCTCTTCGCGGGCACCTTCCCGATTGAACAGGTGTGGCGGCTCTGGGTGGGCGTGGGCTACCTGTTCTTTCTGTTCGGCGCCGCCTACGGCACCTGGTCGTCGGTCGGAAGGCGCGACACGCTGTTCATCCTGCTGACCGGCGGGTTCGTGGTCTTCCTGCTCTCGCACGGCGGCGCGGCGATCTGGTCGACGATCTGGTTCCTGCTCTCGATCGGGCTGTTCTACCTCGGCTATTGGCTGATGCTGCGGATACCGCGTGAGGCGTCCGCCGCCCGACGCTGGCAACAGCTCAGCATGGGCGCGCTGCTGTTTCTTGCGCTGCCAATGACGATGGCGTTGATGATGGTCGGCGGCGGCGCGACCTTCGACGAGTTCGACGGCTTCGTTCTCAACATGATCCTGGCCCCGGTCGGCATTGTCGGCGGTCTGGTGGTGGCGATCCCGCTCGCCCTCGGCCGGGCGTCGTCGTACCGGACGATTTCCTGGACCTGCACCGCCTACATCGAGGTGGTGCGCGGCGCGCCGCTGCTGGGATGGCTGTTCGTCGCTCTGTTCATCCTCGACGACATCATCGGCGGCGAGCTGATCGTGCGCGCGATGGTGGTGATGGCGGTGTTCACCGGCGCCTACATGGCCGAGAACATTCGCGGCGCGCTGCAGACGCTGCCGCGCGGCCAGTACGAGGCGGCGCAAGCGGTCGGCCTGTCGCGCTGGCAGGCCTACCGCTCGATCATCCTACCCCAGGCGCTGCGCATCTCGATCCCGCCCAATGTCGGTCAGGCCATTGCGATCTGGAAGGACACCACGCTCGTCAGCGTGATCCTGCCGCTGCGCGAGCTGAAGGGCAACGCCGACTCCGCGATCGCCCAGCGCGTCCGCGACGACGCCGGCACGGTGATCGACGCCTTCACAGACAATCGGTTGGAGGCGTTCGTCTTCATCGCCGTGATTTTCTGGATCGTCGCCTTCATGATGTCCCGCATTTCGCAGCGGGTCGAGCGAGCCCAGGGCATCGGCGAGCGCTAGCGGCATAAGGAGCCTGAGATGACAGATGAGCTACCCGCCGTGGACATCATCGCCGAGTCGGCCGGGCCCAAGCGCGCGTCGGCGAGTGACCCACCCTCCAGCGATGAAGCGGACGTCCGTTCGCCGCGCCTGGCGGACGCCAAAGAGATCATCATCGCCGAGGGCGTCGACAAGTGGTTCGGCGACTTCCAGGCGCTTGACCAGGTCTCGCTGCGGGTCAGGGAAGAGGAGATCGTCGTCATCCTCGGCCCGTCGGGCTCAGGCAAATCGACCTTCATCCGCTGCCTTAACCGCCTCGAGGAGCACGACGCCGGCCGGATCGTGATCGACGGCATCGAACTGAACGAAGACGTGCGCGCCCTGCAGGCGATTCGGTCGGAAGTGGGTATGGTCTTTCAGCAGTTCAACCTGTTTCCGCATCTCTCGGTGCTGAGCAATATCACGCTGGGCCCGCAGAAGGTGCGGCATCTGCCCAAGCTCGAGGCGGAGGCCCTGGCCATGCAGCTGCTCGAGCGCGTCGGCATTCCCGAGCAGGCCGACAAGTTCCCATCGCAGCTCTCCGGCGGTCAGCAGCAGCGGGTCGCCATCGCGCGGGCGCTGGCCATGCAGCCCAAGATCATGCTGTTCGACGAGCCCACCTCGGCGCTCGACCCGGAGATGATCAAGGAAGTGCTCGACGTGATGCAGGAGTTGGCCGAGTCGGGCATGACGATGATCGTGGTCACGCACGAGATGGGCTTCGCCCGCGAGGTGGCGGATCGCCTGGTTTTCTTCGACGAAGGCGCGCTGGTCGAGCAGGGCACGCCCGAGCATTTCTTCACCAACCCGCGCGAGGAGCGCACCAAGCTGTTCCTCGGCCAGATCCTGTAGGGCTGCCGGATGATCGCTGATCTGAGTCGGGTTCGCGCGCTCACCTTCGACGTCTTCGGCACCGTCGTCGACTGGCGCGCATCGGTGTCGGCGGAAGTGGCGGCCTTTCTGCGGCGGCGGCAGGCCGAGGCGGACGCGGGCATGTTCACCGACCGTTGGCGGCGCGAGGGCTACACCGGCGGGATGCGCATGGTGCGCGACGGCGAGCTGCCGTTCCAGACCGCCGATCAGCTGCACCGCAGAATGCTCGACATCATGCTCGCCGAGTTGGAGATCGAGGCGGATGAGGCTGAGGCCGCCGATCTCAATCGCGCCTGGCATCGATTGCATGCCTGGGTCGATGCGCCGGGCGGATTGCAGCGGCTGCGAAGCCGATTCGTCGTCTCGACACTGTCGAACGGCAACGTCGATCTGCTGGTCAACATGGCCCGCTTCGCTGGTCTGGACTGGGATTGCGTCCTCTCGGCGCAGATCACCGGCGCGTTCAAGCCCGAGCCGCAGTGTTATCGGCGCGCAGTCGAACTGCTGGGCTGCGAGCCCGACGAAGTGATGATGGTCGCCGCGCATCAGGGCGACCTATTGGCCGCGGCCGCAACCGGGATGCGCACCGCCTTTGTGCCTCGACCCGATGAGGCGGGACCCAACTTCCCCGCCGATCTCACGCCCGATCCATCCTTCGATATCGTCGCCGCAGACTTTCACGATCTCGCAACCCGGCTGGGCTGCTGAACCGGAATCGGGAGAATTAGGAGAACCAGATGACGCTCGACCCCGACGCCTACACGACCATCGCGATCGACAAGCGCGCGGACGGCGTGACCGTTGCGACGCTCAATCGGCCGGAGAAGCTCAACGCGGTCAACTCCGCCATGCACCGCGAGTTGGCGGCGCTGCCAGTCGACGCCAACCGCGACCATGAGGTGCGCGTGCTGGTGCTGACCGGCGCCGGCCGCGCGTTCTGCGCCGGCGGCGACTTCTCGGCCGACCGCGACGAGCCGATGGGCGGACGCTACCTCAACCGAATGAACGAGGCGCGGCTGATCGTCGATAACTGGCTCGACTGCGAGAAGCCGGTGATCTGCGCGGTCAACGGCTATGCGCTGGGTTTGGGCGCGACCGTGGCGCTGCTGGCCGATGTCGTCTACATCGGCCGGTCGGGCGTGCTGGGCGATACCCACGTCAATATGGGCATCGGAGCCGGCGACGGCGGCGGCGTGATCTGGCCGATGCTGGTCGGCCCGTCGCGCGCCAAGTACTTTCTGATGACCGGCGAACACATCCGCGCCGAGCAGGCCAGGGATATGGGTCTGGTGCAGGATCTGGTCGAGGATGACGAGCTGATGCCGACCGCGCTGGCGTTGGCCGAGCGTCTGTCCAACGGCCCGCTCGCCGCGATCTCCGCCTCGAAAGTGCCGATCAACAAGTGGATCAAGCACGTGTCCAACCTCGTGCTGCCGCTCTCGCTGTCGATGGAAGAGGCGACCATGTCCGGCCCCGACGCGGCCGAGGCGCAGTTCGCCTTCCGAGAGAAGCGCCCGCCGGTGTACCGCCGTTCGCCCGCCGATCCGACTCCTTAGATACGCTGATCGCAAGCGCCAGCCAGGCCGCGCTCCCGGTCGCTGCCTGGCGGTCGAGTTCGGTTGCGCCAGTGATTCGCGAAACGGCAGGCTCGCATACATGACGCTGCGTCCAGAGGTGTCCGTATGCGCAGCGCTCATCGTCCTGCTGATCAGCATCTCTCTGGCCGCCTGTTCCGACCCTGCGCAGCAGGGTCGGCAAGCAGACGGGCAGCAGGCGCAACCAGCGGCGTCCCAACCGCAAACGCTTCAACCCGAACAGCCGCAGGCTCAGGCGCAAACCGAGACGCGGCAGGTCGAGGATGAGCCAGCCGGGCTGACGGATGACGAGGCAGCATCTTCCGCAGCCGACTCCATGAGTGGCGCCCAGCCGCAGCCGCAGCAGGCCTATGGCGTAAGTCACCCGTATGCGGGCGGCGATATCCAGAGGGAGCAGGACGCATTGCAGTCCGCCGCGCCGACGCCGCCGGTGCGTCAGTGGTTGGCGGAGGGAGTGTCATTGACGCCCAGCGCCGCCGCGGCGTTCGACGAGTACGGCTGGTCAGCAGTGATCGAGGGTGATGTGATCGCCTCCAGCGCGCCGTACCACGACGCGGAAGGTGAGGATACCGGCGCGGTCTTCATCTTCGAGCGGATCGATGGGGAGTGGCAGGAAACGGCCAAGTTGCTGCCGCCGTTCGCCGACCCGCTCGGCTGGTTTGGGCGTTGGCTGGCGATCGACGCGGGACGCATCGTGATCGGCGCGCCGTACGAAGACGGGTTGGCGGCGGACGGCTCTCGGATTGAAGATTCGGGCGTGGCGTATGTCTACGAGAAGTTGCACGGCGAGTGGACGCGCACGGGCACGCTGCTGCCCGCCGTTGCCAACAGCGGCGCATCCTTCGGCTGGAGCGTCGCCGTCTCGGGCGAATGGATCGCCGTGTCTGCCTGGGAAGATCCGGTCGATGGCGTCGCGGCCGGATCAGTGACCATGTTCCGGCAGCACAAAGGTCTGTGGCGGGCGGAAGCCGTGTTGACCCCCAACGCCCCGACCGAGCGGCAGATGTTCGGCCGCGATGTTGAGCTGGACGGCAATGTCCTGGCGGTCGGCGCGCCCGGCGACGACACGATCGCCGAGGACGCGGGGGCGGTCTTCGTCTGGCACTACTACGGCGACGAATGGAACTTCGCCGGCAAGTTGCTGGCGTCGGACGGCATCGAGTTCGACCGACTCGGTTCGCAAATCGCCCTGGACGGCGATTGGCTCGCGTCAGGCGCATATGACCATGACCTTCCATACTGGAGCACCGGCGCGGTATACATCTGGAAGCTCGACCGACTCTGGGAGTTCCACTCGAAGCTCAGCGCGTCGGACGCGCAGCCGGGCGACTGGTTCGGCTACGCGGCGGCGCTGGATGGGGAGCGGATGATCATCGGAGCGCCGCACCGGGCGCATCCCGAAACTCAGACCTATCGCAGCGGCGCGGCGTACGCATTCGAGTTGCGAGACGATGAGTGGGTCGAGGCTGGCGTGTTCGGCCCGGTCGATGCAGCCGCGGCCGGCGAGCGGGCTGAGTTCGGCTGGGCTGTGGATGTGTATGACGCCACCGTCGTGATCGGCGCCTGGCTCGCCGACACCGCAGCCGGCGAGGACGCCGGTGACACGGCAGTCTACGAAATCCCTGCCGAACCGCCCCAATCGGCGGTTGGGGCGGCGGAGTAGCGCTTAGCGATCCGGCCCGCGCACCGTTACGCCGCCGTCGACCGGCAGGATCACGCCGGTCACGTATTTCGCCTCGTCGCTGGCCAGATAGACCGCCGCCCAGGCGATATCCCAAGGCTCGCCCTCCCGCTTCAGCAGGCTGGCGTTCCTGCGGCGCTCGCGCAGCTCGTCGGGCATCCCGGCCGCGTAGACCATCGGTGTGTAGACCGGGCCGGGCATGATGCAGTTGGCGCGGATGCCGTCACGCCCATGATCGACGGCCAGCGCCTGCGTCAGCGTCGCCACGGCGGCCTTGCTCACGCTGTAGGCGGTTAACCCTCGAGGCCGCAGCGCCGAGATCGAGGAGACGTTGATGATCGCCCCGCCGCCGTTCGCTCGCAGGGCCGGAACGGCATGCTTGCAGGTCAGCATCATCGAGGTGACGTTCACCCGCTGCACGTGGTCCCACTCGGCCTCGTCAATCTCTTCGACCGTTCCCCGGCTGCCGATGCCGACGTTGTTGTGCAGCACGTCGAGCTTGCCGTAGCGGCGCACCGCCTCGGCGACGATCCGCGCGCAATCCTCGCTCGCGCTGACATCGGCGACGGTGATCGCCGCGTCGTTCCCTTCGGCGCGGATCATGTCCAGCGTCGTCTGCGCCGCCGCCTCATCGCGGTCGACCAGTAACAGATCAGCGCCCTCGCGCGCGAACAGTATGGCGGTCGCGCGACCGTTGCCCACGCCCTCGGCGCGCGATCCCGCGCCGGTGACGATGGCGGCTTTGCCCGCGAGTCGGTTTGGCATGGCTGGATTTCCTTTCCCGGATTCCGTTGCGTTCACTCAGCGAGATCGATGGCGGACGGGAGCGGCCCGGCCGGGCGCTGGGGCTTCCAGATCGACACGACCGAATCGCGCAGGATGGCCGGGATCACCATCGGAAGCGGAGTCTGGCGCCGCTCCTCTCGGTCGGCGCGCAGCCAGAGGATCATCACGATCAGCAGGAGCGGCCCGAAGCAGGCGGCCAGGCCCAGGAAAACGGTGGGCAGCGAATAGTCGTTGACGACGCGTCCGAAGACGGGCAGGAAGGGCAGCATGATCATCGCCCAGCCCATGTGGTTGAGCGAGAGCGCGGTCGCCCGCAGACGGGACGGCACGCGCCGATTCAGGTAACCCTCCATGAGCGGCATCTGGGCGCCTCTGGCGAGTCCCAGCAAGACGAAGCAGGCGATCGCGCCGAGATGATCGATCAGCGCCATGCCGACGTAGACGAACACGATCCAGAACGGCATCGACGCCAGCGTGCGCACGATACCGAAGCGCCCGGCGAGCCAGAACGCCAGCGCGGCGGCGAACACCGTGGCGATCCGCGCCGGCGCCTGCAGCGCGGAGAACAGCCAGCTCACTTCGATCCCCTGTTCCCTGAGGAACGGCTGCAGCAGGTAGAACTCGGGCACCATCGACGCCACCAGCAGGGCGCTGAACAGCAGCGAGTAGCGGATCGTCGGCGTGCGCCAGGCGAGCCGCAGCGTCTGCTTGAGGAGATCGGCGTAGGCGGTCGACTCGGCTCCGGTCTCGTCTTCATGCCTGGGCGGTTCGCGGAAGCCGAGCGAGATCAGCAGCGAAACGCCGGCTCCCGCCGCGCCCGCCAGCAGCGCGCCCTGACCGCCGATCGACCCGGCGATCACGCCGCCCAGCAGCGTAGCCAGGACGATCGCGACCGCGCGCACCGCGAAGGCGCGACCGGCCTGACGCTCGAACTCCCGCTCGCGTCCCAGCGCCTGCAACGAATCGTGCAGGAAGGCGCTGTCCGAGCCGGTGATCGAGACCAGCGCCAGACCCCACAGCGACCACGCCACCGCCGCCATCCAGAACGCGTTCGAGAACCCGAACCAGACGGTGAAGCTGATGAAGATGATCACGGACGCGCGCATCATCCGCACCCGACCGAAGCGATCGGCCAACGCGCCCGCCGGCGCCTGTCCGAACGAGGTGATCACATAGAAGGCCGGTCCAATCAGGCCGATCTGCGACCAGGACAGGCCGACATCCTCGGTCGCGAAGATGATCCAGATCGGCATCCAGAACTGCAGATCGTGGAAGAAATAGAAGAGTGGATACAGACGCAGATTGCGCCGCCAGGCCTGACGCAGTTCTATTCCCCGCCCGCCCGCTGGAGTGCTCACCCGCGCAGGGTAGGGCGTGACGCTGGCGGGTTGCGCACAGGTTGCGCAATGCGCCGAATGTCGCCGCCGGAGCGTCGCTAGAGCTGAGGTTGTCGGGGCGTCGCCCGGAACAGGCGCACCGGTTCGGGGATGCCCTTCATCGCCACCGGCCCCAGCTCATCGAAGCCCGGTCCATCTGCTGCGCTGCGGTCGAGTTGGCGCAGTGTGTCTTCCGACAACAGCAGTTCGGTCGGGCCCGCCTGATCGGCGATCCGCGCCGCCAGATTGACGTCGTGGCCGATCAGGTCGTCGTTGCGCCTGGTCTGGCGGCCCCAGTGAATGCCGATGCGCACCCAGAGCGGTTGCAGCGTTGTGATCGAGTGCTGCTCGAACCGGTTCAGCATGGCCAGACAGGTATCGAGCGCCGACTGCGCGGTGGGGAACCAGAGCATCAGCCCGTCGCCGAGTTCCTTGATCAGCCGCGCCTCGACCGGCAGCAACTGGTTGAGGATGGTTTCCTGCGCGCTGAGCAGGTCGTGCGCCGCCGCGTCGCCCTCGACCGCGGTGAACTCGGTGAAGCTGACGATGTCCGTGAACACGACCGCGCCCGAAATAACGGCCGGCGAAGCGCCGGCTTTGGCGGACGCGGCTGAGATCACGGATGCTGGCACGGACGTGTTCTTCCCTTGACTTGTGCTCGGCGTGTTGACGGGCTACGCGATCACGGCCTGTCGGTGATTGCCAATCCGCACCGAGCCGGACACCGTGGCGACGGTGACGGACAGATCATCGCCTTCCTCGCAATCGACGCTGAGCCGCCCCGACTTCCGTCTCGTCGTCACCTGCGGCCGCCGATCGCGGGGAACCCGAATGTCGACGCCGCCCGAGACGGTGCCCACGCGGATGTCGCCCGCGCCGAGCGTCTCGACCCGCACCGAGCCGCTGACGCTCATCGCGTCGACGGCGCCGGTGACTCGTTCCAGCTTGATGCGGCCGCTGATCGTGGCGGCCCGGGCGCGGGCAGCCTGCTCGACCTCGACGGCGCCCGATGCGCTCGCCATCGAGACCCGCCCGTGAACCGTCTGAATCTCGATGCGGCCGTTCTTGGTTCGCGCCTCGACGGAGCGCGCCCGATCCACCTGGATGCGGCCGCTCTGGCTGAGCGCGCGGACATCGCCGAGGTCGCCGCGCAGCTCCACGCTGCCCGACTGGCTGCAGGCGCTCAGATCGGTTCCGATTGGGCAGCGCACGGTCAGCGCGTTGCCGGCGCGGGCGGAACGGATGTGCAGCCGGCCATGCTCGCGCCACACCTGGCGCTTGCGGCTCTGCTCGAGCAGCCCCTCGACCTCGATGTTGACCCGGTTCGGCTCGGCGATCACCACCAGCCGCCCCGAGCGGGTCATGATCTCCAGTCCCTTGGCATCGCGGAGCTCGATCGTGCGTGGCATGCATTCCAGCCTAGAGATGTCGCTTTGGCGTCGCCGGCGGCAAGCGCCTCGTCGAGCTGCTTGATCGAGCGGGTTGTGTTTCCATGGACATATAGACTTGGCGTATCAGTCCACAGAGCGCACGCAGCGCTGCGGAGCAGGGAACGGCGGCAGACCAGTGGCATACGAACAGATTCTGACCGAGCAGATCGGTCGCGTGGGCGTGATCCGACTGAATCGCCCCGAGAAGCTCAACGCCTGGACCGACCAGATGTCCGGCGAAATGCGGGAACAGATACAAGCCTGGAACGACGACGACGGCATCGGCGCGATCCTGATCGCCGCGCAAGGGCGGGCATTTTGCGCCGGCGCGGATTTGCAGGGCTTCAACCAGCGCCTGGCCGACGATCCCGAGGCGGCGAACCGCGACCGCGGCATGCAGGCGGGCACGAACTGGACGCGGTTGGTTCGCGAGTCGAAGCCGGTGATCGCGGCGATCCACGGCTACGCGGTCGGAGTCGGGCTGACGATGGCGCTGCCGGCTGACATTCGCTACGCGGCGGAGGACGCCAAACTCTCGATTCGCTTCGTCAAGGTCGGTCTCGTGCCCGAGCTCGGCTCCACGCGGCTGCTGGCGCAGCTGGTCGGGCTTGGCCATGCGACGGAGATCTGCCTGTCGGGACGCATGGTGCCGGCCGACGAGGCCTTTCGGATCGGCCTGGTCTCGGCGGTCGTGCCCAAAGAAGATCTGTTCGCCGCGGCACTCGCCAAAGCGGACGAGCTGGCCAACAACCCGACCGCGGTGGTGCGCAAGATCAAGTCGCTGCTCAGCGACAACGTGAGCGAACCGAATCTCGACCTCGTGATGCAGCGCGAGGGTGCCCGCGACCGAGAGTCGCGGCGTCTGCCGTCGCACCGGGAGGCCGTCGCTGCGTTCCTTGAGAAGCGCGATCCCGTCTTCAACCAGTAGCGATTCCGGCCCGCGCCGTTCAGCCTTCGAACAGGATGCCGTTTAGCTCGGCGAGCGTCGATACGGTGTGCGTCGCGCCCTGATCGATCAGAAACTCCGGCGTGCGGATGCCGGCGATGCCGATGACCGCCGCGAAGCCGGCGTTGCGGCCGGCGCCCATGTCCGATTCGGTGTCCCCGATCATCGCCGCGCTCTGCGGCTGGCCCTGCAGCGCTTCCAGCGCGTACAGCAGCGGCGCGGCGTGAGGCTTGGGATCGCTGGCCGTGTCGGCGCCGATGATCGTCTCGAAGCGATCCGCCCAACCGAGCAGATCGATCGTCTTGCGGCCGGCGTCCTCACGTTTGTTGGTGACGATGGCCAGGGGAACGTCGGCCTCGCGCAGCGCGTCGAGCAGCGCCTCCGCGCCGGGCAGCGGCCGGGTCCTGGGCATGTACTGCTCCTCGTAGCGGCGCAGATAGTCGCGGTAAATCGGCTCCGCCTCCGCCGCGCTGAGCCCCAGCATGTTGAACAGCATCACCGGCAGCGGCGGACCGATGAACTGAAGCAGCCGCTCACGCTCGACC
The DNA here is from genome assembly GCA_965205105.1 of Dehalococcoidia bacterium. Taxonomy (GTDB): domain Bacteria; phylum Chloroflexota; class Dehalococcoidia; order Bin125; family Bin125; genus Bin125. The sequence goes on from OZ242034.1 coordinate 17,483, forward strand.
GGATGGCCGTGCGCGTTGATCGTCTCCAGCATGCAGCCCAGCACCAGCGGCTCGGTATCGCCGAGCGTGCCGTCGAGATCGAAAACCACCGACCGATACGTTGGTCTCATGCGCATTGTCTGTGCTCAGGGTGTGCTCAGGGCGTCTTCAGGGCGCGCCTTACCTGAGCCGAACCCGCCAGTCGTCCGAGCCGGGCTGGTCCCGTTCGCAGACGGCCAAGCGGCCATTGATGAAGACGCTCACACTGAGCGCCGGCCCGGGGATCGTTCAATCGCGCGCCGAGGGGCGCTCGGCTGCGGCTGCTGCGGCGCGGATTTCATCGAGCAGCGCGTCGGCGTCGATTCCCAGCGTATCGGCGGCGTCGGCGATGCGAACTGCGTCGGTGCGGTCGGTCGGTGTCGTCATACGCGCAGGGTAGCGTAGGGACTGAGACTCAGCGTCCATTGTCTGACGAACGCGGCTGACGAACCTGTCTGACGCGCGCCGCGCGGAGTGGCTTCGTGATCATCTACTTCATCCTGCTCGCGGTGTTGCTGGCGCTGTCGGCGTTCTTTTCCAGCGCCGAGACGTCGTATCTCTCGATCGAGGGCGTGCGGCTCGAGCACGAGCGCCGTCGCCGACTGCCCGGCGCCGAGCGCGCCGCCGCCCTCCTGCGCGAACCTCGGCGGTTGCTGGCCTCGATCCTCGTCGGCAACAACCTCGTCAACACCGCGGCGGCGGCGGTGGGCGCGGTGATCGCCGAGCGGATCGTCGGCAGCAGCGGCGGCGTCAGCATCGTCGCGGCCACGTTGGCGGTCACCGTGCTGCTCGTCATCTTCGGCGAGATTGGCCCCAAGTCGGTCGCCCTGCATCACAACCTGGCCGTGGCGCGCTACTACTCGCTGCCCCTGGTCTGGTGGGCGCGGCTGACTCGACCCGCGGTCGCGGCGCTCGACTGGACGTCCAGAATCTGGCTGCGGATCGTCGGCGGTCAGGAAGAGGCAGGCTCGGCACTCTCCCTGGGCGAGTTGCGCACTGCGATTGTGCAGGCTCGCGATGAAGGTGAGCTGGCCGGCGCCGACACGTCGCTGCTGCTGGGCGCGCTGCGGCTGGGCGAAACGCAGATCCGCCGCATCATGACCGGCCGGCCGCAGATCGAATCGATCGATTCGACATCCACGCTGGAAGAGGCGGGCCGCGCGTTCGGAGCGCTTGGCTTCCTGCGGCTGCCGGTCCGCCTCGGTGCGACCGACGATTACGTGGGATACCTGCACGGCTCGGACGTGCTGGCCGAGCTGGGGCAGGGCAACCGCGATCGGCTGGTGAGCGACGTCATGCGCGAGGCGGTGTTCGAGTCCGAACGCGCCTCGGTGCAGCGCGTGCTCACGCAGATGCAGACGACCGGCCATCATCTGATGCTGCTGATCGACGAGTTCGGCGCCACCTCGGGTCTGGTTACGCTCGAGGACATCCTCGAGCTGGTGGTCGGCAACATCCGCAGCGAGACGCGGGCCGGATCGGAGCCGGTGCCGGTGCGGATCGCGGGCGAGGAATTCGTCGAGGGGCGGCGCGGTCTCACCGATCTCGGCGCGGAACTGGAGGTCGACTTCTCGGCCGAAGAGGCGGAGACGGTCGCCGGGATGCTGCTGCAACACTTCCACCGCATCCCGCAGACGGACGAGTCGGTGGACCTGTACGGCTACCGCTGGACGGTCGCCGAGTCCGACGAGCGGCGCATTCGGCTGGTGCGGTTCCGCAAGTTGCCGGGGAGTCGTCGGGAGCCGGTCGAGGGCGATGCCTCGTGAGAGTACCGGCGAAGGTCCTGCTAGGCTGAACAGGCGCGCCGAGGTGGCGGAATGGTAGACGCGATGGTCTCAAAAACCATTGGGCTGCAAGCCCGTGCCGGTTCGAGTCCGGCCCTCGGTACCAGCCGATTTGCCGAGTAGTGTAACGGTAGCACCAGGGACTTTGGATCCCTCAGTTCAGGTTCGAATCCTGGCTCGGCAGCCACTTCCGGGCAGGAGATCTGGCATCCACGCTGGCTCGACCTATGAGCGGCGCGCAACAGGCGCACGCTGTGGATTTGTCTGGCTGCCCGGGCAGGACTTGAACCCGCAACCTAGCGGTTAACAGCCGCCCGCTCTACCAATTGAGCTACCGGGCATCGCCTCGATCATCTTAGCCGGACTGAACCGAATGGTCATTCCGTCCGCGAACAGGATTTACTCCGCGCCCAGGATGTCGACCTTGAGCGGGCGGGTCGAGCGCGGATCGCCGATGCTGAGCCTGATCCGGCCTTCGAGCGCGCGCAGCAGCGCGTCGCCGCACAACTCGCCGCGCCAGCCCTGCAGCAGCGACGGACGGAGCGTCTCCGGACGACCCTGATTGTGCCAATCGGCCAGGGCGCCGATATGCGTGCTGCCGGCTGCGAGTTGATGATCGATCCGATGCGGGGCGCAGGCGGCGGCCAGGACCGACTCCAGAAACAGAACCAGGAGGCGCGACGGCTTGCCTGTCGTGCGGCGGTCGTGCGGTTTGGGCAGCTCAGCCTCCGGGACGGCAAGCCCGGCGGCGACCGCCGTCAGGACGCCCGCATGGTCGGCGCGGCGCAGCTGCCCCGAACCTCGCACGCTGGACAGCTCCGTGAGCGAGCCGGGCAGCGCCGCGGCGATCGCGGTGAGCAGATGGTCGGGGGCAATGCGCTTGACCGGCAGGTTGGCCTCGTGCGCCGCGGCGTCGCGCCAGACGACGAGCTCGCGCAGCACCGCCAGGGCGCGCGCGCTCAGCTTGTTCGCCCCCCGCAGCTGACGCCAAGGCTGCGGCGCTTCGTCCCCCGGCCGAGGCATACGATTGGCCGTCTCCTCCCGCAGCCAGCGCAGGCGCTGATCCGCGGCATCCTGCGACATCCGATCGACGAAGCGTTGATACAGGGGCAGCAGCCAGCGGACATCGTCGGCCGCGTAGCGGCGCTGCGCGTCGGTCAGCGGGCGCCGCAGCCAGTTGGTGCGGGACTGCGACGGCCCGACGCTGCGCCTGAGTTCACGGCGCACGAGGCGGTCGTAGGCGATCGGGTAGTGGTACCCGTTGAACGCGGCGGCGAGTTGGACGTCGAACAGATCGCCGGGCTGCCGCCCCGTGCGTTGCAGGCAGAACCTGGCTTCGTGCTCGAGCGCGTGGACGATCGTGCGAACCGACGGATCGGCCATGACATCCCAGATCGGCTGATCGGGCGCTTGCTGGATGTGATCGGCCAGCGGGTCGATCAGGTAGATCCCGTCGAGCGTGGCGACCTGGAGCAGCGCGAGGTCGGGCTGATACCGACCCTCGGAGATGAACTCGGTGTCGATCCCCATGACGCCGAAGGCGCGAATCCGCTCGGCCAGCGCGGCGGCGTCCTCGTAGCGGTCGAGCAGCTGGCCCGTGAAGCGGGCGGCGGTCTCGCTCGACGGCGGCGCGATGGCATCGCTCACAGGCATACGCGGCTGAGGCCTCCCGGACCCGGAGAATAAGATACGCCTAGCCCGCGGCTGCGTCTGCAACGCACTGGACTGCGACCGGCGTGCGACCGGCGAGCCGGGCTCGACGGCGTGCTACGATGCCCTGAGCAGGAAGCATCGGAGCCCCCATGAAGGTTCGAGCCTCGATCAAGAAGCGCTCCCGCGACGACCAAATCGTGCGCCGCAAGGGCCGCTTGTACATCATCAACAAAAAGAACCCGCGCAACAAACAGCGCCAGGGCTAAGCTCACGGCCGCCCGCGTTCAGGCTTGCCGATGGCCGACGAGATCGATTACTTGGTTCCCCTGACGGAGATCGAAGCCCGCTACGCGGCGGACTCGCTATTCGGCGAGCGCTTCACCGAGATCGCCCGCGGTCGGACGGTGCTGGAGATGCCGATCACGCGGCATACGGCCGGCGGCGCGCGGGGCGGTGTGCACGGCGGCGTCCTCGCTTCGCTGGCCGATATCGGCGTCGTCGCGGCGGTGCTCTCGACCTGCCGCGCCGGCGAGCAGATGCAGGGCACATCGGAACTCAACATCTCCTACCTGCGCCCCGCCGTCGGATCGACGGTGCGGGTCGAATCGACCGTGATCAAGAAGGGGCGCGCGTTGGCGGTCGGCGATGTCGACCTGCGCAGCGATCAGGGCAAGCTGATCGCCAAAGCGCGGGTCACCTATTCGATCAGCCAGACGCGCTGAGGCGGCGGACGCCGAATGGAGATCGAACTGACCCCGGCGCGCGCGACCGAGGCGCTGCTCGCCGCCGGTCTGGGCGGGCGCGTCCTCGCCGTCGAGCGGCTCGACGGCGGCGTCTCCAATCTGACCTGGCGCGTCGAGCGCGACGGCGAGCGCCCGGTCGCGCTGCGGCTCGAGCGCAACGTCGGCATTTTTCAGCCCTACGACGTGCGCAGGGAGGCTCGCGTGATTCGCGCGCTCGGCTCTTCGGCGGTGCCGGTTCCCGATGTGCTGGGCGAGGTCGGCGAGGCGTCGCCGCTGGGCGCGCCGTACATCGTGTTGTCCTGGCTTGATTATCCCCATATGGGCTTGTCGCCGATGACCGACGCGGTCGTCGGCAACTACCGCGCGATGGTCGAGACGATCCACGCGCTCGACTGGCGCGCGCTGGGGCTGGATTTCCTCGATCCGCCGCCGGCGGGTCATGAGGCGGCGCTGCGCGACCTCGACGCCGTTCACGCCCGCGCCGTGCACTTCGGCTGCGACCGCGACCACCTGATCGGCGAGATCGGGGCGATCCTGAACGAACACCTGCCCGACAGCCCCGCGCCACGCTTCTGCCACGGCGACATCAATGTCTTCAACTATCTGGTCGCCCAGGACGGTTCGATCGCCGGCGTGGTCGACTGGGAGCAGGCGCAGCTGGGCGATCCGCTCTCCGACTGGGGATTAATCACCGCGTTGGGTTCGCTCAAGGGCCTCGACGCGCCGCCCGAGTCGCACCCGCTGGTGAGGCCAGCGTTTGAGCGCACCGGACGTCCAGCCGCCGACCTGCGCTACTGGATGCTGCATCAGATGTACAAGCTGGCCGTGATCCACCGCATCTGGTCCGAGATCGGCGACGCGCCGCCGTGGTACACATGGTCGGATGTCGAGCGCGTATCGGGGAATGCTCTGCAGTATCTGGGCGCGTGAGCCGGCTTCGGCAGCGCGTCACAATGTGTATCCGCCGCACTTCTGCTAACCAACGACAATGACAGCGGTGAGAAAGCAGAGCGCGATAAAAACTGCAGGTGCAACCGGATGATCAATACGAGCCATTATGTAGAAGCCGATGGCGACAGGCACCGCCAGCCCAGCGACAATGCCCCAACCAACCGTACCATGCACAGCCGCCCAGAACGTAATGGATATTCCTCCCGCATACGATAAGGTCGCATGCGCGAGATACCCATTCCATCCCAGCCATTCCGATGGCGGGCGCGGTTTTGGTCTCCTCCGCCTCTCGGCGTAGTAGAGAACGGCTCCGATAGATATCCCTACTCCGAAAGCAACGTCCCACCGAATGGGTGAGTCCCAGCTATCACGCGGCCAGGTTATCATTACGACAATCAATGCTACTGCCACGCACTCAGGGATTAGGCGTCCTATCCCCTCTCGCCAACCAGACCGCGATATCGCTGCGGGATGGTCTTTGCGTATCAAGTAGAAGACGCCGGCGGCGATCGGCGCTGCTGCTATGAGGGCGGCGGTCCAGCCCGCCCCGAGCGCCCAGAGCACGGATACTGGCGCGGCGTACGACGCGACACCCCGCGCGGCCCGTCCGTTCCACCCGCTCCAACCCGGGTGCAACGCCTCTTCGCCCTGAGTGTCCACAGTGTCCATGCTGGCGGGCCGAATCATCACGATGCTCCGGATCCTTCGCGCTTGATCAGCGAGTCGGTCAGGGTGACATCGTAGTCGCCGTCGATGAATGCTTGCATGTTGATGACGCGCTGCAGGAAGGGGACGTTGTGCGTGATCCCCTCGATCCGCAGCGCGGCGAGCGCGGCGCGCAGACGCTTGATCGCCTGCGCGCGGTCGCCGCCGTGCGCGATCAGCTTGGCCATCAGCGGGTCGTAGAAGTGGGAGACGTCGTCTCCCGTCGCGACGCCCGCGTCGAGCCGCAGCCATGGCTCGTCCGGCGCCGCCAGCAGGTCGATCGAGCCGGGGCTGGGCAGCAGCGTGTCTGGGTCTTCGGCGTAGATGCGGGTTTCGATTGCGTGACCCGAGATCGGCGGCGGATCGCCGTAGCCCGGCAGCTCGGACAGCGGCTCGCCGGCGGCGATTCGCAGCTGCCACTCGACCAGATCGAGGCCGGTGACCATCTCGGTGACGGGATGTTCGACCTGGAGTCGGGTGTTCATTTCGAGGAAGTAGAGCTCGCCCGCGGCGTCGAGCAGGCACTCGACCGTGCCGGCGTTGCGATAGTTCAATCCCGCGACGGCGGCGCGCACCTGGGCGTAGAGGCGCTCGCGCCGCTCGTCTGTGAGTTGCGGGGCCGGCGCGGGCGCTTCCTCGATCACTTTCTGGTGTCGGCGCTGAACGCTGCACTCGCGGTCGCCCAGGATGGCGGCGTTGCCCTGTCCGTCGCCGAAGACCTGCAGTTCGATGTGGTGCGGCTCGACCAACAGGCGCTCGAGGTAGACCTCGCCGGAGCCGAACGCGCGCTGCGCGGATGACCGCGCCCGCCGCAGCATCCGACCGAACTGGCTCGGCTCCCGCACGGTCGCCATGCCGATCCCGCCGCCGCCGTAGGACGCCTTGATCAGCAGCGGATAGCCGACCGCCTCGGCGGTTGCCTCGGCTTCCTCGTCGGCGACGGTGGCGGCCGAGCCGGGGATCACCGGCATACCCAGCTCGCGCATCGTCGCGCGCGCCTGGTTCTTGTTGCCCATCAGTTCCATGTGCGCGGCGGCCGGGCCGATGAACGCGATCCCGCGCTCTTCGCAGGCCTGGGCGAAGCGGCCGTTCTCGGAGAGCAGGCCGTAGCCGGGGTGCACGGCGTCGCACCCGGCTGAAATCGCCGCGTCGAGCACGGCCTCGATGTTGATGTACGACTCGGCCACGGGCGCCGCGCCGATGTGGGTGGCTCCGTCGGCTTCGCGCACGTGCAGCGCGTCGGCGTCGGCGATCGAGTAGACGGCGTGCGACTCGATGCCCAGCCGCCGGCAGGTGCGCGATACGCGCGCGGCGATCTCTCCTCGATTGGCGATCAGGACTCGCTGGAACATGTCTGGCTAGTTCTGGCTAGTCGCTGAGCGTCACCAGCAGGTCGCCCTCCTGGACCTGGTCGCCCTGGCCGATGTGGATCTCGGCGACCGTCCCGGCGCTCGGCGCTTCGACCGGGATTTCCATCTTCATCGATTCGAGGATCACGAGCTCGTCGCCTTCCTCGACGGCGTCGCCGACGGCGGCGATCAGCTCGAAAATGGTGCCGGCCATCGGCGACTGCACTTCGGACATAACGGGCTGCTCCGTTCGTTGTTGGGCCGGGGTTGCGGAAACCGGTTCGGGTTGGCGTACTGTCGTACAGTATTGCAGCATGCCATTGCAGCATGCCGGCGGTGCGCGTCTACACTGCCGGTACTGCCGTTGCGAAGCGGGGACCGTCCATGCGACGTGAACTGGTCGAACAACTCGTCTGCCCGGTCACACGGGAACCGCTCAAGCTCGAGGTCGTGCGCGAGGACGAGCACGGCGACGTGATCGAAGGCGCGCTGCTCTCGGAGCGGATCGATTTCCGCTATCCGATCGAGGATGGCATTCCCAACCTCCTGCCGCCCGATATGCAGCGTCGGGCGACCGACTCGGTGTGAGTCTCGAGGAGTCGCCGCCGGCTCGCGGGTGTCGCGGGCGACAGTGCGTCCGGTTGCGGCGTTGTAGGCTCTGTTTCACCGGTTGAGCTTTAATCCGGTCCAGTGAGGCCGGGAAGGTCAACGAGATGACGCCGCCGCTCCCGCCCTTCGACCCCGTATCCGCATACCGCATGCATAGCCAGCGCGTCGCGCTGGTTTTTTTGCGCCGTGCGCCGGGCTGCGGAGCGGGGCGATGATGCACTCCATGGATGCCGCCGCCATAGCTCGGGCGATCATGCGGATCGCCCACGAAATCGTTGAGCATCACCCCGATCCGGTTCCCCTGATGCTGGTCGGCATGCGCACGCGCGGCGTGCCGCTGGCCGAGCGCCTGGCCGCGCACATCGAAGGCATCGACCACCGCCGCGTCCCCGTTGGCGCCCTGGACATTTCGCTGTACCGCGATGATCTTGATCGCCGTCCGCACGCCCGCATGCAGCCGTCCCGCATCCCCGAGGACATCGACGGCGCGGTGATCGTGCTGGTCGACGACGTGCTGTTTACCGGCCGTTCGATTCGCGCCGCCCTGGACGCGCTGATCCACTACGGCCGACCCTCGGCCATCGAACTCGCGGTGCTGATCGACCGCGGACATCGGGAACTGCCGATCCGCGCCGATTACGTGGGCAAGAACATGCCGACCCAGCGCGGCGATGACGTGCGCGTCTCGCTCGTCGAGATCGACGGCGAGGATTGCGTCGGCGTATTCGAGGAGATGGCGTCGCGTGGTCGCTGAACGAATTGCCGGACAATCGGGACAGCCGGGACAGCCGCCGCAACCGCCGACCGCGGCGCCGAATCTCCCGTTGGACGAACCGATCACCGACTGGCGGCGGCGGCATCTGCTCGACGTTGACGCGCTTTCGCGGGACGAGATCCTGCGCATCCTCTCCACCGCCCGAGCGATGTCCGAGGTGCTGGAGCGGCCGATCGCGCGAACGCCGGCGCTGCGCGGCGTGACGATCTTCAACCTGTTCTACGAGGCGTCGACCCGAACCCGCTCCTCGTTCGAGTTGGCCGGCAAGATTCTCGGCGCCGATGTGATCAACATGGCCGGCTCCGGGTCGTCGGTCGAGAAGGGCGAATCGCTGGTCGAGACGCTGCGCACGCTGGCGGCGGTCGGCGCGGACGCGGTGGTCATGCGCCACCCGGCTTCGGGCGCGCCCTGGTTGGCGTCCCGCACGATCGACGCGCACATCATCAACGCCGGCGACGGGCAGCACGCGCATCCGACGCAGGCGCTGCTCGACGCCTACATCCTGTCGCAGGAGTTCGGCGACCTCGCCGGCCGCAAGGTGGTGATCGTCGGCGACATCCTGCACTCGCGCGTCGCCCGTTCCAATATCTGGTCGCTGACCACGCTGGGCGCGCGCGTCACGTTGGTCGCGCCGCGCCCGCTGCTGCCGTCGGCGTTGACTCGCACCGCCGCCGAGCGCGGACATCCGCTCGCCCTGCCCGGCGTCTCGGTGGCGTCCGACCTGGACGAGGCGATCGTCGGCGCGGACGCGGTGATGGCGCTGCGAATCCAGAACGAACGGCTGAGCGGCAAGCTGTTGCCCTCCTCCGCCGAGTACGCGCGCCGCTATCAGCTCACCCCGGAGCGGGCGGCGTTGGCTCAGCCGCACGCGATCGTGATGCATCCCGGCCCCATGAACGAAGGCGTCGAGATCGCCGTCGAAGTGGCGCACGGCCGTCAGAGCCGTATCGAGGAGCAGGTCTCGGGCGGACTCGCCGTGCGCATGGCTGTGCTCTTCCTCCTGATTCGAGGCGGCGCATGAGCGGCATACTTGTCCGCGGCGGGCGTCTGATCGATCCCGCGTCCCGCCTGGACGCGCGGCTGGATGTGCTGATCATCGATGGCCGCATCGCCGAGATTGGCAGCGAGCTCGACGCGCCGGCCGGGGCGCAGGTGGTGAGCGCGGACGGACTCGTGGTCGCGCCGGGATTCGTCGATCTGCACACGCACCTGCGCGAGCCTGGCCAGGAGCACAAAGAGACGATCAGGCGCGGCGCGCAAGCGGCGGCGCGCGGCGGCTTCACCACGATCTGCGCGATGCCGAACACGGATCCGGCGATGGATGCGCCGGCGATCATCGAGGGCGTGCGGCAGCGCGCGCGCGATGCCGATTGCCGCGTCCTGCCGATCGGCGCGGTCAGCAAGGGTCGGCGGGGTGGGGAGTTGACCGAGTTCGCGGCGCTGCGCGAAGCCGGCGCGGTAGCGGTCTCCGACGACGGCGACGCTGTCGCCGACGCTCTGGCGCGGCGCGCCTTCGAGTACCTCGCCGATATCGACATCCCGTTGGCGGAGCATTGCGAGGATCCCGCTATCGCCCAGGGCGGCGTGATGCACGATGGCGTCGTCTCGGCGCGGCTGGGTCTGCGCGGTCAGCCGGCGTCGGCGGAGCTCTCCATCGTTCAGCGCGATATCGCGCTCGCCGAGGCGGCCGGCGCGCAACTGCACTGCTGCCATATCTCGACCGAGCCGGCGCTGCACGCCATCGCCGATGCTCGGGCGCGCGGTCTCGACGTGACCGCCGAGGTCACGCCGCATCACCTTTGCCTGACCCACGACGCGGTCGCCGGCAGCGGCGACGATCTGCGCTACGACACCAACGCCAAAGTCAATCCGCCGCTGCGCACGGCGGCCGACATGGAGGCGTGCATCGACGCGCTGGCGGCGGGGGTCGTCGACGCGGTCGCCACCGACCACGCCCCGCACGCTCTGGTCGACAAGCAGTGCGAGTTCGACCGCGCCGCCTTCGGCATCTCGGGCCTCGAATCGGCTTGGCCGGTCGTCAACTCGCTCGTCCAGGCCGGCCGCCTCACCCTGCCGCAGGCGATCGAGCGGTTGACGATCGGTCCGGTCAGCGCCTGGCGTCTGGATCGCGGCGCGCTCGATGGGTTGGGTACGCTCGGCGTCGGCGCGCCGGCGGATGTCGCGCTGCTCTCGACCGACGCGGTTGTGCGGATTACGCCGGCCTCCTGGGCCTCGATGGGCAAGAACACGCCGCTCGCGGGGCGCACGCTGGTCGGCAGCGTCGCCGCGACGATTTCACAGGGACGCCTCGTCTGGGACGGTCGGGCGCATGAGGGGAGCAGCAATGGCGGCGCAGTTTGAATCTCACGGCGACGCGGCGCTGGTGCTGGCCGACGGCGCGGTGTTCCGCGGCCTGGCGCTCGGCGCCGCGACCGATACCTGGGGCGAGGTGGTGTTCAACACCTCGATGACCGGCTACCAGGAAATGCTCACCGATCCGTCCTACGCCGGACAGATTCTGGTGCTCACCTATCCCCTGATCGGCAACTACGGCATCGACCCACCGATCGACGAGTCGCGGCAGATTCAGGTGCGCGGGCTGATCGTCCGCTCGGAGTGCGACACTCCCTCGCATCCGCGCGGCGGAATGCGGCTGCACGATTACCTGGCGGCGGCCGGGATTCCCGGCATTGCCGGCGTCGATACCCGCGCGATCACGCGCCGCATTCGCCACGAGGGCGTGATGATGGGGATGATCGTGCCGGCCAGCGAGGTCGAGGCGGCGCAGCGGCGGCTTGCCGAGCTGCCCGATTACGACAGCCAGGACTTCATCAGCGTCGGCACCGAGCAGGGCTATCGCTGGGCGCGCGGCGGCCCGATTGGATTGGGCGAACGCTCTGACGAGCCCGGGCCGCATGTCGTGGTGCTCGATCAGGGACTCAAGTACAACATCCTGCGCCATCTGAAACGCAGGGGCTGCCAGGTCACGGCGATGCCGCCAGACTCGGACGCCGAGGACATCCTCGGCCTCAACCCGCAGGCGGTGTTGCTGGCGCCGGGGCCGGGCGACCCGCAGCTGCGCGAGTCGCAGGTGCGCACCGCCCGGTCGCTGGTCGGCAAGCTGCCGATCATGGGCATCTGCCTGGGGCATCAGGTGCTCGGCCGCGCCTTCGGGGCGGACACGTTCAAGCTCAAGTTCGGTCATCGCGGCGGCAATCACCCGGTGCTCGAGGTCGCCAGCGGACGTATCGCGATCACCGCGCAAAATCACGGCTACGCCGTCGACCCCGACGGCCTCGACGCGGATGTCGCGGTCACGCACATCAACCTGCACGATCAGACGGTCGAGGGCCTCGCCCATCGCCGAGAGCCGGTGTTCTCGATTCAGTACCACGCCGAAGCCTCGCCGGGACCGCTGGACAATGGACATCTGTTTGATCGATTCCTCGACCTGATCGAGGAGGCGAACGGCAACGAAGTCAGGAGGCTGACATGACCCAAACGAGCGATCCCGCCGACCCCGCCGTGGGCGGTTCCGAGCCTCAGTACCGTCTGGCGACGGCGGACGATGTGGAAGCGATCGCGGACGTGATTCGAGACGTTGTGGAAGGTCCGAATCCGGTCGTCTTCGACCGACCCTGGAGCACTGATGAAGTGGCGACCTGGCGGCGGCGGCTGGGCAACAGCGGGGCGATCTACGTAGCCGTCGACGGCGGCCAGGTGTTCGGCTTCGGCGCGCTCGATTACCACACGCGGCAACCCGAGACGGCGACGCTCGGCGTCTGGATGCGCTCCCAGTGGCGGCGCCGCGGGATCGGCACGGTGCTGGCCGAGTATCTGCTTGCGCACGCGCGCGAGCAGCAATTCCGACGCGTCGTGGGTTCTCTGCCCGAGAACAACGAGGCGGCGCTCTCCTTCCTCAGCGCCATCGGCGCGCTCGCGCCGCTGATCAATCCCGAATCCCGCTTCGAGCTGCCGCTCTGAGCGCTGGACCGAGCCGGACCAGCCACCCAGCCACAAGGATGCGATCAACGTGACACAGCCCGAATCCGTCCTGATCATCGGCAGCGGGCCGATCGTGATCGGGCAGGCCGCCGAGTTCGACTACGCCGGCACGCAGGCGTGCAAGGCGATGAGCGAAGAGGGCGTGCGTTCGATTCTGGTCAACTCCAATCCGGCCACGATCATGACCGACGCCGATATCGCCGACGCCGTCTACATCGAGCCGCTCTCGGTGCCGGTGTTGCGGCGGATCATCGAGCGCGAGCGCCCGGAGGGGCTGCTGCCGACGCTGGGCGGCCAGGTGGGCTTGAACCTCGCTGTCGACCTGCACGAAGCGGGCGTCCTGGACGAGTTCGGCGTGCGTCTGCTGGGCACGCCGCTCGACGCGATTCGCCGCGCCGAAGATCGGGAGCTGTTTCGCCGAACCATGCGCGAGATCGGCGAGCCGACGCCGCCTTCGGCGATCGTCCATTCGCTGGCCGAGGCTCGGGAGGCGGTTGAGGAGATCGGCTTGCCGGTGGCCATCCGGCCCGCCTACACGCTGGGCGGCACCGGCGGCGGGTTCGTGCGCACGATGGAGGAATTCGAGCGCGTCGTGCAGACCGGCCTGGACGCCTCGCCGATCACGCAGGTACTCGTCGAACGCTCGCTGCTGGGCTGGAAAGAGGTCGAGTACGAGGTGATGCGCGACGGGGCCGACACCTGCATCACGATCTGCAATATGGAAAACCTCGACCCGATGGGCGTTCACACGGGCGACTCGATCGTGGTCGCGCCGTCGCAGACGTTGTCCGACAAGGACTATCACATGCTGCGCTCGGCTTCGCTCAACATCATTCGCTCGCTCGGCATCGAAGGCGGCTGCAACGTGCAGCTGGCGCTGGCGCCGCGGCAGGATGTGACGGAATGGCCGGCCGAGTCGATGCGCGACGGAGGCGGTGTCGGCGTACCCCACGACGAGCCGCTGCCGTACTACGTGATCGAGGTCAACCCGCGCGTGAGCCGTTCTTCGGCGCTGGCCTCGAAGGCGACCGGCTATCCGATCGCCCGCGTCGCGGCCAAGATCGCGGCGGGCAGGCGGCTGGACGAGATCGGCAACCAGGTCACCGGACGCACCCAGGCCGCGTTTGAACCCGCGCTCGACTACTGCGTCGTCAAGATTCCCCGTTGGCCGTTCGACAAGTTCGAGGCCGGCGACCGCATGCTGGGTACGCAGATGAAGGCGACCGGCGAGGTGATGGCGATTGATCGCAGCTTCGAGGCGGCGCTGCAGAAGGCGGTGCGCTCGCTGGAAGTTGGCGGCAAGTCGGTGCTCTGGGAAGACGCCGCGGCCGAGGCCGAACCGATGCGCGCGGCGGCGACGCCGACCGACATCCGACTCTGGCATCTGCTCGCCGCCATTCGCGCCGAGCTGCCGCTGGCCGAGATCGCCCGCTGCTCGGGCGTCGATCCCTGGTTCCTCGAACGGCTCGACGCGATCGTGCGGATGGAGCGGCGTCTGCTCGCCGAGCCGCTGACGCCCGCGTTGATGCGTCAGGCGAAGCGCATGGGCTTCGCCGACGAGCAGATCGCCAACCTCGCAGGCAGCGTCGACGAGCGTATCCGCGAACAGCGCCTCGCCTGGGGGATCAGGCCCGTCTACAAGATGGTTGATACCTGCGCGGCCGAGTTCGACGCCGTCACCCCCTACTTCTACTCCACCTACGAGGAGGAGAATGAGGCGCTTCCCGAGGGGGGCAATCGAGCGCTCGTGGTCGGTTCGGGGCCGATTCGGATCGGCCAGGGGATCGAGTTCGACTACGCCTCGGTCAAGGCGGCGCAGGCGCTGCGAGCCGCAGGGTGGGCCGCGGTGATGGCGAACAGCAATCCCGAGACGGTGTCGACCGACTTCGACACCTCGAATCGCCTCTACTTCGAGCCGCTGGATGAAGAGGCCGTGCGCGACATCCTCGAAAACGAGGAGGGCGGCCTGAACGGCAGCGGCGACCGCAACTCGGAAATCGCCTCGATCCTGCAGTTCGGCGGTCAGACCGCGATCAATCTCGCCAGCTCGCTGACCAAGGCGGCGCGGCCGATTCTGGGTTCGCAGGCCGACGTGATCGATCTGGCCGAGGATCGCAAGCGCTTCGAGCGCTTTCTCACCGATCTGGGCATTCCGCAGCCCCCAGGCACCGCCGTGCACAGCGTCGATGAAGCGGTGCTGGCGGCGGACGCGATCGGCTATCCGGTGCTGGTGCGTCCCTCGTATGTGCTGGGCGGACGCGCGATGGAGATCGTGCAGGCGGTCGGCGACCTCGCCCGCTACGTCACGCAGGCGCAGGCAGCCGCCCCCGGCAAACCGATCCTGATCGACAAGTACCTGGCGGGCATCGAAGTGGAAGTCGACGCGATCTGCGGCGGCCCTGGTGACGACGCGGTGCTGATCCCCGGCATCATGGAGCACATCGAGCGCGCCGGCGTGCATTCGGGCGACTCGATGGCCGTCTATCCGGCCCCGAATTTGCGCGCCGGCGAAGTGGCGAAGCTGGTCGAGTACACCAGTCGGATCGGCAACGGGCTCGGCGTCACCGGCCTGATGAACATCCAGTACGTGATCATGCGCGGCGATGACGACCGCGACGGCGATGTCTACGTGCTTGAGGTCAACCCTCGCGCCAGCCGCACGGTGCCGTTTCTGAGCAAGGTGACCGGCGTGCCCATGGTCGAGGTCGCGGTTCGCGCGATGCTGGGCGAGCCGCTGGCCGATCAGGGCTATCCGAGCGGGCTCTGGCCGGAGACGCCGCTGGTCGCGGTCAAGGCGCCGGTCTTCTCGATGTCCAAACTGTCGGGCGTGGACACGCATCTCGGCCCCGAGATGAAGTCCACCGGCGAGGTGATGGGCGTCGATATTGACTACGACAAAGCGCTCAGCAAGGCGTTGATCGCGGCCGGCATGGCGGTGCCTCAACGCGGTCGCGCGCTGCTCAGCATCGCCGACCAGGACAAACCCGCCGCCATGTCGATGATTCGCGAGCTGGGCGAGGCGGGCTACGAACTGCACGCGACCGCCGGCACCGCCGAGCTGATCCGCGGACTGGGCTACGACGCGACCGCCGCACCCAAACGCGAAGTGGGCGGCGACCCCGACGTGATCGGTCTGATTCGCTCCGGGCGGATCGACATGGTGATCAACACGCCCGAGCAGATCAGCAGCAACATCCGCGACGGCTTTCACATCCGCCGCGCCGCCGCCGAGCAGCGGATTCCCTGCTTTACCTCCATTGATACCGCGCGCCACGCCGTGGGCGCGATGGTCGAGGGCGGCGCCGACTACCACATCGCGACCGTCTCCGAGTACCTGACCGGCCAGGCGGCCGGGCGGGTGTAAGCCGAGAACGGCATCCCGCCCCGTGCGCCGCGCCGCCGCCCGTGTGATTGAGACCGCAGAAATCTATCCGGGCACGTTCGTGACCTGGTACGACGCGCCATCGCTGGCGCAGCATGCCCAACCGGGGCAGTTCGTCATGGTCGACGCCGGCGCTGAACGCGGTGCCCTCGACCCGCTGCTGCCGCGCGCCTTTTCCTATTACCGATTCCGCAGCGCCGGCGCGGGTGATTCCGAGCGTCAGTTCGCGTTGCTCTACCGCGTGGTCGGCCGGGTCACGGAGCAGATGGCGGCAATGCCGCCGGGCCGGCGGATCTGGATGACCGGCCCGCTCGGGCGCGGATTCGACGTGCGCCGCAGCGCGTCGAATCTGCTGCTGGTCGGCGGCGGCGTCGGGATCGCGCCGCTGGTCGCGTTGGCCGACGCGGAATTGGGCCGTGGCGGCCGCAACCGCTCGATCGTGCTCTGCTTCGGCGCTGCGAGCGCCGACGGCGTCTATCCGGCCGAGCTGCTGCCGCCGCAGGTCGAGTATCAGGTCGCAACCGAGGACGGCTCGATGGGCGCTCGCGGACTGGTGACCGATCTGTTCGCGCGCAATCTCGCCTGGGCCGACCAGACCTTCGCCTGCGGTCCCGTCCCGATGTTCCGCGCCATGTCGCCGATCGTCCGCCGTGACGGGATGAACCGCCCCGTGCAGATCCTGATGGAAACCGACATGGCCTGCGGTACCGGTATCTGCTACGGCTGCGCCGTGTTCACCAAACGCGGCGTCAAACTCTGCTGCAAGGACGGCCCGCGGTTCGACCTGCTGGATGTCTACCCCAGCGGCTGAGCGATACCGCGCTCGGTACGATCAGACAGAGCGCGCGCTGAGACCGGCGGGCGCAATCGGCGCAGGCTGCCGAGAGGTGAAGCGACCATGGCGAACGCAGGACGAATGGTGCTCGACAGGCTGGTGTTTCCCGAAGGCCCGCGCTGGCATGAGGGGCGCTTGTGGTTCTCGGACATGCACGCCCGCGAAGTGGTCGCCGTGACCCCCGACGGCGAGCGTGAGACGATCGTCGAGGTACCCAACCAGCCCTCCGGTCTGGGATTCCTGCCCGACGGCCGGCTGCTGGTCGTCTCGATGATCGACCGCAAGCTGCTGCGGCTGGACCCCGACGGCCTGCAGGAGGTCGCCGACATCTTCGATCTGTCGCCATACCACTGCAACGACATGGTCGTCGACGCGGAGGGCAACGCCTACATCGGCAACTTCGGCTTCGATCTCCCCGGCGGGGCGTCGCCGCAGCCGACGACGATGGTGCTGGTGCGGCCGCAGGGCGAGGCGCTGGTCGTAGCCGATGACCTGCAATTCCCCAACGGCACGGTGATCACGCCCGACGGCGGCACGCTGATCGTCGGCGAGAGCTGGGGGCGGCGGCTGACCGCGTTCGATATCAAGCAGGATGGCGCACTCTCGAATCGTCGGGTCTGGGCCGAGCTGGGCTTCCCGCCCGACGGCATCTGCCTCGACGACGAGGGCGCGATCTGGGTCGCAGTTCCCACCAACCCCGGCGCGCTGGTTCGGGTCGCCGAGGGCGGCGAGGTGCTGGAGCGGATCGACGTGCCGGACATGGGCGTCTACGCCTGTATGTTGGGCGGCGCCGATCGCAGGACGCTCTTCTCGCTGGAAGCGCCCAATTCCAATCCGCAGCCTGGCGACCCTCGACGAGGTCGGATTCGCGCCTTTGACGTCGATGTCGGCGGCGCGGGATTGCCATAGTTGCGGTGTGGCGGACGCAGCGCGCGCCTTGAACGCCTCGAAAGCGGATCTGCGGCGCCTGTTTCGGGAGCGGCGCACTTCGTTGCCGCCGGATCTGGTCGACGGATGGTCGGCGGCGATCGCCGCGCGTGTCGCCGCGCTCGATGCGTGGACGGATGCGGCGGCCGTGCACTGCTTCTTCGGCGCGCTCGCCGGGGAGGTCAGGACGGCCGGTCTGATCGAGCGCGCGATGCATCAGAGCAAGCGCGTGCTCTCGCCGCTGCTGCGGCCGCACGGACAACTGGAACACCGGGAGGTATCGAGCCTCGCCGATTACCGCCCTGCCGTCTTCGGTCTGCTGGAGCCGGACGCCGACACGACGCCGCCAGCCGATCCCAGCGGCGCCGATCTGATCTTCGTGCCGGGGGTGGCATTCGCGCCCGACGGCGGACGGCTCGGCATGGGCGGCGGTTACTACGATCGCCTGCTGGCGCGATGCGCGGCGGCGAGAATCGGGCTGGCGTTTGAGATGCAGCTGGCGGCGTCGTCGCCGCAGTCGCCCCACGATCAGCGCGTAGACCTGATCGTCACCGAGCTGCGAGTGATCCGATGCCGGTAGCGCGTTGGATGCTGGACGCGCGCCCGGCTCCCGCTGGTCTAGCATTGCCGACAGACGAACCTCAATCTCAATGAGGTGCGGAGCACGGAAACGGAGACCGCTATGCCGGAAGTGGTGCAACTGCCCAGGCGGCGTGCGGCGGTGATTCACGCCACCGCCTCGACGGAGGAACTGCCGTCCACCTTCGAGCGCATCTTCCCCGCCGTGTTCGCGGCGCTGACCGAGCAGGGCGTCACCGATATGGGGCACGTCATGGCGGCCTACCACGCGATGGACGCCCACCAGATGTCGCTCTCGGCCGGGATCGAGATCGGCGACGCCGTCGAACTGTCCGAGCCGCTGGAACTGCTCGAGCTGCCGGCCTGCGACGCAGTCAAGGCCGACCACTACGGCCCCTACGATCAGCTCTCCCAAACCCACGAGGCGGTGATGGCCTACGCGCAGGAGCTGGGCCGCACACCGCTCGCCGGCCCGATCGAGCGCTACATCACCGACCCCGAAGCGGAGCCGGATACCTCCAAGTGGCACACGGAGATCTATCTCCCCCTCCGCTGAGCCAACCGTCGGAACGGGCGCCGCAGGTCTCGACTGAAGGGCGATGGAGCGGGGGACGGGATTCGAACCCGCGGCCGCCTGCTTGGAAGGCAGGAGCTCTGCCCCTGAGCTACCCCCGCGGACGAGCTTGTCGTACGCGTGTCTGGCCAGAAACAGCTTAGCGGGCGCCGCTGATCGATCTGATCGTCAGCGGACGCCCGCTGCGGCTGCGCTCGTGCGCGTCCGTTACTCGCGCAGGGCGCGCAAATTCGGGTCGTTGCGCAGGGTGCGGTAGGCCTTGCTCTGGATTTGACGGATGCGCTCTCGGGTCAGGTCGAAATGCGCTCCGACCTCCTGCAGGGTGTGCTCCCGCCCGTCCATCAGACCGAAGCGCATGGCCAGGACCGCCGCGTCGCGCGGATCGAGCTGCGCCAGCGCGTTGCGGGTCAAGCCCGCGAGCGCCTGCTGGACGATCTCGTCCTCCGGCGTCGGCGTATTCCCGTCGGCGAGGAAGCGCGTCAGGTCGGAATCGTCGTCCTCGTCGGAGACGCTCTTGTCGAGCGAAGCGGGGGTCAGCGCGATCTGGCGCAGCATGCGGATTCGCGCCTCGGACTCGCCCAGGTCGGCCGCCAGCTGGGCGACGCTCGGCTCGGTCTGGAACTCCTGCCGCAGCCGCCGCTCGGCGCGGTTGAGCTTGTTGACCTGCTCCGAGGTGTGCACCGGCACGCGGATCAGGTTGGCGGTGTCCGCCAGCGAGCGCGTCACCGCTTGCCGGATCCACCAGGTCGCGTAGGTCGAGAACTTGTTGCCCTTGCGGTAGTCGAACTTCTCGACCGCGCGGAAGAGGCCGACGTTGCCTTCCTGGATCAGGTCGAGCAGCTGCAGGCCCTTGTTCTGGTACTTCTTCGAGACCGAGACGACGAGCCGCAGATTGGACACGTACAGCGTCTGCTCGGCGTCGTAGCCGTCCCATTTCACCTCGGTCAGGCGTCGTTCCACTCGGCGCGCGAGGCCGGAGTCGGCCGCCAGCAACGACTCGGCGTCGTCTGGCAGCGCCGCCGGGGCGTCGCGCCAGTCGAGGATGTCGGCGGAGCGGCGGTAGAGGCGGGGCGTGATGATCGAGGTCACCACGGAGAGCGCGATGACGAGATCTTCCACATACTGCTGTTCGAGCCCGCACTTCGCGCTGAGCTTTGCAGCGAATTGCGGCTCGATCTTGCCGTCGACCGCGTCGCGGAAGCGCTGGTGCGCGATCAACTGATCAACGGGCAGCGCGTTGAGGTAGAGCGCGTGCGCCGCCATGCCGGCGAACCCGCGCAGTTCCGAGAACTGGCGAAGCAGCGCCGTCCAGACCTGCATGGGCTGCGGCTGACGCCCCGCTGGCCCGTCCAGGCTGTGCTCAATGGCGTCGATCCAGCGCGCCTGTTCGATCGCGGCGCCCAACTCCTGCTCCTGCTCGGCCGTCAACAGCGGCCGCCGCCCGATCTCGTTGAAGTAGGCGCGGGTCGCGTCGATACCACCCTCGGACTCGCCGGACGTGCTGTCACGGGCGCGGCTGCGCCGCTTACGCTTGCGCGGCAACGGCGGCTCCTCGTCAAGCAGTCTGGCGAAGTTCCACTTTGGCGCGGCCTTGCTGATGCGCACCGCCGGGCGCGGCGTCGCGTCCATCTGGCGGCGCCACTCGGCCGCGACCTCCTTGGAGGGGGCTCGGGTGAGGGCGATGTCGAACCCGATCAGCGGCTTCTCCATTTCCAGTTCCTCTTCCGTGATGTCCATGTCCATGATGTCCATGCTGCTCGTCGCTTCCTTGGCCGGCTCCGGCATGTCGAGGCGCTCATCTCCGCATCGGTCGTGCTGACCGTCGAGTAGCGCGCCTCCGTCGGCGCGCTCCTGGTCGATCCCGTGTTCGAACGTCATCCGATCCCCCTTTCCTGTAGTGCTACTGCGCTCGCCCGATGTCACGTGCACCAGCGAGCCAACGCGCTCACCAACAGTACGTAACGCGGCGCGCGTTTGTTCCCGAGTCGGCGAGCCTCGGCGTTCGTCTGCGCAGCCGTGTACGCGGAAACTGCGATCTGCGACATAGCCGCGGCCGACGAGCGGTCCGGCGCGTCAACCACGTCTCACTTGGCCTCGCTTGTGGTGAGGTTCGCCCGGCCTGAGCGGTTGCGGGAACGGGCCGTTGGCGCGATGCGCGCGAGTGGAGGCGTCGGCGCCCGTCAGTCAGCCAGCGCGGCGACCGCCTCGGCTGCGCGGCGCGGCGCGTGGCGCACATCATCGGGCCTCAGCGCCCGGGTCCAGGCCGCGAATTCGAGCATGATCCCGTCCGGGTCGTAGAAGTAAACGGAACGGACGAAGACGCCGGGATGATTCTCAAGGGCGATCCCGCGCGGTGAGTCGTCGTGGTTCATGATCGGCGTGCAGCGGATGCCGGCGTCGATCAGCCGCTGGCGCGCGTCCTCGATCGCCTCGGGCGCGACGTTGAAGGCGACGTGGTTCATCGAGGCGACCGCCGTGACCAGCTCGGCCGCGGGATCGAAGAAGGTATCCGGGTCGGGCGAGGCGATGCCGGGCGCGGACTCGGGCGCGTTGGGGAAGTTGAAAAAGGCGAGGCAGTCGCCGTTGCCGATGTCGAAGAAGAAGTGCTGCCCCATGTCGCCGGGCAGATCGATCGTCTTGACCAGCGGAAAGCCGAGCACGCCGCTGTAGAAATCGACGGTGCGCTGCATGTCGCGGCAGACCAACGCCAGGTGGTTGATGCCGGAGACGTTGAACGGCCCCACGGTCGGCTTCGGTTGGTCGGGGTTGATCGACATAATGGCGCTCCTGCTCGGTTCGCTCGGTTCGGCTGCTGTTCATGCTACCGAATCCGGCCCAGGCCGGGCTGTCTCACCGAAGGTGTTCGGTCGCTTCCGATTGCGCTCTGGCGCCGCCCTGTCGCCCAGGATCGGGGCGGTTGCGGTTTCGATGGGCGGCGGCGAATATTGACCAGATTACTTGCGTTACAAAAGTTTTCTATAGAGTTGCCCCGCAGCTATTGACGACGCCCGCGCCGTTCGTACCTTAATCCAATGTTCACAAATGATCCGCGCTGGAGCGGTTCGACGAGCCAGGCCGATACCGCCCAATCCAGCCTGCGACGAGGAATCGAGCAGATCCGATGACCCAGACCACTGAACTGAGCACCCCCGACGGCGTCGAGGTCGTCGGTGCGATCGGCGAGGGATACGCCGCGATCCTGACCGAGGCGGCGCTGGCGTTTGTCGCCGGCCTGCACCGGCAGTTCAACGGCCGCCGCCAGGAACTGCTCCAGCGCCGCGCGGAGCGGCAGGTCGAGTTCGACAACGGCGCGCTGCCCGATTTCCTCTCCGATACCGAAGAGGCCCGCTTCGGCTCCTGGCAGGTCGCGCCGACGCCGGAGGACCTGCAACAGCGCTGGGCCGAGATCACCGGTCCCGTCGACCGCAAGATGATGATCGGCGCGCTGAACTCGGGCGCGGACGCCTTCATGGCCGATTTCGAGGACTCGCTGTCGCCGACCTGGGACAACATCGTCAATGGTCAGATCAATGCGCGCGACGCCGTGCGGGGCGAGATCACCTTCGAGAACCCGGACGGATCCGTGCGCACGCTGAACGAGCGGGTCGCGACGCTGCTGATCCGTCCGCGCGGTTGGCACCTGGACGAGAAGCATGTGCTGGTCGACGGCGAGCCGATCTCGGCCTCGCTGTTCGACTTCGGCATGTACATGTTCCACAACGCGGCCGAGCGCCTGGCTCGCGGGACGGGGCCGTACTTCTACCTGCCCAAGCTCGAATCGCATCTCGAGGCGCGGCTCTGGAACGACGCCTTCGTCAAGGCGCAGAACGATCTCGGCGTGCCGCAGGGCAGCATCCGCGCCACGGTGCTGATCGAAACGCTGCCGGCAGCGTTCGAGATGGAAGAGATCCTCTATGAGCTGCGCGACCACTCGGCCGGGCTCAACGCCGGCCGCTGGGACTACATCTTCTCGGCGGTCAAGCGCTTCAAGTCGCAGCCGGCCTTCACCCTGCCCGACCGGGTGCAGGTGACGATGACGACGCCGTTCATGCGCGCCTACACCGAGCTGCTCGTCCGCACCTGTCACCAGCGCGGCGCGCACGCGATGGGCGGCATGGCCGCGTTCATTCCCTCGCGCCGCGACCCGGAGATCAACGAGATCGCATTGACCGGCGTGCGCGCTGACAAGGAGCGCGAGTCGACCGACGGCTTCGACGGCACCTGGGTCGCGCACCCGGATCTCGTCCCGGTCGCCCGCGGCATCTTCGAGCGGAACCTGAGCGGCGCCCGCAACCAGCGCGAGCGGCTGCGCGAGGATGTCGAGGTCGGCGCGGGCGAGTTGGTCTCGCTCGATCAGTCGGGCGGCACGGTCTCCGAGACCGGGCTGCGGCTGAACATCTCGGTGGCGCTGCAGTACATCAACAGCTGGCTCAACGGGGTCGGCGCGGCGGCGATCAACAATCTGATGGAGGACGCGGCCACGGCCGAGATCTCGCGCGGACAGATCTGGCAGTGGATTCGGCACGGCGCGCAGCTCGACGACGGCCGCTCGGTGACCGGCGAGCTGTATGAGTTACTGCGCGATGAGGAGCTTGAGTCATTGGGCGGCGCTGAGGCGTCGCGTTACGGCGACGCGGTCGAGATTCTCGACCAGCTCGTGCTCAACGAGGAGTTCACCGAGTTTCTGACCCTGCCCGCCTACTCGTATCTCGACTAGGCGGCACAGACGGGCGGCACGGAGCTCAGATCGATGGGGCGATTGGGCAAACTCAGCCACCAGCTACAGGCATAACGGCTACGCAGCCGCACGACGTGACCCGACGCACAGGATCGGCCACGCACAGCCACGGAGGACCCAGATGACGACGAACGGGACCGGCAACCAGCTGGACAGCGCCGCCGCGCTCGAGCGCGAGTGGGCGACGAATCCGCGCTGGGCGGGAGTGCAGCGGAACTATACGGCCGCCGACGTGCTCAAGCTGCGCCCCTCGCTGCTGCCCGAATCGACGATCGCCCGCTACGGCGCCGAGCGGCTCTGGAACGCGATGCAGGAGACCGACTTCGTGCGCACCTTCGGCGCCGTGACCGGCGCGCAGGCGGTGCAAATGGCCAAGGCCGGCCTGCAGTCGATCTACGTGTCCGGCTGGCAGGTCGCGGCTGACGCCAACACCGCCTCGCACACCTACCCCGACCAGTCGCTCTACCCGGTCAACAGCGTGCCTTCGCTGGTCAAGCGGCTGAACAACGCGCTGACGCGCGCCGACCAGGTCGACCGGCTCGAGAATCGCGAGAGCGTCGACTACTACCTGCCCATCGTGGCCGACGCCGAGGCCGGCTTCGGCGGCCCCATTCATGCTTTCGAGCTGATGCGCAACATGATCGAGGCGGGCGCGGCCGGCGTGCACTACGAGGACCAGCTCGCGGCCGAGAAGAAGTGCGGCCACATGGGCGGCAAGGTGCTCGTCCCGACCGCGCAGCACATCCGCACCTTGCAGGCGGCGCGCCTCGCGGCCGACGTGATGGGTGTCCCGACGATCCTGATGGCGCGCACCGACGCGCTCTCCGCCACCTTGATGACCACCGACATCGACGATCGCGACCGCGAGTTCATCACCGGCGAGCGCACCGCCGAAGGCTACTTCTCGGTCACCGGCGGGATCGACTCCGCCATCGCCCGCGGTCTCGCCTTCGCGCCGCACGCCGACCTGATCTGGTGCGAGACCTCGGTGCCCGACATCGGCGAGGCGCGCGACTTCGCGCAGGCGCTGCAGGCCGAGCACCCCGACACGATGCTCGCCTACAACTGCTCGCCGTCGTTCAACTGGAAGCGCCACCTCGACGACGCCACGATCGCCAACTTCCAGGAGCAGCTGGCGGAGATGGGCTACCGCTTCCAGTTCATCACGCTGGCCGGCTGGCACGGGATCAACTACCACACCTTCAATCTCGCCAGCGGCTACCGCGACCGCGGCATGGCCGCCTACGTCGAGCTGCAGGAAGGCGAATTCGAGGCCGAGGCGTACGGCTACACCGCGACCAAGCATCAGCGCGAGGCGGGCACGTCCTACTTCGACGAGGTCCTGCTCACGGTGACCGGCGGCGACGCGGCGACGACCGCCCTCAGCGGCTCCACCGAGGCGGCCCAGTTCAGCGAGGAAACCGTCGCGGCGCACTAGCTCCGACGCCTTCCCGCCGACGCCAGCGAAGCCCCGCTCCGGCGGGGCTTCGTGCATCTCGAACTCGTCTGCGGTACGACGCGCAAGGCGTTCGGAAGTCGCAGCCGCCATGCCAATCCGAATCCGTGGGCTCGCCTACAACGATGCCACCGAGAGTGAGCTGGCCGCGCATGGGCTGCATCTGGATGATGCCCTCGACGTATACCACGGTCCGGCAAAGTACTTTCCGCAGGACGCCAAGCAAAGGCGCAGCCGCGATGGCCGGCTCGTGCGGCAGCCAGAGCGCATCCTCATGATCGGCCCGGATGCGGGCGGTCGGCTTCTCACGTTCGTCCTTGAGCTTCCCAACACACGAGCGATCTGCCACGTGGTGACCGGCTATCCGTCCGCTCGGAAAGATCGGACGCGCTACCATCAACCAGGAGGAAGGCTGCGTCGCTGATGCCCATTCATGTTGGCACTGATCTTGAACCAGGCACGCCTGAACTCGACGCGCAGGCGGAGCAACCGGCGGTTGTCGTCTTTGAGATCGAGTTCAGCTCGGATGAGCTGGGCCGACTCTCGGCGGGCCTGCCCGACGATGATCGCCGCATCATCCGCTTCATCAAGCGCGCCGCCCTGGAAGCCGCCGATCGCGGCGCCAGCGCCAAGTCGGGCGACGATCTCCGCGCCGCCGACTGACCGCGTCCGCCTTTTGCCGGCGGTTGTGGTCATCATGGCCAAGACATGCCAGAAATCCCGTTTGGCGGCGTGACCGGTAACGGGGCGACTGACGACGAGCTCTGGGCTCATGGCCTGACGCTTGATGACGCCGATGACGTTTGGGCGGGGCCGGCCAAGTATTTCAGTCAGCCAGCCCGGGCGGCGGTTGACGATTCTGGCCGACCTAGACGCCAGCCTGATCGCGTCGTGATGATTGGCCCGGACATGACCGGCAGATTGTTGACGCTCATCCTTGAAGCGCCGGGAGAGGATTCGGTCTCGCACGTGATCACCGGTTGGCCTGCGGATCGCGAGGAGCGTGCGCGCTACCATCAACCTGGAGGTAGGATGAGACGATGATGACCGATCCTCAATCTCGCAGCCGACTCCATGTGATGAGCCCGCCGATTTCAGAGGCGGAAGAGATTCCCTACGATCCGGCGAGGAAGGGACCGGGCGTGCTGCGGGTTGAGATTGAGTTCAATCGGGATGAGATCGACCGGCTCAAGGCCCGGGGGACGCGAGGCGAAGAGCCGTTGATCCGCTTCATCAAGCGCGCCGCCCTCGAAGCCGCCGATCGCGCCGCCAGCGCCAAGTCGGGCGACGACCTCCGCGCCGCCGACTGACCGCGTCTCTTGCGCGGCTTCGCTGCTACCCTGCTCGAACAGCTGAACGGACGATCACCGCCCGGCGGCGAACGCTGGGCGGCGAAAGGACATTCCCCATGAGTCCCATGAGCGGCGGCGTGCATTTCGGCGTGATGGTTCCGCAGATCAAGCGCACCTGGCAGGAGACGCAGCGCGCGGCGCTGGCCTTTGAGGAGATGGGCTTCGACTCGCTCTGGGTCAACGACCACCTCTACGGCCCGCAGTCGCCCGCGATCCCGATGCTCGAAGCGTGGACGCTGGCCGCCGGCATCGCCGCCGTCACCGAACGACCCGAGATCGGCACGCTGGTCACACCCGTGGGGATGCGCAACCCGGCTCACACCGGCAAGATGATCGCCACGGTCGACAACATCGCCGGCGGACGCATCATCCCTGGCTTCGGCTCCGGCTGGATGCCGCGCGAGTTCACCGACTTCGGTATGCCCTTCGTCTCGACCCGCGACCGGCTGCGGCAGCTCGAAGAGGGGCTGCAGATATTCAGGGGCATGTTCGACCCCGACCAGGACGAGTTCTCGTTCGAGGGCCAGTTCTTTCACGCCGAAAATCTGGTCACCCAGCCCAAACCGCCGCGCGATGTGCCGATCCTGGTCGGTGGCGGCGGCGAGCAGGTGACGATGCGCATCGCCGCCCAGTACGCCGACATCTGGAACAACTCCGCCGGCGCGCAGGACAATCTCGAGCACAAGGTCTCGGTGCTGCGCGGCCACGCCGAGCGTCTGGGCCGCGACCCCGCCGCAGTCCGTGTCTCGCAGCAGTGCCTGGTCACGATCGTCGAGGACGACGCGCAGGTCGGCCCAATGGTCGAGCGCGCCCAGAAGATCTTCGGTGGCCACATGGGCAACCCGGCCGGCGACATGGCGCTGACCGGCACGCCGGGCATGATCAAGCAGCGCATCGACCGCCACGTCGAGCTTGGCTGCGACATGTTCATGATCGAGTTCTTCGGCCGCGACACGATCGAGCCTGCCCAAATGTTCGCCGAGACGGTGATCCCCGAGTTCCGCTAGGCGATGGCCGACGCACCATTTCCCAAGCCGGCCGGCGAGCGGGCGCGCGAAGAGGTCGTCAACGTCCTCTTGGCCGAAGCGCTCAAGGCGAGAGGCATACCCGCTCGCGCCGAGCGCCGCCGCCGTTCCGAGATGCCTGACTTGCGATTCGAACTCGCGTCAGGCGAGCAGGTGCTGATCGAGTGCAAGTGGGAGGGCGGGCGGCAGGATCTGGACGGCCAGCTGGAAGACCGAATCGGGAGCGTTCCTGACGCCATCGCCCGCCTCGGCGTGCTGTATCCGGAATGGCTTCGGCATGAAGACGACATCGCGGATGTGCTCGGTTGGACCAGCGAGCTGGAGTGGTATCTGCATAGCTCGCGGAATATCCGTTACGAGGATCCGATTGTCCGACACGGAACCGTCCAGGACCTGGCCGCGCACCTCCGCATACTTCCCCTGGAGATTGAAGGCGTCGATCGGGTGCATGCGGCGGCGCTCACGATCAACTACGCGCTCGAACGCGCGCTCAAAGCGCTCAACCAGCATGCGCGGATATCAAGCCTCGTTGCGAATATCATCGCCAACACGGACAAAGAGCCAGACAAAGAAGCCGCCAAACTGATCGGTTGCCTGATCATATTCAACGCTCTGGCGTTCCATCACCGCCTGGCGCGTATTCGAGGGGATGTCCCGGCGGTGCGGGAGGTGGCGCGAGCAGGCGCGTCGGCGCTGCACGATGCCTGGCAGGCTATCTGTAAGGACATCGACTACGTGCCGGTCTTCGATATCGCGGTACAGTTGGTTGAAGTCATCGCGTATGAGTACAACGAGTATCAGCAGTCCGTACTGTCGCCGCTGCTTGAGGCCGTTGAAGAGACGCGCGATCTCGAAGGGCACGATCTCTCCGGCCGACTGTTTCATACGCTGCTGACGGACGCGAAATTTACGGGAGCATACTATACGTCCATTCCGGCAGCGGCGCTGCTCGCCAGGCTCGTGTTTGAAGACTGGCCGGCCGGCGTTGACTGGAGCGATCACGAGTTGCCGGCTTCGCTGAACATCGCGGATCTCGCCTGCGGCACGGGCACGCTATTGATGGCTGTGGCGTCTGAGGCGCAGCGCCGCCACGCGGAGGCGGGGGGCGTGAATGTCGCCGCCCTGCACAAGGCTCTGGTCGAGCAGGCGTTGTTCGGCTTCGACGTACAGCTGTCAGCCGTGCACTTCGCCGCCAGCAGCCTCGCCATGCTCAACCTGGATATCCAGTTCGACAGTATGAATTTATACACCATGCCGATCGGTGTGCAGGGCGACGAGGTCCGGCTCGGCTCGCTCGAATTCCTGGGCGAGGATCATGTCCCGGTCCAGATACCGCTTGGCGGCGGCGGCGACCTCGCGGTTTCCGGGCAGGAAGCGGCGCAGGTTACCGGGAGCGGCTCCAAGGGTCTATCGGATGAAGTGCTTGTCAAGCTGCCGAAACTCGATCTGGCCATTATGAACCCTCCGTTTACGAGATCGGTCGGTGGCAACCTGTTGTTTGGCAGCTTGCCCGCTACCGAGCGCCGGCGGATGCAGGACGCACTGTCGAGACGGCTGCGATCGCGATCCGGATCTTCTACCGCCGGGCTGGGATCGGCGTTTGTCGCGGCTGCCGCTCCGTGGGTGAAGCCTGGTGAAGGTCGGTTGGCGTTGGTGCTGCCATTGACTGTCTGCACCGGACCATCGTGGAAGCAGACCCGTGATCTTCTGCAGCGCGAATTTACGCTCGACGTTGTGGTTACTTCCCATGATCCAGAGCGGTGGAATTTTTCCGACAGCACCGATCTGTCCGAGGCGCTGCTGATCGCGACCAGACGCAGTGAGCCGCAACCCACGCCGGAGCACCGCACGACATTCGTCAACCTGTGGCGCAACCCCGCTCTGATCGTCGATGCCGACAAGATCGGACAGTCGGTGACGCGCACCGAACCGGCGGCGTTTGAGGCGGAAGGGACGGTCAGGCTGCCGGCAGACGGCCGGGACGTTGGTGAGATCTTTTCGATGCGCGAGAGCGATGTCGGTATCGATTCGTGGCTCGGCGTGCAGTTTGCAAGGGTGGATCTGATCAGGATCGCGCACGGTCTGTTGCGGGAAGGCCGCATCCAGACATCACTGGGAGCGCCTGTCGGCGAGGTTTCGTTGGCGCCGCTCGGCGGTCTGGCGTCGATCGGGCCAGATATTCGGGACGTGTGGGACGGTTTCGCGCGGTCGGACGCGGTGACCGCATATGATCTGCTGGATGGTCATGCTACAGACGATCGCACAACGATGCGAGCAGAGCCGGATACATACCTGTCTCCGCTGCCGCGCCCGCGCCCAAACCGAAAGCTTAAATCCGCGGAGCAGCTGTGGCCGAAGGCTGGCAGACTGGTGATTGCTGAGCGGTTATGGCTCAACACCGCCCGGATCGTGTCGATGTGGCTGGATCGACCAGCACTGGCGAATAGCTTCTGGCCCGCGCGCTGCGCGGATAGTAAGGCGGAACGAGCTCTGGCAGTATGGCTGAACTCCAGTGTCGGCATACTTTCACTGTTAGCCGCGCGGAACACTACGAGGGGACCCTGGATCAAGCTGAAGAAAGCGGACCTGGAAATCATGCCGGTGTTGGATGTCGCGGGATTGCCGCATCAACAGGTGGATGAGTTGAGCACCCTGTTCGACCAGATCTCAACGATGACATTTCGACGTCTTCCCGAGATGGACGAGTGCGAGGCGCGCGCCGCATTGGACGGCGGCATATCCGACATCCTGAACCTGCCCGACCTGACGCCATTGCGCCGCCTGTTGGCTACGGAACCGGTCGTCTCGAACTCACGTCTGTAGAGTGCTCGCTGCCGCGACCTAGTGATGCTGCGGCATCCTTTTGTGAGCTCGGTACTGCTTCCGATGATGGAGTATGATCGAGCAAGACTGCTTTGCACCGCGTCGGAGGTGAGCGCGTGGCCAACCTGTACCGCCTGCCCTACGTGCTTTCTGAGCCCAGCGAGGAAACGGAGTTCATGTATCTGGCCGAGGTGCCGGTGCTGCCCGGCTGCCGCGCCTGGGGGGAGACGATTGAGGAAGCGCTTGTCAACCTGGAGAGTGTCGCCGCGGAATTTATCGCGTCCTGCAAAGCGCATGGAGATCCGCTCCCGCCAATCTGAATTGTTAATGTTCTCTGACTGGCGGTATCGTCGCCTGCACCACGTACATTGGGTCGCTGCGGCCTTTCGATGGGGAGATATCGTGCCATTGGGGCGGCTCGAATGCGCCGCAGTAGTGGAAGTAGGCGCCGACCAGCTGGATGTGGCCCTCGTCGCCCAGGCCTTGCCAGAGGCGCACCGCCTTGGTCGGGAAGCAGCGGTTGGAGAAGGAGACGATGCAAGCGCCGCCCGGACGCAGCACGCGGCCGATCTCGCGGAAGACCTCCAGCGGCCGGGTCAGGTACTGCACCGAGACGGCGATCGTGACGGCGTCGAACTCGCCCTCGCCGTAGGGCAGGATCGGGTCGGCGTTGAGGTCGTGGACGACCCATTCGGTCAACTGAGGGTTTTCGGCCAGCTCCTCGGCATTCATCCCCAGTCCGGCGGCGCGCGCGGCGTCGAGTTCGTTGGGGTAGTGCGAGATCCACGACGACATCAGGTCGAGCAGACGCCCGCCCTCGCTCAGCAGCGGCGCCAGGTGATTGCGGTAGTGCTCGCGCAGGGCGGCGATGGCGGCGTCATCGATGTGCGCGACCAGCCGCGGCTGGAGGTAGAAGCCGGCGTCGTCCGACTCGTCGACGCGCCGAAAGTGACCCTCCTCGAACGGCGGATCACTCGGCGAATCGTCCGGCATGCGACGCTAGAACTTGGGCGGTTTGGGCAGGATGTAGGCGGCCGAGAGCGCGACGAGGATGGCGGCCATGGCGATTCCGACCGCGATGGCCACGATCTGTCCCGCGTGCAGCCCGCCTCCGTCCTCGCCGCCGGCGGCCAGCGCCGCGCCGCCCAGCAGGACGGCGGCGGCGAGCGCCAGGGCAACGGTTGCGGTTCGCAGCATTGAGGCCTCTGCGCGTACTTGCTACCCCGCGAAGGGATTGCTGATCTGCGCCGTGTGGTCGACCAGGTGCCAGAGATTACCCACCATCAGCGCACCGGCGGGCATTGCCGCCAAGCCCTCGCCGCCGGCCGACTTGCCCAGCTCTTCGTCCTGGACGTAGTTGATCTTGCTGTTGAAGGCGGCCTCGACCGCGTCCAGCGCGGCGAGTGCGTCGTCGGCGGTGGCGAACTCGGTGCTCGCCAGCGGGTTGTCGGGGCCGTCGTAGCCGCAGGCGGCGCAGATACCGTTGGCGAACATCATCTCGGACGGGATTACGTGCTCGGCGGTCTGGCGCGGCGACCAGCCGGCCTCGCCGTCGTCGGCAGTGCCCTTGGGCGTCTCCCAGTTGGCGGCCGAGGCCTGGATCGCGGCTCGCAGCGCCGCGCGGCTGCCCGCAATTCCGGCTCGCAGTTCGTCGGCGGTTGGCATGTCGTGCTCCTTCGTACCCATCGGTTCGATCTGGATCGGTTCTCTGCTTCAGGCAGCATAGAGCACGCTCGGTCTACCCTGTGCCGCACGACCGAATCTTCACGACCGTCAAGCGCAGGGGAGGAGCCGGGCATGGCATTCGGAATCGGCCTGATCGGCGCGGGCGGCAATCAGAAGCTGCGGCACATCCCCGGATTCCGCGCGATCCCCGGTGTCGAGATCGTCAACGTGGTCAACCGCTCGCGCGCGTCCGGCGAGCGGGTCGCCGCCGAGTGGGGGATTCCTCGAGTCTCGGAGTCGGTCGAGGAGCTGCTGGCGGATCCGTTGGTCGACGCGGTCAGCATCGGCACATGGCCCTATCGGCATCTCGCCTACACGCGCGCGGCGCTGGAGGCGGGCAAGCACGTGCTCTGCGAGGCGCGCATGGCGATGAACGCCGCCGAGGCCGAAGCGATGCTCGCGCTCAGCCGGCGGCACCCCGAGCTGGTCGCGCAGCTCGTCCCGGCTCCGTTCGACTTTCGCCTGGGCAAGACAATCAGGCGGCTGTGCGAGGACGGTTCGCTGGGCGACGTCATCGAAGTGCATCTGACGCTGCTGAACGGATCGGGGCTGGACCCGTCGGAACCGCTGCACTGGCGTCATCGAAGCGATTACTCCGGACATAACATGATGCAGCTGGGCATCTTCAACGAGACGATCCAGCGCTGGCTCGGCGACACGACCCGTGTGATCGCGCACGCGCGCAGCTTCGTGCCCTCGCGTGTCGACGAGGAGACGGGCGAGCGGCGGCGCATCGAGATTCCCGACAGCCTGGGCATCTTCGCCGACATGGCCAACGGCGCCCGCTGCACTTATCGGGTCAGCGCCGTCACGCAGGGCGCGCCGCAGCCGCCGACGATCGACATCTACGGCTCGGAGGGCCGTCTGCACTGGCGCTTCGGCGACACGGGCGAATGGGGCAGACACGGCGAGGCGCTGCAGGAGATTCATCCCGATCCGGGCACGGCGCACGATTGGCAGGTCGAGCATGACTTCATGCGCTCGGTGCGCGAGGGCGCGCCGGTGACGCTGACCAACTTCACCGACGGCGTCCGCTACATGCGCTTCACCGACGCCGTCTGGGAATCGTGGAACACGGGCCAGAGCCGCGATATCGAGCCGCTCGCCGATGAGCCGTCAGCCGCGGTGACGGCCGCGCCTCGCTAGAGCGTCTTGAGCCAGTCGACGAGGATTCGATTGAGCTGCTCGGGCTCCTCCTGCTGCGTCCAGTGGCCGCAGTCCTCGATGTGGCCGCGCGAGAGGTTGGGAATCCATTCCTCCATCCCCTCCGACATCGAGGGCAGCAGGACGCCGTCCTTGCCGGCGGTGACCATCAGCGCCGGTTGCGTGATGTCCTGGCCGTCGACGGCTGCGCCCCACTCCCAGTTGCGGCCGTGGTTGCGGTACCAGTTGAGGCCGCCGCGGAATCCGGTGCGCTCGTAGGCGTCGACGAAGGTCTGCAGGTCGTCTTCGGTCAGCATGATCGAGCGTTCGGCGTTGTCGGGCAGACCGACCAGCAGCCCGCCGCGCTCGCGCACGCCGGCGGTCATGCCGATCACGTCGAGCCGATCCTCGGGCTTGGAGGTGCGCAGCATCAGGGTCATCGTGCGGCGGACGTTGCCGCCCAGCTCGGCCTCGGCGACACCCTCGTCCTGGAAGTAGAGCTGGTAGTCGAAGCGGCCGGGATCGATCTTCATCGCGTCGAGCGGGTTGATCGGCGGCCGCCGGCCGGCCGGCGTGTTGATCCCGGCCACGGCGCTGCAGCGCGATGGATAATGCTGAGCCATGTTCCAGACCACCGCCCCGCCCCAGTCGTGGCCGACGAAGACGGCGCTCTCGATCTCCAGCGCGTCCAGCAGCGCCGACATGTCGGCGCAGATCAGCTCCTGCGTGTAGTCCTCGACGTTGGGCGGCGCGTCGGTGCCGCCGTAGCCGCGCATGTCGGGCGCGATGGCGCGGAAGCCCGCCTCGGCCACGATCGGCAGCTGGTGCCGCCACGAGTACCAGAGCTCGGGAAAGCCGTGACAGAAGACGACGGCGGGCCCCTGCCCCGCCTCGGCGATGTGCATGCCGATCCCGGTCGCGAGTTCGATCTGCGAGTGAGTGATCTCGGTCATGAGGCTGTCCCTGTCTGATAGCCGTATCGATAGCCGTTGCTCTCCGAAGCGTACCTTGTGCGTACCTTGTGTCTGACAGCGTGTCTGATGGCTGGCGCTGCGGAGCTGACGAGATGAGCATTGCGACGCCGAACTGGGCCGCGACCAGCGCCGATGACATCGAGCGCGGCGTGGACGAGGCGATCCGCTCGGTCGAGCGGCTGGCAGATGAGCTGGCTGCCGTGCCCGACGGTCGGCGCAGCTTCGAGAACACGGTGCTGCCGCTGGACGAGATCAGCGATCTGCTGACGCAGGCGTCGGGGCGGTTCGGGTTCCTCTCGCAGGTCTCGGCAGACGAACAGCTGCGCGCCGCCGCGCATCGAGAGGAAGAGCGGCTCAACGTCTTCGCCGCCGGGCTCGGCTTCCGCGAGGACATCGATCGCGCGCTCAAGGCGTATGCCTCGCGGGCAGAACTGGAGGCGCTGCCCGATGATGCCCGGCGACTGCTGGAGTTCGCGCTGCGCGACTATCGCCGCAACGGGCTCGACCTGCCGGCACCCACTCGCGATCAGCTGCGGGCGTTGCAGGAGCGTCTGGTCGGACTGGGCATCCGGTTCCGCAAGCAGATCGATGACTACGAGGACTACATCGAAGTCGGCCGCGGCGAACTGGACGGGCTGCCCGATTCGTATATCGAGCGTCTGCGAACGGTCGGGGTCGATGGCGTCAATGGCGGCGCGCGCTACCGCGTCGGACTCGACTATCCGGAGCTGCACCCCTTCCTCGAGCACGCGCACGACGGCGAGCTTCGCCGCGAGCTGTTCCTCAAAAACCACAACAAAGCCGCCGACGTCAACGTGGCGCTGCTTGAGGAGGCGTTGGCGGTGCGCGCGTCGATGGCCCAGCTGCTGGGCTATGAGTCGTGGGCGGCGTACGCGCTGGAAGTCAAGATGGCCAGGCAGCCCGACGCGGTGCTCGACTTCCTGATCGACCTCGAGCGGCGGCTGCAACCGAAGCTGGCCGCCGATCTGACCCGCTTGCAGGAGGCGCAGACGCGGCGCACGGGCGAACAAGGCCCGGTCGAGATCGCCGACTGGCGCTATTACACCAACCAGGTCGTCCAGGAGCGCTACCGGGTCGATCCGTTCGAGGTCGCCGCGTACTTCCCGCTCGACTCGGTGCTGGAGGGGATGTTCCGCATCTACGAGCTGCTGGTCGGCGTACGGTTCGCGCCGCGGCCCGAGGCGGCCGAGACGGCCTGGCACGCCGACGCGCAGCCGTTCGACATCATCGATCCGAACAGCGGCCAGGTGTTGGCGCGGTTCTACATGGATCTGCATCCGCGGCCGGGCAAGTTCGGCCACGCGGCGGCGTTCACCCTGCGCGGTGGACGCAGCCTGGGCGGCGGCTATCAGCAACCGATTTCGGCGATCGTCGCCAACTTCACCAAACCGAGCGCGTCCACGCCGTCGCTGCTGCGGCACGCCGAGGTCGTGACGCTGTTTCACGAGTTCGGGCACATCCTGCACCAGACGCTGACCAGATCGCGCTTCGCGCGCTTCAGCGGGACGCGGGTGGAGCGCGACTTCGTCGAAGCGCCCTCGCAGATGCTCGAGCACTGGTGCTGGCAGCCCGACATCCTGGCCGGCTTTAGCCGCCACCATCAGACGGGCGATCCGCTGCCATCGGCGTTGATCGAGCGGATGATCGAGGCCAGGCATACGTCCTCGGCGATCGCGGCGCTGCGCCAGGTCTACTTCTCGCGGCTGGACCTCGCCTACCACACGGAGCCCGGACGCGGCACTGACGAGATCGCGCGCGAACTGCACCCGATCACCGGTTTCCGCTTTCCCGAGGGCACGCACTTCCAGGCCGGGTTCGGGCACCTCTTCGGCTACGACGCCGGCTACTACGGCTATCTCTGGTCGCGGGTCTTCGGCGACGACATGTTCACGCGCTTCGAAGCGCCCGGCGCGTCGCTGTCGAGCGTCGGGGCCGAGTACCGCCGCCACATCCTCGAACCGGGCGGCGCGGCGGACGCCGACCAACTCATCCACCGCTTCCTCGGCCGCGAGCCGAACCCCGACGCCTTCCTGCGCGAGCTGGGATTGGACGCCGGTTGAGGCTCCGCGCGGTCGGCAAGGGCATAGCAGGTACACTGCCGACGGAACGGCTATGCGGCTGCTTCGGCGAGGAGAATGACGATGCCCATGATTGATTCGATCGAGCAGGCGAAAGAGCGCTTCGGGGAACTGCTCGAGGCGCAGCAGGCGCGCGTGGACGCGATCAAGGCGGAGGGCGAGCCGACCGATTTCACCAAACTCGACCATATCGAGATCGGCGTGCTGGGCGGCGACGGCATCGGCCCCTCGATCGCCCACGAGTCCCAGCGCGTGCTGGAGACGCTGCTGACGGACCAGGTCGCGTCGGGGCGGGTGAGCTTCCGGACGATCGACGGCCTGACGATCGAGCGCCGCGCGGCGGAGATGGCCGCCATCCCCGAAGGTGTGCTCAAGGAAATCCACGAGTGTGATGTCACCCTCAAGGGCCCGACCACGACGCCGGAGCAGGGCGACGGCTGGCCCAACATCGAGTCGGCCAACGTCGCCATGCGCAAGGTGCTCGACCTCTACGCCAACGTCCGCCCGGTGCGCGTGCCGGCCGAGGGGATCGACTGGACGTTCTTCCGCGAGAACACCGAGGATCTCTACGCCGTCGGCTCCGAAGGCTTCTCGATCGGCGATCTCAACATCGACTTCAAGATCCTCTCCAACCCCGGCTCCGAGCGCATCATCCGCGCCGCGTTCGAGTACGCCAGGAACAACGACAAGCAATCGGTCACGATCGTGACCAAGGCCAACGTCATCAAGACGACCGACGGCGCGTTCCTCGACGCGGCGCGGCGGGTCGCGGAGGACTTCGACGGGATCGAGTGGGAGGGCTGGTACATCGACATCATGACCGCGAAGCTGGTCGACCCCAAACGCCGCTCCAACTTCCAGGTCTTCGCGCTGCCCAACCTCTACGGCGACATCCTGACCGACGAGGCGGCCGAGTTCCAGGGCGGCGTGGGTACCGCCGGCGCCGGCAATATCGGCACCAGGACGGCGATGTTCGAGGCGATCCACGGCTCCGCCCCGCGCATGGTGCGCGAAGGCCGCGACATCTACGCCGACCCGTCCTCGATGCTGCGCGCCGGCGCGATGCTGCTCTCGCACATCGGCTTCCCCGAGCTGGGCGGCAGGCTCGACAAGGCGATGGACCTCTGCGGTCAGTACGAGAAGCGGCTCGTGATGACCGGCCGCGACACGGGCGCGACGACCGCCGAGTTCGGCGATTACGTACTCGCCACGGTCAACGACTCGACGCTGGATGATCGCTGGACCGCCGCGATCGCGGCGGTCCGCGCCGGCTCGTAGCACGATGAGGCAGATGGGGCAGAGATGACCGACGCACTCAAAGTCGAGCAGGCTCGAGTCGAGCGCGCGGAAGCGGGGCGCAAGGCCGCCGTCGCCCGCGCTGACACCCTGGAAGACCGCGCCAGAAAAGCGGAAAAGCAGTCGCGCGACATGCGCGCGCACCTGGACCGGCTCGCCGATCGACTGGCGCAGGCCGGTGAAGAGATCGATCCGCTGCGCAACGAGCTGCGCCAGGCCAATGTGCAACTGGCGGCGTTGCGCCGGCGGGCTGAGTCGGCGACCAACGAGGCTGGGTCGGCCAACGCG
Source organism: Dehalococcoidia bacterium (assembly GCA_965205105.1). Taxonomy (GTDB): domain Bacteria; phylum Chloroflexota; class Dehalococcoidia; order Bin125; family Bin125; genus Bin125. The sequence continues at coordinate 55,291 of OZ242034.1, forward strand.
CAGCTCGCCGAGCTGCGCGCCCGGGCCGAGTCGGCGGAGCAGGAACGCGACCGGATCCGGGCGGAACTCAGGCAGCTGACCGAGCAGTCGACGTTCTACGAGCAGGCGGCGAAAGACGCCTCGTCGAGTCTCGCATCAGCGCAGGCGGCGCAGCTTGAGGCGGAGCAGCAGCGGGCGGAACTGCAGGCCGCGCTCGATCAACGCCACGAGGAGTTTCGCCAGGAACGCAACCGGCTGAGCCGCGAGAACGAGCGGCTGGGCAAGCAGGTCGCGCAGTTGCAGTCCCAACTCGAAGCCGCTACGAGCGGGTTCCTCGGCGCGCTGCGCCGACGCGTCGGCGGATAACGACGACACATCCCGATCCTGAAGCGCGCCGTGCCGCTGGGGATACGATCAACGGATGCAACGCCCCGACATTCGCACGGTCGCAGCCGATCGCGTCATCGTGCTCGACGGCGCCACGGGCACCGGGCTGCAGCTGCTCGATCTCTCACTCTCCGATTTCGACGGACTCGAGGGCTGCAACGAGGTGCTCAACCTCTCGCGCCCCGACGCGGTCGCCTCGCTGCACGAGTCATATCTCGCTGCCGGTGCCGACGCCGTCCTCACTAATACCTTCGGCGGCTCGTCGATCACGCTCGGCGAATACGATCTGGCCCAGCAGACGCGGGAGATCAACCGCGAGTCGGCGCGGATCGCCCGCCGCGCGGCGGACAGGTTTTCGACCGACGGACGCCCCCGCTTCGCGATCGGCTCGATTGGGCCGGGCACCAAGCTGCCGAGCCTGGGCCAGATCGGTTTCGACGAGCTGCACGCCGCCTATCTGGAACAGGCCAGGGGATTGCTCGACGGCGGCGTCGACGCGCTGCTGGTGGAGACGGTCTACGATCTGTTGCAGGGCAAGGCGGCGATCCTCGCTTGTCGGGACGCACTGGCCGAGTTCAGCAGCCGTACGCCGCTCTTCGCCACCGTGACGATCGAGACCACCGGTCAGATGCTGGTCGGCAGCGAGATCGGCGCCGCGTTGACCGCGCTCGCGCCGCTCGGCCTCGACGGCATCGGCCTCAACTGCGCCACCGGCCCCGATCTGATGCGCGAGCCGCTGCGTTACCTCGCCGGCAACGCGCAGACGACGCTGCTCTGTTCGCCCAACGCCGGCCTGCCGCGAACCGAGAACGGCCAGATGGTCTACGACCTGCAGCCGTCTGAGCTGGCCGACGCGCAGCGAACGTTCGTCAGCGAGTACGGCGTCAGCATCGTCGGCGGCTGCTGCGGCACGACGCCGGAGCACGTCCGCGCAATGCGCGAGGCGATGAACGGCATGCAGCCGGGCAAGCGGGCGCCGCAGCCCGAACCGTCCGCCGCTTCCCTGTTCGTCGCCACGCCGTACCGTCAGGACGCCTCGTTCCTGATCGTCGGCGAGCGAGCCAACGCCAACGGTTCGCGGCGCTTCAAGCGCCTGCTGGAGAACGAGGAATGGGAGCAGATGGCGAACGTCATCCGCGATCAGGCCGCGGAGGGCGCGCACGTCGCCGACGTCTGCGTCGATTTCGTCGGCCGCGACGGCGGGCCCGACATGGCGGAGTTGGTCGGCCGGGCGCGCGGCCTGTCCACCCTGCCGCTGATGCTCGACTCGACCGAACCGGCCGTGCTGGAAGCGGGGCTCAAGCAGCTGGGCGGCAAAGCGATCGTCAACTCGATCAACCTCGAAGACGGGGGTGCGCGCCTCGACCAGACGCTGTCCGCCGCGATCCGCTACGGGGCCGGGGTCGTGGCGCTCGTGATCGACGAGCAGGGTCAGGCGCGCACCTGCGAGCGGAAGCTGGAGATCGCGCGTCGGCTCTATCAGGTCGCGACCGAGGAATACGGACTGGCGCCCGAGGACCTGTTCTTCGACGCGCTGACGCTGCCGGTCAGCACCGGACAGGAAGACCTGCGCCGCGACGGTCTGGAGACGCTCAACGCGGTCGAGGCGATCTCGCAGGAGTTTCCCCGCGCCCAGACGATCCTCGGCGTCTCCAATATCTCCTTCGGTCTGAATCCGGCGGCGCGGCAGGTGCTGAACTCGGTCTTTCTGCACGACGCCGTCGAGCGCGGCCTCAAGGCGGCGATCGTCCACGCGGCGCAGATTCTGCCGATCCATCGGATTCCTGAGGCGCAGCTGAGCGCCGCGCGGCGGCTGATCCTCGACGAATGGATCGACGGTCCCGATGGCCCCATCGATCCGCTGCCCGCCTTCATGGCGCTGTTCGAGGATCAGCAGGCGGCGACCGAGCAGCGGCGGGGGCTCGATGATCTGCCGCTTGAGGAGCGTTTGCACCGACGCATCGTGGACGGACAGCGCGAGGGGCTGGAGCGCGATCTGGATGAAGCGCTGCTGCGGCGCGAGCCGATTCCGATCATCAACGACCTGCTGCTGCCGGCGATGCAGGAAGTCGGCGACCTGTTCGGCGCGGGCGACATGCAGCTGCCGTTCGTCTTGCAGTCGGCGGAGACGATGAAGCGGGCCGTCTCCTATCTCGAGCCGCACATGGACAAGCTGGAATCGACCAGCAAAGGCTCGATCGTGCTCGCCACCGTGCGCGGCGACGTGCACGACATCGGCAAGAATCTGGTCGAGATCATCCTCTCCAACAACGGCTACACGACGATCAACCTGGGCATCAAGCAGCCGATCGCCAACGTGATCGAGGCGGCGATCGAACATCGCGCCGACGCGATCGGCCTGTCCGGCCTGTTGGTCAAGTCGACCCTGGTGATGAAGGAAGATCTGGAGGAACTGAACCGCCGCGAACTGTCCGACCGCTGGCCGGTGCTGCTGGGCGGCGCGGCGCTGACGCGCAAGTACGTCGAGTGGGACCTGCGCCAGGCGTTCGCGGGCGAGGTCTACTACGGGCAGGACGCGTTCGAGGGCCTGCGAATCATGAACGCGCTCAGCGGCGGCGCGCGCCTGGACAGCGCGCCGGTCGAGCCGGCCGCTCCGCCGTCGCTGAAGGTCAGCGTCGAGCCGGCGCCGTCAACCCGCCCGCCGCTCGCGCCCGCGCCGTCCGTGCCGTCCGCGCCGTTCCTGGGGACGCGGGTGATTCGCGGTCTGCCGTTGACCGACATCTTCCCCTACATCAATCGCACCGCGTTGCTGCGCGGGCAGTGGGGCTACAAGGGCCGCGACGCCGAGACGACGGCGGAGGCTGAGCGGGCGCTGGCGCAGATGCAGCAGCAGGCGCTGCGCGACGGCATCCTCGAACCGGCCGTCGTCTACGGATACTTCCCGGCCCAGTCCGAGGGCGATGACCTGATCGTCTACGAGGCGGACGGTTCGCGCGCCGAGGCCGCGCGGTTTCGCTTCCCGCGCCAGCAGGGCAAGCAGGGCCGCTGTCTGGCCGACTATTTCCGCTCCGTCGATTCGGGTGAGATCGATGTGGTCGGTTTCCACGTCGTCAGCATGGGCGAGCGCGTGGGCGAGTACGCGCAGCGGCTGTACGCCGAGAATCGCTATCAGGACTACCTCTACTGGCACGGGTTCGGCGTCGAGATCGCCGAGGCGCTGGCGGAGTACTGGCACCGGCGCATCCGCCAGGAATTGCGGATCGACGCGGCCGACGGCGCCACGCCCGAGGAGCTGATCAAGACCAACTACCAGGGCGCGCGCTACTCGTTCGGATATCCCGCCTGCCCCAATCTGGAGGATCAGACGACGCTCTGGGCGCTGCTCGATCCCGAGCGCATCGGCGTCACGCTGAGCGATGAGTTCCAGATGCACCCGGAGCAATCCACCTCGGCGCTGATCGCGCACCACCCCGAGTCGCGCTACTTCAGCATCTGACCATGCACATGCGCCGCGTGCCGCCAGGCGGCGATGCGCGGCGACATAGCGCGCACCGTGATCGCTTGCGGCGGCGCGATACGATGCTCACGGTTGACGAACCGACCCGGCGCGCGCAGCGGCGCGGCGGGTAGATCGACGAAGGCGCGGCATGGCCGATCTGTTCCGACCGCGATGGCGCGAGGGCAGCGATCCGATTCGCCGGATCGTGGTGCAGGCGACGCTGCGGTTCGTGCAGGTCGAGGCGGCTGGCGGGGTCGTGCTGGTGATTGCTGCGGCCGTCGCCATGCTCTGGGCCAACGTCGATTTCCATTCCTACGAGGAGTTCTGGCACGCGCACGTCAAGCTCGACCTGTCTATCTGGTCGTTCGATCAGTCGCTCCAGCACGTCGTCAACGACGTGCTGATGGTCGTGTTTTTCCTTGTCGTGGGCGCGGAGATCAAGCGCGAGGTCACGCACGGCGAGCTGCGCAATCCGCGCCAGGCCGCATTGCCGATCGCGGCGGCGTTGGGCGGCATGATCGTCCCTGCCGGCATCTACGCGCTGCTCAACGCCGGCGGCGAGGGCAGCGCCGGCTGGGGGATTCCAGTCGCCACGGATATCGCCTTCGCGCTCGGCGTGCTGGCCCTGGTCGGACGCGGCGTCCCGGTGCAGCTCAAGGTCTTCCTGTTGACCCTCGCCGTGGCCGACGACGTCGGCGGCATCCTGATCATCGCCATCTTCTACTCCGAGTCGATTCAGGTTGAGTGGCTGGCCGGGATGGTCGGCGCGATCGCGTTTCTGCTGCTGCTCAAGCAGCTGGGCTTCCGGCACATCGGCGTCCACGCGCTGGGCGGCGTCTTCCTCTGGTTGACGCTGTGGGAAGCGGGCGTGCACGCGACGCTCGCCGGCGTCATTCTGGGGCTGATCGTGCCGGCCGACGCGCTCTATGAGCGAGAGGGCATGGCTCGCCGATTCGATTATCTGCTGCAACGGCTCAGGCACGTGAACGAAGACCCTGACCCGGTCATTCGCGAGCATGACACGCACGAAGTCCTGCGCGACATCCGCCACGTATCGCACGAGGGCTTGAGTCCGTTGGAACGGCTCGAGGAGGCGGTCGCGCCGATCTCGGCGTTCGTCGTGGTGCCGATCTTCGCGCTGGCGAACGCCGGCATCCACATCAGCGGCGACAGCATTGACGCCGCGCTCGGATCCGATATCGCCTGGGGAATCTTCCTGGGCCTGCTGCTGGGCAAATTCGTCGGGATCGTCGCCTTGTCGGCGTTGGCGGTGCGGTTGGGCATCGCCTTCAAGCCCGAGCAGCTGCACTGGCCGCATCTGGCCGGCGCCGCGCTGCTGGGCGCGATCGGGTTCACGGTGGCGATCTTCATCGCCAACCTGAGTTTCGACGCCGACCACGCGGCGTTGCTCGAGGACGCCAAGATCGGCATCTTCGCGGCCTCGCTGGTCGCGGCCGTGCTGGGCTACTCCGTCCTGCGCGCCTACCGGCCGCGCGGCGGATCGCAGCGCTGAAGGGGCTGGCGGGCGCTCTCGCGCCGCATCACGCGCTTCCCGCCGGGGGCTCCCCGTTGTGCGCTACACTTTGCTTGGCTATGCGCCGCTCCCGACGCGGCGCAGATTATGAGGAGGCGGCATACGTGCAAGCGGTCAAATACGCCCGCGCCGAGAGCGTGGAAGAGGCGGTCAACCTGTTGCAGGCAGGCGGCGACGGCGCCCGCCCGCTGGCGGGAGGCACCGATGTCATCGTGCAGGCCCGCGAGCGCACGCGCGATATCGACCTCTTCGTCGATATCAAACACATTCCCGAACTGATCGGGATCGAATATTCGGACGCCGCCGGGCTCACGATCGGCGCGGCGACGCCCTGCTATCAGATCTACGGCGACGCCGTCGTTCAGGAGCGCTACCCGATCCTGGTCGACTCGACCTCGCTGATCGGCGGCACGGCGATCCAGGGCCGCGCCTCGCTGGGCGGCAACCTCTGCAACTCGTCCCCCGCCGCTGACGCCATTCCCTCGCTGATTGTGCTTGAAGGTCAGGTGCAGATCGCCGGTCCCAGCGGCCGCCGCTCGGTGGCGGTCGAGGATTTCTGCACCGCTCCCGGGCGCAACGTGCTGGAGCGCGGCGAGTTCGTCGTCAGCCTCAGCTTCCCGGCTCCGGCCGAGGGTTCGGGCGCGCGCTTCCTGCGCTTCATCCCGCGCAACGAGATGGACATCGCCGTGACCAACGCCGCCACGCAGCTGCGGTTCAACGGCGACGGCTCGGTGGCCTGGGCGCGCGTCTCCGTCGGCGCGGTTGCGCCCACGCCGCTGCTCGTCTCCGACGCCGCCGATGCGCTGGTCGGCCGACCGCTGAGCGAAGACTCGATCGCCGCCGCCGCCGCCGCCTCGCGCAGCGCCGCCAATCCGATCGACGACATGCGCGGCAGCATCCGCCAGCGCGTCCATCTTGCCGGTGTGCTGACCGAGCGCACCATTCGCCAGGCCGCGGAACGCGCCGCCTGATCGAACCTCATCACAGCAGCGATCTCAGCGATCAAGGACAGGCACCGAATGGCAACCGAACACATCGTCGTCAACTGCACGATCAACGGCGAAACGCACACCTTCCTCGCCAACGAGCGCGACTCGCTGCTCGAGGCCTTGCGCGACCGCATCGGTCTGACCGGCGCCAAGGAGGGCTGCAATAACGGCAACTGCGGCGCCTGCTGCGTCAACATGGACGGACGCATCGTCAACAGCTGCCTCGTCATGGCGGCTGAGTGCGAAGGATCGAGTATCCGCACCGTCGAGGGCCTGGCTTCGGGCGACCAACTCACGCCGCTGCAGAACGCCTTCCTTGAGCAGGCCGCGCTCCAGTGCGGCATCTGCACGCCGGGCTTCCTCGTCGCCGCCGAGTCGCTGCTCGAGCAGAATCCCGACCCGACCGAGCACGAAATCCGCTACTGGCTGGCCGGCAACCTGTGCCGCTGCACCGGCTACGACAAGATCATCAAGGCCGTGCAGCAGGCGGCCGGTCAGAGCGTCGTCTAGCCAGCCCGATCCGAGAGCCGAACACACGAGAGGACGTTCCCCATGGTTACCGCGCAGTCTCAGCCTCAGTCCAGGGAAACCGAGCAGTACAACGTGATCGGCACGCGGCCGATCCGACACGACGGCGTCGACAAGGTCACCGGCGCGGCGCAGTACGGCGCTGATCTGAACCTGCCCGGCATGCTCGCCGGCCGGGTCCTGCGCAGCCCGCACGCGCACGCGCGGATCGTCAGCATCGACACCTCGAAAGCCGAGGCGTTGCCGGGCGTCAAGGCCGTGATCACCAACGCCGACTTTCCCCGCGCCGCCGATGAGGAGATCGATACCGGCGAGGGTTCGGCGAACCTCCGCTGGGTGCTGGACAACGTGATCGCGTCCGACAAGGCGCTCTACAAGGGGCACGCCGTCGCCGCCGTCGCCGCGACCGATTATCACATCGCCGAAGACGCGCTCGAACTGATCGAAGTCGAGTACGAGGTGCTCGCCCCGGTACTCGACGTGCGCGACGCCATGGTCGACGGTTCGCCGCTGCTGCACGATTCGCTGCACACGCGCGAGCTGGATGGCTCGATGAGCGACAGCGCCAGCAATACGGCCTCGCACCTGCAGTTCGGCAAGGGCGACACGGAGGCCGGCTTCGCCGAGGCGGACGTGATCATCGAGCGCGAGTTCGAGACGTCGATGGCGCACCAGGGCTACATCGAGCCGCACAACGGCACCGCCTACTGGCGCGCCGACGGCACACTCGACGTATGGACCTCGACGCAGGGCGCGTTCGTCGTGCGCGACTCGGTCGCGCCGTTGCTGCAGCTCTCGCCCTCGCAGGTCAAGGTGACGCCGATGGAAATCGGCGGCGGCTTCGGCGGCAAGATCCCCGTCTACCTCGAGCCCCTCGCCGCGCTGTTGTCGCAGAAAACCGGCCGGCCGGTCAAGCTGACCATGAACCGCGAGGAAGTGCTGCTCGCCACCGGTCCCACATCGGGCACCTACATGCGCGTGCGCATGGGCGCCAGGAACGACGGCACGATCACCGCCGCCGACGTGCATCTCGCCTTCGAGGCGGGCGCGTACCCCGGCTCGCCGGTCGGCGCCGGCGCGATGTGCGCGCTCGCGCCCTACGACATTCCCAATCAGAAGATCGACGGCTACGACGTGGTCGTGAACAAGCCCAAGACGGCCGCCTACCGAGCGCCCGGCGCGCCGCAGGCCGAGTTCGCCACCGAGTCGGTGCTCAACGAGTTGGCCGAGCAGCTGGGTCTCGACCCGCTGGAGATGCGGCTCCAGAACGCGAGCGTTGAAGGCTCGACCACCGCCGCCGGCATGCCCTTCGGCGTGATTGGCAACGTCGAGTGCATGACCGCCGCCCAGGAATCGCCGCACTGGCAGTCGGAGCTGGAAGGCCCCAACCGCGGCCGCGGCGTCGCCCAGGGCTTCTGGTTCAACATCGGCTTCGAGTCCTCCGCCTACGCGCAGGTCAACGGCGACGGCACCGTGCCCCTGGTGCTGGGCTCGACCGACATCGGCGGTACGCGCGCGTCGATTGCGATGCAGCTCGCCGAGACGCTCGGCATCTCGGCCGAAGACGTCCGCCCGCACGTCGTCGACACCAACTCGGTCGGTTACACGCAGGTCACCGGCGGCAGCCGCACGACCTTCGCCGGCGGCTGGGCCGCCTATGAATGCGCGATGGACATCCGCCGCCAGATGGAACAGCGCGCCGCTCAGATCTGGGAGTGCGAGGCGGACGATGTGACCTACGGCGACGACGCGATCATCCGCGGTCCCGCCGATGAGGACGGCAACGAGCGCCAGTTTACGTTCAGGGAACTCGCCGGCCAGCTCGCCTCCAGCGGCGGCCACATCGTGGGCCGCGCCGACGTGAACAAGACCTCGAGCGGCCCCGCGTTCGCGACGCATATCGTCGATGTCGAGGTCGATCCCGACACCGGCAAGGTCGACATTCTGCGCTACACCGCCGTCCAGGACGCCGGCACCGCCATTCACCCGGCCTATGTCGAAGGGCAGATGCAGGGCGGCGTCGCCCAGGGTGTCGGCATGGCGCTGAACGAGGAGTACTTCTACGACGACAGCGGCGACCTCAAGAACGCCAGTCTGCTCGACTACCGCATGCCGACCGCGCTGGATCTGCCGATGATCGAGCCGATCATCGTCGAGGTGCCCAACCCTGGCCACCCCTACGGTGTGCGCGGCGTCGGCGAGGTGCCGATCGTCCCGCCCGCCCCGGCCGTGCGAGCGGCGATCGCCAACGCCATCGGCGTGCACATGACCGAGCTGCCGATGTCGCCGCGCGCGATCCTCGACGCCACCGTGCTGGGCGGCGACTGACAACCGGGCCATCGCCGCGCCATGGCGCCATTGGTCACCGTCCACGTCCCGCAGTCGCTCAGGACCCTCTCCAACGGAGAGGCCGTCCTGACGGCTGCGGGTCACAACCTGCGCGCCGTGATCAAAGACCTCGCGCTGCGCTACCCGCAGCTCGCCGAGCGGCTGGTCAACGGCGACCGCATTGGCCGCGGCCTCTCCCTCGCCATCAACGGCGACGTCGTCTCCACCGGCCTGATCACCCCTGTCCCCGAGGGCGCCGAAATCGCCATCGTCCCCCAAATCAGCGGCGGCTGAGGGGGAGTCGCAATTGTGTGCCAGCCGAGCGGCGAGGTAGGAAGTCCTGAAACGGAAGCTGCAGACCGACATCCAGCGCCAACGGCGACGCTACGTAAGCACTGAAGATGATGGAGGACCAAGGATCGAGGTTCGATCGTAGAGAATTGATTTCTCCTGGTTCACATTTGCGACCTGCGTACTTCGAGCGAGGCGCGAACTCCTCAGTAGCCAATGGCTTGACCGAGCTCTCCGCGACCACCTCATGAACGATCCCGATGTGCCTTGAAGAGGCGGGAGAGGCATAATCTATCACCACGCCGACCGGGTTAACTGGGCGATGTAGCGTCACATCCAGCTCCTCGTCGATTTCCCGTCTCAGCGTATTTGTCACGAGCCCGGAAAAATCATTCACGCCGAGATCAGGTTCGATATGCCCGCCGACTACCAAGGTGAGACGATCGCTCAGATCAAGCCGCCCTCCCTTGACTCGACGGAAGACGTGAAACCCGGAGTCTGTGCCGAGCACCAGTGCGCAAGGAATGGGCTGCACAAAGTCAGCCGACATTTCCGCTTCCCATCGGGGTAACCAAGTCATACCAGACTCTGCGGCGTCAAGGAGCCAATCAGCGGAATCCCAAGGCGTGAAGCGTTCCCGATCGTCGATACAGTCCCGTGGCAGGCAGAGCACCTGTTGCTGATGCATCATGAGCCCTGTCCTAGCTGTGCGAGGTCATCTTCGAAGATGGTCAATATCTCAGCGGCTACTTCGCTCGCCGTGGATTTCGCTGTGGTTTGTGCAGCACTGCCGGTATCGATCTTCTTGAATCTCGCAAATCCAGTCGAGAACTTTTCCTCGACTGTGTCGTAGGCGTTGTTCAGTCTCTCAAGAAACTCGGGATTCATGGCTTTGCCGCGCTCTTCGATCAACTTGTCTCGGTTTTCCCGCTCCATCGCGGTCTCGGGATCAGTTCGAAAGAGGAATACCTGGTCGATCACTCCCCGCCAGTGTTCGATCTGCAGAAATTCCTGTACCCGATTGCGATCGTCTACGGATATGCCACCTTCCGATGAGAGCAGTTCGAACCACGCCAGTGCGTCGAACGGCCCACGATCCAGGATCGCCAGATCATACCGGTCCGCGCCGTGAAGACCTTCAAGAACGTAGGTCAGCGCGTAAGACGCGGACCAAGCGTTGAATGCCATGAGGTCGTCCTTGAGGAACCAGGGTGTTCGTCGAGAAGCACCTTCTGCTGGAGCCAACACCTTGATATCGCTTCGGCGAAAGAAGTGGCGGACGATCTCGATACAGGTGCTCTTTCCGCTCTTCGGCGTGCCGGCGAATTCGATGAAGACAGGTCGGGTACGAGGAGATTTCTTGAGCTCGTCTGAAATGGATTCCGCTCGTTCGTCTAGCTGCGCATCTCGGGTCATCGCGTGCGCCCTCTCGTGAGTGCATTCTAGAGCATCGAGTTAGGCGTCCTGCGCGCCTCCGTTCGTCAGCACCGCGATGGAGGCGGTGAAGCCGTGCAGGTAGTTTTCGCCGCCGACCGGGCCGATTTCGCCGTTGCAGAAGAAGCCGGCGGTGGGCACGGGGCCGAATATTTCTGACAACGCTGATGCGTCGTGGTCAGGCTCACCGAACAGGCCGCGGCCGCGGCCGTTGCAGGAACAGAGCAGCGCGCCCAACACCTCTTCGTCGGGCTGGAGCGCGTCGCGCAGATCGGTCAGACGGGCGCGCAGATCGTCGTCCGCCGCCTGAGCGTCGCGGAACTGGAACTGGAAGGTTTGCCCGACTCTGGGAACCGCGTTGATCGACACCGCGCCCGACTCGCGGTCGGCGCTCATGATATTGCGGATCAGGAAATCACCGCGCTCATGCGTCTCTCGGTATTCGTCCATCGCCAACCCGACGAGCAGGTTGCGCAGGGCGCGATCGCGCGTTCCGTCATCGAGCTCGTGCAGCGTCTCCTGCAGCACCTCCAGCGCGGGCCGCGAGCCGAGCGACTTGACGGTGTTCGCGTCGCACTCGGTCACAATCCACGGCTGCCCCAGCGGCTCGGCGCCCTGCGCCACGATCGGCCGCACCGAAACGCCGCCCAGACCCATCATCGCCGCGCCGCTGATCAGCACCTGATCGTCGATGAAAACGGCGCAGCCGTGCTGCTGTCGATGCGATGACGCCATTCCGCCCAGCAGCACCAGCTCGGGGCGCAGCTGCTGCAAGTGTTCGACGAGCCGGTCGGTCATGACCGTGAACGGGTTGCTGAACATCAGCCAGACATCGGGGCCGTCCTGGATCGGCGTAAACACGTCGTCGGACATGCGCTCCGGGTCGATCGGCAGCGATGTGAACTCGGCGTCGGGCAGCGAGAGGCCGAGGACGGCGATCGCAGAACCCGCCTCGGCTTCCAGGGACGAGCCGATCACGCTCTGCCCCGACGCACCGATGAGATGCTTGGCGCCGGTTTCCTCCCGCAGGTGTCGGATGATCTGCTCGTAATGATCGGCGTAGCGCGAGTCGATGAAGACTAGGAGCAGATCGGGCGCCGCGGTCAGGTTGATGCCGTCGAGCGCCGTGCCGCAGGCTGCCTGCCAATCTGATTCGAAGCCGACCGAGGCCGATGCGCTCGCGTCGCCGGCGCGCACCGTCGCCTGCCCGGGCCCGCTTGAGCGCCGCACTGTTTCTGCAGACGGCTCGCCAAATGTTGCGGGTTGGTTAGACATCGCCCGATTCCTTTCCGTCGGCGTGCAGGTAGCGATCCAAAGGGTACCCTGCCGCTATGCCCGATTTGTCCGGCGAGACACAATCCAACGACTCGAATGATCCGTCCGCGCTGCCCGAGTCCGATTTGGCGGAGATCGCGGCGGCGGCGGCAGCGCTCGCCCGGCAGGGCGGCGACATCCTCCTAGACCAGTTTCAGTCCTCGATCGAGATCTCCTTCAAGCAGCAGAACGCGCATGATCCCGTTACCGAGGTCGATCACGCGATCGAGGATCTGATTCGGGCGGAAGTGCATCGGCAGTTTCCCGCGCACGGCGTGCTGGGCGAGGAACGCGCGAACGGCGGCCCCGCAGACGCCGACATCGTCTGGGTGATCGATCCGCTCGACGGAACGTCGAACTTCATCAACGGGATCGGGCTGTTCGCCTGCTCGATCGGGGTTCTGCATCGCGGCCGACCGGTGGCGGGAGCGCTCTGGCTGCCCTCGAACCGTTTCCTCAAGCCAGGCGTGTATCACGCCCGCGCGGGCGGCGGCCTGATGTTCAGCGGCGAACCGGTCGATGGCGCTGGGCACGACCTGCAGGCGGCCTCGCGGCTCAGCACGGTGCCGGCCGGCACCGGCGGCGTCACCGGGCCGGCCGGCCGGCGCTTCGGTATCGCCCGCACCTTCGGCAGCACCGCCACCGAGTTGGCGCTTGCGGCGGAGGGTTCGGTGCAGATGGCGCTGTTCAACGGCGCGCGCATCTGGGACGTGGCGGGCGGCGTCGCGCTCTGTATCGCCGCCGGCCGCGCGATCTACACCAGGCCCCGCGACCGCGATCAGCCCTGGCGTCGATTCACGAGATTCTGCGACCGCGTCGAGGGCGACGTGGCGATGAGCCATCTGCGCCGCTGGAGCGACCCGCTGGTGGCCGGGGATGATGACGTTCTGCCTGAGTCGGCACAGGCGCTGGACCACGAGCAGGGCGTCGCCGCCACCGCCAGGCGCGCCGCCGTCAAGCGCGTCAAGCGCGCCTTCCCCAACCTGCCGCTGCCGTTGTATCCCTGAGCCGTCGTGGATTACGCATGCACGACGGGCAGCACCTCGTCCAACAGCCGCTGCGTCTGATACATGATGGCGTCATCGCCGCGGGCGAGCGGGCGCATGATGAACTTGCTCACTCCCGCGTCGCGGTATTCATCGACCCGGCGCAGGATGTCTTCCGCTGTTCCCACAGCGAGATAGGTGTCGGGGTTGACCTCGGGCAGCCGATGCCTGAGCCCGGCGATGGTCGCCTGGACGTCCGCGTCGTCCCAGGCGCCGAAGTGATAGCCGAAGCCGGCTCCGAAGTGATCCGGCTCGTAGTCGGTGCGGCCCGCTTCCGCCAACGCCGCCTTGATCTGGTCGATGACCGGCTTGATCTCGTGCGCCGACTGAACGCCCGCGACCCAACCCGTGCCGATCCGCGCCGTGCGGCGGATCGCGGCCTTGCTCGCCCCGCCGATCCAGAGCGGCAGCGGGCGTTGCACCGGCCGCGGCGAGATCGAGGCGTCGTCGTACCTGAAGTGCTCGCCGTGGTAGGTAACCGACTCCTCGTTCCAGAGCGCGTTGATGATGTCCAGCATCTCGTCCGCGATCGGCCCGCGGCCGCGCATCGGCCGGTTGGTGACCCGCCACTCCGGCGCGAAACCGCCGCCGACGCCGAAGGCCGGCAGCATCCTGCCGTTGGAGAGGAAGTCGATCGTCGCGCACTGCTTGGCCAGGACGAGCGGGTCACGGAACCCGACCACGACCACGTTCATGCCGAACTTGAGCCGCTCCGTGCGGGCGGCCAGCGCCGCCATGAAGGTCATCGACTCCAGCATCGGCTGGGTCGAGATCAGACGGTCGGTCTGCCAGATCGAATCGACGTCGCCCGCTTCGCAGAGCTCGATCCAGCGCCACATCGCGGCTACGTCGGAGAAGGGGAAATTGGCCAGCCCCATGCCAATTCGGTCGCTCATGGTCGACTCCTTTGCAGGGCAGCGCGGTCAGGCGCTCAGCCTGAACGGCGGGTAGCGGTCGGTGATCAGCAGGAAACCGTAGGCGCTGATCCGCAGCCAGTAGCGGCTCACCCCGACCTCGAAGTCGAAGAACGGGCGCGGGTAGCGTCCCGTAAACAGAATGATGAACCAGGCCGCGATTACCACGACGAGCGCCAGTACCAGCAGGATGACGCCGACGATGTAATGCGGAATCAGCAGGATCCACTTGACGATGGGCAAGAATTGGTTCAGCTGTTCAGCGTCGGGATAGTCGAGCTCGAGGTGGACGCTCTGTTCCTCGTCAGTGGAGGGGTAGCGGTCGGTAAGAAGCGCTCCGTAGGCCTCGATGCGGAGTTGAAAGCGCGACAGCTCCAGCAGGAAATCGAACCACCAGCGCGGGTACTTGCGCCGAAAGAGAATCATCAGCACCAGCGGAAGGAAGAGCACCCCGGCAAAGCCGCCGCTGATCGAATCACCGTCAATCAGGCCCTCCGACGCAAGGGAGACGAACACGATCGGCACCGCCGGCATCAACGCCGCCAGAATCCAGATGGGAATGGAGAAGGGAATTCGCAGCAGTGTGCTCAGGCGGTTGAGCTGCTCGGGGTAATCGACCTCCAGTCGAGCCGGGTATCGGTCGGCGTCGCGTTCCATACGGGCTTTCCTTTCGGGCGCAGCGCACAATCAGCCATGCCGCAACGCTCAGCCGGATTCTAGCCGAGGCAGAATCATGGGCCGCTGCCAGATGCTGACGTCCCAGTATCGACCGAACTTGCGGCCGCACTCTTTCCAGACGCCCGACAGGGTGTAGCCGAGCCGCTCCGTCATCGCCACCGACGCCTCGTTGGGCAGCGTGATCAACGCGAACAGCTGGTGCAGATGCTCGACTTCGAGCAGTTGCTCATAGAGCGCGTACCAGAGCCGGGTGCCGACGCCGCGTCCCACTTCGCCCGGCAGCAGATAGACGCTGGTCGCCACGCTGCTGTCGTAGGCGGCCTTGGGATAGAGCGGGCTGGAATATGAGTGCCCGACGATTCGCCCGTCCGGCTCGGCCGCGACCAGCACGCGGTGCGGTCCCGCGTCCGAGTACCCGGCGAACCACGCCCGTTTCGCCTCGATCGTGTGAGGTTCGGTGTCGAACGTCGCCGGCGAGGTGCGGATGTAGTGGTTGTACAGGTCGGCGAGCTGCGGGACGTCGTCCTCGACGGCGGCGCGGATCGTGATCTCGTGCTCGTGCGGCATGCCTGGCATGGTGAGGGCTGTCTCTGAGTCGGCCTGGACGCGCGGAAATGATGAATCGGCGGCTCGTCGAGCCGCCGATTCAGCGTAGTCGCAATGTACGAGGGGCGACCGACAAACCTAGCCGACACGCTTAGCCGAACATGCGGCTGCCTTCGACCGCCGGCCGGAAGACGCGCTCCATCTCTTCGGCGGCCCGCTCGACGCTCCACATCTCAGTGCCGCTGAGGTTGCGGATCACCTCGTACTGGCTGTAGAGGCCGATGTCGTAGCCCATCGCGGAGATCACCTGGCCGTTGAGCCAGTCGGACGCTTCCGACGCCATGTATACGATCGGCACGGCGACGTTCGCCGGCGAGCGGCGTGGGTCGACGATGTTCTCCGAGTCGTCCATTGGACGGCGCCGCCGCTCATCGGGCACCGTGTCGGTCATCCGGGTCGAGGCGCCCGGGCCGATCGCGTTGGACGTCACGCCGTAGCGTCCCAGCGCGTTGGCGCAGCTGTAGGTGAAGCCGACAATGCCGAGCTTGGCGGCTGCGTAGTTGGGCTGACCGGGCGCGCCGTGCAGGCCGGAGCCGGAGGTGAAGTTGATCAGCCGGTAGTGGCCCTCACGGTTGGCGCGCCAGTAGATCGAGGCGTACTTGGTCGTGTTGAAGGTGCCCTTCATGTGCACCGCCACGACCGCGTCCCACTCCGCTTCGGTCATGTTGAAGACCATGCGGTCGCGCAGATTGCCGGCCACGTTGACCAACACGTCGAGCCGGCCGTATTCGTCGAGCGCCTGTTGGATGATCCCCTCGGCGCCGTCGTAGTCGGCGACCGAGGTGTAGTTGGCGACGGCGTTGCCGCCCGCGTCGCGGATCGCCGCGACGGTGTCGTCGGCGGGCCCCGCTTCGCCGCCGCTGCCGTCGACGGCCCCGCCCAGGTCGTTGACCACGACGCGGGCACCGTTGGCGGCGAACAGCCTGGCGACTTCGGCTCCGATCCCGCGGCCCGCGCCGGTCACGATTGCGACGCGGTTGTCGAGCATGCCCATCAGTCAGCTTCCTTTCGCAGCAGCGTCATTCCCGCTCGCGCGGCTAACCGAAGAAGCCGCCGCCCGTCACGGCCGGCTTGAACAGCTCCTCGATCTGCTGCGCCGCGCCCTCGACCGACCAACGCTCGGTGCCGCGCACCTGGCGGATCACGGCGGGCTTGTTGAACAGCTGCAGCTCATAGCCCGATGCGCCCACGATTTGACCGTTGAGCCAGTCGGACTGCTCGGACGCCATGTAGACCAGCGGCACGGCCACGTTGGCCGGCGAGCGCTGCGGATCCTCTTCGCTGGAATCGCCGACGTCGCTGCCCGCGCGCCGCCGCTCCTCAGGCACCGTGTCAGTCATCCTGGTCGAGGCGCCGGGTGAGATCGCGTTGGCGGTGGCGCCGTAGCGTCCCAGCGAGTTGGCGCAGCTGTAGGTGAAGCCGACGATGCCCATCTTGGCAGCCGCGTAGTTGGGCTGCCCGGGCGCGCCGAAGATGCCCGAGACCGAGGAGAAGTTGATCAGCCGGTAGTGGCCCTTGCGCTCCGAGCGCCAGTGAATCGAGGCGAACTTGGTCAGGTTGAAGTGACCCTTGAGGTGGACGGCGATCACAGCGTCCCACTCCGCCTCGGTCATGTTGAAGACCATGCGGTCGCGCAGGATGCCGGCCGTGTTGACGACGATATCGAGGTCGCCGAAGTGTTCCAGCGCGTCCTTGACGATCCCTTCGGCGGCGTCGTAGTCGGCCACTGACGCGTAGTTGGCGACGGCTTCGCCGCCGGCGTCGCGGATCGCCGCGACGACCTGATCGGCTGGCGCCGCCGCCGAGCCGCTGCCGTCGACCGCGCCGCCGAGGTCGTTGACGACCACTTTGGCGCCCTGGGAGGCGAACAGCTTCGCCGTCTCCGCGCCGATTCCGCGCCCCGCGCCGGTCACAATCGCGACGCGGCCATCGAGCATGCCCATTTCTCGTAGTCCTCTCTGCCCGCTCGCCGTGTGCGGGCGGGAAACCATTCACCTGTCACGGATGCCTACAGGCTATCACTGCGCATCGCTAGCTTTCGCCCGCGTCTGCCGCAGTCAGGTTCGGCGATCCCGGGCGGGCGTTGAGCGCCTGCGAATGTCTATGCCTAGTGCCGCGGGCCGCGGCGATTCGGGTCGGGACGCGAGTCCGAGAGTTCGCGCGAGGCCGGCGTCTCACTGACTACCGGCTCGTAGAGGCCGAGCTGCGGCGGGCCCTCCAGCACGCCCGCCAGCGTGCCTTGCGCGTGGCCTCTGCGGAACGCCTCCGACTGGGTCCAGGCATGGAACGCGGCGGCGTCCGTCCAGGCCGAGTAGGAGATGTAGTCGCCCGGCTCGGCGCCGCGCAGGAGCATGAACTGTAGAAAGCCGGGTACCTCTCGCAGGTAGCTCTCGCGTTCCTTCCAGATCTGCTCCCATTCCGCCTCGCGCTCGACGTTGACGCGGAAGCGGTTCATGGCCAGATACATGATGTCGTCCTCGTGTCATCCTCGAAGGTTGCGCCTGCTGAATGCGCCGCCCGGCCCGGAGCGGCATAGGCTGAGTTTAGATGACGCGCCGCCGCCTCCTGTTCGCTGGTCTCGCCGCCGCCATGGCCATGACGGTGCTGCTGCGCGCGGCGGCGCCGCAGGCGGAGGCGGTGGATATCCATGCGGCCGACGCCAATCCCACGCCCGAGGCCGGCCTTGTCTCGTTCTGGGAAGCATCTGATTGCGCGATCACGACCGATCGCGACGCACGCCTCGTCTTCGCGGACGCTGCGCAGCCAGCCCAGAAGGCGCCCGGCGACGTCGCTGAAATCAGCGTCGCCTCTCACGCTAACGGCCAACGCGTCGCGTTGACCGCCGAGCGGCGGTGCGGCGCGCCGCTACCGGCGCGTCGCGCCTTCCGGCCAACCATCAGACCACCGCCGCCCGCCGCCTGAGCGATCAATCGTTCCTCATTGGGTGGCGATCCGCGGGCAATGAACGGCTCGCGGTATGAGAAGGTGGTCCTGTGACCCTTGCGAAACTGCTCCTGTCCCTGATGGCTCTGTCGGCGCTGGTCAGCGCCTGCAACGACTCCGATTCCGACACCGTCGAGCGGCTCCAGTCCGACGCCCTGATCACCGCTCAGTCCGCGCAGCGCGCTCAGATACTCGCCGCGCTCGAGCCGCTCGACCCGCTGCGCTATCACGAGCACGACGGCACGATTCGCAACGAGGGGCGCATCCCCGCCACCGCCATGATCTGGGCGACCAGAGCGCGGGAAACCCTTGATTGGGTCGACTGGCCTATCGAGCTCGAGGAACACGTCGCGCAGTACGGCGAGTGGCTCGACTCCCTGTTGGCCGCCATGCGCGACGACGATTCTGAAGCCGCCTCCGAGCCGTCGAAGATCACCCACGCTCTCGCCCACACATTCGAGGCGACGCTGGAAGCATGGCTCAGCAACGAAACCTTGCCCGCGGTGCCCCCGCTTGCCGGTCTGGAGCCGCCATCCCATGACGATCACGGCAGCCATGACGATGACAGCGACTCGTCGATGAGCGATGATCATGATGATCATCAAGAGCGGACGCACGACGGTCAGCAGTCATCGATGCAGCACGACGACCACGATGATCATGGCGATCAGGTCGAGGATCAGATGCAGCATGAGGACGATGACGCGGATCACGGCGATCACGAGTAGCGGGCCGAGCAGGCTGCTGATCCTCGCGGGGCTGGTGGCGGCGACGCTGTTCGCCGCCGCCAATGTCTCTGCGCACGCCGCTTACGCTTCGTCCTCGCCGGCCTTCGCCGAAGCGCTCAGCGAGCCGCCCGATGCGATCAGCATCCGCTTTACCCAGGAGCTGTTCCGACGCGACGGCGCCAACGCGATCAGCCTGCGGCACATCGATTCCGACGCGTCGATCGCCGTCGGCGAGCCGATCATCGAGAATCAGGATCGCCGCGTGATGACTGCGGCGCTGCCGCAACGCCTTGATCCGGGCCGCTACCTCGTCTCCTGGATCAACCTATCGGCCGAGGATGGCGACACGGATTCCGGCTCCTACCCCTTCTACGTCGGACGAGCCGCCAGCGCCGATGAAGTCGCCGATGATCGGCAGCTCGCCGCCGATCTCCTGGTCGCCTATCCCGGCGATCAAGCGGACGTTCCGGGCGGCGATTCGGATGATCCTGCCGGATCAGCAGCCGTCGATCCCGCGTCGCCCGCTGTGGCTCGCAGCGAGGCGGCGGCTGAGGCCGAACTCGGCGCCGGGCCGATCATCTTGCTGGCCGTCGGCCTGGTCGCCATGCTGATCCTCATCGGCGCGCTCGGTTACCGACTGGGGGCGCGGCGCAGAGCGGCATGATGCGATTCTCGCCCGCGTTCATGATCTCCGCGGTCAGCCTCGCGCTGCTGCCGCTTGTGCCGCTCGCGCTGATCGCCTGCGGTGACGGCGGCGCGGCGGGTGGCGACCGCCGCATTCCGGCGCCGGGCATGTTCGTCTACACATCCGCCTCCGACCTCTGGATCCAGGACGACGCTGGCGCCCGGTTGCTGATCGCCGCCGGGCAGGATCAGCAGCTGTTGCAACCGTCGATCTCACCCGACGGCGCGCGCGTCGCCTTCGTCGTGTTTCAACTCACCCCGGCCGCGGGCGCGACGATCGGGGCGGATATCGCCGTCGCCGGGCTCGATGATCCCCAACCGCAGATCGTCTTCGGCCACGAGGGACAGGCCGAGTTCGCCTGGAATCCGCGCTGGACGCCCGACGGCGAGTCGCTGATCTTTACGCAGGAATCGGCTCAGTCCGCGGCATCGAGCACCAGCAGGATCAGCGTGGCGCGGCTGCGCCTCTCGACTCGGGACGTAGAGACGCTGCGTGACGACGCGCGCGACGCCGACATCTCACCCGGCGGCGAACGTCTGGTCTTCGTCGCCGGGCCGTACAGCGGCGACCCGCATCTCGTGGTGCGGTCGCTCGCCGACGGGGTCGAGACCGTGCTCGATCCGCAACGCAGCTGGCAGCCTCGACCGTTCCGCATCCCCCGCTTCAGCGCCGACGGCCGGCGCGTGCTGTTCTCCGCCGGTCAGGCGCTGCCGCAGGTCTCGTCGGTTGCGCTGCGCTTGAATGGTCCCGAGGACATCTGGAGCTACGACCTGTCCGGCGGCGAGCCGCGGCAGCTGGCCGCGGTCGGTGAAGACCAGCCCGACTTCAGCCTCTCGACCGACGGACGCCACGCGCTCATCTTCGGCGCGTTCGGCGTGTACCTGGTATCGACATCCGCGTCGGAGCCGGCCTACGCCATCGCCCCGGGCGAGTTCCACGGCTGGATCGACTGGCGCGGCAGCGTCAGCGACGACGAGTGGGCGGCGATCCGCGCCTCGGTCTTCGAGACGTCGGACGCGGCCCGGTGAGGCGCCTCGGCCTGTTGGTCTGCGCGCTGCTGGCGGCGCTGGCGGCATGGCAGCTGGCGCCGTCCGACGCGGCAGCGCACGCGCTGCTGGCCCGCGCTGATCCGCCGATCAACGCCTCGCTGCGCGAATCGCCCACCACAATCACGCTGTTCATGACCGAGCAGCTGCAGCGCAGCCACAGTTCGGTGCAGGTGCTCGACCGCAGCGGCCAGCGCCGCGACATCGGCGAGACCGAGTTCTCCGACGCGGTCGCGACGCAGATGAGCGTTCGCGTCCTGCGGCTCGAGGCGGGCGTGTACACCGTCGTCTGGCGGACGCTCTCGGAGGTCGACGGCCATACCTGGAGCGGCTCCTACGTCTTCTCGATCCTCAACCCCGACGGTTCCGCGCCCGCAGGCGGCGGGGTGGAGATCGACCTGGATCGTCCCGGCCCGCCGGTCGCGGTCGACGTGGCCGCCAAGGCGCTGGGGCTCGGCGCGCTGGTGCTGTTCGCGGGCGCGGCGGGTGTCGCTCTGCTGCTGCGGCCGCTCCCCGCGCCGATCAGCCAGACGCTCGCGCCGCTCATGTCGGCGGCGGTCATCGTCGGGCTGGCGGCGACCGGCTACGAGGCGGCCGCCGGCGCGCTGCGGCTGGGCGAGATCGGATTCCTGGACGATGTGCTGTTCGACACGCGCAACGGACTCTGGCTGCAGCAGCGTTGGTACGCGCTGATCGTCGCGGCGCTCATCCTCAGCCTGCACTGCATTCGTGAAGCGCGGCGTCCGCGCACCGCGGCCGTAACCGAGCGCCGCGCGCGACCCTTCGAGCTCGCGCTCCTGGCGCTGGCGGCGATCGTCTGGCTCGCTTCATCGTCCGCCATTTCGCATGGCGCGGCGATCGGCGCCGGCTGGATCTGGGGCGCGCTGTTCGATGCCCTGCACCTGACGGCGGCGGCGATCTGGATTGGCGGTCTGGTCAGCCTGCTGCTGGCGATCCGCGCCCACCCCGATCATCGGATCGAGTCGGTGCGCCGGTTCTCCGTGCTGGCGGCGATCACGGCGCCGATTCTGGTTGCGGCCGGTCTGCTCTCGTCGTTGATTCAGATTCCCGATATCGACGGCATCGTCGAGACCGACTGGGGTCTGGCGTTCATCGTCAAGATCGCCCTGCTCGCGCTGCTGTTTGCAGCGGCGGCCGCCAATGCGCTGCTGCTGCGTCCGCGCGACGCGGCGGTCAACGGCGCCGACCCGTCGCTGGCGCGCCGTTTCTCGCGCATGATGCGCGTCGAAGCCGCGCTCGGGCTCGTCGTCATCGCCGTCTCGGCGCTGCTCACGCAGCTGCCCTCGCCGGCCAGCGCGCAGCCGCAGGTCGAGCAGAAGGACAACACCGTGATCGAGACTGTTGCCCGCGGCGATCTCGTCGCGTCGCTCGAAATCTCGCCCAACCTCGTCGGTTTCAACACCTGGACCGCGACCGTCGAGGCGCTGGGCGGCAATGCGGTCGAGCCCGTCGAGGTGATGCTGCTGCGCTTCCGCTATCAGGATCGCGCGGTGGGGCCGGTCACCGTGCCGATGACGATGATCGCCGAGAATCAGTTCCGCCTCGAGGGCGCCTACTTCGGCCTGCCGGGCGAATGGACGGTGGAGATGGAGCTGCGCCGCGCGGCGGGTGACGACGTGATCGCCGGCGTCCGCACCCGCGTCGAGTCGGGCTACCAGGCCTCGCCCTTCGCCGCCGACCGCGGCGGCGCGCTCGCTCTGCCGCTGACCCAGATGGACTGGAACGGCGTCGGCGCGCTCTGGGCGCTCCTGCTCGGCGGGCTGGCGTGGATCAATCGGCCGCAGATTCGCCGCAGGTGGGGGCCGCGCGGCGGCGACGCCGCCTTCGCGGGCGGTCTGCTGAGCTTGATTGCGGCTGTCGTCCTGCTGACCGGTCTGCACGTCGAACCGGGGCGCACGCTGGCGAATCCGGTTCAGCGCAGCGAGGAATCGGTCGCCCGCGGCGCGGCGCTGTTCGCGCGCAACTGCGTGTCCTGCCACGGTGAGCAGGGCGCCGGCGACGGCCCGCTGGCCGACACCCTGCCCGCGCCGCCCGCCAACTTCACCGTGCACGTGCCGTTCCACCCCGACGGCGTCCTGTTCGCCTGGATCAGCGACGGCATCCGCGGCACCGGGATGCCCGCCTGGTCGCCGCAGCTGTCCGACCAAGAGCGCTGGGATCTCGTCAATTTCCTGCGCGCCACCTACGATCTGTCGGCTGGTCTGCCAGACGCGGAGTAACTGCGCCGTATCCGCGCATGGATATGGAATTGCGCCGATGTGTGCAATGAGCGCGCGATTGCTGATAGGCTGAACGCATTCAGCAGATCGGCGTTTCGCCGCAGTGTGATTGGCAGGACGAACCATGGTGACCGCGATCGAGAACCCGGGCCTCAACCTCGACTGGCTGAACCTGGAGACCGACGAGGAGTTCGAGATTCCGGCGGGGCGCAAGGGCGTCACGCTGCAATCGATCAACCAGCGCATGGCGGGCGCCGACGGCGTCGACGAGGCCAACTGGCGCTCGTTCGCGCCGCGCGGCATCGAGGCCGACCCGCGCTCCAACGCGCACGCGCGCCAGTACCGCGACAAGGGCGACGTCTGGTCCGAGTCGGCGATGCTGCTCTACGAAGAGGCGTTGCAGCGCCAGTGGTCGTCGGCGCGCGATATCCCCTGGGACACGATCGGTGACCAGCCGGACGACATCGAAAAGGCGATGTGCACGCTGTGCACGTTCCTGACCCAGGTCGAATTTATCGCCGGCGACGTGCCGGGCCGCTTCCTCGAGTCGGTCCACCCCGACTTCTTCGAGTCGCAGCTGTTCCTCGGTACCCAGCTCATGGACGAGGCGCGGCACCTCGACGTCTTCCGCAAGCGGGTGCTGGTCAACGGCGGCGGGATGTCGCCGGCCGGCCTCGGCGCGGTCGGCCTGCTGGCGATCGACGACTTCACCGAGATGACCGCGATCCTCCACCTGTTCGCCGAGGGTCTGGTGCAGTCGCTCTTCCGCATGGGCGAGCTGATCGGCCAGAACGAGGCCGAGAAGCGGATGTTCCGCCTCTCGGCGCAGGATGAGTCGCGGCATCTCGCCTTCGGCGTCACGCACACCAAGTACACCGTCGAGACGCAGCCCTGGCGCAAGGACGAGCTGCACCACTACCTCGACGTCAACGAGACCGTGCAGAACACCCAGGCCGGCCTGACCACCAACCCGATCACTGGCGAGGCTCTGGCCGTGCTCGCAGGCGGCGGCATCGAGTACCTCGACGAGGGCTACAACCTGGTCATGCTGATGCGCAAGAAGCAGATCAACGAGTACTACCACCGACTGCAGGTGGTCGGCCTCGGTGATCGCCTCGATCGCATGTCGCCGGAGATGCGCGAGCTGATCACGGTCTGAGCGTCTGAGCGGCGTCGGGCCTCCGCGCCGGTGCCGCAATCGCCCGAGTCTGAAGCGAACCGAGAGGGACGGAACATATGCCGGCATTGTCCCCCGCCCAGAAGATGCGCGCCCAGGTGCGCGGCTGGACGCCTGAGCTGATCGAGCGCGCCGAGGGTTCCGTCGCGTCCGGCCGCCAGATCGACAACATCCTCAACATCTCGATCGAGCCCGACCGCATCGCCCGCTGGCTCGACTTCATGGAGTCCGATCCCGAGCACCCGTTCGCGCAGGCGCAGTTCATCATGTTCGAGGACGGCGGCGAGACCGGCCTCAAGCCCTCCCCGTCCGAGGACGGCATGCGGCTGAGCGATGTCGACATCGGCTCCTACGGCCACGTGCCGGACATCTGGAACTACCGCAACGACCTTCCGCGCGGCACCCGCCCGGTGCCGGGCATGTACATGCCCGCCGGCTACGCGATCTACGACCGCGCCGAAGTCTGGGCTGACGGCGTCTCCGACCTCTATGAGGACGCGATCCGCGACCGCTGGGTCCCCGCGACCGACCTGGACTGGGAGAATCGCGAGGAACTGTCGCCGGAGGTCGAGCGCGCGACCGGGCAGATCTGCGCGGTCTACTCGACCTACGGCATCGCCGAGCAGAAGATCATCTCCAAATGGCTGGAGGAGATCTCCTACGGCTTCCACGAGGTCAAGCTGTTCCTGGCGACGCAGGTCTACGACGCTGGCCGCAAGGTCGAGGCGTTGCGCAAGCGCGCCCTGCACGGCTCGGGCATCATCGGCAAGGCGCCGCTCTCCGACGTCTCCGAATCCTGGTACAACGCGCTCACCTTCACCGACATGATCGTCGCCCTCGATGTGGTCTACAAGTCCTACGAGTTGACCGCCTTCGAGTGCGCGACCGACTGGGCCCGCTCGGACTTCGACCGCGATCTCTTCGCGCGTTTGGCTGAGGACAGCAAGCGTCACCTGGAATACGGTCTGAAGCACCTCGAGTGGTACCAGCGCTACGCCGAACGCGCCGATCTCGAACTGCCGATCTTCTTCGTCAAGGCCGAAGGCGGTTTGGCCTCCGAGCTGGTGCAGTCGCCGCTCGAGCGTGAGGCACTGGCGGTGCTCTACGCCGACGGCGTTGAGCGCCTCGACGCGGGCGTCGAAGCGCTGCGCAAGCTGCGCGAGAAGCAGTTCCACGACTACCTGCATCGTCTGCACGAGCACGGCTTCGACCGCATCGGCGAAACGGTCGCGATCCTCGGACTGGCGACGCAGGATCCGCTGTTCAAGGCGCTGAACCCGGAAGCGCTCGCCGAGGGCGCCTCCGCTGGCACCGCGGCAACCGCTGCCGACTGAGCGCGGCTGGCGCAGGCGCGAGACAATCAGCGCGGTTCCCTGCCACATGGCGGCGCGCGAAGTCGAGCTTCACTACGAGGTCGACGGACCACCCGATGGCCGGCCCGTGCTGTTCGTGCACGGCATCCTGACCTGTCGCGCTCACTGGCTGCTGAACCTGCCCGCCTTTCACGCGGCGGGATTCCGCAGCGTCGTCGTCGAGCTGTTCGGCCACGGTTCTTCCCCCTCGCCCGAAGTCGCCGCCGCCTATCATCCCAACCGCTACGCCGAGCGCTTCAGCGCGCTGCGCGAGCTGGTCGACGCCGATCGCTGGTGCGTCGTGGGGCAGTCGCTGGGCGCCGCGTTGACGCTGCACTACGCGATCTCGCGGCCCGATGAGGTCATCGCCCACGTCGTCACCAACTCGCACTCCGCTTTCGGCGATCCGGCCCGAATCGGCAACCCCGAGGCGGCGCGCGATCGTGCGCAGCTGATGATCGATGGCGGTATCGACGCCGTCATGCGGCATCCATTGAACCCGCGCCGGGCGCGGGCCTTCAGCGCCGACCAGCGCGCCCAGTTCGACGACGCGATGCTGCTCAGCTCCGCCGACGGCATCGCCCGCACGATGCTGCACACCTCGCCTTACACATCGCTGCGGGATCGTTTGACCACCAATCCGGTCGACACCCTGCTGCTCGCCGGCGACCGTGAAGAGGCGTTCACTCCGGCGCGGGAGTGGGTCGAAGCCAACGCGGCCAACTTCCAGGTTGAGCGTGTGCCGGCGACGCATGCCGTCAACATCAGCGCCGCCGAAGATTTCAACCGGATCGCGATACGATTCCTGGAGCAGCGCCTGGACGGCTGACAAAGTACCTGATGGGGAGCTGGGAGGTGGTCGGTGGAGGAAACGATTGACATCTCCCCGCTGCTGCTCGTCAGCGTCCTCGCTGTCATCGTCCCGTTCGTCGCCTGGAGACTGACCGGCGGGCTGGTGCCGGCGGTGGTCGGCGAAGTCCTCGTCGGCATCATCTTCGGCGAGCCGCTGCTCGGCATCATCACGCACAAAAACGAGTGGCTGAACTTCCTCGCCCTGTTCGGCTTCGCCTATCTGATGTTCCTCTCCGGGCTGGAGATCAACCTCAGCATGCTGGGGCAGTCGCCCGGTCGACGCTGGTACAGTCCGCGCGTCGCGCTCCGCCATCCGCTGATCTCCGGCGTCGTCATGCTGGGACTGGTATTGATCTGCACCTACCTCGCGTTGGAGGCGCTGCGGGTGATCGGGCTGATCGAGTCGGTCCAGCTTCCCATGCTGCTCTTCATCCTGCTTGCCACGGCGGTCGGGGTCGTCGTGCCGGTGATCAAGGATCGACCCGATCTGGGTCGGATTTCGCAATCGCTGCTGGTGGGCGGGTTCCTGCTCGAGTTCGTGGCGATCATCGGCGTCGGGGTCGTGTCGGCGCTGGAGCGCGAGGGCATCGGCTGGCGGATGGCGCTGCTGCTCGCGATCCCCGCGGCGCTCGGCTTGTTGGTCTGGATGTCGCGCGTTGGCCCGGATCGCTTGCCGATCATCCCGCGAACATTGCACGAGCTGGCTCAAACCTCATCCCAGCTCAAGATCCGCGCCGCGCTGGCGCTGTTGGTGATCTTCGTCGCCCTGTCGCAGGTGGTGGGCACCGAGCTGGTGCTCGGCGCATTCATGGCCGGCCTGGCCGTGACAGTGGTCTCGCCGCGGCACGGCTCGTCGCTGCGGCACAAGCTGGACGCGCTCGGCTACGGCTTTTTCGTGCCCATCTTCTTCATTCACGCCGGCGCCACGCTCGATCTGGGCGCGGTTTTCGACTCCGTCGACTCGCTGATTCTGGTACCGGCTCTCCTGATCGTCGCGTTCGTCTCGAAAGTCGCGCCGTCGATCATCGCTCTGGCGCCTGCCTGGGGATTGCGGCCCGGTCTCGCCGGCGGTTCGCTGCTCGGCGCCAACCTGTCGCTCGTTCTGGCCGCCGGGGCGATCGCCGCCGATCTCGGCCTGATCGACAGCGGGCTGCACGGCGCGCTCCTGCTGATGGCGCTGCTGACCACGGTGTTCGCGCCGCTGATGTTCGCGCTGATCGCCGGGCGGGCGCCGCCGCGCGAAGGCGGGCACATCCTGATTGTCGGCGGCGGCAGCCTCGCCGCGACCCTGGCCGAGCGGCTGATGGCGGCTGGACGCGCGGTGATCGCGCTCGATCCCGATCCCGCATCCGCGCCCCGCTGGCGCGCGCGGGGAGTCGAGAGCGTGGTCGGCGATCCGCTTGACGCTGAGGCGCTCAGCGCGGCGGCTCTGGCGCAGACAGAAGCCGCGGTCATCGTCGATTTTGACCATCCCGACCAGGTGATCGAATACACGCGGTCGATGCGTCGGATACAGCCCAATCTCCGAGTGGTGACCTGGGTCTCGGAGCCGGACGCGCAACTCGATCAGCTCGAGATCGAGGCCTACAGCCTGTCCGACGTGACCGCGCTGGCGCTGGAGGAAGCCGTGCTGCGCCCGGCGCTGCACGCCGCGCGCAACGATCCCGACTCGGGCCTGGTCGAGGTCGCAATGCTGAACCTCGATATGGACGGCCTGACGCTGAAGGAGATCGACTTCGAGGGAGGGGTTCGCGTGCTCGTCGTCATGCGCGACGGCGATATCAACGTCGCCTCGGGCGACACTGCGGTCTACCTGCACGATCGCCTGACGCTGGCCGGCGAACCGGGAGCCGTCGCGGCGATGAGCAGCCGCTTTCAGCAGCGCAGCCGGAACCGTTGGTTGGTCGATGTGTCGGCGGGCCGCAACGCGCCGAGCGAGTTCTAGGCGTAGCGCAGCCCGCTGCGCACTTAGGCGGAGCGCAGCCCGCTGCGCTCGGAACCGATGCCGGCCAGATGTCCAAGATAGATCGGTACCAGCGGCAGCACGCAGGGGCTGATGAAACTGACGAACCCGCCGACGAAGGCGAGCGCGGCTGAGCCGGCGTTCAGGTCGAGCATGTCGGTCGACGAGCCGTCGGATCCGGCCAATACATCGACGCCAAAGCTGCCCAGCGCCTCGTTCAGCACGACCACGCGGTCGAGCGCGATCAGCATGCCCACGAAGACGAGCAGCACGCCCGAGACGACGCCGATCAGCGGCATCCAGCGGTTCAGTTTGCGCAGGAACCGAGTCGATGCGCCGAAGGTCGCGCCGACCAGCAGGAAGGGGATGCCGAGACCGGCGGCGTAGCAGATCAGCAGGATCACCGCCTGCAGCAGCGAAGCGGAATCGAGCGCCAGCACCAGAATGCCGGCCAGAATTGGCCCTACGCAGGGCGTCCAGCCGACCGAGAAGGCGACGCCGACGACCAGCGAGCGGCCGTAATCAGCGGCGGCGCGCGCGCGGGATGCCGCCGCAGGCGGCGCGGCGGCCGACGCGCCGGACGGTCCGCCCACCTGGAAGCTGCGGTACAGGAGCGGGATCGTGATCACCTCGGCCAGGTGCAGGCCGAGCACGACCAACATCGCGCCGGCGACGCGCTGGAACCAGATCAGCTCGTCCTGGAACGCCGAGCCGAGCGCACCCAGCAGCGCGCCCAGCGCGACGAACACGACGCTGAAGCCGAGCACGAACGCGGCGGCGTGGAAGAACACGGCTCGTCGAGCCGCTTGCGCTTCACCCGCCACTGTGCCGGTTACGACCGCCATGCTTCTCAGTCTACGTCAACTCGCAAACGGAGCTGTCGGCTATCCACCCTGTTCAGCCGGTTCGTGCGTGATGCCTGCGTCCGCCTCCGCCGAGAGCAGCGTCGCCAGCACCGATTTCATGCCCAGTCCCCGGTTTTTGGCCCGGTTGAGCATGTCGCTGGTCGCCGAGGCGATCGGCGAGGGAACGCCCTGTTCACGCGCCACCTGGACGGCCAGCGAGACGTCCTTGGCCGCCCACTGCAGATAGAAGGGCGCGTGATCGAAGTCGCGCTCCAGCAGCGCGGGCCCGCTGCGCACATAATGCTGCGCCGACGCGACGCGCATCACCTCGTATGCGCGCTGCGGGTCAAGCCCGGCCGCCTCGGCGATCACCAGCGCCTCGATCAACAGTTGCCCGCTGCCGATCGAGACCATGTTGTTGGTGATCTTGGTCAGCGCCCCCATGCCCAGCTCGCCCATGTGGAAGACGTTGCTGCCGATGCATTCGAGCACGTGCCGATAGGCGTCGAAGGCCGCCCGGTCGCCGCCGACCATCACCGCCAGCGTCGCGTCGATCGCGCCCTGCACGCCGTTCGATACGGGGGCGTCGAGGAAGAGCACGCCGCGCTCCGCCGCCCGTTCGGCGAGCAGCTTGACGGTCGAGGGCAGATTAGTGGAGAGGTCGAAGCAGACCAGCCCGGGCTCGGCGCCGTCGAGGACGCCGTCCGCGCCGCGCAGCACCGCGCTGACCTCGGGCGGCCCGGGCAGCGAGGTCAGGACCACCTCCGACTGCGCGGCGACAGCCGCCGGCGACTCGGCCCAGATCGCGCCCAGCTCGATCAGATTCTCCGCGCGCGCCTCGACCAGGTCGTGGACGACGACGCGGTGTCCGCCCTTGATCACGTTGGCGCACATCGGATTGCCGATGTTGCCCACGCCAATGAATCCCACGTCCGGCATCAGGTGGTCCTCTCTGCGTTCCGCGCTGGCGCGCCGCCAGCAGGCTACTCGTCCTCTCGGAGGCGGATTATCCGCCTGAGCGCAAGGCTATCCTGCCTCAGTGACCGAGCGATCACCTCAACCCGCAGCCGGCCCGCTGGACGGTGTCCGTGTGTTCGAACTGTCCGAGACGGCGGCCGTCGCCTATTGCGGGCGCTTGCTGGCCGGCCTCGGCGCGCGCGTCTCGCTGATCGAACCGCCTGGCGGTTCGCCGCTTCGACGGCGCGGGCCGTTTCGCGGGGACGTTCCCGACATCGAGGGCGGCGCGACGCATCTGCACCTGCATCGCGGCAAGCGATCGCTGCGGCTCGATCTCGGCACGGCCGCCGCGAGACGCATGCTCGACGTGCAGCTCGACGCGGCCGATGTGGTGCTGATCGATCTGGAGCGGCGGCGCTGGGGCGAGATTGGCATCGATCCCGAGCGGCTTCGCCAGCGTCATCAACAGCTTCAGGTGTGCGTGATCACGCCCTACGGACTCGATGGTCCGAAATCGCGCTGGCGCGGTTCCGAGCTGACGCTCTACGCGGCCGGCGGCTACCTGCGCATCGGCGGCGAACCCGACCGCGAACCGGTCAAGGCTTGGGGCGAGCAGGGGCATCTGCAAGCAGGGCTGCACGCGGCGTTGGGAATTGTTGCGGCGCTGCAGGCTGAGGCCGGCGGGCAGCTAATCGATACCGCGATCTTCGAGGCGTTGGCGTTCCTGCTTGGCGGCGGCTATCAGCACGCCTGGTTCTCCGACCGCGAACCAACCCGCAACGGCGCGCGGCTGGTCGGCTTCGGGCCGGGGCATCTGTATCCCTCCACGATCCGCCCCTGCGCCGACGGATGGGTGCACGCCCATTGCAATAACCGCTATCCCGAAACGATGGCCGTGCTGTTCGATCAGCCGCGCCTCGCCGAACCTGAGCTGCTGGCGACGCTCATGGGACACGCCGACGAAGTCGACGACCTGATGTCGCCGACGCTGATGCGCACCCCGCGTCGGGAAATCGTGCAGCGCGCGCAGGAGCTGCGCATCCCGTTCACCGAGGTGCTCGCGCCGTCGGAGGTGATCGCGGACGCCGACGGCCACCACGCTTCGCGCGAGTTCTGGCGATCGACGCCGCATCCGCGCGGGGGCGCATACCAGGCGCCCGGTCCTGTGGCGCGGTTCGGGGCCGCGCCCTGGCGCGACGGCGAGGCGCCCGCACTGGGAGGCGGCAACGATCAACTCGGAACGGCCGCCGAGCGGGCCCGCTGGAGGCGCGCCGGTGTCGCCTGACGCTGAAGCGACTGGCGCGCAACTCGCGCCGGCGCCGGCCTCGCCGCGCCGGCCGCTGAGCGGCTTCCGCGTCCTCGACCTGACCACGGCGGTCGCCGGCCCCGTCGCCACGCAGCTGCTCGGCTCGCTGGGCGCGGAGGCGATCCGCATCGAGACGCCGTGGGCGAAGCCGCGCAATCCCGCGTCCGCATTGTCGTATCGGGGCGGCGGCCCCGACCAACCCTGGAATCGCGAGCCTCGCCTCAACGAACTCGCGCACAGCAAACGGTCGCTCGCGCTCAATCTCGCCGCCGCCGACGGACGCGAGGTGTTTCTGGATCTCGTCGAGCGGTCCGACGTGGTAATCGAAAACTTCTCGCCGCGCGTGATGGGTAACTTCGGGCTCGAATGGGACGCACTCAGCCAGCGCAACCCGCGGATCATCTACGTCGCCATGCCGGCGTTCGGCAAATCCGGCCCCTGGCGCGACCGCATCTCCTATGGGCCGGGCATCGACGCGATGAGCGGGCTGTCCTGGTTGACAGGCTACGCCGACGGCTCGCCGCTCAAGCCGGGCAACTTCTACTGCGACCAGAACGCCGGATTGCACGCCGCGCTGGCGACCGTGGCGGCGCTCCGGTCGCGCGGCCGGGTCGGCGGGCAGACCGTTGAGTTGGCCATGCTCGAGGGCGAGCTGCAGCTGATCGGCGAAGCGATGGTCGGACAGCAGCTCTGCGGCCGCGAGCCGACGCGGATCGGCAACGATCATGCGTCAGCGGCGCCGCACGGCGTCTATCCTGCCGCGCCGCTGCTGGGCGATGCCGACTCGTGGATCGCGATCGCCTGCCGCGGCGACGACGAATGGAACGCGCTGCTCGGCGTCTGGCGCGATGAAGCGGTCGCCGCGGACGCGCGATTTGCGACCGGGCTGCGGCGCTGGAAGCACCGCGCCGAGCTGGACGCGCGTTTGCGCGGCTGGACCGCTGACCAGGATCCAATCCGCTTGGCCGAGCGTCTGCAACGGGCCGGCGCGCCGGCCTCGCCGGTGATGGGCGCTCGGACGCTGCTGCGCGATGAGCAGGTACTGGCGCGTCAGTCGGTGGTCGGTCTGGCGCATCCGCAGCTGGGACTATCGCCAGCCCCCCAGGCCGCCTTCCGCCTGTCCGAGACGCCCGCGCCGCCCAGGCGAGCCGCGCCGCTGTTCGCCGCGGATACCGTCCCGGTGCTGCGGGACGTTCTGAGATACTCCGACGAACGCATCGCCGCGCTGATCGCCTCCGGCGCCGCCAGCGATCAGCTGCGACCGCGCTAGAGCCGAGGGGTCGAATGGCATTCCGAGGCTTGACACTCGAGCGGGTCGTGTATCCGCGGGGGCATAAGCGCCAGTTCATGAACGCCGATTGGGGTGGGTGGAATGGGCGGATCGCCTTGATCTTTGCCTCTTACATATCGGGATTGTATTTCGCGCTTTGGTCGGTGATGACCGTCCTGGAACCCATTACGTCCCTCTGGCCTACTTTCCTCTTTGCTTTCCTGCTCGCTCTTCCCCTCGCGTTCGGCGCCTACTTCGCTATCCGCAACCCGGTCAGCTTGGCAAATGTCGTGGCCTTTGGCATCCTCGCATTCGGTGTGTTGATCCTCGAGGCGAACTACGCAGACTCGGCTGCTGCCCAAAACATCGCCGAATGGTGCGAGCGGTCTCTCGAACATTGCCCAGAATCGACACAGGACAACCGCTGACGCGCCGCGCTTGCGTTCGGGGAATCAGCGTCAGCGCGGACCATAGGGATCGTCGGGTGCAGTCCTAGACTGTGGTTGTTCACCCAAGCGGGCTACGGAGAGCCGCTCATGCCCATCCGCAAACCCTGGATTCAGCCGAGCGACGAGGCGATTCGCGCCGTTCCCGCCGTGGTCGGCGTCTACGAGATCGCCGACGCCGACGGGAACTTGCTCTACATCGGACAAGCCGGCGGACGCGAGCCGTTCGGTCTGCGCAGCCGCATCGCGCTGCATTTCGGCGGCGATGATCCCAACCCCGTCCTGCGCGGGCGGGCGGCGCAATTCCGTTGGGAGGCGAACCAGCAATACACGACCAAACGCCTGGAGATGCTGATGCAGTTCCAGCGCGACCACGGACTTGAATGGCCGCCGGCGCATCCGGCCGGCGACTGGCGCGATACGCCGCAGCTCGGTCGGCTGCGCCGATCACAGCCCGCCGCCGGTTGAGCAGCTGAGGAGGAGCATCGTGAGCCTGCTGATGAGCGAAGAGCAGCGAATGATTACGCAGGCGGTGCGGCGGTTCGTGCGCGAGGAGGTGCAGCCGCTCGAGCGCGACCTCGACCCCGACGCGGTCGAACTGCCGCCGGGCGAGCTCGACCGACTCAAGGGCATCGTCCAGCAGATGGGCCTCTATCACATCGATGTGCCGGAGGAATACGGCGGACCCGGCCTGCCGCTGACGACGCGCGGCCTGATCGCCGAAGAGATGTCGCAGCACCGGGCCGGGCTCTACCTGCCCTGCTACGGCGCGTTCGGCTCGGCTGGCTTGGCACAGCTCTACGACGCCTCCGACGAGCAGAAAGAGCGTTACCTCTATCCGATGCTGCGCGGCGAGAAACGCGCCTTCTTCGGTCTCACCGAGCCGTCGGGAGGTTCCGATCCCGCCCGCGCGATTCAGACCCGAGCGGTCAAGGACGGCGACGACTGGATCCTCAACGGCGCGAAGCTGTTCAGCTCCGGCGCCGACCGAGCCGATTTCGGGCTCGTCTTCGCCCGCACCGATCCTGCAAAGGGGCGCCGCGGCATCTCCGCCTTTCTGGTCGACACCGACACGCCCGGATTCGAGGTGCGCCGCGTGGTGCACACGCTGCGTTCGGCCAACTACGGCACCGAGCTCTCGTTCGACGATGTGCGCGTGCCGGCCGCCAGTCTCGTCGGCCAGGAGGGCGGCGGCTTCTCGCTCGCCAACAACAACCTCACCCGCCAGCGGATTCCCTACTCGGCCAGCTGCATCGGCGTCGCCGTGGCGGCGCAGGAGATGGCGGTTTCGTACTCGCAGCAGCGAGAGACCTTCGGCGCGGCGCTCGCCTCGCGGCAGGCGATCCAGTGGATGATCGTCGATAACGAGATCGATATCCGCACCGGGCGCATGATGTACCTGGCCGCCGCCGAGAAGGCGGAGCAGGGCGATCCGTTCCGCTTCGAGGCGGCGATGGCGAAGCTCACCTCGACCGAGGGCGCGAGCCGCGTCGTCGATCGCGCGATCCAGATTCACGGCGGGATCGGCGTCACCAAGGATCTGCCGCTCGAACGCTGGTATCGGGAAATGCGCATCCGCCGCATCGGCGAGGGACCGTCCGAGGTGCAGCGGATCATCATGGCCCGCGACCTGCTGGGCCGCGGCAGCAGCGGCTAGCCCGCCGCGGTTGCAGCCATGTCAACACGAGTTGGAGCATCCGATGAGTGAGATGATCGAGGTCGCCATCGACGGCGCGGTGCGAACGGTCACCCTGAACCGTCCCGAGAAGCGCAACGCGCTGAACGCCGCAATGCTGACCGAGCTGCACGCCGCGTTCACGAGCGACCCGTCGCCGCAGGAGCGCGTCGCGGTGATCCGGGCGCTCGGCCCCGTCTTCTGCGCCGGACTCGACCTGCGCGAGCGCGAAGAAGGGCTGCCC
This sequence comes from Dehalococcoidia bacterium, assembly GCA_965205105.1. GTDB lineage: Bacteria > Chloroflexota > Dehalococcoidia > Bin125 > Bin125 > Bin125. The sequence goes on from OZ242034.1 coordinate 90,508, forward strand.
GGCGGCGGCGTCTCGATCGAGCAGATGCTCGACGCGATCCAGCATTGGCCGTTGCCGGTCGTCGCGGTCGTGCAGGGCGACGCCATCGCCGGCGGCAATGAACTGGCGCTGCACTGCGATTTCGTCGTCGCCGATGTCGAGGCGAAGTTCGGCATGTCGCTGGCTCAGATCGGTCTCGCGCCGTCCTGGTTCCTGGCCAAGAAACTGCTCGAAGTCGCCGGCCCCGTCGCGACCAAAGAAATCCTGCTGCTCGGCGACCGCATTCCCGCCTGGCGAATGCACGAATGGGGCGTGATCGCCCGCGTCGCCAACGCCGGGGAACTCGACGAAGCCGCCGAACAGATCATCGATCGGCTGCGCAGGAACGCGCCGCTCAGTCTGCGCGCGATGAAGGCGTTGATCACCCGCGAGATGGACTTCCGCGATCAGATCCCGCACGCGGACGTCGACGCGCTGGTCGCGGCGGCGCGCAACTCGAACGACGCCAGAGAGGGCATCCGCGCGCTCTTCGAACGTCGATCGGCAGCGTTCGCCGGGGAATAGCAGGAGCGCAACAGCGGAGGAACAGCGCGCTCCCGCTACAACGCCGGGTCCACCGGTCGGCGGAACGCGAAGCCGCCCGATTCGCCGTCGAAGCCTCCCTCGACCGCGTGAGCGGTCGGAACCATGGTTTCGTTGACGGTCGGCAGCAGCAGCCGGGACGCCCGCTCGCCGCCAACGGTGATCGCCAGCGCCGCTTCGCCGCCCTGCGTCGGGACGACGAGGTTGTCGGCGTCGGCCGCAGCGATGGTGAGGCGAATGCGCTGTCCGGCGCGAATGATGCAGGAGACCGGATACATCTCGATCTGAATGTCCATCGCCGCGCCGGGCTGGACGGGCGCGAGGTCGGCCTTGCTCCAGCTGTGCCAGACGGGCCCTTCGTGGCCGCCGGGATCATCGCCGACGCGTCGGTGCGCCAGGTTGAGAAAGCCCTCCGAGAGATACGCCGCGGCGCCGTCCACGTCGATCTGCTCCAGGGTGACGACCACGGCGCCGCGATCGGACGTCGTCGATACCTCGAGCTGGACCGCCGGCCAGCCGGTGATCTCGATGTCGTCGCCCAGCGGCTCGCTGGTGAACGTCAGGCAGCGCTCGGCGCGCGCGTTGAGGTCGACAGTGTTGATGTAGAGGTCGTCCACGTAGTAGCTGTGCCGGCTCATCGTTCCCAGGCTGACGCCGTGGTCGACCTCGTATGAGAGATGCTCGGCATCATTGGCACGCTCTGCGCTGAGTCGTCTATCGGCCGTCAGCCAGTGCGATCGTGGCTGCGCCTCGGGCAGCGGCAGGCGCGGGGCCGACTTCCAGACCGTCGCGCCCGACGGCTCGCTGGCGCCGTAGTGGACCTGCGGCTCGTCCATCACCCCGTTGTCGATGTCCTTGAGCCAGTAGTCGAACCAGCGCAGCAACTCGGGGTCGCCGCCTTGCCCGTGATTCCACGGTCCGACGATCAGCTTCCTGGGCACGTCAAGCCGGTTGAAGGCGTCGATCAAATAGCCGGGGAACGTGAGGTCCCACCAGCCGGTGACCAGGTAGGTGGGGACGCCGCTGGCGTTGATGATCTCGCAGGACTCCTGCCAGCCGCTCGGCAGGTTGCCCATGCCCAGGTCCGGCCGCGGACGCCGTCGGCGCAGGCCGTCGTACGACGACATTCGCGTCACGTCGCGCGGATCCATCTCCGAGAACGCCTCGACCCAGCGGTAACTGTCGGGCGAGCGTTGCGCCTCGGCCTCGGCGCGCAGGTCGATCCCGTCGGGCCCGTCGACCGGCGCCGACGGCTCGTTCTCGGATATGTTCTTGTGCAGCCGCTCCCAGACTCGGGCGAAGCTGCTGATCGCGAGGCCGCCATCGACATAACACTGCGGCAGACCCGGATACTGCGGCGCGATGCAGGACAGCCCCTTCGGTCGGTGGCCGGCGGTGAAGAACTGCATCATCCCTTCGTACGAGATGCCGACCATGCCGACGCGCCCCGACGACCACGGCTGCTCCGCGATCCACTCGACCACCGCCGCCGCATCCTGCCCCGCCAGCCAGGAGTCGCCGTACTCGGCCCCGAACGAGGCGCCCGTGCCGCGAATGTCGATCGAAGCGAAGTGATAGCCGCGCTGAATCAGCTCGCGCGCGATCGGTCGCTCTTCGTACTGCGTGACCAGCTCGCCCGGCTCCATACCGCGCAGTTCCTGCGCGTAGCGGGCCGCCGTGCCGGCTCCACCGGAAATCTCGAACGCCCGGCGATACGGCGTCGCGTGCAGCACCGTCGGCAGCCGCCCCGCAACGCGCTCGCCGTCCCGGGTCGGGTGCAGCAGGTCGATCGCGATGCGGCAGCCGTCTCGCATCGGCAGATAGAAGGACTCTCGTGCATATCCGTCGGCGACCTGCTCGCTGTATCCCTCGTAGACGCCGAGCAAGGATCGCTTCCTGGTCATCGCAAGCCTCCCGGTGCCGCGCGCCCCGCATGCGCAGCGCGTTCGCGGATCGTTACCCTCAAAAGAGAGGATAGTGAGGCCGAGAACCAGACAGCGGAGGCGTGCCGATGAGTACCTCGTTCCCCGCGGCGCCGAGGTCTCTCGATGAAGTCGATATCACCTCGCCCGACGCCTTCGTCGCCAACGGCTACCCCTATCCGCACTGGGCGTATCTGCGCAGGCATGCGCCGGTCTACTGGTACGAGCGGTCCGGCATTGAGCCGTTCTGGGCGATCACGAAGTACCACGACATCCAGCGGATTTCGCGCGACCCGAAGACGTTCTCCAACAAGACCGAGATCACGATCCGCCCCGAACCCGAGGACGGCGAGCCGTCCCAATCGCCGCCGACGCATCATCTGCTGGAGATGGATCCGCCGGAGCACGCCGAGTACCGCTCGCTGGTCAATCGGCGGTTTACACCAGGCGGACTGCGCATCCTCGAAGACCGCATCGATGAAATCGCAGCCGGCATCGTCGACCGCGCAGCGTCGGAGTTGATCGACGAGATATCCCGCCGCGGCCGGGCGGAGTTCGTCTCCGACGTCTCGGCCAGGCTGCCCCTGGCCGCGATCTGTGAACTGTTGGGCGCGCCCCGCGAGGACTGGGACGACATCCACCGCTGGACGAACGAGACGATCGGGGCTGCGGATCCGGAGTTTCAACAGGGTCGGACGCGGCGCGAGACGGCGCAGGCCGGATCGCAGGCGCTGTTCACCTACTTCATGCAGCTGGCGGAGCGCAAGCGCCGACAACCCGGCGACGACCTGATGACCACGCTCGTCCAGGCGCAGTTGCACGGCGAGCCGCTCAACGCCGTCGACCTGCTTTCCTACGCCTTCATCCTGATCCTGGGCGGCAACGAGACGACGCGCAATGCGACGAGCGGCGGCTTGCTTGCGCTGATCGAGCATCCCGAGCAGATGCAGCGGCTGCGCGCCGATCCCGCGCTGCTTGATCGCGCCGTCGAGGAGATACTGCGCTGGACCTCGCCGATCATCCACTTCGGCCGCCTGGTCACCGCGGATGCCGAACTCGGCGGACAGCCGATCCGGGCCGGCGAGAGGGTGATGATGTGGTACCCCTCGGCCAACCGCGACGAGGACGTGTTCGAGCGGCCCGACCAGTTCGACATCGCGCGCGACCCGAATGAGCATCTCGCCTTCGGCGGCTTCGGCGAGCATTTCTGCCTGGGCGCCAACCTGGCGCGTCTGGAGCTGCGCTCGATCTTTTCGCACGTCATGCAGCGGCTGGACGACATCCAACTCGATGGAGACGTGGAGCGTCTGCGGTCGGGCTTTGTCGGCGGGATTAAGCACCTGCCGATCAGCTTTCGCGCCTCGATACCCTGAAGCCAGCGCGCGGTACGCGGCACGAACGGCGAGAGCGAAGGACGGCTGACATGACGACGACGATGAGCGGCCTCGATCAAATCGACCTGGTGACGCCGGAGCGCTACGCCGAACGCGGCTATCCGTGGGACGACTGGAAGCTGCTGCGCCGCGAGGCGCCCGTGTACTGGTACGACCGACCGGGCGTGACGCCGTTCTGGGCGATCACCAAGTACGACGATATCCAGCGCATCTCGCGCGACCCGGAGACGTTTATCAGCAGCCAACGTCTGGTAGTGCGCTCGTCCGGCTCGGGCGACGGCGGCGCCGTCGATCCGACCTTGACGGTACCCAACCTGATCAACATGGACCCGCCCCAACACGGCAAGTACCGCAACGCGACCAGCCGCCGATTCTCGCCGCGCGGGATGCGGCTGCTGGAAGACCGGATCGACGAAATCGCCGAGGACGTGATCGATGCCGCCGCCGCGCACCTGGTCGATGGACTGATCAGGCGGCGCGAGGCGGACTTCGTGCGCGATATCGCCGCCAGGATGCCGATGGCGGCGATCTGCGAACTGCTGGCGGTCGAGCGCGAGTCGTGGGAGGACATCTTCCGCTGGACCAACGAGTTCATCGGCTCGGAGGATCCGGAGTATCAGCGCGGGCGCACGCGACGCGAGACCTGGCAATCGGGCATCCGCGGATTGCAGGGCTACTTCAGCGCGCACATCGAGCGCAAGCGCCGCGAGTCGGACGACAGCGTGATGACGACGCTGGTGCAGGCGCAGATCGACGGCGAGCCGATGCCGGAGCAGGGCATCCTCTCCTACGCTGTCCTGCTGATCCTGGCCGGCAACGAGACCACGCGCAACGCCACCTCGGGCGGGATGCTGGCGCTGATCGAGCATCCCGACCAGTTCGAGCGGCTCAGGGCGCAGCCGCAACTGCTCAACAGCGCCGTCGAGGAGATGCTGCGCTGGACATCGCCGGTGGTGCACTTCGCCCGCACGGTGACGCGGGACGCTGAGATCCGCGGCGTGCCAATCCGCGCCGGCGAGACGCTGGCGATGTGGTACCCCTCCGCCAACCGCGACGAGGATGTCTTCGAGCGCCCCGACGAGTTCGATATCGCCCGCAGCCCCAACGACCATCTCGCCTTTGGCGGTTTCGGCGAGCACTTCTGTCTGGGCGCCAACCTGGCCCGGCTGGAAATGCGCTCCGTCTTCCGCCACCTGATCGAGAAGCTGGACGATTTCGCCCTCAACGGCGAGGTCGAGCGCCTGACATCAGGCCTAATCGGCGGCATCAAGCGCCTGCCGGTCAGCTACCGCTCGCGGTAGGCGGCGAGGTGGAGCAGAGTGAGAGACCTCGCCGTTATTCCGCCAAATCCCATTCTCTGAGGCCGTAGATGCCGGGGCTGACACGAACGAACGTCGGCTTCGCTCCCTGCTCATTGATGTCCATGATGATGGTTGCGTTGACCGAGTTCTCGGGGTGTTTACCGCTAGTCGGCCAAGTACCGGAAGCCAAGATTCTTCGGGTGATTTCGCGATAGTTGAGCGGCTGACCCTCGGCGCGCAACACTTCGACGGTCTTCTCACTGAGTGTCATGTCGATAGTCAGTTGCGGGCGTACCAGATCGTAGGTGCCGCGTGAGACGCGCTTCAGACGCGGGTCATCGAAAAAGCGCGACAGCAAGGTGTTCGCTTTGCCCATGCCGCCGATCTCGTATCCCTGCTCGACGAGGGTGCGGTGAATCTGCTCATAATGCATGGGAGCGCCGTTCTCGCGGATCAGCTCGACAACGGAATCTGCATCAGCGAGTGGTGGTTGAGGCCCTGGCGGAGTACCATCATTTTGAGTGCCGCCATCAGACGTACTAGTGCCGTTGAGCAGATTGCGCAGTTGCTCGATGTTGCGCGAGACCGAGGCGCGGTACTTTCGCTTGGCGTCCAGGTCCGCTTCCAAGCGCGACAAGTTGTTGTCGCATTCCTCCAACTCTCCTTTCAGAACCTCGAGTTGCTCTTTGGCGATCTCGAGGAATCCGTCCTGAAATCCACCGCCGGCAGGCTGAGTCATATCGGCTCCTTTCGTGCCTGCAACCAAACTACGTCGCTATGTAGGTCTTGTCAAGTGGTGTGTGGTAGCTGTACAGGAAATGCTAGGTGCCGAGATTTTCCTGGCAGAGGTCGATAGTCCTGCATATGGCAGGCAGCAGTCAGCCAAGGCAGTATCCGCCAGCGAGAGGAAGATGGGAATGCGATGTGGGGGGCTGCGGGGCGCTTGGGCGAAAGCGAGGCGCTTCGGCCTACAGCGTCGCGCCGCCGTCTACGGTGATTGTCTGGCCGGTGACGAAGACGTTGCGCTCGATCAGGGCGATGATCGCGTCGGCGCAAGTTTCGGGGGTGGCCACGCCGCGCAGCGGGGCGGTTTCGCCCAGGCGTTTGCGGCCGGCCTCGTAGGTGTCGTCGCCCAGACCGCCGCGCAGCCAGCGGCCCTCGATGAAGCCGGGCGCGATGGTGTTGATGCGGATTTCCGGGCCCAGCACGCGGGCGAGCGACTTGGTGATCACGTTGACGCCCGCCTTGCTGGCGGCGTAGGGGATGCACGAGCCGCCGCCGCCCGTGCCGGCGATGCTCGACACGTTGACGACCGCGCCTTCGCCGGCCGCGCGCATGTGCGGCGCCGCGGCGCGGGTGCAGTTGAAGACGCCGCGCAGGTTCGCGCCGATGATGTCGTCCCAGACGTCGTCGGTCACCGCCTCCAGGTCGTCATGGGCGATGAAATGGGTCATCCCCGCGTTGTTGACCAGGATTTCGAGGTGGCCGTATTCGTCGATCGCGGCCTGGATCAGCCTGCGGCAGTCGGCGTCGCTGCGGGTGTCGGCCTGGACGGCGATCGCAGAGCCGCCGGCAGCCTGAATCTCGTCCGCCACGCGCTGTCCAGCCTCGACGCCGCGAAAATAGTTGACCACCACCGACGCGCCGAGCGAGGCGAGCAGCCTGGCAGTCGCCCCGCCGACGCCCGAGGACGAGCCGGTCACGACCGCGACTTTGCCGTTGATGTCCATGCCGAGTGCTCCCTGTTGCCGTCGATGCCGACCCGGTTGGTCAGAGCGATCCTCACGACAAGCACGATAGCCGTTGCTCAATTTCCTGTGCAATCCTTCTGATGCGGTCGAGTTGGAGCGAATACGGGAAGGTGGCCGGCGTGCCCGCAACACTGCTCGTTGACGCATTCGGGCGGCTCACCCCGTTTCCCGAGCGCGTCGCCCCCGACCCTGAATTCCCGCAGGGAGTGGATGGGTATCTCTGGAGTACCTTTCGCAACCGATCAGAGCTGATGCGGTGGTCGGTCGACGAGTCAACCGAGGCTCCGCGCCTGTGGAATGTGGAAGAGGCGGAGCTCACTTACCATCTCGAAGAATCACAAATCGGCTTTGCTCAGGTCGGGCTCGACGTCAACCCCGCAACGCCACTGCTGACCGGCGAGGAACTGCTGTCGATCGGCACGGAACCTCCCCCGGGCGTTGATCGGTCGGAGGGGGAGTGGGCTCCCGTGCCGACGCTTGATGACGCAGGCCCTCCGACGGACCCGGTGCTGGCGATCCCGCCGCTGATTCAGTGCCTGGACGACTCGCTGCGTTGGTTCGGGGAGGCTGACATCACGGCATACCAGGTGACTGGATATGATCTGCCGCCCGGGCAAGACGGCACTTTCCTCAGCTCGGTTCTCGGATGGTTCAGCGTCGTCATTCCAACCGCGGTGACCCCGGCCATCGTCACGATGGCGTCCGCGCAGGGAAGCGAGCGCCTGACCGCAGAAACGTTTGCCGGCATCCAGAAGTCGGGCATGCCCTTTTTCGAGATTGGAGCGCTGCTGGACGCACCCGCGGGCTATGCGGCTGGCCTCGACTGGGAATGGCTGCAGCTGGAGCGGACCGACAGCGGACTTGCGGTGTCCATGCCCGAGTGGTCCACCGCTGCAGCGGGGTGGCTGATCGCGAGCGTGTTCGACGCCGCGCTCGCACTCGAATCGGCGCCGCAGTGTCTCTCCGTGCGGGTCACGCGCTCGCAGACGTAAAGCGGTGCAGCTTTATCCGCCGCCGGCTGCGGCAGCGGCGGCGAGACCGCTGGGCATCACCTCAGGGATATCGATGCTGTAGAGCCTGGCGGCGTTTTCCCAGAGGATCTTGCGCTGCACATCCTGCGGCTGACCCGCCAGCCCGGCCTCGATCGTCTCCTGCACGTTGCCGTAGAGGCAGGTCGGGTGCGGGAAATCGGTCTCGAACAGGATGTTGTCCGCGCCGATGTCGTCGATCAGCTTGCGCGGGGCGATCCGCTCGAACCAGTAGCAGGCGTAGACCTGGCGGCGGAAGTAGTCCGACGGCATCATCTCGAACTCGGGCCGCGCCTTGCGAATGTCGGCGGCGAGGAAGTGATAGTCGCAGCTCTCGAGGCAGAACGGCACCCAGCCGATGCCCGACTCGACCGAGATGAACCGCAGCTCGGGGAAGCGCGGCAGCACGCCGCAGAGCAGCAGATCGGTCATGTGCAGGCCGTTGGCCAGGAACAGCGAGGTCGAGGTGCGCGCGTAGGTCACTTCCGCGCCGTCAACCGCGAGGCGGTCGGGCGTGAAGCCGTCGGTGAAGTCGCCGGAGCCGATGTGGAAGGAGATCGGCAGCCCCGCGTCGCTGGCGACGTTCCAGAGCGGGTCCCAGTAGCGGTCGCCGAGGAAGGGTTGGCCGTGCGAGTGCGGGTCGCCGGTGAAGAGGATGCCGCGCATGCCCCTGGGCGCGACCCGCTCGATCTCTCTGACCGACGCCTCGACATCCCAGAACGGCACCGAGATGTTGCCCACGAAGCGCTCGGGCGCGACCGAGATCCAGTCGAGCTGGAAGTCGTTCCAGGCTCGGACGCACTCGAGCATCAGCTCGGGATCGCCCAGCGAGAGGAAGCGCTGCGAGGCGAAGCCGGCCACGTTGGGATAGAGCACCTGCGCGTAGACGCCGGTTTCGTCCATCAGCTTGAGCCGCTCGTGAACGTCGAATGAGGCGGGGTGCGCCTCCTCGTACGTGGGCGGCGAGCTGGGGAACTTGCCCTTCCAGCCGGCGAACACGCCGGAGGGTGCGTTGGCGACCTTTTCGTCGCCGACGAACCAGGCGTTGGTGCCTTGGTCGTCCTGCTTGACGTGCAGCACGCGGTCGCCCCATTTGGACGACACGCGCGAGGTCCAGAGGTCGGCGGGTTCGGTGATGTGAGTGTCGGCGTCGATGAATGTCTGGAACGCCATGCGAGCTCCTTCAGCTGCGGTCGGGTGCGGATGCCGCGCAGTGTAACGGCGGCGACACCACTCTGCCACCACCCCGCCCCCCCGCGCGCACCCCCTCTGTCTTGCCCGTGCCAAAGCGCGGGAATCTCGCCTGCGCAGCGTCAGCCCTATACCACGGCCAGCAATTCTCGCGCTTGCCGCGGTATCCCTCGCCTGCTGTGTTCAGGATTTAGTCGATATCAGAATCTGTCCCGGCTAGCCAGTGGAGTTCGTCGAGAAGCGAAAAAAGAGACGCAGAGCTTAGGTCAGGATTCGATTCCAGAATCAAGTTTGTCAGTATTGACTCAAGCATGAATGACTCGTTAGTGGATGGAACAGCGTATAGCGGATGATCCTTGTTGAATAGCAACACCGGATCACTTCCTATCGACTTACGCCAGGAAGATCGAGGTTCGTCACGTCCGAGTGACTGTATGCTGATTGATGGTACGTTCTCTAGGTAGGAGAGGAGGTGATCGACGGCAGCGCCCTCTTCTTCCTGGAGCGCGATATCCTCCTCAGAGAGGCGACGCAGGAGTTGTGTCAGCCTTCGCTCGACCCTGACAGCCTGTTTCTCCGGCGAGATGAGATGCGGCTTCTCTGTTCCGCCATCATCGATAACTCGAGGCTTGACCGGGCGGCGTGACCTGGGTTTCGACCTCTCTGATTCCTTGTCTTTTCCTGCGATCCGATTGAGCGTCCGAAAGACCTCGCGAACGATTGGCTGCACATAGATGTGAACCTCCCGCCATTGATCACTGTCGCGATCCCATCCTGTCTTGTTCTGTGTCGGCAAAAGTCCATTACCCGAGATCGAAAGCTCGCCATACAATCGTCGAGTCGACCCTCGGCCGGACAGTTTTAGGCCGAACTCTTCAGTGCTAATCGTGCGGCCGTTGAAGTCTGTCCGTATACCTGGGTTGATCTCACGCTCACCAGTCGGCGTACGTAACTTACCGCGATCCAAGGCGCCGACCTTGCCCCACACCTCAATCCCCGACTCTAGAACTTTGCGAGGGATTCGCACGATCTCGATATCGGATGTCCATGGAATTGTATAGGGACTGACCTTATCTCCGTTTACAGTGATGGTGAGATGGCCAGTGGAAAGGAGAGGTGAGTAGGCGTCGGCAATCCTTGTCTTCAGACGCTGCACATCCGCCCGTGGTCGCTTGAGCCCGCTCAACGTCATTTGAACGAACCCGATGCCATCATCGGGCAGACGCCCCGCCCACGACATATCCGACACGTGTCGACGGGTGATTCGGTGTGGAATGGATTCGCGCCTTGTTCCCCACTCAGGGTCATCGAAATGCCAGGCGACATTTTCGCCGGCTCGCCGGCAGTAGATCTGCAGCCGTTCCGCCAGAAAAATGCAGGCGAGCTTGCCGCCGACGTGGAACTGGCCGATGTCACCTGCTTCGTGCGCGTGGCCGCCTCCCCAATGCAGCCACTCACGCAGCGTGTCCTCATTCATCCCTTCGCCGCCTATATCGCGGACCATAATGCGATCGTCACCAGGGTCGATGATGACATCGATGGTGAGGTGTCGATCGCCGCGGTAGTCGATTGGGTTGTCGATCAACTCCATCAGCGCCTCTGGAATTGATTTGTAGTTGGTCGCCACGGCGAGCATGGCGGCGCGGCTCACTTGTTCCTGGTGACCATTGGACATTAGTTCGAATCGCTTCCTGCTGTGCGCGTGTGGAAGCGATGGTAGGCGAAAAACATGTTTACCGGAAGGGGCAGCCGGCGCCGGAGGAAACCTACAGCATCGCGCCGGCGCAGGTTTCCTGCGTCGGCGCCGCGGCCTAGGGGATGACCGGCTCGCCTGAGACTGCCTTGATGATGTCGAAGTAGCTGATCACGACGATGAACACGAGCAGCGCGGCGAAGCCCGCCATATGCACGAGGCCCTCGCGCTCGGGGCTGATCTTCTTGCCCCGCCTTGCGATTTCGATCAGGACGAACATGATGCGCCCGCCGTCGAGCATCGGCAGCGGCAGGATGTTGATGATCGCCAGGTTGAGCGAGATCAGCGCCGCCAACTCGATCAGCCGCGACCAGCCGGCGCGGTCGACGACTTCGCCGGTCACCCTGGCGATTCCCACGGGGCCGGACAGCTCGAGCGGCTCGCCGCCCGCGATCCAGGAGCGGATCCGGTTGCGAACCAGGATGAACGTGTCGCGGGTCTGGGTCCAACCGGCTGCGATTGACTCGCCGAGTGACGGGCTGCGGCGCGCGACCAGACGGGTCGCGTCGCCGACGGAGATACCCGTCGCGCCCTGCCGGATCTCGATCCGGAGGCCTGGCGGCGGGTAGCGGGGATCGATGTCGAGCGCGGCGTAGACCGACGCCATGCGCACCGATTGGTCACGGGCGATGCTGAGCATCGTGTCGCCCGCTTGGGTGACGTAGCTGACGTCTCCGGGGAAGGCGAGCGTCATCCCCGCGCGCAGCTCCTCGCTCTCGACGCCCCAGCCGCCGATCACGGCGGCGGCAGAGACGCCGAGCGCGTCGGCAATATCGTGCACGGAATCGCCGGCCTGAACGGTGTACGTCAGCGGCTCGGGCGCCAGCCGGGCGTGGACGACCGCGTCGAAGGTCTCGGTTGGCCCCGCGCCGCCGAGCGCGTCGGTCGGGCGGCGCTCGATCGAGAACACGAGGTCTTCGCCCAGGTTGAGTTCGATCATGCGCTGCAGATCGAGCGCGTTGCGCACCTCTTCGCCATTGATTGCCAGCACACGGTCGCCGGCGCGAATGCCCGCCTGATGGGCCGGCCCCTGCTCGATGGTGCTGGTCACCACCGCCGGACCGGCCGACACGTTGTCGGGAATCAGCGCGCCCAGCGCGAACAGGAAGAGCGGCAGAATGGCGTTGACGCCGGCCCCGGCGCCGAGGATCGCAATGCGCGTCAGCCGCGACTTGGCCCCGAGCGAGCGTGGATCGATGCCGACCGTCAGGCCGCCGATCTCCGCCTCGCCCCGCTCGTTCATGAATCCCGCGCGCAGCTCCGGCGTCGAGCTGCGGTTGCGAAGCGGCGGACGGTCGCCCCGGTCCGCGTCATCTTTGGCGCTGAACGTGACCGACCAGCTGGTCTTGCGTCCGTCCGCTTCGGTGCGGTCGTAGGTGAAGACCCACTCGGGTTCGCCCATGATGCCAAGCAGACGCTCGACGAACTGATCGGGCGAGATGATTCGTTTGCCGTTGACCCGGGTGATGCGGTCGCCGGGCGTGAAGTGCCTGCTCATCGTCGAATCGGGCTCGACGGCGGTGATCAGCAGGCCCGACGCCTCTTCGCCCGTCAAACGGACGAAGCCGCCGATGGGCAGCCAGTTGAAGGAATACAGCGTCTCGCCGAACTGCCATCCCTTGCCGATGCGCGGCGGCAGCCCGATGCCGAACTCTTCCACCCGCACGCCGGCCAGCTTGGCGGCGACGAAGTGTCCGAGTTCGTGCAGAACAACCAGCCCCAGCAGAACGCCGATGAACGGCAGGATCGACTCGACGAAAATCATGCGCTCAGCGTACTAGCGCGAACCTGCGAACGCGGTCGAGGGGATTGGGACGCGCTCGATCGCGCTACACCGCAGCGGCGATGCGGCCGGTGGTGAAGCCTCGCGCCCAAGCGTCGGCGGCGTCGATCGCATCGATGTCGGGGTCGGCGATGCCGCGGTGCGCGTCCAGGGCCTGGGCGACGTAATCGGCGATCTCGGTGAAGCGGATGCGGCGTTCGAGGAACGCCTCGACCGCGATCTCATCAGCTGCGGCCATGACCGCCGGGTATGTCCCGCCCTGACGGCCCGCCTGCCGGGCAAGTTTGAGGCAGGGATAGCGATCGAGGTCGGGCTGGGAGAAATGGAGCGCGCCCACGGCGGCCAGGTCGAGCGGCGCGACGGTTGGCTGCAACCGCTGCGGATAGGAGAGCGCCAACTGGATCGGCAGCTTCATATCGGGATAGCCGAGCTGCGCCTTGACCGAGCCGTCGCCGAACTCGACCAGCGAATGCACGATCGACTCGGGGTGTTGGACGATCTCGACCCGCTCGTAGGGAACGTCGAACAGCCACCTGGCCTCGATCGTCTCCATGCCCTTGTTCATCAGCGTGGCGCTGTCGATCGTGATCTTGGCGCCCATGCTCCAGGTTGGGTGGTCGAGCGCCTGCTCGGGGGTCACGTCGGCCAGGCCGTCGACGGGCAGATGGCGCAGCGCGCCGCCGGACGCGGTGAGCAGAATGCGGCGGATCTCGTGCCCGGACTCGCCCCAGAGGCATTGCCAGATGGCGGAGTGTTCGGAATCGACCGGACGCAGCTGTCCGCCGCCGCGGTCCGCGGCGTCGCGGACGAGCTGCCCCGCCATGACCACGACTTCCTTGTTGGCGAGCGCCACCGCGCCGCCGCGTTCGAGCGCGGTCAGCGTCGGCTCGAGACCGGCGCGTCCAGCCGTGCCGACGACAAGCACATCGGCTGCGGGATCGGACGCCATTTCGTCCATCGACAGGACCGAGGCGCCGTTGTCGGCGGCGATCCGCGCGAGCCGCTGTTGATCGCGCGGATCATCCGAGGCGGCCCAGATGTACGCAGGCGCGAATTCATGCGCCTGCGCCGCCAGCGCATCGAGATTGCGTCCCGCCGCCAATCCCCGCAATGTGAATCGCCCGGGCATCGCGCGAACCACATCCAGCGTCTGGCGGCCGATGCTGCCCGTGGAGCCCAGCAGCACGAGATTGATCGGCGGCGCGCCGCCATCGCGGTTCAGGTCGTCCATTGCAAGAAGAAGAATACGACGGGCAGGCCGAAGAGCAGCGAGTCGAGTCGGTCGAGCGCGCCGCCGTGCCCGGGAATAAGGTTGGACGAGTCTTTGACGTCCATGGCGCGCTTGAACAGCGACTCGGCCAGATCGCCGATCTGGGATGCAACCGGCAGCGAGGCACCGAGCAGCACGAGCGGCCAGAGTTGGACATCGAGGTTGAGCATCTGGTCCAGCGCCAGTGCCGCGCCAAAGCCGCCCAGCCAGCCGAAGACCGCGCCCTCGACCGTCTTGTTGGGCGAGACCGACGCGGCCAGCTGCCGCTTGCCGAGCAATCGACCGCCGGCGTAGGCGGCGGCGTCGGTAGTCATCACGGCCAGCACCGCGAGCAGCATCCAGCCGGTTCCCTGCTCGGCGGCGCGGACGACGATGAAGGTCGCGCCGGGAATCGCGAGATACATGACCGCGCCCAGCATGGTCAGCCCGGCGCGCAGCAACGGCGTCAGCTGTTCCGGATCCGGATCGTCGATGCTGCGCACGGAGACGATCGTGGTCGCCGCCGCGATGCCGATACCGGCCGCGAGGATGGGCCAGAACAGCGGCATCCCGTCTGCGGCGGATGCGACCCCGATGATCGCACCGATGGACGCGGCCGCGGCGAGCACGATCGGGCTGCGGCGGCTGATCCCGGCGATGCGGGCGATCTCGCCCAGGGCGACGACCAGGCTCAGCGCCAGCAGCGAGGCGAACAACGGACCGCCGACCAGGATGGCGGCGATGATGATCGGCATGCCCACGGCGGCGCTCGCCAGTCGCAGCGCCAGGCCGCCGGCCAGCAGGCGTTGGCGCCGCCCCTGCTCAGCCGCCACTGGCGGATCGCCCGCCGAAGTTGCGGGTGCGCGCCGCATAGGCGTCGAGCGCGTCGTCGACATCCCGCTCGCAGAAATCGGGCCAGTACGTATCGGAAAACACGTACTCCGCGTATGCCGCCTGCCAGAGCAGGAAGTTGGAGACGCGTTGGTCGCCGCCCGTGCGGATGATCAGGTCGGGATCTGGCAACTCGCGGGTGTAGAGGTAATCGGCGAGCGTGCGCTCCGAGATCGCGTCAGGAGCGATGCCGTCGGCGACGATGCGGCGCACGGCGTCGACCAGCTCGGCGCGGGAACCGTAGTTGAAGGCGACGCAGACCGTCATCCGCTCGTTGCCGCGGGTGAGCGCGATCGCCTCATCGATCTTGCGGCGCAATCGGGAGTCCAGCGCCTCGAGTCGGCCGATGTAGCGCAACCGCACGCCGGCATCGTGCAGCGGCTTGACCTCACGGTCGATGGTGGACGACAGGATGCGCATCAGCCCGCGCACTTCCGGACGGGGGCGTTTCCAGTTCTCGGTCGAGAAGGCGAACAGGGTCAGACAGCGCACGCCGCGCTCGGCGAAGGCTTCGATGGCGGCGCGGATGTTCTCGGTGCCGGCGCGATGTCCGTCGGTCGGGCGCAGCCCGCGTTGAGCCGCCCAGCGGCCGTTGCCGTCCATGATCACCGCCACGTGGCGAGGGATGATCGCCTGCTCCGCGACGTGTACGCCCTGTGCGTGTGCGCCGTTGAGCGGCGGCGTCGGCGCAGAGGGCGTGGGGCGCGGGGCAAACGGCTGGGCGGGAGCGTCGACGCGGGAAGCGGATGGGCTTGTCACAACTAGACCTCGAGGAGCTCGCGTTCCTTCTGATTGCCCGCGGCATCAACTCTAGCGATGTAACGACTCGTGGTCGCGTCGAGTTCCGACTCGGCGCGCCGCTCTTCATCCTGCGAGAGGTCGCCGTCGCGCTGCATGCCGCGCAGGTCGTCGTGAATGTGGCGTCGGACGTTGCGGATCGCGACGCGGGCCGACTCGGCCTTCTGATGCACGATCTTGACCAGATCGCGACGCCGCTCCTCGGTCAGCTCGGGCAGCGCCAGACGAATCAGGATGCCGTCCGACTGCGGATTGATCCCGATATCGGATTGCTGGATCGCCTTGGTGATCGGGTCAAAGGCGTTCTTGTCCCAGGGCTGGATCGCGATCAGCCGAGCCTCGGGCGTCGATATCGTGGCCAGCTGATTGAGTGCCATCGTGGTCCCGTAATAATCGACGCGCAGTTGATCGACCAGCGACGTATGGGCGCGGCCGGTGCGAATAGCCATAAGGTCGCGCTCGAGCGCGCTCACGGCGCCCTCCATGCGCGAGTTGGCGTCGTCGAAGGCGAGGTCGAGGAGCTCGTTCTCGGACATGTCACGCTCCCGTCGTGCGACGCCGACCAAAGCCAATTGGAACTGACCGGGGACGGCGCGGATCGGATCAGCCAGCGAGCCCGGCCAGCATGGTATCGCCGTGATCGACCCGGGTCCCGGTCTGAGCCAGATCGAGGCCGTCGATCACCGTCTTCACGATAGCGTCCGGCGATTCGATGTTGAACACGACGATCGGCAGCGAATGCTCCTCGCAGAGCGCGAGCGCGGAGGCATCCATCAGCACGCCGAGATTTTGCCGCAGGGCGTCACGGTAGTTGAGCCGTACATAGCGCGTCGCCGACGGGTCGGCGGCCGGGTCCGCCGTGTAGACGCCGTCGGTGCCGTGCTTGCCCATCAGCAGCTGATCGGCGTCCAGCTCGATGCCGCGCAGCGCCGCCGCGGTGTCGGTGGTCACGTAGGGATTGCCGGTGCCGCCGACGCAGAGCACGATCCGACCTTTCTCCAGGTGACGGATCGCGCGTCGTCGAATGAAGATCTCGGCGACCTGCCGCACATGCAACGCCGACATCGTGCGCACCTCGCAGCCGGCGGCCTCGATCGCGTCCTGCAGCGCCAACCCGTTGATCACCGTCGCCAGCATGCCTGCGTAGTGGGCGGTCGCTTCGGTCATCCCCAGCGTCGCCGCGAGGCGGCCGCGGAACAGATTGCCGCCGCCCACGACCACGCCGATCTGGACGCCGCGCGTGCGGCATTCGACGATCTGGCGGGCGATATCGTTGAGCGCGTCCGAATCGATCCCCGAGTCGCGCTGACCCTGCAGGCACTCGCCCGAGACCTTCAGGACGATGCGCGGCGGCTTCGCTGCTTCGGTCACGGCCCGCCCGCTTCCGTCATCCCGCGCCAGCCGCGAATCGATCTACTCGCCCATCTCGTACCTGGTGAAGCGGGCGACTTCGATCCGCTCTCCAATCGATGCCACCACATCGTTGATCCGGTCGGCGATCGTCTGCGAGCCGTCGCGAATGAACTCCTGATCGAGCAGGGCGACGGCGTCCGCGTCGGCATCGGCGTCGAGGTCGTCGGCGCTGACGGCGGCGGGGTTCATCGAGGCGATCTGCAGGGCAATGTCGTGAGCGAGATTCTTGAACTGGTCGGTCTTGGCGACGAAATCGGTCTCGCAGCGCAGATCGACGAGGACGCCGATGCGTCCGCCATGGATGTAGCTGTGGATGAGTCCCTGGCTGGCCGACTTGTCGGCGCGCTTGGCGGCGGTGGCGACGCCCTTGGCGCGCAGCGCCAGGCGCGCCTGCTCCAGATCGCCGTCTGCCTCGGTCAGCGCCTGCCGGCAGTCCATGACGCCGGCGCCGGTCTCGGCGCGCAACTCCTTGATCTGGTCAATCGTGATCGGCACGTCGGTTGCTCCTCTGAACGGTGGCGGGGCTGTTGCTGGCGGCTCGGGCGGAACGGTCCCGTCAACGCGCGGGGACGGGCTCGGCCGATCCGCTCGCTTCGTAGGCGTCATCGGGTTCGGCGGCGCTCTGCCGCATCATCCCGCCGGATAGCGCCGCGTCGGCGATCCGCGAGGCCAGCAGGCGCACGGCGCGGATGGCGTCGTCGTTGGACGGGATCGGGAAATCGATCAGGTTCGGATCCGAGTTCGTGTCGCAGACGGCGATGATCGGTATCTTCAGCCGGTGCGCTTCGGCGACGGCGATGTGCTCGCGCGGGACGTCGACGATGAACAGGGCGCCGGGCGGCGTGTGCATGTCGCGCAGGCCGCGCAGATATCGGTGCAGATGGATGAGCTTGCGCCGCAGACTCAGCGCTTCCTTCTTGGGCAGCAGATCGAGCTGACCGGCCTCTTCGCGGCGCTCGAGCTCGATCATGTAATCGACGCGCGCGCGGATCGTGTCGAAGTTGGTCAGCGTGCCGCCCAGCCAGCGCGTCACCACGTACGGCATATTGGCGCGGTCGGCCTCATTGCGAATCACGTCCTGCGCCTGCCGCTTGGTGCCCACGAACAGGATCTGCTGTCCGTTGGCGGCGAGTTCGCGGGCGAATTCGGTCGCCTCTTCGAGCCGCGTGACCGTCTGGGCCAGGTCGAGGATGTGCACCCCGTTGCGGGCGCCATAGATGAACGGCGCCATTTTCGGATTCCAGCGGCCGGTCTGATGGCCGAAATGCACTCCGGCCTCCAGCAGATCGCGCATTGAGTTCGATGTCGTCATCCGGCTCCTCAGCGGGCTCTCACGTCTCTCAGGTCAGGTTGCGTCGGGCCCGCGCCGCGGCCGGGCATTCTTGCGCTCAGTATACGCAGGTGCGCGCGCTACGCGCACTCGACGGCGCTTCGTGGTAACTTAGCCGATGTTGTCCCGTGATCTTCGCGGAGGAAGTACGTGCCCCGCTACGTGTACGAGTGTTTCGAGTGCGGTCACACGGTGGAGAAGCTGGAGGGCTGGAGCGCCCCGGCCCAACAACCGTGCAGCGAATGCGAGCACACGCTCCAGCGCATCCCCAGCCCGCCGGTAATCGTGTTCAAAGGCTCCGGTTGGTACTCGACCGACAGCAGGAAGAGCAACTGGAAGTCGCGCCGCGACGAGGATCGCGCTGACGGCGGCGGCGAAGATGGCGAACAGGGTGAGCGGGGCGGCGACGGCGAGGCCGTCGGCCAGACGTCGGAGTCCGCCTCGAGCAGTGGCGCCGCCCCCGCCGAGCGCGAACCGTCCGCCGCCGCGACTGACTGACCGGCTGCCGATCCGATCAGCGCCCACGTTCGCAGCCAACGATGAGACTCGTCCTGCAGCGGGCCGCGGGCGCGTCTGTCACGGTTGACGGTTCGATCGTCGGCGCGATTTCGCATGGCCTGCTCATTCTGGTCGGCGTCGCAGACGGCGATAGCGAGGCGCAGGCGGACGCGCTGGCCGCCAAAGTCGCCGGACTGCGCATCTTCGCCGACGCCGAGGGGCGCATCATCGAGAGCGTGCGCGACATCGGCGGCGGCGCGCTGGTCATCAGCCAGTTCACCCTGCACGCGGACGTGCGCAAGGGGCGCCGTCCCAGCTTCACCGCCGCCGCTGCTCCGCAGATCGCGGAACCGCTGGTCGAGCGGTTCGCCGAGTCATTGCGCGCGCACGGCGTGCCGGTTCAAACGGGTGTGTTCGGAGCGATGATGTCGGTGGAGCTCGTCAATGACGGTCCGTTCACCATCGTGATCGATTCGTCCGACCTGGAACGGCCGCGGCGCGGATAGGCGCGCGCACCGCTCTCATGCTCCTGATCCGTCGATGCTGATGTCGAGTCCGATATCCAGCGCCGGCGCGGAGTGGGTCAGCGCGCCCATCGAGATGAAGTCCACCCCGGCTCTGGCGATGTCGGGAATTTGCTCGATCGCGATCCGGCCGCTCGCCTCGGTTCTGGCCCGGTAGACGCGCGCGACCTCGACTGCGGGCGCGAGATCGTCGAGGCGGAAGTTGTCGAGCAGGAGGGCGGCAGCGCCCGCGTCGAGCGCCTCGCGCGCTTCGTCGAGATTGGTCACCTCTACCTCGACGCCCGTCGCCGGCCCCACGTTGGCGATCGCGGCGCGCACGGCGTCGCCCAGACTGCCGCCGGCGAGGCGGACGGCGGCGATGTGATTGTCCTTGATCAGCACGCCCGCGGCGAGAGAATCGCGGTGGTTGAGACCGCCGCCGCAGCGGACGGCGTAGCGCTCGGCCGCTCTGAGTCCGGGCGTGGTCTTGCGCGTGTCGAGAATTCGGGTCCGCGAGCCGGCGGCGGCGACCGCTCGGGCGGTGAGCGTGGCGGCGCCGCTCAGGCGTTGCAGCCAGTTGAGCGCGGTGCGCTCGGCGCGCAGAATCGGTTCGAGCTGCCCGCCGACTTCCGCGATGGTCTGTCCCGCCGAGACGCGGTCGCCGTCGCCGGCCTCCGGCAGAAACCGCACATCCGGATCAAGCGCGGCGAACGCGGCCAGCGCGAAATCCAGTCCGCAGAGCACGCCCTCGGCCCGCGCCGTGATCCGCGCGCTGCCCTGCCGCCAGTCAATCCACCTGCGCAGCGACGCGGTGGTCAGATCCAGATCGGCGCGATCTTCGGCTAGGGAGGCGCCGATCAGCCGCTGAACGATGGTCAGATCGAGCGCGGTCATTCGCGGGCCAGCCGCCAGAGACTGTGGCGCCGCCAGTTGGGGTCAGTCTCAGGGAAATCGAGCCGCAGATGCGAGCCGCGCGATTCGGTTCGCTGCCTGGCCGCGTGAGCGATCAGCCGCGCGGCGAGCGTCGCCAACGGCAGCGTCGGATGCGCCGACCGCCGGGCGGGTTCCGACCAGTCACGGAATCGTTCGAGCGCCGCGTCCAGCTGAGGCCCGCTGCGGGTGATCCCGACCAGCTCATTCATCGTCGATTGCAGCGCCTCGAACGAGGGGGCGGCGCCGCCGAGCTGCCAGCGGAGCATCGCAGCATGGCCGCTCGGAGCGCTCGCGGCGGCTGAACCGCTGCGAATCGCCTCCGCGGCGCGGGACGAGAACACCGCCGCCTCGAGCAGGGAATTGGACGCGACCCGATTGGCGCCGTGCACGCCCGTCGAGGCGCACTCGCCGGCGGCGTAGAGACCGGCGACCGTCGTGCGGCCATCGAGATCGGTGTACACCCCGCCCATCTGATAGTGCGCCGCGGGCGCGACCGGGATCGGCCCGGCCGTGATATCGCACCCGCGCTCGAGCGCGCCGCGATAGACGCCCGGGAAGCGGCGGCGCAGATAGTCGGCGTCTCGGTGCGAAATGTCCAGCAGCACGTGGCCGCGCCCGTCGCGGCGCATGGTTTCCGTGATCGCGCGGGCGACCACGGATCGCGGGGCGAGTTCCGCGTCGGGATGAACCCGAGTCATGAAGCGGTCGCCGGCGGCATCGAGCAGCGCCGCCCCCTCGCCGCGCAGCGCCTCCGAGATCAGGAACGCGCCGTCATCCGATACCAACGCGGTTGGATGGAACTGCATGAACTCGATATCGCGCACCAGCGCGCCGGCGCGAAACGCGAGCGCGACGCCGTCGCCGGTGGCGTCTGGCGGATTGGTCGTCGTGCGATAGAGCGCGCCGGCGCCGCCCGTCGCCAGGACGACCGCGTCGGCGAGCAGCGTGGCGGGTTCGTCGGTGATCGCGCCGACGCAGCGCCCCGTCTCGATCGCCAGCTCGGTCGCTGCGATATCCGAGCGGACATCGACCCGCGCCTCGGCGAGGCGGCGCAGCAGCGCGGTCTGAATGTGCAGCCCGGTCCGGTCGCCGCCGGCGTGCAGCACGCGGGCGGTGGAGTGAGCGCCCTCCGTCGCGAGCGAGAGGGAACCGTCTGCGCCGCGGTCAAAGTCGACGCCCAGCCGCCGCAAGCGTCCGATCGCCGCCGGTCCGGCGGCGGTCATCAGCGTCACGGCCTCGCGCACGCAGAGCCCGGCGCCGGCCCGAATCGTGTCCGCCGCGTGCGTCTGCGGATCGTCCAGGTCGGCGACGGCGGCGGCGATGCCGCCCTGGGCGCGTTGCGTGTTGGTCTGCTCGAGCGCGCCCTTGGTCAGCATCGTGACGTCGGCGAACTCCGACGCCAACAGCGCGGCATTGATGCCGGCCAGACCGCTGCCGATGATCAGGACGTGCATCGTTTCAGGCCGCTGCCGATCAGGTAATCGCCAGCATCCGGTCGAGCGCGACGCGCGCCCATTCGCGCGTCTCCTCGTCGACGCGGATCGGGTTGACCACGCGACCCTCGACCAGCGCCTCGGCGACCCAGGCCAGGTAGGCCGGGTGAATCCGGTACATCGTCGCGCAGGGGCAGACCACCGGGTCGAGGCAGAACACCGTCTTGCCCTCGTGCGCGACCTCCTCATGGAGTCGGTGCACCAGGTTGATCTCGGTGCCCACCGCGTAGACGCCGGGCGGGCCGTTGCGGACATCGTTGATGATGAACTCGGTCGAGCCGTCGGCGTCGGCGGCGTCGACGACCGGCTGCGGACATTCGGGGTGCACGACGACGCGAACGCCGGGATGCTCGCGCCGCGCGCGCTCGATCTGATCGACGCGAAAGCGGATGTGGACCGAGCAGTGCCCCTGCCAGAGCAATATCCTGCTCGAGGCGATCCGCTCGGGCGAGAGCCCGCCCAGCGGCTTGCGCGGACTCCAGACGGCCGTCTGCGTCTGCGGATCGATGCCCAGCCGCTTGCCGGTGTTGCGGCCCAGGTGCTGATCGGGGAAGAACAGCACCTGATCGCCCTGCGCGAACGCCCACTCCAGCACCGCTGCGGCGTTGGACGAGGTGCAAACCGCGCCGCCGTGCTTGCCCACGAACGCCTTCAGCGACGCGGCCGAGTTCATGTACGTAATCGGGATGACGCGCTCGGCGTTGACGACCTCGCCCAGATCGTCCCAGGCGTCGTAGACATCTTCCGGCTGCGCCATATCCGCCATCGAGCAGCCGGCGGCGAGGTTGGGCAGGATCACCGTCTGCTGCGGCGTGGTCAGAATGTCAGCGCTTTCGGCCATGAAATGGACACCGCAGAAGATGATGAATTCAGCCCGCGCATTCTGCGCCGCCTGCTGCGCCAGCTTGAAGGAGTCGCCGCGAAAGTCGGCGAATTCGATGATGTCGTCGCGCTGGTAGTGATGCCCCAGAATCAGCAGCCGCTCGCCCAGCCGCGCGCGCGCGGCGCGAATTCGCGCGCGCAGCTCATCGCCCGACAGACGCAGATACCGCTCCGGGATCTCCGGCTGCCAGTCGGAGAGGTGCGGCTCCGCGACCAGCGGGATCGTCGCGATATCGGTCTCGCAGGCCTCGTCGGGCAGGTTCGGCGGCAGCACCTCGGGCGTGTAGCTGGACTCCACGACAACGACTTCGCTCATGACGCTCATGATCTGCAACCCATCACTTAGTGTCACATTGACACTATCGATTGCAACTATTGTTGCAAATTGCAGGTTGGGATGTCAAGAGCCGGCGCATCGAATCGCGGAGTGATCGAGGCGCGACATAACGAACAAGAGCCTGCGTCGCCCTGTCCACGTCCCGCGATTCAGGCGCGGCTGCTGAAGCGATACAGCCGCGCTGGTCGATGCCGTCCGTCGTGGCGCACGTCGGCGGTGGCGGCGATGAAGTCGGTCGCCAGCAGGCGGCGGCGGAAGTTTCGCTTGTCCAGCGCGCGCCCCAAGATCGCCTCGTAAACTTGCTGCAGCTCGCGCATCGTGAACTGCGGGGGCAGCAGCGAGTATGCCGCGTCGGTGTACTGGAGCTTGTTGATCAGCCGCGTGCGGGCGACATCGATCACCCGTTCATTGTCGAACGCGAGCGTCGGCGTCTCCGCCAGATTCCACCAGGCCGGACGCCAGGCGGTGCGCTGCGCCAGACGCACGCGCGACGAATCGACGAGCGCGAACCAGGACACCGCCACGCTGCCGTCCGGCGACGATCGGTCGAGATCGCCGAAGGTGTAGAGCTGCTCGAGGAAGACGTCGGTCACGCCGGTCTCCTCGGCGAGTTTGCGGACGGCGGCCTGCTCAAGCGATTCGCCGTGCCGCAACGCGCCGCCGGGGATCGCCCAGCGCCCCTCGGCCGGCGGCGCCGAGCGTTCGATCAGCAGCACCTGCAGCGCGCCGTCGACGACGGTGAAGATCACGACCAGCACCGCAACCGCAGGCCGGCGCGCGCCGCGCGGCGTCGATTCTGCGCGCGGCCGCGCCCCCGTCATCATTGCGGCGCCGTCACGCGCGGGCTCGGTCGATACAGTCAATTCGGCCGATCACGCGGGCTGCCCCTGCAGGCTCCACGGTCCGACTCGGGTGACCGAGACGGTCAGCATGTCGCCTGCGGCATGCGCGCCGGCCGGCGCGTCGAAATGGACCAGCTTCATCGTCCGCGTGCGGCCGGTGTGGCGCTCCATGCCCTCGCGGTCGGATGGCTTGGTCGATTCCAGCAGCACCTCGACATCGGTCAGCAGATAGCGGTTGTTGATCTGGAACGAGATCTCGCGCTGCAACGCCTCGACGCGGTGCAGCCGCTCCAGCTTCACTTCGTGCGGCACGTCATCGGGCTGATTGCGCTGCGCGTAGGTGCCGCTGCGCGGACTGTAGGCGGCGACGTGCACCTTGTCGAAGCGCATCTCCTCGAGCAGGTCGTAAGTTTGCTGGAAGTCCGCTTCCGTCTCGCCGGGGAAGCCGACGATCACATCGGTCGAGATGCTCACGTCGGGCCACAGCGAGCGCACCTTCTCGACGCGGTCGCGGAACTGGGCCACGCTGTATCCGCGCCGCATGTTGGTCAGCACGTCGTCCGAGCCGGCCTGCACCGGCAGCGAGAACGCCTCGCAGACCTTGGGCAGCGCCGCCATCCCCTCAAGGATGCGGTCAGTCATGTCGGGCGGGTAGCTGGTCAGCTGGCGGATGCGGTACAGGTCGGGCAGATCGTGGATCGCGCGCATCAGGTCGGAGAGGTCGGCGTGCGCGGTCAAGGCGTCGAGCGGCGGCTGATCCTTGCCGTAGGCCTCGACCGTCTGACCCAGCAGGGTGACCTCGCGGACGCCGCGCTGCGTGTGCGCGGCGATTTCGCGCGCGATCTCGTCGATCGGGCGCGAGCGCTCGCGCCCGCGGCGCAGCGGCACGATGCAGTAGGTGCAGAACTTGTTGCAGCCTTCGATCACCGGCACGAATGCGGTGGGCTGCGTCTCGTGCGGAAAGATCTGCGGCCAGAATTCGCCGCCGTCGTCCGCTTCGGTCAGATCCGCATCGGTCAGATTGGTCAGCTCCGGCAGATCGAGCAGACTGGCCACTTGGTCGAAGCGCTGCGGCTGAGCCCAGGTATCGACGAACGGGAAGCGCGTGGTGATCGGATCGTCGCCGCGCGCGGTGTGCGGGCCGACCATGCAGCCCATCACGGCGATCCTGAGCGCAGGATTGGCGCGCTTGAGATGCTTGAGCGAACCCAGCTTGGCCTGCGCCTTGTCCTCGGCGTGCTGACGCACGGCGCAGGTGTTGAGCACGATCAGGTCGGCGTCGCGCGGTTGGTCGGTCGGCTCCATGCCCAGCCGCCGCAGCCCGGCCGCCAGCTTGGCGGAATCGGCGCTGTTGACCTGGCAACCGACCGTCCAGATGTGATATTGCGGCATGGCGAATTGCTGTTCGACCGGCTTTCGCTCGCTGGCGGAGGGTGAGGGATTCGAACCCTCGACGGAGTCTCCCCCGAACCCGCTTAGCAGGCGGGCGCACTAGGCCACTATGCGAACCCTCCAGGCTCAGCGTAGCAGCGGACGGGTCATATTCTGCGCCTACCCTGTCCATATCCCGTTTGCGAGTCTCCTCGCATCTCGGCATGCGGCGGCAAGCCTGGATCGGTATGTCGATGATGCGGCAACGGATCGCGCGAGTCCGGGGATTCTTCAAATCGGCGCTCGACGCCTCGATGGACGCGCGGGCGGCGGCGCGTGTTTCACCCCTGTTGTCGAACCGCTGGACGCCCTTGATCGGGGCAACGCTGGCGCTTGGCGCGGCGTTGGCGCTCGCGCTCGCGCTGTCTTTCAGCACGCGGGTCGATTCGCAGACCGCCTTTGTGCTGCAATCGGCCGACGGCGCACGGTTCGTCGCGGAAGTCAACGGCGAGGGCGACGACTGGGTGCTGCTCGGCCATATGTATCGGACCAAGAACACCAGTCCCACGCATCGCGGTATCTGGGACCGGTTCGCGGCGCGGCTGGTGGGCGAGGGCTACCGCGTGCTGCGTTGGGATTTCCGCTGCCACGGCGAATCGCCCTGCGTGTACAGCAGGCGGCAGATCGAGGATGTGCCGGAGATTTACCTCGAATGGGAATCGGCGATCGACTACGCGCTCGGACAAGGCGCGGAGCAGCTCTACGGCATCGGCGTCAGCATGGGCGGCACCAGCCTGATGCAGGTCGCCGCCTACCGCGACGAGTTCACCGCCGTCAGCGCGATCTCGAGCCCCAACATCTTTCCCAACAAACCGCCCGAGGATTCCGAGCGCTCGCGCGAGGAAGGATTCGACAAACTCGACGGGCTGAGCAGTGTCGCGGATATTCAGATCCCCAAGCTGTACATCGCCGGCGCGCGCAATCAGTGCTCGTACTGGCAGTCGAACCGCTATTTCCAGCGCGCCGCCGAGCCGGTTCGGTTCGTGATCTACGAGACCGATCTGCACGGCACCGAAATTCTCGACGACGCGCGGATCGGCCCCGACGCGGTTGGGGAGGTGCTCGGCTTCCTCGCCGATCCCGACGGCATCGTGGGCAAGGAGAAGCGCAATCTCGCGCCCGACGCCGATCCCGAAACTGAATGTTGGCCGCCGGAGGACGATGGGCAGGATTGACGCTGCTTGATGTAGCTGATGCAGCGAGACCCGCGCCGCCGCGGGCCGCCTATGCCGAGCGCAGCGGCTTCTGCATCCGATGCACGGTCTGCTGATCCGTCGCCAGGCGCACCCAGAAGCCGCTCGTGGCCTTGACGATTCGATAACCCAGGCGTTCGTAGAGCCGGATCGCGCCGTCGTTGATCCCGATCACGTCGAGCGCGAGTCGTTGGTAATCCTCGTCCCTCGCGCGCGCCTCCGCCGCCAGCATCAGCCTGGTGCCAACGCCGAGTCCGCGCGCGGCCGGGCTGACCGCAATCGACTCGATCAGGAACTCTTGCCTGGCCACCGATTCATTGAGCAGCCAGAGGTTGAACAGCACGCGCAGCGTCCGTACTGGCGTGAAAGTCGTCAGCAACCTGCGCAGTCCGACCTGGTAGAACTCGCGCCGCGCGGGCGCGCGCGTGCCGTAGGTGACGATGCCGAGCAGCTGATTGCCGCGGACGGCCGTGTAGCAATATTCGCGTCTGACGTCGCGTCGAAAGAGCCGACGGAAATCGTCGGCGTCGCGGAAGCCGTGACGAAACTTCTTTGCGAACGCGTCGAAGAGGATGCCGAGCGCTGCGTCGACATGCTCCTCAGGCAGATGATCGAGGAGCGCGACCTCGCCGTCGGATTCACGATGTTCACGATTTGGCACGGCGTCTGAGCAATCGCTGGGTGATCGGGACGAGTACCAGCACGGCGATGCCGCCCACGACGACGCCCACGACGACGTCGATCGTCAGGCTCAGAATGACCATCAGCACGATGCCGACCAGCGGGGCGATGATCCCGGTCAGGGTTGCGATGCGCCCCTGCTGTCCGGGGCTCAGCGGGCGGTCGCCCGCGTCATCGCTCACGAGTTGCGCCAATTCCCGATCACGACTCGTCGCTCGCGCCGGGAGGCTGATACTTGCCAGCTTCCTCGAGTACGCGGCGCATGGTCGAGCCGATCTCGGCGGGGCTGCGCGAGATCACGGCGCCGGCCTCTTCGAGCGCCTTGAGCTTGGCTTCAGCGGTGCCGGCCTCGCCCTCGATGATCGCGCCCGCGTGCCCCATGCGCCGACCCGGCGGCGCCGTCGCGCCGGCGATGAAGGCGACGACCGGTTTGGTCATGCTGCGCTTGATGTACGCCGCCGCGGCCTGCTCGGCCAGCCCGCCGATCTCTCCGATCAGCACCACGGCGTCGGTGTCTGGGTCGCTCTGGAAGCGGCGCAGGATCGCCTGCTGCTGTTCGCCGATGATCGGGTCGCCGCCGACGCCGACGCAGGTCGATTGTCCGATGCCCGCGCGCGTCAGTTGGTCGACCGCCTCGTAGACGAGCGTGCCCGAGCGCGACACGACGCCGACGTTGCCGGGCATGAACACGTCGGGCGGGTGAATCCCCACGCGGCAGCGTGAGGCGGGCTGAATGATGCCGGGGCAGTTGGGGCCGATCAAGCGGCTCTTCGCGCCTTCCAGCGCGGTTCGCACGCGGATCATGTCGTGCACCGGCACGCCTTCGGTGATGCAGACGATCAGCGGCACCTCGGCGGCGATGTTTTCGAGGATGGCGTCGGCCGCGCCGGGGGCGGGCACGTAGATGATGGTGCAGTTGGCCTGCGTTTTCGAGACGGCCTCGGCGACGGTGGCGAAAACGGGGAACTCGTGCGCGCCGTGCGTGAAGCTGTCACCGCCGCGGAAGCCGGGATGCACGCCGGCGACCACGCGCGTGCCGTAGTCGAGCGAGCGGCGGATCTGGTTCTGACCCTCGTTGCCCAGACCCTGGATCAGCAGCCTGGTTCGGTTGTTGAGAAGGATGCTCATGCGCCGGTTCCTTGCCTCGGGGTCTTCGGTCGTCAGTTCTTTGAGCGCGAGCGGCGTCGGGTCGGTGTGGCCGCCTCGACCGCGAGGGCGGCGGCGGCGCCCAACTCGTCGGCGGTCTGCACCGCGATGCCCGAGTCGTGCAGCACGCGCCGGCCTTCCTCGACGTTGGAGCCGTTGAGGCGCACGACGAGCGGCTGTGTGATTTTTAGTTCGTTGACCGCGTCGATCACGCCCTCGGCGACGATATCGACGCGGGCCAGCCCGCCGAAGATGTTGATGAAGATCACCTTCACATCGGGGTCGTTGACGATGATGCGCAGCGCTTCGATCACGCGATCCTTGCGGTTGACGGTGCCGATATCGAGGAAGTTGGCCGGCTCGCCGCCATGCAGCATCAGCGTGTCCATCGTCGCCATGGCCAGGCCGGCGCCATTGACGACGCAACCGATGTTGCCGTCCAGCTTGATGTAGGAACCGATGTTCGCCTCTTCGGCCTCAATCTCGGTCGGATTTTCCTGCGAGCGGTCGCGCCACTCCTCGTAACCCCCGTGCCGGAACGCGGCGTTGTCGTCCAGCCCGACCTTGCCGTCGATGGCCAGCACGGCGCCCTCGCTGGTCAGCACGAAGGGATTGACCTCGACCAGCGAGGCGTCCATGTCGATGAAGACGTCGTACAGATTCGCGAACATCTCTCCGGCGGGGCGGATCGCCGAGGATGGCAGCCCGAGTTGGCTGGCCAGCGTCCGCCCGCGAAAGGCGGGGAACCCCTCGACCGGATCCACCGGAATGCGCAGCACGGCGCGCGGATTGGTGCGGTTGACCTCTTCGATCGACTGCCCGCCCTCGGCCGACGCGATGATCAGCGGCTGCCCGCTGGCGCCGTCGACCTGGATCGAAAAGTAATACTCGTGCGCGATCGACGTCTGCTGCTCGATCAACACCGCCGAGATCGGCGCGCCGGCCGCGCCGGTCTGGACGCTGACCAGACGGCTCTCCCGGTCCATCATCGGGCGGAACTCCCCGAGCGCGTCCTCGACGCCGCTCACCAGCCGCACGCCGCCGCGCCGCCGCCCGACGATCTGCCCCTCGTTCCGTTCCGGATCGGCGATCAACCCGTTGTAGACCCGGCCGGCGCGATCGCGCTTGACGATCCGACCCTTGCCGCGGCCGCCGGCGTGCACCTGAGCCTTGACCACCACGTCGGGGCCGATCCGTTTGAGCAGACTGCGCACGGCCTTCTCGGTCGTGACCGCGTCGCCCTCGGGGACGGGCACGCCGTGCGAGCGAAAGATCTGTTTGGCCTGATATTCGTGGATGTTCATCTTCGCCAGCCGAAAGCCCGGGAACGGGATGATCGCTTGCCGTCGCTATCGAACATAGCCGCGCCCGATCGCTTGGGCAACCGCGCCTCATAGGCGCACACGCTGCGATCCGTCCTCGCCGTCTTCGGGATTTCTAGCGCGTCCGCGCGAAGCCCGCCGGGATCATCCCGATCACCAAACCCGCCAACCGTCGATCGTCGCTGGTCCGCATCCGTTCGACGCACTGGCGCAGCACCGCCCCCAGCAGGGTGCGATTGAACAGCCAGTCGTTGAGGTCGGCGTCGGTGGGATAGCCGGCGCCCGGCTGTGCGGTCGCCGCCTCGTGATAGAAGGCGCGCAGATCATCGGCGGCGAACTTGAGCCGCACCGGCATCGGGTGGTTCCAGTCGACCGCGCCGTCCAATGGCTCAGCGCCGCTGGCGAAGTCTGCGAGCAACGGTGCCAGTTCCTCGATCTGCCCGATCGAGGCGCCGGAAATCCCCACGGTCGTGCGGCCGCGGCGCTTGAGCGACTCCGCGTGCCAGGGCGCGAGTTGGCGGACTTCCTCGATCAGCTGATCGCGCAACGCCTCGGACGCGCTGGCGGGCTCGGGCGGCGCCAGCGCCACGGCGCAGGCCCACGGATCGTCGCCGCTGGTCGTCGCCTCGTGCGGATAATCGGCGAGCGCGGGTTCGGTCGCCGTCTCGAGCAACCGCAGCGACGCGAGCAGCACATCGCGCTGGAAGTCAGGCTGGTCCGGCGAGCCGAGCGGCCGCCCGAGCGGAAACGGCACCCAGAGCGCGCGAGGCGGCTTCATGCCGGCCGTGTGTTCGCGAATCAGCGAGATGCCCGTCGTCGCCACGCGGCCCTCGCTGCCGCGCTCGATGTAGTGGCTCAGCGCTCCCACGGAGCGCGTGCAGAATGGTCAAACCGGCGTCAGAAAGGCGGCGTCGACGCCGTCCTCGGCCAGCAGACGGCCGATCTCCTCGCCCGTCCGCTCCAGCCGCGTCGGATCGGGCTGCGCGCCCATGAACGAATAGTGATAGCGGCTGACGCCGCCGATCACGCCCTGCTCCGCCAGCTCGCGCAGACGCTCGAGCGGAAAGACGGTGTTGATGTCCTGCTGGAAGCCGGAGCGGTCGAAGTTGACCGACAGGTGCGACATCCGCAGATCGGCGAAGTCGGTTTCGCCGGGGATCAGTCGGTACTCGACCGAGCCGGGATTGAAGGGGCGGTCGCTGCGCGCGTGCAGACCGGCTGTCGTGACGATCGCCACGGTGGTCTCAGTCAGCGGCCGCGGCGCAATCCAGTCCTGCGGCTCAATCTCCGGCAAGGGCAGACTGAGCAGGTTCCTGGCCATATCGGGGTGCATATCGCTGGTTCGGACCATGGCTGGATCTCCCGACCGCATTTGGGCTCACAATTGAGTGAGGCTCGCGTGACCTATCGACGATAGCGAATCTCGCCGCAGAGGCGGGATCGCGCATCGCTGATAGTCTGACGACAGGCACACGGGTCAGGAGTGAGGCGATGGCGGAAGACACGATTGAGGTGAGCGTGCGCATGGCCGACCGCGGCGAGGTCGGCTATCGGATGGTCTCGGCGTCGATCAGCAGCCGAGAGGGTTCGCTGGCGGGCGCGCCGGTCGCCTTCACGATCGTGCACGGACCCGGAACGCTGGCGTCGTCGGGCGGTCGCGAGCGAACGGTCGACTCCGACGAGTGGGGCATCGCCGAGGTCAACTGGTACCCCGAGCAGCACGCGCGCTCCTCGCCTGAGGCTGAGGTCACTCAGGTAGTCCTCATCAAGGCTGTCTGCGAGACCGCGGCGGAGGTGTCGCTGAACGTCGCCTCGCCCTTGTGGAAGCACTGATTCGATTGACTCTGCAATCGGCGCCAGAGCATCAGCCGCCGCGCGGCGAAGACCAGCCGGCTGAGCCGGAACTCCCGGAGTGGGCGCGCAAGCTCGAGCGGATTCCGCAGATCGACCCGGTCGCGGTGCTCGGGTTTGGTCCCACGGGGGCGTATCTCGCCCTGAACGCCATCGGCGGCGTGCGCGCCGCTATCGCGGGCGCGGTGGTGGTCGGCGTGATCGTGTGGATCGTGCAGCGTCGTCTGCGCCCCGATATCCGGGTCGTCCGTTGGCTCGGCATGCTCAGCGCCGCGTTGATGATCGCGTTCGGCGTCGCCGGGCTGATCGAGGAGGACGGCACGCTGTTCTGGACCAGCGACGCCGTCGACAACTTCGTGATCGGCGGTCTGTTCCTGTTCAGCGCGCTGATTGGCCGACCGATCGTCGGCCCGGTGCTGCGCGAGCTGTTTCCGGTGATCGCCGAGCGGCTGCCGGCGCAGCACCGCGTCTGGATGAAGGTCACCATCGTCTGGGGACTCAAGATCGTGCTCAGCGGTCTGCTGCGGCTGTGGCTGCTGGATCAGGTGGACGCCAGCACCTACGCCTGGATTCGCCTGCCGATCGGCTGGCCGATCAACATCGTGCTCTTCGCCTGGACGTTCTACGTCGTCGACCGGGCAATGCAGGATGCCGCGATTGCCAGAGGCCGCGAACGGCCGGGCGCGGACTCAGGCTCCGGCTCAGGCCCCAATTCAAGCGATGCCGGCGAAGTGGTCGGCGATGCCGAGGTCGTCGAACGCTGAGCGGAACCACTCGATCACTTCCGGGTGATACGGAATCCCGCGTTCCGAGCGCTCGATCTCCTGCTCGTGCTCCTCGACGCCGGCGTAGATCACGCGCTCCTCGCCGGGCGCGGTCGGCGTCTCGCGCAGCGCCCGCAGGTACTCGTCCATACGGCCTTTGAACTCGTCGACATCGGTGAAGGCGGCGATGTTGAAGACCGTGAAGTGGTGCCCGACGCCGTTGAAGCGGAACAGCGCCGACCCGGCCCCGGCCATGATGCCGCTGAGGATGTCGATCATCATCGCCAGCGAGTAACCCTTGTGCGAGCCGATCTCTCGCGTGCCGCCCAGCGGCAGCATCAGGAACTCATCCGGCGTCGGGCCGCTCTCCATCATCGGCTCGCCGTCGGCGCTGGCGACCCAGCCCGGCAGCAGATCCTCGCCCAACCGCTGCGCGAGGCGGATCTTGTTGCCCGCCACCGACGACATCGAGGCGTCGAAGATGAACGGCGGCTCCGCCCCGGCAGGCGCCGCGATGCTGAGCGGATTTAGCCCCACCATCGCCTGCGCGCCGTGCGTCGGCGCGACCAGCAGGCCGCCGACGGTCATCGAGAGTCCGATCATGTCGTGCTCCAGCGCCAGCTGCGCGTGGTAGGCGGCCGCGCCGAAGTGCCGGCCGTTGTTGCAGACGACCGTCGCCACGCCCTGCTGGCGCGCCTTGTCGATGGCGATTGCCATCGCCTGCGGCCCGACCGTGAGCCCCAGCCCACGATCGCAATCGATCGTCGCGGCGGCGGGCGCGTCGCGTTCGACCGTCCAGTTGGGCGTTGGGTTGATCTCACCCGATTTGAGGCCGGCGACATACGCGCGCAGCATGTTGGAGACGCCGTGCGAGTCGATGCCGCGCAGATCGGCGTAGAGCAGGGTGTCGGTGCAGCGCCGCGCGTCGTCGTCGGTCATGCCGAGCCGAGTGAAGATCTCGTGGACGGCGCCGCGCATGGCGTCGGCGGGGACGCGCACAGCGATCTCGTCGGGGACGGCGAACTGCTTCAACATGATCTGCTCCCTGGCCTTTGCTTGGTGGCTGGCGCTGAATTCGGCTGATTTCGTAATCAGGTTACCGCCGCAGTGAGGCCTGCTTGTCAGCCAGGCCGCGCGCCGCTCGCGATTTGCCCAACGTTGACAATCCGCCCTCTCCGCAGACCGCAACCCGCCATAACGTCGAAATGGAAGCAGCCGGTTGGATGGCGAGGACCCATCGGCCGGTCTTCGACTGAACGCGAGGAGCGTGACCCAATGATTGTCGTCCCGGATCCCAACGCCTACGCGCAGGGTTCGCCGCTGGAGCCGATGGACAAGGACGCGCACCTGCGCTACGTGGCGCGCCGCCGCTGGATGGCGCAGCGGGAGCAGGAGCGCGAGCGCCTGCGGGGGACGCAGGCCGCCAGGGTCGTCGACCGGGTCAAGCTGATCCGCGAGCTGCGCCCCGGTCGGGCGGTCGCCAACTCGCTCTCGCCGGTCTACAGCATGTTCAACGACGCCTTCCTGCGCCGACGCTAACCGCGGCGGAGGGTCAGGCTCTCCATCACGAATTTTGGTCGCTGATAGACTGCGCTGCGTGCATCGCATCAGCGTGGCATCGTGCGGATCACGCACCGCGCCGCCGCTAGTTGCGCGGCAGGGTTCGCCCGCAGAGTTCAGCAGAGTCCAGCAATGAGAGGGGAGCGCAGTGGCCGAGAACGCCAGCGAATACACCAAGCCGATTCCGAGTCCCGACCCGGTCTCGCAGCCGTTCTGGGACGGGGCCAAGGCGGGGAAGTTGATGCTGCCCCGCTGTTCCGACTGCAACCGGGTGCACTGGTACCCGCGCGTGATCTGCCCGTTCTGCCACTCGATGAACATCGAGTGGGTCGAGGCGACCGGGCGCGGCACCATTCACACCTTCGCCGTGCAGCACAACCGCGGCCTCGTAGCGCGCGGCTGGGGCGATGAGATGCCCTACGTCAGCGCCTACATCGACCTCGCCGAGGGCGACCGCATGCTGACCGTGCTCAAGGGCGTCGATCCCAACGACCCGGAGTCGATCCAGATCGGCGCCGCCGTCCAGAT
Source organism: Dehalococcoidia bacterium (assembly GCA_965205105.1). Classification (GTDB taxonomy): domain Bacteria; phylum Chloroflexota; class Dehalococcoidia; order Bin125; family Bin125; genus Bin125. Next base: position 124,837 of record OZ242034.1, read on the forward strand.
CGAGTTCGAGCAAGCGTCCGAAGACGTTCACATCCCCTTCTGGCGGCCCGTCTAATCACCGCGACCGTCTGACCGTCACCTCAAGCCTCAGTTCCCGGAGACACAGGAGCGCACTATGCCTGGTGAAGCATCCAAGGCCGCGGCGATCATCGGCGCCGCCGAAGCGAACGAGATCGGCTACCCGCAGACCCCGAAGTCGTCGCTGACCCTGCACATCGAAGCGATCAATAACGTCTGCGACATGACCGGCATCCCGATCGCCGCGATCGACGGCATCTTCTCGGCCGGCTGGTCGCCGCAGTTGGCTGAATACCTTGGCCTGCATCCCAAATACATCGACACGACCGCCGTGGGCGGCTGCTCGTTCGAGATGCACGTGCATCACGCGCTGGCCGCGATCCACGCGGGCGTAATCAACGTGGCGCTCGTCTCGCACGGCGAGATGGGCTTCAGCCAGCGGTTCACCGGCGGCAAGGGCACCGGCCGCACGTTCGGCGCGCCCGACGGCTGGGATCCCGCCGTCCAGCACACCTCGGCCTACGGCCTGGGCGGCGCGCCGACCGCGTACTCGCACGCGCTCAACCGGCACATGGCTCGCTATGGCACGACGCAGGAGGATTTCGCCGAGATCGCGGTCGTGACCCGCGAGTGGGCGACCCTGAACCCGCGCGCCGTCATGTACCGCAAGGCCGGCGAAGGAGATCTGCCCCCGCTGGAGCAGGGCGAGTGGGGCGGCGGCAAGCGCGGACACACCTTCGGCGGCCCGATCACGGTCGAGACCGTGATGAACTCGCGTCCCATCTCGTGGCCGATCAAGCTGCTCGACGTCTGCCTGGTCACCGACCACGGCGGCGCGGTGCTGATCACCGGTCCCGAGCTGGCCCGGACCTCGAAGACGCCGCCCGTCTGGATCGCCGGCGCCGGCGAGAGCATCTCGCACTGGAACATGCTCGAAATGGGCGAATTCACGAAGACTTCGGCCAGCCGCTCGGCGGCGGCCGCCTACAAGATGGCGGGGATGGGTCCCGAAGACATGGAAATGGCCATGATCTACGACTCGTTCACCGTCACCGCCGGGATCACCGCCGAGATGCTCGGTCTGGCGCCGCTGGGCGAGGGCTTCAGGCTCTGGAAGGACCGGCACGCGGCGCCGGGCGGGCGGCTGCCGATCAACACCAACGGCGGCGGGCTCAGCTTCAACCACTCGGGCATGTACGGGATGCAGCTGCTGGTCGAAGCCTACCGACAGCTCTCGGGCACGGCCGAGGACGGCGGCTTCTCCGGCGACCCGGGCAAGCAGACCAGCGCACGCAGCTGCATCGTCAACGGCACCGGCGGCTCGCTCTCGACCACCGGCACGCTGGTGCTCGTCTCCGACGACTGACCCGCGGCGCGTTCAGGCGGTTCATCGTGCTGTGTTAGCTTGCCTGCGGCTGACAGACTGACAGATTGCAGGCAAGGAGCAGGGCATGTCGAGCGCCGCCGCCGAGCATGAAAAGCAGACCCTGCAGGGGATCACGTTTGCGTGGTCGGTCGGCATGCTCGCCATGATCGCAATCGTGTCCACGTTCGCGTACGGACACGTGGCGGGCGAGTTTGCGATTGAGCAGATCGATACGCTCGCGGCCGGGTCGATCAATGCGATTGGCCTGGTTGCGATTGGCGGCGTCAACGCGATCGGCGTGATCGCGTTGGGGATGGTGAACGCCATCGGCGTGGTCTCCGTAGGCGGCATCAACAGCGTCGGGCTGATCTCGATCGGCGGGTACAACAGCAGCGGCGTGGTGGTGATCGGCGGCGTCAACTGCTGGAGCATCGGCCCGCGCGTCCTGGCCGCCACGATCTACACGTGGTCGCCGCGGATTCACTCCGGCAGCTGAGCCGATCACACTGCGCGCCCGTCGCGCCAGCGCCTCGGCAGTGTGTTAACCTGATCTGCATAGTCAAGCCGGGGTGGTCCGACCGTCGGATGACGGGCAGGGGCCTGAGAACACACCCGCTGAACCTGATCCGGGTAATGCCGGCGCAGGGAGCGAGCGCACTCAACTCCCAGTCCCGCCCGACAGACGACCGCCGCTGAGCGGAGCTCCGACGTGCGCGTCGTTCTCTCGATCGCCGGATCCGATTCCTCCGCCGGAGCGGGCGTCCAGGCCGACCTCAAGTCGATTGCCGCCAACGGCGCCTACGCCGCGACCGTGATCACCGCCGTGACCGCCCAGAACACCGTCGGCGTGCAGGGCGCCTGGCCGCTGCCGCTCGACGCTGTGCGCGCGCAGATCACCTCGATCTTCGACGATCTCGATGTCGCCGCGGTCAAGACCGGCATGCTGGGCGGTTCCGGGATGATCGAGTTGGTCGCCGATGAACTGGTCGCCCGGCGGCCGTCCATCGTCGTCGTCGACCCGGTGATGATCTCCAAAACCGGCTTCGCCCTGTTGGCCGAGGACGCCGTGCGCACGCTCAAACAACGATTGCTGCCGCTGTCGACCGTGGTCACGCCCAACGTGCACGAGGCTGAAGCGCTGACCGGACTCACGATTCGCACGCTCGACGACGCCCGGCGGGCGGGCGAATTGCTGGTTGAGGCCGGAGCGTCGGCGGCGTTGGTCAAAGGCGGGCATCTGCCGGCTGCGCCGGCGACTGATGTGCTCGTGACCGCTCATGCAGCCGAGTACGTCGTCGCCGAGTGGATCGACCAGCGCCACACGCACGGGACCGGCTGCACCTACGCCTCGGCGATCGCCGCCCAGCTGGCACTCGGCGAAGGACTGCGAGACGCCGTCGGCATTGCCAAACGCTACGTCTCGGAAGCGATACGGGCCGGGCTCGAGATCGGCCGCGGCGTGGGGCCGACCGATCATTTCTGGATGCGCCGTGATGACTGAGCCCGACAAACCGATCGGTCGTCTGCACGTGATCACCGACGAAACCCTGCAATCGCGCTTCACCCACGCCGAGCTCGCCGCGGCTGCGGCGGCAGGCGGCGCGGATACGATTCAGTACCGCGAGAAGCGCCCGCTGTCGACCAGAGCGATGCTGCGAGCCGCGGCGGAAATGAGCCTTGCCTGCGATGAGTTCGGCGCCGCGTTGTTGATCGATGACCGTGTTGATCTCGCTGTCGCCGTGGGCGCGAGCGCCGTCCACCTGGGCCGCGAGGACCTGCCGCCGGCCGTCGCGCGGCAGATCCTGGGCTCGGATGCGATCATCGGCGGCACCGCCAACTCGCTGGAAGAGGCGGTCGAGGTCGCCCGGCAGCCGGTCGATTACCTCGGCGTCGGGCCGGTCTTCGGCACCGCGTCCAAAGGCGATCGCGCCGCGCCGATGCTCGGCCTCGATCGGTTCGCTCGGATCTGCGCCGCGGTCGACGTCCCCGTGATTGGGATCGGCGGCATCAGCGTCGACCGCGTCGCCGAGGTCCTGACCGCCGGCGCCTTCGGCGTCGCGGTGCTCTCCGCCGTCGTCTGCCAGGAAGATCCGCGGGCGGCCTGCCGCGCCTTCGCGGACGAGATCGGGCGGGCGCTCGCATGACCGAGATCACCGACATCGCGATCATCGGCGGCGGCGTGATCGGTCTGTCCTGCGCCTTCGAGCAGGCGCGGCGGGGGAAATCGGTCACGGTGCTCGAACGCCACGAGGCCGGGTTCGGCGCGTCAACTGTCGCGGCAGGCATGCTGACGCCGTCGTTCGAGGTCGAACTGACGCCGCCGGAGCTGGTCGAGCTGCAGCTCGACAGCCTGCGCCGTTACCCGCAGTTCGTCGCCGGGATCGAGGCCGCGGGCGGGCTCGCCTGCGGCTATCGAGATGAAGGCGCGCTGTGGGTCTCACGGCATCACGACGACGAGCTCGAACTCGATCACCTGCTGCAGATCCAGCAGGATCGAGGCTTGCCCGCGCGGCGGTTGACGGGGCGCGAAGTGCGGCGGATCGAGCCCTACGTGTCCCCCCGCGCAGTTGGTGGGCTGCTGGTCGCGTCCGATCATCAGGTCGATACGCGCCGGCTCGTCCCCGCGCTGCGCGCCGCCTGCGGTGCGGTCGGCGCGCAGGTGCTGGCGCAGACCGGCGTTCGGACGGTCGAGCGCGGTGCCGGGTCGTTGGAGTTGACGCTGGAACGCGCGGATGGCGCATCGACGCTGCGCGCCGAGCAGGTGCTGCTGGCGGCCGGCGTGTGGTTGGAGGACGGATTGCTGACGCCGCTGCCCAGAATCGGTATGCGGCCGATCAAGGGGCAGATCATCCATCTGCAGGGGCAGCCGCTGACGAATCACGTGCTGCGCAATCGCGATGTCTACCTGGTACCGCGGGCGGACGGCAGGCTGCTGATCGGCGCGACCGAGGAAGAGCAGGGTTTCGACACGAACCCGACCGCCGGCGGCGCGCTCGACCTGCTCCGCTTCGCCTTCGAGGTGCTGCCCGGCATCTACGACCTCAGCCTGACCGAGATCGATGTCGGCCTGCGGCCCGCCTTCTCCGACCACATGCCGGTGCTGGGTTCGACCACGGTCGAGGGCGTCTTCATGGCCTGCGGCCACTATCGCGGCGGCATTCTGCTCGCCGCCGCCACCGCGCACTGGATGGCGGAGATGATGGTGAGCGGCCGCCCGCCCTCTGCGCTGGCGCCCTTCAGCTTCGAGCGCTTCCTCGCGCAGCCCTCGCAGCAGATGCAGCGGGAGGCGGTCGGATGAGCGGCGCGCGGCGGCTCCGTGATGACGCCCGGGACACCGCTGTTGACGTCGCTGGCGCCGCTATCGTCGGCGCGGGCGTGATCGGTCTGGCCTGCGCCTTCGAGCTGGCGCGTCGGGGGCGCAGCGTCGTCGCGTTCGAGCGCGACCGCCCCGGTCAACACGCGAGTACGGTGGCGGCCGGCCTGCTCGGCACCGCCGCGCTGCCGCTCGGCGAGCAGGACGACATCTTCCCGCTCAAGCTCGACAGCCTGCGCCGCTACGCGGCGTTTGTCGAGCGCGTCCAATCGACGAGCGGCATGAGCGCGGGATACCGAGGCGGCGGTACGCTCTGGCTCGCGCGCGACGCGGATGAAGACGCGCTCCTCGATCAGCTCCATGCCGAGCGGGTTGCTCACGGGCTCGACTCGCGGCGGATCGGCGCGCAGGCCGCGCGGACGATGGAACCGAACCTCGCTGCAGGGCTGATCAGCGGGCTGCTTGTCGATGACGATGTGCAGGTCGACCCGCGCCAGCTGATCCCGGCGCTGGCGCAGGCCGCCGAGCGGTCAGGCGCGCGGATCGTGTCCGGGCAGGCCGTGTCAAGCGGCGATTACGACGCGGCGTCGGGTCAGTGGACGCTGCGGCACGGGTCGGCGCCTCTGATCCGCGTGCGTCAGGTCGTGGTCACGGCGGGTCCGTGGTGCGACCGGATCACGGGCGGCGGGCGCGAGCCGCTTGCCGCCAGCGGGGTTGGGCCGGTCAAGGGGCAGCTGCTGCGGCTCAGAGGGCCGCGGCTGATCGACCGCTGCATCCGCACGACGAACATCGATATCGCCCAGCGCCTCAACGGCGAATTGGTCGTCGCCTCGACCAAGGAACCGGATGCCGGCTGGGATCTGACGCCGACCGACGACGCGCGCCGAGCGCTGCTCACCCGCGCGACTGCCGTGTTACCCGGCTTGCGGGACGCCGCGCTCGAAGAACACAGCGTCGGCCTGCGACCGGCGCTCGCCGATCACCTGCCGATCATTGGCCCGGCCGGGCGGCCGGGGTTGTGGCTGGCGACCGGCCACTATCGGCATGGCATCCTGCTCGCGCCGGCAACGGCGCACTGGTTGGCGGAAGCGATGGAACGCGGCGGCGTCGATCCGATCATCGCGCCCTACGGGTTCAATCGACCGGAGCCGCCATCGCACGGCGCGGAGGACGGTCTGGAGGCAGCCTCATGAAGCAAACTCGCGCAACTCTGGAGGTGATCCTGAACGGCGAGGCGGTCAGGATCAGCAGCAGCCTGCTGCCCGACGCGCTCGACGAGCTCGGATACGACCCCGATCAGGCGGGGATCGCCGTCGCGATCAACATGTCCGTCGCGCCGCGCAGCGAATGGGGGGCGACGAGCATCGCCGAGGGCGACCGGATCGACATCGTCGGCGCCAGGCAGGGCGGGTAGGTTGGCCATGAGCGCTCAACGAACCGATATCAACGCCGGTATCAGCAGCAGCGACAATGCGTGGACGCTCGCCGGGCGCGAAATGCGTTCGCGGGTCATTCTGGGTACGGCCCGCTATCCGTCGCAGGAGGCGCTGCTCGACTCGCTCGAAGCGTCGGGAACCGAGCTGGTCACGGTGGCGCTGCGCCGCGTCGACGTCGGTTCAGCCGACGGCTCCGACCCGACCAACCTCTACACGCTGCTCACCGAGCGCGGCTACGGCCTGCTGCCCAATACGGCGGGCTGCTTCACCGCCGCCGACGCCGTGCTGACCGCCGAACTGGCGCGCGAGGCGCTCGGCGTCTCGCTGATCAAACTGGAAGTCATCGCCGACGAAGACACCCTGCTGCCCGACACCGAGGCGCTGCTGGACGGCGCGCAGGAGCTGATTCGGCGCGGATTCGACGTGCTCCCGTACACCAACGACGATCCGGTCACCGCGCGCAAGCTGGAGGACATCGGCTGCGCGGCGGTGATGCCGCTGGGCGCGCCGATCGGGTCGGGGCTGGGGATACGCAATCCGCACAATATCCAGCTGATCAAGGAGCGCGCCGGCGTGCCGGTGATCGTCGATGCCGGCGTCGGCACCGCGTCCGACGCGGCGATCGCGTTCGAGCTCGGCTGCGACGCGGTGTTGATGAACACCGCCGTAGCGCGATCCCGCAATCCCGTTCGCATGGCGCGCGCGATGCGCGCCGCCGCGCAGGCAGGCCGCGACGCCTTCCTGGCCGGCCGCATGCCGCGCCGCTTTTACGCCGAGGCCTCGTCGCCGTCCGAGGGAATGATCTCGCCTCTGGACACGTCCTGAGCAGAACAGAGCCTGAGCAGAACAGCATGATGGAGCAGGAGTACGCCGTGTCCGACCCGCCGCTTTCGCAACACCTCTGGGACGCCAACCGCGACCTCGCCGAAGCGTGCCTGGAGCATCCGTTCATCGTTGGTCTGGCCGACGGCACGTTGTCGGCGTCCCGATACGGGCTGTTCGCGCAGCAGGATCATTTCTATCTCGACGCCTACGCTCGCTCATACGCTTGGGGTGCGGTTCGGGCGCGGGACTGGGGCGCGCGGCGCCAGTTCGGCTCGCTGCTCGCCGGCATCCTGACCGAAGGCACGCTGCACGAGCAGACCGCGCCCGAACTGGGCGTCTCGCTCGACGATGTGCAACCGCTGCCGGCGGCGCGCGAATACACCGATTTCCTGCTCGCCACGGCGGCCACGGGCACGATCGGCGAGCAGCTGGCCGCCATGGCTCCGTGCGCCAAGCTCTACGGCTGGTTGGGATCGAGACTCGTCGATCAACCCCACGACGAGCGTTACGGGTTCTGGATCAACATGTACTCGGGGCAGCCGTATCTGGAGAAGGTGGAGATCATCATGGCCATGCTCGACGAGCATGGCGAAGCGTCGGCATCGGAGACGGTCAAGTTCCGCACCGCGATGGAGCTCGAATACCGCTTCTTCGACTCGGCCTGGATGAATGGCGCGGCACAGTGAACAACCTCGTGACGCTGCGCTTCAGGATGGCCGCGGCTGCCCTGACGGCGGCGCTGTTGCTCGTCTCGTTGGTCTTCGCCGCCTGCGGCGAGGATGAGCCCGACCTGATCCGCGTGCAGCTCGATTGGACGCCGAACACGAACCACACCGGCCTCTACGCGTCGATAGCGCAGGGTTGGTATGAGGCGGAAGGGATCGATGTCGAGATCCTGCCCTACAGCGGCGCCAACGGCGATCTGCTGGTTGCCGAGGGCGTCGCCGACGTCGCCTTCTCATTCTCCACCTCGGTACCCTTCTCGCAGGCGCAGGGTCTCGATGTGGTCAGCATCGCGGCCGTCCTGCAGAAGAGCCCGACCGAGATCGCCGTGCTCGAGGATGGGCCGATCAAGCGGCTGCGCGATATGGATGGCCGGCTCTACGCCGGCTGGGGGCTGCCCTACGAGCAACCGCAGTGGCGCACCGTGATCCAGGCCGACGGCGGCGATGGTGCCGCCGAGCTGGTCGTGCTCGACACGGGCGCCTACGACGCGCTGCTCGCCGGCCGCGTGCACGCCGTCGAGATCTTTGCGACCTGGGAAGGTCTCGACTGGGATCGGCAGGGGATCCGATACCGCAGCTGGCGGCACGCCGACTTCGGCGTGCCCGATCGTCCCGCGGTGCTGCTTGTCGCCTCCGGCGAAGCGCTGGACGAAAATCGGGACGCGCTGGTGCGGTTCATGCGCGCCACGCTGCGCGGCTACGAGTTCGCCGCCGAGAATCCGGACGAGGCCGGACGCCTGCTGATCGAGACGGCCGGCGCCGACGCGTTCCCCGACCCCGCTCTCGTGTACGAGTCGGCGCATCTGCTGGCGGACGAGTACTACCTCGACGCCAATGGACGCTGGGGTACCCAGACGCTCGCCCAGTGGTCGTCCTATCCCGGCTGGCTCTATCAGCACGGCCTGTTGACCGACGCGGACGGCGATCCGCTGAAGACGGAACCTGACTGGTCCGCGCACTTCACGACCGAGATCATCGAGGCGGCGCGGGAGTAGCGGCGGCGGTGCCGAGATGCTGAAGGTGGAGGGCGTCGACAAACGCTACGGTTCGGGCGAGCGCGCCGTGCAGGCGCTGAGCGATGTCTCGCTGACCGTTGCCGACGGCGAGTTCGCCGCGCTGGTCGGACCATCAGGCTGCGGGAAGACGACGCTGCTCAACCTGATCGCGGGCCTCGACGAAGTCGACGCCGGCCGCATCCTGATCGACGGCGAAACGCCCGCCGCCGAGGCGCGGCTGTCGCGATTCGGGTATATGCCGCAGCAGGACATGCTGTTTCCCTGGCGCACCGTGCTGGAGAACGTCTCGCTCGGACTCGAGGTGCAGGGTGTTGATCGTCGTCAGGCGCGCGCGCGGGCGGCGGATCTGTTCCCGCAGTTCGGCCTGGGCGGCTTCGAACACCGACGCCCGCACGAACTCTCGGGCGGGATGCGTCAGCGGGCCAGCTTCCTGCGCACCTACCTGCTGGGCCGGCCGTTCCTGCTGCTGGACGAGCCGTTCGGAGCGCTCGACGCGATCACGCGCGGACAGCTTCAGTCCTGGCTGGCCGAGACCTGGAATCGGATCGGCGGCTCCGCCTTGTTGGTCACGCACGATCCGCACGAGGCGGTCGCGCTGAGCGATCGCGTCTACGTGATGTCGCCAAGACCGGGGCGGATCACCAGGTCGCTGGACGTGAACTTGCCGCGGCCCAGAACGGCGCGCGCCGCGGAGACCGAGGCAGCCCACCGGCTGATCGACGCCCTGCGGCAGGAGACGGCGTCGGGCGGAGCGTTGGCGTGATCGAGCGCCGCCTGCGTCGGGAGTTGCTGATCGGCGTCGCCGCGCCGGCGCTGCTGGTGCTGGCGGTGCTGGTCGGCTGGCAAGTCTATGTCTGGCTCTCGGATATTCGCCCCCAGGTGCTGCCCGGACCGGTCCGCATCATCCGCGAGAGCGTCGAATCGGCGGGCGCGATCTGGGACCACTCGCTGGTGACCATGTCCGAAGTCGCCGCGGGGTTCGCGATCAGCATCGTCTGCGCGCTGGCGCTGGGGCTGCTGCTGGATATCTCGACCCCGGTCCGACGCGCCCTGTATCCGATCATCGTCGCCTCGCAGACCGTTCCGATTCCCGTGCTCGCGCCGTTGATGATCGTCTGGTTCGGCTTTGGCATCACACCGAAGATCATCGTGATCGGCCTGTTCACCTTCGTGCCGATTGTGCTGGGGTTCGCGGCCGGACTGGCCGCCACCGAGCGGCCGACAATCGATCTGATGCGCACCTTCGGCGCCTCGCGCTGGCAGATGTACCGCTATGTGAAGATTCCTGCGGCGCTGCCGGATCTGTTCACCGGCCTGCGCATCGCCGCGATCTACGCGGTGCTCGGCGCGATTTTCGGCGAGCTCGCCGGCGCCGTCGACGGTCTGGGCATCTTCATCGAGCAGTCGCGGCTCTCATTTCGCACCGATCTCGTCTTCGGCGCCATCTTCGTCGTCGCGGTGATGAGCTACGCGCTGTTCCTGACTGTCGTGCTGATCGAGCGGCGGCTCATCCCCTGGCGGTTCCAGAGGCGCGAGATGTGATCGAGTCATGATCCTGCACCGCTTGATGCTGATCGCCGATCATCAGGCCGCCGGCGGCCGACCGCTGCCCGACCTGATCGTACGCGCCGCCGACGCCGTTGGTGGACGGCTCGTCGTCCAGTTCCGCGAGCGCGAGCTGCGCGACGCCGAACTAATCGCCGTCATTCGAGCGGTGCAGCGTCGGATGCCGCCGCTGACCACGCTGATCGTCAACAATCGCCTTGCGCTCGCGCAGACGCTGCAGATTGGGCTGCACCTGCCGGCCGCTGCGGAGCGCCCCGATCGGCGCGCGCTGCTGTTGGGTCGGTCGGTGCACGACGCCGATGAGGCGCGGCGGGCGGCCGCCGACGCCGTCGACTACGCGATCATCGGAACGATCTTCGAGACGGCGTCGCATCCCGGGCGCGCGGGGGTCGGCCTCGAGCGGCTCGGCGAGATGCGGGACCTGCTCGGCAATACGCCGAGCTACGCCATCGGCGGCATTGACGCGGACAACGCGCCGCTCGCCATCGAAGCCGGCGTCTGGGGCGTCGCCGTGCGCCGCGCCATCCTCGCCGCCGACGATCCCGCCGTAGCCGCCGAGCGGCTGCGCGGTAGCCTGCCGCCATGACCGCCCGAGCGTCACTGCCTCCGTCGCGCCCGTCGCGTTCGTTGCGCCCGGTGATCGAGGGTGCCGCGCCGTCCCGATTCGGTTCGGTCGGCCGCGCGCGGGCGATGCTCAACAACGGGCCGCATGCGCTCGAACCGCTGGCCGACGACCTGCGCGCCGCGCTGTCGCATCCCGAGGATGTCCTGATCGACCGACCATCGCGGCTGCTCTACGCCACCGATGCGTCGCTGTACGAGATGGAGCCGGTCGCGGTCGCGTTCCCCAGAACGCGCGCGGACGCCGCCGCGGCGGTCGCCGCCGCTCGAGCGCACGGCGTGCCGCTGCTGCCGCGCGGCGGCGGCACGAGTCTGGCCGGGCAGGGCGTCAACCACGCGGTGGTGCTCGACTTCACGCGGCACATGAACGCAGTGCTGGATATCGATCCCGCTCGACGGCTCGCCCGCGTGCAGCCCGGACTGGTGCTCTCGGAGCTGAACCGGGCGGCCCGTCCATACGGACTGCACTACCCGATCGATCCCTCGACCGCGAACCGCGCCACCATCGGCGGCGGAATCGGCAACAACTCCTGCGGAACGCACAGCGGCCTGTACGGCAAGACGGTCGATGTGGTCGAGTCGCTGGATGTCATTCTCTCCGACGGCGAGGCGCTGCGCTTCGAGCACGTCGACGCGCGCCGTCTGCGCGCGCTCGCCGACGCCGCCAGCCGTGAAGGTCGGCTCTACCGCGACCTGCGCGATCTCGCCGAGCGATCGCGCGATGAGATCGCCGCCCGCTTCCCCGATATTCCCCGCCGGGTCTCCGGCTACAACCTCGACGCGCTGCTCGATCCGGACGGCGTCAATCTCTCGCGGATGGTCGTCGGCTCCGAGGGCACGCTCGCGGTGGTGACCGAGGCGACGGTGCAGCTCGCCGCATTGCCCGCCCGGCACGGCATTCTGGCGGCGCATTTCCACACGTTGATCGAGGCGGCCGAGGCGACCATCGCCGCCAACGCGCACGGTCCGGCCGCGATCGAGCTGGTCGACGAGACCATCATCGAGCGCTGCCGCTCCAGCGTCGGCTATGCGCCGTTGGCGAGCTTTGTCGTCGGCAACCCCGGCGCCATCCTGCTGATCGAGTGCTTCGCCGATTCCGACGCCGAACTCGACGAGCAGCTGCGAACGATTGCGGCCGACCTGGAGTCTCGCGGTATGGGCTACGCCCGCGTCGTCGAGACGGATGCGGCCGCGCAGTCGCGGATGTGGCAGATGCGGCAGGCCGGGCTAGGTCTGCTGATGTCGATGCACGGCGACCCGAAGCCGGCCGCGTTCGTCGAGGACACCGCCGTGCCGCCCGAGCGGCTGCCCGAGTTCGTCTCCCGTTTCGACGCCGCCGTCCGCGCCAAAGGGTTGCGCGCCGGCTACTACGGCCACGCCGCGGCCGGATGCCTGCACATCAGGCCGGTGGTCAACGTGAAGGACGCGGTCGGACTCGAACAGACCGAGGCGCTGGCCGGCGAGATCGCCGACCTGGTTGTGGAGTTCGGCGGATCGCTCTCCGGCGAGCACGGCGACGGGATCGTGCGCGGCGCGTTCATGGAGAAGATGTTCGGTCCGCGTCTGGTCGAGGCGTTTCGCGAGGCCAAGCGGATCTTCGATCCCGATGGTCTGCTCAATCCCGGCAAGATCATCGATACGCCGCCCTTCCGTGATAATCTGCGGCTCAGCCCGCAGACGATTAACGCCGAACCCAACAGCTGGCTCGATTTCGATTCCGAAGGCGGCCTCGCCCGCGCGGCCGAGATGTGCAACGGACAGGGCGCCTGCCGCAAGTTCGACGGCGCGATGTGCCCCTCGTTCATGGTCACCCAGGACGAGGAGCATTCAACCCGCGGCCGCGCCAACTTGCTGCGCCAGATCCTCAACGGCGCGCTGCCGCTGGAGGAGCTATCGGGCGATCGGCTGCGCGACGCGCTCGACCTGTGCGTCGAGTGCAAGGCCTGCAAAGCCGAATGTCCGTCGGGCGTCGATCTGGCCAAGATCAAGTACGAAGTACTCGCCCATCGACATCGCGTCCATCGCGTTCCCGCGCGCGACCGCGCCTTCGCCAACATCGCGGCGCTGCTCAGGCTCGGATCCCTGGCGCCCGGGTTGGCGAACGCGCTCGCCGCGTCGGCGCCGATGCGGAAACTGCTCTCGCTGGCGGGCGTGCACGCCGCGCGTCCGCTGCCCCGTCTCGCCCCGCGGCGCTTCGACCGCTGGGCTCGGAGCCGAACCGCGCCGGCCGCGCCGCGCGGCGACGTGGTGCTGTTCGACGACACCTTCACCAACTTCGTACATCCCGAAGTCGGCATCGCCGCCACGCGGATCATCGAGGCGCTGGGGTATCGGGCGATCCGGGCGGCGGATCGCGGTTGCTGCGGCCGGCCGGCGATCTCCAAAGGGTTGCTCGACCAGGCTCGGTCGATGGCGCAGCGGAATGTCGCGGCGCTGCACGGTCATGCCGCCGCGGGCACGCCGATTGTCGGCCTCGAACCGTCCTGCCTGCTGACCCTGCGCGACGAGTATCCGCTGCTGCTGCGCAGCGCGCCGGCGCGCGGCATGGCGAGCGCGGTGGCGGGCAGCGCGCTGCTCTTCGACGAGTGGCTGGCGCGCGAGCTGGAGCGGGACGGCGCCGCCGAAATCTTCGCCGGCCGTCCCGGTCGGCATGGGCGGTTGCTGCTGCATACGCACTGCCACCAGAAGGCGCTGGCCGGTTTCCAACAGACGCTCACGGCGCTGCGGCGGGCTGGCTACGAGCCGCACGCGATCGAGAGCGGTTGCTGCGGGATGGCCGGCTCGTTCGGCTTCGAGCGCGAGCATTACGAGATCTCGCGCCAGATGGGCGAGCTGCGCCTGTTCCCAGCGATCCGCGCCGAGCCGGACGCGCCCGTCGCCGTGACCGGCGTCTCCTGCCGACAGCAAATCGGTCATCACACAGAGGCGCAGCCGCGGCACGTGATTGAGTACCTGGCGGACGCCTTGACGAGCTGAGGCGGGCGGTTCACCGCCGCGGTCGAGCGAGCGAGTTGGTGCCGAGGGGCAGAATCGAACTGCCGACACCACGATTTTCAGTCGTGTGCTCTACCAACTGAGCTACCTCGGCGCGAACGCCGACTCAGCATATACCCCCACCGCCAAGTCATTCAGTCCCGACGCATACCCTGTACGGTCGGCATCACGGCGCAGCGGACATCCTCGAATACCTGCTCGATCGTTCCCCGGGCGTCGATGACGTCCCAGTCGTAGCGCTCGGCCATCTCCGACATCTCGCGCAGCTGCTCGCGCTGATGCTGCATGAAGCCGTCGTAGATGCTGCGGTCGTGCAGGTAGTCGCCGCCCGATTCCCAGAAGTCGAAGCCGCGCTCCAGCACGCGCAGCACCAGGTCCTCGGCGTCGATGTCGAGGTACACCACCTGGTCGGGCACCAGCGCGAAGCCGTAGATCTGTTCGAGCCACTGGCGCGGCGCTCCGCGCACAATCGCGCGCGCCATCAGTGAGAAGATGTAGCGATCGGCCAACACCACCATTCCCGCCTGCAGCGCGGGCAGCATGATGCGCTCGAATCGATCCCAGAAATCGGTGGCGTAGAACAGATTCAGCGTGATCGGATCCAGTGTGTGACCCGCCTTGGCCTGATCGATGCCGGGCCCGACCAGCGGCGAGCGCCGCAGTCCGCTGTCGACCACGCCCCAACCGTTGGACTCGAGGTAGCCCTTGAGGATCGAGATGATCGTCGAGCGGCCGACGCCGTCGGTGCCTTCGATCACGATCAACCGCCCCGGCAGCCAGTCCTGTTCGATGCCCGGCGGCGGCTCGCCGTAGAAGCGGACCCTGGTCACGAGCCGCCTCCAGCGGCCAGGGTTGCGAACCCGGTCTGCAGGTGCGCGGGCAGCGCCGAAATCTCGCGGCGCGGCAGATCTTCGATCAGCGGCTTGACCAATTCCCGCACCAACATCTGCTGACTGACCAGCGACTCGGACGCGTCAATGCGGGTGATGTCGTACTCCTCGCAGAGCGCGTCGTATTCGTCCAGAATGCGCCCCTGGAAGAGGCGGAAGGATTCGGTCAGGTCATCGGAGAGTCCCAGGTCCATCCCCGCCTCGTAGAACTTGATCTCGGCCCGCGAGGCGGCAATGCGGCGGATGGACTCGTCCAGCGAGACGTGGAAGTAGAGCGCCAGACTCGGCGGCGGCGCGAACGAGTAGAGGTCGCGCACCCAGTCACGATTGACGCCGCGGGCGGCGTCGCGCGCGAACGCGGTGTAGACGTAACGGTCGGCCAGCACGATCACGCCGGCCTGCAGCGCCGGCAGGATCTGCTCGTGGGTGCGGCTGGCGAAATCGGCGGCGTGGATCAGGCTGAACGACATCGGCGTGAGCAGTTGCCGACGCTTGCCGCGCCTGGTGGTGTCGCGCACAATCGGCGACGAGTTCCACTCGGTGAAGACGGTGACATAACCCTGGCTGCGCAGCCATTTGTGCAGCAGGTCGAGCTGCGTGCTCTTGCCCGACCCGTCGATGCCCTCGACCACGATCAGGCGGCCCGGCAGGTCGGAGAAGTCTGGAGACGTCGCCACCGTCGGTTCCTCTCGGTCGGTCCCGCATCCGCGCGACCGCCGGATCAGTCTGGATCGGCCGCGTCTTTTGCAGGCTAACAAATCGGTCGATGTCCGACGGCGCGGGCGCGACGCGGCCGGGGAGTGGCTGCGAATGCGATCGGCTGTCGGGAACGGAGCGCTCGGGCGGCGAGGCGAGGAAACGAGCAGGTGGTGGGCCATCCTGGACTCGAACCAGGGACCTCAGTCTTATCAGGACTGCGCTCTAACCTGCTGAGCTAATGGCCCGGGACAGCTCACGGGTGGGCCGCGGCTGCGCTGCGAACAGGAGCGCGACGGCGGTCTTCACCGTTGGAGAGCGGAAGCCAATGCAGTTGAGGAGCCGGCACGCCGTTGACTTCTCGGACTCGGCCCGGGTTAGGGGCGTCGGCCTCGAAGCGCCCCGGTCATTGCTGACGGGGCTGGCGGATCGACCTGGGAGCTCAGCCGGCGATGGGATCGCCGGCCGGCGTTCTCCCTAGAAAGGAGGTGATCCAGCCGCAGCTTCCGCTACGGCTACCTTGTTACGACTTCGTCCCAGTTGCGAGTCCCACTTTCGGCGGCTGCGTCCCGAGGGTTCGCGCACCGACTTCAAGCGTTACTCACTCCCATGACGTGACGGGCGGTGTGTACAAGGCCCGAGAACGTATTCACCGCAGTATGGCTGACCTGCGGTTACTAGCAACTCCGGCTTCAAGCAGGCGAGTTTCAGCCTGCTATCCGAACTGGGACCGGTTTTGAGGGATTCGCTCCATCTCGCGATGTGGCTGCCCATTGTACCGGCCATTGTAGCGTGTGTGTCGCCCTGGGCGTAAGGGCCACGCTGACTTGACATCGTCCCCACCTTCCTCTGCGTTGTACGCAGCGGTCTCGCTAGAAAAGTACAACTAACGACGAGGGTTGCGCTCGTTGCGGGACTTAACCCAACACCTCACGGCACGAGCTGACGACAGCCGTGCAGCACCTGTGATCCGGCCCCGAAGGGAAACGGGCTTTCACCCGCGGTCCGGAACATGTCAAGCCCAGGTAAGGTTCTTCGCGTTGCATCGAATTGAACCACACGCTCCGCTGCTTGTGCGGGCCCCCGTCAATTCCTTTGAGTTTTAGCCTTGCGGCCGTACTCCCCAGGCGGGATGCTTATTGCGTTAGCTGCGTCACGGAGGGGGTCGATACCCCCCACGACTAGCATCCATCGTTTACGGCGTGGACTACCCGGGTATCTAATCCGGTTCGCTACCCACGCTTTCGTACCTCAGCGTCAGGATGCGCCTGGCAAACCGCTTGCGCCGCTGGTGTTCCTCCCGGTATCTACGCATTCCACCACTACTCCGGGAATTCCGTTTGCCTCTACGCCCCTCGAGCGTCGCAGTTTCCACCGACCGCTCCCGGTTGAGCCGGGAGATTTCACGGCAGACTTGCGAAGCCGCCTACGTACGCTTTACGCCCAGTAAATCCGGATAACGCTCGCCACCTACGTCTTACCGCGGCTGCTGGCACGTAGTTAGCCGTGGCTTATTCGCCGGGTACCGTCATGGTTCTTCCCCGGCAAAAGGGATTTACAACCCGAAGGCCTTCGTCACCCACGCGGCGTTGCTGCGTCAGGCTTTCGCCCATTGCGCAAGATTCCTCGCTGCTGCCTCCCGTAGGAGTCTGGGCCGTGTCTCAGTCCCAGTCTGGCTGATCATCCTCTCAGACCAGCTACCGATTGTCGCCTTGGTGAGCCGTTACCTCACCAACCAGCTAATCGGACGCAGGCTCCTCCCGAGGCGCCGGAACTTTCCCCAACGGGCCGATCCGTTGGGCGTATGGGGTATTAGCCCGCGTTTCCACGGGTTGTTCCCCACCTCGGGACAGATCACCTACGCGTTACTCAGCCGTTTGCCACTCAGTCACCGACCCGAAGGCCGGGCTTCGTTCGACTTGCATGCGTAAGGCACGCCGCCAGCGTTTATCCTGAGCCAGGATCAAACTCTCCATTGGATCAGCCGACCGCAGCCGGCTGCATGGTAGAGATTGTTCGGGCATCGCCGCCACCGCCGCCCGCGCCAGAGGCGCGAACCGCTCAGGCCGCGATCCCGGACTTGGGGGGCTCCCCAAGCACACTGGACTTCCGCTCTCCAATTGTGAAGGCCCGCCGCCACTCGACGCCGACCGGTCTGATGCCGAATCCGCGCCCCGCTTGAGGCAGACCACCATCTTAACCAGATGCGAAGCGCGAAGTCAACCCGCGCGCCTGTGTTGTGGACAACCTCGCCGAATAATCTCGCCGGATAATCCCGCCGCACGACGCGCTCACCGGCTTACTCGACCGAGATCACGCCCTGCGCCACCGTCAAGCGCACGCCGCCCGGCAGCTGGACCACGCCGCGTCCGCCCCGAACCGCGTTCAGCGCGGCGGCGGTGCGCTCGGCCGAGAGCGTCACCCCGCGTTCGCGGCAGAGCGCGCGGATGATCCGGTTCTGCAGCTGGGGCGAGAGCTGCCGCACCGCGCGCCGCGGCAATCGCCCCTGCGCGTCGCGCAGCGCCGCCAGCGTCTGCTGGCCGACCTCCTCCAGCAGCGCCCGTTCGGCGCGCACCGAGCGCGCCTGCTGCGCCAGACGTTGCGAGATGTTGGGGTTGATCTCGGACATCAGCGGCAGCAACCGCCGCCGGATCTGGTTGCGCGTATGACGCAGGTCGTCGTTCGACGGGTCGTGGACAGGCGCCCAGTCGTAGGCGCGGCAGACCGCTTCGGTTTCCATCCGGGTCACGTCCAGCAGAGGACGGATCAACAGGACCTCGTCGCTCAACGGCCGCAGCGGATGCATCCCGCTGAGGCCGTCGAGTCCGGAACCGCGCAGGATATGCAGCAGGACTGTCTCGGCCTGGTCGTCCCGCGTATGCGCGACCGCGACGACGGGCGCGCCGCGATCGCGCGCCAGCCTGGTCAGCGCCGCGTAGCGGACGCGCCGCGCCGCGGCCTCGATGCCGTCTGCGGCGGCATCGCGCTCCGCCGGCGCGTCGGCGCTGATGATCTCGCGGCGCACATCCGCCAGGGCGGCGACGCGCTCGGCGGCGGCGCGGAATGCCGTTCGTATTGCGGACGATTGGATGGCGTGGTCGACGTGCGCGGCGCGAATCCGCCACCCGTGCCGCGCTTGCGTATCGCTGAGCAGGAGCAGCATCGCCGAAGAGTCGGCGCCGCCCGATACGCCGGCGATCAGCGTCCGTCCGCGCCCCGGTCCCGCGCTCTCGACCAGCGCGCCTGACACGCGCCGCCCGATCTCTCGTATGCGGCGATCCGTCTGTGCGATCACGCGGCGCTCCGGGCGCGAGCCTCAGTCTGCCGCGTCGGGCAGCAGATTCGCCCACCACGGCGATCGATCGATCGCCAGTTGACCGCGACTCGGCGCGTGGACGGCGAACGCCTCCTCGCCGGGACGCACCATGCCCAGGTCCTCGCGAGCGATGCGTTCAATGTAGGCGTCGGAATCCAGCCAGGCGATCAATGCCGCCAGTTGATCGGCGTCGCGGCGCAGTTCGACGATCTCGGCCTGCGTCTGCGCGATGCGGTCGTCCAGACTGTTCGCCTGCATCAGCCCCTCGACGCCGCTGAAGACGACGAAGCCGACCAACGACAGCGCGCCAATGAAGGCGATCCGCCGCAGCAACCAGGGTAAGGCGGCCGGCGCGCGCCGGGCGGCGGTCGGCGTCTCGACCGGCTGAGCGTCCGCTGTGTCGTCCGATTGGTTCATGCTGCGCGTTCAGCGCCGCCGCCGTTGGCACTCTACACCGTGTGATGACTCGGTGATGAGCTAGAGGCCGCGCAGGTGGTGTCGATCGTTGAGCCGCTCGATGGCCGGCGCGCCGTCGGCGATGCGGAACGAGGTGATGCCGCCGAGTCCGGTGTCGACACGGCGCCAGGCTTGCGGCGGCATCTCCAGAGCGTGGACGACCAGCATCTTGACGACGAAGTTGTGGGTCACGATCACGCCGACGCCTTCCGTCGGATCCTGCACCAGCGCGTCGAAGACGATCCGCGCGCGCGCCAGTACGTCCATCAACGACTCGCCGCCGGGCATCGGCGCCCGGGCGGATTCGTCGCCGCGCCAGCGGCGCAGAAACTCGCCGAAGCGTTGCCGCACGATCGGCCACTCGATCCCTTCGAGCTCGCCCACATCCAGCTCCAGCAGGCCGTCGTGGGCCTGGGCTTCGATTCGGTGGGCGCCGGCGATGCCCTCGGCGAGCAGGCGCGCGCGGGACAACGGGCTGGTCAACACGCGGGCGATCGGTTCCTCGCGCAGCGCGTTGACGGTCGCGTCGAGTTGCTGCAAGCCAAGCTCGGTCGGCGGCGAGTCGGCTCGCCCCAACCCCACGCCCGAGCGGTTGGCCTCGGATTCGACGTGCCTGAGAATCAGGATGCGATCCAAGCCCTCACCTGTCTCCGGTCAGCTCGATAGCCGTGCGGTGAATGCGCGACGGCTCTTCCCTCGCGCCCAGCGCCAGCGCGACCTGCTCCGGCCGCCCCGCGCCGCGCTCGTCGTTGCGCAGCCGCATTGTCAGGCTCGCGACGCCGCCTTCGACCGCGATCAGTTCCAGGTCGAGGATCAGCGCTCGCAGGTCGTACGATTTGGTCTCCTCGCCGCGCTGCTGGCTCCAGTCGAGATGTTCCCGCGCCAGCAGGTTGTCGATGGCGGCTTGCCATTCGCCGCGCGGGCGCGGATCGGCGATGTCGACGGCGTAGACGGCGGCCTTGAGCATCGATTGCAACGACGCCTGCCTGAGCGGCGCCTCCCGGATCTCGGCGATGCGTAGTCCCGGCGTCAGTTCGGCGGACAGCGCGCGCATCGTGTCGGATGGGTCGACTCTTGCGGTCAGCAGCAGATCGAGCAGCTCGGCTTCCGACGTCGCACCGACCGCGAGCGGCGCGGCGAGCGCGAGTTTCGGTCGCGGCGAGAATCCCTGCGAGGTCGCCAGCGGCAAGCCGGCCCGCTTGCAGACGCGTTCCCAGACGCGCATCAGGTCGAGGTGCGAGACGTACTTGAGCGGCCCGTCGGCGCTGAAGCGGATCTGCAAGCGCTGCGCCGGCTCGGACGGATTCACGCTTCGCCCATCCGCGATTCATCCAACCAGGCCGCGGCCGCGCTGTGTGGATCGAGGCGTCGGCCGGCGACCGCGTCGGAGAGGTCCGCCAGTCGGCGTTCGCCGGACTCGGTGCGCAGCCGATTGAGCACGTTGGCGCGCGCCAACGACGTGATCTGCTGCCGCGCCCGCTCCAACTCGGACGCCTCCAGCCGGCCCGTCGATTGCAGCTCGTCGAAGTGCGCGTCGCATGCCTGCAACAACCGCTCGATGCCTTCGCCCGACGTGCCCACAACCCGCACCACGGGCGGCTGCCAGCCGCGGTCGGGATTGAGCGAGAGCAGCGCCTTGAGCGCGGAGACCATGCGGTCGGCGCCGGGCAGATCGGACTTGTTGACGACGAGCACGTCGGCGATCTCCATGATTCCCGCCTTGAGCGTCTGCACCTCGTCGCCCATGTTCGGGGTGTTGATCAGGATCGTGGTCTGCGCCGCGCCGGCGATATCGACTTCGTCCTGCCCGGCGCCCACGGTCTCGATCAGGATCACATCCTTGCCGAACGCGTCGAGCACGTGGACGACATCCTGCGTCGCCGCCGAGAGGCCGCCCAGCGCGCCGCGCGAGGCGAGCGAGCGGATGAACACGCCGGCGTCCGCATACAGCTCGGTCATGCGCACGCGGTCGCCCAGAATCGCGCCCATCGTGTACGGCGAGGACGGGTCGATGGCGACAATCCCAACCGTCTGGCCGCGCGCGCGGAACGCCTGGGCGAGCGCGTTGGTGACGGTGCTCTTGCCCGCGCCGGGCGAGCCGGTCAGGCCGATGGTGCGCGCCCGGCCGCTGCGCGGATAGAGCGCGCGCAGCATGGCGCGCCCGCGCTGATCACCGTTCTCGACCCAGCTCAACACCCGCGCCAGCGCGCGGCGGTCGCCGTCGAGCAGCCGCGCTTTCATCTCGGCGAGCCGCCCGCTCAGTGCGGTCGGCGCCGTCTGCGGGGCATTGGCTGCGTCGGTGGTCACGAGCGGTCGAGCTCGGTCACGTGGGCGTGGACGAATTCGGCGATATCGCCGGTGTGCGCGCCGGGGCCGAAGATCGCCGAAAAGCCAGCCCGTTTCAGCGTCTCCGCGTCCTCGTCGGGGATGATCCCGCCGCCCAGGAAGAGGGTGTTGCGAGGCGTGATGCCGCGCTCACGGCAGGCGTCCACGACGCGCGGGAACAGTTCCAGATGCGCGCCCGACAGCACCGACAGGGCGACGACGTGGACATCCTCCTGCAGCGCCGCCTCGGCGATCATGTCGGGCGTTTGGCGGATGCCGGTGTAGATCACTTCCATCCCGGCGTCGCGCAGGGCGCGAGCGACGATCTTGGCCCCGCGGTCGTGGCCGTCGAGACCCGGCTTGGCGACCAGCACGCGAATCTGGTCGGACGCGGTTGCGGTTTCGCTCATATCGGATCTCCCGCCAAAACGTTCGCCCGGGCGTTTCGGCTCAGAATACCGCCAATCTCCGCCTGAACGCTGAGCCTGCCGCTGACAAAACCTGTCGCCGGCACGATGTGAGTCGTTACGCCTCCGACAGGCGCAGTCGCGCGCCGTAGGTGTGTTTGGGCGAGATAAACGCGCCGGCACCCGCGTCGGTCACCGTCCAGCCCTGGCCGCGTAGATACGCCACCGATGCTTCGGCGTCGCGCACGGTCAGGGCGAGCATGAACATGCCCTCGCCCGAGATCTCGAGCTTGCGCGGCAGCGGCCCGCCGCTGCCCGCGAGCGGACGCACCAGTTCGATATCGGTTGGTCCGAGACCCAGAAACTGCGCCTCCAGCCCCAGCGCCTCCGACTCGATATGCCGCCCCGCGGCGAACCCGTAGCGGGCGCTCCACTCATGCTGCACCGGCGCGATGTCCTCGACCGCGACCGTCATGTGATGCAGCGCGTGCGGCCCGGGTCCCGACGTCGGCCCGCGGTGCTGCGGCGCGTCGTCGGGCGGCTGCGCGTACTCGATCAGCACGCCGTGGTTGGATCGCGGGTGAATGAAGCCGATCATCCCGGTCAGACCGACGCGCGGCGTCTCGTCGATCATCTGCATCCCCGCCGCTTTGGCGGCGGCCAGGTCGCCGGCGACATCGGTCGACTCGAAGCAGATGTGATGGAAGCCTTCGCCGTTGGTTTCCAGATAGCGCGCGATGCCCGTGTCCTCGCGGGTCGGTTGCAGCAGCTCGATCTCGCAGTTGTCGAGCGGGAAGATCACGCCGCGCACGCCCTGCGACTCGAGCTCGGTATCGAGCGCGGTTTCCAGTCCGAAGGTGTCGCGCCAGACTTCAGCCGTCCTGTCGGCGTCGTGTACGGCGATGCCGATGTGATGAATTCTCGTCAGTGCCATCGTGCTCCCATCTCGCCCGGCGCGCCCGCTTGGCGCCAGTGAGTTCTCCGGTGAGTTGTTGTGCCGTCCTAATCGCCGCGCGCCGGCGCGCCGAAACGTCGTTCGATCTCCTGGCGATGCTCGCGGTCGTGCTCCAGCGCTACGCCGAGCAAAATGCGAGCCGGATTGCCCTGACGGTCGAGGTCGGCGTCGGGGATGTGCTCCACCAGCGTAGCCGTGCGGCCGCGCAGGTCCGCCAGGGCGCGCAGCATCGCCGGCAGCGTCCGATCGCCCAGCGAGTCGACGGCGGCCGCGTTGGTCGAGTCGATCCGACCGGTCGGGAAGTCGAGCAGCGAGGGAAATGCGCCGCCCAGATGCTCCTCGATCGCGGCGCGTTCCTCGGCCTCCCAGAACAGCCGGTGCGCCGCCAGCCCCTTGGGCGACCAGGCGCCGTGATCAAGCGGTTGATCGACGGCGCCGCCGGGAACGGCGTGCAGCGCCTGCAGCAGCAACGTCCGCTCGACCTGCCACCAGTAGCGCAGCCGCTGGGCGTCCGACCAGGACCGCTGCGCGCCGCCGTCACGGCCGGCGCCGCTCGGCTGCCGGCGGCCATCTGCCCTGCGTCCAAACGGCACAACCCGATTCCGGTATTCCGCTCGTCCGCTAGACGACGATGCGCTCGCGGTACTCGCCCCAGACCGCGCGCAGCGCATTGGAGATTTCGCCCAGCGTCGCCGATCGTTGTACCGCGTCCAGCATCAGCGGGACCAAATTCTCGTCCGTCGCCGCGGCCTGTTGGATGGCGTCCAGCGAGGCGTCGACCGCAGCGCCGTCGCGCGCGTCGCGCAGCCGCTCCAGCTTCTCGATCTGACGTTCGCGCACGGTCGGATCGACGCGGACGATCTCGACGTCCGGCTCCTCGCTGGTCTGGAATCGGTTGACGCCGACGATCACGCGGCCGCGCTTGCCCGCGCTTCCGTCTCCCTCGCGCTCCGCCTCCGACTCGGTCTCGACCTCACGCTGGAACTGCGCGGCCGCTTCCAGGATTTCGGCCTGCTGGTAACCCTGTTCGATCGACGAGACGGCGCCGCCCAGGGCGTCGATCTGCTCGATGTAGTTACGCGCCTCGTGCTCCAGCGCGTCGGTGGTCTGCTCGATGTAGTAGGAACCGCCCAGCGGGTCGATCACATCGGCGACGCCCGACTCATAGCCGATCACCTGCTGCGTCCGCAGGGCGATCTCGACCGCGTGCTCCGAGGGCAGCCCCAGCGCCTCGTCGAGCGAGTTGGTGTGCAGCGACTGGGTACCGCCGAGCACGGCGGCGAGCGCCTGCAGGGTGGTGCGGATCACGTTGTTGTCGGGTTGCTGCGCCGTCAGCGTGACGCCGCCGGTCTGCGTGTGGAAGCGCAGCATCTGGGCCCGCTCGCTCTGCGAGCCGAAGCGCTCCCGGGCGATGCCCGCCCACAGCCGTCTGGCGGCGCGGAACTTGCTGACTTCCTCGAGGAAGTTGCTGTGACAGGCGAAGAAGAACGACAGGCGCGGACCGAACTGATCGAACGCCAGCCCCTGCGCCAGCGCCGCCTCGACGTAGGCGATCGCGTTGGCCAGCGTGAAGCCGATCTCCTGCGCCGCGGTGCAGCCCGCCTCGCGCATGTGATAGCCGGAGATCGAGATCGTGTTCCAGCGCGGCGCCTCCTGCGTGCAGTAGGCGAAACAGTCCGTGATCAGCCGCATCGAGGACTGCGGCGGGTAGATGTACGTGCCGCGCGCGATGTATTCCTTGAGGATGTCGTTCTGAACCGTGCCGCCGATCTGGTCGCGCCCCACGCCCTGTTCCTCCGCCACCGCCGCGTACAGCGACAGCAGAATGTTGGCCGTCGCGTTGATCGTCATCGAGGTCGTCACCCGATCGAGCGGGATGCCGTCGAACAGCGTGCGCATGTCCTCGATCGAGTCGATCGCGACGCCGACCTTGCCGACCTCGCCCTCCGCCATTGGCGCGTCGGAGTCGTAGCCGATCTGCGTCGGCAGGTCGAAGGCGACCGAGAGTCCGGTCTGTCCCTGGTCAAGCAGGAACCGGTAGCGCCGATTGGACGCCTCGGCATCTTCCTGGCCCGCGTACTGGCGCATGGTCCAGAGCCGCCCGCGGTACATCGTCGGCTGGATGCCGCGCGTGTAGGGGTACTCGCCCGGCAGCGGGTCGCCGTCGCCGTTGACGTAGATGGGATCCAGCGGCTCGCCGGAGGAGCGGTGGAACGACTCACGCCGTTCGGGGAAGCGGCCCGCCGCTTTGGCGTAGGGGCCGTCCAGCCATTCCTGCAGTTTTGACGACATGGGCTCGCTCCCTCCCGCAGCCGCGGCCAGGTGCTGTTCAGACGCCGAAGCGGTTCCTCAGGCTGGCGATGCGGTTGTCAACCGCGTCGCGCCAGGCGTCGGGCGTGGTTTCCACATAGCCCGCGTCGCCGCCGTAGGCGCTGCTGATGACCATGTCGGCGGGACACTCGCGCAGCCGAGTCAGGCTCTCGACCAACGCCGCCGCGTCCCCCTCAATCTCCGGGTAGACGCCGGTCGCCCAGTTGCCCGCGTTGGGGACGATGGTGTCGCCGGTGAAGAGGTAGGACTTGCCGTGCGGCGACTCATAGCGCAGCACGATGCTGCCCGGCGTGTGTCCCGGCGTGTGCATCACATCGATGCCGTCCAGCAACGGCTCGGAGCAGCCTGCGTCGACGAAGAGGTCGGCGGCGGCGGTGCCGCGGATGGCGTGGTCGTCCGCCTCGTGGTAAGCAAGGCGGGAGCTGAAGCGCTCGCGAATCTGGCAGAGGGCGGGGCCGGTCTCGTCGCGGTGGCTCAGCACCTGCATTGCGACGCCGCCCAGCTCGTCGATGGCATCCAAATCGTCCGCCTGGTCTTCCCCCATGCTGTAGATCAGCAGGTTGCCCGAGGGCCGCGTCAGCAGGTACGCGTGCGAGTGGACGCCCTCGCCCAGCACGCGCCGCGATGTCTGCCACAGGTCAGGTGCAAGTTGTTTCATGGCGTCGTCCTCCGTTCGTACAGGTTAGCCGCCCCGCCGCTTCCCGCTGCGGCAGTCTCTCAAAAGCCGTCCCAGCCCGGCAGGGCTGCTGACTGGCGAATCCAGTCCGCCATTTGTTCCTCATCGAACTCGCCCTCGTGGATGTTGACCCAGCGCGCTCCGTCATGCAGCCCCTGCGTTGCGCGAGCCGTCCGTCGCTGCATTGCCGGGCGATGCTGGTGGGCGATGGAGGGCTCGAACCTCCGACCTCCCGGGTGTAAACCGGACGCTCTGGCCGACTGAGCTAATCGCCCCTGCTCATTACTCCAGTCTCATTCCAGTATCGACTGGGTGGTGATTACGCCCGCGAGGCTCTCGGCGGCTGCCTCGAACGTGGCGCGGAAGGTTTCGAACAGCCCCACGCCGATCTCCAGGTCTCCCGTATTCCCGCTCTCGATCGCGCCGCGCACGAGCGGGCCGGCGGCATTGGCGACCTGCGCCAGCGCATCGCCGACCTTGCCGTGCAGATCCCGCCACTGCGCCGGCGGCGCGAGCGCCGAGAACTGCGTCTGCAGATCGGACCAGATCTGCACCTGCGCCGTCATGTTGCGCCGCCAGCCGGGATCGTCGAACACGGGCGGGCTGTCCCGCCAGCGCTGGATTTCCGCCGCCGCGGTGGCGTAGTTCGCTCTGGCCGACTCGATCAGGGTGAGCGCCGCCTCGGCGTAGTCGGCGGGTATCGGCTCCTCGACCGCGCCCAGCTCCTCGCCGATCAGTTCGCCGACCAGCTCGCGCAGAACTTCGAGGTTGACGATGCCGACGCGCAGATCCTTGATGATCCCGTCCGCGCCGATGAAAAACGTGGTCGGCCGGCCGACCAACGGATACGGCCCATCGGTCATCGACTTGGTCGGGTCGAGCAATACGATGTAGCTGACGTTGGTCACCTCATAGGCGAACTCGCGCGCCGTGGCGAGGTCTTCGCCGTCGTTGACGCCGATGAATGTCACGCGCCCCGCCGCCTCGCGGCTGACGCTCTCGAAATCGGGCATCTCCTCGATGCAGGGTTCGCACCAGCTGGCCCAGAAGTTGAGCACGATCGGCCCCGATATCTCCGACAGCCGGCGCGGTTCGCCGTCCAGATCGAGCAGTCGAAAGTCGGGCGCCAGCGCGCCGCGGTCCGAGGCGTCGCCGTCGCGTTTCAGGTGGCCGAGTTGGGTCGCCGCTTCAAGCGCCGCGATGCGCTCGTCAATTTCCTCCGAGCCGCCGTCCAGTTCGCGTTGCTCGCGCAGCTGGTCCAGCTCTTCGAGCTGCGCGCTGAACGCCGCGCCGGCGCCCTCGGCCGCATCGCCGCCGCGACCGCCGATGAACACGGGCGCCACGATGGCGCCCGCGACGGCCGCCGCGACGATCCCGCGATTGAGCGCATCGCGGGTCGAAGACGGCCTGCGCAGCAGGGTGAACAGAATCCAGGACTGCCGCCGCCGCCGCAGCCGGGTCAGGAGATTGTCGGCCATCGCGCCCGCCTCGACCGTCTCCAGCGCATCGTTCTACTCATCGTTCTAATTGTTCTGTACGTGCGGACCATCGGCGGCGCGCACGCCCCGCCCGCTGCCCGCCGAGCTCGAGGCCAGATTCCACAGCATCGCCGGGTCGCTGGTCAGCGGATCAACGGCGTCATGCTCCAGCACCAGCCAGCCGCCGGCCTGGATTTCACTCTCCAGCTGGCCCGCGCTCCAGCCAGCGTAGCCCGAGTAAATTCGCAGGTCGCGCACCACGCCGACCAGGTCATCCGGTTCGGCGCTCAGGTTGACGATGCCCAGCTCATGCCCCGGCTTCGTGATCGAGGGCGAGAACATGGTCTGCGCCGGATCGAGCGCCCCAATCGCTGCGGCCGGCCGGGCGAGCCCGATCGCCGCCGTGCGTTCGACCGGTCCGCCCTGAAACACGACCGCCGGTTGGCCGATCAGCCCGGCCCAGTCCGGCACCACGTCGGCAATGGAGATTGGCGTCGGACGATTGAGCACCACACCCAGAGCGCCGTCGCCGTGCTCGAGGATCAGCGCCACGGTGCGGAAGAAGTTGGGATCGGCGAGATGACGCGAGGCGACCAGAATGCTGCCCGCCAGGGACCGAACCGGATCGTTGGGACGCCACTCGAGGGACACAATCGCTGAGCTCCGAATGCGCTCCATGCATCTGCGGTGCGCGTGATTCGTTTGCGCTGATCTGCAACAGAGTATGCGATTGCCCGCCTCGACCCTTCTTCGCTCGGTCGGGTCGGGGCGACGCAGGGCGGTCGAGTGAGATACGCTGATCAGGTGTGGCAGCGTAGCTCAGTTGGCAGAGCAGGGGACTCATAAGCCCCGTGTCGCAGGTTCGAGTCCTGCCGCTGCTACCACGCACGAGGGTCGGGGCGATTAGCTCAGCTGGCTAGAGCGTTCGGTTCACATCCGAGAGGCCGCAGGTTCAAGTCCTGCATCGCCCACCACAGACCGCCGGCTTGCGCTGGGATAAGCTGACGGCGGTTGGAACGGGAGCGAGGTCGGAGATCCATCTGGGTTCATTTCGATGCCGACGTGGCGAAATCGGCAGACGCGCTACGTTCAGGGCGTAGTGGGCTTAAGCCCGTGGGGGTTCGAATCCCTCCGTCGGCACCATCGATCCAGTTCTCCCGGATGCACGACACCCAACCCGGAATGCGCCCGTAGCTCAGCGGATTAGAGCGCTGCCCTGCGGAGGCAGAGGTCGCAGGTTCAAGTCCTGCCGGGCGCGCCACCTACAGAATCTCCGTCTCGCACCGCGCTCACACCGCGATGTCCTTCGCCTGGCGCGCCGGCGGCGTTTCGCTAGGCTGGATTGCGTGACTACCGACGCCGCCTCGGACGCCCTCGATTCACCGGCTGATCCTGCGCATGCCCAACTCGCGCAACTCCGCGCGCAGGTGACGGCGCTGCCCGCCAAGCCGGGCGTCTACACGTTCCGCGACGCCAACGACCGCGTGATCTACATCGGCAAGGCCGCCAACCTCAAGTCGCGCGTGCGCAGCTACTTCGGTTCGCCGCGCTCGCTCGAGGGCAAGACGCGCGTGCTGGCGCGGCGCATCGCCGCGATCGAATACGTCACCACGCGCACCGAACAGGACGCTCTCCACCTCGAGGCGACGCTGGTCAAGCGGCATCAGCCCTTCTTCAATGTGCGGCTCAAGGACGACAAGCATTATCCCTACCTCAAGATCGACGTCGACGCGCCCTGGCCGCGCGTCACCATCGCGCGGCGCGTGGGCAAGGACGGCAGCCGCTACTTCGGCCCCTACGCCTCGGCGAAATCGGTGCGCACGACGCTCGACCTGGTCAAGAAGCTCTTCCCCTGGCGCTCCTGCGACAAGGAGATCACCGGCTCCGATCCGCGCCCCTGCCTCGAGTACTACATCCGCCGCTGTATCGCGCCCTGCACCTCGTTCTGCACGCCCGATGAGTATCGGGGCGTGATCGACCAGACCATGCTCTTCCTCGACGGCAAGAGCGGGACCGTGGCCGCGCAGCTCAGGTCGGCGATGAGCGAGGCGGCCGACGAGCTCAACTTCGAGCGCGCCGCCCAGCTCCGCGATCAGATCGCCGCCGTCGAGCGGGTGACCGAGACCCAGCTCACCGCCGATACCTCGGCGTCCGAGATCGATGTCTTCGGGCTCGCCGTCGACGGCGACGAAGCCGTTGTCCAGGTGCTTTTCATCCGCGGACAGAAGATGGCCGGCTCCGACCATTTCTCGCTGGCCGGCGTCAAGGACGAAGCCGACAGCGCGGTCGTCGCGTCCTTCTTGCGCCAGCACTACGAGAGCGGGCTGCAGCCGCCGAAGCTGATCCTGATTCCCGCCCCGATCGAGGATGCCGCGCTGCTGCAGGACTGGCTGTCCGAGAAACGCGGCTCGCGCGTCGAGGTGCGGCATCCGCAACGCGGCGACAAGCGGCGGCTGGTCCAGATGGCGGCCGAGAACGCGTCAGAAACGCTGGCCATGTCGCGCGTCCGCTGGATGGCCGATCGGGGCCGCACCGACGCCGCGCTGGCCGAGCTGGAAGAGGCGCTCAGCCTGCCCGCGCCGCCGCGCCGCATCGAGTGCTACGACATCTCCAACACGCAGGGAACGAACGTGGTCGCCTCGATGGTCGTCTTCCTCGACGGCCGCCCGGCGACCGGCGAGTACCGCCGCTTTCAGATCAAGACCGTCGACACCAGCGAGGGGCCGAACGATTTCGCCTCCATGGCCGAGGTGATCCGCCGCCGCTTCCAGCGTCTGGGCGAGGCGCGCCGCGCCGAACGAGCCGAAGGTTTCGATCTGCCGCACGAGCCGGATCCCGCCTCGACCGACGCGGACGCGCAATCGGAAACTGAAGGCTGGGGCGCGATTCCCGATCTGGTGATCGTGGACGGCGGCAAGGGGCAGGTCTCGTCCGCGCACGACGTGATGCGCAACCTCGCCGTCGACGACATCCCGCTGGCGGGACTGGCCAAACGCGAAGAGCTGCTCTACCAGGTCGATGCGGCCGATCCGGTGCGGCTCGACCGCCGCTCGCAGGGTCTCTACCTTGTCCAGCGCATCCGCGACGAGGCGCATCGCTTCGCGATCTCGTACCACCGACGCCTGCGCGCGCGTCAGACGTCGCAGAGTGCGCTGGATCGGATCAAGGGGATCGGCCCGCGCCGCAAGAAAGCGCTGCTCAAGAAATTCGGTTCGCTGCAGGCGATCCGCGCGGCCGAGGTCGACGATCTGGCCGCCACGCCCGGTATGACCCGCAGCCTGGCGCAGCAGCTCAAGGCGGAGCTCTAGTCGAGCCGCCGCAACTGGTTCTAGAGCAGGCGCGCTGCCTGCGGGATCGCCGCGCCGCCGGCGTACTCGGCGCGCGCGCCGAGCGCCTCGGCGATGCGCAGCAGGCGGTTGTACTTCGCGGTTCGCTCGCCCCGCGCCGGCGCGCCGGTCTTGATCAATCCCGCCTTCGTCGCCACGGCGAGATCGGCGATGGTCGTGTCTTCCGTCTCGCCCGAGCGATGGCTGATGATCGCCGTCCAGCCCGCCGACTGCGCGATCCGCACCGCCTCCAGCGTCTCGGACAGCGTGCCGATCTGGTTCACCTTGATCAGAATGCTGTTGGCAGCCCCCAGCGCAATCGCGCGCCGCAGCCGCTCGGGGTTCGTGACCAGCAGATCATCGCCCACAGTCTGCGCCAGCGAGCCGATCGCGGCCGTCAGCGATTGCCAACCTGTCCAGTCATCTTCGTGCATGCCGTCCTCGATCGAGACGATCGGATAGCGCTCGCACCAGTCGCGCCAGAGCGCGGCCAGCTCATCGCTGCTCAGCGATCGGCCCTCAGTGTCCAGCTCGTAGCGACCGTCGCGCCAGAGCTCGCTCGCCGCCGGATCGAGCGCGATCGCCAGATCGCGGCCGGGCTGGTAGCCGCTCGTCCGGATCGCGTTGATGATCAGATCGAGCGCCGCTTCGTTGCTCGCCAGCGACGGGGCGAACCCGCCCTCGTCGCCCAGACCTGTCGCGAGTCCGCGGCCGCGCAACTCCGTCTTGAGCGCGTGATAGACCTCAACGATCATGCGCAGCGCCTCGGCGAAGTCGGGCGCGCCGATCGGCGCGATCATGAACTCCTGGAAGTCCGCGCCATCGTCGGCGTGGGCGCCGCCGTTGAGGATGTTGGCCAGCGGCACCGGCAGCAGGACGGCGTCGCCGCCGCCGATCGAGCGGTACAACGGCTCGCCCGCGGCCAGCGCCGCCGCCTTGGCCGACGCCATTGAGACGGCGAGCAGCGCATTCGCGCCCAGCCGCGACTTCTGCGCCTCGCCGTCCAGCGCGATCAGGGCGGCGTCGATCGACGCCTGATCGGCGGCGTCATTGCCCCGTAGGGCGGCGTTGATCTCGCCATTGACCGATGCGACGGCATGGCGAACGCCGCGCCCGCCGTAGCGGCTCGCGTCGCCGTCGCGCCGCTCGACCGCTTCGTGCGAACCGGTACTCGCGCCCGATGGAACGGCGGCGCGGCCGATCGCGCCGCCATCGAGTTCGACATCCGCCTCGACCGTCGGATTGCCGCGCGAATCGATGATCTCTCTCGCGCGCACCGTTGCGATTCTGGTCGACTCCGACATGCCCGCCCCCGATCGGCCGCGCTAGCTCGCGCGCGGATGCGCCCGATCGTAGACCTCGCGCAGATGCTCATTGGTCAGCTGCGTGTAGAGCTGGGTGGTCGAGATGTTGGCGTGACCCATCAGCTCCTGGACGTTGCGCAGGGGCGCCGAGCCGCGCAGCAGATGGGTGGCGAAGCTGTGCCGCAGCGTATGCGGCGTGACCCCGCTGATCCCGGCCTCCAACGCATAGTGCTTGATGATCAACCACACGCCCTGCCGCGTCAACCGCTCGCCGCGGCGATTGATGAACAGGGCGACGTCCCGCCGGCCGCGCGCCAGTTTCGGCCGCGCTTCGCGCAGGTAGCGGTGCAGCGCCGCGACCGCGGCGTCGTGAATCGGAATCAGCCGCTCGCGCCGACCCTTGCCGATGCAGCGCACCGAGGCGCGCTGCCCCTGCAGCTCGATCGAGGACAGATCGAGCGAGACGAACTCCGAAACCCGCATGCCGGTCGCGTAGAGCAGCTCCAGCATCGCCTGGTCGCGCGCCGACTCGGGCGTGTCCCAGCGGTTGGGCTGCTCGAGCAGCGTGTCGAGCTCCTGGATCGTCAGCGTCCGCGGCAGGTTGCGCCCGACCCGCGGCGAAGACAGCGCTTCGGCCGGATTGTCGGTGATCAGCCCCTCGCCGTGCAGGTAGCCGAACAGGCTCTTGAGCGCGGCGACTTTGCGAGCCACCGTCGCCGTCGCGTACTGCTGCTCCCGCAGGTGGACGATGTATTCCTGCAGCTGCCCGGTGTCGATCTCCGCGATCGGCGGGGAGAGCGACGGATCGTCATCGCCGTCATCCGCCTGCTCGACGAAGTAGGCGCGCAATTGCGCCAGATCGTTGCGGTAGGCCGAGATCGTGTTGGCGGACGCTCCTCGTTCCGTCCCCATGTAGGTCAGAAACTGCTGGATTTCGTGTTCCATGTCGCCTGGCTGCCTCCTTCTGTTTGCCGTCGTGGTGTCCGTCGTCGTGCTGCCGTTCGCTCGGCGGCGGCGCCGACAACCGCGCCGGCGCTGAATCCGCTCTAGCAATCGCCGGGCGTTTGGCGCGCGCGCGCCTGGTAACGACGGTTATCGGTTGTTCCAGCTAACGCTGCGGCAACAATCGACCTCCGCCCACGACCTCGTGCAGCTCGGCTCGAACCGGGCGCGCTGCGATACCCTTGCGGCGTGCCCCCCGCGATCTCCTCCGACGGCGCCCCCGATGGCGCGCGCATCCACGACCCGAATTCACCTCGGCGCCATGCGCGGCTGCGGGCATGGTGGGAGACCGGCGCCGGCGGCGCGTTGGTCTACAGCGAACTGCGCCGCATTCCGGCCGCGAACTGGGAATCGGCGCTCGCGCTGCTGCCCGAAAACGGCGGCCCCGAGCCGGTGCCGCCGCCCGATCGACCGCCGGCGCGGGTCGTTGATCTGCCCGAGGTGCTCGCCCTGCGCGCTCTGCTCATGGATCGCCGCGTCGCCTTCGACACCGTCGAACGCTGGATCCGTGCCCTGACCCAGACCACCCGCCTGCTCGATTACGAACGGCCGTTGGTC
Organism: Dehalococcoidia bacterium; assembly: GCA_965205105.1. Classification (GTDB taxonomy): domain Bacteria; phylum Chloroflexota; class Dehalococcoidia; order Bin125; family Bin125; genus Bin125. The sequence goes on from OZ242034.1 coordinate 158,437, forward strand.
TGGACCGCCGACCACGTCGCGCAGCGCGTCACCCAGATCGCGGGCGGCGCCGAGGGCAGCACCTGGTCAACCCTCGAGGTCGTGCGCGAGCTCTGGGACTGGCATCCCGACCGCCCCTACGTGGCGGCCCAATCCGAGCGTCTGCTGCGCTGGCTGGAGGTCCTGCTCGCCGCGCATCAGGACGGGCGCGGGGACAGGTACGCGGGCAGGTATGGCGACAGGGCCGCCGCGCCATGAACGACGATCCGCCTCGCCAGCGCATCTCGCCGATCACCTTCCCGTCGGCCGCTCCTTCGCTCGTCAAGCCGGGCGAGGATGAGCCGCAGCAGCGCCGCGACGCCTTCCGCGAGACCGGCTTCGCGCTGCCGCTCGACCTGCGCTGGCTGCAGGACGCATTCGCGCTGCAGCGCAAGATCGTCGAGCAGTCGTACGGCTCATCGTTCCGCAATCGGCGCTACGCCTCCGCGTTGATGTTCTGGTCGCGCGTCTACGGGGGCGGCATCGACGCGCGCGCGCTGACCGCGCGCGCGTCGTATTCGTCGGCGCTGGCGCTGATGCGGGCGAGCATGGAATGGCTGGGCGCGGAGCAGGCGGTGGTCGGCGAAGAGCAGGTCGAGTTCGAGGACTGGCTGCGAACCGCCTGGAGCAACGACGCCGCGCGCCGCGCCACCGAGATCGGCATGGGGCAGTACATGGCCGGACAGCAGATCGCCATGGCGCCCGAAACCGCCGACGCCTACCGCGCCGTGTCCGAGCTTTCCCGTTCCCACTTCGGCGCCTCGGCGCTGCTCACCGCCGACAGCTCGCACGACAAGCGATTCCTCGTCAACTGGGCTGACGAGGCGTTCCACCTGGGTTGGGCGCAGCTGCTGTTCGGCTGGCAGATCACGATTCAGAATCGACAGTGCCGCTTCGCGGTCGGCAGCGGACTGTTCGGCGTCGAGCCGGAGGATCGCGAGGAGTATCAGCGGTTGCACCGCCAGAGCCGCTCGTTGCTGGAGGACCCGCGTCGGTGCCGGGCCGAGTGGATCATCGATGACGGCCGGCAGCGGCTGCTGATCGATCATTTCCGCCGCCAGCCCTCAGGCGCGCCCAAACGCATCTTCCTGTAATGGGTTAATGGATCGCGCGGTAGGCTGGAGTTCCCGGGGCCGTAGCTCAGCCGGGAGAGCGCTGCCCTTGCACGGCAGAGGCCAGGGGTTCGAATCCCCTCGGCTCCACCAACACGGCGCTTCAATCCATTCGATATGCCTGCAAGTGTCTTCCGCTTCACCCCGCATGACCCAGCATGGCGGTGCTCGTGCTACCCTGTCTGTTGAGCTGGTGATCAGAGCGCGGTGGCACCACCCGTTCCCATCCCGAACACGGAAGTGAAACGCCGTAGCGCCGACGATACTGGGGGGGCGACCCCTTGCGGAAAATAGGCCATCGCCAGCTCTTCCCGATCCATCGACCGCCCGGATCGCGCACCCGATCCGGGCGGTTTTGTTTGCGCGCCGCGCCGCGCTCGGCAAACACATCGACCCGCGTCCGGACTGCAGGCGGGATCTCGCCTGTGCTACGCTTCGACTAATCTCAGAAAGGAGCGGGACGGTACCGCGGCTTGCCGGCGACCCGCAGCGGCCGTGCGCTGATCCCCAAACCCCCAGACCGTTGACGACTTCCAGCACTGAAACCGACCCGACAATAGTCGAAACCGTCGCCGAAGCCCCGGAGCCCGTGGCGGCCCCCGCCGCATCTGTTCCCGGCGAACCGACAACGATGGACGTTCTCCTGGCCGAACCCGGCCGCGAGCCGCTCAACCCGCGCCGAGGCGATGTGGTCGAAGGCATTGTGGTGCACTGGTCCGGCTCCGCTCTGATTGTCGATGTCGGCGGCAAATCCGAGGGCGTGGTCTACTTCGAGGAAATGCGCTCGCTGACCGACGCCGAGCGCGACGCGCTGAAGACCGGCGATCCGGTACACGTCCTCGTGACCGACTCGGAGTCGGAGGGCGGCGCGCTGGAGCTCTCAATCGACCGCGCCCGCGGCGAACAGGGCTGGCACGAACTGCAACGCCGCTATGACGAGAGCGAAGTCTTCGACGCCCGCGTGAGCGGCTTCAACAAGGGCGGGCTGCTGGTCAACGTCGAGGGCGTGAACGCCTTCGTGCCGCTCTCGCAGATCGTCGAGATCATGGGCGATCGCGAACAGGCGATCGCCCAGTTGGGCGAGTACGAGGGCCGCACCCTGAGCTTCAAGGTGATCGAGATCAACCGCCGCCGCAACCGCGTGATCCTGTCCGAGCGCGCCGCCATCCAGGAATGGCGCGCCGAGCAGAAGGATCGTCTGCTGGAAGAGCTGCAGGAAGGCGAGATTCGCACCGGCCGGATCGCGAGCATCCGCTCGTTCGGCATTTTCGTCGATCTGGGCGGCGCCGACGGCCTGGCGCATCTCTCAGAGCTGAGCTGGGAACGCGATGTCGACCCGGAATCGATGTTCAGCATCGGCCAGACCATCGACGTCTACATCACCCGGATCGACAAGGAAGCGAAGAAGATCGGCCTGTCCGTGCGCCGCGCCTCGCCCGAGCAATGGGATGAGGTGGTAGCGCGGTTCGAGATCGGCGAAGTGGTGCCGGCGGTGGTGACCAAGCTGGTCACCTTCGGCGCATTCGCGCGGCTCGAAGGCCCGGTCGAGGGGCTGATCCACGTCTCCGAACTCGCCGACCGGCGGATTGCGCACGCGCGCGAGGTGGTGCTCGAGAACGACATCATCCCGGTCCGAATCGTGCGGATCGAGCGCGATCGGCATCGACTCGGTCTGTCCCTGCGCCAAGCGCGGTCGGACGCCGAGCGCGTCGGTTGGATCTTCAACCAGGACGGCGGCATCGCGCGTTTGCCTGACGAGATCGCCGAGCGCTTCGGGATCGAGCAGGAAGCGTTGCCCGAGCCTCCGCCTCAGGCGGAGGCGGAAGCGCAGCAGGAAGCGCCGCGCGGCGGCGACCAGTCTCCGCAGCAGGAAGCGCCGCAGGAGCAGGTGCGCGCGGTCTCAGCAATGCAGGAAGCCCTCGAGCGGGCCGGCGTCACCGAGCAGGACTTCGGTCAAGATCGCTAGTCCTGCCGTCTGCGTCCATGCGATCCCCTTGTTCGACCGTTCGTGCGCGCGGGCGAGCGCCGCGCCGAGAGATCGAATTGCGCCCGGCTGTGTAGTGCCGCGACGCATTGCTCTGATACGATGAGAGTAACTGCGAGCGGCTGACCTGCAGCCGCGACGCCATTGGAGACTGCCATGGCAGACCGTTTCGACAAGTTCACCGAACGCGCGCGCCGCGTGTTGACCCTCGCCCAGGAAGAAGCGCAGCGCTTCAACCACAACTACATCGGCACCGAGCATCTGCTGCTCGGTCTGGTGCGGGAGGGCGACGGCGTCGCCGCCAAGGTGCTGTCCAACCTCGGCGTGGAGCTGGGCAAGGTGCGCTCGGCGGTCGAATTCATCATCGGCCGCGGCGACCGCGCCGTGCTGGGTGAGATCGGTCTGACGCCGCGCGCCAAGAAGGTGATCGAGCTGGCCGTCGATGAAGCGCGGCGGCTCAATCACCACTACATCGGCACCGAGCATCTGCTGCTCGGCCTCGTCCGCGAGGGCGAGGGCATCGCCGCCGGCGTGCTCGAATCGTTGGGCGTCAACCTCGAGCGCGTCCGAGCCGAGACGACGCGCATCCTCTCGCAAAGCGGCCCGGCGACGGCTGGCGCCGGGGCCGGCGCCAGCAGCGGCTCGGGCGCCCGCTCGGCGACGCGGACGCCGACGATCGACCAACTCGGCTTCGACCTCACCGCCGCCGCGCGCGCGGGCACGCTCGACCCGGTGATTGGCCGCTCCAAGGAGATCCAGCGGGTCGTCCAGATCCTCTCCCGGCGCACCAAGAACAACCCGGTCCTGATCGGCGAGCCGGGCGTCGGCAAGACCGCCGTCGTTGAGGGCCTCGCCCAGCACATCGCCTCGGGCGACGTGCCGGAAACGCTGCAGGGCAAGCGCCTGCTGACGCTCGACATCGGCTCGCTGGTCGCGGGCACCAAGTACCGCGGCGAGTTCGAGGAGCGACTGAAGAAGGTCGTCGAAGAGGTCAAGGGGGCTGGCAACTGCGTCCTGTTCATCGACGAGCTGCACATGCTCGTCGGCGCCGGCGCGGCCGAGGGCGCCGTGGATGCGGCGAACATCCTCAAGCCGTCTCTGGCCCGCGGCGAATTACAGACGATCGGCGCGACCACCCTCGACGACTACCGCAAGCACATCGAGCGCGACGCCGCGCTCGAACGCCGCTTCCAGCCAATCGTGGTGGAAGAGCCATCGGTCGAAGAAACCGTCGAGATTCTGCGCGGCATCAAGGATCGCTACGAAGAGCATCACAAGCTCACGATCACGGACGAGGCGCTGGTCGCGGCAGCCGAAATGTCGTCGCGCTACATCTCCGACCGCGCCCTGCCGGACAAGGCCATCGACCTGATCGACGAGTCCGCCTCGCGCGTCCGCATCCGACGCTCCTACACGCCGCCCTCGCTCAAGGAAGCGACCGTGGGCCTCGAGGGCATTCGCAAGGAGAAGGAACAGGCGATCAACCAGCAGCAGTACGAGTACGCGGCCGACCTGCGCGACCGCGAGCTCAAGCTGACGGCGCGGATCGCCGAACTGGAGCAGGACCTCGATCAACAGCGCGAGCGAGACACGTCGGACGTACTGGCCGAGGACATCGCCGAAGTCGTCTCGATGTGGACCGGCATTCCCCTGGTGCAGATCGCGACCGAGGAGTCCGAGCGTTTGCTGCGCATGGAGGAGGACCTGCACGAGCGCATCGTGGGGCAGGAAGAGCCGATCGCCGCGCTGGCCAAGGCCGTCCGCCGCGCGCGGGCCGGACTCAAGGATCCGCGCCGGCCGATCGGCGTCTTCATGTTCCTCGGGCCGACCGGCGTCGGCAAGACCGAGCTGGCCCGCGCGCTGGCGGACTTCATGTTCGGCTCCGACGAGAACATGGTGCGGCTCGACATGTCCGAGTTCATGGAGCGGCACACCGTCGCCCGGCTGGTCGGCGCGCCTCCCGGCTACGTCGGCTACGACGACGGCGGCCAGTTGACGGACACCGTGCGGCGCAAGTCGTACTGCCTGATCCTGCTCGACGAAATCGAAAAGGCGCACCCCGAAGTCTTCAACATGCTGCTGCAGGTCTTCGACGACGGCCATCTCACCGACGCCAAGGGCCGCCAGGTCGATTTCCGCAACACGATCATCATCATGACCTCGAACGTCGGCTCCGACCTGATCCGCCGCGAGTCGGCGATCGGGTTCTCGACCGTGAACGACGAGGAGCAGTCGGAGAAGCAGCGCTACGACAAGATGAAGGACAAGGTCCTGCAGGAGATGAAGCGCGTCTTCCGCCCCGAGTTCCTCAACCGCGTCGATACGACCCTGGTCTTCCACCCGTTGAGCAAGGCGCACATCCGCAGCATCGTCGACATGATGCTGAGCGAGGTCGATTCGCGCGTCAAGGAGAAGCAGGTCGAGCTGGACGTGACCGAGGCCGCCCGCGACTGGCTTGGCGAGAAAGGGTATGACCCGGTGTTCGGCGCCCGCCCGCTGCGCCGCGTGATCCAGGAACGGCTGGAGGACTCACTCTCCGAGGCGCTGCTGCGCGGTGATTTCGAGGCCGGCGACACGATCCGCGTCGACCTGGTCAAGGAACTCAACGAGAACGGCGTCGAAGAGGAGATGCTGCACTACGAGCGCATCGAAGGCCTCTCGCGCGCCGAAGAGATCGCCGCCGAGGTCGAGGCTGCCCAGAGCCAGTCGGAAGAGGAAGAGGGCGAAGCGATCGCCACCTCCTGACCGCAGCGGGCAGGCTGCGGCAATCGCGCACTGGCGATTGCGGGCCGCGCGGAATCACTCGGCGGTTGGACGCTGCACCAGCACCCAGCCGTTGCCGTCGGGATCCTGAAACAGCGCCTGCACGCCCCAGAACTGCTCCGTCGGCGGCTCGGAGAATTCGACGCCCTTGCCCGACCAGTCCTCATATGTCGCCTGGATGTCGTTCGTCCAGAGGACGTAGCCGCTGCTCGATCCGGGTTGCGCCCCGTCCGGATCGAACGCGCCGAAGTTGGCCAGCACGAACTGAACCTCATCCTCGGGCAGCTTGACCGTGATCCAGCGAAGCTCCGGCCCCATCGGGTCGTCCATGATCTTCTCCATGCCCAGCCGCTCGGTGTACCACCGGAGCGCAGCCTGCTGGTTGGAGACCTGGATTGGGACGATGGAGAGACGAACGGACATGCGACGGCCTTTCCGCAACTGCGCACGGGATGTGCGCGCGGGGTGGAATCAGCGTAGGCGGTCGGCGGCTAGGGCGTCGGCCCCCGCCGCGCGTCGTCCTGAAAGGCGAGGACGCTCTGCAGCAGGCCCAGCCCGATAAAGAAGATCAGGAGCGACGAGTTGCCCGTGCTGATGAACGGCAAAGGCAAGCCGGTCACCGGGATCAGCCGCACGTTGATCGCCACGTTGATGAAGACCTGGATCGCAATCACCGCGATCATGCCGACGGCCAGCAGCTGACCCAGCGGCTCTCCCGCCCGGCTGACGACGCGAAGCATGCGAAACAGCAGCAGCAGAAAGAGCAGAAACAACGCCATCGCGCCGACGAAGCCGAGCTCTTCGCTCAGCACGCTGAAGATGAAGTCGGTGGTCTGAATGCGCACGAAATCGAGTTGGGTTTGCGTTCCCTCGGTCAGACCCTGCCCCCAGAGGCCGCCCGAGCCGACCGAGGTTTCCGCCTGGATCACGTTGAACCCCGCCCCCTGCGGGTCGGATTCCGGATCGATGAAGGCGCGGATGCGGTCGCGCTGGTAATCCTGCACTCCTGCGGCGAGGCCCACCGGCACCAGGCAGAGGCCAATCGCCGCCAGCGTCGCGTAATGGCGCAACCGCGCCCCGGCGAACAGCGTCATCACCAGCCAGAGCGCCATGAACACGACGGCGGAGCCCGCGTCCGGCTCGATGAAGACGAGCCCGGCCGGCAGCGCCGCCACGCCAAGCGACAGCAGGAAGATTCGGAACTCCTGCAAGCGGTCGCGGTAATCGGTCAGGAACTTGCCCAGCCCGATGATCGTCATCAGCTTGCCGATCTCGGAGGCCTGGACCACGGTGAAGCCGAGATCGAACCAGCGTCTCGAACCGAACTCGTCGGAACCGAGGAACAGCACGGCGATCAGCACCAGGATGCCGAAGCCGTAGGCGAGCCAGCCCAGCGCGTCGATCAGCCGGTAATCGACGCGGGTCAGCGCCACCATCGCCAGCGCGCCGACCAGGGCGAAGATGATGTGCCGCTGGACGCTGCTGGACAGCACGATCCCCTCGGTGCCGCGCGGCAGCGAGGCTGAGTAAATCACCAGCGCCCCGTATCCCGCCAGCGCGAGCGCGGCGATCAGGATCAGCGGATCGAAGTGCCGCCAGGAGTGTCCCGCCATTGGCCGACCCTATCTCGATCTCGCCCGGATCGCTTCGTAGAGGCGCTGATCTTCCGCTTCGGTCAGCGCGATCCGTGCATGGGGCGGCGGGATCGCGGTTTCGAGCGCTCCGCTCGTCTCAGCCCAGGCGCGAAGAATCTCGCCGCCTGCCCCGGCGGCCAGATAGCCGGCCGAGAACTCGAAGAACACCGCGACCGCGACCTGCGGATCGTCGAACGGCGCGAAGCCGATGAACCAGCCGTGCGTCGGACCTTCTTCGGAGCCGGAGACGGCGGTGCCGGTCTGGTTGAACTCGGCGGTGCCGGTCTTGCCGCCAACCAGCATTTCGGGCAGCGCCACCATCGCGTCGTGGCAGGTGCCGGCGAGCGTGCAGAGCGCCATGCCCTCGCGCACGACGCGCAAAATCTCGGGATCGACGTCAAGCTGATTGCGCACGGCCGGCTGCCAGGGCTGCACCACGCGGCCCTCGGTGTCGATCAGCTCCTTCACGACGCGCGGTTCGTAGACCGTGCCGCCGTTGGCGATCGAGGCGATCGCGACGGCCATCTGCAGCGGCGTCACCGTGGTGAAGCCCTGGCCGATCGCCATGTTGTAGGTATCGCCGTCGCGCCATTCCTCGCCGAACGCGCGCAGCTTCTGCTCGGCCGAGCTGATCAATCCCGACGCCTCGCCGACCAGATCGACGCCGGACGGCGCGTCGAGCCCCAGCTCGCGCGCCCAACGAGCCAGCGCTTCGTTGCCCGCCCCTTCGAAGGGGGCGTCGCCGGCGATCACGCCTTCCTCGACGAGCGCGTCCAGCCGCTCCTGTTCGTCGGGATGCCGCGGCGGATTCTCGGGATTGCGGTACGGCTCGCCGCCGGCCGCGTAGTAGAAGTAGACGTTCGACGACTCCGCCAGCGCCGTGCGCATGTTGTACACGCCCTGCGTCGTATCGCCGAAGCGATAGATGATGCCGGGCGAAAACTCGTTGTGCACCTCGATCACGCCGGGCGAGTAGATCCTGGTCTCAGGCGTGACCGCGCCCTCGGCCATGCCGGCGATCGCGGTGACGACCTTGAAAATCGAACCGGGCGGAAACTGGTCCTGGATCGCGTGGTTCTTGAGCGGTTGGCCGGGATGCTCCAGCAGCTGCTGATACTCCTCCGCGCTGACGTCGGCGTAGATGTTGACGTCGTAGCTGGGCGTCGAAACCATCGACAGCACCTGCCCGCTGTGCACGTCGAGCACCACCGCCGACGCGTACAGCGACGCGCCGATGTGTTGGTCCAGAATCTCCTGAACCCGACGCTGCAGCTCGAGGTCCAGGGTCAGCACCGCGCTCAACCCCGGCGTCGGCGGTTGATGGTCGAGCGTGCGCAGGATGTTGCCGACCGCGTCGACCTCGACCAGCTGGCGTCCCGCCGTGCCGCGCAACTGCCGCTCGTAGGCGGCCTCGACGCCGGCGCGGCCGATCCGGTCGCTGTAGAGGTAGCGCTCGCCCGAGAGTTCCTCGAACTCCGACTCCGTAATCTTCCCGACGTAGCCGAGGATGTGGCCCAACAGTTGTCCGCGCTCGTAGCGGCGGACGGACGTGGTGTCGACGGACACGCCGGGCAGGGTCGAACGGCGCGATGTGACCTCGATGACCTGCGCCGACGTCGGATCGTCTTCGATCAGAATCGGCAGGAACGGGTCATTGGAACGTTTGCGCTCTCGGATCTCCTGCTCCACCGACCAGGCGCGCAGATCGAACATCTCGGCCAGCGCCTCGGCCACCTGCGGCACGGAGTCGTCGGGAATCTCGGCGGCGACGAGCGTGATCTGATAGGCGGGTGCGTTCTCGACCAGGAGGTTGCCCTCGCCGTCGTAGATCAGTCCGCGCGCCGGCGCGAGATTGATCGTGCGCACCCGGTTGTTGGCCGCGCGGGCGACGTAGTCGTCGTGCTGCAAAATCTGCAGGCGCACGAGCTGCACGGTGAGGATGCCGAAGAGCAGCAGGATGAACCCGGCCAGGATCCAGACCTTGGTGCGCACCGGGAAGCCGTCCATGCGGTCGAGGTGCTGGGCGTACTCGCGCGAGACGCCCGCCGACTCACCCGGTCGCGGTCGGCGCCGCACTAGAAGCCCGCCGGTCTTGCGGTCGCGGGCGGTCGATCCAGGCTCGACGAAGGAACGCGCACAAACCAGAAGACGACCGCGCCGATCAACATGTTCCCCAGCATGCCGCCCAGCATCACGGTGCGCAGCGCCGCCAGCCAGTTGACGCCCGTCGTCGTCAGCTCGACGGCGATGGCGTGCACCGTGAAGTGCAGGACCGAGGCGGCGGCGATCAGCACAATCGCCGCCGCCCACTCCAGCGCGATCGGCGTGTAGCCGCGCGCGTCGCGGTTCGCTCTCCAGGTCAGGGCGGCGACGCCGATCGGCGCCAGCGCTGCGACCGACTCGGCCATGCCCTGAAAGGCGAGCAATCCCAGACCGATGCCGGCGATCGGGATCATGACCAGCGTCTCAATCGGAGGACGCACGATCGCCCAACAGCACAGGGCGATCAGCACCACCTGCGGACCCGCGCCCAGGATCGGAAACGATGGCGCCGCCGATGTCTGGAAGACGACCAGCACAAACAGGATGCCGAGCAGCAGCAGCCAACGCAGGATCGGCATCGGCTCAGCCTCCGCCCGGGTCGTTGCCCGCGTCCTCGACGATGCTGAGCTCGGGCGGCGGGATCGTTAGCTGCACCAACACCTGTTCGATCTGATCGAGCGGCGCGATCGGCTCCAGCACCACATGGCGGAAGGCGTCCTGAACGGTACCCTCCGCCGCCGAGACGCGACCCACCGGCAGCCCCTGCGGGAACTCGCCGTCGAGCCCCGAGGTCACGAAGATGTGCCCGAGCTCGACGGCGGATGTCCAGGGAATGCGCACTTCCAGACGCCCCAGCGTGTCGCCGATCGCCACGACCTCGCTGCGCGACGGCTGGTGAAACACGCGAACGGCGCTGTCCGGGTCGGTGATCAGCCGCACGAACGCCGTGTGCGATCGCACATCGATTACTTGACCGATCAGGGTGCCGCCGGCGGCCAGCACGGGCAGTCCGACGCGCAGACCGTCGTTGGCGCCGCGGTCGATGCCGATGATCGTCCGCAGGCCGGTGAGGTCGCGAGTGGTGACATAAGCCGTGACGGTGGCGGCGTCGGTCTCGGCCTGGACTTCGAGCAGCGCCTGCCGGGCGCGGACCTGGATTTGCTGCTCGCGCAGTCGGGCGTTTTCCGCTTCAAGCTGTTCGATGCGGGAACGCAGGGCGCGATTCTCGGTGTTGAGACGTCCGAAATCGTCGAGGTCTCGCAGCAGGTTCGAGATCGGCTCGCCGGCTCGGCGGAACGCGCGCTGCACCGGGTGCAGCGCCGTCGAGGCGGTGTCCTCGACCGCCGCCGCCCAGCCGATCAGCCCCAGCAGCGTGAGCAGGCTGATCAGCAGAGCGATGCCCAGAATCCACCGGCCCCGCGCGCCGAGCAGACGAACCAGAGCGCCGAGCAGAGGCACGAACCTTCGCCAATCGTCCGAGCGCCCGTCAGCGGCGGCCGGCCAGCACCTGACCCTGACCGGCCGCCAGGGCGCGCGTCTCGTTCAGTGCCTCCGCGCAACCGCGCACGACGCAGGTGAGCGGCGACTCGGCTCGGAAGACGGGGAATTTGGTTTCCTGCGACATGCGCCGATCCAGACCCGGCAGATGCGCGCCGCCGCCGGCCAGGGCGACCCCCTGCTGCATGATGTCGGGAATCAGTTCCGGCGGCGTGCTCTCCATCGTGCGCGTCACCGCCTGCATGATCGATGCGATCGCCCCGGTGATCGCGTCGCGCAGTTCGACCGTCGTCACGGTGACGGTCTTGGGCATCGACGTCGACAGGTCGCGGCCGCTGATCGCGACCTCGCGCTCCTCCTGCAGCGGGAACGCCGACCCGCCGTCGATCTTGATTCGTTCGGCCGACGCCTCGCCGATCTGGATGTTGTGCACCTGCCGCGCGTAGGTGACGATCGCCTGATCGATCTCGTCGCCGGCGACTCGGGTCGAGGTGCTGACGACCATGCCGCCCATCGAGCAGACCGCAACCTCGGTCGTGCCGCCGCCGATGTCGACGACGATGCTGCCGGTCGATTCGAAGATCGGCAGCCCGGCTCCAATCGCCGCCGCCATCGGTTCCTCGATCAGGTGCACCTCGCGCGCCCCGGCCGAGCGCGTCGCTTCGTAGATCGCGCGCTTTTCCACTTCGGTGGCGCCGCCGGGAATACCGACCATCACGCGCGGGCGGCCAATGCCGATCCCGCTGCGCTGCAGCGCCTCGTGAATGAAGTGGCTGAGCATCCGCGCGGTCACCTCGAAATCGGAGATCACGCCGTCGCGCAGCGGTCGGATGGCGACGATGTGGGCGGGCGTGCGCCCGACCATCGTCTTGGCCTGCTTGCCGATCGCGAGCACCGAGTTGTCGATCCGGTTGATGGCGACCACGGAGGGCTCGTCGACGACGATGCCGCGCCCGCGTACGTAGACGAGAGTGTTGGCGGTACCCAGATCAATGCCGATGTCGGGCGAGAAACGTTTGGCCAACCAGCCGAACGGCGACCAACGCATCTGGACTCCTCACGCTCCCGCAGCGGCTTCGATGATCGACGTGATTGCCCTGATCGTGACGATCAACAGGCAACAGGGATACACGTCAACGATACGCCCCAGCTACAGGGTCAATTTGACATATTCGGATATGTTCCAGCGTATCGATTATTCGCCCGCGGGGGGCGGCTCCGCTTCGTCCGGATCGGGCGCGGGATCGGTCGGTTGCAGCCAGTCCAGCACCAGCATGGGTTGTTCGAGCGCCTGAACCAGCCGCGCTTCGTCCCAGATCGGCAGACCCAGCGATTCCGCCTTGGCGCGCTTGGAGCCGGCCGCTTCGCCGGCGAAGAGGGCGGAAGTATTCTTGCTGACCGACGATCCGACGCCTGCTCCCAGCGCCTTGATCTGCGCTTCAGCCTGGGGGCGGGTGAGGGCGGCGAAGCGGCCGGTCAGCACGAAGCGCAGCCCCGCCAGCGGCGTCTCGGGCGCCGTTTCCTCAGCCCGCGGGATTTCGTCCTCAACGCCCGCCCGCTGCAGCCGCTGGACCAGCGACCAGTGTTCGCCGTCCAGGGCCCAGTCGACGATGCTCTCGGCGATGGTCGGGCCGACCCCGTCGACCGTGGCCAGCGACTCGGCCGGGGCGAGCAGGATGGCGTCGAGCGAGGCGAACTCGTCCGCCAGCAGCGACGCGTTCTCGCCGCCCACGTGGCGGATGCCGAGGCCGACCAGCAGCGCGGCCAGCCCCCTGGATTTTGAGCGCTCGATCGCCGCTGCGAGATTGCGCAGACGGTCGCCGACCTCGTAATGATCCTCGCCCGCGCGGCGCTTGACCTGCCCCAGCCCGGGCACGCGGGCCAGCTCGTCGAGCCGCTCGGGGATCGAATAGATGTCCGCCGCGTCGCGGATCACGCCCTCGCGCAGCAGCAGACGGATCATTTTTTCGCCCAGTCCGCGAATGTCCATCGCGCCGCGCGAGGCGAAGTGCTCGACGGCGCGCTGCACGATCGCCGGACAGCGGGGATTCTCGCAGTAGAAGTCGGCGTCATCATCCCGCCGCGATACCCGGCCGCCGCACCAGACGCCCTCGCACAGGTCCTGCGCGTCCCCGTCGTCCTGGTCGCCGCCGCAATGCGAATTGGCGCAGCCCGGCTCGCCGCAGGTCGTGCCCGGACAGACGCCGGGCATCTGCCATTCGGCCGAGTCCGCGTGGCGCCGTTCGAGCACCGGGCGGACCACCTGCGGGATCACGTCGCCGGCGCGGCGGATCACGACGGTGTCGCCCTCGCGGATGTCCTTGCGGCGGATGTCGTCGAGGTTGTGCAGGGTGGCGTTGCTCACCTGCACCCCGCCGATCCGGACCGGCTGCAGGCGGGCGTAGGGATTGATCGTGCCTGTGCGCCCCACGTTGACCAGGATGCGCTCGAGCACGGTCGAGGCCTCCTGCGGCGGGAACTTCCAGGCGATCGCCCAACGAGGCTCGCGTCCGACGATGCCGAGGTCGGCCTGCAGCCCGAGATCGTCGACCTTGACCACGACGCCGTCCATCTCGAACGGCTGCGTATCGCGGCGCCGGGTCCAGCGCTCGCAGGCGGCGCGGGCTGCGTCAATGCCCTCCTGGCGCGCGGCTTCGGGCGAGATCGGCAGGCCGAACTCGGCCAGCCATGCCAGCGTGTCCCAGTGCGTGTCGGGCGTGACCGCGTCCTCGCACCAGCCGAGCTGGTAGACGCAGATGCTGAGCGGTCGGGTTGCGGTAACCGAGGCGTCCTTCTGGCGCACCGAGCCGGCGGCCGCGTTGCGCGGATTGGCGTACAGCGTCAGGGCGGACTGTCCGGCGGCGCGCCGCTCGACGTTTGCGGCGGCGATCTCGGCGTTCATCGCCTCGAACCCGGCCTTGGGCATGTAGACCTCGCCGCGCACCTCGAAGCGCGGCGGCGGGTTGCCCGACAGCTCGTTGGGCACCGCCGCGATCGCGCGCAGGTTGACGGTCACGTCTTCGCCCGCGCGCCCGTCGCCGCGCGTCGCCGCCTGGACCAGCCGCCCGCCTTCGTAGACGAGCGCGATCGCGAGCCCGTCGATTTTCGGCTCGGTGACGTAGGTCCACTCCTCGCGGTCGAGCAGATCGGCGGCGCGCTGGCGCCAGGCGAGCAGCTCGTCGGCGTTGAAGGCGTTGCCCAGCGACAGCATGGGCAGGCGGTGCTCGACTTCGGCGAACGCGCGGCCCGGCGGCGCGCCCACCGTCCGGGTCGGACTGTCGGCCTCGGCCAGCTCGGGGAAATCTTCCTCCAGCCGGCGCAGCTCCTGGAACAGCCGATCGTACTCGGCGTCCGTGATCTCAGGCGCGTCGCGCACGTGATAGAGGTGATTGTGGCGCCGAATCTCGGCGCGCAGCAGTTCGACGCGGTCGCGCGCGGCGATGATCTCGGCGTCGTCGGGCGCTGCGGTTGTGGCCGGTGTCGTCATGGCGTTCACTATACGAACGAATCGGGCGAATCCGGCCTTGCGCGGCTCTGTCCATGCGCGGCGCCTGCTGCTGACAGGCGGCTGATACGCTCGACCCGTGAGCGATCCGCGACTGGCCGAGCTCGATGTGGTCATCCTCGACTACGGGGCGGGCAATCTGCGCTCGGTCGAGCGCGCGGTCCAGCGCGTCGGCGCCCGGCCTGAGGTGGCGTCGACCGCGGCGGCGATGGACGCCGCCGATGTCGTGATCCTGCCCGGCGTCGGCGCGGCGGCCGATACCATGCGCAACCTGCGCGCGCGCGGTCTGGTCGAACCGATCCGCGACTACATCGCCGCCGACCGACCGTTTCTGGGCGTCTGCATGGGATTGCAGGCCCTGATGACGGTCTCGGAGGAGGGCGGCGAGCATCCCTGTCTGGATGTGCTGTCGGGCCGGGTGGTGCGATTGCCGGCCGGGCGCAAGATTCCGCACATGGGCTGGAACCGCGTGCGGCAGCGCCGCGCGACGCCGCTGTTCGACGGGATCCCCGACGGCTCGCACTTCTACTTCGTGCACTCCTATTACTGCGACCCGGACGACGCGGACGCGGTCGCGGCGACGACCGAGTACGGCGCCGAGGTGGCGGCGGTCGTCCAGCGCGGACGCCTCGCGGCGACCCAGTTTCACCCCGAGAAGAGCGGCGCCTACGGGCTGCGCATCTATCGCAACTTCCTGCTCGAACACGCCGGGTCGGTCGAGCCGGCTGCGGCGGGTTGCGAACAATGAGCGTCGAGCGCGTTGACGCGTTTGAGGTGCTGCCCGCGATCGATATCCGCGGCGGCCGCTGCGTGCGGCTGACGCAGGGCGACTACGAACGGGAAACGGTGTTCGAGGACGATCCGCTGCAGCCGGCCCGGCGCTGGCTCGATGCGGGCGCGCGGATGCTGCACGTGATCGATCTCGACGGCGCGCGCGAAGGCCGCGCGGCCAACGCCGAGCTGGTGGAGCGGATCGCCGGTCTGGGCGCGCCGATTCAGGTCGGCGGCGGCATCCGCGCGATCGAAACGCTGCGCCGCTACCGCGACGCGGGCGTGGCGCGGATCATCGTAGGCACGGCGGCGGTGGTCGATCGTGAGTTCCTGCGCCAGGCGGTCGCGCTCTGCGGCGAGACGCTGATCGTCTCGGTCGACGCGCGCGGCGGCCGCGTCGCGCTCAACGGCTGGACCGAGTCCTCGGATCTGCCCGCCGCGACGCTGATCGCGCAGCTGGAGGCGCTGGGCGTGCGGCGTTTCATCTACACTGACATCGCCTCGGACGGCACGCTGGGCGGACACAACGAAGCCGAGTTCGCGCGCGTGGCGGAAGTCGCGCACGCGCCGCTGATCGCCGCTGGTGGGATCGCGGATCTCGAGCAAATTCGCCGTCTGGCCGCCAGCGGCGCGGCCGGCGTCGTGCTGGGACGCGCCCTCTACGACGGACGCCTCAGGCTGTCCGACGCGTTCGCAGCCGCGCAGGCGGGCCTGCGCCAGCGATCATCGAGCATCATGGCGGGATCATGCTGACCAAGCGCGTGATCGCCTGCTTCGACGTCGACAACGGCCGCGTGGTCAAGGGCGTGTCCTTCGTCGAGCTGCGCGACGCCGGCGACCCGGTCGAGCTGGCCGCGCTCTACGACCACGAGGGCGTGGACGAGCTCGTCTTCCTCGACATCACCGCCTCGCACGAGGATCGCAACACGGTCGTCGATATGGTCCGACGCACGGCCGATCGGGTCTTCATCCCCTTCACCGTGGGCGGCGGCATCCGCAGCGTCGACGACATGCGTCTGATGCTGGAAGCGGGCGCTGACAAGGTCTCGATCAACACGGCCGCGGTGCAGCGTCCGGCGCTGATCGCCGAAGGCGCGCGGCGCTTCGGCTCGCAGTGCATCGTCGTCGCGATCGACGCCCGCAGCGAAGCGGACGGGTCGATGCAGGTCTACACGCACGGCGGTCGTCGAGCGACCGGGATCGACGCGGTCGGCTGGGCGCGGGAGGTCGACGCGCGCGGCGCGGGCGAGATCATGCTGACCTCGATGAACACCGACGGCCACCAGGACGGCTACGACATCCCGCTCACGCGCGCAGTATCGGACGCGGTCGGCGTGCCGGTGATCGCCTCGGGCGGGGCCGGCAACGCGCAGCACATGATCGACGCGATCCGCGACGGCCGCGCCGACGCCGTCCTGGCCGCCTCGATCTTTCACTTCGGCACGCACCCGATCAGCGATGTCAAGCAGCGTCTGCAGGCCGCCGGCATCCCCATCCGAATGGAACACGCCGACTATGACGATCTCATCTGAGCCAACCGTTCCCGAGCTGACCTACGACGCGAACGGGCTGATCCCGGCGATCGTGCAGGATCACGACACGAACCAGATCCTGATGCTGGGCTACATGAACGAGCGCTCGCTGGCGATCACGCTGGAGAAGCGGCTGGTCACGTTCTGGAGCCGCAGCCGACAGGAGTACTGGACCAAGGGCGAGAGCAGCGGCAACGTGCTGGAGCTGGTCGGGATTCGCAAGGACTGCGATCTCGACGCGCTGCTGGTGCGGGCGCGTCCGCACGGGCCCACCTGCCACACCGGTCAGCAATCCTGCTTCTACCGCGATCTGGATGAGGTGAGCGGCGACTGAACGCGCACCGATGTCCGCATCGCGGTATGGCGGCAGTGCGTATAGCGCAACAGATATGTTGACATCAACAGAAATGTTGTCTACGGTGTGCTCGTGAACGCCGCTGAGCTTCGCCGCTGGCTGAAGAAGCGGGGCTGTGCATCCCATAAGGTCACACGCACAGGGGCGGGAGCGGCCATGTCACGGTTCGGCGCGGTCGGCGCACCAGTCAGCTGCCGATCCACAGCGGACGCAAGGAACTCGGTCCGGGCCTGATCGCGAAGATCAAGAAGGATTTGGAGCTGCAGTGATGCTCGCCTATCCACTGACCCTCAAAGCGGACGAGGGGACCATCCTGGTCACCTCACCCGATTTTCCCGAGCTGAGCAGCTTCGGGCGCGACCGCGAAGAGGCGGTTGCGCGCGCCGTCGACGCGCTTGAAGAGGCGATCGCGGCGCGCATGCACGAGCGGCTCGACCTGCCCGCGCCCTCGCGCGGCGGTTACGGCGCCGTCTACGCGGCGCTGCCGTCGCTGACCGCGATCAAGGTGATGCTCTACCAGGGGATGCGCGAGCGCGGCGTGGGCAAGGCCGAGCTGGCTCGCCGGCTGGGCTGGCATCTGCCCCAGGTCGACCGCGCGCTGAACATCCAGCACCGCTCGCGGCTGGATCAGCTCGATGCGGCCCTGGCCGCGATTGGCCTGCGGCTCGACCTGACCGTCCGCGAGGCGCAGCCGAGCGCGTTCGCCGCGCTGGCGGCGGTTGTGGAGGACTCGGCTGTCTTTACGGCGCCGTAGCCGCCCGCGCTACTCCTCGTCGTCCGTGATCCCGTAGCGGCGGCGGAAGCGCTCGACGCGGCCGGCGGTGTCGACGATGCGCTGCTCGCCGGTGAAGAACGGGTGGCAGACCGAGCAGATTTCGATGCGGATCTCGGCCTTGGTCGCGCGCGTCTGCCAAGAGTTGCCGCAGCCGCAGCTGATCGTGGCGTCGACGTACTCGGGATGGATCTCAGTCTTCACGCGTTCGCCGCTTCCCGCTCGGCCGGCAGCACCGAGACCTGCTTGCGCCGGCCTCGGGCGTAGGGCGAGAATTTGATCGTGCCGTCGGTCAGCGCGTACAGCGTGTGGTCGCGCCCGACGCCGACGTGGGAGCCGGCGTGAATGCGCGTGCCGCGCTGGCGGACGATGATTCCGCCGGCGCGCACCGCCTGCCCGTCGAACAACTTCACACCCAAGCGCTTGGCGTTGCTGTCGCGTCCGTTGCGGGACGAGCCGACGCCTTTCTTGTGAGCCATGCTGAAATCCTATTCCTCGCGCGCCGTGGATCGCTCGTCGAGATCGCTGTCGCCGTTCTGATCACGGTCGCCGTGCCCGTCGATCTCATCTGCGCTATCGACGGCGGCATCGCTGTCGTCCACTGCGCCCGCCATGTCCGTCGACCCGGCCTCGACCGTCTCGCCCGCGTCATCGACCTGCGCGTCCGACGCCTCGTCCTCCGCCGTCGCTTCGACCGTATCGGGTTCGTCGACCGCTGCCTCGCCCGCGCTGTCGGCGTCATCAACCGTTGCCGTGACGGGGGCTGTCCAGGCGCGATCGCCCAGCGCGACTTCGTCCACGCGCACGGCGGTGTGGAGCTGTCGGTGGCCGCGCAGGCGGCGGTAGCGGGTCTTGTTCTTGTACTTGAACACGCGGATCTTGCGGCCGCGCCCCTGCTCGATGATCTCGCCCGAGACGCGCGCCGCTTCCAGCGTGGGCGCGCCGACCGCGACCTCGCCGCCGCTGCTGACGAGCAAGACCTGGTCGAAGCTGACCCGATCGCCGGCGGCGCCGTCCAGGCGCTCGACCCGCAGGCGTTGCCCGGGCGACACGCGGTACTGCTTGCCGCCCGTGCGGATCACGGCGTACACGTCGGACGCGTCAGTGTTCATGTTCGGTCTCACATCATGACCGGGCTCGCGTCGAGCGGATCATGGTTCCTGATTGTGCCCCTGAATGCCCCACCTTACGGCGCTCGCGGCAGCGGTCAAGCTTGCAGGCGACAGACCGCCCGCGAGGATTATTCGAGCGAGGCGCTGTTCTGATTGCCGCCCCAGGCCAACCCCGGCTTGGGCGGCATCAGCGGCTCGCGTTCATCATCGGCGTCGGCGTCGCCGCTGGGCGCCGATGATGGCGGCGGCGTCGGATCGGGCGCCGGCGGAGTCGGCTGCGGGATCGCTTCGCCCGGCTGCCAGGCCAGAATCGCGCGCAGATCGTCGCCTTCCAGCGTCTCCACCTCCATCAACCGCGTCGCCAGCAGGTCCAGCTGCTCGCGGTTGCGGCGGATGATCGTGCGGGCGCGGTCGCGGGCGCGGTCGATGATCTCGCGCAGCTCTTCGTCGATCTGCTCCGCCACCGTCTCCGAGTAATCGCGCTGCTCCGAGATGTCGCGGCCCAGGAAGACCATCGATTCCTTCTTGCCGAAGGTGCGCGCGCCGAGCCGTTCGGACATGCCCCACTGGGTGATCATCGCCCGCGCCACCTGGGTCACCTTGCTCAGGTCGTCGTGGGCGCCCGTGGTCATCTCGCCGAAGACGATCTCCTCGGCCGCGTGCCCGCCCAGCGCCGAGGACATGAAGCCTTCGTAATAGGTCTTGCCCGCCAGTCGGTGCTCGGATTCGGGCAGATAGCGGGTGTAGCCGCCGGCCATCCCGCGCGGCACGATCGTGACCTTGTGCACCGGATCGTGACCGGGAATGTGCGAGGCGACCAGCGCGTGGCCGGCCTCGTGGAAGGCGACGATCTCTTTCTCACGCCCGACCAGCAGGCGCGACTTGCGCTCGGGGCCGGCCATCACGCGGTCGACCGCCTCTTCGACTTCGGCCTGGGTGATCTGCTTCTTCTGCCGCCGGGCGGCCAGAATCGCCGCCTCGTTGAGCAGGTTGGCCAGCTCGGCTCCGGAGAAGCCGGGCGTCTCCTTGGCGATCGTGTTGAGATCGACCTCGTCGGCCAGGGGCTTGCCGCGCACGTGGACGTCGAGGATCGCGACGCGGCCCTTGACGTCGGGCGCGTCGAGCACCACGCGGCGGTCGAAGCGGCCCGGGCGCAGCAGGGCCGGGTCAA
Organism: Dehalococcoidia bacterium; assembly: GCA_965205105.1. Lineage (GTDB taxonomy): Bacteria > Chloroflexota > Dehalococcoidia > Bin125 > Bin125 > Bin125. The sequence continues at coordinate 178,706 of OZ242034.1, forward strand.
GGATGTCGGGTCGGTTGGTGGCGGCGACGACGATCACATTGGTGTTCGTGTCGAAGCCGTCCATCTCGACCAGGATCTGGTTCAGCGTCTGCTCGCGTTCGTCGTGCGAGCCGCCCACGCCGGCCCCGCGCTGGCGGCCGACCGCGTCGATCTCGTCGACGAAGACGATGCAGGGCGCGTTGCGCTTGGCCTGCTCGAACAGATCGCGCACGCGGCTCGCGCCGACGCCGACGAACATCTCGACGAACTCGGAGCCGGAGATCGAGAAGAAGGGCACGCCGGCCTCGCCCGCGACGGCGCGCGCGATCAGCGTCTTGCCCGTGCCCGGCGGACCGACCAGCAGCACGCCGCGCGGGATGCGCGCGCCGAGCGAGGCGAAGCGCTCGGGGAACTTGAGGAACTCGACTACTTCCTGCAGCTCTTCCTTGGCCTCGTCGGCGCCGGCCACGTCATTGAACGTGACCGAGGGCCGATTGGCCGTGACCAGCCGCGCCTTGCTCTTGCCGAACGACATCGCCTGCGAGCCCTGACCCTGCGCCTGGCGCAGGAAGAAGAAGACCAGCCCCACGATCAGCAGGATCGGCAGCAGATTGAAGAACAGCCCCGCGATCGTCGAGCCAAACCCGCCGCCGCCGTCAACGGCGACATCGGGGAAGCCCTGCGCGCCCACGTCGATCCCCTCGCGGGCGAGGAACTCGAAGAAATCGAAGCCGGTCTCGGGCAGGTTGGTTTGAAACGACTGCGAACCGTCGCGATAGGCCAGCGTGACCTTGGTGGCCGACACCGCGATCGTCTCGATCAGCCCGGTGTCGTTCTCGATCCGTTCGAGCAACGACTCGGTGCCGCCGGCCAGCGGGATCTCGTTCGATCCGCCGCCGCGCGGGAAGACCGAGAACACGATCACGATCAGCACGACGAAGATCAGCAGGTAGATCAGAAAACTGCGCCGGAAGCGGGAGCCACCCATCGTCGCCATCCCTCACAGCGGCGCGGGAGCGCGGGCGGGCGCAGCGCCGATTCGATCAGCGGACAGTTTGAGCATATCGCACTGAGCGCCCCCTGTGCGCCCGAACCGCGCCAATTCTCCATCAAGCCCCCCGAGCGCGGCGGGGTGCTCGACTACCCTCTGGACGTGACCGCACCGCCGCCCACGCGACGCCGTGAACTGCACCATCGCCGCAACGGCGCCGAGCTGATCGTCGGCCTGGACGAGGTGGGCCGCGGTCCGCTGGCGGGACCGATCGTCGTTGCCGCCGTAGCGCTGCCGCTCGATCGGCGTCCGACCTGGCTGCGCGAGCTGCGGGACAGCAAACAGCTGAGCCCGGCGCGACGCGAGCATCTGGCGCCGCTGATCGAGTCTGGGTCGTTGCAGTGCGCCACGGGCTGGCTGCACGCTGCCGAGCTGGACGAACTCGGACTCTCCGCCGCGCTGCGGCGCTGCGTCCGCCGCTGTCTGGAGCGCCTTGATCGTTGGCCCGACATGGTCCTCGCCGACGGCCGCGACGATCTGCGTCTGCCCTGCCCGACCGAAATGATCATCAAGGGCGATCGCGCGGTGGCGTCGATTGCGGCCGCCTCGATCATCGCCAAGGTGGCGCGCGACCGCTGGATGATCGAGCTGGACCGCCAATATCCGGCCTACGGGTTTGCCCGACATAAGGGATACGGCTCGGCCGAACATCTGCGCGCGCTGCGCGCGTTCGGCCCCTGCCCCGAGCATCGACGTTCGTTCGCGCCCGTCGCCAACCTGCGCCAGACGCGGCTGGGCTTCGATGCCGCCGCGTCCTGACGCCGCCGCCCGCAGGCGCGCCCTGGGCGCCGCCGCCGAACGGCTGGCCGCCGACTACCTGACCGCTCGCGGCTATGCGATCGTCGAGCGCAACTACCGCCGACGCTGGGGCGAGGCCGACATCGTCGCGCTCGCCCCTGGCGGAACGCGCGTGATCGTCGAAGTGCGCTCGCGCAGCGACCGGCGCTTCGCTGTCGAGGCGGCGCAATCGGTGGGGCCGCGCAAGCAGCGCCAGCTGCTGCGGCTGGCGCACGGCCTGCTCGCGGAACAGGAACAGGCGCAGGGGCGGACGATCGATCTGCGCATCGATGTGATGGTCGTCGCGCCCGACGAGCGCGGCCGCCTGACGGTCGTCGCCCACATCGTCGACGCGGTCGAAGACGCGGAGATAGACGAGATCGACGAGTAGCCGACGACTAAGCTGGAGCCGAGCGTTCGACCATGCCGATCTACGAGTACCACTGTCCCGACTGTGCGCGCACCGTCGAGGTGTTCCAGCGCCGCCAACGCGCCGCAGGGGAGCCGACGCCCGCGTGTCCCGACTGCCAGGGCGAGCAGCTGCAATCGCGCTTCTCGCGCTTCCGCTCGCGCAGCGAACTCTCGTTCCCCGGCTTTGACACGCTGGATGATGTCGACGCCGCCGACCCGGAATCGGTCGCCGCCTGGCGGCAGTCGGCCGGCACCGCGCCGGAACTGCCCGGCGATCTGGTCTGACCCATCGATCACGGCGGAAGCGAGGAGGCGTCCGATGCCGATCTACGAGTACCGCTGCCAGCAGTGCGGTCGCGTGCAGGAGCAGTTTCATCGCTCGCTCGACCGCGCGGCGGCGCCCGCCTGCCAGTCGTGCGAGTCGCCGTCGATGGAGCGCGTGATCTCGCGTTTCGCGACGCCGAAAACCGAGTCTCAGGTGCTGGAACAATACGGAACGCCCGCCCCCGGCGCGGGCCCCGACGCCTACCGCGACCCGCGTCAGATCGGCCGCTGGGCCGAAGAGCGCTTCGAGCAGATGGGCGTCGAAATGCCCGCCGAAGCCAAACAGATGATCGACGCCGCGCGCGGCGGCGACCTGCCCGCCCCGGTCAAGGATCTGTAGAACGCGACGGGCGTGACGGTCGCGCCTGGCGGTATCTTCCAAGCGCCGCGCTCGCTATCACGCGCCATGAGCGCCAAGCCGTCGAGCAATACCTGCCTGGAGCCGCCGGGAACGCTGGGTGGGTCCGATGAGTCCCCCGCGCTGCCCGCCGCTCACACAGAGGAGTCTGTTCGTTGTAGACGGAACAGATTCCTGGCAAAGCCCAGGACAAAAAGACCGGCACCGTACGCAGCACCCGACCCTACGAGCCAATCCAACAGTGAAATCGGAAACGCGTAAGCTTCAGCTCGGATCTCAGCCGTGGTCTTCAGCGGCTGGGCCTCAGCGCCAGACCAGGCCCAGGCGGCGAGGCCGATGCAGAGCGCAACGGCGAGCAGCGCCGCCACCGCGAGCTTCGACGAGTCGCTGCGGACGGCGGTGTACATGCCGATGGCGATGGGTGCCGCCATGATGAAGGCGATCGCTACGCTCACCTCCCCTGCGCTCCTGCTCCACCAAAACAGGCTGGTCCAACCCAGCGAATACAGAGCCGCAGCCGCTGTCGAATACACCTGGATCCAGACCGCGATCCGGTCTCGTTTGCGCCACTGCCCCGGGTTGTACATCACCCAGTTCCCCAAATGCTCAGCCTCAGCAGGTAGCTGCTTCCAGCAGCTTATCGAACCGCAGCCGAGCGCTCCGTGGTGTCGACAATTGGTGTCGGGGCGCGGTGATTTTGCGAGAGGTGGACGCCGCCGCCAGTCGATGGCTGCGCAAGACCTGGCGACGGACGCCGCTGGTGAGCAGGTCGCGCCTGGCGATATTTCCGAGCGCCGCGCTCGATATCTCGCTAAGGTGAGCGCTGAACTGCGAGCGACCGGTGCGATCACCCCCTGATGCGGAGCGGCTTGCCCGCCGTATACGCCATGGATTTTGACGGCTTCCAGTGCCGCGCTGGCCGGGCTGTAAATCGTTGAATTGCCGCGATCTGGCTTCGGGGGTAGCCTGCCTTCTGGCGGGACGGCAGCCCGTCGATACCTGAGCTGCGCGTGCGCGCGTTGGGCGGGCGCGACCTGTTCTTGAGGGGAATTCGTATGGAAATTCTGATCTTCGCCATCCTGACGGCGGTGTTGGCGCTGCTCTTTGCGGCGCTGCGCGTGCGCGACGTCCTGGCCGAGGACGAAGGCACGGATCTGATGAAAACGATCGCCCGCGCGATCCAGGCCGGCGCCGCCACCTTCCTCAGGCGCGAGTACACCTTCCTCGCCGCCTTCGTCGCGGTCGTCTTCGTCATCCTGCTGGTCTTCATCGACCTCGACGCGCTCGACAAGTTCGACGGCACGGACCACCGCTGGACGTCGATCTCCTACATCATCGGCGCGATCCTCTCCGCCTCGGCCGGCTACGCGGGGATGCTGATCGCCGTGCGCGCCAACGTGCGCACGGCGGCCAAGGCACGCGAGGGGCTAAACCCGGCCCTGCGCGTCGCTTTCGGCAGCGGCACCGTGATGGGCATGACCGTCGTCGGACTGGGGCTGCTCGGTCTGGCGATCATGTACATGATCTGGCAAGACGTGGCGCCGTTGGCAGGCTTCGCCTTCGGCGCGTCCTCGATCGCGCTCTTCGCCCGCGTTGGCGGCGGCATCTACACCAAGGCCGCCGACGTCGGCGCCGACCTGGTCGGCAAGGTCGAGGCCGGCATCCCCGAGGACGACCCGCGCAACCCCGCCACGATCGCCGACAACGTCGGCGACAATGTGGGCGATGTCGCCGGCATGGGCGCCGACCTGTTCGAGTCCTACGTCGGCTCGATGGTCGCCACCATGGCCCTGGCCGGCACGGTCGCGGTGAGCGCGCTTGAGTGGAAGAACGATCTGCTCGTTCTTCCCATGCTGATCGCCGGGGTGGGCATCCTCGCCGCCGTGATCGGCACCTTTTTCGTCCGCACCGGCGAGCGAGCCGACCAGGGCCGTCTGCTCTGGGCGCTGCGCGCCGGCGTCTTCGGCGCCTCCGGGCTGGTCCTGATCGGCAGCATCGTCGCGTTCGCGGTCGCCGACCTGCTGCTGCTCGAGGGCAGCCGCTGGAATCTGTTCTTCGCCATTCTCGTCGGGCTCATCGCCGGTCAGATCATCGGCACGGTGACCGAGGGTTACACCTCATCGGAGGGCTTCGCGTTGGGCGGCCGGCGCTACTCGCCCACCGTCAACCTTAGCGGGCAAGCCGAGTCGGGTACCGGGCCAATCATCATCGGCGGCCTCAGCCTGGGCATGATGTCGACCCTGATCCCGCTGGTCACGATTGTCGTCGCGATCGCGATCGCGCACGAGCTTGGGGGTGTCTACGCGATTGCGCTGGCCGCGGTCGGGATGCTCGCTCCGCTCGGCGTGACTCTGGCCACCGACGCCTACGGCCCCGTCGCCGACAACGCTGGCGGCATCGCCGAGCAGGCCGGTCTGGATCCGGAAGTGCGCGAGCGCACCGACGCGCTCGACCAGCTCGGCAACACCACCGCCGCCACGGGCAAGGGCTTCGCCATCGGCTCCGCCGCATTGACCTCGCTGGCGCTGCTCGCCACCTACGCCATCACCGTCGATCTGGGTGTGATCGACCTGCTCGATCACAAGGTCCTGATCGGCATCCTGATCGGCGCGCTGATGCCGTTCGTCTTCTCGGCGCTTTCGATGGGCGCGGTCGGGCGCGCGGCCGAGTCGATGGTGCAGGAAGTGCGCCGCCAGTTCCGCGAAATGCCGGGCATCATGGACGGCAGCCAGGATCCCGATTACGAGCGCGCGATCTCGATCTCGACCGACGGCGCGCTGCGCGAGATGATTATCCCCGGCCTGATCGCGGTGATCGTGCCGATCTTCGTGGGCGCGGTGATCTCGGCCGAGGCGCTGGGCGGTCTGCTGATCGGCTCGATCGCCGCCGGCGCGATGCTGGCGCTGATGATGGCCAACGCCGGCGGCGCCTGGGACAACGCCAAGAAGTACATCGAAGAGGGCCACTTCGGCGGCAAGGGCTCCGACGCCCACTCCGCCGCCGTGGTCGGGGACACGGTCGGCGACCCGTTCAAGGACACCTCCGGCCCCTCGCTCAACATCCTGCTCAAGCTGATGTCGATCGTCGCCGTGGTGTTCGGGCCGCTGTTCCTCTAGCCGCCGCGCTCCTCAGGAGTCCGTTCGGCTCGTCCGATCGGGATCGGGCTGCTGGCGAACTTGCTGGCGAACCTGTTCCTGCAAGGCGCGACCCGCGTTGCCGGTGGCGAGAATCGTCAGCACCGCGCCGATGAGCGCGCCCAGCATCAGTCCGATCAGGAACCGCATAACGCACCTCCGCATACGCTGGCATTCAGACGCCGGCGTCTATGCCCACGATACGACCGCCCCAAGCCCCGCCGGAGAGGCGCGACCGATGACCGACCCGACCGACCCGAACCGCAACGTATCGCTCGACACCCTCGTTTCGCTCTGCAAGCAGCGCGGGTTCGTCTTCCCCGCCTCAGAGATCTACGGCGGGTTCGGTTCGACCTACGACTACGGCCCGCTGGGCGTCGAGCTCAAGCGCAACGTCAAGGAGCTGTGGTGGCGCTCGGTCGTGCGCGAGCGGTCGGACGTGGTCGGCCTCGACTCCGCCATCATCCAGTCGCCGCGCGTCTGGGAAGCCTCGGGCCACGTGCAGAACTTCCACGACCCGATGGTCGACTGTCTGGAATGCAAGGGCCGCTTCCGCGCAGATCACCTCGACGGCACTGACTGCCCCACCTGCGGCGCCTCCGGCTCATTCACCGAAGCGCGCGAATTCAACCTGATGTTCCGCACTCAGGTCGGGCCGGTCGCCGACGAGGGCGCGCAGGCGTACCTGCGGCCCGAGACCGCGCAAGGCATCTTCGTCAACTTCGAGAACGTGCTCACCTCGACCCGCCGACGGCTGCCCTTCGGCATCGCCCAGCAGGGCAAGTCGTTCCGCAACGAAATCACGCTGGGCAACTTCATCTTCCGCACCCGCGAGTTCGAGCAGATGGAGATGGAGTTCTTCGTCGCCCCCGATCAGTCGGACGAGTGGTACCGCCGCTGGATCGATCTGCGCGAGCAGTGGTACATCGGTCTGGGCATCGATCCGGCCCGCATTCGCCGCGACGTCCACCCGGCCGAGAAACTCTCGCACTATTCGGCCGGCACGACCGATCTGCAGTACCGCTATCCGTGGGGCTGGGACGAGATCGAGGGGATCGCGAACCGCACCGACTTCGATCTGACCCAGCACGGCGAGTCGTCGGGCAAGCGGCTGGAGTACTTCGATCCGCAGACCAACCAGCACGTCGTCCCGCACGTGATCGAGCCAGCCGCCGGCGTCGAGCGCATCATGTTGGCGCTGCTCTGCGACGCCTACACGATCATGCCCGACGAGAAGGGCGACGACCGCACCGTGCTCGCCTTCAGCCCGCGCGTGGCACCGATCACCATTGCCGTCCTGCCGCTCTCGCGCAAGGAGCCGGTCGCCAATCTGGCTCAGGACGTCTGGTCCCGGCTGCGCCCGCACTGGACCACGCAGTACGACGACACGCAGTCGATCGGCCGCCGCTATCGACGCCAGGACGAGATCGGCACGCCGCTCTGCGTCACGGTCGATTTCGACTCACTCGAAGACGGCGCGGTGACGATCCGTGATCGCGATACGCAGGAGCAGACCCGGGTGCGGATCGAAGAGCTGGTCGACGCGCTCCGCGCCCGGCTGGGGTTCTGAGGCGGCTCTGATCGACTCGGCCGAACCTATGGGGCGAGTTCGGCGACCTTGGCGCGGGCCGCGGCCGGATCGTCGTACCACTCGGCGTTGATCTCGGTGTAGACCTGCCACTCGTCGGGGACGTCGTCCTCGGAGAAGATGGCGGTCACCGGGCAGGCCGGCTCGCAGGCGCCGCAGTCGATGCACTCGTCCGGCGAGATGTAGAGCATGCGGTCGTCGTCGTCCGCGTGGATGCAATCCACCGGGCAAACCTCGACGCAGGACTGGTCCTTCACGTCGATGCATGGTTCCGCGATCACGTAGGTCATCGGTTGATCCTCTCGTCCACTCGTCCTGCGTCGCGCCCATCGAGGCGCGACCGCGGCTACCTCACTTATAGGACGGCATTCGGCTGTTCGCAATAGCCGAATGCGTTTGCTGCAAACACTGACGTTTATCCGTCGAACCGTATCGGCATCGACGATGCGCGGGCAGCGGCAAACTAGGACGCCGCGGCCGACTCCGCCGGTGCGCGCCAGCCGTGCAGCGCCAGTACATCGCGCAGGAAACGCCCGGTGTGCGATCCCTCGACCAGCGCCACATCCTCGGGCGCGCCTTCGGCCACGACCTGGCCGCCGCGGTCGCCGCCGAGCGGCCCCAGGTCGATGATCCAGTCGGCGTTCTTGACCACGTCCAGGTGGTGCTCGATCACGACGACCGTGTTGCCGCCGTCGACGAGCTGTTGCAGCACCTGCAGCAGCGCCTCGACATCGCTGAACGAGAGGCCGGTGGTCGGTTCATCCAGCAGATACAGGGTGCGCCCCGTGGAGCGCTTCGAGAGCTCGGTCGAGAGCTTGATGCGCTGCGCCTCGCCGCCCGACAGCGTCGTGGCCGGCTGCCCCAGCCGAATGTAGCCCAGCCCCACGGCCTGCAGCGTGCGCAGTTTGCGGGCGATGGCGGGGTGCGCGTCGAACTGCGCCGCCGCCTCATCGACCGTCATGTTGAGCACGTCGGCGATCGTGTAATCGCGATAGCGAATCTCCAGCGCCTCGCGGTTGTAGCGGTCGCCATGGCAAACCTCGCAGGGAACCGTGACGTCGGGCAGGAACTGCATCTCGATCGTGTTGTAGCCGTCGCCTTTGCAGGCCTCGCAGCGCCCGCCCTTGACGTTGAACGAGAATCGACCCGGCTTGTAACCGCGCATGCGCGCCTCGGGCACCGAGGCGAACAGCTCGCGCACCGGCGTGAACAGCCCCGTGTAGGTGGCCGGATTCGATCGCGGCGTGCGCCCGATCGGCGACTGATCGATGTCGATCACCTTGTCGATCGCCGCCAGACCCTCGATCCCGCGCATCGCGCCCGGACGGCGGCGCGCGCCGTGCAGCTGCTGCGCCGCCGCCGCGTGCAGCAGGTCGTTGACCAGCGTGCTCTTGCCCGAACCCGAGACGCCGGTCACGCAGATGAACGAGCCCAGCGGGAAGGTCGCGTCGATCTCGCGCAAATTGTGTTCGGAGGCGCCCAGCACTTTCAGCTGCTCGCCGTTGCCCGGCCGGCGCTGGCTTGGCATCGGGATGCTGCGCCGGCCGCTGAGATACTCGCCGGTCAGCGAGTGGGCGTCGTCCATGATCGCCGAGGGCGGGCCCGCCGCCACGACGCGGCCGCCCGCCTCGCCGGCGCCCGGCCCCATATCGACGATGTAGTCCGCCGCCCGCATCGTCGCCTCGTCGTGCTCGACGATCAGCACCGTGTTGCCCAGGTCGCGCAGACGCTTCAGCGTGCGGATCAAACGCTCGTCATCCAGCGGGTGCAGCCCGATCGACGGCTCGTCGCAGACGTAGAGCACGCCCATCAGCGACGAGCCGATCTGCGTCGCCAGGCGGATGCGCTGCGCCTCACCGCCCGACAGCGTCGCCGCGGCTCGGTCCAGGGTCAGGTAGTCGAGTCCGACATCGACGAGAAACGTCAGCCGCTCGCGGATTTCCTTGAGGATCTGCGCCGCGATCGCCATCTCGCGCGGCGACAGGGGCGTCCCCTCGCCGCTCAGCCGCTGCGACCAGCGCGACGCGTCCGAGACCGACATCCGCGTCACATCGACGATCGAGCGCTCGTCCACGCGCACGGCCAACGATTCGGCCTTGAGCCGCGCGCCGCCGCAGGAGGCGCAGGGCACCGCGGTCATATAGCGCTCGATCTCCGTGCGCGACCAGTCCGAGTCGGTCTCCCGATAGCGCCGCTCCAGATTGTTGATGATGCCCTCAAACTGCGTCTCATAGCGGCGCTGCCGTCCGCGGTGGTTGACGAATTCGACCACGATCGGTTCCGTCAGTCCGTAGAGCACGGCGTCGATCAGTTCGGGCGGCAGCTCCTCGAACGGGACGTCCGCGGCCGCCTCGAATTGCTCGAAGACCGCCTCCAGCATCCGCCGCTGCCAGCCGGTGTTCGCCGTCGAACGCGACCCGGGGGCGATCGCGCCGTCGTCGAGCGATTTCGAGTGGTCGGGAATGATCAGCGTCGGATCGACCTGCATCGAAATGCCCAGCCCGGTGCAATCGGGACAGGCGCCGTGCGGCGAGTTGAACGAGAACGAGCGCGGTTCGATCTCACCCAGCGCGAACATGTCGCGGGGGCAGGCGAGCTGCTCGGAGAAGATCAGGTCGTCGTCGGCGTCCAACGGGCGGACGCGCACGATTCCGTCACCCAAGCCCAGCGCCTGTTCGATCGAGTCGGCCAGACGGTTGGCGAGCGTGTTGCGTTCATCCTCGTCGATCTCGCCGTCGGGCAGCGCGACGCGGTCGATGACCACGTCGATGCTGTGGTTCTTGTTCTTCTCCAGCGCGATCTCGTCGTCCAGCGACAGCACCTCGCCGTCGACGCGCGCGCGCACGAACCCGCGCCCGCGCGCATCGTCGAAGACGCCCTTGTGCTCGCCCTTGCGATCGCGGATGACGGGCGCGAGGATCATCAGCCGCCGGCGCTCGCCCAGCGACATCACCGCGTCGACCATCTGCTGAACGGTCTGTTGCGCGATCGGGTCGCCGCAGATCGGGCAGTGCGGCCGCCCGGCGCGGGCGAACAGCAGGCGCAGATAGTCGTAAATCTCGGTCACCGTGCCCACGGTCGAGCGCGGGTTGCGCGAGCCGGTCTTCTGGTCGATCGAGATCGCGGGCGAGAGCCCCTCGATGTAGTCGACGTCCGGCTTCTCCATTCGCCCCAGGAACTGCCGCGCGTAGGCGGACAGCGACTCGACGTAACGGCGCTGCCCCTCGGCGTAGATCGTGTCGAAGGCGAGCGAGGATTTGCCCGAGCCGGACAGGCCGGTGATGACCACCAGCTTGTCGCGCGGCAGCTCGACGTCGATGTTTTTGAGGTTGTGTTCCCGCGCGCCGCGAACCACTATCCGATCAGCCGGCACCTGATGCGCTCCAAGCCACCGAAAATTCGGTCTCGATTACCGTGCTTCAGCCTATCCCACTCAGCGCCCCGCCCGGGTTGCGTCGGCGTCCGCGGGCGCTGGAATCGGCAGCGTTCCTATACTCGACTGCATGCCGACCGATACCGCTCCCGCCGACGTTGAGGGGCAGTCTGAGATGACCGCGCTGGCCGAGGCGGCGGACAATCCGTCGAATCCGCCGCGCATCGTGATCTTCGACGCCTATGCGCTGATCTTCCGCGCCTATTTCGCCATGCAGCGCGCCAACCTGCGCACCTCGGCCGGCGAGCCGACCGGCGCCGTGCGCGGCTTCACGGCGACGCTGCTGCACATCATCAACACGCTCGAGCCGACCCACGCCGCGCTCGCCTTCGATGTCGATGACGCCACCGTCTTTCGCCGCGAGATCGATCCCAACTACAAGGCGCACCGCGACCCGATCCCCGAGGACCTCCCTGCGCAGATCCAGCGCTGCCGCGAGATTGCGACCGCCTGGTCGATCCCGATCTACGAGGTGGCGGGATTCGAGGCGGATGATGTGATCGGCACGCTCGCGGATCAGTCCGTCGCGGCCGGGCTCGATACTTGGATCTGCACGCTCGACAGCGATCTGCTGCAGCTGGTCACTGACGAGATCTCGGTCTACCTGTACAACCCGTTCAAGGGCGAGTACACGCCCTACAACAGCCCCGCCCGCGTGCGCGAGCGGTACGAGGTCGATCCGCCGCAGATCATCGATTACAAGGCGATCGTGGGCGACAAGTCGGACAACATTCCCGGCGTCAAGGGTCTGGGCAAGGTTGGCGCGGTCAAGCTGCTAAACCAGTACGGCACGGTCGAGCAGATCTACGAGCGCATCGACGAGGTGACGCCCAAGGGCACCCAGCAGAAGCTGCGCGCCGACCGCGAGAACGCCGTGATGAGCAAGACGCTGGCCACCATTCGGCACGACGCGCCGGTCGCGCTCAGCCTCGCCGACGCCGATGTCACCGCCTTCGACCGCAGCGCCGTCCGCGCCAAGCTGGAGGAGCTGGAGTTCCGCACCCTGCTCGATCAGATCCCCGGTCTGCACGACGCCGCGCCGGCCGTCGAACAGCCCGCGGTCGATAACTACGATCTCGTCACTGATGAGGATGCGCTTCATACGTGGGCGCGCCGGGCGGCGGCGGCGCCGTTGCTGGCGGTCGATCTGGAGACGTCGTCGACCGACACGATCGACTGTCTGATCGCCGGTTACGCCCTCTCCGACGCGGTCGGGCAGGGCTGTTACATCCCGGTCGGGCATCGCGGCGGCGAGGGGCAGCTCGATCACGAGTTGGTCAAGGCGGCGCTGCGGCCCGTGCTGGAGGACTCGGGGGTTCCCAAGCTGCTCCACAACGCCAAGTTCGACATCAAGGCGCTGCGCCGGCACGGGATTCAGCTGCGCGGGCTGCGCGAGGACACGATGGTCGCCGCCTTCGTGCTCAACAAGCCGCACATCGGCCTCAAGTCGCTCGCGCTGAGCGAGCTGGGCGTGCAGATGACGCCGATCGAGGATCTGATCGGCAAGGGGCGGCGTCAGCTCTCGATGATCGACGTTTCGGCCGAGCAGGCCGGCGTCTACGCCGCCGCCGATGCCGACATCACCCTGCGCCTGGCCGAGCGGCTGGTCGCGCAGCTCGCCGAGCACCCCCTGCTGGAGCGGCTCTATCGACAGCTGGAGCTGCCGCTGATCCCGATTCTGGTCGAGATGGAGTTGGCCGGCGTCAGCCTCGACGCGTCGATCCTCGCCGATCTCGATGATCAGCTCAATCGGGAAATCGAGTCGGTGACCACGCAGATCTACGAAGATGCCGGGCGCGAGTTTCTGATCGGTTCACCCAAACAGCTCAGCCAGGTGCTCTTCGAGCAGCTTGACTTGCCCAAGACGCGCAAAACCTCGCAGGGATACTCCACCGACGCGCAGCAGCTGGAACGGCTCGTGGAGCAGCACCCGATCGTCAACCGCGTCCTGCACTGGCGCGAGTTGACCAAGCTGCGCAGCACCTACGTCGAATCGCTGCCCGACATGGTGCATCAGTCCACCGGCCGGATTCACACCGACTACAACCAGACGGTCGCCGCCACCGGACGCTTGTCCTCCGAGTCGCCCAACCTGCAGAACATTCCCGTCCGCACCGAGCAGGGGCGCCAGATTCGCGCCGCGTTCGTCGCCCGCACGTGGGACGGATTGGCGTCCGACGCCGATGTCTGCTTCGTCTCCGCCGACTACTCGCAGATCGAGCTGCGCGTGCTCGCCCATCTCTCCGAGGACGCGGGACTAATCGCCGCGTTTCGCAACGGCGAGGATATTCACGCGGCGACCGCCTCGGGCGCGTACGGCGTCTCGATCGACGATGTCCAGCCCGACATGCGGCGCGTCGCCAAGATGATGAACTTCGGCGTGATCTACGGGCTCTCGGCGCACGGGCTGTCGCAGCGCAGCGGCATGGAGCGGCGCGACGCGCAGGCGTTCATCGACGCCTATTTCGAGCGTTTCGAGCGCGTCGCCGCCTGGATCGAAGAGGTCAAGGAGACGACCAAGGAGCGCGGTTACGCCGAGACGCTGCTGGGCCGCCGGCGCTACCTGCCTGAAATCCGCTCCAACAACTTCCAGCGCCGCAGCGCGGCCGAGCGGATGGCCGTCAACATGCCGGTGCAGGGCACCGCCGCAGACGTGATGAAGCGGGCCATGATCGATCTCGACGCCGCGCTGCGCGAACGCGAGCTCAGCTCGCGCATGCTGCTGCAGGTGCACGACGAGCTGATTTTCGAGACGCCGACCGAGGAAATCGAACCGCTGGCGGCGCTGCTGCGCGAGATCATGCCGTCGGCGTTGGGCCTGATGGTGCCGCTCCAGATCGACGTCAGGCGCGCCCCGAACTGGCGCGACCTCGAACCGCTCGCGTCGATCGCCGACTGACCCGGCCGCTACCGAAAGGATTTGCGATGTTTCGCACGATTGGCAATACCTGGCGGATCACCAAGCTGTCCTGGCGGGTGCTTCAGCTCGACCGCGAGTTGATCTTCTTTCCGGTGATGGGCGTGATCGGCGCGGCGATCGTCGGCGGCGTGGCGGCCGGGGTATTCGGCGCGACGGGCGCGTTCGACCGGCTCGGCGGCGGCGAGGCCGAGTTCAACGCGGTCGACGTGATCATCGCCCTGATCGCATACTTCGGCGGCCTGTACATGGTGATCTTCTTCAACTCCGCCCTGGTCGCGGCGGCGCGCGAGCGGCTGGAGGGCGGCGACCCCAACGTGATGTCCGGTATTCGCGCGGTGCGCGGAATGTGGCTGGCGATCCTCGGCTGGACGCTGATCAGCGGCACGGTCGGACTGATCCTCCAGGCGCTGCAGAGCGCGGCGCGAGACAACGCCAATGGCGTCATGCGGATCATCGCTATCATCCTCGTCTCGCTGCTGCAGACCGCCTGGGCCTACATCACCTTCTTCGTAATCCCGGTGCTGGTCGTCGAGCGGATCGGTCCGATCAGCGCCATCCGACGCTCGGGCGGTCTGCTGCGCCAGACCTGGGGCGAACAGCTCACCGCGAGTTTCTCGTTCTTCTTCATCTACCTGCTGGCGATCATCATCGTGGCGATCCCGGTCGCCATCCTCGCCTTCATCGCGCCGATCGCGGCGATCATCGTCGGCGTCATCCTTGGCGGCCTCGCTCTCGCCTCGGTCGCGGCGATGGAGGGCATCTTCAAGGCGGCGCTCTACGAATGGGTCGCCGAGGGCAAAGACGGCGAATGGTTCGACCGCCAGCTGCTGACCGACGCCTACATGCCGCAGGGCTAGCCCCGTCCGATGCCCGAGCTGCCCGAGGTCGAGACCGTCCGCCGCCAGCTGCAGCCGCTGATCAGCGGGCGGCGTATTCTCCGCTTCCAGGTGCCGCCCGGCGGCGAACGCGCGCTGCGCGGCCGTCTCGCCGCCGAAATCGACGCCCGACTCAGCGGCCGCGCGTTCAGCCGGATCGACCGCCGCGGCAAATATCTGGCGCTCCATCTCGACGATGAGCAGGTGCTGGTCGTGCATTTGCGGATGACCGGCTCGTTGCGCTTGCGCGCCCGGGATCACGAGGCGGAACCGTTTACCCGCGCCGTGTTCACGCTGGACGGCGGCGACCAGCTGCGCTTCGTCGATGTGCGCAAATTCGGCACGATCGATCTCGTTGAGCATGTCGAGCAGGCGCTGCCCGAGCTCGGACCCGAGCCGCTCGCGGACGACTTCAGCGCCGCCGCGCTGTGGGCGCCGCTGCGAGGCCGCCGCCAGCCGATCAAGTCGGCGCTGCTCGACCAGAGCAACGTCGCCGGGATCGGCAACATCTACGCCGACGAGGCGCTTTTTCTGGCGCGGCTGCATCCTGAAGCGCCCGCCGGATCGCTCCGACCCGCCGAGCGCCGCAACCTGCACGCCGCGATCCGGCGCGTGCTCGAAGACGGCGTCGCTCACGGCGGCGCGTCCTTCCGCGACTACACCGATGTCGACGGCGCTGAGGGGGCGCAGCAGTACTTCGTCCGCGTCTTTCGCCGCACCGACGAGCCGTGCGACGACTGCGGCGCAACCATTCGACGCATCGTCGTTGGCGGCCGCGCCACGCACTTCTGCCCGAAGTGCCAACCGGTCAGGCAGCGCGCGCGGCAGGTCAAGTCAACCCGTCCGCGCAGGTAGGCGGCACGTTCAGAAGATCGCGCTGAAAATTGCCACGTAGATTCCGAAGACGAGGAATGCGTAGAGCATGGCGGCCTTTCAGCTCAGGCGTCCTGGATCAGGGTGTTGCCCAGATCATCGATCCGGATGATCTGCCTGGTTTCTGAGCGGTGATGTCCGAAGAAAAAGCCGGGCCACCAAATCAAAAAGCACAGAATGGATCGGCCCGGCGAGGCTTTGCGCCACACGAGGATGGTCTGTTCCGGCCCTTCCGATTCCACTCGCGCTCCCCCGGCCACCGCGTTCGCGATCGCCTGAGCCATCAGTCGCCGTTTGTCGAATTCCGGCGTTTCGTCCTGTGTGATCACGATATGTCCTCCCGCGTCTGTCCGAACCAGCTGTCACGCCAGAATACACTAATATGGTGTACACGGGATCAGGGTTCACGATTGAGGTGTGGCCTCCATCTATGACCCCCGCTACAGCGACTTGCGCGGACGCCTGCGCGCCGCGCGGCTGCGATGCGGCTTGACCCAGGTCGAGGCGGCCAGCCGGCTGGGCAAGAACCAGCAGTACATCAATCGTTGCGAGGCCGGCGATCGTCGGATCGACTTCCTCGAAGTTGTCGATTTCGCGGCGCTTTATCAGTGCCCGATCGAATCGTTCATACCTGGGTCTCCCTCGGCTACCCTCAGGCGCAGATGAGCACGCGCCGACCGACCGAGCCGTATCCGCGTCAGCCCTATCGGGTCGATGCCGAACCCCGCCGTGATCTCGCCATCGCCAACTGCGAGGAGTGCGGCGGCGAGTTCGACCTGGCCGACGCCGATCCGCGCGCCCGCGTCTGCGCGCCGTGCTGGAATCGCTCGCTGGACGCGATCGAGACGGCGTTCCTCGACAACTACGCCCGCTTCGGGGCCAAGGCGCATCGCACCGTGGCCGAGGCGCTCTTCCGCTCCCAGGCGCTGGCCGATCCCGACGACCGCAAGGTGATTGGCATGCGCATCGTCGAGGAGTATCTCAACGCCGCGCAGGACCTGATGGCGCTCTACGTCGCCCTGCGACGCCGCCGCGAGCAGCCGCTGCTGACGACGTTCACCAACTTTGAACTCAACGCGCCGTCCGTCGCCGCCTTCCGCATTCTCACCGCCGGACGCAGCGCCGACGAGCTGTTGCGCGACCTGCAGCTGCCCACGCTCGCCGACGTCGACGCCGCCCGCGGCGATATCCCGCGCAAGGACTGGCGGCAGTTCGCCGGCGCGGTGCTCGCCATCTCGAACGGCATCGAGCGGGTGCAGAAGGTCGATCAGGGCGTCCTGCTCGAACTCGCCGACGGGCTCAGGCAATCGTCGGCGTTGACCCACAAGCTCGACTGGCTGCCCGAGCGACGGATGAATCCCGATCAGGTCGCGCTGCTCGTGCTCAACCAACGGCGCCGCGTGCTGATGACGCACGCGCTCGCGATCCACGAGCCGCAGATGGAAGTGTTCATCGACGCCATCGACAAGATCACCGCCGCGGCGCGCGATCTGATCTGGCTGTATCTTCACGTCCGCGACAGCGTCGCGCTTGAGGAGCGGCCATCCGAGCGCGCCGATCGTTGACGGTGACGACGGACAGTGATGACGGCGACGGAAGTGAGGCTGCCGGTATGAGCCAATCCCCGTTTTCGCTCGATAGACAGGTCGTGCTGGTCTCCGGCGCGGGACGCGGGATCGGCCGCGCCGCGGCTGAACTGATCGCGCGGATGGGCGCCCGGGTCGCCGTGACTGCGCGCACCGTCGAGCAGGTCGAACAGGTCGCCCGGTCGATCCGGGACGAGGGCGGCCAGGCATGGGCCTTTCGCGCCGATGTCGCCGCCGTCGATGATCACGCCTCGCTGCTGAACGACGTCGAGGAGACGATCGCGCCGCTGACCGGTCTGGTCAACGTCGCCGGCGTCTCACCGATCCTGCAACGCGGCGAACAGATTTCGGTCGAGGACTACGACCAGATCCAGAGCATCAACCAGCGCGGCACCTTCTTTCTGACCCGCAACTTCGCGGCGCGGTTGATCGAGGCGGGGCGCGGCGGCTCGATCGTCACCATCTCGAGCGTCGGCGCGGAGTACGGTCTGCCGCGGCAGGCGGCGTACTCGATGACCCGCGCGGCGGTCGAGGCGATGACCAGAACCCTCGCCGCCGAGTGGGCGCACGCGCTGGACGAGCCGATCCGCGTCAACTGCGTCGCGCCCGCCTTTATCGATACCCCGCTGACCGAGCCGATGCCCGGCTGGTACCGCGCCCGCGTGGAGCAGCACACCGCCATGCGCCGGCTGGGCGCGGACGACGAAGTCGCCGGCGCCGTCGCCTTCCTGCTCTCCGACGCGGCCAGTTACATGACCGGTACCGTCGTCCCTGTGACCGGCGGCTACGGCCTCTGGTCGCTCGATCCGAGGTGATCCATGCCCTATCTCGCCGCAGCCGTCCAACGCGCGCCCGGGCTCACCCGTGAAGACGGCGTCGGGCGGGCGGTCGACGCCATCGAAACCGCCGCGCGCGAGGGCGCCAGCCTGATCGTCTTCCCCGAGACCTGGATCCCCGCATATCCCTACTACCACGGGCAGGCGGCCCATCAACAGGCCTTCCGCGAGCTGTACCGGCGCACCTTCGAGCACAGCATCGCGATCCCCGGCGAAGACTGGTCGCGCATCGCCCAGGCCGCGGCAGCTGCCGGGGCGCATGTCGTGATCGGCGTCAACGAGCGAGAGCCGCAGGCCGGCACGATCTACAACACGCTCGCCTACATCGGCCCCGACGGCGAACTGCTGGGCAAGCATCGCAAGCTGGTGCCCACGCTGTCCGAGCGCCTGATCTGGGGTTACGGCGACGGTTCCGACCTCGACGTGTACGACACCGCGCTTGGCCGGCTCGGCGGGCTGATCTGCTACGAACATCAGATGGCGCCCGCCCGCTACGCGCTCTCGACGCTCGGCATCCAGGTGCACGCCTCGGTCTGGCCGGGCTGGGAGCAGCTGCATCCCGTCGTCGACGCCGCGACCCGCCACCTCGCCTACGAGAACGCCTGCTACGTAATCGTCGCCCGCGAGAGGATGTCGCCCGACCGCCTGCCGGCCGGCACGCCGCTGGCTGAGGAGTCGTTCTGGCACGCCTCCGGCGGCTCGGCGATCATCGCGCCGGGCGGCAAGTATCTGGTCGAACCCGTCACGGATCAGGAGACGATCATCTACGCCGAGATCGACCCGCAGGCGACCGTCGAGTCCAAGCGCTGGGTCGATTCCGCCGGCCACTACGCGCGCCCCGACGTGTTTCAGCTGCGCTGGGACAGGCGACCCAAACCGCCAGTCGTGATCGATGACTGACGCCAGAACTGTCCCGGGAGCGCACGACGCGATCACGGACGTGCCCGGCATCGAGGTCGGGCACTACACCGACCGTAAGAAGGCGACCGGCTGCACGGTGGTGCTGGCTCGCGACGGCGCGACGCCGGGCGTCTTCCAGGTCGGCGGCGCGCCGGGCACGCTCGACAGCGATCTGGCCCGCTCCGAGAACGCCGTTCAGGAAGTGCACGCCATCCTCCTGGCCGGCGGCAGCGTGTTCGGAATCGAAGCATCCACGGGCGTCCGTCGATACCTGCGCGAAGAACGGGTTGGCCTGGATCTCGGCGCGGGCGGCGAACCCCTGCCGATCGTGCTCGGCGCGGTCGTGCTCGATCTGCACATCGGCGCGCCGGCTAATCCGTGGGCTGCGAACGGTCGTAGCGCGGCGCAGAACGCCAAGTCCGGTTCGCTCCCGCAAGGCTCTGTCGGCGTCGGGACGGGCTGCACCGTCGCCAAGACCGGCCCGCCCGAGACGAATCTCAAAGGCGGCGTCGGCACCGCCTCGCTGGTTCACGAGTCGGGCCTCGTCGTCGGCGCATTGGTCGCCACCAATGCGGTGGGCGACATCGTCGACCCGTCCAACGGTCAGCTGGTCGCCGGCCCGCGCGGCGACCGCCCCGGGTCGATGCGGCGCTCACCCGAGATGCTGCTCAACCGCTCCGTCGCGGAGTTCGAAGCGTTGCAGCGGGCGCGCCCCGCCTTGAGCGCCGTTAGCGCAGATCAGGCCGGCGCGAACACGACGCTCGCCGTGATCGCCACCAACGCCAGGCTGCACAAGGGGCTGGCGAAGCGGGTCGCGATCATGGGTTCGGCCGGTCTGGCTCGGACGATCAACCCCGTCTTCACGCCCGGCGACGGCGATACCGTCTTCACGCTTTCTCGCGGCGAAATCGACGTCAGCAGCATCCCCGCGCTGCTCACCCTGACCGGGGCGATGGCCGCCGAGACTGTCGCGCGGGCGACGCTGCGCAGCGTGCATGCGGCGCAGTCGCTGGCGGGCGTGCCGTCGGTTTCCGAGTGGCGTAGCGGGCGGACAGACGGCTGATACGATCCTGTCATGAGCGATATCGACGAACGGCCGCTGGTGCTGGCGACCAACGACGACGGCATCGAGGCGCCCGGGCTGTGGCGGCTGGCGGAAGCGGTATCGACGTTCGCCGACGTGATCGTCGTCGCGCCGGCCTTCAATCAATCGGGCATGTCGGCGGCGTTCACGCTGCGCGAGGAGCTTGAAGCGGAACGGGCGCACTCGCAGCTCGACGGCGTCGACGCCTGGCAGGTCAACGGCACGCCGACCGACGCTGTGGTGCACGGGCTGCGCCACTTCGCCCCGCGCCGCGTCGCCATGATCGTCTCGGGCGTCAATCCCGGCCCTAACGTCGGGCGCGACATCCTGCATTCGGGCACGGTGATGTCGGCGATGCAGGGCTACCTGCGCGGGCTGCCCAGCGTCGCCGTCTCGTTGTGGTCGTTCCAGGAGACCCACCTGCGCGACGCCGCGGTCATCGGCGGGCGCGTCGCGCGGCGGCTGCTCGAAAGCGGGCAGGTGCAGTTCCTCAACGTCAACGCGCCCGATCGGCCGCTGACTGAGTTCACGGGCGTCCGCGTCGCGCCCGTAGCCGACGTTTCGCCGTCCCGCGTCGTCGAATCGACCGACGAGCATGGCGCGACGCTTCGGCGTCTCGTTCTCCGCCCGGACGCCAATGTGCAGCCGGGCACGGATGTCGCCGCGATCCTCGACGGCGCGGTCACGGTCACGCCGTTGCACAACGACCTCACCTTCCACGCCCGGCTGGATGAGGCGGCGCGCGTCCTCGGCGACGCCGACGCGCTGCTGAACGGCGCGATACACTGAGGATCGCCGCCTCAGCGCGCGTGTTCGCACGGGGGTTCGAGTATGGCCGGCCATTCCAAATGGGCTCAGATCAAGCGCAAGAAAGGCGTCACCGACGCCAAGCGCGGGCAGCTCTTCACCAAGCTGGGGCGCGAAATCGCCGTCGCCGTGCGCGGCGGCGGGCCCAAGCTGGAGGAGAACGCCGCCCTGCGGCTCGCGGTCGAGCGCGCGCGCGGCTCGAATATGCCCAATGCCAACATCGAGCGGGCGATCGAGCGCGCCTCGGGCGGAGGCGACGGCTCGCAGCTCGAGGAAATCCGCTACGAGGCGTACGGACCGGGCGGGGCCGCGCTGTTGATCGATTCGCTGACCGACAACCGCAACCGCACCGTGGCCGAGGTGCGCGCCGCGCTCACCCGCGCCGGCACCAGCATGGCCGAAGCGGGAGCGGTCGCCTGGTTGTTCGAGCAGAAGGGGGTGATCGAGATCGATGTCGATGATCGCGCCGATCCGGACGACATCGCCCTGGCCGCCATCGACGGCGGAGCCGAGGATGTCGCCGTCGACGACGTGCTGGTCGAAGTGATCACCGCGCCCGCCGACCTCGAGTCGGCTCGCCACGCGGTCGAGCAGCTGGGCGCCCCGATCGCCTCGGCCGAGGTCGTCATGCGCGCCACCAACACCGTCCCCGTCGACACCGATCAGGCGACCAGGCTGCTGCGCCTGATCGACCTGCTCGAAGAACTCGACGATGTCCAGCGCGTCTTTACCAACGCCGATTTCCCCGATGCCGCCCTGGTCGAGGCCTAGCTGAGACGCGGGCGCGGCGTATGGCTCGCATCCTGGGCATTGATCCCGGCCTCAACGCGACCGGCTGGGGGTTGCTGGAAATCAGCGCCGACGGCGCCGCCATCCTGCGCTGGGGCGCAATTCGTCCGCCCAATTCGACCCTGCCCCAGCGTCTCCACGACCTCAATCGGCGGATTACCCGGCTGATCGAGCGCGAACGCCCCGACGTCCTCGCCGTCGAGCGTCCGTTCATTCACAAGAACGTGAAGACCGCGGTGATGCTGGGTCAGGCGCAGGCCGCCGCGATGATCGCCGCCGCTGCGGCCGGCGTGCCGGTGCACGAGTATCCGCCACGTTCCGTGAAGCAGGCGGTCGCCGGTCTCGGCGACGCCGACAAGCCGGCCGTCAAGCGGGCGCTGACGACGCAGCTGGGACTCGACGATCTGCCCGCCTCAGCCGATGCCGCCGACGCGCTGGCCGTCGCCTATTGCCATCACCTGATGACCGCCGGCGTTCCGCCGCCGCAGCTTCTGGAGCGCAGATGATCTCCCGCATTCGCGGTCGCGCGGTCGACTGGCACGACGACCGGCAGAGCGTCGAGATCGACACCGGATCGGAGGCGGGCGGCCTCATCTACGAGGTGCTGCTGCCGACCGCCGTCTGGCTGGCGTTGGAAGACGAGCGCCCCGTCGCGCTTGACCTGTACACGCACTATCACGTTCCGGATCGCGCGCCGGTTCCCGTGCTGATCGGCTTTCTGCGGCCGATCGAGCGCGCGTTCTTCCGCAAACTGATCGGCGTGCCGCAGATGGGCGTGGGCAAGGCGCAGCAGGCGCTGGCGGCGTCGGTCTCGACGATTGCGCAGGCGATCGAGTCCGAAGATCGGCGCACGTTGACCCAGTTGCCCGGCATCGGCCCTCGGCAGGCGGACCGCATCATCGCCGATCTGAAGGGCAAGGTGGTCGAGGAGGCGCTGCTCGTCGACGAGGGTTTCGACGCGCGCTCGCAGCGTCCCGCCCGCGATACCGACGCCATCGCCGAGGACGCGGCCGAGGCGCTGCTGGGACTCGGCTACACGCGGCGCGACGCGCAGCGCTGGATCGCCGCCGTCCTCGGCGCGCCCGACCGCGAGGCGCCCGACTCGACCGAGTCCCTGCTGCGAGCCGTGCTCGAACACATCGGCACCGCGTCATAGTCGCAACCGCGCGCGTAATCCGTAACCGCCGCGCGGCCGCGCAGGCGCTACCCTCAACCTCATGACCACCGTTTCCGCGCCCGTCCGCAACTCCAGGACGTTTGAGCTGAGCGCCGACTACCGGCCGACCGGGGATCAACCCTATGCGATCGAGCGGCTGGTCGAGGGGCTGAACGCCGGGCATCGCGCCCAGACGCTGCTCGGCGTCACCGGCTCGGGCAAGACGTTCACGATGGCCAACGTGGTCGCCCGGCTCAACCGCCCCACCCTGGTGCTGGCTCATAACAAGACGCTCGCCGCCCAGCTCTGCACCGAGTTCCGCGATTTCTTTCCCAACAACTCCGTCGAGTACTTCGTCTCCTACTACGACTACTACCAGCCCGAGGCCTACATCCCGCGCTCCGACACCTACATCGCCAAGGAGTCGGACATCAACGACGAGATCGACAAGCTGCGCCACGCCGCCACGCGGGCGCTGTTCGAGCGCCGCGACGTGCTGATCGTCGCCTCGGTCTCCTGCATCTACGGTCTCGGCGAGCCGGAGGACTACCAGGGCATGGTGCTCAGTCTCGAACTGGGCAAATCCTACTCGCGCAACCTGGTGCTGCGGCGGCTGGTGGATCAGCAGTACGAGCGCGACGAACTCACGCTGTCGCGCGGCAAGTTCCGCATCCGCGGCGACACGCTGACGATCCATCCGTCCTATGAGGACCTCGCGGTGCGGGTGCAGTTCTGGGATGACGAGGTGGAGCGGATCGTCGAACTCGACCCGCTGACCGGCGAAATTCTGGCCGAACGCGACCGCGTCGATATCTATCCGGCCAAGCACTTCGTGACCACCGACGAGCGGATGGCCTCCGCCGTTAGCGATATCGAATCCGAGCTGCATCAGCGGCTCGAGGAACTGCGCCGCGACGACCATATCCTCGAAGCGGCCCGGCTCGAAGAGCGCACCCGCTACGACCTCGAAACGCTGCGCGAGACGGGCTACTGCCCGGGCATCGAGAACTACTCGCGCCACCTCGCCCGCCGCGCCGCCGGCTCGACCCCGTGGACGCTGCTCGACTACTTCCCTGAGGACTGGCTGCTGTTCATCGATGAATCGCACATGACGATCCCGCAGGTGCGCGGCATGTACGGTGGCGACACGTCGCGCAAGCAAACGCTGGTCGACTTTGGGTTCCGCCTGCCCTCGGCGATCGACAATCGGCC
Organism: Dehalococcoidia bacterium; assembly: GCA_965205105.1. GTDB lineage: Bacteria > Chloroflexota > Dehalococcoidia > Bin125 > Bin125 > Bin125. Next base: position 202,799 of record OZ242034.1, read on the forward strand.
GCTGAACATCGACGAGTTCGAGCGGCACATCAACCAGGTCGTATTCGTCTCGGCGACGCCGGCGCTGTACGAGCGCAACCACTCTGAGCAGATCGTGGAGCAGCTGATCCGCCCCACCGGGCTGCTCGATCCGGACGTCGAGGTGCGGCCCACTGACGGCCAGATTGACGACCTGGTCGCGGAGATCAAGGCGCGCGCCGAGCGCGGCGAGCGCACCCTGGTCACGACCCTGACCAAGAAGATGTCGGAAGATCTGGCCGACTATCTGCGCGAGGTGGGCATCCGCACCTACTACCTGCACTCGGAGCAGGACGCCTTTCAGCGGGTCGAGGTGCTGCGCGACCTGCGGCTGGGCGTGTTTGACTGTCTGGTCGGGATCAACCTGTTGCGGGAAGGCCTCGACCTGCCCGAGGTCTCGCTCGTCGCCGTGCTCGACGCCGACAAGGAAGGTTACCTGCGCAACGAGAGCTCGATGGTCCAGACCATCGGACGGGCGGCGCGGCACGTGAACGCGCACGCGATCCTCTACGCCGATCGGACTACCGACTCGATGCGCCACGCCATCGATGAAACCCACCGCCGCCGAACCGCGCAGCACGAGTACAACCTGGAGCATGACATTACGCCGGTCGGGATCACCAAGGAGATCCGCGACATCGCCAGCGATGTCGCGGATCAGGTGCGCGAGGAATTCGAGCAGCGAGCGGTGGCGGAAGACGGGCCCGCGTACCACGCCGGGCGCGCCGATGACGCCGCTCTGGGCGCCAACGTCCCCGAGGGCATGACGCCCGACCAGATCGCGCGCATGATCACGGAGCTCGAATCGCGGATGAAGCAGGCCGCGCGCGACCTCGAGTTCGAGAAGGCGGCCGCGCTGCGCGATCAGATCATCGAGTTGCGCCGCGACCAGGCGGCGCTCGGCGAGGACCTCCAGCAATGGAGCGATCAGGCGTACGGCCGCCGCCGGCGTCCGCTCAAACGGCGCGAGCCTGTGTCACGCCAAGGTTAACTGACGAAACTGGTGGATATCCGCAGCGCCATCGGCGCGTTTGCTTGATACCGTCAACGCGACGCTTCCACGTCCGCGCTGTTATCATCTGGCGCGCCTGTCGTGGCAGGCGCGTTGAGGGTGTGCGCACGTGGCATCAGGCAGCGAACCGGAACGCTGGCGTCAAGCGAACGTCGATGCTCCGCCGTCCTGGTTGGGCGGTCGTTCCGAGCAGGAGGAGCTGCGCGCCTGCGCGTTCTGCGGCGAGTTGCCGCCGCCCGCGTCGTCCTTCTGCCCCCACTGCGGCCGCGCGCTGACCGCCGCGCTGCTGCCGCAGCAGGGTCAATCGTTGACCATCCTCTTCACCGATATCGAGGACTCCACCAATCTCACCGAGCGGCTCGGCGATCTGCAGTGGGAACGGATTATCGATCAGCACAACGCGATCGTGCGCGAGGAGCTGCACCGGCACGCCGGCTTCGAGGTCAAACTCACCGGCGACGGGTTCCTGATCGCCTTCGCCGACGGGATGAACGCGCTGCGCTGCGCCGCCCGGGTACAGGATCAGGTTACGCAGCTTGCCGAAGAGCGCGGCGCGCGCTGGCCCGTTTCCGTCCGCATGGGCGTGCATCGCGGCGACGTCATTCTGCGTCCGGGCGGCGACATCCTCGGCCGCGCCGTCAACATGGCCGCGCGCATCATGGCCAAGGGGCGCGGCGGCTCGATTGTCGTCTCGCAGGCGCTCCACGACGATGTGCAGCGGCAGATCAAGCCGGAGTTCTGGGTCAGCATGGGCGCCCGCCGTGTCCGCGGACTCGACCGCCGCGAGCGGATGTACCTGCTCCGCTGGCCCGAGTTTCTGGGGCGCGAATCGGAACCGGGCGGCCCGCGGCCGCAGCGCGCCCCCGCGTCGGACGAAGACGCCGCCGCCAACCATGGCGGGGTTGATGGCCCGATCGAAGCGATCGCCGGTGAACCCGAATCCGAGGTCGTGGCGGTTGACGCCTGATCGGATCAGGCTCCGTTCCGCCGCGCTGGATTCGTCAGTTCGTCAATCCGACCGCGCCAGCACGCGGCGCGAGCGGCCGCCGTCGGACGACTCGATCACGCCCGTCTGTTCAAGTTGCGCGATCAGCCGCTCCGCGCGCGGTCGGCCGATCCGCATGCGGCGCTGCAGCAGCATCGCCGAGACGCGCTCATACTCGCGCGCCAGCTCGGTCGCCTCGCCCAGGCGTGAATCCGGCGGCTCAGCTTGTCCTGCCGGCGGCGGTTCGGTCACGATGTCAGGATCATCGGCCGTATCGTTCGCCGGATCGGCTGCGAGCGCCGTTTCCAGAGTGGTCGTCAGCGTCCGCAGATCGGCCTGCGCCGCCCGCGCCTGCGCCTCGGCCGCGGCGGCCGGCGACTCCTCCGACAGGCGCTCCAGCATCTCGTCCAGCGAGCTGCGCTCGGCCTCGGTCTGCCGCGGCTCCGTCCATGCCGCCAGGATGCGTTCGATTTCGCCGTCCGATACGAACGCGCCCTGCACGCGGCGCGGCTTAATCGTGTCCGATGACATGTACAGCATGTCGCCGCGCCCCATCAGCTTCTCGGCGCCGGCCCGATCCATGATCACCCGCGCGTCGGTCTGCGATGTGGTTGCGAAGGCGATGCGCGTGGGGAAATTGGCCTTGATCAGGCCGGTCACGACATCGACCGAGGGGCGCTGCGTCGCCACGACCAGGTGGATGCCCACCGCGCGGGCGAGCTGAGCCAGGCGCACCAGCTGCCCCTCGACCTCGGCCGCGGCGGCCATCATCATGTCCGCCAACTCGTCCAGCACGACGACCCAGTAGGGCATCCGCTTCTGGATGTGCTCCAGATTGTTGTAAGCGACGATATTGCGCGCCTTGTGGTTCTCGAGCAGCCGGTAACGGCGATCCATCTCGGCGACCACGACGCCCAGCACCGAGACCACCTCGTCCGGCTCGGTCACCACGTGCGAGAACGCCAGGTGCGGCGCGACGCCGTAGCCGGTCAGCTCGACCCGCTTGGGGTCGACCAGGATCAGGCGGACCTCCTCGGGCGACTTCTGCATCAGCAGCGAGATGATGATCGTGTTGATGCAGACCGACTTGCCCGAGCCGGTCGCGCCGGCGATCAGCACGTGCGGCATCCGCGTCAGATCGGCGATCACGGGATTGCCGCGCACGTCGCGGCCCAGCGCGATCGGGAGCCCGCCCTGTTTCGCCGCCTCGGAGAATTCTTCGGACTCGATCAGTCCGCGCAGGGCGACGATGCGTCTGTCGGCGTTGGGCACCTCGACGCCGACGATGGGTTGGCCGGGCACGGGCGCCTCGATCCGAATCGACGGGGCCGCCAGGGCCAGCGCGAGGTCGTCGGCCAGACGCGTGATGCGATTGACGCGCACGCGCGTGCGCGAAACCTCCTCGGCCCGCATCATCGGGCGTTTGTGTTCGTCCAGCATCGACGCGCCCGACGCGTCCCGCAGCGGAACCTGCCGCGTCTTGATCTCCCAGCCCGGCTCGACGCCGAACTGCGTGATCGCCGGACCTTCATTGATCTGCGTCACGCGCGCGTCGACGCCGAACGACGCCAGCGTCTCGACGATGATCTCCGCCTGCGCCGCCGCGCCCGTGCGCAGCGCGGTCGCCTCGTCCTGGTCGAGCAGCGCAATCGGCGGCAGCCGCCAGCCGTCCGTGGCCGTCCGATCCAACCTGCGCGGCGGCGAGAGCGGCTCGATCGGCGGCTCATCCGCCGCGTCTGATAACTCCGGCTGCGCGATCGGTTGCGGCTCATCCACCATCGGCGGCCAGGCGTCTTGCGCTCGGGTCGGGCGGCGCAGCGCGGCGGGCGACGGCGCATGCGGCTCTGCTGTTTCCGCCTGATCCGCGTCCGCGTTGGATTGCCGCAGCACGGCCACGGCATCGCGGATCTCTCGGCCAAGCCAGCGGATCAGCCGCAGCGCCTGTTGCAGCAGCCACGTCAAGCCTGTCCATAGCCCGCGCCCCGACGACGCCAGCGCCGGCGGTCCGTGTTCGCGCAGCGCCTCCCCCAGCCGCCCGCCGGCGCGTCTCGCCGCCTGCCTCGCCGCCCGCAGTAACCGCTTCGTCATGCCGGGGGCGATCAACGCGATGGACGCGGCGATCGCGGCCGTAATCACAGCCCAGCCGATCGGCGTGTCGAACCAGCCGCCGATTCGGCCGCCGGCGCCGTATTGCAAGAGCGAGACGCCGCCCAGTGACTCGTGCGGCGCAACCGATCCGGCAATGCCCCAGGACGCCAGCAGGGCGAGCGCGGCGCCGATCCAGCGCCGCTGTCGGGTTCGGTCGGCGCGGATTGACGCGCGCGCGCGTTGGACGCCGACCAACACGCCCGCCGCCGCCAGCGCCAGCGCGATCAGATACACGCCGCCGCCCAGCCACTGGATGGCATCCTGGCGCAGACCATCCAGCGGCAGTGAGCCGATCGTCGCCCATGCCGCCAGAACGCCGGCCAGCGCGATCAGCAGAACACCCAGCGCGCCGCGCGGATGCGCCGCCAGCCAGAGAGAAATGCGGTCGGGCAACGCCCGACGGGTGGGTTTGCGTGTCGCCATCTGTCCGATGTTCCGCCCGATGCGCCGCCGCGCGCGGTCTGTCCCCGGGCCCTCAGATCGCCAGGCGCGACCTGCGTCGCCAGTCAGACCTGCACCGCCACCACTATCACCATAGGGCGTTGCCGCGTCTCGCGTCGAAGGTAGGCCGAGACTTCCTGTTGCACCCGCCGTTTGCGTTTCTCCCAGGCGGCCGGTTTGGCCGCGTTGGGACTGGCTCGCAGCACATCGCGCGCCACCTGCGCGGCGCCGGCGCGCAGGCTTTCCGCCGCGTGAATTTCGGCGAACCCTCGCGAAGCGACCTGGATCTGTCCCGCCAACGCGCCGCTCTCCTGATCGATGGGCAGGGCGACCAACAGGAATCCGTCGTCGGCCAGCTTCTGGCGGTCGCGAATGATCGCGCGATCCACGCCGCCTACGTTGTCGCCGTCGATGTAGACGTATTCGGCCGGAATTTGGTCCACCACATCCGACGCGTCGCGGGTCAGTTCGAGCACATCGCCGTCGAGCAGGATGTGCAGCCCGTCCTGCGGCACGCCCATCGCCTCCGCCAGGCGCGCGTGCAGCACCAGGTGGCGGTACTCGCCGTGAATTGGCACGAACGCCTGTGGATTCGTCAGCGAGATGACCGTCTTCAGTTCCTCCTGCGCCGCGTGGCCGCGCACGTGGACATGCTCGTGGCCCGACGACACCGAGAACACGTCCACGCCGCGTCGATAGAGGTTGTTCAGCGTGTTGTTGACCGCCGCCTCATTGCCGGGAATCGGCGACGAGGACAGGATCACCGTGTCGTCCGCTTGGAGCGTCACGTCCCGGTGCGAACCGGTCGCCATGCGCGACAGTGCCGCCATCGGCTCGCCCTGGGCGCCGGTGCAGATGATCACCGTGCGATCGTCATGCGCCGAGCCCAGATCGGTGATCGGGCGCAGACGCCGCTCGTCCGCCGCGACATAGCCGAGGGCCAGCGACATCTCGAGGTTCTTCTCCATCGAGCGCCCGGTGGCGAACACGACGCGGTCCGATTCCTCAGCCGCGTCGATGATCTGCTGGATGCGCGCGATCTGCGAGGCGAATGTGGCGATGATCACGCGCCCGGGCGCGGTCAGCAGAATCTGCTCCAGCGCCTCTCCGACTAATGTCTCCGAGAGCGTGACCCCGGGTTTGTCGGCATAGGTCGAGTCGGAACAGAGCAGCCGCACGCCCTCCCGACCGTAGGCTGCCAGCTGCTGCAGATCGGTCGGCTCCGACATGACCGGCGTGTGGTCAATCTTGAAGTCGCCGGTGTGCACCACGAGACCGGCCGGCGTCCGCAGCGCGATGCCGTAGGCGTCGGGGATCGAGTGGGCGACCGGAAAGAACTCCGCGCGGATTGTGCCAAAGTCGAAGCTCGCGCCCGTCCCCGCTTCGATCATGATGGCGTCGAGAATCCCCGACTCCTCCAGCCGCCAGCGAATCAACCCCAGCGCCAGCGGCGCTCCGTAGATCGGCGCCGGCAGCTGCGGCAGCAGAAAGCGCAGCGCGCCAATGTGATCCTCGTGCCCGTGTGTGATCAGATATCCGCGCAGCTTCTCGCGCCGCTCCAGCACATACGAGGCATCGGGAATGATGTAATCGACGCCGTGCATCCCGTCCGACGGAAACAGCAGCCCGGCATCCACGATGACCAGGTCATCGGATGTCTCGTAGACCATCATGTTGCGGCCGATTTCGCCCAACCCGCCCAGCGGGACGACGCGCAGCGCGCCCTCGGCTACCTCGGACATGCCAGCCACAGGCGTCTCAGGTTCATGTTCAGCACCTCAGTGATCTCAGCCGCCGTCGCAGACGGCGCTCACAGCAGTGATCGCTGCGGATCGGGATCGGTCGGCGCGCCGTGCGAGTGAGCAATCTCCAGCGCCTCGATCTGCGGACGCTCGGCTTGCGCCAAGAGCGGCGGGATCAGGGCGAAATCTTGCCTCATCGTGTCCATCTCTCTGGCGTTGCGCAGCGCGTAAGCGGGGTGATAGACGGGCAGGATCAGCCACGGACCGGCCTGAAACGGCTGACCGCGAGCCTCGCCCATCTTCAGATCAGGCAGGAAGTACTGCATCGCGAATCGACCCAGCAGCACGATCAGCTTGGGTCGAATGCCCTCGATCTGGGCTCGCAGGTACACCTCGCAGCAGCCGATCTCGTCCGGCAGCGGATCGCGGTTGTTCGGCGGGCGGCACTTGAGCACATTGGCGACGAACACGCTGCTGCGGTCGAGGCCGATGCCCGCCAGCAGCTCGTCCAACAGCCGACCGGCGCGGCCGACGAACGGGAGCCCCTGTTCATCCTCATTGGCGCCCGGCGCCTCGCCAATCAGCATCAGCTCCGCGTCCGGATCGCCGTTGCCGGGCACCGTCTGCGTCCGGCCCTCGTGCAAGCGGCAAGCGGTGCACCCGGCGATCCTGGCGTTCAGGGAGGTCAGCGTCTCAGCGTCCACGATCTCAGTCTAGGCGCAGGTTGGCGAGTCTCGGCGCGCTCATGAGATCGGCTGACTGTCTGGCTCGTCGTCGAGGTCCGACTCGATCACCGGGATCACCGTCCGATGCTCGACCAGCCGCACCAGACCGACGCCGAGCGCGTACAGACCCAGCGTCGGCACCGCGACGAATGTCTGGGTAACCGGATCGATCGAGGGCGTGATCAGGGCGGCCAGCAGGAAAGCTCCGATGATCGCCCAGCGCCACATGCCCAACAGGCGCTTCGAGGTGACCAGCCCGATCGCGCCCAGCCCCATCAGGAACAGAGGCAGCTCGAACACGATCCCCGTCCAGATCACGAACCGCGTCAGCATGTCGACGTAGTTGTTGATTCGCACCTGCGGGTCGGCGATCTCCTGTCCGAAGTTGAGCAGGAACGACAGCGCCGGCGGCCAGCCGATGAAGAACGCGAAGGCGCCGCCGCAGGCGAAGGCGAGCGTCGCCAGCCCCACGATCGGCATCACCCACTTTTGCTCGCGCCGGGTCAGGCCGGGATGAATGAACGCGTAGATCTGATACACGATCACCGGCATCGCGCCGGCCAGTCCCAGCATCAGCGAGATCTTGATGTAGGCGCCGATGTAGCCCAGCAGCTCCGTGTAGATCGGGCGGAACTCGGGCAGCGCCTGCCGGCCTGGTTCCAGCAGATAGTCGAGGATCGTCGAGGCGAAGACGAGCGTGACCACCGTGGTCAGCAGCAGCGTCAGCACGGCGATCGTCAGCCGCTGGCGAATCTCGTTGAGATGCTCGCCCAGCGTCAGCTCGGAGCCTTCGGGGCTGTCCGGCGGCAGATCGTCGCCGAATGCGGACGCGACCGTATCCAGCTCCGCGGCGTCGGGAGGTTCCGGTAGATCGGACGTCGAAATCGGTTGGCTCGCCATCAGCAGTCAACCCGCCGCTGTGAGCGCCGCGAGATCGTCGGCATCGCCCTACCGCGCATCGCGCTCGACCTGCTCGCCAGGATCGCCGTCTGGATCGGATTGATCTGGCTGGCCGCGCTCAAGTTCGCGGCGGCGGCGATTGAGCGAGATCACATTCGAGGGCCGCGCCGGCTCCGCGGAACGCTCATCGCCGCCCGCCCCGGCGACAGCGGCCGCCGTCGCGCGGCGCGGACGCACCACCGGCCGCCGACGCATCCGCCGTGTCTGCCGACTTTCCGACTCGGCGGCGTCTGCGGCATCGCTCGGCGCCTGCGTTCTATTGGTTCGCGCGCTCGCCGCGACGGGCGCGTCGTCGCGGGCCGCCTCGATCGCCGATTCCGTCATCGACTCGGCGTCGCGCACCGCGCCCCGCACATCGTCCTGCGCCTGCAGCAGATCCGAGCGGATGTCGGCGTCGATCTGCTGCAGCTCGAAGCGCTGCTCGATCAGCTCCTCGCGGACTTCCTCGAAGTCAGTGAGGTACTCGTCGCGGAAATCGCGCGCGTATTCGCGGAGCTCTCGGATCGCCCGTCCGAACTGTCCCGCGATCTCCGGCAGCTTGCCGGGCCCGAAGATCAGGGCCGCCAGCAGCAGCACCACCAGGATTTCGGGAATGCCGACGCCGAAGATGTTCATCGGCAGTCAGCGTATCCGATTACGCCGCGACCGCCGCCGCCGCCGTGCCTACTCGTTCGGCACGCCCTTCTCGATCAGGAAGTCGATCGCGTCCTGCACGGTGCCGATCCCCTCGGCGTCCTCGTCGGAGATCTCCAGTTCCGGCACCTCGTCGCGGAACTCGTCCTCGAACGACATGATCAGCTCGACCAGGTCGAGCGAGTCGGCGCCGAGGTCGTCGACGAACGACGCCTCGGGCGTCACGTCGTCGGGGTCGGCCGACAGCTGGTCGACGATGATGTCCTTGATTCGATCAAACAGTGCCATACCGCCATCCTCCGTTATTCCGCAGTCCCAGCCTGCAGATGGTTCCGAGTGACCGCGCCCAGAACGCCGCTGACGAATCGGCGGCTGCCGTCGTCGCCGAAGCGCTTCGCCAGCGACACGGCGTGCCGCACCGCGGTGTTCGGGCGTACCGCTCCATTATCGAAGAGCATCTCATACAGCGCAATCCGCAGGACGGTCAGATCGACCCGCGACATTTCATCCAGCGGCAGTCGGTCCGCGGTTTCCTCGATCAACCTGTCAAGCGCGTCGCGGTGTTCGATCACGCCCGCCACCAGCCGCGCCGCCCGGTTCGCCTGCTCCGCCGACATCGGGACCAGGCTGTGCGAGCGCTGCAGGGTCGCCGTGGCTCGGGTAACGCCGAACTCGGCCTCGAACAGTGCGCAGAATGCCCGCACCCGCGCGTTGTCCTCTGCGTCCGGGCGCAGCTGCGCCCGCCTCGCGCCCGCCGCCCGCGCGTTAGCCGACAAGGCTCTCCCGATCGCTGATGTTGATCAGTTCCGGCATCGCAGGCAGTTTCAGCGGACGCAGGGTGGCGCGCACCAGACCGGTCAGCACTGCGCCCGGCCCCATTTCGACATAACGCTCAACGCCCAGCTCCTGCATCCGCAAGACCGTGTCGCGCCAGCGCACCGGCCGCCGGATCTGCGCCGTGAGGTCGGCTCGCACGGTTTCCGACGTGGTCAACGGCTCGGCTTCGACATTGCCGATCACGGGCGTCAGCGGGGCGGATATCTCGGCTTCGGCGAGCAGTGGCGCCATCGCTTCGGCCGCGGGGGCCATCAGCGACGAGTGGAATGCGCCGCCGACATTGAGCATCACCACCCGCCGCGCGCCTCGCGCCTCGGCCAGGCTGGCCGCTCGTTCGACCGCCGGGACGGTTCCGCCGACGACGATCTGGCCCGTGGCGTTGAGATTGCAGACTTCCGCGCCAGTCTCGGCGCAGACCGCTTCGACCTCCGCCTCGTCCATGCCCAGCACCGCCGCCAGTGTGCCCGGATGCCGCTCGCCGGCCTCCTGCATCAGCGCGCCGCGTTGGGCGACCAGCCGCACCGCTTCGGAGACGGTGAGCGATCCCGCGGCGACCAACGCCGAGTACTCGCCCATGCTGTGTCCGGCGGCGCAGATCGGCGGCGCGCTCAGAGCCGGGTGTCCGGCCGCGGCCGCCGCGCGCCAGGCCGCCAGCGATGCCACCAGAATTGCGGGCTGGGTGTTGACCGTTTCCCGCAGCGCCGCCTCGGGACCGTCGAAAATCAGGCTCGACAGCGGGCGTCCCAGCGCCTCGTCGGCTTCGTCGAAGATCTCCCGAGCCTCGGGATACGCCTCGTAGAGGTCGCGGCCCATGCCGACCGCTTGCGCGCCCTGACCGGGAAACAGCCACGCCGTCGGCGGCGCGCTAGTCATCCATCTCGACCACGTTGCGGCCGCGGTACGAGCCGCAGGCCCAGCAGATGTGATGCGCCTGATGGGTCTGGTTGCAATCGGGGCAGGTCACCAGCTTGGGCCGCTGCACGCGATGGTGCTGCCGTCGCAGGCGTTGTCGGGTCTTGGCGTACTTGCGCTTCGGTAGCGGCGGCATCGTCTCGATCTCTTTCCGTTCCTGGACCAAACCTGCGCGGTCAGTCCTGCTCGATCTCCAGTTTCAACGCGGCCAACGCCGACCAGCGGGTATCGGGCGGCGGCTCCGTCGGCTCGATCGCGGCCAGTCCGGGACAGTCTGCTCCGCAGCGCGGACTCATTGGCCGCTCGATCTCCGTATATTGTCGCACGGCCTCCGAAAGATCGATCTGGCCATCGACGACCGCGAAGCCCACGCGCTCGGGCGGCGGCTCCAGGGCGATGCCCAGCCGCGGATCCGACGACGGCCAGAACTCCTCATCGAAGCTGACGACGATCGGCACATCCAACTCTTGCAGGCAGCCGCCGCAGAGGTCGCTGATCGTGGTCGTTAACGATGCCGTCGCCAGCACCGACTGATCGGTGCGCAGCAGTCGCAGCGCGCCCGAAACCTCGGCTTCGAGACCGACGCCGCGCGCCGCGGCGATCTCGTAGCGGCGCAGCGCGCCGATCGGCTCCTGCAGCAGCGTCGACACGTTGATCAGCAACGAAGTGGTCTGCCGGACCGCGTACGCCGCGTTCCCGCCCTCGACGGCCATGGTCATTCCAGCCTACCAGCCCAACCCACCAACGCGCCGCGCCGGTGGCATGGTTCGGGGCAATGTTGGCTATCGCAGCGGTCGGGCATAGACTCAATCGGACGGGCCGTTCCGGCGCCCCGATTCTCTCCGTTCCGCCAACAGAACAGGGCCGCCAGATGGACCTCGAGGGGATGCAGCAGCTCCAGGAGGTCGACATCCAGCGCGACCAGGCGAATCGCGAGCTTCAGCTGATCGTCGATCAGATTGCCGATCCGCCCTTCGTCGCCCAGCTCGACGGCGAGATCGATCAGCAGGAAGATGAAGCGAGCCGCGCTGACCACGCGGTGCGCGAGGCACACGCCGCGGTCCAGACCGCGCAGCGGCGCATCGAGGTGACCGATCAGCGGCTGTACTCCGGCTCGATCACCGATCACCGCACACTGGAGGAGCTGCAGCGGGATCTGTACAGCCAGCGCCAGCAGCTGCCGCCGCTGGCCGACGCCGAACAGCGCGCACGCAACGACGCCGAAGGCGCGCACGCCGCCGCCGCCTGGCTGCGCAACCTGCGCGAGGGCGCGCTCGACGCCTGGAACGCGCGCCAGTCGGATTTGACGCTCCAGCGCCGCGCCGCGCAGGAGCAGGTCGACGAGTTGTCGCGCCAGGTCGAAATCCTGCGCGATCAGATGGCGCAGGACGACCTCGACGTCTACGACCAGTACCGCCGCCGTCGGGCGCGCGTGGTCGCCAACGTCGCCGGCGGCGTCTGCGCCGAGTGCCGCATCGCCCTGCCGACCATCGTCGTCAGCCGCGCCCGCCGCGGCGGGCGCGCCGTCGAGTGTCCATCCTGTGGATGCCTGCTCCGCGTCGGCTAGCCGCCGTTCCCGCGCCCGCGTACCATCCACTTGTGCGCGCTATTGGGTATCTCAGTCAATCCGCCGGACATTCGCATCGGAGCGAATCTGAGCGCGGCGACGCGCGGGGCGAAGGGGGCGATGCGCCGTCGCTGGTCGAGCAGAACGCCAGTTTCCTCGACTATTGCCAGCGGCACGGGTTCGAGGCGACCGCCACGTTTCTCGACGCCGAGGTCGCGCCCGACCGCGAGCGACCCGGGCTGGGACAGCTGCTGCGCCACCTCAACGAGGAGGCGCGCGGGTTCACCTTTGTGATCGTCCAGAGCTTCGACTACCTGGGGCACGACGCCACGCAGGCGGCGCGCACCGCGCTACAGCTCCGCGCCCGAGGCGTGCGGTTGATCTCGCTCGACGAAGGTCCGATCGACGCAGCGGCGCTGATCGATCTGTGGCGTCTGCGCAGCGATCCGGCGCCCGACGTCGAGCGCCGCCGCGAGCGGCTGCTGGAGAAGGCGCGTCTGGGGCAGGCGATCGGCCGTCCGCCCTACGGCTATCGGATCGGCGAGGACGGCCGCTACGAAATCGAGGAGGCGGAAGCGGAGATCGTGCGCCGCATCTTCAGCCTCTACCTCCACGACGGGCTCGGCATCCGTCGGATTGCCCAGCGGCTGAACGGCGAGGGCGCGCGGACGCGCCGCGGCCGCAACTGGAGCATGATCACGATCCGCGATCTGCTGCGCAACCCGGTCTACATCGGGCGCTACGATCAGCTCGGCGTCAGCGTCTCCGGCAATCACGACGCGATCGTCTCCAAGCCTGATTTCCTCGCCGTCTCGCGTCAGATGGAGCAGCGCCGCACCGCGCCCGGCGTCGGTCAGCCGTCCGATTTCCTGCTCGCCGGTCTCGTCTGGTGCGGCGAGGATCAGAGCCGCATGATCGGCGTCACCCGTCGGCGTCAGCGGCGCGGCGCGAGCGGCGAGTCGGGCGAGACCGTCTATCGCTACTACCAGTCCGAGGCGCGCACCAATCAATCGGTGGGCGGCTATCACACGCGCCAGGCCGACGAGCTGGAGGCTGAAGTGCTGGCCCATATCCGTGGCGAGCGGCGCGGCGGCGAAAGCTCCGTGCTCGACTTCGGGCGCGACGGCAACGCGCTCGCCGCCGAGACGGTGGTTGCGGTCGCGACCGGTGAAGCGCGCCTGCGCGCTATCGATCGCAAGCTCGGACTCCTGCTGGATGACGCCGCAGCGGGCGATCCGCCGGCCGATGGCTTGCATGACGCCGGCGCAGCCCTGATCGCGGAGTGGGAGTCCGCCAGCGCCGACCTCGCCCAGATTCGCCGTCTGGCGCTGGCGCAGGATCAGGAGGCCGAACGCCGCCGACGGCGCGAGCAGCGCATCCGCCGCGTCCGCGAGGATTGGGAGCGCCTCACCTTCGCCCAACGGCGCGACCTGATCGAGCATCTGGTCGAGCGCATCGTCGTCTTCGACGACTCGGTGACGACGCAGCTCAAGGCCTGAGTCCTGGGTGAACGTCGCTGCGTTGCTTCCCTGGTCGCGTCCAGCGAGATTCCCGTGCGCTGCGCGCGGGAATGACAGGCTACGATCCGCGCTAGGCTCAGCATCATGCATCTGATCGCATACGCCGACGGTGCCTCGCGCGGAAATCCCGGCCCCGCCGCCTACGGCGCGGTGCTGTGCGACGCGGATGACGCCGAACTCGACGCCTGGGGACTGCCGATCGGGCGCGCGACCAGCAATGTCGCCGAGTATCACGGGGCCATCGCCGCCGTCGAGGCCGCGCTCGAACGCGGCGCCGCCACGCTGGAGCTGCGGCTCGACTCGGAGCTGATCGTCCGCCAGCTGGAAGGCCGCTACCGAGTGCGCAACCAGCAGCTCAAACCGCTGTTCAAGCAGCTGACGACGCTGATCGAGCGGCTGGAATCGTTCCAGGTCGCGCACGTCTACCGCGAGCGCAATACGCGCGCCGACGCGCTCGCCAACGACGCCCTCGACCGACGCAGATCGGGTTGACTGCGCTACCGTGAGATCGGCCAGGCCGCCGGGCGGTCGCGGTCTTCGACCTGGTCGGGGATCGAGGAAAGTCCGGGCTCCGCGGGACAGGGCGCTGGGTAACCCCCAGGCAGGGCGACCTGACGGAAAGCGCACAGAAACACACCGCCAACCCGCTCGATTGCGCGCCGCATTTGCATTGTCTGTGCATTGTCTGCGGCGCGCGCGAGCGGCGGTAAGGGTGAGATGGTGCGGTAAGAGCGCACCAGCGGTCGGGCGACCGGCCGGCTGAGCAAGCCCCGCCCGGAGCAAGACCAAATAGGGAGGCGACGGCTCGTCCCGGGCCGCCTCCGGGTAGGTCGCTCGAGGCGGCGGGTAACCGCCGTCCCAGATGGATGATCGCCGCCCGATGCCGGGGCAACCCGGCGCATCGGGTACAGAACCCGGCTTACAGGCGGCCTGGCCGCCGCCTCTTCCCCCGAACCGCGCAATCGTTATCCGCAGGGAGCCAGGCGAAGCCGATGCAGCGACCGCTTCGCGAGTTCATCGCAGCGTCGATACAGGCCGCGCAGCCCGAGACGTCGCGCGACGCGGACGCTTTGGACACGCTCGTCGGCGGGGTCAGGCAGGACTCCCGCGCGATCCGACCCGGCGACCTGTTCGCGGCCGTGCCCGGCTTCACGGTCGATGGCCACCGCTACATCGAGCCTGCCATCGCCAACGGCGCGTCGGCGCTGGTCGTCCAGAACGATCGTCGGCCGGTCTGGCAGCCGATCGCCGACGCGCACCCGGAGATCGCCCTGATCGCGGTCGACGATACGCGCGCCGCGCTGCCCGGGATCGCAGCCGCCTTTCATGACCATCCGGCTCGCAAGCTGACGATCACCGGCGTCACGGGCACCGACGGCAAGTCGACCACCACCTACATCACCCACGCCATGCTCTGCGCCGCCGGCCTTCGGACCGGCTTGCTCAGCGGGGTCGAGTTTCAGATCGGCGGCAAATGGCGCCGCAACGAGACTGGCGAGACCACGCCCGAAGCGGACATCATCCAGTTCAGCCTGGCCGAGATGGTCGCCGCGGGCGACACGCACGCCGTGATCGAGGTCAGCTCGCACGCGCTGGCGCTCCATCGCGTCGATGGGGTGATCCCTCAGGTTGCGGTCTTCACCGGCCTCTCCGACGACCATCTCGACTTCCACGGAACACGCGAGCGGTATCTCGCTGCGAAGCTGCAGCTGTTTCAATCGCTCGACGCCGCGCCGATTCCCCTCGCGCCGCGCCGCGCCGCCGTCGTGCGAGCCGATGACCCGCTCAGAGAAACCATCCGCACGGCGCACCGACAGCGAACCATCCTCGTCAGTGCCGACGCTGACGGTCCGGCAGCCGATGTCAGCCTGACGCCGACATCGCAGGATGCGGCCGGCTCCGATCTGCGAGTGGTTACTCCGGCCGGCGCGTTGGGCGCGCGGCTGCCCCTGCCGGGCAGCTACAACCTCGGCAACGCCGCGCTGGCCGCCGGCGCCGTCTGGAGCCTGGGCGCGGGGCCGATCGCGATCCAGTCGGCGCTCAACCGTCTCCGACCGATCCCCGGGCGGATGGAGCCGATCGATGAGGGTCAGCCGTTCAGCGTGATCGTCGACGCCGCCGCCACCGGACTGGCGCTCGATCTCGCGCTGCGCACGCTGATTCCGCACGTCAACGGTCGGTTGATCCTCGTCTTCGGTGTCGCCGGCGAGCGTGACCCGAGCCGTAAATCGCAAATGGCCGCCGCAGCGGCGCGGTACGCCGATCACACGGTGATCACAAACGAGAACCCCCGCTCCGAGGATCCGGTCGAGATGGTGAACGAGATCAGTGGGCACATGCATGTGAATGCGCACGTGGAAGCTGGGGGCGGACGCTCGTTCGAACGTCAGCCCGACCGCCGCCAGGCGATCGCGCGGGCGGTCGAAATCGCGCAACCCGGTGATCTGGTGCTGATCGCCGGCAAGGGCGCGGAGCCGAGCATGATCTACGCGGATCGGGTTGAGCCTTGGGACGACCGCGAGGTCGCGCGGCAGATCCTGCGCGGTCTGCGCGTCTCGCGCGACCCGACGTCGGCGCGGTAGCCCGGCCGCTATCCCGCTACCGATTCAGCGAATACCCTCAAGTCATTGATTCGCCCGCTGATTCGCCCAGGTTCGGAGCCACGATATGGATCACGCCCAATACCGCGCCCTCGTCGAGGATGACCTCAACCACTGGGTGCATCCGCTGTTCCACCCCGATTTCCACCAGGAGCCGGTGCTGTTCGAGCGCGGCGACGGCATCTACATCTACGGTGCCGACGGCGCCCGCTACATCGATGGTCTGGCTGCGCTCTGGAACGTCGCCGTGGGGCACGGACGCGAGGAGCTGGGCGACGCCGCCAGGCAGCAGATGGCCACGCTCGGCTTCTCCAACTCCTACGAGGGCTACACCAACGAGCCGGCCATCCGCCTGGCCCGCAAAGTGATCGAGCTCGCCTACGACAACATGCAGGCGGTCTACTTCACCAACTCGGGCTCCGAGTCGAACGAGACCAACGTCAAGGCGGCGCGCTTCTACTGGATTCAGAAGGGCCGGCCCGAGAAGCAGAAGATCATCACCCGCGTCGAGGCGTACCACGGCAACACCGTGGCGATGACCGCCGCCACCGGGATGCAGGTCTTCAAGCCTCAGTTCGGCCGCCCGGTGCCCGACATCATCAACGCGGCGACGCCCAACGCCGCGCCCACCGGCGGGGGGCGCATCGACCGCGGCAACCTGATGATCGACAACATCGTGGCGACGATCGAGCAGGAAGGCCCGGACACCGTCGCCGCCGTAATCGCCGAGCCGGTGCAGGGCGCGGGCGGCGTCTATCCGCCGCCCGACGACTATTTCCCCCGCCTGCGCGAGGTCTGCGACCGCTACGAGGTGCTGCTCGTCGCCGATGAAGTGATCACCGGCTTCGGCCGCACGGGCAAGTGGTTCGCGCTCGAGCACTTCGATGTCCAGCCCGACATGATGTCGATCGCCAAGGCGATCACCTCCGGCTACGTGCCGATGGGCGCGGCGGTCTGGTCGAAGGACGTCCACGAGACGATCACCGAGGGTCCCGGCAAGTTCATGCACGCCTACACCAACTCCGGTCACCCCACGGGCGCGGCGGTCGGCCTGCGCAATTTGCAGATCTTCGAGGATGAGGGCCTGGTCGAGAACGCCGCCGCGCGCGGCGCCCAGCTGCTGGCCGGCCTGCAGCGCCTGACCGAGCATCCGCACGTCGGCAACGTGCGCGGCTTGGGCTTCATGTGCGGCTTCGACCTGCTCAGGGATCCCGAGACCGACGAAGCCTTCCCGGCTGCAGACGCCATGGGCGCCAAGCTGCTCAAAGCCTGCCAGCGCCGCGGCCTGATCAGCCGCGTCCGCAACGACGGCTACCTCCTCGCCCCGCCCCTGATCGCCAGCAAAGAGCAGGTAGACGACATCCTGACCATCGTCGAGGCCGCCGTCCGCGAGGTGACGTCGGCGGTGTAGGCGGCGCGGTCGACGCTTCGCGTTAATCTGAGGTTGAGCAACGAGGGGCGTTGACATGACCACCACGCTTGGGCGCGATGCGGAGCGGGCTCGAATATCGGCCGGCGTATCGGCGCGGCTCTTCTGACTTGGTCCGCTGCTGGCGCCCCACCGCGAACAGGGTTTTGGCATCTCTGTCCTGCCTTCATCGTCGAAGTTCGCTCTCCCAACGACATCCTCGCCTACCTGCAGGGGCGAGTATCCGACTGGATTCGCTTTAGCGCCCAACTCGCCTGGCTCGTCGATCCTGTTCACGGCGACGTCTGGGTCTACCGACCCGGTCGTGAACCCGAACGTCTGGAGCGCCCCCAAGAGATGAGCGGTGAAGACGTCCTACCGGGATTCAGGTTCGATTTCACCCCAGTCTGGGCCATGCTGCGCCAGGCACAGGCGGACAGGTAACCATTCCGCCACGACATCTTCCACTCTGTGCTAGGCTGCGAGGCAGGAAAGGAGGTGATGCAACTTGGGACATAGTCAACCTTCGCCCAGGTATCGACGACGCAGCGCAGTGGAGGTGGGCGCCTCTTAAGCGCACCGGCAACCGTCGCCCGATTCTTGGGCGAACCCGAGCGACCCCGAGCCGCCCAGCTCGGGGTCGCTCCGTTTAACCCGCGAGGGCTTGTCAGAAATCGCTAGCCTGCCGGCATGCAAGACGCGCCCTTGCCGCCCGAGCAGCGCCTCGATACCGCGCGCGTGCGCTCGCTGCTCGCGACCTCGGACATCGGCCGGCAGCTGCGCTACTTCGCGCGGACCACGTCGACGATGGACGAGGCGCGCCGCCTCGCCGAGGCGGGTGCGCCGCACGGCGCGGTCGTCGTCGCCGACGAGCAGACCGCCGGCCGCGGCACCAAGGGCCGTGTCTGGGTGTCGCCGCCCGGCCAGGGCATCCACGCCACGCTGATCGTGCGGCCAGGCACCGGGCAGCTCAGGCGGCTCAGCATCGTCAGCGCCGTCGCCGCGGTCGACGCCGTTCTGGCGACGACCGCGCTCCAACCCGCGATCAAATGGCCCAACGACATCGAAGTCGAGGCGCGCAAGCTGGGCGGCATCCTGATCGAGGCTGACTGGGGCACCGGCTCGCCGCGCTACGCGCTGGTCGGCATCGGCCTGAACATCAACTTCGACCCGGCTCCATGGGCAGCGCAGATCGAGCGCCCCGCCACCAGTCTGATGATCGAACTTGGCGAACGCCAGCCGCGCGAGCCGGTGCTCGCCGCGTTCCTCAACGCGTTCGAGCAGCGCTATCAAGACGCCGAGTCTGCGGAGCTGCGCCAAGCCTGGGAATCGCGGCTCGACACGCTCGGCCGGCCGGTCGTGATGACTGCGCCGGGCGGTGACAAATTCCACGGCGTCGCCGTAGGAGTTGACGATGCGGGAGCGTTGATCGTGCGAGCCGACAGCGGCGCGGAGCGTACATTCATCGCTGGCGAGGTTACGCTCCGTCAGCCCCGCCGAACGGCTCGATGAGTTCCAGTATCGGCCGTTCAATCAGGAGCGATGGAACGCTGATAGCGCCGTCAAACGGCATCAGCGACCAGCGACCGGTGACCAGGTCGAGCACGCACCAGCCCGGCACCCGTACCACCTCTTGGCCGCCAAGCGACATTTGTAGGCGTTCGGCAAGCGGCAGCTTGCGCAGATCGGTCAGATCGAACAGTAACCCATCGATATCGCTCTGCGCGTCCGCATGCCAGCAACGTCTTGGTACAGCATCGAGGTGCTCGAGGATCGGCTGCAGGTTGGACATGCGGCGTAGGCTGATCCGCATCGCTTCCTCGCTGAACTGCGCGACGTCGATCGTCAGCCTGATCTCGCCCTGTATCACGGCCGTCTCGCCTGTTCCGCGTTCGAGGATGAAGTTCATCCCATCGGTCGAGGCGAACTCCCACGCCAACTCGCGCGCAAGCAGCGTCGCGCTGCCGCGAGCGCGCAGCCGGGCGTCGGTCACCTTGTCGGCGGTGCTCCTCGGTCGGGGCGTCTGGTTGTCGGCCGGGATCTCGAACGCTTTGAGGGCGAGTCCTGATCTATCCCGTACCGCGCCGCCTGTACCAGGTTGATAACTGACCAGTACGACATCCAGCGATGTGATCCGTTCCATCAACGTCAACGTGACTGCGTCATTTGCCCAGCTCATCGACGCGACCGGAATGGTACGCAGCCCGGCCATGACTGTGAAGTCGGACGCGAGCGCCTGCGCGCCGTCGATGCGCTGATCGAAGCCGATCCGTACGGTACGTGTCTCGGCGGTGATCGATACGACAGACGGTCGCGTTTCGGTCAGGTTGCGGACGACGAAGATGCCGTCCGGCACTCGCACTCCCGTCAGGCCAGCGACTCCCCCGCGTGTGCCGGCGAGATAGGCCACGGGCAATATGTCGGGCTCGTCGGGTAAGTCGCGCGACAATGTCAGGATCAGCGTGGCGCCTTGCACTTCGGTCGACTGGACGGATATCGAGACTTCGGTAACAGCGAGAACGAATCTCGACGCAGGAATATTCACGTCACTCAAGGGTTGATCGAACCTGAGCATCACGTGCGCACCGATCGCGGACGCCGAGATCAGCCTGGGCGGCGCAGTCTCATCGATCACATCGATCTCGAATGGCGCGACGGCCATGTCGCTGCCCGCGAGCGTCGTTCCCGTGTAGCGCAATCGGCCCGACTGTCTGACATGGATGCCCGGCGGCGCCAAGCGCAACTCGAGCCGTGATCCGTCAATACGTTCGACCGCCTCGACCTCGGTGTCTCCGTTGATCGAAAACTCGGACGCGCTGGGCAGAGTATTGTCCAGCGCCGAGTCGAACGCGACGCTAAGCTGCAACTGGCTCACCCAAGCGCCAATGGCGCACGGCGCCGACTTCTCGATTAGTCGATTGAAAACAAGCTGCGCGCTCGACTCCGGACCGATATAGCGCACCTCGATGTAATCGCCTGTGCAGATCGGTTCGGTTGGCCGGAGCTCGATGTTGCCGCTTGACTCGTTCAGCGTGAATCGGCGCGGTGATCCGTTGACGCTCAACCTCCACTGATAGCCTGACCGTTTGGGCGTGCCGCCCTCGTTGTCGAAACTCAGGATGATGTTACCCATATCCACTCTCACGCATTGCAGCGCCCATTCCCGATCGATCAGATTCGCAATCGCCATTGTGAACGACTCGATCGGATGGTTTGCTGCATCGACGAGTGCTCCGTTCGTCATGTCGTATGCTACGACAGCCGCGGCGCACTCAGACACCGCTGCCGCGAGGCGCAGCGTCATGGTGGATTGAGTCGTTGACGCCACGAGAATCGATATCGGCACACCGCCGGCTGATACGGACAGTCCCGAATGATCAGAATTAGCCGCTGGCGGCAGCGCCCCATCGAACTCAATGATGACAAGATCAGGCGACGTGCGGGAGAGCGTCGCTGTCACAGGTCTCGCAGCGCTTTCGCTGACGATGTTATTGTGTGTGAAGCCCTCCACGTGGTTTGAGGGCGTCGACGTATCGCGTAGATTGTACATGCCGTCGCGCACCGACTTTCCGATGTAGTTTATGCTTATCCGTTCATTTGGTAGCAATCGCCTCAAAAGCTTGAGTGTAACGACAACTGCATCCACCGCAACGGTTTCTACAGCGATCTTGGCTCCATCTGCGTCGATGACGGTGAACCATTGTAGATCTAGATATTTGTCGCATGTGAAACCTGCAATCATATCCTCCAGCATCTTGCAGTTGGCAGGCGGAACATGCTCGTCGTCGATTTCCTGATCGAACTCAACGGTGATCATATTGTTTTTAGCACGTATCGCTTCGACGCGAGGCGCGACGTCGACGTTGTTGTTGACCTTTTTCGAGAACGATGCAACCGGATGGCCTACGTCGTCGTCGCGTAATCCACCTGATGTTGGTGCAGAATACGTCAGGGTCAGTTCTTGCCCTTCTCGAACCGGCGTGTGCGGTTCAAGGATGAACCCGAGCTTTCGTTCTTCTCCGTCGACCGAAACCAGAATGACCGATCGGATGTCTGTGTACGGCTCAGTCATAAACCAGGCGGTGTCGATTGTCCCTGCTGGATCCAGGCGTTGATCAAAAAGGACATGGAATTCGATATCCAGATGCCCGTCTGCGGTTGTCGCACACAGGCTAATCGGCGTAGGCGCGTAGTCGGTGAGATTCACCAGGACTAGGTCGTCGACGGCAGGAACAGGCAATCCATTGACTCCGGTGAACGCACTCGTTTCGGAAGACACGTATGTCAGTGTGATGTTGTCATCATCTTCGAGGACTGAGCGATCGAGAGTCAGCGTCAGCGTAGCATTGTCGATGGAGATCGACTGGATGACTGGTTGTGCTGAATTCGTTGAAAGCGTCGGAAGTCCCCGAGCGTGCGGCGTTGGATCTAGGCACTGCGATTTGGGCCTCGATTCGCCGACGGACAGCGTGAATGCTGAGATCGACGGCAATGTACCTGCATCTAGCGGCAGGTCGAATGTGATCGTCAGCGTCGTACCATCGACCTGAGCCGATACGACCTGCGGCGGTCGAGCAGTGATGTTGTTCAGCTGATAGTTGTTGATCTGGGCGCGGTGTTCACTAGCGTCGTTGTCGTGGATACGCACGGTACCGCTGGCGGGGAAGTAGGTGATCGAGATCACATCATCTGGATGCACCGTTTCCGATAACGTGATTACGATTTGACCCGCACCACCAGGGCCATTGACCACGACCTCGACGAATGTGATTGCAGCGTCGGTGCCGCGCAGCGTGAAGTGTTCGGTCGGATAACCCTCTGGTTGGACGTCCAGATCGAACCGTTCGTCGGCATAGATCTCCTGGTCGAGCACGATGGCGATCTGGTTGTCCTCGACCGTACCCGAAATCGGGATCGGGGCCGTGTCGGTTCGGTTGTCCACCTGTATGCTGAACTGTTCGGTGCGATGTCTGCCTGGATCGGCGATGCCGCCGGCGGTATCAACGGCTGGCGGCGTGTATGTGAGAGATGCCGTTTCATCCTCGCGGAGCGTCCGCGACAGCGTCAGGGTGAGGGTCACGCCTTCAATGTCGATATCCGATACCTCCAGGGCCGTGCCAGCGGTGAGTTGGAACGACGAGGCAGGAACGTCAGCGTTTTTGTCGAGCGTCTGATCGAACGTGATCGTGATCGTCGAGACGTCGCCGATTGCGGCGAGCGGGCTGGGCGGGACATCGGTGTTGTTGACGACGGCGCGCGAAAACGCAGGAACTTGATCGCCACCGGCTGTCGTGAGCGGCGCTTCACTCGGTGCCGTATAGGTGAGCGTGTATTCAGCGCCTTCGGTGAGCGCGCGATCCAGTGTGAGCCTGAGGGTCCTGGCGTCGATGCTCACGTTCGTAACCGACGGTTGGTCGGAGCCCAGGGAGAACGCCGACGCCTCCGGCACGCGGTCGGCGTTCAGATCCTTTAAGAACGTGACCTGGATCGTTCGTTCGTTACCGGCGACCGAGACGAGCAACGGCTGCGGAGTGAGATTGCGCACGGCGAGGTTGGCGAACGCGTTCACTGATAGCGGCTGGCCGTCGCGTGACAGGATCGGCGCGGTCGCCGCGGCGTATGAGATCATGACAACCTCGTTGTGCACCACAGCGCGCGATAAGGTTAAGCTGACTGTGCGACCGTCGATCGCGATTTCATCAGCAGTGATGCCGGCCGGGGAGATCGTGAAGTCGGCGGCGGGCGGGATGCTGGCCGACTCCAGCGGCCGATCGAACTGAAGCGTCAACGCGGCGCCGTTGACCGAGGTGGCGACGGGGCGCGGGATACCGTCCGCAAGATTGGTGATGGGTTGATTGCTCCAGGATGACACGCGCCATCGACCGTCAATGCTGCGCAATGCTGCATCGCTCTCGTTTTGCGGTTGGGTGTACGAGACGGAGATCGTCTCGCTGACGTCGGCGGATGGCGAGAGCGCGAGGCGAATGTCGGAGCCGCGCACTGTGACTGAGTTGATCACCGCCTGGTCGCTGCCGGTAATGGCAAATGCAGCCATCGCAGGCGTACCGGCGGCGGTCGTCAGCAGCGGACCGGACATGGTGATCGTGAGCGTACGTCCGGTTGGATCGATTTGCGCCGAGCTGAAC
This sequence comes from Dehalococcoidia bacterium, assembly GCA_965205105.1. Lineage (GTDB taxonomy): Bacteria > Chloroflexota > Dehalococcoidia > Bin125 > Bin125 > Bin125. Next base: position 226,453 of record OZ242034.1, read on the forward strand.
GCCGGCGTCGGGTCGGAAGTCTGATTCTCGACCTCGAGCGCGATGAAGCCGTCGACCGGTATGGAGCGGCCATCGCGCTTCAGAGGCGACTCGCTCGGCGGCGAGTAGGAGAGTGTGGCTGTATCTTCGTGCGTGGCCGCTGGACTGAGCGTGAGCGAGAGGCTGCGCCCTGTAATCGATACGGCGGTAGGTGCAGCGGCGGAGCCGGCCAGTATGAATGCGGATGCGTCGGGCAGGGCCGTGTCATCCAACATTCGATCGAACATGACAACGAGCAGCGAACCGTCGACTGCTGCCGAGGTCGGGCGCGGCTTGCCGTCGGCGCGATTGATGACCGCCTGGCTGCTGAAGGCTTCGACGGGCTTCGGGTAATTGCGGGAGCGCAGCCGCGGTTGGCTTGCGCTCGGCGGGGGCGTGTAGCTCGCCGTGATCGTTTCACCCGCATCGGCGAGCGGCTCGAGCGATATAGAGACAGTCGAACCGCTAACAGCGACCGATGTAATCTCGGCATCGGTTCCGCGAAGCATGAAGGCGCTGGTCGGCGGCGTTCCCTGTTCGGAGGCGTCCAGCGCGAGCGAGAAGCGCAGGGTGAGCGTCGAGCCGTCGGCCGACACTGCGGCGATTTGGAGTTGCGGCGCCGGCGCGACCGTGAGGTTGGCCGCGCTGAGGCTGTCAAAGGACTCGGCGTCGCGGTTGTTGCGCGCTTCGATTCTGGGTGGTTCGTTGGGCTGTTCGTAGGAGATGGTAATCGTCGCGCCGGGCGGTACGGCGGCGGACAGCATGAGGGTGACGACGGTGCCCTGGAATGATGTGTCCGCGACGCTGACGCCATTCACTCCGGAGAGCGTGAACGCGCTCGCGGGCGCGACGTTCTTGAGCGGTAGATCGAATGTGATCGTCAGCATTGCGCCATCGACCTGGGCGGAGACTGTCTGCGGCCTGGCGGTCGGCGTGTTGCTGCGGAACGTGAACGAGTACAGATCCGCCACCTGGTGTGCGCCGTCGCGCTGGCGCAGCGGCGACTCGACGGGCGCGGTGTAGCTCAGCGTGTAGTTGGTATCTCCGCCGCTGAGGATGGCGCTCAGGCTCAGCCTGACCGTGCGGCCCGCGATGGCAACGCTCTGCACGCTCGGCGCGTGCTGGATACCGCCGACGCGGAACGCCTCGGCCGCGGGAACGCTGGCTTCATCCAGGTCTTCACTGAAGGTCAGCGTCACGACCTCGTAACGCGCCGCCGCCTTGACCAATGTGGGCGCGACGTCGACGCGGTTGGTCACCGCGCGCGGCGCCCAACTGGCGACGAGCCGCTTGCCCTGGTTCGCGTCGGCGAGCGGAAAGAACTCGTTGCCCAAAGATTGGTTGTACCCAAGTGTGACCTGTTGACCCTCGCGGATTGGTGTGTTGCGGGCGATCTGGATCTCCAGTCGCGCATGGTCGCGGGAGCTGCGGATCAGATCGTGGACGGCGAGCGGAGCGTTGTCCGCGCGCAGCGAAAAGGCGTCGAACGTCGACCACTGAAAGCTCAGATCGGCGATAGGCTCGCAGAATTGCGCGTAGACGGCGGTTCCCGCCGCGTTGGTTTCCAGCGACACGAGCTGCGGCGGCGCGTCGGTGACATTGTCTACATCGATCTGGTCGATGGGGCCGATCTCGCCGCCGCCAACCCCGGCGAGCGTTGACTGAGCGGGCTGGTAGCCGACGCTGACGCTCGCATCCGTGCAATCGACATCCGGCAGAGCGCGCTGCAGGGTCAGCACGATCCGGGTTCCGTCGAGCGCGGCGGAAGCGATCGGCTGGACGGCGTCGCCGAGCTTGACCGTGAAATCAGCGGCGACGGCGCGGCTCTGGGCGCTCAGTCGCTCGGAGAACGTGACGCTGAGCTGGTTCCCGTCGACCTGCGCGGAGGAGACGCGGGGCGATTGCTGCGAGGTGGCGCTGTCATCGGTCAGCCGGAACAGGGCGATCAGCAGGCCGAGCAGGGCGAAGGCCGCCAGCAGCGCGCGTCGTCTCGGCGGCGGCATGGATTTCGGTGGCTCGGTGGCGCGCCGCGGCGCTGGCGATCAGCGCCCGGTCCAGTTCGGCGCCCGCTTCTCGACGAATGCGCGCGGACCCTCCGCGGCGTCCTCGGAGTTGAGCACGGTGCGGCTCACCCACTGGCCGACGCGGTACGACTCGTCGATCTGCAGTTGCCGCCACTGCTGGGCCATGAACTTCGTGCCCTCGACCGCGAGCGGCGCGTTGGCGGCGATCATCTGCGCGATCTCGATCGCGCGCGGGATTAGCGCGTCCGGTTCGAGGATCTCGCGGATCAGCCCCATACGCAGCGCGTCCTGCGGCGAGATGCGGTCGGCGGTGAGCATGATGTAGAGCGCGTCGCCGATCGGCAGCATCCGCGCCAGGTGGTGGATCGCGTAGCCGGGCAGAATCCCGCGCTTGACCTCGAACAGGCCGAAGAAGGCTTCGGATGAGGCGATGCGGATATCGCAGTCGAGCGCCCGCTCGAGTCCGCCGGCGATGCAGAGTCCGTTGATCGCGGCGATGAACGGCTTGCGCGCGCGGGCGAAGGGCATCGCCTCGTCCAGATCGTAGCCCATCGTGTTGCGCAACCCCCGCCGGCGCTGATTGCCCTCGTTCATTTCCTTCAGGTCGGCCCCGGCCGAGAAGGCGCGGCCGGCCCCGGTCAGGATGCCGACCCGCATCTCGGGATCGGCGTCCAGATCGTCCACGGCCTCGCGCATCAGACGCCGCAGGTCGCCGCCCAGCGCGTTCAGCCGGTGCGGACGATTCATCGTTAGCACGGCGTAACCGTCGAATTTCTCGTAGATCAGATCCGGCCCGGTTGGCTCAATCGGCTCGGTGGGCTCAGTCGGCATGGGCGCGCCCTTACAGATCGGCTACAAATCGGCTGCCGATCGACTACAGGTCGGCGAGGATGTCCCGCATCTCGCGGTCGTCGACGATGTTGCCGGTAAAGGACGACGGCTGACTGGCGATCCAGACGCTGGCCCGCGCCATCCAGTCGGCCGACTCGAACTCGGTCTGCGGGTCGTCGGGCGTGGTCAGCGCGTACCAGTGGCCGGGCGTCTTGATCAGGTAGCGCAGCGTGAGCACGTTGCAGGCGATCCCGTACTGCTGCAGCTCCATCGCCATGCCCTGCGTGAGCCGCTCCAGGCCGGCCTTGACCATCCCGTAGAACTGACCGCCTTCACGCGGCTCAGCGTACGGACCGGGCCCGGGGAAGTCGGCGGCGCCGGAGGAGATATTGATGATATCGCCGCCCGCGGCCTTCATGTGTTCGACGGCGTACTTGGCCAGCAGGATCGGCCCGCGCAGGTCGAGCTGCCAGATCAGGTCGATATGCCGGTCCTGGATCGATTCGAGCGTGCCGGGCACCAGCACGGCGGCGTTGTTGACCAGGATGTCGAGACCGCCCAGCTCCGACGCGGTCTGGTCGATCGCGCGGACGATCGAATCCGGATCGCGCACGTCGAGCCGGATCGGCGCCGCGTGTCCGCCGGCCTGGCGAATCTCCTCGGCGACCGTGCGGATCGTGCCGGGCAGGCGCGGATCGGGCGACGCCTCGTCGGATCGGGCGGCGACCGCGACCGCCGCGCCGTGCGCGGCTAGACCGCGGGCGATGTCGGCTCCGATGCCACGGCTGGAGCCCGTCACCAGCGCCTTGCGTCCATCCAGCATGCCCATCGCAGACCTCTCGATTGCCGCTTGCTGCCGTTCGGCAGTCTAGCACCGCTGCCCGGCATTACTGTCCGGCATACCGCTCGGCGCAGCCCGCTCGGATCGCCGCCTCAGACCAGCATCCACCAGGGGGCGGCGAGGACGTTGTCCGCCATCCAGCGGATTTCGTCCCCGTCGTGCAGCAGCAGGCCGGCGCGGCTCGCGTCCGCGTACTCGGCGATGAAGCTGCGCAGGTGCCGGATGTCGCGCAGCCGCGGCCGCGCGCCAGACTTGACCTCGATCGGCAACAGCCGGCCTTCGGCTTCGATCACGAAGTCGACCTCCGCGCCGCCGGCGGTGCGCCAGTAGTAGAGCTCGGCGGGCCGCATGCGGCTGTCGCGCCAGACCAGCAGGTCGTGCAGCACGATGTTCTCCAGGTGCGCGCCCTGCGGCTCGCGCTCCCGGCTGAGGTGCAGGGCGACGCCGGTGTCGCTCCAGTAGACCTTGGGCGATTTGATCAGCCGCTTGCCGCGATTGTCGGCGTAGGCGGGCAGCCGCACCAGCAGATACGAGGTCTCGAGCAGATTGAGGTAGCGGTGGACGGTCGATTGCGGCATCCCGATGTCGCGGCCCAGGGCGGACTGGTTGAGCAGCTGGCCGAGGCGCAGGCAGAGGGCGCGCATCAGGCGGCGAAAGTCGGGCAGCGCGGAGATGCTGGCGATGTCCTGCAGGTCTCGCTCGAGATAGGTGCGGACGTAGCCGTCGAACCAGATCGCGCGATCGTCGTCGCTCTCCAGCTGCAGCACCGGCACCGGGAATCCGCCGCGCCGCGCCAGCGCGCGCCAGTCCTCCGACTCGACCGGACGCGCGCGCAGGATCTCGATCCAGTCGCGCGGATCGGCATCCAGCAGACGCTCCCAGCGGCCGCAATCGCCGCGGCCGAGCTGTTCGCGGCGGCTCATCGGCCAGAGGGTGAGGTAGCCGGCGCGGCCAGCGAGCGACTCAGAGACGCGGCGCATGAGCAGCAGGTTGGCCGAACCGGTGAGCAGAAACCGGCCCGCTTGCCGGTGTTGATCGACCGCCTGCTTGACCGCGTGCAGCAGGACGGGCTCGCGCTGCACCTCGTCGATGGTGACGGGATCCGGGCCGCCGACCAGGAGCCCCGGATCGTCGCGCGCGGCGCTGCGGGCGTCGAAGTCGTCGAGCGTGGCGTAGCGCCGCGTTTCGCCGGCCAGCCGCTCCACCAGAGTGCTCTTGCCGGTCTGGCGCGCGCCGCTGACCACCGCCACGGGCATGACGCGGAGGAGCCGCTCGAGACGGCGCGCGGCGATTCGGGGGAGCACGTTCGGGTCCATATTTGAATGATAATCATTCAGTACGTGAATGAAAATCATTCACTTACTGAATAGATGTCACCAAACGGAATGGTCGAGCTGCCGCTGATTGGGTGATGATCATCCAGTATATGAATGAAAATCATTCATCTTCTGAATAGATATCAGCCTTCGAGCGCTGCGCGCTGCGCGCTGCGCGCGAGGCGTCGATCCGACGCGGCTAGACTGCCCGCATGAGCGACCTCGACGAGGCGCGGATACCCCGCCTGATCGACCTGCCCGGCGGCGCCTTCATCATGGGCGCCGACGACCGACGGCCCGATGAGCGCCCCGCGCATCTAGTCGCGCTGGCCCCGTTTCGAGCCGCCCGGCGGCCGGTGACCAACGACCAGTACGCCGCGTTCGTCGAATGCGCCGGCGCGGCCGCGCCGCCGTTCTGGTCGCAGCCGCGGTTCCGCCTCGCCGACGCGCCGGTGGTCGGCGTCTCCTGGCGCGAGGCGGTTGCCTACTGCGAATGGCTGTCCGAGCGGATCGGCGCGCGCTGCCGGCTGCCGACCGAGGCCGAGCGCGAGTACGCCGCGCGCGGCGGGCTGGCGCGGCTCGACTGGCCGCAGCCTGTGCGAACATACGGCTCACCGCCAGACTGGCCCGACGACCCGTCGCGCGCCTTCGTCGCCGCGGCCGAGCATCCGCACGCGCCGCTCGACGCCTGCCGCAACGGCTTCGGGCTGTACTGCATGGCCGACAATGTGCACGAGTGGTGCGCCGACTGGTACGACCGCGGCTACTACGCGGTCTCGCCCGAGGCGTCGCCCGGCGGCCCCGCCTGCGGCGCGCGCCGCGCCAGCCGCGGCGGTTCCTGGCGGCACCGCGTCAAGTTCACCCGCGTCAGCGCGCGCTCCAGCCTGCCGCCCGACTACCGCTACAACGACTACGGCTTCCGCGTCTACGCGGACGCCGACTGAGCGCCTGAGGTGGAGAGGAGTCCCGCATGGCGACCCGGTCGATCCGCACGACCGTCGTCGGTTCCTGGCCGATCCCCTTCGGTCAGCGTCCGCAGCTCAAGCGCTACTACGCGGGCGAGCTCTCGGACGAGCAGGCGAACGACGTGCTGCAAGCCGCCGCTCGCATCGCAATGGACGAGCAGATCGCCTGCGGCCTCGACCAGATCATGGGCGGCGAGGTCTTCGCGCCCGACTTCCTCCACCACATCCCGCCGCGGCTCGAGGGGCTGGAGACGCTCGCCCCGCGCGTCACCGCCAGGGGGCAGCAGGGCGTGGGGCGCTATCGGGTGATCGGCAAGCTGCGCGCGCCGCGCGGCACCGGGCACGCCCGGGCCTGGCGTCGGGAACGCGCGATCGAACCGCGCCTGGACAAGGCCTCGATCCCTTCGCCGCTGACCATCGGCGGCAGCTTCGCCGCCGCTGGCGGTGCGTCCGAATCGCGTCACCTGCGCGACCTGGTCGAGATCGTCCAGATCGAAATCGCCGGCATGGTCGCGGGCGGGCTCGGAGAAATCCAGCTCGACGCGCCCGGCGAAGCGGTCAATCTGGTCGCCGGGCGGCGCACAGCCGACGCGCTCCTGCCGCTGGTGCGGGAGCCGCTCGCGCCCGCGTCGGGCATCACCAGAACGATCCACTTCTGCCTCGGCGATATCGCCCGCCGGCCGTCGATCGAAGTGCAGAATCTGCGCGCGCTGATCCCCTTCATCCAGCGGCTCGACGGCGTCGTCGACCGCGTCCACGTCGAGTGTTCCTACTCGGGTCAGTGGGACGAACGCGCGCTGTTGACCGAGCTGCCGCCGGACATGGAAATCATCGCCGGCGTCGCCGACGTCAAGTCGAAGCCCGCCCCGGTCGCCGAACTGCGTGAGAAGATCGAACAGCTCGCGGCGCTGATCGCACCCGATCGGCTGCTGGTCTCGAGCAGCTGCGGCCTCGGGCGGGTGCCGCACGACGAGGCGATCCTGCTGATGCGCAACCTGGTCAAGGCTGCGGCGCGGCCTGAGGCGGGTGCGACGCTTCAGTAATGGATCCCGCGTCCGACCCCGCCGCCGGCGGCGATCGTGTCGCCGGTGATCGCGATCGACTTCGGCGAGGCGAGGAAGGCTGCGATCTGAGCGATGTCGTCCGCGTCGATGATCGTGCGCACCGAGTTGCCGGCCGCCATCCGCGCTTCGGCCTCGTCTAGCGAGATGCCGTTCGACTCGGCGATCTGCGCGATCCGCGCCGGCGTCGACTCGGTGCGGGTCAGGCCGGGATGCACCACGGTCACGTTGATCCCGTCGGGGCCGAGCTCGTCGGCCAGGTTCTTGGTCATGGCGGCGACCGCGACGTTGCGGATCGAGCCGACCGTGTTGCCCGAGCCGCGCGCGGCGAGTCCGGAGATGTTGATGATCCGCCCCCAGCCGCCGCGCTGCATGTAGGGCGCCGCGGCGCGCGCGCAGCGCAGGTAGCCCAACACCTTGACCTGCAGATCGGCCAGCGCCTGGTCGGCGCTCAGCTCGGCCAGCGGCAGCGGTCCGTGCACGCTGCCCGGCGAGGCGGCGTTGTTGATCAGAATGTCGAGCCCGCCCAGCGCATCGGCCGCGCCGCGCACCATCGACTCGACCGACGCGTCGTCCGACATCTCGCAGCTGAACCACGCCCGCGCGCCCAACTCGGCCGCCGCCTCGGCCAGCCGCGCCGGATCGCGCGCCGCGATCGCGACCGCGCAGCCCTCCTCGATCAGCACCCGCGCGATCGCCTTGCCGATCCCGCGGCTGCCGCCGGTGACCAGCGCGCGCTTGCCGTCGAGTTGCAGATCCATCTCAGGCTCCGTTCGCGGCCACATGGGAAGTCCGGCGCTCGTGCGGCGGTTTGAGAAACTCGCGCGGCTCGATCGTCTGCCCGTCGAGCGAGGCCTCGATGACCCGCCCGCGCTCGATCACCACGCGCTGCGCCCGGGTCGGGTTGCGATGCCCCTCGCTGGGACCCAGCGCGATGATCTCGGCTGCCAGTCGATTCGGGGTCACGGTCAGTACGCCGATCGCGCCCAGCCGGGTCGACAGGTGATGCGGCAGCGAGGGGCTGCCCGGGTTGATCAGCAGCACGCGGTCCCGATATTCGAGCCGCTCGACGTGCGTGTCGCCGCCGATCAGCACGTCCACCCGCTCGCCCTCCAGCGAGGCGGCCAGAATCTCGCCGATCGGCCTCGACTCCGGCCGCAGCTCGTGCGCGACGCCCACCCGAACGCCCTCGACATCGAGAAACTGACGCTCGGCCAGACGCGGGTCGTCGAAGATGTCGTTGTTGCCGCGCACGGCGAGCACCGGCGCGAACTGCTCGCACCAGTCCAGCACCGACGGCACGGTGATGTCGCCGCCGTGCAGGATCAGGTCGCAGCCGACCAGCGCCTGGCCCGCGTCCGGCCCCAATTCGTCCATCGAATGCAGTAGCTGGGGCAGGTGCGTGTCCGAGATCAGGCCGATGCGCATACGCGCAGGCTACGCCCGAGCCGCGATCAGCGCTAGCCTGTGCGCGCTCGCGTCGTATGGACGAAGAGACGAAGAAAGGTTGATCCGATGGCACAGGAACGGTTGGCGGCGATCGCCGGCATTCACGAGTATCCGCTGCGCGTCGCGCCCGGCGTTTCGTCGATGCAGATCAAGGCGGAGTCGATGAAGCGCGCGCTCGACGACGCGGGGCTCGACTGGGGCGATGTCGACGGCCTCTACGACGCGCTCGACGGCGAGGGCGGCGGCGGGCTGGGGCTGGCCGCCTATCTGGGCATCAAGCCGCGTCTGATCGATACAACCCAGGTCGGCGGTTCGTCCTACGAGTTCCACGCCTCGCACGCGCTGCGCGACATCGCCGCCGGACGCTGCAACGTGGCCGTCACCACCTACGGCTCGACGGCCGCCTCGATGCGCGTGCCGATCGGCACCGGCGGACTCGGCCGCGGCGGCGCGTCCTGGCAGCAGAACATGGAAGCGCCCTACGGCTCGACCCTGATCAGCAACTACGCCATGGTCGCGCATCGGCACATGTACGAGTACGGCACGACCACCGAACAGCTGGCCCAGATCTCGGTGGCGACGCGCAAGCACGCGATGCGCAACCCCGAAGCGGTGCGGGCGATGACCGATCTGCAGTTCGTCAAGGTCGACGAAATCACGGTCGAGGACGTGCTCGAATCGCGCGTCGTCGCCGACCCGCTGCACCTGCTCGAATGCTGCATGATCTCCGACGGCGGCGGCGCGGCGGTGTTCGTCTCGCCCGAGATCGCGCGCGACATCAAGAAGCCGCCGGTCTGGATCATCGGCGCCGGCGAGGCGACCAAGTACCGCGAGAACGGCGGCGACATCACCACCTCGGCCGGCGCCCAGAGCGCGCCCGCCGCCTTCGGCCAGGCCGGCGTCACGCCGGACGAGATCGATATCGCCATGATCTACGACTCGTTCAGCATCACCGTAGCCGTGATGCTCGAGGACCTGGGCTTCTGCGCCAAGGGCGAGGTCGGACAGTTCATCGCCGACGGCCACCTCGCCTTCGACCAACCGGGCCTGACGCTCAACACCGACGGCGGCGGACTGTCGTCCAACCACCCCGGCATGCGCGGGCTCTTCCTGCTGCTCGAATCGGTGCGCCAGCTGCGCGGCGAATCGACCAGCCAGGTCGAAGGCGCCACACTCGCCGTCGCGCACGGCAACGGCGGCCTGCTGGGCGGCACCCACACCGGCGGCACCGTGATCCTCGCCGCCGACTGAGGCCGCATTCCACTCCGACCCCGTGAACCGAACTGAACCGAGAGGCGCTTCGACATGGCCAACCGACCGCAACCCAGCTTCCCCGAACCGGACACGCAGCACTTCTGGGAGGGCTGCAAAGCGGGCGAACTGCGCTACCAGACCGACCGCGACGGCAACGTCGTCTTCTACCCGCGCGGACACTCGACCGTGACCGGCGAGCGCGACCTGACCTGGCGCGTCTCGGTCGGACTGGGCACGGTCTACACCTACTCCGTCGTGCGCCAGAACCGCATGCCCGGCTTTCAGGAGCTGGGCGCCTACGCCGTCGCCTACATCGACCTCGACGAGGGCTTCCGCATGATGAGCACGATCGTCGGTGTCTCCGACCCGACCAAAGACATCAGCATCGGCCAGCGCGTCCAGGTCGAGTTCGAGGAACAGGCGGGCGAGGACTCGTACCCGATCCCCGTCTTCCGCCCGGTCTGACGTCTCGGTCTCATTGGCGCGCCGCGTCTGTCGCCCAGGAGTCACGGGCGCCTCGCACGCGCGGCGCCCGACTCGGTACGCTCACGCTGATGCCCGATCGACCGCCGACCGTCGCCGAACGCATGATCGACCAGATCGTCGCGCCCGCGCCGCAGCATGCGCGCGAGGTTGGCGATGCTGACGACGCCGTCAGCGCCGGTCTGGCGATCGAGGCGCACGGCCTGGTCAAGCATTTCGGCGATATCCACGCCGTCAACGGCATCGACCTGCGGGTGCGGCCGGGGCAGATTTTCGGCTTTTTGGGGCAGAACGGCAGCGGCAAGAGCACCACGGTGCGGATGCTGACCACGCTGCTGCGCCCGACCGCCGGCAGCGCCCGCGTGGCCGGCTTCGACGTGCTGGCCCAGGATCGACAGGTGCGCCGCGCGATCGGCGTCGCCCTGCAGGACGCGGGGCTGGACATCCTGCAGACCGGGCGCGAGCTGCTGCGCCTCCAGTCGCGCCTCTATAACGTGCCGCGCGGTGAGATCGAAGATCGGGTCACCCATCTGCTCGACGTGGTCGACCTGAGCGAGGACGCCGACCGCAGGATCGGCGGCTACTCGGGCGGTATGCAGCGACGGCTCGACCTCGCCTCGGCATTGGTGCACTCGCCCTCGATCATCTTCCTCGACGAACCCACCACGGGCCTTGACCCCGTCTCGCGCCAGAACCTGTGGGACTACATCCAGCGGCTCAACCGCGAGGACGGCGTGACGTTCTTCCTGACCACGCAGTATCTGGAGGAAGCGGATCAGCTCTGCGACGAGATCGCCATTCTCGACGCCGGCGAGATCGTGCAGCAGGGCACACCTGACGAACTCAAGGCGACCGTCTCCGCCGACGTGATCTACGTGCAGGTCGAGGGCGACGAGCAGGCGCAGCAGCGCGCGGTGGGCGCGCTGCTGCCGCTGGCCAACGTCGAAGACGCGCAGTGGGACTTCAACGAGGGCGTCGCCGTCTACAGCAAGAGCGGGCACGAGACCCTGCCGCTGGTCGTGCGCACGCTCGATGACGCGCAGCTGCCGTTCAGCAACCTGCGGCTCGCGCGGGCGACGCTGGACGATGTCTTCTTCAAGGCGACCGGCCACCGCATCGAGCCGGGCGACCAGGCAGCCCCGGCGGCGGAGGGCGCCGCGTGAGCGCCGCGCGCGCTTCGGATCCGCTGCCGGGATTGGCTTCACACGAGGCCGGGCCGCTGCGCATCCTGACCGACGCCCGCTACCTGGCTGGGCGCGCGATCCGCGAGTCGCTGCGTCAGCCGGGCGTCGAGATCACCAACATCTTCATCCCGCTCTTCTTCCTCGCCGTCTCGACCGGCGCGATCGCCAATTTCTCCCAGCGCGGCTTCGGGGTCGAGAACTACCTCGCCTTCCAGCTGCCGGTCGCGGTGCTGCAGGCGGTGGCGGGTTCGTCGTCCGCTTCCGGCATCGCCATCGTGCTCGACATGGAGCGCGGCTACTTCGACAAGCTGCTGCTGACCCCGGCCTCGCGCTGGTCGCTGATCATCGGGCGCGTCTGGGCCGACGCCGTGCGCGCCGTCTTCTTCGCCACGATCATGCTGATCGCCGCCCTGGCCGCCGGCTCGGGCATGGCGTCGGGCGTCGGCGGCGCGCTGCTGATCCTCGTGATCGCCGGGCTCTTCGGCGGCGCCTACAGCGGGATCGGCATCTTCATCGCCATGCGCACCGGTAACGCCCAGGCGGCGCAGGCCGGCTTCCTGCTCTTCTTCCCGCTGCTGTTCATGGCGCCCGCCTTCGCGCCGCTGGCCGTGTTCGACGACTGGCTGCGCTGGATCGCGACCGTCAATCCGGTCACCTACATCATGGAAGGCATGCGCGGTCTGGTCATGGACGGCTACGGCTGGCCGGTCACCGAGGGCGGGCAGATGGTCTTCGGCGCCGACGGCCAACTGCTGACCAAGGATCCGCCCGCGCTCTACTGGGCGTTCGTCGCGCTGGCCGGCTTCAGCGTCTTCACGCTGACCATCGCCTCGCTCGCCCTGCGCGCCCGCACCCGCGCCGGCTAGCCGCCGCCGTGCCGACGGCAGTTGCCCAACGCGCGCGCACTCGATAGCCTCAAGCTCAAGACAGTTCGGCGCATCGCGCCGCGATCGACACACACAGGAGCCCCAGATGACCTTCTTCCAGACCGCTTCCGCCCACTGCGACCTGCCCTGCGGCGTCTACGACCCGGCCCAGGCCAAGATCGAGGCGATGTCCGTGCTCAAGTCGATGGAGAAATACCACGACTCGGACGACCACGACTTCAAGGCCCGCTGCCTGCTGATCAAGGAGGAGCGCGCCGACGAGGTCAAGCATCACCTCTGGGTGCTGTGGACCGACTTCTTCAAGCCGCACCACCTCGACGCCGACCCGTCCATCCACGGCCTGTTCTGGAGCGCGACCAAGGTCGCCGGCGAGGCCAAGAAGACCAACGACCCGGCCAAGGGCCAGGAGCTGATCGATCTGATCGACCAGATCAGCGCCAAGTTCTGGGCCACCGCCGAAGGCCCCGGCGCGGGCGTCTACGCGCAGTAGTCGGGTCCGGGCTGACCCAGACGGCGGCTACGAAGCCGCAACAGAATCCACGTCGGCGTCCACGTACTCCTCGATCGGCGCTCCGCTGAGGAACGCTGCCGGATCGCGTGCGATCGGCTTACCCGTCGCTTTCTCGATCAGCTGCCGCAGTTCCTCGGCCCGCTTGGCGAAGAAGCCCCAGAAGTCGTCCGCGCGGATTTCGTCAATCGGAATCGCGTGCGTCCGCAGGATTTCGTCGAGTTTGGCACGACTGACGCCCTTGCGTTCGCCGATTCCGCCCTCCAATTCCGCTAAGTACTGGCTCGGTGCGGCACCGCCGATCACGTGTCGATTCGTGTGAGCGCTCAGTGCTGTCTTGTTGATGATGCTGTTGTACGTCTCTCGCGGAATCCCGCGTTTCTTGCACCAGCTCTCGGGGAAGATGTGGTGGATGTCAATCGCGTCATCGAAAAACACGTCCTCCCTCACAGGACGGCCGGTTTGGAAGTCCCGCGATTCCTCCTTGATCAGGAGTGCATGAACACCCTTGTAGGCGGCACTGTTGCGACGTCTCAGCGTCAGCAGACGATTCGCCTGGAAGTTGGGGGCGGCGATTGTCCCTGGTTCTGTCCCCGCCCCGTGAATCCAGGCAGGCACTTCGGTGAGATCGCGGGCGAACCGCACCTCAATTCCTTCGGCGTACATCTCACCAAACACACCGCACCAGTACCAGCGGGCTAACTTCTCGCGTTCCTTCGCCGCAAGAGTCTTTTTTCCCAGACCGTTCTTGAGAGTATCCGCGAGGATCGCCGCCAGTGGTACGAGTTGGGTCTGGTAGGGAATATCCCGCGCGGCATAGATATTCTGGCTGACTAGGAACTTCGCTGCTTCGACAAGACCGCTCTCAGCAACGCCGGCCCATGTCTTGTATTCCGCCAGGGTCAGATCCAAGATGTTTCGCCGACTCGCGCCGACCGCGGGCAGTGCGTCTTTCGACACCCCCTCTTCTTCCCGTTTCCGTTTTCGCCGCCGTTCCAGCGTCGCCAGCAGCGTTACGGCCTGCAGGAATTGCTCTCTGGTAACTCCTGTCAGGAGTTCGTTGACTTTTGTCTGCGCCATGTTTTCTTTGCGCGCGTTCCAATCCTCCCGTAGCTGGAAGCCGTGGGCGGCGAACATGGCGGTCAGAAGCTCGAACACCGTCAAAACGACGGCACCCGTATTGACCTTTTCGAAGACCAGGCAGATGGCATCCTTTGGGGTCGTCCGCCCGAGCTCTATGACCGGAAGTTCGTAGGCTCTGAGGCGATTAACGACTTGGTTCCGGAATTGGGTGCGTAGCTTTGGGTCACCGCCACCGTCCACATACTCGTCCAGCCAATCTGCCTCATCGACGCTTTGAGCCGCCTCGACGAAGATCCGATTTGCCGGAAACAGGTGCTGCTCGTACTCCAAGTCTGGTGTCGAGACATCGAGGACGACATTGCCCCTTGTCCGGACGATCCCATCCTCGGGCACACTGATGATCCATTCGTCGCGTTCGACGTTCTCGTCCAACGCCTTGCGCATGTCGATGTAGTATCTGCGCTTGATCGTCTTTCCCTGAGTATCCCTCGTGTTCACTGCTGCGCGCGAGAAAAGGGTCTGGTACAGCGCGGTCAGACGTTGCTGGCCGTCGAGCAGCAGCCGCTCGGGGGTTATCGGATCCGTGACGCCTTCCATTGGCCGAGGCAGGAAAGAGGCTTCTCCTCCGGTTTCGAGCGTCATGATTGCGCCGATTGGGAACGAGACCGAGATCGATCCCAGCAAGCTCCGGATCCGCGCATCGCCCCAGACCCAGTCGCGCTGAAAGTCGGGCAGCTGCAGCTTGCCCGAATCCACATCCCGCAGCAGCTCGATCAGATTGGTCTTCTTGCTGTCAAACCTGGCGCTGTGCATTCGACACCCTCCATTCATTCGTGGTCCCCCCGGGAGGACTCGAACCTCCAGCCTACGGATTAGAAGTCCGTTGCTCTGTCCGGTTGAGCTACGGGGGGTCAGCTTTGCGGGACGCCCGCTTCGTAGAAGGCGGCGCCGCGCTTGTCCAATGATATGGCCACCCGCTGCGTCTGCGACCGACCGTCGGGGAGCAGGAACTCGATCAGGATCGCGCCTTGGTGCGAGCCTTCGGGGACGCCGCCGGCGGCAGACGAGAGGCGCAGCCGCGACGCCTGCGGGCCGGGCGCGACGGCGTAGCCGCCCAGCGCGGCGCCGGCCGAGATGTTGAGGCTCAGCCAGCTCGGCGCCTCCACGACCCGCCAGGCGAGCAGTCCCGTGCCCTCGTTGTGAATGGTCAGCGCGACCCCGCCCGACCCCAGCTCCGCCGTGGTCAGTTCGAGCGCATCGGCATCGAGCCGCGGCGCCGGCCGGCCCAGAACGCGCGCCCGCTCCGCCTCGGCCTGCAGCGGATCAACCGCCGGCCGCGCGGCGGCGTCATCGGGCAGCGGCATCCGCATCTCCGCAAACGGCGACTCGATCGCCCCGTCGATGTGGATGCTGATCGTGTCCAGACCTGAGTAGAAGGTGTCCGGATCAAGCGCGCCGCCGACGCTGGAAAGCGCAACGCGGTCGGGGAGCGATACGGGTACCGGCTCCCACAGACGGGAGCCATCGACCTCGGGCGGGTTGATGATGCAGCCGAGCACGCGCTCCTGGTACGGATACTCGTTGGCGCGGCCGCGGCAGTCGTAGACCGAGCGGAACGGATCGTAGATCGGATTGAGCGGATGGTTCACGCCCGCCCAGCCGTTGTACGCCCACAGCGCGTAGTACCACGATTCGACGAAGCGCGGGTCGCGCGCGCCGACGCTCGGGTAGAACGCATCGTTCCACTTCTCCGCCAGAATGCGCGCTCCGGCGGCGATGTTATAGGCGAAGTGTGTCCCCACCAGCGCTTCATAGCGTGACGGCAGGCCGCCGTCGTTGACGATCGAACTCGTCACCTGCATGATCCCGTAGCCGCAGTCGAACGACACCAACGACGGCCCCAGCTGTCCATAGGGCACCTCAATCGCCGTCTGGTTGGTGGCGCTCTCGATCCAGCCGATCGCGTAGAGGATTTCGGCCGGGATCGCCGCGCCGAGATCGTCGAAGCGTTCCGCCCCCGCCGTCAGCGCGGGCAGCTGGAAGTCGGGGTCTTCGGGAAACAGCGCGTTGGCTGCGGCCAGCCGTTGCGCGTCGAGATAGAGTGAACGGGCGCGATCGGCCTCGAACGACTGCATGGCGAACGGCGGCCCGCCGCCGCTGTAGGGACAACTGCGCTGCGCGGCGTGCGACGGCTCGCCGCGCAGCCAGACGCCGAGTCCGAAGCCGCCCGCGAGCAGCAGGACGGCGGCGAGGAGCATCGTGAGCCGCCCGGATGTCATTTGTTCCACCAGCCGATGAATGCGAAACCGCGCGGCGCCAGCCGCTCGATGCCATTCGGCCCGCGCAGCGCCAATCGCTCCTCACCCGCGTCGCCCGGTCCGCTGCCGCTGAAGGAGCGCAGCGCCAGCCACGCATCCCCATCGCGCCCTCCATTGCTCCATGCAAGCGGCAGGCTGAAGCCGCCCTGGCTGGCGGCGCCGCGCCAACTCCCGATCTCCAGTCCGCCGTCCGAGCGCCAGAGCGGCGCGCTGCTGTCGGGCGCCGCATCGCCGCTCCAATGCGTCGATCTGGTCGAGGCCCGATCGACCTGCGCCGCCCCGATCGGGTCGATCATGATCACGCGCACGCTCAGCCGCGAGCCTCGCAGATCGGTGAATGCGAGTCGTGAACCGTCGGGCGAGATCGTCCATTCTCTGGTCGCCGACTCGGAGATCTGCATGCGCCGCGCGATCGGGTTCGCCTCTCCGGCTGCGTCGATTCGATCAGCCAGGTCGAGCTGCAGGAGATGCGAGCCGGCCGCGTCGATCGAGGCGACCCAGAGCGCGCGCTCGCGCAGCGCAACGGGGTGCAGCGACTGCGCGCCCTTCGCCGTGAGCGCGGTCCGGCTCGTCCCGTCCGACGCGTCAAAGACGACGATCGCGCCGCCGCGCCGCGCAGCGATGCGCGCGCCGTCGTCGGACCAGATCACGCCGCCGCGCAGATCGAGGCCTGTCGCGAGCTGTGTCGTGGTCGATGCGTCGATCCGCAGTAATGCCGCGTGCCGCTGCGGATTCCAGCCGCCAGGTGGAATGATGAGCGCGGCGGCGGCGCGTTGATCGGGCGCGATTGCCGCTTCGATATCCCAGCTCCAGGCATGGGGAATGTCCGCCAGACGCTGACGCGCCCCGGTCGGATCGTTGGCCGCCACCAGCCAGAGCGTCGTGCGCGTGTCCTGATACTCGCCGGCCAGCAAGAGCGGAGCGGCCGCGTCGTCGAGCGGTTCGCCCCGGCCGCCGCCAATCTCGATCATCGCATTGGACTGCGGAACGAACAGGCCGAGCAGCAGTCCGACGACGGGGAGCAGCGCGAACAGCGTCCAGAGCCCGAGTCGGCCGCGCCGCTGCGGCGTGAACCTGAGGATGTCGACTCGCAACATTCGCCTCTCGGCCCGCCAGACCCGCCAAGCCGCGCGTTCCGACTGTACCACGCGCCGTATACGCGGCCCGCGGTCGAGGGACGCCTCGCTGCGATACTGTATGCGCAAGGGATCGGCGGGCGCATCGGCGTTGGACAGCAGCGTTGAACAGTAGCGTTGGGCAGTACAGGAGGCGCGCGTGGCGCGGATTGCGATTCTGGGGCTGGGCTACATCGGCGGCTCGATCGGCCTCGGCCTGCGCGCGGCGAAGCTGCGCAATACCGAGATCGTCGGCTTCGACGACTGGCGCGCGGCGCGTAGTCAGGCGGGCAAGCGCGATGTCGTCGATCGGGTGGTCGGCAGACCCCGAGACGCGGTCGACGGCGCCGGGCTGGTCGTGCTCGCCACGCCGCCCGCCGCGGCCGCGGAACTAATGCAGGAGATCGCGCCGCATCTGGGGCGCGGCGCGGTGGTAACCGATACGGCCGCCTCGAAAGTGCAGATCGGCGAGTGGGCGCGGCAGCACCTGCCCGGCGGCGTCGCCTTCGTGGGCGGACACCCGATGGCGGGCGATGCGTCGGCGTTCGGTATCGACAGCGCCCGCGCCGATCTGTTTCAAGGCAAGCGCTGGTTCGTCAGCCCCTCGCCGGCCGCTTCGGAGACCGCGGTGCAGTCCGTGCTGGGTATGGTGCGCGAGCTGGGCGCCAAACCGCACTTCCTGCACGCCGAAGAGCACGACTACGTGATGGCCGGCGTCTCGCATTTGCCGCTGATCGTCTCCTCGGCCTTGTTCACCATGCTGCGCGGCTCGGACGGCTGGCCCGACTTCGGCCGCGCCGCCGGCGACACCTTCCGCGCGATGACCGCCTATAACTCCGGCGACCCCAGCCTGACGACCGAGATCGCGGTAACCAACCGCGAGCAGATCCAGCACTGGATAGATCGGCTGATGCTGGAGCTCGATCGGGTTCGCAAGCTGCTGGACGAAGAAGAAGAGGACGTGTTCCGCGAATACGCGACGGCGCAGATCAATCACGCCAAGTTCCTCGGCGGCGGCGATATGGATCCCGACCTCGGCTCGGCCCCCGAGCTGCCCGACGCCACCTCGCAGATGGCGGCGCTGCTGGTCAGCCCGCGGCTCTACGACCGCTTCCGTCAGATGACCAAGCGCAGCGAGGACCGGGAGAAAGAGCAATCGGCGCGCCGCGGCCGCTGGCGGCGCGGCTGAATCGTGTCAGACGAGATCGTGTCGGATGCGGAGATGTCGGACGCAGCCGTCGTCGGATCCAGCGGCCCTCTGCGCGGCGCGCTGCGCGTGCCGGGCGACAAGTCGATCTCGCACCGCGCGTTGATCTGCAATGCGCTGGCGCGCGGCGAGGCTGAAATCAGTGGCCTGCTGGACAGCGCCGACTGCCGCGCGACCATGCGCTGCCTGCGGCAATGGGGCGTCGAGTTCGAGCAGGCGGGCGACCGCCTCGTGATCCGTAGTCCCGGCCAGGCCGCGTTTCGACCCGCCGAGGCCGCGCTCGACTGCGGCAACAGCGGCACCACGATCCGCCTGCTGAGCGGCGTCGCCGCCGGGCTGCCGTTTCGCAGCACCTTCGACGGCGATGACTCGCTGCGGCGGCGCCCCATGCGCCGCGTCCTGGATCCGCTGGAGCAGATGGGCGCGCAGGTCGACGCGGCCGAGACGGCGCCGTTCTGGATCGACGGGTCCACCGCGCCGCTGCGCGGATTCGCTGGCGAGCTCGCTGTTGCCAGCGCGCAGGTCAAAAGCTGCATCATTTTCGCCGCGCTGCGGGCGGATCGCCCCAGTCGGATCGTCGAACCCGGCCCGTCGCGCGATCACACCGAACGCATGCTGACCGCGATGGGCGCGCGGATCGATGTCGGCGGCGCAACGATTTCCGTGCGTCCCGGCGCCGAGCTGCGCCCGCAGAGCCTCGCCGTGCCCGGCGATATCAGCGCGGCGGCGTACTGGATAGCCGCCGCGGCGATGATGCCCGGCTCCGATCTCCACCTGCCCAACATCGGCGTCAATCCGCGGCGCACCGGCGTGATCGACGCGCTCAGGCAAATGGGCGCGCGGATCTCGTTCTCGAATCAGCGAGAGGTGTCCGGCGAGCCGGTCGCCGATATCTCCGTTCGCGGCGCGGACTTGCGCGGAACCGAGATCGCCGGCGACCTGGTCGTGCGCGCGCTGGACGAGATTCCCGTCCTCGCCGTCGCGGCGGCGTCGGCCGAGGGCGCCACCGAGATCCGCGACGCAGCCGAGTTGCGGGTCAAAGAGTCGGATCGGATCGCCACGACGGCGTCGCTGCTGCGCGCGATGGGCGTCGAGGCGGCGGAACGAGCGGACGGCCTGCGCGTCGCCGGCGGACAGCTGCGCGGCGCGGCGGTCGACTCGCACGGTGACCACCGCATCGCGATGTCGGCCGCGGTCGCCGCGCTGGCGTCGGATCCCGATTCCGGCCCCACGACGATTCAGCGCGCCTCGGCGGTCGATATCTCCTACCCCGCATTCTGGGCCGACCTCGAACGACTGCGGCATGACGCCGGCTGAGACAGCCCCGCTGGTGGTCGTGATCTCCGGCCCGTCGGGTGCGGGCAAGGACACGGTGATCGAAGCCGCCCTGGCGCTGGACGAGTCGCTCGCCAAAGTGGCGACCGCGAAGACGCGCGCGCCGCGCGCGGGCGAAATCGACGGCGTCCATCACGTGTTTCTCAGCGAGCTTGAGTTCGACCGTTGGCTGGCCGACGGCGCGTTTCTCGAACACGCGCAGGTATACGGACACCGCAGCGGCGTGCCGCGCCGCGCGGTCGATGAGTTGCTGGCTCAGGGTCGGACACCGCTGCTGCGCACCGACGTGCAGGGCGCGCGGACGCTCAAAGCCAACCTCGACGACCCGCTGTTGGTGTTCATCACGGTTCCGCACCTCAGCGAGCTGGAGCGCCGCATGCGCGAGCGCGGCGCCGAGTCGGACGAGGAGATTGGCGTTCGCCTGGCCGAGGCGGAGGCTGAGATCGCGGAGGCTGCGTGGTTCGATGCCGTGATCGTCAACGACCGCTCGCATCATCATGCGGCGCAAGCGTTAGTGGAGCGGATCGAGGCGGAGCGGGCGGCGCGTCGGTTGACATCGGACGGCGATCGCGTAGGCTGCATGACAGGAACGAACACGCTCGAGGGCGGCCATGCCGATCGGTAATGCAGGCGCTGGATGCGATCGCGCTGCGCGGACGCGTCCGTCGGCGCAGTGTCACACCTCGGGCGGGCAGGGGGTCTGGCGAGGCGCACGCTCACACGCTGCATAGCCGCGCCCGCGGCGACCGCTTCGATGTGCTCCCACAGGGCCGGTCGCCGTTGACCTCAGGAGTTCCACCCCATGCCGTCCACCGGCCAGCTTCATCCCAGCCTCGACGAGTTCAAGCGGCTCGCCGCCGACGCGCAGGCCGCCGGCGTCGGCAACTACGCCGCCGTCTACCGCGAGGTCCTCGCCGACCTGGAAACGCCCGTCTCCGCCTTCCTCAAAGTCAAGCGCGGACCCTATTCGTTCCTGCTCGAGTCGGTCGAGGGCGGCGAGCGCCCCAGCCGCTACTCGTTCATCGGCACCGAGCCGTACCGCGTCTTCCGCGCGGCGTCGGGCGGCGACGTCGACCCGCTGCGCGAGATCGAGGCCGAGCTCGACCGCTTCGAGCTGGTCGCCAATCCCGATCTGCCGCCCTTCCACGGCGGCGCGGTGGGATATCTCGGCTACGAGGCGATCCGCCACTTCGAGCCTCGCGTCCAGCCGGCCGATCACGATCCGCACGGCCTGCCCGAGGCGCTGTTCCAGTTCGTCGATACCGTGCTGCTGTTCGACCATCTCAAGCACGTGATCAAGGTGGTCACCCACGCGCGGCTCGACGGCGACGTGGAATCCGCCTATCGCGCGGCTGAGTTCCGCATCAACGAGCTGGTCGAGCGGCTGCAATCGGGGCCGCCCGTCCCGCCGGCCGACGCGCCCGAACCGACCGGGCATTCCGCCGCGATCCGCTCCAACATGGAGCGCGAGGCGTATTTCTCCGACGTCAAGCAGATCATCGACTACGTGGTCGCCGGCGACATCATCCAGTGCGTCTACTCCCAGCGCTTCTCGCGCGAGACGTTCGTGCATCCCTTCAACGTCTACCGCACCCTGCGAACGGTGAATCCGTCCCCCTATACGTACTACCTGGAGATGGACGATCACCAGATCGTGGGCACCTCGCCCGAGCTGCTGGTGATCGTCGAGGACGGCAAGGTCTCGACCCACCCGATTGCGGGCACCAGACGGCGCGGGCTGGACGACGACGAAGACCGCGCGCTCGAAGCCGAGTTGCGAACGGACGAGAAAGAGATCGCCGAACACGTGATGCTGCTCGACCTGGGCCGCAACGACATCGGCCGCGTTGCCCGGCCGGGCAGCGTGCGCGTGACGCAGGAGCTCGATGTCGAGCGCTACAGCCACGTGATGCATCTGGTCTCGCACGTCGAGGGCGAACTAGCCGAGGGCGCGACCTCATTCGACGCCGTCCGCGCGACCTTCCCGGCCGGCACGGTCTCCGGCGCGCCCAAGGTTCGGGCGATGGAAATCATCTCCGAGCTCGAGCAGGATCAGCGCGGGCCGTACGCCGGCGCGCTGGGCTACTTCGGTTTCGGCGGCAACATGGAGACGGCGATCACGATTCGCACGATCGTGATGCAGAACGGCGTCGCCTCGGTTCAGGCCGGCGGCGGGATCGTCTTCGACTCCATGCCCACGGCCGAGTTCGAGGAGACGGTGAACAAGGCGATGGGCATGTTCACCGCGCTCGACCTGGCCGAGGAACGCTCACGCGCGCGCGGCGGCGGGTCGGGTTCGCGAGGCTACTGATGCTGCAGTCGCTGATCATCGGTTACGGCGTTGTCTTCGATGACGGCGGACGCGTCCTGCTGCTGCGCCGCCGCCCGCACGAGTCGCTCTGGCCCGGGCGCTGGTGGTTGCCGGGCGATGTGACGCCGCTCGCCGAGGAACCGGACGACACGGTGCCGCGCGTCTTCGAGCGTCTGCTGCGCCAGCGGATTCGGGCCGGCTACGCGCACACCGTCACCGGCGCAGAGCCGTCCAGCGGTCGGCATACGATCCACAACGCCTATCTGGTCACGGTCGACGAAGCGCTCGACGGCGACCCCGCCGACCATGATGGTCATAACGCCGAGTCGAACCCGTTCGACGCGATGGAGTGGTGGGATGTCGCGCCGGCGGTCGCCGAGTTGCCCGAAGCGCAGGCTCAGCTGCTCTCGACCGTGGTCGAGCGCCGCGAGTCGGGCTGGGATTTCGATACCGACGCCACGCTCGACGATCTGTTCGCCGAGCCGATCCCGACGCCGCGTCCGACAACGCCCAACCGCAGCCACGCCGAACGGCGCGCGGCCGGCGCCGAGATCCTCGCTGAGCTCACCGGGCGGCAGCGGTTCGCCTCGGAGATTGAATCGCGGATGGGTGCGTTCGGTTCTCACCTCGTCGATCACGTCTGGGGCGACATCTGGCAGGATGGTCTGCTCTCGCGGCGCGACCGCAGTCTGGCTGCGTTGTCGGCCGCCGGCGCGTTGATGCAGATCGACGGGTTCGCCTTCAACGCCGCGATCGGGTTGCGCAACGGCCTCAGCCGGGCGGAAATCGTCGAGGTCTGTCTGCAGCTCGCCGTCGAGTGCGGATTCCCGTTCGGCAATCTGGCGCTGACCCGCGTGCTCGCCGACTGGGCGGAGGCGGGCGAGCCGTTTCAGCCCGAGGCTGCGGCCGGCAAGGACGACGCAGAGCGCCGCCGGGACGCCGCGGCAGTCTCGTCGGCGCTGACCGGCCGTCAGATCGAGGCGGCGTCGATCGCTGAAGACGCGCAGCGGCAGCTCGGCTCGTTGGGACGTCTCGCGGTCGACTGGGCCTGGGGCGACGTCTGGAGCCGCGGCGCCCTGCCGCGGCGCGATCGGGCGTTGGCGGTGCTGGCGATGCACTTGGCCATGGGGCGCGAACGCGAGCTGGAGTCAGACCTGCAAACCGCGCATCGACTCGGCTGCGACTGGAGCGAGCTCGACGGCGTGATCGCGATCGCCTCGGCGTTCTGCGGCCTGCCGCGCGCGTCCGACGCCGCGCGCGTCCTGCAGCGGCTGCGCGGGCAGGACGGATGAGCAGGGCGGATGATCCGTAGACCTACCTAGACTGCGCGCCAACGAGGCGCGCGAAGGAGCAAGGCACTGAGATGGCAACCCATGCACAGCGGCGCAAGGCGGGCAGCGAGTTGCTGGCCGAGATGACCGGCCAGCCGGAGGGCTTCGCCGACGCCATCGAGCAGCGCAACGGCGCGTTCGGCAGCTACGTGGTCGATTACATCTTCGGTCAGGTCTGGCAGGGCGGCGAGCTCTCGCGGCGCGACCGAACCATCGCCGCGCTGGCGATGCTCGGCGCGCTGGAGCGGTTGCAGGCGGTCAGATTCCACGCCGGCTTCGGCCCCGCCAACGGCGTCAGCCGCGAGGAAATGACCGAGATCGCGCTGCAGATCGCCGCCTACTCCGGCTTTCCGGCCGGCAACGAGATGATCAACGTACTGGTCGAGATGTGGAGCGAGGCCGACGGCGAGCCCTACCGGATTCCGGCGGCCGAGTACAAGGACGACGAGCAGCGGCGCCGCGACGCCGTCGACGTGATGCGCACGCTCAACGGCCGTGACGAGGCGCAGGATCCTGCCGAGGCATTGGCGGGCATGGAGCGGATCGGGCCGGTCGGCGCGCTCGCCTTCGAGTTCGCCTTCGGCGACCTCTGGCCGCGCACGCAGCTCTCGCGCCGCGACCGATCGTTGGTCGTGGTCTCCATTCTGGTCGCGCTGAGCAAACCCGACGAGCTGCAGTTTCACATCCCCGGCGCGCTCAATCACGGCGTGACCGAACGGGAACTCGCGGGCGTCATGGCGACCGCCGCGCCGTACTGCGGATTCCCCCGCGCGGTCGAGGGCTACCGCACGCTGCGCCGCATTCTCCGCGAACGGGAGGCCAACAATGGCGGTTGATACGCTGCTGATCGACAACTACGACTCGTTCACCTACAACCTCTACCAGTATCTCTGCGAGCTGGGCGCCGATGTCGTCGTGCATCGCAACGACCAGATCACGCTGGACGAAATCGAGGCGCTCGAGCCGCGGCGGATCGTGATCTCGCCGGGACCTAAAACACCCAGCGAGGCGGGCGTCAGCGTGGCAGTGCTCCAGCGGCTGGGCCCCGCAGTTCCCACGCTCGGCGTCTGTCTGGGCCACCAGTCGATCGGCGCCGCGTTCGGCGCGACGATCGGACCGGCCGGCGAGATCCGGCACGGCAAGGTGTCCTCGATCGAGCACGACGGCGCGGGCGTCTTCGCCGGACTGCCCAACCCGATCGAGGCGACGCGCTACCACTCGCTCGCCGTCGATCCCGAGACGCTGCCCGACGAGCTCGTTCCCAGCGCCTGGTGCGAGCGGGTCGACGGCTCGGGCAAGATCCTGATGGGCATGCGCCACACCGCGTACCCCATCGAGGGCGTGCAATTCCACCCCGAGTCGATCCGCACCAAAACCGGCCACGCCATCCTGCAGAACTTCCTCGACCAGTCCGAAGCGTACGGCCATGCCTAGCGGCGATCAGGCAGCGGCGGATTCGTCATTCGCCCCATCATCATCGTTGTTACCGGCGTTGTCGGCGCTGATCGACCAGGGCCGCGATCTGACCGATGCTGAAGCCTCGGCGGCGATGGATGCGCTGATGTCGGGCGAGGCCGACGAGATCCAGGCGGCGGCGCTGCTCACCGGTCTGCGGATCAAGGGCGAGACGGTCGACGAAGTGGTCGGCCTGGCGCGCGCGATGCGCGAGCATGCGCTGCGCGTCGATCTCGCCGACCTGCCCCGCCTGGCTGACACGGCCGGCACCGGCGGATCGGGCGCGCAGGCGTTCAACGCCTCGACCGCCGCCGCGTTCGTCATGGCCGGCTGCGGCGTGCCCGTCGCCAAACACGGCAATCGGGCGATGTCGTCGAACGTCGGCAGCGCCGACGCGCTCGAGGCGCTCGGCGGTCGGATCAGCGTCGATCCCGAGCAGGCCGCGCGGCTGGTGCGCGAGGTCGGCTTCGGCTTCCTCTTCGCGCAGCGCTTTCATCCCGCCATGCGCTTCGTCGCGCCGATCCGCCGGCGCATCGGCGTACGCACCGTGTTCAACATCCTCGGTCCGCTGACCAACCCCGCCCGCGCGACGCATCAGCTGATCGGCGTCGCCCGCCCCGAGCTGGGGCCGCTGATGGCGACCGCCCTGGGCCGCCTGGGCGTGCGGCGCGGACTCGTGGTGCACGGACACGAGGGTCTGGACGAAGTCTCGCCGTGGGGATCAACATCCTGCTGGCAGATCGACGGCGATCGTCTGACCGAGTTCATGGTCGCGCCGCAGGACTTCCAGATTCGCCCCGTGCCGCTTTCAGCGGTACGCGGCGGCGATACCGCGTCCGAGTCGGCGGCCATGATGCGCGAGGTGCTGGGCGGCAAGACCTCGGCGTTGACCGGATTCGTGACACTGAACGCGGCCGCGGGCCTGTTGGCGGCTGAGGAGGTCCCGACCTTTGCCGAGGGCGTCAGCCGAGCCGCCGAGTGCATCGACGATCAACGCGCGCTGCGTAAGCTGGAACTGTTCGTCGAGCGATCACAGGCGATCGCCGGCGGGGGCGAAGCGGCCGGGGCGAGATCATGACATCGGTTCTGGATCGCATCGTCGCCGAAACCCGCGCCCGCGTTGAAACCCGTCGGCGGTCCGTTCCGCTTGCGCAATTGCACAGACGCGCGGAGGCATGGAGTCAACGCAACGACTTCGCCGCAGCGCTCCAGCGCCCCGGCGTCGGACTGATCGCCGAGATCAAGCGCGGCTCGCCATCCAAGGGCCTGTTCGCGCCCGATCTGGTCCCGGGCCAGCTCGCCCAAACCTACCGCGAGTTCGGCGCGGTCGCGGTGTCGGTGCTTACCGCGCCGTCGTTCTTCGCCTCGGACAACGACCTCTGCGCGGCGGCGAATGCGCTGCGCGACGGCGGAATCCCGCTGCTGCGCAAGGAGTTCCACATCGACCCGTACCAGATCGCCGAGGCGGCGGCGCTGGGCGCGGACGCTTACCTGCTGATCGCCAAGACGCTGGACTCCCGCGAGCTGGTCGAACTGACGCAGGCGGGCGAGGCGTTCGGACTCACGGCGTTCGTCGAGGTCACCGACGAGACGGAAGTCTCGATGGCGCTCGAGGCCGGCGCGGCGGCGATCGGGATCAACAACCGCAATCTGCATACCTTTACTGAAGACCTCGGTACCACCGAGCGCCTGCGCGGTCTGATTCCCGCCTCTGTGCCGGTCGCCGCCGCCAGCGGGGTGCGCTCGCGCGAGGACATGAAGCGGATGGAGGATTGCGGCGTCGACGCCGTCCTGATCGGCGAGGCGCTGGCCTCGGCGCCGGATCCGCGCGCCGCGGCGCGGGAGTTGTTGGGACGATGACGTTCGTCAAAATCTGTTCGGCGCGCGCGGTCGAGCACGCCGTCTGGGCGCGCGAGGCGGGCGCCGACGCGGTCGGCATGATCTTCGCCGACGCGCCCCGGCGGATCGAAATCAAGACGGCGCGCGCGATCAGACGCGAGCTGGGACCTCGTGTCGAGATCCTGGACGCCAGCCCCGAGACCATCGAGCGCGAGCGCCGCGCCGCCGCGCGGCCGCTGCTCGTCGGCGTGTTCGCCCGGCAATCGATCGACGAGATCGAGCGCGTCCTCGACCACGTGGATCTGGACATCGTCCAGCTCAGCGGCGGCGAGCACCCCGCCCTGGCGGGGCGGGTGCGGCGCGCGGTCGTGCGGGCGGTGCACGTCGCCGGCGGGATGGACGCGCAGTCGGTCGTGCGGGAAATTGACCGAGCGCCCAACACCGTGGCCATGCTCGACGCGCAGTCGAAGCAGGGCGGCGGGATGGGCGCGCGGATTGACTGGTCGCTCGCCGCGCAGGTGGCAGCCCAACGTCCGCTCGTGCTCGCAGGCGGGCTGAACCCCGACAACGTCGGCGAGGCTGTGCGCTGCGTCCGCCCGTGGGCGGTTGATGTCTCGTCGGGCGTCGAGACCGACGGAAGCAAGGATCGAGAGAAAATCCGCGCGTTTGTCGCAGCGGTGCGTGGCGAGGGGGTCTCGTGACGACAGAGAGCGGAGCCTTCGGCCCATTCGGCGGACAGTTCGCGCCCGAAACGCTGATGCCGGCGCTGGAAGAGCTGGTGCGCGCCTGGCAACAGGCGGGCGACGATCCCGAATTCCAGCGTCAACTCGACGAGCTGCTGCGCGACTACGTTGGGCGCGAGACGCCGCTGACCCATGCGGCCCGGCTGTCGGAACAGCTGGGCGGCGCGCAGATCTGGCTCAAGCGCGAAGACCTCGCCCACACCGGCGCGCACAAGATCAACAACGCGCTGGGCCAGGTGCTGCTCGCCCAGCGCATGGGCAAGCGCCGCATCATCGCCGAGACCGGGGCCGGACAGCACGGCGTCGCCACCGCCACCGCCTGCGCGCGCTTCGGCCTCGAGTGCGTCGTCTACATGGGCGCCGAAGACGTGCGCCGGCAGGCGCTCAACGTCTTTCGCATGCAACTGCTCGGCGCTGAGGTGATCTCCGTCGAATCGGGCGCGCGGACGCTGAAGGACGCGATCAACGAGGCGATTCGCGATTGGGTCACCAATGTGCGCACCACGCATTACCTGATCGGCAGCGCGATCGGCCCACATCCCTACCCGCTGATCGTCCGCGAGCTGCAGTCCTGCATCGGGCGCGAGGCCCGGGATCAGCTGCGCGAGAAAGTCGGCCGGTTACCCGATCTGGCCATCGCCTGCGTCGGCGGCGGCAGCAACGCGATCGGCCTGTTTCATCCGCTGATCGAAGATCCGGTGCGCCTGATCGGCGTCGAAGCGGCGGGCGAGGGCTTGCAGGCGCGGCACGCGGCGACGCTCTCGGCCGGCTCGCCGGGCGTGCTGCACGGCACCCGCACCTATGTGCTCCAGGACGAGCGCGGTCAGATCGCCGAAGCTCATTCGATCTCTGCCGGACTCGACTACCCCGGCGTCGGCCCCGAGCACGCCTGGCTGATGCTCACCGAGCGTGCCGAGTACGTCTCCGTCACCGACGCCGAAGCGCTCGACGGGCTGGTACTGCTGTCCGAGACCGAGGGCATCATCCCGGCTCTGGAAACCGCTCACGCCATCGCCCACGCGGCGAAGATCGCGCCGTCCATGCAACCCGACGAGATCATCCTGATCGGCCTCTCCGGCCGCGGCGACAAGGATGTCGAAATTGTCCGCGACGCGCTGGCCGCCCGCGAGCGCTGATTGTGTCCGTTCCTGAAGACATCGCTGCACCGCCGCTTCCCCGGCAGGATGCTCCCCCCGATCGAGGGCTGGAAGGCTTCAGACTGGTCGCCTGGGGATTGCTCTGCACGGTCGTCTGGCTGCTGATCCTGTTCGTGATCGGCTTCATCACCCATGCGATCGACTCCAATAGCGCGAGCAGCGAGGCCGGGCAGCTGATCTTCGTCATCGGGCAGGCGGCAGCCGGACTGATCGGCTGGCTCGTCCTCCCGCGATGGATTATGAGACGCCGCGGCCGCGCGGACGTCGTCTCCTGGCGGCGACCGATCCGGAGCGATCTGCTCTGGTCGGCCGGCGGTCTGGTGTCGATCTACGTCGTGCTGTTCGTCTATACCGCCATCGTCACGTGGCTCGGCGCGGACTCGCTTGTGCCGCAATCGACCATCGACGACGACGATCTCTATCTGCACACCTCGGTGATCATCGCGCTCGGCGTGCTGGTGATCGTCTGCGCGCCGATCTACGAGGAGTCGTTCGCGCGCGGCTTTGTGCTGGGCGGCCTGCGGCCGCACTGGGGCATGATCCCGGCGTTTGTGGTGTCGGCGGCGGTGTTCTCGGCCCTGCACGCGGATCTGGGCAGCATGATTCCCTTCGCCATCGCCGGCCTGATCCTGGGTGCCGTCTATGTGCGAACCGACTCGCTGACGGCGGCGTCGATGACGCATTTTGGCTTTAACGTAATCGGATATTCGGCGACGCTGGTGCAGCAACTCGCCTGAGGGGGCGGCATGACCGATCAGCCACAACCAGGCCGACGCTACCGTGCGGCATTCGCCGCCGCAGCGGCGCGCGGCGAGGGGCCGCTGGTGTTCCCCTTCCTGACGGCGGGGTTTCCCACCCCCGCGGAGACGCCGGCGCTGGTCGAGGCCGCGCTGCGCGGCGGGGCGGCCGGACTCGAGATCGGCGTGCCCTTCTCGGATCCGCTCGCCGACGGCCCCACGCACCAGAACGCGTACACCGCTGCGCTGGCCGCCGGCGCCTCGCTGGAGACAGCGCTCGAAGCCGCGCGCGCCGCCCGCGATTTCGCGCCTCAGGTGCCGATCACGCTGATGGGCTATCTCAACCCGTTCCTCGCCTGGGGCGCCGCGTCAAACAGCGTCGCCGGCGATCCCGCCAACGAACGCGCTCGCGAGCCAGGCCAGGCCGTTGGCCGACCGATGGAAGCGCTGGCCCGCAGCGCCGCCGAGGCCGGCGTGGACGGCGTGATCGTGGTCGATTTGCCGGTCGATGAGTCGGACGCGACCCGCGACGTGTTCGCGCGGCACGGGATTTCGCTGATCTACCTGCTCGCTCCGACCTCCACCGACGCGCGCATCGAGGCCGTCACGAGCCGCGCGAGCGGCTTCATCTATCTGGTGTCGTTGACCGGCGTCACAGGCGAGCGGGATCGGGTCGCGGCGGACTTCGAGTCATTCGTCGCCCGCGTCCGCGCGCAGACTGATACGCCGTTGGCAGTGGGATTCGGGATCAGCACCCGGGAACACGTGCTGGAAGTTGGCAGATTGGTCCCGGCTGCTATCATCGGCTCAGCGCTGACGACGACAATCGCGTCGGCGCCGCCGAACGGCCGGGCAGCGGCCGTCGAGCGGTATCTCGAGGTGGTCACCGGCCGCCGGAGTGAAGAGACGCGCGAATGAACCCGCGAACACTTACGTTCATCGACTGCGTCTATATCTCCGCGGCCGGCGCCTTTGCCGCCGGTCGCTAGATCGCGCGTCGAGCCGCGATCGCACCGTTGTCTTCCCAGCGCATGAGCCCCCGGACTGACGCGCTGACCACCGCGAACGCACACCTGAACCAGTCTGAACCCACAGCGATGTCCGAGCAGAAGCCCGATGGGACCTGGCGGTTGCGCGGTATTCGTGGCGCCACGACGGTCTCCGCCAACTCGCGCGCGGATATCCTCGAGGCTACGGAAGAGTTGCTTGGCGAGATGATCGCTCGCAATCGCATCGATCGCCGCGAGGTCGCATCGGTCTGGTTCACGACCACGCCCGACCTCAACGCCGAGTTTCCCGCGGTTGCGGCGCGGCGGACGTTCGACTGGAACAACGCGGCGCTGATGTGCGGCCACGAGATGCAGGTGCCGGGCGCGCTGCCGTCCTGTCTGCGCATCCTGCTGCACGTCAATACGCCGCTGCGTCAGGACGAAGTCGAGCACGTCTACCTGCGCGGCGCGCGGGTGCTGCGTCCGGATTTGACAGCGGATACCAACGATTAACGCTTCTTCGCCGCGCGGCTGCGACGATGGAGCACACCAGAGCGAACAGCGTTTCACCACGAAACGAGCCAGAAACGGACGAGGTGCCAACATGCTGATAGTGATGCGAATGGGCGCGACCGATGAGCAGGTGCGCGGCGTGCTCGACCGACTGAAGGAAGTCAACTTGGAGGGACACCTGTCGCCAGGCAAGGAGCGCGTCGTGATCGGAGCGGTCGGCGTGATCGGCGACCCGGATATCCGCGCCGCGATGAGCCGGCTGGACGGGGTCGAGGAAGTGATCGCGATCTCGCGCCCGTACAAGCTGACCGGCCGCGAGTTCCAGCCGGAAGACACAGTCATCGAGGTCGGCGGCGTGCGCATCGGCGGCGGCTCAATGGTGGTCATGGCCGGGCCCTGCTCGATCGAGAACGAGGCGCACATGGTCCGCACGGCCGAGGCGGTGGCCGCGGCCGGCGCGCAGGTGCTGCGCGGCGGCGCGTTCAAGCCTCGCACCTCGCCCTACGCCTTCCGCGGTCTGGGCGAAGAGGGCTTGCAGCACCTGGCGGCCGCGCGCGACGCGACCGGCCTGCCGGTGATCACCGAGGTGATGGAGACGCGCGATGTCGAACTGGTCGCCCGGTACGCCGATATCCTCCAGATCGGCACGCGCAACATGCAGAACTTCATGCTGCTCGACGAAGTCGGTCTGGCGGGCAAGCCGGTGATGTTGAAGCGCGGCCTCTCGGCCACGATCGACGAATGGCTGCTGGCGGCCGAGTACATCATGGCCAAGGGCAACCGCAACGTGATCCTCTGCGAGCGCGGCATCCGCACCTTCGAGACATCGACCCGCAACACGCTGGACCTGTCCGCGATTCCGGTCGTCAAGCGTCTCAGCCACTTGCCGATCGTCAGTGATCCGTCGCACGGCACCGGTCACTGGTACCTGGTCGAGCCGATGGCGCGCGCGTCGATGGCGGTCGGTGCCGACGGGTTGATGATCGAGGTGCACCCAAGCCCCGATCACGCCCTGTCCGACGGTCCGCAGTCGCTCACCTTCGAGAACTTCGATTCGTTGATGCGCTCGCTGGAACGGGTCGGCGAAGCGGTGGGCCATCCGCTCGCGCCGCCACCGCAGCTGGCGGCCGCCGCCGACTAGTCGGCGGCGCGTCGCAAGCGGTCAGCTCAGCGCCTGGCGCGCGGCTCGATCACGCTGATCGACCGCCTGCGTCTCTTCGCTCTGCTGAACCTTGTGTTCGAGCTGATCGACCGCGCCGGAGACCGACGTCTGCATGGTGCGCAGCTGATCCAACAGGCGGCGCAGCATTTCGAGCGAATAGCGATCGGCTTCGAGCGCCTGCGCGACCGCTTCGGTCGTCGCCAGACCGCGCACCGCGGCCGCCTCCTGGTTGGCGCGCGAGATAGTCTCGGTCGCCACGGCGTGCGCCTGGTCGACGACGCTCTGCGCCCGCGCCTCGGCGGCCTGGACGAGCTCGTGCACCGAGAGTTGCTGCTCGGCCTCCCGCCGAGCCTGAGCCGAGAGGATCGCAGCCTCCTCCTGCGTTTGCTGGATCAGCCGCTCGCGCTCCTCCAGCAGCCGCTGCGCCTGCTCGGCCGACGCCGGCGCGGCCATCCGCAGCCGGTCGATCAGATCGAGCAACTGTTCGCGGTCGACCGTCCAGCCGGAACCGAACCGGCTGCGGCGGCCGGACAGGACGGCCTGCTCGATTTGCTCGATCAGTTCGAGGAGGTCGATGATCAGCTCCCGCCAGGAGACGCCTCGGGGGCATCGCCCGATTCGACTGTAACGCAGGTTGTCGTCGGGTGATGCTCAGCCGGAGCGTCGGTTGGGCGGGCCGTAACGCTTGATCAACGCCTGCGCCACATTCGGGGGGACGAGATCGTCCACGGGATGCCTGAGCGACGCCAGCTCGCGGATGCGGCTGGCGGAGATAAACAGATGCTTGTGCCCGGCCATCAGGAACACCGACTCGATGTGCGGGGCCATCTTCTTGTTCATCAGGGCCATGTCGAACTCGGCTTCGAAGCCGGTCACGGCGCGGATGCCGCGCACGAGCACTCTGGCGCCGACTTCGTCGGCGAAGTTGACGACCAGCCCTGTGAACTTCGACGCGCGCACGTTGGGGCAGTCGACCGTCGCGCCCTCGATCAGCGCCAGCCGTTCGTCGACATCAAAGGTCTCGCTGGCGCGGGGATAGATCGCCATCACCACCTCGTCGAACATCGCCGCCGCACGCTGAACGATATCCAGGTGGCCATTCGTGATCGGGTCGAAGCCGCCGGGATAGAGCGCGATCGTCATCACGGGTCCTCCGCTCGGTACATATCGATAGCGCCGTCACCATAGCGCCGCTGATCAATCCGCACTAGCCTACCGATCCGTTGCGGCGGCGCGGGGGCTCCGCCCGACGCGGCCGTCAACCGCCGCCAGAGCGCCAGCGCGCCGATCGGCAGCGCCGCCCGATCGGCCAGGCGCTCGACCGCTGCCCGCGCATCGACCCGATACGGCGGGTCGATGAAGATCAGGTCGGGGTCGAGCGGAATCCGCGACAGGCAGCGCTCGACGGGCAGCCGATGCACGCGCGCGCGGTCGGCGATCTCCAGCGCCTCGAGGTTGCGTCGAATCACCGCACAGGCCGGGCCGTTGCGCTCGACGAAATCGACGAACGCCGCTCCGCGGCTGAGCGCCTCGATGCCGAAATATCCCGCGCCCGCGTACAGATCCAGCACCCGCGCGCCCTCGACGATCGCGCCCACATCCGCCCGGTCGAACACGGCCGAGCGGATCACGGCCGTCGCCGGACGGGTGCCGTTGGCTGGCGAGCGCAGGCGCCGGCCGACCAACGCCCCGCCGGCGACGCGCGGTTGCGCGCGCGACATTATTCGGCGCCCGCCGCGCGGACTGGCACGGTAATCACGTTGCCCACCCGGACATCGCCGTCCGAGATCACCAGCTGCGCCCGATAGTCGCCGCCGATCGACGGCAGATCCCAGAATTGCCAACCGCTGCCGCTGGCCCCGGACAGCTCGCCCGCTTCGACGCTGAACACGGGATCGAACAGGATCTCGTTCGGCAGCCGCAGGTCGGGCCGGCCCGACTCGAAGAACGCGGCGACCGCGGGCCAGAGGTCCGCGTTGGCCGGATCGGCGGAGGCGTTGCTGATGTAGACGCCGCCCAGTTCGTACTCCGACACCACCCGCAGCCGGAACGAGGCGCTGAAGCGGTTGTGAATCCAGACCGTGACGGCCGCCCCGGTCTGGTCGGGATAGGTGAATGTCGCAATCCGATTGACGTTGTCCCAGCGCAGACCGCCGCTCAGGTTTTCGAGCTGGATCGAGTTCCCCTGCAACGTCACGCGCCTGCCCGGACGGTACGGGCCGGGCTCGCGGATGCTGATCAGCGACGCCAGCCTCAGCGCTTCGCGTCGGGAAATCTCACGGAACCCGCCGGCCTCGCGGACGACGGCGTTGGAGCGCAGCGCCAGCAGGATCTTGCGCGCCTCGATCCGCTCCAGAATTGTGGGCAGCGAGGCAGAGATCGCCGCGTCGAACAGGGTCGGGTCGAGCGGCGGCTCGAGCACGATGAAATCCGCCGCCGCGCCCAACTGCGACAGGTCGTATCCGCCCTCGCCGACGCCTCCCGACGCCGTAAGCGGGATATGCACCGCGATCCCGCGATCCTCGCGGTGCAGCCGATCCGCCAATTCGCTGATGAACGATGTGAACTGCGGTTGCAGCGCCGGCGATACGTTCAGATAGTGAATGTCCACGCCGTCGTGCAGCCCGCTCTTGATCGCATGTTGAACGTTGGCGATGTGCTGACGGCGCAGATTGTCGGACGCCAGAATGTCGTTCACCAGGTCCGCCTGCTCGGGCGCGGCGAAGACGGTCGGCCAGCGGTTCTGCGGAATCGAGGCGTTGACCTGGTCGACGCCGCCGAGCAGCGATCCGTCGGCGCCCGGCGACCAGCCGTCGGGGTGCACCAGCGTCAGCGATCCGGCCAGGATCGCCTGTGGTTCCTCGCCGCGGGGGATACGCCCCGCGATCACGTCGCGGAACTGCAAGCGTCTGAGGACGACCAGATTGCCGGGCGCTTGACTGAGTTCGATGCGCGCGGTCGAGCCGTCGCTGCCCAACCGGGCGTCGCCCAGCCGCGCCCAGTCATCCCCGTTCCACGTATAGACCCCCAGGTTGCGCGGATCCTGTGTGGGACTGGTGAGATTGAGGCTGAACTCGAATGGGCCCAGACGACCCTGCGGCGCCCGAAACTCGTAGATCGGCGAAACCGCGCCCAGAATCTCCGGAATCGGCGGTGGGTCCTCGCTCAGCCTCGACTCGAACAGCGTCGTTTGTACCGCCGCCTCCGTTTGCGAGAACGGTTCTGCGCCGTCGGTGTTGAAGTTCGTCTCGACCAATCCGGGTTCGAAGAAGAGCACGATCACCGCGCCCACCAACAGCGCCGCGATGACCAGAACGATGAGCCATCCCGTGCCGCGGCCGACTGTTGAGGCGGAGGCGGCTCGGGCCGCCCGGCTCGGGCCGCCCGGCGGCGAGCCGGTTCGCCGTTCGGCTGACGATGGTGGCGACGATGACGCCGGCGTGGGCGGCTGCGTCGGTTGCGGATCGAACGGCGCCGGCTCCGACTGGCTGCGCGGCGGCCGATTGCGGCGCAGCGACCGCTGCGGCGGCCGCTCGCCGATGCGCCGGATGGGGCGCGGCTGCCATTCGCCGCTGCCGCCGGTCGTCACGGCGCTCGCAAATCAGGCGCGATGCTCAGCTGGTACTCCTCGCCCTGGCGATGGACGCGCACCAGCACCGCGACGCGGGGCTCCAGCCGGGCGAGCGCGTTCAGATACGGCGTCCGAGCGTTAATCGGCACCCCGTTCACGGCGCGCAGCACATCGCCGGGCCGGATGCCTGCCCGCGCGAAGGCGCCGTTGCGCTCCAGCTCGATCAGGAACGCCCCCTCATTCACGTCCAGGTCGAGCTGCGCCGCCGCGGACGGCGTCAGCAGGCGCTCCTGGACCACCCCGAAGGTCGGGCGCGGGAAATAGCCGTCGGCCGCGATGGCGCGGGATACCTCGATCACCGTGTCGATCTGCAGGGCGAAGCCGATGCCGTCAATGAAATTGCCGTCCTGCGTCTCGCGCGCGATCATAGCCGTCATGCCGATGATGCTCCCGTCCAGATCGACCAGGACGCCGCCCGAGTTGCCGTGATTGAGCGCCGCGTCGGTTTGAATCAGGCGCTCCTGCTCGTAGCGCCCCCGAAAAAACGTCGTGTCCGGATCGCTGACCACGCCCACCGTCAGGGCGATCGCCTGCCCCAAAAGCGTATTGCCAATCGCCAACACGGTCTCACCCGCCTCCACGGATTCGCTGCTTCCGAACCGCGGCTCGGCCAGGTCAAGCGCTTCATCGGCCTCGATCCGCAGCACCGCGACATCGGAGAACGGACGGTCGTCGCCGACCGACACGGCGGACAGACGTCGATCGTCGTGCAGGATTACCGTGAAGCTGGTCATCCCTTCCAGCACGTGCGCCGCCGTGACGATGTGGCCGGCGTCGTCCAGGACGAATCCCGTCGCCAGGGCGGCCGGGGTCACCGCAACGCCCAGATCGTTGACGCGCTGCGGGCCTTCGGCGTCGATCACGACGACCGACGGCGCGATCTGGTCGAAGACCTCACCGATGCGTCGTTCCCGAGCGGCGAGTGACGCCTCCATCCGCGAGCTCAGCTCGACGGCCGACTGCGACATCGCCTGCGCGACGGCTTGATCGACCGCCTGCGCGACCGAGTCGGCGAGGGCGTCCTCCCACTCGTCCTGCGACGGCCCGCCGCCGCCGAGCAATCCCGCCACCAGCGCGCCCACCAACGCTCCGATCAGGGCCGGGAGCAGTAACCAGGTGGCTGACCGAGTGGCAATGTGACGCACGTTACACGCATGCCCGTGTCGTTCGGGATCGCCGTACCGCCCTGCCTGTTATCGTAGCCTGCCATAACGATCCTCGATCATCCGTATAGCGTGTAGATGGTCAGTGAGGTAATGCTCGTGGCAATCCGACGCTCGGTGCCGATCACCGCGGAAGGACTTGAGAAGCTCCGCGAGGAGCTGCGTTCACTCAAGGATCAGCGTCGTCAGGCGGGCGAACTGATTCAGCAGGTGCGCGAGGATTCGCCCGGCGCCCGCGACGAGGGCGAGGGTGAAGAAACGATCAACGAGCAGGCGTTCATCGAGGGCCGCATCCGCGAAATCGAGGCGGTGATCGCCACAGCCGAGGTGATCGATGAGGACGCGGTCCAGGGCTCGGACGTCGTGCGCGTCGGTTCTACCGTGACGGTGCGGCCGCTGCGCAAACGCAAGGATGTCGACTACCGCATCGTCGGTCCGACCGAGGTGGATCCGAAGAACGGCTACCTCTCCGACGAATCGCCGGTTGGCAAGGCGCTGCTGGGCGCCCGGGTCGGCGACACTGTGGAAGTATCGACCCCGAACGGCGTGCGCAAGTTTCGGGTGAAGGCGATTTCCTAGCGATCTGCGGTCTCCCGCTCCTCGTCATCACGGCGGCCGGGAGGCCGCCCAGCCGCAGCAGGTCAGCCGCCTCGCGGCGGCGCTGCCACGGAACGATGGAGCGAGAGCGATGAGCGATTCAGCGCCAACATCATCATCGCCGGGCGCGGCCGACGCAATCGTCGGCGAAAGCCGCCGCCTGCGCGAGATCATGGCCGAGCGGCAGGCCAAGTCCGACGCCTTACGCTCCGCCGGCGTCAATCCGTATCCCCCGCGCAGCGCGCGGACGCACGACATCGGCGCCGCCCGCGCGATCTTCGAGCGCCACGAGGCCGAAGCCCCCGACAGCGCGGGCCTCGCGGTCACGCTCGCCGGCCGGATCACGGCGATGCGCCATATGGGCCGCATCGCGTTCATCGACATCGAGGACGACGCGGGCCAGATCCAGGTGCTGGCCAGCAAACGCGCGCTCGGCGCCGCCTGGTCGATGCTCGACGCCTTCGACCTGGGCGACTTCCTTGAAGCCTCGGGTTCGCTGGTCCGCTCTCGGCGCGGCGAGATTTCGGTGCAGGCGGAATCGGTCGTCATGCTCGGCAAGACTCTGCGGCCGCCGCCCGAGAAGTTCCATGGCCTTCAGGACGTCGAGACCCGCTACCGTCAGCGCTACCTCGACCTGATCGCCAACGCCGAGGCCAAGGAAGTGCTCCGCGCCCGATCGCGCGTGGTCTCGGCGATGCGCCGGTTCATGGACGGGCGCGGTTTTCTGGAAGTCGAGACGCCGGTACTGCTGGCCGAGGCCGGCGGCGCGGCAGCGCGCCCGTTCCTGACCCACTTCAACGCCCTCGATGAGCCGCGCCAGCTGCGCATCGCGCTCGAGCTGCACCTGAAACGGCTGATCGTCGGCGGCTTCGACAAGGTCTACGAAATCGGACGTCTGTTCCGCAATGAGGGCATCGGCAATCGCTGGAATCCCGAATTCACGATGATGGAAAGCTACGAGGCGTACACCGACTACCACGGCGTCGCCGAGCTGGTTGAGTCCAGCCTCGCCTACATCGCCGCTGAGGTGACGGGAACAACCCGCGTCGCTTGGCGCGGCGGCGAGCTCGACTTCACGCCGCCCTTCCGTCGGATCACGATGGTCGACGCCGTGCGGCAGCACGTCGGCGTCGATTTCCGCGACTACCCGACCGTCGAGGCGATGCAGGCGCTGCTGCGCGAGCAGGGCGTCGGCATTCCGCCCAACGCCGGTTGGGGCAAGCTGTTCGATGAGTTGGTCTCGGAGCGGGTCGAGCCGCATCTGCAGCAGCCCACCTTCCTGCTCGACTACCCGCTCGCCATCTCGCCGCTGGCCAAGCGCACCGAATACGACGAGACGCTGGTCGAGCGCTTCGAGCTGTTCGTGGGCGGCTGGGAACTCGCCAACGCCTACACCGAGCTCAACGACCCGGTCGATCAACGCCAGCGCTTCGAGGCGCAGCTGCGGCTCAAGGCGGATGGCGACGACGAGGCGGAGCAGATGGACGAGGACTTTCTGGTCGCGCTCGAACACGGGATGCCGCCGACCGGCGGGTTGGGCATGGGCATGGATCGGCTCGCCATGCTGCTGACCAACTCGCAGTCGATCCGCGACGTGATCCTCTTCCCCCAGATGCGCAAGCAGGTGGACTGATCGCCTGCCTGTCCGCCTGGGCGGAACGGCGGTCAGCCGACCGCATCCCGGGTCGCGCCCGACTGCACGAAGCCATCGACCTGCGATGGATCGAAGCCGAGCTCGCGCAGGATGTCTCGCGTCTCGCTGGCGAAGGGGCGTGGCACCGCCGGTTGGCGGAAGCCCGATTCGTCCAACGCCACCGGCGGGGCGAGCAGCCGAACCTTGCCGACCGTGGGATGCTCCAGGTCGTAGAGCATCCCGTTGGCCTCCACCTGCGGATCGTCGAGCAGCTCGATCGGCAGCAGCACGCGGGAGGCCGGCACGCCCAGCGCCGACAGCGCCGCTTCCCACTCCGCGGTCGTGCGTTGGCTCAGCCGCTGTTCGGCGGCGCGCTGCAGGTTCGCGTAATAGCTCGGGTCGTCAACCTCGTCGCCGGCGTGCGGGTCTTCGAGGCCAATTCCGTCGATGAACAGCGCGCGCAGCTTGCGGCTGCCGCAGGCGACCGCGAGCCAGCCGTCGGCGGTTGCGTAGGTGCGGAAGTAGATGTCGGCCATCGTGCGCGCGCGGGCGGAGACCTGCGCCGAGCGTTGCTCCTCGTAGCCCGCGCCGCGCGACCGCATCTCGGCCAGGCTCTGGAGCGAGCGCGCATGGATGGGCCCGTCGACCGACGCAACCCGCATCATCTGATTGTTGTTGAGCGTCATCGCCGCCTGCATCAGCGACGCGTGGACGACGCCCCCGCTGCCGCTGGCGGCTCGCCGCAGCAGCGCCGAGGCGATCCCGAAGGCGAGCGACATCGCCGCCATGTAATCGGCGCTGACC
The DNA here is from genome assembly GCA_965205105.1 of Dehalococcoidia bacterium. Classification (GTDB taxonomy): domain Bacteria; phylum Chloroflexota; class Dehalococcoidia; order Bin125; family Bin125; genus Bin125. The sequence continues at coordinate 266,397 of OZ242034.1, forward strand.
GGGTCGCCGCTCAGCGGACGTCCGTCCTCCGCGCGTCCGTTGGCGACCATCAACCCGCTGCGCGCCTGCACCACGATGTCCATACCGGCCAACCCCGCGTCCGGGCCGCGGCGGCCGAACGGCGTCACCGTGGCGATCACCAGTCGCGGGTAACGCTGCGACAGCGTGTCGGCGTCGAGGCCCAGCTGTTCGGCCAGCCCGGGTCGAAAGTTCATCAGCGCCACGTCCGCGTCGGCGAGCAGCGCCTCGATGATCGGCGGCGCGTCGGGGTGGCGCAGGTTCAGGGGCAGCGAGCGTTTGCCGCGGTTGCGCGAGAGGAAGACGCGCGATTCCATCGGCGCGATCTGCGCCAGGCGGCGCGTCGGATCGCCCTCCAGCGATTCGATCTTGATCACGTCGGCCCCGCCCTCGGCGAGCAGCTGGGCGGCGAACGGGACGGCGACGAACTGCCCGAATTCGACGACGCGGATGCCGTCGAACGGCTGCGCGTCGGCCGCCTGTTCGGTCTGTCCCGGCCGTTCGTGCTCGACTTCACTCGACATGCGCTACTTCCGTTCGACAGCGTGCGGGCGTGATGCGTCGAATGCGACGCTAACACCTGCTCGATAATCTGACCCTGGATCGCCGAGCCAGCCTCGAACATCATCCATGACCAGCATCCGCGATCGGCATCGATGAGCGAACGATACGCAGACGTCGCCGTCCTGACCGGCAGCCCGCAGCGCGGCGCGTTCACCTACATGGTTCCCGAAGATATGCCGCTGAGCCGCGGCATGGCGGTGGTCGCGCCGTGGCGCAAGCAGTGGGCGATCGGCATCGTGCTGGCGGTGACCGTCGAGCATGAGATCGAGTCGCCCCGCGCGCTGGAGCGCGCGCTCGACCGCGAGCCGCTGCTTACGCCCGCGCAGCTGGACCTGGCGCAGTGGATCGCCGATCGCTATCTCGCGCCGATCTCGCTGTGTGTCCAACTCTTCCTGCCGCCCGGCGCGCCCGCGCGGCCGCGTAAATCAGCGGATTCCTTCCGCCCGCTCGTGCCGTCGCGGCCGTCGATGCCGAAGCGGCTTGAACTTGTCATAACGGGCGATCAGCTTCGGGAAGTGATCGAGCGCTGGCCGCAGAGCAAGCGCTCGCGTCCCGCCGCGCTGCTGGAGGCGCTGTCGCAGACCACGGCAGGCATGCCTGCTGACGAAGCAGCGGCGATGCTGGGCGGCCGGTCGGCGCTGGACGAGTGGTTGGCGGCGACACCGCTCGTGATCCGCGACGCGGAGTCGATCCGGCTCGCGATCAGCGTCGATGAAACTCGCGCGATCGCCGCCTCGCTGCGCCGCACGGCGTCCGAGCGGCGCCGACTGGCGCTGCTTCGCGCCCTGACTGAAGCAGCGGGCGGCGGTCTGGACGAGACCGAAGCGAAGCGTCTGAGCGGCGCGCCGCGGGCCGATATCGACTCCCTGGAGCAGGCCGGCTATCTGTTCCGCCGCGCCGCGCCGTCGGCGAGTCGGTCGGCTGAGCCCGCGCCGCCGCCGCGGCTCACGACCGAACAGCGGCAGGCGTCCGATGCCATTGGCCAGGCGATCGGATCGGATCGGGGCGCGGTGTTCCTGCTTCACGGCGTCACCGGCAGCGGCAAGACCGAGGTCTACATGTCGGCGGCCGCGCAGGCGCTGGCGGTGGGCCGGGACGTGATCGTGCTCGTCCCCGAGATCGCGCTCGCGCCGCAGACGATCGCCCGTTTTGAAGCGCGCTTCCCCGGCCAGGTCGCGGTGCGCCATTCCGCGCTCACCCGATCGGAAAGCCGCGAGCAGTGGCGGCAGATGCGCGCGGGCGAGAAACGCATCCTGATCGGCGCGCGCTCGGCGCTGTTCGGACCGGTTCGCGCCCCGCCGCTGGTGATCATCGACGAGGAGCACGAGTGGACCTACAAACAGACGGATCCGCAGCCGCGCTACCATGCCGTCGCGGTCGCGCGCGAGATGGCCCGCGCTTGGGGTGCCGTCGTGCTACTCGGATCGGCTACGCCCGCGCTCGTCTCGATGGCCGACGCGCGCGCCGGCAACAGCCGCCTGCTCACGCTCACCCAGCGTCTGCAGTCCGGCGGCATCGGCGCGAATGTGATTCCCCAGCCGTCGGTCGAGGTCGTCGACATGCGCGGCGAGCTCGCCGACGGCGTCCGTTCGATCTTCAGCCGGGCGCTGGACGCTGCGATCTCGGCAGCGCTCCACGCCGACGAGCAGGTATTGTTGTTCCTCAACCGACGCGGTGTCTCAGCGTTGGTCTGCCGCGCCTGCGGCGAGGCCGTGACTTGCGCTCGTTGCTCGATCGCGATGACGCTGCATCGCCCCGGCCCCTACCTCCAGTGCCACGAGTGCGGCGAGCGGCAGGCGGCGCCGCTGCGCTGCGCTGCGTGTTTCGATGAGCGAATTGGGGCGATGCAGTTCGGTACTGCGCAACTGGAGGCTGAAGTGCGCCGTCGGTGGGGCGAAGCGTCGATCACCCGTTGGGATCGCGATACCGCGTCGGCGGTCGGTTCGCACGAGGCGCTGCTGCGGGCGTTCGCCGACGGCCGTTCGCGCGTGCTGATCGGCACGCAGATGATTGCCAAGGGGCTCGATCTGCCGCGCGTGACGGTGGCCGGCGTCGTCAACGCCGATCTCTCCCTGCGCGAGGCGGAGTACACGGCGGCGGAGCGCACCTTCCAGCTGCTGTCGCAGGTCGCCGGGCGCGCCGGGCGCGGCGCGTTGGGCGGCCGCGTGATCATCCAGACCTATGCGCCCGAGCATGCGGCGGTGCTGGCCGCCGCGGCTCACGATTACGAGGCCTTCTACCAGGTCGAGATGGCGCTGCGCCGTCAGCTTGACTATCCGCCCTTCGGCCGGCTGGCGCGGCTGACCGTCTCTCGATCCTCGCTGCGCGAGGCCGAGGCGGAGGCCAGCCGCGTGGTTCAGGAATTGTCAGCGGCGCGGCAGATGACGGCCGGCGCCGCCGCCCGGATCATCGGTCCCGCGCCCGCCGCGCCCGCGCGCCGCCGCAGCCAGTGGCGGCGTCAGATCCTGCTCAAGGGCGACGACCCGCTGATCCTGCTCAATCAGCTGGAGCTCGGCCGCGGCTGGTCGGTCGACGTGGATCCGATTGATTAGTCAACGTTGGTCAGCCTCAGAATGCCTCGAACGCCACCCGCGCCGCGACCAGCAACATGCCGCCGGCGAGCAGGCGCGAGAGCAGCGACTCGCGAATTCGGGCGGCGACGCGCAGTCCGATCGGATTGGAGATCACGGCGCCGATCAGCAGCGGCGGCACGTCGTTAAGCGGATCGCCAAAGTGTTGCGCGGCGGTGTGAAAGATGACCACCGCGATCGCGATACAGGTCACGATGCTGTGCGAGGCGGGCACGCCCAACCAGGCCGGCATCCGCATCACGCGAACCGTGATCGTGGCGAAGAACAGCCCGCCGCCGATGCCGGCCAGCGAGGTGAGCAGCGAGGTCAGCGCGATCACGCCGACCGATCGGCGCACCGGAATCCAGTAGAGGTACAGCTCGCCGCGGCCGTCGCGGATCAGGCGCCGCCAGCCGCGCTGCCCTACCTGCCCCGCGTCGCCCGTGGGCCGCCAGATCAGATAGGCGCCGAGCGAGCAGAGCAGCACCGCGAATCCGGCGGCGAAGACGTCGCGCGGCAGCTGCGCCGTCCCCGTCGCGCCGATCACCCCGGCCGGCACGGCGATCGCCGCTGCCATTCCCACCGCCCGGTAATCGATTCGTTTCGCCCGCGCCAGTCTCGCCGCCGCCAGGCCGGAAGTCGCCAGCACGAGGCACATCGACGCCATCGCGACCTCGGCCGGGCTCGATTCCGCGTGCCGGGTGAGCAGCACGGGCGCGAACAGGAATCCGCCGCCGGCGCCGACCGCCGTCGCATAGACGCCGACCGCGACACCGACGCCGATCAGGGCGGTGAACTCGAGCCAGTCCATCCGCGCAGGCTACGACGGCCGCGGACAGATCCAGAGCGTCCAGAGCGGCTGCTACTGCTTGGGAATGCGCGGGAGCAGCCAGCTCAGCAGCGCGTCCTGGCTGCGCGTCTGCATGTAGAAGCGGCCCGGTCCTTCCAGCTTGCAGACCAGGCCTTCGCCCGAGAGCAGCGTCGTCTTCCAACCGCCCGAGCGTCCCACGCTGTACCTGACCGACTCGTCGAACGCGACCATGTGCCCGGTGTCGACCGTGTATTCCTCGCCCTGTCGCAGTTCCTTGAGATGGATCGCGCCGTAGCTCGAGACGAACAACAGCCCGCGCCCGCTACAGCGCAGCAGGAACAGTCCCTCGCTGGAGAAGAAGCTGCGCGCCCCGCCCCAGGATGTGTCGACCTCGATCTCCGGCGTCGCGGCGAGGAATGATCCGGACTGCACCAGCACCGTTCCGCCGTCCATCTCGAGCGCCTGGATGTCGCCCGGCAAACCGGGCGCGATGGTCACTTCGCCCGACTGCTCGGCGGTGAAGGTGTTGATGAAAAAGCTCTCGCCGCCGAGCACCGAGCGCTTGAGTCCGCCCAGTAGCCCGCCGCGCACCCCGGTGTCCAGCTTGATGCTGTTCGACATCGAGACCATCGCCCCGGCTTCGGCCTGCAGCTGCTCGCCCGAAGCCAGTTCGATCTGCGCCAGGGCATACGACGGCCGGTGCAAAATCTCATACTGCATGGCGCTTGCTCCTTTGCCGGGATGCTGATGATCCGGTTGCGATCGTCATCACTTTAGAACTGTAGGGGCTGGTCGAGCAGGCTAGCTGCAATCGCGGAGAAACTGTCGGATCGCGTCGAGCGTGCCGGGAAGCTTCTCGGCCGAACGCGCGTCGACGTCGAGGCAGCGCGCGTTGGGCGCTTCGTTGCAGATGCGCTGCCCGATCGCGGTGGGGTGGAACGGATCGGCGCCGGGAATCACCAGCATCGGCGCGTAGGTGCGCTGCACGGCGACCTCGTTGACGGCGAAGTAGGGCGGGTTGGCCGGCCACATGCCGTCGCGAAAGGCGACGACCAGGGCGATGTAGCCCTCGCGCCGGATGCTGCGCACGGCGTCGGCGAACAGCGGTTCGTCGTGGATGCGTTGCGCGAACGGCCCGGCTTCGTTGTTCTGCATGAAGATCGGGTCGCGCTGCGCCGCCGCGATGACCGCCTCCAGCCCCTCGGCCCGGCAGAGCCGGATCGTCGGGTTGAACATCTCGTAGAACGTCTCGGGCGAGTTGGTCTCGTCCAGGCCGACAGGATCCTGCATCACGAGGCCGGCGACGCGCGCCGGCGCTTGATCGGCGATCCGCAGCGCGTAGGCGCAACCGATGCAGCCGCCCATCACATGCGCGCGCGCCGCGCCGAGCGCGTTGAGCACCGCCAACTGATCCTTCATCGCCTCGTCGTAGCTGAACGCGTTGAGCCCGGTCCGCGAACGGCCGCAATGACGCTGATCCATGCCGATCACGGTGAACTCGTCCGCGAACGCCTCGATCGGGTTGATGATCGAGCGCCGCCAGAATTCGATCTGCGAGTTCACGCCGCCCGGCGCGAACAGCAGCAGCGGAATCTCGCTGTTGCCCTCGCCGTAGACCTCGAAGTGAATGGTCGTGCCGTCCGGTCGCATGACTTCAGCCATCGGTCGCCTCCTGCAACACGTCGCAGCGTTCAACAAAGTCTAAAGCGGCGGCGCTAGTCTGTCTGGCAGCAACCCGCGCCCGCGCCCACTCGCCCGCGCCCGGCGGGCCGATGGAGGGACGACACGGAGGAACGACATGGTGACCGCTGAAGCTCCCGCCCCGTCAGCCCTGACGCTCGACACGGTCGACATCACCGATTCCGACCGTTACCGAGATATCGGATACCCGTGGGCCGAATGGGACCTGCTGCGCAGGGAAGCGCCGGTCTACTGGTATCAGCGGCCGGGCTACGAACCGTTCTGGGCGATCACGAAGCACGCCGACATCCGCTATATCTCCTCGCATCCGGAGCTGTTCTCCAACCGGCAGATGCTGCGCCTGAACCAGGCGTCCAAGCTCGGCACGGCCGCGCGCCAGCGCGAGGCCAGCACCAATCGCACCGGCGGACACCCGGATGATCCGCCCGACTTCATCTTCATGGACCCGCCCGAGCACCGTCAGCATCGCGGTCTGGTCGCGCGGCACTTCACGCCGCGGATGATGAAGATGCTCGAAGATCACTTCGCCGAGCTGGCCGAGAACTACGTCTCGGACTTCGCCTACAAGGTGGTCGCCGATTTCGCCGAACGCGGGTCGCGCTCGGCGGTCGATCTGGTGCACGAACTCTCAGCCAAGCTGCCCGTGGCCGCGATCTGCGCCATGGGCGGCGTGCCCGAGGAAGACTGGGATCAGATCTTCAAGTGGACCGAGGTGATCGTCGGCGCGGACGATCCCGAGTTCCGCCTGCCGGGCGAATCGCCCAGCCAGGCCACCGAGCGCGTCGGCGTCGAGTGGTTCCGATACAACAACGAGCTGATCGAGCATCGCAAGCGGCAGGGTTTGGGCGACGATCTGCTGAGCGATCTGCTGCGCGCCGAGATCGACGGCCGCCCGCTGTCGCCGGCCGAGGTGCACGGCTATTTTGTGCTGCTGCTCGCGGCCGGCAACGAGACGACGCGCAACTCGATCAGCGGCGGCGTCAAGGCGCTGATCGATCATCCCGATCAGATGCAGATGCTGGTCGACGACGCCTCGCTGGTGCCCTCGGCGGTGGAGGAAATCCTGCGCTGGACCTCGATCGTGATCCAGTTCCAGCGCACCGCCGTGCAGGATGTCGAGCTGCGCGGCCAGACGATCCGCAAGGGCGAGTCGGTGGTGCTCTGGTACCCCTCGGCGAACCGCGACGAGGATGTGTTCGCAGACCCCTACAGGTTCGACATCAAGCGCGATCCGAACGACCACTTCGCCTTCGGCGGCTACGGCGAGCACTTCTGCCTCGGCGCCAACCTGGCGCGCTGGGAAATGCGCGCCATCTTCCACGCGCTGCGGCCGGTGCTGCCCAATCTCGAACTGGTCGCGCCGCCCGAGAACGTGATCGCCTTTCTCCACGTCGGCGGGATCAAGCGCCAGATGGTGCGCCATCGCCCGGCCTGAGTCGAACCGCGCTACCGTTGGCGATCCAACGCTGACGGCGCCCGCCAGCGCGTTCCAAAGCGGCTATCATCGTCGCATTGATCGGTTCGAATTCACTGGAGCCGCACATGGTCACCGCCGAACAGCCGAGCCTGACGCTCGACAACCTGAACATCACCGACACCGCGCTCTACGTCGAGCATGGCTACCCGTGGGCGGCGTGGGACCTCCTGCGCCGCGAGGCGCCGGTCTACTGGTACCAGCGGCCCAACTTCGAGCCCTTCTGGGCGATCACCAAACACGCCGATATCCGCTACATCTCCTCGCATCCCGAGCTGTTCTCGAACACGCAGCTGCTGCGCATGAACGACACTGAGTCGATCGACATCGGCGAGCGCGGACGCGAGATCAACGCCAACCGCTACGGCGGGCATCCGTCTGATCCGCCCGATTTCATCTTCATGGACCCGCCGGAGCACCGCCAGCACCGCAGCCTGGTCGCGCACCACTTCACGCCGCGGATGATGAAGAAGCTGGAAGACCACTTCGCCGAGATGGCGGAGAACTACGTCTCCGACTTCGCCGATTCGATCATCGCCGATTTCGCCGAGCGCGGCTCGGTCTCCGCCGTCGATGTGGTGCACGAACTCTCGGCCAAGCTGCCCGTCGCGGCGATCTGCGACATGGGCGGCGTGCCCGAGGAGGACTGGGACAAGATCTTCCACTGGACCGAGGCCGGCATCGGCGCCGCCGACCCCGAATTCCGACTGCCGGGCGAGGATCGCGAGCAGACGATCCGCCGCGTCAATCTGGAGTTCAACCTCTACAACGAGGGGCTGGTGCGCGAGCGGCAGGCCAGCGGGCTGGGCGACGATCTGCTCAGCGACCTGCTGCGAGCCGATATCGACGGCTACAAGCTCACCCCGCGCGAGATATCGTCCTACTTCCGTCTCTTGCTGGGGGCCGGCAACGAGACCACGCGCAACTCGATCACCGGCGGCGTGAAAGCGCTGCTCGACCACCCGGATCAGCTTCACGATCTCGTCGCGCACCCCGAGCTGGTGCCGTCAGCGGTCGAGGAAATCCTGCGCTGGACCTCGATCGTGATCCAGTTCCAGCGCACCGCGACGCAGGACATCGAGATGCGCGGCCAGACGATCCGCCAGGGCGACTCGATCGTGATGTGGTACCCGTCGGCCAACCGCGACGAAGAGGTCTTCCCGGACCCGTATCGGTTCGATATCCGCCGCGATCCGAACGACCATTTCGCGTTCGGCGGCTACGGCGAGCACTTCTGTCTGGGCGCCAACCTGGCGCGCTGGGAAATGCGCGCCATCTTCCACGCGCTGCTGCCGATCCTGCCCAACCTGGAACTCGCCGGCGAGCCGCAGATGGTGCCCAATTCCCTCCACGTCGGCGGCATCAAGCGGCAACTCGTCCGCCACCGAGCGCAGTAGGTCAGCCCGGCGCTCAGCCGCGGTCGTCGCGATCTTCGCGCGTCTCGCCCTCGTCGGTGAAGACGACGCGCGATTTCTTGCCGCCGTGAATTTGCGGCTCGCGGGCGAGCTTGCGGCGTCAGTCCAGGAAGGCGATGAGCAGGCCGACTGCGCCGATGATCAATCCGGAAGCGAGGATGATTGCGAGCAGCACCTGCGTGCGGAACTCCGCCATTTCTCTGCGCAGGTCCGCCATGTCGCGCCGTATCTCCGCCATCAGGCGCTCGAAGCGCAGGTCGGACTCCCGGCGGCTGTGGCTGTAGTCGCTGATCGCGTCGGCGGCTTCATCGGCCAGCGCGTCGGCCGCTTCGTCAGAGCGCGGCTCGCTGCCGCCCATCGAGCGGAAGGCTCGACGCAGCCTGAGGACCGGGTTCATCGTGGCCATCGGGTGTCTCCGTGCGCTTGACGCCAGCATACCGCGCGTCAGCTGCGGTCGTCGCGCTTGACGGACTTCTCGCCCTCGTCGGTGAAAACGATTCGCTCCTGCTTGGTACCGCGAATCTGCGGCTCGCGGGCGAGCTTGCGGCGTCAGTCCAGGAAGGCGATGAGCAGGCCGACTGCGCCGATGATCAATCCGGAAGCGAGGATGATTGCGAGCAGCACCTGCGTGCGGAACTCCGCCATGTCGCGCCGTATCTCCGCCATCAGGCGCTCGAAGCGCAGGTCGGACTCCTGGCGGCTGTGGCTGTAGTCGCTGATCGCGTCGGCCGCTTCATCGGCCAGTGCGTCGGCCGCTTCGTCAGAGCGCGGCTCGCTGCCGCCCATCGAGCGGAAAGCTCGACGCAGCCTGAGGACCGGGTTCATCGTGGCCATCGGACGCCTCCACGCGTTGTCCTCAGGATATCGCGCGCGGCTCGACGGCGGTGGTCAGGTGAAGACGGCGATCACGATTGACAGGACGGTCACCGCGACGCTCATGATCAGGATCATGCTGAGCAGGATCTGATTGCGCAGGTCCGCCATGTCTTTGCGCAGCTCGGCCATTTCCCTGCGCAGTTCCGTCATTTCACTGCGCAACTCGGCGGTCTGCTGGTTCATGCGCACCTCGAAGAAGCTGCGGCCGACGTATTCCTCGTCGATCACGCTGGCGGCCTCTTCGGCCTGCTCTTCTTCGGCGCCCATTGAGCGGAAAACTCGGCGCAATCTGAAGACTGGATTCATCGTCGCCATGCCGGGTCTCCCGTCAGCGCCAGCATACCGCGTCAGCCGCGGTCGTCGCGCCTGACGGACTTCTCGCCCTCGTCGGTGAAGACGACGCGCGATTTCTTGCCGCCGTGGATTTGCGGCTCGCGGGCGAGCTTGCGGCGGATCAGGTCGATCGGGCCGTCGGGCGCGACCAGCGACTCGGGCAGACCGAGCACATCGACGAGGATGGCGCGGTCGAGTTTGGCGCGGGCCGGGTCTTCGTCGATCTGGTCGAAGGGCAGAAAGCGTTCGTCACGCAGCAACTCGAACTGACGCTTCGCCTCGTCGTGCTGCTCATCGCTGAGGGCGCGGGTGTCGAGCGTGGGGATGTTGGGGATGGATGTGACCGTAGTGATACCGCGCCCCACTTGGGTCTTGTTGCTCACCCACCAGTGCGATAGTAGACCAAGCGTGGAGTTGCACCAAAGTGCGAAGGCGTACTCGTGTTCCGGGTTGCTCAAGATGACAGAAGGCCATGCTCGCCCGCCGATACACTTGCGCTCTGTCATCGCCACGGTGATCGATTGGGCGTTGAATCCGAGATCGCAGTTGTAATGGGCACGCGTCGCAGTGATCCAGATATCAACTGCCTTGTCAGTCATGCCCGGCCTTAATTCCGCTTCGCTATCGAAGTCCACGATCAATCGTCGCTCCCGTGTGTAGTCATGCGCCCAGAGGACGGGATATGTAGGTTGTTGGACTTTCGCTGGTTTATGAATCTCGAATGTGCCTCGTGCGCGTGTTGTGGCCAGACTGCCCACTTTTCGATGAACTGGACCGACATCGCCGATTTCCCCAACGCGAGAGATAGGTAGTGACGTCGTAGCACCGACTCGTGGATCGATCAGGCGACCCCTCTTGAGCGCTTCACACACCTCGACGAGCGACATGTCGCCGACCCCGACATACGGCCACGGTAGGTCGTCGGTAAGTATCGCCTGAATGACGTATCCGCAGTGATCCTCGCCGAGAGACAGTGGCGCGATGGTTTCCCCGCTGCCCATGAGGGCGTGCCGGGATTCGGTAATCGCCTCCGCAAGGAGCGCCGCCTCGTTGGCAGATCGCGGCCGGCGATTGAGAACGATGAACGTTGCTTGCTTGCTTGCTTGCTTGCTTGCTTGCTTGCTTGCTTGCTATAATGAGTAGCTCCGCAATATTGGTGTCGGCCGAGAATGCGCTCTCGAACGAGCTTGCCGCCGAAATCGTGACGACGCGGATGTCGGTGTAGCCCTCCCGCCAGAGCTGCCGGATCTTGTCCCACTTGCCGCCCGAGGCGGCGCTGAGCGGCAGCACGAACGCCATCGTACCTGTCGTACTCAGCTTGCGGTTCGCCAGTTCGACGAAGTGGGACGCCAAGCCCGCGTAGTCGTTCGAAGGAGCGCCCTTGGTCAACCGCTTCACCGCGCGAGACATGGCTTTTTGTTGCTCGGCCGTGCTGTCGAACGCGGCGTAGGCTGGGTTCGGAGTCTTCGCGCGTCCGCCGCCGTGATTGGTTGGCCGCGTGAACGGCGGATTCATGATCACGAGGTCGAATCGGTTATGACTGATGCGCGTCATCAGGTCAGCCACGTCCTCCGGCTTTCGACCGCCGGCCGTCACCGCTGCGGCGTGATCGATCATGTCGGGCGAGACGTGCTTGGCCAGCAGTTCGAGCGAGCCGATGGATGCGGACTTGCCGCCGTAGGGCATTGTTAGCAGGCACTCGCCGTCGAAGGGAACGTCGGGGTGCGCGCCGGCCAGCGAGGCGGCGGTCAGGTGGACGGCGATGTTGAGCACGTCGAGGCCGACCAGGCCGTGCTTCATCATCGGCGCGTGCAGCGCGCGGGGGTCGCCGCCGTTCAGCTCGTGCAGCAGCGAGACGCGCTGGTAGGCGGCGGAGAGCAGCGTGCCCGTGCCGCAGGCGAAGTCGCCGATTTGCAAAGCCGAGATCGTTTCCTCGTCGCCCCACTGCGCCCCGCCCGGCGCGCGGTCGGCGGGGATCGCCAGTCCCGCCAGCAGCGCCGCGGCCGCCGGCCGCGTGTAGAAGGTGGCGAGGAATTTGCGGTCGGCGATCAGCCGCTGGAAGATGACGCCGGTCAGGTCGTGCGACTTGGTCACGCCCTCCTGCACCAGGCGGTTGGCGGCGTCCCAGAGCGGCGCCAGCACCTCGCCCGCCGTTCCGCCGGGCAGCAGCAGCAGGATTTCTCTGGCGGTGGCGAAGATCGGCCAGTAGTTGACGGCGAGGATGCGGTTCCATTCGTCGGTCAGCCCGTCGCGGTCGTAGCTGGTCCCGGACTGGCGGAAATGCGCCAGCGTGCGCACGATGCGTCCGGTCAGCTGCGGCTGTTCGCCGGTGTCGTCGCGCTCGACACGGAAGCCCGCCTCCGCCAGCGCCTCGTGGAAGATCAAGGCGTTGATCAGCACGGTCATCGCCATGCGGCGGGTTTGGCCGCCCTGGTCGTCGGCCTGACCCAGCAGCGCGGCGATCTGCGGCCCCAGCTCGCCCTCGCCGCGCGAGCCGTGTTTCATCGTGAAGCGGTGCGCGGCGGCGTCGATGCCGTGTTCCAGCACCTCGCCGAGCCGCTCGACGCGCGGGGCCGGCATGGCGGCGCGATGCGCCAGCATCGCCAGATCCTTGGCCGACCCGCGCAGCCAGCCCTCAGCGGGCAGCCGCTCCACGCCGCCGCCGATTGTGCGGGTGAGGAGCGCGTATTCGAGCCGCTCGGTTTGCCCAAGCTCATCGCGCAGCGGCTGACCGCCGAGGTCCAGGACCGACTGCGGATAGACCAGCGCGATCACGCTCTCGATCTGTTTGCCGGTCTCGTTGACGACTTGCCCCAGCCGCTCGCGAGCGTCCGACTCGGCGCTGAGGCGGTTGCTGCGTTCCGCTTCAATTACCACCGGCCACTGGGCGGCCTCTTCGATCAGGATGTCGGGCCGTTTCTGCGATTGCTGGAGCGTGCGCGTCTCCTCGGAGTAGACGCGCCAACTGTGCGGCCGCAGATTCCCCAGCACTTCGCCCAGCGCGACGTTGAGGGTTGCTTCATGGGTGGCCACCGAGGCTCAGTCCTCGACCGAGATGGCGGCGCGGGGGCAGGTGCGGACGGCGCGCGCGACGTTGGCCTCCTCCTCGGGCGGGACGACGTCGACCAGGACGTGGGAGAGGTCGTCGTCGCGGACCTCGAAGACCACCTCGGTCGCCTCCATGCACTTGGCGTGGCCCTCGCAGAGGCTGGTGTCGATCTTGACCTTCATCCTGCGGCCTCCCAGCTGTTTCCTGAATTTCTGGTTGCGGCTCGGTTGCGTCTCTCGGCTCAGTCTATCGAAACCGCGGCATGACCTCGCGCGCGAACAGCTCGATGCTGCGGCGCGCCAGATCGCGCGGGGCGCCGGGCGGGACGGGCGAGGTGATGATGTGGTCGGCCGGAATCCAGTCCAGCGTCCGCTCGATGGCCGCCGCCACCTCGTCGGGCGCGCCGGCGACGAAGCGGGCGCGCAGATCCTCATCCGTCTGATCCAGCAGCTGGCCCAGCGGGTCCCGCTCGCCCAGATCGGACGCGTCGTGATACCACTTGCCATAGGTGTCGCGCAGATAGCGCTGGTGCGGCTTCAGCGTTTCCCAGAGCGCGTCGGGATCGTCGGATACGTATCCGCCGGCGGAGAGCAGCACCTCGAAATCGGACGGGTCGTCGCCCTGTTCGCGCAGCGCTTCGGCCCAGGCGTCGTAGACGGGCCGGTCGGCGACGATCATCAGGTTGGCGCGGAACCGCGCCGCCCGCCGCGCCGCGGCGCTGGAGCGGGCGCCGACCCAGAGCGGAAACGGCCGCTGGATCGGCGGCGGCGTCACGCGCACGTCCTGGACCTGGTAATGCCGTCCGTCGAGCGTGACCGACTCGCCGGCCAGCGCGCGGGTGACGATCTCGAGCGACTCCTCCATCAAGCTCGCGCGATGGCGGCGGTCGACGCCGAAGCCCTCGAACTCCTCGATGCGGTAGCCCAGCCCGACGCCGAGATCGAAGCGTCCGCGCGAGAGGATGTCGACGGTCGCCGCGTCCTCGGCGACGCGGATCGGGTTGTGCAGCGGCAGCAGCAGCAGCACCCAGGTGCCAATCCGAATGCGGGACGTGAGCCGCGCAATCGCCGCCGCGATCGGCAATACCGAGGGCGTGTAGCCGTCATCGATGAAGTGGTGCTCGGTGATCCAGACGTGGTCATAGCCGAGCTGCTCGGCGTAGACGATCTCATCCAGCAATTCGTCGTAGAACTGCGCCCACGGCCTGCGCCACTGGGGCGGGTTGCGGAAGTCGTAGATCAGGCCGAATTTCGGCGTCCGACCGGGCATCAGTACAGACCGATCCGGCCGCCGAGCGGGATATCGAGCAGCTCCGAGCGCGGCGCGACGTGATTGAGCTCGTTCTTGACCGGCGCCAGCGAGTCGGGGCCGGTCATGTCGTGCGTCATCGGCGGCATCCAGTCGTCGTGATGCCCCAGCACGACGCGCGGGGCGCGCAGCATGTCGGACATCCGCCCGACGAACTGCGCCAGCGAGCCCTGGATTGGTTCGCCGTCGATGTTCGGCCGCCCTGCCATCGCCACGATGGCGACGTCGGGCCGCATGTTCTGCACCACGCCCGTCCAGCAGCCCGAGGTGTCGTGGTAGAAGAGCGAGCCGTCGGGCGTGTCGATCAGGTACGCCAGCGCGCCGCCGGTGTCGTTGGAGCCGAGGCAGGAGGCGACGTGATCGAGCATCTGCGCCTGCGCCTCGGGGCCGAGATCCTGCGAGCGCTCGCCGAGCGAGCCGCCGATATCGATTGAGCCTCGATTGCCCCAGCGCTCCGCCTCGGTCAGGCCGTACTGACCCAGCACGACCCTGCCCGGATCCCACGATCCCTGCGTCCAGATGCAGGAATGCAGGCTGGGAAAGACCTCGACCGTCACGTCCTTCGAGATCCGGTGGCGCTCGCCGCCCTGCGAGCGCAGGAGTTGATTTTCGGGAATGCCGGCCTCGATCAGCACGCGGGCGGACTCGTTGGAGCCGATCACGGGCGCGCCCGTATTGGCGGCGATCACTTCCGCGCCGGCGATGTGGTCGAAGTGCGAGTGCCCCACAAGCACGGCGTCGGCGCGGGTGATATCGGCGGCGCTCAGACCGACACCGGGCGCCGACGGCACGCGGTCGATGTAGGCGTCGAGCATGATCACGGTCTCGTCGACCTGCAGCCGAAAGGTCGCGCAGCCCAGCCAATCCAGGGTGACGGTCATGGGAAGCCTCCGATGCTGGTTGCTCGGAGGCTAGCGGTTGGCGGAAGCGCGTCGGCGATCGGCGCGTCAGGCGGGGACGATCCGATACCACTTGCGGCGGCCGACGCGCAGCACCGCTCCGCTGCGGATTTCGGCGCTGAGATCGGTCACGACCTCGTCGTCGATGCGCACGCCGCCCTGCGTCACGAGCCGTTTGGCGGCGGCGCGGCTGTCGGCGGCGCCGATCTCGTGCAGCAGCTTCGGCAGCGAGACCTCCAGCGCGTCGGCGCCGCCAAACGCGATCGGCGCGTCGGGAATGTCGTCCGGCGTGATGCCCTGCGAGAATGTGCGCGTCCACTGCGCCTCGGCGCTCCGCGCGGCGTCCTCGCCATGCCACTCGCCGACGATGGCGCGCGCCAGGCGGCGCTTGGCGTCCATCGGCTTCAGCGCGCCCGAGTCGAGCTCGCGGCTGATTTGGTCGACGTCTTCGCCGGGCAGGTTGGTGCCGTAGTCGAAGAAGGGCACGATCGCCTCGTCGGGGATCGACATCGCCTTGCCGTACTGGTCGTTCGGCGGCTCGTCGATGCCGATGTAGTTGCCGGTGCTTTTGGACATGCGCTGCGCGCCGTCGGTGCCGACCAGAATCGGGGTCAGCACGGCGATCTGCGGCGGTTGTTCCTGGCGCTCCTGCAGCGTGCGGCCGCACATGATGTTGAAGGTCTGATCGGTGCCGCCCAGCTGAACGTCCGCTTCCAGGGCGACGGCGTCGTGGCCCTGCATGAGGCCGTACATGAACTCGTGCATGTAGACCGGCTGCCCCGCGTCGATGCGGTGCTGGAACGTGTCGCGCTCCGTGAATTGCTGCACGGTGAAGTTCGCCGCCAGGCGCACCACGTCGCCGAACGACATCCGCCCCAGCCACTCGCTGTTGCGGCGCACCTCCGTGCGCTCCGGATCGAGCAGCTTGAACGCCTGCTCGCGGTAGGTAGCGGCGTTGCGTTCGAGCGTTTCCGCCGCCTGCATCGGACGCAGCGAGTCCTTGTCGGACGGATCGCCAACCAGCCCGGTGAAGTCGCCGATCAGCAGGATCGACTGATGCCCCAGCTGCTGGAACAGCGCCAGTTTGCGCAGCGTGACGCAGTGGCCGATGTGCAGATCGGGCGAGGTCGGATCGACGCCCAGGTAGACGCGCAGCGGTCGATCCGCGAGCAGCGCCTCGGTCAACCGCTCGCGCAGCTCGCGATCCATCGCGCGGCGCGTGCCTTCGTCGCCGTACGCCGTGCCGCGCATGATCAGCGCGTGCTGACGCTCGACCTCGGCGGCGATCGCGGTTGATGCCTGTTGGCTCATGCGTTGGCTCATCTGTTGGCTCATGGATTCAATCCTACGGATCCGCCCGTCGAACCGCCCGCCAGCAGGTCGCGGGCGGCGTCGCGATCCTTGCCGATCTGCTCGACCAGCGCCTCGATGCCGTCAAACTTACGCTCGCCGCGCAGCCGCTTGATGAACTCAACCCGCAGATCGGTTCCGTAGATGTCATCGTCGAAATCGATGATGTGGCACTCGATCGACAGCCCGCCGCCGTCGTCGAAGGTGGGGCGCAGGCCGATGTTGGTCACTGACGGAGCGGGCCCGCCGGCCAGATGGGCGATCGTCGCGTAGACGCCCGGCGCGGGGATCGCGCGGTCGTTGCCGATCGCCACGTTGGCCGTGGCGAAGCCGATCGTGCGCCCCCGTTCGAAGCCCACCACGACCGGGCCGTGCAGCGAGTAGCGCCGTCCGAGCAGCGCGCCGACCAGCTCGACATCGCCGTCGGCGAGCGCGTCGCGGACGCGGGTCGAGGAGACTTTGGCGGCCGAGTCGCTGGTCAGCAGCTCGATCACCTCGACCTCGTAGCCCAGTTCCCGGCCGAGCGCCTGCAGCGTCTGCGGGTCGCCGCCGCGTTGGCGTCCCAGAGCGAAATCTTCGCCGATGATCAGGCGTGCGAGTTGGAACTCCTCGACCAGCATGCGCACGAAATCGCCGGCGTCAGTGAGCGAAAACTCCGAGGTGAACGAGATCGTCGCGACCGCATCAAGGCCGGTCTGCATGATCAACGCCAACCGGTCTTCGAGCGAGGTGACGTACTCGGTGGTCAGATCGGGGCGCAGCACCTGTCGGGGATGGGGGTGGAAGGTGATCGCGGCCGATGCCAGCCCGTGCGAGGCGGCGCGCTCGACGACGTGCCTGAGCACCGCCTGATGGCCGCGGTGGACGCCGTCGAAGACGCCGATCGTCAGCGCGGTTGGCCGCCCCGGCGCCGCTCGACGCAGCTCTCGACGCGCCAACTCGGTGACCACGACAGGCGATCCTTCCACCAGCCCGTGAGCGCAGGCGGAAGGTCAGCGTATCAGCAGCAGGCGACCATACGCCTACGTCAGGCCTACGTCGGTTCCGCTTCGAGCGATGCTCCGGCTCCTGCGGCGGCCCATGCCGATTGGGGCGCGTCGGGTATCGCGGTGATCAGGATGTCCTCGAAGCCGCCGTCCTGTTCGATCTCGATGGCGAGCGATTTGTGCAGCTCCAACACCGCCATGAATGAGACGATCAGCTCCAGCTTCGAGCGCGCGTCGGCGATCCACTGGCGGAACGAGACCGATTGACCGTTCGACAGGCGGCGGCGCAGATCGGCGGCGCGGTCGTGGACCGTGACGCGCTCGCGCTCGATCGCGGCGTCGTGGGCGCGTTCTTCCTGCTCCAGGCGATCGGCGGCGCGGTCAAGCGCTTGCTGCACCAGACGGGCGAGCGTCTCGACCGTGATCCGCTCCGACATCCCCAACGGCAGCGGCCGCTCAATCGGCGGCGCGGCGCTCGGTGTGTAGGAGCGCAACTGCCGTCGGTCGCGGTCGCCGAGTTGCGCGATGCCCTCGCGGTAGCGCTGGTAGGCGAGCGCCATCGCGACCAGCTCGTCGGCTTCGCCCGCTTCCGCTTCCGACTCGGTGACTTCCGTCTGCGGCGCCAGTTGGCGCGCCTTGAGCAGCACGAGGCGTCCGCCGATGTCGATGAACGCCGCCAGCGCCTCCGCCTGTTCGCCGCTCAGCGCGTCTGAGAGCGTCGTCATCGCGGCGACCTGCGCCAGATACTGCTCGGCCACCTGCGCCAGCGACAGCTCGGAGATATCGAGCCGGTGCGACTCGATCAGCTCCAGCAGCAGTTCGAGCGGGCCTTCATAGGACGGCAAGCGCAACTGGACCATGTAGCACCACGTAGCACCATGCGGCGTCGCCGATCTGGTTGACCCGCGCCCCTGTATGGTCCGTCGCGCGGAGATGACGAGGGAGCGCGTTAGCTGGCGACGAAGTTGAGCAGTTTGTCCTGAACCCAGATCACGCGGCGCAGTGCTTTGCCGTCGAGCTGGTCGGCGACTTTCGACGAGGCGCGCGCCGCCGCCTCGGCCTCCGCCTGCGACGCGCCGGGCGCCAGCGCCAGCCGGTCGCGCAGCTTGCCGTTGACCTGCACGACGATGGTCACGGTCTCGGCCTGCGCCAGCGACTCGTTGTACTGCGGCCAGCGCTGCTCGTGGATGGATCCCTCGTGGCCGGTCCGCTGCCACAACTCCTCGGTGATGTGCGGTGCCGAAGGGGCGAGACAGAGCAGCAGCGCCTCGATCGCCTCGCGCCAGGCGGCGGCGTCGACCGAACCCTGATCGCGGATGTCCTGCAGACGGTTGGTGAACTCCATCATCGCCGCGATCATCGTGTTGAAGCGAAAGCGCTCGATATCGTGCGTGACCTTGCCGATCATGGCGTGCGTCGCGCGTCGGATCGCGTCGGCGGAGTCCGGGCCGGTCTCGACCTCGCCCAGAGCCAGGTTCCAGACGCGGTTGAGCCAGCGCCACTGGCCCGAAATGCCGCTGTCGTCCCAGTCGCCGCCGGCCTCCCAGGGCCCCAGGAACATCAGGTAGAGGCGCACCGTGTCGGCGCCGTGTTTGGCGACCCATTCGTCGGGATTGACCACGTTGCCGCGCGACTTCGACATCTTGAAGCCGTCTTTGGTGATCGTGCCCTGATTGAACAGGTGTGAGAACGGCTCGTCGATCTCGAGGATGCCCATGTCACGCGCCGCCTTGGCGAAGAAGCGCGCGTAGAACAGATGCATCACGGCGTGTTCGGCGCCGCCGGTGTAGGTGTCGATCGGCAGCCAGCGGCGCGCCAGGTCGGGATCGATCGGCGCGTGGTGATTGTGCGGATCGACGTAGCGGTACATGTACCAGTTGGAGCACATGAAGGTGTCCATCGTGTCGGTCTCGCGCCTCGCCGCCTCGCCGCATTGCGGACAGTCGGCGTTGATGAATCCCTCGTGCCGCTCCAGCGGCGAGGCGCCCGTGGGCAGAAACTCCGCGTCGTCGGGCAGCAGCACCGGCAGCTCGTCCTCGGGCACCGGCACGATCCCGCAGGAATCGCAGTAGATCATCGGGATCGGCGCGCCCCAGTAGCGCTGCCGCGAGATCAGCCAGTCGCGCAGCCGATACGACACCGTGCGGCCGCCCAGCCCCCGCTCGTCCAGCGCGTCGGCGACCGCCAGTTTGCCCTCCTGCCAGTCGAGGCCGTCAAACTGCCCCGAGTTCACCATTCGCCCCGGGCCGGTGTACGCCTTATCGAGATCTGCGCCGTCCCAGTCGGGCGGCGCGATCACGACCGGGATCGGGATGCCGCGCGCCGAGGCGAAGGCGAAGTCGCGCTCGTCGTGGGCGGGAACGCCCATCACCGCGCCGGTGCCGTAGCTCAGCAGCACGTAGTCGGCGATCCAGATCTGGATGTCATCGCCGCTGAACGGATGTTTGGCGTAAGCCCCGGTGAACACGCCGGTCTTCTCGCGCGTGGTCGATTGCCGCTCGATCTCGTTCTGCCGGCGCGCGCGCTCGACATAGGCCTCGACCTCACCCCGATGCTCGGCGGTCGTCAACGCGCCGACCAGCGGATGCTCCGGCGCGAGCACCATGAAAGTGCAGCCGAACAGCGTGTCCGGGCGCGTGGTGAAGACGGTGATCCGATCCGACTCCCCCGCGTCGTGGCTGACCGTCCGGCCGAGCGGGAAGGAAATCTCCGCTCCCTCGGAACGCCCGATCCAGTTGCGCTGCATCCGCTTGATCGGTTCGGGATAGTCGATCTCGTCGAAGCTCAGCAGCTCGTCGGCGTAGGCGGTGGTGCGGAACATCCACTGTTCCATCTGTTTGGCCTCGACGATCGACTCGCAGCGATCGCAGACGCCGATGCCCTCATCGTTGCGGTTGACCTGCTCGTTGGCGAGCACCGTCCCGCAGCCGGGGCAAAAGTTGCAGTCAGCCGGCCCGCGGTAGGCGAGGCCGTGCTCGTAGAGCTTCAGAAACCACCACTGGGTCCAGCGGTAGTACTCGGGATCGGAGGAGGCGAACTCGCGGCTCCAGTCGAACGACGCGCCCATCGTCTTGAGCTGGCGGGTCATGTTTTCGACGTTCGCGTAGGTCCACTGCTTGGGATGCGTGTTGTGGTTGATCGCCGCGTTCTCGGCGGGCAGCCCGAAGGCGTCGAAGCCCAGCGGGAAAAGCACGTTCTTGCCCTGCATCCGATGCCAGCGCGCGGCGGCGTCCGAAGGCGCCATCGCGTACCAGTGGCCGATGTGCAGATCGCCGCTGGTGTACGGCAGCATGGTCAGGAAGTAATACGGCGGACGCGGGTCGTCCGGGTCGCCCGAATCGTTGTTGTCGACGCGGTAGAGACCGTCGATCTCCCAGCGCGCGCGCCAGCGCGGTTCAATCTCGGCCGGGTCGTACACAGGCGGCTGCGGCGTGGTCATCATTGCCTCAGATTACACGGGGGTATCGTGTGCGGAGATGCATCGCGGCTTGACGCTGACTTGAGCGCGGAAGGGACGGCAACGGCATGACGGATGGACCGCTGGTCGGTGTGCTGATGGGTTCGCATTCGGATTGGGACACGATCCGCAACACCGCCTCGACGCTGGAGTCGCTGGGCATCAGCTGGGAAGCGCGGGTGCTGTCGGCGCATCGCACGCCCGACGAGACAGCCGACTATGCGGCCCAGGCGCAGGGGCGCGGGATCAGAGTGATCATCGCCGCCGCCGGCGGCGCGGCCGCCTTGCCCGGCGCGGTCGCGGCCAAGACGCCGATCCCGGTGATCGGCGTGCCCGTCAAGGGCTGGGCCACCGACGGGCTCGACTCGCTGCTCTCGATGGCGCAGATGCCGCGCGGCGTGCCGGTCGCGACGGTCGCCATCGGCCGCACCGGCGCGGTCAACGCCGCCCTGCTGGCCGGCCGCATCCTTGCCTTGTCCGATCCTGAGATCGCCGCGGCGATCGACGCCGATCGGGAACGACGCGCCCAGGAGCAGCTGAGCCAACCGCACCCCACGCTGGACTGAGCGCCAGGCGATGGCCGTCCACCCGATTACCACGCTGCCGCGAGACGCCGCCGTGCTGCGCGCGCCGGCCAGGCGCGTGCGCCAATTCGACGCCTCGCTGCGCTCGCTGGTCGCCGACCTGATCGATTCGATGCACGCCGCCAACGGCGTCGGCATCGCCGCGCCGCAAATCGGCGTCGGACTGCGGGTCGTCGTGATCGGCATGCCGGCCGCGCGCCCCTTTGTGATGGTCAACCCGGAAGTCGTCAAGCGCAGCGGCGAGCGCGCGTTGATCGAAGGCTGCCTCAGCGTGCCCGGATACCGCGGCCGTGTCATCCGCTCGACCCGTGTGCTGGTCAAAGCGCAGGACATCTCGGGCCGCGAGATCCGCGTGCGGGCCGAGGACGACCTGCTGGCCCAGTGCCTCGAGCACGAGATCGATCACATCAACGGCCGCGTCTATATCGATCACGTCGCCTCCATCGACCAACTCTGGACGCTGGACGAGATGCTCGCCCAGGATGAGGACGATGACGACCACGATGATCATGATGATCATGACGAAGATGACGACGGCTGACGCATCCGAATCTCTTGCCCGACTCAACGCCGACGGCGTCTGGGTCGTTGGCGGCGCGATCCGCGATGCGCTCGCGGGCCATAGCGCTGACCAGCCCGATCTCGATATCGCAGTTCCGCAGGCGGCATCGTGGGCGCGCGCCGCCGGCGATGCACTGGGGTCGCGCGCGGTTCGGATCAGCGCTCAATTCAATGTCTGGCGCATCCCGCTGTCCGGATGGTGCATCGATATCTGGGAGCTTCCCGATGGCGATATCGAGCGCGACCTGCGTCGGCGCGAATTCACGGTCAACGCGATGGCGGCGCCGCTGGACCAGTTTCGGCGCGGCCTGATCGCCGCCGATCTGATCGATCCCTGCGGCGGTCGGGACGATATCGCCGCGCGGCGCCTGCGGCTGGTCTCGGATGGCGCATTGCAGGACGACCCCCTGCGCCTGCTGCGGGCGGTGCGGTTGGAGGCGGAGGCCGGCTGGCGTCCGGACGCCGCCCTGCGCTCGGCGATGCGCCGCGACGCCGCTGCGCTCGACCGCGCAGCCGCCGAGCGCCGCTGGGACGAGCTGCGCCGAATCGTTGTCAGCGATCGTCTGCCCTGGGCGCTGCGGCGGATGGAGCGAAGCGGCCTGCTGGATGTCCTCTTCCCCGAGTTGGCGCATTGCCGGGCGGTCGAGCAGCGGCCCGTGCATCGCCGTGACGTCTTCTGGCATCAGATCGACGCGGTTCGCTGGCTCGTGCGGCTGACCGACCGATCGCAGCCTCGCGGCAGGCGGGCAGGCGCGATGCGGCGCGAACTCGCGCAGCTGTTGGCGGCGGAGGATATTCGGCGCGCGCTCGACGCGTGGCGGCTGCCGCTGCGCCTGGCGACGCTGTTGCACGACATCGGCAAACCCGATACGCGAACGGTCGATGCGGCCGGCGCGACGCGCTTCTTCGGACACTCCGAACTGGGCGCGCAGCTCGCAGTCGAGCGACTGCGCCGTCTGCGCGCTCCCGAACGGGTCATTGCCCAGGTCAGTCTGTTAATCGAGCAACACTTGCGGCCGGGTCAGGTGCACGCGCCGGGCAGTCCGCCCACCGATCGGGCGCTGTACCGCTTCCACGCAGCGCTCGGCGAGGCGGCAGCGCCGCTGTGCTGGCTGTTCCTCGCCGATTCGCTTGCGACCGCCGGCGCGGCGGCGCTGGCGCCGCGCTGGTCCGCCTATGCGGCGCACGTGGCTCGGATCGCGACCTGGACGCCAAGCCGGCCAGACCAGCGCGCCCCGCTCTTCGACGGCCACGGCATCATAGATGCCACCGGGCTGCCTCCTGGCCCGCGCGTGGGCCAGATCCGTGCGAAGATCGATGAGGCAGCGGCAATCGGCCGGATCAGCGGCGTGGAGCAGGCGCGTTTACTCGCCCGTCGATTGGCCGCAGAAATGCGCCTCGCCGCGCGCGGATAGCGTCGGAACGGGAGGATGGCCCGATGACGGAAGTGATCCTGATCACGCTGCTCGTGGTGGCGCTGTTCTACGTCTTTTTCGTCCGCCCGGCGCGCACCGAGGAGAGCCGCCGGCGACAGGATCTGACCGAGTTGGAGGTCGGCGATGTCGTCCTCACGCGCGGCGGACTGATCGCCGAGGTCGAAGGCGTCGAGACGCCCGAGGACGGCCCGATGGTTGTATTGCTGCGGCTTTCGGAAGACGTTGTCGTCCGCGCGAGAACGCTCGCCATCGAAGAGCGCATCGAGCGCGCAGCGGTGGAGGTTGGAGCGGATCAGTCAAATCAGTCGGATCAGTCCAATCAACCAACTGGCGGGCATGATGAACGCGAGTGAATTGAGCGTCGGTGTTAGCTGCCCACAAGGCTGCCCCTGCGTATGCTGTGCCGACATAACCGATTGACCATTCGCCGAACGCGGAATGCGCGTGCGGCGATCCCGACGCGACGCCGCGACGGTTGACGGGCAACGCCAACGTCCATGAGCTTCTTCAGACGGTTCAAATTCCGCGACGCCTACGTCTTCGCGGTGATCCTGATCCTGACGGCATTCGCCATCGCAGCAGCCTGGCCGGGCAACCCCGACCGCTACCTGCCCAGCTTCATCCCCTGGCCCGCGGGCGGCGGGGTGACGGTCGGCGACTGGACGCGCGACGAATTCCGGCTCGGGCTGGATCTCGCCGGCGGCGTCTCGATCACGTTGGAGGTTGCCGGCGAGGCGGCCCCGGTACGCCGCGGCGAGTCGCTGAATCAGTTCCTCGCCCGCGAGAGCGTCGAGCTGGACGCGATCAAGAGCCTCAACCCGGACCTCGACGACCTCGACCCGTCCGACTACGACCAACCGCTGCCGTCGCAGTACGCCGAGATCGTGCTGCCGCTGGATGTGGACGACGCCGCGCTCGAAGAGGCGGTCGAGGAGTCGCGCCGCGTGATCGAAGAGCGGGTCAACGGCTTCGGCGTTTCGGAGGCCGAGGTCACGGTCGTCGGCTCAGACCGGATCAACGCTCAGATCCCCGGCGTCGACGCCGATGAGGCGTCAGACCTGGTCGGATCCACCGCGCTGCTCGAGTTCCGCGCGATTGATCCCGCCCAGCCGCAACCGCCGGGCGATATCGACCGACTGCAAATCAGCGCCGCCATCGACGATGTCTGGGACGCGACGCTGCCCAGCGACGACGCGCGCTTCGTCCGCCGCGCCGATCCGTACTTCATCGCGCCGGAAGACGAGGACGTGATCACCGGCAACGGTTTGCGTTGGCTGCCGGCGACCGGGATCAACGCCGAGGGCGAGACCGTGCAGCTGACCGGCCGGCATCTGATCGCCAACTCGATCGCGCGCACCCTGGACGAGGGCGGCACGCCCGCGTTGCAGTTCGAATTCGACGACGAGGGCGCGCGGCTGATGGAGCAGATCACGAGGCGCCTGTTCGAGTCCCGCGATCTGCTCGGCATCTTCGTCGATGGTCGGCTGATCTCCAGCCCGTCGGTGAATGCGGTCATCTCCGACAGCGGGATCATCAACGGGCTCGACGAGGAAGAGGCGATCACGCTGCGCCGCCAGCTGCGGGCCGGCGCGCTGCCGATCAACCTGCGCGTGCTGCAAAGCACCGAAGTCGCCGCCACCCTGGGCGAGGACTCGGTGATCGACACCGTGCAGGCCGGGGTCGTCGCCTTCCTCGCGATCATCGTCTTCATGATCATCTACTACCGAGTACCGGGTCTCGTGGCGGCGTTGGCGCTGGTCGTCTACGCGGCCGGCGTCATGGCGACGTTCAAGCTGGTGCCGATCACGCTGACTCTGGCCGGCGTCGCCGGCCTGGTGCTGTCGATCGGCTTCGCGGTCGACGGCAACGTGTTGATCTTCGAGCGCCTCAAGGAAGAGCTGCGGCTGGGCCGCAGCCTGTCGGGCGCGGTCGAGACGGCCTGGGCGCGCGCCTGGCCGGCGATTCGCGACGGCAACATCTCGACCCTGATCACCGTGATCATCCTCTGGCTGTTCGCCGACGCGCTCAATCAAAACCTGATTAAGTCCTTCGCGCTGGCGCTGCTGGTCGGCACCGGGTTCAGCTTCGTGACGGTCATCTTCGTGACCCGCAACTTCATGAACATGGCGGTCAGCAGCGGCTGGATTCGCGGTCTGCGGCCGTTCGGCGTGCGGCAGATGGTGGTTCGCGCCCGCAGCGAAAGCAGTGGAGGCGCAGCGCGATGATCGATTTCGTCGGCCGGCGCCGTATCTACGCCGTTGTCTCGCTGCTGATGGTCGTGCCCTCGCTGATCGGGCTCGCCCTGTGGCAGTTCGAGGCCGGCCTCGACTTCGCCGGCGGTCTCGAAACCGAGGTCCGCTTCCTCGGCGATACCACGACGGACGATCTGGCCGATGCCGTCGCTGAGATCACCGAATCCGAAGACGCACCCGCCGGCGCGCAGCTCAACGTGGTCGAGGCCGAAGACGGCGCGCTCGCGGTGGTCGGCGTCCTGTCGCCGCCCTCACTCGAGGATGCGATCGCGCTGGCTAACCGGGTCGATCAGACTGTCAGTACCAGGCTGCCGGACGGCGTCAGCCTGGGATCCGATGTCGAGGAAGCGGAAATCCGGGCCGAGTTCTGGTTCCCGGGCGCGGTCTCGCAGGACGACGTCCGCTCGGCGCTGGAGACCATCGGTCTGGGCGGCGCCAGAATCCAGGCCACCGCCGACGCCGCCTTCCGCCTGCGCGTCGAGCAGCCCGATGACGGCGATCTGGAACGGCTGCGGCAACGGATCAACGAGGCGTTGCGCGGCGAGATCGGCCCGATCGTCGTCTTGCAGAGCTCGGCCGTCTCGGGCACGCTTTCGGTCGAGATCGCGCGCGACGCCGGCATCGCGCTCGCCGTCGCCGCGGTCGCGATCCTGATCTACATCTCGCTCGCCTTCCGCCGACTGCCCAATCCGGTGCTGTACGGATCGGCGGCCATCGTGGCGCTGCTACACGATGTGACCATCGTCGCCGGCGCGTTCGCGATCGGCGGCCGAGTCGCCGGGCTCGAGGTCAACGCGATGTTCGTCACCGCCCTGCTCGCGATCATCGGTTACAGCGTCAACGACACGATCGTCGTCTTCGACCGCATCCGCGAGAATCTGCTGCTCGACCCGCGCGAGGACTTCCGCCGCGTGGTCAACGCGGCGATCACGCAGTCGCTGGGCCGCTCGCTCAACACGTCGATCACCGTGGTGCTGGCGTTGCTGGCGCTGCTCTTGATCGGCGGCGTGACCATCCGGCCGTTTGTCATCGTGCTGTTTATCGGCACCGTGGCCGGCACGTACTCCTCGATCGCGGTCGCCAGCCAGATCGTCTATCTCTGGCAGGACGGGACGCTGCCGCGGCTGCTGCGCCGGGGCGGCGAGCGCCGCGCGGTGCGCCGGGTCGAGCGCCAGGCCTGACCGACCTCCGGCGGGAGAGCTACCCCTTGCGCAGCACGCGCGCGTCGCCGACGCGGCGGGTCACGCGGATCGTATCCAGATGTTCCAGCAGCGCCTGCGCGATCTTGCGGCTCGTGCCGAGCCGATCGCGCACATCCGCCAGCGTCGCCCGCTCCTGCGCCTGCAGCAGCAGTCTGGTCTCCGCGACCATCCCCGTGTAGACGGCGTGGTCGAGATTGACGCCGTCCTTGAGCCGGACGATCAGGTGCTGCGCCTCCAGATACTCCAACAGCTCAGCGTCGAGCGACGCGTCGA
Organism: Dehalococcoidia bacterium; assembly: GCA_965205105.1. Taxonomy (GTDB): domain Bacteria; phylum Chloroflexota; class Dehalococcoidia; order Bin125; family Bin125; genus Bin125. Next base: position 293,516 of record OZ242034.1, read on the forward strand.
CTTCGGGGCGGGCGCCCTGCTCGCGCAGCCGCCCCAGCAGTCCATCGACCTGCGCCTGCTGCGCCTCCGACAGGGCGACGCGGCGTCCTGGGATGTCGAACGCGCCGTCGTTGATGATCAGCGCGCCCGACGCCAGCAGTTGCCGCTGCGCGAATGCGAAGGCGCGCTGGGCGAGATTGAGCCTGCTGCGCAGGTCTTCGCGCGGGAGCCCGGCGCGAAGCGGAAACTGGTTGACATAATCAGCAACCGTTTGCTCCGCCCTCGACAGCAGCGCGCCGAGCCCGGCGTCAGTCATCAGCGCTGCCGAATCCGACAGGCCGCCTTCGTCCAGAACGACGATTGCGCCGCCGGCGATCTGCCGCTCGACGGCCTCGCGCGCGTCGCCGTCCGCCAACTCGCTGCGCGCCGCCAACTCGTCCCAGCGGACCGGTTCCAGCCGTTGCAGCACGGTGAGCAGGGTGTCGTCGGGCGAACCGTCGAGCAGGCGCTGCAACGCTTCCAGCGTCGAGGCGTCGTTGCGATGATGCCGGCGCGGTTTGGTGTCCACAATCCGACCGCCGGCGATGGTGGCGTCGGCCGAGCGCAGCACGAAGTGATCGCCGCGCGCGGCGGCGATCGGCCGCTCCAGACGGAGTTGCGCCCAGGTCGACTCGCCCGGCGCGAGCGCGTCGCCCTCGAGCAGCCGCACCCGCGCCTGGACTTCGTCGGCGCCGATATGAAGCGTGCGGGTAGCGTTGTGCGGTAGACCGCGCGCGGCTCGTCTGACGGATCGCAGACGGACATCGACCGCGACGGTGGGCTCGAGCCAGCCGGGCGACGACAGCACCATCCCGCGTTCGATCTCGCTCGCCGATACGCCGCTCAGGTTGACCGCCGTGCGCGCGCCGGGCGGCGCGCTGTCCATCGACTGTTCGTGCGATTGCAGACCGCGCACCCGGCACTGGATGCGCCCAGGCTCGATCACGACGGCGTCGCCGACCGACAATGCGCCCTCCAGCAGCGTGCCGGTGACGACGGCGCCGAAGCCGGCGATCGAAAACGATCGATCGATAGGCATCCGCGGGCGGCCCTGATTCGGGATCGGCGGCAGATCATCCAGTTCGGCGTCGATCAGCGCGCGCAGCTCGTTGATCCCGTCGCCGTTCAGGGCTGAGACAGGCGCGATGCGGGAGCCGGCCAGGGCGGTGCCGGTCAGCAGTTCCGCGATCTCTTCCTCGACCAGCGCCAGCCAGTCGTCATCGACCAGATCGGTTTTGGTCAGCGCGACCAGGCCGCGGTCGATATCGAGCAGGTCGAGAATGTCGAGATGTTCGCGCGTCTGCGGCATCACGCTCTCATCGGCGGCGATCACGAGCAGCGCCAGATCGATCCCGCCGACGCCGGCCAGCATGTTCTTGATGAATCGCTCGTGACCGGGCACGTCGACGATGCTCACCGCGCGGCCGGAGGGCAGTTCGCACCAGGCGAAGCCCAGATCGATGGTCAGCCCGCGCGCCTTCTCCTCCGCCCAGCGATCAGGATCGATGCCCGAGAGCGCCTGCACCAACGCGCTCTTGCCGTGATCGACGTGTCCCGCGGTGCCGATGACGTACACGCGATTACCCTGAGCGTTAGTCCCCCGCTTGCGACTGAGGATATGCGCGATGCGAGCAATCGTCGTTGACCCGCCCGGCCAGACGCCCGACTCGCTGCGGTTGGCGGAAGCCCCCGACCCGCAGCCGAGCGACGAAGAGGTGCTGATCCGCGTCCACGCGACGGCGCTCAACCGCGCCGACATGATGCAGCGGATGGGGAATTACCCGCCTCAGCACGGGGCGTCTGACATTCTGGGCCTCGAGTTGGCCGGCGAGGTGATCGAGATCGGGTCCCGAGTGCGCAATCTTTCGGTCGGCGATCGCGTTTACGGACTCTCTGGCGGCGGCGGATACGCCGAGCTGGCGACCCTGCACGAGTCGCTGGCGATGCCGATCCCGGACGAGCTGACTTACCGCGAGGCCGCCTCGATCCCCGAGGTGTTCTTCACCGCCAACACCGCGGTGCGCACGCTGGGGCGGACGCAGCCCGGTGAGCGCATTCTGATTCACGCCGGCGGCAGCGGCGTGGGGATCGCCGCGATCCAGATCGCGCGCCTGATCGGCGCGGAGGTCTGGACTACGGCCGGCTCGGACGAGAAGTGCCGGCGAGCCAGCGAACTCGGCGCCGATCTGGCGATCAACTATCGGGAGCAGGATTTCGCCGAGCTCGCGCAGGAACGCAGCGGCGGTCGCGGTCTCGACGTGATCCTGGACGTGATCGGCCGCGACTACTGGGACGCCAACCTGCGCTCATTGGGGCAGTCGGGCCGCCTGGTTCTGGTCGGGTTGATGGGCGGCGCGGCGGCCGAGACGAACCTCGGCCTGATCCTTTCCAAACGGCTGCAGATTTTCGGTACGGTGATGCGCTCACGGCCGCTGATCGACCGCGCCGCGATCACGCGCGATTACCAGCTGCATCTGGAGCCGGCGATCGTCAGCGGCGACATGCGGCCCGTGATCGACACGGTCTTCCCGCTCAGCCAGGCCGCGGCGGCGCACCACTACATGCAGGAGAACCGCAACTTCGGCAAAATCCTGCTCGACTGCATCGAGATCGACGAATTGTCGGATGACTAACCCAGCGAGGGATCCAGGAGCCGCACGAAGAGTTCGTTGGCGACGGCGTGTCCGCGCCGGGTCAGGCTGATTCGCCCCGCGCGGCGCTGCGCCAGGCGGCTGCGCACCGCCCAGTCGATCACCGGACGCAGCTCGGCGTAGCCGGACGGCAGCGACGTCTCCGACACGCCTTCCATCAGGCGCAGTCCCGAAGTCAGGATGTCGATCAGCTGGTCGCGCTCGCTGACGCTCTCGGCCTCCGTGATCGCCGGCGACGGCAACCCGAGCGGGATCGGCTGCGTCGAGCCGACGCCATTCGGCGATCCATGGCGCAGCAGCAGCTCGATGTACGCCTTCGGACTCCGCGCGATCTGATAGCGGACGCCGTCGACAAAGCCATGCGCGCCGGGGCCGATCGCCAGATATTCCTGGTTGCGCCAGTAGAGCAGATTGTGTCGGCATTGCAGGCCGTTGCGCGCGTAGTTGCTGGTCTCGTATTGCTCGTAGCCGGCCCGCGACAGCCGCGCCGCGGTCCAGTCGGCGATCTCGGCAACAGCGTCAGGATCAGCTTCAACGACGCGGCCCGCAGCGACGCGCGCCGCGAGCGGCGTGCCGTCTTCCACGGTCAGGGCGTAGCAGGACAGATGATCGGGGCCGCCATGCCAGGACAGCACGCCGTCGACCGTTGACCGCCAGCCGGCAAGCGATTGACCCGGCAGCCCGTAGATCAGGTCGAGATTGACGTTGTCGAACTGCGCCGCGCGAATCTCGCCGAACGCCTGCCGCGCGCGGTCGGCGCTGTGGATACGGTCGAGGAAGCCCAGTTCGGCTGGATCGAGTGACTGCACCCCCATCGAGATGCGGTTGACGCCCGCGGCGCGGTACTCGGCCAGCCGTTCGGGCCGCACGCTCTCGGGGTTCGCTTCCAGCGTGATCTCGGCGTCTACCGCCAGGCGCAGCTGCGCCCGGACGGCGTCCAGCAGTCGGCGGATCGACTCGCCGGGCAGCAGGCTCGGCGTCCCGCCGCCAATGAAGACCGTCGAGAAGACGCGCGCCTCCAGCCGCGGCGCCCAGAGCGCGAGCTCGGCCAGCGCGGCGTCGAGCCAGCGCGCCTGCAGATCCTCGATGCCTGCGTAGGAGTTGAAGTCGCAGTACGAGCACTTGACCGTGCAGAATGGAACGTGAACATACAGGCCGATGGGATCAACGGGAGCGCTCGTCACTCTGTCAGTGTATGAGTGAGTGTGTGGGCCGAGTGTTTTGTCTGATTGCCCGCTCGCCTGCGCGGTGGCACACTCGCATTGGTCAATGGTTGGAGGCTCGGGTGCTCAAGACACATGGATGCGGAACCCTGCGCGCCGCCCACGCCGGCGAAACGGTCACGCTGGCCGGCTGGGTGCATCGCCGCCGCGATCACGGACAGCTGATCTTCATCGACCTGCGCGACCGCGACGGGCTCGTCCAGGTCGTCGTCCGACCCGACGATCATCCCGCGGCGTACGCGGCGGCCAACGAGGCGCGCGGCGAATACGTTCTGCGCGTCGAAGGTCAGGTCGTCGAGCGCAGCGAGGCGACCCGGAATCCCAACCTGTCGACCGGCGATATCGAAGTGGTCGCCGCGTCCGTCGAGGTGCTGAACGCCGCCAGGACGCCGCCGTTCTCGGTCAACGAGGACGACGACGTCAACGAGCTGGTGCGCATGCAGTACCGCTACATCGATCTGCGCCGCCCGTCGATGATGGAGGCGCTCGAGCTGCGGCATCAGCTCAATCAATTCATCCGCGGCTACATGAGCGGCAGGGGATTCCTCGAGGTCGAAACGCCGATCCTGGTCGCCGCCACGCCGGAGGGCGCGCGCGATTACGTCGTGCCCAGCCGGCTGACGCCGGGCGCGTTTTACGCGCTGCCGCAGGCGCCGCAGCAGTTCAAGCAGTTGCTGATGGTCGCCGGCGTTGAGCGCTACTTCCAGATCGCGCGCTGCTTCCGCGACGAGGACCTGCGCGCCGACCGACAGCCGGAGTTCGTCCAACTTGACCTGGAATGGTCGTTTTGCGAAGAGCAGGACATCCTCGATCTGCTGGAAGAACTGTTCGTCGGCGCGGCGGCGGCGCTGCGCCCCGACCTGACCGTCCCGCGGCCGTTTCCGCGTCTCTCCTGGCACGAGGCGATGGAGCGCTACGGATCGGACAAGCCCGACCTGCGCTACGGGCTGGAGCTGTCCGACTGCTCGGACATCGCCGAGACGTCGGGCTTTGGCGTGTTCGCCTCGACCGTTGCCGCCGGCGGCCGCGTGCGCGGCATCGTGATGCCCGGCGGCGCGTCGCTGTCGCGCCGCGAAGTGGACGAATTCACCAACCTGGCCAAGACGATGGGCGCACCCGGGCTCGTCTCGCTGCAGTTCAGCGCCGACCCGGCGGACGCCGCCGAGGACGACGTCCGCTCGCCTGTCCTGCGGCATCTGGGCATCGCCGATGCGCGCCGCATCGGCTCGCGCTGCGGCGCTGCGGCGGGCGACTTGGTGCTGCTCGCCGCCGGCGAGGCAGGGATGGTCTCGACCGTGCTCGATGGCATCCGCCGCGAGCTGGCGCGGCGCCTCGATCTGATCGACGACTCGGTGCTGCAGTTCGGCTTCATCACCGATTTCCCGCTGGTCGAGTGGGACGCGGCGGCGCAGCGCTGGGACGCGCTGCACCACCCCTTCACGGCCCCGCAGCGCGGCGACCTCGACCTGCTCGATAGTGATCCCGCCAGCGTCCGCGCGCGCGCCTACGACGCGATCTGCAACGGCTTCGAACTCGGCTCCGGGTCGATCCGCATCCACGAGCGCGATCTGCAGATGCGCGTGTTCGAGCTGTTGGGGGTCGGCGCCGACGAGGCGCAGCAACGCTTCGGGCACATGCTGAACGCGTTCGAGTACGGCGCGCCGCCGCACGGCGGCTTCGCGTTCGGCATCGACCGCGTCGCCATGCTGCTGGCGGGGACCGAGAACATCCGCGAGGTGATCGCGTTCCCCAAGACGATGTCAGCCTCGGACCCGATGACCGGCGCGCCCATGCCGATCACCGCCGAGCAGTTGGAAGAGCTGCATCTGCAGATCAGCCCAACCAACGCTGATCATGCGTCCGCCGCTACCTGAATGCGGTGGTAATCTGCAAGGCAGATCGGCGGCGGGTGGCTCCGGATGAACCATGCGAACAGTTCGAATGATGCGAACGATGCAAGCGAAGGGTCGTGACGTGCGCGTGATTCTGCTCAACGGCGGCGCGAGACGCGCCGCCGGCCGCTCGATGTTGGTGATCTCGCTCATCCTCGCCGCGGCGGCTCTGATCGCCGCCTGCGGCGGCGACGAACAAGCCCGGGTCGAGCAGTCGCAGAACGTCGAGCGCGCCGAATCGCCGCGCGAACAGACGCAGGCTGAAGCGCGCCAGCAGCGTCAGTCCTCGATGGAACAGCAACAGCAGCAGGGGCAACAGCAGGCGCAGCGGGAGCAGCAGGCGCAGTCCGACGCTCAGGCGCAGCCGAGCGCGCCGCGCGAGCTGGGGGAGTTCCGCATCGCTCGCGCTGAGCCGATCAACCTCGACCCGGCCCAGATCACCGACGTCTCCTCCGCCGTGATCGCGGTCGAGGTCTTCGGCGGATTGCTGACGCTGGATCGCAGTCTGCGCATCGCCCCCGATCTGGCCGAGTCCGTGCCCGCCCCGCAGCCCAATAGCGACGGCACCGTCACCTACCGCTTCACCATCCGCGACAACGCCACGTTCCACGACGGCAAGCGCATCACGGCTCAGGATTTCAAGTGGAGCCTGGAGCGCAACCTGCACCCCAATACGCTCTCGCCGACCGCGCCCGACTTCCTGGGCGACATCGTGGGCGCCGCCGAGTACCTGCGCAACCGCGCCGACGAGGTGGTCGGCGTCCAGGTGATCGACGAGGTGACGCTGGATATCACGATCAAGCAGCAAACCTCGGTCTTCCTCTACAAGCTGACCTATCCAACCGCGTTCGTGCTGGATCGCGAGCAGGTCGAGGCCGACCCGGATCGCTGGGCGCTGGCGCCCAACGGCAGCGGCCCCTTCCGCCTGACCGAGTGGCAGCTGGGCGAAGGACTGACGCTGGAGCGCTTCGACGACTATCACCTCGAACCGGCCAAGGTGCGCAAAGTGTCGGTCCGCTTCGCCGGCGGAAGCCTTGAGCAGTTCGAGAACGATGAGGTCGACCAGGCTGGCGTCGGGCTCAACGAAATTGAGCGTGTCCGCGATCCTGCGTCTGACCTCAATCCGCTCTATGTCTCACGCTCCGAACTCTCGGTGTTTTACCTCGCCTTTAATGTCAGTCGGCCGCCGTTTGACGATCCCAACCTGCGGCTTGCGCTGGCGCATGCGATCGACAAGACCACGATCACCGAGGATGTGTTGGGCGGCCTCCTGTCGGCGGCGAACCAAATCGTACCGCCGGGACTGGTCGCGCATGATCCTGAATACCGCGGCATCGTCTTCGATCCGGAGTTGGCGCAGGGGTTGCTCGCTGATTCAAGGTATGCGGGCACGCCGTTACTCGACAATCTACGCCTGACCATCTCCGGTGCCGGCTCGACGCCCGGTTCGACCTACGAGGCAATTCAGGATATGTGGCGGCAGCATCTGGGCCTGGAAGTGGAGATCCAGCAGGTCGAATTCGCGACCTTTATCTCCGATATCGACCGCGGGCTGTACCCATTCTTCTCACTCGGCTGGAGCCTCGACTACCCCGATCCGCAGAATGTGCTCGATTATAAATTTCATAGCGCTTCGCTGGGCAACGATGCGCAGCTCAGCGACGAAGCGATAGATCGCCTGCTGGAAGAGGCGCGCTACTCGCTCGATCAGGAGCTGCGCACGAGCGTCTACCAGCGGGTCGACCGGATGTTGGTCGAAGATGCGGTCTGGATACCGCTGTACCACGGGGTCGCCCATGAGCTGGTCAAACCGTACGTTCAGGGCTACGAGCCGACGCGCACCGTGATCCCCCATCTGCGCTACGTCAGCATCGACGAATAGCCGCAGCCCGGCCCGGTGCAGGGCGAAGGAACCGTCGCATGGGACACGGGGCGCTCCCGATTCTGCTGCGGCGACTGCTGCTCGTCCCGATCATGGTCTTCATCGTGGCTGCCGCCACCTATGCATTGACCCATGCCGCACCCGGTGATCCGGTCAAGATCATCGGCGGCGCACGGCAGGTCGATCCAGAACAGGCCGAACTGATCCGCGAAGAGTTTGGCCTGCACGGCGGCTATTTCGAGCGCTTCGGCCGTTGGATGTGGGGCGTTGTCAGCCGCGGCGACCTCGGTCCGTCCTACTACTATCGATCACCGAAACGCAGTGTGCAGGAGCTGCTGGGCGAGCGCATCTGGGTCTCGGCCCATATCAATCTGATCGTCCTGCTGATGATCTTCGGTCTGGGTATCCCGATCGGCGTCTACGTCGCCGTGAAGCGCGGCACTTGGAAAGACCCTGCGATGATCGGTTTTCTTAAGATATTCGATTCCATTCCCTCGCCGATCATGATCGTGCTCGTCGCCTGGCTGATGGTGGATGTCTTGGCTCCGATGCTTAAATTCTTCGGCTTCAACGCGCCGGCGGTCTGGACGCCAGGTGATCCCGCGTCATACATCGTGCCGCTGATTGCGCTGTCGATCGGCGCGTATGCCGGCATGGGGCGCTTTGTTCGCATCAGTATGCTCGCGACCATTGATGATGATTATACGCAAACTGCTCGCGCCAAAGGACTCACCGAGCGGGCCGTCCTCTATCGGCACGTGCTGCGTAACGGACTCCTGCCGCTATCGACCCAATTCGGCCTCGCGATCGTCGGTGTGATCGGCGGTTCGATCGTGATTGAGACCCGTTATGGCATCCCCGGCGTAGGCGCGTTCATCTTCGAATCGATCACTCAGCGCGACTGGAATGTCATACTTGGCTTTACATTGCTTGTAGCATCGCTGATCATTGTCGCGAATGCATTGATCGATGCACTTTATATTTTCATTGACCCACGCATCCGCTTTACGGAGCGGATCGCGTGAACCGAAGCGTGAGGGGGGGGGGTACTGATACCTGGTCGGTTCCGACTCGTTCGGAGTCACCAGCGGCCCGTGCGACACGCGCGTTGCTTCGGAAGCGCGTCGCGGTGGTGTCGATGCTGACGATCTTCGTGCTCTACGGCGCTGGGATGTACACGTTCCTCGACGCATTCGGCGTCGATACCGGCCTTCAGGACCCGAACCAGACCAATCTCAGCGAGCGGCGCTCGACCCGAGTCGTCGATGGTGTTCCCGAGCCGCTCGGCGATTTCACCGAGCGTCTGCAAGTCGAGATCGGGTCGATCGCCAAGTTCAACCCGGAGCTGGTCGCCTCGTATGGCGCGCTGACGCCGCAGACCGTGCTGCCGGGGGGAACGGAAATCATCCTCCGTCGTGACGAATCGCTGCAACCGCCATCCTCACGGCACTGGTTCGGCACCGATCGTGCCGGGCGAGATCTGTTCGCTCGCGCCATGTTTTCATTGCGTACCACGGTAATTATCACGATCATCTCGGTTGTTTTGGGCAATCTGTTTCTGGGTCTGGGGCTGGGGCTGCTCGCAGGTTATCGCGGCGGCTGGCTCGATGCCGCGATCATGCGGCTCGCTGATCTGGTATTGGCGATGCCCGGCCTCGTCTATCTGATTGTGATTGTCGCTGTGTTTCGGGATCGGATCACTGAGTGGTTTCGTAGTATCGAGGCTGCGACTGGCGCCGACTGGCTGATCGCGCAGGGCGTCGACGACTATGTGCTAATCGTCTCGGCTATGTCATTGTTGGGCTGGGCGGGAGCGGCGCGCTTCTATCGCGGGCAGGTGCTGTCGCTGCGCGAGCGCGAATACATTGCGGCTGCCGAGACGGTCGGTGCCGGTACCGGTCGAATTTTGGTGCGCCATCTGTTCCCCGGCATTCTGCCCTGGTTCGTAGTCGGATTCAGCGCCTCGATGGGCGAGATAGCGGGACAGGAAGTGGTGCTGACCTGGTTGGGAATTGGCATCACGCCGCCAACATCCTCGTTCGGCACAATGGTTGGAGCAGCGGGCGGGTTCACCTCGCTCGCTCAGTATCCATGGATGCTGCTGGTGCCGATGCTGTTCGTGCTGCCGATTATGCTCGCTTTCAACCTGCTGGGCGATGCGATCGCCGATATCCTCAATCCGCGTCTTCGTTGAGACAGCGCGTTAGCGATGCGCTGATATTCTCGTCTGCAATTGCGCTAGGAGCGCGCTGAGAGAGTACGCCCATGAAAGTCACCGCCGAACGCATTCCCGAAGCGCAGATGCGGCTCGAGGTCGAGCTGGACGACGCCCGCGTCAAGCGGTCGCTCGACCAGGCCGCGCGACGCCTGTCGCAGCGCTACCGCATTCCCGGGTTCCGACAGGGCAAAGCGCCGCGAGGCGTGGTCGAACGCGCGCTGGGCGTCGATGTCGTCTTCGAGGAGGCCGCCGAGCGGCTGATCCCGCAGGCGCTGCGCGAAGCGCTCGAACAGGAAGGCATCGAGCCGGTCGCCGCGCCCAGCATCGAAATCACCGAGCGCGAACCGGTCACCTTCACGGCGACGGTGCCCCTGACGCCGCTGGTCGAACTCGGCGATTATCGTTCGATCTCCGCCGCCAGGCCGGAGAGCCAGTACTCGGACGAGATGCTGGAGCAGCGGCTGCTCGAGCTGCGGCGGCAGCACGCCGTGCTCGAACCGGTCGAGCGCGCGCCGCAGCTGAACGACCGCGTCACCGCCGACGTGCAGGCCGAGGCTGATGGCGAACAGATCCTCGACCAACCCGGCGCCGAGTTTCACCTGCGCGAAGACGCGGTGATCGGCGTGCCCGGACTGTGCGAACAGCTCGTCGACGCCAGCGTCGGCGAGGAGCACGTGATCCCGATCGACGTCGCTGAGGACTGGGATGATGAGCAGGTCGCCGGCAAGACCGTGACCTTCACGGTCACGATCCACGATGTCAAGTCGGAAACGCTGCCCGATCCCGACGACGATTTTGCGATGGAAGTCTCGGAGGAGTTCGAGACCTTCGATCAGCTGCGCGAGCGGGTTGAGGCGGGTTTGCGCGAACAGACCGATCAGCAGGCCGAGCAGGAGTTCAGCCAGGCCGTGATGCAGGCGGTCGTGGACCGGGCGACGCTCGAATATCCGCCGGCGCTGGCCGAACACGAAGTCGAGCACATGCGGCAGGACTTCGCGCGCCAGATGGGTCAGGATCCGAACACTTTCCTGCGCGACGACAGCGAGTCGGGCGCGCAGCTGCTGGCCGGCTTCCGCTCGCAGGCGCACGAGCGCGTAGTCAACACGCTGGTGCTCCAGCAGATCAGCGAGGCCGAGGGGATCGAGGTGCTCGACGAAGAGGTCACCGCCGACATCCGCAGGATGATCGACGGCGCCCCCAACATCTCTGCGGAGCAGGCCGAGCAGACGCTGAGCGATGACGCATTCCGTTCGACGGTCCAATCGCGTCTCGTGCGTGAGCGCACCGTCGAGCGGCTCCAGCAGATCGCCCTGGCGAATTATGACGCCGGCGTCGCCGCGGACGAGGATGCGCCGGATACGCCGATGGATGAGCCCGAGGCGGTGGACGCAGCCGTCGATGCTGATCCCGACGGCGAAGCCGAGACCTGAGCGCTCCGATATGCCAACCGATTCTGTTTACCCGCGCTATCCGTGCCTGCTGCGCAGTCGCGCGATAGTCAATCGCGCCTACACTTGATCCGCGAAGGAGGGTTCGTCATGAGCCTGAGCAACTACCCGAGCAGCGCTTCGAGCGCTGCGGTTTCCCGCCCCAGCGGCATCATCCCGATGGTTGTCGAGACGACCAACCGCGGCGAGCGCGCCTACGACATCTACTCGCTGCTGCTGCGCGAGCGGATCATCTTCCTGGGCACGCCGATTGACGATCAGATCGCCAATGTGATCGTGGCGCAGCTGCTCTACCTCGACCGCGAGGACCCGGATCGCGACATCCAGCTCTACGTCAACTCGCCGGGCGGCGTGATCACGGCCGGGCTGGCGATCTATGACACGATGCAGCTGATCAAGGCCGATGTCTCGACGATCTGCGTCGGCATGTCGGCCTCGATGGGCACCGTGCTGCTGTCGGCCGGTGCGGCCGGCAAGCGCTTCGCGCTGCCGCATGCGACGATCCACATGCACCAGGCATTGGGCGGCGCGCGCGGTCAGGCTTCCGATATCGAGATCGCCGCGCGAGAGATTCTGCGCAACAACGAGACGATCCGCGGCATCCTGGCCAGACACACCGGGCAGCCGCTGGACCGCATCGCCGCCGATACCGATCGCGATTTCTACCTGGACGCCGAACAGGCGCAGGAGTACGGCCTGGTCGACTCGGTGCTCTCGAGCGAGGCGGCGGGCGATGCCGCGGCCGCAGCGGGCGGATAACGCGCGCCGCTACATACATCACTCACGTCGGACGTATTCGTCCGCAACCCTTCAGCACCGAGACGCGGATTGGGAACAGAGAGGCGGCGTCCGATGAGCAGCGCGCAAGACGGCGGACGCAGCTGGTACCGCTGTTCCTTCTGCATGAAAGACCAGTCGCAGGTGCGCCGTCTGGTGGCGGGGCCGGGCGGCGTCTACATCTGCAACGAGTGCGTCGAAGCCTGCCGCGCGGTGATCGAGGATCACCAGCAGCAGGCGGCGCCGACGCAATCGGATCCCGAATCGAGTCCGCCCCGAACCCTGCCGCCGCTCGCGATCTACGACCGCCTCTGCGAACACGTCGTGGGTCAGGACGAGGCCAAGCGCGTGCTCGCCGTCGCGGTCTACAACCACTACAAACGAATCAACACCGTCGCCGATCCCGACGACGATGTGGAGCTGGAAAAGAGCAACATCCTGCTGGTCGGGCCAACCGGCTCCGGCAAGACGCTGCTGGCGTCGACGCTGGCGCGGATTCTGGATGTGCCGTTCTCGATCGCCGACGCCACCGCCCTGACCGAGGCGGGATATGTCGGCGAGGACGTCGAGAACATCCTGCTGCATCTGATCCAGGCGGCCGACTTCGATATCGCCCGCGCCGAACGCGGGATCATCTACATCGACGAGATCGACAAGATTGCGCGCAAGGCCGATAATCCGTCGATCACCCGTGATGTCTCCGGCGAGGGCGTGCAGCAGGCGCTGCTCAAGATCGTCGAGGGCACCGTGGCCTCGGTGCCGCCGCAGGGCGGCCGCAAGCATCCGCATCAGGAATTCCTCCAGATCGACACCAGCAAGGTGCTCTTCATCTGCGGCGGCGCGTTCGAGGGGCTCGATCAGATCATCGATCGCCGCGTCGCGATCGGGATTCGCAACATCGGCTTCGGCGCCCAGTCCCGCACGACGCAGGAGCGCGATCATCTGTTGCACCAGCTCAGCCACGACGATCTGCAGAAGTACGGGTTGATCCCCGAGTTCGTCGGCCGGTTGCCCGTCGTCGTGACTCTTGACGCGCTCGACCAGGCGTCGCTCGTCCGCATTCTCACCGAACCCAAGAACGCCCTGCTTCGCCAGTACGAACGCTTCTTCGATATGGACGGCGTCGAGCTTAGCTTCACGCCCGAGGCGCTCGACGCCATCGCCGAGCAGGCGATCCAGGAATCGACCGGCGCGCGCGGTCTGCGCACCGTCGTCGAAGATCTGTTGATCGACGTCATGTTCGAGGTGCCCGGACGGCCCGAAGTGAAGAAATGCGTCGTCAACGCCGACACCGTGATTCGACGGGAACGCCCGCTGCTGCTCAACGATCAGGGGCTGGCGGTCGAATACGAAGCGATTCGCCGGCGCGGTGACGCGGGATTGGCGCAGCGCCAGGAAAGCGCCTGATGCCGCAGCCGAGCGCGGTCACGCCCGCCCGGCGGGTGCGTCTCGACGAGCTGCTGGTGCAACGGGGCGAGGCGCCCGATCTGCCCACCGCGCGCGCTCTGATCATGGCGGGCCGCGTCCACGATCAGCGCCGGCGGTACACACAGTCCGGCGCGCGCGTCCCCGGCGACACGCCGCTCGTCGTGCGCGCCCGGCGGCCGTTCGCCTCGCGGGGCGGCGAGAAGCTGCTCGCCGCGCTGGACGCCTGGCAGATTCCGGTCGAGGGCGCAATCTGCCTCGACGCGGGCGCCTCGACCGGCGGATTCAGCGACGCGCTCTTGCGGCGCGGCGCGGCGCGCGTCTACGCCGTTGATGTCGGCTACGGACAACTCGCCGAGCGGCTCAGGCGCGATTCACGCGTGGTTTCGCTGGAGCGCACCCACATCTGCAACCTCGACACGTTGCCCGAGCCGCCCTCGCTGAGCGTGATCGACGTCTCGTTCATCGGTCTACGGCAGGTGTTGCCCTGCGTCGCGCGCTTGGTCCAGCCGCGCACCGATGTGCTGGCGCTGGTCAAACCGCAGTTCGAAGCGCCGCCCGAAGATGTCGACGAACACGGCGTGGTGCGCGACCGACTGGCGCAGGGCCGCGCCGTGAGCAGCGTGCTCGGCTGGGCGTTCGCGCATCGCTGGCGCGTCGGCGGTGTGCTGCGCTCGCCACTGGTCGGACCAGCCGGCAACCGCGAATGGTTCGTCCGACTGCGCACGCCCTGAGCGAATCGTGAGCCGTATGTCCCACGTGTCCGCGATCAACTGCATCGGCATCTACTATCACCCGCGCCTCGATGAGGCGCGGGTCGCCGCGGACGAGCTCGCCGAGACGCTGCGCGAGCTGGGACGCGACGTCTGGACATCGATGCCCTGGGATCCCGATCGGTCGATCGAGCGCTTGCCCGATACCGATCTGCTGATCTGCCTGGGCGGCGATGGCACGATCCTGCGCGCGGCTCGCGCGAGCGCCGGTTATGGCTGTCTCATTCTTGGCGTCGACCTCGGTCGACAGGCGTTTCTGACCGAACTCACGCCCGAGCAAATCGACGACCACATTCCGGATCTGCTCGCGGGCAACTACACGGTCGAAGATCGCGCCATGCTCGAAGCCCGCCCGATCGGCGTCGACGGCGAGCCGCCGGGTGTACTGCCGGCGCTCAATGATGTGATGATCGGCCGCGGCAGTCTGGGGCAGCCCGCCTACATCGCCGTCTGGGTCAACGACGATCTGGTCGGCGTGGTGCGGGCCGACGCGGTGGTCGTCGCCTCCGCGACGGGCAGCACCGGCTACTCGCTCTCGGCCGGCGGGCCGATCCTGCACCCCCGCGCGCGCAGCGTGGTGCTAACGCCGGTCGCGCCGCATCTGGCCCAGGCCGCGCCGATGGTGCTGCCGGCCGACGCCGAGATCGAGTTGCGGCTGGGGCGTGAACATCCCGGCTCGCTCTCGGTCGATGGTCAGCGCCCCTATGCGCTCAAGCCGGGCGGCGGCGTGCTGGTGCGCCGCAGCGAATCGCTCGCCCGCCTGGTGCGCTTCGGCGAGCGTTCCTTCTTCTCGCAGCTCGGGCACCGGCTGGCGTGGCTCGACGAGCGGCGACTGGATGCCGTCTCCCGCACCGGCGTCGAAGCCTTCGACGCGAGCCATGCCGACCCATCCTGACCGTCCAATCCGACAGGCGGTCGGGCGCGCCTCGATTCCGCTAACGTGAATCTGCGTTGCCATATTGCGGTGCGCGGTGCTGTTCGTGTTCAACGAACAAATCAAAAGGACTCGAGGCTGGTAAGGACTGAGGAACATGCTTACCGGTCTCCACTTGCGGGATTTCGCGCTGGCAGATCGCGTCGACTTGGAACTGGGCGGCGGATTCACGGTCATCACCGGGGAGACTGGCGCGGGCAAGAGCGTGCTGATTCAGGCGCTGGCGTTCGCGCTCGGCGACTCGCCCGATGCGGTGATGATCCGTCCTGGTGCCGAACTGACCGAGGTCGAGGCGATCTTCGATCTGTCGCAGAGCGAGGCCCGTCACGCCGTCAGCCGCGTCCTCTCCGACGCGGACATCCCCTTCAGCGGCGAACTGATCGTGCGGCGCAGCGTCAGCCGGCCGCAGGGCGGCGGCCAGCGGCTGGGCGGTCGGCTGCGGATTAACGACCGTGCGGCGACGGTCGCCGTTCTGCGCGAGCTCGCGCCGTCGCTGGCCGATATCCATGGGCAACGCGAGCATCTCTCCCTGCTCAGGCCGCAGGAGCAGCTCGCGCTGCTCGACCGATACGCCGGCGTCGATCATCAGCGCGACGCGATCTCGGCGATGGCGCGCAAACTGCGCAGCCTCGACCAGCGGATCAGCACTCTGTCCGAAGATCGACGCGAGCGCGCCCGTCGGATCGCGCTGCTGCGCCACGAGGCGGGTGAGATCGCCAGCGCCAGCCTCCGAGTGGGCGAGGACGCTGAGTTGCAGGCGCGGCATCGACGGCTTGTCAACGCGCAGGCGCTGGCGTCGGACGCCGAGACCGCGCGCGGCGCGCTCGAATCCGACGCGCTCGGCCAGGCGCTCGGCGCCGCGCGGCGGCTGGCGGCCGTCGATGCGTCCGCGTCGCCAATCGCAGACGCGATTGAGACGGCGGCCGAGCACGCCGCCGAAGCCGTCCGCGCCCTGCGAACCTACGCGGATGCGATCGAGATCGATCCATCCCGTCTCGCCGAAATCGAATCGCGCATCGCAATGATCGCCGAGATGAAGCGCCGCTGGGGCGACACGATCGAGGAGATCACCGCCTACGGCGAACGCGCAGGGGACGAGGCGAATCAACTCGAACAGACAGCCGCAGACAGCGACGCGCTGGCCGCTGAAGCCGACCGTCTTGCGTCGGATCTCGCCGACGCGGCGCGTGAACTCAGTGACGAACGCAAGCGCGCCGCGCAGCGCCTGTCGACGGCGGTGTCGCTGGAAGCCGAAGGGTTGCGCCTGCCCCACGCGCGCATCGAGTTTGCGTTCACGCCAATTCCGCCGGTTCCCGCCGGCCGATCGCTCCAGCTGGGCGGCGCTGCCGTAGGATTCGATCAGACGGGCGTCGATCGGGTGCAGCTGCTGGCGTCGTTCAATCCCGACGCGCCGCCGCGTCCGCTCCAGCGCGTGGCGTCCGGCGGCGAGACCGCCCGGCTGACGCTGGCGATCAAGACCGTGCTGGGCGAGCGTGATCTGGTGCCGCTGATGGTGTTCGACGAAGTGGATGTCGGCCTCGGCGGACGCAGCGGCGGCATGATCGGCGAGCGGCTGGCGCGTCTGGGGGCGCATCGACAGGTGATCTGCATTACGCATCTGCCCCAGGTCGCCGCGCGCGCTGCGCGGCATATCACGGTCGCCAAGTCTGCCGAGCCGTCCGCGCCCGGACGTACCCGCGTCGACGTGCGGATGCTCTCCGACGACGAGCGGGTGCAGGAACTGGCCGAGATGCTGGGCGGCGTCAGCGACGCCAACCGCGCCAGCGCGTCCGATCTGCTGCACGAGGCGGTCGCGTCATGACCTCTGAGACCATGGGGCCAACGCCGGCCGCGACGATACGCGAGCGTGCGTCCGAAGTTCACGCGCTGCAGGATGTCAGCTCGGCGGAATCGGGCGTGATGCCGAATGACGCCGCCGAGCTCGTTGCGCAATTGCGGGCCGAGAAGGCGCTCGTCTCCGACGCGCCCGAAATCCACCGACTGATCCAGTACTGGTTCGAGACCACTGGCGACGTCTTGCCGCGCACCGAAGGGGAGATCTACGAGACGATCCGCGATTTCGTCGTCGTTCGCAATCCGAACGGCGCGCGGCTGCTCGCCGCCGGCGCGTTGCACGTCGAGTGGCGCGACCTGGCCGAGATTAAGTCGCTCGTCGTCGATCCCGGTACGCAGGGCCGCGGGCTGGGGCGCCTGATCGTTGACGCCTGCCTCGACGAAGCCGTCGAGTTGGGACTCAAGACCGTCTTCGCCCTGACGACCACGCCGGCCTTTTTCGAACGCCTCGGCTTCCGCGTTTCCGGCGTCTCCGCCTTCCCGCGCAAGGTCTGGAACGAGTGCTTCCGCTGCCCCAAGTACCACGCCTGCGACGAAATCGCGGTCACGATCGATATCCGCCGCGGGCGGGCGACATGAGTGAAGCCATCGAGTCCCTGACCGAGACCGTGCTGAACTCGGTTCAGGTGTTTAGCGGTCAGCGCATCAGCGTTCGCGTCGACGAGGTGTCCATGGCCGACGGCCGCCGCGCCCGGCGCGAAGTCGTCGAACATCCCGACGCCGTGGTCGTCCTCGCGATCCGCGACGACGGGGACATCGCATTCGTGCGCCAGTGGCGGCATCCGACCGGTCGGCCGCTGCTGGAGCTTCCCGCCGGCCGCGTCGATCCCGGCGAAACGCCGGCCGAGACCGCGCGCCGTGAGCTGCGCGAGGAAGTCGGCCTCGACCCGGCTCGGCTCGAATTCGCGCGCGGCTTCTACGTCGCGCCCGGCTTCGCCACCGAGTACCTGCACGGCTTCATCGCCCGCGACTGCGCGCAGTCGCCATTGGAGGCGGACGAGGACGAGGAACTGATCGTCGAGTGGCGACCGCTCGGCGATGCCATCGATCTCGTCGAATCGGGGCAGATCATCGACGCCAAATCGGTGATCCTGATCCAGCACCTGGCGCTCGAGGCAGTCGGGCCGTTGGGGCGCAAGATCGTGCGTCACTACCGCGGTCAGGAATGACTGCATGTTGGAGATCGGTGATGATGTTGCGGAGGCCTCCTCTGGCGACTACCGCCCAATCGCGATTGGTGCGAAACTGGACAGTGCATCTCGAGCGCATGCGGAGCGGGAGATATCACGATGTTGCAGCATGACGTACTGATTGTCGGCTCAGGCCTGGCGGGCATGCGGGCCGCGCTGGAGATCGCGAACGATCCGACGCTCGACGTGGCGATTCTGACCAAGGTGCATCCGCTGCGCTCGCACTCGGGCGCCGCGCAGGGCGGGATCGCAGCCTCGCTCGGCAACTCGGCCGAAGACTCGTGGGACCTGCACATGTTCGACACGGTCAAGGGCGGCGACTACCTCGTCGACCAGGACGCCGCGGAGGTGCTGACCCGCGAGGGACCCGAGAACATCTTCGAGCTCGAGCACATGGGCTGCGCCTTCTCGCGCGACGACGAGGGCCGCGTCGCCCAGCGCCGCTTCGGCGGTCATACCGCGCCCCGCGCCTGCTACGCCGCCGACCGCACCGGCCACGCCGTGCTCACGGTGCTCTTCGAACAGCTGCTCCGACGCGGCGTCAAAGTTTATTCCGAGTGGTACGCGCTCGACCTGATCGTCAGGGACAACATCTGTCAGGGATTGGTCGCGTACGACATCCTCTCGGGCCAGATCGAGGCGATCTCGGCCAAAGCGGTGATGTTCGGCACGGGCGGCTACGGGCGCGCGTTCCGCGTTACGACCAACGCCTTCGCCTCCACCGGCGACGGGGTGGTCATGGCCTACCGGGCCGGCATTCCGCTCGAGGACATGGAGTTCGTCCAGTTCCACCCAACCGGCTTGCAGGGTTCCGGCATCCTGCTCTCCGAGGCGGCGCGCGGCGAGGGCGCGCACATCGTCAACTCGGACGGCTTCCGCTTCATGGAGAACTACGCGCCCGGCCGCATGGAGCTCGCCCCGCGAGACATCGTCGCGCGCGCCGAACAGTCCGAGATCGAGGCCGGCCGCGGCGTCACCGCGCTGCAGGACTCGGTGTTCATGGACCTGCGACCGATCGGCGAGGAGCGCATCCGCTACGCGCTGCCGTCGGTGCTGCATCTGGCGCGCGACTTCGCCGGCATCGACCCGCTCGAAGCGCCGGTGCCGATTCAGCCCACGGCGCATTACTCGATGGGCGGCATTCCCTGCGATATCAACGGCCAGGTGCGGATCAAGGATCTCGATGACGCGCCGGAGATCACCGGTTTCTTCGCCGCCGGCGAAGCCTCGTGCGTCTCCGTGCACGGCGCCAACCGACTGGGCACCAACTCGCTGTTGGAAGCCGTGGTGATGGGCCGCCGCGCCGGCCGCGGCATCCTTGACGTCGTCCACGACCTCGAACCGACCCGCATCGACGAGGGCGACATGGCCAACGCCATCGGCGAGGTCGACCACTTCCTCACCGCCAGCGGATCGGAGAAGGTGGGGCGGATTCGCGCGGAGCTGCGCGACACGATGATGGACAAATGCGGCGTCTTCCGCGACGAGGCGCAGCTGCGCGAGTGCCTGGCCGAGGTCAAGGACTATCAGGAGCGGTTCACGCGCGTGGCGATCGACGACCACGGATCGACCTTCAACACCGATCTGCTCGACGCGATCGAGCTTGGCCATATGCTCGAGTACTCGGAAGTGATCGTCGCTGGGGCGCTGGCGCGCGAGGAATCGCGCGGTGGTCACGCGCGCCGCGATTTTCCCAACCGCGACGACGAGCGCTGGCACCGTCACACGCTCGCCTATCGACCGCAGGACGGTGAGGATGGCCCCCGACTCGAGTACTGCGAGGTCAATATGGCGCCCAAGTTCCGCGAACCATTCCCGCTCCAGGAGCGAACCTACTAACCGCAGCATCGAACAGCGCACCGCTCGACCGCGAACCGCCAGCGCAGAACAGGCGATACCCATGGCACAGCAGGAATTCATCATTCAGCGCTACAACCCCGACACGGACGAGTCCTACGAGGAGTCGTTCAACGTCGATGTCCAGCCCGGTCAAACGGTGCTCGACTGCCTCAACGCGATCAAATGGGAGCAGGACGGCACGCTCTCGTTTCGCATGTCCTGTCGACACGCGATCTGCGGCTCCTGCGCGATGAAGGTCAACGGACAGTCGATGCTTTCTTGCCAGACCCAGGTCGACGCCGCCGCCGAGCGCGGCGATCCGATCCGGGTCGGGCCGCAGGGCAATCAGCGCGTGGTCAAGGACCTGGTCGTCGACGTGACCAAGTTTCTCGATCAGTTCGAGCGCGCCGAGACCTGGCTGGAACCGTATGAAGACCAGGAACCGCCCGAGCGGGAGTACCGCCAGAAGGTTGAGGAGTTCGACCATTGGTCGCACGCCTCGACCTGCATCCATTGCGGCGCCTGCTACTCCGACTGCACCGTCGCGGCGGTCGACGAAAACTTCCTGGGCCCGGCCGCGCTGGCCAAGGCCTACCGCTTCGTGATGGACAGCCGCGACTCTAAACGCGAGGAGCGGCTCAAGTTCCTTTCCGAGGAACAGGGCGGCATCTGGGACTGCACGCGCTGCTACATGTGCGTCCAGGCCTGTCCCAAGGATGTGCTGCCGATGGACGCGATCATGGAGCTACGCACGCTCGCGATCGAAGCGGGCCACGTCAACAACCACGGCGCGCGCCACCACAAGGGTTTCACCTCGGGCGTTCGCAAGCGCGGGCGGTTGGACGAGATGATGCTGCCGATCCAGTCGGTCGGTATCGGACGGCTGCTGACCGGCAATATCTCCGCGCACAAGGAGATGATGGACTACACGCCGGGTGCGATTCGTCTGCTTAAGTCGCGCAAGCTGCTGACCATTGCCCAACGGCACGGCGCGAGCGCCGAAGGCCGGGAGCAGATCCAGCGCATCTTCGACGAGGTCGAGGCCGAAAAGCACCACCACGACGTCGACACCGACGCCTTCGCGGCGGAGTTCGAAACCGCGTTGGGCGGTCACTAGCCGCGGGCGTTGCGTCCGCTGCCACGGCACGGGAGAGCGAGGGGTTTGAAACGATGAGCAAGTACGCATTCTGGCCGGGTTGCGTCGCGCGCGGCGCGGCGCCGGAACTCTACACATCCACGCTCGCCGTCGCCGAGCATCTGGGCATGGATCTGGTCGAACTCGAAGCCGCCGCCTGCACCGGCGCGGGCATCATCTCCGACGGCGAACCCTACCTCCAGGATGTGCTCAACGCCCGCACGATGGCGATGTCAGAGCGGCTGGACCTGCCGCTGATGGATATCTGCTCCACCTGCGTCGGCGTGCATCGACTGGCGGCGGAGAAGTTCCGCGATGTCGATTACCGCATCCGCATCAACCACCACCTCGCCCCCGAGGGCCTTGAATATCGCGGTACGGCTGATCCGCGCCATCTGCTCTGGATCCTGCTCGAGGATGTCGGCATCGACCGCATCAACTCGCTGATCAAGAGGCCGCTGGAAGAGGTCAATCTGGGCCCCTTCTACGGCTGCTACATCGTTCGCCCCGAGCGCACGCTCGATTTCGACGAGCACCCGAGCCGCCGCAACAGCTTGGAGCAGCTGATCGAGCTGCTGGGCGCGACATCGGTCACCTACGACGGCATGACCAAGTGCTGCGGCTTCCCGATCCTGACGATGAACAAGCAGAACTCGCTGACGATGGCCGGCACGCACCTCGACGAGGCGCAATCCAAGGGCGCCGACGCGCTGGTGACGCCCTGTCCGCTCTGCCACCTCAACCTCGACGCGCAGCAGCCGGACGCGGCTAAGGTGATCGACCGCAACCTCAATCTGCCGATCCTGCACGTACCGCAGCTGCTTGGTCTGGCGATGGGCATCGCACCGGAGCAGCTCGGCCTCACCCGCCACGTCGTCGATACCAACCGCCTGCTCAACAAGATCGGCGCCTGACCAACGAGCAGCCGGCGAGCAGTCGGCGGGAAACGAAATCGCCCCCGACCGGCGAACCGATCGGGGGCGATACAGACAGATGGAGGGCGGTCAGTCGGAAGCTGACCGATGTCTCCGGTGCGGACATCGGTAGGCGGGCGGGGTGACAGTTCTACCGTCTGACAGCGCAAATCCCTCCGCCAGATCAGACGCCGCCGAGCGCCAAAAGGTTCCCGGGTCTCAGGCCCCCGCCCCGGTCCCCCGCAGCCGCGGGTCAAGCACGTCGCGCAGGGCGTCGCCGAACAGGTTGAACGCCAATACGATCAGCGTGATCGCGATACCGGGCGTCAAGGCGAGCCACGGCCAGCGGGTCATCTGGCCCCGCTGGGTCGCCTCAAACAGGATGAATCCCCAGGTCGGATTCTCGGCGGAGTTCGCCCCCAAGGCGAGGAATGAGAGCGCTGCCTCTGCGAGGATGGTTCCGCCGATCGTGACCGTGGCGAGCACCATGATCGGGGCCACGATGTTGGGCAGGATGTGCCGCAGGACGATGCGTGGCGATGAGGCGCCAATCGTCCGCGCGGCTTCGATGTAGGTGTATTGCTTGAGCGAGAGCACCGTGCCGCGGATTACGCGTTGGGTGCCCGGAACCAGGAAGATCACAATGACCAGCACCACCGTCCCGATGCCGGGCGACATCATCGTTACCAGGACCATCATCAATACGAGCGGCGGCAGCGCCTGAAAGGCGTCGGAGATGCGCTGCACGATCATGTCGAAGACGCCGCCCACGTAGGCGGAGACGGTTCCGAACAGCGTTCCGATTGCGATGCCGAGGCCGGTTGCCGCCAATCCGATGATCATCGCCGTGCGAGCGCCGTAGATGATGCGGCTGAACATATCGCGGCCCAGCGCGTCAGTGCCGGCGATGTGATCCCACGAGGGAGGGGCAAGCTTGTTGATGACATCCGTCTGGGCTGCGGGATAGGGCGAAAAGCCGGGCACGATCGTCTCGCCGCCGATGGTGATGTCCTGGCCGAAGATCGCCGTTACCAGCAGAATGAAGATCACCAAGGTGCCGAACGCGCCAAGCGGGCGTTGCCGCGCGAGTCGTAGGAAGTGCCGGACTCGGCTGTGCTGCGGAACGGCCAGAGCTTCAGCGGCGTCGATGGGCACTGATGCGGTTGCCATGCTCGAGTTCCCCCTTATCCGTAGCGGATGCGTGGATCGAGCCAGGCGTAGCTGAGATCGACCAGCAGGTTGATCAGCACGACGCCCAGGCCAATGACGACGGTGACGCCGACAACGACATTGAAGTCGGCCCGCCTGATGGCGGTGACGAGCATCGCGCCAACTCCATTGACGCGGAAAATGTATTCGACGATCACCGCGCCGGAGATCAGGAAGGCGAACTGGTTGCCGAAAATCGTCAGTACGGGGATGAACGAGTTGCGCAGCACGTGCCGCACCACGATGGAGCGTTCCGCCAGTCCCTTCGCGCGCGCCGTGCGCACGTAATCCTCATGGATGATCTCCAGCACCTGCGAGCGTTGCATCCGCATCAGGGTCGCCATCAGCGACGCCGATAGCACCAACGCAGGGGCGATCATCGATTCGAGGTTCTTCTGGACGTTATCCCAGATGTATGGAGATTCCAGCGTCGCCAGTGAAACGTTGAGCCAGTCTGCCACGAAGGCAACGACGAGCACCCCGAGGAAGAAATTCGGGATCGCAAGCCCCAGAATTGTAAACAGGCGGCCGGCCATATCGGGGATCGAGCCTTGTTTGACCGCGGAGATCACGCCCACGGGGATCGCGATGATAAACGCCAGCAGGCTGGCGAGGATCACCAACTCCAGACTTCTCGGGAGGCGCATTTTGATGTCGTTGAGCACGCTTTCGCTCGTCGCGAACGACTTGCCCAAGTCTCCCTGAAGCGCGTTCCAGAGCCAGTCGCCGTAGCGCTCAAGTGTCGGTTTGTCGAGACCGAGCTCGCGGTTGAATCGCTCGATCAGCTCCTGCGTGAGGCCGGATCCTTGCGCGCCTTCTGCCAACAGCCGCTCGGCCGTGCTGCCGGGAAAGGCGTTGACCAGCATGAATGAGACGAAGGAGAGAATGAAGACGACGGCGACGACTCCCAAGAGCCGCCGCACGATATAGCCGCTCATCGCATACCCTCCTTGCGCCAGTCACGCAGTCGAAGCAGCGCGTGACTGGCGCCGCCGAACTGCGCTCATGCAGACCGGCGAGCGACTACACGTTTTCCCAAATTCTCTCCGTGTTCGTGGCACCCCAACCCGGGTTCCAAGCGTTGTAGGTGTCGATCTCGTTGAAGAGGTATCCGCGCCGGGCAGCGATGCGGTAGGGGTTGACGCAGAAGATACGCCAGGCTTCCTCGAGCTCGCGTTGACGAATCTTCTCGAAGATCTCAGCGCGCTTGTCCACGTCGAGCTCGAATCGCTGCGCCTGCGTCCACTCGTCGACGTCGGGGTCGTTGATCCCGTAGAAGTTCCCGGGACTCTCGCTGTGCAGCTTCCCGTAGGTCAGGCCGTCGGCGTCCATTTCTGCCCCCACGAGCCATGTGAACAGGGCGTCGTCGAAGTCGCGGGTGATGAGTCGGGCGATCCACGTCTCCGTATCGACCTGCTCGTGCGTCGCGACGACACCGATGTTGCGCTGCCATTGATCGACCACCAGCAGGAACAGGTTGAGATACGGGTCGGGCACCGTACGCATGGCCATGCTGAATTCCAGCGGATTGTCGTCGTCGTAGCCGGCGGCGCTGAGCAGCTGTCTGGCGCGTTCCGGGTTGAATTCGCCGTGCTCGGCCAGTTCTTCAGTCGTCCATGGCCACTCGCGGAAGCCCCAGGGGGAGCTCTCGTCCTTGAAGAAGGTCCAGTTGTGGCCGCTGCCGGCGGCGGCGAGTCCGTTATAGACTCCCGCCTTTTGCTCCTCGCGGTTCATTCCCAGTGCGAGTGCCTGACGAACTCGAACGTCATTGAAGGGCGGCTCCTGAATCGTCTTGAACGTCACGTACGGTTGCCACCCTGGCGGCGGCGCCGTGACCTGGATGACGGTATCCGGCTGAGTTTCGAGCACCTTCTCGACATCAAAGATATCGAACATCGTCATCCGATCGAGCACGCCCGTTTCCCAGGCTGCCCATTCCGATTCCCGCTGCGCGATGAAATCGGGGCCGTGGAGTTCGTCCAAGTACGGCAGCTGCATTCCCGTTCGCGGGTCTTTCTTGAAGTAATTCGGGTTTCTGGACGCCCGCCACTCCGCGCCCTGCTCAACGAAGTCGAGCACGAACGGCCCGGTGCCGACGGTGTTGCGCCAGTCGTCTAGCAAGGTGTAGTCGTCGGTGATGAACTCCGGCGCCGCCACGACGTGGAAGGGGTTCATCATGTTGTTCAGCAGGTAGGCGGCCGGCTCCATCAGGTTGAAGCGCACCGTGTTGGACGCGTTGTCGTAATCGATGTCCTTGACCGCTGTGTAGGATGACGCCTGGACGGGGACTGGGTCCTGCTCCGCGTTGTGGCCGAGGAAGGAACCGTCGCGCAGGGCGTCGTAGGCGATCTTCACGTCTTCGGCCGTCATGTCGCGGCCGTTGAGCGGTGCCTTGTCCTGCCATTTGATCCCATCGCGAAGCTGGAAGACCAATGTGGTTTCGTCGGGAATCTCCCAGCCCGAGGCGAGGTCACCTTCGTTCTCGTAGTAGTGCGCGTTCGAGAAATCGTCCATCGGGAAGACCACGAGCTGGCTATAGAACATGGGCGCAAACGCGGCCATCAGGTTGGCATTGGGACCGAGCACGTTCCAGTTGGCGGCGGGCAGATGCGCCAGGGTCCAGGTACCGCCGTACTTGGGGCCGTCGGCCTGGCCGGGGAGGTTCTGCAGCTTCGACCAGTGGTAGCGCAGACGCCACTCCTCCTCTGGGGTCAGCGACATCGCCTCTTCCTCGGCGGTCAGTTGGCCGGGCAGCAGCGCGACCGACTGCTCGTCGGCGGCCTCTTGCGGCGTGTCGGCCTGCTGGGTTGCCGTCCCCTGCGCCTGTCGCTGCGCCTGCGCGTCCTGGTCGGGCTGCACCTGCTGCGTTTGCGCGGCGGCCTGCTGGCCGTCGTCGTCATCGCCGCAGCCGACCAGCGCCAGTCCCGTCGCGCCGACGCCGGCGCGAGCCGACGCCGAGATCAGCGAGCGCCGGCTCAGCCGCTTGCGCTGCATTCGCTTCCAGTAGTTGCGTTCCGACATGCTCTCGCTCCTCGCGTGTGTCCCGCCGCCCATGCGCGTTGGGATCCCCGAGCGCTCCACTTCGGGTTCGCATAAGATAGCGCTTTGTCAACGCGTTTGCACGGGAGTTGTCAAGTGGACGCAGCCGAGCAGATCGAATCGCGCGTGCGGGGCTTCCTCGCGGACGCCGGCATCGCCTACGAGACGATCGTCTGCCGACCCGATCAGGCGGACACGGCCGTCTTCTGCGAGGCCTTCGGCATCGCGCCCGAGGCGTCCGTCAATACGATCCTCGTCGCCTCGAAGCGGGAGCCGAGGCAGTACGCCGCCTGTCTGGCGCTGGCCCACACCCGACTCGACGTCAACCGCACCGTGCGCAAAGAGATGGGCGTCCGCAAGTGCTCGTTTGCCTCGTTCGAGGAGACGGAGGCGGTCACCGGCATGCTCTCCGGCGGCGTCACGCCGTTCGATCTGCCCGCCGAGATTCCGATCCTGATCGACGCGCGGATCGCTGGCGACGCGGTGATCTGGCTGGGCGGCGGCAGCCGCTCGCTCAAGATCGGCGTCAAGGCTGATGATCTGGCGCGCTTGCCCAACGCGCGGGTGGTCGAAGGTCTGGCCGGCTAGAGCGGACGCGCTGACCGATCAAACCGGGTCGCCGTGAAGTTATCGGTACTGGTCGGCGAGCGTTCGCTCGAGCGCCACGATCTCGTCGAGCGGCACGGCGCCGTCGCGCAGACCGGAGCGGTGGGCGCGTTTGGCGATCAGCTGAATGGCGCGATTGGCCGGCGTCGGCACGCCGTGCTCCAGACCGAGCAGCGCGATCTCGCCGTTCAGCCAGTCCGTCTCGATGCCGGGGCGCCCGCGCCGGAACGACTGCCAGGTCGAGCTGCCGCCGCGCTCGACGCCGGGGATTTCGCCGGCGCTGAAGGTCGCCGCGCGGCGCTCGCCGATCTCCGCACGCGGCGCGTATGCAATGCCCGCGGACTCGTAGCAGGCGACCGCTTCCTTGCGCATTCGCCTGATGAAGGCGCCCACATCGTCGCCGCCCGCCCGCAAGGCGTCCTCGCCGCAGAGCGCGCCGACGGCGTTGCCCAGATTATCCAGCAATTTGCCGTACTTGAGCCGCATCACGTTCGGGTCGGGCGCAGCGTTGAATTCTGCCGCCGAGAGGTCGGCGCAGAGCTGCGTGACAGTTTCGTCGACGCCGTGTGGATAGCGACCGCTATCCAGCAATCCCGGCCTGGGCGCGCCGAACAGCGCGATCTCGCCCTCGACCAGGAACGTCGCCGGCATCACGACCAGCATCCCGTAGACGTTGAGAAACCGCCGCGCCGCCGCGCGCTCGTTGGCGACGCCGTTCTGCCCGCAGACGATGGGAATTTCCGGCCCGGCGCACTGTTCAAGGTCGTCCAGCGCGCCGGCGGTGTCTTGGCCTTTCATGGTCAGGATCACGACATCGCCCTCGCCGAAGGAGAGCTCGGAGGGATGCCCGACGGCGCTGACGGCGACGCGTTGTTCGACATCCGGACGCCGAACCAGGAGGCCGTGATCCCGCATTGCGTCGAGATGCGAGCCGCGAGCGATCAGGACGACATCGCGGCCGGCCAGTTGCAGCAGCGCGCCGATCCCGCCGCCGATCCCGCCGGCTCCGTAGATGATGTATCGCATGGAGGCGTCCTCCGCGCCGTGCGCCACTGTGCGGCCGATTCAGTTACCGAGCCTATCGCCCGCTCGTCGGTCGGGGCTACTCGGTCGGGGCTACCATGCCGCCAGGCGAATCAAGCGACCGCCATCACCGCACGGCAGCACATCGGAGCGCGCGATGACCGCACAGACCGCACAGACCGCACAGACCGCACAAGCAGTACTTCCGCAGATCGACGGCGAGCTTCGGGCCGCGGGGATCGAAGCGCCAATCCGCATCGTCCGCGACCGCTGGGGCGTGCCGCATATCGAGGCGCGGTCGGCGCGCGACGCCTTTTTCGCGCAGGGCTTTTGCCTCGGTCAGGAGCGCGGTTGGCAGCTCGAGCTCTACCGCCACATGGCGCACGGACGAGCCGCGGCGCTGCTCAACAAGGGGCTGCTGCGCATCGACCGAATGAACCGCACGCTCGGCTTCGGCCGCGACGCGGCGCGCGAGTGGGAGCAGCAGTCGGACGAGGCGCGGATGATCCTGCAAGCCTACGCCGACGGCGTCAACGCCGCCATCGCCGCGGGGCCGGCGCCGGTCGAGTTCGCATTGCTTGAACACGAGATGCAGCCCTGGTCGCCGGTCGACTCGCTCGCGATCCTCAAGATGGTTTCCGCCAACGTCCATTGGGCGACGAAAATCGGCAACGGCGAGATCGCTTCACGGCTCGGCGTCGAGGCGCTGCAGGCGTTGGTGCCGGATGTGCCTGCCGACGCGGCGCTGATCGCTCCCGCCGGCGCGTCCTGGAGCAACGGCGCGCACGCGTTCGCCGACGCGCTGGCCGATCTCGAAGCCGAGCCGGGCACGCGGCGCGGGCCGCTCGACGGCTCCAACTGTTGGGTGATCGACGGCGCCCATACGGCCAGCGGCAAGCCGCTGGTGGTCGGCGATCCGCACCTCGCCTTCAGCGTGCCGGCGCAGTGGTACGTGATCCACATGCAGTGCCCCGAATTCACCGTGGCCGGACCGTGCAGCCCGGGATATCCGGGCCCGGTCTACTACGGACATAACACGCAGATCGGTTGGACGATGACGCACGCGCAGGGCGACCGCTGGGACGTCTACCGCGAGCGCGTCGTGCGCAACGGCTCCGGTCCAGCCGCCAGGTGGCTCGACGGCGCGGAGCCGTTCGAGCGCCGCGACGAACTGATCGAGGTGCGCGGCGAAGAGTCGATCACGCACACGGTCTGGTCGACTCGGCACGGCCCCGTCGTGCACGGCGATCCCGAGACCGATGACGAGGTGCTGGCCGCGCGGTTCGCGCTCGCGGAGCCGTGCCGCGACTTCGACAGCATGATGACCATCTTCACCGCCGACAACATCCACGACGCGCGGCGGGGGTTTCGCCGCTACGACTCGATCTCGGGCAACTTCTGCTTCGCCGATCAGCAGGGCGAGATCGGCTATCAGTACACGGGGCGCATTCCGATCCGCGGCGCCAGGCTCACTCCGGTCAACGGCTGGGACGGCGAGCACGAATGGAATGGCGACATCCCGGCCGACAAGCTGCCGCAGGACGCGAACCCCGAAGGCGGCGTGATCGTTACCGCCAACAATCGCACCACCACGGCTGACTATCCCTACTATCTGAGCTTCAGCCAGACGCCCTACCGCGCCGATCGGCTGCGCGAGCTGCTGCGGGAGCGCGACGACTGGTCGGCAGACGACATGCCGCGGATCCAGTCGGATCAAACCAGCATTCACGCCCGCGAGATCGCCCGGCGGGTGGTTTCGGAGAATCTTGACGGCGCAGCGCTGGAGCTGGCGTCGATGCTGGCCGACTGGGACGGCCGCCTGTCCGCCGACTCCGCGCCGGCGCTGCTCTATCAGCAACTCTGCCAGGAGCTGATTCGACGCACGATTCGCGCCTACTTCAACGCGCCCTCGCGCTTGGTCGAAGGCTCCGCCGACGAACTGCGGATGCTGCACGAGCAACTGCGCGCCGACAGCAGCCTGACGCTGCCCGCGGGCCAGTCCTGGCGCGGCGTGATTGCCGAGTCGCTGGTCGCCGCTGGCGAAGCGTTGGTCGAGCGCTACGGCGCCGACCGCGCGCGCTGGCGCTACGGCGACGCCCACACGGTCACCTGGCGGCACAACCTGGGCCGCGATCCCGAACGCGCCGCCCGATTCAATGTCGGCGACTTCGCCAAGGGCGGCGACGGCCATACGCCCAACAACGCCACCGGCCTCGTCGGCCAGCCCGCCGACCACGGGGTCAGCTATCGGCAGATCTTTGATCTGTCCGATCTCAACGGCGCGCGCGTCGTGTTGCCGCCGGGCAACTCGGGCCGCCCCGACAGCCCGCATTACCGCGATCACATCCACAAATGGCTCGAGATGGAGTACTTCCCGCTCTACATCGAGTGGGACGACATCGAGGCCAACAGCGAGGGGACGCTGATCGCGCGCCCGCTCGGCTGAGCGGTCCGGCGCTTACTCGTCGTCGAGCACGGTCCAGTCATTGGCGTCGACGGCCCATTCCAGCATCGCGTTGGCGTTGGCGGCGACCGCCTCGACGCGCTCGCGGTCGTAGAGCAGCGGCTCGATCAGCACCTCAGCGCCGTTCAGCATGAGCGCTGCGTCGATGCCGATGGCGACATGGAATCCAACCACCGCGATGGCGCTGACGGCCAGGTATGCCTGCGTAGAGGGATGATCGATGATCGCGAAGAGCAGATCGCCGGCCAGAATTGGCGGGATGAAGCTGATCTTCCAGCCGATCGTGCCCAGCTCGACCTCGTCGCCCGATGACTCGATCGCGGCCAGCGCTGGGGTCACCAGCCTCGAATTCAGCGTGAACACAGCGGCGACGCCGCCCTGCTCCAGGCGTTCGGCGAGCATCGCTTCGACCTGATCGAGGTTGGCCAATCCGGCCTGATCGACCCGCAGGCGCTCAACGGTTCCGCCGTACTCGGCTGCCGCGTTGTCGCAGCGCTGTTCCAGGCCCACATTGTCGGCTTCGTGGATCACGCAGAGCAGGACGCCGCTCAGTCCGGCGTCGGCGAATGCCCGCCCCGCCGTGGCACCGACGGCCGGGTCGTCGAGTCCGATGTGCAGCGCGCTGCCGTACTTCGCCGCGTCCGAGCTGCCCGAGTTGAAGGTGGTGATTTGCACGCCCGCCGCGCGCGCCGCGGCCAGAGCCGGCCCCACGACATCCGGCGCAGCCAGCGTGGCGCCGATCACCGCCGCGCCGTCGGCGGCGCATTCGTCGATCAACTCGACCTGCGCTTCGGGCGTGGCGCCCGAAGCGACCCGCAGGTTCATTCTGAAGTCCAGCGCGGCTTCCTGCGCCGAGATATGCGCCCGCCGCCAGAATTCCAGATCACCCGGCGTGCCGTGATCGATCAGGCACACCAACCTGCCGTCGAGGAAGCGGCCGGCGCCGGCGTTCAGCGGCGTGCTGTGCAGCCAGTGGCCCGGCTCGGCGTCCGCGGGCACGAATCGGTTCGCGCCCAGCTGACGTTCGCCCCAGCCGCCGCCCGGTTCGCGGAGCTGCAGCCCCACTTCGACATCGCCGTCGGACTGGCGCTGCGCCACGACGCGCACTTCGCCGCTGCCGGCGTGGTTCGCCAGGACCACGCTGAGCAGCACGCCCAACGCCACCCCGGGCAGGAAGATGCCCGCCGCCCATAGCGCTTTCGACAGTCGCCCGCTGTCCATGATCGCCGCCTTTCCGTGCTCCGCGCCTGTGGCCGCCGCGCCTGTCAAGGACTACATCACGACCGCGCTCACGCTGGCGCGCAGGATACCGAGACCCTGTTCGAGCGCGTCATCCGCGATGGTCAGCGGCGGCATCAGCTTGACCACATCGGATGCGGCGCCGCCCGATGTCTCGACCAGCAGCCCGCGTTCGAAGGCGGCGTTGGCGATGCGCGAGGCCATGCCGTCGAGCGGCGTGTGCAGCCCCTGCAGCAGCCCGCGCCCTCGAACTGCGGCTCGCAGCGGTTCGTGTTGCGCGACGATTGATTCCAACTCCGCGCGAACGATCGCGGACTTGCGCCGCACATCGTTCGTGAGCGAATCATCCGTCCACCAGTTCAGCGCCTCGGTCGCGGTGACGAAGGCCGCGTTGTTGCCGCGAAAGGTGCCGTTGTGTTCACCCGGCGACCAGATGTCGAGATCGGGGCGAATCAGCGTCAGCGACATCGGCAGACCGCTGCCCGAGATCGATTTCGAGAGGCAGATCAGATCCGGCTCAATCCCCGCCGGCTCGAAGGAAAAGAACGCGCCGGTGCGGCCGCAGCCGGCCTGGATGTCGTCGACGATCAGCAGCGTCTCGCGCCGCTTGCAGCACTCCGCCAGCCGTTGCAGCCAGGCGAACCCCGCGCTGTGCAGACCGCCTTCGCCCTGCACCGTCTCGACGATCACGGCGGCGGCCGAGACATCGCCGCCCGCCAACATCGCGTCGAGCACCGAGACGGTGTCCACCTCGTCGCCCAGTTCGCCGTCGAATGGAGCGCAGATCTGGTGCTCGAGCGGGACGCCGGCCGACTCGCGCTTGGCCGCGTTGCCGCTCAGCGCCAGTGATCCGAGCGTCATGCCGTGGAATGCATTGGTGAACGAGATGATCGTCTGCCGGCCGGTCGCCTTGCGCGCCAGCTTGAGCGCCGCCTCGACCGCGTTGGTGCCCGTGGGACCGGGGAACATCAGCTTGTAGGACAGACCGCGCGGGCGCAGGATGACCTCGTCGAAGCGGCGCAGGAAATCGCGCTTGGCGGGCGTCGCCATATCCAGCCCGTGCAGCACTCCCTGCGATTGCAGGTAGTCGACCAGCGCCGCGATCATCGCGTCATTGTTGTGCCCGTAGTTGAGGCCGCCGGCGCCGGAGAAGAAGTCGAGATACTCGCGCCCGTCTTCATCCCAGAGGTGCGCGCCGTGGGCCCGCGCGAACACCGTCGGCCAGGCGCGGACGTAGGAGCGCACGTCGGACTCCAGATCCGCGAACGTATCCAGCCCCTGCATCCCGCGCGCATCCGCAACCATCCTCGACCCTCGCAATCGACGCCGCCCGCGCCAGCCGCACTATGTCCACTATGCCCGATTTCGGGGTCAATGTCGCCGCCGCATACGTCCAGACGCGCTGCGGTTGTAAGCGCAGACGGGGCGGCGTCCCTAGCCGTGACCGTTGTGGGACTGATGCGCGTGCTCCGGGTCGCCGTGCTCCCGATCGCCGTGCTCCATGTCGTGGGCGCAGTGGTCGGGCTCGGGCAGGTCGAGCGCCGGGTTGCGGCTGAAGAAGCCCGCCGGCCGCAGCTTGAATCCGCTGCGGTGCACCGGCGCCACCGGCCAGTCCTCGGGCACCACGATGTGGTTCATCCCGACCGTGTACCAGAGCACGACATCGGCGTCCGCGATCTCGCGGTCGGCCGCGACCCACGAGGGAATGCCCTGGCCCGGTTCACTCTGGTTCGGATAGTCGCCGGCCGGGTACTTCTGCGCCGCGTCGTAGGGCGTCACCCAGAGCTGCTTCTGGACGAACCCGGCGCGTCCGTGGATTGCCGATTCCCGCCCCGCCATCATGGCGACCGTCTCGCCCGGGATCAGCAGGTACGCCGGCGCGTGTCCCACGTGATTGACCTTGTTGGCGTTCGCGATCCGCCAGTGGCGGGCCGAGGCCGAGTTGACCACCCGCTCGCCGTCCGACTCGCTGAGCAGCGGCCTGGCGACCGCGGTGAAGGCGTTGTGGTGCGGATTCTGCGGCCCCGCAGGCAGGGGCGCGGTGTCGACCTCGTAGACCGTGTTGGTTCCCCCGTCGACCTCCATATCCATGCGGAAGCAGAAGAAATGCTGGTGGATCGGCGCGGCGAGCTGCGGCGCGATCATGTGCCGCGTGATCTGCGGATCGTCGGGATCGGCGGCGATCGTCTGCACGATGCCGGTCGCCTTGATCTCGTGCTCCCACGAGCCGTCCGGATAGAAGTACCAGTAGAAGCCGTAGTCGTAGTTGCCCACCGTGGCGATCGCCGAGACGACCAACCGCCGCATGCGGCGCACCGACGAGATCGGGACCTCGTTCTCGATCCGCGTGTGCTTCCAGTTGATCCCGAAATCTTCCTCGTGAATGCAGACGGCGTTCTTGATCGTCCGCGAGCCGCCGAACTCGTTGGTCACGTGGCCGTCCATGTAGACGATCTCGCCCAGACAGTCGCAGCCCAACTCGAGCGAGTTGGTCAGCCGCCCCAGGCCGCCAACCTCGCCCGAGTCGAACGCGTTCTTGAAATACTGCGTCGGCGACGGGTCGCCGTAGGGCACGACCATCTCGGCCATCGAGGCGCGGTAGCAGAGCGGCCGCAGCTCGCCGTCGTCGTCGTAGGCGATCTGATGCAGCACCAGCCCCTCGCGCGGATGCAGGGAGACGCGCATCTGCCACTTCTGCCAGGAGAGCAGATGCCCGTCGAGCCTGAATGAGACGCCGTCCGGCTGGATGATGTCGAGCGCCTTGAGATCCTCGCGCGGCGGAATGTCGTGGTACTGGTAATCGAGCGCCGCCGCGGGCGCGGGCGGCCCCGGCTCATCGATCAGTTCCAGGACGCGGTTCTCGATCAGATCGACGATCGCCACCACGTGCTCGATCGGGCGTCCGTATCCGTTCGACTGCTCGGTATCGCGCAGATAGGAAACCGCCTTCAGCGTGCGGTGTTCCCGCTCCCACGCCGAGCCGAAGTTGCCGCCCGGCCATGGATCGACCTGAATCAGCTCGATCTGCTCGTCGCTGAATCCGCGCCGCTTCATCGCCGCCAGCCAGCGCGCGTCCGACTTGACCGCCTCGACCGCGCGCCCGAACTCTTCCATCAGCGGAAACGGCTGATGCCCCTCGAGCCGCGTCCAACGCTGGACGGCTTCCGCGCCGAGATCGACGACGCATTCGACCGCCTCGCCCGAGGCGGTGTCCAGCAGCATCACGAACGCGCGCCGCGCAATCGCGTCGCCGTCAGCGAATCCGCGCACAACCTCCTTGTCCGGCTCGTCCAGCGCAACCAGCGGAAACCGCCAGCCCTCGCGCGGCTCATGCCCCGAGGCGATCTGAGACGCCGCCGAAATCTCGTCGGCGGTCAACGGATCGAGGGGGTGGGCAGCCCCCACCGGCGCGGCGCTTCGTGTCTCGGTGACCATGGTGCTTGCTCCTGTTCAGCTACAGCGGTCAGTCTAGCTGAGTGGTTCTCGCCAAGTTGCCCTCAGCTCAAAGTTCCGAGACTTCCTGGATAAAGCCGTCCAGCGAGACGAGTTCAGGGCGAATCGACTCGGGAAAGTGTTTCTGAAGGGAAGACGGCACGACGAGGATTATGCCCGCTTCATGCATCTGAGCGTATTGCTTTACCGACACACCCTCCTGCAGAGTCAGCAGGTGTTTGGTCGGGATCCGTTCCGCTTCTTCAAGAACTTGACGCCACCGCTCGCGCAGCGTGGTTTTGGCGGCAAGCATTCGAAGCCGCTTCTGGTCAAACGAATTGTCGGAATATGCAGCTTCTGACGGGAAAACGAAGTCCGGGATTTTCCCAGCCTCCGTCTCAGCCTGAGCGTCGAAATGGATGCCCTCGATCAATTTCTCTTCACCAAAGATTCGCGACAAGTGTTTTTCAAGGGATTTTCCGGATCGTGCTCTACGCCGCTGCAAGATCGTCTGCGCCAGACTGAGGAAATCATCAAGTGTATCGAAGCCATCCTGGACGCGCGGCAGCCAGGATGCATTTTCGACGCTTCGAAATAGTTCATATTCGCACGTTCGTCGCTTGAGCAGGCGATCATCCGGATTCAGGCTGGCGAAGTGCGGACGCAACTGGAGTGATTTTTCCAGGATGTCATTCGGGGACGGAAAATCACTCAGCCAACCATCTGGCATCCCGGAGGGAGTCAAGCCGCACCCACCTGATGGCCCCGGCGCTTTCAAAGGTGGAAAGACCAACCCTGATCCAGGCTCAATCACCCCGAATCTCTCTTCAATGAGATCGGTCTCGTCTTCGGCTACGCAAACCCAGACTTTGCACCAGCGCGCCCTTTCATCGCCGCCGAATGCAAACGCGGCGACCGCTCCAGTAAGTTCTGGATCCAGCAATGGCGAATTGGAACCACCCCATCCAGTGATGCGAGCCTCATTGCGAGTACCCCCGTGGAGTCTGTTGTTGTACCAGATCGCGGTCACTGTGGATGAATGTCGGTGCGAGACGATCTCAGTATCAATGTGTACACGTGGGTTGCCGTGGTTTGGTCGATTTAGTTCAGGGATCATCGCGAACAGAGTATCGCGTGGGACATACGGTCCAGCTTGATGCCCTTTTGTCAATTGTGTGTCGTTCGCCGACAAACGCTTTAGCCACCACTTGACATTCGTCTCAAGGGCTAGTGAATCGAGGAAGGCTCCAAGACGTTCGACACTCACCCGGAACCTCGAATCTCAAGGCAGGTTGACTTGGCCTCGAACCAGGTCTCCGCCAACTGTAGTGCTTGTTCAAGGCCGATCCTATGCGGTCCTCTCAGGGAACATTCCCAAACTGTCAGTCTGCGCCAACGGGTTGACCGGAGTGCCGCAGCTACCTCTGCATCACGGTCGCGGTTTCTTGACAACTTCGCTTGCCAGAAACTTTGCCGAGTTGAAGGCATTTTGAACAGACTGCAATCATGGTAATGCCAGAAGCAACCGTGTACGAATACGGCGATTCGATAACGCGGGAGCACGAAATCAGGTTTACCGGGCACATTCCGAGGATGTAAGCGGTATCTGAAGCCGCGGCGGTGCAGGGCCTTGCGGAAGGTGATCTCAGGCTTCGTGTCACGAGTCCGAATGCCAGACATCATCCGACTGCGGACTTCGGGAGCGACTACGTCCATGCCGGTTCCACCTCTTTGATAGGATGGACGCCGTTAACCGACCGAAGCGGATCGGGCAAATGAGCAGCCATCAGGCGTGCAACCGCAGTTGCAGCCGGTACCGCAACCGCATTACCGAACTGTCTGTATGCCTGTGTGTCCGAGACTGGAATCTCGAAGTCACTCTTGCCAAATGCATCAAATCCCATCAGCCGGGAACATTCACGCGGAGTCAACCGCCGGGGGCGCCCCATTCCTTTTGCGCCCCGTTTGACAAGTATCTCGGAACCGTCCTTATAGTAGCGGGCTGACAACGTTCGCGCCCGGTCATCCGGACCAACCAAGCCATAGCCGAAACCGTTGCCTTTCTCCTTATGCCGTCGCGCATAGTTCTTGAGATACGTCCAGAGATGTTCGGTCAGGACGTACCGTTTCTCGACTCTGGCATTGACTCCCCGTGTATACTTGTTGTCAGCAGGCTCCGTACCATCTTCAGGATGCAGCACGGCGTTCATACTCGGATGCGGAGGTGCGGGAACAACGAGGTCGTCGAAATCGAATGCAGTCGGCTCACGAAATCCGACGATGAAGATGCGCTCCCGATGCTGTGGAAGCCACGAAGCTGCGTCGACCACTCGCCAGTCGATGTGATATCCCAGCTCCGCCTCAAGCGTCGCCCGGATGGTGTGGAATGTGTTGCCACGGTCGTGACCGATCAGGTTTCGCACGTTTTCCAGGACGAATGCGCGAGGTCGTCGTGCCGCGAGGATCCGCGCGATGTCGAAGAAGAGGGTCCCTTGCGTGTCGCAGGCGAACCCTTCCGGCTGCCCCAGCGCGCGTTTCTTGGAGACGCCGGCGATGGAAAACGGTTGACAGGGAAATCCGGCTACCAAGACATCGAATTCGGGAATCTCATCCTCGTGCACGTCACGAATGTCTCCCCTGATTGGAGATTCGAGGTCGAAATTGGCTGCGTAGGTCTCTTGGCAGAAGCGGTTGATCTCGCTGGTGAACACACACCTGCCTCCTGCGGCCTCCATGGCCATTCGGAAGCCGCCGATGCCGGCAAAAAGGTCGATGAAGCGGAATCGCGAGCTCTTCATGCGGGCATGATAACCGCTTAGGCGCATATGCAGTTGTTCTGAAACGCTGTGTTTCACGGCTGTAGCCGCCTCTCGGCAGAGTGCCGAACATCAGTTTCCTGTATTGACTCTCCCAAGTCAAGCGGTCAGCGCCCACTGGACGGAACGACGAACGGGCGCGACCACCGGTGGTCGCGCCCAGACTGATGGGATGGTGAGCGCATCGCCGCAGCTGCGGCGCCGACGTTACTCCCCGCAGAACTCCTCGACCACTGCATCGAGCTGCATGCTCTCGATGTTTTGACAGAGCCCTGCCGACCACTCGCTTGGCAGCTGGCTGGCGATCGCCGCATTGATGACGTCGGGCCGTGTCAGGATCACGGAGGTTTTGGTTATTGCGGATATCTCCGCGGGCACCGTTCCGTCGACTGTGGGAGTGGGGGGGCGGGTGTCGACGCCCTTGAACGACAGCGCGATGCTGCCGGCTTGGTCGATGGCGCCGTCTGGAATCATGAACAGCATCTGTCCGCTGAACACGAGCAGGAAAGTTTCGGCACCCCCGATGGAGCCGATTTTCATATCGCCGCCGCTGGAGCGGGCTGCGGCGACCGCCGGCTCGTTCAGCTGCGCATTGAGTACCAGGACGCCCGCAGCGTCGTGCGTCTCCAGCGCTTCGCCGATCGCCCTGCCCGCGGCCATCGCGTCGCCGAGGCTGCCGTCTGGTAGCACCACCTCCTCGACCTTCCCGCCGTAAGCGCTCGCCAGACCGCCGCAGCGGTCCCGGAGACCGACGTTGGTTCGCTCGTGGATGATGCAGAGGATGCTGCCGGTCAGGCCGGCGGCGGCGAACTCACGCCCCGCCAGCTCGCCGGCCGCTCGGTCGTCGAGTCCGTAGTGACGCGACGCGCCGGCCGCTTTCGCGAAGTCGGCCCCGGAGTTGAACGTAATGAAGTGGGCGTCGCGCTCGCGGACCGCACGGGCCACCGCAGCCAGCGCGTCGCGCAGCCCGTCCAGGTCGGGGATGGATGAGGCGATGCCGGCGGCCCCTCGGTCGACGCAGTCCATGATCGCCGCGGACTGCTCGGCGAGGTCGGGCTTGCCGTAAATTTCGACATTGTTCAGGCCGAGCGCGGTGAGCTCAAAGCGCGCCGCGCCGTTGAAGTCCTGCCAGAAGCGATCGTCGGCCGCCCCGTGGTGGACGATGCAGTAGAGCTTGTCTGAGCGGCCGTCAGTCGCCAGATCGTCGGGCATGGCTTCCATCGACGGCCCCTCGTGCATCGCCGCGCTCAGGCTGACCGGCGATGAGTGCAGCCACTTGCCAGTGATATCAGCCGGCAGGAAGCGGTGCTCGGGAAGGATCGTGTCGCCCCAGCCGCCGTTCATCCCCTGTTGTTGGACGCCGACCTCGACGCGTCCGTCATCGTGTCGTATGCCGAGGACGCGGAATTCGGTGCCGCCGTGACCAGCGGCGTAGATCGCGCCGGCGATGATCCCGATCACCGCCAGAAGCGCCAGACTGACCAATCGCCATTTGTTCTCGAACATGTCGTTTCCTTCCAACTGCTCCATCTGCTGAAACGCAAACGGGCGCGAGGATCTTCCTCGCGCCCGCTTGCGGTGCGCCGTTGATGATTAGCCGGGTGCGTTGTTACGCGCGGTCCTCGACGCTGTTAGACCGCCTCGATGATCGTCGAGATGCCCATGCCGGCGCCGATGCACTGGGTGGCGAGGCCGTACTGACTGCCGCTGCGCTTCAGTTCGCGCGCGACGGTCGTGACCAGGCGCGTGCCGGTGGCGCCCAGCGGGTGGCCGATGGCCAGCGAGCCGCCGTTGACGTTCACCTTCTCCATCGGAATGCCCAGCTCCTGCACCGAGGGGATGACCTGCGCGGCGAAGGCCTCGTTGAACTCGACGCGGTCGATGTCGGAGGCGTCGATGCCGGCGTGCGCCAGCGCCTTGCGGGTCGCCGGGATCGGCCCCAGTCCCATAATCTGCGGCTTGACGCCGCCGACGCCGAAGCCCGCGATGCGCGCCAGCGGCTCCAGGCCCAGCTCGTCCGCCTTGCGCTCGCTCATCAGCAGCGCCGCGGTGAAGCCGTCGTTGGTCGGGCAGCTGTTGCCGGCCGTGATGCGGATTTCGCTCTGCGTGTGCGAGACGGTGCCGCGCACCGTGCGCAGACCGCTCAGCCCCTCGAAGTTCGTGCCCGGTCGGAAGCCCTCGTCAACCTCGACCACGCGCCGCTCGCCGCGCTCGTCGAGCAGCAGGTTGCCCTCGTCGTCGAAGACCGGCAGGTCGACCTCGATCGGCACGATCTCGCCCTGGTAGAAGCCGTTGGCCAGCGCTTCGCCGTACTTGCGGTGCGACTCGACCGCGAACTCATCCAGCGTCTCGCGCGAGATCTCGTACATCTCGGCCACGTTCTGCGCCGTCTGCAGCATCGAGCAGACCGGCGACGAGTCGAGAATCTCGTCCGGGATCGGCACGCTGAAGAAGTCGTTGTGGTCGGGCGCGAGGTTGCGCTGCGCCTCGGTCATCTGGTGGCGATCCTGGTTGAACTCGGTAATCCGGTTCGGTTCCGCGCCGCCGCCGCCGCCCAGCTGGCGGCCCATCCGCTCGACGCCGAGCGCGACGCCCACGTCAATCGCGCCGACCATGATCTCCTGCGCCACGCGGTGCATGGTCTCCATCGAGGAGCCGCACTGGCGGTTCGAGTCGAACGTGCAGACCGACTCGGGCAGCCCGGCCAGCCGCACGATGTGGTTGGCGCCGATGCCGGCCAGCTCCGCCACGCCGCCGACGCAGCCCATGCCGACATCCTCGATGTCGTGCGGGGACAGCTGCGGGTAGCGGCCCAGCAGCTCCTGCAGCACCTGGACGGCGATCGTGTCCAGCCGGGTCGCCGTGAACGCGCCGCGCCCGCCGCGCGTGAAGGCGGAGCGTGCGCCGTCGACGATGACGACATTCTGCATTTCCATCGTTGCGGTTCCTTTCCTGCGGCGCCCCGATTGATGGCGCGCCGTCTGTCCGTGTGGTCACCGCGCAGTATAGCCGCATAGCCGCATAGCTGCACGGTGATCGCAAGCTGGATCAATCGGCTGCGGTGAGGCCGAAGATCGACGCCACCGGGCAGCGGAAGCCCGGCAGCGCGTCCAGCCCGTCCAGTTCGCCGCCCTCAGCCAGCGTCTCGACGGGCGCCTGCGGGCGGTGCACATCCACGCTGCGCGAATCGGGATGCACGACCCAGACCAGCCGCACGCCGTAGCTGAGCCACATTCGCGCCTTGTCGTGGATCTCGGCCGCGCCGCGATTGAAGCCGCACACCTCCACCACCAGGTCGGGAGCAGCCTCGGCGTATCCTGTGATCCGTTCGCTAGGCGGGAGCTTGTCGAACGACGTGTAAGCGATTGGCGCCTCCCGCACGCTGTCGGGCCGCCGTTCCAGCAGATACCCCGATCCGATCGTTCCAATCCCCCGACGATGCTGATGCAGGAATTCGCTGATCTGACACCCTAGATTGGCGATGATCTCCCCGCTCTCGACCCCGCCCGGCTGACGCTCGCGCAGCACTCCCCGAATCAGTTCGCCGCGAACGCCCTCGCTGTGCAGGCGCATCAGATCGTCGGCGGTCAGCAGCTTGCTCTCGGTGGTCATACCACAAGGATAGCGTTGGGGCGGCGGACGGTTGTCAGAGGCCGAGCGTGCCGGCTGCGGCGGGCTTCGGCTTGGGCGGCTTGCGTTCCGCATCGGTCGGCTTGGGCAGCTCGGCCGCCGTCCACAGATCGGATTCGAGCACCTCATCGAGCAGCGCCCGTCCCGCCGGTTCGAGGTCGATCGTCTGTTCAAGCACCCAGAGCAACTCCAACAGCTCCTCGGTGAACTCCCACCGCTCCGGCCGGATGTCGTCGAGCGGCGACGATTTCCTGCCCTTGCGATCCCGCATGCGGTAGCCCAACCAGGACTGCACGACTCGCAGCCCCGACACCGAATATTCGTAGACCTCCCGCGGCACGGGCCGGAATTCGCCCTCGCCCACGGACAGCGTCTGGGTCTGTTCGTTATAACCGAACGTGTTCGGATACTCCGACTGCGATACCGGAACCTCGCAGCGGGCGCGCCCTGGCGGAACCGAGCCGTCGTCCTGCGGACCACCGAACCGCTCGCCGTATGTATGCAGGTAGATCAGCCGCCGTCCGTGTTCGGCGACGCGATTGAACAACTTACTATTTTTCGTTAATGTCAAATGGGGAGGGGGCAATTCTAATTCATCCCAAAAGTACTCGACATATGCCGGTTGCGCAAGGATGCCGTAGGCATAGGCGAAGAGCGATTCCGCACTCGTGTTGAGCAGGTCGAGGATACCGTCAGTTATATTGGGATCATTTGCAGTCGAGTCTCGGTAGAGAGGGATCACATGCTTGGCTCCGAACGACCCGCGAAAGTGATGAAGATCGGGGATGTTAGATGCTGCTACCGCAGCCGGCCCTGTTCCCACGACTGACGTCAACAGCGAAGTCATATAGACTTGGTGCTCCCCGTGCGCATTCCAGAGGCGAGGGGCAGGGCG
This sequence comes from Dehalococcoidia bacterium, assembly GCA_965205105.1. Lineage (GTDB taxonomy): Bacteria > Chloroflexota > Dehalococcoidia > Bin125 > Bin125 > Bin125. The sequence continues at coordinate 336,042 of OZ242034.1, forward strand.
CTCGATGAGCCTGCTATCGCTTATAACGTACTGTCGATCCAAAAACCGCAGCGCGTACCTCACTGGTGCAGTAATTCCTTCGTCTTCCACAGCATCCTCGATGGAATTATGCTTGATGCCTGGATTGGTTAAAGAAACAGGTCGATCAGAGATCATGCGACCATTCGGTCGTTTCACAAACAAAGCTCCACGTTGATCTTTTTCCGAACCAACAAGAGTGAGCCACCTGTTTTTGAGCGTCGCCACTGATTCTGCGATAGGCCAGGTTCTACCAACCTTAACGCCAGACTGTTGCCACGGAAACACGTCCCTCACATCTGGCCAGTCGAAGTACGCGCCTGCGCCGATTGGATAGAACGGATCGTCCCACGCATCCGAGCAGGTCTGCCAGTCGAGATCGCTCAGAGTGTTGGCAGCGTCAAGCTGCGCGAGCTTGTCTTTGGCGGTCCCGGTGAGTTTGGCTTTCCTGATTACAGCGGGGCGTTCGGCATCCGAGCCGCCTGACCGGACGCCGATTGCAATCGCGACTGGAGATTGAATGGCGAACACATTGTCCGTCTTGCGCGCGCCGAGGTTGTCGCCTTCGAGGTCGATGATCCACAGTTCGTCGAACGTCTTCCGCATCACCTCGCGCATACCCGCGAAACCCGGGCCGCGCAGATAGGAAGAGGCGGTGATGAAGGTGACGATACCCTGATAATCCGGCGATTCGAATACCTTCCACAGCGCCCAGCGCCAGAAATATACGTATGAGTTGTAGATGTTTTTCAGGTGTCCGCCGCCGCCCGCCTCGATCACCGGCTTGGTGAAATCGCGCAGAATTGGCGGTTGGTCCAGTTCGATGTCGCCGTGCACCACCCAGCCGCCCGGCCCTTCCTTGCCGGTCTCGGCTTCACCCTTCTTACCTCGGTCGTAGGGCGGATTGCCGATACAGACAGTGATGCTGCGGTCGTTCTTGAGCGTTTGCGCGGCCTTGCGGTCATCGGTCATAGGCTGCGACAGCAGCGATGTCGGAAACTCTTCCAGCGTGGTCGGCGACGCCAGCGTATCCGCCAGATAGACCCGTGCCGACTGCCCGGTCGCACCGGCGTCGCGCAGCCGCTGCGTGATCCGCAGTCTCGCAACCGCATAGGGGCCGACCAGCAGCTCGAACGCTTCCAGTCGCTTGGCCAGGTTGTCCATCTGCTGCGGAACCGCCCCGGGCCCGTACCGCTCGGCGACTGTCGCTGCGGCGTGATCGATGATGGCGAGTGGATAGGTGCCGGTGCCTACGGCCGGATCGAGAATCTGCACCGACTCTTCGGCGAAGCCGAGCGGCTTGCCGAACCGGGTTCGCAGCAGTTCCGCCGCGAACCGCACCTGGCATTCGACCACCTCGATCGGCGTGAAGTAGACGCCGCGATCCTTGCGCAAAGCCGGATCGTAGGCGGCGAGGAAGTCTTCATAGAAGTACAGCCAATGATCTTGGGAGGTCTCCAGCGCCGAAGGCTCGATCGCGCCGATCACACGCTCGAGCAGCGAAATCGGCATCAGCAGTTCATCGCGGACTCCGGCCGCTTCGAGTAGTTGCAGCGCCGAAGCCAATAGCGCGTGTTCGCCCTGCAGCTTCGGAATCGCCCCGAATGGATCGAGCGATTCCGCGCCCTCGAATTGCGCCAGCAGCAGTGCGTAGGTCAGGGTCTGCGCATACGCATCGGCGAATTGGGCGTCGTCCGCTTCAGGGAACAGGATGCCGCGCCACTCGGTCGCCAGAGCGCGCAGCGATTTGTTTCCCCGCCCCAGCGCCGATTCCACCTCATCGCGCAGGATGCGCGCCAGCGGCGCGATGAATTCGGCGATTCGCCCCGGATCGCCGGGCACTTTTGGCGCCCAGTTTGTGAAGTCTGCCAGCAGCGTCCGAAACTCGCCGAGCGCGTCGGACGCGAGCGCCTTGGCGCCGTCGCGAATGTCGTCTGCGATCGCTACCCGTGCTGCAAGTTCACCGCTGCGGTACAGCGACCATTCCGAGCCGTCGGTGTAGATCAGGTTGGGCAGCGCCCTGAAGCGATCGAACTGCCGTTTGTTATTGCCTTTGAATTGTTCGGGCCGCGCGCCGACGCCAGGCGCTTTGAGTTCGATATGACCGGTCAGCAGATCCGCGACGATCACGCCGATGTCGGGGCGGCCGTCTACGTCGTCCTCGCGGACTTCGCTGCGCCACGCGATATTCGCGTTGGCAAACGGACCGAACGCCGCAAGCAGATCGCCGACCAGGGGCTTGAGTTGATCCTCCGGCTGCGCTCCGTGCAGGTTGGCGAATTTCTCCTCGCAGTCGTTGGCGAACTGCGAAACGAGTGCCGGAAAATTTGGCATGTGAGGAGCGTGATTGGCGAAGCTGTCCGCGCCGGGCTCCACACGGAGTCCGGCGCGGACTGCCTGGTCTGCCGATTGCCAACGGCTAGACCTCGAAGTGGTAGACCTTCGCCGCGTTGCGCTGGAGGACGTTGAGCAGGTCCTCCTCGGGCAGCACGCTGAGGACTTCCTCGACGTGCTGCTTGGGGTTGCGCGCCACGCTGTTTGGGCCCGGCGACATCGAGGTCGGGTGCGGGAAGTCGGTCTCGAACATCAGGTTCTCCGAGCCGATCTGCTCGATCGCCCTGAGCACCGAGTCCTCCTCGAACCAGAAGCAGCCGTAGCACTGGCGCTTGAAATACTCCGAGGGCAGCAGGTCCATCTCGGGGTGCTCCTCGCGGCAGCCGGAGTTGAGCCACTGCCAGTCCATCGCCTCGAGCAGATAGGGAATCCAGCCCACGCCCGACTCGACCGAGACGAACCTGAGCTCGGGGAAGCGGTGGCACATGCCCGAGAGGATGATGTCCAGGATCGCGTTCGAGTTGTCCAGGAACAGCTTCACGGTCGACTTGGCGTAGGCGGCCTGGCGGCCGTTGTCGACGGTCACGTTGCGCAGCTCGGTCAGGTCGCCGGAGCCGATGTGGAAGTTGATCGACAGGCCCATGTCCTGCGCCTGGTTCCAGATCGGGTCCCAGTGCGGCTCGGTGATGCGCGGCAGCCCGAAGGTCTGCGGCTGATTGGTCATCAGCACGCCGCGGTGGCCGCGCTGGTAGGCGCGCTGCATCTCGTCGACGCAGGCCTGCACGTCCCAGAACGGCATCGCCATGATCGGGATGAAGCGCGACGGCTCGACCGACGTCCACTCGACCAGGAAGTCGTTGTAGGCGCGCACGCAGTCCAGCCGCAGCTCGTCGTCGGTCATCTGCAGGAAGTTGCCCGAACCGAAGCCGCCCACGTTGGGATAGACGACCTGCGCGTACATCCCGTACTCGTCCATCCGCTGGAGCCGCTCGCGGATTTCCCAACTGCCGTGGTCAGCCTCCTGCAGGCTGGGCGGATGGTTGGGCGGCGGCGACTTCCAGCCGGCCATCGCCGCGCCGGCGGTGGGCATGAACTTCTTGCCGCCCATCACCCAGCGGTCCTCGTTGATTTCGGGATCGAAGATCACGTGGGGCACGAGGTCGCCCCACTTCCTGGTCGAGATCCGATCGGTCCACAGCGTCTCCGGCTCGGAGACGTGGGTGTCGGAGTCGATCACCTTGATCCGGTCGCAGATCATCTCAGCCATGACAGTTCCTTTCGCTGGCCAAGTGTCGAAGTGTCGTCAGGTTAGCACTTCTTAGCACTTCGCGCGCGCCGATTCCAACGGCGGTGCGTCCGCGCGGATCCAACGCCGCGCCGAGAGCAGCTTCCCCTCCCCCGCGCTAGCCTGAGCCAACTGGCCGAGAGGAAGCCGTCATGCTCGTCTGGATCCTGGCGCTGTTGACCGCGCTGCTCGGCTACGCCGGTGCGCCCGGCGATGCGCCTGATCGGAGATCGATCGCCGAGCTTGGCGAGCCCGTCGCGGATGCCGCCATCGACCTGCCCCGGCAGTTGGATTACCGTTCGGCGGCGGCGCTGATGTACTGGCCGCATTTCGATCAACGGAAGTACGGCAACGATATCTGCACTGCGGTGGAACACACTGACTATCCTGAAGGCGAGGAGCCGGACGAATCCGAAACACCAATTGATCTGCGAACTGTTGTGAATGATGAAGTATGGGATCGACTCAATGATCATCTATCGCAGTGGGCGGCGGACGGCGAAGGCGTGATCCAACGCATATATGTTGAGCCGTTTCGCGTCGTCGTGTTCACGGCCCGCTCCAGCGCGAGGCAGTGGCCAGGCGGAACGACGATTGTATCTGTGACCGATCTTGTACTATCGGATGCTTCCCCGCCGCGATGGGAGATTGCCGACTCAGGTTCCCTGTCGCTTTGTTAATTCATGTTTGTACCGCTCATATCGCATACCCGTACATGCGGATGCGTCCGCCGTTGCGTATCCGGTGGACATTCGCTATCTTCCCCGATCAAGGCAGATGAAGCGAGCGGCGGTGACCTTGAACGGACGCGCAGCCGAGCACGCGGCGGAGCCGCAGCCGCTCGACGAGCAGCGGCCGCTGGGCATCGACCTGCCGCTCCGCACCAAGCGGCTGATCATCGTCGGCGCGATGCTGGGCATGTTCATGTCGGCGCTCGAACAGAGCGTGGTCAGCCCGGCGATGCCGCAGATCGTCTCCGACCTGGGCGGGCTCGAGCTGTACCCTTGGCTCGTCCAGGCGTTCGTCATGGCGCAGGTCGTCACGATCCCGATCGCCGGCACGGTCAGCGACGCCTTCGGGCGCAAGCCGGTGCTGCTGGTCGGGCTGAGCGTCTTTTTGATCGGCTCCGCGTTGTGCGGGTTCGCGCCCGGCATCTACGAGCTGATCGCCTTCCGCGCCGTGCAGGGCGTGGGCGGCGCGATCCTGATGACGGCTACGTTCTCGGTCGTCGGCGACCTCTACGCGCCCGCCGAGCGGGGGCGGTTCATCGGCCTGTTCGGCGGCGTCTTTGCGCTCAGCAGCCTGATCGGCGCGCCGATCGGCGGCGTCCTCACCGAGGCGCTCAACTGGCGCTGGGTGTTCTGGATCATGCTCTTCCTGGGGCCGATCGTGCTGGCCGTGATCGCGCTCAAGATGCCCTGGCTGCGGCCGCCCAAACGCAGGTTCCGAATCGACGCCGCGGGCGTGCTGACGCTCTCGATCATGCTGATCCCGGCCATGATCGCGCTCAGCCTCGCCTCCAGCTGGGGTTGGCTGGCGCCGCAGACGCTGGCGCTGTTCGCCGTCTCCGCCGCCGCGCTGCTGCTCTTCATCCGCGTCGAACGGCGCGCCGAGCAGCCCATCGTCCCCCTGCAGCTGTTCCGCATTCAGACCATCGCCAGCGCGGCGGTCGTCAACTTCTTCATCGGCGTCGCCATGATGGGCACCTTCGTCTATCTGCAGTTCTTCCTGCAGGTCGGGCTCGCCGTCGACGCCGCGACCGCCGGCCTGGTGATGGGACCGATGATCCTCGTTTCGGTCGCCGGCTCGGTCGCCTCCGGACAGATCATGTCGCGGACGGGGCGTTACAAGTATCTGGCCGTCATCGGCTCGCTGATGATGTTCGGCTCGATGCTGCTGCTCTCGACGATGACGCGGGAGACCCCGATTGTCGGCGTGCTGGGGCGCATGTTCCTGTTCGGGATCGGCATGGGGCTGATGATGCCGGTGATGTCGATCGCCTCGCAGAACGCCGCGCCGCAGCGCTATCTGGGCATCGTTTCGGCGTTCAGCCAGTTCTTCCAGCAGGTGGGCGGCGTCATCGGCATCGGCGTGGTCGGGGCGCTGTTCAACGCGCGCCTCGCCGACGGACTGATGCAGCGGCTCGCACCCGATCTGGTCGAGATCATCGAGCCGGAAAAGCTGGTCGATCCGCTCTTCCGCGATTCGCTGGTCACGGAACTCGGCTCCGAAGTCTGGGCGGCGGCGGAGCCTCAGGTGCAGTCGGCGGTGGCGACGGCGATCACCGACAACTTCCTGCTGGCGGCGGGCATCGTCCTGATCTCGGTGCTCGCGATCCTGCGCATGCGCGAGTTGCCGCTGCGCAGCGCCAAGCTGCCGCCGGCCCCGTCGGTGAACGTCGAGCGCCCCGACGCGCCAACGGTCCTTGCGGATGGCAATGGCCGGACGACAGCGACGGAGCTGCGGGAACTGCGCGATCTGCATGGTCTGCGGCTGCGCGGACAGATTGCGGCCGAGATCGCGGGGAGCGTTGATCCGAGGCCGCCGCCCTCGCGCGAAACCGTGGACGCACCCAGTCTGCGCCGAGTCGTAGTCGCCGGCGCCATGATCGGAGCCGGCGTCGGTCTGGCCTGGTCCTTGGTCGGCCCGAGCGCCGCGCCGCACGGGTCTAGCCGCCGCATTGACTCGCAACCGTGATGATCACGATGAGCGCGAGGCCGAGAACCTTGACCGCGAACCCGCCGCAGCCCTCGCCGGACGCCCAGGCGGCCTCGCGGCGTCGGCGTCTCGCGTGTTCAAAGCGATCGCGGTAGATGCTCCGCACCGTTCGCGAGGCTCGTGTTCGCCGAGTTTCTTCGCTGAAGGCCGTTTGCGGAATCGGCGGATTGGGGATCGCTTCATCGCGCGGCAGCAGCCGCCAGTAGCGCGAGCGAAACTCTTCATCGGTCTGGATGCCTTTACGCAGGTTGCAGGCGGTGCAGAGCAGCTGCAGGTTGGCGAGCTCGTCGCCGCCGTTACGACTCACGGGCCATTTGTGATCGATCTCAAGATATCGGCTGCTCATCCGCCGGCCGCAGTAGCGGCAGCGCCCCTGTTGCTCCACGAACAGGGCGTGCCTGACCCGAGCCGGGAAGATGATCCGCCCCCGCTGGGGCAGATCGCCACCGCCGCTGAACAGCATCGGGCTGGGCGGCGGCTACTCGCCGAATTCGGCGGCGACGACGGCGAAGGCTTCGTCCGACGCCTCCAGCGTGCGAGCGATGTCCGACTCGCTGAGGGCGGTCGAGAGGAAGCCGTTGTGCACCGGGTGCAGATAGACGCCGCGATCGGCCAGCTCCGCCGAGAACCGATAGGCGCGCGGCGCATTGCGGGTGGTGAAATCGTCGCCGTCGAACAACATCAGCGGGATTGAGACCGGTCCGGTCTGGCGGATGCCGACGCCGCGCGCATCCGCGGCCTGCTGCCAGCCATTGCGCAGCGCGCCGCCGATCCGTTCGAGGTGCGAGATGCCGTCGGTCTCGAGCATCGTCTCGATCGTCGCCTGCGCCGCCGCCATCGGCGCGCCCGTGAACCAGTACGACCCGGTCGCCATGGTTCGGGCGACCGCCTCGCTCAGGCTGTCGCGCCCCATCAGCGCCGAGATCGGGTGCCCGTTGCCGATCGCCTTGCAGTACGCGCTCAGGTCCGGGTCGACGCCGAGCGGCGCCCAGCTGCCGGCCATGTCGATGCGGAAGCCGCCGCGCACATCGTCGAGGATCAGCGCCGTCCCGTTGGCGTCGCACAGTTCGCGCACGCCGCGCGCGAACTCAAGCGTGGGCAGTTCCTGATCCAGGCCGACGTCGTGTCGGAAGGCCGAGACGATGATCGCCGCCGCGTCGCCGTCGGCCGCAGCGATCGCCTCGCGCACCGAGCCGAGATCGTTGTACGTGTATTCGATGGTGCCCTCGGCCTGCGCCGCCATGCCGCCGGCCGCGATCCAGGTCGGCGCTGCACCGTGATAGGCGCCGTGCGCGCGCAGGATGGTTCCCCTGCCCGTAGCCGTGCGAGCGATCGAGGCGGCGTAGACGGTGGCGTCGGTGCCGTTCTTGGCCATCCAGGCCCAGTCGGCCCAGGGCGTGATCTCGACCAGCAGCTCGGCCAACTCGACCATCTTCGCCGACGGGCCGTTGAAGCAGTCGCCGGCGTCCTGCGCGGCCGCCGCCGCCTGATCGACGGCCGGGTGGCGGTAGCCCAGCAGGATCGGGCCGTAGGCGCAGAGATAGTCGATGTACTCGTTGCCGTCGACATCCCAGAGATGCGCCCCCTCGCCTCGCGCGAAGAACTGGGGGAAGTTCTCGGGCAGATACGACGCGTTCTGATGCCCGTACATCCCATTCGGGATTACGGCGCGCGCCCGTTCGCGCAGCGCGGTATCGGCCGTTTGTTGTCGTTCGCTGGCCATGTCTCGCCCGTTCCCTGTGGTTCAGCTCAACGCTCATCGTCGCCCGCCAGTCTAGGCGTCCTACGCTGCACGCATGTCGGAGCCGGTTCACCCGTTTGCGGCCTGCGAGGAGCACGCGCTCGCGCGGGCGGCGCGTGATCTACAGCCGGCGATTCGACGCTGCGCCGACGAGATCGAACAGCGCGGCGGAATTCCATCCGAGTTGATCGAGGCGCTCACCCGGCGCGGCCTGTTCCGCCTCAACATCCCCTCGCGCAGTTACGGCGAGCAGGCGCATCCGCTGGTCGTGTTTCATGTGATCGAGGCGCTGGCGCACGCCGACGCTTCGACCGCTTGGGTCGTGATGATCGCCGCCGAAGTCTCGCTGCTCGCCGCCTGGCTGCCCAACTCGATCCTGAGCCAGATGATCGGCGGCGAGGAGCCGGGCGGTCCGAGTTGCCGCATTGTCGGCTCGTCGCGCGTGATGACCACCGCGCAGCCCGATACCTCCGGCTATCGGCTCAGCGGCAGGCTCAACTTCGTCAGCGGCGTCGAGCACGCGACCCATGTCGTGGCGGCCTTCGTCGATTTCGACGATCAGATCCGCTTCGCGCTGCTGCCGCAGCGGGCCGGCCGCGTGATCGAGACCTGGGACGCAATGGGGCTGCGCGGCACCGCCAGTCACGACTGGGAGCTGGATCGGGCGTTCGTCCAGCGCGCGCATACCTGGTCGACGCTGGAACCACCCGGCGCCGATGGTCCGCAGTGGTCAGTCCCCGACCGCTCGCTGGTCGCCTGGATCGCCAACGCCGGTCACGCGGTCGGGGCGGCGCAGGGGGCGCTGGACGATCTCGCCGCGTGGTCCTCGCAGGCGACGAGCGGCGACGCGTCGCCGTTGCGTGAGCGCGAGACGTTTCGTCTGGAGTACGCCAGGGCGCAGGCGGAGGTCTGGTCGGCGCGGGCGTTGGTGCAGGAGAGCTGGACGCGCGCCTGGCCCGGGGTCGAGCGGAACGATCCTGATCCGCGTCTGCTGGGTCGCTGCCGCCTGGCCAACGTGCGCGCGGTGCACGCCTGCGCGGAGGCCGTCGAGCGGCTGTTCCGCGCCAGCGGCACCAACGCGGCGCGCCGCAGCTGGACGCTGGAGCGGCGCTGGCGGGACCTGCAGACCGCGAGGCAGCACGGAGCGGCGCTTGACTGGAACTACGACGCCGGCGCGCGCCCGTTGCTCGGTCTGCCGCCGCGCCGCGCGCGCTGATCGCGCCGCGACCCCAACGCCCGCGCCGTATCGACGCCTTGTGGCGGCCGGCGATTCCCGCCTAGCCCTGCCCTCAATATCAGTGTTGGCCAGTGTTGTCGATAGGCGTTGTCGATATTGCCGCGGGTGTTGGCGTAGCATGGCGGCAATCGCGCTCCGCCGAGCGCGCCCGTAATCCTCGGCGCTTGGACGCTTGCATGGCCGGACCGTTGGACAGACTCACCGTACTCGACCTGACCGGCGGGGTGGCCGGCCCCTACGCCACCAAGCTGCTGGCCGACTACGGCGCGCGCGTGATCAAGGCGGAACCCAGAGGCGGCGATCCATCGCGGCACTTCGGTCCGTTCCCCGATCAGGTCGAGGACAGCGAAGCCTCCGGCCTCTTCCTGCACCTGAACACCAACAAACAGTCGATCGCCCTCGATCCGCACACCGACGACGGCGCGGCGACGGTGCGGCGGCTGGCTCAGATCGTCGATGTCGTGGTCGAAGACCTGCGCCCCGGCGGCGCGGAGGCGGCCGGCTGGGGCTGGGACGTCCTGCACGCGATCAACCCACAACTGGTGCTGTGTTCGATCACCCCGTTCGGACAGACCGGGCCGTACCACCACTATCGGGGCTCCGAGCTGACCATGCAGGCGATCGGCGGCCCGTTGCACGCGACCGGCGCGGCGGATCGCGAGCCGGTCAAATTAGCCGGACACTACGCGAGCTATCACGCCGGCGCGACGGCCGCGTTCGCGATCATGCTGGCGCTCACGCGCGTCGAAGCGGACGCGCCCGCCGGCGACTGGATCGATATCTCGATCTACCGCTGCCAGGCCGGTTGCCGTGATCGGCGCACGATCCAACTCCTCTCGGCGGAGTACAGCGGGGTATCACCCGGCCGCGCGCAGCCGACCCGCCGGTTGGTGGGCTTCGGCATGTATCCGTGCGCCGATGGATTCGTCAACATCGTCGGCTCCGGCACCCGCATGCCGCGCCTGATGCGCTGGATCGGGCGTGAAGACCTGCTGGAGGACGAGGACTACCTCGCCGGACCGCGGCCGGGATCCGGGTTCGGCGCGCGCGTCGATGAGGCGATTGAGGCGCATTTGGCGGGCCTCGACAAGGTCGACGCCGTGGCCTCGGCGCAGGCGGCCGGCCTGTTGGCCGGGGCGGTGATGACGGTCGCCGACGTGCTCAACGATCCGCAGCTGGCCGAGCGCGGCTGGTGGCATGAGATCACGCACTGGCACGGCAAGCCGCTGCCCTACCCGGGCTTTCCGTTTCGGATGAGCGAGTCGCCGCCGCCGCCGCCCAAACGCTCGCCCAGGCTCGGCGAGCATTCCCGCGTGGTGCTCGACCTGACCCCGCCCGATCCGTTGGAAGACCCGCGCCATCCTCCGCCCGGCGGTCCGACCAGTGCGCTGCCGCTGCCCTTGGACGGCGTCAGGGTCGCCGCGATCACCGTGGTCTGGGCGGGCCCGCACGTCACCCAGCTGCTGGCCGAGTGGGGCGCGGACGTGATCAACGTGGAGCCGGTCAATCGAATGCAGCCCTACACCAGGGGCGCCGAGAACGTGCAGACGCGGGAAGCGATGCTGCGCGGCGCCGAGATCGGCGTCCAGCCCCAGTATCCCGGCGCCGATCCGGGCGTCGATCCCTGGAACCGCTTCGCCTCCTTCAACTCGCACGCGCGCAACAAGCGCTCGATGACCTGCGACATCATGTCGCCGCAGGGCCGAGAGGCGTTTCTCAAACTGATCGAGCAATGCGACGTCCTGGTCGAGAACAACGTGCCGACCACGATCGACCGGGCGGGGATCGGCTGGGAGACGCTGCGGCAGCTGAACCCGCGCCTGATCATGCTGCGGATGCCGGCGTTCGGGCTGGCAGGTCCGTATTCGACCTACCGCGCCTTCGGCCTGCACGTCGAAGCGATGGTGGGCCATACCCACTTGCGCGGCTATCCCGATCGCGGGCCGGACGGCATCGGCGAGACGCTGGCCAGCGACGGACTCTCGGGTGTGCAGGGGGCGCTGGCGGTGATGATGGCGCTGCGGCACCGCGAGCGCAGCGGCGTCGGACAGATGATCGAGATGCCGCTCAACGAGAGCTTCATTCCCAGCCTGGCGGAGTATCTGTTCCAGTACACCATGAGCGGCGTGGATCCGCCGCCGCAGGCGAACACGCACCCGCACCGCGCGCCCTACGGCGTCTATCCCTGCCGCGGCGACGACCAGTGGATCGCAATCGACGTGTCATCCGACGCCGAGTTCGTCGCGCTCTGCGACGCGCTCGCCGCCGGCCCCGGCGACGCGGCGGTGCAGTCGGAGCTGGCGCACGCGCCGCTGGATACGCGCTTCGCCCACGCCGAGGCGCGCATGGCCCATGCCGCGGCGCTGGACGAACTGATCGTCCGCGAGACCGAAATCTGGCACAAGGAAGACCTGTTCCACAAACTGCAGCAGGCCGGCGTCTGCGCCGCGCCGCTCAACGATCCGTTCGACGCGCTCTCGGATCGACACCTGCGCGAAGTGGGCTTCTTCCAGCGGCTGAGCGTGGAGGGCGTCGGCGAGCATCGATATCCCGGCCTGACCTTCACGATGCGCCGTACGCCGAACGAGCTGCGCACCCCGCCGCCCCGTTTGGGCGAGCACAACGGCGAGATCTATCGCGATCTGCTGGGATACTCGGACGCGCAACTGGCCGAGCTGGAAGCGCTGGGACTGGTCGGCACGGCCTATCCCGACGAACTGCTGCCGCCGCACGCCAGACGATCCACGCAGACGCCCTAGCGACCGGGCGCAAGACGAGAACCGGAGGCCGACGATGCCGCGACTGGGACCGCACACGTTCGACACGCTTGACGAGGAGCAGCGCGCCCTGTGGCGGAACATCACGACGGGGCCGCGCGGCAACCCCGACCGCGAGCACGGCGGCCTGGCCGGCGCGGACGGCGCCCTGATCGGACCGTTCAACGCGCTCTTCCTCTCGCCCGAAGTGGGCGACGCGGTTCAGCAGCTCGGCGCCGCAATTCGCTACGCGACATCGCTGCCGGCGGATCTGCTCGAGGTGGCGATCTGCACGATGGGCGGACACTGGCGCGCCAACTTCGAGTTCTGGGCGCACGCGCGGCTGGCAGTCAACGCCGGCGTGTCGGCCGAGTCGATCGACGCGATCCGCGACGGCGGCCAGCCCGATTTCGGCGACGAGCGTCAGCAGACGGTCTACCGCTTCGGCCGTGAACTGATCGAGCGTCAGCGCGTTTCGGATGCGACCTATGAGGCGCTTCGGGACATGATCGGCGAGCGCGGCGTGTTCGAAATCGCCTCAGTGATGGGCTACTACGCGCTGGTCTCGATCGGGCTGAATACGTTCGACGTCGCCATGCCGCCGGGCGTCGAAGCGCCCTTCGACGACTAGCCCGGCCATCTGACGCGAATCGGGAAGCCCGCAGGAGCCTCGCTCGATTGCAGTGTCCACCACCGCGCCCGGTTCCAGAGGTACGGGAACGCCGTCACTGCTGACAGCGGCCATGGTCACGCAGAGGGGATCAGCGCATCGTGAAACGTCCGTTTGTTCAGCGCAACGACCTGATCAATATCGGGCGCGAGCGCGATCTGTGTAGCCTCGCCTGGTGATTGATCTCCTCGCCGGCTTCACGATGCTGCTGCTCTCGCTCGGCTACGAAGCCGACGAGTGGACCTACGCGCAGGCGTGCATTCCTCAGGAGCAGGACGGCATGCGCGTCGAGGCCGTCTGCGAGTTCGCGGCCGCCGCGCTCGCGCTGAACGGACACGATCCCGGTCACTGCTTCGGCGAATGGCACACAGGCTGTCAATCGAAACTCGGCGCAGTGATCGGACTGCTGCGCTGCGAAAGCTGGCTGCACCCGAACGCCTACCATGAAGGCTACGTCGCTGGTACTTGGAACGAGAGCCGTGGCATCGCGCAGATCAGCAACGGGTGGGTTCACATGGCGACTGACGAGCAGGCGTTCAACTGGCGATGGTCAATCATCTGGCTCGTGAGCGATCTGGAGCGAGTAACCAGAAATTGGTACCCCGAATGTGGCCGCTAGAGCGCGTGAGCATCAGGGGTGTATGGAATGGACACAGCCGCTTGTGCTTTAGAGCGCAGGGACTTCCTACGGCGTCTGATTTGGGCGGATTCGGGGTCGCTCTCGGCTCCAGCGCCGGACATCGCCTCGCCGGAGCCTCGCATGCTGACTGACGCCGACCGCGCGTTTTTCGACCAGAACGGCTACCTCGTCGTGCGCGGGCTGATCCCCGCCGATCTGGTGGCGGCGGTCACCGACGCGATCTGGGAGTTCCTCGAGTTCGACCGCAACGATCCCGCCGACTGGTACCGCGAGCCGCATCGCGTCAACGGGATGGTCGAGATGTACCACCATCAGGCGCTCTGGGACGTGCGCCAGCACCCGCGTGTCTACGAACTGTTCCGCGACCTGTTCGGGCGCGATGATCTGTGGGTATTCATCGACCGCGCCAACCTCAAGCCGCCGCCGAACCAGGCGCACCCCGAGTACGACCACCACGGCATGGTGCACTGGGATATCGACGTGCGGCGCGCGCCGATCCCGTTCGAGGTTCAGGGTGTGCTGTATCTGGTCGATACCAGGCAGGGCGAAGGCGGGTTCCAGTGCGTGCCGGGCGCGCATCGGCGGGCGGGCGCGATCGCCGCGGGCATCTCGGACGAAGACCTCCGCCATCAGCAGTTGCACGAGCGGTTCCCGGAGCAGATCGGCCCGCCGATCGAGATCGAAGCGGACGCCGGCGATTTCATCGTCTGGCACTCGGCGCTGCCGCACGGCAACAGCCGCAACCGCTCCGACAAGCCCCGCCTGGCGCAGTACGTCCGTCTGTTCCCGGCCCAGCCCTCGAACGAAACGCTGCGCGAACTGCGAATCGCCTCCTGGCGCGAGTCGGCGCATCCCGCATTCCAGAACCCGCGGGCCTTCCCCGGCGATCCTCGCCGCAGAGAAGCGCTGACGCCGCCGGCCGAGTTGACGCCGCTGGGTCGGCGGCTGCTGGGTCTGGACGACTGGGGCTAGCCGTCCGGCTCGGCCGGCCGGCGATCGGGAGATCGCCGCAGCTGCACGATCGCGCTGCCGCCGACGAGCAGCGCCACGCCCGCCAGCACCTCATAGCCGAGCGTCTCACCCAGCAGCAGCCAGCTGAAGAGCACGCCGCAGATCGGCGCGAACAGCATTGTGGCCGCGACCTGCGAGGGCAGGTAGCGCGAGATCAGCCAGAGATTGCCGATGAAACCGAGCCCGCCGATCACGACGCCCTGATGCAGCAGCGCCAGCACGAAATCAGTGCTCCAGATCGGCCCGCTCGATTCCAGCGTCAGCCCGAGGATTCCGAAGATGGCTACCGCCGCGACCGACTGCGTGAGCAGCAGCCGGGCCGGGTCGATGCGCTGCGAGAAGAACGCCAGATAGACCTGCCGACCGCCCAGCATCATGGCGGAGGCGAGCATCATCACATCCCCGTGCAGCGTCGCGCCCGGCGCGCTCAGCCCGCCGATGAAGACCACCACGACCCCGCCGTAGGCGATCAGCAAGCCGCCCGTCCGACGAACGGACATGCGGTCGCCGGGAATGACAAAGTGGCCGAACAGCGCCGTCCAGAGCGGGAACGAGAAGATCAGCACCGAGGCGTGGCCCGAGCTGGTCATATCACCGCCCGCGTACATCAGGTAGGTCTGCACTACGAACAGCGCGCCCAGACCGAGCAGCGGCCGCAGCTCGTCGCGTGTGGGGCGAATTGGGGTGCGGGTGACGATTGCATAGATCAGCACGACCGCGCCGCCCAGCGCCATGCGGATCGCGCTCAGCCGCAGCGGCCCCACGCCCTCCTCGAGCCCCGCCTTGATCGCGACCGGCTGCCCGCCCCAGAACAGCACCAGGAGCATGGCGAACAGCCCCGCGCGCAGCGTCAGCGGACGCCGCCGCTCGGGCAGTCCGGCGCTGGCGCTGCCCGGATCGCCTGTCGGTTGCGAGGCCTGTTGCCAAGTCTGCTGCGGGGTCGGCGGCTGCGTCGGCGTCACTCCCCGAAGATACGCCCGCGCCGCCCGCTACGCGTCGGGCAGCGGGAACGCCCGCACCGCCGTGATCGCGGCGAGATGTTCGCGCAGCAGCGTCCAGCGCCCGCCCCCGTCGACGGAGCCGTACAGTTCGCCGCCGCTGGAGCCGAAGTACAGCCCAAGCGGGTCGCGCCCGTCCTGCCCCAGCGCGTGTCGATAGACGGTGTGATAGAAGCTCGACTGCGGCAGCCCGTCCGACAGCCGATCCCACGTCTCGCCCGCGTCTCGCGTGCGATAGACGGCCAGCGATCCGCCGTAGGGCATGCGCGCCTGATCGGAGTCGTGGGGTACGAAGTAGCAGATATCGGGGTCGGTCGGATCGATAGCGGTGGGAAACCCGAAGACGCCCGGCAGCTCCTCGCCGATGCGCCGCCAGGTCTGGCCGTCATCGTCGGAGCGGTATTGCCCGAAATGGTTCTGCTGCCAGAGCCGACCGCGCCGCAGCGGATGCGCGAACAGCGAATGCACGCACGGCGCGCCCAGCTGAAACTCGGCTGGAACGTGCTCGCTGAAGATGCCCTCATTGCGGACATTCCAGCTCGCGCCGCCGTCGTAGCTGACCATGATCCCGGTCGCTGAGCCGGCCACGACCAGACGGTCGGGATCGTCGGGATCGACCGAGATGTGATGGATCACCAGACCGGCCGCGCCCGGTTCCCAGTGCTCGGCGGCCGGGTGCTGCGAGAGCGATTCGATCTCGCGCCACGACTCGCCGTCGTCCTCGGACGCGAACAGCGCGCCCGGCATGATCCCCGCGTACAGCCTGCCCGGCGCGCCGCCCGGTTCGAGCGTCCAGATCGCCTCAACCGAACGCTCGCCGTCGCTGAACGCGGGCGTGCCGGCCTCGATCCAGGTCGCGCCCCAGTCGGTGGTGTAGTGCAGCCGCGGGCCCCATTGCCAATGGCTGGCGGCGCACCAGATCTTGCCGCTGCGCGGGTCGCGCATGGCGTAGTCGACGATCCAGCCGCCGCGCTGGAGATCGGACCACTGCCAGCGCGCGCGATCGCCGCTGCTGCGCCCCAGCAGCAGCCCCTTGCGCGTGCTGACCAACAGACCTGCTTCATTCGTGTTCGGCATGGCTGGCTCCCCTTGCTGCGGAATCGGCTGCGGAATTGAATGGGTGTTGAGGCGAGCCTCCCGACACTGCCGGCAGGATGTAGAGCCGGTCGCCGTCGGCGATCGGATCGGACAACTGGTCGCGATCCAGGATCAGCGCGTCGTTGATGTAGATGTTGACGTGTCGGCGCAGGCGCTGGGCGTCATCGAGGACGAAGCGGCGCAGCTCGGGATAACAGATCACCAGCGCGTCAATCGCCTCGCGCGCGGAGGCGCCCTCGACCGCGACGGCGGGCGGCACATCGACGTGCGTGCGCAGTCCGCGGGCCATCCGAATCTCGACGCTCATGCCGCCTCTCCAGTCGCCGCCCTGCAGTAACACGACAGTAGCACGATTGTTTGAGATTATCGCCGCCGCGCGATCCAGGACGATGCCCGGATAGCCGCCGCTCGTCATATCGTATCGACGTAACGATCGGCTCGGCGCGAGAACCGCGAGAGGATGTGAACCATGATCCAGGTCACCGCGATGGATCACATCGTGCTGCGCGTCGCGGATGTCGAACGCTCGCTGCGCTGGTACACCGAGCGGCTGGGCCTGACGCCGCTGCGCGTCGACGCCTGGCGGTCGGGCTCGTGTCCGTTTCCCTCAGTACGCGTTTCGGCGGACACGATCATTGATCTGATCGAGCCTGCCGATGAGCGCGCCGCCGACGCCGGATCGCGCAATCTCGATCACTTCTGTCTGGTGGTCTCGGCTGAGAGTCTCGCCGAGGTGCGCCGGTCGGACGCATTCATCATCGTTCGCGATCCCGGCATCAAGCTGTACGGCGCTCGTGGATACGCCGACGGGCTGTACATCGCCGATCCGGACGGCAACGAGATCGAGCTGCGCGCCTACGACCATGCCTGACGCCGGCTGCGATAGCCTGAGTCGCGCGAGCGGATGAACATCCGAAGGAGCATGCCATGTCTGCGCATCAGGCCGACGCGAAGGCGTTGGAGTTGGGTCTGGATCTGTCCACCAATCCGCCGCTGGCGAACTATGTGCCGGCGGTGCGCAGCGGCAACCTGGTGTTTCTCTCTGGCCACGGCCCGTTCCGGGACGGCGAGCTGATCCGCGGCAAACTGGGCGACGATCTGGACGTCGACGCCGGCTATCAGGCGGCGCGCGCGGTGATGGTGCAGCTGTTGGGTTCGCTGCGCGCCGAGATCGGCTCGCTCGACCGCGTCTCGCGAGTCGTCAAGCTGCTCTGCATGGTTAACTGCACGCCCGATTTCGGCAACCACCCCGGCGTCGCCAACGGCGCCTCCGACCTGCTGGTCGAACTGTTCGGCGAGACGGGACGGCACGCCCGATCGGCGGTCGGCATGCAGTCGCTGCCGATGGGCATGGCGGTCGAGATCGAGATGATCGTCGAAATCGAGTGAGGCAGCCCGCCAACGCGGGCGCGGAACGGAGAACGCGATGCGACTGGGAATACTGGCCGGCTTCAGCGCCGACTGGCGCGACACGCTGGAGAAAGTGCGGATCGCCGAACAGCTGGGTTACGAGATGGTCTCGACCGGCGAAGCCTGGGGGCACTCGGTGCTGCCCTGGCTGACGGTGATCGCCGCGAATACCGAGAACATCCAGATCGGGACCGGCATCCTGAACACGTTCTCGCGCACCCCGGCCGCGATCGCGCAGGAGTTCGCAACCCTGGAGACGATCTCGGGTGGGCGGATGGTGTGCGGACTTGGTTCCTCGGGGAACCTGGTGATCGAGGGGTTCCACGGAGTCGAGTTCGATCGACCGTTGCGGCGTATTCGCGAGTACACCGAGATCATCAAGATGTTGCTGCGCGGCGAACGGCTGCACTACGAGGGCAAAATCTACGACCTGCAGCGCGGCTTCCGACTGTTGGGCCACGAACCGGTGCGCGAAAACCTGCCCGTCTGGATCGCGGCGATCACGCCGCGCTCGATCCAGCAGACCGGTGAGATCGCCGACGGCATCTATCCGATCCACTGGCCCCGACGCGGCTTCGAACCGCTCAGGCGGCAGCTCGCCGGCGCCTCGCGCGACGCCGGCCGGCCCGAGGATTCGGTCACGATCGCGCCCTTCACCAACGTCTACGTCACGGGCGAGGGCGATGACGAACAGGTCTGGCGCAACGCGCGCCAGCCGCTGTTCCACTACACCAACCGCATGGGGTCGTTCTACTGGCAGATGCTCTCGCGTTCGGGCTTCGAGGCGGAGATCAACGAGTCCCGCTCGGCCTGGGCCGACCGCGACTCCGAGGGCGCGCTGATGGCGTTCTCGGAGAGCATGGTGCGCGAAATCCAGGTGATCGGCCCGATCGAATCGATCACCGAGCAGCTCCAGGCGCGCGCCGACGCCGGCGCCGAACTGCAGATGATCCCGCTGCCCTCGGGCACGGCCGCCGAGGTCGGGCGCCGGCTCGAACAGTACTTGGGCAGTTCGGGCTGACTGAACGAGCTGACTGAGAGATTGAGCGATGTCCGAGCGGCGGATCGCAATCGAAGTCGTCTACTGCGCCGACTGCGGCTACTGGCCGCGCACGGCCTGGATGCTCGGCGAGCTGATGACCGACATTCAGCATCTGGTCTCGGAGGTCAAACTGACCCCCGACAGCAAGGGGTTATTCGAGTGGTCGGTGGACGGCGAGCCGGTCTTCAGCAAGGCCGCCATGGGCCGCTTCCCCGACATGGATGAGCTGCGCGAGTTGATCTACGCGCGGCTCGACTGAGCGTCCCGCGCAGGATCAGGCAGGAGCGGAACGATGTCCGAGACGATTGAAGTGCTGAGCCCGCTGGCGCATGTCGCGGTGCGCGAAGCGACCGCCGCGCCGCGCCCCGCGTCCCTGCGCGGGCTGCGTCCCGGCATCCTCGAAAACCGCAAGGCCAACGCCCGGCTGCTGATGGAGACCATGGTCGAGCGGTTGGGCGAGCGGGTGGACTTGGGGCGGTTGGTCGTGGGCAGCAAGCCGGTCGGCGGGCCGCCCTCCGATTCGACCATCGACGCCTTGCGCAACGCCGCCGATTTCCTGCTGATCGGCAGCTGCGATTGAGGCAGCTGCACGACGTGGAGTGTCCACGCCGCCGTCCTGTTCGAAGAGCTCGGCATCCCCACGGTCACCGTCGGCACATCGGCCTTCACCGACCTGCTCCAGCTTGAAGCGGAGCAGCGCGGATTGCCCGAACTGGACCGCCTGATCGTGCCGCATCCGCTCGGCGGCCTGCGGCCCGACCGCGTGCGGGCGCGGGTGGATGATGACGTGCTGGATCGGCTGGAGTCCGCCCTGCTCGGTCAGACCGCCGGGGCGGTCGGCTCGTGACGACCGCGCGCGGCCGCGAAGCCGAGCGGCTGACGCTGCCGGCCGATCCGTTTGACTTCGCCCAGGAGTGCCTCCGACGCGGCTGGTCGGACGGTCTGCCGCTGATCCCGCCGACCGCCGAGCGCGTCGGGGCGATGCTCGCGGCCTCAGACCGCGACCCGCTGGATGTGCTCGGCGTCCTCGCGCCGCGCCAGGGCGAGGCGACCGTCCAGTCCGTGGCGATCAACGCCGTCATGGCCGGTTGTCGTCCGCAGCAATTCCCGGTCGTGCTCGCCGCGGTCGAGGCGATCGCCCAGCCGCCGTTCAATCTGGACGGGATCAACGCCACGACTCATCCCTGCGCCGTGTTCGTGCTGGTCTCGGGACCGGCGGCGCGCGCCGCGGGCGTCCACGGCGGCTCCGGCTGCTTCGGCCCCGCCTTTCCCGCCAACGCGACCATTGGCCGCGCCGTTCGCCTGGCGCAGCTCAACATCGCCGGCGCGACGCCCGGCCGCGGCGACCGCGCGACCCAGGGCACGCCGGCCAAGTTCGCCTTCTGCGCCGCCGAGCGCGAGGACGCCTCGCCCTGGCCGCCGTTTCAGACTACGCGCGGCCTCAACGCCGAGGACAGCTGCGTCACCGTCTGGGCCTGCGAGGGACCGCACAACATCCAGGATCACGGCAGCAATACCGCCGCCGGCATCCTCCAGACCGTCGCCGGGGCGATGGGACAGGCGGGTTCCAACAACATCCTGGGCAAGGGCGAGCCGCTGCTCGCGTTTGGCCCCGAACACGCCGAGACCGTGGCGGCGGAGGGCTGGAGCCGCGAGTCCATCCAGGAATACCTCTGGGAGCACGCCCGTTACCCCGCCGGCAAGCTCAGCGCCGAGTTCCTCGAATCCGTCAACATCCGCATGGCCGGCGGCGTCTTGCCGACGCACGGCGTCGACGAGTTGCTGCCGATCTCCGACCGAGCGGAGGAGATCCACATCATGGTCGCCGGCGGCCCCGGTAAACACTCGTCCTGGATGCCGACCTTCGGCGGAATGACGCGCCCGGTCACGGTTCGCTTGTAAACCGGGATCGGATCAGACGGATCAGCTGGCGAAGCCGGCCCCTCGCTCGCCGTCGTGGAACTGCGCCAGCTTGAAGAACAGGTCGCGGAAGATCGGATCGCGGCGCACATAATGCGCCTCCGCGAACGATGCCTCGGGCGCGTCCCGGGATCGCGAGACCCACGTCATCGCCCGGGACAGCGTCGGCCGCGCGAGGCTGCGCGCGGGAACCCACGACGCATCGATCAGATAGCCGGTCGCAGCCAGATCCCAGACTTCTTTCGAGCGCCCCGGATACTGCTCGTGGTGATCGCGGAAGATGTCGGCCAGGTACTCGCCGATCGCGCCCTGCGGCCGCACGTAGGCGTCCAGCTCCGCCGTGCTGGTCAGCAGGTGCGACGCCGCTCCGTAGCAGGGGATGTGCAGCAGCGGCACGGCGCTCTCGAAGACCGCCCGCGCCGCGGCGGGATCCTGGTAGAGGTTGTACTCCCGCGCGTCGTGCGCGTGCTGCGCCTGCCCGCCCAACCAGACGATGCAGACGCGCTCGGCGATCTCGGGCGCCTCATTCAGCGCCGACGCCACGTTGGTCAACGCGCCGATCGCGGCCACCCAGAGGCGGCCCTCGCGCGGCGCCAGGGCGCGGCGGATCAGGTCGTCCGAGGCGGCGTTGGCGACGCTTCGGCGGTCATCGGACAGAAACTCGTCCGCCCCGCGCAGGACGCGGCCGGCCGGCTCGACGCGCAGCCGCTCGAGCAGCCGATGGATTTCAGCCTCCGACGCCGACGCGCCCGCCGCAGCCGACGATCCTCCGCGGGAGAACGGCGCCGCGTAGATCGCTTCCAGCCGCAGTCGATCCTGCGAGAGCAGCACGTGGACGACCGCGAACTGATCGTCGATCTCGTTGGCCGTGTCGGTGTCGAGCACCATCGGCGCCCGATCGGGCGGCGACGGCGGCGAGAGCGGGTCGCGCGGCATGGGGGCAGCCTAGCCGCGCCGCTCGGTCGGCGCGAAGTCGTAGTCTGTGTCGTAGCGTATGCGCATAGGCGCAGCGGCAATCGAGAGGACTCCACGATGAAGTACGGCGTGTTCATCTTTGCGACCGATCTAGCCATGGACCCGGCCTCGCTGGCGGTCGCGGCCGAGGAGCGGGGCTTCGAATCGCTGTTCGTGCCCGAGCATGTCCACATGCCGGTCGACCGCGAAACCCGCTTCCCGCGCTCCGAGGACGGCTCGCTGCCGGACGAGTACCGGCGCATCCACGATCCGTTCGTGGCGCTGGGCGCGGCCGCCGGCGCGACCTCGGAGATTCGGTTGGGCACCGGCATCTGCCTGGTGACGGAACACGAGCCGATCGCGCTGGCCAAGCAGATCGCGTCGCTGGACATGATCTCTGGCGGGCGCTTCGACTTCGGCATCGGGGCCGGCTGGCTGGCGGAGGAGATGGAGCCGTTGGGCGTCCGCTTCGCCGATCGTTGGAAGGTGACCGAACAGCGCATTGCGGCGATGAAGGAAATGTGGACGCAGGACGTGGCCGAGTACCACTCGGAGTTCGTCGAGATTCCGCGCACGCAGGTGATCCCCCAGCCCGTGCAGGACCCGCATCCGCCGATCCTGATCGGCGCGGGCAGTAAGTGGGCGCGTCAGCGCGTGGTCGACTGGGCCGACGGCTGGCTGCCCAACATCACCGCGCCCGGTTTCGTCGAGCGCGGCATCCAGGACATCCAGTCGAGAGCGCACGAAGCCGGCCGCGACTTCGACGAGATCTCGAT
Organism: Dehalococcoidia bacterium; assembly: GCA_965205105.1. Classification (GTDB taxonomy): domain Bacteria; phylum Chloroflexota; class Dehalococcoidia; order Bin125; family Bin125; genus Bin125. The sequence goes on from OZ242034.1 coordinate 358,650, forward strand.
TCACGTCTTCGGCGCGCAGGAAGATGCGCTGGCCGAGTACGAGCGCATGGGCGTCGACCGCTGCATCTTCCGCCTGCCCGACAGGGGCGCCGATGTCGTCGTGCCGGAGCTGGATCGTCTGGCGGCGCTGATCGCGTAACCAACGCTCTGGCGCGTTGTTGTTCGGCGCGCCGCTACTTGTAGCGGCGTCCGCGTTGATCGCGGCCGCGATCGCCCCGGTACTCGTAGACAGGCACCCCGTAGCCGCAAGAGGTCTGTGTGCGATCGACGCGAATCTCGATCACCTGCCGCTCGGGCGTCGGCATCTCCGCCGCGCGCAGCGCCTCGGCCTGATCGGCCAGCAGCGACTGCTCCAGCGGCATCGCCTTGGCATGACCGTAGAGCCGCACGATGGCCGCGTCTTCGTCGAACGAGGTGACCATGACCGTGATCGGGCCGCCGGCGGCGCTATGCCGCGCGGTCTCGTTGCCGCTGCCTCGGTAATCGAAGTAGGCCAGCGTGTTGCGGTCGATGATCTGCAGATCGGCTGCGCCCTTGGGCGACAGGTTGACCGCGCCCTGACCATCGGGACCCTCGCCCAGGGTCGGGTCGGCCGAAGCGACGAAGAATACTCTGGCGTTGCGAATCAGCTCGGCCTGTTCGTCGGTAATGTGGTCGATCATCGGCATGGGTCAGCGCTTTCTGTTGCGAGCCTGTTCACGAGCCTGCTCGGATGTGCGCCGCCAGGTGCGGCCCAGCAGCCGCGCCGCGCCGCGCAAGCTGGATTCCGCTTCCTGCGAAGCCTGCTGCACGAACCGCCCTGCGTCCGGCGGCTTCGGCGTTAACGCCGCGATGAGTTCGTCGAAATGCCGCTGATCCGACTCGGCGAGCTGGGCGAACCACCCGATCATCGCCTCGGCGTCGGCGCTCTGCAGCTCCAGAAAGACGCCGGTCAATGCGTCGACCGCGTCATCCCGGCCGCGCAGCCGCGGCCAGAGCCGCTCGTAGCGGTCGGGTTGCGATTGCCTGAACGGTCCCGCTAACCAGATCAGGAAGCGGCGCCGCTCCTCGCCGCGGGCGGCGGGCGCGGTCAGCCGCTGGCCGATCCGCCCGGCGACTTGCGAGGCGACTTGCGGCGCGGCCGAACCGGCGATCGCCTTGGCGGCCTGTCGAAGCAGAAAGTGCGGCATGCCGTCACGATACCGAACCGATCGAGGGGCCGGCTACAACCGTGCGTTCCACGATGTCCAGGTCGCGCGCGTCAGCCGCCGCGCACCGCCGCGCATGAGCGACGCGAGCGCAATGTCCCAGTTGCCGCCGTCGTGGACATGGAAGGCGCATCGGTCCAGATCAGTCGGATGCAGCGCCGGCGCGCCCGCCGGCGAGGGCAGATGCGCGAGGTCGGACTGCGAGCCGTCGGGATGGATGATCATCAGCCTGGCGTTGCGGACGAAGACGATGTCGCCGTCGGCGGCGATCGCCGGATCGCAGTCCGACGCATCCTGGCTGCGCCGGACCGCCTCGCCGCTTTCGACGTCGAGCGTCCAGATACCGGCCCTGGCGAACACGATGACGCGCCCGTTCGCCGACCAGTGCGGTTGCTCGGCGTCGCGCAGCAGCAGCCGTTCGATCCCATCCTGCTCGCGCACGTAGAGATCGCGGTCGCGCACGAACGCCAGCCGACCGTCAGGCGACCAGCTCGGCTGGGCGGCGTCTTCGCAGAGGACGGCGCGCTCGCCTCCATCGGCGGACACGGCCTCGACGCGGTGGTTGCGTTCGACCGCGATCCAGGCGCCGTCGGGCGACCAGGCGGGATTGTCGGCCGTGGCGCCGCTGGTCAGACGAATCGTTTCGCCGGCGGCAGGCTGATCGTCGGCCCCATCGATGGCCCCATCGATGGCCATGACGTACAGGTCCCAGCCCTCGGCGCGGTTGCTGAGGAAGGCGATCCGCCGTCCGTCGGGCGACCAGCTGGGCGACATGCCGTTCTCGGCGGAAATCAGTTCCATGTGCGATACGGTACGTGCCGTGAGCGGTATCCGACACTTCACGGTGACGACGTTCGTATCGATGTCCGGCGCGACGCTGTTGCACTGGCACCGTAAAGTTGGCTTATGGCTGCCGCCGGGCGGACACATCGAGCCGAACGAAGACGCGATCCAGGCCGCGCGGCGAGAGGCGCTTGAGGAAACGGGCATCGTCGTGGATATCCTGCCGACCACCGATCGGTTCGACTACGCCGATCCGCCCCAGCTGCCTCCGCCGGCGACGATCATGATCGAGCCGATCCGCTCGTTCGGCGGCGAACCGGCCCATCAGCACATCGACCTGATCTATTTCTCGCGCCCAACCGCCGATCCGGCCGCGGGCGGGCGGCCCGATCCGCCGAGCGCGTCCTGGCGTTGGGTCAGCCGCGGGCAGCTGGAGCGCGACGAGCCGTTGACGCTTGATGGCGTCACGGCCCGCATCTCGGAGGACGTGCGAGTGTTGGGAATGGCGGCGATCGATCGCGCGGCGCAGTGTGAGGAGACCGGCGGGTGATTTCTACGCAGATGATCCGCGAGCAGGCGGACGCGATCCGCCGCTCCCTGGCGCGCCGCGGAGCCGAGGCGCCGCTGGATGAGGTGATCGCCGTCGACGAACAGCGGCGAGGGATTCTGGTCGAACTGGAAGACCTGCGCGCCGAGCGCAATCGCGCCGGACGCGCCATCGGCAAGGCCGCCAACGACGAAGACCGCCGCAGTCTGATCGCGGCGCAGCGCGAGTCGGCGGCGCGAATCGATCAGCTCGAGGCGGAGCTGCGCGAGCGCGAGTTGTCGCTCGATAACCTGCTGGGCGAGATCCCCAACCTGGTCGGCGGGGAGACGCCCGACGGCGGCGGCGAGGAAGCCAACGTCGAGATCCGCGCCTGGGGCGCGAGGCGATCGTTCGACTTCGAGCCGAAGCCGCACTGGGAACTCGGCGAGGCGTTGGGAATCATCGATATCGAGCGCGCCGCCGCCATGTCGGGATCGCGCATGTACGCGCTGCGCGGCGCGGGCGCGCGCCTGCAGCGCGCCCTGATCGGATGGTTCCTCGACTGCCACCACGCCTCGGGCTACGAAGAGTGCTACGTCCCGGCGATGGTGCGCGAAGAGGCGATGCGCGCGTCGGGCCAGCTGCCCAAATTCCGCGACAACCTCTACCGCGACGAAGAGGAGGATTACTTCTTCGTCCCTACCGCCGAGGTGCCGCTGACCAACATGCACGCGGGCGAGATCCTGGCCGAGGAACAGCTGCCAATCCGCTACGCGGCGCACACGCCCTGTTTCCGCCGCGAGAAGACCAGCGCCGGCCGCGACGTGCGCGGGATCAAGCGGGTGCATCAGTTCGAGAAAGTCGAGATGTACCAATTCACCACGCCCGAGACCTCGGCCGCGGCGCTGGACGAAATGCTCGCATCAGCTGAAGCGCTGCTGCAGGGCCTGGAACTCGAATACCGCGTCCTGCAGATCTGCAGCGGCGATCTCGGCTTCAACGCCGCGGTCTCCTACGACCTCGAAATCTGGGCGCCCGGCGCGGGGGAATGGCTTGAAGTGTCGAGCGTGTCCAACTGCACCGACTTCCAGGCGCGCCGCGCCAACGTGCGCTACCGGCCAGCGGCGGACGGGACGTCGGGCAGCGGCGCGCGGTTCGTCCATACGCTGAACGGTTCCGGCCTCGCGCTGCCGCGCACGATCGCGGCGTTGCTGGAGAACGGACAGCAGTCCGACGGTTCCGTCATCCTGCCCGAGGTTCTGGCCGCGCGAGTCGGCACTCGTGTCATCGCCTGACCGTTACCAGCGGTACTGGCAGGCGAACCGCGCCCGCTGGGATGAGTCGGTCGCGGCGCACGCCGCCTCCGAGTTCTACGGCGTCGATCGTTTTCTGGCCGGTCAATCGACGCTGCTGCGGCTGGACCTGGATGAGGTCGGCGAGGTCGCGGGCAGGTCGCTGCTGCATCTGCAATGTCATTTCGGCCTCGACACGCTGTCCTGGGCTCGGTTGGGCGCGCGGGCGGTCGGCGTCGATTTCGCTCCGTCGGCGATTGCCGCGGCGCGCGAGCTCGCGGAACGCGCCGGCCTGGACGCGGTGTTCGTCGAGTCGGAGCTGTATGCAGCGCCCGAAGCCCTGGCCGACCGGCTGGGAACGTTCGAGATCGTCTACGTCAATCTGGGCGCGCTCTGCTGGCTGCCGGATATCGCGGGCTGGGCGCGCGTCTGCGCCGGCTTCCTGCGCGAGGGCGGCGTCCTCTACGTCCGCGATGTCCACCCCGTCACCCAGACGCTGGACGATGAATTGGCCGAAGGAGCGTTGCAGCTGCGCTACCCGTACTTCGAGACGGCGCGGCCGCAGCACTGGCGGGGAGACGGCGATTACGCCGATGCGTCCGCCCGCTTCGCGCATCAGGACTCATATGAGTGGAATCACGGGCTGGGCGAGATCGTCTCGGCCGTGATCGACGCCGGCTGCCGCATCGATTTCCTGCACGAGCAGGACTGGACGGTCTATCGGGCGTTGCCCTGGCTGGTCGAGGGCGAACCGGGAATCTGGCGATTGCCCGAGCGCGGCGGCGAGCCGGATCACCGCCTGCCGCTGATGTTCTCGCTCCGCGCGACTCGGTATGCGGCGACGGACGCTACTCGACGTCTCCCATCGGCTCCTCTTTCCAGCTGAAGAGCGGTCCGCCGATTTTGACGCGCACCGGCTCCGTGAATGTCGGCTGCGTGGCCAGCGTGAGTTCGTGGCGGGCGCGTGCGCCGCGGGCCAGTTTGTCTCGCACGTCCTGCGGTCCCCGCCACGTGTCCTCGCGCGCTCTGGTCGCCCGCCAGTGCTCCCGATCGGTGTACTGGGTGAGCAGGATCACCATCTCGCAGGGATCATCGACCTCATCGTGCGGATGCGGCTCCTCGGCGCGGAACATGCCCAGCACGCGGGCGCCGGCGGCTTCAATCGCCGGCCAGATCTCCTCTCGGCTGAGCCGTTCGAATTCATCGAACGATCCCGGGCGAATCCAGAACCTGCGCATCACGACGAGCATCGGCCGCCTCCTGTTCAGCTGCAACGCCTAGCATTATGACGCAGACGGCGGGGACGCAACGAGAGCACCTGGAGGTTCCGTGAGCATCCTGCGGCGCATCTTTCGGCGCGGTCCCGACGCCCGGGCGACGGCGGCGCTGATCGAGATACTGGCGACCCGCAGCATGAGCGGACGCGCCGCGTCCGAACCCGACGAAGTCGTGCGCGGGATGCATCTGCCGAGAAGCACGCGCGCGGTCGCCGTGATCGAGCTGGACGCCGGCGCCGCGCCGCTGCGGCACGTGGTCGTGTCGCGGCTCGGCGGAGACGCGGCCGGCCACATGGGCAGGATCACGGTGACGGGCGCGCACGTCGTGCTCGATCGTGCGGCGCTGCCTGCGGCGGCCTGGCCGCCCGGCTGGGCGACGCCGATCCTGGCCCAACCGCAGGATCAGGGCCCGTTCAAGTGGCATCCGCTCGACGCGACCGGCGCGGGCGCCGCCGAGGCGGCCTCGCAACTGTCGGGCAGCGATCGGGTGGCGCGCAACGTCAAGTACCTGCTGGACCAGCCGCAGACCTTGCAGGTGGAAGTCGTGCCCGCGGCGAGGAGCGTGCGCATTTCGGTTCATCAGGGCGGAGCCGGATTGCCGCAGCCGACGGTCGTCGAAGCGCTCCTGGCCGTCGCGCGGACGATCGCCGGCGCCGATCGATGATGGCTGAGGCGGCTGCGATGCTGGCGGAGGGGGAGGGATTCGAACCCCCGAGACGCTTGCGCGCCTAACGGTTTTCAAGACCGCCGCCTTCGTCCGCTCGGCCACCCCTCCGCGCGGTTCAGCCTATCAACAGAGGCGGGCGCAATCCGTCTCAGCCACGGCGTCATTCCCGCCGCCGGCGGGAATGACACCCGTCCGGTCGCGCTAGAAGCTGGTCAGGACGGTGCGGGCGACCTCGCCGGCCTTCATGGCGCGGAAGGCTTCGTTGATGTCCTCCAGCGGCGCGGTGGTCGTGACCATTTCATCGAGCATCAGCCGACCCTGTCGGTAGTACTCGACCAGGTTGGGCATGTCGGTGCGGAAGCGGTTGCTGCCCATGCTCGAGCCTTGCAGCACTTTCTCGGAAAGCAGCTCGTGCGCGGGGATCTCCAGCTTCTGCCCTAACGGCACCATGCCGATGATCGTGGCGACGCCGCCGCGCTTGATCGCAGCGAAGCATTGCTCGGCGACCGACTTGAGGCCGATCGCCTCGAACGAGAAGTCGACCCCCTCGCCATCGGTCATGTCGCGGATCTGCGCCACCGGGTCGCCGCTGGACGCGTCGACCGAGTGCGTCGCGCCCAGCTCGCGCGCCAGCGCCAGCTTGTGCTCGTGCAGGTCGACGGCGATGATCTGCTTCGCGCCGGCGATGCGCGCGCCCTGGATCGCCGAGAGACCGACCCCGCCGGCACCGAAGACGGCGACCGTGCTGCCGTGATGCACCTTGGCTGTGTTCAGCGCCGCGCCCGCGCCGGTCATCACCCCGCAGCCGATCAGCGCCGCCTTGTCCAGCGGCATCTCGTCGTCCACGTAGACGAGCGCGTTCTCGTGCACCAAGGTGTACTCGGCGTAGGTCGAGAGGTTGGCGAACTGGGCGACCGGATTGCCGTTCCACGACAGCCGCGGATCCTCGTCGGGCCGCCGCTGGGTTTCCGGGCTGCGGCAGAGGTTGGGCCGCCCGCTGAGGCAGTACGAGCAATTGCCGCAGAAGACGGAGAGACACATGATCACGTGATCGCCGGCCTTGAACTGCTGCACCAGTTCGCCAACCTCTTCGACGATGCCCGCGGCTTCGTGTCCCAGAATGCCGGGCGCCTGGAAGGGGTAGAGGCCCTCGACGAAGTGCAGGTCGGAGTGGCAGACGCCCGACGCGGCCGTCTTGACCAGCACCTCTCGCGGGCCGGGATTGGAGATATCGACGTCTTCGATCGTCAGATCCTGGTTCGGGCCGTGGAAGACTGCTGCTTTCATCGAGGCGTCCTTTCTAGGGTCACGCGCTGATTGTCGATGTGTCGCGCTGCACACAGTCTAGAAGCTCCGGAGACTGATGTGTGGATCGTGGCTGGTACCGGGAGCGGGGCTCGAACCCACACGGCCGTGAGGCCAACGGATTTTAAGTCCGCCGCGTCTGCCAATTTCGCCATCCCGGCCCGACCTGCCGCCGGTACTGACGATATCGGATATCCATAACCGCGCGGCGCGTCAACGCTGGGTGGTGACGCTGATCGACCGGCCGTCGCTGGCGATGCTGATGTCGCCGCGCTCGGCGGTCAGCAGCGCGTCCGCGCCGATCCGCCGCAATCCGGACAACACCGACGCGTGCGGATGCCCGTGCGGATTCTCGGCGCTGGCGCTGAGGATGGCGATCGTCGGCCGCACGGCCTCCAGAAAGAGCGATGTGGAGGAGAAGCGGCTGCCCTGGTGGGCGACCTTGAGCACGTCAGCGCGCAACTCGCAGACCTGCTCGCCTTCATATTCGCCCCCGGCGCAGGGCCGCCGCGCCAGGTCCAGCTCCTGCGCGGCGTTGATGTCGCCGCTAAACAGGAACGCCGTATCCCCGTAACGCGCCCGCAGCACCAGAGAGGTTGCGTTGGGATCGGACAGATACTCGCGCGGCAGGTCGCCATCCGGCGGCCAGAGCGCATCGAGATGCAGCGGCGTCGCGCCCGGCACGACGATTCGGTCGCCGGCCTGCACGACGTCGATCGGGATCGACGCCTCCGTCAGCAGCGCGACCGCGCGGCGGCCGATCGACGTCTCGCTCATGTACGCGCCCGCGTAGACCTGTCGGATGTCGTAAAAGCGATTGATCGCCCAGAGCGCCTCCAGGTGATCGGATTGCGGGTGCGTGATCACGAGCACGTCGATGGCGCGGGCGCGCTGCGGCAGGTGGGCGCGCAGCGCGGCGAGCACGTCGTCGGGGCGCTCGCCCGTGTCGATCAGCACGGAGCGCCGTTCCGGCGTGACGATCAGCGCCGCGTCGCCCTGGCCGACATCGATGAAGTGCACCTGCAAGCGCTCGGTTCCGGGCGACCAGACGGAGAGCCAGATCGCCGCCGCTGCGGCCGCGGCGGCGCCGGTCGCGAGCGCGGCGCTGAGATGCGAACGAGCGTTGGGCGCAGGACCGCCGACGGCGCGCAGCGGGCGCCCGCGCGTCGGCGCGCGCCGGGCGGACGCTCGAAACCAGCGGCGCACGCGCTCGCGATGCGGCCGAATCGTCGCCAGCAGGATGGCCGCGTAGATGATCAGCAGGTGTACGTGCGTGAACCCGCGCACGACGTCGCCCGCGCCGGGCAGCTTGACGAACGCCTCTGCAACGATCACCAGCCAGCGCAACGGCAGCCATGCCAACGCCCAGCCGATCGTCATCGCCGCAGACTCGGAGACCAGCCCGACCAGCGCGGTGGCCGCCGACCCGATCAGCATCCAGCCGAACAGCGGCGCGGCGAGCAGATTGGCAGCGACGCCGATCAGCGGGGCGCGCTCGAAATGCAGCACGATCAATGGCATCGTGGCGAGGCTGGCCACGATTGAGACCAGGGCGACATCGCGGATCGTCCCCCACACGCCTCTGCGCCCGCTGAGAAACTCGCGCGACAGGGACGGCATCAGGATCACGATCGCCAGCGTGCCGGCGATCGTCAGCTGGAACGACAGATCGAGCAGGATCTGCGGCTTCAGACCGATCATCAGCCCCGCCGTCGCCGCGGTCGCAGTGAGCGCCGACGCGCCCCGTCCGAGTAGGTGCGCGCCGGCGAACACGATCGCCATCCACATCGCCCGCTGCGCGGGCGGATCGCTTCCGACCAGCGCGCCGTAGGCCAGCACGGCGAAGATCGCCAGCGCCGCCGCCGAGCGGCGTCCGAGCAGCCAGGAACAGGACGCCATCACGATCGCCGTGAGCAGGGTGAGATTGCTGCCCGAGATCACGACCAGGTGCGAGAGCGATGTGTCGTTCAGGGTCGCGCGCAGGTCCGAATCGATCGCGTCGCGGCGGCCCGTGATCATCCCCTGGGCGATCCCGGAGTAGGGCGGCGGCAGCGCGTTGCGCAGGCTGCGGTTGAGCGCCGAGCGAGCCTCCACCGCGGCCTGCCGCCACCAGCTCAGCTGACCCTGCTCGAGCACACGGACGCTGCCCGGCTCCGCACGGCCGGAAGCGGCTACGCCTCGACTGGCCAGCCAGGCCAGAAAATCATCGCGCATCTCCGCAGTCCCCGTGAGCACGGCGCGCGCGGAGATGCGATCACCGGCCCGCACATCGTCCGACTCGGACGCGCTGAGCAGCGCCGTGTCGCTGATCGCGCGCCGCTCGCCGCCCAGACCGATCGCTTCCAGCGCGACCGTCAGGCGCATGCCGCTGGCGTCGAGTTGCGGATCGTCGACAACGATGCCCTCGATCTCGACGGTCTGGCCGCCCAGGTCGGCGAGGGCGAGGCTGTCGGGATCGAAATTGGTGGACTCGGCCCGCCAGAATCCGACCGCGAGCAGCATCGGCGCGGCGAGCGCCAGGACTACGTTGACCGCTCGGTTGCGCGTCGCGTCGCGCGCGCCGGCCAGGGAGCTGGCCGAAGCCAGTGCCGCCGCCAGCACGGCGATCAGCGTCAGCCAGAGCGAGCCGCCGGCGAGCGAGAGGGCGGCGCCGACCGCGAAGCAGAGCGCCCAGAGCAGCAGCGGCGGCAGGTAGATCGACCGCCGCGCGCCGAAGAGGGCGCGGGCGCTAGTCAGCGGAAACATAGACGCGAGCCAACTCGGCGACCGCCGCGAGCTCCGTCGGGCGCAGCAGCCCCCGTTCGACGAGGTCCATCAGCGAGCGAAACGGCCGCTGCGCCCGTTGTTCCACGATCCGCTGAGCGCGGAGATCGCCAACGCGCGGGAGCGTGGCGAGTTCGGCGGCGCTGGCGCGATTGATGTCGATCAGCGCCGGGTGCGTGCGTGAGATCGGGATGGAGGCGTCGGCCTCGATCCAGGCGACAGGCTCGCCCGAGCGCTGTTCGCCAAGCTCGGCGAGACCGAACAGGAGCGCGGAGATCGCGATCCACAGCGGCAGCCAGCCGATGCCTGCCCGCCCCGCGCGCCCCAGTCGGCGGCGGAGCGGCGTCTCCGCGTCGGCCGCTCGCGGCGGGCGGATCTCAGACCATTTCTCCGACCATGAGAACGATCCGAAGAAGGAGAGCATGGAGCCTCGTCCCGCGCTCGAAACGACGATGAACGATCCGACATTAACCCAAATCCATACCACGAACCTACGCCGCGAATGTCAACGCTGGCAGGAAACGGGCGCGCCTGCGGGCGCATCGGAGGCGGCTGCCCGCGATACAGTTGAGATCGTGCGAGATCGCGAGTTCGCAACTCCTGAGCGACGCTGAGAGGCGCATCGTCATGACCGGCTCGGTACTGACCATCGGCGACCTGTCGCCGAACGAGATCGGCCAGATACTGGATCTGGCGCGGGAATCGAAGCGGCGCGGTCGGCCCCGGGGTTCGGAACTGGCGGGCAAGACGGCGCTGCTGATCTTTCAGAAGCCCTCGCTGCGCACGCGCGTCTCGTTCGAGTTGGCCGTCGACAATCTGGGCGGTCGAGCGCTATACCTTTCGCCGCCCGAGGTTGGTCTGGGCGAACGCGAGACGCCGGAGGATGTCGGCGGCGTCGCCGGCCGCTACTGCGACCTGATCATCTGCCGAACCTTCGATCAGCGCATCCTCGAACGCCTCGCGGCGTCATCGGGCGTGCCGGTGATCAACGCGCTGAGCGACTGGGAACACCCCTGTCAGGCGCTGGCCGACCTGCTCACGATTCGCGAACACGGCGGCGCGGGCGGACGCACCCTCGCCTACGTCGGTGACGGCAACAACGTGGCGCGCTCGCTCACGATCGCCGCCGCGGGCGCAGGCATGCGCGTGCGCGCCGCCTCGCCGCGCGGATACGAGCTCGACGCCGAGAGCGCCGCGGCAGCTTCGTCGCGCGCGCGCGCGGCTGAAGGCTCGATGACGCTGACGAACGATCCCGTCGAGGCCGTGCTCGGCGCGCACGTGGTCTACACCGATACCTGGACGTCGATGGGGCAGGAGCTTGAGGCGAAGCAGCGCCTGGAAGCCTTTGTCGGATTTCAGGTCGACGCGAATCTGATCGGCCGCGCCGCGCCCGACGCACGCGTCATGCACTGTCTGCCGGCGCATCGCGGCGAGGAGATCACGGATGACGTCCTCGACGGTCCGCAGTCGATCGTGCTCGACCAGGCGGAAAATCGGTTGCACGCGCAGCAGGCGTTGATGGCCTGGATGTTCGACTGACACGCCATTCACCCGGCCTTTTCACCAGGCTGTTTGCCAACCGCGCGCCGATCCTGTTCGCTTAGCATGAGCGCGCGGTTCGGTTGCGCCGGCGGATTGAGCGAGCGGAAGCTGAGGCGAATGCCTTGAACGATCTGATCAACGACATTCAGGTCGCATTCGGCGACTTTAGCTGGACGAACGCGCTCGAAGTCACCGTGATCGCCGCGTTCTTCTACGCCGGCCTGCGGCTGCTGCGGGGTACCACGGCGATGTCGGTGATTCGCGGCATGGTGCTGGTCGTGGTGGGCATTCTGGTGATCGGACGGTTGACCGACTCGATCGTGCTCGACTGGATCGTCGAAAATGCGCTGGCCGTGCTGCTGATCGTCGTGTTGCTGGTTTTTCAGCCCGAGTTCCGGCGGGCGTTCGAGCATGTCGGCCGGGCCGGCGGGCTCAAGCACTGGGGCAGTCGACGGCAGCCGTATCGACCGCTCATTCCAATCACGGCGGTGGTCGCGCAGCGCATGTCGCAGCAGCGAGTGGGCGGGCTGTTCGTGTTCGAGCGCGACACCGGACTGGAGGAGCTCGCGGACCTGGGCGTCCGTCTGGGGGCGGAACCGACGCCCGAGTTGATGGAGAGCATCTTCCGCCCCGGCTCGCCCTTGCACGACGGCGCGGTGCTGCTGCGCCCGTCCGAAGTGGTCGCGGCGGCGGTGATCATCCCCACGCCGCCGGGCGAGTTCAGCGCGCGCGGACAGACGGGCGGCCGCGCCGGCGGACATCTGGGCACTCGGCATCGCGCCGCGCTCACGATCTCGGAGGAGACGGACGCGGTCGCCGTGGTCGTTTCGGAGGAGACAGGCGCGATCTCGCTCGCCGTGGGCGGCCTGCTGACGACGCCGTTGACAGCCGCGCAACTGGAGGTGGCGCTGTCGAGGCACCTGCACGCGCGCCGCTGGGGCGACCGTCTGGGCGCGCGTTGGCTCGATCGTCTCGGGGGGCGGGACGGCGGCGCGCCATCGACGGCGCGCGGAGACGCGGCGAGGACCTGAGTGCGACGCGCAGCGCAAGAGGCGGCGATGCTCGCCGCAGTCGTCGTGCTGGCGCTGGTCGTATGGTTCGTGATCGTCGACGCCGAGAATCGCGAGGTCGAGTTCCGGCTCGGCTTCAGCCTGCAGGTCGATGTCCGCGACCTCGGTTCCGACCTGGTCGTGGCGGGCGAGCCGCTGCCGGTCACAGTGACCGTGGTCGGGCGCGAGGCGGACGTCGAGGACGCGCGGCCGGAGCACTTTCTGGCGACGGTCTCGATGCGCAACCGAACCGCCGGACAGCACAGCCTGCCAGTCCGCGTGCAGGCGCTGGAGGGCGGGGTCCGCGTTCGCGCCGTGCAGCCCGAAACGGTGGTCGTCACCCTGCAGCAGAGCGTCGAGCGCGAAGTGCCGGTCGTCGCCGAGCCGTCGAACCTGCCGCCGCTGGGATTCCGCGTCGGTACGCCGCAGGTGATGCCCGAGACGGCGATCGTCTCGGGCATCGCGGCCGAGGTCGAGGCGGTGTCTTCAGTGGTGGCGCGGCTCGATCTGGGCGGCGCCACGGCCTCGCTGGAGCGTGACGTGCGGCTCGAAGCGCGGACGGCGTCGGGCGGCGCGGTCAGTCAGGTGCTGATCAGCCCCGGCTTCGCCCGCGTGCGCGTGCCGATCGAGCAGGAGGTGTTCCGCAAGACGGCCTCGATTCTGCCCGACGTGATTGGCGCTCCGCTGCCGGGCTACCGCGTGCGCGCGGTGCGCGCCACCCCCGCGATCGTGGATGTACTCGTCTCGGCCGACGTGCTCGACGACGAGATCGAGATCCGCACCGAGCCGATCGATATCGACGGCCGAGACGCCGATCTGGCCACCCGGGCCGATCTCGTCTTCGCCGACGGCGCCGCGCCGGCCGGAGAGTCCGATGTCAGCGTGCGGGTCGTGATCGCCATCGAGCCGATCTACACGACTGTCGAGCTGCCGATCGCCGTACTGCCGCTGGGCATCCCCGCCGGACTGGAAGCGACCTTGATCAGCCACACGGCGGCGCGCGTGACGCTGCGCGGCGCAGTCGCGCAGATCGCGCAACTGGAGGGTCCGCTGGATCCGCTCGAACTGGATCTGTCCCCGTACGCGGTCGGGCGGCATAGGATCGATCTGGAGTGGATCGCGCCGCGGGGGATCGAACTGGTGCAGATCACTCCCGCGCAGGTGATCGTCAGTCTGACGGCGATTCCAGAGCCCGCCCCGGAACCGCCCGATGGTCAGGCGCCGCCGGGGGAGGTGGAGGAGGCGAATGCCGAGTGAGCAGGCGCGAGACACATTGCCGCAGGCCGACGTGCCCCCGGCGGGCGCGCCGCAGGCTGATGTGCGCGCGTTGCCCAACAACATGCTGCCCACGGTCGCGATCGTGGGGCGTCCCAACGTTGGCAAGTCGACCCTGTTCAATCGGCTGGCGCGTCGTCGACAGGCGATTGTGCGAGGCGAGCCGGGCACGACTCGCGATCGCAACTACGCGGCGACCGAGTGGCGCGGCCGGCCGTTCGCCGTGATCGACACCGGCGGCCTGCTGGGCGAACAGCTCAGCGGCCCCTTCGCCGACTCGGTGGCCGAGCAGGTTGAGCAGGCACTGGCCGAGGCGGACGCCGTCGTGCTGGTCGTCGATGCACAGGCCGGCCCGCTGCCGGCCGACGAGGATGTGGCGCGCCTGCTGCGCGAAGCGCGTCAGCCCGTGACGGTCTGCGCGAATAAGGCCGACAACGACATCCTCGCCTCGATGGCGGCGCAATTCTTCACCCTGGGTCTGGGCGAGCCGGTCGCCATCTCCGCGCATCACGGCCGCTGGATTGACGATCTGCTGGACCGCGTGACCGCCGCGCTGGCGGTAGCGGAGCCGCTGGAAGCGGATGACGCGGCGTGCCGGCTGGCGATCGTCGGCCGGCCGAACGTGGGCAAGTCGTCGCTGGTCAACGCGCTGCTGCGGGATCAGCGGATGATCGTCTCCGAGCTGCCCGGCACGACCCGCGACGCGGTGGACACGCAACTCAGCTTCGACGGACAGCGCGTGTCGCTGGTCGATACGGCGGGGATCCGCCGCCGCGGCCGTGTGGCGCCCGGCATCGAACGCGCCTCGGTGCGCCGCGCCGCCGCCGCCGTGCGCCGCGCCGACGTATCGGCGGTGGTGATCGACGCCGATGAGGGCGTCACCTCGCAGGATCTGCACGTACTGGGTTTGGCGCTCGATGAGGGCTCGGGCATCGTGATCGTGATGAACAAGTCCGATCTCGTCGACGCGCAGGACGGACTGCGGCGCAGCAGGGAGCGCCAGCTGGCGGGGCGGGCGCGGTTCGTCAGCTGGGCGCCGATCGTCTGGGTCTCGGCGCTGACCGGGTCCGCTGTCGATAGCGTGGTCGCGGCTGCGTTGCACGTCGCCGAAGCCCGGCGGATGCAGGTGCCGACGCCGAAGCTGAACGCCATGCTGCGGCAGGCGCAAATCGATCGCACACCCTCGACTTGGCGGGGCAAACGCATCCGCTTCTATTACGCGGTGCAAACCGGCTCGGCCCCGCCCGCCTTCACGTTCTTCGTCAACTACCCCGAGGGCGTCCACTTCTCCTACGAGCGCTACCTGCTGGGACGAATCCGCCGCTCATTCGGGTTCGAGGGTACGCCGCTGCGCTGCGTGCTGCGCGGCAGAGACGCGGAGGATGCGGACGGCGGAGGCAGATCGCGTGGTTGAGGCCTGGATCATCGGCAGCGTGATCGGCTACCTGCTGGGATCCATTCCCACCGGGCTGTGGATCGGCAAGTGGCGCAGCGGCGGCGACATTCGCGCCTCGGGCAGCGGACGCACCGGCGCGACGAACACCTTCCGCGCGCTCGGTCTGCGCTGGTCGGTCGCCGTGCTGACGCTCGACGCGATCAAGGGCGCTGCGCCGATTCTGATCGTGATGGCGGTCTGGGACAGTCCGACTGCGGAAGCCGCGGCCGGCCTGGCGGCGATCCTCGGCCACCAGAAACCGCTGTATGCAGGATTTCGCGGCGGACGCGGCGCGGCGACCGCGTTGGGCGGCGTGCTCGTGATCATGCCGATCGGCGCGCCCTTCGCGCTCGCCGCCGCCGCGCCGATCCTCTGGCGGATTCGGGTCATGTCGCTGGCGACGCTGATCGGCGCCAGCGCGGCGGCGGTCGCCATTGCGCTCTTAGCGGTGTTCGGACAGGCGCCCGACGCCTACGCCGCCTTCGCGGCCGGCGCCTGGCTGCTGCTGGTCACGGGGCATCGGGACAATATCGAGCGTCTGGCGGCCGGCACCGAACGCGTGCTCTCGATGGGCAGATCGCCCTCGTGATGGAACGCTCGATCCGATGAGGTTGATGATCGTCGGCGCCACCTCGTGGGGCTGCACGCTGGCGATCTGCGCCATCCGCGCCGGCCACGAGGTCGAGCTGCTCTGCCGCAGCGAAGCCGAGGCGGCCCAACTCTCGTCGGCGCGCGAGCACCGACGCCTGTTGCCGGGAATCCCCTTGCCTGATGGACTGCGCTTCAGATCCGACCCGCAGGGCCGCCCGCCCGATGCCGTCATCTGGGCGACGCCTTCGCAGCGGCTGCGCGACAACCTGCGGCTGGTGCTGCCGCAGCTGACGCCCGGCGACACCGTGCACGCCTCGGCGGCCAAGGGGCTGGAGCGCGGCTCGCATCTGCGGATGACCCAGGTGCTGTCGCAGGAACTCGAATTGGCCGATCGGGAGCCGCGCCTCGCCGCCGTCTCGGGTCCCAACATCGCCCGCGAGGTGGCCCGCGGTTTGCCTGCGACGACCGTCGCGGCATCCGCGGCGGCGGCCGACCGCGAGCGGTTGCAACGGGCATTGAACTCCCCATCGTTCCGCGTCTACACCAACGCTGACTTGGTCGGCGTCGAGCTGGGCGGCGCGCTCAAGAACGTGATCGCGATTGCGGTCGGCACGGCGATCGGGCTGGACATCGGCGACAACGGCCGCGCGGCGCTGATGACGCGCGGCCTGTCGGAAATGTCCAGGCTGGGCGCGGCGCTCGGCGCGCAGCCGTCGACGTTCGCCGGACTGGCCGGACTCGGCGACCTGCTGGCGACCGCCAACAGCCCCCGCTCGCGCAACCGCACGCTGGGCGAGCGGATCGGCAGCGGCATGAGCGTGTCCGAGGCGCTGGCAGGCAACCCGCACGTCGTCGAGGGACTCGAGACGACCCGCGTCGCGCTGGAGCTCGCCGAGGCGCTCGATGTGCAGATGCCGGTCACGGCGATGGTCGCGCGCGTGCTCTTCGAGCGTCTGGATCCGCGCGAAGCGATTCGCATCCTGATGGAACGCGCGCCGACGATGGAGGAGTGAGGAACGATGACCACGCCCGAGCGATACCCGGATGCTGCGGAACCGGCCGACGGCCTGCGCCGGATCGTGGCCGCGATCAGCTCGGGCGAAGTCGAACTGGATTCCGAGGACCTGTTCGCCGTATCTCGACTGCCGCATAATTCGGCGGCGGTCGTCCAGCAGCAATTCTCGGATATGGATGCACACGGACGGTTCGCCGTGCTCGAACATTTGCGGCGCGTGGCGACGGACTTCGGCGGCTACGACTTCACCGAGATATTTGGGACGATGGCCGCCGACCCCGACGCTTCGGTGCGCAGCCTCGCGGTGAGCGGTCTGGCATTGTGCGAGACGGCCGGCGCGACACAGGTACTGCTCGCGGTCGCAGGCTCGATCGAGGAGGAGGATGCCGTGCGCCGTGAAGCGGTGACCGCGCTGGGCGCGATCGCGATGCGCGTCGAACTCGGCTGGGCGTCGAGCGAAGGCGCCGAAGACGTGGTCGACACGCTGCGCCGACTGGTCGAGGACATCGCCGAAGACGAGCAGATCCGAGCTTCCGCGCTGGCCGGCGTCGGCGCGATCTCGGAGTCGTGGGTGCCGCCGTTGATCGAAGACGCCTTCGACAGCGACTCGGCGGCGCGGCACCTGGGCGCGGTCGAGGCGATGGGGCGCAGCGCGAACGAGTCCTGGCTTTCGGTGCTCGAAGGCTCGATCGTGGCCGAGGACGAGGATGAGCGCCTGGCGGCGGTGCGGGCCGTCGGCGAGATCGGTTCCGAAGAGGGCGCGCCGATGCTGTTGGAGCTGTTCAACGACCCGACGGCGTCCGAAGAGCTGATCCGCGGCGCGGTCGCCGCGCTCGGCCAGATCGGCGGCGAGGAGGCGCTGGAAGAGCTCGAACAACTCCGCACCCATCCCGATCCCGTAGTGCGGGAAACCGCCCAGTCGGCTCTCGATTCCGCCTCCTGGATGGACGCGCTTGACGACATGAGCGATCCGGGCCGCTTGGGTGATCCGGGCGGGGGGCGCGATCCTGTTGATTGGTAGCCCCTTCGGATCGCGCGATCCTCTGGTAACTTGGAGCAGTCCTGTGCGCCAACTGGAGATCGATGAGGAGCAGCGCGTGCGCAGCCGCAATGACAATGATCGCCGTGAGGCATCCGCTCGCAACCGCGCGGCGTCTCCCGCCAACAAATCGATTCAGAAGGGGATCGCCGTCAGTGCCGGCGGGGTCGTCTGGCGCGAAGCCAGAGCGCCCGCCCAGCCGGGCGAAGTCGAGATCGTCCTGGTGCAGACGCCCGCGCGACGCTGGTCGCTGCCCAAGGGCACGCCGGAGAACGGCGAGCAGCTGGCCGATGCCGCGCTGCGTGAAGTTTCGGAGGAGACCGGGCTCGAGGTCGCCCTGGACGAGAAAATCGGCGTGATGCGCTATTCCTTTCCCGGGCAGCAGGCGCGGATCGACAAGGCCGTGCATTTCTGGCTCATGCGCCCGACCGGCGGCTCGTTCGAGGATCACGACGATGAGCACATCGACGTCCGCTGGGTCGGCCTGGGCGACGCGATGCGGATGGTCAGCTACCGCAATACCGCCTCGCTGCTCGAGGACGCGGCGGTGCTGCTCGATCGGCGCGTCGATCCCACGCGCGCGTGACGCGCGGTTACCCTACGGCTGACGCGCGTAGGGGCCGGGGCAGCGCCATGCTGACGAGTCCGCCGGATGTTGTGGCCAGAGGCAA
The DNA here is from genome assembly GCA_965205105.1 of Dehalococcoidia bacterium. Classification (GTDB taxonomy): domain Bacteria; phylum Chloroflexota; class Dehalococcoidia; order Bin125; family Bin125; genus Bin125. Next base: position 377,067 of record OZ242034.1, read on the forward strand.
ACTGGTGCTGCTGCGCCGCAAGCGGATCGAGGACGCCGAACTCGACTGGATCTGGCGCACTGATCCCGAACTGGCGCAGCTCGACGCAGCGGCTGTGAGCCCGCTGACCTTTGAGCAGTTTCGCAATCAGTATGTGTGGCAGCTGCGCTCGACGCCGCTCTACCGTTCAACCTTCGCGATCGAGACAGTCGATGATCCACGCCATATCGGCAACGTGATGTACTACAACACCGACTTCCAGCGCCGGCAAACGGAGTTGGGCATCCTGTTGGGCGACCGGACGACCTGGAACGGCGGATTCGGCCGCGAAGCGGTCGGCCTGCTACTCGACCACGTCTTCACGCACACGTCGCTGACGCGGGTCCTGCTGCACACCCTGGACTGGAACGTGCGCGCCCAGCGCGCGTTCGCGGCGGCGGGATTTCAGGACTGCGGCCGGGTGCGGCGCGGCAAGCACCGTTTCCATCAGATGCACGCGCTGCGCGAATGGTTCTGGCAGCGCGACTACCAACAGCGTCGCGCGCGAAGCTGACGCGGCGCTGACGGTTGCGATGCTCCGACCAGCTCCGACTAGGAGGAGCGGCTGGGCAGTACGACGACGCCGGTGCCGGGCGTGCTGACCGAGCCGTCGGCGCGGACGCCCTCGATGCTCAGCTCGACGAAGTTGCGCTCGCCCTCGGTGTACTTGCGGGTGACGGAGCCGCGCAGCGTGAACTTACGCTCGACGGCGGACTCCCGCCCCTGCGCGGCCGGGTCCATGCCGCGGTAGGAGCACTGCACGCGCTTGACCTGGCCCTGCGGACCGGCGAAACGCCAGAGCAACTCGCCCAGGAAGGCGTGCTTGAGCGCGCCGTGGACGATGATGTCGTCGAGGCCGGTGTCCTGCGCGTACTGTGTGTCGTAGTGAATCTGGTAGAAGTCGCCCGAGCCGGCGGCCCAGTAGACGAGCTGCTGGCTGGTCGGGTTCTTCTCGAGCTCGGGGATGCTGTCGCCAACCTCGATGTCCTCGAAGTAGATCTGCGGGGGGACTGCTTCTGGCATGGCCACGCTCCTTCGGTTCGCTGGACAGTGTAGCGGAATGGCGGGCGGCTAGTCGCCCGGCCGCGGGTAGGAAATGCCGGTGCCGCGCGAGACGGCGACGACTTTCCCGTTCTGGTTGGTGTAGGTGGTCTCCGAGACCTGAATCAGCATCGGCACGCCCAGAGCCCCGCTCCAGCGCTCGTTCAGCGAGGCCAGCGCGGTCGCCGAGGTGAGCGTGTCGCCGGCGCAGATCTGCTCGCCGGTGTACTCGATGTCGGTGCCGCCGTTGAGCACCAGCGGGTAGGGCGAGCGAAAGCCCTGCCCGCGCCGGCCGCCGAACGTGGGGTCGGACTCGGCCGGGTTGAAGATCGGCGTGCCCAGATAACCCGGAGGCGCGGGCAAACTGCGGTAGCCGCGCTCGCGGGCGGCCGCTTCGTCGTAGAAGGCCGGGTCGACGTAGCCGACCGAGCGGGCGAACATGCGCACGCTGGTGGTGGTCAACTCGTTGACCGTCTCCGGCCCCTTGACGCCGATCATGGCGCGCATCTCATCCGTGATGACCGACTCGAATTCCTGATCTGCCATCTGGCTCCTCCCTCGTTGCCGTTTGTCAGTCTAGCCAGTCTAGTCGCCGACCAGAACCCCGCGTTCCGCTTGCGGCGACTCGGCGGTGGCGCGAAGCGGGGCGACGACGCGGAGCTTGGGCGGACGCGAAGGCACCGCGAACTCCTCGCCGGTCTCCATGTCGACGGCGCAGAAGTTGCCCGCCTTGAGCTCGCGCACCAGGTCCTGCCAGGTCTCGATCGAATCGGTCTCGAACCAGGTGGCGACCTTGCCGATGTCGTGCACCGCGTGCGAATCGGTGCCCGCGGTGCCGTTCATGCCCGATACGGCGGCGAGGTCGGCGGAGAAGCGGTTCTCGCGCTCCTTGCCGCGTCCGTTGAGGATTTCCAGCGCGATCACGTGCTCCATGGCGCTGTTGTCGAGCGCACGGTTGACGGCGATCTCCCAGTCTTCGGGGTTGTCCTTCCAGGCGATCTGGCGTCGGTACGGATGCGCGAGCACCAGCGCGCCGCCGCGCTCGTTGACGTGCTCGGCGAGCCGCTCGACCCGATGCATGCCGAAGACGTACTTATCCATCCCCCAGGCCAGAATGTGCCCCGGATCAGTCGAGACCTCGCAGCCGGGAATGACCACGATGCCGACCTCTTCGGCGATCGCCTGCGCCTCCGCCTCGGGCCAGAGCGCGTCGTGCTCGGTGAGGCAGATGGCGTCCAGGCCCGCCTCTTTGGCGCGCTGGGCGAGGTCTCGCGGATCGAGCACAGAATCGTGCGAGCGCGGCCAGGTGTGGTTGTGCAGATCGATCAGCATGAGGCATCCAACTGCTAGGGCGCGGGATTTCAGCTCATGCTAGCACCAGCTCGTTCCCTCCCATCGTCCTGCCGTCCGGGTGGACCCGCTGACGCCCGTGATTGAGCGAGTCGGGACTGGTGCATATACTCCCTCAGAGTCAGAGTCACCCGTCGCCGTCGGCGGGACGTGATCGGGAGTAGGGCTGATCCAGATGGAGAACGTCCTGGAGCAGTACGCGCACCTCGGCATTCTGCTGATCTTCGCCGCGATCTTCCCCTCGATCCCGCTGGTGGCGTCGTGGGCGATGTTCAAGTTCGGCCTGCGCCCCCGGCTGCCCAACGCGGTCAAGTCGGACACTTACGAGTGCGGCGTCGAAACCGAAGGGCCGACCTGGGTCCAGTTCAACTTCCGCTACTACCTGGTCGCGCTGATCTTCGTGCTCTTCGATGTCGAGGTGATCTTCCTCTTCCCGCTCGCCGTAGCGCTCGATTCCGTCGTGGTGACCGGCCTGGTCGCGGCGCTGATCTTCATCGGCGTGCTGTTCCTGGGCCTCGTCTACGAGTGGCGGCGGCAAGCCCTGGAGTGGCGCTGACGTGACCGCTCAATACGACGCCGCAGCAGCGATGGCGATCGTCAATGCGGGCGCCCCGGCGGCGGCCTGCGTCGACAACGGCGCGCTCTATCTGGAACCGGACCGTCTGACGGAGTCGGTGCGCCTGCTGCGCGACTCGGTCGAGAGCGACCTGATTTTCCTCTGCAACCTGACCGCCGTCGACCATGAGCGCTACTTCGAGGTGGTCTATCACCTCCAGTCGTTGGATCTGAACCACATCCTGCAGATCAAGGCGCGAATCGACGACCGCGAGGATCCGGTCGTCCCGTCGCTGACCGGCCTGTATCACGGCGCGCATCTGCAGGAGCGCGAGGTCTTCGATCTGTTCGGGATTCGCTTCGCAGGGCATCCCGATTTGCGGCGGATGTTCCTCTGGGACGGATTCCCCGGCTATCCGCTGCGCAAGGACTTTCTGCAGATGCCAGGCCAGGTTCGGGCCGGCCTGCCCGGCTTCCCGCACGAGAGTCAGGAGAACGCCTGGCCGGTGCCGGGCAGCGTGCCGCAGCGCCCGGCGCACCCCAACGACCCGCAGCCGCCGAGCGAACTGGCGGTCGCCGAGCAGCACGAGGAGTCGGCATGACGACCGCTGACGACACTCGACTGGCGATGCAGGGCACGATCGAGGCGCTGACGTCGGGCGGCGGCTCCGAGCCCGTGGTGGTCAACCTGGGGCCGCAGCATCCCTCGACGCACGGCGTCTTCCGGCTCAAGGTGACGCTCGACGGCGAGATCGTCCAGGACGCCGAAATGCGGATCGGCTATCTGCACCGCTCGATGGAGAAGCTGGCGGAAGAGCGGACCTACACGCAGAACATCCCTTTCACCGATCGAATCGACTATCTGGCGGCGATGTCGAACAATCTCGCCTACTGTCTGGCGGCCGAACAGCTGCTGGGCGTCGAGGTACCGCCGCGGGCCAACGCGATCCGGGTGCTGTTTGCCGAGTTGCAGCGGGTCGCCTCGCACGCGATGGCGAACGGCACCTTCATCAATGATTGCGGCGCCTGGCACACGCCGCTGTTCCACATGTTCCGCGACCGCGAGCGGGTGCTCGACATGTTCGAGATGACCTGCGGCGCGCGTCTGACCACCAACTACATGCGCATCGGCGGCGTCGCCTTCGACCTGCCCGACGAGCTGCTGCCGACGCTGGAGCGGTTCCTCGCCGATATGCCGGAGAACATCGCCAACTACGAGGCGCTGCTGCTGGAGAACGAAATTCTGCACGCCCGCGCGCGCGGCGTGGGCGTGATCTCGCCCGAGATGGCGATCAACTCGTCGCTGTCCGGCCCGGTGCTGCGCGCCACGGGCGTGCCCTGGGATCTGCGCAAGGCGAATCCCTACTGCGGCTACGAGCGCTACGACTTCGATGTCCCGGTCGGCGAACAGGGCGACTGTTTCGACCGCTTCCTGGTGCGAATGGCGGAGGTCAAGGAGAGCCTGAAGATACTCAGGCAGGTGGTCGATACCATGCCCGACGGTCCGTATCTGGCGGACCTGCCGCTGCACGCGCGGCCGCAGCCGGGCGAAGCCTACGCGCGGGTCGAGTCGCCGCGCGGCGAGCTGGGTTTCTACCTGGTCTCCGACGGCGGCCCGGCCCCGTATCGATTCCACTGCCGGCCTCCGTCGCTGATTAACCTCTCGGCGCTCAAGGAAATGTCGGTCGGCGGTACGCTGGCGGACGCGATCGTGACGTTGGGTTCGATTGACATCGTGGTGGGGGAGATCGATCGATGAGCGTCTCCGCCGACCTCAGCAGTCTCGCCGGCGCGCTCGGCGCCTGGTACGACTTCCGCGACCTGAACAACCTGCAGCGGCTGATCACCGAGTGGATCGCCGACTGGGGCCCCGACTGGCTGGCCTCGATCATCACCGGCGTGCTGGGCGCGCTGGGCGTGTTGGGCGTGATCGGGCCGACGCTGCTGATCCTGATCTGGATCGAGCGCAAGGTGATCGCCCGCTTCCAGCAGCGCTACGGCCCCAATCGCGTGGGGCCCAAGGGGCTGCTGCAACCGGTCGCCGACGCGGTCAAGCTGATCCTCAAGGAGCAGCTGGCGCCGCGCGCGGCGGACAAGCTGATCTTCTTCCTGCCGCCGGTGCTGATCTTCGTGCCCGGCATCCTGATCTGGGGCGTGCTGCCGTTCGGCCCCAGGATGTCGGTCGCCGATCTCAACGTCGGCGTTCTGTTTCTGCTGGCGGTCTCGGGCACGGCGGTGCTGGTCATCTTCATGGCCGGCTGGGCCTCGAACAACAAGTACGCGCTGTTCGGCGCGATGCGCGCCGTGGCGATGTCGATCTCCTACGAAATCCCGATGGTGCTGGCGCTGCTGACGCTGGTCGTGTTCTCAGGCACGATGTCGGTCAACGGGATCGTGCAGTGGCAGCAGCAGGAGGATGTGATCTTCATCCTGCTCTTCCCGCTCTCGGCGATCGCCTTCTTCTTCGCCGCCTCGGCCGAGCTGAATCGCACGCCGGCCGATATCTCGGAGGCGGAGTCGGAGATCGTCGCCGGCTATCACACCGAGTATTCAGGCATGCGTTTCGGTTTGTTCTACGCGGTCGAGCTGGGCAACACGCTGGTCGTCTCAGGCTTCATCGCCACGTTCTTCCTCGGCGGCTGGTGGCTCTGGGGGCTCGATCAGTGGGTGCCCAGCTGGATCATCCTGCTGGTCAAGACCGGCGCGGTCTACTTTCTGCTGATCTGGACGCGGGGCACCCTGCCCCGCCTGCGGGTCGACCAGCTGATGGGTTTCTGCTGGAAGGCGCTGGTGCCGGCCACGCTGCTGTTCGTCGTGGTCGCGTTCGTCCAACGGACGCTGCTGATCTCGGAAGGCTGGGATACAACCATCGCGCTGCCGATCATGGCGGTCTTGAACATCGCCCTGACGCTCGGCGCGATCATGCTGTTCGCGCGTGTGTCGCGGTCGGCGCCGCTGCGGCGGCCGGCGCGGATTCGGATGGCCGGCGCGGACATCGGCGGGCTGGGCGCCGCGCGCGAGATCGCCTCGCGCAGCGAAGCGCCGCAATTCCAGGTGGGCGGCGACTAAATCGTGACGACACACGACACAGTGACGACATCATGAGCGACTTCGGCTTCCACCTGGCGTTCTGGTCGCTCGCCGCGATGACCATCGGCGGCGCCTCGATGATCATGATCAGCCGCAACCTGATCCATGCCGTGATCTGGCTGGTGCTGTCGATGCTCGGCGTCGCCGGGCTGTACCTGACGCTGTCGGCGGAGTTCATCGCGGTCGTGCAGGTGCTGATCTACGTCGGCGCGATTTCGGTGCTGATGCTGTTCGCGATCATGCTCACCCCGCGGGCCGAGCGCGACAACTCACAGACCCGTGCGGCCGTGCCCGCGGCGCTGGTCGTGATCATGGTGCTGATCGCGACCACCTGGGTCGCGGTCGATACCGACTGGGGCGCGGTGCGCGAGGCGGCGCTGACCGAGCAGGCGCGGATCATCGGCGAGAGCCTGATCAGGCACTACATCCTGCCCTTCGAGATCGGCGCCGTGCTGCTTACCGCGGCGCTGGTCGGCGCGATCGCGCTGGCGCGGCAGGACGACGAAGACGCAGCGATCCACGCCGCGTCATTGCAAATCGAACTGGCCGGCGGCGGCTCGGATGAGCCGGTCGATCCCGTCGATGTCGTAGACCCGCCGCTTGCGCCCGACAGCGAGGCTGCCCCATGACGATCGGCCTCGAGCACTACCTGGTCCTGGGCGCGTTGCTGTTCTGCATCGGCTTCTTCATCGCGCTGTCGAAAAAGAACGCGATCGGCGTGCTGATCGGAGTCGAGTTGATGCTCAACGCGGTCAACCTGACGCTGGTCGCGTTCTCCCGCTTCGGCTCGGCCGAGGTGGCGCTCTCGACGCAGGTGTTCGTCATCTTCATCATCGCCGTGGCGGCGGCGGAGGTTGCAGTCGGACTCGCGCTCGCGCTGGTCGTCTATCGCAATCGCCAGACAATCTCGGTCGACCGCACGACCCTGTTGAAGGGCTGACCTCGGCATGTGGGCTCCGCTCATGACCGCGCCCAATCGCTACGTGGCCGAAACGCTGCGCGAGCTGCTATTCGCCGAAGGCGTGTCGGTGCGCTTCGTGGTCGAGCCGGATCGCGCGGGAGAGGGCGATTTCGCGCCGGTGATGATCTACGTGCCCGACTCCAAGACGCACGTGGCGTGGGAAATTCTGGGGAAGGTGTAGCGGCGTGCCCGAGACCATCTTCTGGGTGATTCTCTTCCTGCCGTTGACCGCCTTCGTGTTGGCCGGCGTCTCCGCGCTCAACCAGAACCTGCAGCGTCAGATTCCCGAGTGGAACCCGAACTACCCGCGCGCCTGGAAGCCGATCGCCGACCAATTCTGCGGACCGCGGCTGGCATCGACGCCGCTGATCATCGCGCTCGCCGCCGCCTTCCTGCTGGCCGTGATCAACTTGATCGACTCGATCGGGCTGCGCGGTCTGCCGCTGGAGATCGGCACGCATCAGCTGTTCACGGCGGGCGAGCTGACGGTCAACCTGGGCCTGCGGATCGACGGGCTGACCTCGGTCATGCTGGTCGTCGTGACCGGCGTCTCGCTGCTGGTGCAGGTCTATTCAACCGGCTACATGGACGGCGACCACGGCTACCGCCGTTACTTCGCGTTCATGGCGCTGTTCACCACATCGATGCTGGGTCTCATTCTGGCCGACAACCTGTTGATGCTCTTCGCTTTCTGGGAGTTGGTCGGTCTGACCTCGTACCTGTTGATTGGTTTCTGGTTCCAGCGGCCGGCCGCTGCTGCGGCGGCGAAGAAGGCGTTCCTCGTCACGCGTCTGGGCGACCTGGGTCTGCTGGCGGCGATGATCCTGATCTTCAGCCGCACCGGCACACTCGATATCGCTCAGATCAACCAGCTCGCCGAGCACGGCGCCGAAGCGGGGATGTTCGCGTTCAACGGACTGTTGATCGGCCAGACGGCGATGACTCTGTTCGGGTTGGGGCTGATCGCGGGCGCGGTCGGCAAGTCGGCCCAATTCCCGCTGCATATCTGGCTGCCCGACGCGATGGAAGGCCCGACGCCGGTCTCGGCGCTGGTGCACTCGGCCACGATGGTCGCGGCGGGCGTCTACCTGCTGGCCCGCTTCTTCCCCGTCATCCACGCTTCGTCGACCGCGTCCGACCTGATCGCCTGGATCGGCGCCGGCACCGCGCTCGGCGCGGCGATCCTGGCGCTGGCGCAGGTCGATATCAAGCGCGTGCTGGCATACTCGACGATCTCGCAGCTCGCCTACATGATGTTCGCGATCGGCGTGGGCGGCTACGCCGCGGCGGTCTTCCATCTGATGACGCACGCGTTCTTCAAGGCGATGCTGTTCCTCGGCTCCGGCTCGGTCAATCACTCGACCAACACCTTCGACATGCGCAGGATGGGCGGACTGCGCCTCGCCATGCCGATCACCTTTGCGACTTTCGTCATCGGCACGCTGTCGCTGGCCGGCATCTTCCCGCTCTCCGGCTTCTGGTCGAAAGACGAGATCCTGATCGAGACCTGGGAGCACAACAAGGGCGTGTTCGTGCTCGGCCTGCTAGCGGCCGGATTGACCGCCGCCTACATGGTGCGCGCGGTCTACATGACCTTCTTCGGCGAGTATCGGGGCGGTGAGCCGGTCGCCCCGGGCGAGCACGGCAACGAGGACCCCGCGCATCCGCACGAGTCCCCGCGCAGCATGACGACGCCGCTGATCATCCTCGCCGTGATCTCCGTCGTGGCCGGCTTCCTGACCATCGGCGGCGAGTTCCAGACCTGGGTCTACGGCGCGCTGCCGGAGCCGCACGAGGGCAAGTTCCACTGGAGTTGGGGCATCTTCCTGGGTTCGACCGCGCTCGCGCTCGCCGCCGGCGGGGCGGCGTTCGCCTTCATGCATCACCGCGATCGGGTGCGCGCCTGGGGCATTGGCGGCTTCTGGCCGATCCCCGAGCTGCAGCGGTTCGCAACCCAGCTCTTCTACCTCGACGCGCTGGGCGAGAACCTGCTCGCGCGGCGCTTGTTCTACGGCGGGATCGCGCGCGCCTCGGCCTGGTTCGACGACGCGGTCGTCGACGGCCTGGTCAACCGCGTCTGGCGCGAAGGTCTCACCGTCTCCGCCGCCGCCCGGTTCGTCCAGAACGGTTGGGTGCAGGCGGGCACACTGTCGATCGGACTCGGCGGCATGATCATCTGGATCGCCGTCGTGCTGTTCTAGGAGCGGGTGATGGATCCGGGCTTCCCAGTCCTGTCGCTGCTGATCTTCCTGCCCCTCCTGGGCGCGCTGCTGATCGCCCTGATGCCGGGCAGGCATACGCGCACCGAGTGGCTGGTGCAGAACGCGCCCGGCAGCGCGAGCGACTATCCCAAATGGATCGCGCTGGGCATCTCGCTGGCGGCGCTGATCATCGCGCTGGTGATGTTCATCCTCTTCGACCGCTCGGCGGCGGGCTTCCAGTTCGTCGACGAGTTCGACTGGATTTCAGCCGAGGCGGTCGGCTTCAACGTCAGCTACGCCTTCGGCGTCGACGGGCTCTCGATGCCGCTCGTGCTGCTGACCGCCTTCCTGTCGGTCGTCGCCGTCTTGGTCTCCTGGCGCATCGACCTGCGCCCCAAGGAGTACTTCGCCTGGCTGCTCGTGCTCGAGACGTCGGTGCTGGGCGTCTTCACCTCGCTCGATCTGATTCTGTTCTTCCTCTTCTGGGAGCTCGAACTGATCCCGATGTTCCTGCTGATCTCGATCTGGGGCAGCGGTAACCGCAACTATTCGGCGCTCAAGTTCGTGCTCTACACGGTCTTCGGCTCCGCCTTCATGCTGGTCGGATTCCTGGCCCTGGGCGTCGCGGCGGACACGTTTGACATCCGCGAGATTCGCCACGACGCGATCGCGGCCGCCTTCCTGCCCGCGCCCGTGATCTTCGCCTTCATCCTGATCGCGTTCTCGATCAAGCTGCCGGTCGTGCCGCTGCATACCTGGCTGCCCGACGCGCACACCGACGCGCCGACCGCCGTCTCGGTGCTGCTGGCCGGGGTGCTGCTGAAGATGGGCGGCTACGGCATCCTCCGCGTGCTGTTCACGCTGATGCCCGACGCGGGCGGCTACGCCGACGACGCGCTCGCGATCATCGGCGCCGTCTCGATCGTCTACGGCGCAGTGGTCACGATCCGCCAAACCGACCTGAAACGGCTGATCGCCTATTCCTCCGTGTCGCATATGGGCTTCGTGCTGCTGGGCGTGTCGGCGCTGGGCGTTACCGGGATGAGCGGCGCGGCCATGCAGCTGGTCACGCATGGTCTGATCACCGGCATGCTGTTCGTCATGGTCGGCCTGGTCTACGACCGCACGCACACGCGGCAGATCGCCGAGATGCGCGGACTGATGCACGTCATGCCGCTGCTGGGCATCGGCATGGTCTTCGCCGGCTTGGCCGGGCTTGGGCTGCCGGCGCTGGCCGGCTTCGTAGCCGAGATCACGATCTTCCTCGGCGCATTCGGGTCGCAGACCGCGCCCACCGCGGTCGCGCTGGCGGGCGTGCTGCTGGCGGCGGCATACATCCTCTGGGCGTTGCAGCGCACCTTCTTCGGCCCCAGAGATGAGAACTGGTCGCACCTTCGCGACGCCAACCACTGGAGCGAGTTCACGATCATCGGCGCGCTGATGGCGCTGATCGTGCTGCTCGGCGTCTACCCGTCGATTGTGATGGACCTGCTGGAGCAGGGCGTGACGCCGATCGTGGGCGGAATTGAAGCGGTCGTCGGCTCGACCAGCAGCGTGGTAGCGGGAGGCGGCTGATGCTGAGCGACGTCAACCTGCTGGGTCCCGAGCTCGTCCTGCTGGTCGTCGGCGGATTCCTGCTGATCGCCGACCTGTTCTTCAAGGATCGCCGTCTGCTGATGAGCGTCGCGGTCGCGGCGCTGCTGGGATCGATCATCTACTCGGCGATCCTGTTGACCGAAGGGCACATCGGCTCGCAGGGGTTCGGCGGCGTGCTGGTCGTCGACAAGTTCGCCGTCTTCTTCCAGATTTTGCTGGCGGCGGCGGCGATGGCGGCGGTGTTGGTCTCGACCGAGACGCTGCGCCGCACGCCCTCGCGCCGCGGTGAGTACCTGGCGCTGATTCTGTTCTCGACCGCCGGCCTGCAGCTGCTCGCCGGCGCGCGCGACCTGATCATGGTGTTCATCGCGCTGGAGCTGACCTCGATCTCGCAGTACATCCTGGTCGGCTTCCACAAGGATCGCTGGGGTTCCGAGGGCGGCCTCAAGTATCTGCTGACCGGGGCCGTGGCCTCGGCGGTGCTGCTCTACGGAATGGCGATCCTGCTCGGCCTGACCGGCTCCACCAATCTGTCGGAGATCGCTTCCTACATCGCCTGGCAGGGCGAGGGCAGGGAGGAGGCGCTGCTGCTGGCGGCGGTCTTCCTGATCGCCGGGTTCGGCTTCAAGGCCGCGGTCGCGCCGTTCCAGATGTGGGCGCCCGACGCCTACACCGGCGCGCCGACGCCGATCGCCGCGTACCTCTCGGTCGCGTCCAAGGCCGCCGCCTTCGCAATCCTGATTCGCGTGTTCTTCGAGGCGCTCGGCGACGACCTGCTGGCCGAGCACTGGAAGACGATCTTCGCCGTGCTGGCGACGCTGTCGATGTTCGTCGGCAACATCTTCGCGATCCGTCAGAACAACATCAAGCGCATGCTCGCCTACTCCTCGGTGGCGCAGGCGGGGACGCTGATGATCGGTCTCGCCGCCATCTCGGCCGACCGCTCCGAATTGCTCGGTGCCAGCGGCATCCTCTTCTACCTCGCCGGCTATACCGTGACTAACCTCGCCGCCTTCACCGTGATCATCCTGATCGCCAACCACCGCGGCGGCAGCTACGACATCCGCGCCTACGCCGGATTGGGCAAGCAGTCGCCCTGGCTGTCGATGGTGCTGGCGTTCGCGCTGATCTCGCTAATCGGTTTGCCGCCCACGGCGGTGTTCTTCGGCAAGATCTACCTGTTCGAGACCGCCGTGCAGAGCGGACTCACCTGGCTGGCCGTCGTCGGCGCGGTCAATACGCTGATCTCCGCCGCGTACTACCTGCGGCCGGTCAAGGCGATGTTCATCGACTCCGCCGAGGACGAGGCGGCGGAGCCGCAGATGGCTCGCCCTGCAAACAGCGTGCTCGCCACGATGGGGCTGGTTACGGCCGGCGTGCTGGTGATCGGACTGCACCCCGGACTGCTGATCAACGCAGCCGAAGCCGCCGTCTCCGCCATATTCGCGTGACTGCCGTGACTCTCGTCGCGTCGCCCTCGTAATGTGAGCGCCGCCCGGCATCGCGTCGATGTTCTGATCGATCCACCGTTTGTCCACCGCGTCGATGTGGACGCTTTGGAGCGCTGCGTGCGCGAGACGCTCGTTTCGCGGAAACTGCGGGTCGGCCGCGGCGTCTCGGTTCGCGTCACCGACTCGCGCACCGTGCGGCGGCTCAATCGGCGCTATCGCGGCAAGGACACGGCGACAGACGTGCTCTCCTTTCAGACCGGGTTCGACGGACTGCGGCGACCGGACGGCACAGCCGAGCTTGGCGAGATCGTGATTGCGCTGCCAGTCGCGGCGCGCGGGGCGCGGGAGCGGCGCGTGCCGCTGTCGGACGAACTCGCGCTGCTGACCGTGCACGGAACCTTGCATCTGCTGGGTTACGACCACGAGGAACCGCAGGAGGATCAGCGCATGATGGAGCTGGAGCGGATCGCGCTGACGCGGTCTGGCTTTGCCTCGGCGGCGCGGGTCTGACCAGGTAAGTTGACTGAGATAGCCTATATGTTCTACATTATCGACATCGGGTTCGGAGCCGCTGGAGGTGCGTCGTGAGTGGGACGGTGCTCTATCGGAAGTGGCGCCCGGCCGATTTCGATGACGTGGTCGGCCAGGAGCCGGTGGTGCGGACGCTGCGCAACGCGGTCGCGCAGGACAAGATTTCGCACGCCTACCTCTTCTGCGGCCCGCGCGGCACAGGCAAGACCACGACGGCGCGCATTCTGGCCCGCGCGATCAACGGCCGCACGGCGTCAACGGGCGCCGCGGCGCTGGGCGACGCGGACGACCTGGGCTTCGATCTGGTCGAGATCGACGCCGCCTCCAATCGTGGCATCGACGACATTCGCGAGCTCCGCGAGCGCGCCAACTACCGCCCCGGCTCGGCTCGATTCAAGGTCTACCTGATCGACGAGGTGCACCAACTCACCGGTCCGGCGGCCGACGCGCTGCTGAAAACGCTCGAGGAGCCGCCGCCGCACGTCGTCTTCATCCTCGCTACCACGGATCCCGAGGCGCTCAAGCCGACCATCCTCAGCCGTTGTCAGCGCTTCGATTTCCGCCGCGTGGGCGTCGACGACATGGTCTCCCGACTGCGCGCCATCGCCGAATCGGAAGGAATCGAGATTCCCGATGAGGCGCTGCGGCTGATCGCGCGCGAGGCGACCGGGTCGTTGCGCGACGGCGTCAATCTGCTCGATCAGGTCTGGGCGATGTGCGGGTCGGTGGTGACGCTCGACGCGGCGCAGGAGGCGTTGGGTCTGAGCCCGGACGCCCGGGCGATGGATCTCGCCTCGGCGGCGTTGCGCGGCGACCTGGCCAAGGGGTTGGGTGTGCTGGCGGCGGTGCAGGAGGACGCGATCGACTTCGGCCGCTTCAAGAAGCAGGTCGTCACGCACCTCCGCCATGTTCTGCTGTCGCTGACCGGCGCATCGGGCGCGCTCTCGCTGTCGGCTCCGGAGATTGATCGGCTGCAGGAGGTTGCCAAGGGCGTGGACGCGTCGGCGGCGGTGACGGCGCTGCGCGCGTTCTCGGAGGCCGATGTGCGCCGCGATCCCTATCAGCCGCTGCCGCTGGAGTTGGCTCTGGCCTCGATCGTCTACGGGCCGCCCGCTGTCGAAGCTGCGCCGCCCCCGCGAACGCAGACGCAGAGACCGCAGCGCTCGGACAGTTCGCGGCGGGAAAGCCAGCGTCGACCGCCGCAGTCGGCGAGAAATCAACCCCGCGCCCAGGGTCAGCAATCGCCGACGCATCAGGCGGAGCCGGCATCGCGATCCGCGCAGCCCGCCGGTCAACCGCAACGCGCGCCGCAGCCGCAACCGGTTGGAGCGTCGAACGGGTCGGGATCGCGCGGGTCGGCGGGCGATGCCGATCTCGTGGAGCAGATTCGCAACGCGCTGCGGCGGCGCAAACAGGGCATGATCGCCACCTTGCTCAACGGATCGTGCCGGATCATCGCCCAGACCGAGGATTCGTTCACGCTCGGTTTCCTGCCCAACTATCAGCAGGTGCACATGCAGAAGGTGTCGGCTGCGGCGTCCGACGTCGCCGCGGCGGCCTCGGAGATATTGCGCCGCCCGGTGACGGTTCGTTGCGTACCGTTCGACGGCAATCGAACTCCTCCTACTTCTCCTGCTCCTCCTTCCGCGAACGCGAGCAACCCCGCCGCCGCGCCGGCGCCGACCGAGACGACGGCGCCCGCCGCGCCCGCACGCGAAAGCGTGATCGGCCGCGAGGCGAAATCGCGTTTCGGCGCTCGGCCGTACCAGTCCAACTGAGCCGACCCCAACCGACCCAATCAGGCTGCGGCAACGGCGTAGACTGATCTGAACCGACACCGGCGAAAGGGCTGACGATGGCGAAGCGGAAGGGCGGCATGTTTCGCCCGGCGCGCTCGAACAGGCAGCGCGGACAGGGTGTGGCGGGTGCCGGCGGCTTCTCGCCCGAGATGGTCAAGCGAGCCCAGGAGCTGCAGACGCAACTGGCCGAGGCTCAGGACGAGCTCAAGGACGCGACGGTCGAGGCGTCGGTAGGCGGCGGCGTCGTCTCGGTGACGCTGGGCGGCGATCACAGGCTGCGCGAGGTAGTGATCGACCCGGACGTCGTCGATCCGGACGATACCGAGATGCTGCAGGATCTGGTTCTGGCGGCGGTCAACGAGGCGCAGGATCAGCTGGAGCAACTGCAGCAGGAGCGGATGTCGGGGTTGACGGACGGGTTGCCGCTGCCGGGCTTGCAGTGATGCAGCGCTCCGCGGCCACATCACCGACCATCGCACGGCTGATCGAAGCCTTTCACCGACTGCCCGGGATCGGCCCCAAGAGCGCCCAGCGGCTCGCCTATCACGTGCTGCGCGCGCCGCGGGCCGAGGCCGAAACGCTCGCCGCGGCGCTGCTCGAAGTCAAAGACGCAACCCGACTGTGCGGCATCTGCCAGAACATCACCGACGCCGACCCGTGCGCGATCTGCCTCGATCCGCAGCGCGCCGAAACCACGATCTGCGTCGTCGAAGAGCCGCTCGACGTGGCGGCGATCGAGCGGGCCGGCGTCCACCGCGGCCGCTATCACGTGCTGCACGGCGCGATCTCGCCGATGGATGGGATCGGCCCGGAAGACCTCAAGGTGCGCGAACTGCTGAGCAGACTGGGCGACGCGTCGGTTGAGGAAGTCATTCTGGCGATGAATCCGAACCTGGAAGGCGAAGCGACGGCCGGGTATCTGTCGCGCGTGATTGGCGCGATGGGCGTGCGGATCACGCGGATCGCGCACGGCCTGCCGGTCGGCGCCGATGTCGAGTACGCCGACGAGCGCACCCTGCGCGCAGCGCTCACGCATCGGGTTGAGGTCGAGCGCGCGGACGGAGCGAACTGATGCCGCGCGTCCAGCCAATTCGCACAGAAGCGATCGTTCTGCGCCAGCGGCCGCTGGGTGACGCCGACCGAATCTGCGTGCTGTTCTCACCGACCCGCGGCCGGGTCGAGGCGGTCGCCAGGGGGGTGCGCAAGCCCTTGAGCAAACTGGCGGGACACGTCGAACCGCTCAGCCGCGGCGCGTTCAACCTGGCGCAGGGACGGTCGCTGCACGTGATCACCGGGGCGCAGACGCTCGATGCGTGGCCGGAGCTGCACGACGACGTCGACCGCATGACCGAAGCGCTGGCGCTGGTCGAGCTGGTCGACCGGTCCACCGACGCGGACATCGCTTCGGGTCCGCTCTACCGGCTGCTCGAGCACTCGCTGGGGCAGCTGGCGGCGACGCCGTCGCCGCGGGCGGTGCGCTGGTGGTTCACGCTGCGCTTCCTCGATCAGCAGGGCTATCGACCGGAACTCGATACCTGCGTGCGCTGCCGCGCAGCGGTGGGGCCGGACGGCAACGGCTACGCGGCGCTGGAGGGCGGCGTGGTCTGTCCGGACTGCCGCGGAGCGGGCGTCGGGCAGCGGCTGTCCTCAGCGGTGTTTCGATTGTTACGCTATATGCGGCGTTCGTCGTGCGCGGCGACAGCGCAGGTGCGGATTGCCGAGGACGCGGTAGCGGAACTCGAGCGGCATCTGCGTCTGTCGTTCGAGCAGGCGTTGGACATTCGGTTGCGCTCAAGCGGCTTCAGCGAAGCGCTGGCGCGCGCCGAGTCGCTCGGTCGCAGCGCGGCTGCGCTCACGACCGAGCGCGAGCGAGAGGAGCAGGAACATGCCGCTGTATGAGTATCTGTGCGAGTCGTGCGCGGGCATCTTCGAGGTGGTCAGGCCAATCCGCGAGGCGCCCGAGCCGCAACCGTGCCCGGAGTGCGACGAGGATTGCGAGCGCGTGATGCCTTCCTCGTTCTCCGCCTTCATCATGCGCCAGGGCTACCCGCGCCGCATTCCCGACAAGGGCACCTACTGGCATCTCGGCCAGGAAGTGACGTATCTGCCCAAGCAGGCGCGTCCCTATGAGCATCCGCAAGTCACCAAGCGGCGGCCCAAAGAGCCGCTATCGACGCAGGATTACACGGATCTGGTCGACAAGAAGATTCACGAACGCCGCCTGGCGCGCGAGGATCGACGCAAGGAGCGGGAGCTCAAGAAGGATCGCATTGCGCGCAAGGGGCGCGAGTTCAAACCCCAGCCTCAGCCGCAAAAGCGGGACTGACCCAACCACGCCCCGCCGCGCGGGCGAGCCGCGTCAGCGCTCAGGACGCTCATCAGAACAGTCAGAAGTCGCGCCGCGTGATGAATTCGGCGATCGCGCCAAGCTGCTCGCGCGGGCCGTCGCTTGCGGTGCGCTGCAGCGCCGCGAGCCCGCGGTCGCGCCATTCCTCGACCGTCTCCATGCAGCGCTCGACGATCGAGTCCTGGCGCGCCGCCTCAAGCGCGGCGGAGAGCAGCTCCGAGCGGCCGCCGCCGTCGTTGGCGTCGAGAAACCGGGCGACCGGATTGTCGTCCGGCGCGTCCTCCATCAGGATGATCGCGGGCAAGGTCAACGTGCCGGCCGAGAGGTCGCCGCCGACCGGTTTACCCAGCTGCTCTTCTGTGCCGCAGAAATCGAGGATGTCGTCGACGATCTGGAACGCCATGCCGACCGAGCGGCCGTACTCGCGCAGCGCGTCGACGGTCTCGGCGTCGCAGGCGGACATCATCGCGCCGCCGGCCCCGGCCGTGGCGAAGAGCGACGCCGTTTTGCCGTAGATGCGTCGGTAGTAGTCGCGCATCGTGCCCGAGTCTGCGTCGAAGGCGGAGACATCCTGCGCCAGTTCGCCCTTGGCCATCACCATCAGCGTGTCGGCGAACAGTCGGATCACGCCGATGTGACCAGTGCGGGCGACCAGCTCGGCTGCGTGGGCGAACATGTAGTCGCCCAGCATCACCGAGGCCGGATTGCCAAAGCTCGCGTTGGCCGTCACCTGCCCGCGCCGCGTGTCGGCCGAGTCGATCACGTCGTCGTGCACCAGCGTCGCCGTGTGCAGCAGCTCGATCGACGCGGCGAGCGGAATCTGGGCGTCGGCGTCGTAATCGCCGAAGCCGCCGCTGAGCAGCGAGATCGCCGGCCGCAGCCGCTTGCCGCCGCGCGACAGCACCTGGTTCAGCATCGTCTCCAGCGGCAGAAAGTCCGACTGCGCGACCAGCGCCAGCGTGTCCTCGACGATGGCCAGGTCGTCAGCGATCGGTTCGTAGAGCGCGTCGAGGGATGTCATCGAGATCAGGTTACTCTGGCCAAGTCGGAGCGGCACCGTAGACAGCGACAGGAGTGCGATCATGCAGGAATTGGGCAGTATCGAGCCTGTGCGCTTGAGCGAAGTATTCGAAGGCGAAGCCAGTGAATTCACGCCATGGTTGGCGGAGCAAGAGAACCTGGATCAGCTGGGCCAAGCGCTGAATCTGGATCTCAGCCTTGTCGAAACTGAAGGTTCGGTGGGTTCGTTCCGTGTTGATGTGGTGGCGAAGTCCAAGTCGAATATCGTCGTGGTCGAGAATCAGCTCAACGAGACTGATCACGACCATCTGGGTAAGCTGTTGACCTATGCAGCCGGCCGCGATGCGCGGGTGCTGGTCTGGATCGCGCCAAGATTGAGGGACGAGCATCGCGCCGCGCTGGACTGGTTGAATCGACGAACGCCGGAAGATTTGGAGGTCTACGGCGTCGAGGTTCGAGCGATCAGAATTGACAAATCAAATCCCGCACTGGAGTTTCACCCAGTCATTTTCCCGGACACTTGGTCCCGCCCGAATCAAACGGGAATTGTGATGAGTCCGGAGGAGCAGAAACAGCGCTTCGAGTTCTTCCAGAAGCTTGTTGACGAGGCGAACCGGAGGGGGATGAGACCGTCCCCTCACCCGGCTACGAAGAACAAATCGTTTCGCTGCAAGAACGATCTCTTGAAAGACGGATTCCTCCGCTACTGGGTCGATTTTACGAAGGCGCAGGTGAGCGTGAAGCTGGACATCAAAACAGGTAACCCTGATCGCAATAGACACATCTACGATGCCCTGCGCGATCAGCGTGAAGCGATCATCGAAGAGTTGCGGTTCGAGCAGTTCGAACCCGCATTCGCCGTATCCAAAACGGCTGCTTGGGCTCATATCAGGGTGATCCGCAAAGCGACAGCCCTCGATCCGCCCGAGCAACTTGACGAGACGCGAACGTGGATCCTGGACACACTCGAGGCGTTTCAGAGGGTGCTGGAACCCCGCTTAGCCGAAATCATCCGATCCATCGATTCGGAACAGGACGAGGGCGTTCTGGACAGTCTCGCGGGCGACGACCTCGACTGACTCGCCCCTGACCGCGGCGATCTGCTCGGCTGTGTGGCGGATGTTGGCGGGTTCGTTGCGCTTGCCGCGGCGCGGCTGCGGGCTGAGGTAGGGGCAGTCCGTCTCCACGACGACGGCGGACAGCGGTAATGCCGCCGCCGCCTCGCGCAGCGCGTCGTTCTTCGGATAGGTGAGCGGGCCGGCGAACGAGATCATGAACCCGAGTTCGTGATAGCGCAGCGCCAGATCGGCGCCGCCGGAGAAACAGTGGATCACGCCGAGCGGCTGCTGCCGCTCGCTTCGCTGCGCCCATGCGCGCAGGACGCGGTAGGTCTCCTCGTGCGCGTCGCGCGAGTGGATGACGACGGGCAGGCCGAGCTCGTCGGCCAGGTCAAGCTGCGCCTCGAAGGTTCGGTACTGCGCCTCGCCCGGCGAGAGATTGCGGTAGAAGTCGAGACCGATCTCGCCGATCGCAACCACCCGCCCGGATCGCGCGAGTTGTCGGAACTCGGCTTCGAGCGCCGCGCTCCAGTCCCTGGCGTCGTGCGGATGCAGACCGACCGTAGCCCGGATGCCGTCGTGCGTCTCGGCCAGGCGGATGGCGTCGCGCGAGGTTGGCAGGTCGGTGCCGATGGTCACGATGCGCTCGACCGCCGCCTCGCGCGCCCGTTGCAGGACGTCGGGCAGGTCGTCGCCGATCCACGGGTCGTGGAGATGCGCGTGCGTGTCGAACAGCGGCGCGGGCCGGTTCATCGGGAAGCGCTAGACGCCAAGCCGCGCCTCTTCTTCCTCGACGATCGACGGGTCGAGCTTCCGGAACAGCGGCGTCGGCTTCTGGATCGGATCGCCGGGCCGCAGGGCGTGCATGCGCCAGCCGAGATCGTCGATGCCGCCCTCGGCATTGAGCATCTCGTGCAGGCGCTGGCAGCTGAACGGCAGGTAGGGCGCGAGCGCGGTGCGCAGAGCGGCGATCACGTTGAGCGCCGTGTACAGGCTGCGCGCCGCCGCCTGCCGGTCGGTCTTGATCGTCTGCCAGGGTGCCGTCTGGTCGAGGTAGCGGTTCGCCTCCTGCGCCAACGCGAACGCCTGCTGAATGCCTTGCCGCAGGTGCACGCCCTCGATCGACTCCCCCACCTGCTCCAGCCCCGACTGGGCGCGGTCGAGCATGCGCGTCGCCTCGCGGTCGAGCGGTCCCGGATCGGGCACCCGAGCGTCGAAGTGGCGGTGGATCAGCGACAGCACGCGGTTGACCAGGTTGCCCCAGGTGGCGACGAGCTCGTCGTTGTTGCGGCGCAGGAACTCGGACCAGGAAAAATCGGAGTCGGCGGTCTCCGGCATCTGCGCGGCCAGCGCGTAGCGCAGCGGGTCGGGGTCGTAGCGGGTCAGATAGTCGTTGACCCAGACCGCCCAGCGCTTGGAGGTGCTGGCCTTGGAGCCGCTCATCGTGATGTACTGATTGGCCGGCACGTCGTAGGGCAGCTGATATCCGCCCGCGCCGAGCAGGATGGCGGGCCAGATGATCGTGTGGAAGGGAACGTTGTCCTTGCCGATGAAGTTGTAGATGCGCGCTTCGTCGGACTGCCAGAAGTCGCGCCAGGCTTCCGCGTCGCCGTTGCTGCGGGCCCATTCGACCGTCGCCGACAGATAGCCGATCACCGCCTCGAACCAGACGTAGATGCGCTTGTCCTCCCACCCCGCGATCGGCACGGGCACGCCCCAGTCGATGTCGCGCGTGATCGCGCGATCCTGCAACCCTTCGCGCAGCATGCCTCTGGAAAAGTTGAGCACGTGGGCGCGCCAGAAATCTTTGCCGTCGTCCAGCCACTCCCGCAGCGGCTGCTCGAAGGCGGTCAGACGCAGGAAGTAATGCTCCGAGCTGCGCAGCTCCGGCGTCGCCCCGGTGTTGCGCGAGCGCGGGTTGATCAGCTCGACCGCGTCCAGCTGGCGGCCGCAGGTGTCGCACTGGTCGCCGCGCGCGCGCGGCTCGCGGCAATGCGGGCACTCGCCCTCGATGTAGCGGTCGGGCAGGAAGCGCCTGGCCTGGGGGTCGTAGAACAGCTCCTGCGTCTGCTTGTACAGATAGTCGTGCTCGAGCAGCGCGCGGAACAGTCCGTGCGTCACCTCGCGGTGATTGTCGGTCATCGTCGTGGTGAACGTGTCGAAGGAAATCCCCATCCCCCGCCAGGTGTCGAGGATCGACTGGTGGAACTCGGCCACGACCTCGGCCGGCGGGCGGCCTTCATCGTCGGCGCGCACCGTGATCGGCGTGCCGTGCGCGTCGGAGCCGGAAACCATCGCCACGCGGTTGCCGCGAATACGGTGGTAGCGGGCGAAGATGTCGGCGGGCAGATACGCGCCCCCCAGCTGACCGTGATGAATGGGCCCGTTGGCGTAGGGCCAGGCAACGCAGACGAGGATGTTGTCGCTCATATCGATGCGCTTGATCTGCTGGGGAATGTCGGAGTCAATGGCGGCTCGGCTGTCCGAGATGATCCGGGATGATTCGGTCTGTCACCAGAGTACGCGCTCACTCGATTTGCGCACATGGCGTCTGCGTTGCGCCTACTCGGGTTGTTCGGAATAGGGCCACAGCGCGTATATGTCGCGCCGCGGCCGACCCGACAGCCGCGCCACCTGACGCGCCGCCTGAGAGCGCGAGGCGCCCTGCGCGGCGGCGTCCGCGAGCGCCTCGCTCACGCGCCGATCCGACCATGACTCGGCTTCCGCCGCCGGCGGGATGATCAACACGGTGAACTCGCCGCGCGGTTCGCTGAACGCGTCGGCGGCGTCGGCGGGCGATCCGCGCCAGAACTCTTCGTGCAGCTTGGTCATCTCGCGGCCGATCACGAGCTGCGCGTCGGGCGCGACGAGATCGATATCCGCCAGCATGCCGGTGATCCGCCGCGGCGACTCGAAGACGAGCGTCGGGATGCCCCGCGCGGCGATCGTCCGCAGGGCCTCGCGCCGCTCGTTCCGCTTGCGCGGCAGGAAGCCGTGCAGCAATACCTGTGGATCGTCGGCGCCGCTTACGGACCAGAGCGCGATCGACGCCGCCGGCCCCGGGATCGGAAGCGCGCGCGCGCCCGCCGCGGCCGCCGCGGCGACCAGGTTGCGCCCCGGATCCGAGAGGCCGGGTGTGCCGGCGTCGGAGACGAGCGCAATCGACTCGCCCTGCTCGATCCGACGCACGAGCCGCAGCGGATCGGAGCCGCGGTCGTGGTAGGAAACCACCGGGGTATCGATCTCGAAGCGGCGCAGCAGAACTCGGGCGACCGGCACGTGTTCGGCGGCGATCAGATCGACCTCGCGCAGGATGCGCAGCGCACGCAAAGTGATGTCCTCCAGATTGCCGATCGGCGTGGCGACCACATAGAGCGCGCCTGGTTGCGGGTTCATCACGGTCACTGTAGGCGCCCGCCGGGCGCGGGTGTGCGGTCGTTTACGCAGCCGCGGCAGATGGTCGGCTATCTTATCCCTACCGACGAGACGGAACAGGCGGCTGTCATCGTGCTTCGTTCGCACGGGACACTGGCGATTCATCGAATGAGCGCGGCCATGTGCCGCGCTCTTGCGTTTAACGTCAGTTGCGCAGCAGGCGGTCCGTCTCGCCCATTGACCGCTCGCGCGGCCGCAGCACGGCGAAGGGGAGCCAGATGACCACGCTGACGCATCACGACACGCTGACCCCCGGGCAAGAGATGGTGCAGGGCGCCTACGAGTCCGGGCTGCCGCCCATGCGATCACCGCGCCGCAAGTCGCTGCAGGAAGCCTACGGCTTCGATGACGTGGCCATCGTTCCCGGCGCCCTGACGATCAATCCCGAACTGGCCGACGTGTCCACCGAACTGGCCGGTCGGCGGCTGGAGATCCCCATTCTGGCCGCGGCGATGGACGCCGTCGTCGATCCGCATTTCGCGATCGAGGTCGGTCGGCGCGGCGGACTCGCGGTGCTCAACCTGGAAGGCTTGCAGTGCCGGTTCGATGATCCCATTGCCGTCCTGGAAGAGGTCGCCGCCAGCGACACCGAGACCGCCACCGAGATTCTGCAACGCGCCTACACGACGCCGATTCGCGAGGAGCTGGTCGGCCGCCGCGTGCAGGAGATCCGGGACGCGGGCGCCGCGGCCGCGGTGTCGGTCACGCCCCCCAACGCGAAACGGCTGGCGCCGGTCGTCAAGGACGCCCAGGCCGATGTCTTCGTCGTCCAGTCGACCGTGACCACCGCCCGCCACTACTCCCGTTCGCAGCGCGGCCTGATCCTGCGCGAGCTGATCGATGAGATCGGCATTCCCACGCTGGTGGGCAACACGGTCGGCTTCGACGCGTCGCTGGAGTTGATGGAGGAAGGCATCGCCGGCCTGCTGGTCGGCGTCGGTCCGGGCGCGGCCTGCACCTCGCGCGAGGTGCTGGGCATCGGCGTGCCGCAGGTGTCGGCGACCATCGAGTGCGCCTACGCCCGCGATGTCTATTTCGAGCGCACCGGACGATACGTCCCGATCATCACCGACGGCGGCATCCGCACCGGCGGCGATTTCTGCAAATCGTTGGTCTCGGGCGCCGACGCGGTGATGATCGGCTCACCCTTCGCCGGGACGATGGAAGCGCCCGGGCGCGGTTTTCACTGGGGCATGGCCACCCCGCACGCCGAGTTGCCGCGCGGCGTGCGCGTGCATGTCGGACAGCACACCACGCTGGAGCGGCTGCTGTTCGGTCCGACCTCGCGCACCGACGGCACCGAGAACCTGATCGGCGCGCTGCGCACCTGCATGGGCAGCGTCGGCGCGGCGACGATCCGTGAATTGCAGCAGACCGAGATGGTGATCGCCCCGGCGATCAAGACCGAGGGCAAGCGCTATCAGATGATGCGCGACTAGCGCGTCCAGAGGCTGATCCGGCCGGGCTACAGCGCCTCGTAGAACAGGTCGATCAGCCGCCGCGTATGGCGGTGCTGCCAGCCGCCGCGACCCTGATTCATCACGTATCCCCAGCCGACCCCGGCGTCCGGATCGGCGAAGGCGAGCGAACCGCCGCCGCCAAAGTGGCCGAACGTGCGCGGATTGGGGCCCAGCGGCCGCTCGGCCATCGTCATCTGAAAGCCGGACGCGAAGCGGGTGGGGCGGCCCAGGATGTAGTCGACGCCGTAGACCTGCTCCTGCGACATATGCCCGATCGTCGATGGATCAAGTACCGGGAACCCGTCCAGGACGCCGTTGCCCGCCAGCGCGCCGAACAGTCTGGCGAGTCCGCGGGCGGACCCGTGTCCGGTAGTCGAGGGGAACTCGGCGGCGCGGTACTCGCGCGTGTTCTGCGAGCCCGGCCCGCTCTGGATGTGCGGCGGGTTGCGGTTGGCCAGCGTTTGCAGTGGATTGGGCGGCGCGCGAAGCAGATCGGGCGGCTGCTGCATGGGCAGCATGTCGGCCGTGCGCGCGTCGTGCTCGGGCTTGGTGCCGAAGTGAAAATCAAGACCGATCGGCCGGCTCAGGTCGGACTGGAGCCAGGAGCCAATCGAGCGGCCGGTCACGCGGCGGATCACCTCGCCGATCAGGAATCCCTGCGTGTTCGAGTGGTAGCCGTGCGCGGTACCCGGTGGCCACCAGGGTTCCTGCTCGGCGAGCGCGCCGGTCATCATGTCCCAGTCCAGCATCGCCCCGCGCGGCAGCGGTTTGCGAATCGCCGCGAGCCCGGCCTGATGCGTCAGCAGCCAGCGAAACGGAATCTCCGCCTTGCCGTTGCGGGCGAACTCGGGCCAGTACTCGGCGGCGCGGCGGTCGATATCCAGCGCGTCGCGCTCGGCGAGCCGCCAGCAGAGTATGGCGCAGATCGCCTTGCCGACCGAGTAGCAGCAGACGATCGTGTCGTTCGCCCATGGTTTCGAGTGCCGCGCGTCCATCCAGCCGCCGTGAAGATCGATCACCAACTCGCCATGGAGCGTGACCGCCAGCGCCGCGCCGGTTTCGGAATGGTCGGCGAAGTTCTGCTGAAACTGCTTGCGCACGGCGCGAAACCTGGGGTCGCAGTGACCCCGCACCGGCGCGTCGGCTGGCGACGGCAGCATCGATGCCCCCATATGCTCGCCGGCCGTCATCCCGCGATGATCCGGATCGCGCGCGGCTGCTGGCTGACGTCGTCGAGCACCGCGATGTCCGCGTTGGGCAGCATCTGATGCGCCGCGTCGGCGATCGCCGACTCCTGCCCCGGATCGACTTCCAGCACCGCGATGCCGTTCGGATGCAGCCGCGAGGGCAGCTGTGTGATCAGCCGCAGAATGAGTTCGGTTCCCTTTGTGCCGGGCGTCAGCGCGATGCGCGGTTCATGCTCGGCGACCTCCGGCTCAAGCTCGTCGAGCCGCTCCTCGGGGATGTAGGGAAGATTGGCGACGACGCAGTGAAACGGCCCTGGCAGCGGCGTCAGCAGGTCGCCCTGCACGAACGACGCGCTGGGGCGGCGCAGTAATCGTTGCGCGTTGTCCCGCGCGACCAGCAGCGCGTCGCGGGATACATCGCTGCAGATCAGGTTGACGCCGCGTCGATGCTTCGCCAGCGCGATGCCGACCGCGCCCGATCCGGCCCCGACATCGGCGACCAACGCGGTGCGCATCCGCGCCTGCCGCATGTGATCGAGCGCCGCGTCGACGAGCAGCTCGGACTCGGGCCGGGGGATCAGCACATCGGGCGTGACGCGGAACTCCAGCCGATAGAACTCGCGCGTGCCGGTGATGTAGGCGAGCGGCGTGCGCGCGGTGCGCTCGGCGAGCGTGGTCTGGAAGCGCGTCTGCGCGGCGGCATCCACTTCGTCGGTCAGCGACGCGTAGAGTTGCGCGCGGGTCAGTCCGGTGGCGTGGCGCAGCAGCACCTCAGCCTCGAAACGGGCGTCGTCAATGCCCGCCGCCTCCAGCTCCGCCGCGGCGGCCAGCCAGACGTCGCGGAGGATCGCCGCGCCCGCCATCAGGACGCTTCCGCCAGCAGCCGCGCTTCCTCGGCGGTCGCGGCGGCGTCGATCAGCGGATCGAGGTTGCCGTCCAGCATGCCGTCGAGGTCGTGCCGGGTCAGACCGATGCGGTGATCGGTGACCCGATTCTCGGAGAAGTTGTAGGTGCGGATCTTCTCGGATCGATCGCCGGAGCCCACCTGCGAGCGCCGGGCGTCGGCGCGCTCCTGCTCGGCGGCGCGGCGCTGCTGCTCATAGAGCCGCGCGCGCAGCACCGACATCGCCTTGATCTTGTTCTTCAGCTGCGAGCGCTCGTCGGTGCAGGTCACCACGATGCCGCTCGGCTCGTGCGTCAGCCGCACGCCGGTCTGCACCTTGTTGACGTTTTGTCCGCCGGCGCCGCCGGAGTGAAACAGGTCGAGGCGAATCTCGCCCTCGTCGATCTCGACATCGACATCCTCCGCCTCCGGCATCACGGCCACCGTTGCCGTGGACGTATGGATACGGCCCTGCGCCTCGGTCTCCGGCACGCGCTGGACGCGGTGCACGCCGGATTCGTACTTGAGCCGCGAGAACGCGCCGTCGCCCTCGATCTGGCAGATGATTTCCTTGTAGCCGCCCTTGGCATTCTCGGACACGCTGAGCAGATCGGCGTGCCAGCGTCGGCGCTCGGCGTAGCGGACGTAGGCGCGGTACAGATCGGCGGCCCAGAGCCCGGCTTCGTCTCCGCCCGCGCCGGCGCGAATCTCGACGATCACGTTGCGCTCGTCGTTGGGATCGCGGGGCAGCAGGGCGCGCTTGGCCTGATCTTCCAATTGCTCGATCCGCTCGCTCAGCTGCGTGACCTCGAGCTGCGCCAGTTCGCGCAGCTCCTGATCGTCGGCGTCGTCGAGCACCTCGCGCGCCTGCCGCAACTGCTCAGCGGCGGAGCGGTACGCATTGAGCAGATTGATCTTCTCCTGCAGCGACGCGTGCTCCCTGGCCAGAGCCTCCAGACGCGCGGGGTTGCCCGAGGTGGCCGGGTCGGCCATCTCCTGCTCGATCGCGTCGAACCGGGCGGCGACATCCTCGAGTCGGGACCACAGAGAGCTGTGGTCGGCGGCGGTGATCGTTGGCATGTCGAGCGCCAGCCCTCAGTCCTCAGTCGTCCGCGGCAGCCGGTTCCGGGATTGAGTATAGGAACGCTCCGCCAGATCATCGACGGCATCGTCGAGCGTGACCTGCCGTTGATCGGATGTCCGCAGATCGCGGATCGTCACCCTGCCTTCAGCCAAATCACGCGCGCCGACGATCACGGCGGCGCGCGCGCCAGCGCGATCCGCTTGCCGCAGCTGCGCCTTGAGCGAGCGGCCGCCGAACGCCAGCGTCGCCGCCACGCCCCGGCGCCGCAGCGCGCCGGCCAGCCTGGACGCGGCGACGTCCGAGCCCTCGCCCAGCGAGGCGATCAGCACATCGATCGCCGCTTCATCCTCCGCGACCAGATGCTGCGCGCGCAGGTGGTGCGCCATCCGCTCGATCCCCATGCCGAACCCGATGCCCGGCGTCGGCAGGCCGCCGATCTGCTCGATCAGTCCGTCGTAGCGGCCGCCCGCGAGAACCGTGACCTGCGAGCCTTCCGCTTCGTCGGGCACGATCTCGAAGACGGTGTGCGTGTAGTAATCGAGCCCGCGAACGAGCGCCGGTTGCTCCTCATAGGGGATCGCCAACGCTTCGAGGTGCGATTTGACCGCCTCGTAGTAGGAGGCCGACTCGGGGCGCAGATGCTCGCTGATCATCGGCGCGCCGACCTGGAACGGTTTGGTGCGCTCGTCCTTGCTGTCCAGCAGCCGCATCGGCGCGCGTTCCCAGCGGGCGCGGTCGTCGGGCGCGATGCGGTCGAGATGCGGCTCGAAATGAGACTTCAGGATCGGCACGAAACTCCGTCGATCCTCGAGATCGCCGATGCTGTTGAGCAGGATCTTCAGCTCTCGCAAGCCCAGCGACTGCGCGATGCGCCAGCCCAGATCGATCACCTCCGCGTCGAGCGCCGGGTCGCGCACGCCGATCGCCTCGACGCCGAACTGCGTGTGCTGTCGGAAGCGCCCCGCCTGGGGCCGTTCATAGCGAAAGATCGGCAGGTGATAGGCGAGCTTGACCGGCTGCGCCAGGTTGGCCATTCCGTGCTGCAGATAGGCGCGGCAGACCGACGCCGTGCCCTCGGGACGCAGGGCGAGCCGATCGCCGCCGCGATCCTCGAAGATGTACATCTCCTTTTCGACGATGTCCGTACCCTCGCCGACGCCGCGCGCGAACAGCTCGGCCTGCTCGAACGCGGGCGGCTCGATGAACCCGAAGCCGGCGAGCTGCGCCTGCCGCCGCGCATGGCTCAGGATGTGGTCGTGAACCGCATAGTCCGCGGGCAGCAGATCGCGAGTGCCCCGCGGCGTCTGAAAGGTTCGGCTGCGGTTCCGATTGCTGCCCATTGCGACTCCCGCATGTCATCGTACAGAGCGGTCGCCGGTGCGCATTTGCTGCAACCGCGCCCGCACCGATCGGGCGGGCGATACGGCTTTGTATGATCGATCCATGACTACGCAGACGGTCGCGGCGGAAGTCGTCGATCTCGACAAGCATCCGACGCTCGACGTGCTCGCCAATGTGTTGGAACAGTATCTCTCGCCCGAGGATCGGGAGCAGGTGTTCGCAGCGTATGAGTTCGCCCGCGAGCAGCACGACGGACATCTACGCCGCTCCGGCCATCCCTACATCGAGCATCCGCTGGCGGCGGCGGTGACTTGCGCCGAGCTGCAGCTCGATGTCCCCGCCGTGCAGGCGGCGCTGCTGCACGACGTGATGGAGGATTGCGGCGTCACCCGTGCGCAGCTGGTCGCCGAGTTCGGGGTCGATGTGGCCAAGCTGGTCGACGGCGCCACGAAGCTCTCGGCGCTGCAGCTGCCCCGCGTCGCCAGCGCCGTCGACCGCGACGCGCAGGCCGAGAACCTGCGCAAAATGTTCATCGCCATGGCCGAGGACGTGCGAGTCGTGATCGTCAAGCTCGCCGACCGTCTGCACAACATGCGCACGCTCGACGCGATGGCGCCGCATAAGCAGGTGCGGATTTCGCGCGAGACGATGGATATCTACGCGCCTCTGGCGGCTCGGCTCGGCATCTGGCAAATCCGCGCCCAGCTGGAAGACCTCGCCTTCAAGTATCTGGAGCCCGATGAGTACCAGCGCGTCGCCGAGCTCGTCGCTTCGCGGCGCTCCAAGCGCGAGCGCTATCTCGAACAGATTCGCGTGCAGCTGGAGAACGAGCTCGCCGCCCAGGGGTTGAACGCGCAGGTGCGGGGGCGCGTCAAGCATCTCTACTCGGTTCATCAGAAGATCAGGAAATATGCCGCGCAGGGCAAATCCTTCGACGACATCTACGATCTGATCGCGCTCCGCGTCCTGACCGAGACGACCGGCGACTGCTACGCGGTGCTCGGCGTCGTGCACGGCCTCTGGCGGCCGCTGTCGGGCGAGTTCGACGATTACATCGCCAGCCCGCGCCCCAGCGGTTACCAGTCGCTGCACACCACGGCGTACACATCCAGCTCGCACGCGGTGGAGGTGCAGATTCGCACGCACGAGATGGATCGCGAGGCCGAGTACGGCGTCGCCGTGCACTGGGCGTACAAGGAGAACCGCCACAGGGCGATGCACGATCGCGAGCGCCTGTCGTGGCTGCGTCAACTGGCTGAATGGCAGGGCGACGTCCCCGGCGCCGACGATTTTCTCGAGACGCTGCGCTCCGATGTGTTCCAGGATCAGGTGTTCGTGCACACGCCCAAGGGCGAGATCATGGCGCTGCGAATCGGCGCCACGCCGCTCGATTTCGCCTTCCGCATTCACACGGATGTCGGCTATCAGTGCGTCGGCGCGAAGATTAATGGACGCCTGGCGCGCCTCTCGACGCCGCTCGAGAACGGCGATGTGGTCGAGATCATGACCAGCCGCACTGCGCGCGGTCCGAGCCGGGACTGGCTCAACCCGGAGATGGGCTACGTCACGACGCAGCACGCGCGCACCAAGGTGCGCCAGTGGTTTAACCGTCAGGCGCGAACCGAGAACATCGCCCGCGGCCGCGACGAGCTGGAGCGCGAGCTGCGCCGCCTCAGCCTGCGGCTGCCGAATGTCGAGTCTGAAGTGATCGAAGCGACCCGCGCCAGATCGCTCGATGACGCGCTGGCCCTGATCGGCGCCGGCGACATCACCGCCCACGCCGTCGCGCTCAAAGTAGCTGCGCCCGGCGACGAGCCGGACGAGGTGGAACCGGCCGTCGAGCCGGCCGCGCCGCCGTCGACCAGCGCCGAGTCCGTATCCGTGCAGGGCGGCTCCAACATGCTGACCAGACTCGCGCCCTGTTGCGAACCGCAGGCCGGCGATGACATCAGCGGGTTCATCACCAGAAGCCGCGGCGTCACGATCCATCGCAGCGATTGCCCCAACATCCTCTCGCTGGTCGACGACGAACGGATCGTGCCCGTACGCTGGAACACGATCCGCGGCGCGATCGAGGCGCGGCTCTCGGTGATGGGCTGGGACCGCGTCGGCCTGGCGCGCGATATCGCCGGCGTCTGCGCCGACGAGAACGTCAACATGGTCTCATTCGTGACCGGCGAACCGGAGCACGGCACCGTCACGCTGACGTTCACCGTTGGCGTGAGCGGGCTCAGACAGCTGCAGCGGCTGATGTCCAAGCTCGACGGCGTGCACGGCGTGATCAGCGTCGAGCGCGAGCACTAACAGCACTGACCGACAGCCGCCGACCGCCCTCGCCTCAGGGGCGCAGCGCCTCGACCAGGCGATCAACGTCGGACTCCGGCGTGTAGAAGTGAGGCGACGCGCGCAGCCGACCGAACCGCACGGCGGTGACGATCCCATGCTCCTGCAGGCGTTCCCACGTCTCGCTGACCGTTTCACGAGCCGCGATCGACTCGGGCGGATCGAAGATCACGATGCCGCTGCGTTCCGACTCGCCGCGCGGCGAGAAGATGCGGCAGCCGATCTTGCTCAGGGCGTCGCAGAGATAGGCGGTCACCGACTCGAGCCGGTCCCAGACATTGTCGATGCCAACGTTGAGCAGATGCCGAATCGCCGCTCGCATGCCCAGCATCGCCGCCGTGGGCGTCGCGCCTGGCTCGAAACGGGACGCCGTGGGCGAGAGCGCCAGCACCTCGTTCCCCGCGTCCAGTCCGCCATCCATGCTGTTCGCTCCCAGCACCGGCGGAATTAACTCCCCGATCAACGACTCGCGCACATAGAGCATGCCCGAACCGGTTGGCCCCAGCATCCACTTGTGGCCGCCCGCGGCGAGGATGTCGATGTCATCCGCCGTCACATTGACCGGCAGCGCGCCGACCGACTGGATCGCGTCGACCGAGAGCAGTCCGCCCACCGCGTGCACGGCGTCGGCGATCGGCCGCAGGTTGGAGCGAAAACCGCTGCCCCACTGAACGTGCGAGATGCCGACCAGCCGCGTCCGTTCGCCGATCGACGAGAGGATGTCCTCGGTCGGAATCCGACCGTCGTCCTGCTGACGCACCACATCCAGTTCGACGCCGCGCTTCTGCAGCGCGTTGTAGAAGTGACGGTTGGATGGATATTCGGCGTCGGTGACCAGAACGCGGTCGCCGTTCTGCAGGTTGAGCGCGCCGGCGGAGACGGATACGCCGGTCGCCGTGTTGGGCACGAAGGCGATCTCGTTGGCGCTGCGCGCGCCGATCAGTTCCGCCGAGACCTGGCGGAAATCCTCCATGTCGTCCGTCCAGGTCGAGCCGAAGTACCCGGAACGCGCCGCGTGGTCGGCGTAGTCGTGAACCGCCTGCGCGACATCGGCCGGCAGTGGCGACACGCCGGCATGGTTGAAGAAGGCCAGTCCGCTTTCGAGGACGGGATAGGGGGTGCTGCTCATTGTTTGCGCTCCATTCGCCGATTCTAGGCAGCTGCGCCTCGGGGCGGAGGCCGACCTTGCGCGTTTGCGAATGCCTGTTCTATGATGTGCATTGTAATCGAACGCACGTTTCGGTTATTCGTTCCGGCAGAGCCGCCGGGTTGCAAGGAGTATCGGATGCACACGCGAGTCAATGGTGGAGCGGTCATTGGGCTGGACGGCGCGCCGATCTGCGTGGAGGTCGATATCGCCGCGGGGATGCCCAAGACGACGATCGTGGGGCTGCCCGACGCCGCGGTCGACGAGGCGCGGGAACGGGTGCGCTCGGCGATTCGCAACGCCGGGGCCGGTTTCCCAACCAAACGCGTCACGGTCAACCTCGCGCCCGCCCATATCCGCAAGGAGGGCGCCGGTTACGACCTGCCGATCGCCGTCGGCATGCTGGTCGCCACCGGCCAGATCTGCGAGTCGGCGGTTGCCGACACGTTGTTCCTGGGCGAGCTCGCGCTTGACGGCGAGCTGCGCCACGTGCGCGGCGTGCTCTCGGTCGCTGCCGCCGCCCGCGACGCCGCGGTGCGCCGCATCGTCGTGCCCAAGGTCGACGCGGAAGAGGCATCGCTGATCGACGGCATCGAGGTGGTCGCCGTCGATTCCCTGCGTGACTGGATCGAGATCGCGACCGAAGAACGACCGCTCGCCGACGCGATCTGGCCGTCGATGCCTCCGGTCGAAAGCGATCCCGGCCCGATCTACGATGGGCACGACTTCTCGGACGTGCGCGGTCAGGAGCACGTCAAGCGCGCGCTCGAAGTCGCCGCCGCCGGCGGCCACAATCTGCTGATGTGCGGACCGCCCGGGGCGGGCAAGACGCTGTTGGCGTCCTGCCTGCCCGGCATTCTGCCGCCGTTGACGAATCAGGAAGCGCTGGAAGTCACCAAAATCGCCTCGGTGGCGGGGATGACCGGTGGCAACAGGCTGATCCGCCAACGCCCGTTCCGCGCCCCGCACCACACGATCTCCAACGCCGGTCTGGTCGGTGGCGGACAGAAGCTGCGACCGGGCGAAGTGACGATGGCGCATCGCGGCGTGCTGTTCCTGGACGAGCTGCCCGAGTTCTCCGTTCGCGCGCTGGAAACGATGCGTCAGCCGCTGGAAGATCGGCAGATCACCATCTCCCGAGCGCACGGCACCGTGACCTACCCGGCCGACATCTGCCTGGTCGCGGCGATGAATCCCTGTCCCTGCGGCAACTTCGGCACCGAACAGCACTGCACCTGCACCGACGGCGCCGTGTACCGCTATCAGCGGCGCATCTCCGGCCCGGTGCTGGATCGCATCGACCTGTTCGTCGACGTGCCTCGCGTCGAGGTGCAGAAGCTGATGGAGTCGGGCGCCGCGCCGCCGCCCAGCGCCGAACCATCAGCCGACGTGCGCGAGCGGGTCGTGCGGGCCCGCCAGACGCAGCGCGGCCGCTACGGCGAGTGCGGGCCGAACGCCAACGCTTCCCTGTCGGCGCGCGAGGTCAACGTCTACTGCTACGACCGGCTCGACGATCGGGCGCGCACCCTGATCCAGGAAGCGGTCGACCGGCTCGGCCTCTCCGCGCGCGGGTTCCACCGCGTGCTCAAGGTGGCGCGCACCATCGCCGATCTGGCTGAGGCGGACGTGATCTCGGCTCAGCACGTCGCCGAGGCGGTCCAGTACCGTCGGCGCACCAGGCTCGCCTGATTGCGGACATGCGGCAATCGCCGCGCCGCGGGCGGACGTTTGCTCGCTGCTAACCCGTTGTTCCGCAGAGGATTGCCGCCTGGCGTCTGGTCGTAAACCACTCATCGGGTCTTTCGTTCCTAGTCTGTGTTGAACGCTGGTGAGGTCGCCGGTGCGCCAACGAAAGAAGGACGTTCCGACATGAGTGCCGACAAACCATCGCCGTTGTTCACGCCGCTGAATTGGATGGCGCGTCGAGCCAGGTCCGCCTACCACTGCGAGATCTCGTGTGGCGGTGCCTGCTTCAAGCCGGCGCCGAATCAGAGCGGCAACGAACCATTCGCGGCGATCCTCAATCGGCGCATCTCGCGCCGCTCCCTGGTCAAGGCGACGATCGCCGGCGCGCCGCTGCTGGCGATCAGCACCTCGCCGCTGGGCTCGCATATCTTCGGCTCCGCGCCGCTGACCAAATCCGCGGGCGCAGCCTCGAGCACGGTGGGCTTGCAGAGTATCCCGCACGACAATGAAGACCGCATCAACGTCTCCGACGGCTACCGCTCGAACGTCGTGATCCGTTGGGGCGATGGCGTCCTTCTTGGCGCGCCGTCGTTCAGCCTCAGCGGTCAGACCGCCGAGGCGGCGGCCAAGCAGTTCGGGTTCAACTGCGACTACAACGGCTTCTTCCCGCTGCTGCCCGGCCAGAGCGGCCGCGGCCTGCTCTGCGTCAACCACGAGTACACGAGCGGCGTCGATATGTTCGAGGACTACGACGCCGACAACCCGACCGCGGAGCAAGCCGCGATCGAGCTCGCCTCGCACGGCATGTCGGTCGTCGAGGTGTCGCGCGCGAAAGACGGCTCCTGGTCGTACAACCCGTCTTCGGCCCACAACTTCCGCATCACCGGCGAGACGCCGATGATGCTGACCGGACCGGGCGCCGGCAGCAGCTACACGATCACCAACGCCGACCCGGGCGGCGAGACGGTGCTGGGCATGCTCAACAACTGCGCCGGCGGCCGCACCCCGTGGGGCACGATCCTGACCGCGGAAGAGAACTTCAACCAGTATTTCGCCAATGCGGGGACGGGCTCGCGCGCGTCGCGGTACGGGATCCCCGCCGAAGGCTCGCGCCGCAAGTGGGAGCAGTTCAACGACCGTTTCGACGCCAGCAAGGAGCCGAACGAACCCAACCGCTTCGGTTATCTGGTCGAGATCGACCCCTACGACCCGAGCTTCACCCCGCGCAAGCGCACCGCGATGGGCCGCTTCAAGCACGAAGCGGCCACCGTCACCCTGTCCGACGACGGGCGCGCGGTCGTCTACTCGGGCGATGACCAGCGGTTCGACTACGTCTACAAGTTCATCAGCCACGACCGCTACAACATCTTCAGCCGATCCGCCAACCTTGATCTGCTCTCCTCGGGCACGCTCTATGCGGCGCGGTTCAATGACGACGGCACGGGCGAGTGGCTGCCGCTGGTCGCCGGCGGCCGCGAGCTGGCCACCTGGACCAACGCCGGCATCGCCACGTTCACCCGCCAGGCGGCCGACGCCGTCGGCGCCACGCCGATGGACCGGCCCGAGGACATCGAAGTCAATCCGGTCAATCGCCGCGTCTACATCGCGCTGACCAACAACACGCGGCGCGCGGCCGAGGATGTCGACAGCGCCAACCCGCGCGGCCCCAACACGCACGGCCACATCCTCGAGCTGACCGAGAACGGCGGCGACGCCGCCTCGACTCGCTTCACCTGGGACATCTTCATCCTCTGCGGCGACCCGGCCGACGCGGAGCAGGAGACGTATTTCGCCGGCTTCGACCAGAGCGAACTCGATGCCATCTCGGCGCCCGACAACCTCGCCGTCGACCTCAACGGCAACCTCTGGATCGCCACCGACGGCCAGCCGAGCAAACTGGGACAGGCCGACGCGATCTACGTCGTCCCCACCGCCGGCCCGGAGCGCGGACGCATCCGCCGCTTCATGACCGGCGTGCCGAAGGGCGAGATGGCGGGACCCGAGTTCACCCCGGACTACTCGACGTTCTTCGTCAGCGTCCAGCACCCTGGCGAGGGCGACGGCCTGGCGGAGCCGAGCAGCCGCTTCCCCGACGGCGAATTCCCGCGCCCCAGCGTCGTCGCGGCCTACAAGAACGACGGCGGAGTCGTGGGAACCTAGTGGGTGAGGCGACTCCCGAGCCGCCAACCGCAGCGCCGTCGGGCGGTGATATCGTGGCTTTCCCAGCCCCCGTAGCTCAGGGGATAGAGCACCGGCCTCCGGAGCCGGGAGCGTAGGTTCGAATCCTACCGGGGGTACCAGCGCGTTCCGTCAGCGGTCGGTCGTCCAGGTAATCAGCATGCCTTGCGCCGGCGGACGCCAGGCGGGCGTGAAGACACTGCCGCCGGCTTCGCCGCGTTCGAACAGATCGTCAATGCGCGCGGCGATACGGACGCGCGCTTCGGGATGTTCGTCCGCTCCGATTTCATCAATCGCAAACTGAATCGCTTCGCTCTCGCTTTGCGGCAGCCGCTCGGGCCAGGCGAACGGCTCGTCGATCGCCTGAACCTCGGGCGCGATGCCGAGCGCCCGGATCACGGGCAGCAACTGTCGGAAGCCGGGCGCGGGCGCTTCCCTCTCGCCGCAGGCGATCTGAAACAGCTTCGCGTTCAGATTGGGCGGCGGCACGGTCCAGGTGAGGATCAACACGTGGCGACGCGCGCTCGCGTGCATGGCTCGAATGAACGGTTCGATGTCGTCGATGAAGTAGGTGACATCGGCGGCCAGCACGATATCGGCGCTGATCGGCTCCAACCGCGGCGGAAGCGGCCAGGCCGCGTCGAGCGCGGCCGCGTTGGCGGCGCCGTACCGGGCGGCGGCGATCTCGAACTGCTCCCGCATCGCCGGCGACGGCTCGACATTCAGCAGCGACGCCGCGCGCCGCGCCAGCGGCAGCCCGATCCGGCCGGCGCCGCCGCCGATCTCGATCAGCTCGTCGTCTGACTCGACATAACGCAGCGCTGCTTCGAGCAGCGGCTCGGGCGCTCGGGCCGGGTCGAAGCGGTAGGTGTGCGCCCACTTCGACCAGTGCGATTCGCCCTGCGGCAGGTTCAGGCGCCGCTGTTGCGCCCGCCGCGCGCGGGTCATGGCGTTGTAGTGTTCCGCAGCTTGCATGGCGGGACGCTCCACGTTGGACGCTCCGCATGACGCGCGGTGATCGTCATAACGTCAGGCGGTGATAGCGTAGAGCTTCG
Organism: Dehalococcoidia bacterium; assembly: GCA_965205105.1. Classification (GTDB taxonomy): domain Bacteria; phylum Chloroflexota; class Dehalococcoidia; order Bin125; family Bin125; genus Bin125. The sequence continues at coordinate 413,884 of OZ242034.1, forward strand.
AGCGCCTCGACGGAGATGCGGCGCGGGAGGAAACACGGGTGTCTCAGCGAGGCCGCAGCGCGAGGACGCGTCCGCAGCGACTGGCGCGGCGTCGGGCGTCGATTGAAGGAATCGACCGCAGCGGCAACCGCGGCTCTTGGTACACGTCGCGCTGGGTGTTGGGCACGTTCGGCATCATCGCCGCCGCGGCGCTAATCGTCGGCCTCGTCGTCGTTGGCGGCAACGAAACGCAGCGGTCGACCGCAGACCCGCCGCCGATTCGACGCACGGGTTCCGAGGTCGTGACCGGCGCCGTCGAAGGCAAACCGACCTGGCCAACGCCGCCTGCGTTCGATTTGCGCGCGGATCATGAATACGCCGCCGAGATTGTGTTGGCGGACGGAGAGACGATCAGCATCGATCTGTTCGAGACGCACGCGCCCCAGCACGTGAACAACTTCGTTTTCCTCGCCAGGCAGGGGTTCTACGACGGCCTGACCTTCCACGAAGTCTGGCCCGGTTTGCGGGTGCGCGCGGGCGATCCCGCCGCCGACGGCAGCGGCGGCGCGGGCTACATCCTCCCGGACGAACCGCTGACCGAAGAGAACGAGGCGGTGCTGCAGCGCGCGGGCGTGGGTGTGGTCTCGGTGTGGCGCGACGAGGCGGGCGCGTCGTCCTCGCAATTTGTGATTTCGCTCTCGGAAGATGCTGTCCAGGCCGACGGCTCAACCGCTTTTGGGCAGGTCACCGACGGGATCGAACATCTGCACGCTCTCGAATCCCGCGATCCGGGAGCGATCCCGGCGCCGGTCTCGGGCGCCAGGATTCAATCTATTCGCATCACCCAAGTCTCCAGTCTCGTACCTGACCTGTCGTTGTCCTGGTCTGAACCGCCGGAGATGGTGCTGGAGGACGGGATCGATTACCGCGCCACGATCGAGATGGTCGGCGGCGAGACGATCGAGATCGATCTCTATGAGGACCTGTCCCCGCGGCACGTCAATAACTTCGTCTTCCTCGCCCGGCAGGGCTTCTACGACGCTGTCACCTTCCACCGCATCATCCCCGGCTTCGTAGCTCAGGCCGGCGATCCGAGCGGCGATGGATTCGGCGGCCCCGGCTACACCATCGAGGCTGAGTTCAACGACACCAGACACGTTCGCGGCATCGCCTCGATGGCGCGAACCGACGATCCCGACTCGGCCGGCAGCCAGTTCTTCATCGTTTACGACGACGCGCCGAATCTTGATGGTCAGTACACCGTGTTCGGCGAAGTGATCGCCGGGATGGACGTGGTCGATCGGTTCCCCGAACGGGACCCTCAAACGGACCCGGACGCGCCGCCCGGTCCGCAGATCGCCGCGATCACGATTGGTGAGATCGTCCGGACGGAGTAACCCGCGGGCGCAGCAGCGCCGCACGGCGGCGGAGGAGGAATGGCATGGCTACCTACAATCAGCGGCCCGAGATGGCGCTCAGGGACGGCGCCAGCTACCGCGCCACGATTGAGATGGAGGACGGCGGCACGATCGAGATCGATCTGCTGCCCGATCTGGCGCCCGAGCACGTGAACTCGTTCGTCTTCCTCGCCAACGAGGGCTACTACGACGGCATCACCTTCCATCGCATCATTCACGGCTTCATGGCGCAGGGCGGCGACCCGTCGGGGCGCGGCAGCGGCGGCCCCGGCTACACGCTGCCGGCCGAGTTCAACGACACCAGGCACGAACGCGGCGTGCTCTCGATGGCGCGAACCAACGATCCCAACTCGGCTGGCAGCCAGTTCTTCATCGTCTACGCCGACGCGTCCTACCTCGACGGTCAGTACACGGCCTTTGGCCGCGTGACCGCGGGCATGGAGGTGGTCGACGCGTTCCCCGAGCGCGACCCGCAGCGGGCGCGCGAGCCGGGGCCCAGAATGAAGAGCGTGCGGATCACCGAGTCGTAATCAGTCGTCATCAGCCGCGATCAGCGAAGATCCGCGGAGAGCACCGCCGATATGTCTGCGCCGCCGCCTCAGATTCCGCCGATTCCCCCGCTCGCGGTCGTGCTGCGGGTGGTCTCGATTCTCGGCATGGGACTGACGTTCTCGGGCTGCGTACTGGCGCTGGTCGCCGCCGAGTGGTGGTGGGCGCTGGGCACGGGTGCCGCCTTCGTGCCCTTTATGCTGATCATGGGCGTCGTCGACCGACTAATTCCCGATGTGTCGGAATGGGCGGCCGAGCACGCGCCGCCGCGCGATCAGGAATAGCGCCTCGCCCCAGCGCCCTGGCTCGACCCTAATCGTCGATGCGCGCCGTCGCCGAACCCTTGACGACCTCCGCGCCGTCCTGGTTCACGGTTGAGACCGACAGATCGACCAGGTTGACGCCGTCCTCTTCGCGGATCGCCTCGATCGTCGCCGTCGCGGTCAGCGTGTCGCCCGGCCAGACCTGGTTGACGAAGCGGACGCCGTAGCTGGTCAGGCGGCCGTCGCCGACGTAGTTGGTCAGCATCTTGCCGGTCATGCCCATCGTCAGCATGCCGTGCGCGAAGACGGTCGGATAGCCGGCGATCTTGGTTGTGAAGATCTCGTCCGTGTGCAGCGGATTGTAGTCGCCCGACGCGCCGGCGTACTGGATGATCTGGGTGCGGGTCAGGTTCTCGACGACCTGCTCGCTGTGCTGGTCGCCGACATTGAGGTTCGCCTTGCTCAGAGCCATGTCGTTCGCCTGTTCTCTGTGTTCCGTGGATCCGTTGCGGGCCGCAGCGGCTATTCGACCACGCGCGAGGTTTGCACGCCGACCGAACGGGCGGTCACGACGAGCACGTCGTTCTGGTTGTAGTACTCGGTGATCGACTCGCTGAATTTCAGCGTGCCGCCGCGGCGGCCTTCCCGCTCCCAGGTTTTGCCCGGCTTGTCGACGGCCCTGAGCGTGTCGCCGGGCTGGATTGGCGCGTGGTATTCGTAGTGCTGCTCGGCGTGAAAGCCGGTGCCTCCGCCTCCGCCCGACGATTCGCGCTGGACGCCGGTCGGCTCTTTGCCCGACCCGAACCAGGGCTCGCCGATCACCGGCCGTAGGCTGTAGCCCTCGGTGAACTGCGCCGACGACTGGACGAACGTCGGCGGCGGAATGATGTGCCCCGGCTCGGTCGCGGCGGCGGCCGCGGCGTCGTAGTAGATCGGGTTGGCATCGCCCACGGAACGGGCGAAGAGGATGATGTGCCCCGCCTCGATCGGAAAGTGTTCAGTGGCCACGAGCGGTCCTTCCTGCGTTGTGCGGATCGTTCGAGCGATAGCCTAACGGACATCTGCCGTTGGCTCGAAACGGGGGCGTTGGATGATGGCCAAACCGTTCACCGACCTGCGAATTGTCGAGTTGGCCGGCTCGCACGCGGGCGCGTTCGCGGCCAAGATGTTCGCCGATTACGGCGCGTCGGTCGTCAAGGTCGTCCCGCCCGGCGGCGATCCGCTGCTGTCTCACGGCGAATTGCTGGCCTCGCACGTGTTGGGAGCGGAGGCCGTCGGATCCATCTGGGCGTTCTGCAATACCTCCAGGCTGATCCTGGCGGCCGAGCAGAAATCCGACGAAGTTGTGGAACTGGTCTCGCGGGCGGATGTCGTGATCGAGAGCTCGGCGCCCAATCCGCTCGTGCCCGAGACGCGGGATGTCGACGCGCCGCAGCTGGTTCGCGTATGGATCTCGCCGTTCGGGCTCAGCGGCCCCTGGTCCGAGCTCCGCTCGAACGTGTTCACCGACGATGCCGCCAGCGGCCATATGTATCTCAACGGCGAACCCGATCGTCATCCCTTCCGCCGGCAGGGACGGCACACCGAGTATTCGGGTGGGATGTACGGCTTCATCGGCGCGCTGGCGGCGCTGATCGCGCGGGAATCGACCGGTCTGGGGCAGACTGTCGAGGTCGCACATCTCGAGGCGATGGCCGCGATGCATCAGCACACGACCACGATGTGGACGCACGCGGGGCACACGCTCCGGCGCGAGGGCAACGCGCAACCCGGCGTATGGCATCCCGGGGGCGTCTACGAGTGCGCCGACGGCTACGTCTTCCTGTGCCACGCCACCGGCACCAAGCTGGAGCCATTTCTGCACGCCGCCGGCCTTGGCGACCTGCTGGACGACCCGCGGTTCGCCACCAACGAATCGCGCGGCCGCAACAAGCGCGCCTTCGACGAGGCGCTGCGCCCCTGGCTGATGGCGCATACATCAGCGGAGATCTGCGAGTTGGGCGAAGCCACGTTTTCGCCGATGGGACCGGTCTGGGACACGCATCAGTTCCTCGCCGATCCGCATATGGCGGCGCGAGACTTTTTCGTTCCGCTCGACGAGTCGCGCGGCGGCGAGCGCATACCTCGCGGCCCGTTCCGCCTCGGCGCCGACTTCGAGGGGGCGGCGCCGCAGCCGCCGACGAGAGTCGATGCGCGCGCGCTGCCCGACTGGCAGACCCAACCCGCGCCCACGGCCGACGGCCGAACACTCGCCGATGGGCCGCTGAGCGGTATCCGCGTGCTCGATCTGACCCGCGTCTGGGCCGGCCCCATCGCCGGGCGGTTGCTGGGCGATCTGGGCGCCGACGTCATCCAGATCGAGTCGCCCTGGAACCGCGGCCCGCTCGAGGTTCCCGACGATCTGGCCGAAGCGGCCCATACCTTCCCAGACAACGAACTGGGTGAGCGCCCCTGGAATCGCAACGGCGGCTTCAACAAACTGGCGCGCAACAAACGCGGCGTCTCGATCGACCTCTCGACCACGGCCGGGCAGCAGCTGTTCCGCGAGTTGATCGCGGTGTCGGACGTGATCCTGGAGAACTACTCGCCGCGCGTGTTTCCGCAGTGGGGGCTGGACTGGGACTCGATGCGACGGCTCAATTCATCGATCATCCATACCTCGATGCCCGGTTACGGCGCGCAGGGACCGGGCGCCAACCGCGTCGCGCTGGGGCCGGTGATTGAGGCGGCCAGCGGGATGACGATGATGTCCGGCTACGCCGATGGCATCCCCTACCGCTCCGGCGTGGCGTGGCCCGATCCGGTTTCAGGCATGAGCGCGGTCGCCGGGACGCTGGCCGCGCTCTGGCAGCGGATGTCGGAGGACGGGGCGGCGCAGCGGGTCGAGACGGCGATGATCGAGTCGATGGGCACATTCGCCGGCGACGAGCTGCTATCGGCACAGGTCGTCGGCCGGCCCCCGCCGCGGCGCGGCAACCGCGAACCGGGCGTCGCCCCGCAGGGCGTTTACCGCTGCCTCGGCCACGACCGCTGGATCGCCGTTTCGGTGACGTCCGACGCGGAGTGGGCGTCGCTGTGCGATGCCGCCGGCCTGCCGCACGGCTGGCGGCGATGGCCGCTCTGGGAGCGCGAATCCCGCCACGACGAGATCGACGCGGCGCTCGGCATCTGGAGTCGCTCGTTGTCCCCCCGCGACGCGGTCGAGCGCTTGCAGCGCGTCGGTGTGATCGCCGCCGTTGTCGCCGACGCCCGCGACCTGTTGGAATCGGAACATCTCGTGGCGCGGCGGTTCTGGGCCGAGCTCGGCGGAGCCGATACGGGCGTCCTCTCGTATCCCGGCTGCCCCATTCGACTCAGCGGCACGCCGGCCACGTACCGACGCGGCGCGCCCGGTCTGGGCGAGCACAACCGCGGCGTGCTGACGGGGCTGCTGGGCAAGACCGAGCCCGAGATCGCCGAGCTGGCGCGGAGCGGAATCATCGCCGATCGTCCGCCGAGCATGGCCGACCTGCTCAAGCCGCGGATCTAGAGTTGCGGGAGCAGTGGTCGGGGTGGGCGGATTTGAACCGCCGGCCTCACGGCCCCAAACCGTGCGCTCTGCCAAGCTGAGCTACACCCCGCGCGTGAGCGCTCCGACCGATGCGGGTGACCTGATCGATCCGATCACTTCGATCACTGTATGACCTCACGGCTTCAGTCGACCTGCAACGCGCCGATCAGTTCGTTGATATCAGTCACGCCGTTGTCGAGGCAATAGTCGGTCAGCTCCTCCAGCACTCGGACGGGCGCAAACGGATCGCGGAACGACGCGGTGCCAACCTGCACCGCGGTTGCGCCGGCGAGGATGAACTCGACCGCGTCGCGCCCGTCGACGATGCCGCCGCAACCGATCACCGGGATCTCGACCGCGTTCGCGGTCTCCCAGACCAGACGCAGCGCCAACGGCTTGATCGCCGGCCCGGTCAGGCCCGCTAGGGGGCGGTTGGTGCGCGGTCGGCGCGCGTTGACATCGATGCTCATGCCGACAAACGAGTTGGCGACGCACAGCGCGTCCGCACCCGCCTGCTCGCACGCTCTGGCGATGACGGCGATATCGGTCACGTCGGGCGTGAGTTTGGCGATCACGGGCAGCGTGGTCGCGGTGACGACCGCTTCAACGGCTCGCGCCGCCGCGAGCGGATCGCGGCCGAAGGCGACGCCGCCGACATCGAGATTGGGGCAGGAGATGTTGACTTCCAGCCCCGACACGCCGGGCGCGCCATCGAGCGCGCGCGCCAGCCGCGCAAACTCGTCGACCGTATCGCCGAGCATGTTGACGACGACGGGTACTCCCCAGGTTTCCCAGACGGCCGCCGCGCCGCTCAGCAGCTTGCGCACGCCGACGTTCTGAAAGCCGATGCTGTTCAGCATCCCGGCCGGCGTTTCGACGATCCGCGGCGTGGGATTGCCGCGCCGCGGCTTGAGCGTGACGCCCTTGGACAGCACGCCGCCGAGCCGGTTGATGTCGAAGAACCTGGCCAGCTCGAGGCCGTTGCTCGACGTGCCGGACGCCGTCATCACGGGATTGCGCAGGATCAGTTCACGCTTGGCGCCGGGCGCCAGATCGACGCTGAGATTCGGCGTCCCCACCGATGTCAATGCGCCGGCAGCGGGCGCTCCCGAGACGTGAACGGGCATGACGCCTCCCGCCGCAATGCTAAACCGCTCAGCCGGCGGCGCGCTCAGCCGTGGGAGGCGTGCGTCGGGTGCGGCGCGGTCGAGGCGCTAGTTGTCGCTCTCGCTCGCGCGGCGGCGCTTCGAGATGCCCATGTCGTTCCAGCGCGAGCGGCCTTCTTGGCGGTCCCAGATGGAGTCCTCGGACGAGTTGCGGAACTCCTTGGTCTCGCCGCAGCTGCACACGCCCATCGACATGGGCCCGTTCGGCGCGTCGATCATCCAGTGGTGGATGTGGGTGGACGCTTCGGTCTTCAGACGACTCTTGGCAGCCATTCGCTACGCCTTCCTGGGTCTGGCTTAGCCGCGCCGTGGACACGACGCGCACCCTTGCCGCCCCATGTGAGCAGGACGCTACGTACCCCGCTTCCGCTGGGCAATACACCGGGCGACACACCCGAACGACCGCCTGTAAAGCGTGATACGCGCCTGTAATCTCTAGACGATTCGGGGCTCGATATTGTTCCCGCCAACGCATCTCTCTCGCGTCTCGCCGATGTCGTCCGCGTGGTGGGGTAGGATGAATACAGCATGGAACGGCAGCGTTGAGCACGTTGAGTACGTTGAACAAGTTGGATATGCGAAGTCGCCCCGCGGCGCGCCGATGGAACTTGAATCGCACCTGCATCGTCTGCACGCCTGATTGCACTGGCCGGCGAGCCTCTGTTCGCCGCGCGATGCCGTGCGCCGATCATCGCCGCCCGCTGCCCTCGCGGCGCCTCGCCGGCGCGGGCTGAGCGCGATGGTTTGGCAGCGGTTGACGGGTCGAAGCGGGAAGGGGGACGGCATGGCTCTGACTGATGAGGCGGTGCGAGACGCGTTGCGCGCCGTGCGCGACCCGCAGCTTGGACGCGACCTGATCGCGCTGCGCATGTTCGGCGGCGCGGTGATCGACGGCGGCGCGGTCACCGTCCACTTGACGCTGCCGCTGCACCGCCATCCGGCTCGGGACGAGTTGCAGGAGCGCGTTCGCGCCGCGCTCGCGCCGCTCGGCGCCGAGCAGGTCGACTTCGATGTGCGCGTCGATGTCCCGGCCTGGCAGGGCAACGGTCAGCAGGCTGCGATCGGCGGGGTCAAAAACATCATCGCCATCGCCTCCAACAAGGGCGGCGTGGGCAAGTCCACCATCGCCACCAACCTCGCCGTCGCGCTGGCCGAGAGCGGCGCGGCGGTGGGCCTGATCGACGCTGACGCAACCGGACCCAACCTGCCCACCATGTTCGGTCTGCCGAGCGGATTTCAGGCCCAGAGCGAGCGCGGGCTGCATCCCGTCGAGCGTTACGGCGTCAAGGTCATCTCGCTCGGATTCCTCCTGCCGCCCGGCGCACCCGTCGTCTGGCGCGGTCCGATGATCGGCTCGGCGATTCGGCAACTTCTGCACGATGTCGAATGGGGCGAGATCGACTATCTGCTGATCGACCTGCCGCCGGGCACCAGCGACGCGTCCATGTCGATGGCGCAGGAAGCGCCGATCGCCGGCGCGGTCGTCGTTTCGACCCCGCAGCAGGTCGCGCTCGAGGACGCCAGCAAGGCGGTTGCGATGTTCGAGAAGCTCGATGTGCCCGTCTTCGGCATTGTCGAGAACATGTCCTACTTCATCACTCCGGATACGGGACAGCGAGTGGAGATCTTCGGACACGGCGGCGCGCGCGACGCCGCCGACGACCTCGGGATCGATTTTCTGGGCGAGGTCCCTCTGGCGACCGAAGTCCGCGCCGGCGGCGATGAGGGTCAGCCGATCGTCGCCTTCGGCGCCGGGCATCCCGCAGCCGCGGCCTTCACCGAGATCGCCGCGCAGGTCGCGGTCAAGGCCGCCGCATCGGCGCTCATGCAGGCGCCCACCATTCCCGTCCTATGAACAGAAAGCCAACCGATGACACGATTCCTGAGGCGGACGAGCTCGTCGAAATCGTCCGCCGCCGAACAACCGCCAGAAGTTGAGGCGCCGCTCGTCACGTCACAGCAGCCCGCAACCACCACGATCGAGCCCACGGACAAGGTCGAACCGGCGAAGAAGCCGACCGGCAGGCGCAGTTCGCGGCGCCGACCCAACAGCAACGGAACGTCACCAGCGGGATCGCCATCGGCAACCCAGCCGACATCGAAACCGGCGGCCCAGTCAACCTCGCAGCCGCCGTCCAAGCCGGCGCAGAAATCAACGCCCAGACGCGCGACCCGCCGCACCAAGCAGGAGCAACCGCCGTCGTCGAACCAGCCCGACTCGAGCCAACCGGCTGAGCCGATGCTGGCGCTGCTGGAGCGTCAGACCGCGCTGCTGGAGCAGCAGGGCAAGGCGATCAGGCGGCTGGTCGAGTCGCAGGCGCTGCTGACCGAGACGCTGCTCGGCCGCCGCGGCGAGGATGAGGCGCCCGCGCGCATCGAAGTGCTGCCGCGCCTCGCGATCTTCGTCGATGTGCCCAACATCCTCTACGGCGCGGAGGCGTCGGGCGTGCGCCTGAACTGGGGCAAGGTCGCCGACTTCCTCTCGCACGGCCGCACGCTGGTGCGGGCGATCGCCTACGCCCCGATCTCCGACGATCCGAACCAGCGCACCGAGAACGAGCGCTTCGTCGTGCCCTTCCTCGACCACGGCTACCGCATCGCCACCAAACAGCTCAAGCGGTTCAGCGGCGGTTCGGTCAAGGCCAACTTCGATGTCGAGCTCGCCATCGACGTGCTGACGATATCGGATCGCGTCGATGTGATCGTGCTCGTCTCCGGCGACGGCGATTTCCGCCGCCTGGTCGAGATCGTGGGGGCGCGCGGCGTCCGGGTCGAGGTGATGGCCTTCGGCCAGAGCACCTCGTCCGATCTGCGGCAGGTCGCCGACCGCTACATCGACATCGCGCAGTACGCCGACCGGCTGCGCGACTAGCCGCTACTCGGCGGCGAAATAGCGCACGCCGCCGCGCCGCGCGGCTCGCCCCAGCCCGGGGAAGCTGAAGTGGCCCGACGCGATCAGCGCGTTCTCGGCCTCGATCCGATCGAACAGCCGGTGTCGGCTGGCGGTCGAGTCGGTCGTATCGACATCCGCGCTCGGGCACCAGTCGGTCTCCGTCAGCTGGACCAGGTGATGGGCGGCGTCGCCGATCACGTACGCCTTCTCGCCGCCGCTCGACACGGCGAAGGACACGTGCCCCGGCGTATGACCGGGCGTCGGGACGGTTACCACCTCGTCGGTCAGCGCGTGCGCGCCCTCGACGAAATCGACCAGCCCCGCGTCAAGGATCGGGCTCAGCACGTTGTCGTACTGCGCGCCTTGCCGAAGCTCGTCGCTGCTGGTCCAGTAATCCCACTCGGACTGCTGGATGACATGCCGCGCGTTGGGGAATTGCGGGACCGGCGCGCCGTCGTTGTCCCAGGTGTTCCAACCGGTGTGGTCGAAGTGCAGGTGCGAGAACGCGACGATGTCGATCTCGTTGGGGGCTACGCCCGCCTCCTGCATCACGGTCGGCAGCGCCGGCGGTTCCTTAAGCGGCATCATCGTCGGCCGACCGCCGATGCCCGAGTCGACCAGGATCGTCGTGCCGCCGCAGATCACCAGCCAGGAGCCCAGATTCAGCGTCAGATGACCGTTCTCGTCCAGCAGATCGCGGTAGTTGTCCCAGTCGGCGTCCGTGGTCTGATTGAAGAACGCCGTGGGCGGCATCGCCGCCCACGAGTCCTGAACCGCAATCAGCGTCGCGCCACCGACGTCGACCTTGTGAAACCGTCCCATGGATGCCGCCTCTCTAGTGTCCGCTGCCTGCGCGGTTGGTGTCCGGCGCGGTGCGGTCAGTATCCGCGTGAGTGAGGCTAGCGGATGAGCGCCGCCGCGCGTCATCGCCGAGGCGGTACGACTCGTCGAGCAGCTCGATCGCGTGGGCCGAGCGCGGCATCATGCGCCCTGCGGCGTCGTACTGCGCCATGCCGGCGTCGAGCTGCAGCATGCAGCCCGGGTTGGCAGTGCAAACCTGGTCGGCGTCGGTCGCGAGCAGGTCCTGCATCTTCTCCGCCAGCACGCGGGCGGAGATATCGCTCTGGGCGACCGAATAGAGCCCCGCCGAGCCGCAGCACTTGTCGGGCGTCCGCATCTCGCGCAGCATCAGGCCAGGGATGCCGCCCAGTATCTCGCGCGGCGGTTTGCGCAGGTTCTGCGCGTGCGAGAGATGGCAGGAATCCTGGTAGGTGACGGTTCGCTCGATGCGGCCCTCGGGCGCGGCGAACCCGATCTCGACCAGGTACTCGTGCACGTCGCGCACCCGCGCGGCGAATGCCGCGGCGCGCTGGGCGTATTCCTGATCGTTGCGCAGCAGGTGGCCGTATTCCTTGAGATGCGAGCCGCAGCCGGCGGCGTTGATCAGGATCGCGTCGGGCGGATCGCACGACTCGGGTGTGAACGCCTCGATGTTGCGTCGGGCGAGGCCGCGCGCCGCCTCGACATCGCCGCCGTGCGCGTGCAGCGCGCCGCAGCAGACCTGGGATGCCGGAGCGCTCACAGAAACGCCGTTGCGGGCGAATACCCGAACCGTGGCGCGATGCGTTTCGGGAAAGGCGAGCGGCATCATGCAGCCCGTGACCAGCGCCGCTCGCGCGCGGACGGGCTCGGCCGGCGCGCAGCGTTCCGCCTCCCGGTTTGCGTAGAACGGCTGGTCCAGACGCGGCGAGAGCGCGTCGATCTGCGCCAGTTTCGGCGCCAACCGGCGCAGCAGCCCGCTCTTGCGGACGAACGCTTGCAACCCGCTGCGCTGGTAGAGCTTGAGTCCATAGCCCGCCAACCTCATCCGCCGCGGATACGGGAAGACGCCCCGCATAACCAGCTGCCAGAGCGCGCGCTGCCGCCGCGATCCCTTGCGCTGCGCGAACGCCTCCGCCCGAGTCGCCTCCATCAGCCGTCCGTAGGGCACCTTGGACGGACACGCCGTCTCGCAGGCGCGGCACTGGAGGCACTGGTCGAAATGCTGCTGCACCCGCGGCGACCACGCGATGCGGCCGCTGTCGAGACCGCGCATCAGCGCGATCCGCCCGCGCGGCGAGTTCGTCTCGACCCCCAGATCGTGGTAGGTCGGGCAGACGTTGAGGCAGAATCCGCAATGGACGCAGAGACCCAGTTCGCCGGCGTCGGGTCGGTCGGCGGTTAACCAGACCGCCTCGGTGTCGGGAGGTGGCGGAGCAGCGCTCATGGATGCAGCTTAGATTCCATCGACGTAGCGGCCGGGACTGAGCGTGCCGCGCGGATCGAATTGCTGCTTGATGTTGCGCATCAAGCGCATCCCCGATCCGCTCGCTCCCCAGACGTCGCACGAGCGTTTGAGCGCGGTCGGCGCCGATTCGATGGTCAGCCGCCCCCGCAGGGGCGCCAGCGCCTCGCGCAGACCGGCGATCGTCTCCGCATCGACCGACGAACGCTCGACGAAGAGCAGGCCCGAGTCGGCGGCCGCCAGCCAGGCGCTCGCGCCGCCCAGATGCTCATCCAGCAGCGAGCGGGCGCGTTCGAGATGTCCGGGCGGCAGCCCCAGGCGCAGTCGGACGTGGTTAGACGGGGTGCTCAGCTCCAGATCAGTGATCGCCTGCCAGGTTTCGATGATCGCGTCGGTGCGCCGCTCGGGGCCGGCGATGCCGGCATCGCGCGCCGCGCCGATCGCCGCCGCCAGCACTTCGCCCGCTGCCGACTCCAGGCCGATGGCGCGCAACACCAGCGTCGGTCGGTCGCCCAACAGCTCCGCGCCGAGCTGCCCGGCCCGCGCCGACATCACGGCCGACAACGCCGCGCAGCCATTCAGGAACGGCGCCGCCCTCGACGCCGCCCGCGCCGCACCGAGCGCTTGCGCGAACGTCTCCGCTTCCAGCGCGGCCACCTGGTCGCTGGCCGGCTGCGGCCGCAGTTTGAAGGTCGCCTCGGCGATCACGCCCAGCGTGCCCAGCGATCCCGCGAACAGCTTGGGCAGGTCGTAGCCGCTCACGTTCTTGACGACCTTGCCGCCGCCCTTGATCGACGTCCCATCGGCCTGCACCATCCGCATTCCGATTAGCCAGTCTCGCGGCCCGCCGAAGGCGTGGCGCCGCAGTCCACCGCGTCCGACGGCGCAGATGCCGCCGACTGTCGCCCGCTCGAAGCGGGGTTGATCGAGCGGCAGCGTCTGACCATTCGACGCCAGCGCTCGTTGCAGCGCCGCGAGCGGCATGCCCGCCTGCACCGTGATCGTGAAATCGTCGGGCTCGTAATCCACCACCGCGTCCATCGCCGACAGATCCAGCGCGGCATCGTACCGTCGGGGCGGCATACCGAGGTCGAGCATGGTTCCGCCGCCGACGGGGACGACGGCCATACCGTGCTCGGCGGCGCGCGCGAGTGTCAGTTCCAGATCGGACAGCGACTGCGCCCGGATCGCGATCGAGGGCGTCTGGCCGTCGATCTGGTACGCGCTCAGCTCTGCGGCGCTTGTGGAAACCGCGAGATCGGGAAATGGCTCGTCAACCATCAAGATGCACGCATTCCCCAAGGCCCCGGTTTTGCGTCCGCGATCGGCTACACAAACGCCTTGGGGCCGAACTTCGCGATCTGATGTTGCGCGTGTTGATGCCCCGCCTCGCCGCAGCCGTGACCCCTGGGGAAAATCTTGCAGGGGTTGAAATTCTCTGTCGGCCCGAACGCCGCCCGCAGCGATTTCATCGCCTCCATGTCGGCATCGCTGAAGATCCAGGGCAGGTAGTCGCGCTTCTCCAGCCCGACGCCGTGCTCCCCCGTGATCGCGCCGCCCGCGTCGACGCACAGCCGCATGATCTCTCCGCCGGCGTCGAGCACTCGCTCGGTCGCTCCCGGCTCGCGCTCATCGAACAGCAGGCAGGGATGCAGGTTGCCGTCGCCGGCGTGGAACATGTTGGCGACCGGCAGGCGGTAACGCTCGGCGATTTCGTAGACCGCGTCGAGCACGTCCGGCAGTTTCGTGCGCGGCACGACGCCGTCGAGCAGGTAGTAGTTGGGCATAATTTGCCCCAACGCGCCGATCGCGCCCTTGCGGCCGGCCCACAGCGTCTCCCGCTCCTCCGGGTCGGTCGCCGAGCGCACCTCGCGCGGCTCGAATCGTCTCAGGATGGCTTCGACCCGCGCGCCCTCCGCCTCGACCTGCGACTGCGGGCCATCGACCTCGACCAGCAGCACCGCTTCCGCGTCCAGCGGGAAACCGGTGTTCAGGACCGGCTCGACCGCCGCAATCGTCATCTTGTCGATCATCTCCAGCGCCGCCGGCACGATCCCCGAGGCGACCACGGCCGACACGGCGTTCGACGCCTGGCGCACGCTGTCGTAGACCGCGAGCAGCGTACGAACCGCAGCGGGTTTGGGCACCAGGCGCACAAGGATCTGGGTGACGACCCCGACCGTGCCCTCGGAGCCAACGACGCAGCCGACCAGGTCGTAGCCCGGTTCGTCGCGGGTCTCGTGACCGATCCATTGCGTCTCGCCGTCGGCGGTGACCAGTTCCAGCGCCAGCACGTGGTTGGTGGTGGTGCCCCAGGCGAGCGTGTGCGGGCCGCCGGCGTTCTCGGCCACGTTGCCGCCAATCGTGCAGGCGCGCTGCGAGCTCGGGTCGGGCGCGTAGGCGAGCCCGTGCCGCTCCGCCTCGATGCCGAGATCGAGATTGACGACCCCGGGCTGCACCAGCGCCGTGCGGTTCTCGATATCCAGATTCAGAATCCGACGCATCCGGTTCATCCCGATGACCACGCCGCCCCGGGCCGCGAGGGCGCCGCCGCTGAGCCCGGTGCCGGCCCCGCGCGGGGTCACCGGCGCGTGGTGGCGGTTGGCGATCCTGATCAGCTTGACTACGTCCTCGGTCGTAGCCGGCAGCGCGATCACGTCGGGATTGCCCCGATCGATCGTCCCGTCGTACTCATAGACCAGCAGGTCTTCGTCGCGCCAGACGACCGCCTGCTCGCCGATGGCGTCGATCAGGTCGCGAACCAAGGGTGTGGGAGTGTGCATGACTCGATGATAGGGCGGCGGTTGCTGAGGCAAACGGGTCAGCTTCGCCAGCGGCGTTCGAGGAAATCGAGCACCGCGTCGTTGAATTGTCGGGGCTGTTCCATGTAGACCGAGTGCCCGGCGTTCGGCACGACGACGAGTTCCGATCCCTGCATCGCCCGATGCGACGCCTGCATCGCCTGCCAGGGCACGATGCGGTCGTGCTCGCCGACGATGTAGAGCATCGGCATGCCGAACTGCCGCAGCAGCGGCATCGACGAGCCGCGCCAGGTCGCCAGACCCGGCGTGGGCGCAAGGAAGGTCGCCGGTCGGCGCGGATTCCAGCCGTTCATGCGCCGGTACAGCCAGGCCAGTTGGGGCTGGTTCCATTCCGTGCTCGGTGCCAGCGCACGCTGACGCAGCGTCATCCCTTCGACGGTCCGGTAGTGCGCAGACTGGATCTCCCGCACCTCATCGTTGACCGCCCCCGCCAGCGTGCCCGAGAGAATCAGCGCCTCGATGCGGCCCGGAAACAGGAGCGCGAACGGCGTCGCCGTGCGTCCGCCCATCGAGTGCGCGATCATCGCGAAGCGATCGACGCGCAGATGCTCCAGCAGCGCGTGCAGGTCGTGCGGGAAGGCGCGCCGACCCGGTCCGCCGGGCACGTCGCGGCTCAGGCCGAACGCGCGGTGGTCGAACGTGATCGTGTAGTAGCGCTCGCGAAACTCGGGCGCGTTGCGCCACCAGACGAGGTGATTGCCGCCCGCGCCGTGCGCGAGGATCAGCGCCGGCGCGTCGGGATCGCCATGCGCCTCGTAGTAGAGGTCGATCTCGTTGCAGTGGAGGAAGGGCACGTTCGCGGAGGCTAACGGACAGCGGTCAGCTGCCCGCCGCTTCGAGTACCAGTTCGATGCAGCGAACGGCGGTCAGCCGCTTGTTGCCCTCGCGATCCGATGTCCAGACCTGCCGCTCGGCGTGCACGCGGTCGCCGGGTCCCGCGCAGGCGATCCAGACCGTGCCGACGGGCCGCGCCTCCGAGCCGCCGCTCGGGCCGGTGATCCCCGTCTCGGCGACGCCGATATCGGCGCCGAGCGTCTCGCGGACGCCGCGCGCCATCGCCACGGCGGACTCCCGCGAGACCGAGCCGTGCTCTCGCAGCAGATCCCGCGAGACGCCGATCAGATCGATCTTGGGGATGTTGTGATATGGCACCGCGCCGCCGATCCAGACCTTCGAGCAGCCGGGAATGTCGGTGATCCAGTGGCCGATCAGTCCGCCGGTGTCGGTCTCCGCCGTGGCCAGCGTCAGCCCGCGCTCGGCGAGCTGATCGATCAGGCGTCGCGCGATGGTCTCGGCCATGGTCGGCGGCCTCCAACTGATCCGCTAGTCCTCGTTGTTGGTGGATTTATCCCAGCGGAACATCAGGATCAGGATGAAGGTCACCAGGACCAAGAACGGCGCCAGCAGGATCGAGAACTCGTACCATTCCTCGCGGTCGAAGTTGTTGACCCCGGTGCCGCCCTCGTCCGGTTCGGCCTGCTGCGGCGTCGATAGCTCGGTTTCGACGTTCGCGGTCTCGGCGGCGAGCACGTCGCCGCTATCCGTGAAGACCGGTTGGAGCGCCGAGAGCGCCATTAGCGCCAACGCCCCCGCCAGCGACAGCCGCGCCATCGGCTTGATGATCCCGTTCAGTGAATGGCTCAAGGCATGACTCAATGCATGGCTCAAAACGTGCCAACCGATTCGTATGACTCGCATGGTCTTCCCCTCCGCTGACGCTCGTCCCGTTCACGATACGGCTCTGCGGGTGCGCGTTCAGGTTATTCCAGCGCGCCCTCATGCGCGAGTGCGTCGATCCGGTTCTGGTCGTAGCCGAGCATGCGGCTGAGCACGAACTCGGTGTCCTCGCCCAGCCGCGGCGCCGGCGAGACGACCTGCGCCGGCGTCTCGGACAACCGCCACGGCGGCGGCAGCACTTCGCGCAGGTGCGTTTCAGGCGGCCGCACCGCGACCGCGCCGCCGCGCGCCTGGAAGTGCTCGGCGCGGTGGATGTCGCTGCCCCAGACCGACGCGGCGGCGGGCACGCCGGCCGCGCGCAGCGTCTCCGCCGTCTCGACCGCGGACTGCTCCGACGTCCACGCTTCGATCATCGGCTTCAACTCGGCGCGGTGTTTCCAGCGCCGCAGACCGGTGCGGAAGCGCGGGTCGTCGCGCAGGTGGTCGAGTCCGCTGCAGGCGCAGAGCGCGTCCCACTCGGCGTCCGAACGGCAGGCGATCGCGAGCCAACCAGTCCGCGCGCCTCGATACTCCTGCTCCTGATCATCGGGATACGCGTCGGGCGCGCGCATCGAGGCGCATCGAAACACGTCATGCGGCGCATAGGCGCGGTGGCCGTTGCCGAGCCGCTCGCCGTCGCCGCCCAACAGATCGACGTGCAGGAATTCCTCGGGAATGTGCATCCCGATCGCCTCCGACGAGGAGGCGTCGATGAACTGCCCCCGGCCGGTGCGCTCCCGATAGTGAAAACCGGCCACCATGGCGAGCGCCGCCGTCGTGCCGGCCCGCAGGTCGATCGAGCCGCCCATCATGACCGGCGGTTCGTCGGGTTCGCCGGAGAGATACGAGAGCCCGCTGAGCGCGGCGAATGTGGGCGCGTAGCCGGTGTAGTGGCGCTCCGGCCCGGTCGCGCCCAGCGCCGAGGCCGAGACCATCACGATCTGCGGGTTGATCGCGCTCAGATCGTCGTAGCCCAAGCCGAGCTTGTCGAGCGTGCCCGGCCGGAAGTTGTCGATCGCGCCGTCGGCGCTGCGGGCGAGGTCTCGGATCACCTGTTTCGCGCCCTCGGTTTTCAGGTTCAGCTGGATCGAGTACTTGTTGAGATTGACCTCGTTGAACATCGGCGCCTGATTGACGCCGCCCGCGAACGAACCCATCGCTAGCGAACGCTGGCGCGAGTGGTCGATTCGCGTCGCCGACTCCACCTTGATCGTCTCCGCGCCCAGCAGCGCCACCTGCATCGCGCCGTAGGGTCCGGCCCAGGCCCAGGTGAAGTCGATCACCCGCTTGCCCGACAGCGGCCCGCGCCGCGCGCCGGGCCGCTGCAGGCCGCGGTGCCCCAGGTGATGCGGCAGATGAGCGTCCGCCGCGTCCTGCCCAGCGGGAACGCCGTTGCCGTTCTGATGCGTATGCGCCATGCGCCTTGTAGTGGTCATCCGATGACTCCGGCTCGTTTCGCTTGCGCGGGTGTCCAGGGTTGCAGGTGCGGTTTCGTCAGCTCGGCCGTCGAGGAGCCGAGCAGCGGCGCGGCGCGGCGGCCGGCGCGTCGCGCGCGGCTCCAGCGCGCCGCGAACTGCGGATAGCGGCTGCGCTGGACGACGGGATGCTCGAGCAGATCGAAGAATCCACGCACCTGCATCTGCTCGGAGTTCATCACCTCGGACGGCCGCAGCACCGGACCGGCCGGCGCGCTGTTGGCCTGCAGCGCGCGAAAGACTTCGTCCCGAGTCCGCGACGCAGCCCATCGCTCAATCTCGGCGCCTGCTTCGTCGCCCAGCTGCAGCCGATCGATCAGTTCGCCGTCATCGTCGAACGCCCAGTCCGGATCGCCCATCGCCCGGATCAGCCCGGCCCACTGGTGCGCCTGCGGGGTGACGGCGATCAGGTGGCCATCCGAGCACGCGAGGCGTCCGCCGAAGGCGCTGCCGCCCCGCCGCGGAGGCATCGGCGGCGGTCCGCCGTCGTTGTGCGCGATCGAGATATCGACCCGATCCATATTCATCATCGCTTCGACCGACGAGACATCGACGATCTGCCCGTGCCCATCGCGGTCGCGCACGATCAGCGCCGCCCAGGTCGCCAGCGCCAGCGCGGTGCCGCCGTCCGCCTCGTGCACGTTGGCGCCCGCCATCAGGGGCGCGCCGGCATTGGCGCCCAGATTGCGCCTGACCCCGGCCGCCGATCCCGACGCGTGCGCGCGCGTCAGCGCCGTCGACGGCCACTCGCTGGCGCTGCCGACGAGACCGAAGGCGGTTACCGAGGCGATGATCAGCTGCGGCAGCCGTTCGCGCAGATCGTGCGGGTTCAAGTCCAGCGCGTCCAACTGCGACGGCGTGCGATCGCTGACGAAGACATCGGCGTTGGCGATCAGCGCATGCAGCACGCGAACGCCCGCGGCCGTCTCGAGGTCGAGCGTCAGGCTGCGTTTCGACGTGTTGTACGCCAGCCAGGTCGTCGATGTCTCGCGATGCGGCGACGGTTCGGCGAACGGCGCGACCCGCCGCGCCGCGTCGCCGCCGGGCGGCTCGACCTTGATCGTCTCGGCCCCGGCGTCGGCCAGCAGCTTCGCCGCGAAGGGCGCGGCGATCTCTTCCGCCAACTCGACCACCCGCACGCCGTCCAGCAACGGCGGACCAAGCGGCACCGGCTGCGGCGCGTCAACAGGCGATCGGTCTGCGGGTGGATCGGTGGATCGGGTAGTCATGCGTGGACAGTCTAGAACGCAATCGGGAGTGCACATAGACTGCCGTCGATGAGGACTGCCAGCAATGAATGCCAGCGATGAGTGAGCGGGAACTACCGCGGACGGATGCCGCGCGGCCCTTCGACGGGGTGCGCGTGCTCGAACTCGCCGAGGGCGTCTCGGGTCCCTACGCCGGGCGCTGGCTGGCGGCGCTGGGCGCCGATGTCGTCAAGATCGAGCGCACCAGCGGCGATCCCTCGCGCGCCTTCGGCCCCTGGCGCGACGATCTGCCCGACGACGAGACGAGCGGTCTCTTCCTCTACCTCAACGGCGACAAGCGCTCGGTGACGCTCAACCTCGAAACATCCGATGGGCGCGAAATCCTGCGCGAACTCGCGCAGACCGCCGAGATCGTGATCGAGTCGTTCAGCCCGGGTTATCTGGCTGAGCGCGGACTGGGATACGACGCGCTGTCCCGGGATCGCGCGGCGCTGGTGATGATCTCGATTACGCCCTTCGGCCAGACCGGCCCCAACGCCGACCTGCCGGCGACCGAGCTCACCCTGTACGCCGCCAGCGGACAGCTGTGGTTGACCGGACATCCCGACCGCCCGCCGCTCAAGAACGGCGGCTCGCAGCCCTCGTATCAGGCGGGGTTAAACGCGTTCGCCGCGATCTCCGGGGCCTACTACGGCGCGTTGATGCACGAGCAAGGCTCGTACATCGACCTCTCCGTGCAGGAGTCCTACGCCGGCATGGCCGAGGCGTCTCACACGCGCGCCGCCCAGCTCGGCGTCGAGTCGCTGCGCTCGGGCAACAACCTGAACGCGCTCTGGGGCGTCTACAAGCTCGCCGACGGATACGGCGGCGTCTGCGCGCTGCCGCGCAACTACCCGGCCTTCGCGCGCGCGGTCGGTCTCGACGAGCTGCAGGACGAGCGCTTCGCCGATCCGCCCCAGCGTCTGCTCAACAACGATGAACTGATGGCGATCATGTACGGCTGGTTCGCCGGCCAGACCCGGCAGGGGCTGTTCGAACTCGGCGTCGAGCACCGCGTCCCCTTCGGCTACGTCGCCACCTTCGAGGATCTGACCGGCTCCGAGCATCTGCGCGGCCGCGAGTTCTTCGCCCGCGTCGACGATGACGCGGCCGGATCGCTCACCTATCCCGGACGGCTCTGGCTCAGCAGCGAACACGACTGGAAGATGGGCCGCGCGCCCAGCCTGGGCGAGCACAATGTCGAAGTCCTGCACGGCGAGCTCGGCTACGAGCGCGAAGACCTGGTCCGACTGCGAGAACTGGACGCGATCTGATGTTTGATCCGGGCCGACCGCTCAGCGGCGTCCACGTCGCCGACCTGACCATGATCTGGGCGGGTCCGTACGCGTCGATGATCCTCGCCGATCAGGGCGCCGAGGTGATCAAGATCGAATCGCCGCGCGCCTGGGACAACATTCGCACCCTGCTCGCGCCGCCCGCCGCGCCCGGCGAACACTGGTGGAATACCAACTTCTACATCCACGAATACAACCGCAACAAGAAGTCGCTGACGCTGGATCTCGCCGCCGACGAGGGTAAGGCGGTGTTCGCCAGGCTGCTGCGCCATTGCGATGTCGTGATCGAGAACTACCGCACCGACGTGATGGACAATCTTGGCCTGACCTACGACTGGCTGCGCGGGCAGCGCGAAGACCTGATCGTGGTCGGCATGGCCGGTTTCGGCAAAACCGGGCCCGAGAAAAACGCAGTCGGCTACGGGCCGATCATCGAAATGATGAGCGGTATGACATCGACCACGGGCTACGGCGACGACGGCGTACCGTACAAGAGCGGTATTTCCTACGGCGACCCGATCGCCGGCGTCAGCGCCGCCGCGGCCGTCGCGACGGCGCTGATTCATCGCAAGCGCACCGGCCAGGGTCAATACATCGACCTCGCCCAGCGCGAGGTCATGTCGACGCTGCTGGGCGAGTTCTACATGGACTGGTCGATGAACCGCCGCCTGCCCGAGCACATGGGCACGGGGCACGACTGGATGGCGCCGCACAATGTCTATCGCTGCGCCGGCGACGACGAGTGGATCGCGATCTGCGTCCGCACCGATACCGAGTGGGAAGCGCTCAGGCGCGCCATGGGCTCGCCCGACTGGGCTGAGCGGGCTGAATTCTCGGACCAGATCCTGCGCTGGGAGCACCGCGCCGAGCTCGACCAACTGCTGGGCGGCTGGACGGCTGAGCGAAGCAAGACCGATCTGTTCGCCGCTCTCCACGCCGAGCGGGTACCCTCGTCGCCGGTCTGGAAGATGCTCGAGGTGCTGCGCGATCCACACCTCGCGGCGCGCCGCTTCTATGAGCCGATTCGCCACCCGGAAGTGGGCATCTGGGCCGCGCACGGCTGGCTCTGGCGCGCCGACGGCGCCGAACCCTGCATCGTCGCGCCGGCGCCCGACTTCGGGCAGCACAACGACGAGCTCCTGGGCGGATTGCTGGGCATGTCCGCTGCGGAGCGGGCCGCCCTCGAAGCCGCCGGGATCACCGCGACCCGCCCCGACGGCGTCCCGCTCGCCTCGGAACTGCCGCCCGGTCCTTCGCTGATCTGACCACGTCCGCGCCCGCCAGCGCCGCGCGGAAATACGAGACGCGGTCTTCCACGCTCTGGCCCACCGCCTGCGTCCACGCCTCCGACTGCGCAAGGCGTTGACCAATCTCGTCGAGATCATCGTGCCAGCGCCACGATCCGCTGATCGGCGCCGGCAGCGCGAGCCGCAGCGGACGCTCACCATCGGGCAGCCAGAAGTAGGCGAACCAGCCGTGCCGACGGATGATCCCCGCCTGCATCAGCACCACGTGCGTAGTCCGCTCGTCGGGCGGGGGGTACTCCGCGTCGGGCGCGCAGCGGATCAGGAAGTTGAAGATCGAGAACTGGCCGGCGCGGGCGCCGGTGCGCAGCTGACCGATCGCGCACAGCCCGTCGGCCACGGCGAGCAGGCGCGCGGCGTGATCGATCGACAGGCGCGCCTCGTCCAGCGTGGTCGGCGGTTCGCCCCGATCGGTCATCGGCGGCCGTGCGCGTCGTCCAGCGTCGCGCGCAGGCCGCGTTCCCTGATCGAGCGGTTCATCTCCAGCACGGGCGTGGTGAAGTGCGCGATGGCGTCGATCTCGACGCCGCCCGTCAGCGCCTCGCGGAAGCCCTGAACCTCCTGCGTGCGGTTGATCGCCTTCTTCTGGAGAACCAGAATCTCTTTGGGCGTTCTCGCCACCGACTCGACATAATCATCGACGTACCGGTCGAGCTGATCCGCGGGCAGGGCTCGATTGAACAGGCCGATCTGCGCCGCTTCACTGCCCGAGATCACGCTGCCGACCGGGAAGAAGAATTCCTTGGCCCGCTTCGCGCCCACCTGCCAGGCCCAGAACGAGGCCACGAAGCCGGCTCCCAGCGGCAGCTGCGGCGCGCCGACCCGCGCGTCGTCGGCGACGAACGTGACATCGCAGATCACCGCCAGTTGAGTGCCGCCCGCGAGACAGTGCCCGTGCACCCTGGCGACCACCGGCAGCCGCAGATCCCAGATCCGCAGCCAGTTGCGCAACAACTCCTCGAGTCCGTCGCGATCGCGCGAGATCGCCGACGCCTGCTCGGCCGCCGCGCCCGAGCCGCCGACCAGGTCGTAGCCGGCGCTGAACGCTCGCCCCGCGCCCGAGATCAGCGCCACATGCACCGCGTCGTCCCGCTCGGCCTCGGTTAGCGCCTCGATCAACTCGCGCTGCAGCTGCCGCGAGATCGCGTTCAGCTTTTCGGGGCGATTCAGCGTGATCCTGGCTACCCGCCCAACCCGTTCCACGGCAATCGTCTCCGGCATGGCAGCCCGCTCCCCTCGGCATCGTTGACAGAGCTGAATGGGCTGATCAGCGTGATCGGCCTGATCCCCTTGCTCTCTCTGCCCGGAAGGTATCCGACGGCGCGAAACGGGTTGAGCGGACATAAGGGTTTGCGCAGAGATGCACAAACGTTCTATTATCTAATCAGAACGAACGTGCAGTGAAAGTTGGTTCCGATGCTGTTGTTGTCCCTGTTGGTCTTCGCGTTGGTCGGCTGGCTGTTGTGGGAGTGGAAAACCGGGGCGTTGACGCCGCCCGTCAGCGGTGCGGACCGGGGCACGGACCGGCCGCCGGCCGTCGTCGGACGCAGGATCGCGCGCAGCGGCGGGCGACTCCCGACCGCCGCCCGGCTGGGCGTCGATGCCGACGTGGCGTCCAGATTCGGCGGCTGAGCGCGATCGCGTGCGGCCAAGCGCGGCTGCATCGCCCGTCCCGCGCCCGCCGAGCCGATCTACGTCTGTCACCGGCGCGAGGCATGCGCGGTGTTGCGCTTAGAATGCGAGTCGGAGTGTGAGATGACTACACGAAGCCCATCCTCTACGGATTTCGCCAGCGAAGCGGAAGACCTGCTGATGAACGTGGTCCTGTTTCGCAACATGCCGCGTCCGATGCTGAGGGAACTCGCTCAAAAACTGCGCCGGGTCACCTACCGCGCCCATACCGACATCTTCCACGAGGGCGATGAGGGCGCGACCCTGTACATCATCCTCAAGGGCGCGGTGAAGATCTTCATCCCCTCCCTCGATGGACGGGAGGTCGTGCTCGCGGTGCATCGCAAGTATGACTTGCTGGGCGAGATGTCGCTGTTGGACGATTACCCCCGCTCGGCCTCGGCGCAAACCATCGAGGATACCGAAGCCGTCAGCCTGAATCGCCAGGATTTCCTCTCCGTCCTCGATCGGCATCCCGAGGCGCAGCGGGCGATCATCGACGTGCTGGTCGCCAGGCTGCGCGCGACCAACCAGTCGATCCAGGACGCCTACCTGCTCGATGTGCCGGGCCGGCTGGCGCGGCGGCTGTTGGCCATCGCCGACGAGCACGGCGCAGTCGGCGAGGACGGCATCGACATCGGCCTGCGTGTCTCGCAGCAGGAGCTGGCGAACATGATCGGCGCCTCGCGTGTCGCCGTGAACAAGCAGCTCCAGCAGTGGCGCAAAGAGCAGATCGTCGATGTCAACCGGCAGCGGGTGACGATTATCGATCGGGCGGCGCTCGAGCGCGTGTATTCACTGTCGCCCTAAGCACACGTCCGCAGCATGCCCCTGAAACACCCCCGGGACACCCCGAAAGGTGCGCCATGACCGATGCCAGGACAGAACCGCTGAGCGAATCGCAGCTGTCGGAGCTTCGCGCCTGGCCCTCGCCGGCCATCGCCAACGCGATCGAAACCTTCAACATCCGCAGCCGCGCGACGGGTTTCATGACGCCCGACATCGTCTGCCGCTTTCCCGAGCTGGAACCGATCGTCGGCTATGCGGCGACCTGCAAGATTCGCGCCTCGATTCCGCCCGGCGACGACCCGCAGACCAAAGCCGCCCCGGACTGGTGGGCGCACATCGAGTCGATTCCCGAGCCGCGCATCATCGTGATCCAGGACTTGGATCAGCCGCCGATCGGCTCGTTCTGGGGCGAGGTCAACGGCAATATCCACAAAGCGCTGGGCGCGATCGGCCTGGTCACCGACGGCGGTGTCCGCGATCTGGACGAGGTGCGCGAGATCGGATTCCAGTTCCTCTCGAAGGAGATTCTGGTTTCGCACGCCTACGTCCATATCGTCGAGATCGGCCAACCGGTCACCGTGGGCGGCGTGACCGTGCATCCGGGCGATCTGCTGCACGCCGACCAGCACGGCGTCTGCGAGATTCCGCGCGAGATCGCGCCGCAGGTCGCGGCCGCCGCCCAGGCGGTTGAGGATCGCGAGCGCGTGATTATCAACTACGCCAAGTCGGGCGGCTTCACGCGGCAGGGGTTGCTGGACGTGATGCAGGGCCGCGCGCCCTACGCCGATCGGGAGTAAGCCTCGATTTCGGAGCGACCGACCAGGTCCACCGGCCCGAGCGACCGCCGCGCAGCACTGCGCCGCCGCGAATCGGGAATGTTCGCCCCGTTCAGCTCGCGCGACTACCGCGTGCTCCGGCTGGCGATCTTCCTGCGCTCCGCCGCGCTCTGGCTCGATCAGGTCGCGCGGCCAGTGCTGATCTACGAGCTGACCGGCTCGGCCGTGCTGCTGGGCGCGGTGCTGGCGGCGCGGATGGCGCCCAACCTGATCCTGGGCGTCTTCGCCGGCGCGATCGTCGACCGCTACCCGAGACGCACCGTGCTCGTCTGCTCGCAGGCGGGCAACGTAGTCGCGGCGGGCATCCTGTTCCTCTTGCTGCTGTTTGATCTCGCCGCCGCTTGGCACGTCATTCTGCTCGCCGCCATGGCGGGCGTGAACATCGCCTTCTTCCAACCGGCGCGCTAGGCGATTCTGCCCGCGATGGTGCCCGCGTCCGCTCTGCGGCCGGCCGTCGCGTTGTCGCAGACGGCCAACACGGTGATGCGCATCGGCGGCGCGCTGCTGGCCGGGCTCCTGCTGGCGTTCGCCGATTTCGTCTGGATTTACGGCGCGATGACCGGCATCTACGCGGGCGCGACCGTCTGCAGCGGTCTGATCAGGACCCGCGGCGAGGCCGCCGCCGTGAGTCGAGCCGGCGGATCGCTCCTGCGGCAGACGGTCGGCGGCGTGCGCTGGGCGATCGACACGCGCTGGCCGCTGGCCGTGCTCGCCATCTCGGTCGTCATGTTCATTTTCCTGGTGCCCTACCAGAGCGTCTTCGTGCCGCTGATGGTGATCGATGTGCTGGGCGAGCCGCGCTCGTGGGTCGGCTATCTGATCGCGGTCGGAGGCGCGGGCGCGGCGGCGGGGTCGCTGTTGCTGGCGGGCTGGCGCAGCATTCCCTCGCCCGGCCGGCTAATGGCGGTGCTGCTGATCGTGGCGGGCGTCGCCCTGGCCGCGATGTCGGGCGCGCCGCATCTGAGCGTGCTGGCGATCTGCGTCTTCCTCGCCGCGGCCTGCTCGACGAACGTGATGTCGTTGGCCAATCTGACGCTGCTCGCCCAGTCCAGCGAGGCGATGGCCGGACGCGCGCTGAGCCTGATGAACATCGCGCGCGGCATGATCCTGGTCGGGGCGCTGGTGACGGGCGCGTTGGCGGATCTGCTCGGCCCGCGCAGCGGCCTGTTGGCCATGGGGGTGTCGCTGGCCGCCGTCGCGCTGCTGATGCTGGCCACGCCGCTGTCCCGGCGCGTGGCGGACTAGCGCCGCGTTCGCCGCCGCGCCGGCCGCTGGCTATCCGCAGCCGAACCGGGGAGCTGCGCTGGGCCACGCGCTTGCCACGCTTTCAAGCGTCACGGTTCTCTGTTCACGGCGGACCGTGATGGTGATCTCGTCCCCCGGTTTCGTTTCGAGCAGGGCATCCGTGAGATCAGCGAGGGTCGGCGTTGGCTGGCTGTTGATCCGCAGGATGACGTCTCCATCGCGCACTCTGGCACGGTCCGCCGTAAAGCCGCAGGCGACGTCGTCGACGGTCAGTCGATCTTCGCTTTGGTCGATAATGACACCGAGGAACGAGCGTCGGTAGTCCGTACCGGGAGGAGCGTAGGCAGCGCTCTGAGGATGGCGTCGGCGCCCACGGCGAATCCGACGCCGCTCGAGATATCGAACAGATTGATGATCGGTTGGCTCGTCGTGATGATCTGCGTCGGAATGCCGATCACCCGCCCCTGCGCGTCGACCAGCATGCCGCCCGAGTTGCCGGGATTGATCACGGCGTCGGTCTGGATCATGTCGCGGATCGGCTCGTAGGTGCCGTTGCCGCTGTTGCGCTCACGACCGAGGCCGGAGATGATGCCGACGCTGAGCGAATTGGTCAGTCCGAACGGAGCGCCCAATGCGCCGACCGGCTGGCCCACGCGCAGATCGTCGCCTGGCGCGTACTTCGGCAGCGCGATGGCGATTCCCTTGGGGTCGATTTTGAGCAGCGCGAGGTCGTTGCCGACATCCCTGGCGATCAGCCGCGCGTTTCGTCGCTCGCCGTCGTACGTAAAGACGATGATGCTGTTGGCTCTGGAGACGATGTGGAGATTGGTGATCACATGACCGTTTTCGCTGACGAAGAACCCCGATCCGAAACTGTCCTCAGCGACGACGGTGACGAGCGACGGCACGGTGAGCGCGAACACTGCGCTCCAATCGACGCCTGGTCGCGTCAGATGGCTTGAATGCGCGCTCGGCGGGCGCTCGCTCGCGGTGATTTCCGTCGTCAGGGCGCCGCTGGCTCGGACGTTGGTTGATTGGCTGACGCTGGCGGCCGACGCGTCGGCGCTGTCGGCGACGCTGTCGCCGGCGCCGCTCGTCAAGAACACTCCGACGGCGACCGTGATCACGACCGCCGCCGAGGCGATCGCGGCGGCAACTGTGGTGCGTGTGGTTCGTCGGCTCATCCGACAATCTTCCTTCGGGGGCGTCGGCCCCCGCAGGGAACGCGGCGGTTGGTTATTCCGGGCCGGAGATCACTTCGATCCAGACGTCAACGCGCCCTTCCGGCAGCAGGGCGAGCTGTTGGAACGCCGCCTCCGAGAGGTCGACGTGATTGTGGCCGAGCAATCCCGTGTCCTGCACGATGACATCCACGAAGCGTTCGTCTCTCCAGATGCGAAGCCGCGTGCCGCAGGGCCATGTGACGGCGGCGGCGATGGTCGTGTCCTGTCGATCATACGCCCGACCGGTGCAGTACATCGGTCCGCCCTCGAGCGATGGGTGGTAGTAAGTGATCTCGCCGGCGACGACGCGGGCGGCGAGATCCGACTGGGAAATGCCGGCGGCGGGATTCCAGCGCGCCGACGCGACGCGCGCGCGCACCCAGACGGCATTGCCCGGATGCAGGATTGCGAAGAGCTGCCGCGCAGGCTCGCCGGGCGTATAGGAAATCCACTGCTGATAGTCGGTATTCCAGCGGCGGACTTCGGCGATCGGTCCCAACGGATCGACGCCGAAGGCGGTCCAGACTGGTTCACGCAGACCCGACCAGCCCACGTACGACCAACCGACCGGCAGCAGCGCCGCCTCGGGCAGCGGGCCGCGAAAGACCGGTTGGCGCCAAACAGCGTCGGCGGCAAGCTGCATCCACAGCGGTTGACCGTGCCGCAGTACGCCGATCGTGTTGATCGGCGTGTCGGGCGCATAGGCGCGCCAGCGCTGGCCCGAGCGGTCTGACTCGTTGGGGATGCTCCAGCCCAGCGCGATTCGCAGTGGCAGCGAATTGACGGCGTCGGCGACTGGCGTATCCGAGCCGCACCAGGTGGCGCTGTTCCAGCCGGCGGCGAGGCTGATGCCGTCCGTTTCGCGCGCGCTGACCGTCGGCTGAGCGCCCAGAGCCGCGCCGAGCATGCACGCCGCCCCGGCTCGCAGGACGGCGCGGCGGCTGAACCGGCGCGGCGCGGTCATGCGTTCAGGCATCCGGGCTGACCAGTCGGGCTGACCATTTGGGCTTGCCAGCCGCGAAAGGCGAACATCGCGACCGAGGCGGCAACGGCGACGTTGAGGCTGTCGATATTGCCGTATAGCGGTAGTTCCAGCTGCAGCGCTGCTGCCTCGATGAACGCCTGCGGCAAACCGTCGCCCTCGTTGCCGGCGACGATCAGCGGACGCTGCGGCCACTCGGCGTTCCAGATCGGCGCCGCCTGATCGCCCTGCTGGAGCGCGACGATCTGGAAGCCTTCGGCGTCGGCGCGCTCCAGACACGCTGCCGGCGAGTCCAGAGTCTCAACCGGCAGCCACCAGTCCGCCCCCTTGGTCGATGGCCGGTAGTAGAAATCGCGTCCGATGATCCAGACGGCTTCCGCGCCGGCGGCCTCGGCGCTGCGGACCAGCGTGCCGAGATTGACTCCGTAGGAGAAGTTGAACGCCGCTACGGCGAAGGATTTCGGCCGCGCGGGCGGATGCTCTCGGTAGGGCAGCCCGAAGGGGCGAACGAATGAGAGCGAGCGGTCGTCGTCGGCGGGTGGACGCGCAGCGATCGCGTCGAGCGCGCGGCGGGCGCGGTTGCGGATTGCCTGATCGGGATCGCGGCTCAGCCGCTCGAGCAACGCGGCCGCCGGAGCGCTGATGGCGGCGAGCGCGACGCAGGCGGCGCGGCGCGCGTTGCGCTCGCCTGACTCCAGGACGGGGTCGAGCTGGCGGCAGACCTCGTCCGGGTCGAGTCGCGGCAGCAGGGTCATCGAGCGCCGCCGCATCCGTTTGTTGGCCGAGAGCAGAGAAGGCAGCAGCGCCGCGACGACCTCCCGCGCCGGACCCAGCTGCAGCGCGATCCGCGCCTCGCCGCGCGGGAAGCCGTGGTTCGTGTTGAGCGCCGCGTCGACCGTGCGCTCGATCCAGCCGCAGGCGCCCGAGGCGGCGTCGGCGCGGACGGCGAGCCCGGCCGCGTACGCGGCCTGTTCCTCCGCGTCGAGGCTGGGGATCAGACTCAGATCGGCGGCCTGTTGGTTCGGCTGGGTCACAGTGGATTAGCGTATTGCGTATGACGATGATCAGGGCTGGAGCGGCGCATGACGACTCGTGAAGTGGAGATCGAGGCTGAGCCGATCGACGCCTTCGAGGCGGCGCTGGAGGTGCTGGAACGAGCCGTGACCGAGGGCGCGTTCAAGGAAGTCGTCAACGAGTCGCCCCGCCACTATGCGATCGGCTGGTCCACGATGCTGACCGGCGCGCGCTACGATTTCCGCTTCGAGCGCGCTGGCGGCGGCGTCACCCGCGCCGTGGCCGAGCTGGAATTTTCCGGCATGCTGGGCCCGCTGCTGCGGTTGATCCGCGGAGCCGGAAACGGGCCGCACCTCGAACAAATTCTGGGCGACATACAGGGACTCGCCGAATCGGACGAATTCTACGAGGACGACGCGCTTGAGGGCGACGAGGACGCGGAGGACGCGGACGCGCAGGGCGAACGCGAACCGAGCGGCTGCTAGCCTCGCCGCCAGAACGCCGGTCGGACGCGACGAACAGGAGCGGTCATGCAGCTGAGCGGGCTTGAGGGCAAAGTGGCAGTGGTGACCGGCGCGGGGCGAATGCGCAGCATTGGCAGACCGATCGCTGTCGAGCTCGCGCGGCAGGGCTGCGACGTCGTCCTGACCGGCACCGGCCGCGCGCCGCAGGACTATCCGGAGGACGAACAGGCCGCGGGCTGGCGCGATATCGACTCGGTCGCCGATGAGGTTCGCGCTGAAGGCCGCCGCGCGCTGCCGTTGGTCTCGGACGCGGCCGATTACGCAGCCGTCGAAGCGCTGCGGGACGCGGCGCTGGCCGAGTTCGGACGAGTCGATTTCGTGATCAACAACGCCGGAGCCGCGCGCGGCTCCGACCGCGTACCTGTGATCGATCTCGACCCTGACCTCTGGCGGCTCGTGCTCGATGTCAATCTCAACGGCGCCTTCTACATGAGCCAGGTCTTCGGGCGCACGCTGATCGAGCAGGGCGCGGGCGGAGCGATCATCAATATCTCTTCCATCGCGGGCAAGATGCTGGCGGCGAATACGGCCGCCTATGCGTCGTCCAAGGCTGGTTTGCAGGCGTTGACGGCCTGCATGGCGCAGGAAGTCGGCAAGCACGGCGTGCGCGTCAACGCGATCTGCCCAGGCATCATCGATACCGCGCGCATGGACGACATGGGCCGCGGCGACTTCTGGCAACGCACGATCAACGCCCGCATCCCGATGGGCCGCGCCGGTGAGGGCGAAGACATCGCCGCTATCACCGCATTCCTGTGCGCGACAGAGGGCGAGTGGATTACGGGACAGTCCTACAATGTCGATGGCGGTACCTGCGTCCAGCACTAGCCGCCCCGCCAAGCGCTGTGAGCCGACGCAGCGCAGACACTGGCACGCATCAGACAGGACAGGGATTCACCATGACCGACTACGAGTTCATCAAGTACGAGCAGGACGAGAGCATCGTCACGATCACGATCAACCGGCCGGAGCGGATGAACTCGATTCATCCGCCGACCACCGCCGAACTCGCCGACGCCTGGAACACGTTCGCGGGCGACGACTCGGCCTGGGTCGCGATTCTGACCGGCGCCGGCGATCGCGCGTTCTCGGCCGGCAACGACCTCAAGTACACGGCCGAGATGTCGCGCCTGCCGGCGAACGAGCGGCCGAGTTTCGCGCCGGTGCGGGGCGGTTTCGGCGGCATCACCGCGGACTGGGAATGCCCCAAGCCGATGATCGCGGCGGTCAACGGGTTCGCGCTGGGCGGCGGCTGCGAGATGGCGATGGCATGCGACATCGTCATCGCCGCCGATCACGCGCGTCTGGGGTTGCCGGAGCCGCGCGTCGGGCTGATGGCGGGCGCGGGCGGCGTCCACCGCCTGCCGCGGCACATCCCGCTCAAGATCGCCATGGGCTACATGCTGACCGGCAATCACATCCCGGCCGCCGAGGCGCATCGCTGGGGGCTGGTCAACGAAGTTGTTCCCGCCGCCGAGCTAATGGACACGGCGCGGCGCTGGGCGAGCGAGATTCTGCTTTGCGCGCCGATCTCTGTGCGCGCGTCCAAGGAATCGGCGTACAAGGGGCTCGATCTGCCGCTGCCGGCCGCGTTGACGCACACCTTCCACCAGCAGCGCATCATGAGCCAGTCGGAGGACCTGATCGAAGGTCCGCGCGCCTTCGCCGAGAAGCGCAGCCCCAACTGGAAGGGCCGCTAGCGCTCCTCGCCCGCCTCACCTGAGTTCTGCGCGCTCCAGAGCGGCTGCGCCGACAGTTCAGCCATCCGACGCCCCGAGTCGGGCACATCGAGACTGAGCTTGCGGCTGTAGGCTGCCGCCCATTCGGGCGGCAGCATCTGCTGGACTTCGTGCCAGCGGATCGGCTGCGACCGCGTATTGCGGGCGGCGTCGGTGACATCGGCCAGCCAGATCGACATGTCGCCGCCGTCCATGCAGTTGACCACCTGGCAGGTCATCCAGCCCAACACGCCATCGAGTATGGGCGGCCCGCTCTCGTGCGCGAACCAGTCGAGACCCTCGAACTTGTCCAGCTCGGTCTGCGAGCGAAAGCCCCAGCGGCGAACCCAGCGCCACTGCTCGCGGGCGATCACGTGGACGGCGAACCGACCGGATGCGGTAATCAACGAGTTGGTGTGGTTGCGCTTCTGAATTTGCACGAGCAGGCGCGGCTGCGCCGGGACGATCGAGGCGGCGAACGCGCCGACGGCGATCTGGCCGCCGCGCCGCCCCTCGTGCTGCGCGGTGACCACGGTCAGGGGCGACCACATCAGCGTGAGCAGCGACGGCGCGTCGGAGAACGGCATGACTGGAGGGTAGCGCGGCCGCGGAAGCTAACGTTCCGACGCCGCAGGCTGCGCTCGACGCGCCTGCCGTCGTTGCCGCCACCAGACCCAGACCACCGGCAGGGCGAAGAACCCGGCGACGGCGGCGCCCGCGCCGATCAACAGCTCGCGGTTGCGTTCCAGCACGGCGTCGCCCAGCACCGCCGCCAGAATCAGGATCGGCGCCGACGCCAGTACGGAGACGATGATGTAGGCGAAGAAGCGCATTTGGGTGAGACCGGCCGCGTAGGAGACGTAGTCGACGCCGGCGATCGGGAACAGCCGCAGGATGATCAGCAGTCGAATGCCGAGCCGCTCGCCGAGTTGGTCGATTCGGTCGAGCGCGGTTTGCGATGTCAGCCTGCGCAGCGCCGGACGCCCGAGTCGTCGGGCGACCCAGAAACAGACCGTCGAACCGATGGCGGTGGCGGTGATCGTGTACACGAAGCCGAGCGCCGGACCGAACACGGCTGCGGCGATCAGCGGCATCGGCGCGGTTGGCAGCGGAGCGAAGAGCATCGAGGCGGCGAAGACCGCGATGTAGACGATCGGCCCCCAGACGCCGAAATCGTCGATCCACGCCTCGATCTCGGCCTGCTCCCAGGGAAACCAGCGTTCATAAGCCAGATACGCGCCGATCAACAGCGCCACGACGGCGGCGCCGAGCAGGAGCAGGAGCGCGGCGCGGTGGCGGGTGATCTGCCAGTGCTGCATGCCGTCACTGTAGTTTGACCTCCTGGTTCCCTACGCCCGTGCGCGGTTGTGCGTGCGGTAGTGTCGGAGGTGCAGGAGCAGTGGAGGAGGAGCGCCATGAGCGGCTCGACGGTGATCGATCGGGAGTTCGTCGCTGCGCACGCGGAGTCGGCGCGGCGGGCCGAGCAGGCGCGGACGCTGTTTCCCGGCGGCGTAACCCATGACGCGCGCCACTTCGAGCCGTTCGGGATCACCATCGACCGCGCCGCGGGATCGCGGAAGTGGGACGTCGACGGCAACGAGTACATCGACTACGTGATGGGGCACGGGGCGCTGATCTTCGGTCATAGCCACCCCTACCTGGTTGAGGCGATCACCGGACAGGTCGCGCGCGGCACGCATATGGGCGGGTCGAGCGAGCTGGAGCGCCGCTGGGCGCTCGCGATCAAGCGGCTGTTGCCCGGCGCGGAGAAAGTCCGCTTCACCTCGTCGGGCACCGAGGCGACGATGATGGCGGTGCGGCTGGCCCGCGCGGCGACGGGCCGCGATCGACTGCTGCGCCTGCGGCATCACTTTCACGGCTGGAACGACAGCGTCTTCGTCGCCGGGCGCACGTCGGCGGGGCCGATCGCCGCCAACGGACAGCCGGCGGCGATGCAGGAGCTGATCTCGGTCTTCGACCAGACCGACGTCGATGGAATCGATCAGGCATTGGCCAGCCGCGAGTACGCGGCGGTGATCCTCGAACCCACCGGCTACTCGTGGGGCGCGTGCCCGCTCGATCCGTCGGTACCGCGCGCGTTGCGCGCGCTGACCGAACAGACAGGGACGCTGCTGATCTTCGACGAGGTGGTGACCGGATTCCGAGCCAGCCCCGGCGGCGTGCAGGAACGCATCGGCGTGCGGCCGGATTTGACCACGCTGGCCAAGATCGCGGCGGGCGGACTGCCCGGCGGCGCAGTCGTCGGTCGAGCCGACCTGCTCGATCAGATCAGTTTCGACGCCGGCGACGGCCGCGTCGCGCATCCGGGCACGTTCAACGCGAATCCGCTTTCAGCGGTCGCCGGCGAGCGGGCGCTGCGGGCGATCGCCGAGGAAGACCCGCTCGGCATCGCCAACGAGCGGGCGCGCCAACTGTCGCGAGGGCTGAACCAGGCGCTGCGCGAAGCTGAAACGGCCGGCTGCGCCTGGGCGGACGCGTCGATGGTGCACCTGGTGATCGGCGAGGATCTCGAACGACCCCAGGACGGCGTGACCTGGGACTGGGCGCAACACGGCGGGCCGCAACCGGCGCTGGCCGGCACGCCGCCCCGCATCGCCTGGCCGTTCCGGCGCGCGCTGCTGAATCACGGCGTCGATCTGATGGGTATGGGCGCGTTGGTCTCCTGCGTCCACTCCGAGTCGGATATCGACGCCACGATCGGGCGCGTGAGCGCCGCCCTCGCCGATCTGCGCCGCGCGGACATTCTCTAGCCGCCCTGGCTGACGATCGACGCAGGCGGCAGGTCTTCCTGGCCGTCGTGTAATCGAGTCGCTAGCGCATTGCATCCGGTTGTGCGAGTATTCGCGCAATACTCGACTACGACGCGCGGAAACTCATTGATACAGACATTCAGTGAGAAGAAAGCGATAGATGCTGACGATATGGCAGCGATGGCAATACTCCACCCGTCACATCGAGTGAGCCAGACCGATTACGCGGGACTGTACGATCCGCGCGGCGTTCGCGACGCCTGCGGGACGGGATTCATCGCCAGACTGGACGGCGCGCCCACGCATCGCCTGGTCGAGCAGGCTGTCGAGGGCGTGGTCAGCCTGACCCATCGCGGCGCCGTCAACGCCGACCCCGACACGGGCGACGGAGCCGGCGTCACGCTCGGCATCCCCTACGCCATTCTGCAGGACGACCTGAGTCGGCTCGGCAAGCCAAGGCTGCCCGATCACGATCTGGGCCTGGCGATGGTCTTCCTGCCCGACGAAGTCGAGGCGGCGCAGCGCGCCAGACGGATCATCGAGGGATCGGTCGCAAGCTGCGGGCTCGAGGTCGTCGGCTGGCGGCGGGTACCGACCGACCCAAGCGTGCTCGGCAGCTGGGCGCTGCGCGATCTGCCGTTGATCGAGCAGTTGCTCATCGCCCGCCCCGCTGAGATCGCGCAGGACGAGTTCTCGCGCCGCGTGTATCTGGCCAGGCGGCGCGCCGATGCCGCCTTCGGCAACGTGCAGGATTCCAGCCCCGACGATCCCGCCGCCGAGACCTACATCGTCTCGATGTCCACCTCGACCGTGGTCTACAAGGGCCTGATGGTCGCGCCCCAGTTGAGCAGGTTCTATCCCGATCTGACCAATCCCGACACCGTCTCGGCCGTCGCGTTGTTTCATCAGCGCTACGCGACCAACACGCTGCCGGACTGGAGGATCGCGCAGCCCTTCCGCTACATCGCTCACAACGGCGAGATCAACACGCTGCTGGGCAATCGACTGTGGATGCAGGCGCGCGGCCCGGCGATGGAGTCGGATCTCTGGGGCGACGCGGTGGCCGAGCTGCATCCCGTGCTGGGGCACGTGAGTTCGGACTCGCAGGCGTTCGATGAAGCATTCGAGTTGTTGGTCGCTTCGGGCCGCAGTCCGCTGCACGCGATGATGATGCTAATCCCGGAGGCGTGGGAACAGCTCGACGACATGGATCCCGACCTGCGTGGCTTCTACGAATACCACGCCTGCCTCTCGGAACCGTGGGACGGCCCCGCTGCGATGGCGTTCACCGACGGTCGAATCGCCGCCGCCGCCATGGATCGCAACGGTCTGCGGCCGGCTCGCTACCAGGTCACGCGCAGCGGTCTGGTGGTGATGGCGTCAGAGGTCGGGCTGATTCAGCTCGACCAGTCCGAGATCATCGAGTCCGGCCGGCTGGGGCCGGGCCAGATGGTCGCCGTCGATACCGAGCGTCACGAGTTGCTGCGCAACGACGAAATCAAGCGGCGCGTCGCAACCCGGCGGCCGTACGCGCACTGGGTGCGGACGCACATGGGTCGGATCGAACGCGCCGCGGGCATCGACGCCTCGAAGATTCCCCAGCCCGATGAAGGGGAATTGCTGGCCCGGCAGATCCTGCATGGCTATAGCCGCGAAGAGATCGAGTACGTGCTCAAACCGATGGCGCGGCAGGCGAAGGAGCCGGTCGGTTCGATGGGCGATGATACGCCGCTCTCGGTACTGCACGATCCGCCGCGGCCGCTCTACACCTATTTCAAGCAGAAGTTCGCGCAGGTCACGAACCCGCCGATCGATTCGATTCGCGAGCGAAACGTGATGTCGCTCGACACCTGGCTCGGTCGACGCCGCTCCCTGCTCGAAGAGACCTTGCAGGCGGCGGGGCTGGTGCATCTCAAGTCTCCGCTCTTGCTCAGCGACGAGATCGAAGCGCTGTACACGGCCAGCGCGCCCGGCTTCTCGATGGTCGAGCTTGAGGCGTCGTTCCCGCTGGAAGACGGCCCGGCCGGTCTCGAAGCGGCGCTCGACTCGCTCTGCGGCGCTGTCGATCGCGCGATCGCGGACGGCCACTCGGCGATCGTGCTGAGCGATGAGCAGGTCGGCGCCGACCGCGCGCCGATTCCCATGCTGCTCGCTGTCTCGACGGTGCATCATCACCTGATCGCCAGCGGCCGGCGTATGGCGGCGTCGATCGTCGCCAGCTGCGGCGACGCCCGCGACGTGCATCAGATCTCCTGCCTGATCGGCTTCGGCGCGGACGCGGTGCATCCCTACCTGGCGTTGCAGACGCTGAACGCGCTGCACGCCGAAGGTGAGTTCGATGATGACGATCTGGACGCAGGCGACGTGATCGATCGCTACGCGCAGGCGGTCGATGCGGGCATTCTCAAGATCATGTCGAAGATGGGCATCGCGGCGCGTTCGTCGTACCACGGCGCGCAGATTTTCGAGGCGTTGGGCATCGGGCAGGCGGTGATCGACCGCTCGTTCCCCGGCACGCTCTCGCGCATCGGCGGGATCGGGTTCGAGGAGATCGGCGCCGACGCGCTGGCGCGCCATGCCCTGGCGTATCCGGCCGAGAGCCTGGACGCGGGCGGATGGTACCGCTATCGGCGCGACGCCGATTATCACGCCAACGAGCCGCCCGTCTGGCGGGCGCTGCACCAGGCGGTCCAGGGCGGCGGCGCCGAAGCGTACCGGGTCTACGCCGAGCGGGCCAACAGCCGTCAACCGACTGCGCTGCGCGACCTGCTCGGCTTCAGCTCCGACCGCGATCCGATACCGCTGGATCAGGTCGAGCCGCACGAGGCGATCACGCCCCGCTTCAGCACCGGTGCGATGTCGCTTGGCGCGCTCAGCCCTGAGACGCATGAGGACATCGCCCGGGCGATGAACGAGCTGGGCGCGGCCTCCAACACCGGCGAAGGCGGCGAAGACCCCAGACGGTTCCTGGCCGCGGGCGACAAGTCGGACGCCAACTCGCAGATCAAGCAGATCGCGTCGGGGCGCTTCGGCGTCACGCCGGCCTATCTGGGCAGCGCCAGCGAGATCGAGATCAAGATCGCGCAGGGTTCAAAGCCGGGCGAGGGCGGACAGCTGCCCGGCCACAAGGTGACCCCGTACATCGCGATGCTTCGGCACTCAACCCCCGGCGTCGAACTGATCTCGCCGCCGCCGCATCACGACATCTATTCGATCGAGGATCTGTCCCAGCTGATTTACGACCTCAAGATCGCCAATCCGCGCGCGCGCGTCTGCGTGAAGCTGGTCGCCTGCGAGGGCGTCGGCACGATCGCCACCGGCGTGGCCAAGGCCTACGCCGACGTGGTGCACATTTCGGGCGCCGACGGCGGCACCGGCGCCTCGCCCCTGTCGTCGGTCAAGTACGCGGGCGCGCCCTGGGAGCTCGGCGTCAAGGAAGCGCACGAAGCGTTGGTCGTCAACGGCCTGCGCGGACGCATCCGCCTGCGCACCGATGGGGGATTCCACACCGGCCGCGACGTCGTCGTCGCCGCGATGCTGGGCGCCGAGGCGTACGGGTTCGGCACGGCCGCGCTGGTGGCGCTGGGTTGCAAGATGGCAAGGCAGTGCCACCTCAACACCTGCCCGGTCGGCGTCGCCACCCAGCGCGAAGATCTGCGCGCCAAATACTTCGGCAAACCGCAGATGCTGGTCGACTTCCTGCTGCACGTGGCCGAGGAAGTGCGCGTCATCCTGTCCGAACTGGGTTATCGGTCGATTGAAGAGATCATCGGCCGCTCCGATCTGCTCGAACAGATCGCGCCGCGATCGGGGGAGCGCGCCAGAACTGTCGATCTCTCGAAGCTGCTGGCGCCGATCGAGGCTGATCCGTCTTTCCCGCGCATGCGCGTCCAGGAGCGCAATGATCGGCGCGGCGATGTCGTGCTCGATGATGAGTTACTGGAGATCCTGGAGCCGCACATCGAGCGCTCGGAGCACATATCGGCGAAGTTCGAGATCACGAACAAGCACCGCACGGTCGGCGCGCGCGTCTCCGGGCGCGTGGCGCAACAGTACGGCGACCTGGGCATGCAGCGCGGCACGATCGAGCTGCATTTCAGCGGCTCGGCCGGACAATCGTTCGGCGCCTTTCTGGTGCGCGGCGTGCGCCTGTTCCTCAAGGGCGAGGCCAATGACTACGTGGGCAAGGGCATGGCCGGCGGCATGATCGCCGTCTCGCCCAAACGGCAGGCGGGATTCCGCGGGCGCGACGCCGTGCTGGTCGGCAACACCGTGCTCTACGGGGCGACCGGCGGCACGCTCTGGGTCGCCGGCCGCGCCGGCGAGCGTTTCGCGGTGCGAAACTCGGGCGCCCGCGCGGTGGTTGAGGGCGTCGGTGACCACGCCTGCGAGTATATGACCGGCGGCACGGTCGTCGTGTTGGGATCAGTCGGCCGCAACTTCGCGGCCGGCATGAGCGGCGGGATCGCCTACGTCTGGGACGCGAAGGGCGATCTCGACCGTCGCGTCAATCACGCGATGGTCGACCTGGAACGGCTGACCGAAGCGAACGACATCGCGATGCTCGAGGAAATGATCGAGACGCACGCCGAGCGAACCGGCAGCCCCCTGGCGCCCGAGTTGTTGAGCAACTGGGATGCCGTGGCCAGACAGATGGTCAAGATCATTCCGCGCGAATACAAGCGCGTGCTGCGCGAGCAGGCGGCAGATCGGGCGCGCACGCTGGCGACCCAGGAATAGACGCGCGCATTTGTCGCGTCACAGGCGCTTACCTGCGCGCGCGAGTGACCGGGCGCGAGCCTCCCAGCGCGCGATCCCGAATGCGTCGAATGGGAAGTGCGCCGCGCCTGGAGTCTCTGTGTCGCGGCGACGCGGGCGTCAACGACGGGTCGACCGATAGGGCGAGGTTGCGGCGCAGCCGAGCCCAGCCGCTGAGCGGCGTCGGCGCGGCATCGCGTTCGGCGCGCGCGCGAAGCATCCCGCCAATGCTCGCCGCGGCGAGCACCGCGAACGTCATTGCGGCGGCGGAGGCGAGGATTCGGGCCATCTGTCCGTCGATGGAGAGTGTCGAAAGCGACGGCAGCGCTTGAGCGCGGTTGCGAACGCGCCGCCCCAGGGGAACCGCGCGCGGCTGCCCCTCGGACGACTCGACAGAAGGCTCGGATGCTCCGTTGAGCGCGCCGTTGCCGACCGGCTGCGGTACGACCGGCCCCCAGCCGTCCAGAGCCAGGACCGTGCTGGTCGCTTGCCGACGTTCGCCGTTGGCGTCGAGCGCTTCGTGTCCGTTTTCGGTGTCCATTCGATCTCCATCCGGCTTCATCGGTTCATGGATTCCTGGCGTTGGCTCGCCCAGGAGGCGATCATCGGCGCCGACTGATGCACGCCGTTTCGGGCGCTGTCTTCGTGTATCGGCGCGGCTGGCATCGCTGGAGCCATCGGCTGCGCGCCCGCGCCGTTGCGGGCGGCAGCTGGAGCGTCCGGGCGTCGGCTGGATGCGGCCAGGGCGCGCGCCTGCGCCATCATCTCCTCCTGAGAGCGGAACTGCACCCTGGGCAGCAGCATGCCGACCACGAACACGATCAGCATCACGATCGAGCCGTAGAGGAACACCTCGTTGACCGGCACGGCGAGCGCCTCGCGCGCGGTTTGAATCACCGCGTCGGCCGTGCCGGGCGCCTGCTGTTCGATGGTTTGGCGGAACTGATCCAGTCGGTCGGGATTGAGCAGGGTTTCAGGCTGCTCCTTCAGTTGCTCGAAGCTGTCCGGGAACGACCGGGTCAGTTGCGAGGAGAATCCGCTCACGACCAGCGCGCCGAACAGCGCGACGCCGATGGCGGCCCCGATCTGTCGGAAGAACTGGTTGGTGGCGGTACCGACGCCGAGCAGCGGGAAGGGCAGGGCGTTCTGCATCAGGAGCGAATAGAGCGGCATCAGCGTGCCCATCGAAGCGCCCATGAGCAGCATGTAGAGGCGCGCCGCGGTGAGGCTGGAATCGACATCGAGGCGCGAGAGCAGGAACAGGGCGATCGCGGCGCCCCCGCCGCCGAAGATCGCCAGCGGCTTGTAGCGCCCGGTGCGGGCCAGAATCTGACCGGTGAACACCGAGGCCGGCACCACGCCGATGCTCATCGGCAGGGTGACGAGGCCGGAGTTGGTGGCGGAAATGCCCTGCGCGCCCTGCAGGAAGAAGGGCAGATTGAACATCGCCCCCATCATCGACACGCCGATGAAGAACATCACAATCGTGCAGAGCAGGTAAATCCTGTTCTGGAACATCGGCAGCGGCATGATGCCGTGCTCGCCCTTGCGTCTGGCGACCCTCCACCAGGCGAATGCGGCGGCGACGGTCAGGACGAGACAGCCGACGATCGGCGAGTCGAGCCAGCCGAACTGATTGCCGCCCATCGAGAAGGCGAGCAGCAGCGGCGTCGCGGCCAGAATCAGCAGTCCGGCTCCGAGCCAGTCCGTCGGTTCGCGGTTGGGATGCTGCGGTTTCATGCGCGGCATGAACAGCGTGATCGCGATCAGGCCGAGGCCGCCGACGGGGATGTTGACGTAAAAGACCCAGCGCCAGGAAAGTTCGTCGGTCAGGACGCCGCCCGCCAGCGGTCCGATGATGCTGGCCAGCGCGAAGGTGCCGCCGATGATTCCGGCCCAGCGTCCGCGTTCGGCGGGGGCGAAATAGTCGCCCATCGTGGTGAAGGCGTTGGCCATGATGAACGCCGCGCCGAACCCCTGCAGCAGTCGGAAGCCGATCAATTCCCACATCGTGCCCGACGCGCCGCAGAGCGCGGACGCGATCAGGAAGATGACGATGCCGGCGATCAGATAGGGCTTGCGTCCGTGCGCGTCGGAGAGCTTGCCGATGATCGGCACGATGACCGTCGAGCCGAGTAGATAGGAGGTGGCGGGCCAGGCGAACAGGTCGAGTCCGCCCAGATCGCCGACGGCTTTGGGCGCGGCGACGTTCCAGATCGTCTGGTCGAGCGCCGCCAGAAACAGCGCCAGCATCACGGTGAGCATGATCAGCACCTTGCGGCGCTGAGGCAGCAGCCAACCGGGCGGCACCTCGCCCATACCGCTCATGCCGG
Organism: Dehalococcoidia bacterium; assembly: GCA_965205105.1. Classification (GTDB taxonomy): domain Bacteria; phylum Chloroflexota; class Dehalococcoidia; order Bin125; family Bin125; genus Bin125. The sequence goes on from OZ242034.1 coordinate 455,709, forward strand.
GCGGACCGCCGCGCGGCACCTCCGGCGCGGCGGCGGGATGCCCCGCAGATTCTCCACCTGCGCCGCGGGGCGGTCCTGCCGTCACTACATCACCTCTGGATCGGGCGGCCATGGCGCGAGCACGCCCTGGCGCTCCGCTTCCGATGTTAACAGCGCGAAGGCGCGGTTGATGTCGGCCAGCTCCTGGTCGCTGAAGTTGCGGAAGATCTTCCAGATCACTGCGCGATTGCGGGCGCGCAGCTCGTTGATCACCTTGAGCCCCTGCTCGGTCAGCCAGATGCGCACGCGCCGCCGATCCAGGTCGTCGCGCTCGCGGATCACGAGGCCGTCCCGAACCAGGCGGTCGATGATCCCGGTCGCGGTCGACGGCCGCACCTTGAGATAGGCGGCCACCGCGCCCGCCGGCGTGCCCGGACCGGCCTGCAGCAGGTAGAGCACGCGGAGCTGGGACATCGTCAGCCCCAATTCCTCCCAGACTTCAAGCCGATTCGGATCGAACACGCCGGCCGCACGACCGTAGTTGCTGAGAATGCGTTCGATCATTTCGTCCGTCCGCGTGTTCGTCGTGATCATGCCGCGCCGCCCCCATTGACTGCTCCCGGGAACGGCACTCCGCGCCGCGTTCCCAGCTCGATCAGCTGCTCGATTGTTTCCTCGTCCAACGGCACGCCGTTGGACGCGCGATCCGCGCGAGCCATCTCCTCGGGATCGCCGGGGATCACCACTCGCTCGACTTCGTCGACGGGCGGCACCTCGCGGATCGCGTCCGTCATTCGCTTCATGTTGGACTTGAACTCGTCCGGATCGCAGAACAGGTCGATCCGCCAGGCGGCGAACCACTGACCCTGGACCAGGCTGCCTCCGCGCGGGATGAACAGGCCCGACCCGTCGCCCGAGAGCACGCCGGTCAGGATGTCCACCATCAGACCGAGTCCGTAGCCTTTGTGGGAGCTCGTCGTGATCGATGATCCGAGCGGCAGCAGGCCGCCGTTCTTGCGCAGGATCAAGGGGTCGTCGGTGTGGTTGCCGTCCTCGTCGAGCGCCCAGCCGACCGGCAGCGGCTTGCCCTGACGTCCGGCGATCTCCAGCTTGCCGCCGGCCACGGCGGTGGTGGCGATATCGAGTCGGAACGGGCTGCCGTCGGCGATCGGCGCGGCCATGGCGATGGGATTGGTTCCGTACACGCGGCGCGTGCCGCCCGAGGCCAGGCCGATCGGCGGCGCATTGCACATCGCCATGCCGATCAGGTCGTGCTCGACCGCCATGTGCGCGTAGTATCCCGCCGCGCCGAAATGGCGGCCGTTGCGCACGGTGAGCATGCCCATGCCGCTGCTCAGCGCCTTGTCGATGCAGGCCGTCATCGCCCGTTGCCCGATGAACACGCCGAAGCCGCCATCGGCGTCCCAGGCTGCCGAGATCGGGGTCTCGCGCAACACTCTGACCTGCGGCGCGGGGTTGACGGCGCCCGATTCGAAACCGGGCGCATAGCCGATGTGCCAGGGCAGATGCGCGATCCCGTGCGAATCGATGCCGACCAGGTCCGCGTCGATCAGCACCTCCGCGCCGATCCGCGCGTCGTCGCCGGGCATGCCGTAGGACTGCAGGATGGCGGCGGTAAATTCGCGCAGCTGCGCGGCGTCGAAGCGCCGCCGGGTTTCAGGCGGCTCCCGCCCGGTCCAAGCCACGTCTAGCCCTGACCGTAGCTGCGAACGGTGCGCAGCCCCTGGGCCGAGGCCTGGGACATGAACTGCGAATCGCTGCCTGAAGGGATGTACAGCCAGCCCTCTTCGGCGCGGCGTTTGGCTTCGGTCGGTCCCGACGTGAAGATGCCGGGCGCAACGCGGTTGTCGATCCGCTGCGAGGCGGCCAGCACCTCGGCGCAGAGCGCGATGTGATCGGGGTGCGGATTGTCGGGCCGCACCGGAATGCCCATCGACATCGCCAGGTCGGCCGGGCCGATGCAGGTCGCGTCGATGCCTTCGACATCGAGGATCTCATCGATCCGCTCGACTGCCTCCACCGTCTCAATCTGGACAATGCAGGCGATCTCGTTGTTCGCCTCCGCGGCGTAGTCCGGACCGCCGTAGAGGAAGCCGCGGTAGGCGCCGAATCCGCGCAGGCCGTCCGGCGGATAGCGCACGGCGCTGACCGCCTGCTCCGCCTCGGCGCGGTTGTTGACCCAAGGGATCACGACGCCGTAGGCGCCACCGTCGAGGATGCGCTTGATCTCGACCGGGTCGTTCCAGTGCACCCGCGCCATGGGAATCGTGTCCGTCGACGAGATCGCCTGGAACATCTGCACCATCGTCAGCAGATCGACCGGCGAGTGTTCACCGTCGACGACGAGCCAGTCCCAGCCCTGATGCGCCATCGACTCGGCGGCGAGGGTCGAGCAGGTCGAGAGCCAGGCGCCGAAGGCCGGCTTGTCCTCCGCCCAGAGTCGTTTCACCGTGTTGGGTCGCATACAGGTCCTCCGTCAGCGGAATGTCAGGATGTCAGGAAGTCGGAATGTCGCCTATGTTTCAGAAGAGCGTACACGATGGATTGGACAGCTCAGCCATGTCAGCCGTAGCGCCGACTCCAGTATTGGTCTCCTGGTCGTCGGGCAAGGACTCGGCCTGGGCGCTGCACACGCTGCGGCGGCAGCCCGAGATGTACGACGTGCGAGGCATATTCACCACGGTCACGCCGCGCTTCGACCGCGTTGCCATCCAGGCGACGCCGCGCCGCGTGCTGCGATTGCAGGCCGAGCGTCTGGGCCTGCCGCTGTATGAAATCCCAATTCCCTATCCGTGCCCCAACGAAGCCTACGAAGCGGCCATGCGGGCGTTTCTGGATCGGGTGCGAACCCTGCCGCCCGAACGGAGCGCGTCCGCGTTTGCTTTTGGCGATCTGTTCCTCGAGGACATTCGCGAATATCGAACGTCCAACCTTGCAGGAACCGGGTTCGACGCCGTATTCCCGATCTGGGGCACGCCCACGGACGCACTGGCTGAGACCATGCTCGATGCCGGCCTCAAGGCGATCGTGACCGCGGTCAGCCCCTCGTCGAAGCTCGACCGCTCGTTCGCCGGCCGCTGGTTCGATCGTTCGTTTCTCGCCGACCTGCCCGATGGAACGGATCCGCTGGGCGAACACGGCGAGTTCCACACCTGCGTCGTTGACGGCCCGATGTTTCCCCGCCCGATCGCGGTCAGGCCCGGTGTCGTCGTCGGACGGCCAGTGAGCCTCAACCCCGACGGCAGCGGCGGCATGGCGACGGCCTGGTACGCCGACGTCGAGCTGATCGAGACGGCCGGCGGCTAGCGCTCCGGGTGCGGCGACAGCGGGACGCGTTCCAGGACGGCGCGGTTGACGACCGATCGCGGCAGGTATCCGCGCAGCACATCAGCGGCCGCCTCGCCGACCCGCTGCAACAGCAACGGCGCTGAGGCGTCGGAGTAATAGGCGGAGTGCGGCGTGGCGATCACGTTGTCGAACTCAAGCAACGGATGATCCTTATGCACCGGCTCGGGATCCCAGACATCGACGCCGGCTCCCGCGATTCGCTCGTCCTTGAGCGCGTCGTAGAGCGCCCGCTCGTCGACGACCCCGCCGCGGCAGGTGGTGATCAGATACGCCGTCGGCTTCATCAGCGCCAGTTGCTCCGCGCCGATCATTCCGCGCGTCTGCGGACTCAGCGGCGGATGGACTGATACGTAATCCGCCTGCATCACTTCCTCGAGCGTGGTCAGGCGCACGTTGGCGGCTTCGGCGGCGCCGGGGTCCTGGTAGGGGTCGTATGCAATCACGTTCAGCCCGAAGGCCTGGGCTCGGATCGCCGCCTGCTGCGCGATGTGGCCGAACGCGACCAGCCCCAGCGTTTCTCCGTAGAGCGGGCCCGACGGGCCGAGCGGGACGCGCCGTCCGGCGCGGGCGGCGTCGTTGTGGGCGATCAGCTTGCGGTTGAGCGCCAGCAGCATTGCGACCGCGTGTGTGGCGACCTCGTTGATGCAGTAGTCGGTGATATTGCAGACGACGATGCCGTAGTCGACGGCGGTCTGCCAGTCGATGTTGTCGAAGCCGATCCCGTAGCGGACGACGACCTTGAGCCCGGGCGCCGCCTCGAAGATGTCTTTGCCCACCTGTCGGTAGCCGCAGATGATCCCGTCGGCGTCGGCGACGTGGGCGGGAATGTCTTCCTGCTGTTCCAGCGTGAGCGGGATCAGCTCGGCGTCGGCCTGAGCCAGCTGCTCGGCCTCGGCGCTGTGCGGTTGCCGCTCGGGGCGCGAGTCGACGTGGTAGACCCTGTACTTCGCCATCGGCATGTCCTCCAGGAGTGAATCTGTGAGTGAAAGTGAATCCGTCAGAGCCAGGTCTGGATGCGGGAGCGCGGCTGCGCGGGAATCACCGTCCGCAGCCGCCGACCGTCAGCCGTGAGCGTAAACGACATCTGTTCGCCCGACTCCAAATCGGGATGCAGAATGCGCTGAATCAGTCGGAACGACTCGAAGCGGATCAACGACAGGCGCACCTGCTGCTGATTCGCGGTGGGTCGAGCGAACAGCACCGCGTCGCACAACTCGTCGAACGAGGCCTGCTCGACCAGCAGCAGGTGCTGGATGATCAACTGCTCGACCACGTCCAGTTCGACCTCGATCGGCTCAGGACGCAGGCGGCGTTTGAGCGCGGCGCGGAGCTTTGATAGCAGCTTCCGGCGCTTTTCGGTGGTCACGTCAGTCGCTCAGATAGGCGGCGATGTCGGGGCCGCCTTCGGTCAGCACGACGCCGGACTCGGCCAGCCGCGCGGTCTCTCCCCCCGTGACGCCCAGCCACTCTTCCAGCACATCGGCGGTGTCCCGCCCGAACTGCGGCGCGTATCCGTAGACGCGGCCGGGCGTGCGCGACAGTCTGAGCGGCGAGGCGGCCATGCGCACCTCGCCGGCGATCGGGTGCTGCACCGCGGCGATCATCTCCCGCGCCTGGATCTGCTCCTGCCGCACCGCTTGCCCGATGCTGTTGAGCGGGCCGATCGGAATGCCATACCGCGCCAGCGCGTCCACCCAGTGCCGGGTGGATTGTCTGCGGGTCGCCTCGAATAGCATCGGTTCGAGTTCGGCGTGATGCTCGGTTCGTTTGAACGATGTATCGAAGCGCGGGTCGCCGACCAGCTGGGGCAGCCCGAGTTCGGCGCAAAACAGTTCCCACTGCGTGTCAATCCCCCAGGAGAGCGCCACGACCATCCAGCCGTCGGCGGTGGGGAAGGCCTGAAACGGCGTCGCCGAGGGGTGCCTGGTGCCCAGCGGGCCGGGCTCGTCGCCGGTGGCGAAGTAACGCGCCACCGCGTTTTCGAGGATCGCGATCTGACAGTCCAGCATGGAGATATCGACCGACTGCCCCTGACCGCTCTGGTCGCGCTCGCGCAGCGCGGCGAGGATGCCGATGGCGGTGTAGAGCCCGCCGCAGATATCGCCGATCGACGTGCCCGGCCGCGCGGGCGGCTCGCCGGGATAGCCGGTGATGCTCATCACACCGCCCATGCCCTGCACGATGATGTCGAGCGCCGGTTTGCCGCGCAGCGGGCCGGTCTGGCCGAAGCCCGATGTCGACGCGAAGATCAGGCGCGGGTTGCGCTCCAGCAGCGCCGCGGGACCGATGCCCAGCTGGTCCATCACGCCGGGCGTGAAGTTTTCCATCACCACATCGGCCTCGTCGACGAGCCGCAGGAACAGTTCGCGCCCCTCGTCGGCGCGCAGATCGATCGAGATGCTGCGCTTGCCGCGGTTGACCGACTGGAAGTACATCGACTCGTTGTTGACGAACGGCCCCGTCGTTCTGGCTACGTCGCCGTGGGGCGGTCGCTCGACCTTGACAACCTCGGCGCCCAGATCGCAGAGGATCATGGCGGCGTAGGGTCCCGCCAGCACCCAGGTGAGGTCGAGGACGCGGATGCCGTCGAGCGGGCCCGCCGTCTGCGTGTCGTTGGTCATCCCGGCTCCTAGACATCTCCCCTGCTGGGGTTGGACAATTCGATGTCGGTCACGACCCACTCCAGCGGCTCAGCGGCGATCAGGTGGATCAGGTTGGCGAAGAAGAATTCGGCGGTTCGCAGATAGGACGCGTCGACGTGGCAGGAATCGTGCGGCGTGATCCGGCAGTTGGGCAAATCCCAGAGCGGCGAGTCGGGCGCGAGCGGCTCCACCGGCGCCACGTCGAGCACGGCGCCGGCGATCGAGCCTGCGCGCAGCGCTTCCGCCAGCGCGTCATGATCGACGACCCGACCGCGAGCCACGTTGATCAGCAGCGCGCGCGGCGGCATCGCCGCCAGCGCCTCAGCGTCGATCAGGTTGAGCGTCTCGTCGGTGAGCGGACAGCAGAGCACGACATAATCGGACTCGGAGAGCAGCTCGCGCAATCGATCCGGGGCGATGTGCCGATCGAGGTATTCACTCTGCGGCGGGCGCCGCTTGCTGCCGAGCGTTCGCATGCCGAACGCCTTGGCCAGCCTGGCGCACGCCTCGCCGATGCCTCCGTAGCCCACGATGCCCAACGTCTGGCCCGCCAACTCGACCGAATCGACCGGCTTCCACAGACGGGAGCGGTGGTTTTCGGCGTGTTCCGGCAGTCGCTTGGCGTGGCTGAGGATGTAGGCGAAGACATACTCGGCGATCGGGCCGCCGTGCACTCCGGGCGCGTTGGTGACGACTGCGCCGGACTCGATCAGCCTGGCGAAGATGGCGTGGTCGACGCCCGTGCTCGCGGTTTGCATCCAGCTCGGTCTCGCCTCGTCGAGCAGGCGGATGAACGCAGCGGCGGCGTCGGGCAGGTAATAGAGATCTTCGGAGAAGAAGAATCCGTCGAGGCCGCGCGGATCGGCCGACCAGGCGCCGTCCGGGTGGAGCAGGACGATCTCGGCCTGCGGCGCGACCTGGCGCAGGCGCGCGCCCGCTCGTCGATCCAGCTCGGTCGTCACGCCGATGCGCAGCGGTGCGGTGGTCATCGCCGGTTCGCCCCTCGAATCGCCCCATGCTTCCCGCGAGCGATCTGCCGTTAGGGTAGTGGCGTTCATGACTGACCAAGAGGATTTGTCTTTCGCCGCTCCGGTTCGACGCCCGCAGCGTCTGCCCGCGCTGCTGTACGCCAGACCATTCCGCCGGGTGTTCGCCGGCTGGTGGATGGCAGCCGCCGCCTCGATGTCATCGTTTGCGGCGGTTTCGTTCTTCAATCCGGTGCTCGGCGCGCTGACGCCCGAGTTGCAGTCGGAGTACGGCTGGAGCACGGCCTCGATCGCCCTGTCGATGGTGATCGGCGGAATTGGCGGCGGGGTGGTCGCCACGTTCGTCGGCCCGATCGCCGACCGGCATGGGCCGCGCATGCTGCTATTCGTCTCGATCGGCCTGGTCAGCGGCGCGATGGCGGCGCTGGGCTTCGCGGACCAACTCTGGCAGTTTCTGGTGCTCTGGGGAGTCGGGCGCGGGATCACCGTTGCGGTGATCGATATCGCGGTCGTCGTCGTGATCGCCAACTGGTTCATCCGGCGGCGCGGATCGGCGATGGGAATGACAATGGTCGGTACACGCAGCGGGATGATGATCTTCCCGCTCGTGATCACGGCCGGCTTCTGGCTGGGAGGGTTGCGCGAGGCGTTCCTGCTGATGGCGTTGTTGGTCGCGGCGGTCGGCCTGCTGCCGCCGCTGATTATGCGGCGGCGACCCGAGGACGTCGGTCTGCTGCCCGACGGACTGCGCCCCAGCGGACGTCGGTCGAGCGGCGCCGCAGCGTCCGAGCTGCCGCAGGATCCCGACTGGACGGTGCGCGAGGCGGTTCGGACCCGAGCATTCTGGCTGCTGCTGTTCGGCACCACGATGCTGATGGTCGTGGGCGGATCGGTGAACTTCACCTTCGTCTCGCACATGACGCAGAACGGGATCGACGCCGATACGGCGCGCTCGGCGCTGGCGCTCTGGGCGGGGATGGGGATCATCGGCGGCGTGCTGGGCGGCGAACTGCGGCAGCGGCTGGCGGTTCGTTACGCGCTGCCGCTCGTGATCTGCGTGACCGCCAGCGCGGTCGTCTGGTTCATCCTCACCGACGCCGTCTGGATGGCGTTCGTCTTCGCGGTCTGGCACGGACTCTCCTTTGGCGCCCAGCTGCCGCTCAACCGCATCTCGTTCCCGGATTACTTCGGCCGCTACTCGGTCGGGCGAATTCGCTCCGTCACCGCGCCTCCGCAGCTGATTCTCAACGCGTTCGGACCGTTCGTGTCGGGGCTGGTGATCGACAATCGCGGGTCGTACGACCTGATCTACATCGTCTTCGTCGGGCTGCTACTGTGCGCGGCGTTGAGCGTGCTGCTGGCGCGCCGGCCGGATCCGCCGCCCCATTCTGCGTGAGCGTCTATGCGCCGTCAGGCTGCGCGGCCGGGAAGATGCCGCTCACCGCACAGCGGAATCCCGGCAGGATGCCGCCGCCGTCGAGATCATCCGATTCGCTCAGCGTTTCCGTCTTCAGCCCGCGGCGGTAGACGTCCGCGCGGCGGGTTTCAGGCAGCACGACCCAGACGATCCTGACGCCGTGACTGAGCCACATCATCGCCTTGTCGTGGATATCGGCGCGCGAATCGGACGGAGAGCGCACCTCGACGACCAGGTCGGGGATGAGTTCCGTGAACCCGCTCAGGCTCGGATTGAGCGGCATCGTCTCGGCCGAGTAGTAAGCGACATCAGGACCGCGCACGGTGTCGGGGTCGCGTTCGATCAGCACCCCATGATCGCCGGCCAGGACTGTGCCGGTGGGCTTGTCCGACAGGAAGACGTACAGCAGCCCGGCAATCCGCGCGACGATCCAGGCGTGCAGCACTCCCGGAGGCGTCAGCTGGTGAAACTCTCCACGGATCAACTCGCCATGCCGGTATCGACGATCGTGGGCGAGTAGATCGTCTGCGGTGATCAGCGCGGAGCCGGCCTCAGCGGCCATCGGGTTTCGCCAGGCGTTAGGCGTTGGCGAGGATCAGGGTGCCGGCCGAGGCGAACATGCCGCCGGGGCCGTGCGCCATGCTGACGCTGACGTTGGGCACCTGCCGCTCGCCGCACTCGCCGCGCAGCTGACGCACCGACTCGATGATCGCGAACATCCCGTACATGCCGGTGTGGCAGTAGGAGAGCCCGCCGCCGTTGGTGTTCATCGGGAAGTCGCCGCCGGGGCCCGACTTGTAGATCACCTCGCCGTCGGGGCCGGTCCTGGTCTCGGCAAAGAACGGCCCGCCCTCGCCCTTGGGCACAAAGCCGAGGTCCTCGGCGGCCATCAGCGGGGTGAAGGTGAAGGCGTCGTAGAACATGCAGTGGTCGATGTCCTGCGGCCCCAGCCCGGCGCTCCGGTAGGCGGCTTCGCCGGAGATGCGGTAGCCGTCGGCGGTGGTGTGATCGCGCATCTGCGAGACCATCCAGTGCGCCGCCGCCTCGCCGGCGCCGAGCACGTAGACCGGATCCTTGGCGAAGTCCCGTGCGCGCTCCTCGGAGACCAGCACCAGCGCCCCGCCGCCATCGGCGACCACGCAGCAGTCGAGCAGGTTGAAGGGATAGCAGATCATCCGCGAGTTGAGCACGTCCTGGGGCGTGATCGGGCCGCCGCCGCGCTCCGGCGATCGACGGTGGCTGCCCATCATCGCCATCGGATTGAGGTTGGCCCAGGCGCGCGTCGCCGCCGCGATGTGGGCCAGGTGCTCTTTGGTCGTGCCGTACTCGTGGAAGTGGCGCAGCACGGGGATCGAGAAGGTGGTCGGCGCGCCGCCGATCGCGAAGGGCGCCTCGTACTGCCCGCCGGGCGAGGACGCCGAACCGCCACGCGGCGCATCGACGCCCGAGCGCCCGCTCTCGCCGTGCGTGATCAGCGCCACATCGCAGTAGCCGGCCATGATCGCCGCGACCGCGTGGCGGACGTGAATCATGAACGAGCAGCCGCCCACGGAGGTGCCGTCGATGTAGCGCGGCTGAATGCCGAGATACTCGGCGACTTCGTTGGGAATCGCGCCGGCGCAGAGCAGGCCGTCGACGTCGGCCAGCGAGATGCCGGCGTCGTCGAGCGCGTTGCGCGCCGCCTGCGCGTGCAGCGCCAGACGCGACATATGCGGCAGCTGACCCAGATCGTCCGTTTCGGCGGCGCCGACAATCGCGACCTTGTGTCGAATCTGATCCATGAGTGACCTCCGTGAGGGGAACGCGTGCGTGCGTGCGGTGCGCGCGTCTAGACCGGCTTGAACTTTGGCAGGGTGACCTCGTCCGTCACGTCGTCGTAGACGATCTCGACATCCATGTCGACCCTGGTCTGGTACGGGTCGTCCATGATCAGGTTGGACATCAGCCGCGGCCCCTCTTCGAGCTCGATCACGGCGATCACGTAGGGCGGCGGATTGTCCTCCGAGTTGTAGGGCGGGATCGGCTGGTGTGAAATCACGAAGGTGTGAACCTTGCCCTTGCCGGAGGCCTGAGACCAGCCGATCTTCCAGCTGAAGCAGTCGGGTATCGGGCAGAACGGCCGCGGGTAGAAGTGCGGGCTGTTGCAGTCCTCGCAGGTGGGCAGCATCAGCCTGTGCTCTTTGAGACCGTCCCAGTAGGGCTTCGATTCAGGCGTCGCCACAGGCAGCCTGCCGGCGTAGTCGGCCATCGTGCGCTCCTCTTCGTCTGCTCGGCGCTTCGGCGCGATCCGAGTATTCAGTGCGATGCTACACGACAGCCCTTGATCGCCGCGTCAGCGTCGGGACGACTCCCGCTCCAGCCATGCCCGCTGCAGGGCGGCCTTGCGCTCAGACCAGGCCGGCGGCGCGCCCCGACGCTGACGCGCCATCTCGGCCAGCAGGACGGCCGCGGCGACCGAGACGTTGAGCGATTGCGCGAAACCGGCCATCGGGATGATCACGTCGCCGTCGGCGAGCGCAGCCATCTCCTCGGAGCAGCCGTCGTGCTCGTTGCCCAGCACGATCGCCGACGGCGCGCTGAAGTCGATGCTGAGGTAGTCCCGGGCGTCGTCGGCGAGTCGCGTGGCGTAGACCGCGACGCCCTCGGCGTGCAGCGCCGATACGCAGGCGCGCGCCGATTCATAGCGCTCAATCTCCAACCATTTGTCGACTTGCGCCGCGACGCCGCGGGAGATCTCGGGGAAGACCTGGTTCGTGTAGACGAGCGCGACTCGCCCCACGCCGAAAGCGTCGCAGCTGCGCAGAATGGCGGAGGCGTTGTGCGGATCGTGGACGTTTTCGATCACCACGACGAGGTCGTCGTGGCGGCGTTCGAGTACCGCGCGCATCCGCTCGCGGCGCCGTTCGGTGATCGGTCTGGGTTCGCGCCCCGCGTCCACGGCTGCGGCGCTAGACCGCGCACTCGCCCTCGCCGCGTTGCAGGATGTAGATGTCCTGGCGATCCCAGTCGATGAACATCGGCAGCGTGTCGGCCGAGAACTCGGGCGGCAGCGTCAGGTCGTCCACCGCGTCCTGAATCGGCTGCACGCCGACCCGGTCGATCCAGGCGCTGAACAGTTCCGCGTCGCCATCGCGTTCGGCGTGGTAGAGGTCGATCACGCGCTCGACGGCGTCGGGCACGCGCTTGGCCGGGATGCGGACTTTGGGCACGAGCTGACCGAGCCGCATCTCGTCGGTTCGGTAGGTGCCGCCGATGAACATGTGATAGGCGGGAATCTGCCGATTGCCGACCTTGATCGCGGCGCCGTGGAAACCGATGTCGGCGATGTGATGCTGGCCGCAGCTGTTGGGGCAGCCGCTCATGTGGATGCGCATTTTGCGAGTGACAGGATCGTCGATCGCCATCGCGCGCACCCGCTCCTGGACGGCGCGGTTGAGCCCCATCGAGGAGGTGATGCCCAGCTTGCAGCTGTCGGTGCCGGGGCAGGAGACGACATCCTCGATCTCCTGCGCGTCGGGCGCGCCCAGCCCGAGTTGGTCCAGCGCTTGCCAGACGGCGTAGACGGCCTGATTGGGGATCCAGCGCAGCACGACGTTTTGCTGCGGCGTGGTGCGGGCGCGTTCGCGTCCGTAGGCGCGCAGGATCTCGGCCAATCCGCGGAACTGTTCCGGGGTCAGGTCGCCCTGATCGACCGAGGCTTCGACCGCGGAGTATCCCGGCTGCACCTGCGGCCGCACGTTGGCGGCGAGGAAGCGCTCGAAGCGCGCCGCGTCACCGCCTACGTTGGGCGAGGGCAGATCGGCGGGGACGCCGCGCGCGTCCGCAGCTTCATCGTCGAGGTAGAGCAGCGCCTCGAGCGGCGGCGTCTCTTTGGCCCAGCCCTTCTGCAACTCCTCCTCGACCATCTGGCGAAACGCCTCTGCGCCGACCCGGTGGACGAGGAACTTGAGCCGCGCCTTGAGGATGTTCTTGCGCAGCTCATCGGCGGCGTTGAAGATGCGAATCACCGCCTCGGACAGAGTGAGGAAGTCCGACATCGGCACGAAATCGGTCAGGGTGACCGCCTCTTTGGGCATGGTCGAGAGTCCGCCGCCGACCATCACGCGGAAGCCGCGCACCGCTTCGCCGTCGATCACGCGAATCTGCGAGAAGAAGGCCAGGTCGTGGATGGCGGCGATGGCGGAATCAGCCTCGCGGCCGGTGAAGTAGACCTTGAACTTGCGCGGCAGCAGCTGGGTGATCGAGTTGCGCACCCAGTAGCGGACGAACGCACCGGCGTAGGGCGTGGGATCGAAGACTTCATCCTCGGCGATGCCGGCCCACGGATCGGCGGTGACATTGCGCACGGTGTTGCCGCAGGCTTCGCGCGAAGACAGCCCATCCCTGCCCAGCACCCGCAGCATGTCCGGCATCTGATCGAGCGGGACGAAATGGACCTGGATGTTCTGGCGGGTCGTAATGTGGCCCTTGCGCAGCGGCGCGAAGGTTTCGGTGATCTCGGCGAAGCAGTCGAGCTGATCCGCGGTCACGCCGCCCATGGGCAGCTTGATGCGGTTCATGTGCACGTCGGGCTGACGCTGCCCGTACACGCCCTGCTTGAGGCGGTAGAGCATGAACTCGGTCTCGCCGCGCTGCTGCTCTCGATAGGCGGTGGCTTCCGTCTGGAAGTCGTCGAGTTCGTCGTCCCAGATCGGGATCACGACGCCGGGAGTGTCGGTTCGGGTTTCGGGCATCACAGGCTCCAGAGCAGTGGCGGTCAGGTGTCAGTCTAGCAACGACTTATCCCAGCGCACCGATCGCAGTTGTCGTTCATGCCGCCCATGCCGCGCGCGTTCTCGGATCACCGCCAGCGAATCCTCGCTGTTGCGCGTGCGGCGGCCCGACCGCATCATCGGAGCCAACAGCGGCTGCGGGTCGCGCATGGCGGCGGGCGGGGATGCGTCCGCGGGCAGGATGACGTCCTCGACGCCGCTCCGCCAGACCTGCTTGCGGCCGGCCAGGTCGAACTTGCCGACCGACGACTTGCGCAGCGGACGCCCCTCGTATTCGACCAGCTTGTAGCCCGACTCCAACGCCGACGGATCGGACGGGGCGACGAGATTGGCGCCGCAGGCGAACACGTCGATCGGAGCGCCCTTCGCAACCAGACGCCCGATCTGATGCTCATCGAGCCCGCCGCTGGCGACGATCCGCACGTCGGCGAGACCGGCCGCATCGAGTCGTTCGCGCGCGAAGCGTGCGTCGCTGAGCAGATCGCCCGAGTCGAGGCGCAGCGCGGCGACCGACTGCGGGCCATGCCTGAAGCGCACCTGGATGGCGTGTTCGACACCCCGTCGGGTGTCGAACGTATCGACGAGCAGCGTCGCGCCTGGGTATCGGGCGACATACGCCTCAAAGGCTGCGGCTTCGTCCGCCGCCGCGAGGATGAAGCTGTGCGCCATCGTGCCGACCACGGGAATGCCGTACCGCCGACCCGCTTCGACCGATGAGGTGCCCTCGCAGCCGGCGATCCAGGCGGCGCGAGAGGCGCTGAGCGACGCATCCGCCCCCTGCGCGCGCCGCGCGCCGAACTCGATGACGGGACGCCCGTCCGCGGCGTCGACCATCCGCGCCGCCTTGCTGGCGACGAGCGTGGGGTGCGCGATCTGGTTGAGTACGACGGTCTCGATGATCTGCGCCTCGGGCAATGGCGCCGAGACCTGGATCAGCGGTTCATGGATATGGACGATCGAACCTTCGGGCGGCGCCCAGACATCGCCGCTGAACCGGAACTCGCGCAACCGATCGAGGAAATCGGGATCGAACTGCGGGAAGCCGGCCAGATGCTCGATCTCGTCGTCGCCAAACCGCAGATGCTCGATGTAGTCGAGCGCCGATTGCAGGCCGGCGGCGATGAAGTAGTCCCAGTCGGGATGCTGGTTGCGAATCGCAAGCTCGAAGACCGCCCGCCCGGTCAGGCCCTGCTCGTAGTAGACCTGCGCCATCGTCAGTTCGTAGAGGTCGAGCAGCAGCGCCGGCGGGGTGGTCACGGGTCGAATCGTATCCGACGACATGCCGGCTACATGCGCTCGACGATCTCGGCCCCGAGCGCGGCGAGTTCGGAGAGGGCGCGCGCGCCGTCGCCCGCGGCGAGATCGACGGCCGCCACGGCCCGGGTTGGCACGAGGACGCGGTAACCCAGACGGATGGCGTCGGCGGCGGTTTCCCTGACGCAATAATCGGCGGCCAGCCCGACCACCACGCAGCGATTCACATCGGCCGCCTGCAGCAGCTCCGCCAGAGCGGTCGGGGCGGCCGCGCCGCCCTTCGGGTCGCGGGTCGTGAAACCTGAGTAGCCGTCGCTGCCGTCTGCGCCTTTGCGCACGACCGGCCCGGCGTCGGAGATGAGCGCGTCATGGAACTGCGCGCCCCAGCTGTCGGCGACGCAGTGGACCGGCCAGACGCCGCCGTCCTGCTCGAAATGGGGCGTGCGGGGCGGATGCCAGTCCTGCGTGTAAACGACCAGCGCGCCGGCGTCTGCCGCCCGCGTGATCTCCGCGTTGACGTTGGCGACGACCCGCTCGGCCTCGGCGACGAATAGCGAGCCGTCGGGATGCGCGAAGTCGTTCTGGACGTCGACGACGATCAGCGCGGTCTGCGGGTTGTACGAGAGCACGGGATGCGTAAGGGGAGGTGGAAGAGGGTTGGAGGCGACGACCGGATTCGAACCGGTGATGAGGGTTTTGCAGACCCCTGCCTTACCACTTGGCCACGTCGCCCGGTCTACCGATCGGCTCTATCGCTGAGGTTGTCTGGAGCGGAAGAAGGGATTCGAACCCTCGACCTTCTCCTTGGCAAGGAGACGCGCTACCGCTGCGCCACTTCCGCTCGCTGAGGACATTGTAGCCGTTCGTTGGACAAACGGCATGGTCCGTCGTTGGTGCCGAGGAGAGGACTCGAACCTCCACGCCCGCAATGGGCACAGCGCCCTCAACGCTGCGTGTCTACCAGTTCCACCACCTCGGCCTGGCTTGCCGGGCTTGCTCTGGCAGGGGTGGCAGGACTCGAACCCGCGACCTACGGTTTTGGAGACCGTTGCTCTGCCAAACTGAGCTACACCCCTCCGCAATGTTCAAGCATAGCAGGTCGTCATTCGGTTCGGCGCGCTCCCGCGCCTGTGATCGCAGCCTGGATTCGCTCCGGGTAATCGCCGACAATGCCCGTCGCGCCCAGGCGGACGCAGCGCTCGATCTCGGACGGCTCGTTGACCGTCCAGACGAACGCCGCCAGATCGTGCGCGCGGCAGGCGGCGGCCTGCTCTGCGGTCAGTCCCGACCCGTGCATGGCGATGCCGTCCAGCCGATGCTCCGTCGCGGTTCGCCAGATATCGGGTGCGGGTGACAGGCAGAGGTGCGCGATCCGGCGGCCATGCGGCGCGCGGCGGGCCAGCTCGACCACAGCTTGGGCGTCGAAGCTCCACAGCCATGTCCAGGGGAGCGCGTCGGCTGCGGCCAGATCCGCGAGCACGGCCTCGCAAAGCGACGCGGCATCGTCGCCCGGCGTCAGCTTGAGCTCGACGATCAGCAGCATCCGCCCCGCGACGAGCGCCAGCGCCTCGCGCAGCGTGGGCACGCGCTCGCCGCGGCCGGCGTCGATCCGGCGCAGCGTCTGCAGGGATGCATCGGCGACGCGCCCCGCCGCGTCGGTCGTGCGGCCGAGGTCGTCGTCGTGGATCAGGACGGGCGCGCCGTCGGCGCAGAGGCGTACATCAATTTCCACTCCGTCGCAGCCCATCGCCAGCGCCGTGCGGATGCCGAGCAGGGTGTTCTCGGGCGCGTGCCCCATCGCGGTGCGGTGGGCGATCACCAGCGGAGTATCGTGAGACATCGGCGGGCTCGTTGACGACTGGCGCGGCGCGGCTGGCTGCAGGTGCGACGGAGGCGCGGAGTGCGAAACGAGGATATCGCCGCCGTCTTCAATCGCAGCGGCGCCGACTACGAAGCGTCGGCCCCGGCGCTGATCACGCACGCGGCGACGGCGTTGCTGCAACGGCTGCATCTGTCCGCCGACGCCGACCTGATCGACCTCGGCTGCGGTGCAGGGATCGTAACCGCCCTCGCCGAGCCCGCCCTGACCGGCGGCAGCGCGATCGGCGTCGATCTCTCCCGCGTCCAGCTCGATCTGGCGCGGGAACGAATGCGGCGTTCGCCGCTCATGCCGCGCTTCATCCGCGAAGACGCCGGCGCGACCGGCTTGCCCGGCCGATCCGCCGACGCGGTATCGCTCGGACTGACGCTGCCCTACGTCGAGCGTCCGCTCGCCCTGCTCAAGGAGGCGACGCGGCTGCTGCGGCTGGGCGGGCGGGTCGCGGCGACGGTGATCGGTTCGCCCTTCTTCGGATCGGCGGGGACGCGGCTGCTGAGTCAGCTGGAACGGCGTGGCGTCGCTTGGCCGGAGGTCGAGATGCAGTTTGATCCGCGTGAAGTGGTGCGGCTCGCGCTGCTCAGCGAGATCGACGGCCGGCGCCTGGACGAGGTGGAGATCGAAGCGATCGAGCGCGAGTTCTGGTGGGATGATTTCGATGCCTGGTGGCGCATGCTGGCGGCCTTCGGCTTCCTGCCGACGGATCGCGAGCGCATGCTGGACATCATCGCCCGCGAGCTGCGCGAGGACGATCGGGTGGTCGACGCGGACGGTCAGGTGCGCTGCCCGGTCAAAATCTGGCTGCTCTCAGCTACGGCCTGCGAGGGGGATCCTTGGCTATGACGACTCCGAAGCGGCGCGTCTCGATCAATCTGCCCTGGAATCCCGACCACGTCGATGCGTTTCTGTCGCGCGCCAGGCTGGCCGATGAGCTTGGAGTCGACACGATCTGCGTGATCGAGGGCTACGGACACGACGCCTTCACGGGGATGGCGCTGTTGGCGCACGTGACGTCGAAGGTTCGCATCGCGTCCGCGATCGTGAACGTCTATTCGCGGACACCGGCGACGCTGGCGCAGAGTTTCGGCACGCTGGACCAGCTTTCGGGCGGCCGCGTCGTCGCGGGGCTCGGCGCGAGCGCGCCGGGCGCGATCGAGCGCTTTCACGGGCTGAAGTTCGAGCGCCCGTTCGCCCGCGTCCGTGAGGCGGTCGAGCTCATTCGGCTGTACTGGTCGCGCGAGCGGTTTAGCTACGACGGGCCCACCGTTCACGTCGAGCGGGCGCTGGTCAGCGGCATGGTTCCGGTGCAGCCGACGCCGCCGATCCACCTCGCCGCGCTGCACCCCGCGTCAGTCAGGATGACCGCCGAGATCGCCGACGGCTGGATGCCGACCTGGATTCCCAACGAGCGCGCGGCCGATGCCGTGTCGCAGGTGAAGCGGTGGTCGGTCGAAGCCGGCCGCTCGGCAGATGCGGTCGAGGTGCGCTCGCCGGGCTCCGTCGCCGTGCTGTTGGATGCCGAACAACAAGCCGCTGCCGAGCGCAGCTTCGCGCAGGCGCTGGCGTTCTTCGCCGTGCGCAACGGTCCCGGATACTTCCACCAGTTCGAGCGGCAGGGGTTCGCCGAAGAAGCCGGCGCGATGCGCGAGGCCTGGCAGTCAGGCGGCGCCGCCGCGGCGACCGAGATCGCGATGCAGATCGCGCCGCGCTTCTCATGCCGCGGTCCGATCGATGATTGCATTCGCCACATCGACGAGCAGTCAACCGCCGGCGTTGACCTGCATCAGGTCTCGATCGATACCGAGGACGACCGCATCTGGGCCGACGCGCTCGCGCGGATCGTGGGTTAACCTGCGCGCGACGGACAAGGGGAACCGACGTGGTTGATCACGGCGCCGATGGTTTCAATGCCATCAATCGGGGAGTCTACATCGCCGACAATCTCGACTTTCTGCGCGCGTTGAACACCGAGACTGTCGATCTGATCTACATCGATCCGCCGTTCGCCAAGAACGAGACGTGGGAGGCGAATCGCCTGCGCCCTCCGCTGACGGAAGAAGAGCGGGCGATCGAGCGGCGCTTGCTTAATCATTGGGGAATCACCAACGAAACGCAGGCTCAGGCGCTGGGCGTTGAGTGGCCGGACGACCGTACAGGCTTTTCGGATATCTGGACCTGGGCGGAGAACGTCCACGAGGAGTGGCTGCTGTCGCTCGACGAGGACTATCCGTCAGTCAAGGAACTGATCGAGGCGGCGGAAGCGGCGCATGGTGAGAGCATGGCCGCGTATCTCTGCTACATGGCGGTTCGTCTGATCGAGCTGGAACGGGTGTTGAAACCCACTGGCAGCATGTATCTGCATTGCGATCCGACGGCCAGCCACTATCTCAAAGGTCTCATGGACGCGATCTTCGGAGCTCAGAACTTTCGTAATGAGATCATCTGGCGCATCGGCTGGGTATCAGGATTCAAGACTCAGAAGCGCGGTTGGATTCGCAACCACGACACCATCCTCTACTATGTGGCTTCCCCGGCCGCCGTCGACCGATTCAACAAAGAATACCTGCCGTACCCGGAAGGCTACGTTCGGCGTGATGGAAAGCCCCCAACCGGCAAAGGCTTCCCGATCGAGGATACCTGGAACAGTTCTGTTGGCGACGTGCTCGATTCGATTATGATCAAGAGCTTCTCGACCGAGAAGACGGGGTACCCAACTCAGAAGCCGATCGCTCTGCTCGAACGGATTGTTCAAGCTTCTTCAAACGAGGGCGAAGTGGTGCTCGATTGTTTCGCCGGCTGCGCGACGGCGTCGCTCGCCGCCGAGCGGCTCAACCGGCGTTGGGTTGCCTGCGATTTCAATCCGCGCGCGTGGACCGTTCTCAAACGCCGTTTCAATCAACCGCCCGTCACGCTGCGCTGCACGGATGAGACCACGGGGCAGCAGGTGATGGGAACGGAGCCGGTTGTTACCGTGCACGGTCCGAACGAGCTGCCTGTACGGACGTCGCCCGAGACGGCGGCGCCTGCCCCATTCACGGCGCCTGAGCGCGAGTTCAAGGTTCCCGCCAGCATCATTCCGCAGCGGGAGATGCTGGAAGTCCTGCTCGAAATGTCCGGCTATCAGGCGTGGTGCTGCGGATTCGCCAACCGCCGCCCGGATGGGACCATCGTTCGCACGACCAATAACTTTCACCTCGACCACATTGATCCACGCTCCAGGCAGGGTTCGAATCAGATCACCAATCGCGCCCCGCTTTGCCCCACCCACAACGTGCGCAAGGGCAACCGTCCGATCGGTCTGCGTGAGTACCGTGAGGAAATTGCCGAGATGGGGGAATTGCTCGTTGATGGAATCGGTGACCTGATCTCGCTGTCGCAGGCGTATCAGCAGGCGCTCGACTATTATTCCGAGGCGCGTCTCAAGCGCGGCAATCAATCCGCCGTGTGATATCGTCACCTCACTTGCCCCCGAAAGCCTGAAAGGACGAATCATGGCACACAACGATCTGGCGGCGGCGCTGGCGAAGTTCACTGACCGCGCCTTGCGCTGGGCGGCGCAATCGATGGAAGACCTGTCGCAGGACGAGGTGCACTTCCGCACGTACGAGGGGCAGAACTGCATCGGCTTCGAGGCCTGGCACATTGCCCGCACGGCCGACAACCTGATCCACTTCGCCTTCGAGCGCGAGCAGCCGATCTGGCTGGCCAGGAACATGCACGAGGCCTGGGGGCTGCCCAAGGTCGATCAGGGCACCGGGACGAGCTACGACGAGGTCGCGGGCTGGGTGTTCCCCGACGGCGCGACGCTGGCCGGCTACCTGAACGATGTCGCCGACGTGATCGTCCCGCGCATCGCCGAGATGACGCCCGAGTACCTGAACTCGATCACCCGCATCGTGCCTCAGGGCGAGCTGCCCAAGTGGGAGATCATCGGCCAGGTGATCATCAACCATTCCAACAACCATCTGGGGCAGATCAACGTGGGCCGCTCGATGCAGGGTAAAGAGGGACTCGGTTTCTAGCTCAACCTGCTCAGATGCTCTGAGACACCCTGAGACGCCATGCCGCCGCCGGACGATATCCAGCTGGTCTCACCGCTCTCGCTGAGCGAGCAGGTCGCGGTGGCGCGCTCGGGCGAGCGCTCGTTGCAGGACCTGATTGCGCAGACGCTGCGGCGGCTCGACGCCGTCAACCCGCTGGTTCGGGCGATGCTGCCCGATCCGCGCCAGCGCGAGCGGTTGTCGGCGGAGGCGGCAACGCTGATCGAGCGTTGGCCGTCACCCGATGAGCGGCCGCCGCTGTTCGGCGCGATGGTCGCGGTCAAGGACATTTTCAACGTCGATCGGATGCCCACGCGGGCCGGCTCGGCGGTGCCGCCCGAGTCGTTCAGCGGCCCCGAGGCGGATGTCGTCGCCCGGCTGCGAGCCGCTGGCGCGCTGATCCTGGGCAAGGCGGTGACGACCGAGTTCGCCTACTTCGCCTCGGGCGCCACCGCCAACCCGCACAACCGCACGCGCACGCCGGGCGGTTCGAGCAGCGGCTCCGCCGCCGCCGTCGCGGCCGGGATCGCGCCGTTGGCACTGGGCTCGCAGACCGTGGGCTCGGTCATTCGTCCGGCTTCATTTTGCGGCGTGGTCGGGTTCAAGCCGTCCTACGACCGTATTCCGACCGAGGGCGCGCTCTACTACTCGCCGTCGGTGGACACGATCGGCTTCTTCGTCCGTTCCGTCGCCGACGCCTTACTGGCTGCGCCGGCGCTGCTGCTGGGTTGGCGCGCGGGCGAAGACGTCGAGTCGGCGGCGCCGCGCATCGGGATACCGAGCGGCGCATTCCTCGATCAGGCGGGCCCCGAGATGCGCGCCGCACTGGACGAGGCGGCAGTTCGTCTGCGCGGTGCCGGCATCGCCGTCGAGGCAGCGCCGACGCTGCACGACATCGACGAGATCAGCGCCCGCCATCGCGCCCTGACAACCTACGAGTTCGCCGAGACGCACCGGGAACGCTACGCGAAGTACGGCGCCATGTTTCGACCGCAGAGCGCTCAGCTCTACGAGGCTGGCCTGGCGGTCTCGACCGCCGACGCGGAGGCGGGGCGGGCCAGTCGGATCGCGCTGCGCCAGCGTCTGCACGAGCGGATGGATCGAGCCGGGATCGATCTCTGGCTCGCACCCTCGGCCGTGGGATCGGCGCCGCGCGGACTGGAATCGACCGGCGATCCGGCGATGAATCTGCCTTGGACCCACGCCGGGATGCCAGTGATCTCGCTGCCCTTCGGCGCTGCTGACGGCCTGCCGCTGGGGCTGTCGCTGGTCGGGCGGTTCGGCCACGACGAGACGCTGCTCGGTCAGGCGGCGGCGGTCGAGGCGGCGCTGCAAGGTGCATAGAGCGCGCATAAGGCGCGCATCGGGCGCATAGCGGGGCGTCAGCGGCGTGGTCCCCCCGGGAGGATTCGAACCTCCGCGCACGGTTTAGGAAACCGCCGCTCTATCCCCTGAGCTACGGGGGGTACTGCGAGTGTATGCGCCGCTTCGTCGATCGACGATATCCGTCACCTGTCGCCTGTTGTCGCCTATTCTTGTTCTCGTAAGAGAGATCCGAAGCCAGCCGTGGAGAAGCCTCGCATGCCGATGTATGAGTACTACTGCCGACCGTGCAATGAGCAGTTCACCAGGCTGCGGCCGATGAGCGCCGCCGCGGAGCCGTTCGAGCACGACTGCGGCCGCGTCGCGCAAAAGGTGCTCACGGCCGCCGTGGTTACGGTCGCGGGACAGTTCGCCGACCGGGAAGCGGCGGAGTCGGCGCCCGTCGGCGGAGGCTGCGCCTGCGGCCGCGGTTCCTGCGGCTGCGGCGGCGGCATGGGCGCGCTCAACTAACCGTTCAACTCACCCTCAATCGTCCCCCAACTCGCCTTGCCGCAGGCGCTGCAGGCCGATCGCGGACAGCGCGCCGGCGGCGGCGACGAAGACGAGCGCGACGCCGCCGATCAGCAGCGTCGTGTCGAGAAAGAAGCGCTGCGGAAACAGTTGGATCAGCCCGTCGCGCGAGCTGAGCTGCCAGAGATCGTTGCTGAAGAACAGCAGGTGGAAGCTGCGGAAAGCGGAGTCGAACCCGACCAGCGCCAGGACGCCGAGCGCGACGACCAGCGCCGCGACGATGCCGCAGGACGTGAGGATCGCCGAGGAAACGGCGCGCTGCGCGCGTCCGCGATTGAGCATGGCCACGGCGGCGATCGCAGCGATGATGAAGCCCAGCGCGGCCCAGCCGGCGTCGAAGGTGCGCGCCAGCAGGCGCTTGACATCGACCATGTGCAGAATCTCTCGCCGGGAATAAAACGGCGTCCCGTCGACTGCGACATCGAGCAGTGCCTCGTCGTTGGTCAGGTAATCCCGCGTCTCACGCGCGACCCTGAGCACCTCCTGCTGCGTCAGACCAGTTCGGCCGGTCGCGTCGTAACGCTCGAAGCCCCGCTCCCACCAGGATGCCGACGTGGCCGCGTAGCGCACGCTGACGGATACCGGCAGCGTGAACAGCGCCGTGGCGAGCGCGACCCGGGCGGCGCTGATGAGGAGTCTCCGGCACACGCTGGCGGCGATCTTGCGAGTGGTCATCGGTAGGCTGAGCCTATCGTTCGAGAGAGGCGGCGATGGATATGGATCTGTCTCGGATTGTCGGAATTGTTGAACTGGCGGGGCTGGAATCGGAACCGGCGCTGACCATCACGCGCCTGTCGGCGGCCGATCTGCCGGTGGCGACCGGCGCACTGATCGTGTTGCTCGACGACCGGCAGTGCGCCGTGGAAGATCTGGCTCGCGCCCTGCGGCGTTACCCCGCCGAGCATCGGGTCCGAGTGATCGAACGTTCGGAGCGGATCACAAACACGACAGTTGGCGAGATCACCGCCAACCCCACCGTCGACGCCGCGAACCCGCTGGACGCAGTCGCGCTCGTCCTCGATCCGATTGATCTGTTCGATGTGCGCAACGCGCCCGACGGCGTGCGCGGCGTGATCGATCGGTTGCGCGACCCGGTCGACGGCTGCCCCTGGGACAACGCGCAGACGCATGAGAGCCTGCGCCCGCACCTGCTGGAGGAGTCCTACGAGGTGTTGGACGCGATCGCCGCCGGCGGCCCGGCCGAGCTGTGCGAGGAGTTGGGCGATCTGATGATGCAGGTCGTGCTGCACGCCAAGCTGGCCGAGCAGGCGGGGCAGTTCACGCTGGACGATGTCTCGGAGGGGATTCGCGCGAAGCTGGTGCGTCGGCATCCGCACGTCTTCGGCGACGGCGCCGCAGACACGCCGAAGCTGGTCGAAGGCACTTGGGAACAGCTCAAGGCGCGCGAGCGGCCGCAGCGCGAGTCCGTCCTCGACGGCGTGCCGAACGCCTTGCCCGCGCTGGCGCGCGCCCAGTCGATTCTGGGACGCGCCGAGCGCAACGGCTTCACGCGCAATGCCGCTCTGAGCGATAATCCGGGCGGTGATCTGGGCGAACGCCTGCTGGACCTGGTGCAGGAAGCGCGGGCGCGGGAGCTGTCGGCGGAGGACGCGCTGCGGGACGCCGTGAGCGCGTTCGAGCGGAGCGTCCGGCAGCGGGAGGCGGCCGCAGCGGGCGGGCCCTAGGCGCGGCTGAGGTTCGCCATCGACGCCAGCATGCGCTTGACCCCGGTGTCGGCGAAGCGCACCGTGACTTCGGCGTCTTCGCCGATCGCGCGCAGCCCGATCACCACGCCCTCGCCGAAGATGTCGTGCGATACCGCGTCGCCTTCGCTAAGTCCGATGCTGTGCGCGGCGACCGGTTCCGGATCGAAAGAATCGAAGTCGTCCCAGCGCACGACACGGTTGCGCGCGGGGCGGACGTCCTCACCCACGCGCGCCTGCTGACGCTGATGCCGCTGCACCAGCGACTCGGGAATGTCGGCCAGGAAGCGCGAGGGTGGATTGTGCCCGCTGCGCCCCTGGAAGGCGCGGCGAAAGGCGTAGAGCAGATGCAGCTCGCGCATCGCGCGGGTCATGCCGACATAACAGAGCCGGCGCTCCTCCTGCAGCTGATTGGGGTCGTCCAGCGAGAGCTGGTGCGGCAACAGGTACTCCTCCATGCCGACCATGAAGACGACCGGGAACTCCAGCCCCTTGGCCTGATGCAGCGTGATCAGCGTGACCGCGTCGGGCGGGCCGTCCGGTAGGTCATCGACATCGGCGACCAGGGCGACGTCTTCGAGGAAGGCGTCCAGCGCCGCGCCCGGGGCGATCGGCGCATAGTTCTCGGTCACCGTGACCAGTTCCTGAACGTTTTCCCAGCGGCTCTCGGCTTCGGCGTCGGAGTCCGCCTGCCGCAGCAGCCATTCGCGGTAGCGCGTTTTGATCAGGATCGCGCGCAGCGCGTCGGAGAGCGGTTCGCGGGCCGCCTGTTCGCGCGCGTGCTCGACCAGCGAGACGAACTCGCGCAGCGATTCGGCGGCGCGGCGCGAGACGCTCGGCGGCGTCAGATGCCCGCCCAGCGCGTCGGCGTCGAGGCCGGCCGCGGCAGCGGCCGCCTGGAAGGTTGAGCGGGCGTGATCGGCTGCCCAGCCGGTCAGGGTTTCCAGCGTCTTCGCGCCGATGCCGCGGGCCGGCACGTTGACGACACGGCCGAACGCCACCGTGTCGGCGGGGTTGCGGACCAGCCGCAGGTATGCCAACAAGTCGCGAACTTCGCGTCGGTCGTAGAAGCGCGTCGCGCCGACGAGCCGGTAGGGAATCCCGTGATGCACGAGCGATTCCTCGATCGCCCGCGACTGCGCGTTGGTGCGGTACAGCACCGCAGCGTCGCCGGGCCGCATGGCGCCGTCGCGCAGCCGGCGCTCGACGTGGTTGGCGATGTACTCCGCTTCGTCGCTCTCGTTGTACGCCTCGTGCAGCCAGGGCAGCGGTCCGCCGCGGTTGTCGGTGACAATGCGGCGCTTGCCGCGTTTCGCGGCTCGATCGATCACCGCGTTCGCAACGTCGAGAATCTGCTGCGTCGAGCGGTAGTTGTCGTTGAGCTGTACCTCAGTCGCATCGGGATGGCTGCTGACGAACGCGTTGAGATTGCGAATGTCGGCGGAGCGCCAGGAATAGATCATCTGATCGGGATCGCCGACCACGGTGAGGTTGCCGCTGCCGCGCGACCACAGGTAGGCGAGTTCGTACTGCACCGTCGAGGTGTCCTGGAATTCGTCGATCAACACGTGCTCAAACCGCTCCTGGTAGCGGCGGCGCGGCTCTTCGTGATCGAACAGATCGCGCGCCTTGAGCAGCAGATCGTCGAAATCGAGCGCGCCGGCCTCCCGCAGCTGCTCGGCGTATTTCTCCCATACGCGCCCGGCGATCTCGTCGAAGTAGGAACTCGTGGATTCGAGGAATTGGCGCTGCGACATTCCCTCCGATTTGGCGCGGGAAATGCGGCCCAGCAGCGCGCGCGGCTGATACTCCCTGGGGTCGAGCTGCAATTCCTTGAGCGCGCTGCGGACGATCTGCGCCTGATCGTCGCTGTCGAAGATGACGAAGTTGGGCGGCACGCCGACCTCGCGTCCGTGCGCGCGCAGCATGCGGACGCAGATGCGGTGGAAGGTGCCCAGCCAGACGGCGTCGCTGTCGTCGGGGCCGATCAGCGCCTCCAGACGCGACCGCATCTCGCGGGCGGCGCGATTGGTGAAGGTCACCGCGAGGATGCGCCAGGGCGGTACGCCCTGCTGGATGAGCCAGACGATGCGGTGCGTGATCACCCGCGTTTTGCCCGAGCCGGGCCCGGCGATCACCAGCAGCGGGCCGTGCGGATGCGTGACAGCGGCTCGCTGCGCGTCGTTGAGCGCGTCGAGATCGAGCGGTGCGGCAGGGGCGGTGCGGCCGGCGGAGGAATCGGTCATCGCAGCGAGCATAACGGCGGGTTCAACATATAGTGGCTGAGTGGCTGGCAGCGGTCAGCGGCGGCAGCGGGGGAGGACAACAGAGGCGGCTCATGCTCGACGGCGTCGGCATCTCCTGGCTCGGCGGCTCGCCCGAGAACACCGGCCTGATCGTGGCGGTGATCGTGGCCGCCTACTTTCTGGTGCTCTGGATCTCGGCGGTGCTCTGGACGGCGCGCGACATCCATCAGCGCACGGCCGACACGATGACGCAGATCATCTACGCGCTGATCGTGCTGCTCTTCAACTTCCCCGGTCTCGTGGTTTACCGCGTGCTGCGTCCGCCGATGACGCTGCAGGAAGCCGAGGAGCACCGGCTCGAATCGGCGGCGCTGACGCGCGAGCTCGAGCAGATGCCGCCCTGTCCGCGCTGCGCTTACGAGATCCTGCCCGATTACCTGGCCTGCCCGCGCTGCGCGCTGCCGCTGCGTACGTCGTGCGGGCGCTGCGAGCGGGTGCTGGATCCCGACTGGCAGATCTGTCCTTGGTGTGTGACGGCGATCCAGCGCTCTGGTCGCGCTGGTGGTGATGATCTTCCCGCGTCAGGCGCAACGCCGCGAACGGGCGATCCTCGAGACCGCGCCAACGAGGCGGCGAATCAGCAATCGTCATATCAACCGGAGGTACCTGTCGATGTCCACTCTGCGCGAGTCCCGACTGTCGATTAACGGCGTCGCCGGCCTGGTCACCGCGGCTGGGGAAGGCAACGGCGAAGAGGCGGTTGTGTGCCTGCACAGCGTTCCCGGGTCAGGGCGCGACTTTCAGTGGCTGCTGCCCGAGACCGAGAAGGTCATGCGCTCGATCGCGTTCGATCTACCCGGCTTCGGCCGGGCTGACAAACCGCGCGGATTTCCCTATTCGATCGCGGGCTATCAGCAGTGGCTGGCGCCGGCGATTGATGAATTGGGCATCAGGCGGGCGCACCTCGTGCTGCACAGCTTCCATACCCAGACCGGGTTGATGTGGGCGTCCATGCACCCCGATCGCTGCGCCTCGATCACGCTGCTGGCGGGCGGAGTGCTGGAGGATTATCCCGGCAACTGGATCGCCAACCTCTGGAGAACCCCAATCGCCGGAGAAATTTTGCAGGCGGCCACCACCCGACCGGTGTTCAAGCTGGTCATGCAGCGCGGCAACTGGCGAGCGTTGCCGGGCGACTGGTTGGATGACCTGATCACCGAGGACGACCGCGACACGCGGCGGGTGACGCTGGAGCTGTATCGCGCCACGAACTTCGACGACGGCCACATCCTGCGTGAGGCGCTCGCCCCTCATGATCTGCCGGCGCTGGTGATCTGGGGTCGCAAGGATCCGTTCATCAGCTGGAAGTACGCAGAGCGTCAACGCGAGACCTTCGCCAACGCCGAAGTCCACGTCTGGGACGACTGCGGTCACCTGCCCCACGTCCAGCACCCCCAGCGGACGGCGCAGGTTGTGACGAAGTTTCTGTCGCAGCAGCAGTAAGCGGCAACAGCAGTTGGCGGGTGCTGCGGGTCAGTCCCCGTGGCTTTTCACCATTAGCCGTTGATGTCGCAGCCCAGGAAGTGGCGGCCGCGCAGGTTGGCCGCTTCCATGACCGAGAAGGAGCCCGCGGCGGGATCGACCACGATGTCGCCGGGATTGGTGACGGCCTCGATCAGTTCGGCCTGCAAGCCGACCGGCTTGTGGTGCGCGTGCTCCTTGCGATCAATCCGTTCGTCCCACACATCTCGGATTGCGTGACTGGTCCACACGCCTTTCGCTCGGCGCGGAAGCTGTTGCAGGACGACCAGATACTCGCTGACCCGCCTGGTGCGGTAGCCCATCCCCAGCTTGAGCTTGTTCCAGGTGATCAGGTCGACGGTTTCCAGCTGCGTCCCGCTCAACCAATCCCTGTAGCCGGTGCAGAGATGGAATTTGTCGATCCACAGGAATAGATGCCCCATCGGCGCGATCACTCGGTTCAGCTCTTGGATGATCCTGGCAATCTCTGGCTCGCTCATCTGGCGCAATTCGCATCGTGCCCGACCTCGGGATTTCCCTTCGTTGCCGTAGGACATTTCGTCGAGCACGCCTCGGTACTGAGGATCGAAGAACGCCGCCGGCGCCATATCAGATGGCACAGCGCTGAGCATCGTCAGCGCGTCCATCCTCAGCCTCTGATTGAGGTGAAGATGGTTCGGCAAGTCCACACCCGCCATTTCGATGGTGCGCTCGTTGGAGAAGACCGACGGCGAAACGCCCTTAGGCGTTCCGCCGTGCGGTGGGATGAGGGTTGCCTGCCTGTTCATCCGTTCCTCGCGGGATGGGAGCGGGAATGCTCACATACAGGCCGACGCGGTGTCGGTGGGCTAGTCCAGCGCGCCCAGCTCGACCGCGAGGTTGGCGGTCTTCTTCATCTCCTCGAAGCGGGCGGCCTGTTCGCGGGCGCGCTCTTCGGCGCCCTCGTGGTGGTACTCCTCGCTGAGGCGGGCGGAGCTGGCGACCACGTCGAAGCCGTAGGGCGGGTAGACCGGGATGTCCTCGTCCGACAGCTCGGCCAGCATTTCGTTGCGCTCGGCTTTGCGCTTGAATGCTTCCTCGATGTAAGGCGCGAGTTCCTCGTCCTTGCGCGCCACGCGCTCGGCCTCGAACTCCTTGAACTCGGGCATCACGTCGCGCGCGAAAATCTCGAGCGACTCGCAGATGTGTTCATGGCGGTTGTTGCCGGCCTGCTGGATGAAGACCGACTGGTCGACGCCGCAGTCGGCGAAGATGCGCAGATGCTCGCGCAGCTCGTCGGGCGTGCCGATGCCGCCCTCGCCCTGACGCGGCCAGGTGTCGCGCATCTGCTCCCAGGCCTTCCAGATGTTGGTGCGGCCCGGCTTGTGCATGCCCGCGGCATAATGGTGGCCGAGCGCGAACTGGAAGAAGCGGAAGCCGTCGCCGCCGCGGCGTTCGGCTTCATCCGCGTCGGGGTGCACCGAGAAGGAGGAGACCATGGCGATGTTGGCGTTCACGGTGTGCCCGATCGGCACGCACTCGGTCTTGATCGTTTCGTAGTAGTCGTTGACCCAGTGCTTGGCCTCTTCGGGGTCGATGAAGGCGAAGGTGAGCGCGCCGATGCCCAGCCTGGCGGCGAGATGGATCGTGTCGCGGTTGGAGCAGGCGACCCAGAGCGGCGGGTGCGGCTTCTGCACCGGTTTGGGCACGACGTTGCGGGTCGGCATCGAGAAGTACTTGCCCTCGTAGCCGGGATACGGATTCATCGCCAGCATGTTGGCGACCTGCTCGACGGTTTCGAGCCACATCGCGCGGCGCTCTTCCGGATTGACGCGGTAGCCCTCGAGCTCGGCGCGGGACGCCGACTCGCCGGTGCCGAACTCGACGCGGCCGTTGGAGACGAGGTCGAGCGTCGCGATCCGTTCGGCGACGCGGGCCGGGTGGTTGTAGCCCGGCGGCATCAGCACGATGCCGTGCCCCAGTCGGATGTTCTGAGTCCGTTGCGAGGCCGCAGCCAGAAAGACCTCCGGCGCCGAGGAGTGCGAATACTCCTCGAGGAAGTGGTGCTCGACCTCCCAGGCGTGATCGATACCGAGTTGGTCCGCCAACTCGACCTGATCGAGCGCGTCCTGGAACAGCTGCTGTTCCTGTCCTTCGCTCCAGGGCTTGGGCAGCTGGTGCTCGTAGAAGATTCCGAATCGCATGGCAGGCTCCGTTCGTCTCGTGCGGCTTCAGTCTAGGAGATGAGCTAGGAGATGAGTTGGTCGACGATCGTCAGCTCGCGCCCCTGGAGCAGGAGCGCGGCCTCGGCGTCGATCAGCCGCGGGAACGGATCATCGGGCTGCTCGGCGGGCGGCAGACCGTTGGCGGCAGCCGCGGCGTCGACGTACCAGAGCGAGGCGATCCCATCCCAGGTTCCCTCCTGCTCAGTCCGGTCGGCGTGGGATGTCGTGTAGCGCGTGCAAGCGCCGTTGGAGCGGGCGATCGCATCGGCAATTCTGGGCGAGTGCTCGTCGCGCCAGGCGGCGAACAGCGCCTCGCGCGGCACGTCCGCCCGCCGTTTCACGAAGCCGACCCACTTCAGCGCATCGTCATGAGTTGGCGCGTCAACATGCACATGCTCGGTGGCGAACAGCGCGTCCGCCATCGGTTCGATCAGTTCCTGGAAGCCGTCGATCGTGGGCAGGCCGCCGCGATGCTCGCCGAATGCGTCGTTGAAGTGGTCGAAGTCGCGGAACCAGAGTTCGGCCAGTCCGTCGTATCGCATTGCCGTCATCGCCTCCTCGGAGGGCGCGACGCCGATCGAGGCGGGGCGGTCGAAGAAGGTGACGCAGTACTTGAGCGGCTGGGCGAAATTGGCGACGTGGGCGGCGTGGATGCAGCGCCAGAACTCAAGGAACGGCTCACGTTCGACGCCTTCGCGCCGCGTGACCGGGACGACCCACTTCAGCAGCGCAGACATGGCAGGCTCGCTTTCTACTTTCATTCATTCACTGTTGGCGCGTTGCGAGTCTAGGCGGTTGACCATCTCCCTGGCGCGCCGCGCCTGGCTGCGGGCGATCTCGCCGCAGGCGCCGGTGTAGCTCGACGGATCGAGTAGATCATCCAGCTCTCGCTCGTTCAGGTGGCGGCGCACCTCCGCGTCGCCGATTAACAGTTCGCGGAATGGCGCGCCCTGCACGGCGGACGCCTGCGCGTGCTCGTAGATGATGTCGTGGGCGCGCTGCCGGCCGACGCGCTCGCCCAGCGCCAGCATGATGCGTTCGCTCATGATCAGGCCGCCCGACAGATCGAGATTGGCGCGCATGCGGTCCGGTTTCACCTCGATGCCCTCGAACAGCGCGATCATCCGTGCGAGGATGTCGCCGATCAGCTCGATCGACCCGTGCGCGACGCGCTCGACCATGACGCTGGTCGAGCCGTCGGCTTCGTGCTCGGTGCGCATGGCGTCGAGCGCGAGCGGAAACAGCGCCGTCACCTGCGCGGCCGCGGCGCGGATGTCCTGCGAGAGCTTGGGATTGCGCTTCTGCGGCATCGTGCTGCTGCCCACCGTGCCGGGCGGGACGGGTTCCTCGATCTCGCCGAATTCGGGCTTCATCAGCGTGTAGGTCTCGTCGGCGATCTTGCGGCAGGTCGCCGCCAGCATGGCGAGGATGGCGGCGTACTCAGCGTGATGATCGTGGCTGGTGCGTCCCGGCACCGGCATCGGGAGCAGCCCCAGATGCTCGGCCATGCCGCGCTGGACGGCGAGGCCGGGCGCGCCGAACGACGCCAGCGTGCCGGCGGCGCCGCCCAGCATGGCGACGAAGACGCGCGGCTCGGCGTCGCGCAGACGCTCGACGTGGCGGCAGAGCTCGTCGATCCAGACGCCCACCTTGTAGCCGAACGTGGCCGGCACGGCGTGTTGGCCGTGCGTGCGCCCGGCGCACGGATCATCGGCGTGGCGCTCGGCCAGCGGCGCGAGCGCGCCCAGCAGCTGGCCGATCTGGCTGAGCATGATCGCGTGCGCCTTGCGCAGCTGCAGGATGTCGCCGGTCTGGGTGATGTTCTGCGTCGTCGCGCCCCAGTGGACGTATCCGCCGATCTCATCGCCGAGCACGCGATCCAGTTCCCAGATCAGCGGCACCAGCGGATGCGCCGTGACGGCGAGGATCGCCTCGATCCGCTCCATATCCAGCAGTTCGAGACGGCAGTGTTCGGCGATCTGGACGGCGGCGTCGGCGGGGATCATGCCGAGTTCGCCCTCGGCCCGGGCGAGCGCGGCTTCCACGTCGAGCCAGGACTGCCAGCGGGCTTCGCGCGTGAAGAGCGCGCGGATGCCGGGATCCGAAATGCGCGCGGCGGTGGGTCGGTGTTGCATGGGCGGCTCCCGCTTCCCTGCATGTCTCCTGCGCGGACGGGCAAGTTAGGATCGGACTGCGAGCGAGCGAAGGGGCTGGTTATGGTTGCGCCGCTTGAGGGTATACGGGTCGTCGAGGTCGCCAATTGGCTGGCGGCGCCCTCGGCGGCGGCGCTGATGGCCGATCTCGGTGCCGACGTGATCAAGGTCGAGCATCCCGGCGGCGACGCCTGGCGCACCACTCTGATGCGCGGCCAGAAGGCCGATTTCGATCCAGAGACCGATGTCGACGCGGCGTTCGAGCTGGATAATCGGGGCAAGCGCGGCGTCGCGCTGTCGCTCGATCGACCGGGCGCAAGCGATGTCGTCAGGCGGATGATCGCCGGCGCCGACATCTTCATCACCAATCTCACCGCGCCGCGCATCGAGCGCTACGACCTGTCGTATGAGACGCTTCAGCGCATCCATCCGCGACTGATCTACGTGGTTCTGACCGGCTACGGCACGCGCGGGACGGACCGCGCCAAGACGGCGTTTGATTACTCGGCGTTCTGGTCGCGGTCGGGCATCATGAGCCTGATCGGCGAACCCGGCGGGCCGCCGATGCCCTGCCGTCCGGGTCAGGGCGACCACGCCACGGCGCTGAATTTGCTCGCCGGCGCGCTGGCCGCGCTGCGGCTTCGAGATCTTACCGGCGAGGGTCAGTACGTCGAGGCGACCCTGCAGCGCACGGGCGCGTGGACGATCGGTTCGGACGTATCGGCCGCGCTGATCACCGAGCGGCAGCCGCAGCGCATCGACCGCGCGCAGCCCGGTAACCCGCTGTTCAATTCGTATCAGACCTCCGACGGCCGCTGGCTGATGCTGGTGATGCCGACCGGCGATCGCTACTGGGCGCCGACCTGCCGGGCGTTGCAGCGCGCGGACTTGCTGGCCGATGATCGATACGCCACGCTGCTCGGCCGCGCCGAGCACAGCGCCGCCCTCACCTCGGAGATCGCGTCCACGTTTCGTTCCCGGCCGCTGGCGGAGTGGATCCCGCTGCTGGACGCCGAAGCGCTGACCTGGGCGCCCGTGGCCGAGTTGCCCGAACTGATCGCAGATCCGCAGATGGCGGAGATGAACGCCTGGAGCGTGATCGATGGACCGAAGGGGCGGTTCCGCACACTCAACACGCCGTTCGAGATTGCAGGGGCGGACGTAGGGCCGCGCGGCCCCGCCCCCGCAACGGGGCAGCACACGCATGAGGTGCTGAGCGAAATCGGCCTGACGGACGGTGAGATCGCCGCGCTCGCCGAGCGCGGCGCGCTGGGCTGAACCGGCGCGGCGATGGCGGGGCGGGCGGTGGATCGTGGATGAAGCGCTCGATCTGGTCGTTCAGGCGGTGCGCCGCTTCGTCCGCAAGGAGATCTGGCTGCACGAGCGGCGCCTGGATACCAACGCGGCGCGATTGCCGGCTGACGTCCAGGCGGCATTGAGCGGCCGCGCCGCCAAGCTGGGCATCGACCATCTGATGGCGCCCCGCGCAGCATCGGTCGGGCCGCAGATCGATCTGCCCGACGCCCACCGCCTGCGCATCGCCGAAGAGCTGTCGCAGCATCGCGCCGGCGCGCTCAATCCGGCCTACGGACTGTTCGATCCCGACCCGCCCGCGCAGCTCTACGCCGCGACGGATGAACAACGGGAACGCTTTCTGGAACCGCTGCTGCGCCGCGAGGTCAGCTGCTTCCGCGGGCTGGATGACCCGGATCTGGCAACGCTGCCGACCGACGGCGTGAGAATCCGAGCGCGGCGGCATCCGCTGGGCTGGATGCTGGACGGCACCAGACTGTTCGTGGCCGACGCCGCCGAGGCTGCCTTCGGGATCGTCTATTGCAACACGGAAGAGGTTCCCGGACAGCGATCAGGCGTATCGGCGATTGTGGTTGAGAGCGATCGCGTCGGGTTTCAGCGTTGGCGTCCCTGGCCGACGATTGCGGTCGGGCGCGAGACGATGGAACTCAATCTGTCGGCGGTCAAGCTGCCGCCGTCGAATCTGCTCGGCGCTCCCGGCCGCGGGCCGGAGTTCGCCAACGACCTGGCGCTGCGGCGGCGGCTGTTCACGGCGGCGCACCTGACCGGCATCGCCTCGGCGGCGCAGGATATGTGTCGATCGGTCGTCTGGTCGCGGCGTGCGCAGGGCGCGCCGCTGGCGCAGGGCGAGCGGGCGCGGCTGGCGCTGGCCGATAACGAGATCGCGGTGTCGGCCTCGCGCGCGCTGTATCTGTCCGCCGCGGAGCGCGTCGAGGAGCTGGCGCTGGCGGCGCTGGCGTTCGGGCTCGACGCGTCGTCGTCGGTTGTCGAACGGGCGCTGCTGCTGCACGGCGCGGCCGGCGGTTCCTCGGACCTGCCGCTCGAGCGCTGGTCGCGCGAGTTGACCTGGACGCGGTTGAGTTTCGGCGGCGCGGATCAGACGCGTCTGGCGATCGCGCAGCGGCTGATCACGACGTTCAAGAAGTAGCGCGAGCAAGACGTAGTGCGAGAAGTCGCGCGCAATGGCTGCGCGACTAGGGCTCGGGATCGGGCAGCGGATCGAGCGCCGCGGACGCGATCAGTTCGAGGCCGCGCGGCGCGATCGGCGGGTTGTGCAACGGGCCGCGCACGTCGCGGTAGTAGCGTTCCAACGGTTGCGATCGGTGCAGCGACACGCCGCCGACCAGACGCATGCAGCGATCGACGACCTCGACCGCCAGATCGCCGGCGTGCAGCTTGGCGGCAGCGACGCGGGGTCCGAGCCGGCCGCGTTCGTCGCCATCCAGCTGATCCCACGCCGACGCGGTCTCGTGCAGCAGGGCGCGCGCCGACATGATGCGCAGGTCGATCTCGCCGATCTGGGCGCGAACGGTCGGAATGGCGCCGATCACGCCGGGCGCGCCCGTGGGGCGTCGATTGCGGGCGAATTCGATCGTGTAGTCGCGCGCCGCCTCGGCGACCCCGAGCGACGCGGCGGCGACCAGCAGCGCGAACCAGGCGAAATCGCCATGCCGCTGTCCGGCGCGCGACGGATCCTGGCGCACCAGAAATTCGTCTTCGCTGACCGCCACGTCCTCGAACCAGACGTCGTGCGAGCCGGTCGAGCGCAGCCCGACGACGTCCCACGTCTCCTCGATCCGCAAACCCGGCGAGTCGCGGTGGACGGCGACGCGGGCCAGCATGCCCGATCCGTCTTCCACGGCGCAGTAGGTGAGAAACCAGGTCAGCGCCGGCGCGAGCGTGGTGAACGACTTGCGGCCGTTGATGCGCCAGCGGCCGGGGCCGTCGGGGGTGAGCGCGGTACGCGGTCTGCCTCCGCCCTGCGGCGAGCCGAGTTCGGGTTCGGTGGCGACCTGGTTGCAGAGCGCTCCGCCCTCGACCACGGAGCGGAAGATGCGCTCGCGCAGCTGATCCGGCCAGACGCGATTCGCGCGTTCGGATCCGACTGACATCAGGTGCATGCCGCAGGCGAACGCCAGCGCCATATCAACCTTGGCCAGCGCCGTCTGCGCGGCGACGAGATCGGCGAGCGCGTGCTCCTCGCCGCCGTACTCGCGCGGGATCGGCGCGGACAGCCAACCGATTTCCCGCAGGAGATCGAACGAGGCGAAGGGGAAGCTGGCTTCGCGGTCGTGCCGCTCGGCGTGTTCGGCCAGCGCGCCTGTGTGCGGCGCGAGGCGTACGATCAGCTCCCGCCCGGCGTCGTTGGCGGACGGGAACTGCGGCATTGACGACTCGGTCGAGTGGGTCGGTTGCGGCTAGAGCACGTCGCGCAGGCGCTTCAGCGCGCGCACGCGCACCTTGCCGCGCTCCAGCGCCGGCCGCGCGGCGATGGTGATCGCTTCGCCGGTCGCCGGGTTTCGCCCCTGGCGCTCCGGCCGAGCCGTTTGCGGGACGATGTCGACCTTGATCAGGCCGGCGATGGTGACCGAACCGGGTCCGCCCGCGGACAGGTCTGCGATCACGATGTCGGCGAGCGCGTCGAGCACCTCGTTCACGTCGCGGCTGGCAATGTCGGTGTGCTCCTCGATCGCCTTGGCCATCTGCGCCTTGGTCTTCGGCTTGGCGTCGGTCATGCCCATCTCCTCTACGTTGGCGTACGTTGGCGTTTACACGATATTATTCAGAACTGCGCAATGCGCAAGACCATGCGCAAGACCATGTGCAAGGTCAGGCGCAAGATCATGCGCTATTCCAGTCGTTCGGCGGGCGCGGCGCCGGCGATCAGGGAGACCGCCGTCTCGAGCTTGCGCCGACCGACGAAGGCGGAGCGTCCGTAGAGCGGACCGATCGCCTCCACGGCTTCCAGCGTGGTCATCGGCGTCGTGATCAGGGCGAACGACTCGCGCTCGGCGCGTTGGGCGACGTAGGGCAGGGTCGGCTCGCCGCCGGCGAGGATCAGGCAGAGCGGTTCGTAATCGAGCGCGCCCAGCGCGATGTCGATGCGGTCATGCCGCGTGATCAGCGTCTTGTCGGGGTACTTGCGGAAGTAGTCCATGCCCTCGTGCGCGCTGACCGGCCCGATCACGAGGTCGCGCGACGCCTCGTCGAACAGATCCTGATCGCCGGAAAGCTCGCCGCCGACGGCCGGCGCGATCTCCCGAACCGTGGGCGCGGCGAGATGGCGATCCTGCGCAACGACGCCAACGGAGTTCGCCCCCAAACCGCTGAGACGCGCGGCCGCCGCGGCCTCGCCGTGCTCGGGCGCGCCGTTGACGATCACCAGGTCAGGTTGAATGTCAGCCAGCGCGCGGGAGACGGTGTCGTCGTCGGCCTCGCCATGGCGAACGACGAGAACAACGCGATCGGCGTCGATCTTCGTTGCGGCGTCAGCCTCGATCACGAGATGATCCGTATCGTCGGGGATGTCGGATGCGACCACCGGCTCGGCGGCGCTGCGAACGCCGTTGAGGCGGGCGAACTGCCGGGCGTCGGACGTTTTGGAAACCGGGTCGGAATCTGCGTCATCGGCGCGCGCCAGGCGCACCGTCGCGCCGCTCGCGCGGAGCGCGGCGGCGATGCCGCTGGCGACCACCGACTTGCCGTCGCCGGCCAGCGTGGAAGTGACGAGGATTCGAGTCACGTGCCGCTCTCGTTTCTGTGCAGCCTGTCCGTTGCCGCCTGTCGTTGCAGCCTGATCGCGCGTAGGGCTCGCACTCTCAGCAGAGAGGGTAGAGGCGCGCGCCGATACGCGCAGATGCTACCCCCAACCAGCCGCCGCTTGGCTAGACTGGCGGCGATGCCGGAACAACGATCTTCGCAGCCGGATGCGTGGCCGCCGCCCGCTCCTGATTCGCCGCGAGCGAAGCGGCGGCCGCCCGAGCGGCACGCGCGCTGGATCGACCACGAGAACCGCGCCGATGAACCGCGGGAGGGTACGCCGCGCCTGCTCTGGTGGATCCTCGGCGCGTTGCTGCTCTTCGGCGTGTGTTCCGTTCTGATTCGGACGTTTCTGGTGCTCTGAGCAGCCGCGTTCGCTCACGTTCGATCTTGCCAATATTCTGTCGGTATCTTGATTGACACCCCCACAAACCAGCGTGATCGGAGCGAGAGGATGACGACTGCATCAGCGGACGCGCGTTCGGATAGAGAATCGGATATCGAACGGGACACTGAGCAGGACACCGATCGGGACACGTTGTTGGCGGGGGTGCGGGTGCTCGATCTGGCGACGCCGCGGGCGGAGATGGCGGGCCGCGTCCTCGCCGATATGGGCGCCGAGGTGATCAAGATCGAGCCGCCTGCGGGCGTCGAGGCGCGGCGGATGCCCCCCTTCAGCGACGCCGATCCGCAGCGCTCGCTCTATTGGGCCGCTGTGGGGTTCGGCAAGCGCAGCGTGGTGATCGATCTGGAATCGGAAGCGGGCCGCTCGGACTTCCGCGCGCTGCTGGCGACCGCCGACGTGCTGATCGAATCGTTCGATCCAGGCGTGATGTTGGGGTGGGGGCTGGGCTACGAGGATCTCGCCCATGCCCAACCAGAGCTGATCTATGTCTCCGTCACGCCGTACGGGCAGGACGGCCCGTACGCGCAGCGGCCGGCGACCGATCTGACGCTCGAGGCGGCCGGCGGGCTGGTGGGGCTGCAGGGGGACGGCGACCGCCCGCCGCTGCCAGTTGGCTTGCCGCAGGCGTCGCTGCACGCCGGCGTGCAGGCGGCGGCGGACGTCTCGATCGCGCTGCGGGAGCGTGATCTGTCGGGGCTCGGGCAGCATCTGGATGTGTCGATGCAGGCGGCCGTCGTCTGGACGCTGATGAACGCGACCGGATTTCCGCCCAATACCGGCGGTGATCCGCCCGGCACCTGCGCCCAGCGGGGCGCGGGCGGCGACAGCCCCAGCGGCGCCGTGATGGGCGTGCATCCCTGCCTGGACGGGTACATCGTCTTCAGCATCGTGCCGGGCGGGCTGGGTTTGCGCCATTCGACTAGGGTGCTGAAGTGGATCGCGGAGGAGGGTGAGCTGATCGGCGAGCTGGAAGGCGCCGACATCGATGAATGGGCGGCGAACGTCGGCAGGCTGATCATGGAAGATCCAGCCGAAGCGGGCCGCCAAGTCGTCATTGCGACGGAAAACCTGCACCATTTCGTGGCCAAACGCACGATGGCCGAGTGCTTCGCCCGCGCCGTCGCCGACGGCTTCATGATGGCGCCGCTCTACACGATGGAGGACATCGCCAACGACCACCATCTGGCGGCGCGCGACTTCTGGATCGAGGTGGATGGACACCGCTACCCCGGACCGTTCGTCAAGCTCTCGCAGACACCGCTGCGGCTGGATCGGGCGGCGCCGGCGCTGGGGCAGGATCAGGAGTTACTCGCCCGATCCGCCAGCCAGGTTGACCGCGCGCCGGCCCGATCGGCCGGGGCGGCCCGGTCGTCCAACGGCGTTCGCGGAGAAGGCGGCGGTGCGTTGTCTGGCGTCAGGATTGCCGACTTCGCCTGGGTCGGCGTGGGCCCGTTGATCTCCAAATCGATGGCCGACCACGGGGCGACCGTGGTGCACATCGAGTCGGCGACGCGTCCCGATGTGCTGCGTCTGGCACCGCCGTTCAAGGACAACCAGCCCG
This sequence comes from Dehalococcoidia bacterium, assembly GCA_965205105.1. Lineage (GTDB taxonomy): Bacteria > Chloroflexota > Dehalococcoidia > Bin125 > Bin125 > Bin125. The sequence goes on from OZ242034.1 coordinate 494,804, forward strand.
GCATGGATCGGGCCCAGTTCATGGCCAACTTCAACTCGTCCAAGCTCGGCGTCGCCCTGCGGCTCGATACCGAGCAGGGGCGCGATTACGCCCGTCAGCTGATCGATTGGGCCGATGTCGTGGTTGAGTCGTTCACGCCGGGCACGATGAAGCAGTTCGGCTTCGATTACGAGACACTGAGCAGGGATCGTCCGGAGCTGATCATGCTCAGCACCTGTCTGCGCGGACAGAGCGGGCCGGAATCGAGCTATCCCGGCTTCGGTCTGCAAGGCGCCTGTCTGTCTGGCCTGCACCGCATCACGGGCTGGCCGGATCGTCAGCCGGCCGGCACCTGGGGCGCCTACACCGACTTCATCAATCCGCGCTTCGGCTCGGGCGTGCTGGCCGCGGCGATTCGATACCGCGACCGCACCGGGCAGGGTCAGTACATCGACCTGGCGCAGACCGAGGCCGGGATTCACTTCGTCGCGCCGCTGCTGCTCGACTATCTGGAGAACGGAAGGATCGCGCAGGCGCCGGGCCACGGTTCGCTCTACGCCGCCCCGAACGGGGTCTTCCGCGTCGGCGACGAGGAACGCTACGTGGCGATCGCGGTCGAGACCGCCGAGCAGTGGCGCGCGCTGCGTGGGGTCGTCGGTTTGGCGCAGTGGTCGGGCGCGGAATACGACGCTCTGTCGGCGCGGATCGCCGACAAGGCGGTGATCGAAGCGGCGATCGCCGAGTGGTGCGCTCCCCAAACCGCCGACGCGGTGGTCGAGCGGCTGACCGCGGCCGGCATCCCCGCGTCGCTGGTGGCGTGGCCCTCGGATCTCTACCGCGACGCCCAGCTTGCGCATCGGAATTTCTTCGTCAACCTCAACCACTCGGTGATGGGGCCGACGCCCTACGACGGACTGGTGACCAGATTCTCGGGCGCCACGGCGCGGTTGCGGCGGGCCGCCCCGGCGATTGGCGAGCACACGCACTACGTGCTCTCGGAAATCTTGCGGTCGCCGGATGAGGAGATCGCGGACGCCCTCGTTGCGGGCGTGCTCCAGTAACTTGCATGGACGGAGACAGGTATCGGGTAAACTGCACGTCATACTCTCACGGGCGTCGTGCGCCAGCGGGACGCCGGGAAGGATTCTGATCGATGGGACAGCGCACGATGCGCGGAGAAACGGCGATCATCGGCGTCGGCGAGACGACCTACTACAAGCGCGGCCGCTCGCCCGACGCGGAGTTCAAGCTCGTCGTCGAGGCGATCCTCAAGGCGAGCGCCGACGCGGGCATCGACCCGCGCGAGATCGACGGGTTCGCGTCGTACTCGAACGACCGCAACGATCCGTCGCGGATCGCGGCGGCGCTCGATATCCACGACCTGCGGTTTTCCAACATGGAGTGGGGCGGCGGCGGCGGCGGCGGATCGGCGGCGTGCTGCCACGCGGCGGCCGCGATTGCGACCGGCCTGGCCGACACGGTGGTGGTCTTCCGCGGACTGGCGCAGGGTCAGTTCGGGCGCTTCGGTCAGGGCGCGCGCGCCCCGCACGTGCGCGGCGACCAGGCCTACACGGCGCCCTACGGATTGATGTCGCCGGCGCAGTCGTTTGCGATGCGCGTCCACAAGCTGTTCAACGACCACGGGATCACGCAGGACACGCTCAAGGCCTGTTCGCTGGCCTCTTACCACCACGCGCAGAACAACCCGCGCGCGGTGATGTACGGGCGTCCGCTGACTCCCGAGGATTACGACCAGTCGCGCTGGATCGTGGAGCCCTTCCACCTGTTCGACTGCTGCCAGGAGAACGACGGCGCGGCGGCGATGATCTTCGTCTCGGCCGATCGCGCCAGGGATTACGCCAAGCCGCCGGTCTACTTTCTCGGCGGCGCGGTCGGATCGCCGAACCGGGCCGGCTCCGGCTCGCACAACGCGACCGACTACGCCACCTCGAACTTCAAGACGGTCGCCCCGCGCATGTACGAGATGGCGCAGGTCAAGCCGGAAGAGGTCGATGTCGCGCAGGTCTACGAGAACTTCACCGGCGGCGTGGTGATGAGCATCATCGAGCACGGTCTGACCAGCTACGAGGAAGCCAACGAGTTCATCACCTTCGACAACCTGGTCGCGCCGAACGGCAAGATGCCGCTCAACACCAGCGGCGGCAACCTGGCCGAGTGCTACATGCACGGCCTGGAACTGAACATCGAGGCCGTCCGCCAGGTGCGCGGCGAATCCTGCAATCAGGTCGATGACGTAAACGTGTCGCTGGTCGCCTCGGGCCCGATGGTGACGCCGGTGTCCGACATGATCGTCGGTTCAGAGGCGGTGCTCTAATGGCGAATTCCGGCGCGTACTATCTGGGCGAGGGCATGCCCGCGCCCGCCCCCGCGATCGATGGGCTGGACACCGAGTACTGGGAGGGCGTCAAGCGTCACGAGCTGCTGGTGCAGCACTGCAACGCCTGCGACCGCCCCCAGTTTGGCCCCGAGTGGGTCTGCCACCGCTGCCACTCGTTCGACCTGGGCTGGAAGCCGGTCGAGGGCAACGGACGCATCTTCTCCTGGGAGCGCGTCTGGCACCCCGTGCATCCCGCCCTGCAGGATTCGTGCCCGTATCTCGTCGTGCTGGTCGAGCTGCCCAACCACGAGAACGTCCGCATGGTCGGCAATCTGGTCGGCGACCCGATGAAGACCGTCCAGATCGGCGCGGAAGTCCGCCCCTATTTCGAAGATCACGATGGCGACGACCCGTACACCCTCGTGCACTGGGAAGTGGTCGGCTAGCGCGCCGGGCGGTCGGGCGCGCTAGCCGGTGTTGCGCAGGCCGGCGGCGACGCCGTTGATGCTGCGCAGGATTGATTCCAGCGTGTCCGTGTACTCGGGGTCGGTCTCCGGCAGGTCGCGGATGCGTCCCAGCAACTCGACCTGCAGGAAGCTGAGCGCGTCGACGTAGGGATTGCGCAGCGCGATCGAGCGTTGCAGCACCGGTGAACCCTCCAGCAGGTGATCCTGGTCGGACAGGCGATTGATCATCTCCGCGGTGCGGACGAATTCGTCGCGCAAGCGGCCGAAGGTGCGCAGGTCCTGGTCGCCGTCGCCCAGCGTGCGGGCGTAGTGCTCGGCGACACCGAAGTCGGCCTTGGCCAGCACCATCTCGACGTTCGACAGCAGCGTGGCGAAGAACGGCCAGCGGGCGCGCATATCCCTGAGCAGCGCTTCGCCGGCGCTGCCGTGCCGCTCGATGAACTGCCCGATCGCGGTGCCCACCCCCATCCAGCCGGTGATCACGTGGCGCGTCTGCATCCAGGCGAAAACCCAGGGGATCGCACGCAGCGAGGTGAGCGAGGCGTCGGAGCCCGGTCGGAACGTCGGGCGCGAGCCGATGGCGAGATTGCCCAGCATCCCGATCGGCGTGACGCGCTGGAAGTAGGCGTGCAGATCGGGATTGTTCACGACCTCGTCGCGGTAGGCGCGTTCGGCCGTCTCTGACAGCTCCTCCATGGCTGCGTGGTAGCGTTCCCGCTCGGCGTCGGGCGTGTCGTCGTGGTCGCGGTCGAAGCGCTTGACCAACGCCGCCGCCAGCGCCTGCTCCAGATTCCATTTGGCCAGACCGGGCATGCCGTAGGTGAACTGGATCATCTCACCCTGTTCGGTGTACTTGATTCCGCCTTCGGTCGTGTGCGGGGGCAGGGCGAGGATGGCGTCGTGCGACGGTCCGCCGCCGCGGCTGACGGTACCGCCGCGGCCGTGAAAGAACATCAGCCTGACGCCCGCTTCGCGCGCGACCGTATGCATCGCGTCCTGGGCGCGGTACAGCCCCCAGAGCGAGGGCAGCACGCCGGCGTCTTTGGCTGAGTCGGAGTATCCGACCATGACCTCCTGCAAATCGCCGTGCGCCCTGAGGTGGCGTCGGTACGCGCCGTGCGAGAACAGCGAGCGAAGCGCCGCCGGGGCGCGCTCCAGATCGGCGACGCGCTCGAACAGCGGGGCGATGCGGATCTGTCCGCCGGGCGCGCGCAGGCTGATCTCGTTGAGTCCGGCCTGCCGCGCCACCAGCACCGGCGCCAGCACATCGGCGGCGCTGCTGCTCATCGAGACGATGCAGGTCTGCATCGCTTCCGCCCCGCAGATGCGCTGGATGCGGCGCGCGGTGCGGAAGCGTCGCAGCGTCTCGTCGTCGTGCGTTGACATCGCATGCCCAACCGGGAAATAGTCGCGATCCAACTCGCTGGCCAGGAACGCCTCGCGCTGCTCGTCGTTCAGTTCGAGGTAGCTGCCGCCGGGCGGCTGGATGTCGAGGCCGCGCAGCACGGCGTCGGCGGCGGTATGGAAGCGTTCGGCATGATCGCGGATGTCGAGCGTCGCCAGGTGGAAGCCGAAGGCGCGGGTGCGGTCGATCAGCGGTTGGACCACGGTCTCGGCGCCGGCGTTGGCGCCGTGCAGGCGCAGGCTTTCGGCGATGACCTCCAGGTCGTCGACGAACCCCTGCGGCGAGTCGTAGGCGGCGCCGTCGGGTTCGTCGGCGCTGACGCGCGCGTCGTGGGTTGCCGCCGCACGGGTGTCGAGCAGCGCGAAGTCGGCCTCGAGCGTCGCTTCGAGCCGCGCCGCCATGTAACGAATCTTGTGTCGGTAGCGCTCGGCCTGATTGCGGTGTTCGAGCCGCTGCTCGACGCGCGGCATGCGGCGCGCGTCGCGTTGCAGCGACGCTTCCAGCTCGGGCGACGCCGCCACGCGCCGAATGGAGTGCGGGAGCATGGTGTCCAGCGCCTGGACGGCGCGGAGGTGCAGGCGCAGCACCCGCGCGCGCATGGTGAGCGCGGTCTGCCAGGTCAGGTCGGGCGTCACGTTCGGGTTGCCGTCGGCGTCGCCGCCCATCCACGAGCCCAGGATCACCGGCGCCGGGGTCTGTTCGGGGCTGACGCCGGTGGCGCGCCGAAAACCTCGGGCGACATCGGGCACGGCGTCCCACAGCGTGGTCTCGAAGGTGCGCAGCAGCAGACGCGATTCCTCGAGCACCGTCGGTCGGCGATGGCGCAGGTGATCAGCCTGCCACAAGCCCTCGATGTGCGTCCTGAGCGCGTCGTCGATCTCGTCCAACTCCGATGGAATCGCGTGCTCGCGCTCCAGCAGCAGCCGATGCACCTCCTGCAGCGTGCCCAGCATGGTCAGCCGCTGCGACTCGGTCGGGTGGGCGGTGAAGACCGGTTGCAGGTGAATGTCCGCGGCCCGGCCGCGGATGGTGGATTCGTCCAGTCCGCGCGCGAGCAGTTGCTCAACCACCGCCGCAATCGAGCGCGGCGCGGCGTGCGAATCGGACGAGCGCAGCCGTCGGCGTCGAATGCGGTGCGCCTCCTCCGCCGTGTTGGTGAGCAGGAAGTAAGTGAGGAAGGCGTTGCCCACCTCGGCGGCGAGCCACAGCGGCCAGCTGCGGACCAGCGCGACGATCTCGGCGGTGAGCTGCGGCTCCGGGTCCTGGCGGACGCCGCGCCGGCGTTGCGCCAGGCTGCGCAGCTGTTCGACGGCGTTGAACACATCCTCGCCGTCGACGCGGCGGATCGTGTTGCCCAGCAGACTGCTGAGCAGTCGAACGTCGGCCGCCAGGGGCGCATCAACGCGGCGGCGATCCTGATCCGGCGGCGCCGCCGTTTCGCCGACGATGACGCCGCCGCGTTCTGGATGCTCGACCATTGCGCGAACCCTCCCGCTCCCGGCTTCGAATCCTTACCGCCGTGTCTCCTACGATGATTGCAGGTTTCTGACCCAGTGAGGGCAACGGTGAGTGAACGATGAGTGAACAAGACAGCGGACAGGCCGGCGAACAGCGCGGTGAGCAGGCGAACGCGCCGCGCATTGCGCCGTACGGCTCCTGGGAGTCGCCGATCGCGACGGAGATGCTGACTCAGGGAGCGCTGCGATTCGACGAACTGGATGTCGATGGCGGCGATCTCTACTGGGTCGAGTCGCGTCCCGATGAACAGGGGCGTTACGCCGTAATGCGCTACGCGGCAGACGGCGAGCTGAGCGAAGTGACCACGCCCGAGTTCAGCGCCCGCACGCTGGCGCATGAGTACGGCGGCGGGTCGCTCGCGGTCTCGAACGGCGTCGCCTATTTCTCGAACTTCGTCGATCAACGGCTGTACTGCCGCGCGGTCAGCGGCGGCGAGCCGCCCGCGCCGCTGACGCCCGATATCCCTGCGCGCTACGCCGATGCGGCCGTCGATGACGAGCGCGGACGGCTGATCTGCGTGGTCGAGGATCATCGCCGCGAGGGGCTGGAGGCGGAGAACTACCTGACCTCGATCCCGCTCGACGGCAGCGCCGCCGACGCGGGCGATATCGTCCGCCTGCACGCAGGCTTCGACTTCTGTTCGTCGCCGCGGCTCAGCCCCGACGGCCGGCGATTGGCGTGGATCTGCTGGAATCACCCCAACATGCCCTGGGACGCGACCGAGTTGTGGCTGGCGGAAGTGGCGAGCGACGGCTCGCTGCTGTCGCCGCGCTGTATCGCCGGCGACGCGCGCGGCGATGTCTCGATCATCGAGCCGCGCTGGGGCCCGGACGGTGCGCTGTACTGCGTCTCCGACGTCTCCGGCTGGTGGAACATTCAGCGCTGGGACGGTGATCGACTGGAGCCGGTTTTGTCGATGGCGGCTGAGTTCGGTCAGCCCTCGTGGACGTTCTCCACGTCCACCTACGCGGTGCTGGACGCGTGCTGCCTGGGCGCGCAGTACGCCAACGCCGAGGGTCACGGGATCGGCGTCGTCGATTGCGAGACCGGCGAGCTGAGGGAGATCGAAACGCCGTTCAACACGTTCGGATTCTTCACCGCCGCGCTCGGCGGGCGGATCGTCTGTGCGGCGGCCGGTCCCGGCGTGGGCGCGGCGATCGTCGCCATCGACTCTGACACCGGCGCGGTGGAAACGATCCGCGCTTCCAGCAGTCCCGATCTGGATTCGTCCTACATCTCCAGGGCGGAGTCGATCGCCTATCCGACCAGCGGCGGGCGCACCGCGCACGCGTACTACTACGCGCCGCGCAACCCCGACTTCGCGGCTGCGGACGGCGAGGCGCCGCCGCTGCTCACGTTTATCCACGGCGGCCCGACCAGCGCGACCAATCCCGGCTTCAACCTGGCGATCCAGTACTGGACGACGCGCGGTTTCGCGGTGGTCGATGTCAACTACCGCGGCTCGACCGGGTACGGCGCCGAATATCGGCGGGCGCTGAACGGCAGCTGGGGCGTCGTCGATCGCGAGGATTGCGAGGCGGCGGCGCGGTTTTTGGTCGAGCGCGGCGATGTTGACCCGGCGCGTCTGGCGATTCGAGGCGGGTCGGCGGGCGGATACACGACGCTCTGCGCGCTCACGTTCGGCGACGTGTTCACCGCCGGCGCGTCGTACTACGGCGTCTCCGACGCGGCGGCGCTGGCCGAAGATACGCACAAGTTCGAGTCGCGCTACCTCGATTCGCTGATCGGGCCGTACCCCGAGCGAGCCGAACTGTACGAGCAGCGCTCGCCGATCCACGCGGTCGATCGGCTCTCCTGTCCGATCATTTTCCTGCAGGGGCTCGAGGACAGGATCGTGCCGCCGAATCAGGCCGAGCGCATGGTCGACGCCCTGCGCAAGAAAGGTCTGCCTGTCGCCTATATCGCCTTCGAGGGCGAGCAGCACGGCTTCCGCCAGGCCGCCAACATCCAGCGCGCCACCGAGTCGGAGCTCGACTTCTACGGGCGCATCTTCGGTTTCACGCCGGCGGGCGAGATTGCTGCGGTCGAAATCGAGAACCTGCGATGACGGAGATCCACGCGCTCACTGCTGTGGAGTTGCGCGCCGCGTACACCTCGCGCGAGCTGTCGCCGGTCGAGGTGATCAACGTGCTGTTCGAGCGCGTCGATCACCTCGAACCGTCGATTCATGCGTTCATCACCCAGACCCGGGAACTGGCGCTCTCGCAGGCGCGAGCCGCCGAGCGGGCGTGGTTGAGCGAGAGCGGTGACGAGCGGCCGCCCCTGCTCGGTATTCCCGTGACCATCAAGGACCTGGTCGACGTCGCCGGCGTTCCGACCACGATGGGATCGTTGGCGACCCCGCCAGACGACGCGCCGCGCGATGAACTGTTCGTCGAGCGGCTGCGGTCGTCCGGAGCGGTGATGCTCGGCAAGACCAATACCTCGGAGTTCGGGCTCGCGGCGCAGACGGTTAACCGGCTCGGTCCGGCGACGGCCAATCCCTGGAACGTGGAGCGAACCGCCGGCGGTTCGAGTGGCGGCGCGGCGGCGGCCTGCGCGGCCGGTTTCGGCCCGCTGCATCACGGCACCGACGGCGGCGGCTCGGTTCGCGTGCCGGCCGCCTACTGCGGCGTCGTCGGGCTCAAGCCGACGGGGCGGCGGGTTCCCCGCCGTGCGCGCGGCGCGGGGATGTCGCAGATCTCGACCGACGGCGTGCTGGCGCGATCGGTCGCCGACGCGGCGCTGATGCTCGACGTCATCGCTGGCCCGCACCCCAGAGATCCGCTTTCATACCGAGCCGCGAGTTCGGATTTCCTCACGGCTGCGAGCGTCGGAGATCTACGAGGGTTGCGGGTTGGCTTCACCACGCATCTGGGTTGGCCGACGCCGTGCGAGCCTTTGATCGCCAAGCGGGTTACGGCGGCGTCGGCGATCCTGCGCGACGCGGGCGCTTCGGTGTCGGCGGCGCCGCCCGATATCTCCGATCCGAATGAGATCTTCCCGACTCTGTCCGCCGTCGGCGCGGCGGCGAATTACGGGGCGATCTGCATCGGGCGCGAAGAGGAACTGTCCGACTACACCCGCGCCAGTCTCAGGCGCGGACGCTCCTTGTCGGGCGTTCAGGTGGCGGAGGCCTATGCGGCGCTCGACCGCCTGCGTCGGCGGATGGACGCCTGGTTCGACGAATACGACATCCTGCTGACGCCGACCAGCGCCATCGCCGCGCACGCGCACGACGCTCGGATTGACGAGGTCGCCGGCGCGCATATCTCACCCTGGACGGTCTCGATTCTCTACACGCCGCTGGCCAACCTGATCCAGTCGCCATCGATATCCGTCCCGGCCGGACTCGATCCCGACGGCCTGCCGATTGCGGTGCAGCTGACCGCGCGCGAGGGCAACGACGCCGCAGTGATCCGCGCCGCGGCTGCGTTGGAGCGGGCGGGACTGAGCACCGCGAATCCGCTCGCGACGCTAGTCCTCTAGCACCAGCGTGACCGGCGCGTGGTCGGAGGGTTTGTCGCCGTCACCCTCCATCTGACGCTCGCGCACATCGATCTCGACCGCGACCGCGCGCTCGACCAGCGGCGCGGAAATCAGATGGTGGTCGATCCGCAGCCCGTTGTCCGGCTGCGCGCCGCCGGTGCGGTAGTCCCACCAGGTGTAGACGCCGTCCGACTGGTCGAAGAGGCGCAGCGCGTCGGTTAGCCCCCAGTCAATCAGCGCGTTGAGCCGTTCGCGCTCGGGCGTGGAACAGAGGATGCGCTCGCGCCAGAACTCCGGATCGTTGACGTCGCGGTCGTCGAAGGTGATGTTGTAGTCGCCGGTCAACACCAGCGCGTCGCTGGGGTCCTGACCGTCCAGCCATGAGCGCAGTCGATCGAACCATTCCAGCTTGTAGCGGTACATCTCGTGTCCGACCGCGCGTCCGTTGGGGCAGTAGAGACTGGCGACGCGAACGCCGTTGATATCGGCGGCAATCCCACGCGACTGGTCATCTTCTGGCCAGGGCGCGCCGACCTCAACCTGGTCGGGGTAGTCGAGCGAGGCGATGGCGACGCCGTTGTAGGACTTCTGTCCGTGGATGACCAGTTGGTAGCCTAGGGCGTCGAACCCGTCGAATGGAAACTGCTCCTCGGTGCATTTGAGTTCCTGCAGGCAGAGGACATCGGGCTGATGCTGATCGAGCCAGTTGAGCACCCGATCCTCGCGGGCGCGGATCGAGTTCACGTTCCAGGTCGTGATCTTCATGCCTCGTTCCTTTCGGGATCGCGCTGCCGGCCGTGATGCAGAATGATGCCCGCCGCGACGTTGACGTTGAGCGAGTCGACGCCTGCGGCGATCGGGACGGCGACGCGCGCGTCGATCAGCGGTTCGAGTTCGGCGCTGATTCCCGAACCTTCGTTGCCGAACAACCAGACGATCTTGTCGGCCAAAGCGCCGGACAAGGTGTCGGACAACGCTCGATTATCCAGCGGCCGGCCTTGCTGGTCGGCGGCGAGCAGCGCCGCGCCGCGTTCGCGCAGCTGCGCCAGATCATCGGCGAGCGCCTGCGACCTGACGATCTGGACGCGGAACCACGCCCCGGTCGCGGCGCGGGTGACGCGCGGATGAGTGGGATCGGTGCTGCCTGGTCCGACAAGCACGGCATCGACGCCGAAGGCGGCGGCCGAGCGGATGATCCCGCCCACGTTGCCCGCGTCCTGCACGGCGTCGAGCGCGACAACCTGCCAGCGCTTCGACGCAGGAACGCCGATTTCGCCCAATTCGTTCAAGCCGCCCAACTCATCCCGCACGACCGCCAGGTGACCCTGCGGCGTCCGCGTGTCGGACAGCCGCTCCGCGTCGGCCTCACTGATCTTGCCGACCGGCAGTTCGGCGTCCCGCCACAACTCGGGGGTGAGGCTGAGAATCTCCTCGATCGGCGCCTGCGCCGCGATGGCGTCGCGGACGAGTTTCGCGCCGTCGATCAGAAAGCGGCGCTGCTCGCGACGTCCGCGTGCGGTGCGCAGCGTCCGCAGCTGGCGCAGACGCGCGCGCGAGAGGCGGTTGCGGTCGTCCGAGTTGCTCACGGCCGCTGGCCTCGGCGAAGCGTGAGGCGGACGCTCGTCGCTAGCTGCCGTTGAACTCAGCCTTGACCTCGGCGTAGCGCTCCAGCAGCGGCATCACCGTGCCGGCCTCGGCCGGCGGCAGACCGAAGATGATCCGCTGGAAGCCCATCTCGATCAGATCCTGGACCTGCTGCGGATTCGGCCCGACGCCGAAGACGCTGCGCTGGATCGTGTCGAAATCGCGATCGGCGCGATCGGCGGCCGCCTTCAGCTGCTCCATATCGCCGCGCAGGTCGCCGCGGCCGGCGATCGGCAGCCAACCGTCGCAGTAGTCGACCACGCGGTCGAACGCCCACTTGGACTGCGCGCCCAGCAGGATCGCGGGACCGTTCTCCTGGACCGGCTTTGGGTAGCTCCAGACCGGGTCGAAGTCGATGAACTCGCCGTGGAACTCGGGCTCGTCCTGCGTCCACAGCTCGCGCCAGGCGAGGACGATTTCGCGGGTCACCTTCCAGCGATCCTTGAAGTTCCAGCCGTGGTTCTCGAGCTCCTCGGCGTTCCAGCCGGCCCCGATGCCGAGGATCAGCCGCCCGCCCGAGATCATGTCCAGCGACGCGGCGGACTTGGCCGAGACCAGCACGTCGTGCTCGGGCACGAGCAGGATGCCGGTGCCGACCTTGAGCGTTTCGGTCGCGGCCGCGGCGGCCATCAGCGAGACGAACGGATCGTGCGTGTGCCAGTACTCCTGCGGCAGGTCGCCGCCGCCCGGCCAGGGCGAGATGCGCGAGGTGGGGATATGCGTGTGCTCGGGAAACCACAGCGACTCGAAACCGCGCGCTTCCACCTCGCGCGCCAGCTGGGGCGGTTGAATTGCGTAGTCAGTCGGGAACATCGATACGCCGAAGTCGGTCATCCTGCATCCTCTCTCTGTGCGTCTGTGCGCGTTCGGGCGTTCGGGATCGAGGATATCGCCTGACGCCGTGTCGTAGACGCCCGGAGTACCTGACGGCCTGACTAGATCGTCAGTCCGCCCAGACCGAGCAGGCCGCGGGCGTGTTCGATCTCGCCCACGTGGCGGAAGCCGTGGAAGAGCAGCATCCCGGTCAGCGCTCCCCAGATGGACATGGGCGGTGTCGGTTTGATCACGATCTCCGCGTCCAGGTCGTCCGCGCTCAGGCTCCCGACCCACTCCCGCGTGGCGGCCCAGACCTGCTGCTGGTAACGCAGCCAGCCGTCGACGTCGTTGAGCAGCACGGCGTCGGCTTCCGCCTTGGTCATGCCGGTGCCCTGCGAGGTGCGGTGCAGTCCGAAATGCTGATCCCACTCGCCGTTGAGCCAGACGGTGGGTTGCCGTTGGGCGACCCAGTTGACGATGTTGTCCTCGGTGCGGACGTAGTGCCAGAGCGAGAAGAAAGCGCTGACGCCCGCTCCGGCGGGTCGCGCATTCCATTGTTCAGCGGTCATGTCGGTCACGGCGTGGTCGAGCATCCCGTGCAACCCGTCGAGACCTTGTTGGATCACCTCAAGCTGGGTCAGGTTCATGGCGCAACGTCCTCATCCGTAATCAACGGCTTGAGCATATCCTGTGGGCAGCGCGAGGAGGAGGCGAAGATGGCCAACCGAGTCGGTCCCGACGAGTACCGGGAAATACTGCGGCACGGAACGATGTCGGTGGGCCTGTACACGCCGCGCGAGGTGGACAAACAGTCGCCGCATGATCAGGACGAGGTCTACATCGTCGCATCGGGCACGGGCGTGTTCGCCTTGGGCGAGGAGCGCATGGCATGCGCGCCCGGCGATACCTTCTTCGTCGGCGCCGGCGCGAGGCATCGGTTCGAGGAGTTCAGCGACGATCTCGCGGTCTGGGTCGTCTTCTACGGCCCCAGGGGCGGCGAGCACGCCAACAACGCTGGCTAGCTGTCGATGGCGGATGAGCACTCCGTCGCGGGCGTTCACCTCAACGCGCAGATCGCTCTGTGGCGACTGCAGGAGCAGCTTGATCGGTCCAGATCACTGGACAGTCGGTTGGCCAATTCGTTCGGTTTGAGCGCAGCGATGATCGCGCTGCTTGGCTCGGCGTTGCTGTTCGCAAATCGTCCGCCGGGTTCAGGTGTTGACGCTGCGGTGATTGTGGGCGCTTCATTGTTCATCGCGAACATCTTGATATCCGCTGCTGCGTTGTTGATCGGGCATTGGGAGCTCGCGCCAAATCTGGCAATATCGACGCGTTTCGCCACGACGCTCCCGTCGGATGAATTCACGCTGACCGTCACGGAGTCGGTGGTACAGGCGATCGAACGAAATGAGCGCGGGCTGCGTCTCAAAGGATGGCTCGTAAGCCTCGCCATAGGGCTGACAGCAGCGACCGCCGTCGCGATTGCCGCGGCGGCGATTCTCCTGACAGGTCAGTGATCCAGTCGTCCGGGTTTCGACGCCAGAACGGCGGGAACCCGCTCGTGTAGATGACATCCGCCCTCATCATTTCAGGCACACGCCAATTCGACCGCTGCGGTGAGTTGTCCCGCGGCATTGGGACTGCGTCTACGCCTGTTGCGGAAGCCATCATGGCGGCCTATCTGGGCTGCATCTGCATACATGGTACCGCGCAGCTGGCGTTTGGTCCGTCTAGTAGACGCCGCCGAGCTTTTCGTGGTCCCAGCTGTAGACGCGGGTCGGGTTGATCCGCACGACGGCTCGCTTGGACGCCTGTTGGACGCGCTGCTCGTTGTCCATGGGGAGGCTGGACCGTCCCTGCGCGTTCGGATTGCGCTTCTCGCCGGTCGCGTCCTGGACGGCCATCACCAGCTGCGGGTCGTTCTCGATCACGTCGGCTTCGCCCTCGATCACGAGGCCTTTGATCTTCGAGTACTCGGTACCCGCTTCGAGCATCACCGTGATGCGCGGGTCGCGCTTGAGGTTGAGCACCTTCTGCGCCTTGGCGTAGGTGGTGAAGTGAATCTTGCCGTCGATCACGCCGTACCACATGGCGACGAGGTGCGGGAACCCGTTGTGTCCGTTGGACGCGACCTGCAGCGTCCAGCCGGTCTCGATGAACTCGTTGGCTTCCTCGTCGGTCATCGCGATCTTGTTGCGTCGGCTGGGCATGGTGGCTCCGATTCCTGACGGGCGGTGCAGACAGTCTAGCTATGGACGCGTCATCTCTTCGGGGCGCACCCACTCGGCGAACTGCGCTTCGGTGAGCAGCCCCAGCTCGAGGCCGGCGGAGAGCAGCGTGCCGTTATCTGCGTGCGCCTTTTTGGCGATCGCGGCGGCGTTGTCGTAGCCGATGTGCGGGTTGAGCGCGGTGACCAGCATCAGCGAGGAGCGCATCAGCTCATCGATTCGCTGGTAGTTGGGCTCGATCCCGACGACGCAGTTGTCGGTGAAGGAGACGGCGGCGTCGCCGAGCAGCTTGATGCTCTGCAGGTTGTTGAAGGCCATCACGGGCTTGAAGACGTTGAGTTCGAAGTGGCCGTTGGCGCCGCCCACCGATACCGCGACGGCGTTGCCCATGACCTGCGCGCAGACCATGGTCAACGCCTCGGACTGGGTCGGGTTGACCTTGCCCGGCATGATCGATGAACCGGGCTCGTTGGCGGGCAGCGCCAGCTCGCCCAGCCCCGCGCGCGGTCCCGAACCGAGCATCCGCACATCGTTGGCGATCTTCATCAGCGAGACGGCGATCGTGTTGAGCACGCCGGCGAGTTCCACCTGCGCGTCGTGCGCGGCCAGCGCCTCGAACTTGTTGGGCGCGGTGATGAAGGGCAGGCCGGTCAGCTCGGCGATCTCCTCGGCCACTCCAACCGCGTAGTCGGGGTGCGAGTTGATGCCCGTGCCCACGGCGGTGCCGCCCAGCGCCAGCTCGTAGAGCCGCGGCAGCGTCTGCTCGGCGCGCGCGGCGCCGTAGGCGACCTGCTGCACGTAGCCGCTGAATTCCTGGCCCAGCGTCAGCGGCACGGCGTCCATGAAATGGGTGCGGCCGATCTTGACGATCTCCGACCAGGCCTCGGCCTTGGCCTGCAGCGCGTCGTGGAGAACGCGCAGGTTGGGGATCAGGTGGTGCACGGTCTGCTCGGCCGTCGCGATCGCCATGGCGCCGGGGAAGACGTCGTTGGACGACTGCGACATGTTGACGTGGTCGTTGGGGTGGACGGGCGACTTGGAGCCGATCTCGCCGCCGAGCAGCTCGATGGCGCGGTTCGAGATCACCTCGTTGGCGTTCATATTCGACTGCGTGCCCGAGCCGGTCTGCCAGACCACCAGCGGGAAGTGATCGTCCAGCTCGCCTTCGATCACCTGCCGCCCGGCCGCGCGAATCGCGTCGGCCAGCCCCGCGTCGAGGCGGCCCAGCTTCTGATTCGCCGTCGCCGAGGCGTGCTTGACGATGCCCATCGCGCGCAGGATCGAGCGCGGCATGCGCTCGCCGCCGATTTTGAAGTTCTCCAGCGAACGCTGCGTCTGCGCCCCCCAGTAGCGGTCGGCGGGAACCTCGATCGTCCCCATCGTGTCGGATTCGACTCGGACGTCCTTCATGATGCGATCCTCACAACAGGTTTTGGGTATCAGCCGGGGTCAGGACGCGGCCAGGCGCGCCATGTCGTCGACCAGACCCTGCACGGCGTCGGCCGAGTGCCTGAGCTGGGCTTGCTCCTCATCGGTCAGGTCGATCTCGAGTATCTGCTCGATGCCGTTCGCGCCCAGCACGACCGGGACGCCGATGAACAGACCGTCGACGCCGTACTCGCCGTTGAGCAGGGCGGCGCACGGCAGAATGCGGCGCTTGTCGAGCGCAATCGCGTCGACCATCTGCGCGACGGCGGCGGACGGCGCGTAGAAGGCGGAGCCGGTCTTGAGCAGGTTGACGATCTCGGCCCCGCCGTCACGGGTGCGCTGGATGATCTGATCGAGCTGGTCCTGCGGCAGCAGCTTCGTGATCGGGATGCCGGCGGCGGTCGTGTACGAGGCGAGCGGCACCATCGTGTCGCCGTGCCCGCCGAGCACGAAGGCGTTGATGTCCTCGACCGAGATGCTGAGCGCCTCGGCCAGGAAGGATCGGTACCGGGCGGTGTCGAGGATGCCGGCCATGCCGACCACACGCGAGCTGGGAATGCCGGCGGCGTCATAGGCGACGTGGCACATCGCGTCGAGCGGATTGGAGACGACGACGATCGTCGCGTCGGGCGATTCGGCGATCGCGGCGCGGGTGACGGAGTCGACGATGCCCATGTTGATCTGCAGCAGGTCGTCGCGCGACATACCCGGCTTGCGGGCGACGCCGGAGGTGATCACGACGATGTCGGATCCGGCCGTGGGCCCGTAGTCGGTGGCGCCGGTGATGGCGGCGTCGACGCCGATCACGGGCGACGCCTCGTACATGTCGAGCGCCTTGCCCTGGGGCAGACCGTCGACGATGTCGACCAGGACGACGTCGGCATAGCCGCGCTCAGCCAGCCGCTGCGCAGTGGTCGCGCCGACGTTGCCGGCTCCAATGACGGTCACCTTCGTTCGCATGGTTGAACACCTTTCGAGGCACGAGCAGCCATACCCGCGCAGGATATCGACGAGACTACCGCTCATTCTTATCGGACACAGGGCATTGAGTCTGCCATGCGGATGGCTGAGCCGAACGGAATGCGAGCGATCCCTGCTTCCGTCCTGCGAGCTTGTCCACAGGCAACGTCTACTGCGCGGCGGCGATGTTGTTCAGGGCGCTGCCGGCGCGGAACCAGGTGATCTGCTCGTCGGTGTATGAGTGGTTGACGGCGACTTCGCGGCTCGAGCCGTCCTCGTGATCGACGCGCAGGGTCAGCGGTTGACCGGGCGCGAACTCGGCCAGGCCGAGGATGCTGAGACGGTCGCGTTCGCCGACCAGGTCGTAGTGGGCCGGGTCGCTGAAGGTCAGAGCCAGAATGCCCTGCTTTTTCAGGTTGGTCTCGGCGATACGCGCGAACGAGCGGGCGATGACCGCGTAGCCGCCGCTGAAGCGGATCTCCATCGAGGCGTGCTCGCGGCTGGAGCCTTCGCCGTAGTTTTCGTCGCCCACGGCGGCCCAGCGGATGCCGGCGTCCCTGTAGGCGCGCGCGACCTCGTTGATCGGCTGGTTGGGCTGCCCCATGATCTGATTGAGCGTCGTGCCGGTCTCGCCCGTGTAGGCGTTGACGCCGCCGCTGAACAGGTTGCCGGAGATGTTCTCGAGATGCCCTCGGAAGCGCAGCCAGGCACCGGCCGGGGAGATGTGATCGGTGGTCGTCTTGCCCTGCGTTTTGATCAGTACCGAGAGGTAGCGGTAATCGTCGCCGTCCCAGGCGGGGAACGGCGTCAGACGCTGGAGCCGGTTGCTCTCGGGGCTGATGATCACATCGACGCCGCTGCCGTCCTCGGGCGGCGCGATGTAGCCCTCGTCGCCGGCGTCGAAACCGTTGGGCGGCAGCTCGTCGCCGCTGGGCGCGCGGAAGCGGAACTCACCCCCGCTGGCGGCGATGGCGTCGCGGCGCGGGTCGAACCCGATCTCGCCGGCGAAGGCGGTGGCGACAACCAGCTCGGGCGAGCCGATGAAGGCGAGCGTGTTGCGGTTGGCGTCGTTGCGGCCGGGGAAGTTGCGGTTGAAGGAGGTGACGATCGTGTTCTGCTCGTCGCCCTCGATGTCGTCGCGCTTCCACTGACCGATGCAGGGCCCGCAAGCGTTGGCGAGCACGGTCGCGCCGGCCGACTCGAACGCGGCGATCTGACCGTCGCGCTCAATCGTGGCGCGGATCTGCTCGGAGCCGGGCGTAACCAGCAGCGGTGCGCGCAGCTCGAGGCCCGCCTCAGCGGCCTGACGGGCGATGTGCGCCGCTCGGCTCATGTCCTCGTAGGAGGAGTTGGTGCAGGAGCCGATCAGCGCGTTGGTCACGCTGAGCGGGTACTCGCGCGACTCCATGAAACGGCGGACTTCGTCGACCGTGTTGCGCAGGTCGGGCGTGTGCGGGCCGACCCAGGCTGGTTCGAGTTCACTCAGGTTGATCTCGATCACGCGGTCGAAGATGTTGCCTCGCGCATCGGCGGCGCCGTCGTCGGCGCGCAGATGCTCGGCGTTCGCCTCGGCCAGCGCGGCGATCTCGGCGCGGCCGGTGCTGCGCAGGTAGGCGGCGGTGCGCTCGTCGAAGGGGAAGAGCGAGGTGGTCGCGCCGATCTCGGCGCCCATGTTGGTCACGGTGCCGCGGCCGGTGGCGCTCATCGAGGCGAGCCCGGGGCCGAAGTACTCGACGATCGCGCCGGTGCCGCCCTTGACGGTCAGTTCATCGGCGACGCGCAGGATCACGTCCTTGGGCGCCGTCCAGCCGTCGAGTTCGCCCGTGAGGTGGACGCCGATCAGCTTCGGCATCGTGACGCCCCAGCCGAGGCCGGCCATCACATCGACCGCGTCGGCACCGCCGACGCCGATCGCGATCATGCCCATGCCGCCGGCGTTGGGTGTGTGCGAGTCGGTGCCGATCATCATGCCGCCGGGGAAGGCGTAGTTCTCGAATACGACCTGATGAATGATGCCCGAGCCGGGTTTCCAGAAGCCCGCGCCGTAGCGCGCCGCGGCGGTGCGCAGGAATTCGTAGACCTCTTCGTTCTCGGCGATCGCCGCTTCAAGGTCGGCGTCGGCGCCGACCCGCGCCTGGATCAAATGGTCGCAGTGAACGGTGGTCGGTACGACGACGCGCTGCAGGCCGGCGAGCTCGAACTGCAGCAGCGCCATCTGCGCCGTGGCGTCCTGCAGGGCGACCCGATCAGGTTTGAGCGAGGCGTGATCCTGACCCCGCCCCAGCGGCTGGTTGGCCGGATCGACGAAGTGGCCGAACAGAATCTTCTCCGCCAGCGTGAGCGGGCGGTCGAGTCGTTGCCGCGCGATCTCGATGCCGCCGCGCAGGGCTGCGTATGCGGCGTCGATGCGCTGCAGGGCGTTGGATTCGTATGCCATGGTCGGATCCGTTCAGTGCTGACTCGCCGCTGCGCTGCCGGGGATGGGGCGAACCTGCGATGTCAGAGCGGGATATTGCCGTGTTTCTTGGGCGGCGAGGTATCGACCTTGTCTGCGAGCATATCGAGCGCGCGGAAGATCGCGCTGCGCGTGTCGCGGGGATGGATCACGTCGTCGACGAATCCGAGCTCGGCGGCCTGATAGGGGCGGTAGAACTCCGCCTCGTACTCGGCCACCAGCTTGGCGCGTTCGGCGACCGGGTCATCGGCGTCGGCGATGCGCCGGCGGTGCACGATGTTGACCGCGCCGTCGGAGCCGGTCACGGCGATCTGCGCCGTGGGCCAGGCGAGGTTGACGTCGGAGCGCAGATGCTTGCTGCTCATCACGACATAGGCGCCGCCGATCGACTTGCGCAGCGTCACGGCGACCTTGGGCACGGTGGCCTCGGCGTAGGCGTAGAGCAGCTTGGCTCCATGCGCGATGATGCCGCCGTACTCCTGTTGCGTGCCTGGCAGGAAGCCGGGCACATCGACGAGCGTGACGATGGGGATGTTGAAGCAGTCGCAGAAGCGGACGAAGCGAGCGGCCTTGCGCGAGGCGTCGATGTCGAGCACGCCGGCGAGCGTGTCGGGATCGTTGGCGACGATGCCGACGCCGTAGCCGCCCATGTGGGCGAAGCCGATGACCACATTGCGCGCCCACTGCGACTGGATCTCCATGAACTGGCCGTTGTCGACGATCTCGCGGATCACGCGGCGCATGTCGTACGGCCGGGTAGAGTCGGCGGGCACGATGTCGGTGAGCGTGTCGAGCTTGCGGTCGGGCGAGTCGCCGGTGTCGGTCCAGCGCGGGTCTTCCATGTTGTTTTGCGGCAGGAAGGTGAGCAGCTGGCGAACGCTGTTGAGCGTCGCTTCCTCGCCGGCGATGCAGAAATGGGCGACGCCGGTCTTGGTGGCGTGGGTCATCGCGCCGCCCAACTCCTCGTGCGTCACTTCCTCGCCCGAGACGGCGCGGATCACGTCGGGACCAGTGATATACATCTGCCCGGTGCCCTGGACCATGAAGATGAAGTCCATGATCGCCGGGGAATAGACGCCGCCGCCGGCGGCGGGGCCGGCGCAGACGGCGATCTGCGGCACGAGACCGGACGAGAGCGTGTTGCGCAGGAAGATCTCGCCGTAGCCGCGCAGCGAGGTAACGCCTTCCTGGATGCGCGCGCCGCCGCCGTCATTGATCGCCACGATCGGCGCGCCGACTTTCATCGACAGATCCTGCACCTTGACGATCTTCTCGGCCGCGGCCTCCGAGACGGAGCCGCCGAAGAGCGTGAAATCCTGCGCGTAGGCGAAGACGGTGCGGCCGTCGACGGTTCCGTGCCCGACGACGACGGAGTCGCCTTCGGGCCGGTTGTTTTCGAGGCCGAAGCCCGCGCCCCGATGCTTGACGAAGGGGTCGATCTCGGTGAAGGAACCGGCGTCGAACAGGATGTCGAGCCGTTCGCGGGCGCTCAGCTTGCCGCGGCTGTGCTGCCGCTCCAGCGCGCTCGTGCGGGAGGCGGCGGCGTTGCCGTTGTGGCGCCGCCGGGCGACTTCTTCGAGCAGGAGATCGATGCCGCGCTGCGAAGCCCGCTGAGCCGGTTCAGAGACCATCAGACACCCCGTTGCCCCTTCTGCGGGACGCATCCGGTCGCCGCTTCGCAGTCTGTGAGATTACTACAGGCGGATCGCGCGGACAATCAACGAACAGGCGGGGGCGTTGCACGGAGAGCTGCCGCGAACCGGCCCGCGCGCCGCTATCCAGGCGGCTCTGCCGCTTCCGCCTGCTGCGGTTCAGATTCGTCTGGCTCGTCGTCGGCGGGCGGCGGGATGATCAGCGACTGACCAACCTGCAGGTTGCCGGCCTGGGACTCGGTGAGACCGTTGTATGCCATCAGGACATCCCAGGTGTATCCGTGCGCGAAGGCGATATCGGCCAGCGTGTCGCCGGCCTGGACGATGTAGATCTCTCCGGGCGGCCGGGCCGGGGGATCGTCGGGTTCTTCGGCCTCGGCGGTCTGCGGCGCGGCGGCGCCGCAACCGCCCTCGCGAATGGGAATGCGCAGCTCGTCGCCAATGCTGAGCGTGTTGATGTCGACGATCGTGTTGAGACGCTGGATCTCTTCGAGCATGATGCAGAATCGCGCCGCGATGGACGCGAGGCTGTCGCCCGGCTGGACGACATAGGTGGTCTCGGTGATCGGCGCCTGCTCGACGGTGACCCTGTCCTCGAACAGGTAGGGCGCCGGCAGCGGATCAGGCAAGGATTCGACGGGGATGTCCTCGGCGGCTGCATTGGGATTGGCGGGCTGGATTTCGTTGGGCAAGCCGCCTGCCGGCGCGTTGCCGCTCCCGCACCCGGCCGTGAACAGCGCCGCGCCGAGCACGGTGGCGAGGCTGATCAGATATCTGGCGACGGCGCGAATATCCATGCCTCCAGTGTCGCACGAGATGGTCAGCCGCGATCGCCGCAGTCGGGCGGTGGTTCGACTGCGCAGGTCTGAGCCGGCGCGTATCGCTAGCTGTCGCCGCATGGAGTGGCGGGGATCACCGGGCTGCCGGCGCGCAGCAGCAGGCAGGCGAGGACGCCGTGGTTGAGCGCGGCGATCTCGGCGTACACTTGGTGGTCGAAGCGGTCGAGGTTGTCGAGCGGGGTGTGAATGATGCCAATGCCGCCTGAAGCGAACGGGAAGACCACCGGCACCTCGGCAACCTCGAAGTTGATGTGGTCGGAGCCGAGCATCGCGGGCATGGCGCCCTCGCCGGCGTCGATCTGCAGCGCGTCCGCGACGGCGCGGGTGAGCGCGCTGAGTTCGGGTGAGGCGACGATCTGATACGGCGCGTATCCGCCGCCGATCGCGTCGAGATTGAGCATCGCGGTGACTGAATCCAACTCACCCGCGGACAGCAGCTCGCGGATGTAGAAATCGGAGCCGTGCAGGCCCAGTTCCTCGGCGCCGAATCCGACGAAGCAGATGTCGGCCGCGGCGGGATGCCCGGACCAGAGCTCGGCAAACGCGAGCATCAATGCCGTGCCGGATGCGTTGTCGTTCGCCCCGCTGACCTCAGGAACGGTGTCGTAGTGACCGCCGACCACCACGCGGCATGTTCCGTCCGGCGTCTTGGCGACCACGTTCTGAGACTTGCCCCTTGTGGGGGATGCGTTGGGAATTGCGGCTTCGGTGTCGGCGCGGGCGAGTCGGGCGCGCAGATCGTCCCCGTCGCGCTTGCCGATCTGCAGGACGGGAATCTGGCTGTCGTAGGCGCCGAAATCGCCGCCGAACGTGTCGTTCTCGGGTCGGTTGACGATGATCAGCGCGACCGCGCCTGCGGCTTCCGCGTGCATCGCCTTGGCGCGGAACTCGATCACGCCCCGATCGACGACGGCGATCCGGCCGTGCGCGTTGGCGTTGGCGAAGTCGGCGGGCCGGCCGACGCCGGGTACATCGACCAGTCTCGCGCGGACACCGCGATCGGCTGAGCCGGCAAAGCGGAATGCGATGATGCTGCCGCCATCGTCGAGATCGACGCGGCTGACCTGGCTCCCGACGGAATAGGTGAACGCCTGGATTTCGACCTCGTAGCCGAGCCGTTCGAAGACGCTGGCGAGATACTCGGCGGCGGCCGCTTCCTGCTCGGTGCCGCTCGCGCGCGGCCCCAGCTCGCCGGCGAGGTGTTCGAGGTACGGTCGCGCGGACTCGACCTCGAAGGGAGGCGCGGGCACCGGGTCAACCGCAGGCTGACGCGCAGGTATCTGCCGCCCCGCCCCATCCTGAGGCCGCTGCGCCGGCTCGGATCCCTGCGCCGCCGCAGATGGTTCTGTGGCATTGGACTGAGCGTAGTCATGAGCGGAGTCAATCGATTCGGCGGGCTGCCCGTCAGGCTGGTCTGCACCCTGCTGAGGCTGCTGATCGTTTGGCTGATCCTGTGGTTCGGCTTGCTCGACCTGCCCGACGGACGGCGCCGGGACTGATTGGGTGGGCTGGGAATCGCCCGAGGAGCAGGCAACCGCCAGTATCGCTGCGAGGGCGAGCGAGAGCAGGAGCCGGCGAGGCATGATCGCGCGGTGGGATCAACGATCGCGGCGGAAGAGTCGTCGCAACCGATTGCCGGGCGGCCGCTCGTAGCTGATGTAGCGGTCGCGCCAGTAGCCGCCTCGCGGCTGACCCCTGCGCGAATTACCGCCGCGCAAGGTCCAGAAGAGGCCGATGACGAAGACGACAATGCCGGCTACGGCGAGCCACACGCCGCCGCCGCGCAAGACCAGGCCGACGAGCAGCAGCAGTGCCCCAACGAGCAACAGGTGATTGGCGGTGATCGACGCGGCGCGATTGACGATGGATGAGCCGACGCGCTGCACGGCGATCCGAATCGGGCCCGGCCGACGCGATTGCCGTCGGCGCCAGTCGAAGTCCTCGATGTTGGAGAGCACTTCCTCGACATCGCGTTCGAGGCGGTCTGATCCGTCCGGCATGATGAACCTCTGTCGCTCCTCCGCTACCCCGTCCCGACCATTCTAGCGCGTTTGGCGCGATCGTCTCGCGCGGTTCTCGCGGGATTGCTGAGCTCCCCAGCCGCCGCCACCCGGGGTTTCGATGCTGATGATCTCCCCCGCCTCGACGTCGATCGTCACCTTGCCGGGCAGCGCGCGCCGCGCACCGGCTTGCCCCGTTCCCTCGCCGACGCGCTCCAGCCGGTTGCGGCCGCTCTTGCCGGGCCGGCCGCCGTTCGCTCCCCACGGCTGTTGGGTTCGGCGTTCGCTGATGATCGTGACCTGAGCGGGGGCGAGGAACTGCGTGCGACGCACCAGTCCGTGACCGCCGCGATGCAGGCCGCCCCCCGCCGAGCGCGGGCGGATCGAGTTCTCGACCACTCGCAGCGGATAGGCGAGTTCCAGCGCCTCGGCGGGCGTGTTGAGCGTGTTGGTCATATGCGCGTGGGCGGCGTCGAGCCCCGGCCCGTCCGGTCCGCCGCCGAGTCCGCCGCCTGAGGTCTCGTAGTACGCCCACGGCTGACCCGTGCGCGGATCGACGCCGCCCGCGGTGAGATTGTTCATCGTGCCGGACGACGCCGCCGGCATGCGCTCGGGCAGCACTTGCGCGAACGCGCCCCAGACGGTGTCGACGATGCGCTGCGAGGTCTCGACGTTGCCGGCCGCGACGGCGACCGGCGGCTGCGCGGCGACCACGGAGCGTTCGGGCAGCGTGAACGTGATCGGCCGAAACAGTCCGGCGTTCATTGGCGTATCGGGCGGCAGCAGACAGCGGATCACGTAGTAACAGGCCGAGCGGGTGACCGGCGCGACGGCGTTGATCGACGCGGCGCGCTGCGGCGCGCTGCCCGAGAAGTCGAAATGGGCTCGATCCTCCGTCAACGTCAGCCTGAGCCGAATCGGCACCGGTTCGGGATCATGGCCGTCGTCGTCAAGCGCGTCCTCGAAGCTCCAGACGCCGTGCGGCAGCTCTCGCAGCGCGGCGCGTGTGAGGCGTTCGCCGTAGTCGAGCAGCGCGGCGGTCGTGTCGGCGTAGGCTTCACCGCCGTAGTCGGCGTGCAGATCGGCGACACGGCGTTCGCCAAGCTGTTGCGCGGCGATCTGCGCGTTAAAGTCGCCGCGCCGCTCGTCGGGCGTGCGCACGTTGCGGAGGATCAGCTGCAGCGCCTCTTCGACGAGCTCGCCGGCCCGGTAGAGGCGGATCGGCGGGATCACCAATCCTTCCTGGATCAGTTCGCGCGCCACCGGCATGGAGCCCGGCGCCATGCCGCCGATATCGGCCTGGTGCGCGCGGCTGGCGACATAACCGATCGGCGCGTCATCATCCGCGGCGTCGTGGGCGAAGACCGGCGAGACCATCGTGACATCGGGCAGGTGCGTGCCGCCGAGGAATGGATCGTTGAGGATCGCGAGGTCGCCGCGCCGCCAGGGCGCGAGTCGCTCGACCGCCCGAACCGACTCGGGCATCGCGCCCAGATGGACGGGAATGTGCGCGGCCTGCGCGAGCAGCTGTCCTGCGCGGTCGAAGACCGCGCAGGAGAAGTCGGCTCGCTCCTTGATGTTGGGCGAGAGCGCCGTATGGCGCAGCGCGGCGCCCATCTCCTCGGCGATCGAACCGACCAGGGAGTCGAATATGGCCAGTCGGGCCGGATCGACGCGCGCCTCCGAAGTGGACATCGTTTCAACTCCTCACCGCTCTGTCGCTCACTCGCCGCGAGTCAGCAGCAGGCTCCCGCTGGGCAGCGGCTGCGCGCGCCAACCGGGCGGGATGGTCACGGTCGTGTCGAGTTGGGTCACGACCGCCGGCCCCTGCACGGCGCCCGTCACCGAGGCTCGGGAGACGATCCGGGTTGGTCGCGGCTGGTCCCAGATCACGCGCTCGGTTCGGGGCGGAGTCTGATCGGGATCTCGCGCGATGCCGATCTCGCCTCGGTAGCCGGCCCGACGAGCTTTTGCGCGGGCGATGACTATCTCGACCGGCGTATCGACCGATGAGAAACCGAACCGCTCCTCGTGCGATCGGTGGAACGCCCGGCGGATCGTCTCGGCGTCGCGCTCGGCGGGCAGCTGGACGGTGAGTTCATGCGATTGGCCGTGATAGCGCAGGTCGGCGGCGAATTCGATGGCGGCGCTCTCGGTGTAGCCGTCGTCGGCGATGGCATCGCCCGCCTGCCGCGCGACGGACGCGAAGGCGTCGTCGAGTCCGGGCAGCGCGCCGGCGGCGGTCGGATCGATGGTCAGATGCAGCCCCTGTTCGGCGTCCCTGGTGATATCGGCGATCAGCATGCCGGCCGCCGAGAGCACGCCCGGCGCGGGCGGGATCAGCACCTGCGGGATGCCGAGCGCGTCAGCGAGGTCGCAGGCGTGGAGCGGTCCGGCGCCGCCGAAGGCGACCAGCGTGAAGCGCTCGGGGTCGTAGCCGCGTTCGACCGAGATTATGCGCAAGGCGCGCGCCATATTCGCGTTGACGACGTCGATCACCGCCTGCGCCGCCGCCTCGATCGAACCGAACGGCTCGGCGATCGTGGCGATCGCGCTGCGCGCGCGTTCGACGTCGAGCGCGACCGCGCCGCCCAGCTGCTGCTCGGGCCGCAGCCGCCCGAGCACGGTGTGCGCGTCGGTGACGGTTGGCAGCTCGCCGCGACCGTAGGCCGCCGGCCCCGGATCGGCGCCGGCCGACTGCGGGCCCACCCGCAACGCGCCGCCGGCGTCGAACCAGGCGATCGAGCCGCCGCCAGCGCCGACGGTATGCAGGTCGACCGCCGGAGTGCGGATCGGCATGCCGTCGACGACGAGGTCGGTGCGTTCCAGCAGGCGACCGGGGCAGAGCGCGACATCGGCGGATGTGCCGCCCATGTCGAAGGTGATGGCGTTGTCGAACCCATCGGCGCTAGCCGCCGCGAATGCGCCCGCGCCGCCGCCGGCGGGTCCCGAGAGCACGGTGCGCACGGCGTCGCGGCCGGCCGCGTCGGCGGAGAGCGAGCCGCCGTTGGATTGCATGATGCGCAGGCGCACTCCGCCCGCGCCGTCCGCGCTCCTGGGGTTGAGCCGGGCCGCCAACCTGTCCAGGTATGCGGTCATCACCGGCGCGAGGTAGGCGTTGGCTACGGTGGTGCTCATCCGCTCGAACTCGCGGTGCTGAGGCAGCACCTCGTGCGAGACCGAGACATCGAAGCCGCGAGCGCGAGCGCGCTCGGCGGCGATGCGTTCGTGCGTCGGGTTGATAAAGCTGAACAGCAGACAGACGGCGATGCTGTGAATGCCGGCCCGCTCGATCCGATCCAGGACCGCGTCGAGCTCGTCGACCGCGAGCGGGGTTACCACGCCGCCGTCGGCGGCGATGCGCTCGTCGATCTCAAAGCGCAGCCGGCCGGGTACCAGAGGATCGGGCCGCTGCGGATGGAGCGCGTAGAGATCGGGGCGCGCCTGGCGTCCGATTACGAGCGTGTCGCGGAATCCGACGGTCGTGATCAGCGCGAGCGGCGCGCCGCTGCGCGTGAGCAGGGCGTTGGTCGCCACGGTCGATCCATGCACGACCTCGTCCGGCGCCCAGCCGAACTCGGACAGTCCATCGATGATCGCGCGTCCGGGATCGTCGGGCGTCGATGGTCGTTTGGCGATGCGGATCTCGCCCTGATCAAGAAAGACGAAGTCGGTGAAGGTGCCGCCGACGTCAACACCGAGCAGCCTCCCGCGCGGTCGATGGGCGGAGCCGGTCGACGAGTTCGGCATCGTAGCGTCAGTCTATGGCCAGAGCGCGCTCGTCGAGTGTGTCGGTTGATTGACTGCGCCGCAGCGCGATCGTAGCGTCGGTTGGTACGCTCTTGGAGATACCAACCGATACGACCCGTACGACCCGATACCAACCCGATACCAACATGCGCAACGAACAGCGGTTGAGATGGATGGCGAACGATGTCTGACGCAACGGAAACAGTCCTGCGGGCGGAGAGCCGTGAGGTTCTGGGCAAGAAGGTGAAGCAGTTGCGGCGGCTGGGAGTGATTCCGGCGAACGTCTACGGACGCGGGCGGGAATCGCGCGCGATCCAGGCGCCGTTGAGCGAGGTGCAGCGCGTCTTCACCGCGGTCGACCGCAACGCGGTCGTGCCGATCTCGATCGACGGTTCGGAGGAGACCATTCCCGCCGTGCTGCGCGAGGTGCAGCGGCATCCGGTCAACCGTCGGATTCTGCATCTGGATTTCTACGAAGTCGATCTGACGCGGCGGATTCACTCCGACGCGCGGCTGGTGTTGATCGGCAGCTCGGAAGCGGAGTCTCGGGGCGGCACGGTGGTGCAGTCGCTGGAGTACGTCACCCTGGAAGCCCTGCCGACCGAGATGCCCTCGGTGCTGGAGATAGACGTTTCCGTTCTCGATGATTTCGGACAATCCGTGCTGGTCCGCGATCTGAAGCTTCCCGATGGAGTGGACGCGCTGACGGACGAGACCGTCGCCATTGCCACCGTGCTGGCCCCGCGCGTGAGCGATGAAGACGAGGACGCCGAAGACGAGGAAGCGGTGGACGGCGTTGAGGAAGCGGCGGACGAAGAAGCCGCCGAATAGCTGTCCGGGCTACCCGGGCCGCCGCACGCGGTCGCCGCGGAGTTGGCCGCAGGCGGCGGCGATGTCGCGCCCCTGCTCGACGCGGACGGTCGCGGGCACGCCGCGCTCCTGCAGCGCCTGCTGGAAGCTGAGCGTGGCTCGCCTGGTCGGGCGCGCGCCAACGACTCCCGGCGAGGGATTGAGCGGAATCAGGTTGACGTGCGCGCGCAGCCCGGCGATGCGCTCCGCCAGCCGCCGCGCGTGCGCGCGGCTGTCGTTGACGCCTAGCAGCAGCACGTACTCGAACGTCACCCGTCCGCCGGTCACGCGGTTGTGGTCGCGGACGGCGCTGAGGATCTCGTCGATCGACGCTCCGGCGACAGGCACGAGCTGCTTGCGCAAGGCCGGATCGGGCGCGTGCAGCGAGACGGCCAGGTTGACGTGCGGATGCTCCTCGCCGAGCCGGCGAATGTTCGCGGGGATGCCCACGGTCGAGACCGTGATGCGGCGGGGCGAGAGGCCGCAGCCGTCGGGATCGGTGAGTCGGCCGATCGCTTCGCTGACCTGCGCGTAGTTGGCGAGCGGCTCGCCCATGCCCATGAAGACGACGTGAGTGAGATCGCGCCCCTCCGCCCGCGACCACGAGCGCGCGAGCAGCGCCTGACGCATGATCTCGCCGACGCTGAGCTGACGCCGCAGCCCCTGCAGTCCGGTGGCGCAGAAGACGCAGCCCATCGCGCAGCCCGCCTGCGAGGACAGGCAGACGGTGTCGCGCGGAGCGGAGCGGATCAGCACGGTTTCGATCAGTTCGCCGTCGCCGAGCCGCAACAGCGCCTTGCTGGTCGAGCCGTCGGCGGATGTCTGCTGGTCGAGCGGCTCGCAATCGGCACCGCCAAGCTCGGCCAGCTGACGCCGAAGCGCGGCGGGGATATCGGACATCTGCAGCGGATCGGCCGCGCCGCGCTGATAGAGCTGCCGCCAGATCTGTTTGGCCCGCCAGGCGGGCTGGCCCAGCGATTCGACAAGCGCGGTGAGCGCGCCGCGATCCAGATCGAGCAGGTCAGTCGTTTCAGTCATGTCACTCATCGGCGGCGTCCTCGGAGCCGAATCGACGCCCGACCAGTCCTCGCGACCCGCGCGAGAATTCGGCGGCGCTGAGTTCCCGTTTGCCCGCCCGTTGCAGCCTGAGTACGTCGAGCGCGCCCGAGCCGGTGGCGACGGTGATGATCTCGCCATCGCCGACGATCGTGCCCGCCGGGGCGGTCGCGTCTCCATTGCCGACCGCGGCTTCGCTGATTCTGATCGACGCCGGTCCCAGTGTGGTGGTCGCCGCGGGCCACGGCGTGTAGGCGCGGATCTGTCTGACGATCTGAGCGGCGGGCTGGCGCCAGTCGATGCGGCCCTGCCGCTTGTCGACCCGCCTCGCTCTGGTGGCTCGGCTGTCGTCCTGCGGCTCTGGAGTGATCGCGCCCTGCAGCCAGTGGGGAAGCGTCTCCAGCAGCAATTCTGCCCCCATCAGGGCGAGCCGATCGCTCAGCTGGCCGGCGTGCTCGCGCGGATCGATGGCGGCGGCGCGCTGGCGCAGGATGCCGCCTGTGTCCTCGGTCTCGTCGACGAGCATGATCGTGACGCCGGTCTCGGCGTCGCCGTGCAGGATCGCGGCGGAGATCGGCGCCGCGCCGCGCCAGCGGGGCAGCAGGGAGGCGTGGACATTGAGCGTGCCCCAACGCGGCAGGTCAAGGATGTCCGCGGGGATGATCTGTCCGTAGGCGGCGACGATTTGCAGGTCGGGTCGCAGACTGGCGATCTGGGCGATGGCGGCGCGGTCGCGCAGCCTGGCCGGCTGGATGGCGGCGATGCCGTGCCGCGCCGCGAGTTCCTTGACCGGCGGCGGCCGCAGCGCACGCCCGCGGCCGGCCCGCGCGTCGGGCTGGGTGATCACCGCCACGGGTCGGTAGGGGCTGTCGATCAGCGCCTGCAGCGTCGGCACGGCGAAATCGGGCGATCCGTAGAAGAGCACGCGCAGCGGATCGGACATAGTTGATTGGTCGGGGCTGACTGGGTCGGGCGGCCGGCAGGACGCTCAGAGGCGCACGGCGGCGATGCTCATGCCGATGAAGACGAGTATCAGCACGATCGTCCCGCGAAACAGCGTCCGCTCGAGTCCGCGTCGGGTGCGGTACGACTCGCCGCCCGCGCCGCCGAAGATGTTGCCCAGGCCGGCGCCCTTGGCCTGCAGAATTACCGCGGCGATCACGATCAACGCGATCAGAATCTGGAACACATTGAGGATGTCGGATGTATCCACGAGATCGTCACATTTCGCTGCTCTTCGCGGGTTGTGGCGACAGAACGCCCACGCGCTGCGGCCGCCGCGGCCGCACGCCGGCCTCGCGCCCCTCATGGTAGGCGGTCATGATGGCGTCGGCGAGTTTGGCGCTGTCGTGCCGGTAACGGTTACCGGTGTCGACGATATCGGCCTCGATGATGCGGACGCCGTCGGTCAGATTCGCTTCGCCGACACGTTCACCGCCGCGGTCGATGCGAACCGGCTCGGACTTCCAGCCGCGCGGCAATCGGGCGCGGCTGTTGCTGTTGGCGACGACGGCGTCGAAGGGCAGCCCGCCGATGTGATCGGCGATCACGCGCACGTGATCCTGGACCGAGAAATGGTCCGTCTCCCCGTGCTGGGTGGCGACGTTCGAGACGTA
The DNA here is from genome assembly GCA_965205105.1 of Dehalococcoidia bacterium. GTDB lineage: Bacteria > Chloroflexota > Dehalococcoidia > Bin125 > Bin125 > Bin125. The sequence continues at coordinate 525,293 of OZ242034.1, forward strand.
CAGCTTCATCGCGCCGGACTCCTGGAAGGCGAGCCGCAGATCGGGCACCAGCAGATTGGGCAGCACCGACGTAAACAACGATCCCGGGCCGACGATGATCAGGTCGGCGTTGCGGATCGCGTTGAGCGTCTCGGGGTAGGCGGGCGGATGCCTGGGCTCGATGTTGAGGTGGGCGATGCGCCGCCCCGCCTCGGTGATCGACGATTCGCCGCGGATGCGCTCGCCGTCGGCGGTCGTGGCGGCGAGTCGGATGTCCTCCAGCGTCGAAGGCAGAATCTTGCCGCGCACCGCGAGCACGCGGCCGGTCTCGTGAATCGCCTCCTCCATCGACCCCGCCACGTCCGACATGGCGACCAGGAACAGATTGCCGAACGAATGCCCTTCCAGACCGTTGCCCGAACCCTCGGGGAAGCGGTACTGGAAGAGTCGGGTCATCAGCGGCTCGGCGTCGGCGAGGGCGGCGATGCAGTTGCGCAGGTCGCCGGGCGGAATGATGCCCAGATCGCGCCGCAACCGGCCCGACGAGCCGCCGTCGTCGGCGACGCTGACCACGGCCGAGAGATTGTCGGTGTAGGCCTTGAGTCCGCGCAGCAGCACCGAGAGTCCGGTGCCGCCGCCGACACAGACGATGCGGATCCCGCGCCCGGCGAAGCGCTGCCGGTGGAGCAGCTCGACCAGCGGCTCTTCGACCCCGGCGCGGTTATCGGACGATCGGGCGGCGATAACCAGCCCGGACGTGAACTTGCCGATCCCGAAGCCGACGCAGAGCACGGCCAGCCCGATCAGGATCGCCCCGCGCACCGCGTAGGGCAGGAACTGCAGCGTGATGTAGTAGAACGCGCCGGGCAGCGTGACGGTGAGATACAGCTCGCGGGCGAGAAAGGAGACGCCCAGACCGAGCAGGCCCATGCCGAGCAGCAGCAGGAGGAACCAGCGCTTGATCCCGATGCCGGGCACCAGCCATCTGCGCCACTGCCGATCGGGTCGGGCGCCGCCCGCGGCGGACACTGCGGAAGCGGAACCGTTGCCTCGCAAGCGGCGGAACATTATGCCACTATAGAGCCGCTCGCGGCGGAAGCGGTAGGGTATGAGCCGCGGGCGGCATCGGTTCGGCAAGCAACCCATGAGACAGGTGAGACAGGAGCGCGGAGATGGAACAGCGGCGATTCGGCAACAGCGATCTGGTGGCGTCGGCGGTCGGCTTCGGCACCTGGGAGATGAGCGGCAACATGTACGGCCACATCGACCGCGACGAGGCGGCGCGGGCGGTGAACATGGCGATCGACCGAGGGATCACCCTGTTCGACACGGCTGAGGTCTACGGCCCCAACCACTCCGAGGAGCTGCTGGCGCGCGGACTGGGCAACCGCCGGCACGAGGTAGTGCTGGTCACCAAGGTCGGCTTCGATTACGACGACACGCCGCGCGTGATCGGTCTCAACTCGAAGAAGGACCACATCATCGAGCACACCGAGGGCTGTCTGCGCCGGCTCAAGACCGACTACGTCGACCTGATGCTGATCCACTGGCCCGACCACGACACGCCGTTTGCGGAGACGATGGAAGGCCTGGAGCAGCTGAAGCGGGACGGCAAGATTCGCCACTACGGCGTCTCGAACTTCAACATCGACATGATGGAGGAGTGCCAGCGGCACGGGACGATCGCCGCCAATCAGGTCGGCTATCACATGTTCGACCGGCGGATGGAATCGCGCGTCCTGCCCTGGTGCATGGCCAACGGGGTGGGGTTCATGTCCTACGGCTCGCTCGCCTTCGGGCTGCTGACCGGCGCGTTTGCGCCTGACCACCAGTTCGACGAGAGCGACTGGCGCCGCAACGGCACCGCCTTCAATCTGCCGCTGTTCGAGCCCGATCGCTTCCGCCAGGAGGTCGAGATCGCCGCTCGGCTGCACGAGTTGGCCGACGGATACGGCAAGACCGTCGCCCAGCTGGGCATCGCCTGGGTGCTCGACCATCCCGGCGTCAGCTGCGCCCTGGTCGGGATGCGCAACGAGCGCGAGCTCGAAGAGAACGTCGCCGCCACCGACTGGAAGCTGACCGAGGACATCCGCAGCGCCGTCAACCAGATTTTCGACGACGTCGGCGTGCCCACCTACCAGAACACGCCGCAGGTCGTCCACGTCGCCCGCGCGACCGGCCGGCGCTAGCGGTTGCTGCCGGTTACGGCTCGGCTCCGGCCCGCTGGCGATTGAGTTCGAGCAGCCGCGGCAGGATCTCGTCGTCCGTGAGCTCCGCGCTCCAGCCGTAGGCGGCGGTGACCGCCTCGTCGATCGCGTCGTGGGCGTCGATCAACCAGTCGGGTTGGCGGTTGTACAGCTCCGTCATTGTGCGGTCCTGGAGGATGGCCGGATTGACGTCGACCGGATTGAGCCAGGCTTCGCGCCGCTCGTGCAGCACCTTCACCGCCGCAGCGATCGCGCGCTCGTGCGCGCGCTGTTCGGCGTCCAGATCCGCCTCCGCCGTGTCGAGCGGCCAGGGGAACGGGAATGTGAAGAAGCACTGCGTGTGAGTGTAGCGAGGGTCGTTGCCGAAGCCTAGGCGTGACGCCTGCGCCAGTGCCCACGTTTTGTGAATGCGCGAATGGAGGACGCCGAACGTGTAATCGTCCTCTCTGGCGATGGCGACGACTGAAATATCTATCCGTACCCTTTCCTCGGATATCCACACAAAGTTTCGGTGTTTGGAAGTCAGCGATGTTGCTAACCACCGTCGCAGCGGTGTCATAGCGGCGATTAACTTATCCGTTGTCGCCTGATGACGCCACCAATATCTCTTGATCTTTTGATTCGAGTGCTGACTGCGCTCCGGGAACACATTCTCTTTGACCCATTTGTAAGGCATTTCAAATAGAGCCGCGTCCTCGCGTGACATATCACTGCCGAAGTCGATGATATGGCGTCCACGTGGTCTACCTGTCAAGTCAGCGCCAGCAATAAACTTAAACACAACTTCGCTGTTGGGCCGACCATTCGGATTTGCCGGTGCATTCAGCATGGCGTGCGCCCCTGATAGCTCCAACTCGAACTTACCGGTACGTTGGCCGCCCACAAACGCAAATCCTTTGTTCTCAGCCAATGGAGATGCGTCGAACACTCGTGGGCCCGATGTCAGGTCTGGGTGAATTACAGCAACTGGTTCACCATTTAGTAGAACATCATCTTCGTTACCATTGTCTTGACCGATTATCGCGATGCGTACAGCAGCACCGTTGTTGGTCCACTCCTCATCTGTATACGCCATAAAAATTTGACCTGATTCGGTGATGCGTTCTAACACGGGGCGGCTAAAAGAGCGTCGGATATTCTGGGTAGCCAGTAGGCTGGCTCGATCCGTAGCCCCACTCACGATCTGCTGACGGGCGAGTTCGTGCCAGTAGACACACAGATCGACGCGCCCATCGAGCATATCGGAGTAAGCTTTCCGTAATTGGCTCACATAGTGGGAATCCAGCGCCTTCATTTGTTTAGAACCCATGAACGGTGGATTGCCGACGATGAACTCCGCCGCCGGCCATTGCGCGGGGACAGGATTGCCCTCGTTGTCTGTGTCCAGGATCGCGTCGCGGCATTCGATCTGATCGATCTGACCAAGGATTGGTTCGCTGAGATGCCGCAGACCCTGTTGCATCGTCCACTGGATATCACCGATCCACAGCGACAGGCGCGTCAGGTCGACGGCATACTGGTCAATGTCGATGCCGAGCATGTTGGCGGGACCGACGCGGCGCTTCATCCCGTTGATCCCGAAAGAACCGTGCGCCCAGTCAATTAGCTCCTGCTCAAGCTGTTTGAGTTCGCGCATTGCGACGTAGAGGAAGTTCCCTGAACCGCAGGCGGGATCGAGCACACGCACGTTGGCGAGACGGTCGTGGAACGCGCGGATGCGCCCTTCAGTTGAATCGGGCGCGGGTTCGTCGAGGCTCAGTGAGCCGTTCTCGCCGTACGGGGGCGCATCAGCTTCGGAAACGCCGGGCTGAGGCTGGAGCGCCCGCCGCAGCTCGGAGAACTCGCGTCGCAGCGGTCGCAGGAGCACCGGTTCGACGACGCGCATGATGTTGTCGGGATCCGTGTAGTGCGCGCCGAGTTGGGTGCGTCGATCGGGGTCCAGCCCGCGCTCGAAGAGCGTACCGAAGATGGCGGGATCGATTCGCGACCAGTCCAGCTGGCCGGTCTCCAGCAGCACGTTGACCAGATCGCCGGTGAGCGCAAACGTCTCGCGCTCAGCCGACTCGTCGAACAGGCCGCCGTTGAACCACGGGACGGGAAACGGGCCGAAGTCGGGCGTCTCCCGCGATGACATCGCCCTGAACACTGCCGCGATCTGCGCTCTGGTTCGTTCCGGGCGCTGGCTCAGGTTCTGAAGCGTGATCGTGAGCAGTTGATAGGTATCGCCATAGTCGTTGCGAAACAGACCGACGCTCTCCGCGAAGAAGGCAAACACCATGCGGTTCAGAAAACGGGCGACGACATTGGGATCGTGGTCGAGCGCGCGCAACGCTTCCGCGACCTCGCCGAATTTGGACGCCGCCGTTTCGGTGATGTAACGGGGATCGCGGTCGGGATGCAGAGGGTGCTCGCGTCCGCTGCCAGACGGCTCGAATGCGTTGCGGAGGATCCTGCAATAGTGGGTTGGATTCTCTACCAGGTCTTTGAGAGTGAATCGAATCGTCCGAGCCGGCGCATTCGTGAACGTCGTGTGAATCTCGAACGTCCGCATGTCGCAGACTACCAGGATCGGGGGATTGCCCAGACCTTCCTGGTAGCCGCGCAGCTGGGTGTATGCATTGCGGAGGCTTTTGCCCGGGCTCTTGTATTCCCAACCGAAGCAGTTTGCTTTCCAGACATCCGCCGAGCCGACGTATTCGCCGTCAGCGTCGTACACCGGGCGCTCAAACGTATATGTATCAGGATCGTTCGGCGGCGGCGGGTCGACGCCGAGCATTGCGCACAGATCGCGAAAGTGCGATTGCGAGCCTTGTGTTTCACTCAATTCGGACGCACCCCACATCGAGTAGAACTCAGCAACGCTCAGTGTAGGCTCGGACAGCATTGCGGCCTCACTCCGACAGCGCCGCCGCCAGTAGCTCGGACGCCTGTTGGGGGTTCGCCTGCCCGCGGCTGCGGCGCATCACCTGGCCGACCAGGTACTTGAGCGCGGCTTCCTTGCCGCTGCGGTAGTCGGATACGGCGTCGGGGTTGTCGCTGATCACCTGGTCGATGATCGGGGTGAGCGCGTCTGCGCCGCTGATCTGGGTGAGGCCTCGGTCCCTGACGATCTCGGCGGGATCGCCGCCGGTTTCGTACATCGCCTCGAAGACGGTCCTGGCCTGGCTGCGCGAGATCTCACCGCCCGCGATCAGGCCGACGAGCGCGGCGATCTGCGCGGGGCGGATCGGCTGATCCTCGATGCCGGGGTGGGACGGATCCTTGTTGATCTGCGCGAACAGGTCGCCGGTGATCCAGTTGGCTGCTTCCCGCGCGCTGGAGGCGTCCGCGAGCGCGGCGGCGGTCTGGTCGAAGTAGTCGGCGCGCGACGGCTCTTCGGTCAACAGGTTGGCTTCAAACTCGCCGAGTCCGTATTCGGACTGGAAGCGCGCGCGGCGTTCCTGCGGAAGCTCGGGCAATCGGCTGCGGATCGCCTCGACCTCGCCGCTCGAGATGCGCAGCGGCGGCAGGTCCGGCTCGGGGAAATAGCGGTAGTCGTGCGCCTCTTCCTTGGAGCGCTGCGAGAGCGTGATCTGGCGCTCTTCATCCCAGCCGCGCGTTTCCTGCGCAATGGTTTCGCCCGCGCGCAGCACTTCGGTCTGGCGTCTGACCTCGTACTCGAGCGCGCTGTGGACGCCTCGGAACGAGTTCATGTTCTTGATCTCGACCTTGGCCCCGAGCTCGTTCGAGCCGGCCGGGCGCAGCGAGATGTTGGCGTCGCAGCGGAACGAGCCTTTCTCCATGTCGGCGCCGGACACGCCGAGATAGCGGAGAATCTGCCGCAGCTGGACGAGGTAGGTGCGCGCCTCGTCCGCCGAGCGCATGTCGGGCTCGGAGACGATCTCCATGAGCGGCACGCCGGAGCGGTTGACGTCGACCAGCGAGAAGCGTTCGCCGGCCTCATTCTCGCGGTGCAGCAGCCGCGCCGTGTCCTCTTCGAGGTGGACGCGGGTGATGCCGATACGGCGCTTGCCCAGCGCCTCGGTCTCGACGTCCATCCAGCCGCCCTCGGACAGCGGCATGTCGTACTGCGAGATCTGGTAGCCCTTCATCAGGTCGGGATAGGGGTAGTTTTTGCGGTCGAACTTGGACAGCTCGGGGATCGACATGTTGAGCGCGAGCGCCGTGCGGATCGTCCACTCGACCGCCGTGCGGTTGATCACCGGCAGCGTGCCTGGCATGCCCAGGCAGAGGGGGCAGACGTAGGTGTTGGGTTCGGCCGAGGCGTAATCGGCAGGGCAGCGGCAGAACATCTTGCTCTGCGTGCGGAGCTGGCAATGGACTTCCAGCCCGATCACGGTTTCATATTTGGTTGCGGGGGGCGCGTGCGAGGTCATGGCAGCCAGTGTAGTCGCGGTCTGCTGCTAGTCTGCGAACAATATCGCGCCGCGCGGACGCGGCCTTGGGGGTGTGTGTACGGCATGAGCACAGAGGTTTACTCGCCGCGAGCGGGATTGAACGGCGCTGCATCCGGGATTCGTGAGATTCGCCCGCTGCGGATGCTGCATACGTCGGACGTGCATCTGGGCGCCTACACGTCGCAGCCGTATCGGGACGAGGCGGATGGCGCGGAGTCGTTGGAGCCGGCGCTGCTGGCGTTCAGGCACGTGCTTGATCTGGGCGTCGAGGCGAATGTCGATGTGGTCGCCATTGCCGGGGACTTCTTCGACCACGTGCGCGTCAAGCGGCCCTACGTCGAGGCGGCCTGCGAGCTGATGGAGGCGGTTGGCCGGCCGGTCGTGATCCTGCCAGGCAATCACGACCCGCACATGCCCGAGGGGATTTACCAGAAGTTCGCCGACGCGTTCCCGTCCAACGTGGAGATCATCGCGTCGGCCGAGGGCGAGCTGGTGCTGTTGGAAGAGCACGGCGTGCAGTTCTGGGGGCAGGCGCACGAGAGCTACAACGACTTCGCGCCGGCCTCGGCGAAGCCGGCCTGGGCCGACCGTTCCGAGCGCTACATCTGGCGCGTGGCGATGGCGCACGGCTACTACGTGGGGACGGGCGAGTCCCGCTATTCGTACCAAATTCACGCGTCGGAGGTCGCGTCGCTGGACGCCGACTACGTGGCGCTCGGACACATCGACGTGCACGAGGGCGTGGGCGACGGTTCGGTGCCCGCCTACTATCCCGGCGCGCCCAGACATTCGGGCGGAGCCACGATCGTCGATTTCTCCGCCGACGGCGTGATCGTGCGGCATGAACGGCACAACGGCGCCGACGCCGACCCGCAGACCGCGAACCCGATGGAGGCGGCGCGTCCGCACTAGCAGGCACTGGCCGATCGAGGCCGAGTGAGCGTCGTTCAGGCCGTGATCGGACAGATGGCACGACAGGAGCGCATGTGACGTATCGAGCGTTTGTGGTGAACCGGGACGGCGACGATTTCACGGCGGCGGTGCAGTCGCTGGACGAATCGTCGCTGCCGGAGGGCGATGTGACCGTCGCCGTCGAGTGGTCCGATCTGAACTACAAGGACGGCCTCGCCTGCACGCCGAACGGCCGCGTCGTGACCGCCTATCCCATGACGCTGGGCATCGACTTCGCGGGGACGGTGCTCGAATCCTCGGACTCGCGCTACCGGGCGGGCGACTCGGTCGTCGCGACCGGCTACGACCTGGGCACGGGACACCCCGGCGGCTACGCCGAGCAGGCCCGCGTACCGGGCGGCTGGCTGTCGCCGCTGCCCGACGGCATGACGTCGGAAGAGGCGATGACACTGGGTACGGCGGGAATCACGGCGGCGATGTCGATCGACGTGATCGAGCGGGCGGGGATCGACCCGGAGTCCGGCCCCGTGATCGTCTCGGGCGCGACCGGCGGCGTCGGATCGACGGCGGTGGCGATGCTGGCCGCCCGCGGGTACACCGTCCACGCGAGCACCGGCAAGGCGTCGCAGCACGACTTCCTGCGCGGGCTGGGCGCGTCCGAGATTCTTGATCGCGAGGAACTGTCCGCCGAATCGCGGCGGCCGATCGAGCGCGAGCGCTGGGCGGCGGCGGTTGACCCGGTCGGCGGTTCCACCACCGCCTCGATCCTGCGGCAAACCCGCTACGGCGGCGTGGTCGCCCTTTCGGGTCTGACCGGCGGCGTTGGGGTGGAGACGAACGTGATGCCGTTCATCCTGCGCGGCGTCTCGCTGGTCGGGATCGAGTCGGTCTACTGGCCCGGCGAGGATCGGCCGCGCCTGTGGTCCCGAATGGCGCAGGACTTCAGCGGTCGCAATCTGCTCGACCTGGTTGAAGCCCGCATCGGGCTGGAGGACGTGCCTGACGCGGCCGCGAGGATTCTCGGCGGCGGGGTGCGGGGGCGGATTCTGGTTCGTCCGTCGTAGACCGCGAAGTCTGGAACCGAAACACAGAGCCTGAAGCGCGGGGAGTACAGACATGCGGATTGGCATCTTCATCGGTGGCGCGGGACCGGCGGCAGGCGTGCACGACATCGTCATGCAGGCGCAGCGGGCCGAGGCGGCGGGATTCTCGACCTTCGGGATGGCGAACATCTTCTCGCACGACGCCATGGGCGCGCTGACGCTGGCCGGCGCGGAGACCGACTCGATCGAGCTGATGACCGCCGTCGTGCCGACCTACCCGCGGCATCCGCATGCGATGGCGCAGCAGGCGTTGACGGTGCAGGCGGCGTCGGGCGGGCCGCGCTTCGTGCTCGGCATCGGCCTTTCGCATCGGATCGTGATCGAGGGCATGTTCGGGTACTCCTTTGAGCGCCCGGTGCGCCACATGCGGGAATATCTGGACGTGCTGCTCCCGCTGCTGGCGGGCGAGCCGGCGCGGACGGACGGCGAACACTATCGGGGCGCGGTCAGCCTGGATGTGCCGGACGCGGCGAAGCCCGTCTCCTGCATGCTCGCGGCGATGGGGCCGGCGATGCTGCGTCTGGCGGGCGCGCGCACGGACGGGACGATCCTGTGGATGACCGCTGCTGGTGTGGTCGAGTCGTATATCGCTCCTACGATCAATGCCGCGGCCGAGGCGGCGGGCCGCCCGCAGCCTCGCATCGTGGTCGGCCTGCCGGTCATGCTGACCGACGATGTCGATCGGGCCCGCCAGTCTGCGGCGGAGCAGTTCGCAAACTACGGACAGCTTCCGTCGTATCGTGCGATGCTCGACCGACAGGGCGCCGCCAATCCGGAGGATGTCGCCATTCTCGGCGCCGAGGAACAGATCGAGACGCAGCTGCGCCAGCTGCAGGACGCGGGGACGACGGATTTCGTCGGTGTGGTGTTCGGCGACGAGTCGGAGCGGTCGCTGACGGAGGCGTTTCTGGGGTCGCTGGCGCCGACGCTGTAGGCGGCTACTCGATGTAGTCGCGCAGGCGGGACGAGCGGGTGGGGTGCCGGAGCTGGCGCAGCGCCTTGGCTTCGATCTGGCGGATGCGCTCGCGGGTGACATCGAAGTCGCGGCCGACTTCCTCCAGCGTCCGCGCGCGTCCGTCGCCCAGGCCGAAGCGCAGCTCCAGCACCTCGCGCTCGCGCGGCAGGAGCGAGCCGAGCACGGCGCTGACCGTCTCCTTGAGCAGCTGCTGGCCGGCCGCGGCCTCGGGCGCGAGCATCTTCTCGTCCTCGACGAAATCGCCGAGGTGGCTGTCGTCTTCCTCGCCGATGGGCGTCTCCAGCGAGACCGGTTCTTGTGAGACCTTGATGATCTCGCGCACGCGCTGGGCGTCGACGCCCATGCCCTGGCCGATCTCTTCGTAGGTAGGCTCGCGGCCGAGCTCCTGGACGAGACGGCGGGAGACGCGCACCTGCTTGTTGATCGTCTCGACCATGTGCACGGGGATGCGGATCGTGCGGGCCTGATCGGCGATGGCGCGGGTGATCGCCTGGCGAATCCACCAGGTCGCATAGGTCGAGAACTTGTAGCCCTTGCGGTAGTCGAACTTCTCGACGGCGCGGACAAGGCCGATGTTGCCTTCCTGAATCAGATCGAGCATCGACATCCCGCGCCCGATGTACTTCTTGGCGACCGAGACGACCAGCCGCAGGTTGGCCTCGGTCAGGCGCTTTTCGGACAGGAAGGCGTCCTCTTTGAGGATGCCGATATGCCGCTCGCAGCGCAGCGCGATCGGCTCCAGCTTGTCGCCCAAATCCTGCGGACAGGGCATCAGCAGTTCAAGGCCGCCGGCCGCTCGCAGCAGGTGGCGCACGTGTCGATGGTCGAAGATGTGGGTCACGACCGAGATCTGCACCAGACGCTCTTCGGCGCGGGCTTCGTCGTATTCGTCTTCTTCACCATCTTCCTTGCCGGGCTTCTGGAACTTGTTGACCAGCGCTTCGCGCAGCTCGGGATCCATTTCCTGATCAACCCGCTCGCGGAAGGTCGGATCCTTGGTCAGGTCGAACAGCGAGAGCTCGGACTTGCCGATCTCGTCGGCGATCACGGCGATCTCGGGCAGCAGTGACTCCAGCTGCAGCAGCAGGTAGATCGTGACTTCGATGGCGTTCGGGGTGCGGCCCTTGAGGTTGCGCCAGTCTTCCTCGAAGTCGCGGATCCAGTTGCCTTCCTCCATCTGGCGGGAGAGGTAGCGTTCGTCCGCGGCGGTGAGCAGGTTGACGCGTCCGATTTCGCGCAGATACATGCGGACCGGGTCGTCGACGCCTTCCGCCTCTTCGTGGACGCTTTGCCGCCCCTCTTTGCGCATTTCGATGATGCGGCGAGAGCCGACTTCCTTGGTCCGGCCGTAGAGGTCGACGACGGGCGCGCTCTGTTCTTCGGCCTCGGCCTTGCCTTTGCCCTTCGCCTTGCCGCGGCCGCGCTTGACGGGTGTCTTGGCGGCTTTGGCGTTCTTGGCGCGCGACTTGGCGCGCCGCGTGGTCGCCGGCGGCTCCGCCGGCCGCTTCGGCTCGAGCGGACGTTCGAGCGAGCTGAGCAGTTCGCTGAGCGCCGCCATGTCCTCCGTAGATTCCTCGCCGGTGAGGGTGAAGCTGGCTACGGGCGCGTGCGAAACCTGGCGCTCCTCGTGCATCTTCGCCTGGTTGCGCCGTTCGGCGGCTTTTTTCGGCGTGGGAGCGGCCTTGGTCGACTTTTTCGTGGTTCGCTTGGGCTGTTCGGCGAGGTTGATCGTGCGTCGGCCGGCCGGCATCGAGAATTCATCAACCGGAGCGGTCAGCGCACGCACGCGCGCTTCTGCCTCGGACTGCGCGACCGCGCGCGGCTTGCGCTGGCCGGGCGCCTCGGCGGTCATGCGGCGGTCGCCAAGCTGTTCGCGCACCATGCTGCGGATGTCGCCGATCGCATGCGAGCCGAGCTCGGCTGTTCGAGCAAGGTCGGCGAGGGCGGAGGCGGTCACCTTCGATGTGTTCGACGCCTTCGAGTCGCTGCGCTTCCGAGCGCGCCCACCCGTGCCGTTGCCGCTCGACCGGGTGCTGCGCGCGCCGTTCTTCTTGGCGGCGGCCGCGGTTCCGTTGCTGGCGGCGACGGGCGGCGCGGGCGCATCGGCGTCCGCCGTGGCGGCGGCGGTCTTGGCGGCGGATTCAGCGGCCGCGGTTCGGGTCGCCCGCCTGGTTCGCTTCGTCCCGGTTGTTCGCGTCTTGCGCGCGCCGTTCTTCTTGGCTGCCGCTTCGGTTCCGTTGCTGGCGGCGGCGGACGGTACGGGCGCATCGGCGTCCGCCGTGGCGACCACGGTCTCGGTGGTTGCGATTCGAGTAGCCCGCCTGGTTCGCTTCGTCCTGGTCGTTCGCGTCTTGCGCGCGCCGTTCTTTTTGGCGGCGGCCGCGGTTCCGTTTCTGGACGCGCGGCGCGGCGCGGGCGCGTCGGCGTCCGCCGCGGCGGCGACGGTCTCGGTGGCGGGTTCAGCGGTTGCGGTTCGAGTGGTCGCCATGGCTGTGCTTCCTTCTCTCGGCATGGTCCCCCGCCGCGCGGCGGGGGCATGGTCTTCGATCAGGCCGAACCCGACAGGGTCGGTTGGTGCAGACGGCGGGCGGAGTCACGGGCGTCGACGACGAAGCTGGCGGCGTCGGCCAGTTCGGGGTCGCACGATTCGTCGTTGACCAGTTGCGCAGCGGCGCGGGCCAGCTGGTCGGCGCCGATCTGGCGTTCCCGTTCGTCAATTTCGATATGCGTCAGACGCAGGCCTGCTTTGCTTCGGTTCTTGCGGATGCGCGCAACGGCGTCGGCGACGGCCTCGACCGCCTCCTGGTCACTGTAGGGCGGAAGCCGTTCAGCGTCACGGCTGAGCCGGGCGACGCGCCCCGCGGATTCGGCGAGGGCATCGGCCCAGTCTTCGCTGGCCGTGTCGATCCGCGCCATCAGGATCGCCCGATCCTCGGCGCTCTCGATCAACTCGATGTCTTCGTAGCCAAACCCGCCGCGCGCAGATTCGAACCGCAGCGCAAGTTGGACCAGAAATGTCTGTTGCCGGTCATGGCGGTCATGCCGATTGGGTTGGTCGCCCTGCGGCGGCTCGCCCGGCCCTGCGGCCGAGCGTCGCGGCGAGGATGACATCGGCGGGGTGGAACGGGCGAGCAGCGAACTCGGGTCTACGCGCCCCCAGGCGGCGATGCGGCGCAGGTACTCCTCCCGCAGGACCGGATGGCCGATGCTGCGGACGGTGGGCAGCAGTTCGTCGATGAAATCGGAGCGCCCGCGCGGGCTGTCGAGATCGTGCTGGGCGCGGACATGTTCGAGCAGCCAGTCGAGGAATGCGGGCGCGCGTTCGACGAGTTCCGCCCAGCGTTCCGGCTCGGAACGGATCAAGTCGTCGGGGTCTCTGCCCTCGGGCAGCTGGATGATGCGGATGTCGCTGGCCAGCTGGTTCTGCAGCGCGCCCAGTCGGCGGTGCTCGGCGGCGTCCTGCGATTCGACGCCCAGCACCTGACGGGCGGTCTCGATCCCGCGCCGAGCGGCGGCGCGGCCGGCTGCATCGGGGTCGAACGCGAGACGCACGTCGGCGGCGAGCGGCTTGATCAACGACACCTGCGTTTCGGTCAGCGCGGTGCCCATCGAGGCGACCGTATTGGGGCTGCCGTACTCGTGCGCGCTGATCACATCGGTGTAGCCCTCGACGATGATCACCGAGCCGGCCTCGCGAATCGCCGAACGGGCGATGTCCAGACCGTAGAGCAGATCGCGCTTGCGGAAGAGTTCGGATTCGGGCGTGTTGATGTACTTGGCCGGTTCGTCGATCAGCGTGCGTCCGCCGAAGCCGACGGTTTCGCCTCGCGCATTGCGAATCGGGAACATTAGCCGGTCGCGGAAGCGGTCGCGCGGGCCGTGTTCGGTTTCGATCACGAGTCCCGCGGCCGCGGCGTCGGATGATTGATGTCCGCGCGCGGAGAGGTGCTGCACCAGCGCGTCGGAATCAGGCCCGGCGAGCCCGAGATTGAAGCGTTGGGCGGCGGCGTCGGAGATACCGCGTTCGCGCAGATACCCCCTGGCTCGGCGTCCGTCGGTCGGATCCTCAAGGTGGCTGCGCCAGAAGTGCAGGGCGGCTTCGTTGGCGCGGAGCAGCCGCTGGCGCTGTTCGTCGCGGCGGGTCTGCTCCTCGGTCTTGGGCCGCAGCTGCACGCCCGCCTGTTGCGCGAGCCGCTGGAGCGCCTCGCGAAAGTCGATGTTGTGCCGTTTCATCTCCCAGCTGAAGATGTCGCCGCCCTCCGAGCAGGCGCCGAAGCAGTGCCAGGTCTGGCGATCGGGGTTAACGATAAACGAGGGGGTTTTTTCGGCGTGGAAGGGACAGGGAGCCTTGAACGAGGAGCCGCTCCGTTTGAGCTGAACCTCTGCGGCGATCAGATCGACGATGTCGATCTTCGCCTTGACTTCCTCTACGACCGACATGGGCGGAGTTCCGTCCAGCTGGTCGAGCGCGTCGCGCCGGTCAAATGCATTGCCAGGAGCATAGCCACAAATTTACGTTGATCCTGAACATATATCAATGATCACGAGCGGAAATTCGGAAAATCCGCCCAACGACGCCGGCGATCATGGTACCTGGACGGTCGTCGAGTTGTTGGCGAGATTCTGCTCGTCGTCGCCCGCGCCGGCGGCCACGGTGAGCGCAATCGTCCCTGTGTGCGGCTGCAGGCTGGTCAGGATCTCCGCCGCGCCGGGCGCGAGCGGGGCGGTGTCGGATTGGCGCCGCGTGACGGTCTCCAGCACATTGCCGTCGGCGTCGGCAATGACGATGGCGAAGGTTGATGCCGCCCCGTCGCCCACATTGGCCACGGTCAGCAGGACATACCCGTCGCTGGTGACCTGGACTTCGATCACCGTGAGGTCGGGAACCGGGCCGGGCGCGGTTGACGATCCCGATTGCTCCTGACTGGCGTCCACGTCTTCCTGCCCCGCTTGACCCTGATCCGAATCATCTGATCCGTCCGCTGCCTGATCAGTTGCTTGCTGCGGCTGCCCCGAAGCGGGAACGGCGCGGAGCGCGATGCGGTAGGTGTTGTTATCGGCGTCGGCGTCGGGGTTCGACTGGAGCAGCACCTGGGCTTCGACCTCGACGCCCGGTTCGAGGTCGAGATCGAGCGGGATCGTGCGCAGCTCCTGCGCGTCGAGCGCCATCGTCGCGTCGACAGCGCCCAGCTCGGCGCCGTTGACGATGTTGGTCACGATGAGCGTGATCTGGATGCGTTCGATGTCGACCCCGCCGGAGTTGGTGATCGACACGTTGAGCCGGCCTGGATTGTCCGCCGCCTGCCTGGCCCGCACGATGCCGAGGTCGATCTGGCCGCCGCTCTGCGCAGCCTCGCCCTGATCCTCATCCTCGTCGTCTGGCGATGCGCCGGCGAGCACGCGAATGGCGATGCGGTGGTCGTAGCGATCGTTCTGCGGGGTGAAGACGACCAGCTGCAGCTCGTATGCGCCGGAGCTGGTGATGAACCGTTCGATGCCCTCGACGCGTTCGGCGTAGTCGCCGTCGCGCCCTTCCGTTGAGTGAACCAGGATCGATTCGCCGAGCGAATTGTCTGGCCGCACCGGAGTGATGTAGAGCAGCGCGCTCGCGACGGGGCCGATGTTGCGGGCGGCGAGTTCGACATCGAGCGCAAAGTCGTCGTCGAGGACGAATTGCTGCCCGTCGGCGGGCGACTCGATCCGCGCTGAAGCCTCGGAAGGATCGCCGCCGGTTTCCTCGTCGGCGGGCGTGTTGGACTCCGCCTGCGCGTCGTCCTCCGCCTCGTCGGTTGCATCGGTCGATCCTGCGCTGGTGATCGGCGAGGCCGCGCCCTGCTCGATGATGATGACCGGGATCGTGTGCGATTCCTTTCTGCCGTCCGTGTCGATCGCTTCGATGGTCACTCGGAACTCGCCGGCATCTGGGGGTGTCCAGACGAACCTGGCGAGATAACGTCCATCTTCCTGCAGCTCGGGCGAGACCGAGGCGACGTGGTCGTCATTCAGGAGCATGTCGAATCGCTCGATCGGCCGGCTGCCGGTTGCCGAGATGTCGATGCCGATATCGGCGTTGACTGGAAACTGTTGGAGCGGGGCGATGCCCGCGACGCTGATGCGGAGCGCGGCGGCGACGCGCGCGCGATCGTCGGTGACCTCGACCTGGAACTCGTGGCTGGACTGCCGTCCCTGCGCGTCGAGCGCGGCGATCCGGATCTGCGCGAAGCCGAGACGTTCGGGCGTCCAGACGAACGGGCCGATCCAGGCGCCGCGCTCGGCGGAATAGGGCGGAATCACTTCGGACACCCGGATGTCGTCAACGAACAGTTCAAGCGTCGTGATCGGGCTGCCGGAGGAGATCGTGACCGTGATGCTCTGCGGCTCGTCCAGCAGGACGAGTTCGCCCTCGTCGAGCGAGGCGACGATCACGGGCGCGTCGGGTTGGCCGGTGTCGAGCAGGTCGAGGCGGACGATGATCACGACGACCGCGGCGACGATGGCGGCGATCACGAGGAAGATGGAGATCGAGCCGTTGCGGCTGCCCATGCGCTTCCAAGGCCTTGAGCGCGGTGCACGCGCCGAATGTTGCAGCGAGCGGGTTCGCCGTCACTCTATCGGGCGGATCGGTCGGAGGCGTTAGCGCCCGCGTTGCGCCTCGGCGCTGGCGACCAGCTGACGGGTTTGCTCGATCACGTCGGGGGTGACGGAGATCGAGGTGATCCCCCAGTCAACCAGACGCTGCGCCAGGTCGGGATGTTCCGACGGCCCCTGGCCGCAGACGGACACCGTGATCCCGCGCCGCCTGGCGGTTCGGATCACGTGTTCGATCGCCTTGAGCACGGCCGGGTTGCGCTCGTCGAACGTGTCGGCGAAGCGTTCCGAGTCGCGGTCGATGCCGAGCGTCAGTTGCGTGAGGTCGTTGGAGCCGATCGAGACGCCGTCGAGGCCGCAGTCGATGAACTCGTCCAGCAGCATGACGTTGGCGGGTACTTCGACCATCATCCAGAGCTGAAACCCGCCCGGCTCGCCGGCGTTGCGGGCGAGGCCGTAGTCATCGATCTGCCGGACGACCTGCGCCATCTCGTCGGGCGTGCGGACGAACGGGATCATCAGGTGCAGGTTGGGATGCTCGGCGCGGACGAGTTCGAGCGCCCGCAGCTCGAGCTCGAACAGATCCGGCTCGCGGATGTAGCGGGCGGCGCCTCGGTAGCCGATCATCGGGTTTTCCTCGACCGGCTCGTACACGTCGCCGCCGGTCAGGTTGGCGTATTCGTTGGTCTTGAAATCGGTTGCGCGATAGACGACCGGCCGCGGATCGAACGGAGCGGCGATCTTGCGCATGCCGTCGGAGAGGCGGCGCACGTATTCGTCCTGGCGGCCGCTGTCGATGAAGTGGCGCGGGTGCTCGCCGAGGCGGGCGATGATGAACTCGGCCCGCAGCAAGCCGACGCCGTCGACGTCGCGCTCGGCCACCCGGTCGGCGATCTCCGGTTCGGCCAGGTTGACGTAGAGCCTGGTTTGCGTTGCGATCGGCGCGTAGCGTTCCTGCTCGCGTTCGCGCCACCAGTTGAGCAGCTCGGTCTCGACGCCGTCGTAGACGACGCCGGAGGCGCCGTCGACCGTGACCTCGCGCCCGTTGTCGAGCAGCGCGGCGCCGGCGGCGCCGACCACGCAGGGGACGCCCAATTCGCGCGAGATGATCGCCGCGTGGCAAGTGCGGCCGCCGCGCTCGGTGATGATCGCCGCGGCGCGTTTCATCGCCGGCACGAAGTCAGGCGTCGTCATCTCGGCGACCAGCACATCGCCCTCGCCGATTGCGGCCGTGTCGGCGGCGTTCAGGATTACCCGCACGCGTCCGCTGGCGACGCCGGGCGACGCCGGCGAGCCGTCGAGGATGGGCGCGGAGCCCGGCGATGGGGCCGGGTTGTCGCCGTTGGTCCTGGCCGTGGGCGAGATCGTGGTGATCGGCCGGGTTTGCAGCAGGTAGACGCGGTCGTCCAGCAGCCCCCACTCGATGTCCTGCGGCGAGCCGTAGTGCGCCTCGATCCGCTTGCCGATCGCGGCCAGTTCGACGACCTGCGCGTCGGTCAGTTTCGGTTTCGAACCCTCGGCCTGGGAGAGAGCGCGCCAGCGGTTGTGCCCGTGCTCGGGATCGATGCGTCCGTCGCTTGACCGTACCAGCATGCGATCCTGATTGAGGATCTGCCGCTGCAGGATGCGGTCGCTGGATTTGTCGACTTCAAAATGATCGGGCGAGACCAGGCCGCCGACCACCGCCTCGCCCAGACCGAACGCGGCCTCGATCACGACGCGGTTGCGGTCGTTGGTGATCGGATCGACCGTGAACATCACGCCCGACGACTGCGACTGGATCATCTGCTGCACGGGCACGGCGAGGTCGACATCGAGGTGTCCCCAGCCGGCCTGTTCGCGGTAGAAAATGGCGCGCGGTTCGAACAGCGAGGCCCAGCAGCGCTGAACGGCTTCGACGACGTCCAGCCCGCCCTCGACGTTGAGGAAGGTTGCCTGCTGGCCGGCGAACGACGCTTCGGCAAGGTCCTCGGCGGTGGCCGAGCTGCGCACCGCGACGGGGCCCTCGCCCAGCTGGCGGTAGGCGGCGGTGATTTCCTGCTGCATGGGGGCCGGCATTTCGGCTCGCTCGATCGCCTGCTGCACCGAGCGCGCGGTGCGGTTCAGTTGCTCGTCGTCGTCGACGGCCAGGCCGTCCAACAAGCGGCTCAGCACGTGGTCGAGGCCGCTGTGCTCGATGAACTCGCGGTAGGCGTGCGTGGTCACCACGAATCCGGGAGGCACCGGAATTCCGGCCTGGGTGAGCTCGCCCAGGTTGGCGCCTTTGCCGCCGACCAGCTCCACGTCGCCCCGACCGACTTCGGCGAACCAGACGATGCGGTTGGGGTCAGAGGTCATGTGGGCTGTCCGCGCGTTCAGGTTGGGACGGTCACGGCATGCGGAGGCAGGATATCACCGCGTTAACGAGTCGCGACTATCGATTGGCTGACGCAGCGGAAGCCGCTCGGCGCTGGACGATCACTCAGACGGTCATTCAACGGTGACCGTCTTGGCGAGGTTTCTGGGCTGGTCGATATCAAGGCCGCGCGCCAGCGCGATGTGATAGGCGAGCAGCTGAACGACGGGCGTCAGCGTGAAGGGCGTCAGCAGGTCGGGCGCGGGCGGCGCGCCGATGAAGTGATCGACCAGGTTCGCGAGTTCGCGGTCGCCCGCCTCGCCGATGGCGATCACCGGAGCGCGGCGCGCTCGAACCTGCTGGATCGCCGACATCATCTTCTCGAACAGCGGACCGCGCGTGGCGAGCGCGATCACGGGGAAGTCCTGATCGAGCAGCGCGATCGGTCCGTGCTTCATTTCGCCGGCCGCGTATCCCTCGGCGTGGACGTAGGCGATCTCCTTGCACTTGAGCGCCGCCTCCATCGCGAGCGGGTATTCAAGCCCCCGTCCGAGCACCAGAAAATTGGCGGAGCCGGTGATGCTGCGGGCGATCTCGGCGCAGCGCTCCGACAGCTGAATGCCTCGCTCGACCAGCGAAGGCGCGGTCAGCAGCTGTTCGATCGACGCGCTCAGCCGCGATTCGTCGAGCGCGCCGCGCGCCCGGCCGATGCGGCAGGCGAGCAGATACAGCGCCGCCAGCGAGCCGAGGAAGGTCTTGGTCGATGCGACGCCCACCTCAGGCCCACAGCGCAGCAGGATGGACGCGTCGGCCCGGCGGGTCGCCTCCGATCCCTCGACGTTGGTGATCACGATCTGAGGCGCGCCCCAGCGCGCGCGAACCTCGTTCATCGCCCCCAGAGTGTCAATCGTCTCGCCCGACTGGGTCACCGATACAACCAGCGTGGACGGGCCGATCACGGGCGCGCGGAAGCGGAACTCCGAGGCGTTGTCGAAATCGGCGGGGATGCCGGCGATCTGCTCGATCCACCAACGCCCGATCATCGCCGCGTGCAGCGACGTGCCCATCCCGATCACCAGCACCCGCTCGATCCCGCGCAGCGTCTCGTCAGTGATGTCAAGCTCGTCGGTCAGCGCGCCGGGCGGATCGAGCCGCGCGCGGCCGCGAATAGTGTCGGAAAGCGCGCGCGGCTGCTCGTGAATCTCCTTGAGCATGAAGTGCCGGTAGGGACCGCGCGCGATGGCGACCGGGTCCAGATCGACCCGTCGCGGCGTCGGCTCGAACGGTTCGCGGTCGTTGCGCTGAACGGTCACCTTGCGGGCGTCGATGGCGGCGATCTCGCCGTCTTCCAGATGGTGTACCGAAGTGGTGTAGGGCAGCAGGGCGGGCAGGTCGCTGGCGAGGAACATCTCGTCCTGGCCGAAGCCGATGACGATGCCGCCCGCCGATCCGACGCGGGCGGCGTAGATGCGGGACGGATCGGCGCGGTGCACGGCGGCGATGGCGTTGGCGCCGCGCAGCCGGGCGATGGCGAGGCGCAGCGCGTCGATGAACGAGCGCCCCCGCTCCAGTTCGCGCGCGATCAATTCCGGAATCACTTCGGTGTCGGTGTCCGACTGCCAGGAACGGCTGGACGACTGCCAGGACTGTTCCAGTTCCGCCTTCAGTTGGCGGTAGTTTTCGACGATCCCGTTCTGGACGACGATCACATCGCCCGAGCGAGAGCCATGCGGATGCGCGTTGCGATCGGACGGCTCGCCGTGCGTCGCCCAGCGCGTATGGCCGATGCCGGCGCTGCCGGACGGCATGCGCTCGAGCGACGCCTGCAGATCGCGCAGCTTGCCCTGCTTCTTCAGGACGGCCAGCGCACCGTCACGATCGAGGACGGCGATGCCGGACGAGTCGTAACCGCGGTATTCGAGTCGTTGCAGACCTTCGAGCAGGATGGGGCCGGCCGCCTGCCGCCCGACATAACCGACGATTCCGCACATGAGACGCTCTTCGTCTACCCCGCCGCCGGCGCTGTCCAGCTGCGACCATTGGAACGCGGATTGCGGCCGGGCTGCCTGTTGACCTGGCCGTCTTCGTCGCTGCTGCTGATCAACTCTACAAGCTCGGACATCGTGTAGACGAAGGAGAGCGGTCGATTGAGCCGAGTTTCCAGGTCGCCGGGCGTCAGGTCGTCGAGGAACTTGTTGCCGAAATAGTCGAGCGACGCGCGCGGCAGGAACACGCGCCGGGGCAGGTCGCGATCGTCAAGCGCCGTGAGCGCTGTGAGCGTTGTGAGAAAGTCGCGGCCCGGGATGAGCCCGCTGACGTTGACTCGGGCGCCGAAGATGCTGTTCTCGACGGGGACGACGGTCAATCGGCAGCCGGTCAGCGCTGCGATCTCCTGCGCGATCCGCTGCAGGGTCGGCGCGATCAACGTGCCGCAGGCGATCAGGGCGGACACGGGAGGCACGTGGATCCGCCCCGCCCGAATCTTGCGGCGCGTGCGCGCCCAGTCGTCGAGCAGCGTGCGGGTCATGCCGATGCCGTTCTCCCATTGCGGGAACCCGTCGTAGCGGCGCGCGGATGGAATCTGCGCTTCGGCGCGCAGGTAGAACTCGTCGCTGGGAAAGACGACGGTTTCGCCGCGCTCCGATCTGGCGCGCCGCTGCCAACGTCGCAGCTGTTGGATCACGAGTTTGGCCTCGCGCGGGCTGTGCGCGCGCATGCCGGCGTCGCCGATCCTCGCCTCGCCCTCCAGGGATGATCCGACCGGCACGACGCCGATCGAGGTCACGTTGTCGAGCCGCAGCAGGTCGCCCACCGTCTGGTCGAGCGCGTCGCCGTCGTTGACGCCGGGGCAGAGCACGACCTGCGTGTGCGCGTCGATGCGCATCTCCGCCAGGCGCTGGAGCTGCTCGATGATGTCAGGCGCGCGGCGGTTGCCGAGCAGCCTGCGGCGCAGGTCGAGATCGGTCGCGTGGACGCTGACGTGCATCGGACTCAGCCGCTGCGTTTCCAGCCGGCTCCAGTCGTCGTCGGAGAGATTGGTCAGCGTGACGAAGTTGCCGTGCAGGAACGAGAGGCGGTAATCGTCATCCTTGACGTAGAGCGGTCGCCGCAGCCCCTTCGGCAATCCCTTGAGGAAGCAGAAAAAGCACTTGTTGTTGCAGATGCGGGTGCCGTCGAAGGCGTCGTCGTCGAACTCGATCCCGAGCGTTTCGTCGATCGGTTTCTCGAACTCGACGATCCCGCGTTCACCGTTGTGGATCACGTCCAGTTCGACGAAATCGTCGGTGGTCTGAAAGCGGTAATCGACCGGATCGCGGATCGGTTGGCCGTTGACCGCGATCACCTGGTCGCCGGGCCGCAGCCCCGCCTCGGCGGCGAGCGAGTCGGGTTCCACGGCGCTGATCGCGCCGGCGGGTACGGACGTTTGGCGCGGTCTGGTCATCAGCGATCTGCGCGAGCGGCGGCCGGCTGCTGTGGCGCGGCTATACGGCCGTGGAGGCGAGCTGGTCGAACTCTTCGATGCGGGCGACGACGGCGTCGATCGAGAAATCGGGCGTGGACGCGCCGGCCGTGACGCCGACATCCTCGTGCCCCTCGAACCAGTGCGGCTCGAGTTCAGCGGCCGTTTCAACATGGAACGTCTGGATCCCGTTGGCCCGCGACAGTTCGGCGAGGTGGCGCGTATTGGCGGAGTTGTGCCCGCCGACGACGATCATCAGGTCGACATCTTCGGTCAGATCACGCGTGGCGGCCTGCTGCGAGGTAGTGGCGTTGCAGAGCACGTTGACGACGCGAATTTCGGTGATCTGGTCGATGCGGGCGCGCATCAGGTTGGAGACGAAGGCGGCGAAACGCTCGGGCGTGTGCGTGGTCTGCGAGATGACGCCGATTTTGGCAGGCAGGTAGTCGGGCAGGTCGTCGAGCGATTCGTTCTGGATCACGATGCCGCGTCCGCGGCACCAGCCGAGCACGCCCTTGACCTCGGGGTGGGTCGGATCGCCGAAGATGATCACGGTGAAGCCGCGTTCGGCCAGGTTGCGCGCGGCGCGTTGTGAGCGGGAGACGAACTGGCAGGTCGTGTCGATCACCTTCAGCCCGCGCGCCTCGATGTCGCGGACGACGGTCTCGCCCACGCCGTGCGCGGTGATCGCGACCGTATCGGTCTGCACGCCCTCGGCGGAGCGGTCCGCTTTGACGGTGATCCCGGTTTCCTCGAGCTGGGCCACGACCTGCGGGTTGTGCACGACTTGGCCGAGTGTGGTGACGCGGGTGCCGCTGGCGGCCGCCTCCTGCATCATGTCGACCGCGCGGCGAACGCCGAAGCAGAAGCCCATGTCGCTGGCTCGGTGGATCTTCATGCTGCTGCTCCTGGCTGTTCGGGTTGAGGCGGCTCCGGCGGGGACTGCGGGTCGGTCGCGCTCTGCTCGGCGGTGTCGTCGACATTGTCGACATCGTCGACCAGGTGGGCGTATACCCCACGATACGCGGGGGGCAGCTGTTCGGCAATCGCGCGCATGATGGCGATGTGGGCGCGGTCGATGTCGTCGCGCGTGATGCGCCTGCCGCTCGGCCGCAGGACGAATGGTTGCGAGGCGGTCATCCGCACCTGCGTCCGCGCGAAGAGCGCCCGCCAGCCGGCCCGCATGCGTTCAGATCCGGTGATGCCCACGGCGACAACGGGCGCCTGGGAGCGCAGCGCCAGGAGCGCCGTGCCGGCGTGCGCCTGCATCAGGGCGCCGGTGTCGGATCGATGCCCCTCAGGGAACATGCCCAACGCCGCACCCTCGCGCAGCAGCCGCTCGGCTTCGCGGATCGCGAGCCGGTCGCCGGCCCCGCGCCGCACGGGAAAGGCGCCGGAGAGGGCGAACAGATAGCCGATCAGCGGCGCCTTTTGGAACAGTTCGACTTTCGCCATGTAGCGCGGGGAGCGGGGGTAAATCGCCGATGCCATCATGGCCGGGTCGGCGGACGAGACGTGGTTGGAGGCGATGATCACCGCGCCCCTGGGGATGCGGTCGAAATCGACCCATTCGCAGCGCACGACGCGCATGAACGCCAGACGGGCGAAGAACCCGGCGACGAGGAACCAGACGCGGGACGCGTTGGGCATGCCCGTCAGCCCGATGTCGGCCAGCGCCCGGGACTCGCCGAAGATCAATCGGGTGAGCTGCCGGGTTAGCCAGCGGTAGACGCGGTGGCGCACGGCTCAGCGCCTCGAAGCGGGCGGCTGATCCATCGCGGACGCCGCGGGCAGGGCGAGCGCGGGCAGGCGCTCGCGGACGATGCGCTCGGCCTGGTCAATCGACTCTTGCAGGGACAGCTCGGAGGTATCGAGCTGCACGGCGTCGCCGGCGGCGACCAGCGGCGATGCCGCGCGCGCTCTGTCGCGGTCATCGCGTCGCCGCGTCGCGGTCAGCACCGTCTGCTCGTCGGTCTCGTGCTGCAGCTCGGCCGCGCGTCGTCGGGCGCGCACCTCTTCGCTCGCGTTCAGAAAGATTTTGACCGGCGCGTCGGGCAGGACCACGCTGCCAATGTCGCGGCCGACCACGATCATGCAGCCCTGAGCGGCCTGCTCGCGCTGGATCCTGACCATCTCGGCGCGCACCTCGGCGATGGCGGCGACCGTGGGGACGCCGGATTCAACGGCCGATTCGCGCAGGTGCGGGGTGGCGTCGTATCCGTCGACGTACACATCCAGCTCGGTCGCGTCGCCGTCGGATGAAGGGACGAGCCGAAACTCGGTCGTGCGGATCAGCTCGGCGACGGTCTCGTGTTCGTCGATGTGGACGGCCCGACGCTGCGCCTGCCAGGTCGCAGCGCGGTACATGATGCCGGTGTCGAACAGGCGCCAGCCGAATCGGCTCGCCAGGGCGCGCCCGACTGCGGTTTTACCGGAAGCCACCGGTCCGTCGATGGCCACGACCTGGCGATCACAATCAGGCATGGGCGCAGACATGGGGGGTAGGCAGGGGGGCGCGTGTCATACAGGCATAGTAGTGGTGGGGTAGCGGTGGGCCGCCTATTGCCTGGTATCGGAGGATTCGCTGTCGAGCCCGGCCGCGCGGCGCAGCAGTCGAACCTCGCGCCGGCTCAGCGGCCGCACGGCCCCGGGCGGCAGGTCGCGGAGCAGCAGAGGGCCGAATCGAACGCGGCGCAGGGTGACCACGGGGTGACCGATCGCTGCGCAGAGCCGCCGCAATTCGCGCTTGCGGCCGGTGTGCAGCGTCAGCGTGAGCCACGACGTGTGCTCGCCGCGCTCCAATTCTCGGCCGGGCCGCCGCGAGCGCGCGGGCTTGGCCTGCAGCCGCTCGCCGTCGTCGTCGATGCCCGCGTTGATGCGATCCAGTTGCGCGTCGTCGGGCGCGCCCGCCACTTCAGTCAGATAGACGCGCGGGACTGCCCGCGATGGATGCAGCAGCCCCGTGACCATCGGCCCGTCGTTGGTCAGCAGGATGAGTCCCTCGCTGTCCCGGTCGAGTCGACCCACCGGTACGCAGCGCGGCGCGTCCTTGGGCAGTAGGTCGACGACCGTCTGCCGACCTCGGTCATCGCGCGCGGTGGAGAGGACGCCGGTCGGCTTGTTCATCGCGTAGTAGCGAAGCGGCTCGCTCGACGGCAGCACCGCGCCGTCGAGCGTGATGCGCTGCGTCTGCGGATCGACCCGCATGGAGAGGTTGGTCGCGATCTCGCCATCGACGGCGACGCGGCGCGCGCGTACCAGTGCTTCAGCCCCGCGCCGCGAAGCGGCGCCGCTGCGGGCGATGGCCACGGCGATGCGAATGCGGTCGGCGTCGATCATTCGCGGCCGCGATCCGGATCGATGCCGTCTTCGTCCGCAACCGGCTCGGCCGGCGCGGCGTTGGTCGGCCCGGCGCTCGGCGTTGGGGCTGACTGCGGTTCCGGTTGCGCCTGGGGCGGTTGCCAGAGGCGCAGCGCCAACGTCAGGATCACGCCGATCAGGGCGAAGCTGACGATCATCCAGGCGCGGCCGTCGTCTCCGTCAGAAGTCTGGACCACAGGTTGGCGGCCGTCATCGGACAGCGGCGCGCGGATCGACGCGGCGCGGAAGGCGTCGTCGAGCAGCGGAACGACGGTATCAGCGCCCGGCGACGCCTGCGCGGTGACAACCCAGCGCGCGGGATCGAGCGCGATGGAACGCCCCGAGTCGGGCGCCGGCAGATCGGCGGTTCCGTAGGCGACGCGATCGACCTCGCGATCCGCAGCGTCGTAGATGGCGATGGTGTCGGCGACGTTGTGCAGGCCGTTGCCGATTCGGTCGACCACCACCGTCGGCGTATCAACGTCCAGCGGCGACGACGCGATCACCAGCCGCCCGCTTGGAGGAATGACGCCGGAGAGTTCGGTGCGGCGGACCAGGTCGCCGATCGTCCAGCCGACCAGATCGATGGCTGCGTCGCCGGGATTGAACAACTCCACCCATTCCGGGCCGCCCGAGAGCGGCGCAGGCAGGATTTCGGTGATTCGCACCGATGCCGGCGGGTTGGGCGGCTCGATCAGCGCCGCGCCGCCGGGCGCATCGTTCCCGGCGGGCTGGGTTGGTCTGATCGACTGCGAGTCCGATTGCGCCGCGCCGCCGGAATCCGCCGCAGTGGATGACTCCTGCGCCGCAGCTGCGATTACCAGCAATGCGCCGGGGTTGGGTGCGGCGATTCTCGGCGCCGCGCCCGGGTTGGTGAGATGGATGGACTGGTTCTGATTGGGCGCGCGAACCGCGCTGATGCTGCGGTCGCTTCCCCAGCTCACGGCGCTGACGACCAGCCCGGCCGGGTTGATCAGACGCAGCTGATCGCCCGAGTTGGCGAGTCCGTTGCCGATCCGACCGTCAATGATGACGGGAATCAGGTCGGCGTGCGCCTGCGTGGAGACGCCGATGATCACCGAAGCCATCGGCGGGAGCATGACGCCGTCGAGCGGATCGGCGGAGATGTTGTCGGCAATCGTCCAGCCCAGCAACTCGAGCGGCTGCTCGCCGCCGTTGGTGAGCTCGAACCATTCATACGCGGCGTCGTTCCGACCCCGTCCGGCGGAGGGATAGACCTCACTGATCCAGATCAGGGGATGATCCGCGTCGTCGTCAGCTTCCTGCCCGGGATCCTGCGCGGTCGGTTCGCGTTGCAGCCGCAGGGCGGTGGGTTGGCTGGTGGGGGTTGCCCCGTTGCTCGCGCCGCCGACGAGGCTCGGCCGGGCGCGGGTCAGGGGATCGAAGCGCAGTTCGGCTCCGGCCTCAGGCGCCGCCTGCCGATGAAAGGTCTCGTCGTTCCCCCAGCTTGCGGTGGCGAGCCACCGCCCCTGCGGATCGCGCAGCACGAGGCGTCCGCCCGAGCGAGCCAGTCCCGAGCCGAAGCGTCCGCTGGGGTCGGAAAAGGTGTAGACATCGCCGGGCTCGATGCGCGCCGAATACAGCCGGACCAGCGAGGCGCCGGCCGTCAGGGCCCAGTTGATCGCCACGACCGGCCGCGGCGACAGATTGCGGACGGTGATCGTTTCCGCTTGGCCGCCGGGCGGATCGATCATCGCCGACACCAGCTGAATCTGCGTGTTCGGCGGCGCGTGCCGATGGATTTTCGGATTGGCGCGGATCGCCGGGTCCGCGCTCCAGGGCGTGGAGCGTTCGTTCTCGCGCTGGTAGCCGAGTGGCGTGCGGACAATCGAGTGACCCGCTGCCGGCGAGTGCAGGTATCGGGGGTTGCGGATGTCGCCCCAGCTGACGGCGTCGTAGCGGACGCCGTCCGGAGCGATCAGCGCCACCCGGTCGCCGGCGTTGCGCAATCCGCTGCCGATTCGGGCGCTGTCGAGCACGATCAGCGCGGCGCCTGGGGGCACGCGCATCTCGGCCGAACTGCCGACGACGAGCGCGGAGGCGCCGGGCTCGAGTTCGCAGTCGGGGAGGCGGGCGACAGCCTGCGCGTCTTCTATGAACCAGCCGCCCAGGCTGACGCGGCGCGGCGCGAGGTTCGTGATCTCGACCCACTCGTGCACCGCGGCGGCCGAGCCGTGGGCGGCAGCGTTGGGGTGCACCTCGCTGATGATCAGTCCCGGAGCGGCATCCTCGGCGGCGGAGCGCCCGAATCCCCCAAGCGGAAACAGCGCGACGATCAGGGCGACCGCGAGGAGCCGCTTAGGAGAGAACGGTAACTCGACGGCGAACGGTGGTTTGCTCTTCAACGAGGATCGTCTGCTTGTGTTGCGGGGCCGGGGCGATGATCTGGCGCGCCGAATCGATCAGCGCCGGCGCGGCGTATCGAGCGGTCCATTCGGCGACCGCCGCCGCCGCGATGATGCCGGCGACGCTGCGCAGGGCAGGGATGAACGGCGCCAGGTCTTCGCGGATGGCGGGTATCAGCGCCGTTGAGCGCGGCTCGATGATCGTGGGCGTCAGGACCGGAACGTCTTCTTCGGTCATGCCCAAATCATACAGTCATCTGTATATGCGCGTATACAGTTTTCCGATGCTGTCCTGATTCGACATAACGAATCCACGGATCAGCCGCTTGCGCCGCGGAGCTCAGCTTCCACAATCGCCGTGATCTCCACTCCCGGCGTCGCTGCCTGCGATGCCGGGATCGCGGCGCGGCCCGCGGCGAGCGCGCGCAGTGACTGCAGGATGAAGATCGGCTCGCGGCGGACGCCGGCGGCGCGGATCGCCTGCACGAGCGGCGTGTCAGCCTTGATCTCGCCGCCGTAACGCCGCCAGAGCGGATCGAACTGCGGTCCGCGGATGGCGTACTGCGCCCAGGTCGCCGTTGGGCCGCGGTCGAGTTCGGGCGTGACCCGTTGCAGCATCATTCCGGATCTGTCGGCGCGCTCGGCGATCAGCGCTTGGATGACCTGCCGCCAGGCGCCGATCGGCCCATCGGGCAGCGCGGGGTGCAGGTTGAGACAGGCGAGTTGGTCGCAGATCACGTCGGTCACGACCAGCATGTAGCCGGCCATCATCGCCAGGTCGGGGCGAAAGGCGGCCAGGCGTTCGTACAGATAGGCGTCGAAGTCGCGCCGCCACGGGGCGAGCGCGGCGGCGGGGTCGGAGATCGCCCCGCCGACGGCTCTGCGCCACTCGCCCGAGCTGCGCGCAATCAGCGGAATGCGGTCGCGCTCGACGTCGTCGAGGAAGGCGTCCGTATTCGCCGACTGGCCGTGTTCGCGGTTGCAGACGACGCAGACGATCTCGGCGTCGAGGCGACCCTCGGCGATAGCGGCGCGCACGGTGTTGAACAGTCCGCGCGAGCCTGTGCCGCGCGCGCTGGCGAACCAGGCGATCCTCAGCGTCATCGGTCGGTTACGGCTCGCTGCGCAGCGTCGCAATGCGCAGTTCGGCTTCGGTTAGCAAGCGCTGCGCCTGCTGACTGAGTTTGACGCCCCGCTCGTATTCGTCGACCGCCCGGTCGAGCGGCAAGCCTCCGTCCTCAAGCTCCGTCAGCACCGCTTCGAGCGCCTCGACGATCTCCTCATATGCCAACTCCTCGTGCTCGTCTGACTGTTCCGTTTCGTCCCGCATCGAGTCATTGCCTTTCGCGTGAGGTAGGGGTGTTGGACGCCGTCGTCGCTTCGACGACCCCATCGGCGAACTGAATGCTGATCCGCTCGTCCTCGCCCAGCGAGTTCGCTGCGGTGACGATGCGTCCGTCGGCGTTCGCGACGATCGCGTAGCCGCGTTCGAGCGTGCCGCGCGGGTTGAGCGCGCTGAGCCGCGCCGCGGCGGCCGAGCGGGCCGCGTTCAGGAGCGTGAAGCGGCGTTCGGCCGCCTGATCGAGTTCCCGTCGTCGTCGGTTGATCTCCACGCGCAGCGTCGGCGGATGGGGAACGCCGCGCTCCAGCCGCTCGCACTGGTTCACGAGTTGTTGCGAGCGCTGCGACAGCAGCCCCTCGATCGTCAGGTCGGCGGACTGGCGCAGACCGGCGACGCGCGCCGCTTCCTCGGCGCGGTCAGGCACGGCGATCTCGGCTGCCGCCGATGGCGTCGGGGCGCGTCGATCGGCGACGTGGTCGGAGATCGTGACATCGGTCTCGTGTCCGACGGCGGAGATTACCGGAATCTCGCTGGCGAAGATGCCGCGGGCGACGGGCTCCTCGTTGTACGCCCAGAGGTCTTCCGGCGAGCCGCCGCCGCGCGCGACGATGATCACGTCGGGCTCGTCGACGGTCAGCAGGTTGAGCCGCTGGATGGCGTCGGCGATCGATGCCGCCGCGCCCGCGCCCTGCGTCAGACAGGGCGCGAGCAGCAGGGAGGCGAGCGGCCAGCGCCGGGCGACGACCTGTTGGATATCGTGCCAGACCGCGCCGCTGGGCGAGGTGACGACGCCGATTCGTTTCGGCACGGCCGGAAGCGGGCGCTTGCGCTGGGGGCTGAACAGACCCTCGGCCTCAAGATTGCGGAAGCGGCGCTCGAACTCGGCCTGCAGCACGCCCTCGCCGATGGGGCGCAGCGCGTCGACGATGATCTGCAGCGAGCCGCGGGGCAGATACAGATCGGCGCTGCCGTGCACCAGCACCTGATCGCCCTGCTCGACGCGGACGCCGCGATTCTGACTGCGGAAGAAGGCGCAGGAGAGCGCCGCGTCGGATTCGGCATCGGCGAGGTCGAAGTAGTAGTGACCGGCCCCGGAGCGGCTGAGGCTGCGCACCTCGCCCTCGATCCAGATGTCGTTGAGCTGCGGATCGGCGCTGAGCCGGGAGCGGATATGGCGCGCCACCTCGCCGACCGGCCGCGACTGCGGGGCGGCCGCGATCGACGCGGCTTCGTCCTGCGCGTCCGCCGGCGGTTCGTCCCAGAGGACGCGCTGCTGCTGGCGTCGGACGTTGAAGCCGCGTGGCGGTGTTCTGGGCATGTAAGGTCGCCTGCCGAGGCGGCGCTCGACGGTCTCGCTCGCACTAGGCCCGTTCGAGGTACTGGCCGCTGCGCGTATCGACCTTGATCGTGTCGCCGGGGCCGACGAACAACGGCACGTTGACCGTCAGCCCGGTTTCGAGCCTGGCCGGTTTGGTCGCGCCGGTGGCGGTATCGCCCTTGACGCCGGGATCGGACTCGGCGACGACCAGCGGCACGGCGGCGGGCAGCTCGACGGCGACGGGGTTGTCGCCGACGATCAGCACTTCCACCTCGGCGTTCTCGGCCAGGTAATCGACCGCGTCGCCGACGACGTCGAGCGAGAGCGGCTCCTGATCGAATGTCTCGGTGTTCATGAAGTACAACAGGTCGTCCTCGCGGTAGAGATACTGCATCGTCCGGTGTTCCGTGCGGATGCGTCGGAACTTGGTGCCGGCCTGGAAGGTGCGCTCGATGGTGTGTCCGCCGCGGATATCGCGCAGCTTGAGCCGCGCCTGGGCGGAACCGCGCCCGACCTTGATGTGGTCCCAATCGACAATCTGATACTCGTTGCCGTCGAGTTCGATCACGAAGCCGCGCTTGAGGTCGCCGGTGGAGATCATCTTCTGCCTGTCAGTTGCGTGGAGTGGTGCGGTTGCGCCGGTTGTGCGTTCGCCGCGGGTTCGCCGTCTATGCGCACAAGCGTAGTTTGGGCGTGCCGGTGAAGGAGTGAAAGCCGTCTTCGTCGAGCAGGCCCATGTCCTCGATGCGGACGCCGCCCCATTCGGGCAGGTAGACGCCCGGCTCGATCGTGATCACCATGCCGGCCTCCAGCGTGTCGCGGGAGGAGCGGCCCAGGTAGGGCGTTTCGTGGATCTGCAGCCCGACGCCGTGGCCCAGCCCGTGGCCGAACTGATCGCCGTAGCCGGCGTCGCTGATCACCTGCCGCGCGAGTTGGTCGGCGTCCTTGCCCGACATGCCGGGCTCGATCATCTGCGCCGCCGTCTCGTGCGCGGCCAGGACGATGTCGTAGATGCGGGGGAATGTCTCGCCGCGCTCGCCGAGCACGATGGTGCGGGTCATATCGGCGCAGTAGCCGCGGTAGCGGACGCCCATATCGATCACGATCGGCTGGCCGGCCCCAATCGCGGCTTCGCGGGGCCGCGCGTGCGGCCGCGCGCCGTGCGTCCCGGCTGCGACGATGGATTCGAACGCCATCGCTTCGGCGCCGTTGCCGCGCGCGTACTGCTCGATCTCCCAGGCGACCTGTGTTTCCGTCCAGCCCGGCTCGATCGTCGACGCGGCGTGCGCGAAGGCTTCGTCCGTCAGCGCTGCGGCGCGCCGCAACCGCACCAGCTCGTCCTCGTCCTTGACCGCGCGCGCCGCTTCGACAATCTGATCGGTCTGGACCAGCGCCGGCCGCTGGCTGGCAGGGAGCTTCGCGTTGACATCGCGCAGCTGCTTGTGCGCGGCGACGCTGAGGTCGCCGGATTCGAAACCCAGCCGGCGTCGACCGAGCGGCCGGGCGAGCTCGCCCCACCAATGTTCGATGCCGTCCCGCATGTTGACGATCTCGAACTGCGGCGACTCCTGCGCGGCCTGGTCGAGGTAGCGGAAGTCGGTCGCCAAGACGGGCGGATGGGCGTCGTCGGCGGCGATGATCAGCCAGCCGTTGGAGCCGCTGAATCCGGAGGCGTAGCGGCGGTTGTGGGGGTTCGTGATCAGCAGCGCGTCGACGTTGGCCTGTTCCAGGCGCGCGCGGATGCGATCGAGGCGGCTGTGAGATGACATAACCGATGACATCATACGCGCGTTCAGGGGTTCGGCTGGCTGCCCGCAGGCGGGGCGGCGTTGGCGCGGCTGTGCCGCTCCTGGAGCATCGGCACGAGCGCGTCCAGCGCGGCGAGATAACCGCGCCAGCCGAGTCCGGCGACGACGCCGTCCATGATCGGCGCCGTTACCAGTCGGTGGCGAAACTCCTCGCGCGCGTGGACGTTCGACAGATGTACCTCCATCTTGCCGCCCGGGAACGTTTCCAGCGCGTCGCGCAGCGAGTATCCGTAGTGCGAGAGCGCGCCTGGGTTGATGATCATGCCTTCAGCGGAGCGCTCCTGCTGGATGAAGTCGATGATCGCGCCCTCGTGGTTGGATTGATAGGGGCGAATCGAGACGCCCCACTCCTTGGCCCGCTTGGCGACCAGGTCTTCGATCTCGGCCAGCGTCTGGGCGCCGTAAATCTCCGGCTGGCGCTGGCCGAGCAGGTTCAGGTTGGGGCCGGATATGAGCAGGACTTTCATCACCTAGCTCTACTCGCTGCTACTCGTCTCGTTCGGGGGGCGCCGGGCGCGGATCAGGCGCGCGATGCCGTCGAGCGCCTGATCGATGGTCTCGCGCCGGGCGGCGTCACTGACGTGCGTGTAGATCTGCGTGGTGGACACGGAGGCGTGTCCAAGCAGCTCCTGCACGACGCGAACGTCGGCGCCTCGATCGAGCATATGAGTGGCGAATGAGTGCCGCAACAGATGCGGATGCACGTCGGACGGCAGACCGGCCCGCCGGGCGTAACGCCGCACCAGAATCTGGACCGCGCGGGTCGAGAGCCGACCGCCGAAGCGGTTGAGCCAGAGCCAGGATTTCGACTGATCAGAAGCGAGCGGCGGGCGGCCGTCGCGGAGATAGCGGTTGAGCCATTGCCGAGCCGCCGCGCCAAGCAGCGCGACCCGCTGTCTGCCGCCCTTGCCGCGCACGACGAATGCGTTGTAATCGGCGTCGTAGTCGGTCGTTTGGATGGCGGTGAGTTCGGAGACCCGCAGCCCGGCGCTGTAGAGCGTTTCGAGCATCGCGCGATCGCGAAGCCCCGTCGGCGTCGAAGTGTCGGGCGCCGAGAGCAGAGCCTCGATCTGCTCCGGGCTGAGGATGGTCGGCAGGCGCGAGACGCCGGTCGGTGTGGCCGCCAGCTCGAGCGGGTCGAGATCGAGGATGCCAGCCTGCTTCAGATGGCGGGTGAACGATCGCACGGTCGAGGCGCGTCGGCGGATCGAAGCGTCGGCGACGCCATCGTCTTGCAGCGAGGCGAGATATCCGCGGTACTCGGCGCGCCCCAGACGATCCAGCGGACGGCCTTCGCCATCCAGCCAGTTGAGGAAATGCGTGATGTCGGAGCGGTAGTTGCGCAGCGTGTGCGGCGAGAGGCCGCGGCCGTGCTCGAGGAGGCTGAGGTAGCGTTCGAGCGTGTCGCGCGGCTCTGAAGCAGTCGTTTCCGAGGTCACATGTTCACTGTACGTCCACCGAACATCCTGATGCCGCGAGAGCGTTGGCGCGCGGTTAAGAGCGCCGACGCCGCCCGCCTGTGCGTCCGCCCCGCGCGCTGCGCGGCTCGGCCAGCAGCGCCAGCGCGCGGTCGAGCGCGATCGTCTCCAGATCATCGTCCGGCTTGAGATTGCGCCGCTCGTCGCCCGACTGCACGTATGCGCCCCAGCGGCCGGGTCGGACGACGACCTCCTCGCCGGTATCCGGATGCAGGCCGAGCGTTTTGGGCCAGCGCAGCCAGTCGATGGCGTGCTCCAGATTGACCTCGGCGAGTTCCATGTGTTTGGGCACCGAGGCGCGGCGCGGCTTGGGCTGGCCGCGACTGGGGCGCCCCGCCGCCTCGCCGATCTGGACGAACGGCCC
Organism: Dehalococcoidia bacterium; assembly: GCA_965205105.1. GTDB lineage: Bacteria > Chloroflexota > Dehalococcoidia > Bin125 > Bin125 > Bin125. The sequence continues at coordinate 559,286 of OZ242034.1, forward strand.
GAAGCGTCCGTTGAGCAGCCAGACGTCGTCGTCGTACTCAGGATGGCGGCCCAGTCGTCGGGGCAGCTGCAGCGTGGTCTCGAGCAGGTCGTCGGCCTTGGCCAGGGTCAGATCGGCCGGCGCCATGTCGGGCGGCAGCGGCGCGGTGCGCATGGCGTCACCCGCGCCGCGCCGTAGAAACGACTGCCCGCCGCGCACGCGGACCTGGATGTCGTCCAGTCCCAGCTGCGCCTCGTCGTTCTCGTCGGCGAGCGTGAGACCGTCGGCGGTCAGGTTGAGCGCCCAGAACGGGATCGTGTCGATCTTCTCGGCCACGCGGCCTTTGAGGCCGTTCTCTCGCTCGTCGTCGCCGAAATAGAAGTCGCGCAGATGCGCTTCCGAGCGGGTTTCGCCACGCGCGATCCGGTCGAGGTGCTCTTCCATATCGGCGGTGAACTCGGCGTTGACCAGGTCGGCGAAGTGCTGCGTGAGCAGGTCGGTCACGGCGAAGCCGAGGAACGTGGGGATCAACGTGCGTCCGCTGCGGTTGGCGTAGCTGCGATCGGTGAGCGTCTTGATGATCGCGGCGTAGGTGCTGGGGCGGCCCAGCCCGTCGTCCTCCAGCTTCTTGACCAGCGATGCTTCGGTGTAGCGGGCGGGGGGCTGCGATTCGCTGCGGCGCGGCTCGTAGCGGGTCAGTTCCGCCGCGTCGCCCTCGGCGACGGCGGGCAGCACCTGCTGGCCGTCGCCCTGGGGCGGCAGCACTGCGTACCAACCGGGAAAGAGCACGATCTGTCCGTTGGCGGCCATCACGGCCGGATCGTCGTTGGGTCGATCGGTCAGGCGGGCTTCCAGCTCGACGCGCGTGCGTTCGACCCGCGCGTCCGCCATCTGAGAGGCGACGGCGCGCCGCCAGATCAGGTCGTAGAGCGCGAGGTCATCGCCGTCGAGCGCGCCGCGCAGCGATTCCGGCGTGCGGCTGACATCGGTGGGGCGGATCGCCTCGTGCGCCTCCTGCGCGTTGCGGGAGCGGGTTCGGTAGGTGCGGTGTTGGTGATGGTCGTCGCCGTAGGTCGTCTTGATGTACGCCGACGCCTGCTTCAGCGCCTGCTCCGAGAGCGTGACCGAGTCGGTGCGCATGTAGGTGATCAATCCGACCCGCTCAGCGCCGAGATCGACGCCCTGATAGAGGCGCTGGGCGGCGGCCATGGCTCGCGCCGCGCCCATGCCGAGCCGGTTCGACGCCGCCTGCTGCATCGTCGATGTGGTGAAGGGCGGCGACGGCTGCCGACGCGCCTGCGTCCTGGTCACCGACGAGACCGACCAGTCGGCCTGGGTCAGCGCCGGACGCAGGGCTTCCAGCGACGCCTCGGTCTCCCAGCGTTTGCGCGCGGCGGCGAGTTGGCCGCTGGCGGGATCGAAGTCGGACGTCTGGCTGGCGAGTTCGCGGCCGCCCAGCGAGAGCAGCCGCGCGCTGAGGCGGGCGTCGCCGACGGCGAACTCGGCGTCGGCGGCGCCGTACTCGGCGCTGACGAACGCCATGCGCTCGCGTTCGCGGTCGACGAGGAATTTGAGCGCCACGCTCTGGACGCGTCCGGCCGAGGCGCCCTGCCCAACCTTGCGCCATAGCACCGGGCTGAGCGAATAGCCGTAGAGCCGGTCGAGGATGCGGCGCGATTCCTGCGCCTCGACCAGGTGCTCGTCGATCTGGCGCGGCGATTCCAGCGCCCGTTCGATCGCGGCCGGCGTGATTTCGTGAAAGACGATGCGCTCGTAGGGCACCTTGGGTTTCAGCACTTCGACCAGGTGCCAGCCGATCGATTCGCCTTCGCGATCTTCATCCGTCGCCAGCAGCACGCGGTCGGCCTGCTTCAGTTCCCTGCGCAGTCGGGTGACGTGCTTCTTCGACTCGCCGGGCACGATGTAATGGGGGCGGAAGCCGTGGTCGACATCCACCGCGAAATCCGCCCAGGGCTGCCCCTTGATCTTGGCCGGACGTTCCGCCGCGCGGCGGGGCAGGTCGCGGATGTGGCCGAAGCAGGCGGTGACGACGTAGTCGTCGTCCAGAAAGCGCGAGATCGTGTCGGCCTTGGCGCCCGACTCGACGATCACCAGCGTCTTGCCCGACTTGTCCCGGACGCGCCCGTCCCGGCTGTCAGAGGGCGGATCAGTGTCTGGCATAGGTCATGGGTCCTAGCTGATGAATGAGTCCCTTGAGTTCCAGCGTGGCCATCGCGGCCGCGGTCTCGTGGACGGGCTGTTGGATCAGGCGCGAGAGCTCGTCCACGTGGATCGGCTCGCTCCCGATGTGCTGAAGCAGTAACGCCTCGACGGGGTCGTCCGGCAGGCGCTCAGCCAGTTCGGCCTGACGCTCGATCGGTCCGAGGTTGAATTCTTCGAGGACATCCTGCGCACAGCTGACGAGCTTACCCAAGCCGCGCTTGATGACATCATTCGCGCCCGCCGACTGTAAGGAAGTGATCGGACCGGGCACGGCGAACACCTCGCGGCCCTGGTCGAGCGCGGAGGTCACGGTATGCCAGGTGCCGGATTTCTCGCTGGCTTCGGTGACCAGCGTGCCCAGCGCGATGCCGGCGATGATCCGGTTGCGGCGCGGAAAGTGCACTCCCTGCGGCGGCGTCCCGAGCGGGTATTCGCTGAGCAGGGCGCCGCCCGATTCGAGAATCCGCGCCGCCAGCTCTTTGTGGTCGGGCGGATACACCTGTTCCAGTCCATGCGCCAGGACCGCGATGGTGCGGCCGTTCCGCTCGAGCGCTGTCCGGTGCGCTTCGCCGTCGACGCCCTTGGCCAGACCGGAGACGATGGTCAGGCCCGCGTCCGAGAGTTCGCCAACGAGCGTTCTGGTCACCTGCCTGCCGTAGGCGGTTGGCCGCCTGGTGCCCACCACCGCCAGCGACCACTCGTCGCGATCCTGCAGCTGGCCCTTGAGGTAGAGGAGCGACGGCGGATCGGGGATTTCCCGCAACCGCCAGGGGAAGTCTTCGTCGTTGGGCTGCAGCACGCGGATGCCGGCGTCGAGCGTCTGCTCATACGCCGCAAACGGATCGAGCGTGGCGCGGGCGGCCTCGAACTCGTCGATGGCGGGCCGGTCGAGGCCGGCCGCGCGCAGCGCGGTTCGGTCGGCCCGCCAGGCCGCTTCCAGGCTCTCGAACATCCGCTCGAGCGCCGCGATACGGGCGGAGCCGATCCCGCTCACGTGGGAGAAGGCGACGCGGTAGGGCGCGTCTTCGGGATTGGATTCGTTGTGCTGCGACACGGGCGCTCAGGTTAGTGGTCGACTTAGTGGTTGGTTGCGCGGTCATCGGCCGCCGCCGCGGGCGTCGCGCGCATTTGTACCACACGCCGGCCGTTCATGCGCTCGACGAACACGGACAGCGCGCCCAGACGCACTTCATCTCCGACTTTGGGGATACGCCCGAGCCGATCGAACACCAGCCCGGCGACAGTGTCGTAATCGGCGGCTTCGATGTGCCCGCCGATCTGTTCAAGCGCGCCCAGCGGCGCGCGCCCGTCGAGGATCAGCGCGCCGTCAACCAGCCGCGCGCCGTCGTCGCCCGCGCCGGCCGGGTCGTATTCGTCGGCGATCTCGCCGACGATCTCCTCGAGGATGTCCTCGAGCGTGATCAGCCCCGCCGTCCCGCCGTACTCGTCCAGCACGATCGCCATGTGCACGCGCGTGCCGCGCAGGTCGTGGAGCAGATCGTCGATCAGCTTCGATTCCGGCACCAGGATCGGGGGGCGGCCGATCTCGGCGATCGAGCGTTCGCCGTCGCTGAGGATTTCCGCCAGCAGGTCCTTGGCGTAGATGATGCCGGTGATGTTGTCGATCGATTCCTCGAAGATCGGCACGCGCGAGAAACCGCGTTCGAGCAGGAAATTGGCGGCGTCGGCGAGGCTGGTGTCGGCGGGCAGCGCGGCGATGTCTGGGCGCGGAATCATCGCCTCGCGGACGACGCGGTCGCCGATCGTCATGATCCCGCGGATCATCTCGCGCTCGTCGTCGTCGATCGTCTCGCGCTCCTGCTCGATCAGCACCTCGATGTCGGTCGGCTGCGGCGCGACTTCGGTGTGCCGGCGTCCGAGCCCGGTCGCCAGACGCGCCGGCGCTTCGAGGATGGCGGCGGGAATCAGGAAGACGGCGTCCAGCAGATCGATGATCGGTACGAAGTTGAGCGCGAAGGCCTCGGGCCAGGTGGCGGCGAGCCGCCGCGGCACCGACTGGATCAGCGCCGCCACCACGGCGGCGATGACGCCGGTCGCGACCATCGATTGCCACTGGAACCCGGTTTCGCGGATCACGATGTAGTAGATCGCAGTGAAGCCGCTCGCCACGGCTACGGTGCGGCCGACCGCGAATGACCCGAGCGCGCGCTCGCGGTCGGCGGTGATCGCCGTGAGCCGATTGGCGCGGCGGTTGTCGGGCTGCCGGCTGGCGAGCAGCTGGGCGCGGGAGCGCGACAGCGAGATCACGCCGGCTTCGGCAATCGCCTCGAGCACCAGCAGCGCGATGGCGAGAATCAGGATCACCAGCGCGATGATCGAGCCGTCGCTCATCGGTCGCGCTCCGAGGCGCGCTGCGTTCGCCGCGCCGGCGTCAGCCGGGCGGGATGGCCGACCGCATTGCCGTCGGCGGGGACGTCTTTGGTCACCACCGCGCCGGCGCCGGTGCGCGCGCCCGCGCCGATGCGGATCGGCGCCACCAGCATCGTGTCGCAGCCGATGAACGCATCCTCGCCGATCGTGGTCTGATGCTTGGATTCGCCGTCGAAGTTGCAGGTAATCGCGCCCGCTCCGATATTGGCGCGCGCGCCGATATCGACGTCGCCGAGGTAGCTGAAGTGGCCGATCTGCGCACCCGCGCCGACGCGCGCCTGTTTCAGCTCGGCGTGGGCGCCGATGTGCGCGCGCGTGTCGATCTCGCAGCCGGGGCGGATGGTCGAGTACGGCCCTACGTCGACGCCGTCGCCCAGTCTGGATCCGCGGATGGTGCTCGATTCGATGATGCAGCGTTCGCCGATCACCGTGTCCTCGATCACAGCGTTGGGGCCGATCCGCGAGCCGGCGCCGACGACGCACGCGCCGCGAATGTGCGCTCCAGGTTCGATGATCGCGCCCGCCGCGACCGACGCCCGCGCGTCGATCCAGACGGCGTCTCGGTCGATCAGCCGAACCCCGCCATCGAGCAGTCGATCCACGATCCTGCGCCGCATGACGGACTCGGCCTGCGCCAGATCGCCCGGCGTTTCGACGTTGAGTCGTTGAGCGGACAGCGGGACTTCGCTCGCAACGGCGCGGCCCCGCGCGACGGCTGCCGCCAGTGCGTCCGTGACATAAGACTCGCGTTGCTCCCCGGCCGCGGCGACGATGCGCTCCAGCTCCAGCCAGAGGAATTCGGCGCGGAACAGGTAGCAGCCGAGATTGACTTCCTGGATCGAACGCTCCCGCTCGGTCGCGTCGCTCCATTCCACGATGGCGCGCAGCGACTCGCCCTCCCGCACGATTCTGCCCATCCTGGCCGGATCATCAACCTGCGCCGTCGCGATTACGGCGTCGGCGTCGTCCGCTTTCAGCACCTTACGGATCTGCTGCGGCTCGATCAGCGGCAGATCACCGTTGATGACCAGAACGTGGGTCGAACGCGCCTGGTCGCGCGCCGCGAGGACGGCGTCGGCGGTACCGCGCGCCTGGTTCTGGACGGCGAAGCGGAGTTCGAGGCCGGCGCAGTCGCTGGTCACGGCGTCGCGGACGGTCGCGCCGCGCTCACCGGGCGCGATCACGATCACGGCTCGGTCAATGCCGGCCGCGGCGATCGCGTGCAGCACGTGGGATGTCATCACGCGGCCGCAGACGGGAACGGCCGGCTTGGGCAGATCGAGACCCAGCCGCGTACCGTGTCCAGCCGCGAGCACGATTGCCGTGATCCGGGGAAACGGATTGGATTCAGGCGGGTCGTCGTCGGAACTCAATCGGGGCTCCGATATTCACGCGATGTAAGCGGCGAGGTGCCCTCACGCTACGCAGGCAGTCGATTGACTGTCAACCGCGCGCATCGCGCCGCCCGTCACGCAATTGCCGGCGCGCCGTGCGGTTTTCAAGCCGGGTTGCCTGCGTATACTCGAATTTGGCGGCGCTCGGCGCGAGCGTCTCGTCCATCGTGCGTCATGATGCGTATTGTGCGCATCCTCGCGCGTTCTGTGAGCAGGCGATCGTTCGAGGCGGCTGGAGACCATGGACGCGCAGAGCATCCGTCAGACATTCACCGACTTTTTCGTCGCCCGCGATCATCTGGCCGTCGCCTCGGCGCCGTTGACGGCGCCGGGTGATCCGACGCTGCTGTTCACCAGCGCCGGCATGGTGCCGTTCAAGCCCTACTTTCTCGGCGAATCGCAGCCGCCGCACCACCGCTTGACCTCGATCCAGAAGTGCTTTCGCACCACCGATATCGATGAGGTGGGCGACGCCTCGCATCTGACGATGTTCGAGATGCTGGGCAACTTCTCGTTGGGCGATTACTTCAAGGCGGAGGCGCAGGCCTGGGCCTGGGAGCTGGTCACCGACGTGATCGGCATCCCCCCCTCGCGCCTGGTCGCGACCGTCTTCACCGACGATGACTTCGCCTACGAGCAGTGGAAGAAGATCGGCTTGCCGGACTCGAAGATCTACCGCTACGGCGAGGATCAGGGCAATTTCTGGGCGGCGGGGCCGACCGGCCCGTGCGGTCCCTGCTCCGAGCTGCATTACGACATGCGGCCCGGCTACCGCGACGACGCCGGGCCTGCGGACGCGGACGAGAAATGGCTCGAGATCTGGAATCTCGTGTTCATGCAGTGGACGCGGTTCGAGGATGGATCGCGCGAAGACCTGCCGGCGCAGAGCATCGACACCGGGGCCGGACTCGAGCGCTGGGCGATGATGCTGCAGGACGAAGACAACCTCTATGACACCGATCTGTTCGCGCCGCTGCTCGCGTACATCGGCGCGCGCTGCGGAGCCGAGTACCAGTCCGCCGCGGAGGCGCAGCGGCGCGCGATGCGCGTCGTCGCTGAACACGGCCGGGCGATGACCTTCCTGATCGCCGACGGCGCGATCCCCGGCAATGAGGGGCGCGGCTATGTGCTGCGGCGGTTGATCCGCCGCGCGCTGTACATGGCCGACTCGCTGGGCATCCGGGACGATCTGCTCTCCGATCTGGCCGATCAGGTGCGCGCGGTCATGGCCGTCTGGTATCCCGAGTTGGACGAGCATCGGGCGTTGGTCGCCAACGTGCTCAATCAGGAAGAGCATCGGTTCCGCCGCACGTTGTCCAGCGGCCGCTCGTTGTTGGAAGGCCGGATCGCCGCGCTCGGTTCGGGCGCGATCAGCGGACGCGATGCGTTCGAGCTGTACGACACCTACGGTCTGCCCTTCGAGGTGACGGCCGAGGTGGCGCGATCGCATCAGGCTCTGGGCGATGAGCCGCAGGTGCGGGCGGAGTTCGACGCCGCCCTGGAGGAACAGCGAGCGCGGTCGCGCCAACAGGCGGCGTTCGCCTACGACGAAGACGCCGCCCGCTACGCCGAACTCGAGGCGGCGACCGAATTTTCCGGCTACGACTCGATCGAGGCGGAGGCGGAGGTGATCGCGATCGTCGTCGACGGCGAGCGAGTCGCCTTCGCCTCGATCGGCGACGCGGTGAGCATCGTGCTGGATCGAACCCCGTTCTATCCGGAGGGCGGCGGTCAGGTTGGTGATGCCGGCTGGCTGCGCGGCGGCGGGGCGCAGGTCGAGATCGCCGACGCGCGCGCCTTCGGCGATGTGATCGCCCACATCGGCGCGGTGACCGCGGGCGAGATCACGGTCGGCGATCGGCTGTCGGCGGCGGTCAGCCGCTCGCGCCGCGCTGACGCGGCGCGCAATCACACTGCGACGCATCTGCTGCACGCCGCGTTGCGGCAGGTGCTGGGCGACCACGTCCGACAGGCGGGTTCGCTGGTCGCGCCCGACCATCTGCGGTTCGACTACACCCAGCCCGAGGCGCCGGGCGCGGCGGATCTGCGTCGGGTGCAGCAGCTGGTGCAGGAGCGAATCCGCGACAACATTCCCGTCGCCACGACCGAGATGTCCTACGACGCTGCGCTGCAGAGCGGCGCGATGGCGATCTTCGGCGAGAAGTACGAAACCGATGTGCGGGTGGTGGAGATTTGCGATCCGTCGCCGCACGTGCACGACTGTTTTTCGAAGGAGCTGTGCGGCGGCACGCACACGCCGTCGACCGGCGTGGTCGGCGCGTTTCAGATCGTCTCGGAGGGCAGCGTCGGCGCGGGCGTGCGCCGCATCGAGGCGCTGACGGGGCAGGCCGCCTCCGACTGGATCGATGCGCGGTTGGACGCGCTGGCGGAGATCGCCAGCGCCGTGCGGGCGACGCCGGACACCGCCGGCGAGCGCATCGCCCAGCTGCAGGCCGAGGCCGCCGAGTTGCGGCGGCGGTTGCAGGCGGTGGAGGCCAGGACGGGCGCCAGCGTCGCTGAGGAGCTCGCGGCCAACGCGGTCGAGGTCGGCGCGTTCGCTGTCGCGGTCGGACGGGTTGCCGTGGAATCCGCCGACGCGCTGCGCCGCGCCGGCGACGAAGTCCGCCGTCGGTTGAGCGAGCGCGGCCGCGAGGGGGTGATCGTGCTGGGCGCGGTCGCCAACGATCGGCCGCTGTTCGTGGCCATGGCGACGGCGGGCGCGGTGGCGGGCGGCGTCGACGCGGGCAAGCTGATCGGCGGGATCGCCCGCATCGCGGGCGGCGGCGGCGGCGGCGCGCCGGACATGGCGCAGGCCGGCGGACGCTATGCCGACCAGCTGGACGAGGCGCTGTCCGCAGTCGCCGACGCGGTTCAGGAACAGCTTGAATAGGAATCCTCCCATGGAGCGCGGCTGCGCGGTGGGGATCGATCCCGGGGAGCGTTGGGTCGGCGTGGCGCGCGCGGCGGGCGGCTCATCGCTCGCGCTGCCGATCGGGACGCTCGATCGCCGCTCCGGCGACGAGGCACTGCTGGCGTCGCTGCGCTCGTTGCTCGGGGGCGAATCGGTCGCGGCGCTGGTTGTCGGCGTGCCGCTGCGCCCCGACGGGCGCGAGGATCAACAGGCGGCGCAATTCCGCCGGTTCGGCGAGGCGCTGGCCGCCTCGCTCGGCGCGATCTGCGTCGCGCAGGACGAGCGCTTCACCAGCGGGGCGCTCCACGCAGCGCCCGCGCCGGCGGGCAGCCGCAAGGCGCGCGCTCCGGGCCGAACGAGCGTCCAGCGGCGGCGGCGCGAGCGCGAACGCTCCCACGCGCAGGCCGCGGCGCAGATTTTGCAGCGCTGGCTCGACGCGCGGGCGGGGGCCGAGTCCCGAGCCCTGGCGGATCGCGCCGAACGATGATCGCCTCGCCGTGGAGACTGGGTCTGACGGTCGCGCTGTTCGCCGTGACGTTCGCGGCTGCCGCCGGCGCGGCCGTGGCGCTCTCGCGGACGTCCGGCGGGACCAGTGGGCGCTACAGCGCCGAGCCGATCCGGGCGCAGACGCATGCGACCGATGAAGTATCCGAGCTGACCGTCGTGATCGGCGACAGCGCCGCGTCGATCGGGCGCCGGTTGGTCGTCAACGGCGTGATCGACTCTCACGACCGGTTTCGACTGCTGGCGCTGTTGCTGGGTTGGGAATCGCGGCTGGAGCCGGGTTCGTATACGTTCGAGCCCGGCCTGACCACCTTCGAGATTCTGCGCCGCATACACGTGGGCGAGACCTCGCCCTGGCGCGTGGTGTTTCCCGAAGGGCTGCGGCTGGAACAGGTGGCGGAGCATCTGGCGGAGTCGCGTCTGGCTCGTCCGTCCGTCGTCGCAGCCGCGCAAGCGATGATCGGAGCACCGCCCGACGATCTGGTACGCGATACGCTCGCGGCGCAGCGGCCCGACGGCGCGTCGTTGGAGGGCTATCTCTTCCCCAGCGCCTACACATTCCCGCTCGATGGAACCGCTGAGGACGCCGTGCGCGCGATGCTGGAGCGATTTGACGAGGAGATCGGGTCGATCACGCCGCCGCTGGAGGAGCAAATCAGCGACTCGGGGCGGACGCTGCATGAGATCCTGGTGATCGCCTCGATCATCGAGCGCGAGGTGATCGAGGACAGCGAACGCGCGCTGGTATCGGCGGTGATCTGGAATCGGCTGGAGGACGGCATGCCGTTGCAGATGGATTCCACCGTCCAGTACGCGGTCGGCCGCCCGTCCGAGTGGTGGAAGCGCAACCTCGACGGCGATGATCTGGCGGCGCAGTCGCCGTACAACACATACGTCGTCACGGGTCTGCCGCCGACGCCGATCGCGTCGCCCGGCCTCGCCTCGATCGCCGCGGCGGCCGATCCTGCTCGCGTGCCTTACCTGTACTTCGTCGCCCGCGGCGACGGCACGCACGCCTTCGCCGTCACTTACGAGGAGCACCAGGCCAACATCGAGCGCTATCTGAATGGCGGAGAGGGCGGGCCGTGACCTGGCGAGTCGGCGTCATTGGCCGCCCCGTCGCGCACAGCATCTCGCCGCGTTTTCAGCAGGCGGGGTTTGACGCGGCCGGGATCGACGCGCGCTACGAGGCGTGGGAGCTGCAACCATCCGAGTTGGAGTCGTTCATCGATGGTCTGCGCGGCGAAGGCGCGCTGGGCGCCAACGTCACGATCCCGTACAAGGAGGCGGCGTTGCGGCACATGGACGGATTGCACGAGACGGCGCGCTTCGTGGGCGCGATCAACACGATCGTCAACAACGACGGGCATCTGCAGGGTTACAACACCGACGTGAGCGGCTTTCAGCGCTCGCTGTCGGAAGCAGATTTCGATCCGGCCGGCGCACAGGCCGTGCTCTGGGGCGCGGGGGGCGCGGCGCGCGCGGCCGCCTGGGCGCTGATCTGGCGCGGCGTCGCGGGACTCACGATCATCAATCGAACCGCGGTGCGCGCCGGGCGTCTGCGGCACGATCTCGCCTCAGCCTCGGCGGGCGCGGCGCTCAAGGCGATGGGCGCCGACGATCCGGGCGTCGCCGACGCGCTGCGCGACGCCAACCTGGTGGTGCAGTGCACATCCGTCGGTCTCAAGGGCGGCGAGAGCGAGGGGCAGGTACCGTTTGATCCTCTGATGCTGCCGCCCGACGCGTTCCTCGCCGATCTGATCGCCAATCCGCTCGAAACGCCGCTGGTGACGGCCGCCCGCGCCGCGGGCCGACGCGCGATCGGCGGGCTGCCGATGCTCGTCTATCAGGGCGCCGCCTCGTTCGAGCTATGGACGGAGCGCGCGGCGCCGGTCGATGCGATGCTGGAGGCGGCGCAGGCGGCGATGTCGGATGCGTCCAGGAGGCGTGATCGTGAATGAAGGCGTGACGATCGGATTCGCGATCATCGCCGTGCTGTTCGGCGGGATCGGGCTGCTGCTGTTCAAAGAGGCGCGCACGCATCGCTTCTGGCGTCAGCTGGTGGCGCAGAACGATATGGAAGCGATTCGCGGCATTCTCGAACAGGAAATTGAGCACTGGCGCACGCAGCGGCCGCCCAAGGACGTCAGCGCCGCGGTCTGGGCCGGCGTGCAGGGGCTGGATCTGGTCGGCGCCTCGGCTCAGCACGTGCGCGTGAGCACCTCGGCTGACCCGGAGTTCGGCGTGGTCGACGGCAAACGCGAGCAGATCGCGTCCTCGCTGGATACCGCCTACGCGACCGCGATGCGGCTGGTTGAGATGATCTTTTACGACGTGCCCAACTTTCGTCCCGGCTACGTGCGGGTTGACATCTATACGACCTTTCGGGACGCCGACGGCCAGGCGGAGGCGCTGCCGATCCTCTCGGTGCAGGCCGATCGGCAGTCGGCGCTGAGCCTGGACTGGAATGTGCCGCCCGCCGTCCTGGCGCATGAGTTCGAGACCACCGCCAACCGAGCCCCGAACGGCGAACCGCGGCCGATCGCGCTGCCCGATGATCGGTTCGCCGATATCGTGGATGCGGAGTCGGCGACCGCCGCCGACTGAACCGAGCATCTGAGGATCGTTCCATGGGTAGTTTGCGCTGGTTCACGGCGGGCGAGTCACACGGGCCCGGACTGACCGTGATCGTCGATGGCGCGCCGTCGGGGTTGCCGCTGTCCGAGGAGCAGATCCGCCGGCAGCTGGCGCGGCGGCAGAAGGGCTACGGCCGCGGCGGGCGGATGAAGATCGAGTCCGACTACGCGCAGATTCGCGGCGGCGTGCGGCAGGGCCGCACGATCGGGAGCCCGATCGCGCTCTGGATCGAGAATCGCGACTTCGACCAGGGCCTCGGTCCGGACAAACGGCCCTGGCGGGAGACCATGTCGCTGGAGGCCGTCGATCCGCCGCCGACCCGCGTCACCCGCGTGCGCCCCGGCCACGCCGACCTGTCCGCCTCGCTCAAGTACGGCTATGACGATGTGCGCGACTCGCTGGAGCGCGCCTCGGCGCGCGAGAGCGCCGCGCGGGTCGCGGCCGGGGCGGTCGCCCGGCGGTTGTGCGAGGAGCTGGGCTGCGAGTTCAACAGCCACGTCGTGCAGATCGGCTCGGCGCAGGTTGACGGAGCCGCGCTCGATCCGTCCGCCGATCTCGATTGGCGCGCGGTCGAGGAATCGCCCGTGCGCTGCGCCGATGCGGATACGTCGCAGGCGATGATCGACGAGATCAACCGCGCCAAGCAGGCGGGCGACACGCTCGGCGGCATGCTCGAGGCGCGCGTCGGCGGCGTGCCGCCCGGACTGGGGTCGCACACCCAGTGGGATCGCAAGCTGAGCGGTCGGATTGGCCAGGCGATCCTGTCGATGAACGCGTTCAAGGGCGTCGAGATCGGCGACGGCTTCAGTGGCGCGGCGCTGAGCGGACGCGGTTACCACGATGTCGTGCTGCCGCAGGATGCCTGGGGCGGCCGCCCCTGGCGGCGGCGGACGAATCACGCGGGCGGGATCGAGGGCGGCATTTCCAACGGCGAAGACCTGACCGTGCGCGTCGCGGTCAAGCCGATTGCGACGCTGGCGCATCCGCTGCCCTCCGCTGATCTGTCGACCGGCGAACGGGTTGAGGCGCATTACGAACGCTCGGACGTGTGCGTCGTGCCGGCGGCCGGCGTGATCGTCGAGGCGATGCTGGCGCTCGTGCTGGCGGACGCCATCCTGGAAAAGTTCGGCGGCGACTCGCTGCCCGAAACGCGGCGAAACATGGAGTCGTTTCTGGCTACCGCCGTGCCGCGGAGCGAATGGCGATGAAGCCGCCCCAGGGTCTGAAGCGCGTCGTCCTGATCGGTTTCAGCACCACCGGCAAGTCGGTGTTGGCCCCGTTTATCGCGCACCGTCTGGGCTGGTCGGTGGTTGATCTGGATGTGGAGATCGAGCGAACCGCCGGTCGCAGCATCCCGCAGATCTTCGCCGACGAAGGCGAGGCGGGGTTTCGCGCGCGCGAATCGCAAGCGGTGCGCGATGCCGCCCGGCAGCGCGGCGTCGTGATCGCCACGGGCGGCGGCGTCTGGCTGAACGCCGAGCATCGCTCGCTGCTCGCCGACGGCGGGTTCGTTGTCACGCTGGAAGCGCGAACGGCCACGATCCTTGCGCGCTACGCCGAGACGGAGCAGGGTGCGACCGAGGTGCGGCCGATGCTGGCCGGCGTCGATCCGCGCCGTCGGGTCGAAACGCTCAAGGCGGCGCGGCAGCCCTTCTATGCGCTGACCGACTTGACCGTCCACACCGATGAGCTGGAGATCGGCGAGGCGGTGGACGAGATCGCGGCCGCCATCGATCGGCGCGCCGCCGGGGCGCTCGACTCGGACGCCCGCCTGCGCGACATCCGCAACGGCCCGGGCGTCGATCCGCCGCCGGTGGCGGATTTCGGGCCTGATCTGGCCTGCGTCGTCGAGACGGGAGCGGCGCGTTACCCGGTCTATTGCGCTTGGGGGCTGCTGGCGCGGATGGGCGATGTGCTGGATCGGCTGCGGCTGACAGGGCGCGTCTTTCTGATCGCCGATCAGGCAGTGCTGGGAACGCACGGGGCGACCGCGCTTGACTCTCTGTCGGTGGCGGGACGCTCGGTCGAGACGTATGCGCTGCCCTCGGGCGAGGCGAGCAAGTCGCTCGCCTCACTCGACGCGCTGTACGCCTGGCTCTCGTCGCACCGGGCGGAGCGCGGCGACGTGATTGCGGCGCTGGGCGGCGGCGTGACGACCGATCTGGCCGGCGCGGCGGCGGCGACGTATCTGCGCGGCATGCCGCTGGTGCACGCGCCGACGACCGTGCTGGGCATGGTCGACGCCGCGATCGGCGGCAAGGTCGCGATCGATCTGCCGTCGGGGAAAAATCTCGTCGGCGCCTTCTATCAGCCTCGCGCCGTGCTGGCCGACGCTGCGACGCTGGCGACGCTGCCGCCGCGTGAACTGCGCGCTGGCTTCGCCGAGGTGATCAAACACGGGTTCATCCGCGACGCGGCGCTGCTCGATCTGCTGGAAGAGTCAGCCGACGCGCTGCTCGATCCGGCCGCGGCGGCGCATGACGAGGCGAGGCGGCGGCTGCTGGTCGATGTGATCACGCGCAACCAGGCGATCAAGGCGGCCGTGGTGTCCGCCGACGAGCGCGAGTCGGACCTGCGCGCGATCCTCAACTACGGACACACGCTGGGGCACGCGATCGAGGCGGTGACGGGATACAGCGCGGTGCTGCATGGCGAGGCGGTCGCGATGGGCATGGCGGCGGTCGCGGAGATGGGTTGCGCGCTGGGGCTGATCGACGAAGCGCTGGCGGCGCGTCACCGTCGGCTGATCGAGCGCTTCGGGTTGCCCGCGCAGGCTCCGCCCGGCCTGAGCAGGCGCGAGATCGACGAGGCGATGTCCCGCGACAAGAAGGTGGTCGGCGGCAGGCAGCGCTGGGTGCTGCTGGAGAGCGTGGGCAATCCCGTCGTGCGCGACGATGTGCCGGCGGAGATCGTCGCGCACGCGATCGACGCCGTGCTGGGCGCGGGCTGATGGTGCGAATGACGGCGCGCGTCCGCGGTCGCGTGCAGATGGTCGGTTATCGCGTGTTCGCCGAGTCGTCGGCGCATCGCATCGGCGGGATCACGGGCTCCGTTCGCAATTTGCCCGACGGCTCGACGGTCGAGGTCGCGGCGGAGGGTGCGCGCCGATCGCTGGAAGCGTTCCTTGCGGAACTGAAGATCGGTCCTGCCCATGCGCTCGTGCGGGATGTAGATGTCGAGTGGACCGCCGCGACCGGTGAGTTCGACGGGTTCGGGACGGTCTACTAGCCCGCGACTCGCTCACGACCGTCCGCGCCGATGGACGGCGATGTCGAGGTGTTTGAGGCCTCGCAGCGCGAAGACCGGTCGATATTCGGGCGCCCTGCCGCCGAGCGCAATCTGATCGAAACGTTCGAGCAGACACTCAAACGCGATGCGGCCTTCGAGCCGGGCCAGCGGCGCGCCGAGGCAGAAGTGCATACCGCGCCCGAAGGAGATGTTGCCGACATCCTCGCGGCCGATGTCGAGCGTGTCGGGATCGTTGAACTGCTCCGGATCGCGGTTGGCGCCGCCGATCAGCAGCAGCACCAGACGATTCGGCTCGATCCGCTTGCCGCCGAGCGAGACCGATTCGGTCGTCGTTCGTGGATCGAGCTGCACCGGCGAGTCGTAACGCAGCAGTTCTTCGACCGCGTTCTCCAGCAGTTCCGGCCGCTGGCGCAGAAGTTCCAGCTGGTCGGGATGCTCCAGCAGCGCCTTGAGGCCGTTGCCGATCAGGTTGGTGGTCGTTTCGTTGCCGGCGATCAGCAGCAGGCCGAGCGTGGAGACCATCTCGTGTTCGGTCAACTGATCGTCGTCGTCTCGGGCGGCGACCAGGCGCGAGATCAGATCGTCCGACGGCTCGCGCCTGCGCAGCTGCACCTGCTCCGAGAAGTAGCGGTAGAGGTTGATCGCCGCCTGGTCGGAGCGCTGTTGGATCTCGGGTGATGCGCTGGGGTCGTCCACGCCGACGAAGTCGTCGGACCACTGCTTGAACGTTTGCCGATCTTCGCTCGGCACGCCGATCAGCTCGGCGATTACGACGGTCGGCAACAGGGATGCGAGGTTCGACATCAGATCGAACTGATCCTGCTCGGCGACTTCGTCCAGCAGGGCGTGCGCGGTCTGGCGAATGTGCTCCTCCATCGCCGCCACGCGGCGCGGCGTGAAGGCCTTGCCGACCAGGCCGCGCAGTCGGGTGTGGTCGGGTGGGTCGCGGACCAGGATCGACAGATCGCGCTCCGGCGCGACCGGCTCCTCGCCGAGGCGGCGGTTGGAGAAGCGTTTCCAGTCGCGCAGCGTCTCGTCGACGTCCTGGTAGCGAGAGATCAGGTACTGGCCGGTCGCTTCGCTGTGGTAGTACGGATCGGACTCGCGCAGCGCCCGGTAGACGGGGTACGGATCGGCGAGAGTGGCCGGATCGAGCGGATTCCAGATCACCGGTTGCGTCGGCATGGACATGTGCGTCTCAGTCGACGACCGCTTCGACTTGCGCGCCGCTGAACCGGCGGCGGCCGGAGCGCTCGACGCGAATGTCCAGGTGTTTCAGTCCGCGCAGAACGATGTTGGGCTTGTAGACCGGCGTTCGCGCGCCGAACTGGATGTCGTCGAAGCGTTCGAGCAGCGTCTCGAAGGCGATCTTGCCCTCGAGGCGCGCCAGCGGCGCGCCGAGGCAGTGGTGGATGCCGCGACCGAACGAGATGTTGCCGGCGTCTTCGCGCGTGATGTCCAGCGTTTCGGGATCGCTGAATTCCTCGGGGTCGCGGTTGGCGCCGCCGATCAGGAGGGAGACAGGGCGGCCGGGCTTCAGCGTGTGGCGATCCAGCTGGTGTTCGTCCAGCGTGGTGCGCCCGTCGACCTGGACCGGCGAGTCGTAGCGCAGCAACTCCTCAATCGCGTTGTCGATCAGTTCGGGACGCCGGCGCAGCAGCTCCAGCTGCTCCGGATGTTCGAGCAGCGCCTTGAGGCCGTTGCCGATCAGGTTGGTGGTCGTTTCGTTGCCTGCCACCAGCAGCAGCCTCAGGGTCACGATCATCTCGTCCTGCGTGAGGCGGTCGCCTTCTTCCTCCGCCTCGATCAGGCGCGACACGAGGTCGTCCTGCGGCTGCGCGCGGTGTTCCGCCACGATGCCGCTGAAGTACTCGTCGAACAGCCTGGCGGTATCGAACACGACGGAGAGTTCGTCGCTGGTGAGGTTTGGTTCCAGCACACGGGCGAAGCGGTCGGACCAGACTTTGAACTGCTGCCGATCGGCGGTTGGCACGCCGATCATCTCCGCGATCACCACGGTCGGCAGAAGCGCGGCGAGGTTTGACATCAGGTCGAACTCGGTCTCGCCCTCGACCTCGTCCAGCAGCGTGTGGGCGGTCTCGCGGATGTGGTCTTCCATCTTGGCGATCTGGCGCGGCGTGAAGGCTCGGCTGACGAGGCCGCGCAGGCGGGTGTGGTCGGGCGGATCGAGCGACAACATCGACGGCTGCAGCTCGTTCTCGATCCGCTCGCCGATGTTGGGTCGGTTGCGGCTGCCGACGGGACCGCGCTGGTTCGAGAACGTCTTGTAGTTGCGCAGCACGGCGTCGACATCGTCGTAGCGGGAGACGACCAGAGCGCCGGTCAAGGGGCTGGGGTGGTAGGGGTCGCGCTCGCGCAGCTCCCGGTACGTGGGGTAGGGGTTGGCGATGAAGTCGGGGTCGAGCGGAAACCAGACCACGCCCGACTGGACGCGCTCCTGCGCGAGCCGCGCCTTGATGTAGAGCGGCGTCAGCATGGAACGGATGGCGGTGCGGAGGGGCATTGCGTGCTCGTTTCGTTGCGGGTTCTTGCGGGCGTGCCGGTTCAGTCGAGCGGGTGGTCCCAGTCGACCATAATCACATCGCATTCCTCGCCGGCGTGGATGCGTTCGCGGTCTTCGGGGCAAACGGCGTAGCCGTTGGCGAGCGCCATGGAGGTCAAGACGCCGCTGCCCTGCGGGCCGGTCAGCCGCGCGCGCCAGCGGCCGTCCTCGTCCTGATGCAGGATCGCGCGCGCGTAGACGCGCCGCCAGTCGGTGTTGACGATGTCTTCGTCGGCGATGGCGCGCAGGGTCGGTCGAGGCTGCGGCTGGCGGCCCATCATCTGGTAGATCGCCAGTCGGCCGAAGAGCTCGAACGCCAGCAGCGACGAGACCGGATTGCCGGGCAGCCCGATGTGCGGCACGCGGCGGCCGTCGGGCGCCGCGAACTCGCCGAAGGCGAGCGGTTTGCCGGGTTTCATCCGTACCGTCCAGAAGTTGATTGCGCCCTCGCGGGCGAGCACTTCCTTGACCACGTCGAAGTCTCCGCGCGATACGCCGGCCGAGGTGATCACGAGGTCGCACGTCGCAAGCGCCTCGTTGATCCTGGCGGTCAACGCGGGGATCGTGTCCGCGGCGATGCCGAAGCGCCGCGCGACGCCGCCGTACTGGGTGACGAGCGCGCTGAGGCCGAATGAGTTGGAGTCGTAGATTTTGCCCGCCGCCGGCGGATCGCCGGGAGTCAGCAGTTCGTCGCCGGTGGAGAGAATGGCGACCTGCGGGCGGCGGATGACTTCAACCTCGCGGACGCCCAGCGAGGCCAGCACCGCTACCTCGGGTCCGCGCAGCACCGCGCCGGCGCTCAGCACCTGCTGCCCGCGCCGCACGTCTTCGCCGCGCCGGCGGATGTTGTTGCCGGCCGCGGCCGCCTTGAGGATGCCGACGTCGTGGATCGTCTCGTGCTCCTGACCCGGAGCGCGGAGGCCGACCTCGTCGGTTTCTTCGAAGGGCACGATCGTGTCCGCGCCGTCGGGCATCGGCGCGCCGGTCATGATCCGCACCGCCTGGCCGGGGCCGACCGTTCCCTCGAAGAGGTAGCCGGCCGCCAGTTCGCCGATCACGTCCAGACGCTGCGGACGCGACTCGGCCGCGCCGTTGGTGCTGGCCGACTGGACGGCGTATCCGTCCATCGCAGTGTTGTCGTGCGGGGGAATGTCGAAGGGTGCCGTGATGTCGGTCGCCAGCACCTGGCCCACGGCAGCCTCGATCGGTCTGGTCTCGGCGGGCAGCCGGCGGCAGAACGAGAGGATCCGCTCAGCCGCGTCCTCGACCGGCAACAGGTCGATCGGCGGTTCGGTGGAGCGTTCGGCTGGCGTCTCGGCGGTCGGCATGGGCGCAAGCGGTTCTGTTCAGACCTACTCAGACTTGAATGGTCAGACAGGTCGTCGTGCGTTTGACGCCGGGCACGGTCTGGATCGAGTCCGTGATGCAGTTGCCGAGCCGCTCCAGATTTTCCGCCTCGACCAGGCAGATCACATCGAACGGACCGGTGACCAACTCCACCGACCGGATCTCGCCGTCGCGGTGCGTAATCTCGCCCAGCGAAAGAGCGACCTGCTTGGCGGTACCGACGTCGGTTTCGATCAGGATGTAACTCTTGACGGACATGAGCGGCCTCCGTGTCTGCCTGACGGCCAGAACGTCGAGCGGTTCATCGCTGCGTCCAGTCTACTATCTGACGAATCTGTCGAATCGCAAGGCGCGGACGAGCGCCGGCCCGCCGTTCGCCCGCTCGCCCATTCGCCGCGGATGGCGGGTACGCTGTCTGGCGAATGCCTGAACAAGTCAGCGGCAGTCAGCGATGGGCTTGCGTCGTGGTCGATCTGGATGGCCTGGAAGCGGATGCGCGGGCGGCGCTCGCCGCCGCGGACGATGATGCGTCGCTGGAAGCCTGGCGGGTGGCATGGCTCGGTCGGCGCGGACGGCTGACAGCGGTCCTGCGGGGCGTGCGCGAGCTTCCGCCCGAGCAGCGGCCGCGCGTCGGCGCGGGCGCGAATCGGCTCAAGCGGGCGCTGGAAGCGGGGTTCGAACAGCGCAGCGCCGACCTCGCCCAACGCGCCGAGCGGGACGCCGACGGCGCGGCGATCGATGTGACGCTGCCCGGCCGGCAACCGCCGTTGGGCTCGCTGCATCCGGTCACGCTGACCCGCCGCCTGCTCGAGCGAACCTTCCGCGGCATGGGCTTCGATGTGGTCGAGGGGTCTGACGTCGAGCTGGAGGAATACAACTTCGACCGGCTGCGCATCCCGGCCGGCCATCCCGCGCGCGATATGTGGGACACGGTCTGGGTCGCCGACGATGACAGCGGCGGGCCGCGTCAGCTGCTGCGCACGCATACGTCGCCGATGCAGATTCGCTACCTGGAGCGCCGCCAGCCGCCGATCCGCGTGATCGTGCCCGGCACCTGCTATCGCTACGAGGCGACTGACGCGACGCATGAGTGGATGCTGACCCAGATTGAGGGGCTGGTGATCGACCGGCGGCTCTCGTTCGCGCACCTCAAGGGGACGCTGGAGGCGTTCGTGCGGCGTCTGTTCGGCGCGGAGGTCGAGACACGGTTTCGCTGCGACTATTTTCCCTTCGTCGAACCGGGCGCGGAACTCGGCGTGCGCTGGCAGGGCGACTGGCTGGAGGTTCTCGGCTGCGGGATGGTGCACGCCGA
Source organism: Dehalococcoidia bacterium (assembly GCA_965205105.1). Lineage (GTDB taxonomy): Bacteria > Chloroflexota > Dehalococcoidia > Bin125 > Bin125 > Bin125. The sequence continues at coordinate 579,796 of OZ242034.1, forward strand.
GATCATCGAGGCGGCCGGGCTGGATCCTGAGGAGTACAGCGGATTCGCGTTCGGCATGGGCGTCGAGCGGGTCGCCATGCTGCGCTACGGCGTGCGTGATATCCGCCATTTCTACCGCAACGACATCCGCTTCCTGCGCCAGTTCGAAGGGCGGCGATGATGGATGTCCCGCTCAGCTGGCTGGCTCGGTATGTGGACTGGGATCTGCCGGTTGAGGAACTGGCGCATCGGTTGAGCATGGCCGGGGCCGAGGTCGAGTCGATCAGGCGCAGCGGCGGCGACTGGGAGCAGGTGGTCGTTGGCCGCGTCGCCGCGGTGGCGCCGCATCCCGATGCCGACCGGTTGCGGCTGGCGACCGTCGAGTTCGGCGCCGAGCAACCGCTGCAGGTGGTCTGCGGCGCGCCCAATCTGGCGCAGGGACAGACCATCGCCTTCGCCCAGGTCGGCGCGCGGCTGATCGACCCGAACACGCGCGAGCCGCGCAAGTTGCGGCGAGGCAAGATTCGCGGCGTCGCTTCGATGGGAATGATCTGCTCGGAACGTGAGCTGGGACTCTCCGACGAGCATGAAGGCATTCTCGTGCTGGAGACGGACGCCGCGCTTGGCACGCCGCTCGCCGATGTGCTGGGCGAGGTCGTGCTCGACATTACGCCCACGCCGAATCGCCCCGATCATTATTCGATTCTCGGTATCGCACGCGAGGTCGCGGCGCTGACCGGGAACGCGGTCAGGGAGCCGCTCGCGGATTACCCCGAGTCCGATACTCCCGTCGGCGAGCGCGCGAGCGTGGCAATCGAGGACGCCGAGGGCTGCCCGCGGTACACCGCCATCGTGATCGAAGGGGTGACGGTCGGTCCCTCGCCGATGTGGCTGCAGGAGGCGCTGTCATCGGCGGGATTGCGCCCGATCAACAACATTGTCGACGTCACCAACTACGTGATGCTCGAGTGGGGGCAGCCGCTGCACGCCTTTGACCATGAGCGCTTGGAAGAGCGCCGCATCGTGGTGCGGCGCGCCCATCCCGCCGAGCGGCTGGAGCTGCTGGACGGCGCCGAGCTGGAACTGAGCGCGGATGATCTGGTGATCGCGGACGCGCAGCGAGCGGTCGCGCTGGCCGGGATCATGGGCGGCGCGGACTCGGAAATCTCCGACTCGACGACGACGATCCTGTTGGAGACGGCCACCTTCCAGGAAGCGGCGATTCGCCGCAGCCGGCCGCAGCACGCCGAGGCGGGGACGGATGCGAGCCGCAGGTTCGAGAAGTCACTCAATCCAGAGCTGGCCGAACTCGCCGCCCGTCGGGCGGCGGCGCTGATCATTGAGACGGCGGGCGGCAGCGCCTGCCGCGGGATCATCGACGTCTACCCGGGCCGGGCGCACCCTCCGCAGGTCGTGCTGACGCAGCAGCGGATCGCGCAGATTCTCTCGGTTCAGCCGAGCGTGGAGCGGGTGCGCGGCATCCTCTCCGCGCTGGGCATCCCCAACCGCTGGCTGCCGCCGGATCGGTTCGCCGTCAGCTGTCCGCCCTGGCGCTCGGACATCAAGTGGCCGGATGATGTGGTCGAGGAAATTGGACGCATCATCGGCTACGACCATCTGCCGTCCGAGCCGTTGCCCGGCGCGGTTCCGGATCCGGATCTCGACCCGCAGCGGGCGCTGGCTGAGCGCGTCCGCGACATCCTGAGCGGGCTGGGGCTGCGGGAGATCATCACCTATGTCACGGTGGGCGAATCGGAGATCGCGATCACGGATTCGCGCGGCGGCGCGCCGCCGTCGGTGCGGCTGCGCAACCCGATGAACGCCGAGCGCGATCGTATGCGCACCAGCCTGCGCCCTTGGGGGCTGCGCACCTATGCCCATAATCTGCGCGAGGCTCGCGGCGCGCTCGGTCTGTTCGAGGTGGGCAAGACGTTCAAGCCGAATCCGGGCGATCAGCCGACGGAAGAGCGAATGATCCTCGCGTTGCTCGGCGGGCAGGCGCCCGCTTCGGTTCACGGCGACCGAACGCGCGCTATCGATTTCTACGACGTCAAGGGTGTGCTGGAGCGGCTTGGCCAGGGGCTGAATGTGGAATTCGAGTTGTCCGCCGACGCGGATGACCCGCTGCTGGCCGCCGGCCAGTCGGCCGCGATCGGCGTCGGCGGGCGACCGGTGGGCGTGATCGGCAAAGTCTCGGTCGGCATCGCGTCCCGGTTCGATATCGACGGCGGCGTGTACGCGCTCGAACTCTCCATCGCCGCGCTGACGCCGCTACTGGCCGACCCTGAACCCGTTTCATCACCCTCGATCTACCCCGCCGCCGTCGAGGATCTGGCGCTCGTGGTGGACGCCGGCGCGCCGGCCGGCGAGCTGGCATTGGCGATCTCGGATCACGGCCTGGTCGAGGCGGTCGAGCTGTTCGATGTCTATGCGGGCGATCAGATTCCCGCAGGCAGCAAGTCGCTCGCCTTCCGCGTCTACTACCGCTCGCCCGATCGCACGCTGACCGATCGGGATGTCGAGAAGGCGCGGCGCGCGATCGTCAGACGCCTGGACGCCCAGTTCGGGGCGGCGCTGCGGGACGCCTGAGATTCGGTTGTTGGCGCACTACCTGTGCGGTGTCTGTTGTGCGGTGTGTGCAGTGGGTTGCACTGATGTTTCGGTGCCTGCCGGAGCGTAGTTGGCACTCTCAAGTTGAGAGTGCCAAGATTGGATGTGACGGCAGAGACGACGGAAGGAGCCGGTCATGACCTACGTGCACCCGAACCTCTCCGAGCACTATGGCGAGACGTTTGACCTGGGTGATCTGACCCATCGGCTGAACGACGCCGCCGACCACGTCGAGCTGAGCGCCGCCCTGTACGACGCCACGGCGCTGCCGCCGGTGGCTCTGCGCCGCGTGATGCGGGCGATGGCCCGGCGCGAAGGCGGCGCGCCGCTGGTGACGGCGCACGAGCTGGCGGTGCGGCGTCTGCGGGCGCTGCTGCGGCTCGACGTCGAAGACGCCCGCGTGGCCGCCCGAGCGTTCGCCGACGCGCACATCGATCTGCCCGCGGACTGGCGCGAGCGCAACCGCGAGCTGGAGTTCGCCGTGATCAAGAACGCGCTGCACATGCGCGAGTTCATGGCGCTGACCCGGATCCTGCCCTGGCTCGCCGATCAGCAGGCGGGCGACTGGATGCTCGAGCATCTGCCCGAGGGCGACGCGGCCGAGCTGGTCATCGACGCCAGCGGCGCGCCCGCGCTCGCTTCGCAGTCCTGAGCGGAGCGCCGACGGGAGCGCCCCTCAGGCCGCCTGCGCGTGTTGCGTCTGCTGCCGCGCCTGCTCGACGACGGCGGTGAAGCCGGCCGGATCGTGCAGCGCCATCTCGGCCAGCACCTTGCGGTCGATCTCGATCTCGGCCTGCTTGAGGTCGTGGATCAGGCGGCTGTAGGTCGTGCCGTTGAGGCGCGCGGCGGCGTTGATGCGCTGGATCCAGAGGCGGCGCATGTCGCCCTTGCGCTCGCGTCGATGCGCGTAGGCGTAGGCGAGCGCGTGCAGCCGCGACTCGGAGGCGCGGCGGTACAGACGATGCCGTACACCGTGATGTCCCTCGTCTGTTTGAGGACTTTCTTGTGCCGGCGCCGCTCGCGCGGGCCGCCCTTGACTCGTGGCATGGCGAACTGTCCTGTTCCGTGCGGCGACCGTGTGCGGACCAGGCGCGGCGGCTAGGGTGAGCCGTACGGCAGCAGCCGCTTGACGCGCTTCTGGTCGCCCGGTCGCTTGACCTCGTGCATGCGGCCCTGCGCGCGCAGGGTGCGCTTGTGCTTCCTCTGCTTGTTGTGACCGCGGTAGCCCTTCATCCGCATCACCTTGCCGGTGCGCGTGATGCGGAAGCGCTTCGCCGCCCCCTTGTGGGTCTTCATTTTCGGCATGGGTATCCGTCTCCAGCGCAGACGCGATCGACGGCGCGTCGGCGCGTCCTTTCAGCTTATGGTCTCGGCGGACAGAGTCCAATCAGGCTCGACACATTGCCGGCGCAACTCGACGCGCCCCCGCGGGCGTTTCCTAGTTGGCGACTTCCACGGGATCGGCAGCGTCGGGCTGGATCTCGGCCAGCGCTTTGGCTTTCGCCTTGTCCTCGGCCACGATCACCGACATGAACCGGCCTTCGGTGGCGATCGGTTTCTCGATCAGCGTGGGCACGTCGTTGGCGGCGAGCAGATCGAGCATCTCCTGGATGCGCTCCTGACCGATCTCGCGGTGGGTGATTTCGCGCCCGCGGAACATCACGGAGATCTTGACCTTGTCGCCGTTGCGCAGCAGCCGCGCCGCGATGCGGCCCTTGGCTTCCATATCATGCTTGCCAATATTCGGACGCATCTTGACCTGATGCAGCGCCGCGGTCTTCTGCCGACGGCGGCCCTCCCGTTCGCGCTTGGACTGCTCGTACTTGTAGCGACCGTAATCGAGCATCTTGGCGACCGGCGGCCGCGCGTTGGGCGCGACCTCGACCAGATCCAGGCCCTGGGCGCGCGCCAGGTCGAGCGCCTGGTAGGTCGGCATGATGCCGAGCTGTTCGCCCTCGGAGCCGATCACGCGGACTTCGCGGATGCGAATCGCTTCGTTGACGCGCTGTTCTCGTTGCTCTCGCTGATCTTTGACGGCCAGGGGAGGTCTCCTTTGCTGCGACACAGCGAGGGGTTCGCTCTGTTGTCGCCGATGCTACGCGCGCGGAAGCGCGGTTTCAACGTGATCACGCGGATCGCGGCGGACGTTCGACCCAATTTAGCCTGAATCAGACCGAATTCAGTCCGTTTGGGCGTCGATCACCAGCATCAGGTCGCCCTGATCGACGGCATCGCCCGGCTGCACGTTGACTTGCCTGATCCTGCCGCTCGCGGGGGAGCGAATCTCGTTGTTCATTTTCATCGCCACCATCACGAGCAGCGGGTCGCCTTCAACGACGTCGTCGCCTTCGGCGACGAGCACTTCGGTGACCTGCCCGGTCATCGGCGCGGCGAGCCGCACCTCGCCCTCGATGGCGGGGCCGGACTGGCTGAGCAGGCCGGCGCTGCGCTCGATCTCGGCATTGAACCGGTCGGGGCCGATGAACAGCTCCAACGACATGCCATCGCGTCGGATCGCGAGCGGGGTGGTGACGCCGTCGATCCGCAACCGAAACAGGCTGCTGTCGTCGAGCGGTTCGAGCTCCAGCGCATAGCTCTGACCGTCGATCCGGGCGCAATAGCGGCCATCGACCCCATCGGAGAGGTCGTCGATCTCGACTTCGCGCAATTGGTCCTGGATGATCAGCCGGTAGTTCTTCGCCATCCCTGCTCCACGGGAAATCGTCGGCCGCGCGCGGTCTGCGCCCAGGCTCGTCGCCGCGTATCGGAACCGCCCCGCTCCGCGTCGGCGCGTTCGCCCTGCGTGTGGAAGAAGAGCGCCGCCGCCAGCGCGGCGTGGTTGTCGACCGCCGGGCGGCCGGCGGGGTCGAGTATCTCGTGCTCCTCCACATAGAGCGTATGGATCTCGCCGGCGCGGAATTGCTTGTCATCGAGCAGCGCCAGGTGGAAGGGGATCGAGGTGCTGACGCCGAGGATCAGGTATTCGCCCAGGGCGCGTTTCATGCGGCGAATGCACTGGTCGCGCGTTTCGCCCCAGGTGATCAGTTTGCTGATCAGCGAGTCGTAGAAGGGGCTGACGCCGACGCCGCGCGCGAGCATCGAGTCGAGCCGTACGCCGGGGCCGCCCGGCTCTCGGAACCAGGCGATGGGGCCGACCGAGGGGCTGAAGTCGCGGTACGGATCCTCGGCGGTGATGCGGCATTCCATCGCCCAGCCGCGAATTGGCCGCTCGGCCGCCGTGTAGCCGAGCGGCAGGCCGGAGGCGATTCTGAGTTGGTCCTGGACCAGGTCGACGCCGCGCACGAGCTCGGTCACGGGGTGTTCGACCTGCAGCCGCGTGTTCATCTCGAGGAACGCGAAGTTCTGGCCGTCGGGCGCGCGGGGATCGTCCCAGACGAGGAACTCGACCGTGCCGGTCGAGGTGTAGCCGCAGGCGCGGGCGGCGTTGGTGGCCGCCTCTTCCATTCTGGCGCGGAGCTGCGGCGTCATGCCCGGCGCGGGCGATTCCTCGACCAGCTTCTGGCGCCGCCGCTGGGCCGAGCAGTCGCGCTCGCCGAGGCAGACGATGTTGCCGTGCGCGTCGGCGACGACCTGAATCTCGATGTGCCGCGCCGGCCGCAGCAGCTGTTCGACGAAGACCGAGCCGTCGCCGAACGCGGTGATCGCCTCTTCCTGCGCCTGTTGCACGGCGCGTTCGATCTCGTCGGGCGATTCGACGACCCGAATGCCGCGTCCGCCGCCGCCCGCGGCGGCCTTGATCACGACCGGGTAGCCGATCTCGTCGGCGGTTCGGCGCGCCTCCTGCGGGTCGGCGATGGGATCGATCGCGCCGGCGATGATCGGCACCCCGTGACGCTGCATCGTGCGGCGGGATTCGATCTTGTCGCCCATCAGCTCGATGGCTTCGGGCGAGGGGCCGACGAAGGTGATGCCGTGGTCGCGGCAGGCGCGCGCGAAGCCGGCGTTTTCGGAGAGGAAGCCGTAGCCGGGGTGGATGGCGTCGGCGCCGGTGTCCCGCGCCGCCTGAAGGATGGCGTCGACCGAGAGGTAGCTCTCCGACGGCGGCGACTCGCCGATGCAGACCGACTCATCGGCCATGCGCACGTGCCGCGCGTTGCGGTCGGCCTCGGAATAGACCGCCACCGTGCGAATGCCCAAATCTCGCGCGCCGCGAATCACTCGCACCGCAATCTCGCCGCGGTTGGCGATCAACAGCGTGTCGAGCGGACGTTGAAAGTCGGTCATACGCTGCCTTCGCGGGAATCTGCGCTCAATGCGATCTCCGGGTCGGTCGGTGCGCCGCCCGAACCGCAACCTGCTGCGATCTTGAGAGATCATACCGCCCGAACTGCGTGAGGAGTATCGGATCGGCGACGCAGCGGGCGGGTTGGCGGCGTCTCGGCGTCAGGACAGCTCGGTCGCGCGGGTGCGCCTGAGTTCGGTCAGCATCTCACGCAGTTGATCGAGCGGCATGGCGCCCAGATCGTCGCCGTTGCGCACGCGCACGGCGACCGAACCCGACTCCACCTCGCGGTCGCCGATCACGAGCATGTAGGGAATCTTCTGGCGCTGCCCGTTGCGGATCTTGGCCTGCATGCGTTCGTTGCCGTCGTCGACATCGACGCGCAGGCCGGCGGCGCGTAGATCGGCGGCGACTTCGCGCGCCCAGTCCAGGTGCCGATCGGCGATCGGGATGCAGCGCGCCTGGGTCGGCGCGAGCCAGAGCGGGAACGCGCCGGCGTAATGCTCGATCAGAATGCCCAGAAAGCGCTCGAACGAGCCATGGATCGCGCGATGGATGACGACCGGCGTGCGGCGCTCGCCGTCGTCCGCCACGTAGACGCAGCCCAGCCGCGCCGGCTGGATCAGATCGAGCTGGATCGTGGAGAGCTGCCACTCGCGCCCCATCGCGTCGGAGACGAACAGGTCGGCCTTGGGGCCGTAGAAGGCGGCCTCGCCCGCCTGCTCGACGTAGGCGATTCCCGCTGCGTCGAGGGCGCCGCGCAAGGCCGAGACCGCGGTCGACCAGGCCTGCGGATCGTCAACGTACTTGCCGCTCTCGCCCGGCAGCGACAGTTCGTAGCGGAAGTTGGGCATCCCATAGGTCGTGAACAGGGTCTGCACGAGTTCGAGCACGCGCGCGACTTCATCCGTGATCTGGTCGGGTGTGATGAAGATGTGGCAGTCGTCCTGGGTGAGCGATCGCACCCGGGTCAGGCCCGAAAGTTGGCCCGACTTCTCGTAGCGGTAGAGCGTCGTGTACTCGGCGTAACGCAGCGGCAGCTCGCGGTAGGAATGCAGCGAGTGGTTGTAGAGCGTCATGTGCACGGGGCAGTTCATCGGCTTGAGGAAGTACGCCTCGCCGTCGTCTGTGTCCCGATCGCGCTCGTGCATGGCGGGGTACATCACGTCGGCGTAGTTGTCGAGGTGCCCCGAGCGGCGGAACAGCTCGCCGCGGGCGACGTGGCCGGTCCAGACCTCGCGGTAGCCGCGCGCCTCCTGCAGCTCGCGGATCAACCGCTCCATCTCCTGGCGAATGATCGCCCCGTTGGGCAGCAAGAGCGGGATGCCGGCGCCGACCAGCTCGTCGAAGGCGAACAGTTCCAGGTCGCGTCCGATGCGCCGATGATCGCGGCGCTGCGCTTCCTCGATTCGCGCGAAGTGCGCGTCAAGCTCTTCCCGGGTCGCAAACAGCGCCCCGTAGACGCGCTGCAGCTGCGGTTGGCTCTCGTCGCCGCGCCAGTAGGCGCCGGCGACGTTGGTCAGGCGGAAAGGGCCGATCTGCCGCGTCGATTCCACGTGTCCGCCGCGGCAGAGGTCGGTGAACTCGGCGTGGGTGCAGATGCCCAGCGTGTCGGAGTCGGCGGAGAATTGGTCGATCAGCTCCTGCTTGAAGGGTTGATCGGCGAACCGCGCTCGCGCCTCGGCGGCGGAGATCTCTTCCCAGATGAAGCGGTGATTGCGCTTCATCTCCCTGCGCATGCGCTTCTGGATTTCGGAGAGGTCTTCGGGCGTGAGCGGGCGCGGCAGGTCGAAGTCGTAATAGAAGCCGGTCTCGATCGGCGGGCCGATGGCGAACCTGGCGTCGGGGAACAGCTGCAGGACGACCTGGGCCAGCACGTGGGCGGCGGAATGGCGCATGCGCCGCAGCCACTCGGCGTCGTCGACCTGATCGGGCGAGGCGACGGCCTCGCCGCGCGCGGGTTCCGCCTCCGGGTCGAGCGGGTTCTGTGCCATCGGCCTGCCGTCAATGATTGGCCCTCGCCTGAGCGGAGGCGCGGGCGGGGCGTATTGGGGTGAGCGAGTGGTGGGCGATACTGGACTTGAACCAGTGACCTCTGCGATGTCAACGCAGCGCTCTAGCCAACTGAGCTAACCGCCCGCACCGGCCGCATCGATATCGGCGCCGGCATCACTGGACATCATTGGGACATCGCTGGACTGGCCCGATACCGCCGGTATGGTCTCAATCGTATTCCTCGTCGGCGCGCCTGGTCAACGACGGCGTGTCCGTGATCCCGTTCCATTGCGCGTTCGGGGCAAGACGCGGGTTGTCCGGGGGCTTTGGAGGCGGAGGCGGTAGCATTGGTGTTAACTCGTTGACCTTGCGCGTTGTCTTGGCTAGCTTGCAGTCCAAGTCGATCCAGGCCGACGCGCGCAGCCGATCCGGATGGACTGGCAGCGAGGATGGAAGGACGAGGATCGGAATGCCGCGAAGGGAGCGGAACTTGAGCCGATTGCCCGCCAGGCGCGGAAGCAGTGCAGGGCGTGTAGGATTAGGGGACGCCTCGACGCAGCCGGCGTCGCGGGCGCTCGACGCGCGCGGGCCGCTAGCTCAATTGGCAGAGCAGCTGACTCTTAATCAGCAGGTTCGGGGTTCGAGTCCCTGGCGGCTCACCACAGATTTCGGCAGCATGGTCCGCAGCATGGGTGGTCTGCCCGCGCCTTCGCTCGACTCGGGGGAAGTGTCGGAATTGGCAGACGAGCATGACTTAGGATCATGTGCCGCAAGGCGTAGGAGTTCGAGTCTCCTCTTCCCCACCAACACACTTGCGTATTCCAGCAACGCTCGCCGCGGCCGCCCCATGGCCGCGGCGTTGCCCGTATCGGAGCCAGAGGCGTCGCTAAAGGAGTTCTCTTATGGCTGAACCGCTGTTGAGCGTCCAGAATCTCTCCACGAGTTTCTTCACCTCAGAAGGCGTCGTGAAGGCCGTCAACGATGTCTCGTACGACCTGATGCCCGGCCAGACGCTGGGACTGGTTGGCGAGTCGGGATCGGGCAAGAGCGTCTCGGCGCTCTCGCTGCTGCGGCTGATCCCGAATCCGCCCGGCAAGATCGTCGGCGGCGAGGTCTGGTTCGACGGCGAAGAGCTGATGGCCGTCGACGATTCGCGCATGCGCGAGATCCGCGGCAACGACATCGCCATGGTCTTTCAGGAGCCGATGACCTCGCTCAACCCGGTGCTGACCATCGGCCGGCAGCTGACCGAGGCGATCGAGCTGCACATGGGGCTCAACCGCTCGCAGGCCAACGAGCGGGCGATCGAGCTGCTCAACATGGTCGGCATCCCGGCCGCCGAGCAGCGGTTGTTCGATTTCCCGCACCAATTCTCGGGCGGGATGCGTCAGCGCGTGATGATCGCGATGGCGCTCTCTTGCGACCCGAAGCTGCTGCTGGCCGACGAGCCGACGACCGCGCTCGACGTAACGATCCAGGCGCAGGTGCTCGAAGTCATGGCGCGGCTGAGCCGCGAGCTGGGTACGGCCGTGATCGTGATCACGCACAACCTGGGCGTGGTCGCCCGCTACGCCGATCGCGTCAACGTCATGTACGGCGGCCGCATCGTCGAGAGCGGCGAGGCCAGCGAGATCTATGCGCACCCCAAGCACGCGTACACGCTCGGGCTTCTGGAGTCGGTGCCGCGATTGGACGCCCGCACCGGTCGGCTGATCCCGATTGAGGGGACGCCGCCGGACCTGACCAACCTGCCGGACGGCTGCTCGTTCGCGCCGCGCTGCCGCTTCGCCACCGATCAGTGCCAGAGCGAACGGCCCGAGCTGATCGAGTTCGCCCCCGGCCACTTGGTCGCCTGCTGGGAATCGGAAGCGGTCGCCGTTGAGGCCGACCGCATTCTGGCCAGCGCCCACACCGCGGAGATCCTGGAAGAGGAGACTGCCAATGTCTGAGAACGAACAGACTGAAGGCCTGGAAGCTGAAGACACGGGCGCGTCCGACGCGGGAGCGCCGCGGTCTCAGGACGAGGCGGCCGTCGGCACGATGACGCCCGAGCAGATGCGGGCGGCGGCGGCATCCTCGGTCAGTCAGGCGGCCGCCGCGTTGGTCGAGCACGACGGCAGCGGCCGGACCGAACCGCACGAGAACACGCTGCTTGAGGTTCAGGACCTCAAGATGTACTTCCCGGTCACGGCCGGTCTGCTGCTGAAGCGCAAGGTGGCCGATATCAAGGCCGTCGACGGCATCTCGTTCGCCGTGCGCGAGGGCGAGACGCTGGGCCTCGTGGGCGAGTCGGGCTGCGGCAAGTCCACGACCGGACGCGCCATCCTGCAGTTGTACCGACCGACCGCCGGCAACGTCTTCATGTCGCCGCCGCGTTACACCTCGCACATCGGCGCCGACGAGAACGGCGCTGCGGCGGACGATACAGAGCTGACGCCCGAGGTCGCGCAGGGCGGTCCCGTGGATCTGACCACACTGTCGGGGCGCAACCTGCGCGCCTACCGCCGTCAGATGCAGATGATCTTCCAGGATCCCTACGCATCGCTGAACCCGCGCATGAGCGTGGGCAGCATCGTCTCCGAGCCGATGGTGATCCACGGACTGCAGAAGGGTCGGCGTAAGGAGCGCGTGCGCGAGCTGCTCGAGACCGTCGGGCTCAACCCGTATTTCGCCAGCCGCTACCCGCACGAGTTCTCGGGCGGACAGCGGCAGCGCATCGGGATCGCCCGCGCGCTCGCCGTCGAGCCGGCGTTCATCGTCTGCGACGAGCCCGTGTCGGCGCTCGATGTGTCGATTCAGGCGCAGATCATCAACCTGCTCGAAGATCTGCAGGCGGACTTCGGCCTCACCTACCTGTTCATCGCTCACGATCTTTCCGTCGTGCGGCACATCTCGCACCGCATCGCGGTGATGTATCTGGGCAAGATTGTGGAGCTGGCGCAGTCGGACCGGCTCTACGAGAATCCGCTGCATCCGTACACGCAGGCGCTGATTTCCGCCGTGCCGATTCCCGACCCGGCGCTGGAGCGGCGGCGCGAGCGCTTGATCCTGACCGGCGACGTGCCCAACCCGATCGCGCCGCCGCCGGGATGCAACTTCCACACCCGCTGCCCCATCGCGATCGATATCTGCCGCGAGGAAGACCCGGACTGGCGCGAGGTGGTCGATGACCACTTCGTCCGCTGCCACCGCGTCTAGCGGCGCGGCGTCGCGCGTCCGTTTGCGAGCGGGGCCGCGCGGCCCCGCTCGCTGTTTTACGACATGCGCGGCATGGCAGCCGCGGCGATAGCGGCGTCACGCGGCGCGGCTGGTACGATCGGCGCACATGGACCCCACGCGCATCCGCAACTTCTGCATCGTCGCTCATATCGACCACGGCAAATCGACGCTGTCCGATCGACTGCTAGAAGCGACCGCCACGGTCGACCGGCGCGAGATGTCCGATCAGCTGCTCGACTCGATGGATCTCGAGCGCGAGAAGGGGATCACGATCAAGGCGCGCGCGGTGCGGATGGAGTATGAATCGCCAACCCGGGGAACGCATCGACTGCATCTGATCGACACGCCGGGGCACGTCGATTTCTCTTACGAGGTCTCGCGCAGCCTGGCGGCGGCCGAGGGCGCCCTGCTGGTCGTCGACGCCGTGGAAGGCATTCAGGCGCAGACGCTCGCCAACGTCTATCTGGCCATGGAGCAGGACCTGACGCTGATCCCGGTGATCAACAAGATCGACCTCGACGTGGCGCGGCCCGACGCGATTGCGGCGGAGCTGGCCGACGTGATCGGTTTCGGTCTGGACGAAATGCTGTTCGTCTCGGCCAAGACAGGTCAGGGGATCGAGGCGCTGCTCGAGGCGATCGTCGATCGCGTCCCGCCGCCGGTCGGCAGCTCGAGCGAGCCGTTGCGGGCGTTGATCTTCGATTCCGAGTATGACTCCTACAAGGGCGTGATCGCCCACGTCCGCGTCGTCGAGGGTGAGGCGCGGGCGCAGTCGCCGCTGCGTCTGAGCGCGACTCAGCGCCGCTTCGAGGCGATGGAGGTGGGCAGCTTTTCGCCCGGATTCCGCAAGCTCGAGTCGCTCGCCGCCGGCGACGTCGGCTATGTCGCCACGGGACTCAAGGACGTGGGCGATGTCCGCGTCGGCGACACGCTGACCGTCGGCGGACGAACCTACCCCGATCCGCTGCCCGGCTATCGCGAGCCCAAGGCGATGGTCTTCGCCGGTCTGTATCCGGCCAACTCGGCCGACTATCAGGAGCTTTCGGACGCGCTCGACAAGCTGCGGCTGTCGGACAGCTCGATCCAGTACCAGCCCGAGTCATCGGCGGCGCTCGGCTTCGGCTACCGGATGGGATTTCTGGGGCTGCTGCACATGGAGATCGTGCAGGAGCGGCTTGAGCGGGAGTACGGACTCGATCTGGTCTTTACCGCGCCGTCGGTCGAGTACGAGGTCGAGGGCGTCGATGGTCAGCTGCGGCTGATCGAGAATCCGTCCGATTTGCCGGCCCCCAACCACGTAGCCGAGATTCGCGAGCCGTGGGTGCGGATCTCGGTGATCACGCCGCACGAGCACGTGGGCGCGGTGATGGAAACCGTGACCGGGCGGCGCGGCGTCTTCAGGCAGATGGAGTATCTGCAGCGCACGGCCCGCTCGGACGGCGTCAACGGATCGCGGGCGGGCACGAGCGAGATTCGAGTGCTGCTCGAGTACGAGCTGCCGCTTTCCGAGATCCTGACCGACTTCTATGACGAGCTGAAGTCGCGCACGCGCGGTTTCGCCAGCCTCGACTACAACCTGATCGGCTACCGCCCGGCCAAACTGGTCAAGCTCGACCTGTTGATTAATGGCGAGCCGGTCGACGCGCTGTCGGCGATCGTCCACGCCGACGCGGCGTCCTCGCAGGGCCGCGAACTGACCGATCGGCTGCGGCGGCTGATTCCGCGCCAACTGTTCGATGTGCCGATCCAGGCCGCGGTCGGCGGACGGATCGTCGCCCGCGAGACGGTTCGGGCGGTTCGCAAGAATGTCACCGCCAAGTGCTACGGCGGCGATATCACCCGCAAGCGCAAGCTGTTGGCGCGCCAGGCCGAAGGCAAGAAGCGGCTCAAGCGGGTGGGCAACGTCGAGATTCCGCAGGAAGCGTTTCTGGCGGTGCTGCAGCTCGGCAGGGACTAGCGGCCGCGGCCTCCTCAGGCCGGGTCGGCTTGCTCGACCGCGCTCACGGCCGTTCCGTTGTCCGCCCCCGCCGTCGCGGGCGCCGCGTCTTCGGCTTCCGCTTCGTCATCGGCGGCGATCTCCAGCACGCCGGCGGTGTCGGCGATTGAGCGGCGGATATCTTCCAGCGCCTCGGGCTCGTCGACCGCCTCGCCGGCGAAGGTGACCAGCTCGAACAGCGCCTCGGACGGGATCAGAGCGTAGCCGTAGGTCTCGCAGGCGTTGATCAACGTGCGCGGAAACGGCTCGCGCCGGATGCGCGGATCGGTCTGGCGGAACCCGTTGGCCACGATGATGCCCTTGGGGCGCGACTTGCGGCGCAGATAGGACTCCTCAATCCGCTGCTGCAGCGTCAGATACAAGCGATCGCTGACCGCGCGGTCCGACGACGCGAGCTCGACGAGCAGCGCGTCCGAACCGTCGCGAATTTCCATGGCATCGTCCGAGATCGCCACGCTGTAGCCGAGCATGCGGAAGGCGTCCTCGATCACCTCGCGGAAGGCGGGGTTGCGGCTCTGCCAGAGCATCGACTGGAATCTGGTCAGGTCGGCGAGCAGCGATTCGGCTTCCTGCAGCGCGCGCTGCGCCTGCCTGAGTTCCTGCTGCGCCGCTGCGGCCGCATCTCGCGCCGCCGCCGCTTCCGGCGTGTCGTAGCGGCGAACCCAGACCGGCGCGTCGCCGCCGGCCGGGTCCTGCGACAGTCGTTCGACGCATTCCAGCAGCGCCGCGCTGAACAGCTTGCGCTGCGTCGCGGCCAGGGTGTCTGGAGGCGGCAGGACGACAATCCGGCCGGGGCCGATGCGGAACTCGGCCGCGACGGCTGCGCCGCCCACCGATCTGCCGAGCACGACGGCGTCGTGCGGCGGCGTCAGGTCCAGGATCGCCCGATAGCGGATTCTGCCCGCCAAATCGTCCAGGTAACCGCTGGCGGCGTGCTGCGGGATGGTCGGCCGCACGTCTTTGCCGTCGGCGGGGCGCAGCGTCGGCCAACGGAATGGGTCGCCGTCCGGGCTGGGGATCAGCGAATAGCGGTGCAGACCCGGGAAAGACGCGACGCCGGGGTGCCGCACGTTGGGATAGGCGAACACGATCAGCAGCCCGCCGTTGTCCAGCAGCTGCCGGAGTTCGAGCTGCCGCTGTTCCAGCAGCTCGCCGAGTCCGAAGTGGAACGCGCCCGACTCGCCGGTCGAGATCGCCCGCCCGTCGGTCGCGTTGGCGGTCAACGTGGCGGCGGCGATCGCCTCGATCTGGTCGGAGACCGACTGCGGGTCGATGATGCAGGCGTCGTAGTCGAAGATCGAGGGCGCGTTGGCGATCGAGTGATTGTCGACATTGGGGCTGGGCACCGGGCAGCCGATCGAAATGATCCGCACGGGCTGCTCCTTCGCTGCATCAAGCCGTTCGACGCGCGCGGCTATTCCTCTGAGTGTACCTGCGCGCCTGATCCGCAAGCGGTCGGGCGGCAGGTGCTAACGTGAGCGTGGTCGTGCTAGACGGGGAGCTAGCGGTGCCCTGTACCCGCAATCCGCTCTAGCGGGGTTGAATTCCTGAGTTGAGGGCGGCGAGACGAGAACTACCGACGCCAAGCAGTGATGAAGCCTGGGTCCCGCGCGGCGGCCCGCCGTGAACCCCGTCAGGTCCGAGAGGAAGCAGCGGTAAGCGGTTGTTTGGTCGGGTGACGAGGGAGCGCCTGGGCGGAGCCGGCTAGCGAAGGCAAGCTCGGGGCGTCGTTCGAGGCCAGGTGCACGGCCACACCACACAATCCGAACGCAGTTCTACCCAGCCCGGGCGATCGGGTTCAGCATGAGTGGACGCCGACGGCGAACCCGACTGGGGCAGCACCTGCTGCGCGATCAGCGCGTCCTCGATCGGATCATCGACGCCTTGCCCGGGCAGCCGCCGCCGATCATCGAGGTGGGGCCCGGCGGCGGAGCGCTGACCGAGCGCCTGGCCGCGCTGGAGCGGCCGCTCGTCGCGGTCGAGCTCGATGAGGCGATGGCGTTCCGCACGCGGCGCCGCCTCGACCAGGCCAATCTCGGATGCTCGGCGACCGTGCTGGAACGCGATGTGCTCGATCTCGATTCCCGAGAGGCGTTGGCCGCCATCGCGAGCCAACCGCCGTACGGTCTGGTCGGCAATCTGCCCTATGCGATCACGGCTCCGATTTTGCGCAAGTTTCTCGAACTGGAACCCTGCCGGCCGGACTGGATGCTGGTGATGGTTCAGCGCGAAGTCGCGCAGCGGATCACTGCTGCGCCGGGGCGGCTCTCGCTGCTGGGCGTCTCGGTGCAGTTTTATGCGCGGGCGGAGCTGCTGTTCACGGTCGAGCCGGAGGCGTTTGCGCCGCCGCCGGAGGTGCGTTCGGCGGTCGTGCTGCTTACCTTGCGCGATACGCCGGCGGTCGATGTGCCCAGCATCGAGCGCTTTTTCGAGGTCGTGCGCGGCGGGTTCCGCAGTCCGCGCAAGCAGCTGCACAACGCGCTGGCGCAGGGCGTCTGGCTGCCTCCCGACGGCGCCGATGCATGGCTGTCCGCCTGCGAGATCGATCCGACCCGCCGGCCGGGCACATTGACGCTCGACGAATGGGCGCGGCTCGCCTGGTGGCGCGAGCGCCACATCGCCGAATACCGCGGGCAGCGCGTGTGACTGGCGCGGCGACCACAAGCACCTGGACGACTCAGGCGGCGGCCAAGCTGAATCTGACGCTCGAAGTGCTGGGCAAGCGCGGCGATGGATTCCACGATCTCGCCTCCGTGGTCGTCTCCATGGACCTCGCCGATCAGGTGCGCCTGCGCACCGGCGGGTCTGAGCGCCGTATTTCGTACCGCGATGAGGCCGGTCGGCGCGTATCGATCGAGACCGGGGACGACATCATCGCTCGCGCCTGGGAGGCGCTCGATCGACACTGCGCGCCGCCTGAGGGCGGCGCGGTCGAGATCGTCAAACGGATTCCGCTCACCAGTGGTCTGGGCGGCGGCTCGACCGACGCAGCCGCCTTCCTGCGCCTCGCCCGGGCGGCATGGCGGCTCGACCTCTCTGACGACGCGCTCTGCGCGCTTGGAGCCGAGGTCGGCTCCGACGTGCCAGCCTGCATGGTCGGCGGCCCTGCGGTGATCGAGGGGCGCGGCGAGCGCGTGACCCCGCTCGAACTCTCCGAATCGGCGCTCGCCGGCTGGCGCGTGTTGCTTCACCGCCCCACCATCCCGGTGCCTGCCGCCAAGACGGCCGCGATGTACCGCTCGCTGCGCTCATCCGACTGGCGCAGCGGCGAGGCGACCCGTCAGCTGGTCGACTGGATGCAATTGGGCCGCGCTCCGGATCAGGCGCAGTGCGTGAACTCGTTCGACGCACCGGCGCGAGAGGTGATGATCGGGCTCACAGCGGCTTGGCGAACGATGAGCGCCGCCGCCGCCCGCGCACTCCGAGAGACAGGAGAGGGGACAGGCGGCGAACTGCCGGCGCCGCTGCTGGCGGGGGCGGGTCCGACGCTGTTCGCAATCATGCCGCCGGAGGCGGCGTCGCGCGCCGCGGCGCTGCTGGGCGATGCCGCCGGACGCACCTGCGCGGCGCGCCCGATCAGCCGCCGGGAGGCGACGCGCATCCAGCAGATCGAGTCACAGGCATAGCGAGGCGCAGCTCGTGGACGCGATGGCCGCCCTGTTGTCCGGATTCGTCGCCGGCGCGGCGGTCGGCGTGCTCGGCCTGGGCGTCTTCGGCCCGCTGCTGGTCAGCGTGCCGACGACGCACTGGCTGCGCCGCCAGTTTCCCGATCCGTCGAACTGGGTGATGGTCAGCCTCGGCGCGGCGTTCGCCGCGCAGGCGGGCTGCGCCGTGTTGGGGCTGCTGCTGGGGCTGATCTACCTCAACGTCGCCGATGGCGGCGCGCGGGGGCTCGGCAGCCCGTCCTGGCAATACACGGCCGGCGTGATCCTCTGCGTGGCGCTGCTCGCGCTCGGCGCGGTCGCGTGGCTGCCCTGGCTGTGGCGGCGGTTCGCGGTCGTCGCGCTGGTCGCGGCAGGCTGTTTCGGCTGGATGCTGCCGCACATGGCGGCCGGTTCGTAGAGTCCTGCGTCGGCAGGACGCTGGCGGGGCGTCGGCGCGGGCGGTGCGTATACTCAGTTGGAGCAAGCCAAACACGCCCCTGGAGCAGGAGCCCTGGTGGATCCGCAGTCTTTGCCCGGAACCATTCTCGACGCGCACATTCACACGGTTCGCGGAGCCGCCGACTCGGCGTTGCAACCCGACGACCTTCTGGATGAGGCGCAGCGCATCGGGTTGACCGGCGTCAACCTGACCGAACACGACCGCGTCTGGGAGCGGTACGACTGGAATCGCTATGTCGAGTCGATGACTGAAGCGGGCATCTATCTCAACCAGGGCATGGAGGTGTCGACCGACCTCGGGCACGTCGTCGTGTTCGGCATCGACCAGTACTACTCGGGCATCCGTTCCGCCGAGCGTCTGCGCGAGGTCTGCGACGAGATCGGCGCGTTCATGTCGGTCGCGCACCCGTTTCGGCACTTTTTCGATCCGGTGACCTTCCGCCGCCGCGGCGAGGAGCCATTCTCGCTGACGCCCGAGCAGGCGGCCGAGCAGATGCGCGTCTTCCAGGTGGTGCACGGCATCGAAGTGGGCAACGGCGGCAACACACGGCGCGAGAATCTCTTTGCGCTGGAGGTGGCGAGGATTCTCGACAAGCCGGTGACCGGCGGCTCCGACGCCCACTCGACGTCCGGGATCGGCAGCTACACGACGGTCTTTCCCGAGCGGCTGACCTGCCGTGAACAGACCGTGCAGCTGCTGCACGACGGCGCCACCGTCTGCTATGAAGGTCTCAACGTGGGCGAGTTTCGCCCCTTCGCTCCGTGCGCCGACGACGAGACTCCGTAGCGCCCTCAGCGGCAGCGCCGGTAGACAACGGGCTCGGGGCGTGACCGACCGCATCTTCGCCGCCGTCGACCTGGAGCTGACGGGTCTCAAGCCGGGCTTCGACGAGATCATTGAGATCGGGATCGTCCGCTGCACGCCTGAAGAGCCGCTGGAACGCTGGAGCACGCTCGTCCGACCGCTGGAGATGCCCCCGCTGCGCATCCAGCGGATCACCGGGATTACGCCGCAGATGCTCGAGTCGGCGCCGAGCTGGGACGATGTGGAGGCGCGAGCGCGAGAGTTGCTGGACGGCGCCGCGCTGCTTGGCCACAATGTCGGGCTCGACGAGCGGTTTCTCGACGCGGCCGGGATCATGCCCGCTCTGCCGTCCGTCGATACGCTGCCTCTGGCGCAGATTGTGGACCCGCGCGCGCCGTCTCACAGGCTCAGCGATCTGTGCGAGCGCTACGGGGTCGAACTCGACGGCGCGCACCGAGCGCTCGCCGATGCCGAGGCGGCGCGCCTGGTGTTCATCAAGCTCGCCGAGCGGTTCGCGCAGCTCCCGCTGGCGGCGCGCGACGCGCTGATCGAGATCGCCAGCGCGGGTTCCATGTTCTGGGCGCCAGGCCGCGTCTTGCGGCAGTGGAATCTCGAGATACCCCGCGCGGCCCCGCCATTCATCGGACGTCCGACGCGGGGTGCGGTGTCCGCCGCGCCGGAACGCGCGGAGCTCCCGCGCGGATCGCTCGCCGATCTCACCCAGGCCGCCTTCGCATCGCTCGACGACGGCGATTTCGAGCGGCGCGGCGAGCAGCTGGAGATGGCGCGCGACGTGGCCGAGACGCTGCAACACGGCGGCACGCTGATCGTTGAGGCGGGCACGGGCACGGGCAAATCGCTCGCCTATCTGGTTCCGGCCGCGCTGTGGGCGCTGAAAACCGGCAACACCGTGATCGTCAGCACGCACACGATCAATCTCCAGCAGCAGCTCGAACATCAGGATGTCGAGTTCGCCCGACGGCTGATCGGCGGCGTCGCGCCCCGAGCCGCGGCGGCGCTCAAGGCGACCGTGGTCAAGGGCCGCGACCATTACCTGTGCCAGGAGAAGCTGGATCACGAGCTGGGACGCTGCGCCGACTGGGACGATCCGTCGCTGCTGGCGCGAGCCGCGGTCTGGCGTTCGCTGACGGAGCGCGGCGACCGGGCGGAGGTGCGGTTGCCTCCATCGTCGCTCGATGACTGGCCGAAGCTGTCCGCCAGCGACACGGCCTGTCTGTCGGATCGGGCCTGCGAATACGCGATGAACGGCAGCTGCTTCCTGCTGCAAATCCAGCGCCAGGCGGCCGCGTCGCACATCGTGATCGCCAATCACGCGCTGCTCGTTCGGGCGCTTGCCGGCGGCGCGATCACCGTGCCCGATGGCGCGGTCGTGATCATCGACGAAGCGCACGCGCTCGAAGACGTCGCCACCGATCAGCTCTCGCTGGCGATGAGCGCCGCTTGGCTCAGGGAGCCGTTGGCGCAATGCGGCGAGGGGCCGGACGGTCTGGCCAGCCGCTCGGGCGCGGAGGGGTTGCCTGCCGAGTCGCAGCGTCTGACGCAGCGCGCCGCGGGCGCGGAGCAGGCGCTCGATGCGTTCTTCGAGCGGCTCGGCGCGTTCGTCACGCAGCATGCCCAGGACAAGTCCGCCAACGAGGATCGCATCACGCTGACGCAAGGGTCTCGCAACAGTAGCGCCTGGTCGGAGATCGAGATTGCCTGGGACGAGATCGCGCCCACGCTGGGCGCGGTCGCCGAGTCGGTGGATGACATCATCGAGGCGCTGGAGCGCCGCGCCGCGGGAGCCAAAGAAGACGCGCAACGCGCCGGCGGTCTGGCGGTCGACGCGCACCGGCTGCTGGAAGAGTGGCGCGGGCGCGTCGATTCTCTGGGTCGTTCGCTGATGGAGTACCGACTTGAGGATGTGTGCTGGGCGGCGCGGGAGAATCGCAAGTCCGGCGTGTCGAGCGTCCATGCCGCGCCGCTTAGCGTCGCTGAACACCTGCAGCCGCTCTGGCGGGAACGGCATGCCTCGATACTGACCGGCGCGACGCTGGCCGCAAGCGCAGCCGAGCAGGGCGAGTCCGAATTCGGATTCATCCGCGAGCGGCTGGGCATTGCGGACGCGGCTGAGGCGCGGTACGGCTCGCCGTTCGACTACGAGCGGCGCTGCCGCGTCTACGTACCGAGCGACATTGCGGACCCCGACAGCAACGATTATCACGACGCGGTCGCGAACGCCGTTCGAACGCTGGCTATCGCTGCGGGCGGGCGGACAATGGCGCTGTTTCGTTCCTACGGCGCGATGAATCAGGTTGATCGCCGGATTGAGGATGACCTCGAACAGGCCGGGCTCGTCCTGATCAAACAGGGCCGCGACGGGTCCGCCGGGAACGTGGTCGAGGCGCTGCGCAACGATTCGCGCTCGGTGCTGTTCGGCGTCAACGCGCTGTGGACGGGCGTCGATATCCCCGGCGACGCCCTGTCGCTGCTAATCGTGACGCGGCTGCCGTTCGCGCCGCCCCATGATCCGGTGCTCAGGGCCCGGGGCGCGCAGTACGAGAACGAGTTCACGGAGTTCACGCTACCGGCGGCCATCCTTCAGTTCCGACAGGGCGTCGGGCGCCTGATCCGCAGGCAGTCCGACATCGGCGCGATCGTGATACTCGACGGCCGCATTTCCAGCCGGCGCTACGGCGCGCAGTTTCTCGACGCGCTGCCGCCCGCGCCGATCTCGCGCGTTCCCGTCCGGGCCGTTGCGGAAGAGCTGGGCGAGCTTCTGCCGCCGCCGCAGACCGCGACATGACCCGCGGCATCACCAATGCGATCGATGCCGGCGCAGCCGACTGGCCTGCGACGATCGTTGGGGATCGAGCCGCGATCACCGCGTTCGACCATCGGCCGATCGGGGCGGACTGGCTGGAAGAGGCGGCGCAGGCGATCGCCGGCCGCGGGGAGCCGTGCCGGATAGACGACCGGCTCGCGGACGGCGATCATGGCTGGTGGATTCTGGGCGACGGCGAACCGGTCGGCGCGCTCTGCGGCCGCGCGGCGCGTCTGCGGCGGGAGCCTGGCGCGCGCGCATTGATCTGGACCTGGCTCGCCATCGATGCGCGCTGGCGCGCCTACGGCTATGGCGGGGCGGCGGTGCCGCTGCTGGAAACGGCGGCGCTCGAGGTCGGCGCCAGTCTGGCGTTGACGCCGTTGCCCGCCGACAATGGAGTCGCGCTCTACTTCTGGCTACGCTTGGGCTATACGCCGATCCGCGCGGTCGATCTGGCGCAGGCCGATTGGCCGAGCGGCGTTGCGGCGGACGCGCTGTGGATGCAGCGTCCGCTTGTGCCTACTCCGGAGATCACGACCTGAGGAGCCGCCGATGCCGATGGTGCTGCCCGATGACGTCAAGGATCGCGTCAATGGCGCGCTGGATGAGGGCTTTCCACTCTCGTTGATGGCGGTGAGCGGCGACTCGCGGCCGGTGGTCAGCTTTCGCGGCAGCGCCCAGACCTACGGCGACGACGCGCTCGCGATCTGGGTGCGCGGCGAACCGTCGTCGACGCTGGAGGCGATCGCGCAGAATCCGCACGTCGCCATGACCTATACGAACATGCCGGCGCGCAAGTTCTACATCTTTCGCGGCCGGGCCGCCGTCACCGCCGATCCCGTCGAGCGCGACGCCATCTGGGAAGGCCAGCACGACCTCGAGAAATCGCGCGACATGGAGCGAACGGGGACGGCGGTGATCATCAGGCTCGACTCGGTGCAGGGCAGCGGCGTCGATCTGCGCCGCGACTAGCAGCGGCCGGTACCTAGCCGCCGCGCGTCTGGCGGTCGCGTTCGTCCTGGCGGCGTTGCAGCGAACGCCGCAACAGCCTGCCGCCGCCGAGCCCGGCCATCAGCACGCCGACCCAGAGCACAACGTCCTCGACGATCCCGCCGGCGCCTGCGAACGCCCAGCCCAACCAGATGCCGAGACCGAGCGCGGTCACCACGCTCGCCGGCGGCAGCCAGCGGCGTCGACGCGATACGTCGGCGCGCGCGGTGAATTCCTCTTCGATCTGGATCCGGGTCGGAGCCTCGGTCGGTTCGCTGCGCCGCCGTCGACGGCGCGGTCGTTGACGCGGCATCGTTAGCGCCGCCTGCGCGCGATGTCCCGCGCCGAGGCGTCGCCCGCTGCGCGCTGCGCGCGCGGCCTGGACGGTTCTGGCGCCGGCTCCGGCGTCTCCGCGGTCGGTTCGCCGCGTTGTTCGGCCAGGCACTCGCGGCAGGCGAACTGAAGCGCCATCACGTCGTCGTCGATCCAGACATCTCCGCAGTCCGGACCGGTCGCCGTGGTCGTCAGGCGAAGGTGGAAGTATCGGCCGCAGCGGTAGCAATCCGCGCGCGCCTCCGCTGCGGCGGGGTCGCCGCAGACCGCGCAGGGCCAGGCGCTGTCGCTGGTCGAGGCGTCGGTAGTCATCGCGACCAGCGTATCCGCTCTTCAATCCGCGCGACAGACGCCGCGTCATCGGCCTGCAGTTCGCCGTCCCAGATCATCGCTTCGAGCGCGCGCAGCCGCTCGCCGAGCGCCGGCCCCCGCTCGACTCCCAGGTCCAGCAATCGACGGGCCGAGATGGGCGAGCGCACCTGCGCGCGGCGGCGCAGATAGGCTCGCACGGCGTCGCCCGACGTCCCTGACCATCGGTCGCCAGCCGCTTCCAGCGCGGCGTCGCAGACGCCGGACAGCGTCGCGGCGATCCGCGAGGGGCGTCGACTGGCGGCGATGCTGCGCCGCAGCCCGCGCAGGCGAACACCGTCCGCCAACGCCTCGCGTTCGGAGCGATGCAGGGCGACCGATCCCGGCAGCCAGGCCGTCAGGCGCGGATCGGCGCTGGCCAATCCGATCGAGGCCCAAAACTGCTCGGCGCTTCGCACCTCCGTGAGCGCCCGCCGCGGGATCGACCAGCGCGCGTCCCGCGACTGCGGGATCCGTAGCCGCCGCGCCATTGCGACCGCCTCGGTCGCTGCCGAGTCGCGCAGCAGCAACCGCCAGGCGTCGCCGAATCGCCCGGCGCTGAGCACGGTTAGATATCGCCGATCGCGGCGAATGTCGGCCAGCGTGCGACGATCGATGCGCGCGTCCATTCGGGCTGCATATCTCGCCGCCCGAATGAGCCGGGTCGGGTCGTCGCGGAACGAATCGCGGTGCAACGCGCGGATCTGCCGCCGCCGCAGGTCGGCCTCGGCTTCGAACGGATCCAGCAGACGACCGGCCTGAGGCCCGGTCAGCGCGAGCGCGGCGGCGTTGACGGTGAAATCGCGGCGCTGCAGATCGACCTGGATCGGCGCGGGTTCGACGATCGGCAGCGAGCCGGGCGCTGGGTAGCGTTCGGCGCGCGTGCGGGCCAGGTCCAAGTTGGTTCCGTCGTCCAGGATGGCGCTCGCCGTGTCGAACCGGTCGTGCCGTGTGAGGCGCTGTCCGGTCGTTTCGCTGATCGCGCCGCGGTAGGGCGATGTCTCTGCATCGACGGCGAGGTCCAGATCCAGCGCGGTCGGCGGCTCAGCCAGGGCTGTGGTCGAGGGCGCGTCCGCGAGCAGCAGGTCGCGCACCAGTCCGCCGACGAGGTAGAGCGGCTCGCCGCGCAGCGCCGCCAGTCGACATAATGAATCCAGCAGCGCGGCGGCTTCGGTCGAGCGCTGCCGGATCAGATCGCGCGCGCGGGAGACGGAAATGGATCGATGCACACCGCTCACGGTAGGGCGCAACGGAAGCGCGCAACCGGCCGGGTTCGGATCGACGCCTGAATCATTTGATCAGCTGAGTAGACTGAAGCGCAATGCCTCAGCCACCCGCCGACCAGCCTGACGCCCTTGACGCCCTGCAAACGCGGCTGCAGTACCGCTTCGCCGACCAGGCGCTGCTGGCGCGCGCTCTGATTCATCGCTCGTATCTGAACGAGGCGGCAGACGGATCGTTGGAATCGAACGAGCGGCTCGAGTTCCTGGGCGACGCCATCCTGGGCGCGGTCGTCGCGCGGAGGCTGTTCGAGGCCTTTCCCGACGCCGATGAAGGTCGGATGTCGATCGCCCGCGCGCAGCTGGTGCGGAAGGAAACGCTGGGCCGTCTGGGGCGCGGGATCGGTCTGGGGGCGTGTCTGCTGACGGGCGCCGGCGCGGACAGCCGGGCTGCGCGCAACCGCGACAGCGTGCTGAGCTGCGCCGTCGAGGCGGTCATCGGCGCGGTCTGGCTCGATGGCGGCGACGCCGCCGCGCGGCGGGTGATCCTGCGTCTGCTCGAACCGGAGTGGTCGTCGGTCGGCGAAGCGGGCGTCGCCGCGGATGCGAAATCACGGCTTCAGCATCTGACTCAGTCGCGCAACGGAGCGAAGCCGCGCTACGACACGATCGGCGTGGAGGGGCCGCCGCATCGGCCATCGTTTCGCGCGGTCGTCGAGATCGACGGCGAGCGGATCGCCGAGGGCGAAGGGCGCAGCAAGCAGGCGGCCGAGATGGACGCCGCCTGCCGCGCGCTGAGTCTGCTGCAGGACGAGCGGGAAGCGGACTGATGCGTCTGCGCGCCATCGAGCTGCACGGCTACAAGTCGTTCGCGGCCCGAACCGCGCTGCAGTTCGACGCGCCGATGACCGCGATCGTCGGCCCCAATGGGTCCGGCAAATCGAACGTGATGGATGGTCTGCGCTGGGCGATCGGGGCCGGCGCGGGGCGCGCGTTGCGCGCCAAACGCGCCGAGGATGTGGTCTTCTCCGGCGGCCGCGACCGCGCGCCGAGCGGCTTCGCCGAAGTTCGGGTGCAGCTGGATAACGGCGAGCGCTGGCTCGATCTCGATGCCGCCGAGGTGGAGATCGTACGCCGTGTTCACCGCGACGGCCAATCCGAGCTGCGCGTCAACGGACGCGCCGTCCGCCTGCGCGATGTGCAGGACCTGTTCCGCAACAGCGGCCTGGGCGCGGGCGGGTTCGCGCTGATGAGTCAGGGGC
The DNA here is from genome assembly GCA_965205105.1 of Dehalococcoidia bacterium. GTDB lineage: Bacteria > Chloroflexota > Dehalococcoidia > Bin125 > Bin125 > Bin125. Next base: position 605,723 of record OZ242034.1, read on the forward strand.
TGGTCGACGAAATGCTTCGGCTGCGGCCGTTCGAGCGGCGGCAGGCGATTGAGGAAGCTGGCGGTGTGCGCCAGCACCGTCACCAGATGGAGGAATCGCGGCGGCGCAGGGAGCGGGCCGAGGAGCATCTGGCGCGCGCTCGTCTGCTGCGCGACGAGCTCTCGCCGCGACTGAAGAGTTTGGAGCGCGCCGCGCGCCGCGCGCGGCGGGTTGAGAAGGTCAGAGTCGAGCTTGACGCGGCGATGCGGGACTACTTCTCCGCCGCCGCCGCCGAGTTGGAGCGGGAGCTGCTGACCAGGCAGCAAGCCGCCGCGGCCGCCGACGCCGCCCGCGAGGCGGCCGAGCGCCGCCGCGAAGCGGCGACCGCTGCGCTCGCCGCCGCCGAGCGCGATGCGTCCGAGGCGCGGCAGGCCGTCGAGGCGGCGGCCGAGCGAATTCGCTCGGCTCGTTCGGAGTTGCGCACCCTGGAGCACGAGCAGGAACTCGATCAGCAGCAGCGATCCTGGCTCAGCCGCGAGATATCGGCTCTATCGGCGCGGCTCGTCAGCCATCCCGACGAATGGCAGACGATCGATGCGGCCGCTGCTGGTCGGGCGCTGGCCGGCGCCAACGCCGCGCTGACCGCCGCGCGGGCGGAGCGCGACCGGCGCGAGCGCGACTACGGCGATGCATCCAGCCGACAACGGGGAGCGCGCGCCGAGATCGACGAAATCGCGTCGCAGGCGTCGCGGCTGGCCCGGCGTTGGCGGGCGAACGCCGTTCAGCGTTTGCAGGCCGTCTCGGACGATGCGGCGGCGTCGGTCGAAGCGCAGGCGGCCGCCGAGTCGCTGGATGAAGCCGAACGAACGCTGGAGGCGGCGCGGCGGTCTCTGCTCAGCGCCGAGGAAGCGGCGCGGCGCGAACAGCGGCAGCGCGAGGCGCTGACGCAGCGGATTGACGAAATCGCGTCGCAGCTGGGCGCTCTGCAACAGCGCAGCGCCGATGCCGGCACGCTGCGGGCGCGGGTCTATGAAGTGACCGATGATCATGCGCGCGCTGACGCCATCTTCGGTGAACTGATGGACGCCACCGTGCACGACTCGTTCGAGGACGCGCTCGACGCCGTGCGCGGGATCGTGGAAGCCGACGCGGGGCGCGCTATCGCTCTGTCGAACGCGGACGTGGATCGGGTGATCCGCTCGCTGCTCGACGGGGTTGCATACGTCGATGACGAAGCGGCCGCCGTGGAGTCGGCCGCGCGCGGGCGCGCGGGGGTGAACGCGGCGGCGGCGCCGTCCGGCATCGTGGTTCGCGCCGACGGCGTCGTGCAGGGCGGCGGATCGATGCCGGGCGCCGCTCAGCGGCGGCGGCAGTTGGCCGAGTTGCGCTCCGAGCGCGAGGAGTTGGCGGCGCAGCGCGCCTCGCTCCGCCCCGACGACGAGCACGCGGGTTGGATTGCGGCAGCCGAGCGCCGCGTGGGTCAGGCGGCGGAGCGTCATGACGCGGCCGCGCAGACAGCCTCTGCGGCGACGCGCCGGCTCGATGCGCTGCGCCGACGGCGAGCCGTGTCGATCGAGGATCGGGCCCGTTCCGTCAAGGATGTGGATCTGCTGCGCGGGCGGCTGCGCCAGGCGCGCGCGTCCGAGTCGGAGGCAGCCGCGTCGCTCGATGCGCTGAATGCGCGCGATGCGCCGGATACAGCGGCGCTGGAACGACATCGAGACGAATGCGCCGCCGAGCTGGCCGAGGCTCGCGCGCAGACGGCCGCGGCGGATTCGGCGCGCGCCGACCGCGCGCGGCTGGCGTCCCTGCGTCGAGAGCGAGAGCAGGTCGAGTCGGCAATCCGGGAGCGGGAGCCGATGCTGGAGCGGTCGGCGTCGGCCGCGTCAGACACGGCATCGCTCGATTTCGCCCGTGAGCAGCTGGAATTGCTCGAGGCGGGTCGCCGCGAGGCGAGCGAGGCGCTCGAACTCGTCCAACAGTCACGGCTCGCCGCCGAGCGTGAGGCGATCGAGGCAGGCGCGGCGTTGCGCGAAACCGAGTCCGCCCGCGCCCGCCTGAGCGCCGAAGCGGCGGCCGAAGGCATCGCGCTTCACGCCGCGTCTGTGTCTGAACGCGCACCTGATCCGTCGCAGGCAGGCTTCGATCTCAATGGTCTCAATGGCTCGGATCGCGCGGCGAACGGGTTCGGCGGCGAACCGCGCGACGCAGCCGCCGGTGACTACGGCGACGGACATCACAGCAGTCACGATCGATCCGGCGTGACGAGACCGGCGCCCGAGCGATCGAGCGCGGTCGCGGTCGCCGAGTCGCAGCCGCGCAGCGTCGCCGAGCTGCGCGAGCTGATGCTGGCGCTGAGAACCAGGTTGCAGCGGCTGGGTCCGGTCGATCCGGGTGCGGCGAGCGAGTACGACGCCGAGCGCCGCCGCTGGGAGCATATGGAGGTTCAGATTGAGGATCTCGAACAGACCGAGCGCTCGCTGCGCGAAGCTGAGCGGGATCTGGAGCGGCAGATCGAGCGGCAATTCCGCGCGGCGTGCCGCCAGGTCGATCAGGCGTTCCAGCGCTACTTCCAGCTGATGTTCCGCGGCGGTCACGCCGAACTGGTCCTGACTGAAGATGAGTCCGCGCCCGAGGACGGCGGCGTGGACGACCCGGCGCCGCCGCGGGTGGGCGTCGATATTCGCGCTCAGCCGCCGGGCAAGCGCGTCTCGTCGCTCGGGCTGCTCTCCGGCGGCGAGCGCGCCCTGACCGCGATCGCCCTGTTGTTCGCGCTGCTGGAAGTGCGGCCCGCGCCGTTCTGCGTGCTCGACGAAGTCGACGCGGCGCTCGATGAGGCCAACGTGGAGCGGTTCGTCAATGCGCTGCGGGAGCGCGCGCCGCAGACGCAGTTCATCGTGATCACCCACAACCGGCGCACGATCGAGCAGGCGGACAGCATCTACGGCGTCACCATGGGCGCGGCCGGCGTGAGCCGCCTGCTTTCGGTTCGCGTCGATCAGCTGGCGCAGGCGGACCTCCAGCCGGCTGTTTCCTGACCGATCGTCAGCAGGTCGGCGCGGCGCGCGCGATGCATGCGACGCGCTGTCGTACCCTGATCGGCATGGACTTCGTACACGCCGTCTGGACTCCGTCCGGCCCCGGTCCGCACCCGACGCTGATCGCGCTGCACGGACACGGCGCGCATTGCCAGGATCTGGCGCCGCTCGCGCCAATGTTGGCAGATGGCCGGCTGCAGGTGGTCTGTCCGCAGGCCGAGTTTCGGCTCGAAGGCGCGCCGTACTCGTACGCGCCGATGTTCACCTGGATGCGCCGCGGCGCGAACGATCGACCGCTCGACGGCGAGCTGGCCCGGGTCGCGTCCGCGCTGTCGCGTTTCGTCGACGACGCCTGCGCGCGCTACCAGGTGGACGCCGATCGGCTCGCGCTGATGGGCTTTTCGCAGGGCGGTGCGCTGGCCTATCGGCTCGCGCTCAGCGAGCCGCGTCGCTGGCGGGGCGCGGCGATGCTCTCGACCTGGCTCTCCGACGAGGCCGCCGACGATGTCCACATCGACGCCGCCGATCTGCCGCTGCTGGTGCAGCACGGGATCAACGACCCGCTGGTCGAGATCGATCGGGGCCGCAACTCGCGCGATCGGTTGCAGGCGATGCGGATGCAGCTGGACTACCGCGAGTATCCGATGCAGCACGAGATTGGTCGGCAGAGCATGCACGACCTCTCGGCCTGGCTCGGCGGTCTGCTGCTCGACAGCGGGGACGGCTGATCATGGTCAGGCTGTTCAATCGCTTTCGCAGAGGCCGCGGGGAGCAGGCGGACGAGTCGTCGGAACAGGAGGACGCGCAGGATGCCGCGCAGGTGCGCGAGGAGTATCAGCGCAGCGTCGCCAACACCCGGCGCGGGCAGTTGGGCGCGCTGCGGCGCATCTTCAGCCGCTCGCGGGTCGACGACGACTTCTGGGAGGAGCTGGAGGAGACGTTGATCCTGGGCGATGTCGGCGGGGTGACGTCGGCTCGCTGGGTGGAGGAGCTGCAGGCGGAGGCCGGCAGCAAGGATGCGTCCACAGTCCGCGATCTGCTGCGCGCGCGCATGATCGATGGTCTTGAGCGGCCGCGCAGCGGCGGCGCGCTGTGGGATGCGCGCAACGGCGAGGCCGCGCCCGCCGCGCCGCATGTCGTGCTCGTCGTGGGCGTCAACGGCGCGGGCAAGACGACGTCGATCGCCAAGCTCGCGCACGCCTATCAGGAGGAAGGCAAATCGGTCCTGCTCGCCGCCGCCGACACCTTTCGCGCCGCCGCGATTGAGCAGCTGCAAACCTGGGGCGAGCGGATCGAGGCGCCGGTGATCGCGCATCAGCAGGGCGCCGACCCCGGCGCGGTCGCCTACGACGCGGTTGAGGCGGCTATCTCCAGGCGCGCGGACATCGTGTTGATCGACACGGCCGGCCGCCTGCAGACGCAGCGCAATCTGATGGCGGAACTGGGCAAGGTGCGCCGAGTGGTCGAGACCCGTCAGCCCGGCGCGCCGCACGAGGTACTGCTGGTGATCGACGCGACCAGCGGTCAGAACGCGCTCAGCCAGGCGCGGCAGTTCTCGCAGGCGACGGGCGTCACGGCGGTCTGCCTGGCCAAGCTCGACGGCACCAGCAAGGGGGGGATCGTGTTCGCCATCGCCGAGGAGCTCGGCATTCCCGTGCGGTTCGCCGGCACCGGCGAGCAGCTTGGCGACATCGCGCCCTTTGACGCGGCGGCTTTCGTGGACGCGCTGCTCTCTGACGATTGATTCGGGTTCAGCGGAGGATGATCACATGCTCGATGGTCTGTTCGGCCTGAGTCCGCGGCGGTTGTTCGCGATCGGACTGGTCCTGGCCGGGTCGTTGCTGGCGGTGTTGCTGATCATCCTCTGGCAGGCGGGCGTCTTCGACGCCGCGCCGCCGCCGGCCGCGCTCGAGTCGGCGGTTGAATCCCTGCGCCAGGAGCAGCAGACCGCGGCTAAGCAGGGCGAAGAGACGGACGGGGAAGAGAACCAGCCGTCGACGGACGCGCAATCCGGCGATCAGCGAGGGCAGCCGTCGGCGCAGGAATTTCCTGAGCAGCAGGGGCAACGGGGACAGCAGGGACAACAAGCCGAACCTGTGCAGTCCTCGAATGAGAGCGGCGGCCCGGCGTCGGCAGCGCAGGACCAACCGCAACCGCAGCAGCAGGAGGCGCAGGTGACGGCCGGGCAGCCGGGCGCCGCCGCGCCCGACCTGCAATCGTTGGCGGGAACCTGGACGCTCTCCGAGCGCGGAAACTCGTTCGTCGGTTACCGAATCGGCGAGGAGTTGGCCAACATCGGCACGACCACGGCCGTCGGTCGGACCGGCGAGATCGAAGCAAGGCTCGAGTTCGACGGCGCGGCGATTACGGCGGTCGTGATCAGGGCGGATCTGCGCACGCTGAGGAGCGATCAGTCATTCCGCGACAGCGCACTTCGCGATCGGGGGATCGAGAGCGACACGTATCCCTTCGCCACGTTCACGCTGAGCGAACCGATCGTGATTGACGCGCTGCCCTCGGCCGAGTCGCCGCTCAGCGTCAGCGCGGCGGGCTCGCTCGACCTGCACGGGGTGACGAACGCGGTCAGCATCGCGCTGCAGGGGCAGTACGTCGATGGTCTGGTGGTCGTGGCGGGTTCGACCGAGATCGCGCTGGCCGACTACGAGATCGAGAAGCCGACCGGCTTCCGCGTGCTGTCGATCGAAGACATCGGGATCATGGAGTTCGAGCTGGTCTTCGAGCGCTCTGAGTGAGGCTCCCTTGGTCTTGTTATGTCGAGCGGATGCTGATCCTCTGGACATAACCTGTATAGTGCGATCATGATGTGATCATGATTCGCGTGCTGGGCGCGATGTGAGCCCGGCCAGGTCGAACTTCAGGTTGCCAAACGAATCCTGCTCGACGTTGGCGATCTCGCCCTCGGCGTCCAGGTGACCCAGAATCTGGAACAGGTCGAGCCGGCGCAGGTCTTCCTCGGCGTGTTCCATCAGCATCGTGACCGAGATCCGTTCGCGCCGGCCCAGCCGCGCTGCTTCCGCGAGCAGCGCGCGCCGCACCGTTTCCACGTCGGCCATCGTGGCTGCCTCGGCCTGAGGCGCCTCGCGGACCTGGTTCAACTCCGACAGCCGACGCCGCACCCCGTCAAACAGCCCCATCGTCCGCCTCCTGGTCCAGCGCCAGTCCGTGCTGTACGGCCGGCCGCAGTATGGCGAGGCACGCGTCGTGCGCGCGGCCGGTTTCCTGCTCGCCGCTGAGCGCCCGCCAGCGAGCTTCCGCCGCGCCCGCCAGCCGCCACAGCGTGGTGAGCAGGGTTGCGGCGTCGCGCCAGTCGGCGTCCGACGCGGGCAGCTCGTCCAGCGGCGCGAAGCCGCGCGCGAGGATGACGGCGCGGCGGCCGTCCGCCGCGTCCCGCTCGGCGCCGAACTCCTCGATCACCGCGTCGAACTCGTGCGCGGCGTGGTCGAGATCATTCCGTGCCAGGCGCGTCAGGCCGTGGATGATGCGCGAATCGACGTCGTAGGGGCGGTCGTCCGCCGCGCGCCAGGCTGCCTCGATCGCCGCCTCGGTGTCGCCGCGAAACAGGGCGAGCCATGCCAGATCCAGATCGTTATGTGCGGTGATGCCGTCGACCGTCCGCCGGATATCGGCGGCTGCTGCGCCGCGGCGCAGCAGCCGCTCGGCTGCGGCGAGGCTCGAGCGAGCATGGTCGGTTTGCGAACCTGATTCGAGCCGCGAGCGAATCCGGGAAAGCAGGCGCATCGTAGATCCTCAGCGCGGCGGTTGCCGCGATTGATAGCGTAGTGGCGTGACCAGCCAGCCTCGACCGCGGCATATTATTCACGCGGACATGGATGCGTTCTTCGCCTCGGTGGAGCAGCGGGATCGACCGGAGCTGCGCGGCAAACCGGTACTGGTGGGCGGATCGCCAAAGGGGCGCGGCGTCGTCGCGGCGGCCTCGTATGAGTCGCGCGCCTTCGGCTGTCGTTCGGCGATGCCGATGCGCACCGCCGTCCGCCTCTGTCCGCATGCGGAAATCGTCCGACCCCGATTCTCCCGCTACCGCGAGGTCTCAGAGCAGGTGATGTCGATTTTTCGAGATGTCTCGCCGCTGATCGAGCCGTTGTCCGTCGATGAAGCGTTTATCGACATCTCTCACCGGGTTGCGGAAGGCGCGACGCCGGTCGAGCTAGCGCAGTGGATTCGGTCGCGGGTGCGCCAGGAGACCGGCCTGACCGTCTCGTGCGGGGTGGCGACCAGCAAGTCGGTTGCCAAGATCGCTTCGGATCAGCGCAAGCCCGACGGTCTCACGGTGGTCGCGCCGGGCCGCGAGGCGGAGTTTCTGTCGCCGCTGCCGATCTCCGATCTGTGGGGCGTCGGCCCCAAGACGGCCGATCGACTGCGCGCCGCTGGCATCGAGACGATCGGCGCTCTGGCCCAGCGGCCGCTGGCCTGGCTGGTCGATCGGTTCGGTTCGCGCGGCGAGGCGTTCTGGCAGCTGGCGCGCGGCATCGACGACCGCGAAATCAGCCGCGAGCGCGAGGCTCGCTCGGTCTCGTCGGAGACCACCTTCGCGGAAGACATCGGCGACGCCGAGAGGTTGCGGGCGGTCGTCGGCGAGCAGGCGGCCGCCGTCGGCAAGCGTCTGATCGAGCAGGGGCTGCGCGCGCGCACGGCGCAGATTAAGCTTCGCCTGTCCGACTTCACCACCTTCACGCGCCAGCGCACGCTGCCCCGCGCGACCAACGATGCGGCGGCGATTGCGCGCGTCGCGCAGGCGCTGCTGGACGAGCAGCTGTCGCCCGCGCGGCGGTTCCGCCTGGTGGGCGTGGGCGCGTCCGGGTTGCAGCATCAGGAGGTTGCGTCCCAGCTGTCGCTCTTCGACCCGTTCGGGCAGCCTGCGGTCGAACCGCCGCAATCGACGGCGCGTCGCGAGCGCCAGCGCGTGGTCGATGAAGCGGTGGAGGATCTGAATCGGAAGTTCGGCGGCGGTATCGTGCAGTACGGTCCCGCAACCCGTTCTCGAAGGTCGCCATGATCCATCCACGCGACGCGGCCGTGATCACGTTCGATTGCTACGGCACGCTGATCGACTGGCAGTCGGGCGCCGACGCCGCGGTGCGCGCGATCCCGGAACTCGCGGGCGTCGACCGGGCAGCGCTGGTGGCGCGCCGGCTTGCGGTCGAGCTGGACGTCGAGCACGAGCGCTACCGCCCCTATGACCAGGTGCTGGCGATCTCGATTCAGCGGACGGCGGCCGAGTTCGGCGTCACGCTGGGCGACGCCGCGGCGCGCGCGTTCGCCGACTCGATCGCGGATTGGCCGCCGTTCCAGGATTCCGGCGGCTTCCTGCGGCGGCTGGCGGCGGTCGGTACGCCGCTGGCGATCCTGTCCAACGTCACGCGCGCCAGTCTCGATACCAGCGTGCGCAAGCTCGGCGCGAGGTTCGATCAGTTGATCACCGCCGAGGATGTGCGCAGCTATAAACCTGATCACGCGCACTGGCGGGCGTTGTACGCGAGCAGACGGATTGCGCCGGCGCAGCAGATGCACATCGCCGCTTCGATCACGCACGATATCCGCTCCGCGGTCGAGTTGGGCGCCGCCACCGTCTGGGTGCGGCGCGCGCACGAACCGATCCCGGCGGACGTGCGGCCGGATCTGATCGTCCAGTCGTTGGCGGAGCTGGGCGACTACTGGCGGCTGCACTATTCCCGATAAGGTCTCGCGATAGAATTGGGCGCAGGAGGTGGCAGATGAGACTGACGCGGATGTATCAGGGTGAGGACGGCGCGTCGCAGTTCGAGGAGATCGAGATCGCCCTGAAGGAGTTCGATATCGGCGCGCTGTCGCGCCGTTTGTTTCCGACCAACGTGGTGTTTCGCGTCTCGCAGGCGGGTCTGGTCAACGACTGGCACAACGCCGCGGCCAAGACGATGATCATCGTGATTCAGGGCTCGGTGCAGACCGAGGTGTCCAGCGGCGAGGTGCGCCGCTTCGACCCGGGCGACATCTGCTACGCCGAAGACGTCGAGGGCCCCGGCCACCTGACGACTGACCTGGAAGGTCCGCGCCTGAGCCTGATGGTGACCTTGCCGGACGATTTCGACGTTCATCGCTGGGCCAGACAGTTCGACGACTGAGGGCGGGCGAGATGATCTCTCGGCTGGCGTGCTCGCGGTTATGTTTGGCCGGCGGGACTGCGCTCGTGCTTCTGAGCTTGCCCCTGATGGCGGGAATCGGCCCGTATATCGCCATTGCCGGGATGCTGGCGCTTGCCGCCGGCGCGGCGCTGGTCCCGCGACGACGAGACAGGATGGATCACTGAGTGGAGACGTATGATGAGCGCGATGCAGATCACGCGGGTGTTCACCGGCGGCGACGGTGAGTCGCACTTCGAGGCGATCGAGGTCGCCCAGAGCGAGAGCCGCTACGGCTCGCTGTCGCGGATGTTCGAGGCTGAGGGCGTCATCTTTCGCACGACGCCGGTGGGCGGCGAGCTGGACTTCCACAACGCGCCGCGGCGGCAGTTCGTGGTCACGCTGAGCGGCACGGTCGAGATCGAGGTCGGCGACGGATCGAAGCGCACCCTGCGCGGCGGCGACATCCTGCTGGCCGACGACGTCGACGGCCGCGGGCACATCACGCGCGATCTCGAGGGGCCGCGGCGGAGCCTGTTCATTCCGCTGCCCGAGGATTTCGACGTCGATTCGCTGCGCGCCTAGCGTCCGGTGGCGCGCCCGTCTGCTTGGCGCCCGCCGACGGCGCCGCTCCAGCGCCAGTAGTGGTCGAACGCGGCGATCGTCAGCGCGTGCGTGATCAGTTGGTCGTTGAGCAGACCGGGGATCTCGTCCAGCGGCACGGTCGTGACCTCGATCGCCTCGCTTGCCGTGCCCGCCGCGTGGCCGGGTTCGACGATTGATTCGACATTCTGCGCCAGGTACGACCAGCAGCGGTTCTCCTGCAGGGCGGGATTGGGGTGCACTCAGCCGAGTTCGACCGCGTCCGCGGCGTGATAGCCGGACTCCTCGAGCATTTCCCGCAGCGCCGCCTGTTTGGGGGACTCGCCGGGATCGACGATGCCGCCGGGGATCTCGAGCGTCAGCTCGCGCGTTCCGTGTCGGAACTGGTTGACGAATACCACCTCACGCTCGGGCGTGAGCGGCATGATGTTGACCCAGTCGGGAAACTCGAAGATGAAGAAGCGGTGGTCGCGGCCCGAGGTGGGGTGCCGAGCGATATCCTTGCGCAGCCTGAAGAACGTGAAGTCCTCGATGATCTCGGCGCTCAGCCGCCGCCAGTCATCGATCCCGCCCTGTTCGCTCATTGCGCACTCGTTCGCCGCGCGTTCATGTCGCGGCGTTGATCACTTTCGCGTAGGTGTCGATCTTGAGCAGCGAGTCCAGCCCGGCATCTCGGAACTGCGTCTCGAGGTTTTCCAGCAGGGTGCGCTTGTAGCCGTCGACATCGATGCCCAGAGCGGCGACATCCGCCTTGATGCGGCGCAGCCCCAGGGCGACCGCCCCGGCCAGCAGAATCTGGCTTTGCCAGATATACATCCGCCCGAGCGAGGGCAGACGGTCGATCAGCCGCGGCAGAATCGTGTGCAGGAAGTTGACGTGGCGCACTTCGTCGCGCAGGATCAGACGGAAGATTTGCTTGGCGAGCGGATCCACGTCGTCCAGTTCAAGCGCCTGCTGGAGGAACAGCGCGGCGAAGTTTTCGCTGAACAGAGTCGAGGTGAGCCAGTTCTCGACCCGATAGAAGCCCCACGAGGCCATGCCGCCGAAGCGTTCGATCAGGATCTGTTCCGGGCGCGAGATGAATCCGTGGCCGTCGACCTCGGTCAGGTAGCGGTCGAGCACGTAGACGTGCCGCGCCTCGTCCTGGCATTGCGCGGCCAGGTAGAGGTTGAGCGCGGGGTCGCGCAGCTGATGCGTCGCCTGGCTCATCATCACCTGGATCGTGTCCAGTCCCATGACCTCGAGGCCGAGGAAGACGTTCATCATTCGCAGCCAGGCGCCGCGCTTCGAGGCGGGAATCTGCGAGCCGGCCGACCAGTCCACATCCCGATCGGCGTTCCAGAGCCGGTCGCTCTGCTGGCGGAACAGGGTGCGGAAGGCGTCGGCCTGTTCGGCCGATCGGTGGGGGCGGACGGCACTGGGCGAACGGCGCATTGCGAATCAACCTCTGGACGATCATACCCAACCCGCCCCGCCCGATCCGGCCCGGGCGCATGAGTGATGCGCGGGTGAGTCGTATACTCGACGCATGCCCGACGAAGGCTTCGATCTGGAAGAGACGCTGCGCGCCTTACGCGAGTCCGATGTGATCGTGATCGGGTTCGGTTGGCTGCAGGAGCGGCTGCTGATCGACGGCCGGCATAATGAGGCGGAGGGGCCGTACATCCGCGTGGTCGATCCGGTGCGGTCGCCGCAGGATCGCCTGCGGGAATTGCGAAAGCTGCGTCCGAGTTTCGACGATCCCGAGTCGTTCGTATTCTTTCCTTGGTCCGGCCGGGTCGATTCGTTCGTCGAAGCGGATCTGTTCGAGCGCATCATCGAGCGCTGTGCCGGCGACCAGACGGCCGAGGATGACGCACGCGCGGCGCTGAGCCGGCTCTATGAACTCGATCGTGAGGATCTCCGCCAGTCGATCGTCGGCGGCGAGAAGTACCACACGCTCTACGAGCGCAGCGGCTGAACCGAATTCGCTGTCGGTCGCCTGTGTTCGTTTATGTCACCACCTATGGCGCTGGTTTGCACGCGGCGACCGTTTGGCATAGGCTGTGTCTGAGTATACAAACGGTACAGATGTGCCAATCGACAGGCGGAGCACGTGGTCGAGCGCAGATCGATACCTCGGCATCAGGCCGAACAGACAGAGACGGAAACGGGCGACGCACCTGATGAGACGGTCCAATGCTCGCACGCCTGGGATATTGATCGCCCCAACCAGCAGGTGTCGCACGGGCGCTGCATGAAGTGCGGGGCGGAGAAGGACTTCCTCAACTACGGCGAAGAGCTGCGCCTGCCCTTTGGACGCCGGAGACGCTCCTGACGTATCACGCCGAGCTCAGGGTGGCGGCGCCGTGACCTCGACCCGCACGGCGATGACCCGTTCGACGCCGTAGAACGCAATTCGCTCGAACGCTGCGGGGCTCATCTGCAGATCCGTGTTGGATGATTCCGTCGCCCGCACCACGACCAACGTCTGCGAGCCGATCACCTGCTGTTGCTGTTCGTCCGTGAGCAACGTCGCTCCGGGCAGCCGGGTGAGCCGCAGGGTGGTCCCGACCGGCCAGAGCGAGGTGAATACCGTGGCCGGCTCGGTGGGATCGTAACTGGCGTCGTCGGCGAGCGTGCGGGGAATGCCTGAGGGGATCGGTTCGGCGGTCGCACGCTCGGCGACGATCGCGGAGCCGTCGATCTGGGCCGGTGTGACCGGTTGTTCGGCCACGCTCGGCTCGAGCGTCGAGACCGCGACCGGCCGCGACATTTCTTGTGGTGTGTTCTGCGGTGCGTCCTGCGGCGCGGTCTGCGTCGGCGTCTCTGGCTCAGGCTGCGCGGCGGGCGCGGTTGGCTCGGCCTCGACTGCCCCGCCCTGCTGAGCAGAGGGCTGCGCCGGTTCCGTCTGCGTCGGCTGCGGTTGCGCGGCGGCTTCGGCTGGCTGGTCTGATTGCGACGGTTCCGGTTCGGTCGTGCCGGTGGTCGCGGCCGGCGGCGGAGCGTCTTCGTTCAGCAGCGCCGCGACGCCGAAGTAGACGCCGACGCCGATCCCGCCGACAACGGCGAGTGCCAGGAGCGCGCCGAACAGACGGCGAGCCGCGGGCCCCAGCGGGGGGCGTTCGTTCGGCAGCCGCAGGCGCTGGCTGCTGTAGTGTCGAAAGTCGCCCGCGCCGCGAACTCGGACCTGGGGACTGGAAAAGTCACGCGCGCCTCGTGGGTCCCGCGAGAATTGGCTCATAAGCGAAGAGTATGCCATCGACTGGCTAATGTGACTGGCTTGCGGTAACGCTGCCCGCGCGGCGCTCGATAGGATGGGCGTATGGTCGCCGAGATCGCCACCCGCCGCATTCGCTGCCCCAACTGCTCGGAGCGCCTGGATGTCGGCGTGCCGCCCGAGGCGGGGCGCACGCGGCGCGTGGTCACGCGCTGTCGATCCTGCAATCACGATCTCGTCGTCTCGCGGGGCCAACGCGAAGGCGAGGGGCTGCGGATTCGCGCCTGCCTGCGCTGGGATGTCGACTGCCCCTACTGCAAGCAATCCACGGTCGCGCGGGTGCCGCCCGCCGGCCAGTTGCGGCGCAAGGAGACGACGCCCTGCCGCCATTGTCGGAAACCGCTGATCGTCGAACGCCGCGAAGCGGGGCGGCTGGTGCTGCGCGCCCATCGCGGCATTCTCGAAGGAGCACTGCTCTAGCTGCGCTGCGCCGTAGCGGTCCCGCCGTATCGTCCGTTTGTATCGTGCGGGTGTAATCGCTGCTACGTATCGGGCGGGCCGCGGTCGCCGCGGGGCGATTGCTAGTGACCGATTTCACTTGCCCGTTTACAGTGCAGGAATACCAATCGACGCCTCCCGCGAGCGGGCGAGGGGCTCAGGAAGAGCGAGATCATGAGCGACTACGACCAACGCGCGATCGAGATGCATCGTGAATGGGGCGGCAAGGTCGACTACGCGTCCAAGGTCACGGTCGAGAATCACGACGACCTGTCGGTCGTCTACACGCCGGGCGTCGCCGCGCCGTGTCTGGAGATCGCGCGCGATCCCTCACTGGCGCGGGTGATGACCGGGGTCGGCAATCTGGTGGCGGTGATCACCGACGGCTCGGCGGTGCTCGGGCTGGGCGACATCGGGCCGCAGGCGGCGCTGCCGGTGATGGAAGGCAAGTGCGTCCTCTTCCGCAGCTTCGCCGGCGTCGACGCGATTCCGATCGCGCTCTCGGTGCGCGAGGTGGATGATATCGTCGCCGCGATTGAAGCGATCGCGCCGTCGCTGGGCGGGATTAATCTCGAGGACATCTCCGCGCCGCGCTGTTTCGAGATCGAGCAGCGGCTGCACGACTCGCTTGATATCCCCGTCATGCACGACGATCAGCACGGCACGGCGGTGGTCGCCCTGGCCGGGGTGATTAACGCGCTGCGGCTGACCAACCGCGATTTCAAGGACATTCGCACCGCGATCCTGGGCGCGGGCGCCAGCGGGATCGCCTGCGGCGCGATCCTGCGCGAGATGGGCTGCGAGGACATCGCGCTGATTGATTCCAAAGGGTTGCTGACGATCGACCGCGAGGATCTGAACCCGTGGAAGCGCGAAGCCGCCGCATGGTGCGACTACCGCAACAATCCTGACGGGAGCATCCCGCAAACATCGCAGGTGATGCGCGGGACGGATCTGTTCCTGGGTCTGGCCGGACCCGGCCTGGTCACGGTCTCGGATGTCGCCTCGATGAACGACGGCGCCATGGTCTTCGCGATGGCCAATCCGACGCCGGAGATCATGCCCGACGAGGCGGCGGAAGCGGGCGCCGCGATCGTGGCGACGGGGCGCTCCGACTTCCCCAATCAGATCAACAACGCGCTGGGTTTCCCCGGCATGTTTCGCGGTCTGCTCGACGGCGGCATCCCCAAGATCGAGGACGCGCACAAGATCGCGGCCGCGCAGGCGATCGCCGACTTCGTCAGCGATCCGACGCCGGACCGCATCGTGCCCAGCATCTTCGAAGAGGGACTGGCCTACAAGGTCGCCGACGCGGTCAAGGCGACCGGCCAGGCGGGTTAGGCGTCGGTTCGTCGTTGCTAAGCGGGTTTGCGCCGTAGATATCGAGCGCTTGCGCCAGCGCGCCGCGCAGGCCGAGCAACGGCGCGTACCCGAGCGACACGCGAGCGCGCGAGTCGTCGATCAGATGCGGCCGCCCGGTCATCTCCACATAGGCGTCGACGCCGTCCGGTTCCGGCAACACCCAGGCCGACAGACGCAGCGCGTTGAGCGCGCGCGCGAAGGGGTAGGGCGCGTTCCAGAACCGCCCCTCGACGCCGCGCAGCCGGCACGCTTCCATCGCCAGTTCGCCCCAGCTCGTGTGAGTCGAGGCGACGTGGAATACGTGATCCACGGCTTCGTCGGGATGCGTCAGCATCGCCCAGACCGCGCGCCCCAGATCGGCGGCGGCGAGGATTGACAGCGGCGCCTGTCCGCCCGAGACCAACGCCCCGCGCGGATGCGAGATGACATGGCGGATCACGGTCATCAGCGGGCTGCCGCCGCTCACGATGATCGGCGCGGGGCGCAGGATCGCGAGCGGCACTCGCCGCCGGTAGGTGCGGGCGACGCGCTCGGCTGCGACCCGGCTGTGCTGGGCGGCGTCGAGCGGCCGCGGCACCCAGCTCTCCGTTACCGGCCAGGGCGGCAAGTCGCGTCCGTACGCCTCCGTGGTCGAGATCAGGATCACCTGCTCCAGCTGCCGTTGTCGGCAGGCATCGAGCAGCGCGGTGGTTCCGTGCACGTTGACAGCGGTATAGGCGGCGGCGGGGCGTCCCGGTTGCGACAGCGATGCCGCGTGCACGATGTGGGTCACCTCCGCGGGCAGCGTGATCGCGCCCGCGTCCGGGTCGATCGCGATCGGGGCAAGTTCGAGATCATGGCGTTCGAGCTCGCGCCGCACGGCGGCGCCGACCGGTTGGTCGGAACCCGTGAGCGCGATGAGCATCCGCGGCATCGCCGTTCCTCGCCTTGCCAAATTCGCTGCTAGCCTCAGTTTCTGCGTCAAAGCGTATGCCCGTACTGCGCCTCGTGCCGCTTGGCGCCGCCTGGCGCGCGGAGCCTCGGCGGTGCGCGGCGCAGATTCAGTGTTCAGATTCGGAGAGCGCCATGCCCACGATTCAGCGGCCGCAATGCGAGATCTTCTACGAGGAGACGGGCAGCGGGCCGGCGATCATCTTCGCCCACGGCGCGGGCGGCAACCATCTGTCCTGGTGGCAGCAGGCGCCGCTGTTCGCCCGCGCCTATCGCTGCGTGGCGTTCGACCACCGCGGCTGGGGGCGCAGCATCCCCAGCGGCGGGCCTGGTCCGGCCGCGTTTGTCGACGATCTCGTTGGACTGATGGATGAACTGCGCATCGACCGCGCGGCGCTGGTGGCGCAATCGATGGGCGGCTGGACCTGTCTGGGCGCGGCGCTGCAGGCGCCGCAGCGGGTCGCCGCTCTGGTGATGGCCGATACCGTCGGCGGTCTGATGACCGAGGAGATGCAGGAGCCGTGGGCGCGGGCGCGGCGGCTCGTCGAAGGTCAGGGCCTGGGATCGCTCGCCTACGATTCGAGCCTGCGCGAGCGGGATCCGGCGCTGGCGTTTCTCTACGACGAGATCATGGCGATGAACCCGCCGCGCGATCCGGAACTGATCGGAGCGCTGGGGCAGCTCGCGCCCGACCCGAACGCGGTCGCCGCGTTGCCGATGCCGATCCTCTGGATCGTGGGCGGCAACGACCCGTTAATCCCGCCGGTCGTGGTGCGGGCGGCTCAGGCGCATGTAGCAGGCTCGCAGTACTACGAGATCCCGGCGACCGGGCACAGCGTGTATTTCGAGCGGGCGGCCGCGTTCAACGGGCAGCTGAGCCGCTTTCTCGTCGACGCAGGCTGGGGCAACGGTCTGAGCGGTATTGCCCCGGGCGTTTAGGAAATGGCCGTCTATCCGATGGGCGGCCAGGCGATGCGCAGCGCCAGCGCCAACGCCTGCTGCTCGTAACGCATGGATGGGTCCCAGAGCATGAAGCCCACGCCGCCGGCCTCGGCCGTCGCCGCGATCTGGGCGTGCACTTCCCGCGCCTGGTAGAGCAGTCCGCGCGACTGGTAGTCGTGGAAATCCTGTAACCAAGGCCGGACCAGCGCCGTGTGCGGGGCGGCGACCCGGTCGACCGTGGCCTGGACATTGAGGCGCACCACCGGCCCGGGATGCTCGGGCGGGTAGGCGAAGCCCAGCGACCCAGCGTGCCAGCCGCTGGGATAGACCATCGGCGAGATGTAGTCGAGGTACGGCGCCACGCCTTCGACCGACTGGCCGATGCCCTGATCGTCGCCCGCGGTGGAGATCACGCCGAAGGTGTCAAAGGAGATCGCCAGACCGGCCAGGTGCACCTGCTCGCTCGCTTCCCGGGCGAAGCGGTTGATCGCCTGCACGCGCTGCGCCTGGTTGTACTGAGTCCGCTCCAGCAGGTTGCGCTCATACGGCAGGCGCACGTAGTCGTACTGGATCTCCTCGACGTAGCCGCTGGCGGCGGCGCCGATCTCGGCGTTGTAGCGGCGCGCCGCCGACGAGTAGGCGGACGCCCATTTGCTGCCCATGCCGTCGATGAACGACCCGCCGTTGACGTGCCGCAGCGCGTCCTGCGGAAACCAGCTGGCGAACCAGTGATCGAGGAAGGTGACGACCCTGCCGATGCGGTAGACGCCCTTGCGCTCCAGTTCGTCGAGAAAGCGCGTGACGTCATCGTTCTGCACGGTCGCGCCGATCCGATCGGTGGTCGCCGTGGCAGCGACGGAGTAGACCTGCCCCGCCTCGTTCTTCAGGTCGACGACGACGGCGTTGATCATGTCGGCGTCGACGAGTCGGTGCACGTATGCCTGCACCTCCGGCCGCGCCATATCGCTGAAGGGGACGTAGATCGCCCGGACGACCAGACTGCGGAGCACGATGATGGTGCGGTCGTAGTAGATCGGCCTTCGGACCACGTCGTAGCCGGGCTGGATGACGGAGAGCGATCCGGTGCGCTGGCCGGGCGCGAACTGGAATCTGCCGCTGCTGTCGGTGCGGACGACGGCGCTGCCGGTCGACACGCGGGCCTGCGCCGCCGGCCGCAGGCGGCCCTGATCCCAGATGTAGACGCGGCCGCTGAGGTTCGTGGTGTAGGCGGCGTTGATGGCGGGCAGCGCTTCGTCGTGCGCGTCAGCAACGGTTTGCGGCTCTTCCGCGGCAGCAATGCGCAGCGCCGCTCCCGCAACGAAGGCGGTCAGTACGACGGATGTCAGCAGGCACGCTCTGAGGACGCGGGTCGCGATGGAACTGTGATCGGGGAACACTGGCGGCCTCACCCTACTCAGGGATCGGCCCCGCCGCTGAGTGCACTGTACACGTTGCAGAACGCGCCGTCGCAATGCAGCTCGCCGAGCGCGGGCGTGAATCCGGGTGCTTGATAACCAACTGGTAAGAGGTTATGTCATGGCGTCTCTGGTGTCGATTCCGCCGCCTGCTGCAGATTGCGCAGTCCCTGCGCCGCCGCCGCTTCAAGCGGCCGAATGCCGCGCCCGAACAGGAAGATGTTGCTCAGCGTCCAGCGCCAGCCGAGCGGTCGCAGCCGATCGGTCACGCGGCATTGATCGCCGCGCTGCTCGATCCGATATGCGTGCTGCACGGCGAATCCGATTCCCATCCGCACCTCGATCAGCAGCTCGCGCCCCGGCAGTTCAGCCAGCACCTGCGCCTGGCCGGAAGCTTCGCCCTGCCGCGCCTCGCTGCGCAGCAGGTTCCAGACCTGTTCGGCCGGCGCGTCGATCAGCACGGCTTCAATCACGGTTGGACCTCGCTGGAGCGTTCTTCGATCAGCGCGCGGACGGCGTCCATATCGGCGCAGCGGGTGACGTGCGGCGGATACGAGAGATCGCGGTTTCGCGGCCAGCTCAGCAGCGCGGTGGGAATGCCGTTGCGGGCCAACAGTGCGACCGTGGCGGCGTCGTCGTCGATGTGCAGCCGAGCTCCGCCGGCGTCTTGCAGAACCCCCTCCTTGTAGCGCGCCGAGCTCAGCCCGGTCGCGTTCATCATCAGCTGGTCGATCATCGAACTGAAACCGTGCCGTTCCAGCCACGATTCGGTATGCCGGCGGCCGCGCTCGTGACGGCCGGTGAGCACGATCACGCGGCCGCGCGCCGCCGCCGCCCGTACCGCTCCGATCGCGCCCGGCCGCGGCGGGCGGAGGATGTACCGCCAGCGGTACCAGGTCCAGTCCAGCGCCCGATCCACCGGGCGGCGCTGGGCGGCGACCTCGACATTCAGTGGCGGGCCCGGTTGCGGCTCGAGCGATACGTCCCGGTTGATCGCCGGATTCCAGCCGAAGGGCGGCTCGGCGAGCACGCCGTCGAGGTCGAACGACCAGAGCGGCGATTGATCGGACACGTCGGCCATCGGTCACACCCAACCGTGTTCGCGGTACCAACGCATCGTCTCGCGCATTCCGTCTTCCAACGAGGTGCGCCGAGTCCATGCGGTGTGCTCGATCAGCGGCGACGGGTCGCAGAGCCAGGCCGGTTGGCGCATTTCCAGGACGCGGGTTCGATCCAGGAACGGCTCGGAGCGGCTGAGCATCGCCCACCACTCCGCACAGCGCGCGATTCCGTGAAAGGCACCGGCAGGCAGCGAGGGGATCAACAGCCGCCGCCCGGCGACGATCTCAAGCGTCCGTAGCAGATCGTTCCAGGTGAACGGGCCGTCGGGGTCGCTGACGTGGTACCGGCGAGGTCGATCAGAGTCGGCGCTGAGGATGGCGATGACGGCTTCAGCGAGATCGGGCCCGTAGATCGCGTCGACCTGATGCGAGCCGTCGCCCAGCCGCACGGCGAACCCCCGCAGCGCCATTCGGAAGAATGCCAGCAGCCCCGTATCGGCCGGGCCGTAGACCAGCGGCGGACGCAGGATGTCGATTTCGATCTGCCGGGCGCGCGCGAGCAGCGCCTGTTCACCCTCCAGCTTCGAGCGGCCGTAGACCGATACCGGATGCGGTCGAGCGTCGGGCGGCTCTGCGGTTCGGATCGGCGACGGGCCCTGCGCCGCCAGCGACGAGATGTACAGCAGTCGCCGCGCGCCGCCGTCGATCGCCGCCTCGGCGAGCTGGCGCGTGCCGTCGAGATTCGCCTGCATGAAGTCGCGCGGGCGCGCGGCGCGCAGCACGGCGGCCGCGTGGACGATCGCGTCCATTCCGCGGCAGGCGGCGCGCAGCGAGTCGGCGTCGGCGAGATCGCCGGGCGACCGTTCGTAGGGCAGGTCGTCGACGAATGATGTGTCGCTGGTCGGGCGCAGCAGCAGACGTAGTTCGTGATCGGCCTCGACCAGCGCGCGCGCGATATGCCCGCCGACGAATCCGCTGCCGCCGGTTAGCAGGATCCGCATGCCGTCCTAGCCGATCACAGCGTGGCGTCTTCCCGCCTCGGCGAAAATTTCCAGCGCCCGTTCGAGCTGTTCGTCGGTGTGCGTGGCGATATAGGAGGTGCGCAGGATCGCCTGCCCCCGCGGCACCGCGGGCGCGATCACGGCGTTGGTGTAGACCCCGTGGTCGAGCAGGTCGCGCCAGAACGCCGCGGTGCGGACTTCATCGCCGACGCGGATGGGGATGATCGGCGTGGCTGAGTTGGCGACGTCGAAGCCGAGCGCTGAGAGGCCGTCGCGCATGCGGGCACCGATCTCCTGCACGCGCGCGACGCGCCAGGGTTCCTCGTCGATCAGCCGCAGCGCCGCCAGCGCGGCCGCAGCCGACGCGGGCGGCAGCGCCGCCGTGAACAGCATCGGCCGCGAGAAATGGCGGATGTATTCGATCACCGATCTCGATCCGGCGCAGAACCCGCCCACGGATGCCAGCGTCTTGCTGAACGTGCCGATCGTCAGGTCGTCGGGTTCTTCGAGTCCGAAGTGCGAGCGGGTACCGCGCCCGGTCGGTCCGACGGTGCCGATCGCGTGCGCGTCGTCGACCAGCATTCGGGTGTTGTGTTTGCGGCAGACCGCGCGCAGTTCGGGCAGCGGGGCGAGGTCGCCGCCCATCGAGTAGGCCCCGTCGATCAGGACCAGGCGCGGCTGATTGGAGGGAATGTTCGTCAGCACGCGATCGAGATGGGCCGGGTCATTGTGCTGGAATCGCGTGTACTTGCCCAGCGCCAGGCCGGCCGCGTCGTAGATCGAGGCGTGCACATCGCGATCCAGCACCGACACGCCGTGCCGGTCGACCAGCGCCGAGACGGCGCCCAGATTGGCCAGATAGCCGGTCGAGAAGACGATCGCCGTCTCCATGTCCAGGAATTCCGCCAGCGTTTCTTCCAGCTCCAGATGAACCGGGCTGGTGCCGTTGAGCAGGCGGGAACCGGTCATCGACGGCCCGTACCGCTCCAGCGCCGCCTGAGCGGCCTGCAGCACCTTGGGGTGCCGGGTGAGCCCCAGATAGTTGTTCGAGCCGAGCATGATCACGCGCGTGCCGTCGACGATCGCCTCCGGCCCGTCGTTGACCTCGATGGGCTGAAAGAAGGGGTAGAGACCGGCGGCGCGGGCCTGATCGGCGAGTTGGAAGTGGGCGATGCGCTCGAAGATGTCGGACGATCCGACTTCGCGCTGGTGTCCGTCCATCTCTTCCATGCGCAGGCCGGCGGCCTGAGCCAGGTCGCCCAGCGAGGGCGTGTCCGACTGCGTCTGCGTCATCGCCGATCACACTCCCTTGCGCCCGTCTGCCGCTTCCGCGCGAAGCGCGTCGTTCCAGATGCTTGCAGCGAGTGTACGCGACACGGTGCGCGAGGCTGGCCGCAGCGCCGACACTGTACGCAGCCGCCGGCTTGCGCGGCGGCGGATCGACTCGCTCGCGGGTCGGCTAGAGTGAAATCACAGGTGCCCGGCGGCGAGGCCACCACAACCATGCCCATGCGTTTGACCACGAAGCCGGCGGCGGCCAGCGTCGCCGCCGCGTCTCTGATCCTCCTGCTGCTCGATCTGACCTGGCCCGGACACGGGGTCTGGCTGTTGGTGATCGGGGTGCTGCTGGCGCTGACGTCTGCGGCGCTATGGTATCAAGAGCGGCTGACGGCGCAGGCGCGCGGCGGCGCGGGCGGACGCCTGCCGCCGGCGGTCAGCGTCGGCGTCTACGGCTTGAGCGGAGCGGCATTCGAGCGCCCGCGTCCGGCGTCGGAGGGCGTCGCGCTGTCGCTGGCGTGCGCGGTGGTGGCAGTGGTATCGATCCTGCTCTTCATCGGCGGCGCGCTGGGTTCCGCTGAGCCGGCCGCCCCCGAGACCACGACGACCCTACAGCCGGACGTGACCGCCATCGATCGCAGCCGCGACGGCGAGCCGGCGATCCAGCCTGCCGCGCCGCTGCAACCGCCTCAGAGTGCTGCGCCGACCGTTGCGCCGCCGGCGAACACGCAGGCGGCCGGGCAACCGACCGGATCGGCGGGGACGAGCGCGGCGGAGACGGGCCAGCCGCGCGCCGCCGTGCGGCCGATCGTCGTCGCCGCGCCCAGACCCGCGTCGGCGGTTGAGGAGGATGCGAAGCAGGAGGATGTGGCGCTGCCGCGCTCGGCGGCCACGTTTGAATACGTCGTGGAGGATGGCGACACGCTGTACGAGATCGCCGAGCGCTACGGCTCCACGGTTGAGACGCTGCTCGAGTTGAACCAGCTGGACAGCTTCAGCTTCATTCACCCCGGCGATCGGTTGTTCATACCGCACGAACGCGGCGACGGGCAGTAGCCGCGGCGGCTGCCCCGCCTCTTGTTATGCCGTCGATTCGCGGTGCAGCTCGACGTTGACGAACTGCGCGGCGCGGGCCTGTTCGTCGGCGTGATACGAGCTGCGCGTCATCGGACCCGATTCGACGTGGCGGAAGCCGAGCGCGAGCGCTTCCTGACGGATCGACTCAAACTCTTCGGGCGGCGCGTAACGAGCGACGGGCAGGTGTTTCGCCGACGGGCGCAGGTATTGCCCCACCGTGAGCAGATCGACATCGACCGCGCGCAGGTCGCGGAGCAACGCCGAGACCTCGCCGCGCTGCTCGCCGAGCCCCAGCATGAAGCCGGTTTTGGTGGGGATGCGCGGCGTCCATTCGGAGGCGCGCCGCAGCAGCTCCAGAGATCGCTCGTAGCGAGCCTGGAAGCGCGCCTGCGGATACAGACGCGGCACGGTTTCCACGTTGTGGTTGAGCACGGTTGGCTGCGCTGACAGCACCGTCTCCAGCGCGTCCCGGTCGCCGAGGAAGTCGGGAATCAGCACCTCGACCGCCGTGTCGGGTCGTTGACGTCGGATCAGTTCGATGCACGAGGCGAAGATCGCGGCGCCGCCGTCGGGGGCGTCGTCGCGATTGACCGAGGTGATTACCACATAGGCCAGATTGAGCCGATCCACCGCCTGCGCCAGCCGTCGCGGCTCCAGCCAGTCGATCGGCGCCGGTTTGCCGGATGTCACGGCGCAGAACCCGCAGGCGCGCGTGCAGGTGCCGCCCAGGATCATGAAGGTGGCGGTGCCGCGGTTGAAGCACTCGCCGATGTTGGGGCAGCGCGCTTCCTCGCACACCGTGTTGAGGGTCTCGCTGCGGAGCAGTCGCTTGATCTGGTTGTAGCGCGCACCGCTGGGGAACTGCGCGCGAATCCATGAAGGCTTGCGCTCGCGTCGACCAATGCGCGGCGCGGTCATGATCCGCCGCCCAGCCGCGCGACGGGGGAGAGGCGCAGATCGAAGACCCGGGCAACCGCCTGCCGCATGATCGGCTCGCAGACGTCCACGCCGATGCGGCGTCCGGCTTCGACGCTCAGGGAGGTCGGCGAGGCGTCCTCGATGCCGCAGGCGCGGATGCCGCGGTACCAGGACAGATCGGTATCGCAGTTGAGCGCCAGGCCGTGCCGGCTGACGCCCGACTGGACGCGGACGCCGATGCTGGCCAGCTTGCGGTTGCCGAGCCAGGCGCCCGGCCGTCCGGGAGCGCGCTCGGCCTGGACGCCGAATCGGTGAGCGGTTTCGATGGCGACCTGTTCGAGGCCTCGAACGTAGCGGGCGATCCCGATGCCGCGCTCGCGCAACCTCAGGATCGGCCAGACGACCAGCTGCCCCGGCCCGTGGAAGGTGACCTCGCCGCCGCGATCGGTGTCGACGATCGGCGCGGCCAGATCGCCCGTGACGTGCGCCCGCCCGCCGCGCCGCCCCTGCGTGTAGACGGCGGGATGCTCGATGAACGCGACCACTTCGGGCAGCGATCCGCCCGCCACGGCGGCGGCTCGATCCGTCTGCCAGCGCAGCGCGCGCTCGAACGACATCGACGGCAGCCGCCCGCACTGGACGATCCGCGAGTGCTCATCGCGCGGTTTCGCAACCGCTCGCGCCGCCGTCGCTGCTGTGGGCATCTACGTTTCAGACCCGTTTCGCAAGGGTTCGGTTTCGGTTCAGTGTATTGGCCGCGCACATGGATCCGGGGCGGATCCGGAGCAGATGGCGCGTCGTTGGGTAGACTGAGGTGGCGATGACCACCTCAGAATCCCCCTGGCGAACGGCGCTCGGCCGCGACAGCGACGCGCTGGGGGCTGAGGACTGGCTGGAGACCAACGACTGGATCGACTCGCTGCGCGATGTCGCGCGGCGGCGCGGGCCGGAGCGGGTCTCGCGTCTGTTGCAGACGCTGCAGATCGAGGCGCAGCGCTCGGGTATTCGCCTGCCGGTCACATCGCAAACCCCGTACGTCAACACGATTCCGATCGAGCGGCAACCGCCCTATCCCGGCGATCTTGATATCGAGCGGCGGATCAAATCGATCATCCGCTGGAACGCGATGGCGATGGTGGTCGAGGCGAACCAGAACAACCATGGGATCGGCGGGCACATCTCGACCTACGCCTCGGCGGCGACGCTGCACGAGGTGGGGTTCAATCACTTCTTCCGCGGTCAGGATCATCCCTGCGGCGGCGATCTGATCTATTTTCAGGGCCATTCGGCGCCCGGCATCTACGCGCGCGGATACGTCGAGGGGCGGCTCGCGCCCGCTCAGCTGCACAAATTCCGACAGGAACTGTCGGGCGGGCTGTCGTCGTATCCGCACCCCTGGCTGATGGACGACTACTGGCAATTTCCCACGGTCTCGATGGGGCTAGGGCCGATCCAGGCGATCTACCAAGCGCGCTTCATTCGCTACCTCGAGAATCGCAGCCTGCTCGAACCGAGCGACCGCAAGGTTTGGTGCTTCCTGGGCGACGGCGAGACCGACGAACCGGAGACGCTCGGCTCGATCGCGCTCGCCTCGCGCGAAGAGCTCGACAACCTGATCTTCGTCGTCAACTGCAACCTGCAGCGCCTGGACGGACCGGTGCGGGGCAACGGACAGATCATTCAGGAGCTCGAGGCGGTCTTCCGCGGAGTCGGCTGGAACGTGATCAAGGTGATCTGGGGGTCGGAGTGGGATCAGCTGCTGGCGCGCGACGATCAGGGGCTGCTGGTGCAGCGAATGGGCGAGGTGGTCGACGGCGAGTACCAGAAGTACACAGTGGCCGGCGGCGGCTACATCCGCCGCCACTTCTGGGGCGTCGATCCGCGCCTGCTGCGGATGGTCGACGATATCTCCGATGACGAACTCTGGCGCATGCGTCTGGGCGGGCACGATCCGCTCAAGGTGCACGCGGCCTATCGCGCCGCCGTCGATCACCGCGGCGCGCCGACCGTGATCCTGGCCCGCACGATCAAGGGCTACGGACTGGGCGAGGCCGGCGAGGGGCGCAATATCACGCATCAGCAGAAGGAACTGAACGAGCAGGAGCTGATGCAGTTCCGCGACCGTTTCGCAATTCCGCTGTCGGATGATGAAGTGGTCGGCGCGCCGCTTTACCGACCCGCGCGCGGCAGCCGCGAAGCGGGGTACGTCGCCGCGCGCAAGCAGGCGCTCGGCGGGCATGTACCTGAGCGCCGCTCGCCCAGGTCGCATCTCAGCGCGCCGCCCGATGAGACGTTCTCCGAATTCCACGAAGGCACCGGCGGCCGCGAGGCGTCGACCACGATGGGGTTGGTGCGGATGCTGAGCCGGTTGATGCGCGACCCTGAGATCGGCGAACATATCGTCCCGATCGTCCCGGACGAATCGCGCACCTTCGGGATGGAGGGCATGTTCCGCGAGTTCGGCATCTACGCCTCGACCGGGCAGCTCTACGAGCCGGTCGATTCGGACCGATTGTTGTTCTACAAGGAATCGCGCGACGGGCAGATTCTCGAGGAGGGGATCACCGAGGCGGGCGCGATGTCGTCGTTCATCGCCGGCGGCACCGCCTACTCGACGCTGAAGACGCCGATGATTCCGTTTTTCTTGTTCTACTCGATGTTCGGGCTGCAGCGGATCGGCGACCTGGCCTATGCCGCCGGCGACGCGCGGGCGCGGGGATTTTTGATCGGCGCGACCGCCGGCCGCACGACGCTCAACGGCGAAGGCTTGCAGCATCAGGACGGCCACAGCCACCTGTTGGCGTCGACGATCCCGAACCTGATCGCCTACGACCCCGCCTACGCCTATGAGATCGCGGTGATCGTGCAGGAGGGCATTCGCCGGATGCACGATCAAGATGAGAGTGTGTTCTACTACGTTACGGTCGAGAACGAGGCGTATGTCCAACCGCCCATGCCGGAACCTGATCGCCATTCGGACTCTTCGGACTCCGTGCGCGAAGGCATCCTGCGGGGCATCTACCCGCTGACGCCGTGCGAGACGCCGCAGGTGCGGCTGCTGGGCAGCGGTCCGATTCTCAACGAAGTTCGACGCGCCCGGCAGATTCTGCAGGACGAGTACGACATCGGCGCGGATGTATGGTCGGTGACGTCGTTCACCGAGCTGCGCCGCGAGGCGTTGCAGACCGATCGCTGGAATCGGCTGCATCCGCTCGAAGAACCGCGGCGGTCGTGGTTAGAAGCGTCGCTGGGCGAGAGTGACGCGCCGATCGTCGCGGCGAGCGATTACACGGCGTCGCTGCCGGATCTGATTGGGCGCTGGCTGCCGGGTCCGCTGACCGCGCTGGGCACTGACGGCTACGGCCGCTCCGATACGCGCGCGGCGCTGCGCGATTTTTTCGAGGTCGACGCGCATCATGTGGTCTGGTCGGCGCTCAGCGCGCTGGGGCGCCGCGGCGAGATCGACGGCGGCGTACTGTTGAGCGCGCGCGAGCGGTTGGGCATCGACCCCGAGCGGCCGGATCCGATGCTGCGTTAGGACACGGCGATGACGACCACCGCATCCGAACCCGGTCTGGTGCTGCTGCCCGACCTGGGGGAGGACATCGAAGAGGCGGACGTGCTGCAGATTTACGTGCGCGTCGGCGACGTGGTGGCGCTGGAGCAGCCGCTGGTCGAGATCGAAACCGAAAAGGCGACGCTCGATCTGCCGTCTTCGGTTGCCGGCGCGGTCACGGCGATTCACGTGTCGGTCGGCGACACGATCGCGCCCGGCGATCGGGTGCTGAGCGTCGATCTGACGGCTGCGGCCTCAGCGGCGCAGCCGCTCCCGGAAGCTCAGCAACCGGGCCCGGAGCCGCAGCAAGAACGGGCGCCGGAGAGCGGCGTCTCGCCTGAACCGCGATCCGAGCCTGAACCCGAGATGCAGGCGGCTCATGCCGAGCGTGTCGAGCAGGCTGAGAACGCCGCTGCGCAGGATTCATCCGAGCCGAAACCGGCGCCCGCGGCTCAGGCGCCGCTGGTCGAGGGCGATCTCGATACGCGGCCGGTGTTCGCGTCGCCCTCCGTGCGGCGATTCGCGCGCGAGATCGGGGTCGACATCCGCGCCGTGCATGGGGCCGGACCTGGCGGGCGCATCGACCTCGACGATGTCAAGCGTCATGCGAGGGAGACGCCCGCGCTCGAGCCGGCGAGCGGTCATCCCGCGCGGTCGACGGGAGCGTTGCCTGACTTCTCCGAGTTCGGCGCGGTCGAGCGGGTCTCGATGAGTCGGCTGCGGCGCACGATCAAACGCAACATGGCGGCCTCCTGGCACGAGATACCGCACGTCACCCTGTTTCACACGGCCGACGTGACCGAGCTGGAGCAGGTGCGGCGGGATTACCGGGATCGCGCCGAGGAGGCCGGCGGACGGCTGACGATCACGGCCATCCTGCTCAAGATCACCGCCGCCGCGCTGCGGGCGCATCCGCATGTGAACAGCTCGATCGACGCCGAGCAGGATGAGCTGGTGCTCAAGCAGTACGTGCACCTGGGCGTCGCCGTGGACACGCCGCGCGGGCTGGTCGTGCCCGTGATTCGCGATGTGAACCAGAAGAACATCATCGAGATCTCGGTGGAGCTGACGGATATTTCGGAGCGCGCGCGTTCGGGCGATCTGGGACTCGAAGACTTTCGCGGCAGCAGCTTTACGGTGACCAACCTGGGCGGTCTGGGCACCGGGCACTTCACGCCGATCATTCACCATCCCAACACCGCGATCCTGGGCATCGGGCGGGCCGAGCGCCGGCCGGTGTGGTCGGACGCGCTGAACGACTGGGAGCCGCGCAGCATGCTGCCGCTCTCGTTCACGTTCGACCATCGGGTGATGGACGGCGCCGATGGGGCGCGCTTCATGGCCTGGATTGCCGATGTGATCCGTCAGCCGCTCGTGCTGGCGTTGGGGGGATAGCGCATGGTCAGCGAGATCGGCGGGAGCGGCGACCAGCTTCGACTGGTCGTGCTGGGGGCCGGGCCGGGCGGCTATCCGGCCGCCTTCCACGCCGCCGAGCAGGGGCTGGACGTGACTCTGGTCGACAGCCGGCCGCAACCGGGCGGCGTCTGTCTTTATGAGGGCTGCATTCCCTCCAAGTCGTTGCTGCACGTCGCCAGGCTGCTGCGCGAGGCGCGCCATGCGACCGACTGGGGCGTCCATTTCGGCGAGCCCGAGATCGACATCGACCAGCTGCGCGACTGGAAGGACGGGGTCGTCCGCAAGATGACCAACGGGCTGGGCCTGCTGCGGCGCCAGCGCGGCGTGCGGTACCGGCAGGGCTTCGGACGCCTCCGCGACGCCAACCAGATCAATGTCGAGGCCGACGGCGAAGTGCTGCCGCTCGATTTCGACGCGCTGATCGTGGCGACCGGTTCCACTGCCGTGATTCCGAGGTCGCTGCAGCTCGATTCCGAGCGCGTGATGGATGCCGCGGCGGCGCTGGAGTTGCCCGCTGTCCCGGCTAAGCTGCTGGTGGTCGGCGGCGGCTACATCGGTTTGGAGCTGGGCACGGTCTACGCGGAGTTGGGTGCCGAGGTCACCGTGGTCGAGGCGCTGCCGCAGATACTCAGCGGCGTCGAGCGCGACCTGGTTCGGGTGCTGGATCGCAGCCTGCGCTCGCGTCTGACGGCGACCCACGTCAATACGACTGTGGTCTCGATGTCGGAAGTCGATGACGGGATCGCCGTGGCGCTTGCGGATCACGAAGGCGTGGAGCGCACCGAGATATTCGAGCGTGTGCTGATCGCGACGGGACGCCGGCCGAACAGCGGCGGATTCGGGCTGGAGCGCACGCAGGCTCGCATCGACGAGCGCGGCTTCATCGTCACCGACCGGCAGCGGCGTACGGCCGAATCATCAATCTTTGCGATCGGCGATGTGGCCGGCGAGCCGATGCTGGCGCACAAGGCGGCGGCCGAGGCGTCGGTCGCCGTCGAGGCGATCCTGGGCGGGCCATCCGCGTTCCGGCCGCTGGCCGTTCCCGCGGTGATCTTTACTGACCCCGAGATCGCCTGGTGCGGGTTGAGCCAGTCCGACGCCGCGGCGATGGATATTGACGCCTCGACGGTGAGTTTTCCCTGGTCGGCGTTGGGGCGCGCCAGTGCGTCGGGCCGCAACGACGGCCTGACCCGTCTGGTGATTGAGCAGGGCTCGGAGCGCGTGTTGGGCATGCAGATTGTGGGGCCCGGCGCAGGCGAACTGATCGGCGAGGGCGTTCTGGCGGTCGAGCTGGGCGCCCGCGCCTCCGACCTCGCCGAGTCGATTCACGCGCATCCGACGCTGAACGAATCGATCATGGAGGCGGCGCAGCTGTTCTTCGGGCGCAGCCCGCATTATGTCGCCAAGAGACGTTGAGGCGGCGCCGATGTTGATCGCACTGGGCGGCCGCACGTTCGACGCCAGCGAGCGCTGTCTGGTGATGGGCATCCTCAACGTGGACACCGATTCGCCGGTCGCCGAGTCGATCGTGGGCGTATCCGACGCGCCGCGCCGCGCGGAGCAGTTGCGCCGCGCCGGCGCGGACATCATCGATGTGGGCGCGCAGTCCACGCGCACCGGCGCGGCTGAGATCGCTCCCGAGCAGGAGGCGGCGCGCGTGGCGCCGGTGGTCGAGGCGCTGGTCGCCGAGGGGCACCTCGTCTCCGTCGACACCTGGACATCTTCGGTCGCCCGCGCCGCCGTCGGCGCGGGCGCGCATCTGATCAACGACATTACCGGCGCCGATCCCGAAACGGTCGCGGTGGCGGTCGAGACGTCGACGCCGATCGCGATCATGCATCTGCGAGGGCGGCCGCAGCGGCATCGGGAAGTGGATCACGGATACGACGATGTCGCGGACGAGGTGCGCGGCTATCTGGGCCGGCGCGCCGCGGAGATCAGGGCGGCCGGCGCGCCTGACGTCTGGATCGACCCCGGATTTCAGTTCGGGCGCGGGCTCGATGACAACCTGCGGCTGCTGCTAGATCTGCCCAATCTGGCCGGTTTGGGATATCCGCTGCTGATCTCGGCATCGCGCAAGGGGTTTCTGGCGGAGTTGCTGGGGCACGGCGAGCTGCGCTCCCGCGACGCGCAGGGGCAGCCAGGCATGCTGCCGGCCACGATCGCGTTCAACGTGCTTGCGGCCTGGTTGGGGGCGCATGTGGTGCGGGTCCACGATGTGCAGGAAGTGGCGTGGGCGTGCCGTGTTTCAGCGGCCGCGCGGTCGCTGGCGCGATCGTTGGCGTCGGGCGACGCCTGAACCGCCGGGGCTGGGCGGCGCGATAGACTCATTACCGCAGGTCATACAGGTCACCGTGTCAGGAGATGCGACGTGCCGGTTTACACCTACCGCTGCGAGCAGTGCGACGAGAGCTTCGAGAGAATCCAGCCGATGTCAAAGGCGGGCGACCCGCAGCCGTGCCCGGTCTGCGAAGCCGAATCCCACCGTGTGATGGCCGGTATCTTCGAGAGCAACTCGACCAAGAACCGCTCAGCCAACTTCCCGCGCCGCAAGCGCCACACGAACTGGTAGCGGCAGCGTTCGCCTCACACGCTTCACAGTTGCGGAGATTTCGAATGAGCCAGCGGCCGCCCGATCCGATCCCGTTCCCCAGCGACCGAGTCCAGCGCGGCGCGCCGGCTCCGCAGCCTCAGCCCGCTCAGCAGCCTTCGGGCCCGATCATCTATTCGGCGTCGGGGCAGCCGATGCGCCGAGTCGAGCAACAACAGCCGCCGCCGGCGCCGCCCGAGCCTGTGCCGCTGCAGCGGACTCCGCCTGCCGCGCAGCCACCGGAGTCGATCGAGGGAGACGAGCCGATCGGGTTGCACGGGCACGTGGCGGCGGTGATCGACGCGACCGATGAGACGTTCAACCAGGATGTGATCCAGCGCTCGCACGAGTTGCCGGTGATCGTTGACTGTTGGGCCCCGTGGTGCGGTCCGTGCCGAGTCCTGGGACCGATCCTGGAGAAGCTCGCCTACGAGCGCGACGGGCAGGTGCAGCTGGTCAAGGTCAACACGGACGAGAATCCGCAGGTGGCGCGGGCGCTGCAGGTCGAGGGCATTCCGGCGGTGTTCGCGTTCGTGGGCGGGCAGCTCGTCAATCGCTTCGTGGGCGCGTTGCCCGAGGAGCAGGTGCGGGCCTTCTTCGACTCGCTGATTCCCTCGGAGGCCGATATCAAGGCGGCCGAGGGCTACCGCATGCTGCAGGAAAACCAGATCCCGATTGCGCGAATGCACTTCGAGGCGGCGCTGGCGGAGGACGAGAACCACGAACCAGCCGGGGTCGGTCTGGCGGCGGTGCTGTCGCGCCTGGGCGAGAGCGAGCGCGCCGCCGAGCTGGCGCGGCGTTGGCCGAACCATCCGATGAGCAAGAGCGTGCTGACCGCGATGGAACTCTCCGCGGCGCTCGACGGGCTCGATCCCGACCAGGTGCGGCGGGCGGCCGGCGAGCATCCCGACGACGCGCTGGCGCGCTATCGGCACGGCTGCCTGCTGGCGGTCGAGGGGCAGTGGGTGGAGGCGCTCGACGAGTTGTTGGAGTCGGTGCGGATCGACAAGTCGGCCGCCGACGAGGCGGCTCGCAAGACGCTGCTCGGCATCTTCGGAATGCTGGGCGACGACCAGCCGGTCGTCGCGGAGTACCGCAAGCGACTCGGCCGTCTGCTGTTCTGACGGTTCTGGCACCTCACGCCAGACGCCCCTAGACGGCGTCCTCTTCGCTGCCTCGGGTGTACCACTCGCGGGTTCGCCACCAGGCCATCGGGGTTTCGTCGTCTTCGGGCCTGGCGCGGTTGCGGATCGCCCAGATGAACACGACCAGGGTCGCGCCGACGAAGCAGAAGGGGATGAAGAGCGATGTGGCCAGAGTTTCGTCGGAGACGTGCAGGCTGTCCTCTTCTTCGCCGCCGGCTTCGGCGACCTGGAGCGGCTCGGTGAATGCGTACTCGCCAGCGGCGGCGGCGCCCAGCGAGAGAGCGCTCAGCCCGGCGACCAGCGCCAACGCGAGCAGGAACCGTCGGAGTTGGGACATTGGATCACACCCCTCAGCTATTCTCGCCTCAGTGTCGCCGTAGCGGGCGACATGGTCAATATGCGCGGCGTCGATCAGCATGATCAGCACGAGTGGCGTCAATCATTCGCCTCCGCCGCTAGAATGCTCGTATGCACCCGCCGACCCAATTCTCCCTGCGTACCGCCGAGGGCGAGGCCATGCAGTTCCCGCCCGGCGGGCCGGTGCTGCTGGCTCTGGTCAAGGAAGACTGCGATACCTGCAATCTGACGCTGCCCCTGCTGGAAGCGGTGCACCGAGCGACCGACGATGGTCTCGATGTCTGGGTCGCCGTGCAGAAGCGCGGCGATATCGCGGTGCTCAGAGAGCGGCACGGGCTGACGATGCCGCTGCTCGACGACGACGCGCTGGACCTGTCCTACGAAACCGACATCGACACCGTGCCGACGCTCTTTCTCTACGACGAACGGCAGCGCTGCACGCTGCAGACGTTCGGTTTCGACAAGCATGAATGGCGCGAGATCGCGGGCGAGTCGATGGCGCTGGCGGGTCGCCCGGGCGTCGATACCGAGATCGACTGGGATGCGCTGCCCGAGCAGCGGCCGGGCTGCGGCGCGCGTAACTATGAGCCGGGCGTCTACGAGCGTTTGCAGGCGCTGAAGAGCGGCGATCTGCTCTCGCGGATCGTGGATCTGGCCGCCAACGACGACATTCACGAGTTTATCTACGAGCAGGGCTACACGGACGGCTTCCCGGTTGTCCCGCCGACGCGCGAGCGGGTCTGGGCGATGCTGCAGGGCACGTCGCGCGGCGCGCAGGAGGAGGTGGCGACCATGCCGCCGAATCTCGCGCCGATCACGGTCGAGAAGATCGCGATCAACGCGGTCATGGCCGGCGCCAGGCCGGAGTATCTGCCCGCCATCATCACGCTGGTTGAGATCGCCTGCAGCGAGCGCTTCAACATCCATGGCGTGCTGGCAACCACGATGGGCGCGACGCCGGTGGGCGTCTTCAACGGGCCGATTCGCGATCGGATCGGGATGAATTACCTGCACGGAGCGCTCGGCTCGGGCAATCGCGCCAACGCCGCGATCGGGCGCGCGCTGCGGCTGTGCGCGCGCAATGTGGGCGGCAGCGTGCCGGGCGGCACCGACCGCGCCACGCAGGGCGGGCCGCATCGGCTGACGATGAACTTCGCCGAGCATGAGGACGCGAGCCCGTGGGAATCGCTCGCCGTCGAGCGCGGCTTTGAGCCGGGCGATGATGTGGCGACGTTGATGGCCATGTCCGGCGGGCCGGCCACCGTGGCCGACGAGCGATCGCGCGACGCGCGCGGGCTGGCGGGCACGCTGGCAGCGTCGATGAGCGGCATGCAGGATCCGAAATCGCCGATGGTCGACACGCTGGTCGTGCTCTCGCCCGATCACGCCGGCATCTTCGGGCGGTCGGGCTGGTCCAAGGATGATGTGCGCGAGTGCATCATGGAGGAGACGTCGATTCCGTTGAAGGATCGGT
The DNA here is from genome assembly GCA_965205105.1 of Dehalococcoidia bacterium. Lineage (GTDB taxonomy): Bacteria > Chloroflexota > Dehalococcoidia > Bin125 > Bin125 > Bin125. Next base: position 639,699 of record OZ242034.1, read on the forward strand.
TGCGCTCGGATGACGCCGGTTGCGGTCTGCCGCCCGAGATCGTCGAACGGTTCGGCGGCGAGGCGGCGCTCGATCAGCCCGTGGCCAAGTTCCGCGACAAATCGAACATCATCCTCGTCGTGGCCGGATCGGCGGCGGCGAAGTTTTCGACCATTCTGGGCGGCTGGGCTGGCGGCGCGTATTCGATGCCGGCCAGCGCCCGGATCGGCGGCTGAGCCGCCGCGCATAGCGAATCGCGCGCCGCAACCCGACAGACGGCGCGTGGATGGAGAGGTCCGATGGTTACCCAGATTCTCGACCCGACCGACGAGCGAGTGCCGATCAAGCGTTCGCTCACGCCGCGTCCCGAGGCGCTGCACGGGACGATCGCGCTGCTCGATATCTCGAAGCCGCGCGGCGACGTGTTCCTCGACCGACTGGAGGAGCTGCTGCGCGAGCGCGCGCCGGGCGTCGAAACGCGGCGCTACATGAAGCCGACCGTGGCCAAGCCGGCCCCACAGCCGATCAAGGACGCGATTCTGGAGGAGTGCGACTTCGTCATCGAAGCGCTGGCGGATTGAGGCTCCTGCACGACGTGCAGTGTGCACGACACCGTTTACTTCGAACTGCAGGGCAAGCCGAGCGTGTTCGTCGCTACCTCCGAGTTCGTCAAGGCCGCCAGCCATCAGGCGGAACGGCTCGGACTCGAGGAGGTGCGCCGCGTCTTCATCCCGCATCCGATGCAGGATCGCACGGACGCGGAGATGCATGAGCATGCCGAGCGTTTCGTCGACGAAATTCTCGACACGCTGATGGCTCCGGTGGACTAGCCCAGCTTCCTCCCCCATCGACAAGGCATGACCGTGCCCGGCGACTCCGACTCACCTGCTCAGGCGCGCATCATCGAGATCGCCGATCACGACGATGTCTACGAGTTCATGTTCGACCAGGGCGTCACCGACGGCCTGCCGGTCGTGCCGCCGACGCGCGAGCGGGTTGCGAGGATGCTGGGCTGCGCGCCGACGGATTGGAGCGACCCTCAGCAGGCGGTCGCCGCGCTGCCGCCCAATCTTGCGCCGCTGACAGTGGAGAAGGCGGCGATCAACGCCGTGATGGCGGGCTGCAAGCCCGAGTATTTCCCGACCGTGCTGGCCGCGGTCGAGGCAGCGGCGGGCGGACGCTTTCCGCTGCACGGCTCGATCGCCACGACGGCCGGGCTGGCGCCGATGATGCTGGTCAACGGACCGGTGCGGGAAACGATCGGCATGAACTGGGGCTTGAACGCGCTGGGACAGGGGAATCGAGCCAACTCGACGCTCGGCCGCGCGCTGCGGCTGATGCTGCGCAATGTCGGCGGCGCGGTGCCGGGCGAGATCGAGCAGGCGATTCAGGGCGGCGGACACAAGTGGACGCTGAGCTACGCCGAGGACGAGGACTACTCGCCGTGGACGCCGTTCCACGTCGAACACGGCTACGACCCGGATGACAGCGTCGTCTCGCTGATTCCCGTCACCGGCGGTCCGCGCGTCTGCATCGACCAGACCAGCCGCACGGCCCGGGCGCTGACCGGGTCGATTGCGATGGCCTTTCAGCAGGTCGTCAAGCCGCGCGGGCAGGTGTCGCCGTCGATGTTCGTGATCAGTCCCGAGCACGCCGATGTGTACCGTGCGGACGGTTGGTCGAAGGACAACATCCGCGAGGCGATCATGGAGTTCACCGCGCTGCCGCTGCGCGAACGCCTGGCGACGCCGACCCTGGGCGGCGGGATCAATGAGTATGCGCCGCAGCAGTATGGACTCGCGGATGCGGACCTCGACGCGCCGCTGTCGAAAGTGGCTGATCCGTCGTACATCGCGATCACGGTCGCGGGCAGCCGGGCCGGCAAATGGACCAGCATCTATCAGGGCATCTTCGCCGACGGCGACCCGACCGCGACGCCGGCCGTGTTCAGCCCCGCTTCCGCCCGCGTTCGGACATGACCGCGCCGGTCGATACGGCCGGGCTGGAGGCGCTGCGCGCGCAGCTGGCGCGGCAACCGGTCCTGACCATTGATACGGGTGATACGGGCGGCGCGGGCGATCGCCGCATCGAGCTGAGATCGCGCCACGGGTTGTTCTCGGCCCGCGCTCTCGATGAGGGGACGGCGATCCTGCTGCGCGAGCTGGCCGCGCTGCCGCCTGTGGGAGCGGCCCTGGACCTCGGTTGCGGGTACGGCGCGATCGGGCTGACGCTCGCCGCTCGATGGCCGGGCTGCTCGGTCGATCTGGTCGATACGGATATCCGCGCGGTCGAGGCGGCGGCGGAGAATGCGGCCCGCAACCGGCTGGGCAACGCGGCCGCGACGCTGAGCGACGGCATCCGCGATCTTTCGGACGGGATCGGCGCGTACGACCTGGTCGCCGCCAACCTGCCGGCGCAGGCCGGCAACGACGCGCTCGACCAGTTGCTGCTCGACGCCCACGACGCGCTGAGAGCGGGCGGCTTGCTGGCCGTGGTCGCCGTCAACGGGCTGCGCCGCTATCTCCAGCGTCGGCTGGCCGACATCTTTGGCGCGGGGCAGGCGCGCAAGGTTCGGCAGGGGGCGCGGCACACGGTGTTGGCATCGACGAAACTGCGCATGTGAGCGCCCATGTGAGCGGCAAGTCGTCAGTCATGCCGGCCGCCCGCCCGCGCATGATGGAACCGCTGCGGTTGCGCGAGTTCCGGCTGCTGTTGTCCGGCTTCATCGTCGGCCAGTCGATGATGCCGCTGCAATTCGTGACCTCGATCGCCTGGATTCAGATTGTCGCCGCCGAAGAGATCGAGATCATCATGGTCGGCGCGATCGGGACGATTCGCGGTATCGGGATGATCGGGTTCGGTCTGTTCGGCGGGGCGCTGGCCGACTGCTTCGACCGTCGCCGGCTGCTGATGGCGACGCAATCGGTCGCATTCTGCTGCAACATCCTGATCGCGCTGATGATGATCACGGGCTCCGGCGGCGTGGTCGAGATCGTGATCTTCTTCACGCTCACGATCATCGCCTCGTCGGCGCACGCGATCGACGGCCCCACGCGGAACGCGATCACGCCGGAGATCCTGGGGCCGCGCCTGACCCCGGCCGGGATCGCGCTCAACTCGGCAGCGATGCAGCTAGCCATGCCGATCTCGATCTTCGCGTCGGGACTCATGATCGACCACCTTGGTCACGGCACGGTGTTCGCTATCTCGGCGTTTGGTCATCTGGGCGAGGTACTGATCCTGGCCATGATGTCCTACCGCACGGTGTTTTCGGCGGCGCACATGGCGGCGCGGAGCGGTCAGGGGGCGGGGCAGGCGCTGCGCGATATCGGCGCTGGGCTTCGTTATGCGCGCTCCAAAGCGGTCATCCTCTGGACCGTCGTGATCGTGGTCATGATGATGTCGCTGATCATGCCGCCGACCGGCACGCTCGGGCCGCAGTGGGTGACGACGGTTGTCGGGGCCAGCTGGTCGCAGTTCAGCACCATCGCCGTCTTCTGGGGGGGCGGGGCGATGATCGCTTCGCTGATCCTGGTGCGGTTTTCGTGGATCGAGCGCAAGGGCGTGTTGACCGCGCTGGGCGTGATCGTGATGGCGCTGGGGTTCGTGGTCTTCACCAACCCGCCGACCCAGATCAACGCGATGCTGGGCAACCTGCTGTTGGGCGTCGGCATGTCGACGGCGATGGTCTCGGCCAACGCGACGCTGGCGCACGAGACGCCCAACGAGATGCGCGGACGGATTATGGGGCTCGTCTTCCTCGGCATGGGGCTCGGTCAGGCGCTCGGACTGCCGTTGGGCACTGTGGCGCAAGCGTTGACGATGGAGACGCTGTTCCCGCCGATGTCGTTTGCGGTGCTCGCGGTCCTGGCTGCGATCATCGTGTTGCGGCCGGCGATTCTGCGCGCGCGGGTACCGCAGCATCCGCCTGATCAGCCGCGGCCCGCGCAGCCGCGCCCGACTTCGGTCCCGAGCGTGTTCAACGGCGCTGTCGGGTTCATCGCGCGGACGGCGCCCAACAAGCGGTTCTCCGGCAAGGCGTTCTCCAGCCTGCGATAGCATTCAGGCGAAACGACCGCAGGGAGCATGGCATGGAATATCGATTCAGCGGCAAGGCGCTCGCCTTCGAGGCGGAAGTCAACGAGTTTCTGGCGCAGGAATGGACGCCGGAGCTGCAGGCGCAGATCGGCGATCCCGCGCAGGACACCTTGCAGGAGGAGCGCGGCTTCCGCAAACTGCTGGCCGAGCGGGGCTGGCTGACGATGTCCTGGCCGGCCGAATACGGCGGACAGGAGCGCTCGCTGGAGGAGCAGTACCTGTTCTGGGAGGCGATGAACTACGCGGGCGCGCCGCAGGCGACGGTGGCGACGCAGCAGGTTGGGCCGACGCTGATGCGCTTCGGGACCGAGGAGCAGCAGGAGCGCTTCCTGCCGCCGATCGCGCGCGGCGAGGTCGAGTTCGCGCTGGGCTACACCGAGCCCGACGCCGGCTCGGACCTGGCGTCGCTGCAGCTGCGCGCGGTCAAGGACGGCGACGATTACGTCCTCAACGGGATTAAGCGCTTCACCTCGGGGGCGCACCGCAGCGAGTACGTCTGGCTGGCGACGCGGACGGATCCCAACGCGCCCAAGCATCGCGGCGTCTCGATGATGCTGGTCGATCTACAGTCGCCCGGGATTACGGTCAGGCCGCTCTGGACGATGGCCGGCTATCGGACGAACGAGGTCTATTTCGAGGATGTCCGCGTGCCGACCAATGTGTTGGTGGGCGAGGAGAATCGCGGTTGGTACTACGCCGCGCACGCGCTGGATCGCGAGCGCATCTCGATCTTCACCGTGTCCTCGGTGCGGGCGGTGTACGACCGATTGATCGAGTGGGCGCGGTCGGAGACGCCGATGGGTCGGCCGATTGAGGATCCGGGCATTGTGCGGTCGTTCGCCGATTTCAAGGTGCAGCTCGAGGTGCTGCAACATCTCAGCTACCGCATTCTCGACATGCTCAAGCGCGAGGAGTCGCCCAACTACGAGGCGAGCCAGGTGAAGATCTTCTCGACCGAGATGATGCAGCAGTTGCAGCATTTCGGTCTGCACGCGATGGGGCTGTACGGGCAGCTGACGGGCGAGGATGCGCGGGCGCCGATCGGCGGGGCGATCGAGAACGGCTATCGAGCGGCGGTGATGCCGACCTTCGGCGCCGGCGGCAACGAGCTGCAGCGCAACATCATCGCGCAGCGCGGGTTCGGCCTGCCTCGCGCCTGACCGCCGCGCTAGCCCATCGTCTCCATGTGCGCGGCGTGCGCCGCCAGCCAGCGGCGCGAGTTGGGCGCGATCGCCTGCGGCAATTGCGGCAGCGTCTCGCGCAGCCAGCGCAGGTCTGCGGGCGTATCGAGGTCGAACGCCCAGACGTCGATGCGGGCTTCGCGGAACGGCACGCCCGCTTCGCCCGCGGCGGCGGCCGACTGCGCGTGGGCTCGAGCCGAGGACGGCCCGAACTGGGGCGCGATCACGTTGGGCGGACGCAGGAACAGGCCATTGGTGCCGCCGTTATGGGCGGGGGCCACGACGACGGCGGGACCGTCGGGCGCGGCGGCGACCAGCAGGTCGACCGCATCGGGCGTAATCAGCGGCACGTCGGCCGGGACGATGAGCAGCGCCTGCTCGTCCGCGTATTCGTTCTGCGCCATCGCCGCGGCTCGGTTGTAGCCGAGACGCAGGCGGGTTTGGTCGAGGAACCGCACGCCCAGCCGCGACGCTTCGTCGCGAGCCGCGGCGTCGCGGGAGGCGATCACGACTTCGCGCACGCTTTGTGCGGCGATCAGGGCGGCGGCGACATCATCGAGCATGGCGCGCACCAGCGAGTTGCGTTCGTCGAGGTCGAGCAGGGCGGCCAGCCGCCGCTTGCCGGCCGGCAGCCCGCGCACCGGCACGACCGCCACGACTTCATCGAACCCGGGATCGAGCTCAGCCGGCACCGAGCGCGGCTTCCAGAGCGACCGATGCCAAGGCCCGCTTCGCGTCGATGTCGGTCATCAGCGTCGGCGCGGCGATGACCTGTAATCCGGTCGCCTCCGCGATGGGGTTCGCCAGCTGTTCATCTTCCTGATCGAGGATGAAGATGTCGGCGGTGTTGGCGTAGTGGCGCGCCACGCCAAGCGCCGACTGGTCGTGTCCCAGCGAGCGCAGAATGTCAGCGGCCGGTCCTTTGACCGCCTGTCCGCCGATGATCGGACTGATCGCGACCAGCGGCGCGCGGCTGGCGGTCAGGGCGGATGCGACTCCGGGCACGCTGAGGATCGGATCGATGCTGAGGAACGGGTTGGATGGCGCGATCACGATGATGTCAGCATCGATCAGCGCGCGCGCTACGTCCGGCGCCGGCGCGGCGCGCTCGGCGCCGTCGTAGCGCAGCGAATGGACGCGGTCTGACGCGCGCCTTCGGACGAAGTAATCCTGAAACGCCAGCTCGCCGTGGTCGACGCCGACGATGGTGCGCAGGCTGTCGTCGGTGACCGGCGTGATGCGGCACTCCAGCCCCAGCGATTGGGTCAGGTCGCGCGTGATCTCGGAGAGCGCGTCGCCCTGCGTCAGCCGGTTGGTGCGGTACAGGTGGGTGGCGAGATCCAGATCGCCGATCATGAACCAGTCCGGTCCGCCCAACTGTGAGAGTCGGTCCAGGCTGCGGCGCGTCTCGCCGACGAGCCCCCAGCCGGTCTCGGGGTTGACCAGGCCGGCCAGGGTGTAGGTGACCGTGTCGAGGTCGGGCGAGATGCGCAGGCCGCACCATTCCATGTCGTCGCCGACATTGACGATGGCGGTCACGTCGCGGGGCGGCACGACCTGCACGAGTCCCTCGAGGAATCGCGCGGCGCCGACGCCTCCGCACAACACGGCGACCCGGGTCATGACGGCGCTCCATGCGGCGATGCTCCGTGCAGTTCGTGCATGGTCAACGTCAAGTCCAGGTCGCCGTCCTGACGCGGCGCCGCGCGCAGCTCGACGCGGTCGGCGCAGAGATTGAAATCGAGCTCGCTCCAGTTGACCTGGCTGCGATCCGGGTCGAAGGCGACCGATATCACTTCGTCACCGACTTCCAGGCTCAGATCGGCCTCTTCGAGCACGCCGTCGTGGTCGACGACCAGGTAGAGCGCCGCCTCGGCGCCCTGGATGTCGGCGACGACATCGACGTGCCGGCTGCCGTCCAGTTGGCGGTCGTCCCGCACCACGCTGCCAACGCAGATGAACTGGCTCACGAGCCGATGGTACAACCGCGCGCGATTGGCGGATGGTTGACCGAGCGCGCGTCTGGTATGAGCCTTCAGCGAGATGCTGATCGATATGCACACGCACACCTCAGTGTTCTCGACCGACAGCAATCTGCTGCCGCACGACGCGTTGGTTCGCGCTGCGGAGCGCGGTCTCGACGGGGTGATGCTGACCGAGCACGACGTGCTCTGGCCCGCCGATCGCGCCGCGAACCTGTCGCAGCAGTTGGGCATCCTCGTCCTGCCCGGGGTCGAGGTCACGACCGAACTGGGGCACGTGCTGGTTTACGGTCTGACGGAGCCGTTTCCCCGCATCACCGACGCGCGCAGGCTGCGCGCTTATTGCGACGAGCGCGGGGCGTTGATGTTTCTGGCGCATCCGGCGCGCGATCCTGGTCTGCGGGTACCGCGCGAGGCGATGCAGATGTTCGACGGCGTCGAGGGCCTCAACGGCTGCGACGGGCCGCTGCAGAATCAGAGCGCCTCATCCCGCGGCCGCACGCGGCCGCTGCCGCCGATCGGCGGCAGCGACTCGCACGCGCTGCACGAGGCGGCGACGGCGGCGACGGAGTTCGAGGCGGAGATCGCGTGTCTGGACGATTTGCTGGCGGCGCTGCGCAGCTGTGCGTACCGGCCCGTGACGCTGCCCTACTAAGCTTGACATACGGGAGTGAGCAACGCCGTGGGTCGATTTGATCCGCTTCCCACCGATCCGTATCAGCACCCGCCGCAGGCGTATGGCGCGCACTGCGCGGCGTGCCGTGAGGTGACCAGGCTGGGGACCAGGTTCTGCACCAGCTGCAACGCATTCCGCGATGACGCGGAGCGCGGTCACACGATCCGCTACGCGACCTCTCGCTGGATGCGCTTTGCGGCTCGCCTCGTCGACAGCGTGATCGTGATCGGGCTGTCGATCGTCGTGTTCTTCGTCCTCGATGCTGCCGGACTGGTTGAGTTCGATACCACCGCCGACGATCCGGTTCGGACGTCCGATCTGAATCTGGTCGCGCTGATCAGCACCGGCGTCTGGTTTCTCTGGTTTGCGTTCACCGCTCCGCGCGGGCAGACGCCGGGCAAGTGGATTGTTCGCACCAAGGTGATCGGGGCGGATGGCGAGGATGTCGCCACCTCGCGCCTCTGGTCGCGCGAGCTGCTGTTTCAGGGCATCCCGCTGCTTTCGTCGATTCTCGCGGAGCCGATTCTGTCGCCTCCTTCGGTGATCACGCAGCTGCTGTTCTGGGGGTCGTTGCTGGTTCTGATTGAGGTGGCGGTGATTTTCTTCAATCCCGATCGACAGACGATTCACGACCGCATTTTCGGTACGTTGGTGATCAACATGCGGCCGGTGCGCCAACCCGGCGCCGAGTTGCGAGCGTTGTGAGACCGGACCTGTGAGTCGGTCATGGCCAGTCGGAAACCTGACGCGCTGCGCGCGGAACGTTGCGCGATCTGCGGCGAGTATCCGGGCGTGGGCGTGTTCTGCTCCAGCTGCGGCGTGTTGATGTCGCACCCGGACTCGGGCTACACTGCCGCGCCGTATCTGCGGCGGCTGGGCTGCGAACTGCTCGATCTGCTGATCTTTCTGTTGCTGCCGATCTGGCTGTGCGCGATGTGGTTTACGTCCCGCGACGGACAGTCGCCGGCCAAGCGGCTGCTGAATCTGCATGTCGTCAGCGAGACGGGGCAGGCGGTCACGCCGCAGCGGATGTGGATGCGGGAGCTGGTGATCAAGCGTCTGCTGCTGGGCCTGATTGGCTATGCGTTCGGGCTGCTGGGGCCGGTGATCAACGCCGGCTGGATTCTGCTCAATCCGGATCGCCAGTGCGTCCACGATCGCATGGTCGGCACCCTGGTCGTGGTTCGGCGTGAGCCGCCGCGTCCCATTGCGCGGGCGGATGAGTCGGATCGGCGGGATCGAAGTGACGCGCGTATGCCTCCGCCCGCGCCTCGCGGTCCGCGAACGGCGCCGCCGCCGCTCGCGCCTGCTTCGCCGTCGGCGGCATCATCCGCGCCCGCGCCGAGCGCCCGGGACGCAGCCGCCGCGAGCCGACAGGCGGCGGAGTTGGCGGAGCTGGAGCGGCAGCGTCCGACGCTGTCGCAGACCGAGTACGAGCGCCGCCGACTGGCAATCCGCAGGCGGCTTGGATGAGCCGCGCCGCAGGCGGCTGGACGAGCCGCGCTGAACGCGGGGGACTGCGCCGTCAGGAGCAACCAGACGTGGCGCCGCAGTTCATGCAGCGGAAGCAGGATCCGGAGCGAACCATGATCGACCCGCACTCGGCGCAGGGGGGCGCGTCGAGCTGGTTCTGGAATTCTCCCGCTGCGTGCAGCTCGATGGACGGCGCAGGAACTGCTGTTGGTCTGGCTGACGGCGCGGCGGTCGATGCGGTTGCGGCTGGCGGCGTGACCGGCAGCGGGCCGGCGGCTTCGTCGGCGAGCTGCACCTCTTCGGGCGACATCACCATCCGGCTTTGCTGGGCGACGGTGTCCGCCGACCCTTCGTTGAGATACTTGAGTCCCATCCAGCGGAAGACGTAGTCGAGGATCGAGTCGGCGAGGCCGATCTCCGGTGTGTGCGTCCAGCCGCTGGGTTCGAATCGCATGCGGCTGAACTTCTTGACCAGCGTCTCCAACGGCACGCCCGCCTGCAGGTTGATCGAGGTGAGCGTGCCCACCGCGTCCATCAGGCCGGAGACCGTCGAGCCTTCCTTGGAGATATGGACGAAGACTTCGCCGGGGCTGCCGTCTTCGTACTCGCCGATGGTGATGTAGCCCTCGTGCGGGCCGATCGTGAACTTGTGGGTGAGCGCCTTGCGTTCGTCCGGCAGACGATGACGCCGATACGCGGGCGGAGAATGTGCATCCTTGAGCACGAACGGCGTATCGAGCGGCGTCGAGGGGGCGGGCTCGTCGGCCGCTTCGGACGCCACCGCCGCCGAGGCGGATCGGTCGCGCTCGCCGGTCTCGAGCGGTTGGACGCGCTTGGAGTTGTCGCGGTAGATCGCCACCGCCTTGACGCCCAGCTTCCAGGCGTCGATGTAGGTCTGCATGATCTGGTCGACTGTGGTCGACTCGGGCACGTTGACCGTTTTCGAGACGGCGCCGGAGATGAACGGCTGCACCGCACCGAGCATGCGGATGTGGCCGAGCGGCGCGATGCTGCGCTGCCCCGTCTGCGCCTTGAAGGCGCAATCGAAGATCGACAGATGCTGCGGGTCGAGGTCGGCGGCGCCTTCGATCGAGCCGTGCTCGTCGATGTGCGCGTCGATCCGCTCGATCGCGTCCTCGGCGTAACCCAGCCGCCGCAGCGCGGCGGGCACGGTGCGGTTGACGATCTTGAAGTAGCCGCCGCCGGAGAGGTTCTTGTACTTGACCAGCGAGATGTCGGGTTCGACGCCGGTGGTGTCGCAGTCCATCATGAACGCGATCGTGCCCGTGGGCGCCAGCACGGTGGCCTGCGCGTTGCGGTAGCCGAACTGTTCGCCCAGCTCGACCGCCTGCCGCCAGGCGTCCTGGGCCGCGTCGCGGATAGGGTCGGGGACGGTCTGCCAGCCGCTGATGCGGGTCACGGATGCCTGGTGCTTGCGCATCACGCGCAGGAACGGGGCGCGATTTTCGGCGTAGCCGGCGAACGGTCCGATGCGCTCGGCGATGCGAGCCGACTGCAGATACGCCTCGCCCGTCATCAGCGCGGTGACCGAGGCGGCCAAGGCGCGGCCGGGCTCGGAATCGTAGGGCAGACCACGAGCCATCAGCAGCGCGCCCAGATTGGTGTAGCCCAATCCCAGCGGGCGGTATTTCTCGGAGTTCTCCGCGATCAGCGTCGAGGGATAGGACGCGTTTGAGACCAGGATTTCCTGCGCCGTGATCATCACCCGGCAGGCGTGGCGGTAGGACGCGACGTCGAACTCGTGCGTCTCGAGGTCATAGAACTTGAGCAGGTTCAGGGAGGCCAGGTTGCAGGCGGAGTCGTCGAGGAACATGTACTCGGAGCAGGGGTTCGAGGCGTAGATGCGGTCGGTGTTCGAGCAGGTGTGCCAGTCGTTGATCACGCTGTCGAACTGCATGCCCGGGTCGCCGCACTGATGCGTGGCGGCGGAGATGGCGCGCAGGATCTCGCGCGCCGGCATCTGCTCGACCAATTCGCCGCTGACCACCGAGCGGGTCGCCCAGGCTGCGTCGGCCTCGACCGCCCGCATGAACTCGTCCGACACGCGGACGGAGTGGTTGGCGTTCTGGAACGAGACCGAGGAGTAGGCGTCGCCGTTGAGCGAGCCGTCGTAACCGGCGTCGATCAGCGCCCACGCCTTGCGCTCTTCATCTGCCTTGCAGTTGATGAACTCGAGCACGTCCGGGTGGTCGGCGTTGAGGATGATCATCTTGGCGGCGCGGCGGGTCTTGCCGCCCGACTTGATCACGTTGGCGAAGGCGTCGTAGCCGCGCATGAACGAGACCGGCCCCGAGGCCTTGCCGCCGCCGGTGAGCGCCTCGCGGCTGGAGCGCAGCGTGGACAGGTTCGAGCCGGTGCCGCTGCCCCATTTGAACAGCAGCGCCTCGCGTTTGGCCAGGTCCATGATCGATTCCATCGAGTCCTCGACGGAGTTGATAAAGCAGGCCGAGCACTGCGGCGTCTCTTCGATGCCGACGTTGAACCAGACCGGCGAGTTGAAGGCGGCGTACTGGTTGATCAGCAGGTAGCGGAGTTCCTGGGCGAACGCGGACGCGTCGGCGCCGTCGCTGAAGTAGCCGCCGTCCCGCCCCCATCGCGAGATGGTGTTGACGACGCGGTCGACGAGCGTCTTCATCGACGACTCGCGCTGGGGCGAGCCGTTCGGGCCCCAGAAGTACTTCGAGGCGACGATGTTGGTCGCCGTCTGCGACCAGAAGGCGGGCGTCTCGATGTCGGTCTGTTCGAAGATCGTCTCGCCCGAGTCGGAGGTGATCGCGGCTGTGCGGAATGTCCACTCGATCCGTGCGTAGACATCTTCGCCGGGCTGGGTGAAGTGGCGTCCGATCAGCGGCGCGCGGACCGCGCGTTGCGCGGGCGACGGCTGGGCGTCTGCGTCGGTATCGACGTCGACTGTGACGACGCCCGCATCGGCGCTCTCGGCAATGTCGAAGCTGTCGGAGTGGTCATCTGCGCGGGTCATGGTCGCCTCTCCTAGACAGACGAGTAGCACGCATGTTCCCGGCGCTGCGGGCCAGTGCGAGGCTACTCCTCCCTTTGTATAGGCGACCAGCGACAATGGTGATGAGGCTGCACGCCATTATCAACTGTTCAAATGTATTCGCGGTTGAGCGATATGTCTATACCCCGCTCCCACTCCGCCGGCGATCTGCCTCATTTCGGCGAACGCCCCGAGCGCGAGTACACTAGATGGGCTGGAGCGACCTGCGCCAGCAGCTGCGCACATCTCCACAGGGAAGGCGTTGACCAAGTGGATGCGCCCATTCATTTGCCCCTGCTGCCGTGCGGCGTCGGTTCCGTGCGCCACACCGATTCGGCCGAAGCGGTCTCGGAAGTGCTGGAGGACTACTGGCGGCTGCCCTTCTGGCCGCAGCTGCCCAATCGCTCGGCGCTGGAGCAGATGATCCCGCAGACCGCGCTCTCGCTGCCCGGCGCGGACTGGGACGGCGAGTACATCGGCTGGAACGGGAAGCTCACCGAGTCCGATCTCGCTGACGCCGATCTGCCGCCCGTGGAGCGGGCGGCGGGCCTCTACGAGCTGCTCGAACGATTGCCGTCGGTGGCGGATGCGCGTCAGTCGCAGGTGGTCAAGGGGCAGCTGGTCGGTCCGATCACGCTGGCGCGCTGGTGCCGCGACGATGCCGGCGCGTCGCCGCTTGCGGATGCGGACGCGCTGACGCGGCTGGCGGCGTGGTTGGGCGCCTGCGCCGCGGCCCAGGCGCGCGTCTTTCAGCGGCAGGGTTATCAGGCGATCATCACGTTCGACGAGCCGGAGTTGGCATCGGTCGGCGAGCCGTCGATTCCGCTGCCCTGGCGCGAGGTGGTGCCGGTTTTGCGGGCTGCGGTCGAGCCGGTCCAGCGGCTGGGCGCGTTGGCCGGCATCCATTGCTGCGCGGCGCCCAACTGGACGCGCGTGCTCGACGCACGCCCCAACCTGATCCACTTCGATGCGCGGGAAGGGCACGTCGAAGATGTGATCGAGCATCATCGCGCGGTGCGTGAGCATGTCGCCCGCGGCGGCTATCTCGGTTGGGGGTTGTGGCCCACGGACGGCCGTGGTCCGATGCCGTTCGACTCGAAAGCGATGCAGTATTTCCTCGCCAACAAGGCGCGCGACCTGTCGTTCGTCGATGCCTCGGTGGGACTGATCTTCAAGCGCTCGATGCTGACCGGCGTCTGCGGCGGGGCCGGGCTCGACGCGGACACGGAGCGGCAGGCGGCGCGCGATCTGGAAGAGCTGTCGATGGGCATCCGCCGCCGCTACTGGATCGCCGCCACGACCGATGTCGACCCCGACGCGCCGCTGACCTAACCGTCCAGTCCGGGCGGCTCCGGCCGATAGCGTTCCAGAAACTCGAGCATCAGGCGGTTAACGTCTTCGGCGGCTTCCTGTTGGATCCAGTGGCCGCAGTCGGGCAGATAGGTGAGTTCGAACGGTCCTGAGAACAGCGCGTCCATGTCTTCGGTGAGTTCTTTGCCCAGCGCCCGGTCGCGCTCGCCCCAGAGCAGCAGCGTCGGCGCGGCGATTGTCGGGTACTCGACCAACTGGTTCGACCCGTCTGTCGGGTCGCCGTTGCCGCCGGCGACGGCGCGCCACAACCGCTCGAGCCTGTTTCCGACGCGGCTGCGCGAGTCCTGCGCGCCGGCCCGCACCGCGGCGCGGTAGAAGTGAATGGGGCCGGCCAGGCCGTTGCGGGCGGCGGCTCGCCGGAACGCTTGCAGGACTTCGGGCGGAAACGCCTCGGGGTGAGCGGCGCTGTCGCGGATGATCAACCCCACGCGCTCGAAGTCGTTGATCGCCAGCCAGCGTTCGGGCAGCCAGGGGATCTGGAAGACGAACATGTACCACGAGCGTCCGATCTGGCGGAGGTTGGGCCGCGCGCCGAACGCCTCCGCCATGCGTTGCGGGTGCGGGGCGTTCATGACGATGAGGCGCTCGGTCCAGTCGGGATAGTCCATCGCGAAGCGCCAGGCTGCGATGCCGCCCCAGTCGTGGCCGACGATCACCGCGCGTTCGCGCCCGGCATGGGCGATCAGGCGTTGGAGGTCTTCCGTCAGCAGCTCCAGCTCGTAATCCGCAATCTCGGTTGGCGCGTCGGACAGGTTGTAGCCGCGCAGGTCGGGGGCGATCACCCAGTAGCCGGCCGCGGCCAGGGCCGGCATCTGCAAGCGCCAGGACCACCAGAACTCGGGGAAGCCGTGCAGGAGGATCGCGAGCGGCGCGTCGTCGATGCCGCCGTCGGGGCGGATCTCGGCATAGTGCAGGCGCACGCCGCGCGCGCCCGTTGCGAAGCCGTGTGTCCAGCTGCCCTGCGGTTCCGACGCGGTCGAGCGATCCGCCATCAGCCCGAGGCTCCGCCCGCGTCAGGAACGAGGAAGTCGAGCATCGCCCGCGTCACCTGTTGAGGCTGTTCCTGCTGGACCCAGTGGCCGGCGTTTTCGATCAACACGGTGCGCAGGTCGTCTACCCGCTCGGCCGCTTCGTCCATGAACGGCGGGCGCACTGCCTGATCGTCCTGCCCCCAGATGAATTGGGTGGGGCAGCTGATGCGTTTGTTGCGGTCGGGCCAGGTCAGGAACCAGTCGGGCCAGTAGATCGAGCGGTAGTACTTCATCGCCGACGACAACGCCCCGGGCTGCTTCAGCGCCTCGGCGAAGATGGCGATGTCCTCGTCGCTGAATGCGCCGGGCCGCGCGCCGGCGCCGTTGAAGACGCGCTTCGTGGTCGCATCGATGTCGGACCACATGCGGCGCTCGGCCAGCCCCGGGATCTGCATCAGCAGGGCGTAGAGATTATTGGGGTAGTTTCGCCGCCCCCAGTACCACGAGCGCACCAGCGGCGCGTTCAGCACGATCAGGCGGTCGCAGGCCTTGGGATAGTCGATGGGGAACTGCAGCGCGATGACGCCGCCCCAGTCGTGTCCGACGATCGTCGCCGAGCGTTCGCCCAGCGCACGGATCAGGCCGCGCACGTCTTTGGTCAGGTTCTTGATGTCGTAGCCGCCGCGCGGCTTGTCGGAGAGGTTGTAGCCGCGCAGGTCGGGCGCGACGACGCGCATGCCGGCGTCGGCCAGCGGGCCGATCTGGTAGCGCCAAGAGTACCAGTGCTCGGGGAAGCCGTGCAGCAGGATGACCAGCGGGCCCTCGCCCTGGCTGACGTAGTGCAGTCGGACGCCGTTCGCGGCCGCGTAGCCGTGCGTCCAGCCGTTCGGGTCGAATTCCAGGGCTTCAGCGTTCATGCTGCTCTCCGTGCCTGCGCCTGAAGCCCGCCCAAGGCGGTCGGTTACCTGGCTCGGGCTGCTGCGGCTTTCATGCGGCTAGTTCAGCTCTCCGAGCGGATTGACTGCCTGTCCGTTGATGATGATCTCGAAATGCAGGTGCGCGCCGGTCGAGTTGCCGGTGTTGCCGACGGTGCCGATGAAGTGGTTGGACGATATCCATTGGCCCTCCCACACCCAGATCTGATCGAGGTGCGCGTAGCGCGATCGGTAGCCGCCGCCGTGATCGATCTCGACCCAGTTGCCGTAGGACGGGCCCCAGGTGGCGACCGTGACCTGTCCGGCCGCGGTCGATCCGACGATGGTGCCGACGGCCGCCTCGAAGTCGACGCCGGTGTGATAGCCGAACGAGTTGGCGCGCGGGGTACCGAACGGATCGCTGATGCGGTCGAACGCCAGCGGCCACTCGAACTCGCCCACCACCCAGGCCTGAACACTCTGCGCGCCGGCCGCTGCGCCGCTCGCGGAACTGGCGGCGCCGATCGATGCCGATCCCTGAACCAGCAGCAGCGTCTGCCCGACCTTGATCTCGTCCGGGCTGCTGATGCCGTTGGCTGGATAGGCGACCGTGGCCTCGATGTCGGCCTGGAAGTTCTGCTCCAGCCTGCTCAGCGTGTCCTGCGGTTGCACGGTGTAAATCACGCCGTCGATGGATGGGAGTTGCAGAATCTGGCCGACCGTGAGCTGGTTGGCGTCGTAGATGTCGAAGTTGTTGAACAGCACCGCGTCCTCTTCGAGGCCAAAGCGGGCGGCGATGCTCGACGCCGTGTCGCCCGCCTGCACCTCGTATTTGAAGAAGACGGGGAGCTGCGCGCCGGCGTGCAGCCCCAGATACTCGCGGATTCTGGATGCAGGATCGTCGATCAAGGCGGAGGCCGCCGCCGACTCGCCGGCGTCAGCGCGGTTCGGTTCGGGGAGCGCCTGAGCGGCTGCGGGAGCGCGCTCGAGGCTCGCGGCTGCCGCCGCGGGGGGCGGGGCGTCCACTGCCGCTGCGTTCGCCGCGCTCAGCGCGGGTACGGTGCGGGCTGGCGGCTCGACGCTCGGTCGCAAAGCTGGAGATTCGGGCGCGCGAACCCGGGGCGCGGCGGTTGGCGTCATGACGCTGCTGATCGCGGCCGTCGGTCCGGTCGGGATGCGGAGGTCGAGCACGATGGCGGCGATCGCGATGATGACCGCCAGGGTGAGGATGATCAGCGACCAGCGCTGGCCGTCCGCGGCGACCTGTTGCCGCGGGCTCTCGATCAGCGCCCAACCGCCCAGTCGATCGCTGCGCAGCGGATCGGCCAGCCTCAGCACGGGCGGCTCGCTCTCGCGCACCCTTGGTCGGAGACGCTGGACGTGACGTCAGATCGGGAATCGAACATTATGTGCGGAGTGTACCGCAGATCGCGTTCCCGCAGTATGTCGTCCCGTAGTCGACAAATCGTGATTGATGCGCTATAGTGACAACAGTTGGGAATTGGAAGGAGGCTCCAGTGCGCAAGCTGAACATCCACCTCCTCTACGGAGTACTCCAAGTTGACAGAGCAGGCTCCCGTTAGGGAGCCAGGACACACAGGATGACGCGCCCCCGCAAGGGGGCGTTGTCGTGTCTGGGCAGAATTCGGGAACGCGCGCCATGTCACAACCAGCCGACCCAGCCGATCGATCAACCGAGCGGGACGCCGACCGTTTTGCCGAGCCGCACGCGCAGCAGGATGCGATCGGGCGGGCGGCGCGGCTGTTGGCGGAATCGCGCTATTGCATCGCGTTGACCGGGGCGGGCATTTCCGCCGAGTCGGGCATCCCCACGTTTCGCGGCAAGGACGGGCTCTGGACCAAACACGGCGAGCCGCCGCTGAATCAGTACGAGCAGTTCTCGGCGGATCCGGCCGCCTGGTGGGAGCAGGTCGCCGAGCGCCGCCGCAATCCCGACGAACTGGCGGCGACGATCGCTGAGGCGCAGCCGAACGACGCCCATTACGCGATGGCCGAGTTGGAACGGATCCGCGTGCTGAAGCACATCATCACCCAGAACGTGGACGGCCTGCACCGCGCCGCGGGGGCCGAGCGCCTGACCGAGATTCACGGCTGCACGACGTTGCTGCGCTGTGTCGCCTGCAACACGAGATCGCCCTTTGATGAGCTTCCGGAGCGCCTGCCTCCCAGTTGCGACCGCTGCGGCGGCATCGTCAAGACCGACACGGTGATGTTCGGCGAGCCGATCCCGCCCGACTGCCTGGAACGCTGCTACGCCGAGTCATCCCGAGCCGACTGCGTGATCCTGGTCGGCACCACGGCCGTCGTCTCGCCCGCCGCCGATTTCGCCTTCGCGGTGGGGCAGCGCGGCCATCCGATGATCGAGGTCAATCTCGATCCGACGGTGATCACGAGCTATTGCGCGGTCGCGATCCACGACCGGGCCGGCGAGCTGATGTCGCGGATTACCGCCGAGGTCAGGCGCATCCTACGGGAAGGTCGCGGCGCAGGCTGAATGAAGCCTGAGCGGTGCACCTCAGGCTGCCGGCGAAGCAAATCTATACTCGCAGTATGACCACTACACCCCAACTTGGCATCGACTGGGACGACGTGACCGCCGAGGTCACGTCCATTCTGCGCGACTACCTGCGCGTCAACACCTCGAACCCGCCCGGCAACGAGCAGGCCGCGGCGGAGTTTCTGGCGCCGCTGCTCGAGGCCGAGGGCTACGAGTGCGAGTACATCGAGGCCGGCCCCGGTCGCGTGTCGATGCGCACCCGACTGGCGGGCAGCGGCGGCGCGCGGCCGCTGATGCTGCTCAATCACACCGATGTGGTGCCGGTGCAGGAGGAGTTCTGGGACGTCGATCCGTTCGCGGCGGTCGAGCGGGACGGCATGCTCTGGGGGCGCGGCGCGCTGGACATGAAGGGCATGGGCGTGCTCGAACTGTTGGTGATGCTGCTGTTCAGGCGTCTCGGTCTGACGCCCAATCGCGACATCATCTTCCTGGCCGTGGCGGATGAGGAAGCAGGCTCGATGTTCGGTATGGAGTGGCTCGATCAGCACCGGCAGGACTGGATCACCGAGCCCGAGTACGCGCTGAACGAGGGCGGCATGGGCGCGCTGAACATGCTCGGCTCGAAGCGGCCGGTGTTCGCCTGCGCGCCGTCCGAGAAGTCTCCGCTCTGGCTCAGGCTGCGCGCAGAAGGCCAGCCCGGCCATGGTTCGACGCCGCACGGCGACAACGCTGTCGAGCGTCTGATTCGCGCCCTGTACGCGATTCAGAACTGGGACCGCGCGGTCACCGTGCAGCCGCACACGGCCGAGGCGTTGCAGCGTATGCGCGACGCCAACGCCTGGAGCGGCTCGGCGCCGAGCGTGAGCAAGCTCTGCCAGACCTATCCGGCCTTCGCCGCCGTGACGCGGGACACGATCTCCAACACCGGCGCGGCATCCGGGATCAAGCACAATGTGATCCCCGCCGACGCCGAGGCGACGCTCGACTGCCGTCTGCTGCCGGGCGAGACCTACGATGGATTCATCAAGCAGATGCGCGACGTGATCGATGATGAGAAGGTCGAGATCGAGGTGGTGTTCGGCAGCATGGGGCCGGCCAGCAGCTTTGAGACCGAGATCGTCAGCGTGATCGAGGATGTGGTCCGCGAGCAGGTCGAGGGCGCGCTGGTCGTGCCGTCGACCTGCGTCGGTTTCACCGACTCGCGCGTGCTGAGGCGGCACGGCGTGCATTCGTACGGGTTCGTGCCGACCCTGATGGACGCCTCGCTGGCCGCCGGCGTGCACGGCCACAACGAGCGCACGCCGATCGAGGGGCTGAACACCGGCGTGCAGATCCTGTTCGAGGTCGTGCGGCGTTTCACCAACGCGCAGCGGCGCTAACCCGCGCCGCCGACCGGCGTTCAGGTTCACATCCGTTCAGAGTCTTCAGATTCGCAGCAGCAGGGAGCCAGGCCGTGCGACATCCTCAACTCGATGGTCAATGGGCGCTGATTCTGGGCGCGTCGTCGGGCTTTGGCGGGACGACCGCGGTCGCGCTGGCCGAGGCGGGCATGCACATCGTGGGCGTGCACCTGGATCGCCGCTCGACAATGGCGAACGTGGAGCGGATCGCGGGCGAGATCGAGTCGCACGGCCGCCAGGCGGTGTTTCACAACATGAACGCCGCCGACGCGGGGAAGCGCGCCGACATGCTCGACGACCTGCGCAAGCGGCTCGACGCCGAAGACGGGCCGGACACGGTTCGCATCCTGCTGCACTCGCTGGCGTTCGGGGCGCTGGGGCCGTACATCGGCGAGCCGGAGGCGCGTCCGGTTACGCAGCGGCAGATGGAGATGACGCTCGATGTGATGGCCAACTCGGTCGTCTACTGGACGCAGGACATGGTCAGCCGCGGGCTGCTGGGCCGCGGCGGCAAAATTTACGGGATGACATCAGGTGGCGATCTGCGCGTGATTCCGCAGTACGGCGCGGTTTCCGCGGCCAAGGCGGCGCTGGCCGCGCATCTGCGGCAGCTGGCCGTCGAGCTGGCGCCGCGCGGGATCGCCGCCAACGCGATCAAGGCGGGGATCACGCACACGCCGGCGCTGGAAAAAATCCCGGCCGGTATGCAGCTGCTCGACTTCGCTCAGAATCACAATCCGTCAGGTCGCGTCACCGAGCCGGCCGATATCGCCCAGTCGATCATCGCGCTCAGCCTCGACGACTCGAATTGGGTGACCGGCAACACGATCAACGTCGACGGCGGCGAGGACATCACGGTGCTCTGAGGTGCGGGCGGGCGAGCTTCGGCGAGTCGCCGGAGGGTGATGGCAGCTCGTTGGTAGACTGACGCTGCACGCGCCAGGAGTTTGCGACTGGAGTTTGAGATGAGCGATCCGATCAGAGGGCAGACGGCGATCTGCGGGCTCGGCATTACCGAGATGGGCAAGGTCTACGGGCACGACGCCTCGTGGTTCGCGGGCGAATCGATCAAGCTCGCCGTCGAGGACGCCGGTCTCGACAAGGACGACATCGACGGTCTGCTTGTCAACCCCGGCATCACCGGGATGATGGGCAACGGGATTGGCATTCCGCTGCAGGGCTATCTGGGGCTGCGCAATCTTCGCCTGCTCAATCACATGAACTCATACGGCGCGACGGCCTCGGCGATGATCCAGTATGCGGCCATGGCCGTGCACCACGGGATGGCCAACTATGTCGCCTGCATCTTTGCCGACGCGCCGCTGCAGCAGGGCGGATCGGCGGGGGCGGCATACGGCGGCGGCGGTCGGCGCGGGCCGAGCGGGATGGCGTCGTTGATGCCAGCCTTCGGGTTCTACGGCGCCAATACGTCCTACGCGCTGGCTGCGCGGCGCTACATGGAGCACTACGGGGTTACCAACAACGATCTTGGCCGCGTCTCGGTCGCCCAGCGGCGCTACGCCGTCGACAATCCGCACGCCACCATGCGGCAGCCGCTGACGCTGGAGGATTACCACAACTCGCGCTGGATTGTGGAGCCGTTCCACCTGCTCGACTGCTGCCTGGTCTCCAACGGAGCGGTCTGCACGATCGTGACCACGGCCGAGCGCGCCCGCGACCTCGAGTCCGCGCCCGCCTACATCTGGGGGATGGGGCAGGGGCATCCCGGCAACTTCCCGCACGCCGAGGTCGAGGTTGGCACGACATCGGGCGCGACGATCGCGGGCGAGACCGCGTTCAGGATGGCCGGCGTGGGGCCCGAAGACGTGGATGTATGCGAGTTCTACGACTGCTACACCTACACGGTGCTGCGCACGATCGAGGATTACGGCCTGGCTGCGCCGGGCGAGGCGATTGGTCTCTACCCAGAGGATCCGGCCGATCCTGAGGCTGATCTGCCCAGGATCAACACGGGCGGCGGGCAGCTGTCCTCGTACTACATGTGGGGCATGACGCCGATCTCCGAGGGCGTCATCCAGGCGCGCGGATCGGGCGGCGAGCGCCAGGTCGAGCGGCACGACATCGTGCTTTGCTCCGGCAACGGCGGCACGCTCGATACGCACGGCACCCTGATCCTGTCCCCCAACGCTAACTAGACATTTCGCACCGGACAGCCCAACATGGCCTACGACAAACCGCTCCCCAATCCCGACGAGCAGACGCGCCCGTTCTTCGACGGACTGCGCGAGCACAAACTGCTGCTTCAGTACTTCCCGTCCGCGGACCACTATCAGTATCCGTACAGCGACCGCTGCTACAAGGACTGGTCGACCGACTGGGAGTGGCGCGAGTCCTCGGGCAACGGCGAGGTCTACACGTGGGTGCGGATGCATCAGCTGTACCACCCGTCGTGGAAGGAAGAGATTCCCTACACGCTGGCCGTGGTGCAGCTCGACGAGGGCCCGCGGATGAACACCAACCTGGTCAACGCGGCGCTTGATGACATCCACGTGGGGATGCGCGTGCGGGTCGTCTTCGACGACGTCACCGACGAGTTCACGCTGCCGAAGTTTGAGCCGGCATGACGAGCCGTCTTGACGAACCTGCGCGGCTGATGGTCTGATGGAATCACAGGGCCGTGACAGAGATCTGTCTCATCCGCCGCCGCTGGCCGGCGTTCGGATCGTCGATTTCACCTGGATCGTCGCCGGGCCGACCTGCACGCGGTTGCTGGGCGATCTGGGCGCAGAGGTGATTCGGGTCGAGAACGAGCAGACGCTGGACTCGATCCGTTTCGGCCGACCGCACCCGAACGGTTTCGATCCGCCCAACTCCAGCGGCATGTTCAACTGGCTCGACCGCAACAAGCGGTCGATCACCGTGAACGCCCGTCACCCGGACGGGCTGGACCTGATCAAGCGGTTGATCGCGGTCTCCGATGTCGTGGTGGAGAACTACTCGTCGCGCGTGCTCGAGGGCTGGGGGCTCGGATACGAGGAGCAGCGGGCCGAGAATGCGGCGATCATCTACGTGTCGCTCTCGGGGTTCGGGCATTCGGGGCCGCAGCGCGACTACTCGACCTGGGGGCCGACGGCGCAGGCGTTGAGCGGGTTGACCGCAATGTCGGGTCTGCCCGAGGCTGCCGAGCCGGCCGGCTGGGGCTATTCCTATCTCGATCATATGGCGGGTTTCACTGCGGCGGCGGCGATCACGGCGGCGCTGCGCCATCGCCGCGAGACGGGTCGGGGGCAGTGGATCGACCTTTCGCAGGTCGAGAGCGGAATGGTTCTGACCGCGCCCGCCACGCTCGATTTTACCGTCAACGGGCGCCGCTATCGGGAGACCGGCAATCCGCCCGGCAACCGCTCGGTCTGGCCGCAGGCCGCTCCGCACAACACCTATCCCACGGCCGGCGACGACCGCTGGATCATGATCACCTGCACCTCGGACGCCGAGTGGGAGGCGTTCTGCGTCATCAGCGACCATCCGCACTGGCGCACCGACGCGCGGTTCGCCACATTACCCGCGCGTCTGCGCCATCAGGATGAGTTGGACGAGTTGATCGGTTCCTGGACCGCCGGGCAGGACGGCCGCGCGCTGATGCGGCGCCTGCAGGACGCGGATATACCCGCCGGCGTCGTCCAGAACGGGGTCGATCTGGTCGTCCGCGATCCGCAGATGCGGGCTCGCGAGTGGACGGCGCGGCGGGATCACCCTGTGCTGGGATCGCACCTGACCGACGGGCTGCAGATTCGCTTCTCGCGCACGCCCGCGCATCGGGATCGTCCCGGACCGGTGCTGGGCGAGGCGAACGGTTATGTCTTCAGCGAGCTGCTGGGTCTGAGCGATGAGCGGATCGCCGAGCTGCACGCGAACGGCGCGATGGGCTGACGATGGGAGCGCTCGACGGCATCCGCGTCCTCGATCTGTCCGACCCGAAGGGGCACTACTGCGCCAAGCTGCTGGCCGGGCTGGGCGCGGACGTGATCAAGGTCGAGCCGCCCGCGGGCGACATCGGCCGCCGCAGCGGTCCCTTCCTCGATGATCAGCCCGGCGCGGAGCGCAGCCTCTACTGGTGGCATTACGCGGGCGGGACGCGCTCCGTCGGCCTCGATCTGCACTGCTCGGACGGCGTCGAGTTATTCCTCCAACTCGCAGAATCGGCTGATGTCGTACTGGAAACCTGGCAGCCGGGGCGCGGGCGTCCGTTCGACCCGATCGCCCTGTCCGAGCATCTGCCGCGCCTGATCGTGCTCAGCCTGACGCCGTTCGGGCAGACCGGGCCGTGGCGCGACTACGCCTGGTCGGACGCGGTCGGGCTGGCGCTGGGCGGCCCGATGGGCAGCTGCGGCTACGACAACATCCCGGGCGCGCCGCCGATCCGTCCGACCGAGCATCACGCCGGCCATATCGCCGGTTACTTCGCGGCGACCGCTGCCTGCGCGGCGCTGTACGAGCGCCAGGCGAGCGGGCTGGGCCAGCACATCGACGTCGCAATGCACGAGTGCATGGGCTTCACGATCGAGTCTTCGGCGCCGTGG
Organism: Dehalococcoidia bacterium; assembly: GCA_965205105.1. GTDB lineage: Bacteria > Chloroflexota > Dehalococcoidia > Bin125 > Bin125 > Bin125. Next base: position 663,822 of record OZ242034.1, read on the forward strand.
GCGCTCTACGAGCAGCATCCGCTGATTCGGCAGGCGGGGCGGCACGCGGGTCCGCAGCCGACGGAGCCGTGGCAGTATCCGACCGCCGACGGGCGGCTGATCAACATCTTCGGGATGCCCCGCTCGGAAGCCGGCTGGCTGGCGTTGGTGGCGTTCATCCAGCAGCGCGGCATGGGCGGGCGGCTTTCCGATCCCGAGCTGCTGGACGGGCGCAAACGTCAGCTGGGCCTGCAACAACCGAGCGCGGCGATGATGCTGGCCGAGATCGCCGAGTTCATCGGCGCGCATGAGGCGGAGGCAATATACGCTGGGGCGCAGGCGGCCGGCGCGGCCTGGAGCATCATTCGCACGCCGGACGAATGTCTGGCCGACGAGCACTGGCACGCACGCGGCTTCTTCGTCGATGTCGAGCATGAGGAGCGAAACCGAACCGTGACCTTTCCCGGCGCGCCCTACATGCTGAGCGAAACGCCCTGGACGCACGGCCGCCGCGCGCCGCTGCTGGGCGAGCACACGGCCGAGATTCTGTGCGGAGAGTTGGGGATGAGCGAGACCGAGCTTGGCGCGCTGGTCGCGGCGGGAGTCTCCCGATGAGCCAGCAACCCCAGCGGCGACGCCGACGGCGGCGTCCTGCCCGTCCGGTCGGGCAGTCGGGCGAGTCCGAGGTCGGGCGCCGCCCTGCCGCCGAATCTGAATCGGACGCGAGCGATCGCGGGCGCGGCGGAGGGCGGCGATCCGGCCCCGGCGCGGATCAGCAGCGGCGGCGTTCGTTTCTGGGTATGCCGCGCATGTCGGTGGCGCTGCTGGGCGGCCTGCTGGTCGCAATGATCGCCGTCTTTGCCATGCAGCTGATCTTTCCGCCCGAGGAAGGTGTGCAGATCGAGAACGTCCAGCCGTTTAAGGATCAGGGCCGCCGGCACCTGGAGGAAGGTGAAACGTTCGGCCCTTACAACTCTTCTCCGCCGACGTCCGGGCCGCAACCGGCCGAAGCGCCCGCGGCCGATGTTTATCTGCCCGACGCCGCCTCGATCCCGGATCCGGTCGAGATGCTGCCGCTGCTTGAGCGCGGCGGCGTGGTGATCTACTACGACCCCGCCGTCTACACCGACGCCGATAATCCCGGCGGTCTGCTGGGCGCGATGGGCAGTCTGCGCCAGTTCCGCGAGCGGTTGGCGGTCGTACCGCTTGCGGGGTTGTCGGAGCGGCACGACGGCGCGACCATCGTCGCCGCCGCCTGGCGCACATTGCTGCCGATCGCGGAATGGAACGCAGACGGCCAGGCGCAACTCAATGCATTCCTCCAGAACGCGCCTGACGGGTATTACGACCGCTATCGGCTCGAACGCGGCGACGCGCCGGTCCTTGCGGGAGCGTCGGGACAATGAGCCGATCCGCGAACCGACTTGCCGCTGTATGGCCGGCGCTGCTGGTGACGGTGCTCCTCGCCGTCGGATGCGGCGGCGCGTCGGGCGGCATTCTGGATCACCCGGCGCTCGAGCGGTACGACAACGAGCACACCGCTGATGGCCAGCTGCATCTTCCCACTGGCGTATCGGCCGATTACACGGTGATCCCGCCCTACGGCGAGGAGCATTCGCCGATTCCGTTGACCTGCGGCATCTACAGCGCGACGCCCGCCTTCGAGATGGTCGTGCACGGAATGGAGCACGGCGCGATCGTGTTCTGGTATTCACCCAACGAGATGGCGGCCGAGGACATCGCTCGGCTCACTGGGATTGCGTCCCGTCACCTGGAAGGCAACGATTATGTCATCCAGGCGCCGTACGGCGGGTTGGGAGCGCCGCTGATGCTGGTCGCCTGGGGCGCGCGCCTGCCGATGGAGGATGTCGACGAGGGCGTGATCGAGCAATTCTTCGACGAGTTCCACGACGAAGCGCCGGAGCCGCTCGCCGCCGGCGGTTGCCCGACTGCGCGCTAACGGACTCGACGAGAGGAACGGAAATCGACATGAGCGACCGGACCACAGATATCTACGAAGTGATGCGCACCCAGCGGGCGGTTCGGCGTTGGACGGACGAGCCGGTGGGGCGCGAGGCGGTCGAACGCATCATCCAGGCCGCCTGTTGGGCGCCGAGCGGCAGTAATTTGCAGCCGTGGGGATTTGTGGTCGTCAGCGACGACGGCAAGCGCCGGCGTCTGGCCGACGCCATTCGCGCGGGCTTCCAGAATCGGATTGGGGCCGGCTTTCCCGATCCGGAGGAGGTGGAGGATCCCGTGCGCCGACGCATGTATCGGGGCGCGAAGGCACTGTTCGAGAACTTCGCCGCCGCGCCGGTCTGGATTATTCCATGCCTGCTCACCGACGATCTGTCGCGGTCGCCGAACACCCTGCTGGCCGGCAGCAGCATCTACCCCAGCATTCAGAATCTGATGCTCGCGGCGCGCGCGGAAGGTCTGGGTACCGTTCTGACGACGCCGCAGGACATGGTGATGGATCAGCTGCGCAGCGAGTTGGGTCTGCCTGAGCGGGCGCTGCCCGTCGCGATCATCCCGATGGGCCATCCGGATGTCAATTTCGGCCCCGTGTCGCGGAAGCCGCTCGATACCTTTCTGCACTGGGACGGCTGGAACGATTAGCGACGATCGGGACGATCGAGGTGCGTAATGCCGCCCGCGAGAAGAAAGTTCTCTATCCGTCAGGCTGCTCAGCATCTTCGCAGCGTGGACCCGATTCTGGGGCGGCTGATCGATGAGCACGGGCCCTATCAGCCGCGGCCGTCCGCTGACCCGTGGTCGGCGCTGGTGCGCGCGATCCTGTTCCAGCAGCTGGCCGGCGCCGCCGCGACGGCGATCCAGCGGAGGTGGTTCGCCTTCTACGGAGACGCCGAGACGCCGCCGTCGCCCGAGCAGGTTCTCGCCACCTCCGATGAGCAGTTTCGCGCCTGCGGAATCTCGCGGCAGAAGATGTCGTATTTCCGCGATCTGGCGTTGCATACGTCAGATGGCCGGCTCAAGCTCTCGGGTCTCAATCGCATGTCGGACGAGGATGTGACGCGGACGTTGACCGCCGTCAAAGGTGTGGGCGAGTGGACGGCGCACATGCATCTGATGTTCCACCTCGGGCGGCCCGACGTGCTGCCTGTGGGAGATCTGGGCGTGCGCAAGGGGATGCAGCTTGCCTACGGGCTGCCCGAGACGCCGACGCCGAAGGAGGCGCTTGGGATCGGCGCGCGATGGGCGCCCTACCGTTCGGTGGGCAGCTGGTACATGTGGCAGGTGTCGGACACGATCGCTCCCGACGTACCCACTCTCGGCTGACGCGTCCGAACGAGGGCGGCGAACCGGACAGGAGGGCGTGATGATGGATGCTTCCCGCGACCGCGTGATCGGCTTTATCGGGGTTGGCAATATCGGCAATCCGATGGCCCGGCAGTTGATCGAGGCCGGGCATCAGCTGGTGATCCATGACCTGCGAGCCGAGGCGATGGAGAGTCTGCTCGAACTGGGAGCAGAATCGGCCGAGAGCTGCGCCGAGGTCGCCGCGCGCTGCTCGGTCGTCTTCACGTCGCTGCCGGGCCCGCCCGAGGTTGAGGCGGCGATCACGGGCGCGGACGGCATCCTGGCCGGTGCTTCGCCGGGCGATGTGCACGTGGATCTGAGCAGCAACTCGATCACGGCGGTGCGCCGTCTCGCCCGGATCGAAGCCGACGCGGGCGTCGCCTACATCGACGCGCCCGTCACCGGCGGCGTGGCCGGCGCTGAGCAGGGCGCGCTGACCGTGCTGGGCAGCGGCGTCGCCGACGCGTTCGAGCGCGTGCGTCCGCTGCTCGAACGACTCGGGGCGAACGTCTTTCATCTGGGCGAGGCCGGGGCGGGATGTCTGTTCAAGCTGTTGAACAACGTGATCGTGCTCTGCGGCAGCCAGATCATGCAGGAGGCGCTGGTGCTGGGCGCCAAGGCCGGTCTGGACCCGGCGGACCTGGTGGAGAAGCTGCGTCTGGGCACGGCGCGGCCGTATATGGGGTTGGCGCCCTACCTGCTGGGCAAGCGGTTCGACGATCCGTCGTTCACGCTGCGGCTGGCGGAGAAGGATGTCTCGCTCGCGCTCGAAGCGGCGCGTGCCAATCAGGTGCCGATGCCGGTCGCCAACGCCGCCCATCAGACCTATCTGCGCGCGCTCAGCGCCGGTCTGGGCGAGCAGTCGTTTCTGGCCACGCTCGAGGCGCTCGAAGCCGCGGCCGGTACGGAGATTCCGACCGTGCAACTCGATAGCGGGCGGCCGTCGCTCTAGGCAGCCGCGGCGGGATCAGCGCCGCCCGATCGCAGCGACGTGATCACCAGGCGTCGACGGGGTGCTTCTTGACCGGCGAGCGCGGCGCTCGCGGGGTCATGCGCAGCATGGCGATCAGTCGGCCGCGCGTTTCCTCGGGTGCGATGACGTCGTCGAAGTCGTAGCGCTTGCCGGCGTTGAGGGCGGAGTTGCGTTCGCGCATGTCGCGGGCCCATTCGTTCCGCAGCCGCTTCGCCTCGTCCGGATCCGTTTGCTCCAGCTCGCGGATGCGGTCGCGGTTGACCAGCAGTGATGCGCCTTCCAAGCCCATGCCGCCCGACTCGGCGGTGGGCCAGGCCAGGCGCAGGTCGCGGTTGGCGTAGGAGTTGCCCATCGCGGCCGGTCCCAGTCCGTAGGCCTTGCGCAGCTGAACGGTGTAGAGCGGCACTGTCCGATGCTGGTGGGCGATGATCGGTCGGGCGTGGTGCCGGGCGATGCCTGCTTCTTCGGCCGGTCGGCCGACCATGTAACCGGGATTGTCGATCAACGAGACCATCGCGATCTCGTGCGCGTCGCAGAGCTGGATGAAGCGGGCGATCTTGTCCGAGGCATCGGAGTCGATCGCGCCGGCGATGACCGAGAGCGGCTGGTTGGCGATGACGCCCACCGAACGGCCGCCCAGCCTGGCCAGCGCCGTGATCAGTTGAGGCGCCCAGTTGGGTCGCAGTTCGAACACCGTGCCGCGATCCATGATCGCCCGGATGACGCGGCGCATGTCGTATGCGCGCCGGCGGTTGGATGGCACGATGGAACGGATGCGTTCAGCCCAGGGGTCGGGCTCGCCGTCGGGCAGGTCAGCCAGGAAGTAGCGCAGATACGCGCCGGCGGCGTCGATGGCGTCGGTTTCGGTCTCGACCATCAGGTCGATGCCGCCGACCCGTTCGTGCATCTCGGCGGGGCCGATCTCGTCGGGCGTGAGTTTCAGACCCATCGCACCCTCGACCAGCGGCGGTCCGCCCATGCCGATCGCGGAATCGCGCGTCGCGATCACCACGTCGGACAGGCCGGCGATCGAGGCATTGCCGGCGAAGGAGCGTCCCGAGACCACGGATACGGTCGGCGCCCAGCCGGAAAGCTGCGCCATGCCGTCGAAGGTGCCCCAGCGCCCGGTCAGGCCCATGCGCGAGCCGGCGAGGTCGTGAGCGCGCGCGCCGCCGCCGTCGGCGAAGGTGATCATCGGCCAGCGCCGCTCGTAAGCCAACTCGATCAGGCGGTCGAACTTGCCGTGGTTGAGCGCGGTCTGAGTGCCGCCCTGGACGGTGTAGTCGTAGGAGGCGATCGCGACCGGATGGCCGTCGACGGTACCGAATCCCTGCACCAGGCCGTCGGCCGCGCCGCTCATGGACGTGTTGGCGGGTACGGCGAGCGCGCCGTATTCGACGAAGCTGTCCGCGTCGAGCAGCCTGGCGATCCGCTCGCGGGCGGTGAGCTTGCCGCGCGCGTGGACCTTGGCGACCGCCTCGGGCCGCGCGGCGTCCATCGCTTGGGCGCGCGCCTCCAACACCTCGTTGATGATCTCTGCATCCATTGGACATTGCCGTTCCGGGCCGTTGCATGGCCGTTCCGTGCGCGGCCGCTGATACTCTCCGCATACGGTATCCGCACATGGAATCGCACGTGGAATTCGGGGAATTCTGTCCGTCGCACGGGAATCTGGAGTGTCGTTATGGCGTCCAACGTTGATCTGGTTGGTCCGGTGATTCGCGGGTTGCAGCGTCGCGCGCTGGACGATTCGGATGCATTCTGGTCCGAGGCGGCCGCTCGGATTCCCTGGTTTCGCGAGTGGGACGAGGTGTTTGAGTGGACGCCGGACGACGTGCCCGCGTTTCGCTGGTTTATCGGCGGCGAGACGAATTTGGCTTATGCCTGCCTCGACGCGCAGGTCGCCGTCGGCAACGGCGGACGGGCAGCGCTGATCGCGCTCGACGAGAACGGCGGTCAGCGCGTGTTCACCTACGCGCAGCTGCTGCGCAATGTGGAGCGGATGGCGGCCTCGCTGCGCGCCATCGGGATCGAGCGCGGCGACCGCGTAGCGATCTACATGCCGACCAATTACGAGGCGATCGCGCTGATGCTGGCCTGCGCCCGGATCGGCGCGGTGCATCTGGTGATCTTCGCCGGGTTCGGCGCGGGCGCGATCGCCGAGCGGGTCAAACTGGCCGGGGCCAGGGCGCTGTTCTGCAGCGACTCCACCTACCGCCGCGGCCGCAATGTGCCGCTCGATCACTTCGTTCGCGGCGCGCTGGACAGCGAGGGCGCGGGCGAGATTGTCGACACGGTCGTGGTTGAGCGCCGCATCGCGGACAGCCCCAACATCGGCGGCGGCAAGGAGATGAGTTGGGACGACTTCCTCGCGGCCGGCGCCGACGGCGATGGATCGGTCGCGGCGATGGAGGCCAATGATCCCGCCTACATCCTGGCGACATCGGGGACGACGGCGCGGCCAAAGCTGTGCGTCCACACGCACGGCGGCTATCCGGTCTGGATCGCGAGCCAGGCGGACTGGGTCTTCGGGCTGCAGCCCGAAGACGTCTGGTGGGCGACATCGGATATCGGCTGGGTGGTCGGGCACTCCTACATCGTCTATGGGCCGTTGCTGGTCGGCGCGACCACGATTGCGTTCGAGGGCGCGCTCGATTATCCCGACGTGGGGACGTTCTACCGCATCATTGAAGATCACGGGGTGACCGGGATGTTCACCTCACCCACGGCGATCCGTCTGCTGATGCGTTCGGGAACGGAGCCGGCGGACGCCGTCGACATGTCGTCGCTGACGCGGGTGTTTTCCGCAGGCGAGGTGCTCAATCCACCCGCTTGGGAGTGGTTTCAGCACGAGGTGTTCGGCGACCGGATCCCGGTGCTGGATCACATGTGGCAGACCGAGACGGGCGGGCCGATCATCGGCAATCCCTACGGGGTTCAGATGCTGCCGATCAAGCCGGGATCGGCGGGCGTGCCGCTGCCCGGAGTCGAGGGCGCGGTGCTTGGCACGGACGGGACTGAGCTGGCGGCAGGCGAGAAAGGCATCTTCGCCATTTCCAGGCCGTTCCCCGGTCTCACCGCGCGGCTCTGGGGCGAGCCGGAGCGTTACCAGACTGACTACTGGGGCAAAGTGCCGGGACGCCAAGTGTACTTCACGGGCGACGCGACGTCGGTCGATGCGGACGGTTATGTCTGGTTCTCGGGCCGCGCCGATGAGATCATCAAGATTGCGGCGCATCGGATTGGCACGATCGAGGTCGAATCGGCGATTCTGCGCCATCCCGGCGCCGCCGAGGCGGGCGTGACCGGTCGGCCGGACGAGCTGCGCGGCGAGGTGATCTCCGCGTTCGTCGTGCTCAAGGTGGGATACGAGCCAGGCGACGCGCTGAAGTCGGAAATCCTGCAGACGATCCGCGCGGAACTCGGTCCGGTCGCGGTGATCGGCGAGCTCAACTTCGTCGACGCGCTGCCCAAGACGCGCTCGGGCAAGATCATGCGGCGCGTGCTCAAGGCCGTCACGCTGGATACCGATCCGGGCGATATCTCGACGATCGAGGACGAGGGTTCGGTCGAGGACGCGCGCGAGGCGTGGCGCGAGATGCGGGCCGCGCTCGGAGCGGAGCGCTCGTGATCGAGCGGCTTCGGTATCTGATCAAGCGCCTACTGGCGTCGGGGCGGGACGATCGACGCCGTGAGCGCTGGGAGGAACGCACCGATTGGCCGCTGCTGATTCTGGCGGCGGCGATGCTGCCGTTGCTGCTGCTGCAGTTTGTGGTCGACGTTGATCAGCAATGGGACAATCTGCTCGACTGGATCAGTTGGCTGATCTGGGCGGTGTTCGCCGTCGATCTGGCGGTTCGACTGTGGCTTGCCGAGGATCGTCGGCGATTCCTGATCAACAACTGGATCGACGTGCTGATCGTCGTGATTCCGTTCCTGCGCCCGCTGCGTTCGTTACGTGCGCTGCGGCTGTTGCGTGCGGCGGCCGTGCTATCCCGAATTCCAGGGTTGCTGGATCGGCGCGGCGTGCGCGGGACGCTGCTGCTGGCGGCTGTAGTCATGGTGGGGGCGACGGCGGCGGTCTGGGTGACGGAGCACGAAGCGGGCGGCGAAGTACGCGGCTGGGACAGCGCATTCTGGTGGACGCTGAGCACGATGGTGAGCGGGGACGGTGTCAAGGCGGCGGAGACGGTCGCGGGACGAGTCCTGGGCGGCGCGGTCACACTGCTTGGCTTCGCCCTGTTGGGTCTGGTGACGGCGACGATCGCGGCCTGGTTTGTCGAGCAGGAGCAGGACGACGATCTGAAAAAACTGAAGAGAGAGCAGCGAGAGACTCTCAAAGCGCTGCATGAGCTGCAGCGGGAAGTCAGATTAATGCGGAAAGGGATGAAGGGGCGGCGAACATACGGCCGCGTTCGGGGTAACGCTCGGAGGGACGGGCCGGCTAGAACGGTCGGCCGATTTCCTCGCCGATTTTCCTGAGCCGCTCGACGCGCTGCTCGGTTGGCGGGTGGGTCGAGAACCAGCGGCCGGCACCGCCGGCGAGCGGGTTGACGATGAACATGTGGTTGGCGGCCTCGGCCGTCTTCATCTCCTCGGCCGCGTAGCGCGACTCGGGCGTGCGCACGCCCTGTTCGAGTTTGACGAGGGCCTGGGCGAGCGCCTCGGGGTCGCCGCAGCGGCGGGCGCCGGTGTCGTCGGCCTTGAGTTCGCGCTGGCGGCTGACCGCCGTCTGGATCAGCATGGCGATGAACGGGGCGATGATCGCCACGACCAGCGCGCCGGCCAGGTGTCCCGCGCCGCCGCCGTTCTCGTTGTTCTGCCCGCCCGCGCCGCCGAACATGAATCCCAGGATCAGCACCCATTGGGCGAGCATCGCGATGAACGAGATCACCATCGCCATCGAGGCGACGATCGTCGACCACAGTGTGTCCCGATTGGTGACGTGCGCCAGCTCGTGCGCCATCACGCCGGCCAGCTCGCGCTGCGTCAGCAGCCCCATGACGCCCGTGGTCGCCGCGACGGCGGAGTGCCGCGGGTGCCGTCCGGTGGCGAAGGCGTTCGGGATCGGCGTGTCGATCACGTAGACCGATGGCATATGCCGCGGGCAATCGCCCGGGCGGCAATGTCCGTTGCAGCGCGCCTCCAGATGCTCCAGGGTGAACTGCGACAGCAGTTCGGGTTTGAAGGGCATCTTCGCCTGGCACGCCGCCTGCTCGACGATGCGGTAGAGCTCGGGCGCCTCCCGCGCGGTGACCAGCTGACCGCCCATGAGCTTGGGCACCATCGAGTGCGAGTTGTAGTAGCTGTATATGTTGATCCCCAGGGCGATGACCGCCATCACGATCAGGCCGACCTGGCCGGCGACCGCGAGACCGGCGACCATCATCAGTCCCGCCATCAGGACGACGAGGAACAATGTGCGCAAGCCGTACACGAATTGCCTCCGATGGTTCGCAACGCTGTCTCGTGCTGAGGTGCGAACCCGTTAGTCAGATCGTACCATCGAACACGGCCGATCGAATCGGCCGCGCGTATGATGTTAGCGGGAGGTTCTGATGCCGATTTACCAGTACGCCTGCCGATCCTGCGGCAAGGAGTGGGAGCACTTCGCGCGCAAGATCGACGCGGACGCGCCGGCTTGCGAAGAGTGCCAGTCGAACGAGCGGGTCGAGCGGTTGATCGCGCGCTCGGCGTTCATCAAGGACGAGAACACGAAGATGCGCGAGATGCATCCCAAGTACGCGAAGATGGTTGACGCGGCCTGGGAGAAGGCCTCGCGCAACGATCCGCTGAGCAAGACGCGCTTCGCGCCGCTGGTCGACTCGGGCAAGCGGGTTCAGGACATGACCTAGCACCTGATCTCGTTCGAGGGCGCGAACGCTGCGCCGACCTCGACCCCGTTCGCCGAGGCCCAGTCCTGCGCCGCCTGGCGGTCGCGCCCGACGGCCAGCGTGCTGACCCGGATTGCGGCGCCGTCGCCGCAGACGATCGTCATGCCGTCGTGATCGATCGCGGCGACCTCGCCGGCCGCGCCGCCCGAGTGATCGGCGCGGGTCGAGCCGAGCAGCGTGACGCGCTGTCCGTTGATCTCACTCCAGGCGCCGGGCGCGCGATCCGAGCCGCGAATGAAGTTGTGCACCGACTGCGCGTCCCGCGACCAGTCGATGCAGGCGATATCGCCCTCCCACGGACCTTCGTAGGTCATGTCGGCTTCGTTCTGGATGTGACGCGGCGCCTGCCCGGCTTCGACCAGCCGCACCGCCTCCGACATCGCCTCGACGCCCAACGGGAAGAGGTGCTCGCGGTAGACCTCGTTGATCGTCGCGTCGGGCCCGATCGGGCAGGAGCGTTGGAGCAGGATCGGGCCGGTATCCAATCCCTCGTCGACCCAGAAGATAGTGACGCCGGTCATGGCGTCGCCCTGGAGAATGGCGTGGTTGATCGCCGAGCGGCCGCGATGCCTGGGCAGGATCGAGGGGTGATACTGGATCGTCTGACGCGCCGGGAACTCCAGCACCCGCGCGGGAATGATCTGGGTGACGAACGCCATCACGTTGAGCTCGGGATTGGTCGCTTCGTATTGCGCGATCACATCCTCGTCGACGACTCCGCGCCGCTGCCAACGCCGCGGCTGGATCAGCGTGATGCCGCCGTCTCGCGCCGCCTGCGCGAGCGGGTCGGGTCGGCCGCCCTCGCGTTCGGGCGGGGTGAAGACGCCGACGATCTCGTGATCGTCCTCGATCAAGCGCTCGAATACGGCTGCGCCGAACGGCGCCTGTCCAATCAGTGCGATACGCATGCTGCCGTGCTCTCCCGTCGTTCGTTGTGAACCCGGCGGCGTCAGACCGACGCGCGCCAGATTCGCGGCGGCTTGTCCGCGATGATGTCGTTGAAGGTGGTGATCGAGATCTGCCGCAGCGAGATCGCGATCAGCGCGGGCGGCCGAATGCCGGGTCCGAAAAAATCGTCGACGGGATAGGGGAAATGCGGCGCGACCTCGGCGATTGCCGCTTCGTCCTCGGTGACGGTCGCCGCGCCGGCCAGATTGAGGTGGTGAAAATCGACCGTCCAGTGCAGCAGTTCGACCAGTGCGTTGCGGCGAATCTGCTGCACCTTGGGGGTTTGCGTCGAGGTCAGCACGTAGGCATGCAGACCGACATAGGCGGGCGCCACAGGCCGCACGTGCGGTTGCCGCCCCTGCGTCGTGGCGAGCAGGCCGATCGGGGCGTTCTCGATGATCTTCAGCGCCTCGGGCCAGAAGTCCGGCAGGTCGGCGGCGGCGCTCATCAGCTGATCCACGTGCTGCGTCACCTGACTCTCCGACCTGATCGTTTGAGGCTCCGGGCGGCACCCGACCGCGCTGATGCTGCTGGCAGGGTAACGGCTAGCCCGACGTCGGCGGCTCGCTCGGTTTTCCCGGCGCGGTTTCGCGGATCTCGCCATCGCGCATCAGGAAGAGGCGGCCGGCGCGACGGGCGATTTCCAGGTTGTGGGTGACCATCACGATCGTCTGGCCGGCGCGGTTGAGATCTTCCAGCAGCTGGACGATTTCGCGGCCGGTCTGCAGGTCGAGGTTGCCGGTCGGCTCATCGGCGAGGATGACGTCCGGTTCGTTCGCCAGCGCTCGGGCGATGGCGACGCGTTGACGCTCGCCGCCCGAGAGCTGCATGGGGCGGTGATTGAGCCGTTCGGCCAGGCCGACCGCGTTCAGCAGCTCCTCGGCCTGCCGCCGACGCTTGCGGCGGGGAAAGCCGGCCAGCGCCAAGGCGATCTCGACGTTCTGGCGGGCGGTCAGCATCTGCAGGAGGTTGAACGCCTGGAAGACGAAGCCCAGCGTGCCCAGCCGCAGCGCGGCGCGTTGTTCGCCGCCCAGTCCCTGCGCCGCCTGGCTGCGGATGCGCACCTCGCCGGCGGTGGGCGAATCGACCAGCCCGAGCAGTTGCAGCAGCGTCGATTTGCCGGAGCCGGACGGGCCGGCGATGGCGATGAAGTCGCCCTGGTGAATGTCGAGGTTGAGCGGCCGCAGCGCGTGGATCGTCTGTTCGCCGAGTCGATAGACGCGCTCCAGGTTGCGCACTGAGAGGATGGGCGCTCGGGCGGGGGCTTCGGACACGGGCGGCGCCTTACTCATAGCGCAGGGCGATGATCGGATCGACCTGCACCGCCCGCCAGGCGGGCATCAGCGCGGCGAGCATCGAGCAGAGGCTGAGCACGCCCGCGGCGCCTAATTCGATTTCCCGCGAGCGCAAGCCGACTGCGTCGGGCCCCAGCGCCTGGCGGATCACGACGCGCGACATGGGCACGCCGACCATCGAGCCGGCGAGGGCGAAACCGGCCGACTCGGAGAGGATCAGCGAGAGCAGCGAACGGCGCGGCGCGCCGATGGCGCGCAAGGTTCCCAACTCGCGCGTCCGCTCCAGCACGGAGACGAACATCACGATCGCGATCAGCAGCGCGGCGACCGATACGGATGTCCAGCGCACGACATTGAAGAGCTGGTTGACGCGATCCAGCAGCTTGCGCGCGTTCTCGGCCAGCTGTTTGTCTGAGATCACCATCAGATCGTTGTGGGTGGACTCGATCGTCGACTGCAACGGCTCGATGTCGGACGCGCGCCGCGGCGAGATCAGCATGGCGGAGACGGACGCCGGCGTCTGCATCACCGCCTGCGCTCGGTTCAGCGGAACGAGTACGGCCGAGCGGAGCAGCTGGTTGGTCTCTGGTTCGATGATCCCCTGGACCTCGAACTCGGCGCCGCGCACGGAGATCGTGCTGCCTACCGCCGCCAGCGCGATCGGGCCGACGGGCGAGGGCACTTCGGTGATCTCGGACGCGGCCTGGGCGAAATGCCGAGCCGCCAGCACGCCCAGAATTGCGGGCGGGCAGCTCTCACCGGCACCATTGGTCCCGTTGGGGCTGCTCTGCGGAAATCTCGCGCGCCCGGCGAGCGCTGTGGCGCCGTTGAGGAAGACGTCCTCCTTGCCGTCCTCGACGCCCACCAACAACGCTTCGGGCGGCGCGGTCGGATATGGAGGCGGCGCCAGGGCGGCGAACGAGATCATCGTTGATCGCTGTGGATCGACGGCGGGGTTGGCGAGCACCGCGTTCGCCTCGTCGGTGGCGATGGTGGACGAGATCGGCGGCCACTCGATCCCGGACATCCCGGCCAGCCCGCGCGACTGGACGAAGAGGACGCCGGTGAAGCGCTGCACCTGGAGGTCGAGGTCGTCGGTGATGAAGCGCATCACCGTGGTGACCACGATGTAAAGGTTGACGCAGACGCCGAAGCCCAGCACGGTCAGCGCGCTTCGCAGCTTCTTGGTCAGCAGCTGTTGCACTGCCAGCGTCAGCACGGCGTCTCCTGTTGCGCTCGACCTCGAACCTGGCTCGAACCTTGGCCGGCGATCGCGGCCAGCAGCGCGCCTCTTGGGCGGCGCAAAGAGACCCGCGACGCATTGCGCGCCGCGGGTCTCCCGTTCGCCAAGCCGTCCGTGACGCCTAGCGGCGTTGGCTGACGCGCCGTCCGACGCTCAGACCGGCGATCGCCACTGAGGTGGCGGCCAGCGCCGCGAGCAGGTAGGTGACGGTCGAGGCGCCGGAGGCGGCGCGGTCGGCGAGACCGCCGGTACCGGTGTGCGGCATCCCCATGTGGCCGTGGCCGTCGTCTTCCATCTCATCCTCGTGGCCATGGTCATCGCCGTCCATGCTGTCGTCGTGGCCATGGTCGTCGCCGTCCATGCTGTCGTCGTGGCCATGGTCATCGCTGTCCATGCTGTCGTCTTGCATGGCGTCTTCGACGAACTCGATGGTGAGCTTGGCCTGAACGCCCGGGTACTGCTCGCTCGGCATGATGGTGTCGCCGGCGTCATAAGCCATCAGATCGACGCTGACCATCTCCAGCGGGAGGTGCGTGTCGGGATCCCACATACCGACCGACTGGGCCCCGACAAAGGTGTTGTCGGACGAGACGATCATGTGAGCGCTGGACAGTTTGCAGCCGAATTCGAAGACGGCATTTACGGAGACGCTCTCACCTGAGGCGACGCCACCGATCTGGTGGCGCTCCTGGACGAAGGTCATACCCATCGCGGTCTCTTCCTGCTCCATGCCGACCACGTCGCTGGGTTCGCCCATGGTGGCGATTTTCACGATCCCGGCGCTGGGGGCTGAGCCCTCGCTCCAGAGCAGGCCGTCCTCGCAGTGACCGACCAGGGCGCCGGGGGAAATCTGCGAGGCCGGTTCGGTCATGTTGGTCAGGGTGACGCGGAAGACGGACGGCGGCATCGCCGTGGCCGTGTCTCCGAGCCCGGCAAATGTGGCTCCGACCAGTCCCGCGACGGCGGCCAGGCCGCCAATCAGCAACAATCGCACTCTCGACATCTCTCCGCTGATCCGTTTCTAGCCCGCGCTGGTGTGACGGTGTTTCGCGCGGCTAGAAAAGCGTAGCACTTTAGTCCCTCTGGGGACACCTGCAACATCGACAGGTGAAACGTAGGTGAAACGTGTGAAACGTGCGAGTGCAGCGGGCAGCCCGGCGCGCTTGACCCCGACGCGGGAAGATTGCGTCTAGACGCCGTTGACCTCTTGCGGATAGCGCCAGGGCGAGGCCGGCTGCTCGGCTGTTTCGTCGAGCGTCCAGTGCGGCAGGGCGAGGCCTTCGGCGACGTCGGCGAAGACCATCCGCATGCGTGAGCCGATGCCGACCCGCCGGACGAGATCGGGCGGGGCGAAGTTTCCCTCGGCGTCGACGAGGTTGCCCGCCACGCGCAGCGCCTCGTGTTCGGTCGGTACGCCTGACTGGGTGTCCAGCTCGACCAGCAGGATCATGTACGGCGCGCGCTCGCGGAAAGCCGGCTGGATCGCGTGGTGGACCTCGCCGTAGGAGTGCACCGTGCCGCGCGCGTCGACGGGCACCCAGTTGAACTCGCGCCCCGAGCACCACGGACAGGCCGTGCCCGGCGGATAGCGGATCAGTCCGCAGTCCGCGTCGGCGCACTGCTGCAGGTGGAAATCGTGCTCGGCGCAGTGTTGGAAGTAGGCCAGGTTCTCGTTGTCCAGGTCGAGGACGGTCAGCGTCATCCCCAGGTATTCGCCCTGCGGCATGGTCGTCTCCTGTTCGGTCTCCGTTGGCGTCGGATTGATGGTGGATCGGCGCTTAGCCCTTGCGCATGATCAGCGAGGAGCCGGTCGCGGGCATCGCCCAACCCAGGTTTTGCGTGATTTCCAGATCGGGCACCTGCCGGCATCCGCCGCCGGCGGACGGATCGGCGTAGTTGAACGTGTGCTGCTTCCGGCCGTCTGCGCCGGCCGGGCAATAGTCGTCGACCTCGCCGCGCAGCTGACGCACGTTTTCGATGATCATGTTCATCCCGTGCGTGTAGCCCTCGCAGAGATGGCCGCCCGAGGTGTTGTTGGGCCGCGCGCCGCCGAGCCGCATGATCCCCGACGAGACGTAGTCGCCGCCTTCGCCCTTCTCGCAGAAGCCGTAGTCCTCGAGCTGCAGCATCGAGGTGAAGGTGAAGGCGTCGTAGGCGCCGGTGCACTGGATGTCCTCGGGGCCCACGCCAGCGTTGCGGTAGATCAGATCCTTGATGTAGTAGCCGGCCACGGTCGAGATCGGGCCGTGCTGGAAGTGCATGTCGATGCGCGGCTTGCAGACGCGCCCCGCCACGCCGAGGATGCGCGCCGGCAGCTGGCGGTAGTCGTAGGCCTTGTCGACCGAGGTGACGATCAGCGCAGTGGCGTTGTCGGTCTCGACGCAGCAGTCGAGCAGGTGCAGCGGCTTGCAGATCATGCGCGAGTTGACGACATCTTCGACGGTCACGCGCTGTTTGTAGTAGGCCTTGGGATTGTTCGAGGCGTGTTCGGAGTGGATCACCTTGACCATGGCCACCTGCTCGGGCGTCGTGCCGTAGTCGTACATGTGGCGCATGAAGGTGGGGGAGAAGTTCTGGCCGGCCGAGAACCAGCCGTAGGCTGCGCCGTGCAGCGCGTCGCCGCCGACCGGCATCGAGGCGCGCGCGCCGGTGCCGCCGATGCGCACCTGCGAGTAGCCGTTCATCGAGCGGAAGACGACCGCCGTCTCGCACATCCCCGCCTCGATCGCGCCGATGGCGAGACCGATCAGCGCCTCGGACGAGGAGCCGCCGCCCTGCACGTCCATGTAGAAGTTGAGCCGGATGCCGAGGTCGCCGGCGAGCATCGGCGACGCCGTTGAGTCGTTGCCCGAGTACGACATCATTCCATCGATCTCCGACGCGGGGATGCCGGCGTCGTCCATGGCGTTCTTGATCGCCCACGTGCCGAGCGCGCGGGTGGTCATGCCCGAGCCTCGGGTGTAGGTCGTCTCGCCGACGCCGATGATGGCGTATCGGTCGCGCAGATATTTGCCTGCCGTCGCGTCGATCTCGGTCGTCACCGTCTGCTCCTTTCCAGGACGTCTTCAGGACGTCAATGCGCGCCGTCGAAAGCGATCGGCGGCGAATCGGGACGGGCGCAGTCTAGGACAGGCGGAACGGGCTGGCGCGACGGCGATCTAGGCGGACGCGGCGGGTTCGCGGGAGAACACGTCTGCGTAGAGCGACTCGGCGTCCTCGCCGAGCAGGGCCGCCATTTCGCGGTAGGCGGCGCGTCGGTAGCCCCAGCCGAACTCGGAGCGTTCGACCTGTTCCAGCCAGTCAAACAGGTGCACCGCGGCCAGATCGCGCAACTGATCGAGCGAGAGCGGAATCGGCGGGCCGCCTTCGCGGTCGCGGATGGTGAGCGTCGTTGAACCCGCCAACGCCGACGAGACGGCGGCGTCGAACGCAGCGCGATCCATCACGCAGTTCAACCAGGCGATGCGTTCGGCGCGCGCGCCGATCAAGGATCTGACGCGGGCGCGTTGATCGAGCGGGAGGCAGAAGTCCTGGAACTTCTCGGTGCCGTAGATCGAGTGGAACAGGCCTGCGGCGGCGAGCTCGTCGTCGGCGCCGTGCGCGGCGAGCAGGTCGCGCACGGCCCCGAGGTGGCTGAGGAAGTCGTGGCCGGTGTGATCGATCTCGGCCGCGCCCAGCGAGTGGAGCACGTCGAGCAGCTCATCCAAGGGTCGAGGCGTATCCGTCACGGTGAGATCAGCGTATCGTCTGGCGTTGTCTATCCTTTGGGCGACGAGCGGGCGACCAGCCCGCGCCGCGAACAGTCCGATGGGATTTGCCGATATGTCCGATGCCGCCAGCGACGCACTGACCGAAGCGCAGGTACGGGAAGCGGCCGACTTCCTCGACGCCGCCACCGCCAGCGGATTGCCGCTGCCGCCAATTCCCGAGTCGTGCCGACCGCGCAACGCGGCCGACGGCGGGCGCATCTACTGGGAGCGCTGGTCGCGCGATCCGCGCCCCGCGATCGCCTGGAAGGCGGCGGTGGTCGGCGAAGATATGGTGCTGGCCCCGTTTTTTGAGGGCATGCTGATGGACTCGCCGGCGTCGATCGCGGGCGCGAGCTTCGTCCACGCCATTCTCGAAGCGGAGGTGGCGTTTCGTGTCGGGTCGGAGTTTGCGCCAACCGAAGGCGGGCACAGCGCGGAGTCGATTCTGGACGCGGTGTCGAACGCCTACATCGTGATCGAGGCGCCCAACAACCGCTTTGCGGAGATGCCGGGCCTGCCCGGCATGGCCGCCGACGGCGTGGGCAACCATGCGCTGATCCTGGGGCCGGAGATCGCGAACTGGCGCGAACTGGAGCTGGTCGGCTTGCCGTGCGAGATTCGGATTGACGGCGAAGCGGTCGCGCAGGGGCGCGACGATCGTCCCAACCCGATTGAGGTGCTGGCCGCCACGGTGAACGAGATCAATCGGCGCGGGATGGCGGTGTCGGCGGGCCAGATCATCACCACGGGCGCGGCCGCCCTGCATCCCGGCGGACAGGCCGGCATGCAGGTGACGGTTCACTTCCCCCAGATCGGCGATGTCAATCTGAGCCTCACCTGACCGCGGCTCAACTGAGATTCACTCGACGCGGCCGATGCCGTCGACCTTCCAGGCGCCTTCGACCTCGATCCACTGCGTGTAGATCGTGCCCTCGCCGTCGTCGCCGCGGAAGGTGATGTGCAGTCGGTTGCCGCCCTGATCGGCGATCTCGTAGCTGTCGGAGCCTGTGGCGGAGTCCGGCTGCGCCTGCAGCGCCATTGCCTGACCGATCCCGACCGGCGTGAACAGCGGCATCAGCCCGGCGATGTTGTTGGCGATCAGATCCTGCGCGAACTGATCGGCGATCTGTTGCAGGTCGGCGGACTCAGTCATGGCGGCGTCTCTCCTGGTTGGCGCGTCACTGGTGCGTCACTGTGGATTCGCAAACTGCGCCGCAATGCGGCTCAGCCTACAGGTAAGCGTAAGCGGGATAGAGAAACGGGATAGGCTGGGGCGAGTTGCGCCGGGGCAGAGGCGCCTGCGCGCGTATGGCATACGGGAGGTGAAGATGACGAGTCAGCAGATTGGCATTGATGCGGAAGCGGCGCCGCAGAAGGCTGCGGCGGCGGATCAGGCCGGCGAGCCGATTATCGCCGCCCGCGGTGTGCACAAGACCTACGCCGGCGCGGGCGAGCCCGTGCACGCGCTGCGCGGGGTCACGCTGTCCGTCGCCCGCGGCGAGATGGTCACGATCATGGGTCCGTCGGGCTGCGGCAAGACGACGCTGCTGAACTGCCTGTCGGGGCTTGAGACCATTGAGCAGGGCGAGATCTTCGTCGAGGGGCGCAGCATTCACGACATGCCCGACACCGAGCGCACCGATCACCGCGCGCGGCGGATGGGATTCGTCTTCCAGTTCTACAACCTGCTGCCCGTGCTCTCGGCGGTCGAGAACGTGGAGCTGCCGCTGCTGCTGGCGGGCGTGGGTCAGCGCGAGTCCCGCGCGCGGGCGCTGACGGCGCTGGAACAGGTGGGGCTGCGCGACTGGGCCGGGCATCGGCCGGCACAGCTCTCCGGCGGTCAACGGCAGCGGGTCACGATCGCCCGCGCGCTGGTCAACGAGCCGGCGATTGTCTGGGGCGACGAGCCGACGGGTGATCTCGACTCGACCAACGCCAACCAGATCATGGATCTGCTCGAAGATCTCAATCGGACCAATCGCCAGACCTTCGTGATCGTGACGCACGACGAGGGCATCGGCCGCCGCGCCAACCGCACCATTCACATGCGCGACGGCCTGATCGAGGGCGAAACCATTCACCGCCAGCTGGGCAGCTAGCCGGCTAGCCGGGGCGCGTCAGAGCGTTCACGGCGACACTCTCGGACAGAGGAACAGGCTGAAGGAGGGGCGGCATGGAGGAACTCTTTGGCCTGCCGACGATTCGCTTGATGTGGATCGTGGTCGCCATCGCCGGCGTCGCGGCGGCGGTGATCGGATTCATTTTTCTGCGCCGCCCGATCTTGGTGCGGATGGGTCTGCGCAATATTCCGCGCCGCCGCGCCCAGACCGTGCTGGTCACGATGGGTCTGACGCTGGCCACGATCATCGTCACGATCGCGTTTTCCACCGGTGATTCGCTCGCGGTCAGCATCCGCAATCTCGCCCTCGAGGGGCTGGAGCGGATCGACCATCTGATCAGCGAGGAAGAGGCGGCGACCGCCAACGGCGCAGCGGAAGCAGGCATCCCGCAACAGGTGCTCGACGACCTGCGCGCGGAGTTCGCCGGCGACGCGCTGGTTGACGCCGTCTTCGGCGCGCGCTTCGAGTTGGTGCCGGCCGAGCATCCCGGCGCGGGTCAGGTTGAGCCGCAGTTTTTCCTGGTCGGCATCGACCCGGCTGTGTCCGACCGCATCGATGCGCTCGCCGACGAAGACGGCGACCCGATCTCGTTGGGCGCACTCTCGCCGACCGAGATCGTGATCAACCAGAGCGCCGCCCGCGAGTTGGACGCCGCGCCCGGCGACACGATCCGGCTCTACGTGCGCGGCTCGGGGCGTGAATTTCGGGTCGCCGCGATCGCTCGCGACGCGCTGGCCACCGGGGATATCGACGGCGCCAGCGGCAGCGCCGGCGGCGTGGTCGGCGTCGAGGTCTTTCAGTCGCTATTGGGCGACGAACTCTCGCCGCCCGATCGCTGGGCGCTGGTCGCGATCAGCGCCAGCGGCGGCGTCGAAGGCGCGCTGGCGGTTTCGGAGTCGCTGGACGCCGAGATCAGCGCCGCGCTCGAACGCCTGGCGCGGGAGAATCCCTCGCTGTACCGAGCCAACGGCCTCGCGCGCTTCAGCACCGACCCGATCAAGGCCGACAGTCTGGACGAAGCCGAACTGATCGCCAGCGTGTTCACCACGCTGTTCCTGTTCATGGGTTCGTTCTCGGTCGCGGCCGGGGTGCTGCTGATCTTCCTGATCTTCGCCATGCTGGCCGAGGAGCGGAAGCCCGAGATGGGCATCGCGCGCGCCGTGGGGATGCAGCGCAACGACCTGATTCAGATGTTCATCTCCGAGGGCATGGTCTACAACATGGGCGCGGCGATCGTCGGCGTCGTGCTGGGGCTGCTGTTCGCCATCGGCCTGATCGCCGTGCTGAATTCGGGGTTCGAGAGCTTCGGCTTCACCTTCACCTGGTCGGTGACGGTCAAGAGTCTGGTGATCTCGGCCGGCATCGGCGTGGTGATCACCTTCATCACGGTCGTATTCTCCAGCTTCCGCGCCGCCCGCCTCAATATCGTCGCCGCGATCCGAGATATTCCCGAGTCGCAGTACGAGGAGAGCCGCCCGCTGACGCCGACGCGGATCGTGCTGAACATCGTCGGCATCTTCACCACCGCCGCCGGTCTGGCGCTCTTGATCACGACGCCGCTCACACTGATTCTGGGCGCGCCGATCGCACTGGTGCTGCAGGCGACCGGCAGCCGCTGGTCGCGGCGTCTGATCCCCTGGGTGCTGTTCCTGGGCTGGCGCGTGATGACCTGGAATTCGCAGTGGTGGGCGCTGTTTGTGATTGGCGGGTTGTACCTGCTCAACCTGGGTATCGAGCAGGAGAGTTTCTTCCTCTACATGACCGGCGTCTCGCTGACGCCGCTCGGCGCGGTCATGGGCCTCAACCGGCTGCGCCTGAGCGGCCGCCGCATTCCCCAGCGCCCGCTGTACACGCTCGCCGCCGGGTTCGTCCTGTTCCTCTGGTTCATTCCCAACGACTGGCACGAGAACGTATTCAACAGCAACCTCAACGGCGGCCCCGAGCTGTTCGTGCTGGCTGGCACGATGCTCACCGCGTCGGGCACGCTGCTGCTGGTCTTCAACCTCGACCTGATCGTGGGCGGGATTCGCAACGCGGTGGGCGGGATCGGTCGGATGACGCCGGTGATTCGCACCGCGGCCGCGTATCCGGCCGCGGCGCGCTACCGCACCGGCATGACGATCGCCATGATCGCGCTGATCACCTTCGCGCTGGTCAACTTCAGTACGATCAACGCATCCTTCAGCCAGGCCTTCACCGGCAGCGACACGGCGGGTGGATTCGAGGTGCTCGCTTACAACACCGAGGTCAATGAGATCGCTGATGTTCGCTCCGGGCTGGCCGCCGTCGGCGCCGATGATGTGCTTGCGGGCATCGACAACGCCGGCCGGATCGACGCTGGCCCGGTACGAGGCACCAGAGCGGTCACCGTGCTCACCGAGCGCTGGAGCCCGGTGAAGGAATCGCATCTCCTCGATCGCGACGGCGAGATCGATGTGATCGAGACCGACCTGTCCAAGGTCAGGCTGCAGGATCGGGACGCCGTCGTGGTCGGCGGCGTCAACGCCGATTTCATCGACGGGCAGGAGATCAAACTGCAGGCGATCTCGTATCGCTACGAGAATGAAGCGGCCGTCTGGTCGGCGCTGCGGGGGGGGGGGATGGTCGCGGTGGTCACCATCGACGCCGTCGACGGCGCATTCGGCTTTATCGACAACGATATCGATCCATGGTCCACGCCGATCTCCGTGACCGACGAGTCCACAAGACTGCCGCGCATTGTGGTCGAACTCGGTCTCGGCGAGAACGCCAGGCAGGTGGAGGTGATCGGCATCCTTGAGCGGATCAGCGGCGCGTTCGTTGATCTCGACGGCGAGAATGGCGGGCTGCCGACCATGCTGCTGCCGGAAGCGGTTGCGAGCCAGGTGATCGGCCGGCCCGAGACGACGCGGCACTACATCTCGACCACGGACGACGCCGACACGCTGGAGGTGGCTCAGGGCATCGAGCGTGAGCTGCGCATCTTCGCGGTCGATATCAAGGGCGAGCTGGAGCGTCAGCAGAGCACGCAATCTTCGATTCTGGCGCTGTTCCAGGGATTCATCGGGATCGGTCTGGTGGCCGGTCTGGCGGCGCTGGGTGTGATCGCGCTGCGCGCGGTCGTCGAGCGGCGGCAGCAGATCGGCGTCCTGCGGGCGATCGGATTCCAGTCGCGGCTGGTCGGCTTCGAGCTGCTGTTGGAGATGGGCTTCATCGCCCTGCTGGGACTGGGGCTGGGCACGGCGCTCGCGCTCGGTCTGGCCTGGCGGCTGTTCGCCGAAGGCACCTTCGGCGAGGTCTCGATGTACGTGCCGCTGGGCACGGTGCTGCCGATCCTGTTCGGCGCCTTCGCCGCCTCGCTGATCCTGACCTACTTCCCCGCCCGACAGGCCGCGCGCACGACGATCGCCGAGGCGCTGCGCTATGAGTGACGCCCCGATCGATCCGGAGCAGCTGGAATTGCTGCGCGCGCTCGCGTTCGGCTACGACCGCGATCTGCCCTTCGCGGCCAGGACGGCGCCGGCCGGCGAGAGCGGCGGCCTGCGGATTGAGCGGTTCGAGATCACCTCGCGCTATGAGGAGCGCGTTTCGGGGCTGCTGCTTCAGTCGTCCGAAGCCGCTGAATCGTCCGGGCCGCGTCCGCTGATCCTCGTCGGACATCCGGGCACGCTGGACAAATCGAGTGATTACGTGCTCTGGCCGGCCGAGCAGTGGGCGCGTCGGGGCTCGATCTGCGCCGCCATCGATCAGGCCGGTCACGGCGAACGCGCGCGGCGGCCGGTGAGTATGGAAGACTTTCAGCGTTGGCCCATGCGCCGCCTCGATCAGTCGCTGCAGACGGTCGTCGACTGGATGCGCGCGCTCGACTACCTCTGCGAGCGTCCGGAGGTCGACGCTGACCGCGTCGGGTTTGTGGGCTTTTCCATGGGCGGGATGCGCGGCGCGCCGTTCGTGGGACTGGACGAACGGGTTCAGGCGGCGTCGTTCTGCATCGCCGCCGGCACGACGCTCTCGCGCAGCGGTGGATCGGCGGCGGAGCTCGCCAACCGGCTCACCGACTGCGGCGTCTACGCGCCGATGATGGCCGGGCGCGCGATTCAGGTCGTCGCCGGCGAGCACGACGATCTGATCACGCCCGAGGCGACGCAGCGCTTCTACGATCTGCTGTCCGAGCCCAAAGAACTCGCCTGGATGCCGTGCGGCCACTGGGATTTCATGCCGCAGGGGATCGCGCCGGTGGGTCCGTTCCTCGAGCGGGCGCTGGGTTTCGGCGGCGACTGATCGGGATCTTCGCCCCGCACTAACTCAGCACGCCCGACGCGGCGAGCTCCGCGACCTCCTCCGCCGAATAGCCGAGCACGTCCGTGGCGACCTCGAACGTGTGCTCGCCGAACAGCGGGGCCGGCGAGGCGAGATAGCCGGGCGTGCGATGCAGCTTCACGGCGGGGCCGTCGTAGAGCGAGAGGCCGGTCTCGGGATGGTCGAGCCGGGCGTAGAAGCCGCGCTCGGCGAGGTGATCGTCGTGCTCGCACATGTCCTCGGCGTCCTGCACCAGCGCCGCGGCGACGCCGACCGATTGCAGCTGCTCGGCCAGCGAGGCCGCGTCGAACGAAGCCGTCCAGGCGGAAAGCGCGGCGTCCAGCGCCGACTCGTGCCGGCGGCGGCCGAGCAGGGTTGCGAACCGATCGTCGGATGCGAACGATGAACCGTTCGCGACCGCGCAGAGCGATTCCCACTGCGCATCGCCTTCGACCGCGATCGCGATCCAGCGCTCGCGCCCGGATCGATCATCGGCGCAGCGGTAGACGCCGTGCGGACACATCCAACTGGACTGGTTGCGCTTGCGGTTCTGATTGACGCCGTTGACGGTGTAGTCCATCAAGGCCGGACCCATCGTCGCCGCGACCGATTCGATCTGCGCCAGCTCGACGCGCTGCCCCTGCCCCGTCCGCCGCCGATGCCGCAGCGCGGCCAGGATGGCGACCACCGTGTGACCGGGGTTGACGGCGTAATCGGGATAGTTGGTGCCCACGCCGACGGGGCGGCGATCGGGGTCGCCGGAGAGGTGCGAGATGCCGGTCGTGGGCGTCAGCACCGCGCCGAAGCCGAGGAAATCCCGGTGCGGCCCCCAGAGACCCTGCATCGGCTGGTAGGCGGCGATGATGTCGGGCTTGACCTCGCGCAATTCCTCGTAGGTCAGCCCCCAGCGCTCAATTACGCGCGGTGTCAGATTGGAGAGGAAGATGTCGGAGCGTTCGATCAGCCGCAGGGCGACCTCGCGCGATCCCTCCGCCGACATGTTGAGCAGGAACGAGCGCTTGTCGGCGTTGAAGTTGTTGAAGTAGGCGCAGACGTTGTAGCCCGATTTGCCCGGCTTCTGCGGCTGCCCCAGCCTGAGGCCGTCGACGCGCGCCTCGGACTCGATCCGGATCACGTCCGCGCCGAAGTCGGCCAGCGTGCGCCCCGCGATCGGGCCCGCGCCGAACCAGGAGAAATCGGCGACGCGGACGCCGTCCAGCGGCCGCGCGCCGTTCTGGCCGTTCCGGCCATTGCTCTGTTCATGCCGAGAGCGAGAGGTCATACCGCGCCTTCTCCAGCGAATGCGATCAAGTCTTCGGACGGAATCCCGACTTCCTCGACCCAGACTTCCTGATTATGTTCGCCGATGCGCGGGGCGGGGCGTCGGATCGACGCGGGCGTCTGGGACAGCCGGTAGGGCGGGCCGGGGAAGCGCAGTCGGGGCGTCTCGCCGCCCAGCGTGGTCGGCTGGTCGAGTTCCAGCCACCACTGGCGCGCCTGGAGATGCTCGTCCTCGCCGATGTCGGCGGGCGAGGAGACCATGCCGATCAGCAGTCGCCGCGCCTGCCCCTGCTCGTACGCTTCGAGCGATGTTTTGCCGGCGTAGAAGCGTGTCAGCACTTCCTGCGCGTGATCCATAATCGGCGCGAGCCGCGCCAGCTCGTCCTGCGCGCCCAGCGCCCGCAGGTTGAAGTTGGCGAAGGTCTCGGCGTAGATCGGCTCGGTGAGGTCCTCGGCCTGCCCCTCTTCGTCCATCCAGCGGATCAGCTCGCGCCAGGGCGCGCCGAAGCCGGGGATGCCGACGGCTGAGTAGATGTAACCGTCGCGCGTCCCATAGGTGCCGATGCCCGGCATGCGGTGCTGCTCGCCGATGCGCTGGCGCGATGTGCGCTGGAAGTCCCACTGCAAGTGCGCCGTCTCCTGACAGATCGAGAGCGCTTCCTGGATTGAGGTTTCCACGCGCTGGCCGCCGCCGCCCGCCTCGGACTGGAGCAGCGCCAGCAGCGCGCCCTGCGCGGCCGAGATGCCGGCCACGATGTAGGCCTGGTTGCCGGCGATGCGGGTGGGGGCGCTGTCGGGAAAGCCGGACAGCGCGGCGACGCCCGACGCCGCCTGCGCGATCAGGTCGGTCACGCTCCAGCCGGCGCGCGGCCCGTCGAGGCCGAAGCCCGTGATCGAGACCCAGACGAGGGCGGGCTGCGCCTGTAGGTACGACTCGGGATCGACGCCGCGCTCCCGCAGCTGCGCCCGCTCGGCGGCCGTCCAGGATTCAATCACGATGCCGGCTGTCTTGACCAGCTCGCCGAACAGCCAGCGTCCGTCGAACTGTTCGAGATCGACGGTGACGGAGCGCTTGTTGGCGTTGAAGTACCAGAAGCGCAGCGAGGTTTCGCGTCCGGGCGTCTCGCGCCACCAGGGCGCCCGGCCGCGCGCGGGGTCGCCGCCGACCGGCTCGACCTTGATCACGTCGGCGCCCAGATCGGCCAGCAGTTTGCCGCAGTACCAGCCCATCTCGGAGGTCAGGTCGAGCACGCGGACGCCGTCGAGCGCGGTTGGTGTCATGCGATGCAGGCTACTAGAAGGGCGGCGCAAAGCCCTCCTTCTCCTCGCCGAGATTGGGCAGAACGTCGCGGAGCACGGTGCGCGCATCGCGGTAGCGCTTCAGGTACTCGCGCTGAATGACTTGGGGGTGCGTATCGCACCCGAGCAAGTCGGCCATCAGCCTTAGCGCCCCCTCGCGCGTCTGCGCGACGAATTTGCCGCCCGTGAACTTGAACGGCTGGACGATGAATCGTTTGATGCCGGTTTGCAGCAGCTGGTCGGCAAACGCTTGGGGATCGTTGGCCCAGATCAGCGGAGTCAGCGTGATGCAGGCCTGCACGCCGGCTTCGTGAACCTCCGCAATCGCCTCGATGCGCCGGTGATTGGCGGGGCAGGACGGCTCGAACTGTCTGCGCACCGCGTCGTCGTCAGTGGTGACCGTCATGTTGACCTGGACTCTGCCGCCGTTTTCTTCGATGCGTTGGAAGAGGTCGATATCGCGCGTGACGTCGGGCGAGCGCGTCTGGACGACGAGTTTCGGCGTGTGGCCATCGGCCATGATTTCGAGTATCCCGCGGGTGAGTTGCAGATCACGTTCGATCGGCTGGTAAGCGTCCGTCACCGACGACATGTAGATGCGGGCGCCGTCCAGCTTTTGCTGTTGTCGAGGTCTGGACAGTATCTTGAGGGCGTTCTGTTTGACGTTGATCCACTTGCCCCATCGGTCGCGTTTATCTGTGTCGCGAGCGAAGAACGCCGCGTAACAGTAGGTGCAGCCAAATCCGCAGCCGGAGTACGGGTTGAGTGTGTAATCGTAGCGGTCCATGAAGCCCGTCGGCTTGGCCAGGATCGCTGAGGTGTCACTGTAAGTGATATCCGCGAGACCACTTTCGTTAGGCAGATCATCCCTGTTCTGGAGTGGGATGATCTTTTCCTCGCCAAAATTTGGTAAGCCGGGTTGGTAGTCCGTGCGGTTTGCCTTTTTCATGTAGTTATCCCTATTTCCAGAATAGGGTGGTCGAGTCCTTGCTGGTGGGATAAACCTGCTTATGGTACGGTTGGTCCGGGTATCGTACAAATCCAATTTTTCGGCAAACATCGTCTAACACCGACATATCGGTGGTGTCTTGTATAATCATTTTGCTATCGACATTCTGATTCAACGATGGGAATGGCGACACCGCGTGAGCGATCGGTGCTTTGCCTTTGTGGGCAGTGATTATACCTGACGTTGGTTGAAGTTGCTGGTACAAGGTATTCAATGAGCGTCGCATATCCTCTTGTTTGTTTTCGTCGTCATATACAACGTGAAGCGCACTAAGTATGCGATTTGTTGCGTTTCCCTTTCGTTTTGCGAGAGGTGATTTCATATCCTGTATAACGTGTGATGAGTAACGTATCGAATCCACAGCTACTCTGAGAGGAGAATGCTCAGAGCGGGCCGAGATCAACTGCCGGACGCGGTTGCAGAAGGACTGATAAGTAAGTTCACCAACACTTTGCATCGCTTTGGACGGCTCAATATTATGGACATATATCAAATTATATGCCGCTCCCCCTCTCCCAGTCTTAGTTAGATCCGCTGCATGTAGAGTGGCGGCAAACAACATAGCATATGTACCAGCTCCGAAGTCGACAATTTGAAGCGCTTCCGGTAATTTACTATAATCAATGGTTGATTTGCGCATCCAGGCATCTGTGCGCCGTAGACTTGACCATGCAAGGTTGGTCTGCGCGAAGTGGTAGCGTAGCAGGTAAAGCTAGGCGACGGCCTCACTTTCATAGTCAGGCACGCCTTTTTGTGTGAGCAAGTCGAGCGATTTTTGGGCTGTGCGAAGTTCGGCTTGAGATAAGCTCAACGCATTCAACCCCGTCACCGCTGCATCTGCGATTGCGTCCTGAAGTAACTGAGATACGAACTGAGGATCGAGCATGAGGCAACTCCTACGCCCCCACCGCGACTTTGACATTTGCTGGCAGCCTCGAGGTGAACACCTCGACGGCTTCTCGCACCATTTCCTCCAGCACTTCGGCGGCGGGGCGGAGTTCCTGGAGGAGGCCGGAGATTTGGCCGGCGGCGTTCATCAGCAGGTCTTCACGCTCGCCCTGTTTGGCGGCTTCGGCGATGTCGGCGATTAGCAGGCCCTGCAAGCCCATGGGCAGCGCCTGGGTTCCTGAGTCTTCCCAGGCTTCGATCAGTTCGTTGGTGATGTTGCGCATGGTCTTGCCCGAGTAGAGGCGGGTGACGCGGGTGTCCTCGTCGTTGGCGGCGAGGATGCGGCGCTTGCGGAACTCGTCGAGGTTGGCTTCCTGGGTGGGGATGAAGACGGTGCCGCACCAGACGCCGACGCAGCCCATGGCGAGCGCGGCGGCGAGGCCGCGGCCGTCGCCGATGCCGCCGGCGGCGATCACCGGACGCGGCGCGACCGCGTCGAGCACCTGCGGGAGCAGCGCCATCGTGCCGATGCGGCCGGTGTGCCCGCCCGCCTCGTGACCCTGCGCGACGACGAGGTCGGCGTTGCCGTCGCTGACGCGGCGCGCGTTCTTGACGTTGCCGACCAGCGAGATCACCTTGCCGCCGGACTCGTGCACCTGGTCGACGAACGGGGCCGGGTTGCCCAGTCCGGTCGCCAGCACGGGCACCTGCATGCCGGTGATCGTGTCGACCTGGTCCTGCGGCGTGAAGCGCGGCGTGCGCACGTCGGCGCGCGGCGCCTGAACATCGGGCAGATCGAGGGTGGCGCGAATCTCGCCGATCACGCCCTTGTGCGCCTCGGGCAGCAGATCGCGCGGATCGCTGGGGCGCTCGCGGCCGCTGGGGCGCGGGGCGACGTTGGAGGGGACGAGGATATCGACGCCGAAGGGGCGGTCGGTGAGATCCTGGATGCGCCGGATTTGCGCTTCGAGCCGGTCGGGCGGAAAGCCCGCCGCGCCGAGCACGCCGAGCCCGCCCGCGTTCGAGACCGCGGCGACCAACTCGGGCCCCGCCACGCCGCCCTGTCCGCCGCCGACCGTCGGCCCCATGCCGGCCAGCGCGATCGGGTATTCGATGTCGAGCAGGTCGCACATCTCGGTGTGCAGGATCGGTCGGGTCATGGCTCACCAGTCGTTCGGTTCGGTCGCAGGTCAGGCGGATGGGCAGGCGGTTCGCCTGCGCCGTTCCGCCACCAGCTTAGCGGTCGATGCGCACAGCCAATGCGCACAGCCAGTGCGCGCGGCGCGCGGGGGTAAGATGGGCGTATGAGGATTCGCGCGGCGCTGGAGGCCGGATCGATGCTGGCGTCCCGGCTCTGGGCGCGGGTTCGCAAACCGCTGTTGATCGCGGCGGGCGGGGTGGTTCTGCTGATGCTGCTGATCGTGGTGCTGCAATCCGGCCTCGGTGTCGACAGCGACGACACGATCACCGACAGCCAGCGTCCGGAGATCGTCGGCGACTAGCGAGGGGGTGAGTACCACGATGGCCAGACCGAGCGAGGCGCTGATGAACGAGGCGGGCGAATGGATCGCCGAGCAGCTCTCGGAAGAGGGGCTGATGGTGACCAGCGGCTTCGTCGACCTGGTGCTGGATATGGAGTGGACGGCGATCGGGGAGGGCGCGCCGCCCGACGACCGCCCCGCCCTCGTGGAGGCGGTGATGGGAAAGATGGCCGCGGAGAACGTCCATGTCGGCCCGCCGCCGGACACGATCTCGACCGACGGCATCGACACGTCCCAGATTCGTCCGGTGCCCAGGCAGTTCGTCGAGCAGGTGTTGAGTTGGGAGGATGATTTCCTCGGGTTCGCCGGAGTGCGGCGTTCGGACTACGCGGGCAGTGCGTCTGAGGCGCCTCAGGCGCAGGGTGGAACGGGTTAGGCGGATGTTCGGGCGGCGTCACACCGTCACGATTGAGCCGTCGGGGTTGACGGTGGAGGTGGCGGACGGCGAGCGGCTGATGCAGGCGGCTCGGGACGCGGGGCTGTGGTGGCCCAATCAGTGCAACATGGAGTGCCGCTGCGCCGGCTGTTTCGTGACCGTCGAGGCGGGCGTTGAGCATCTTTCGGAGATGGGCCGGGCGGAGCGCGAGGCGCTGCTCAACCAGCGCGGCCGCAAGGCGCTCGATCAGCCGGTGCGCCTGGCCTGCCAACTCGGCGTCTACGGCGACGCGACGGTTCGCAAGACCGGCGTCCGCGCGGGGTAATCGGGCGAGCCGGGATCGCGAGGCGGATCGATATGCAGGGGATGCACGGGATCGATCTGGCGCGTCTGGAGGCGTTCATCGAAGTCGCCTCGGCGCGTTCGTTCTCGCGCGCCGCCGAGCGGCTCAATCTGACTCAACCCACCGTGTCGGCGCGCATCGCGCAGATGGAGGCGCAGCTGGGCGTGGTGCTGTTCGAGCGTCTGGGCCGCCGCGTGCGGCTGACCGACGCCGGCCGCACGCTGCTGCCGCACGCTCAGCGCACGCTGCAGGCCGCGCGCGACGCCGCCGAGGCGGTGCACGCGCTGCGCGCGGGCGGCGGCGGCAGCCTCGTGATCGGCACCGCGCCCACGGTGGGCACCTACGTGCTGCCGGGACTGCTCCAGCGCTACGCCGCCGCGCAGCCCAATGTGGAAATTTCGATTCGAACCGGCCGCAGCCACGAGGTCTCGCAGATGGTGCTGGACGACGAGGTGCAGATTGGCTTCGAGCGCGAGCTGGGGCACGCGGAGATCGAATCGGTGCCGCTGTACGAGGACGACATCGTGTTGTTCGCGGGGCGCTATCACTCGCTGGCCAGGCAGGGCCCGATCTCCCCCTCCGCGATCGCCAACGAGGCGGTGATTTTCTTCGACACCGGCAGCAGCTATCACGCGATCAGTCAGGCGGTGTTTCACAACTCGGGGGCGTCGCCGCGGCATTCGATCGACGTCGACAGCCTGGAAATGGCGAAGCGGCTGGTGCTGCGCGGGCTGGGTCTGGCGTTCCTGCCCAAGGTGGCGGTGGAGGAAGAGCTGCGCCGCGGCGAGCTGACGCCGATCGAGATCGAATCGGCGATGCCGATTCGACGCAGCATCGCGGTGATTCGCCGCCGACGGCGCAGCCTGAGCGACGCGGCGTTGTCGTTTCTGAGCCTGGTCGGCCACGTCTACGGCGTCGAGGTGGTGCCCGATCTGCGGCAACCCAAACGGAACCTGCGGCGCGCGCACGCGCCGGCCTAGCCGCGGCTATGCGGGCGGCGTGGAGGGGGCGGGAATCTGCGGCAGCTCCGATTCGTCGCGCAGCGCCTTGAGCACGCGGATGTCGGCCGGGCCGGGCCCGCCGCCCTCGATGCCTGGGACTTCGAGCAGCCAGGCCGCCTTGCGCAGCACGCGGTTGCGCACCATGCGGCGAAAGGCCGGCAAGCCGATGGAACCGTGCCCGATGTTCTCGTGCCGATCCTTGCCCGAACCGAGTTCGGTTTTGGAGTCGTTGGCGTGGATCGCCGAGAGCAGCCCGGCGCCGAGCTCGCGCTGGAATTCGTCGACGGTCTCTTTCAGTCCGGCGGCCGTGGCGACGTTGTAGCCGGCGGCGTGCGCGTGACAGGTGTCGAGACAGACGCGGACGCGGGGATGGTCGACCGCGTTGATGATCGCGGCTAGCTCGGCGAAGCTGGAGCCGACCGAGCGTCCGGCGCCGGCGTTGTTTTCCAGCAGCAGCAGCGCGTCGTCGGGCGTGCGGTCCAACGCCTCGGTCATGCTGTCGGCGATGCGCGGCAGGGCGTGCGCGAAGCCCGATCCCATGTGCGAGCCGACGTGGAAGATGACGCCGTCGGCGCCGATGCGCGAGGCGAGTTCGAGTTCGGCGCTGAGCGTGTCGGTGGACTTGCGCAGCAGCTCGTCGTCGGGCGAGGCGAGGTTGATCAGGTAGACGGCGTGGATGAAGCAGGAGCGCAGCTGCGCCTCGCGGAACTTGGTTCGAAAGCGTTCGGCGTCTTCGTCGGGATGATGCTTGCGCCGCCACATCTGCGGCGCGGCGCCGAAGATCTGCAGCGACTCGGCGCTCATCGCGGCGGCGCGATCGACCGCCTTGTCGATCCCGCCGGCCGACGACACGTGCGCGCCCAGGCTGGGAGTGCGCGGCATTGCTAGCCGCCCGCCCTGTCGGTGATGCCGGCGCCGCCCGCGAGGCGGGCGACCATCCGTCGCAGCGGCATCGCAACCGCTGCCCGCACCACCGCCGCGCGGAGCGTCGCTGCGTCGAGGTCGCTGCTGAGCCGCACGGCGGCGGAGCCGCTGTCCAGGTCGCAGCTGGCCGCCTCGACGCCGTCGAGCTGGTTGAGCGACGCCGCCACGCGCCGGGCGCAGAGCGTGCAGACGAGTCCCTGCACGTGAAGCGTCACGTCGCGACCGTCCACGACGGCGGGTTGGGCGTCCGGCGCCTGGAGTAGTCGCCGCGGTATCAGCCAGGACATCGCATTCACCGATCGGGTGCGCCGTTCGAGTCCGTTTAGCGAGCTTGCCAGTCGAGGTAGCGGCGCACGCCTCGCGCGCACGCCTCGATGCTGTGGAAGCAGGCGATACCGCGCTCATTGAGTCGGCTTTGCAGGTCGAGGCCGCGGCTGAAGCCGTCGCTGGTGCGCGGCTGGCGGATCACGACCGCGAGCGGTTTGGACAGTTTGGGCGCGACTTCGGCGAAGGCGTTCGCCATCTGCTCGGCGAAGTCGCCGTCGCGCGAGCGCGGGCCGCCCTCGGCGCCGGTGTGCACCATTAGCCAGTCGATGCCGGGATCGTCCGCGATGGCGCTCAGCGCGGTTTCCATGTGCTGACCCTCGAACATGAACCCGGCGTCGAGCGGATTGCGGATCGAGGTGCCGGCGACGGGCGTGAACTCGCGCAGGGCGTCCTGCGTCTTCGCCTCGAACCAGGGGACGGGGATTCGGTTGCGGTCGCAGATGTCGGCGGCCAGCACCGAGACGCCGCCGCCGCCACCGAGCACCGCGCAGCGCGCGCCGGCGACGGTCGGCATGCGCTCGATGACGACGGCGAGGTCGAGCAATTCCTCGACGCTCTGCGCGGGCATGAACCCAGCCTGGCGCTGGACGGCGTTCCAGATCTGCGCGGAGCCGGCCAGCGAGCCGGTGTGCGACGAGGCGGCTCGTGAACCGGCCTCGGTCAATCCGCCCTTGAGCACGACCAGCGGCTTGCGCGCCCGCGACATCTCGCGCGCAACGCGCAGGAAGTCGCGTCCGTTGCGGATGCCCTCGAGATACGCCAGCACGATGTTGGTGTCGGAGTCGCGGGCGAGGAACTCGAGGAAGTCGGCCTCGTTCAGGTCCGAGGCGTTGCCGAACGAGGCGACGTTGGAGAAGTTGATCCCGCGGCGCACGCCCTCGCCGACGACTTCGGACGCGTTCATCCCCGATTGCGAGAGCATGCCGACCTGTCCGGGCGTCGTGGAACCGTCGTCCATCCAGGAGACGCCGCCGCGGGTCGAGTGGATGCCCATGCAGTTGGGGCCGATCAGGCGGATGCCGGCAACGTGCAATTTGTCGAGGACGTGCGTCTCGAGTTCGGCGCGCTCGGCGTCGCCCGTCTCGCCGAAACCGGCGGTGAACAGGTGGATCACCTGGACGCGCTTGGCGATCGCGTCGTCGATCAGATCGAGAATCGCTGAGGCGGGCACCGCCGAGATCAACGATTCGACCGGACCGGGCACGTCGGCCAGGGATTGATAGAGCGGCGTCCCGTCGGCGAGTTCGCCGCCGCGCGGGTTGAGGCAATAGACGTTGGGCACCCGGCCGAGCTTGCGGATCGCGCGCAGGAACATCTGCCCGCCGCCCCAACCGGTCGTGCGCGGCGAGACGCCGGCGATCGCGACGGACTGGGGTGCGAACGCGGTGGCGAGCGCCGCCTGAGCGTCGGCTCGGCGGCCGGGGTCAGTCGGTACGAGTGTCATGGGCAGGCCTTCCCGGTGGGCGCGAGATTAGCGTATCAAGCGAGGTGGCGATGTCCGACCTGACTGACCTGACCATTGCCTCGGAACGCGGCCCGATCGCCGTCAGGTGGCATCC
This sequence comes from Dehalococcoidia bacterium, assembly GCA_965205105.1. Classification (GTDB taxonomy): domain Bacteria; phylum Chloroflexota; class Dehalococcoidia; order Bin125; family Bin125; genus Bin125. The sequence goes on from OZ242034.1 coordinate 698,170, forward strand.
GCCGCAGGGTGTGCGGCGCCGCGGCGGCGTGCTCTGCGTTGGCGGTTTCGACGGCGGCTTCGATGGTCCAGCCGAAGGCGTCTACGTCGATCTGGCGCGCGTGCTGCCGCGGCGGGGCGTCGGCGTGCTGCGGCTTGACTTCCGCGTCAAGGCCTCGCCCGGCCCGATCGGGGACGGCACGTTCGACGCGCTCGCGGGGATCGACTGGCTGGTCGAGCGGGGATGCCGCCGGGTCGCCCTGATCGGTCACTCGTACGGCGGCGCGATCATGATCCGGGCGGCGGCGCGGTCGACGCGGGCGGTCGGCGTGTGCGCCCTCTCGACGCAGACGATGGGGATCGAGCCGTCGGAAGTGCGCTCGCTCGCGCCGCGTCCGCTGCTGCTGATCCACGGGTCGGCGGACTGGCGGCTGCCGCCGCGTCTGTCCGAGTGGGTCTACGCCGTCGCCGGCGACGGCCGCGAGCTGCGCATCCTCGACGGCGCCACGCACTTGCTGCGCCAGCGGCGCGGGGAGCTGCGGACGTTGCTGCTGGACTGGCTGGATCGGGCGTTGCCGTCTGAAACCTGATCGAGAAGCTGGAGCGAATCGCCAGCCGTCGGACTCATCAGCGCGTCTTCGTCATCGGCGCGAAGCTCTACGTGAGGTATCCGTCGCGCTGCGCGACGAGATCGCGAACCTGTGCGAACACGTCATCGGCGACGGCATGCCCCTCGGCACGGGGCCGCCGCGAGTGGCATACTGCTGGGCGAAAGCGAGGGCGACTGATGACCTCAGAAACAATCGAGGCGCACAACGAGCGCGTGGCGCTCGACCGGATACGTCGAATGACCAAGCCTAAAGCGCTTAAGAAGCTCGACGGCGTGCAGGCGGGCATTCGGCTGCTCGATGTGCGCCTCGAAACTGCTGGTCTAGTGGATTACAGCGATGACCTGGCCTTGATCTCCGAGCACGCCGTGAAACCCGAAAGTGACGCGCAGGCGGGTTATCTGCTCGCTCGGATCAACCGCGTCGCAACCGACGCGCTGAAAATGCGGGAAGAGGCAGCGGATCGGATAGATCGGTATCTGCACGGATACGACGACGCGGATTGAGGCGGCGCGGACATAACACGCCGTTTTATAGCGTGTTTCACGCGCTGCTCGACCCTTGCGCCGCCCTGTCCGAGTGGGTCTACAGCGCTGCCGGCGAGGGGCGTGAGTTGCGCATGCTCGACGGCGCCACGCACTCGCTGCGCCAGCGGCGCGGGGAGCTGCGGACGTTGCTGCTGGACTGGCTGGATCGGGCGTTGCCGTCCGAAGTCTGATTGGGACGTCAGAGCGGCGGCGGCCGCCAGCCGCCGAGGTCGGCTTCCAGCGCTGCGGCGAGCGCGAGCGTCACGTCCTCGCGCCAGGGAGGGGCGAGGATCTGCAGGCCGATCGGCAGACCGCCGCTCGACGCGCCGCAGCGCAGCGCCGTTCCCGGCCAGCCGGTGATGTTGTATGGGCCGGTGTAGAACATCGCGCGCAGTTCGCGGCTGTAGGTCGCGCCGTGCTCGGGCGCCGGTTGCGCCGCCACGGGCGCGAGCAGCGCGTCGTAGGGCTGAATGAACTGCAGCATCTCGCTGCGGAACCGATCCTGAGCCTCGAGGGACGCGGTGAATGCGTCGGCTGGCATCGGCTTGGTCGGCTCGAAACCTCGCTTGAGGAATTCCGACTCTTCGGTCGTACCCCAGCGGTCCAGCATCCGCTGGACCCATGCGCGGCCGTCGCCGCCGCCGATTCGCGTCCAGAGGTCGATGTACTCGGCCAGCGCCGGAGGCGTGTGCTGCACGACCGACCCGACCCGCCTGGACAGAACGGTCACGGCGTCGTCCAGTACCGACCGCGTGTCATCATCGGGTTCGAGATAGCCATCGACATCGGCGTACCAGGCGATGTTCAGGTCGCGCAGATCGACCGTGTCCGGGTCGCGCAGCGGTACCGGGTGGATGAACGGATCGACGCCGTCCGGGCCGGAGATGATCGGCAGCGTGAGAGCCAGGTCCTGCACGTAGCGGCACATCGGGCCGATCGTGGTCCAGGCGTCGAGCGCGCCCATGCCCCAGGGGACGATGTGGCCGCTGCGCGGCACTCGGCCCGCGGTCGGTTTGATCCCGCAGATGCCGCTGAAATGCGCGGGCAAGCGGATGCTGCCGCCGGTGTCGCTGCCCAGGTCCAGGGGCGAGCCGCCGGCCGAGACGATTGCCGCCGCGCCGCCGCTGGAACCGCCGGGCGTGCGGCGGGGATCGAAGGGGTTGCGGGTTTGACCGTAGACCAGGTTGTCGGTCTCGCCTGAGAGCGTCAGTTCGGGCGTGTTCGTCTTGCCCATCAGGATCGCGCCCGCGCCCCGCAGCCGCGCGGCGACGGTCGAATCCGCCTCGGGTACGAACCCTTTGCGCCCCATGGTGCCGCCTGTGCTGACTACGCCGGCGGTGTCGTGCGAATCCTTGAGCGTGATCGGCACGCCGTGCAGCGCGGCCAGCGGTTCGCCGCGGGCGATCGCCGCGTCGGCCAGCGCCGCTTCCGCGCGCGCCCGCTGCTCGCAGAGCTGGACGACCGCGTTGAGCGTCGGATTGACCGCTGCGATCCGCGCCAGGTGCGCCTCGAGCATCTCGACGGCGGAGACCTCGCGCTCGCGGATGGCCCGAGCAATTTCGGTCAGGGGCGAGAAGGTATCGACCATGCCGCGTCTCCGGGAGCGCTCCTTGAACCGCGTGTCGGCTGGAGGCTAGCGGCCTGTGAATCTGGCGGGGCGCTTTTCGGCGAAGGCGGTCGTGCCTTCGCGCGCGTCTTCGGTCGCCATGATCTCGGAGTAGAGCTGTGATTCCAGGCTCATGCCCTCGGCGAAACCGGATCTGAGCAGGACGCCTTCGTAGGCGGCCCGCTTGGTTGCGCGCACGGCGAGCGGCGCGTTGGCGGCGATCTCTTGGGCCCATTCGCGCGCCGTGGGCAGCAGTTGGTCGGGCGCGGTGACGGCATTCGCCAGACCGATTCGGCTGGCCTCGCGCGCGTCGAGATGGTTGGCGCGCAGCAACAGCTCCAGCGCCTTGCCGAACGGCACGTAGCGGGCCAGACGCTGCACCTGACCGCCGCCGGGCAGCAAACCGCGGCGGGGCGCCATCGAGCCGATCCGCGCCGTCTCGCTCATGATTCGCAGGTCGCAGGACAGGGCCAGAGCGAAACCGCCGGCCAGGCACCAGCCGTTGATCGCCGCGATCACCGGCTTCCAGGTCTGATCGGGACCCCAGCTCGAGAGTCCGGCCGCGTTCGAGGGAGCGGACTCGCGCCGCGCGGCGGAGGCGGCGGCGCGAGCGATCTCGTCTTCGTGCGCGTCGGCTCGGACCAGATCGCGGCCGGCGCAGAAGGCGCGGCCGGCGCCGGTGATAATTGCGACGTGCAGTTCGTCGTCGCGGTCGAACTGCGACCAGAACTGATCCAGCTGGCGCGACATCTCGGGGTTGATCGCGTTCATCCGCTCGGGGCGGTCGAGCGTGATCGTGGCGATCGGACCGTCGGTCTCGATGCGAACCGTCATCGCGGCGACCCGCCGGCGACGGCCGGGACGATCGAGACTTCGTCGCCGTCGCCCAGGGCGGTGCGCAGGCCTTCGAGGAAGCGCACGTCCTCGCCATTGACGAACAGGTTGACGAAGCGTCGGATTTCACCGTCCTCATCGACGATCCGATCGCCGATGCCGGGAAACTGCCGTTCGAGGTCCAGCACCAGATGCTGGAGGGTCTCGCCGGCCGCCTGGACCACATCCTGGTCGGCGGTCAGCGAACGTAGCGGAGTGGGGATGCGCACGGACACGCTCATCGGCAGCGCTCGATTCGTTCAGGGGCGGGTCGTTTCTGCAGAGCGTAACGCGCGTAACGCGGCACCGGGCGCGGTTCTGCGCAGATGGTTGCACAGGCAGCCGCAGAGCGCCGCCTAGGCGTCGGGATCGTCGGGCTGTTCCGGCTCCCAGAGGACGCGGCAGTTGGCGCAGACCAGCGCCGAGATGACTTCACGCCCGCCGTCGGCGTCGAGATCGAGCGTTTCGTACTCGATTTCAAGCTCCGCCCCGCAGTCCGAGCAGAGCGGGCGCAGCACGTAGTCGAAGTCGCCCGAGGTGACCGAGCTGCGATGCACAAGCGTGTCGACATCGACCCATTCGTCGAACGGCACGGCGCGCACGGCGAAGCTGGCCAGGTCGGCGTTCAGCTCGGCCCCGAGACCGGCGCTCATACCGCGGTCGGATGGATCGCCGGGCGTTCGCCCGCCGCTGCGCGTGCTCATGCGCGCAGTGTAGGACCAACCGCGATCATCGCGGCGATGTTCGGGGCGGGTTAGCGGCCCGGGAACATCTTGCGCAGCTCGCGGTCGGCGTCTTCGGTGGCGTCGCTCCAGTGCTCTCGCGCGGCGCCGCGGCGGTTCGCGAAGAGGTCGGAGTTGTTGACGCGCTTGTCCTCGGGCATCGAGTTGTAGAACGTCTTGCGCGAGTTGCAGCGCGGACAATGCCCGATCGACTCGCGGCCGTTGGGCGAGTCGATCAGCCACTGATGCGCGCACTGGTCGGGCGCGACGAATCCCTGGACTACTGCGGTGACCATGAGTTTCCTCATGGAGATCGGCCCGCCGCCAGCGAACCTGCGCAGACGATACTTGACGTAGTCCGCCCGCGCTCCCGTTACGTTCACGTACTTTGTTATTTCGGTCAACGCTGTGCAAATGTTCGCGTTATGTCAGGTAACAGTACAATTGTGCGAGATTGTATGTGCGAGATTGGTTCGTCCGCTCATTGGTATACGCAGATGAACAATTAGATGGGGGAGATTGGATAGGTGAACGGGCGGCGGCGCGGCGGTATGTCGCGCCGCGCGGTTTACGTCTGCGACTGGAGGTACTCGAGCGCGCCTTCGGGGTGCGCGAGGAAATCGCGCTGAGCGTCGACGATGTGGCGAACCACGCCATCCGGGTCGATCACGTAGGTCATCCTGGCGCTGAACCCGCGCTCCTCGTTGAGGATGCCCCAGACTTTGGCCGTCCGGCCCCAGGGGAAATCGCCCAGCAGCGGGAAGTCGAGGCCCAGCTCGATCGCGTAGGCGCCGTTGGCGAACGGTGAATCGACCGAGATGCCCAGCACCTGGGCGCCGGCCTCCCGGAACTCGGCGTGCAGTTCCTGGAAGCGGCTCAGCTCGTTCGTTCAACCGCCCGTGAAGGCGAGCACGTACCAGGCCGCGACGACGTACTGGCCGCGGTAGTCGGAGAGTGTGTGTTCTTTGCGGTCGCCGTCCATCAGCGTGAAGTCGGGGGCGGCCTGTCCAATTGCAACAGCCATCAGCGCAACCTGCCGTTCGTCCGCCGCTTGGGGAGCTGGGAATCGGTTTGCGGTTCAGCTCATGCGCGGCTCAGGCTCGTCTCGTGTTCGCGCCATACTAGCGGCTGGGTATACTTTGGCCATGGCGAATGGCGCTCGGCACGATCTTGGCGCGGCGGAGGTGCTGGAGGCGGAGGCGATCGGCCCGCCCGGTCAGCGCCGCTTCCGGCTGCGGGTGACCGCCGGCGACCAGACGGCGTCGATCTGGTGCGAGAAGACGCAGGTGGGCGCGCTGTCGGAGGCGATCCAGCAGGTGCTGGCCCGCAGCCGACCGGCGGGCGAGGGGCGACGGCCGACGGCGCGGCCGCTGGAGCCGTTCCCGGATCGGGCCTCGCACGACTTTCTGGCCGGCCAGATCGCGCTGGGCTACGACGAGTCGGCCGACCTGATCACGCTGTTCGCGACCGACATCGAAGAGGACGGCGCACGGCCGCAGCCGACGCTGCGCGTGGATATCACCCGGCCGGTCGCGCGGCTGTTCACCGCGCAGGCGGAGGAAGCGGTGGCCGGCGGCCGGCCGACCTGCCCGTTGTGCAGTGAACCGCTCGAAGGATCGGAGCATCTGTGTCCGCGCACGAACGGGCACGCCGAAGACGCGCTGGCCGAACTCGGGCCGCCCGAGCTCTAGGCTCGAAGGCGTTTGGTGTCGGTCCAGAGCGGCGCGCGTGATCGTGACTGGTTGACCGCGCGCTCGGCGCCGCAGCACGCGGGCCTGCTGCGTTACGTCGCCCGCGCCGCTGCCGCGATCCCGCCCCAGCGTCCGCGGCTGTGGACGCTGCAATTCCTGCTCTCACTGCTGGGTACATCGTCGTTCTTCGCCTGTTTCTTCTATCTGACCACGACCTTGCCGCGCGAGATGACCGATCAGGGCTTCGATCTGATCGAGGTCGGGCTGGTCGTCAGCGGTTACGCCGTGATCCCCATTCTGCTGCGCCCGTTCGTGGGCCGCTGGAGCGACGCCGGCTACCGCATTCGACTGATGCGGTTTGCGTTGCTGGCGTTTGCGGCCTCGTTCATTCTGATGATCTTCACCGACAACCTCTGGGCGCTGTTCGCGCTGCGCTGCGTGCAGGGCGTCGGCATGGCGGCGTATCCGACGTCCGCCGGTTCGTTGGTGGCCGAGATCGTGCCGCCGATTCGCCGCGGCGAGGGATTGGGGTTCTTCGGCCTCTCGACCAGCTTCTCGCAGACCCTGGCGCCGCTGGCGGGCGCGGCGGTTGCGGGGCTGGCCGATTTCGAGGGCGTGATGATCCTGGCCGCCGGCAGCGCATTGATATCGCTGTTCATCACGCTGTTCCAGCGCGAGCCGCCGAGCCACGGAGGCGATCGCCCGCCGGTGTCGCTGAAGAGCCTGGTGCCGGCGCGGGCGGTCTTTCCGATGCTGGTCTTCCTCAGCGTGACGTTGGGCTTCTCGGTCGCGGCGGCGTTTCTGGAGCCGCTGGCCGACCAGGAGCACCGCGAGCTGGGCACGGTGGCGCTCTTCTTCATGTTCTCGGGCGTGGGCGCGATGATCGCGCGGCCGCTGGCCGGCCGCGTGTCCGATCGCGCGGGCCGGGTGCCGGTGATCATTCCCGGCCTGATCGCGACCTGCGCGGGGATGTCGCTGGTCGCGCTGTCGGAGACCGCGCCGATGCTCTGGGCCGCCGGCGTGCTGACCGGGATCGGCATGGGCGGCGCGCACACGGGGCTGCTGGCGCTGGCGGTCGACCGAGTCGCGTCGACCCAGCGCGGCGGAGCCACGGCGACGTTCCAGCTCGCCTGGGACGTGGGCGCGTTCGTCGCCTTCCTGATCGCGATCGTGGGCGCGTTCTTCGATGTCGAGATGATTTTCTGGGTCGCCGCCATGGGCGCGGTGGTCGCCCTGCTGGGCCTGCTGGTGGGGCGGGTGATGGGCTGGACGCGCGCGGGCGCGCCGGCGCTGGAGCCGATCGCGGCCGCAGCGCCGGCCGGGGGCGGATGAGGCTGATCGGCGTCGGAGTCTGATCCGATCCGGCGCTTTAGCCCTCGGGCGTGCGCTGACCCCAGGTGTTCCAGTGCACGACCTGTTCCAGCGGCACCCGCGCCGCGGGTTTGAAGGTCTCGCCGCTGAAGTAGGCCATGGGCAGGAGCACGGCCTGGGTGACGTCCTCGGGGATGCCGAGCAGGTCGCGCGAGCGCGCCTCGTCGCGTAGATGCAGCGTGGTCCACGCCATCCCGATGCCGCGCGAGCGGGCGGCGAGCATGAACGACCAGGCGCCGGGCAGGATCGAGCCGTAGGTTCCCGCCTGCGCCATTGGCCCTGCGTCTTCGACGCGGCCGTTGATGCATGCGATCAGCAGCGCCGGGCAGCGGTGCATCTCGTTGGCGAGATAGGTGGCCGAGCGGGTGACGCCCTCGGCCGCGGCTGCGCGCGAGTCGCCCTCGGGCCAGCGCGGACCCTCGTCCGCGCGCGCCGCCGCCAGCTGCATGAAGCTGTCGCGGTAGATCGCCGCGATCCCCGCGATCTTGTCCGGGTCGGTGATCACGAACCACTGCCATTGCTGCGAGTTGGACGCCGTCGGCGCCTGGAGCGCGATCTCCAGGCATTCGTTGATCACGCTCGGCGCGATCGGGCGGTCGAAGTCGAGCCGCAGCCGAACCGAGCGCGTGGTGGTCAGGATGTAGTCGGAGTCGGAGGTCGTCATCGTCGCGGCCTTTCTGCTGGCTCTGCTGATTGGGTTGCTGATTTGTCTACCGGTTGGTCCGGTCGTGATCCAGCCGCGCCGAGTTGCGCGCTGCGGCGGATCTGGATGCGATCGGGGATCGTCTTGCCGTAGCGCCGCACCAGCCCGGCCATCACGTTGCCCGGGCCGAGCGTGATGTAGCGCCGCGCGCCGAAGCGGTGCAGCGTCTGCAGCGCCGAGAGCCACTCGACCGGCCGCACGAACTGCGACCGCAGTTCATCGCGCAGCGCGTCGGCGGTGGTGATGATCTGTCCCGCGCGATTGCCCACGATCGGCGTGAACGCATCGGCGATCGGCAAGGCGTCGATCAGCGCCCGGTTGGCGCGATCGGACGGTTCGAACGATGGGGTGTGGAATGGTCCCGCGACCCGCAGCGCGACCGCCTGACAGCCGCGCGCCGGAGCCAGCGCGGCGGCTCGCTCGATGGCGGCGAAGGCTCCGCCGATCACGGTCTGATCGGGCGCGTTGTGGTTGGCGAGGGCGGCGCCCGACTCGGCTGCGATCGACTCGGCGGTCCCGCGATCGGCGCCGACCAGCGCCAGCAGACCGCCGGGCGCGCGCGCGCAGTCGGCGTCCATGTTGCGGCCGCAGGCGCAGGCGAAGCGGAGCGCGGTGTCGAGGTCGAGCGCGCCGGAGAGCGCCATCGCCGAGTTCATGCCGCTCGAATGGCCGGTCACAAAGCCGAGCGGTCCGACCGCCTCCGCGACCCGGTCGTGCTCAGCTGCGGCCCAGGCGATCAGATAGGGCTGTAGGAGCGACGGCTGGCGCAGCGCCGCGGCGTCGTCGGGGTCTTCGCTGAGCCCGAGCCGCCAGAGGTCGCAGCCGGTAATCGATGAGGCGAGCGTGAACGCGTCTCGGCCGACCGGAGTGAGATCGGCGAAATCGGCGGCGAGGTCGGCAACGCCGCCGGCGCGCTGCGCTCCCTGTCCCGGGCAGATCAGGACGGCGTCCGCTGTGGGTGTCACGAACTCAGCGTATTGGGCGCGCTCGCGGAGCTGCGATTGCTCTTGCGATCGCTATTTGTGATGGTCGGGGCCCATGTCGGTGAGCTCGATGGTGTTGCCGTCGGGGTCCTGGCAGAACGCGGCCCAGATGCCGTCGTGCTCGCGCTGGCTTGGCTCCCGCGTGATCGCGACGCCCTCCGAGCGCAGGCGCTCGACCTCGTTGTGAAAGTCGTCGGTGGGGATGTAGAGCGCGAAGTGCGGGCCGATGCCTTCGACGTCGGTCTGTAGCGTGCGCTGCATCAGGTGCAACTGCAACGCGCCGACCTCGTACCAGGCGCCCGGGAAGCCGAAGTCGGGGCGCTCGATTTCCCCCAATCCAAGCTGATCGCTGTAGAAGCGTCTGGCGGCGTCCACATCCGAAACGCAGATGGCGACGTGACTGTATCCGGCGACGGCTGGCATGGCGGCCTCCTCGTGCGCGCTCGCAAATCGCCTCTGATCGCGAGCGTCGCGGTAATTTGAGTGCGATGATACAGAGTGCGAGCGACGTGATGCCGGGGCCGCCGTGCGGCGGCCCCGGGCGCCGCTGAGGAGAGGCGAGTGCCGATGTCGGAGTTGCGATGGGCGCCGCCGCCCAGCGGCGGGGACGCTGGCCGAGCGGTGGTGCCGAATGCGGAAGCCGCGGCCGGCGGGCCGGGTCGCGGAACGATCCTGTTCTTGATCGTGGTGCTGATCGGCTCGGCGTTCGCGTTGGGCGTCGGTGTGATCCGCGTGATCGACGCCAACGACGACGATGCGCGGATTCTGCGCAGCGCGCGCGACGGATCGGGTCCGGCCGGCATTCCGGCGGCGGTGCAGCCGCAGGGCGAGCGCGACGCGCCGGCCGCGCCGAGCGAAGCGGCGTCGGGGCGCGAGTCGCGCTTCGCGCTGTTGGACGAGATCGTGGACGTGCTGGATCGGGATTTCGTGGAGCCGGACGCGTTCGAGTCGCTGGACACGCGAACCGCGGCGATCAACGGCATCATCGACGCGCTCGGCGACGAGCACACAGCCTTCATCGACGCCGAGCGCTACCGGCTGGCGAGCGAAGATATCGGCGGCTCGTTCGAGGGCATCGGCGCGACCGTCAACATGGTGGACGGCGCGATCGTGATCGTGCGGCCGTTCGAGGGATCGCCGGCGCAGGAGTCCGGCGTGCGCGCCGGGGACATCATCCTCGAGGTCAACGGCGAATCGACCGAGGGCTGGAGTCTGCAGGAGACGGTGGCGGTGATTCGCGGACCGCGCGGGACGGATGTCGAACTGCTCGTGCGGCACGCGGACGGCGAAGAGGAACTGTTGGTCGTGACGCGCGACCGGATCGTGGTGCCCAGCGTCCAGTCGCTGCCGATCACCGATCGGGCCGGTCAGCCGGTCGCCGATATCGGCTACATCCTGATCTCGCAGTTCACGGAGCGCACACGCGATGATCTGGTTGGACTGCTCGACGCGGTACGGGCCGCCGGTCTGAACAAGCTGATCGTCGATCTGCGCGATAACCCGGGCGGCCTGCTGCGCGCCACGATCGATACGACGGGCGAGTTCATGGATGAGGGCGTCGTGCTGCGCCAGATCGATCGGCAGGGCGAGGAGGAGATCCACCGCGATCCCTCCGCCGGGGGCGCAGGGTTGGATTTGCAGCTGGTGATCCTGATCAACGAACACAGCGCCTCGGGTTCCGAGGTGATGGCGGCGGCGTTGCGCGATCAGGGCCGCGCGGTGCTGATCGGCACGACCACCACCGGCAAAGGCACGGTCAACATCCCGCGTCAACTGTCGGATGGCAGCGTGCTGTACGTCAGCGTCGCCCGCTATCTCACCCCCGACGGCGAGCCGGTCGAGGGCTTGGGCGTGTCTCCCGATATCGAGATCGCGATTCCCGACACCGGCTTCGAAGCGGAGCAGGACATTCAGCTGTATGTCGCGATCGAATACCTGCGCGGCGAGTACGTTCCCTCGGAGGGCGGCGAAGCGGGCGCCGACGGACAGGAATCGGCGGACGGCGATCAGTCGCCGCAGGGATCAGACGACGGCTCAGCGGAGTAATCTGGGCGACACTTGGCAGGAGGACACAGACCATGACCACGAACCTCGACGGTTGGGCGCGGCCCGAACTGATTTGCGAGACCGACTGGCTCGCCGAGCACATCGACGACGAAGACGTCGTCGTGTTGGACTGCGACCTGCTCGACGCGTATCTGCGGCTGCACATCCCCGGCGCAGTCTGGTCGCTCTCGCGCTACTGGAAGACCGACCCGCGCGACGACTCGCAGGTGTACGGCATGTCCGATCCGGCGCAGTTCGCGCAGCTCGCCGGTCGGCTGGGGATCGGGCCCGAGACCACGGTGGTGGCGTACGACGGTTCGGGCTCGTTGTACGCGGCGCGCGCGTGGTGGACGTTCGACCGCTTCGGTCACACCAACTTCCGGATTTTGCACGGCGGACTCGACAAGTGGTACGCCGAAGGCCGCCCGCTGTCGCGTGAGAATCTGCGCCCGCGGGCGGTGGAGTATCCGACTCCGCCGGCGCCGCACGACGACTCGATCTGCCGGCTGGACGAGATTCCCGACGCGATCGCCGATCGGGGGCACGTTTTCTGGGACGTGCGCTCGGAGGCTGAGTGGAGCGGCGCCAACCGGCGCGGCACGCAGCGCGGGGGGCGCATCCCGGGCGCGGTGCATCTGGAGTGGCTGCGGACGCTCGAGGAGCCGGTTCGCACGCTGAAGCCGGCCTCGGAGCTGCGTGCGATGCTGGCTGATTTGGGGATCACGCCCGACAAGACGGTGACCACGTATTGACAGGGCGGCATCCGTGCGGCGCACGGATACTGGCTGCTGCAGCTGCTGGGCTACAACCAGAGCCGCAACTACGACGCCTCCTGGCACGAGTACGGCAACGCGCTCGACCACCCGATCGAGGCGCCCGACGACTGAGCGATTAGCCCTCGAGGATGGCGGCCAGGGCCGCCTCGACCTCGGCCAGGGGCGCGAAGGCTTCGAAGCGGGCGCTGACGACCCCGTCGGCGCCCACGACGAACGTCCATTCGTCCGTATGCAGCCCCCATTCTTCGAGGATCGGCGTTTCGATCGGCTCTTCACCCAGCCGCACCTGCTCGGGGTTCTCGTAGAGATCGATGTGGATGTAGCTGGCGGCGTCACCGAAGCGCTGCCGCACTTCCGAGAGCACCTCGGCCTGCGGACCGCAGAAGGCGTTGGTGCAGAAGCCGGGTGAGGCGAAGACGACGACGAAAGGTTTGCCGGCCTGCAACGCTTCGGCGACCGAGATCAGGTAGAGGCCGGGATCGGGCGTCTCGCCGGTCGAGAGGTCGGCGATGTTGTCGACATCGAGCAGGGTGCGGCTGAGCGAGGCCGGCGCGGAGTCGCCGACCGATGGCGCGGACGTGTCCTCGGGGATGTCGAGCGCCAGCCCCACGTCGGCGAAGCCGTCTTCCGAGGGGATGCGCAGAATGACGTGCCAGCGCCCCGGCCGCGTGAAATCGACGGCGGTCACGTGCAGTCCGCGCACGCCGTCGGGAAAACGGGCGAAGCGGGCGATCACCTCCTGCGCGTCGTCGGGCGCCGCCTCGGGCAGCGCGATCACGGAGATGGCGGGGAACTCGATCAGACCGGCGGGTCCTTCGATCACCACAGAGATTCGATGGACGCCGGGCGAAAGGTCGGGCGTGCCGAGCGCGATGATGTATTCGTCGGAGATGTAGACGGGATAGCCGGAGTCGCGCAGCAGCTGCAGGCGCGGGTTGAGGTCCTCGTACGCAGCCGGCTCGATGATCGCGGCCGCTGCGACGGATTGCGCCTCCCCGGCGTCGTCGTCTGGCTGCGCCGCCGCGCCCGGTTCGTCCTCGACGCTCTGCTCGACCTGGTCGGCGGGCTGTTCCTGCGGTTCCTGTCGTTCCCGTTCCTGTTGTTGCGACTGGGATGAGCGGTCGGCGTCGGGCGGCTGAGTTTGCGGTTGTTCGGCGTCGACCGTCTGCCGCGCCTGCGGCTGGGACTGTGCCTGCGGTTGGTTATCGGACGACGAGCCGCAGGCGGCGAGCGTCAATAGCGCCGCGCCGGCCAGCGCGGCGATCGCGAACGTGCGGCTGGCGGCGAGCCGCCGCGTTGTGATCTGCATGGGATTCCTCGCTCGCTGGGTCGCGTTCGGTCGTGACTGATCGGGCGCTTCACTATTCGCCGCCCACATAGGAGCCGAATGTGAAGGCGAACATGCGGAACTGATCGGAGTTGGAACTCAGCTTGAGCTCGCCCTCGGTGAATTCCCTGAAGAAGACCAGCCGGTACAGATCGTTCTCGTCCACGCGGATGTACGACCGTCCCTGGTCGTCCCAGCGAATGTGTTCGCCGGCGAACTCGTCCCGGATCCAGTCGTCGTTGAATTGCACGTAGACGTCGTACGGCTGGCCGTTCGCGGCGACGGTCAGGACGACGTTGACCGTGCGGCCGCGAATGAGCAGCGCCAGGTAGTCCTCAAGGTTTTCGGTGGTGCGGGCGTGGGCGATCGCCTGGAATTCGGCTCGCCAGAGCCCTTCCAGGTACCAGCGGTTGTGCTCGCGCTGGTCGGACTCGACATCGCGGTAGAGATGCTCGGCGTCGAGGCCGGCGAGGAAGTACGCCTCCTGACCGGCGTAGGGCCCGCCGCCGCCCGTATTGCGCCGCCAGCCGCCGTACAGCTCGCGCGTTTGCCGTCCGCGCGCGACGCCGGAACGGTCGGGCACGGCGACGTCGACGCCGAAGGGAACATCGGAGATATCCAGTCCGACCGCTTCCAGCGCCTGTCGGATCGCGCGTTCGCTTTCCTCGTAATGGCCCTCGCCGAAGTGGAAGTAGCGCACGCCCATTGGCGAGTCGTCGGTGGGGCCGATCAGGTATTTGGCCGGCCAGTAGCGGTTGTTGAAGGCGCGCCAGGTGCGGTAGTCGTTGTCCATCGGCACGTGGTATTCGATCCCGTGTTCGGCGATGGCGGCGCGGATGTTGTCGGGGTCTTTCTCGAACTCGAACTCGGGCGTGTGGACGCCGAGGATGACCAGCCCGTGGTCGCGGTACTTGGCGTCCCAGGCGGTGAGGAACGGCAGCGTGCGCACGCAGTTGATGCAGGTGTAGGTCCAGAAATCGACCAACACCACGTTGCCCCTGGCGAGCTCCAGGGCGATGGTTGTTTCCTCGCCGTTGAGCCAGCCGTTGAGGCCGACGAGGTCCGTGACGCTGGCCTGCGCGGCGATCTCGTCGGCGCGCATCCGCAGGCGCTCGCGCTCGCTCGGCTGGGCCGGTTCGTCGGGCGGATCGGGTTCGGACGTGCCCGCCTGCTGATCCGTCTGTTGCGGCTCTGGCTGCTCCTCCTGCGCGCTGGTCTCGGCGGGCTGGTCGGCGGTTTCGTCCTGCGTCTGTTGGGACTGATCCGACTGACCCTGATCCTCTTGCGCGGACGGTTCCTGTTCCTCGGGCTGCGCCTCCTGTTGGCGTTCGGCTTGCGTGCCGCTCGCGCGCTGTTCGTCGTCCGACTGTTGCGCGTCGGCCGCTGCCGGTTGGGCCTGAGGCTCGTCCGCTCTTTCCTCTACCTCGTCTTCACCGTCCCCGGCATTGTCCTGCGTCCGCTGCCTTGTTTGCGCTTGCGGCTGCGCCGACTGCCGGGCGTCCTGGTCCGGTTGTTGCGGTTGTTCTGCCTGCTCTGGCGGTTCGGGCTGTTCTTGCTGCGGCTGCTCGATCTGCGGTTGTTCCTGATCGGACGTGCAGGCGGCGAGCAGCGCGCCGATCAGGAGAGCGGCGGCGATGCCCATGAGGGCGAGGCGTGAGTGCGGTCTGGAGTGTTGCATGGCGTTGAGCGTACAACGCGCGGCGGGCGGGTTATGCGGACGCGGGCGAATTCGGTTCAGACCCGACCGGCGGCCCAGGCCGAGATCAGGGTGTGCGCGATGGCCATCGGGCCGGGCAATGCGAGCCTGCCGTCGGGCGAGGCGGGTTGGCCGAGCTGGGCGGTGGGCTCTTGCAGCGCCCGCCGGATCTCATCGCGCGTGAACCAGCGCACATCGTCCATCTCCCATTCGTCGTAGTTGATCTCCGACGTGCCCGCCTCAGCGTGGCAGCCGATCATCAGCGACGAAGGGAAGGGCCAGGGTTGCGACGAGTGGTAGCGGATATTGATCGTGTCGATGCCCGCCTCTTCCGCGACTTCGCGTCGGACGGCGTCCTCGATCGACTCGCCGTGGTCGATGAATCCGGCCAAGGCGGAAAACATACCCGGCGGCCAGGACGCCTGCCGTCCCAGCAGGCAGCGGTCGCGGGCGGGATCGATGACGACGGTGATCACGACGGGGTCGGTGCGCGGAAAGTGTTCGGCGGGGCAGGCGCTGCAGCGGCGGAAGATGCCGCCCTGCGCGGCGACGGTTGGTTCGCCGCAGACGGCGCAGAAGCGATGCCGCTCATGCCAGTCGAGAAATGAACGCGCCTGTGCGGCGATGGCGGCGTCGTCGGCGTCGAGCACGGGCGCGGCGGCGCGCAGGTCGGTGTAGGCCGCGTTGTCGGGCAGGTTGAACGGGTCGAGCGAGTCGGCGGCGTCGGCGTTGATCGCGAAGTGCGCCGCGCCGCCGCTCGTGCCCAGCAGCAGCGGCGGGTGCCGCTCCGCGTCGGCGCTGCCGGGCAGCGTCGACCATGCCAGCCGCATTGCGCCGTCGACCTGACGCATCGGGAAGGTCAGGTTGCGGATCGGCAGAAACAGCGCCTCGGCGCTGCGGATCTGCGCGCCCACCCACTCCTCGTCGCGGCGGCGCGCTGCCTCGCGGTCGAGCGGATTGCCGGCGAACGTGTTGCGATGCTCAGTCATGCTCCCGGTCACGCTCTCATGTCCGTACAACGCACCAGCGGCGCCGCGCCGTTCAGGCGGTGTGCGACTCGGCGGCGATATCGAACTGGGTCGCGGCCGGTGCACGCGGCAGGCCCGGCATGGTCATGATCTCGCCCGAGATCACGACCACGAACCCCGCCCCGGCCGACGGCCGCACGTCGCGCACGGTGAACTCGTGCTCGGTCGGTCGGCCGAGTTGGTCGGGATCGACGGAGAGGGAGTACTGCGTCTTGGCGATGCAGACGGGCCAGTCGTCCTGCCCCAGACGCCGGGCGCGGCGCAGCGTGAGCTGGGCGAGGCGCGCATAGGAGACCGAGCCGGCCCCGTAGACCTGGCGGGCGATCGTCTCGATCTTGTCGGTCAGCGGCTGGTCGAGCTCGTAGAGGCGGCGGAAGCGCGGACGCTCGCCGGCCAGCGCCTCGCGCACCTGCCGAGCGAGGTCGAGGCAGGCTTCGCCGCCGCCGCCGAAGGGGTTCGCGATCGCGGCGCGGACGCTGCGGCGGCGGCAGTGGGCGAGCACCGCGTCCAGCTCCGCCTCGGTGTCGGAGGGGAAGCGGTTGACGGCGACGATCGGGATGACGCCGTGCGCGGCGACATTGTCGATGTGCGCGTCCAGATTGGGCAGGCCGGCTTCCAGCGCGGCGATGTCTTCCGTCTCCAGATCGCGGGCCGGGCGGCCACCGTGGCGCTTGATCGCCCGCGCGGTGGCGACGATCACCGCGGCCTGCGGCTCGAAGCCGCCGAGGCGCGAGACGACGTTGAAGAATTTCTCGGCTCCCAGATCGGAGCCGAAGCCGGCTTCCGTCACCGTGATCTCGGCCGCCGCGAGCGCGGCGCGGGTCGCCGTGATCGAGTTGCAGCCCAGCGCGATGTTGGCGAACGGGCCGCCGTGCACCAGGGCCGGCCCGCCCTCGCCGGTTTGCACGAGGTTGGGTCGGATTGCGTCCTTGAGCAGCACCGTCATGGCGTGGTCGACCTGCAGCTCGCGGCATGTGATCGGCTGGAGCGGCGAGCCGCCGGTGTAGCCGACGATGATCGCGCCCAGGCGCTGATGCAGATCGTCGAGATCGCGGGCGACGGAGAGGATCGCCATCACCTCGGAGGCGGGCGTGATCTCGAACGATTCCTCCCGCACGACGCCGTCGGACGCGCCGCCCATGCCGATCACGGCGTGGCGCAGGGCGCGGTCGTTCATGTCGAGGCAACGCCGCCAGGTGACGCGGCGCGGGTCGAGGCCGAGCGGGTTGCCGTGGAAGAGCGAGTTGTCGATCGTCGCCGCGAGCAGGTTGTTGGCCGCGGTCACCGCGTGGATGTCGCCGGTGAAGTGCAGGTTGATCTCGTCGCCGGGCACGACCTGGGAGAGGCCGCCGCCGGTGCCGCCGCCCTTGACGCCGAAGACGGGGCCCATGGAAGGTTCGCGCAGGGCGACGGCGGCGTTGGCGCCGCTGCGGCGCAGCGCCTGGGTCAGCCCGATCGCGGTCGTGGTCTTGCCCTCGCCGGCGGTCGTGGGCGTCATCCCGGTGACCAGCACCAGATCGCCGTGCGGACGCTGATCCAACCGCGCCAGCGCCTCGGCCGTCAGCTTCGCCTTGCCGCGTCCGTAGAGGTCAAGGTCGCGCTCGGTCAGTCCCAGTTCCGACGCCACCTCAACGATCGGCCGCATGAGTCACCTCTCGCACCCCTCGCATCTCTTGATTGTCCGCGCGGGCGCGGCTCGGCGGGCAGGGTAGCGCAGCCCGGCCGATTGGCCAGCGCGCCTGCGGCGCGCTGGTCAGTTTTCGACCGTCACCTTGACGTCGGTGACCTTGCGCGAGTTGACGATCAGGGCGATGTTGAAGTCGCCGTCGTCGGTCAGCTGGAGCGGGATCGCGGCGACGCGCCAGGGCGGTTCCAGATCGCCGAAGCGCAGATCGCGCAGCTCGAAGTATTCGCGCGCGCCGGCGTCGTACTCGACCCGCACGATGATGTGATCGGCGTCGACCGGTTCGTTCATCTCCAGGCGCAGCCAGAACCGCTCGTTCAGCTTGAGCGGTCGGTTGAGCGGGGTCAGGATCGCCTTGTCCTCGGCTGCCTCGTCGATATGCAGCGCGGCTGCGCCGCGTCCGCCGACGCCGGAGAAGATGCCGCCGCCCGAGGGGTTGCAGCCGGCCGCGAGGGAGACGAACGAGATCAGCGCGATCGCGAGCGCCGAGACGGCGGCGGCCCTGAGGGAGCGGGATCGGTCGCGCATTGGTTCAAGGCTACCCTGCGAAGTGGACGCCGAATCGGCGCGGGCCGCGCCGAATGCGTCGGAAGGACGGAGCCTATGACGGTTTATGACGATGGTGACGGCGGCGAGCCCGCGATTCGGATTGACGGCCTCTACAAGGTCTTCAACGACGACCTGGGGGTCGGTCTGGAACTCGCGCGCGAGGGGCAGAGCAAGGAAGCGGTGCAGGAAGCGACCGGCGCCGTGATCGGATTGCGCGACATCAACGTCGAGGTCGCGCAGGGCGAGCTGTTCGTGATGATGGGTCTGTCGGGCTGCGGCAAGTCGACGCTGGTGCGATGCATCAACCGGCTGATCGAGCCGTCGGCCGGGCGCATCTGGTTGAACGGCCGCGAGGCGACGGCGATGTCGGAGGACGCCCTGCGCGAAGCGCGGCGTCGCGATCTGGCGATGGTCTTTCAGCATTTCGGTTTGATGCCGCATCGCAACGTGCTGGACAACGTCGCGCTGCCGCTGGAGGTCGCCGGTGTGGAGAAACCGCGTCGGCGCGAGCGGGCGGCGCAGGCGCTGGAGCTGGTCGGTCTGGGCGACTGGACCGGTTCGATGCCCAATCAGCTGTCGGGCGGCATGAAGCAGCGCGTCGGCCTGGCCCGCGGCCTGGCGATGGATACGCCGATCATGCTGATGGACGAGCCGTTCTCGGCGCTCGACCCGGTGATCCGGCGCGATCTGCAGGACGAGCTGCTGGCGTTGCAGCAGTCGGTGCGCAAGACGATCGTGTTCATCACCCATGATCTCAACGAGGCAGTGCGGGTCGGCGATCGCATCGCGATCATGCGCGACGGCGAGATCGTGCAGGTCGGCTTGCCCAACGACGTGGTGTTGAATCCGGCCGACGAGTTCGTGCGCGAATTCACCCAGGACGTGCGCCTGCACGGAATGGTCACGGCGGCCTCGATCATGGATACGGAGTTCGAGTCGATCGGGGCGGACAGCCCGGTCGCGGAGTTGGTCGCCAGGCTGGAAGCGCCCGATACGTCGTCGCTCTGCTGCGTCGACTCGGCGGGCAAGTATCTGGGCACCGCCGACCTGGCGCGGGCGCAGCTGTCGCTGCGCCGCGGCGCAGCGCGGATCGCGGATGCATCGCTGCACCGGGGCGACACGGTGCGCGAGGACGCGGTGCTCGATGATCTCGTCCCGGCCGGCCTGCGCTCGCGGCACCCGCTGGCGGTGCTCAGCGAGTGCGGTGAGCTGGTCGGCGTGATTCCGCTGGAGCGTCTGGCGCGGGCGATGGTCTCGGACGAAGCCGCGGCCGCGCTGGCGGCTGAGACGGAGGAACGCTCATGACCGTATCCACCCCCGCGTCGGCGGGCTCGAGCTCCCGCTCGTCCAGATTTGAGGCGTTGGTCTCGCAGCTCCCGGGTAAGACCGGATCACCGCTCCGCGCCTGGTGGGCGGCGCCGTTCGCCCTCGTTGCAGTCGGTGTGATCTTTATGCTGGCTCACTTTGCGATGGCTGATGAGTTTCCATTCGACATCGGCCGCGATGTGGGCAACCGCCTCGATATCTGGCTGGATTGGTTGAAGGACAATTTCTCGGGCGTGTTTCAGGCGATCAAGGATGTGATCGTCTGGTTCCTCGTCTCGCTGGAAGACATGATGCTGTGGTTCACGTGGCCCGCCTCGATCGCGGCGATTGCGCTGCTCTCATGGCTGCTCGTGTCGTTGCGCATGGCGCTGTTCTCGGCCGGCTCATTGCTCCTGCTGGCCAGCTTCGGGCTGTGGGGATCGACGGTCGAGACGATGTCGCTGATCATCGTCACGGTCACGCTCTCGATCGCGATCGCGGTGCCGCTCGGCGTCTGGGCGTCGCAGAGCGATCGGCTCGATACGGTCCTGCGTCCGCTTCTGGACGCGATGCAGACGATGCCGTCCTTCGTCTATCTGGTGCCCGCGATCGCGTTCTTTTCACTGGGCGACACGCCGGCGGTGCTGGCGACGCTGATCTACGCGGTGCCGCCGGCGGTGCGGTTGACCAATCTGGGCATTCGTCAGCTGCCGCCCGAGACGCTGGAAGCAGCCGACTCATTCGGCATGAGCAGAGGGCAGATGCTGCGCAAGGTCAAGGTTCCGCTGGCCATCCCCACGATCATGGCAGGGGTCAACCAGACCACCCTGATGGCGCTCTCGATGGTCGTGATCGCCTCGCTGGTCGGCGCCGGCGGTCTGGGCGAAGACGTCAATCGCGCGCTGGGACGCATCGAGCCTGGCAACGGGTTCCTGGCCGGGCTGGGGATCGTCTTTCTCGCGATCATCATCGACCGCATCACCCAGGCGTTGACCAAACGCCAGCAGGATGCGCTAGGCTCTGAATAGTCGAGCGAGCAAGCAAGGGAGCGGCGCCATTCACGATTATCTGCGGCGTGTTGCGCAACTGCCGGGTGTCACTGCCGGCTGCGTGGCGGTTCTGGCCTGGACGCTGGCCGGATTCGCCCTGGCCGACTCGGAGTTGTCGCGCTGGGCGTACATGGGCGGCGCCAAGACGCTGTTCGTCGTGATGGCGGTGTTGTTGACGTTGTTGATGCTCTATCGCATCCGTCTCCATCGGAGCCGGGATTAGCTGGATCGCTGCACGGCAGCCCTGGTTGGTCGGGGAATCACTGCACGGCGGCACGCGCTCCTCTGCCTCTCGTTCGACATCCACCGATATTGCTCAGGAAGGAGAACCCACATGAGCAATCTGCTGTCGCGCCTGCCGCGACTCACACGAGGGCGGTCCACGCTTGGACTGCTCGCCGGTCTGGTCCTCGCCGCCGCGTTGGCGTTGGCCGCCTGTTCGGACAACGCGGATGATCAGCAAGATCAGCAGCAGGCCGCCGCGCAGGCACAACCCGCGCAACCGGCCGAGCAGGAGCAGCCGGTCCAGCAAGATGAGGCCGAGCAGCCGGCGCCTGAGCCGCAGGCCCAGGCGCAACCGCAGGAGGAACAGCCCGCAGCCCCGCAGCCCGCGCAGCAGCAAGAGCAGCCGATGCAGCAGCAGGCTGAGGCGATGGGCGACAAGACCACGATCGTCTTCTCCGACCTCAACTGGACCTCATCCGAGATCCAGGTGCGCGCCGCGGCGTTCATCGTCGAGCACGGCTACGGCTACCCGACCGAGCTGCTGGCCGGCGATACCGTCTCGCTGTTCCAGGGGCTGATCAACGGGGACACCCAGATCACGATGGAGATCTGGCCCTCGCAGCAGCCCTGGATCGACGAGCTGGAAGATCCGGACGTGATCGCCATTCTGGGCGACTCGCTGGACACCAACTGGGAGGGCTGGGTTGTCCCGCAGTACGTCAAGGACGACAACCCGGGACTGGTCTCGGTCAGTGACATTCCCGACTACATAGACCTGTTCGTGACGGCCGACTCGCGCGGCAAGGCGCGCTTCATCGACTGCGTGCCGGGCTGGGCCTGCGAGCAGGTGAACGGCAACAAGATCGTCGCCTACGGCCTCGAGGACGTGCTGGAGCTGGTCAAGCCCGGATCGGGCGCGGCCATGTTCGAGGATCTGGAATCGACCTACAACCGCGGCGAGCCGTGGCTGGGCTACATCTGGGGTCCGACCAAGCCGACCGCGACGCTCGACCTTTACCGGCTGGAAGAGCCGGAGTGGACTGAGGAGTGCTGGAACGGCGATCAGGGTTGCGCCTACCCGGACTCCGAGGTGCGGATCGCGGTCTACCGCACGCTGCTCGAGGACGCGCCCGACGTGGTCGAGTTCCTGCGCGCCTGGGACTTCGCCGCCGCCGTGCAGGTGCAGTCGGAGATCTGGATGGCGGACAACAACGCCTCACCGGACGACGCGGCGCTCTGGTACCTGGGCAACAACGTCGACGTCTGGTCGCAGTACGTGCCGTCCGACGTGGCCGAGCGGGTGCAGTCGGCGCTGGCCGACGCGAGCTAGCGTCCGCGCCCCCAGAGGAGCCAATAGCCGGCGGCGGTCGAGAGCAGTCCGACCGCCGCCAGCGGCGGCCACCAGGGCCGCAGCGCGGCGAACAGCGGCGGATGCGCCAGCACCGCCGCGCCCGCGCCCAGCGCGGCGAGCAGCCCCAGCGCCGCCGCGGCCGCAGCGATCGTGGTTACGCTCAGCGTCATGTGCGGCCGTCGCGCCTCGGCGTCGCTGCGTTGCGTCGTCCGCCGTCGGTGGGCGAGGCGCTGAATCGTGATTCGCATCGCCGCCAGCCTATCCGCCCGATTCACGCCCGTCTCCGCCGATCCTCGGATAGCGGCTTAAGCTCAGAGCATGGCCAGGAAATCGAAGGCGCGGCGCGGCGAAGCGCAGAAGAACGGGGCGAACCCGAACGATCGTGTGATCGCGCGCAATCGACGCGCGCACCATCCGTATGAGATCCTGCGCAGCTATGAGGCGGGGCTGAGCCTGACCGGCTCGGAGATCAAGAGCGTGCGCCTGGGTCGGGTCTCGATTCAGGAGGCCTACTGCCGCCCGCGCGACGGCCAGATGTATCTGCTGGGCGCGCACATCGCCCGCTACGAGCCGTCCGGGCAGGCCAATCACGAACCGACCCGGGATCGCCGCCTGCTGCTGCATCGGCGCGAAATTCGGCAGTTGGAGGAAGCGTTCGCCCAGCGCGGGCTGACGCTGGTTCCGCTGCGCCTCTATCTCAGCCGCGGCCTGGCCAAGCTGGAGATCGGCGTCGGCCGCGGCCGACGGCTGCACGAGAAGCGCGATCGTCTGGCCGAGCGCGACGCGCAGCGCCAGATCGAGCGCGCCCTGCGCCGCTAGCCGCCGCGGGCGGTTGCAACTCAGCGAGCTGTGTCCGGATCGTCGCGGCTCGGTTGTGACGGGTATGGTCGTTCCGCAGCCCAGCGGTTGATCTCATCTTCGATCGTCTCGCTCAGCTCATCGACCTGTGCGTCCAGCACCGCGTTCAGCTCGTCGATTTGCATCGTGAGAATCACGTACAGCTCATCGATTTGCCCCTGCGGCGCGTCCATGAGCAGCTCATGCATTGCGTTGACGGGATGGATCATGGTGTTTGCCCAGCCGCCGAGTGCCGAGGTCGCTTGATTCACCTGTGATTCCATCGCTTCGTTGAGTGCGTCTATTCGCGCCTCCAGCGCCCCGCGGAGCTCCGCGACGCGTTTCGCCAGCGCCGTGTTGAGTTCCGCGCCTGGCGTCTCTGACGTCTGGCGGGGCCTTGGTGGTTCGGAGTTGTCGTTGATGCCTCCGGCCGGCCTCAGCTCTGGCTCGGTCTCCGAGTGCGCCTCCTTGTCAGCCAGCACCACGTCAGGACCCGCTTGCTCCTCCAGCACGTCTTCGAGCTGTGCTTCCAGCGCCAGTCCTTCGGCTCGCTGGAGACGTTTGGCGATATCCGTGCAGGGGCTGAGCAACGCCTTTGGATGGGTTGCCAAGTGGACTTGCCTGTGTAACAGGTCGGGGAAGCCGTCCTCCTGCGCCTCTCGCCAGCCGGTGAGCGGATGGTGTTCCGGGCTGTCCGTGCTCGTTGGTTGCGGGCGGTAGACCCGCACCGAGCCGTTGTCACAGCCCAGCCTGCCGCCCAGCGGCTGGGTCGCGATCGGCGACACCTCGCTGTCCCAGACGGCGACCAGGGCGCGCCCGGCTAACGCACGTTGGACATCGTCCGGATCGCGTGCGCAGCGGCCGTCCCGGTTCCGCGAGATGGCGATCAGCGGCAGTTGGCGGCGCTCGTTGCAGAGCCACTTGCGACGGAACCAATCGGCGCTGACGGCGGTGACCGGTCGGGCGCCGAGACGCAGTCGAATGCCGCTGTGCCGGCAGTCGTGACGCTCGATCAACCGCTGCACGACGCTGAGCCTGCGCGGAGCGCGTTGGCGTACGTCCGAGTTGGCGACGATCGCTTCGAACTCGAGCGGGTCGGATTGCGGCGACCCGGGTTGTGGCGCCAGATGCAGCTCGACCTGCCAGCGGTCGCCGTCCGGCCCGTGCGGCGCGAGTCGCCAGCGCGCCGACCAGAGCCAGAGATCATCCAACGTGGATTCTGAAATCTCCAGCGAGCTGCCGTCCGATCCGCGCCAGACGCTTTCGATGTGGGAAAGCGTTGCGCCTGACTTGTCGATCAACCACTCGCGCAGCGTCGCCGTGACTGACTGTCGTTGGTCGTGAACCTGGAATGCGGTGCGGAAGCGTGTCGGCACGGCGGCTCTGCGGCCTCACGGTCTGTCGGCGCGTTGGCGGAAGAATCCGCTCACTCCGCCGATCTCGTTGCGTCGTGCTAGGATAGAAACACGCCGGCGTCCGCCGGCGATCTACGATGGGGACGAAAGGGTTCGACAGCGGTTGATTCTTCGTTGCTGCGTGCCGAGCTGGCGTTGCTCGTGAAACTGCGCCGATACTCCCTAAACGGCGAACCCAGGGAACTCGCCCTCGCCGCCTAACCGCGGCGACGCTGCGCCTCATCCGCTGCCGAATCGGAGGGGACGCAGCGACGACTTATTCGGCTGCTCGTCGCGACCGGTGGGAGCGCGACGTCAAGACCAGTCCCACTCACCCGTTGCTCACGGTAGGCTCCCGCGCCGACCGACGGGGACACCCCAAGCGAGGGCTACGCACGTAGACGCGGCGGCGGACGGCCGTCTGGACGGGGAGTTCGATTCTCCCCCGTCTCCACCACAACCAATGCCGGGCTTGCGCCGCCCGAACACGGGCGCTTCGTCGAGCCAGTGTTAACGAGTCGTCGTTTCACTGAAGCGATTTCGATGTACTGTGCGGTCAGCGCTGCGGCGGACATGACGCCGGGCGAACAGCTTGCGGGGATAAACACCCTTCAGGAGGTAGAGCGAGATGAGCGAGCGGAACTATTGGCAGAGGATGCGCCGGCGGCGGATGTCGCGCCGGGCGCTGCTGGGCGCGTCGGCGCGGGCCGGGGTCGGCGCAGCCGGTCTGGCGTTGGTCGGCTGCGGCGACGATGACGACGATTCGCAGTCCGCGGCGCAGCAGCAGGGCCAGGCGCAGGGCCAGCAGCGTCAGGCGCAGGGCGGGCAGCAGGCGATGCAGCCGCAGGACGCCGAGCAGCAGGCCGGTCAGGCGGCGGGTCAGGAAGATCCGGAACAGCAGCAGGCTCCCCAGTCGCAGGCGGTCTCGGTGATCCCCGGTCCGGGCATGGGCGGCGATTCGATCGCGTCGTACTACGGCCTCAACTCGGGCGATCTGCCGACGCTTGATCCCTACGAGAATCTGACCTACCGCACGCAGACGGGCTCGGGCTACCACTACTCGAAGCTGGTGCGCGAGATCGAGGGCGCGCCGGGCGTCTCGCCGACGTATCACGGCACGCAGACCCCCGACGCCTCGCAGCTGCCCGAGGTTGTGGACGAGACGACCTATGTCTTCAACATTCGCGAGGACGTGTTCTGGCACGATGTGGAGCCGCTCAACGGCCGCCAGCTGACCGTTGACGACATCATGCAGACCTACGCCCGCTTCCGCGAGATTTCGCCCAACGGCGTCAGCTGGGACAAGGTCGTCGCCTCGTTCGATCCGGCTGAGGACAACACGATCACGGCGAAGCTGCACCGACCGCACGCGCCGTTCCTGATCCTGGCGTCGTCCTCGCAGCACCTCTACCTGATCCCGCCGGAGATCGTCGATGACGGCACGGTGGCCGAGCGGCCGGTCGGTTCGGGGCCGTTCGTCTTCGAGGAGTACGAGCCGGGCGTGGCGCTGCGCTGGCGGGCCAACCCCAACTGGCACAACGACTACAACGGCAACCACGCGCCGTACCACAGCACGCTGACGCGGACGCTGCAGGCTGACCCGAACGTGATCATCCAGGCCGTCGCGGACGGCGTCCTGGACTTCTCGCGTCTGGCGGCCTCGGTCTACGCGCAGATGGAGGACGCGCTGCCGGCGGAGTACGACCGCGACCGCGCCTTCGTGCTGACGCCGACGGCGACGCCGGGCGGCTTCTACTTCAACTTCTCGATTCCGCCCTGGAACGACGTGCGCGTGCGTCTGGCGCTGTCGATGGCGATGGACCGCGACGGTGTGCTGCTGGCGACGGACGACACCGGGCAGGGCGTCTGGCAGTCCGGCATCTCGCCGATGGCGCCGTACTGGCTGGACCCGAAGAGCGACGAGTTCGGGCCCAACAAGCAGTACTTCCAGCGCAACCTGTCGGAGTCTGCGATGCTGCTGGACGCGGCCGGCGTCTCGACGCCGGTGCAGGCGCAGGTGCACAACACGGCTGACTACGGCGCCTCGGCGAACAACTTCTTCGCTGCCTGCATTGCGTCCGTGGCTGACGGCGGCTTCCAGCTCGAGGTGTTCTCGAAGGAGTACGCGGCCTACATCGCCTCGATCTTCCGCGGCAACTTCCCCGACAGTTGGGACGGCGAGTCGAGCCACCTGGCGATCGGCCCCTTCTACGGCGGGGCGACCGACCCGGAGGACCTGTTCGCGGCGGTCTACTCGCGCAACTCGGGCCGGCACAATTGGGGTTCCGCGGGCCGCACACCGGACAACCGCGACGCCATCCTGGCGCTGGACACGGGCGGCAACGCCGAGGCCTGGTCGCCGGTCGACTCGGACACGTTCGGACACCCGAACGCGGCTCCCGTGGGCGACACGCCGGAATCGGACGACGCGCTGCACCAGATGTTCGACGAGCAGCGCCAGATCCTGGACTTCGAGGAACGGGTCCAGAAGATCCATGACATTCAGCGCTACATGGCCGAGAAGATGTACACGGTGCCCTACACGGCGGCGCCCGAGACGTACGTCTACAACCCATGGGTGCGGCACAACGACTTCGACGGCGTCCACCCGAAGATCAGCTACGGCACGGGCAACGCGTTCGAGCCGTTCCTCTGGGTCGACCAGGCGCTCAAGGACGAGCTGACCTAGACCGCCCGCCCTCGTTTCGCCAACCCGCGACGCCCGCCGCAAGACGATTGCGGCGGGCGTCGTCGTGTGCGCGGCGCCGTTTCGGCCGGCGGTTCCTCCGTGAGACCGGTGGAGGCCTGGCGAGATTTTGTTCGTCTGTGCGTGATAACCCCTTTACAAGTTGCCCACCTGCGGTATCGTGTGGCGATATCAAGCGAATCCGCCGCAGGCGGCAGCGAAGCAGGAGTCACCCCATGAGCGAGCGAAACTACTGGCAGAGGATGCGCCGGCGGCGGATGTCGCGTCGGGCGCTGCTGGGCGCCTCGGCTCGGGCCGGAGTTGGCGCGGCCGGTCTGGCGCTGGTCGGCTGCGGCGATGACGACGACCAGCAGGTCGTCATGCAGCAGCAGGGCGGCCAGCAACAGCAGCAACAGCAGGCGATGCAGCCGCAGCAGGGCGGCCAGCAGCCGCAGGCGATGCAGCAGCAGGACGCCGATCAGCAGGCCGGCCAGGCCATGGATCAAGAGGATCAGGGCCAGCCGCAGGCGCAGCCTCAGCAGCAGGCCGTGGCGATGATGCCCGCGCCGGGCATGGGCGGCTCCGGCGTCGCCCCGTACGTGGGTCTGAGTTCGGGCGATCCGCCCACGCTGGACCCGTACGAGAACCTGACCTACCGCACCCAGATCGGCTCGGCCTATCACTACGCCAAGCTGATCCGCGAGATCGAGGGGGCGCCGGGCGTCTCGCCGATCAACACGGCCGAGATCAGCGAGGACGCCTCGCGTCTGCCCGAGGTCATCGATCCGGTCACCTACGTGTTCAACATCCGCGAGGACGTCCACTGGCACGATGTCGAGCCGACCAACGGCCGCCAGCTGACGATGGACGACATCATGTACACCTACGACCGCTTCCGCGAGGTCTCGCCGAACGCGGCCGGCTGGGACAAGGTCGTGGCCTCGTTCACGGGGGGCGAGGACAACGCGATCACGGTCGGTCTGCACCGGCCGCACGCGCCGTTCCTGACCCTGGCTTCGTCCTCGCAGCACCTCTGGTTCATCCCGCCCGAGATCGTCGATGACGGCACGGTGGCGCAGCGGCCGGTCGGGGCCGGGCCGTGGGTGTTCGAGGAGTTCGAACCCGGCGTGGCGCTGCGCTGGCGGCGCAACCCCAACTGGCACAACGACTACAACGGCAGCGGGGCGCCGTATCAGGAGTCGATCACCAAGACGATGCAGAACGACCCCAACGTGCTGATTCAGTCGATCGCCGACGGCGGGCTGGACATGTCGTTGCTCTCGGCGGCGGTCTACAAGCAGATGGACGACGCGATCCCGGCCGAGTACGACCGCGAGCGCTTCTTCGTCTTCACGCCCAACACGGTGCCGGGCGGGTTCTACTTCAACTTCTCGATCCCGCCCTGGAACGACATGCGGATGCGCCAGGCGCTGTCGATGTCGATGGACCGCGACGGCGTGCTGACGGCGACGGACGACACCGGCCGCGGCGGCTGGCAGAGCGGCATCTCGCAGCTGCCGCCGTTCTGGCTGGATCCGAAGAGCGACGAGTTCGGCCCCAATTCGAAGTACTTCGAGCTGAACCGCGAAGAGGCCTACAAGCTGATGGACGCGGCCGGCTACCCGGACGGGGTGCAGGCGAAGGTGCACAACACGGCCGACTACGGGGCGGCCACGAACAACCTCTACGCGGCCTGCATCGCGACGGTAGCCGAGTCGGGCTTCCAGTTCGAGATCTTCTCGAAGGAGTACGCGGCCTACATCGCCTCGATCTTCCGCGGCAACTTCCCCGACGACTGGGACGGCGAAGCGAGCCACCTGGCGATCGGCCCGTTCTACGGCGGCGCGACCGACCCGGAGGACCTGTTCGCGGCGGTTTACTCGCGCACCTCGGGCCGGCACAACTGGGGTTCGTCGAGCCGCACGCCGGACAACCGCGACGCGGTGCTGGCGCTGGACACGGGCGGCAACGCCGAGGGCTGGTCGCCGGTCGACTCCGACACCTTCGGCCATCCCAACTCGGCCATGGGCGGCGGCCCGGAGCTGGACGACGAGCTGCACAAGCTGTTCGACGACCAGCGGGCGCTGCTCGACCTGGAGGAGCGCATCGAGGCGATCAACGACATCCAGCGCTACCTGGCCGAGAAGATGTACTACGTGCCCTACGTCGCCACGCCGGGCGTGTACGCCTTCAACCCCTGGGTCAAGCAGAACGACTTCGCCAACGTCCACCCCAAGACCACCTACGGCTGGGGCGGCGCCTTCGAGCCGTACGTCTGGCTCGACCAGGACCTCAAGGACGAGCTGACCTAGCCGGTGAGCCCGGGTGGGTGCTAGACTGCTCCAACGTCCGCCGGCGTCGATCTCAGGATCGCGTCCGCCGGCGGATGTTGGGTGCGTCCCCGTCGGCAACGGATGAGGCGGCATGAACCAGTACATCATCAGGCGGCTGCTGTTGATCATCCCCACGTTGCTGGGAGTGACGATCCTCGTCTCGTTGCTGGTCGAGCTGCTGCCCGGCGATTTCGTCGACACGCTGCTGGAGGAGTACACCGGCCAGGGCGAGAGCGTGCAGGAGTTCCGCGCCCGCATCGAGGCGCAGTTGGGCCTGGACCGCCCCTGGCACGAACGCTACGGCGAGTGGCTCTGGAACGCCCTGCAGGGCGATCTGGGGACGTCGCTGCAAGGCTCGTTCCGCACCGTGAACGAGGAGCTGCAGAGCCGCATCCCGGTGACCATGGAGCTGGGCTTCCTGGCGCTGATCGTGGGCACCCTGGTGGCGTTGCCGGTGGGCGTTATCTCGGCCGTGCGGCAGGATTCGGCGGCCGATTACGTCCTGCGCGGGCTGGCCGTGCTGGCGCTGGCCGTGCCCAGCTTCTGGCTGGCGGTGATCGTGATCAGCATCGTCTTCCCCTCGCTGGGGCTGCCCGCGCTGCCGGTCACCTATTCGACGCCGACCGAGGATCTGGCCGAGAATTTGCGCAAGATGTACGTGCCCGCGATCCTGCTCGGCGTCGCCCTGGCCGGCCCGATGATGCGCCTGACCCGGGGCGAGATGCTGGAGGTGCTGCGCCAGGATTACGTGCGCACCGCGCGGGCCAAGGGGCTGCAGGAGAACTCCGTGATCGTGCGCCACGCGATGCGCAACGCGCTGATCCCGGTGCTGACCGTGATCGGCCTGCAGGCCTCGCTGCTGATCGGCGGCTCGGTGATCATGGAGAGCATCTTCAACCTGCCCGGCATGGGGCTGAAGATGATCGAGGCGCTGAAGCGGCGCGACATCCCGATCGTGATGGGGATCATGGTCGTGATCGCCCTGTTCGTGATCGTGATCAACCTGGTCGTCGACCTGGCCTACTCGCTGGTCGACCCGCGGATCCGCTACTCCTAGCCGTCGCGGCTTGCGGGAAAGGGACTCAGACGTGTCCGAATCCACGGTGCTCGACGACGTGGCCGTCATCCCACGCCGCGAGAGTCTCGCCGATCGCGTGCGGGACGTCACGGAAAACCTGATCAACCGTTCGCTGGAAAGCCCGCTTGGCTTCATCAGCGCCCTGGCGGCGCTGGTCGTGCTGGGCTCGTTCGGCTTTCTCGCCGCCGTCGTGGTGATGCCCTGGTGGATGTACCGGCGGCGCAAATACATGGGCGCCTTCGGCGGGCTGATCCTGCTCGCCTGCGTGTTGGTCGCCTTCTTCGCGCCCTGGATCCAGACCACCGACACCGGCGGCAACCCCAACATCGTGCCCTACGCCAAGGCGTCGTTCTCGGATCGGTTCATCGGCCCGACCTGGGATCATGTGCTGGGCACCGACAATCTGGGGCGCGACTACACGACGCGCATCGTCTACGGGGCCGAGGTGACGGTGCTGGTCGGGATCGGCACGGTGCTGCTGACGGCCTTCCTGGCGACCTCGATCGGTCTGGTCTCCGGCTACTTCGCCGGAGCCGGAATCGGCTGGCAGATG
Organism: Dehalococcoidia bacterium; assembly: GCA_965205105.1. Classification (GTDB taxonomy): domain Bacteria; phylum Chloroflexota; class Dehalococcoidia; order Bin125; family Bin125; genus Bin125. Next base: position 729,149 of record OZ242034.1, read on the forward strand.
CGCGCTCCGTCGCAGCTGCTGAGCCTGCCCGGCCCGCTCTGGTGGTTCGCGGCGCTGCCCTTCGCGCTGGCCGTGCTGGCGGCGCAGCTGGCGCTGCGGCTGCTCAACCTGGCCACGCTGGGCCTGCTCTCGGGCCCGATCGAACGCGCATCCGATTCGTTGTTCGGCCTGATCCCCTCGCGGCGCAGCCCGCTGCCCGATATCGACCTGATGATTCAGCGCGTGGTTGATGTCTGGAACGCGTTCCCGGCGATCTTCCTGATTCTGGGCATCATCGCCGTGCTCGGTTCGGGCGGCGACGGCTTCTTCGGCCTCGGCCGCGGGCCCGACTTCGGGCCGCAGGCGGACTTCGGCGACGAGTGGCTGTGGGAGGTCTTCCCGCGCACGACCGTGGTGATCGTCACCCTGGCCGTGGTGCTGGCGGCCGGCAACTCGCGCATCGTGCGCGGGGCGGTGCTCTCGACCCGCGCCGCTCAGTACGTCGAGGCGGCGCGGGCGCTGGGGGCCAGCAACGCGCGCATCATGGTCGCCCACATCATCCCCAACGTGATGGCTACGATCATCATCCTCTCCTCGATCAACCTGGGCGTGGCGGTGCTGGCCGAGGCGGCGATCTCGTTTCTGGGCTTCGGCATCCCCGAACCGTTCCCCACCTGGGGGCGCGACGCCGGCGGCCTGGCGCTGACCTACGGCGCCCAGTACTGGTGGATGGCCGTCTTCCCCGGGCTCGCCATCGCGATCTCCGTGTTCGGCTTCAACATGATGGGCGACGCCCTGCGCGACATCCTCGATCCTCGCCTGCGCGGCACCTGATCCGGATCGAACCGAGCGCCTGCAGCGAAGCCGCCCGAACGGGCGGCTTCGCTCTGTGTCCGCGGCGGGAGGAAGCTTCGCGCCCTCGGCCGTCTCTTACCTGCGTCCGAATTGGCGCAGGACGTCGTCGGCCGGTATCTCGACCAGCGTCGGCCGTCCGTGCGGGCAGTGGTGCGGCTGGCGGCAGCGCTCGAGGTCGCGCAGCAGCTGGGCCATGGCCGGCGCGTCCAGCACCGCGCCGCGTCGGATCGAGCCGTGGCAGGCGGCCGAAGCGGCGGCCCGGTCGAAGCGCTCGGGTTCGTCGGGCTGGGGGCCCAGATCAGCCAGCACGCCGCGCGCGAGCCGTTCGGCGTCGGCGCTGTCCAGCGCGGCGGGCAGCGCCCGCAGCCGCAGGGTGCGCTCGCCGAACAGGTCGGCGTCCAGGCCCAGGGCCTCAAGCCGTTCGCGGGCGGCCAGCCAGTTGGCCGCTTCGGCGGCGTCGAGCGGCAGCAGGATCGGCGTGAGCAGCGGCTGCGAGGCGGCGGGCGCGGTCCGCGCCGCCAGCAGCCGCTCGTAGAGCACGCGCTCGTGCGCCGCGTGCTGATCGATCAGCGTCAGCCCGCGCGGCCCTTCGGCGATGATGAAGGTGCGGTGCAGCTGCCCGATCATGCGCAGGGGCGGCAGCCCCGGCTGAGCTGCGCCTGCGTCCGCCCCGCCTGGCCGCACCGCCGCCGGCTCGCTGCCGAACGCCCCGCGCGCGTCATCCATGCGCGAGCCCATGCGCGAGCCGCGTGGATCATCGGTGCGTGGATCGCGCGCGCCGTCGATGCGCGGTTCGCGAACCGCGTGATGTCCGGGGGTCCCCGCGGCGGGATCGCCGCGCGCCGCGCCCTGCACCGCCGGCCAGCCGCTCCGTCGCGCGCCGTGGGTTGGCAGCGCCAGGCGCGGGTTGGCCGCGGAATTGCCCGCGTCTGTCTCGCGCGCCGCGGGGCGCGGCCGCAGCACGGGCGGCGAGGCGTAGCGCTCGCGCGAGAGCGCCTCGCGGATCGCGCGCCGCACCAGCGCGAAGGCGGCCTCATGGTCGCGCAGTTTGACCTCGGTCTTGGCCGGGTGGATGTTGACGTCGACCGCCTCGGGCGGCACGGTCAGGCGCAGCGCGGCCAGCGGAAAGCGGCCGTCGGGGATCCAGTCGCGGCAGGCCTGCTGGGCGGCGAAGGCGAGCCGGCGGTCCTGGACCGGGCGGCCGTTGACGAACAGCCGCAGCCCGTCGCGCGTGCGCCGCGCGTCGGCCGGCTGCCCGCAGAGCCCGTCCAGCGCCACCTCGCCGCGCTCCGAGCGCGCCTCCAGCCACAGCGCCCGGGCCGCGGCGGGTTCGGAGAAGACCGCCGCCAGCGCCTCGCGCAGCGCCGCCTCGGCGCCGCCCGCGCCTGCGGCCTCGTGCCGCAGTGGGACGCGCCCGTCGATCTCGAGCCGCAGGGACGTCCGCGGCTGCGCCAGCGCGGCGTCGGAGACGACCCGCACCAGGGCCGCGCGCTCGGCGCGCGGGCCGGCCAGGAAAGCGCGCCGAGCGGGCTGATTGGCGAACAGCTCGCGCACCTCGACCGAGGTGCCGACCGCCCGCGCGGCGGGGCGGATCGGCCCCGCCGCGCCGCGCTCGAACTCGATCAGCGCGGCCCGCTCGGCCCCGCGCGCGCGAGACGTGATCCGCAACCGGCCGGCCGCCGCCGCGATCGCCGGCAGCGCCTCGCCGCGAAAGCCGTAGCTGCCCAGCCGCGCCAGGTCCTCGACCTGCTCCAGTTTGGAGGTCGCGTGGCGGCGGCAGGCCAGGGCCAGCTCCGCCGCCGCGATCCCGCAGCCGTCGTCGTGCACCTCGATGCGTTCGCGGCCGGCCTCGCCGATCGCGATCGCGACGCGCCCCGCGCCGGCGTCGAGCGCGTTCTCGACCAGCTCCTTGAGCGCCGCAGCGGGCCGCTCGACCACCTCGCCCGCCGCGATCTGCGCCGCGACCCGCTCGGGCAGCTCGCGGATCGGCCGCGCGGGCGCGTCCGCGCCTGGGTGGGGGCGGGCGGTTTCGGCGGCGCTCATCCGCCCGCCCCCACCCCTGATCCGGCCCAGGCGTCGGCCGGCGCGCGCTCAGCGACCCGCGCGCCGGCGTCGCTGAAGTCGAGCGGCGCCTCACGCGGCGGGTCGCGGGGTTCGCCTCGCGGCCCGCCGCGCAGTTCGATTTGCGCTTGATCGCGCAGGGCGTAGAGCGCCGAGATCGCCTCCAGCGGAGTGATTCCGTCGATGTCGAGATCGGCGAGGTCGTTCAGGATCGGGTGCAGCGGCGGCGGCAGCAGCGTCAGCTGCGCCGCCTCGGCGGGCGGCGGGGCCGGCTGCGGCGCGGCCGGGTTCGCCGCGCCGCGCTCGAATTCGGCCAGCAGCGCCGCGGCGCGCTCGACCACGCGCGCGGGCAGGCCCGCCTGGCGCGCCACCTCGACCCCGTAGGAGCGGTCGGCCGCGCCGGGCGCGACGCGGTAGGGGAAGATCAGTTCGCCCGCCTCGCTCTCCTCCACCTGCGCCGCCGCGTTGCGGACGCGGCTGAAGACGCCGGCCAGCGCGGTCAGCTCGTGGAAGTGGGTCGCGAACAGCGTGCGCGGGCCGCGCTCGGGGCGGCCGGCCAGATCCTCCAGCACGGCCCGGGCGATCGCCATCCCGTCCCAGGTCGAGGTGCCGCGCCCGATTTCGTCCAGCAGGATCAGGGAGCGCGCGCGCGCGCCGCGCAGCAGGCGGGCGGTCTCCAGCATTTCGACCATGAAGGTGGAGCGTCCGCGGGCCAGCTCGTCGTGGGCGCCGACGCGGGCGAAGATGCGATCCACGATCCCCACCCGAGCCCGCGCGGCGGGCACGTAGGAGCCGGCCTGGGCCAGCACCGCCGCCAGCGCCGCCTGGCGCAGGTAGGTCGACTTGCCGGCCATGTTGGGCCCCGTGACCAGCAGCAGCTGCGGCCCGCGCGCGCCGTCCGCGGAGAGGCGCAGATCGTTGGGCGCGAAGCCGCCCGGCGCGGCGCGCGCCTCGACGATCGGGTGGCGGCCGCCCTCGATCTCCAGATCGCCCGAGTGATCGAGCTCGGGCCGCGCCCAGGCGCGTTCGGCGGCCACCGCCGCCAGCGAGCAGGCGAGGTCGAGCCGGGCCAGCGCGCCGGCCCGGCGGCGCACCAGCGCGGCCTCCGCGACCAGCGCCTCGCGTCTGCGCTCGATGCAGGCGCGCTCGGCCTCGCGCAGCGCCTCCTGGGCCAGCTCCAGCTCGTCCGTGATCGCGCGCAGGCGCGGCTCCGAGAAGCGCTCGCACTCGCGCAGCGACTGCCGCCGCTCCCAGTGTTCGGGGGCCTGCGCGGCGCGGCTGCGGGTCAGCTCGATCTGGTAGCCGAAGCTGCGGTGATAGCCGATCTTGAGCGACTCGACGCCGCACTCGGCGCGCAGCGCCCCCTCCAGCTCCAGCAGCCGCTCGCGGCAGCGCGCCGCCTGCGCGCCGGCCCGATCGACCTCGGCGTCGGCCCCGGCGCGCACCACGCCCAGGCCGAACTCGCGGCCGGGCTCCTCGGCCAGCGCCGCGCGCAGCCCGCGCGCCGAGTCCGGGGCCGGACCCAGCGCCTCGGCCAGCGCCAGCAAGGCGGCGGCCGGAGCCGCGGGCGGGGCGTCCTGCAAGGCGGCCGGCTCGGCCTCGCGGATCAGGCCGGCCAGCGCGGCGGTCTCGCAGAGCCCGTCGGCCAGCGCGGCCAGCTCGCGCGGCAGCGCCAGGCCCGAACTGGCGCGGCCCATCAGCCGTTCGATATCGCCGATCCCGCGCAGCCGCGCCGCCAGCGCGCGCCTGAGGCCGGGCCGCTCAACCAGCGCCTGAACGCGGTCCAGACGGCGGATGATGCGACCCGCGTCGAGCAGGGGCGCGCTCAGGGTCTCGCGCAGCCAGCGCCGGCCCGGGGCCGTGCCGCAGCGGTCGATCACGCCCACCAGCGTGTCCGCGCCCGGGGCGCCGGTTTCACCCTCGACGATCGCCAGCGCCCGCCCCGTGGCCCGATCCCAGCTCAGCCGCGCCTCGGCGTCGAGCCAGACCGGCGGGGCCAGATGGCGCAGCCCGGCCTCGGCCTCCGCCCGCGGCTCGCCCCGCCCGCCGCGCGGCGGTTCGCGCCGGGGCGCGGCGGAGATCGTTCCGTCTCGCTCGAACAGCGGCTCGAACCCGGCCGCATGCTGATCCGGCGGCGGCTCGGATTCCGCCGCCGGCCGCCCGTCGGGCAGGGCGCAGGAGAGATAATCGAGCAGGGCGCCCAGGGCGCGCAGCGCGGGCGCGCCCGGTTCCAGCCCCAGCGCCGCCGGCGGGGCGGCGAACTGCCGCGCCACGACGTGCTCGGCGCGCTCCGCGCCGAAGCGCTCGCGCGGGCGCTCGGTGCAGGTCAGGCTCGCCCCCGCGGCCTCGCCGGCCAGCCGCTCGCGGGCCTCGCGGTCGCCCTCGGCGAGCAGCGCTTCGCGCGCCCCCAGCCGCGCCAGCCCGTCGCCGACGCGCTGCCACAGCTCCGCCTCGGCCTCATCCCCGCTCAGGGCCGGGTCGCCGCTCAGCTCCAGCAGGTGGCAGGCGCCGGTCGTGATCTCGACCGAGGCCAGGCCGACCCGCGCCGCCCGCCGCCCGCGCTCGACCCAGACGGCGGCGCAGGCCGAGGGCTGGCCCGCCTCGAGCAGGGCCGGCTCCAGCGCCGTGCCTGGCGAGACCACCCGCACCACCCCGCGCCGCACCAGCCCGCGCGCGGCCGAGGGCTGTTCCAGCTGCTCGCAGATCGCGACCCGGTGGCCGCGCCCGACCAGCCGCGCCAGGTGCTGGTCGATCGAGCGCACCGGCACGCCGGCCAGGGGAGAGCGCAGGCCGCCGCCCATCGGCTTGGAGGTCAGCGCGATGTCCAGCTCGGCCGCGACCAGCTTGGCGTCCTCGTCGAAGGTCTCGTAGAAGTCGCCCAGGCGAAACAGCAGAATCGCGTCCGGATAGCGCGCCTTGAGCTCCAGATACTGTCGTCTGACCGGTGTCACGCTCGTCAGCCCCATTCCAGGATGATACACGCTACCGTGTAGCGATCGCCGCGCCGATCATCGTCCGGCAACGGTGTATACAGGTTATCAATTTCGCGGGCGCTTGTGAACCGGGCGCGTGTGGATGGATGCAAGGCGGCAGTGGAATGCGGCGGCGGAAGCGGTCGGCGCGCAGGATCGGCTCGGCTAGACGACGCTGAGCAGCTCCAGGAAGCGGTCTTCGACCCGCACCGCGTCGGGTGCGGCCTCGCGGCAGACGTCGCAGCGGATGCAGCGCGCGTCGTCGATCGTTAGATCGGCCGCCGCCGCCGCGCCGCCCGCTTCATCCGCCGCCCCGTTCGGCGTGTTGTCCGGCGCACCATCTGGCGCATCGTCCGTCCGGCGCTCGACGATCGCCGCCGTGGGGCAGTACTCGCGCGCCTCGCGCAGCGCCGCCGACTGCGGATCGACGACCAGGTAGCGGATCAGCCCCGGCGCCGTGCGGGTGGGGTCGCGGCGCGCCTCGATGTGCTGGTCCAGCTCCTCGCGGAAGTGGTTGACCAGGCCGCGCACGGCGTAGGGGGTGAACTGGCCGTGCAGGCAGTTGGCGTTCTGCAGCGTGCGGTCGAGCGCGCCGATGCGCTCCAGGTCTTCGGGCCGCCCGTCGCCGTGCAGGACGCGCTCGAGCAGCTCCACCAGCCGCTGCGAGCCGCCGTGGCAGGTGGTGCAGCGGCCGCAGGATTCGTCCTCGCAGAACTCGGTGAAGTATTTGGTCAGATCGACCGCCGAGGCGCGCTCGTCGAACAGGATCAGCCCGCCCGAGCCGAGCAGCACGCCGCGCTCGGCGAAGGGCGGGCGCTCCAGCCTGAGGCCGAGGTCGTCGGCCGAGAGCAGCCCGCCCAGCGGGCCGCCGGGCTGGACGCCCTTGGCGCGGCGGCCGTCGGGCGGGCCGCCGCCGCAGCCCATGAGCAGTTCGTCCATGCCCATCCCGAACGGCACCTCGAGCACGCCGGGGCGCTGGAGCGCGCCGGAGATCGAGAACATCTTCGTGCCCGGGTCGGACTCGGTGCCGTGGCGCCGGTACCAGTCCGCCCCGTGCCGCACGATCAGCGGCACGTTGGCGTAGGTCTCGGTGTTGTTGACGTTGGAGGGCTGCGCGAAGACGCCGCGCTGGGCCGGGAAGGGCGGGCGGATCTTGGGCATCCCTCGGACGCCCTCGACCGAGGCGATCAGCCCCGTCTCCTCGCCGCAGACGTAGGAGCCGGCCCCGCGCGTGATCTCGAGGTCGAAGCGGAACTCGGAGCCGAGCACGCGCTCGCCCAGCAGCCCGCGCGCGCGCGCCTGGTCGAGCGCCGTCTGCATCCGCGCGATCGCCAGGGGGTACTCGTCGCGGATGTAGATGAAGCCGTACTCGGCCCCGGTCGCCCGGCCGGCGATCGCCATGCCCTCGATCACGAGGTGCGGATCGGACTCCATCAGGACGCGGTTGACGAAGGCGCCCGGGTCGCCCTCGTCGGCGTTGCAGACCAGATACTTGGTCGGCCCCGGCGCGCCCAGCAGGAACTTCCACTTCTGCCCGGCCGGGAAGCCGCCGCCGCCGCGCCCGCCCACGCCGGCCGCCAGCACCAAGTCGCAGATCGCCATCGGCTCCATGCCGATGGCGCGGTCCAGCGCCTCGTAGGCGCCCTCGGCGATCGCCTCGTCCAGCGATTCCGGATCGATCACGCCCATCGAGCGCATCAGCCGCCGCTGCTGCGGGGCCCAGAAGGGGTGCGCCGAGAGCGGGGCGGCGCCGGCCGCGGGCGTGCGCGCGCCGATCAGCCAGCGGGCGGCGTCCTCGGCCGGCTGCGGGCCCAGCGCCGCGTCCAAGAACGCCTCCGCGTCCTCCGGGCGCAGCGGGCCGTAGACGATCGCGCCCGCGCCGGGGCGTTCGAGCTCGACCACCGGCTGCAGCCAGCTCAGGCCCAGCGTGCCGACCCGCATCAGCTCGACGCCGCGCGCTTGGGCCAGCGGCGCCAGCGCCTCCCAGAGCCGATCCGCCTCGGCGGCGATCGACGAGGTCGACAGATCCACCCGCAGCAGCGGCCGTTCGGGCGCGCGACGCGGCTGCGCCGCCAGCTCGGCCGCTTCGCGGATCGCGTCGTAGGCTTCGCTCATCGGCCCGCCTCAGCATCCTGATCATGGTCATCATGCACGTCATGTTCGGCGCCGTAGACGCGTTCGGCGTCGCGGAACACGGCCGGCGCGATCTTGATCGGCCGCTCGGGCCAGTCGAGGGGCTGTTCGCCCGATTTCAGGCGGCGCGCCAAGCGCACCGTGTCCAGCATCGTCAGCGGGCCCGCCACGCGGCCGTTGACCCAGACCATCGGGGCGCGCTCGCAGGTGCCGTTGCACTGGCCCAGCCACAGCCCCAGCTCGTCGTCCTCGGTGTTTTCGCCCAGGCGGCAGCCGAACTCGGCCTCCAGAATGCGTCGCACGCGGTCGCCGCCCAGCACGCGGCAGGACGGACCCGAGCACCAGGCGACCAGCGTGCGCGGCGGCGGCGAGTGGCGGAACTCGGCGTAGAACGTGGCCGGACCGTAGACCTCGGCCTCGGTGACCCGCAGGTGGCGCGCGATCAGGCGGATCGCGTCGCGCGAAATCCAGCCCAACTCTTCCTGCGCCAGGTGCAGCGCGCGCAGCATCTCGCCGCGCTGACGCGGCAGCCGCTCCAGCAGGCCCGCGAACCGTTCCATCGCCGCTCCCCTCGCGCTCAAGCGTACCCGCGTATGCTATCCGCGCCCGGCGCAGCGGACAAGCCGCAGTGAGCAGGCTCAGTCAGCAGGTTCCCGGCGGCGCCTCAGCGGGCGGTCGATCGCGGCGCCGGGTCGGGCGCGCCCGCGTCCAGCGTCTGCAGATAGTACCGGCGTCCGTCGCGCGGGCCGACGATGTGGTCGATGCGCGCCGCCAGCTGGGCCCGGTCGGGCGTGCGCAGGATCACCTGCGGATTGGCGCGCAGCAGCGGCTCCAGCGCGCCGCGCGGCTGCACCTGGCTGAGCTCGACCGCGTAGGCCTCGTCGGGCAGCGAGGCGGGGCGCGGCCTGGCGACCGCCCGCGCCAGCAGCGCGCCCGAGGGCGTCAGCACCGCGCAGCGCACCGGCGCCGGCTCGGCCTGCGCCTGCGCGCCGCCCGACTGCGCTCCAACGCCGTATTCGCCGCCGATCTCACCGCGGCCGGGTTCGGCCAACCAGGGAACGGGCGCCGCCGGCGCCGCCGATGTCGTCACCATCAGATCCTCGTTTCATTCGGACGTCCGCCAACCGCTGATTCCGCTTTAGCAAGGCGCGGCGCGTTCTGTCAAGCGTTATGGCAAGTCAGGATCGCGCTGGACGAACGCGGCGCGGCGCCGATCGCACCCGCCGCCGCCCGGCCTGAGCGCGGCATCGGCGGCGGGCGGGTTGTATCCTCGACGCAGGCTGCACAGTCTGCACCGCACCGCTTGCACTGTGCAGTCTGCAAACCAACCGACAGCCAGCCGCTGAGGCGGGCGGAAAGGATCTCTGATGGGCAATCGACTGGACGGGCGCGCCGCGATCGTCACCGGCGCGGGGCGCGGCATCGGCCGCGGACACGCGCTGCTGCTGGCCGCGGAGGGCGCCAGGGTGGTGGTCAACGATTACGGCGGCTCGCAGGGCGGCGAGCGCGACGGCGCGGCCGGGCCGGCCGATGAAGTGGTCGCCGCGATCCGCGACGCCGGCGGCGAGGCTGTGGCCAACTACGACTCGGTCGCCGAGATGGACGCCGGCGAACGTATGGTGCAGCAGGCGCTGGACGCCTTCGGCCGGCTGGACATCCTGATCAACAACGCCGGCATCCTGCGCGACCGGATGGTCTTCAACATGAGCGAGGAGGAGTGGGACGTCGTGATCGCTGTGCACCTCAAGGGGCACTTCACGGCGACCAAACACGCCGCCCAGGTGTTCCGCCAGCAGCGTTCGGGGCGCATCGTCAACACGTCGTCGGAGTCCGGGTTGGGCAACATGGGGCAGGCCAACTACGCGGCGGCCAAGGAGGGCATCGTCGGCCTGACCCGCACGCTGGCGCGCGACCTGGGCCGCTACGGGGTGACCGCGAACGCGATCCGCCCGCGGGCCGGGACGCGGCTGACGCTGACCGAGGAGCTGGCCGAGGCGCAGCGCCGCGCGCGCGAGGCGGGGCTGGCGGCGGGCGACGCCGGCGGGATCGAGTTCGGCGCCGACCGCGAGGCGATGATGGCGCCCGAGAACGTCTCGCCCTTCACCGTCTGGCTCTGCACCGACGCGGCGGCCAACATCAACGGGCGCGACTTCCTCGTCTGGGGCAACGAAGTCGGCATGTACTCGCTGCCTACGGTCGAGGCGGCGGTCTACGCGTCCGGGGCCGCCTTCACGCTGGACGAGCTCGACCGCGCCGCCGCGCAGTCCTATCTGGGCTCGCAGAAGAACCCCTGGCCGGCCCAGGCGCCCCGCCAGGCCTGAGCGGCGAACGGACGACGACCAGCGAACAGCACCGCAGACAGGAAATCGGCATGGCCATCCTCGCGCACGAGAGCATCGAATTCGCCGCCAACGGCGGCACCGCCTCCGGCTACCTGGCCCGACCCGCCGCCGGCGGGCCCTACCCGGGCGTGGTCGTGATTCAGGAGTGGTGGGGGCTGAACCCTAACATCTGCGATATCGCCAACCGCATCGCCGCGGAGGGCTATGCGGCGCTCGCGCCCGACCTCTTCCACGGCGCGGTCACGTCGGAACCGGACGAGGCGCAGAAGCTGATGATGTCGCTGCAGGAGCCCAACGCGCTGGTCGATATGTCGGGCGCGGTAGCGGCGCTGCAGGCGCGCGACGACGTGCGCGCCGACCGCATCGGCGTGACCGGCTTCTGTCTGGGCGGCGGCATGTCGCTGCTTCTGGCGATGAACAACCCGGCCGTGACGGCCGCCGCGCCCTTCTACGGCGTACCCGGCGCGGGCATGGGCGGCGCCGCCAACATCCGCGGCGCGGTGATGGGCTTCTACGCCGGCCACGACGACTGGGTCAACGCCGAGGTCGTCGACGGCATCCGCGCGGCGCTCGACGGGGCCGGCGTGCGCAACCAGATCCACGTCTATCCCGACTCGCAGCACGGCTTCTTCAACGACACCTCGGACGTCCACGACCCGGCCGCCGCGGCCGACGCCTGGACCAAACTGACCGCCTTCTTCGCCGCCGAACTGCAGGCCTGAGCGGGGCACCGCGCGGGAATCTCGTCCGCCGCCGCGTCCGCGCGGCGATCACGGGAGCCGATCTTGAGCGGGCGGCTTACAGCTCCAGCATGCCCGTTTCGCCGTGCTCGTCCTCGCCTTCGCTCTCTTTGTCCGCGCCCAGCCCGACGCCGATGTAGACGAAGCCGCCCGCGGCCAGGCCGAGGAAGAGGCCGCCGACGATGATGATCCAGAGCAGCCAGGCGTCGAACCCGCCGTCGGCGGAGGAGAGATGCTGATTGCCCGCGCCCAGGTTGATCAGGATCGCGTGGACGACGATGCCGACCACGCCGCCGACGATCATGCCCGGCAGCAGCAGCGCCATCTGCACGGGAATCGGCGCGTCTTTCAACCATTGCGGCAGCATGAAGGAAGGCACCAGAGGCGGCATGCGCGTCAATCCGTTTCGCTGTGCCGCGCCGCCGCGCGTCGTCTGCGCGCGGGCGCGGTGCTCATAGTATCGCCGCCCGCGCCGCTATCGTCCAGTCGCCTGATCAATATGCGCCAATATGGCCCGCGATGCTGACCGTAAGGCGCGGCGGCGGATACGATAATCATCATGTCAACCAATGCGTCGAACATGCCGAACCGACCCAACGCCAGCGGAGCGGGCCGAGCTTGGCGCGCGCAATCGCTGCGGCGGCGCCGACTGTCGCGCCGCAGCCTGCTGGCCGCGTCGGCGCGCGCGGGCGTAGGCGCGTCGGCGCTGGCCCTGATCGGCTGCTCGGGCGATGACGAGTCGGCGCAGCCGCTCGATCAGCAGCAGGGAGTAGCGGCCGGGCAGACGCAGCAGCAGGCGGGATCGCAGGCTCAGCAGGCGCAGCCGGATCAGCAGTCCGCGCCGGCCCAGCAGCAGGCGGATCCGCCGCCGAGCCAGCCCGCGCCGGGCGGGATCATTCGGCTCTGGCTGCCGGTTGAGCGCCATGATCGCTGGGATCCGCATCGCTCGCGCTACCGCTACACGCAGGCGATGCACAGCCTGATGTACAACCGCCTGCTGCGCCCCGCGTCGATGCGCACAGGCGAACTGGAGGCCGATCTGGCCGCGCTGCCCGAGACGCCGGACGAGATCACCTACGTCTTCACGATCGAGCCGAACGCCGTCTTCTGGAACCTGGCCCCGACGGACGGCCGCGCGGTCACGGCCGAGGATGTGCGCTGGAACATCGAGCGGCAGCGCGGCGCGCTCGACGCGGAGGGCCTGTCTGATTGGTACTTCTTCCGCCGCGGCGCCTATGCGCGCACGGCGGAGATCGAGGTCGACGGCGAGCGCGTGATCCGGTTGACGACCCCTCGCCCCGATGCGGCCTATCTGGCCTCGGTGCACGCCTCGCCGTTCGCCTGGATTACGAACCCGGAGGCGGCCGAGCTGTACGCCGACGAATGGCGCGACGACCCCGCCGACGCGATGCGCAACAGCGGCAGCGGGCCCTACACGCCGCGCCAGTACAACGGGGTCGAATTCGCCCTGGCCCGTTCCGAGAACTGGTGGCGGCCGGACTCGGCCGGCGCCGAGGGGATCGTGTTTGCATCGTCGGCGGCCGATATCATCGCCGGTCTGTACGACGCCGCGGCGATTGATGCGGCCGGATTTCCGCTTGCCAACGACGCCGTCGAGCTGCTGCGCGAGCAGCATCCAGAACACCCCGTATACGAGACCCCGCTCGACGCCGCCGTCGAGCTGCTGGCGCCGCTCAGCGCCGACGCCGAGTCGCCGCTTGCCGATCCGCGCGTCGTGCGCGCCTGCGCGATCGCGATCGACCGCAAGGCGCTGGCCGAGCGTCTGTACGGGGAGTACGGACGGCCGAACGGGCCGCTGCCCTGGTTCCTGGACGGCTGGAGCCTGTCCGAGACCGCGTTGGCTCAGTTCGCCGGTTACCGCGCCGACCGCGAGGCTGATCTGGCCGAGGCGGCGCAGCTGATCTCCGCCGCCGGCGGCGCGGACGCGCAGGCCTCGATCCCGCTGGTCGTCGCCGACCTGTTCGAGGGGCGCTTCCCCGGCGCGGGCGAGGCCGTGCGGGGGATGATCGCCGAGGGCGCGGGGCTTGAGGTGGAGCGCGAGTACCGCCCCCTGGCTGAGGCGCTGGACCAGATGCGCGGCGGCGAGCGCTTTCTGATGCTCGGCTGGGGCGCGGCGCCGCAGCAGGCCGACCCGACCGATGAATGGGCGGCCGTCCTGCATTCGGCGGGCGGGCGGCACTGGAGCGACGACCTCGATCCCGAGTTGGACGCGCTGATCAATCAGATGCTGACGACATTCGATCGGGAGGCGCGGCAGGCGCTGGCGCATCAGGCGCAAGAGCGGCTGCTGGGCGGTGAGTCGCACCAGTGGCGGGTACCGCTCGTCGGCGGCGTCCAGCTGGGCATTCATCAACCGTGGTTCCAGCCTGATTCGCGCCTGTTCGACTACGGCTGGTCCTTCGACCGGCTGAGCGGCAGCCGGCTCGATACCACGCTGGGCGGCTACCCGGTCGATCGCGAGCTGCCCGCGCCGGCGGAGGCCCCGGCCGAGGACGACGCGGGCGGCTAACCGCCCCGTTCGAGCGCGTCGGGCGGCTCAGGCCCAGCGCAGCCGGTGTTTGCGCTCGTACTCGAGGATGCGGCGGTAGACGCGCACCATTTCCCGATCTGCCGCCAGCGGTTCCTGCGGCGGCCTGATCACCGCGCCGCCCAGCGCGTCGACGATCTCGCGGTGGTCGTCGATGATGAAGTCGGGCACGATGTCGGTGAACAGATGCAGACGCTGGCGGTACTGGAAGATCGGCTTGCCCATGATCCCGGTCAGCAGCGGCCAGAGGTCGTGCTGGTCGGCGACCTCGCGCCGGGCGCCGTAGCCCGACCACATGTAGACATGGTGCCCGCGATCCTGCAGACGCTCCAGCACCTCGCGCGCGTAGGGGCGCAGGTGCAGGTTCCAGGAGACCAGACAACCATCGACGTCGAAGAAAATTCTGAGCGGCCGCACGAACGTTAGCCTACCGCCTATGCGCGCCGCCGCCTGTCCGCATCTGCCGCAGCCGCCCGCGGGCCGCCACTTCCGCATGCGGGCGCGGCTCGAATGCTGGCGCTGCGCCCTGCGCAACCGCGCCATGCTGCGCCGCTCGCTGCTGACCTCGGCGGTGGTAGGCACGATTCTGGCGGCGATCAATCAGGGCACGGTGATCGCCGGCGGCGACGCGGCGTGGGATCTGGCCTGGAAGATTCCGCTGACCTACTGCGTCCCGTTCCTGGTGGCGAGTTGGGGCGCGCTGGGGAATGCGTACATGCGCGGCTAGATGTTCTCGGCCGACGGCCAGATCTCGATGGCGAGGTCGGCGAGGTACTGTCCGCGGGCGACGATCGTTTCATCGTCCCAATGGTCGTGCCAGCGGTTGAGCAGTTCCCGGTTCAGGAACAACGCGTCGTGTCTCTGCAACGTCTGGCGCTTCTCAGGCCAGGAGCGGTTGCTCAGTATCGACCCGAGCCTGCCGTTCGTCAGCGTGAGGTTGCCAAGCGTGTGCAGCCGGACCTCGCGCTCCTGTCGCCGTAGTTCGTAATTTGCCGCCGGCAATTTTGGAATCGGATAATGCGCGGCCCAAGTTTGCGGAAGGACGTGCTCGATCGTGAATCCGGTAGTTACCGTAACACCCGACATTGGTGACTGTAGCTCCTGCTCAAGCCCAGCCAATATTGCATGTGTTCGTGCTCGTGTGAGTTGCTGGTATAGCGGGCTGTTGATAAGTTGTTCTCGGAACTCCGCGTCGTCCGGCCACTTCAATGACCTAGTTGGGGTGCTGAGGAATCGTAGCACCGCGTCCGCAACAGAGATTCCCTTCGCCGCTGTTAGCTCTTCCAAAAGGGCGGTCATTTCACGGTTCATCCCTCGCGCAGCGTTACGGCATACTGCTCTGCGGACGAAGTAGCTATCGAGCGCTGTCAGGGTGCGGCGCAGATCATTGCCGCTGATTTTATTATCTCGTAGCCAGAGCAAATGCGGAGTCATGACTGTAGCCTGCATTGCTTTCCAGCGGGGCAGGAAGCTCTTCCAAGGCTCTGAAAGGGCGCCAGTCTCAATGTCCCGATAGTGTCGCGCGACTATCGACAGGTCAGCCACAACGTCCTCAACCTGCTTGTTCTTTGTGTAATCCGCGAGTGTTGTGAAGACTCCATCGGCGCGTATCCATTTTTGCGTCCGCAGGATCAGCCAGTAATAGAGAAACTGATCGATGCGAGGGATAACGACGCTGCCACGCCGTACATCTTGCCGCCACCATTCATCAGTCTCAAGCGGCTCGAAGTATTTTCCATAAAGGGTGGCTGGATTTTGATGCCTGAGCTGGAATTGGTGCAAGAGGAAATTCTTGGCAAGATCCCAGTCAAGCAAAGGTGTGCCGCGTGCGTTAAGTGTCTCAAAAATGATGTGGGCATTGTCGGTGTGATCGAGCGAAATCGCAGCAACCTTGACTTTTTCCGAAAGCGCAATACGCAGGGCATACGCACGATCAACCATGGTTTGCGATCCCTGACCAAGCCAGTTTGCTACTTGTGCACGAAAGAATCGATGCGCCTCAACGATCCTTGAATCTTCGTCATCCTCGCCTTGGTCAGTGTTGCGAGGTTGGTGAGCCATAACTTGTCGGAAATGGGGCTGATCGCCGGCAGTAGGCCAAACTTTGAATCGAGTGTCCTCATCTTGCGGATCTCGACGACGACGACTGTTTTCGATTAGGTCATGCAGATTGGCGGCTTCATCTTCCAATGGCTCACCAAATTCGCGAAAGGCAAATTCAGCCGCATCCAAGAGCAGCTGTAGGGTGGTCAACCGTTGCTGACCATCGATAACAATCCATCTAGGCATTGCGCCAATCTCGCCTGACTGCTGCTGGAGCACAATAGCTCCGAGAAAGTGATCAGCGGTACTGCTTGTGTTTGATTCAAGAAACTCCTCTGCCGTACGGGCGACGTCCTCCCACATAGGGTGCCATTGCTTTTCTTCTTCCCAGACGTACGGTCGCTGATATACCGGGATCTCGTACCGTACCGGGTTATAGAAAAGACCGTTTGCGTCTTTGATTTCTGCTTTCATTGTTCGCTCCAATTTTATTTGTGCAGGACGCACACTAGCGTGGCAGACCCAGACCGCGGGTGGCGATGATGTTGCGCATGATCTCCGAGGTGCCGGCGGCGATGGTGAGGGGGACGGCGTTGAGGTACTCGTCGGGCATGCGGCCGTGCAGCGGGGCGTGCGGCTGCTCGCCCGAGAGCGCGCCGCCGAGGCCGAACATGTTGATCATGCCGGCCAGACGCTGGTTGATCATCGTGCCGTAGAGCTTCGACATCGACGCCTCGTGGTTGGGCACCAGGCCCTGCGACTGCATCCAGGCGACGCGGTAGGCGAGCCAGCGGCCGACGGTGAACTCGATCTGCAAGTCCGCCAGCCTGTGGCGGATGCGCGGGTCTTCGTCCGGTCGTCTGCCGTCGGGGCCGGGCCGGCTGGCGAGATCGGTGAGTTCGCCCAGCAGCCGCACGCCGGAGACGACGCGGGAGATGCCGGAGCGCTCGAAATCGAGCGTGGTCGTGGCGACGTACCAGCCGCGGTTCTCCTCGCCGACCATATTCGTAGCGGGCACGCGCACGTCCTCGAAGAAGACCTCGTTGAAGTGGTGGCGGTTGGCCATGTTGACCAGCGGCCGCACGCTGATGCCGGGCGTCCGCATGTCGATCAGGAAGAACGAGATGCCGCGGTGCTTGGGCGCGTCGGGTTCGGTGCGGGCGAGCATGAAGATCCAGTCGGCGTGCTGCGCGCCTGAGGTCCAGATCTTCTGTCCGTTGATGATGTAGTCGTCGCCGTCGCGCTGGGCGCGGGTTTGCAGCGAGGCGAGGTCGGAGCCCGAGCCGGGTTCCGAGAAGCCCTGGCACCAGCCGATCTCGGCGCCGCGGATGCGGGGCAGGAAGTAGTCCTTCTGCTCGTCCGAGCCGTACATGATGATCGTCGGGCCGACGCGGTCGACGCCCTGGTTGTAGACGGGCGCGCGATGGTGCGCCATCGTCTCGTTGAACATCGCCTGGCGGATCGGCCCGGCGCCCGCGCCGCCGTGTTCCTGCGGCCAGCCGAGCGTCAGCCAGCCGCGCTCGGCCAGCGCCCGGTGGAAGCCGCGCGTGAACTCCCAGCGCTCGCGGTTGGCGGCGCCGTCCTCGGCCGGCCCCTCCGACAGGTCGGCCCAGCCCGGCGGCAGCTGCTCGCCCAGAAAGGCCAGCACCTCGTCGCGAAAGGCCAGGTCTTCGGTCGAGAATCTGAAATCCATGAATGCCACTCCCGTCGGCTGTGCGCCGTCTGTTCGCTATCCGCCCGATCGCGATTCAGATTAACAGAGCGTCGAGCGGAGGCGGCGGCGCGATCATCGCGCGGCTACAATCTCATCCATGTCCGACCAGGCAATGCCGCAGCATGCCGCCGGTCCGCTCGACGGCGTGCGCGTGATCGATCTGACCGACGACCGCGCCGTCTACGCGGGCAAGCTGCTGGGCGACCTGGGGGCTGCGGTCGTGCGGGTCGAGCCGGACGGCGGCGACCCGCTGCGCCAGCGCGCGCCGTTCCACCAGAACGGGGCGTCGTTGTGGCACGCCTTCTTCGCCAGCTCGCGCACGTTCGTCAGCGAGGGCGATCTCGACATCGCGCGGCTCGCTGAGTCCGCCGACATCATTCTCGACTGCGAGCGGCTCGCCGATCCGCAGGCGCTGCTGGACGCCAATCCGCGGCTGGTGATCGTCGATGTGACCTCGTTCGGACGTTCCGGCCCGTGGCGCAGCTATCGGGCGCCGGGTCTGGTCGCCGAGGCGCTGGGCGGGATCGCGGCGACGTCGGGCGATGTTGATACGCCGCCGCTCAAGCTGTACGGCGACCAGTACGCGTTTGTGGTCGGCGTCTACGCGGCGATCGGCGCCCTGTCGGCGCTGGGTCACGCGCGCGGGCGCGGGCAGGGGCGCGGTCGGGGGCAGATCGTGCGGCTCAGCGCGCACGAGGCGCTCTGCTCGGTGCTGGAGCACGTGCTGATGTGGGCCTGGTACCACGAGGCGCTGCCGTTCGCCGAGTCGCCCGTGCTGCCGCGCCGCGGCTCGCTGCACTGGTCGAACGCCTATGCGGTGATGCAGGCGATCGGCGGTTCGATCATGGTGACGCCGACGCCCGATTTCTCGAAACAGGCGGCCTGGCTGGTCGAGGAGGGCGTCGGTCTGGAGCTGCTGGACGAACGCTTCAGCGACCCGGCCAACCTGGCGGAGATGGTTGCACTGACGATGGCGACGCTGCGCGAGTGGGCGGCGGCGAAGCCGGTTGAGTCGTTCTTCCACGAGGCGCAGGCGCGGCATCATCCCTACGGCTGGGTGATGACGCTGCCGCAGGTGGCGGGCAATCCGCAGCTCGAGGCGCGGGCGTGGTGGGCCGAGTACCCCGTCGGCGGCGACGCCGCGGTCGGGCCCGGCGCGCCGTATCACTTTTCTGACACGCCGTGGCGGATTGGCGCTTCTGACGTGTCAGCCCTGTCCGCCCCGCCCAACCGCGTCTCGGGCGGGGGCGCGCCGCGTCCGGATCGGTCGGCGGCCGCGACGACCGGTCCGCTCGAAGGCGTCCGCGTGCTCGATTTCACGCATGTGCTGGCGGGGCCGTTCGCGACCCGTGCGCTGGCCGATATGGGCGCCGATGTGGTCAAGGTGATGTCGGCGACCCGCGTCAGCCTGGCAGGCGGGCTCGAGCACCCGTATCACACGATGTGGAACCGCAACAAGCGCGTCCTGCAGCTTGATCTGGGCCGCCCGGAGGCGCGCGAGATCGCGCGTCGGCTGGCGCTCCGGGCGGATGTGGTGATCGACAACTTCTCGGTCGGCGTGCTCGACCGTTGGGGGATCGGCTACGACGCGGTCAGCCGCGATCATCCGGGCGTGATCTATCTGGGCATGTCGGGCATGGGCGCGTCGGGGCCGTGGTCGAACTACGTGACCTACGCGCCCACCGTGCACGCGCTGGCGGGGTTGACCTATCTGACCGGCGTGCCGGGGCGCAGCGATATCGGGATCGGTTTCAGCTACAACGACCACATGGCGGGGCTGCACGGCGCGGTCGCGGCGCTGGCCGCCATCGAGTCGCGGCGCGCGACCGGCCGCGGCCAGCGGATCGACATGAGCCAGTTCGAGGTCGGCGTCGGTTTCAGCGGCCCGGCGCTGCTGGACTGGTTCGCCAACGGCGTCGCCGCCGAACCGGTCGGCAACGATCCATCCTGGGAGCGGTGGACGCCGCACGCGATCTATCCCTGCCGGGGCGAGGATCAGTGGTGCGCGATCGCGGTGGTCGATGACGAGCAGTGGCGGGCGCTGTGCCAGTTGATCTCCGCCGCCGACTGGCTTGGCGACGAATCGCTGTCGAGCGCCGCCGGCCGCCAGCTTCGCCGCGCCGAGATCGACGCGCGCATCGCGGACTGGACCAGCAGGCAGGAGCGTTACGCGCTGATGGATCGCTGCCAGCGGGCCGGCGTCCCCGCCGGCGTCGTTCAGACGGGCGAGGACCTGATCGAGCGCGACCCGCAGCTGGCGCAGGCGTCGATGTTCTTCGACTTCCCGACGCCCCACCCCGCGCTGGGCCCGCTCAAGGGCGATCGGCTGCCGCTGCAGTTCGAGCGGACGCCGTCGATGGTCTACAACCGCCCGGAGGTATTCGGCGAGTCGAACGCCTCGGTCGCACGGGACTGGCTGGGAATGTCAGCGTCGGAGGTGTCGCAGTTGGAGGCTGACGGGGTGATGGAGTAGGGCTTATGCGACGTGCTTGCTGCTGGAATTGGCCTTGCCTAAAGAGGTACCAATCCTAGATCCAACCCCAACTGCGATCGAAAATCTTCTGGAATTTGCCTCCAATACTCAATGAGGAGATCGACAAGCTGCGAGCCGTTCACCAATCCAATCTCAGGAAACCGCGGTTGGTTGGCTGCCTCACGCGCTTCTTGTGCATAGTCCGATGTCGTGACAAAAAGCCCCCTGGCTCCAATCGGAATGCGCCCCCTCAAATCGAGGATGGGACCTTTCCGAATTTTGCGATGGGTCTTATAACGCTTTACCTGACCGACTATCTCCATGTGAGCGATACTTGATACGTACAGTGTTCCAGTAAAGTCGATTCCGCCGTCTCTAAACTTTGGGGTACCCTTGACTTCAAAACCGATAGCAGCGAGTAGGTTAACGACAAGGAGTTCAAAATCTTCAGGGGAAAGAGTTAACAGCACATCCAATACAGCTTCAAGCGGAACGCTTTTCTCAGATAGTTCCTTATTTGCTGTTGATAGTTGGGCACTTCGTCCGATTCGCCACAGGAAGTCGTTGTAATGCTTAACATCGAACACTGTAAGCGATGATCTGAGAGTCATCTGGAGAGGAACGGAGAGCTCTGTTCGATCAAGGACTTCTGGTTTCCATTCGACCTTTCGGCGATGCTGATATCGGCAAGGATCACCTTCTAATGGCGTCACGTGTTCGTAATCGCCCAGCACGTCTCCGAAGCGAAGCCATCGACTGTCTTCGCAAGGAGTGATCACTATATCGCCTCTTTGAATATCGTAAGCAAATCGAGCTAGCTCACCGGCTCGATTACCGAGTACGGAGTTGCTGGTGATATCAGGATTTTCTTCCTGATATGCGGTTCGGATGGCTTCGAAACCGGCAAGATCGCTCGCATTCTGGTTTTCGCACCAGCCTATGCCCGTGAAACCTCCGTCTACGCAGTGCTGCGTTTCAGTTCCACCATCCGCCCTCACAACCCATACTCGTGACATCTGTTTTGCTCCTTGATGCAGTCCGAGCGTCATTGCCGCGACGGAGCGCGGCAATGACGGCGAGGGGCTGCTTGCCCTTACCTGAACACCGAGTAGTCGATCTCCTTCGACGTGATGACCTCGATCAGCGCGGCCTGGCCCTCCTGCGTGGCGCGGATGCCGCGTTGGAAAGCGGCCTTGAGGTCGGCGGGGGACTCGACGCGCTCGCCGTAGCCGCCGAAGGCTTTGGCCATGTCGGCGTAGTGGCCGGAGATATCGGTGGCGCGGTACTTTTCCGTGGCGGTCTGCATGATCGGGAGTTCGATCGCCATCGAGAAGTTGTTCAGCAGCACGCTGAGGATGGGAATGTTCTCGCGCACGGCGGTTTCGAAATCCATGCCGGTCATTCCGATCGCGGCGTCGCCCCAGACGTTGAGGCAGGTTTTCTCGGGCGCCGCGATCTTGGCGCCCATGGCCAGACCCAGTCCGTAGCCGAGCTGGGTGGTCTTGCCCCAGCCGATGTAGCTGAGCGGCGTGGTGGCGTTCCAGAACGGCGACATCTGGTCGCGCGGCGAGCCGGCGTCGTGGGTGGCGACCACGTTGTCCATGCCGACCGTTTCATCCAGCGTCGCGTGCAGATCGCGCAGGGCGCGGTAGGGGTTGATCGGCGCGTCGTTCGAGTCGGTCTTGTGGGACCAATCCCGACGCCACTGGCCGTTGGTTGCGGCGATCCTGGCGGCAACGGCGTCGGCGCGGCCGCGCGGGGCTGCGATCAGTTCGCGCACCTCGCCGATGATCGCGTCCAGCACCAGCGCCGCGTCGCCGACGACGCCTTCCGAGATTTCGACTTCGTTGTTGAAGTCTTCCGGATCGAGCGTCGCGTGGATGTAGTACTTGCCTTTGGGCATTTGCAGGCCGAAGCCGGTTTTGGCGAACGAGCAGCCGATGCCGAAGATCACGTCGGCGTCCTGGAGGAACTCGTGCACCGCCTGGGGGAAGGCGCGGCCGCCCGAGCCGAGTGAGAGCGGATGCGTCTCGGGGAAGGCGCTCTTGCCCTGCAGCGAGGTGGTGACCGGCGCTTCGAGCAGCTCGGCCAGCTCTCTGAGCTGGTCCCAGGCTTTGGCGTAGTGCACGCCCTGACCGGCGTAGATCACCGGGCGCTCGGCGTTGACCAGCGTCTGCGCCGCCTTGCGCGCGTCGGCCGGATCAGGGCCGGAGCGGTACGCGGGCGTGGGCGTGTAGTGGATCGGCTCTTCGATCTCCGCGCCCCAGAGGTCGCCGGGGATTTCCAGCACGACCGGGCGCTGGCGGCCGTTCTTGGCGTGCGTGAAGGCGCGGCGCATCGCGTTTGCCAGGTCGTTGGCGTCGGTCAACTGCTCGGTCCACTTGCTGACGTGCTGGAAGTTGATCAGCGCCGAGAAGTTGGGCGCCACATTCGTCTGCGAGCGGGCGTAGCCGCCGGGGATCGCGACCAGCGGCGCCGACTCGCTCCAGGCCTGCGCCAGACCGCCGAACGAGTTCTCGGCGCCGGGGCCGTTCTGGGTCAGGTAGACGCCGACCCGGTCGCCCGAGTGCATCCGCGCGAAGGCGTCGGCCATGTGGATCGCGGTGCGCTCCTGACGCACCACGATGGTGCGGATGTCGGCCTGCGCCGCCGCCTCGAAAATCGGGTTGACGGGGTAGCCGACGACGAACTCGACTCCTTCCCGCTTCAGCATCTCGGCAATCGCGTTTGCGGTTCGCATCCTGAGTTCTCCTTGCCGGCGGTTCTTGGCGGACGTTCCTGTTCGGCGCTGATCGGGCTGATCAGGCTGATCAGTGATCAGAGTGTACGGGCGGCTTGCGATCGGCCCAGGGCTGCGCCGCCTCCAGCTGGGCGGCGAGACGGAACAGGATCGCCTCGTCGGCGTAGGGCGCGACCAGCTGCGTGCCGACGGGCAGCCCGGATTCGCTCCAGTAGAGCGGAACCGAGGCGGCGGGGTTGCCGGAGGCGTTGAACAGCGAGGTGAAGCCGACAGTTCGCTGGACATCGGCGCCCTGGCCGGCGAGGTCGTCGCGATCCAGCGCCAGCCGACCCAGCGGCAGCGGCGTGGTCGCCATGGTCGGGGTGAGCATCACGTCGTAGCCGGGGCCGTCGACGCCGGCGAACCAGCGGCCGACGTAGCGGCCGATGGCGTGCACCGCGCGCGTGGCGGCGATGTATTCGGTCGCCGTCGGCATCTCGCCCGAGATCATGCGCCAGGTCAGCGGCTCCATATCTTCGGGATTCGGCGCGCGCCCCAACTCGGCGGCTTTCTGATCGAACGCCAGCTTGGTCGAGGGGCGCACGATGTCGAAGAGTGGATTGCGGACTGCCTCGGGGATGTCCAGCGCGGCGTCCTCGACCTCGTGTCCGAGCGAGCGCAGCAACGCGGCCGAGTGCTCGGCGGCGGCGATGCACTCGGCGTCGATCTCGCACTCGTTGAACGGTTTCAGGATCATGCCAATGCGCAGCTTGCCCGGATCGCGGCCGACTTCCTCGGACCAGGGACGCTGCGGCGGCGGCGCGTAGTAGGGCGCGCCGATGTCGGGCCCCGCCGTGGCGTCGAGCAGGACGGCGGAATCGCGCACCGACTTCGAGACGGCGTGAACGGTGGACATACCCGCCCAGCCCTCGCCCACATCCGGCCCGGCCGGCGTGCGCGCGCGGGTCGGCTTGAGGCCGAACAGGCCGTTGCAGGTGGCGGGAATGCGGATCGAGCCGCCGCCGTCGGAGGCGTTGGCGGCGGGAATGACGCCGCTGGCGACCGCCGCCGCGGCGCCGCCCGATGAACCGCCCGCGGTGTGCTCGAGGTTCCAGGGGTTGCGCGTCCGACCGTGCAGCTGCGACTCGGTGGTCGAGGTGATGCCCATCTCGGGCGAGGTGGTGCGGCCGAAGATCGAGAGTCCCGCCGCCTTGTAGCGGATCACCATCTCCGAGTCGTGATCGGGAATCGTATCGGCGAAGGCTTTGGAACCGCTCGAGATCGGCTGGCCGGCGTAGAGCGTGCCGAGATCCTTGAGCAGAAAGGGCACGCCGTGCAGCGGGCCTTCGGGCAGGCCCGACAGGGCGTTCTCTCTGGCGTGGTCGTACCACGGGTAGACCACCGCGTTGATCTGCGGATTGACCCGTTCAGCCCGCCCGATCGCCTCTTCCAGCAGCTCGATCGGCGTGACCTCACGGTTCGCCACCATGCGGGCGAGCTCGACGGCGTCGAAGTCCGAATATCCCTGGATTGCCATGTGTCCGTCCTCTCCTAAGCTGCTTCATATGCTACGCATCGACGGTCGTTCACCCAACGAGTTACGTCCGCTTGGCTTCGAGCTGGATGTTCAGCCGCACGCCGACGGCTCCTGCCTGGTCGGGCTGGGCGCGACGCGGGTGCTGTGCGCCGTGACGATCGAGGAGCAGGTCCCGGGCTGGATGCGCGGGAACGGCCGCGGCTGGTTGACGGCCGAGTACAACATGCTGCCGGCCAGCACCAACACGCGCTCGGACCGCGAGCGCACGCTGTCGGCCGGACGGACCAAGGAAATTCAGCGCCTGATCGGGCGCAGCCTGCGCGCCGCGCTGGATCTCGACGCGCTGGGTGAGCGCACGCTGAATGTCGATTGCGATGTGCTCAACGCCGACGGCGGCACGCGCACGGCGTCGATCATCGGCGCCTGCGTCGCCGCCGCGCGGGCGTTGGACGCGCCGGGCAGCGGGCATTCAGCGATGCGCGCCCTGGTCGCCGCGATCAGCGTGGGTGTCCGCGGCGGCGCGGTGCTGGTCGACCTCAACTACGAGGAGGACTCGAGCGCCGATGTTGATTGCAACATCGTCGGGCTGTCGAGCGGCGGGTTGGTGGAAGTGCAGGGCACGGCGGAGGGCGCGGTCTTCTCGCCCGATCAACTGAGCGAGATGGTCGCCGCCGCGCAGACAGCGATGGCCTCGATCTTCGAGGCGCAGCGGGCCGCCTGCGCTCAGAAGTAATCCGCGTACAGCCCCAGGTGGCTGCCGCCGACGAGCAGCACGTGGCCGGGCCCGTATTCCTCGTTGGCCTGCTGGCCGGGGAAGTTGCTGAGCAGGCGAAATCCGCCGGGCGAGGCGGCGATGCCGTACTCGACCACGTCGGCGCCGACCTGGCCGACGCCGCTCCAGAGCGTCCACTGCGAGGCGCCGCTGCGGGGCGCCGCCAGCAGCGCCAGTTTGGGCAGCGCGCGGTGCGGCGCTGAGAATCCGACCGATACCGTGACCTGCCACAGGTTCGCGCGGCCCGCTTCGAGCACCGGCAGGGCGTTGTAGAACAGGGTTGATTCCGTTTCGTGCACGATTTCGCCGCCATGAGCGGCGACGGCGTCGAGCCACGGTTCGCCGGTGGGTGCGAACCGGGATCGATCCAGCTCTTTGGCCGCGTGCACCTGCAGGTGCGCGTGCGGTTGCGATTGCTCGCCGACTGAGCCGAAGTTGCAGAAGACGCGAAACCCGCTCGGGGCGCGCTCGGCCTGGCGATCCCGCAGCCAGTCGACCGCTTGCCGCCCGTGATCGCGCGCGACCGCGCCGACCGCGCCGAGGTCCCGCCACAGCTCGTGCTGCTGGCAGTAGAAGGGAGACGCGCACTCGGAGTGCCGGGCCGGTATGACCAGCGAGGTGAGATCAAAGAAGAGGAACTGGTTCTCGAAGACGAAGACGTCGGGCCGCGCGTCGGACCAGGGAGCGGAGGGATCGCCGCGCCGCGAGTCGGTGAAGCGCCGCTCGCCGTCGCGGAAGAAGAGCGCCGACTCCGAACCGTCCGCAATGCCGCAGAAGACGCAGAACCGCGGCGGCTCCTGACCCGGCGTATTCGGCATATGCGAAGCGTCGCATCAATCGCCGACCCGCGCAAACGTGTGGGATACGCTTGCCTCAGGCTGCGCGCCGCAATGCTGCGTGAGGATTTGGCAACATGGTCGATGTCCAGCCGTTTCGGGGACTGCGCTACAACCCCGACGTGATCGGCGACTGGGGCGGCGCGCTGGGCCCGCCTTACGACATCGTCGACGCCGACCAGACCGCCAGGCTGAAGGCGTCGAGTCCGTACCAGATCGCGCATATCGAGACGGCGAGCGGCGGCGAGATCGCCGCGGCTGCGCAACGGCTGCGCGAGTGGCGCGAGGGCGGGGCGGTCGTTCGGGACGCCTCGCCCGGCTACTACCTGCACGAGCACCGCTTCGCTGATCGATCGGGCGGGCGGCGGGTGCGTCGGGCGGTGTTCGGCGCGGTCGCGCTGACGCCCTGGGGCGAGGGCGTGATGGCGCACGAGCGGACGATGCCCGGTCCCAGGGCGACGCGCACGGCGCTGCGCTCGGCGGTTGGCGCGGATGTCTCACCGCTGATGGCGTTCGTTCCCGACGCCGACGGCGCGCTGGCGGCGCTGCTCGATGCGGCCATGCCCCTCGCGCCGCTCTATGACGGCGTCGATCTGACCGGCGACTCGCATACGCTGCGGCGCATCGACGATCCCGAGCTGGCGGCGGCGATCACGCGGGCGTTCGCCCGCGACACGATCTACATGGCGGACGGACACCACCGCTACGAATCGGCGCTGGCCGCCATCGATCAGCGGCCCGGTTCCCGCCGCGTGTTGATGGGCGTCGTCTGCCAGTCGGACCCGGCGCTGGTGGTGGGCGCGACCCACCGCCTCGTGCATAGCGACATCCCCGCCAGCCTGGTCGCCCAGTTGGGGCGCGGCTTCCGCGTCGGCGCGGTTGATCCCGCTCAGCTAGGCGAGGCGCTGCCCGACGGCAGCGCTGATATTGGCCTGCTCACGCGGGACGGCGCCTGGCTGCTGCGGCCGACCGACGCCGCGCGCGCGGCGATGCCCGAAGACGCGCCCGAGGCCTGGCGCGGGTTGGCTGCGGCGATCCTTCAGCACGCCATCCTCGAACCGATCCTGGGCATCGACGCCGAGGCGCTGGCGGGCGGCGGCGCGGTGCGCTACACGCATCATCTGGACGAACTGAGCGAGGCCGTGGCGTCGGGGCGGGCCAAGGCCGGGTTCGCGCTGCCCGCGCCGACGCTGCAGGATGTGATCGACACCGCGGACGCGGGATCGTTCATGCCGCAGAAGAGCACCTATTTCGTGCCCAAGCTGCCGACCGGGCTGGTGCTGCACCCGCTCGATTAACGACGGGCAACGACGCGCGATCGCACGCGCAACGCGCTGTCCGGCTGATTACATCCGGGCCTGCGACACATCGTCGACGCCGTCGATCGAGGCGATTACGTCGACTTCATCCGGCGTCAGCCAGCGCGAGATGGTCAGCGCCATCAGCGACATCTCGTTTGGCCGCTGGGCGCTGAAGCCGACATCCATGGCGGCGATGTTGACGTCGAGCCGGCCCAGCGCCATGCCGACCTCGCCGATTCGCCCCGGTCGATCTTCGTTGCGCAGCACCAGCAGATGCAGATGATCGTGCGCGCGGCCCGGCCGCGGCAAGGCGCTGGCGATGTGGACGTGGAAGCCGTTGATCTGGACCACCGCCGCGCGGCCGTGTTCGAGCGTGCCCATCAGCGACGTGGCGCCGGACGAGGTGCGCAGCTCGACCGTGATCGTCGAGGTGAACGGTTCGGCGTCGGGCGTCTTGCGTTCGGAGATGCGCCAGCCGCGATGGGCGATCACGTTGTTGACGTTGACGAGGTTGACGTGCTCATCGGAGATCGGCGCGAGCAGTCCGGCGACGACCGACGCCTTGAGCGGGGTGACATCGTGATTGGCGACCTCGCCGCGGTACTGGATGGCGATGTCGCGCCACTGACCGCGGGCGATCTGCGCGGCCAGACGGCCGCACGTCTCGGCCACCGACAGATAGGGGCCGACGATTTCCAGCGATTGCGGGTCGATCAGCGGCGCGTTGACGGCTGCCTGCGAGGGATGGCCGGTGAGTACGCGCAGCGTCTCGCGGGCGATATCGACGGCGACGCGCTCCTGCGCTTCCTGGGTCGATGCGCCCAGATGAGGGGTCGCCAGGACGCGCGGATGCGCGACCAGCGGATTCTCGTGCGCGGGTTCGACGGCGAAGACGTCCAGCGCCGCGCCGCCGAGGCGGCCGTCGTCCAGCGCGTCGCGCAGGGCGGCTTCATCGACCAGCCGGCCGCGCGCGGTATTGACGAGCAGCGCGCCGCGCTTGATCCGCGCCAGCTGATCGGCGCCCAGCAGGGGCGGCGCGTCGGGCGCCGCCGACGAGTGCAGCGTGACCACGTCTGATTGCGCGAGCAGTTCATCGAGCGGCAGCAGCTCGACCCCGACGCTGCGGGCGCGCTCCTCGGAGACGAACGGGTCGAAGGCGATGGTTCGCATCTCCATCGCCTGCAGACGGCGCGCCACCGCGGCGCCGACCAGTCCGAGTCCGACGATGCCGGCCGTCTTGCCGCGCAGCTCGGCGCCGATGAAGGCCGAGCGATTCCACTGGCCGGATCGCAGCGACGCGTTGGCCGGGGCCAGATGGCGCGAGAGCGCGAGCAGAAGCCCGATCGCGAGCTCGGCAGCCGAGATCGTGTTGCCGCCGGCGGCGTTGAGCACGATGACGCCGCGCTCCGTGGCGGCGTTGAGGTCGATGTTGTCGACGCCGACGCCGGCGCGGCCGATCACGCGCAGAGCGGGCGCGGACTCGATCAGCGCGCGGTCGACGGTCGTGCCACTGCGCACGATCAGTCCGTGACAGCCGCGGATCGCATCGCGTAGTTCGGCGGGCGAGCGTCCGACGCCGTCGACCAGATCGGCCTCGCCGGCGAGGATTGCGCGGCCTTCGTCGGCGAGCGGCTCGCTGATCAGGACGCGGTGCATCCGCCGCCCGTTCCGCTGCAAGTCGGGGATATCGGCGTCAGCCGTCGATGCCGGGGATGACGGCGCCTTCGGCGGGCGCGAAGCCCTCCGCCACCAGCGCCTGCTGCAGGGCGGAGAAGCAGGCGGCGAACTCGCGCTCGTCGAGGTAGCCGAGATGCCCGATGCGCCAGATCGCGGCGGCCAGCTTGCCCTGTCCGCCGGCGATCACGACATCGTGCTCCTCGCGCAGGCGTCTGGATACGGCCGGGCCGGCGATTCCCTCAGGCACTCGGACGGCGGTGACGGTGTCGGAGGCGTACTGCTCGTCCGCCAGCAGCTCCAGCCCCAGCGATTTCGCGGCCGCGCGCGTCCAGGAGGCGAAGCGGTGATGACGGGCGAAGACCGCTTCGGGGCCTTCGGCGGCCAGCATCGGCAGGGCGGCGTCCAGCGCGTAGAGCGTGGGCAGGGCGGGCGTCCACGGCGGTTGGCCGCGTTCGGCGTAGTCGCGATGCGTGGTCAGGTCGAAGTAGAAGCTGGGCATCGTCGACCGCTCCGCCGCCTGCCAGCCGCGCTCCGAGAGCGCCGCCATGGCGATGCCGGGCGGCGACAGCCAACCCTTCTGCGACGCGGTCACCACGGCGTCCAGCCCCCAATCATCCATGCGCATCTCGACCGAACCGAGCGAGGAGACGGCGTCGACGATGATCAGCGGGTCGGCGACCTCGCGCACCGCGGCGGCGATCGCGCCGATCGGGTTGGTCACGCCGGTCGAGGTTTCGTTGTGCGTGATCAGCATCGCGTCGAAATCGCCGCGCTGGATCAGATCGGCGGCGAGCTCGGGCGTCGCCGCGCTGCCCCACTCGATCTCGGAGCGGGTGACGTTGGCGCCGTAGCGCTCGGCGATCGTAGCGAAGCGATCGCCGAACGAGCCGATGCTGACGCACAGTACCCGGTCGCCCGGCGAGAGCGTGTTGACGACAGCGGCCTCCATGGCGCCGGTGCCCGAGGCGGAGATGATCATGATCTCCTGCTCGGTCCCGAAGAATGGCTGGATGCCGCCGCTCACGCGTTCCAGCAGCTCGGCGAACTCCGGTCCGCGGTGGTTGATCATCTCGCCGGCCGCCGCCGCCAGCACATCGGGCGGGCACGGCGTGGGGCCGGGGATTCGGAGATTGGTGCTCATGGGCGAAGCGAACCGTTCTTTAGCATGCAGGCGAGCGCCGGACCGTCCGGCGCTGCAGAATGAAGTGAACTGCGCCAAGCCTATCAGCGCAACCAGTCTGGTTCGCGCCGGGCTGAGCCAGGCTGCGCAGGTTGAGGCCGCCAGTGTCGACCGCTGCGCACAAGTCACACGGTTCGTCAGATTCGCCGGATCGAGCCGAGCGGCTGCGCGCCTTGCCGAGCGTCGATCGGGTTTTGACTGATCCTGTCCTGGACGATCTGGCTGGGCTGCTGCCCCGCGCGGAGATCGTCGACGCGGTGCGGGCGGTGATCGCCCGCTCACGCACGCGGTTGCTCGAGGGCGGCGATGCGCCCCTCGCCGCGCGCGAGGCGGCGCAGCTGGCGGCGGATGGGCTGCGCGCGCGGCTGCGGCCGCCGCTGCGCCGTGTGGTCAACGCGACCGGCGTCGTGATCCACACCAATCTGGGCCGCGCGCCGGTCTCCGCAGCCGCGGCGCGGGCGATGGCCGCCGCTGCGGCGGGCTATTCAAACCTGGAGTACGAGATCGCCGACGGTCGGCGCGGCTCGCGCGCCGACCATCTCGACGCGCTGCTGGCCTCGACGACCGGGGCGGAGACCGGGATCGCGGTCAACAACAACGCCGCCGCGCTCTATCTGGCGCTGAGCGCGCACTGCGCCGGGCGTGAGGTGATCGTGTCGCGCGGTCAGGCGGTTGAGATCGGCGGCGGATTCCGCATTCCCGATGTGCTGCGCAGCTCGGGCGCCAGGCTGGTCGAGGTGGGCACGACCAACCGCACGCGCGCGTCCGACTACGCCGAGGCCGTGACCGAGCAGACCGCCGCGATCCTGCGCGTGCACTCATCAAACTTTCGCATCGTGGGCTTCACGAGCGAGCCCGGTCTGGACGAGTTGCGGCGCGTCGCCGATGCGGCGGGCGCGCTGCTGATCGATGATCTCGGCAGCGGCTGTCTGCTCGACACGCGGCCGTTCGGGCTGCGCCGCGAGCCGCGCCCGCAGGACTGCATCGCGGCCGGCGCCGACCTGGCGCTGTTCAGCGGCGACAAGCTGCTGGGCGGGCCGCAGGCGGGCATCATCGCGGGCAGACGGGCGGCGGTCGATCCGCTGCGCGGGCATCCGCTGATGCGCGTGCTGCGACTCGACAAGACGGCGATCGCCGGCCTTGCCGCGACGCTGCGGCATTATCTGGTCGGCGAAGCGCTGGAAGCGATCCCGGTCTGGCGCATGATCGCGGCGGATGAGTTGGAGCTGCGGACGCGCAGCGCCCGCTGGCGCGACGCGCTGGGGGCGGGTCAGCTGGAAGCGTCCGAGTCGCCGATCGGCGGCGGATCGCTGCCCGGCGAAACCCGTCCGACCGCGGTCTGGAGTCTGCGCCATCCGCATCCCTCGCAGGCGGCGGCCGCGCTGCGGGAGCATGATCCTCCGATCATCGCCCGGGTCGAGCGGGATCGGCTCGTCCTCGACCCGCGCACCGTGCTGCCCGATGAGGACCAGATCGTGATCGACGCATTGCGCGGGCTGGTCGGACCCGTCCCATGATCGTGCTCGGCGCGGTGCTGCCGCATCCTCCCGTCCTGCTGCCGTCGGTCGGCAATGGCCGCGAGCGGCAGGCGCAGGCGACACTGGATGCGTATCGTTCCATCGCCGCTCGGTTGCGCGCGTTCTCCGTGCGGCGGTTGCTGATGATCTCGACCCACGGGATCGTCACGCTGAATCGGTTTCATCTGCTGCGCGCCGATTTCAGCGGCGATCTGTCGAGATTCGACGCGCCGGCGGCGCGCTTTCGGCACGCGATCGATCTGGAACTGAGCGACGCGATCATCGACGCGTCGCGATCGGCCGGGATTCCGCTGACTCCGACCGATCGCTGGGAGACGTCCGATCATTCGATCGGCGTGCCGCTGACGCTGCTCGGCGACGCGGTGCCGGATCGGATCGGCGTGGTCAGCATCAGCTTTCGTCCGCCGCAGGAGCATCTCCGCTTCGGGCGAGTGATCGGCGAGGCGCTCGGCGGCTTGCCGGGAGTGGCGGCGATCATCGCCTCGGGTGACGCGGTGCATACGCTGTCCGACGCGTCGGCGTACGGACATCACCGCCGCGCTGCGGAGGTGCAGGCGCAGTATGAGTCGGCGTTGCTGGACTGGGATGCGGAGCAGTTGTGCGAGATCGATGAGTCGCTGCGGCGCGAGGTTGATGAATCGGTGGTCTCGCCCACGCTGATCCTGATGGGAGCGCTGCAGGGGTTGACCGCACGTCCGCATATGCTGGCGTCAGAGCATCCGTGGGGCGTGGGTTATGTTACGTCTCTGATCGAAATCATCCGGGAACCGCCGCGTGGACGCCAAGAGTATTGAGGTTCTCGAGTTCGGCAAGATTGTCGACCGCCTCGCCGGCCTGTGCGGCAGTCCCGGCGGACGCGTTCTGGCGCTTGCGCTGACGCCCAGCAGCGACGCGGATGAGGTGCGCCGACGGCTCGCGGTCACCGCCGAGGCGCGGCGGCTGGCCGCGTTGAAGCCGCATTTCCATATGGGCCAGGCGCCCGATGTTGACGCGAGCCTGCTCGCCGCCTCGCGCGCGGCGATCCTGCCGACGCAGGAGATCCTCGAGGTCGGAGTGCTGCTGCGCACGGCGCGGCAGACGAAGCATCAGATCGCTCCGCTGACCAGGGAACTGCCGCAGTTGGCCAGGCTGGCGCAGCGCATCGCCGAGTTCTCGCCGCTGATCCAGGAGATCGAGGCGACCATCGACGAGCGCGGCGAAGTGCCGGATCAGGCGTCGCCGGCGTTGGCGGAGATTCGCGGCCAGGTGCGCACGCTGCAGGAGCGGTTGGAGCGCCAGATCGAACGCACGCTGCGCCACGCCGTGTCGGAGGGGATCGCGCAGGAGTCGC
Organism: Dehalococcoidia bacterium; assembly: GCA_965205105.1. Lineage (GTDB taxonomy): Bacteria > Chloroflexota > Dehalococcoidia > Bin125 > Bin125 > Bin125. The sequence continues at coordinate 761,899 of OZ242034.1, forward strand.
TGGTTACGGAGCGCGACGGGCGCTATGTGATCCCGATCAAGGCTGAACAGCGCGGCGCGCTGCCGAGCGTGGTGCACGATGTCTCGGCGTCGGGCGCGACGCTGTTCGTCGAGCCGCTGGCGGTGGTCGAGTTTGGCAACCGGCTGCGCGAGGCGCGGCGTGAGGAACAGCGCGAGGTGGAACGGATTTTGCGGACGCTGTGCCAGTCGATCGGCGCGGAGGCGGGCGCGATCCGGGCCGCGGTTCGCTGTCTTTCGGCGATCGATCTGGCCCAGGCCAAGGCGCGGCTCGGGGCTGAGCTGGACGCGCCGCTGCCGGCTGAGGATGGCGAGATCAACTGGATCTCCGCCACCTCCCCGGACCTCATCCTGCACGCCGCCCGGCACCCGCTGCTGACGGGCGAGGTGGTGCCGATCTCGGCGGCGCTCAACGGCGACGCGCGATGCGTGCTGATCACCGGCCCCAACACCGGCGGCAAGACCGTGGCGCTCAAGACGATCGGCCTGCTCTGCCTGATGGCGCAGAGCGGGCTGCCGATCCCGGCCGAGATCGGCACGCGGCTGCCGGTGCTGGAGAACGTCTTCGCCGATATCGGCGACGAGCAGTCGATCGAGCAGTCGTTGTCAACCTTTTCCGCGCACATGACCAACATCGTGCGGATCATCGACGCAGCCGGTCCGCGCACGCTGGTGCTGCTCGATGAGCTGGGGGCGGGCACGGATCCGTCGGAAGGCGCGGCGCTGGCCCGCTCGCTGCTGCAGGAGTTTCTGGAACTCGATTGCCTGCTGGTCGCCACGACGCACCACGGCGAGCTGAAGGTGTTCGCTCACGCCACGGACGGGATCGTCAACGCCTCGGCCGAGTTCGACGCCGGCACGCTGCGGCCGACCTATCGGATCATCATGGGGACGCCGGGACGCTCCAACGCGCTCGCGATCGCCCAGCGGCTGGGTATGCCCGGGCGGGTGATCGAGCGCGCCCGCGCGGGCGCGCCGTCCGAGTCGGCGACGCTCGAGCATCTACTCGGCGAACTGCAGCGCGAACGCGACGCGCTGGCCGATCAGGCGCGCGCCGAGCGAATTGCCCGCGAGGAAGCCGAATCGATCCGCGCCGATCTGTCGCAGCGTCGCGACGCCGTCGAGGCGGAACGCGACGCGCTGATGGCGCGGACCGAGCGCGCGATGGAGGACGAGCTGGCGCAGTTTCGCCGCGCGCTCAACGCGTCGCTGAAGGAGTTGGAGCGTCAACGCAGCCAGCGGCGCGGCGCGGAGATCGACGAGCGACGCGCCGCGGAGCATGCCGAACGGGGCCGCGAGCGGTTGCAGCGGGTGCGCCGCGAACGCGCCAGGCGGCGGGAACAGTCGGACCGCGCGTCCGGGGATCAATCCTTCGATCCGGCCGCCCTTGGCCTGGGCGATTTTGTCTATCTACGCGGATTGGCGGAGCCGGGCGAAGTGCTCGCTCCGCCTGAGCATGGCGCAGTCGAGGTGCAGCTCGGATCGCTGCGCACCCGGGTGCGCGTGGAGCAGATCGAACGACTGGCGCCCCGCGGCGCACACGCCGGCGCTGATCAGCGCCCGCTGCGCGGGATGGGCGCCGCGGTTGGCGAGATGCCCAGGCCGCCGATCGATCCGGGCTCGAAGATCGATCTGCGCGGTCAGGTCACGGACGACGCGCTGCCGATGGTCGATTCGTTTCTGGACGCCGCCTACCGAGCCGGGCAGTCTCGGCTGGAAGTGGTGCACGGCAAGGGCACGGGCGCGCTGCGCCGCGCCGTGCGCGAACTATTGCGCGGGCATCCATTGGTGACCAGCTTCGAGAGCGCCGAGCCCAAACAGGGCGGAGACGGCGTGACGATCGTCATGCTGGTCAGATAGGTCGAATCAGCCGGATCATCCGGATCAGTCGAGCGGATCATCGTGCTGCGACGCATCGCCGAAGCCATCGACCGCCGCCCCAATACGGCGCGCGTGCGGCGCAGCGTGCTGCAGCTGGCGGCCGACGATTTCGTCGCCCAGCTTCCGCAGCGCAAGGGGCGCTCCGGAAGCTGGGGGGTCAGCGGCTGGGATGTCTGCAAGCTGGCGCATCCCGCCTTCTGGAGCACGGCGCTGCTCAGTCAGCGGCGCGAACGTTTTGCGATGACGCTGCTGGGTCAGATCTACGCGGATCAGGCCGCCGTGCAGCCGTATATCCAGGAGAAACGCGCGGCCGAGCAGGTGCTGAACGGACTGGGCGGCATCGATCCCGACTCGCTGGTGGGGTTCGTCGACGCCGCGGTGATGCTGTTTCAGCCGCCCGGCGCGAGCGGCGCGCCGCTGGTGCCCGTCGATCAGGCGGCCGAGATTCTGCGTCTGGCGCTGCTGCGCGGCGCGATGGTTGGCGAACTGCGAGCGGATGACGTGCGTGAGGCGTGGACGGCCGCGCATCCGGACCAGGTACAGGAGCACGGCGCAGAGATCGCCTGGAAGAAGGCGCAGGGTCGAGCCGAGATGCTGCTGGAAGGCTGGACGCAGTCTCGCCGGGCGCAGGGCCGGCGGATCATCTGAGCGCCCCCGAACCTGGCCTGATCGATTGACGGGGTGGACGCGCGCGGCGCTAGGCTCAGGCATATGGCGACGTCGCAGGCGCGCGTGACGCGGATGAAAGGGCTGTTCGACGAGGCTCCGCCGGTCGATCCGTCGGCGCCGCTGGCGGCCCGGATGCGGCCGCGCTCGCTGGACGAGATCTTGGGGCAGACGCACCTGGTCGGCGCGGACGCGCCGCTGCGGCGCGCGATCGCCGCCGATTCGCCGCCGTCCTGCATCCTCTGGGGGCCGCCGGGCTGCGGCAAGACCACGATCGCTCAGGTGATCGCGGGCGTGACGCAGTCCAGCTTCGCCACGCTGTCCGCGGTGTCCAGCGGCGTCGCCGACCTGCGCAAGGTGATCGGCGAGGCCGAGGCCGCCCGCCTCGACGGTCTGGCGCGCACCATCCTGTTCATTGACGAGATTCATCGCTTCAACAAGTCGCAGCAGGACGCCGTGCTGCACGCGGTCGAGGACGGCGTGGTCACGCTGATTGGGGCGACGACGGAGAATCCGTCCTTCGAGGTGGTGGCGCCGCTGCTCAGTCGGGCGCGCGTGTTCAGGCTTGAACCGCTCGATCACGATGACATCAGGGCGCTGCTGCTGCGCGCGCTCGAGGACGCCGAGCGCGGGCTGGGGCCGAATCCGCCGTTGGTCGAGGCCGATGCGCTGGACGCGCTGGCGCAGTACGGGGCCGGCGATGCTCGGGTCGCGCTCAACGCGCTGGAAGCGGCCGTCCGCGACGCCGAGGCGCGCGGCGCCGCGGTGAGCGTCGATACGGTCACCGCGGTCGCCCAGCGGGCGCTGCCCTACGACAAGGGCGGCGACTCGCATTACGACACGATTTCAGCCTTCATCAAATCGGTGCGCGGGTCGGATCCCGACGCGGCCGTGTACTGGCTGGCGCGGATGCTGGAGGCGGGCGAGGATCCGATGTTCGTGGCGCGGCGCATCGTCATTCTGGCGGCCGAGGACATCGGTCTGGCGGATCCGCAGGCGCTGCCGCTGGCGGTCGCGGCGCAGCAGGCGACGCATCTGATCGGGATGCCCGAATGCGCGTTGGCGCTCTCGGAGGCGGCCGTGTATCTGGCGCGCGCGCCGAAGAGCAACTCGGCCTACCGCGCCTACCGCGCGGCGGTCGACGCGGTGCGCGAGCATGGCGCGCTGCCGGTACCGCTGCATCTGCGCAACGCCGCCACGGGGCTGATGGCGGCGCACGGCTACGGCCGCGGCTATCAGTACGCGCACGATTACGAGGGCGGCGTGGCGTCGGAGCAGGAGCATCTGCCCGAGGCGTTGCGGGGCTCGGCGTTCTACGAACCCGGCGAGCGAGACGCCGCGCCGTGAAGCCGCGCCAGGCATTCGCCGGTATCACGCGCGACGCGATCAGCGCGATCGCCGATTTGTTCGGAACCGAGCCGCAGCGCCAGCCATTTGAGCTGCCCGATGACCGCGAGGGCGTCTGGCAGGTTCTGCACCGCTCCGAGAGCGGCAATATTCGGATGCTGCTGTGGCCCTCGATCGATCGCATCGACGTCGCGGTCGGCCCGCACATGTGGGTGGTCAAGGGCGTGCGCGAGGTTGAGGTGATCGAGAGCCTGGAGCTGATCGCGCGGTTTGGCTCGAGCGATGCGCCGGAGGGCATGCTGACCGTGGCGCGCAGCGGTCAGATCGTGCTGACCACGCCCGCGCAGGCGTAGCTTCGAGCTTCTGGTTCGCGCGCGTCAGTCTGGTTGCGGGATCGGCAGGCCGCGCAGGCGCGCGAGGTCGTCAAGGAAGCGTCCCAGCATCGTGGCGGTGGCGCCGAATATGCGGTGCCCCTCGTACCAGTACTCGCGCATCTGGAAGACCTGTCCGCCGCGCTCGCGCCGCTCGAAGGCGGTATTGGCGGGATCGAGCAGATGCGACAGCGTGGGTGTGATGATCTCGCCCACCTCGATGGCGAGCGGTCGGAACGGATACGGCGCGCGGTCGATCAGTCCGACGTACGGGGTGACGTGAAAGTCGGACATCGTGCGGTAGTGGGACTGCTCGCCGAGTACGTCGACGTGTTCGGCGCGAATGCCGACCTCTTCATCCGCCTCGCGCAGCGCCGCCGCCATGGGGTGCTCGTCGGCGGAATCGAGCGCGCCGCCGGGGAACGAGATCTCGCCCTTGTGATGCTCGACCTGCTGCGAGCGGACGGTGAGCACGACTGCGGGATCGTCATACGGCAGCAGCGCGATCAGGACGGCGGCGCGCCAGCGGCCGATGTCCTGGGGCAGGGTCTGAATGTTGTGGCCGGCGGCGGCGCGGCGGACTTGCCGGATCGCGTCCGCTTCGCGCTCGCGGTCGACGTAGTCGGTCATCGGCTCCCCACAGCGTGTTGTCGGCGGCCTGTCTGTTGTGCGTGACCTGGATCTTCAAGTGAGAGCGGCGGCGCTTCTTCCTGAGCGGGATAGAACTGAGCGCACCAGGCGCGGTAGGGCATAATTTTACCGTCGGATCGGCAGAGCCGCGGGCGGGTGAGATAGCGCTTGCGACTCCAGATCGCCACATCGTCGTTGACGTCCTGCTGCTGGCTCGCGACCAGCCAGTTTAGAAGCGGGAGGCGCAGGCGGCCCGGGAGAAATTGCAGCCCGACGACGGGGCGTTCGGGCTTTGCGGCGCCGCGTATCTGTGAGACGAGGGTGAAATCGATCAGCTCACCGTCGATCGGCGTGGCGAGCGCCCAGAGCCGGCCCTCGATGCCGATGACCCGCTCTCGGTACTCGACCAACGAATAGCCGAGTCCGACAGCGATCGTGTGGGCGGCGACATCGAACGTCGGGGTGAAGAACCTGGTCAACCGCGAGCGCCGTTTGAAATTGAATCGCGCGTCCAGACGCGGGCCGTCCATCAGGGCCGGTTCGACTGGCTCGACATCGCGGTAGCCGTGCACGTAGCGCAGATGCGCGAGGTCGACCGCGTTTTCGGTCGTGTCCTGCGGATGGCCGCGAAAGCGCAGGGTCCAGATGCGCTTGGCGCTCCAGCCGGTCTGGTCGAGCTTCTGTTCCGGCAGCCGCCATTGCGGGCTGCGTCCGCTGATCCCGTTCCAGGCGAAGATGAGGCCGTCAATCTCGCAGGTCTCGAAGGTGCTCAGGTTGGCCGAGCGGGGCGGCGGGGCGAAGGGTGTGTGAACGCATTGGCCGGCGGCGTCGAACTCGAAACCGTGGAACGGGCACACGAGCCGGCCGTTGCATACTCGTCCGCCCGTGTCGGCTCCGAGCGACGAGCCGAGGTGGGGGCACCAGGATTCGGCGGCGCTGATCCGTCCCTGTTCGTTGGGCCAGACGACGATATCCCTGCCGAACCATTGCTTCTGGATGAGTCCGGACTGCTCGACCTCACGGCGGCTGGCGGCAAAGAACCAGCCTTCAGGAAACGGCGTCGTCGACGGGCGGTGCGGAAAGATGCGTAGAGGCGGAGTCATCGCTGTTCACTCCCGTCGCCCCGTCCGCGATCGGGCGCTGTTTCACTCAAGCTAGCAGAACGCGCTTTGGGCGCCGTACGGGGCGATCGCTGTAGTTGCCGTGTTGACGCCCAACACGTAGAGTTGGACGGATAGCGACCGGGATACGCGGGCGACCGCGCCCGGCTGCGATCCGCTCGGATGAGGATCGAGGCCCATGACGTAAGCGGCGCAGCAGGATACGGATCTGGCGAAGTGGTTTAGCCTACCCGAGGAACTCATTCTGACGCTGCTCAATGAAGAGAGCGGCTTTTTTCATCAAGTGCCGGGCTGGGATCTCAACTGGCAGTCGCCGGCGCGATGCTGGCAGAGCTGTCGCTGCTGGGCCGCATCGACACCGACATGGAGTCGCTGATCCTGCTGGATCGGAGCGAAACCGGCGATCCCTTCGAGGATCAGGCGTTGCTGCAGATCGCGGAAGAAGAGCAGCAACGGGATGCCCGCTACTGGGTTGAGCGTCTCGCGCCGCTGGCCGAGGATGTGATCGCCGCGACGCTGGATCGCCTGGTTGAGCGGGGGATCCGCGAACATCATCCCGGTGAGTTCTGGACGTTGGGCAAGGTCTACCGCGAGGCGGCGCACGCGCCGTCTGAATCGGGGGCCGCTGACTCCGAGTTCGTGAAGGCGCGGGTGAGTCGGATTCTCTACGCCGGCGAGATACCCGATCCGCGCGATGTGATCGTGATCGCGCTGGTCAACGCCTGCAACGTATTTCGCTACATGGAATTTCAGCTCGATGAGGAGACCGAGCGGCGCATCGAGCAGATCTGCAGGATGGATCTGATCGGCCACGCAATCGGCGAAGCGGTCAGCGAGAGCATCGCCGCGCCGATCCTGCGCCGCGCACCGCTGACCAGGACCATCCCGACCGTCGCCCTGCGCGACCTGGTGCTCAATCCGCATCTGCGCGCAGGCAGGCTACCGGCGTTCTTCGCCTCGATGGCGGAAAAGTACGGGCCGGTCTACGAGATGCGGCCGCCGCTCAAGGAGCCGCTGATTGTTCTCGCCGGTCTGGCGACCAATCAGTGGGCGCACCGGCAGGGCCGGCTGTATCTGCGATCACAGGACTATTTTCAAGTCGTCAACGAGGTCTACGGCTCCGCCCGCTCCGTTCACTCCATGGACGGGGCTGATCACTTCCGCTACCGCAAGGCGCTGCAGCCGGTCTACGCGCGCGAGACGCTGACCGATCGTCTGGACGAGACCTTCGACAACGCGCGGCGGCATATGTCGCAGTGGCAGGCCGGCGATGTGATGCCCGTGCAGCGGATGCTGCGGCCGCTGTTGAACGCGCAGGTGTCGCCGCTGCTGACCAGCACGGAGACGCAGGACATCATCGACGACGTGCTGAAGTACAAGATGCGCGTGCTCAACGTGGGTCTGGCCAAGATCCTGCCCAGGTTCATGCTGCGCACTCCGACGACGCGCCGGCGGGCGCGCCGCGTTGAAGAGCTAAACAACCGCATTCTGGTCACGCACACGCCGGCGCAGCGGAAGGGGCTGCCGCGCGACGTGGTGGACGGCTATCTGAATCTGCATGCGTCCGACCCGCAGTTCCTACCCGAGACGGATATGGGCGTGCCGCTGGGCACGGCGTTGATGGCTAGCATGTACCTGGGCGATCAGCTAGGCTTCGCGCTGTATGCGCTGGTGCAGCATCCCGATCTGTATCAGCGGGTGCGGGACGAGGCTGACGCGCTGTTCTCCGACGGCGACCCCGTCGAGGCCGACTTCAGCCTCGACCGCATCGATGTCAGCCATCGGGTGCTTATGGAGAGTCTGCGCATGACGCCGATCGTGCCGATGGCGATGCGCACCGTGATGAACACCTGCGTCGTCGAGGGGCACGAGCTGCCGGTCGGCGCGTCGGTCTACATCGCCAATACCGCCGCGCATTACATGGCGGAGATCTTTCCCGATCCGTGGCGGTTCGATATCGACCGCTATGCGCCGCCGCGCAACGAGCACGTGGGCGAGGGCTACTCACCGTACGGGTTGGGCACGCATTCCTGTCTGGGATTCCGCTGGGCCGAATTGCATCTGGTGATTAATCTGCTGATGCTTGCGCATCACTTCGATATCGAGTTCGCCCGTCCGTACAACGAATTGCCGATGGATCCCTTCCCGTCCCAGTCGCCGAGCAACAAACTGAAGTTCAGGATCGCCGCCCGGCGGCGGCCGCTGCCTTCCTGAGCGGTCTGCAACGCCGGCCAGGCCTCCGCGAGTGCGTGGGACTAGGTCCCGTCCGTCAGCGCTTCATCGAGTTCGTTCCACATGCGCTCCAGGTTCGAGCGCAGCCGCGTGTTCTGGTACGCGCCCCAGATCGTCATCGCGGGGGGCACCAGGATGGTTGCGACGATCAGCGCGGAGGCGATGCTGATCGCCGCCGTGACGCCGAACTCCTGCATTGCCGGCACGGGCGAGAGGATCAGCACGCCGATACCGAGCGCCGTGGTCAGGGCGGAGCCGAGCAGCGCCGAGCCGGTGGTCGCCAGGGTGCGGATCGCCGCCCGTTCCGGGTTGCGCAGGCGCGTGAACTCTTCGCGGTAGCGGTGGATCACGTGGATCGTGTAGTCGACGCCGATACCGATGGAGAGCGCGGTGATCATCGATGTGATCAGCGTGTAGGGAATGCCCAGCAGCGTCATGGCGCCCAGAACCCAGAGCAGCGCCAGCACGATCGGCGCGACCGCGATTAGCGCCAGGACCGGCTGGCGCAGCGTGATCCAGAAGAAGAGCGTCAGGATGATCAGCGCGACGACGATCGTCGTCGCGATCGACTCCGTCTGGCGGCTGGCGATTTCGTCGGTCACCGCGACCGAGATGATGCTGTCGGAGGCGGCAGTGACGGCGTCATCGTCGCCGTGCCAGAGCGCCTCGATGTCAGCCTGGATTCGTTTGGTCCGATCCGCATCCAGCGAATGCGCCTGAAATTGCACCAGAATCGAGTCGACGCCGCGCGAATTGTCGGCCAGACGCTGCGCGAGGCTCGGATCCACCCGTTCGAGCTCGTCCAGGACGGCCTGCATGCGGGATGGATCCAGGCCGAGCGTCGTGCGCGCGTCGGCGAACAGCGAGGCGAGGCCGGCATCGTAGCGATCGCCCGGCGCGCCGCTGTCGTCGACCCAGTCCAGGATCAACTGCTCGTACGAGCCTTCGAGCGGACCGACCGCCGCCGCCGGCCGGCGCTGCGGATCCTCGAAGGCGAGCCGCAGGTCGCGGAGGTTGAGCAGGGTGCGCATGTCGGTCGCCTCGGCTTTGATCAGGACGTTGACGAGTTGCGTGGATCCGCCGACTGCCGCTTCGACGGCGTCCAGGTCTTCCAGCAGCTCGCCGCCGCGCGGCAGGACGTCGCGGATGCTGAATTGCGCTTCGATATCCGTTGCGGCGACGCCGAGCGCGATCGACGCGGCGGCGATGGCGATGATGTACGGCGCCGGCCGGCGGGTGATGGAGCGGCCGAGCGCTTCCGCTGCCTGGCCGATGCCGGGCAGCGCCTCGGCGAGCTGTCGAGGTTGGTTCGGCGCGTCGTCCGCCGCGGTGCCGCGCCGACGCTCCAGAATCAGACGCGCGGCCGGCAGCAGGGTCAGGATCACGAACAGGCTCAGCCCCACGCCCAGGCCGGCCACGATGCCGAAATCGCCAACCGCCGCGATCGGCGAGAGCAGACCGGCGAGGAAGCTGACGATTGTAGTCACCGCGGCCAGCGTCAGCGGGACGAGCACGATCCGCAGACCGGCGCGCACCGCCTCCAACGCGGACGCTGCGCGGAGGCGCTGTTCGCGGTAGTGCGAGACCGTCTGGATTGCGTAGTCCACGGTCAGGCTGATGACGATGATCGGAATGATCACCGAGAGTCCGCTGGGCGGCCCGATCAGCGCCAGCCCGTCGGGGCCCAGCCAACCTTCAGCGCCCAGCACCCAGATGACGGAAAGCAGGAGACCGGCCAGGGTCAGCAGCAGATCGGAGATCGAGCGCAGGAAGATGAAAACCAGCACGGCGATCACGAGCAGGGCGGCGCCGATCAGCGGGCCCATCTGATCTCTCGAGCTCTGGTACTCGTCCTCGATCAGCGTCTGCGAGATGCTGGAGACGTCCAGCGGGCCGTGATCGGCGACTGCCAGTTCGTGCAGCATCCGCTCGGCCTGCCGAAGCTGATCGTCGCCTGTGTCGCGCAAGCGGATGGTTGCGATGGCGATCGGCCCGCCGTCCGCGTCGAGGCCGGTCATCGCCGACAGCGCAGCCTGCAACTCTGGCTCGGCGGCAGCTTGGTCGATCTGCGACTGGGAGATCGACTGGAACTCGCCCACGCCGAGCGCGTTCCTGATCAGCAGCGCCGGCGAGACGGCCGAGCCGGCATCGGCGTCCGGGGCGCTCGGGAGCAGCGGCTGCGTCTCATCGAGCGCGAGGATGCGCTCGATGAGCGCGTCCATCTGGGCGAGGCCGGCGGGCGTCAGCGCGTCGCCGCGAAACAGCAATGTGGTCGTGCTGACCTTGCCCGACGACTGGAATTGTTCGTCGATCCGCTCCGTGGCTTGCAGGATGGGGCTGTCGGGCGGGAAGAAGCCCTCGGTTTCGGCTAACGGGGCGCGGAGCGCGACCCCGGCGGCCAGAACGATGGTGATGATCAGGAGCGCCCCGAACGTGGCGCGCGGCCGCGCGGTCGCCAGACGGCTGAGCTCGGCGAGCGCGCCGTTCATCGCGCATCGCTACAGGAAAACGGCGCTGCCGGGTCAGTCCTCAGTGTCGTCATGATCCGTCGCAGGGTAGAGCAAGACGGCCGGTCAAAGGGTTTGGCGGCGGCTCATATCGTCTTGCCACCGCATGCGGGCGTGGCTGATTGCGGGTCTGCTAGTCTGACAGACGCACCGCAGCTCGGCGGGAGTCTGCGTGACTCGCAGTAGCGCGCGCCGCTCCAGCCGCGATGTCCGGGACAGGATTGCCATGACCTCCCCCCCCACCCCAATTTCACACGCAGGTAGCTAACAACATCAGTCTCAGGCGGCGTCTGACGCCCGCCTTCGTTCCGCTCATTGCCGCTCTGGCCCTGCTCGCGCTGGCGGCTGCGCTTGGTTCCCGTCTCCCTCAGATCACGCAGGCGCAGCAGACGCCGACCGCGTTAACGTTTTCGTCGTCGGACGTGACCGTCACCGAGGGTGACGCGGGCGAGATGGACATGAACTTCACGATCACGCTGAGCGGCTCACCCAACGCCCAGGTCGAGATTCGCGCCACGGTGTGGGCGAAGGACGCGACCAACCCGGCCAAGGGCGGTCGGGGCGCCGGCCGGGATTTCCTGGGGTTCAAAGACCGGAACCTTGTGTTCGCGGCGAACGCGAGCGGAGCCGAGCTGAGCAAGACGGTGACCGTCAAGGTGCTGGGCGACGAGGTGGATGAGGATGATGAGACGCTCATCCTGCGATTCAACAACATCCGCACGACCGACGGCCGCGTCGTGTTCTCCAGCGGCAAGCCCAAGCTCGAAGTGACCGGCACGATCAGGGACGATGGCGACGCGATGGATGTCGGCCATGTGATCTCGGCGAGCGGCGTGACGGTCGATGAGGAGACGGGTGGAGGCGGGAAGGCAGTGATGAACTTCACGATCACGCTCAGCGGCTCGCCGAGCCATGAGGTCACGGTGAGCGCACACCCCAGGAGTAAGAAGAACGCGGGGACGGCGACCCATGGCGTGGACTTCAGGCACTATCACAAGGATCGCAAAATCGTGTTCGCGGCGAACGCGACCGGGGCCGAGTTGACCAAGACGGTGCCGATATACGTGTTGCCGGACGTGCTTGATGAAGACGACGAGACGATCGTGCTGCGGCTGCACCGGATCGAATCGGAAGATCACCGCATCAGGTTTGCTGGCGGCAAGCATGATCTGGAGGTGACCGGTACAATTCTAGATAACGACAGAGGCGAAATCGCAATGCGTGTCAGCAACTGGAATACTGCTATCATATTTCGACTGCCGACATGGCTGCGGGCAGGATGGGCGTTGGACACCGAATACCAGATACTGATGCCCGATGGGTCGTGGGGTTCGTCTTGGATGGCATCGTCGCATCGCCCGGGATTTCCGCTTGCTGAGCACAGACCCGTATCGATTTGTGCGTCGTCGAGCACGACGAAGTGCGTAGATTTTCCGGCAGGTACGTACAGGTTCCGGGTCCGCTTTCGAAACAGCGGCGATGAGTGGGGCGCGTGGCGGGCGCCGATCGTAGTCCGATTGCAATAGTGCGCTTGGACTATTGCGCAAGCGCTGCAGGTTGGGTCCGATTGAAGCGGGCGGGCTGTCGTTCGCGGCAGCCCGCCCTTCTCTATACTGCCATTGTGGAGGTGGGATGCAGTTTCGTGCAGGTGACAAACGGGCGATCGCGCGAGGCGAGATCACGCTGAGCTTTCGCCGCTGGCGCCGGCCGCAGGCGAAGGCGGGCGGGCGCTACCGCGTCGGCGAGCAGGTGATCGAGGTGACATCCGTCGAGCGGATCGATCCGTCGGCGATCAGCGTTGAGGATGCGCGCGCGGCGGGGCGCGACTCGCCGGCGGCGGTGATCGAGTCGATTCGCGTCCATCAACACCGTTCGGCCGATCCTGACGCGCCGATCTATCGTGTGGCGTTTCGCTGCCTCGGGGCGCTGGTCGATTCGCACAGCGTTCTGGCTGCCGACGATCAGCTCGATGAACTCGATCTTGATGCGGTCGCCGAGCGGCTGCGGCGGCTGGACGCGCGATCTCGGCGCGGCACCTGGACGCGGGCGACGCTGGCGGCGATCGCCGAGGCTCCCGGCCGTCGAGCCGCCGACCTGGCCGCGCAGCAGGGCTGCGAGACGCGGGCGTTCAAGGCAGACGTGCGCAAACTCAAGGCGCTGGGGCTGACGATCAGTCTCGAAACGGGCTACGAGCTTTCGTCCCGCGGACGCGCGGTGTTCGAGTCGCTGCGGGCAGGATCGGATGGCGCTGATATCTGATACGAATGGGTCGTAACGGATCGAGGACGCCGGTGCCCGTCAACAGGATCGAGGCGCTCAAGGCCGCCAGGGACGGGCTCGACGTCCTGCCCGATCTGCATCGCTACGCCGCCGTCGCCGCCGCGGGCGGCGATCCCGCTATTCCGCCCGATGACCTCGAGCGGCTGAAGTGGTACGGACTGTTTCACCGCAAGCCGACGCCGGGCTATTTCATGCTGCGCCTGCTCTGCCCCGGCGGCGTGCTGACCGCCGAGCAGCTGACCGCGATCGGCGAGCTGTCCAACGAAGTCGGGCGCGGCGAGGCGGACCTGACGTCGCGGATGGGCGTCCAGCTGCGCTGGATCACGATCGCCGACGCGCCGCGGGTGCTGCAACGCATCGCCGCGGCCGGATTGACGTCGCAGCAGTCGGGCATGGACAATATCCGCAACGTCGTCGGCTGTCCGCTCGCCGGGCTGGGCGCGGACGAGCTGTTCGACACGCGCCGCCTGGCCCGGCGTTTGCAGCAGGCGATCATCGGCGGCAAACGATTCTCCAACCTACCGCGCAAGTTCAACATCTCGCTGACCGGCTGCCGCGAGGACTGCGGAGAGGCGCAGGGCAACGACCTGTCGTTTACGCCTGCCGAGCGGGACGGCGAGATCGGTTTCAACGTGCTGGTCGGCGGCGCGCTGGGCGGCGCCTCGCCTGAGTTCGCGCAGCCGCTGGATGTGTTCGTCGGGGTCGATCAGTCCATCGCGCTGACGCTGGCCGTGCTGGAAGTGTTTCGCGACCACGGTCCGCGCGAGAAGCGCAGCCAGGCGCGGCTCAAGTGGCTGCTGCGCGAGTGGGGCGCCGCGCGTTTCCGCGAGGCGGTGGCGGCGCAGTACGGACAACCGCTGGCGCGCGCCGGCGCGCCGCTGACGACGGGTCACGGCGGCGACCACATCGGCGTCGTCCAGCAGCGCGATCCGTCGCTGCGCGTGGTGGGCTGTCTGGTACCGGTCGGGCGCATCACGGGAGACGATCTGATCGCGTTTGCGGACCTTTCCCAGCGCTACGGCTCGGCGGAGCTGCGTCTGACGATGCAGCAGAACATCGTGATCCCCAACGTGCCCGCGCAGCGGCTGGAGGCGCTGCTGGCGGAGCCGCTGCTGGAACGCTATTCGCCCGCGCCATCGCCGTTCATTCGCGCCATGCTGACCTGCACCGGCAACGACTACTGCCCGTTCGCGCTGATCGACAGCAAGGGCGAAGGTCTCAAGCTGGCCCGGGAGCTGGAGCGGCGTTACGCCGTCGCGGAGGGCGTCGAACCGCTGCGCATCCAGATGTCGGCCTGCCCCAACGCCTGCGCCCGGCATCGGTCGAGCGAGATCGGTCTGCTGGGACGGCGCAAGCGCATCGACGGCGAGCTCGTAGACGTGGCGGACGTGTTCGCGGGCGGCCGCCTGGGCGGCGAGCCGGCGCTGGCGGAGGAGTCGGCGTCGAGCGTGCCGCTGGTCGACCTGCCCGAAGCGGTCGCCGAGCAGATCCGTGAGTTGCGCGGCGGCGATGCACTGGTCAAGCGCGGCGAGTCGATCGGCGCGGATTGAGCGGAACCAGTCTGCTTATGCGCCCCAAGCTCCGTCATTCCCGCGCCTTGCGCAGGAATGACGGATGGGAGTTGGGCGTGAGCCATAGCGATGGTTGTGGTTGTGGTGGGCCGGGCTGGATTCGAACCAGCGACCGAGCGGTTATGAGCCGCCTGCTCTGACCCCTGAGCTACCGGCCCCGGTCAGTCATGCCGTCGCGCAGCCCTGATTGTATCGGGCGGCTCGGGTACGATCCGAGCATGCTTGGCCGAGGCCTGGTTCGCGGGTTGTCGTTCGCGCTGCTAATCGGGCTGGCCGCGTTGGCCGTGCTCGGCTGCGGCCCCGCCGATCGTTCGCCCGAGGCGGACGCGGCTGATGGGGTGATCGCGCCGGCGTCGTCGCGGCCCGACGGCATCGACCGCTTCCTGCAGCTGCCGGATGATGTGGCGGCGGTCGATTTCCCGTGGTCGGAGGTGGTGGTCGAGCGCGCCTCTCGCGATTTCGTGCTCGGTGTGCTGGTGGCGAACACACAGGAGCGTCGAGCCCGGGGCATGATGTACCGCAGCGGGCTGCCGCCCGAGAGCGGGATGCTGTTCGTCTGGGAAGAGGCGGGGCCGCAATACGGCGGCTTCTGGAATCCGAACGTGCCGATCGATCTCGACGTCGCCTGGCTCGACGCCGACGGCGTGATCTTCGAGTTTTCGGTGCTGATCGCGCAGGACCCGACCATCAAGGGCCCGTCGATGCCGTATGAGGCGGTGCTGGAGATGCCCCGCGGCCGATTCGCCGAGCTGGGCATCGCGCTGGGCGACCGGATCGTGATTCCGCCTACCCTGCGCTGACCCGGAGAGCGTCACGCAGCGGCGCGCGCTGCGTGCTAAGATGACGCTGGATGTCAAAGCCGCCTGATTTCCGCGCGAGGCGGCCCATTCGAATGGAGCAGGATATGAAGCGGATTGTCGGGATTGGCGCAGTGCTCGCCGCGTTGGCGGCCATCGCTCGGGTGGTGATGGGTCGTCGCCGCGATGCGGAGGATGAGGCGTAACCCGTTCGCTGATTCTGGCCTTGGATCAGGGCACGTCGTCCAGCCGCGCGCTGGTCTGGGATACCCACGGACGCGTCGTTGCGCACGCGCAGCGGCCCTTGGCATCACAATTCCCCAAGCCCGGCTGGGTTGAGCAATCGGGCCTCGATATCTGGCGGACGCAGCTGGAGGCTGCGCGCGAGGTGGTCGGGCAGGTTGGCGTCGAGCGCATCCGCGCGGTGGCGCTGGCGAATCAGCGCGAGACCGCGCTGCTGTGGGAGCGTGGCACGCTCAGGCCGCTGGGGCCGGCGATCGTCTGGCAATGCCGGCGCACGGCCCAACCCGCCGCCGACCTGGACGCGGCGCACGGCGCGGAGATTCGCCGCCGCAGCGGGTTGCGAGCCGATGCGTACTTCTCGGGACCCAAATTCGCCTGGCTGCTGGATCACGTCGAGGGCGCGCGAGACCGCGCGGCGGCGGGGGAGTTGGCGGCGGGCACCGTCGACGCCTGGCTGCTGGCCAGGCTGACCAATGGTCGCGCGCACGCGACCGATACCACCAACGCATCGCGCACCATGCTCTGGAATTTGAGCGCGCGCGCGTGGGACGCCGCGCTCTGCGGCTGGCAGCGCGTGCCCGTCTCGATCCTGCCCGAGGCGCTGCCCAGCGCCGGCGAGTTCGGGCTGGTCGAGCCGTCGCTGCTGGGCGAGGGGCTGCCGATCCTGGCGGTCGCCGGCGACCAGCAGGCCGCCCTGTACGGGCACAGGATTGCGTCGCCCGGCTCGGCCAAGTGCACATACGGCACGGGCGCGTTCATTCTCTCGCATGCCGGAGGCGCGGTCGAGGCGGCGCACGCGCCCGACGGGCTGCTGCTGACGGCCGCGGCCGACGGCGGGATCGCCTACGAAGGCGGCGTGTTCACCGCGGGCGCGCTGGTGCAGTGGCTGCGGGACGAGCTGCGGCTGGCGCCGTCGGCGGCGGAGGTCTCGGCGCTCGCCGAGCGGGCGGCGTCGTCCGCCGGCGTGATCGTCATCCCGGCGCTGGCGGGGCTGGGCGCGCCGCACTGGAAGCCCGACGCGCGCGGCGCGATCCTGGGCATTAACCGAGGGACGAGCGCGGAGCAGATCGCCAGGGCGGCGTTCGAGGCGATCGCGTTCCGCGTGCGCGAGGTGGTCGAGGCGATGGAACGGGGCGGCGAGCGGATTACCGAGCTGCGCGTCGACGGCGGGATGAGCGCCAGCGGCGCGATGATGCAGATTCAGGCGGACGCGCTGCAGCGTCCGGTGATTCGTCCGGCCGCGCAGGAGACGACGGCGCTGGGCGCGATGCGGCTGGCGCTGCGCTCGGC
Organism: Dehalococcoidia bacterium; assembly: GCA_965205105.1. GTDB lineage: Bacteria > Chloroflexota > Dehalococcoidia > Bin125 > Bin125 > Bin125. Next base: position 778,852 of record OZ242034.1, read on the forward strand.
CGACGTCCAGGTTGAGATTGCCGCCGCCGAAACGCGCTTCGAGCCGAACGGCGATCTGGAGCGCGAATTCGAGCGCTGGTCCGCGGCGCGCCGGGCGATCGCGGAGCTCGGGGCGAACTGAACGCCTCCACGAATACACTCAGCCGCATGGCTGAGGGCATGGCCGGGGATATGGCTGGAGATATGGCGACCGCGGACTACGACGTGATCATCATCGGCGGCGGGATTAACGGCGCGGCGGTCGCGGCGTCCGCCGCGGCGCGGGGCTACCGCACGCTGGTGCTGGAGCAGGACGATTTCGCCTCGGGCACGACGTCGGCGTCGACCAAGCTGATCCACGGCGGGCTGCGCTATCTCGAAACCGGCGACGCGCGGCTGGTGCACGAGTCGCTCCAGTCTCGCGAGCAGCTGCTGCGCGAGCGGTCGCATCTGGTGCGGCCGATGGGCTTCATCCTGCCGGTCTACGCGGGCGATCCGCGGCCGCCGTGGTACATCCGCACCGGACTGGCGCTGTACGATCTGCTTTCGCCGCGCAAGGTGTCGCCCTGGCACGCGTCGTTTTCGGTGGGCGGGCTGCAGCGCTTCGAGCCGTCGATCTCGACCGACGCGCTGCGCGCCGCCTACCTCTACTACGACGCGCAGGTCTGGTCGCCCGAGCGGCTGACGCTGGAGTATCTGGCCCAGGCCCGCGCGTCGGGCGCGGATCTGCGCAACCACGCCGCGGTCGACTACATCATCGTCGACGGCGGCCGCGCGCGCGGGGTCGACTTCCACGATGTGCTGACCGGGCGGCGCTCGACGGCGTCGGGGCGGCTGATCGTCAACGCCGCCGGACCGTGGGTCGACGCGGTGCTCGACGCGACCGGCCGCACGCTGGCGCGGCGGATCGGCGGTACGCGCGGGTCGCATCTGGTGCTGGATCTGGAAGGCCGCGGGCCCAGGCACGCAGTCCTGGCGAGCGCGCGGTCGGACGGGCGGCCGATGTTCGTCACGCCGTGGCTGGATCACCACATCATCGGCACCACCGATGTGCGCGACGACGACGATCCGTCCGACGCGCGCGCGGCGGGCTGGGAGATCGATTACCTGATCGCCGAGGCGGCGCGGGTGCTGCCCGGTCTGGGCATCGAGCATCGCAACGTGCTCTACGCCTACGCGGGCGTGCGGCCGCTGGCGCGGGCCGGAGAGGGTGTCTTCGAGGGCGCAATCTCGCGGCGCTCGTTCATCGTCGATCACGCTTCCGAGGGGGTCGAGCGGCTGGTCTCGGTGGTCGGCGGCAAGCTGACCACCGCGGCGGCGCTGGGCCGCAAGGTGGGCGCGGCGGTGGCGCAGCGGATTGGCCGGCCCCGCGCGCGGGGGATCACCGCGCTGCCGGAGATCCCGACCAGCCGAGCCGCGTTTCTGCCGGCCGAGACGCACGAGCATCTGCGCATGGTCTACGGCGCGCGCGCGCCGCAGGTGGCGGCATACGCCGCATCGGACGCCGCGCTGGCCGAGCCGATCTCGGCGCGCCATCCGGACATCGGCGCGCAGGTCGTCTACGCGGTCCGGCACGAGGACGCGCGGACGGTGGCGGACGTGCTGCTGCGGCGGACGATCGTGGGGCTGACGCGCGATCTGGGGCGCAGCGCGGCGGCGCCGACGGCGTCGATCATGGCCGGGCATCTGGGCTGGTCGGACGAGGTGCGCGATCAGGCGGTGCGCGACTACTTCGCCGAGCTGCACCGCCGCTACGTGGTGATGAATCAGCCGCAGCCTGCCGCGGCGCATGATCTGGAGCGCAGCGGCGATGTACGGTTTGATGCGGGAACATGAGCGAGCCGAATTTCGCTTCGGGCACGATCTGGACGGGCGACAACCTGGTCGTCATGCGCGGCATGAACAGCGCCTGCGTCGATCTGATCTATCTCGATCCGCCGTTCAACTCGAACCGCGACTACGCGGCGCCGATCGGCAGTGAGGCGGCGAGCGCGGCATTCAAGGATACGTGGACCTTAGATGATATTGATGTCCATGAGCATGGTGAACTGGCGGACCGCAGCCCGGCATCTTACTCGGTGATTGAGGCGGCGCGGCAGGCGCATGGCAAGTCGATGCAGGCGTATCTGATCATGATGGCGGTGCGACTGCTGGAAATGCGGCGGATCCTGAAGCCGACCGGCTCCATCTACCTGCATTGCGATGATACCGCCGGGCACTATCTCAAGCTGCTCATGGACGGCGTGTTCGGGGCGCGATCGTTCCGCAACTCGATCACGTGGCGTCGGGCGATATCCCACAACGACCCGAACCGCTACGGCCGCATTTCCGACTACCTACTATTTTATACGGGGGGGGGGTGATTATACATATAACGTCGTGCGCGAGAAACAGGAACGAGGAGATATCGAGAAGTCCTACCCACGCGTTGACGAAACCGGCCGCCGCTATCGAACGGACAACCTTACCGGTCCAGCGCACGGTAAACCGAGCAGCGAGTCGGCGCAGGCGTGGCGTGGATACGATATCGCCTCGCGCGGACGCCACTGGTCCGCGCCCAGGAAAGGAACCTACGCCGACTACATCGAGCAGCGCTGGATACCGGGATACAGGGCGATCGAGGGCGTGCATGCGCGTCTGGATGCACTTGATGCAGCGGGGTTGATCCACCATCCGACGCGCGGCTTCTGGCCGGGGTTGAAACGCTACGCCGAAGCGGATGCAGGGAAGCCGCTGCAAGACATCATCTACACGCCGACGGGGCTGACCAACTATTCGGGGGCGGAACGCACTGGCTATCCGACGCAGAAGCCGGTGGCGCTGCTCAACCGCATCATCCGCGCATCTTCGAATGAGGGCGATCTCGTCCTCGATCCGTTCTGCGGCTGCGCGACCACTCTGGTGGCGGCGGATCGACTGCAACGGCGTTGGGCAGGTATCGACCTGTCGCCGCTCGCTGTCAAGTTGGTCAATGAGCGGATCGCCCGAGAGCGAGGGCTGTGGGGCGGCGCAATCACGCCGGACGCGCCGCCGACGCGAACCGACCTTGGCGAGCTTCCGAACTACCGGACGCATCGGCATCGGCTCTACGGCGAGCAGGAAGGGGTTTGCATAGGCTGCGAGACGCATTTCCCGTTCCGTGTGATGGAAGTCGATCACATCCTGCCCAGGTCGCGCGGCGGGACGGATCATGCCGACAACCTGCAATTGCTTTGCTCCGGCTGCAATCGGAGCAAGGGCGGTCGCACGATGGCCGAGTGGCGAGCATCGCAATGATCCGCCGGTTCGGCGTTCAGGTACGAGATTCCCGCATTCGCGGGAATGACGAAAATCGGCTCAGCCGCCTAGATGTTTGTGCGGCTCAGCCGCAGGGCGTTGCCGAGGACGGAGAGGGAGCTGGCGACCATTGCCAGGGCGGCGGCGATGGGCTCGAACTGTCCGCGTTCGCCGAACAGCCAGGTGAGCGCGGCGGGAACGCCGCCGACTGCGTCGAAGACGGGTACGGCGAGGCCGGCCGCCAGCGGGATTAGCAAGAGGTTGTATCCGAACGCGAAGCCGAGATTCTGGCGGATCACGGCGCGCGCGGCGCGGCCGAGCAGCACGGCCTGCGCGGCGCGCAGCGGGTTGGAGCGGATTACGGCGACCTGGGCGGTCTCGACGGCAATATCCGAGCCGCTGCGCATTGCCAACCCCAGGTCGGCCTGCGCCAGCGCGGGCGCGTCGTTGACGCCGTCGCCGACCATCGCCACCCGCTTGCCGCACGATTGCAGCTGCGCAACCCGCTCGGCTTTCTCCGTCGGCAGGACTTGCGCTGACACATCGTCGATACCGACCTGGCGCGCAACCGACCGCGCTGCTGCTTCGGTGTCGCCGCTGATCAGCATCGAGTCGATGCCGTGCCGGCGCAGCAGGTCGACCGCCTCGACGGCGCCGTCCCGGATCTGATCGCGTAGTCGGATCACGCCGATCAGGACGCCGTCGCGAGCGGCGTAGACCGGCGTGTCGGACGTCTCGGATGAGTCCGATACGCGCATCCCCAGCTCGGACATCAGGCGGGCGCTGCCGACCGAGATCTTGCGTCCGTCGATCACGCCGCTCGCGCCGCGGCCGGGATACGAAGTGAATTGCGCCGCGTCATGGATGGGAGTATCAAGCGCCTCCGCGTGCGCCACGATCGCGTCGGCCAGCGGATGCTCGGAGCGTCGTTCGATTGCCGCGGCGATGGACAGCAGCGCCCGGCCCTCCTGATCGCCCTGAAGCTCGGACTCGACGGCGGCGACCTCGTGGCGTCCGCTGGTCAGCGTGCCGGTTTTGTCCCAGAGCACGGCATCGATGCGGCCGGCCGCTTCCAGCGCGGCGGCGTCGCGGAAGAGGACGCCCAGCCGGGCGGCGCGGCCGGCGGCGGCGGCGATGGCGGCGGGGGTCGCCAACCCCAGGGCGCAGGGGCAGGCGACGACCAGCACGGCGACCGCGCTGAGCAGGGCGGACGTCCAGCTCGTCTCGCCGCCGAACGCGCCCCAGCCGATGAACGTCGCCGCGGCGATCAGGATGACCAGCGGGACGAACACGGCGGCGATCTGATCGGCGAGCCGCTGGGCCGGCGCCTTGGAGGCCTGCGCCCGCTCGACGGTCGCCGCAATCCGGGCGAGCGCCGTCTCGGCGCCCACCTGGGTCGCCCGGTAGCTGAAGGCGCCGTCGAGATTCATGGTTCCGGCGAACACGGCGTCGCCGGCTGTCTTGCCGACGGGCACGCTTTCGCCGGTGAGGATGGCTTCGTCGACCGCGCTCTCGCCATCGACGATTCGTCCATCGACGGGAATCAGCTCGCCCGGTCGGACGCGGACGAGGTCGCCGACTGCAACCTGGTCGGCGGGCAGCTGCCGTTCGACGCCGCTGCGCACTACTCGGGCCGTCTGCGGCGCGAGCTCCAGCAGGCGCGTCAGCGCCGAGGCGGCCTTGAGGCGGACGCGGGCTTCGAGCGCGCGGCCGAGGCTGACGAAGCCGACGATGATCAGCGCGGTATCGAAGAAGACGTCGCGATCGGACGCGGACAATTCGAGCGCGCCGTGCGCCAGTGCGACCGCCGCGCTGTAGCCCCAGGCGGCAAACACGCCCAGCGCGATCAGCGTGTCCATGTCGGCGCTGCGGCGCGATGCGGCGAGCGCGGCGCGGCGCAGCATCGGCCAGACGCTCCAGGCCAGGATCGGCGTCGCGATTGCGAACAGGAGCGGGTGCAGGAGGTCGGGGTTCCAGCCGAGCTCGGCCCAGCGGTTGACCTGCATGGCGGCGAAGATGCTCCAGCCGGCGAGCAGCGCCGGCAGCGCGCGGCCCAGCATGGGCAGCAGCGCAGCGCTCTGCGCCGACTCGCCGGGGTCGGCGTCGATCAGTTCGTAGCCCGCGCCGCTGATCGCGGCGCTGACTGCGGGGCGGTCGAGCGCGCCGTCGATCTCGACCACCGCGCGGCCGGCGAGGAAGTCGGCCGAGGCTCCAACGACGCCGTCGACCCGGACCAACGCGCGCTCGACGCGCCGCACGCAGGCCGCGCAGTGCATCCCCTCGATGCGCAGCGTCTGCGTGGCCTGTCCGGTCTGCGGCGGGGATTCGGTCGCGGTGGTCATCGCTTTCAGCATATGTCGGCAGGAGAGCGCCGGCGCGGGAGCATTGCCCTGCGGGTAGTCTGGAGACATGCCGCGCGTGATGCTGCTGATCCCCACCGCCTCCTACCGCGCGCCCGACTTTATGTCGGCCGCCGACCGGCTCGGCCTCGACGTCGTGGTCGCCTCGGACGTGGACCAGCCGCTGGCGGACATGTATCCGGGCCGCTGGCTGACGCTGCCGTATCACGACGTCGAGCGCGGCGCGCAGGCGGTGGCGCGCTATGCGGATCGATTTCCGCTCGACGCGGTGGTGGCGGTCGACGATCCGGGCACGCTGCTCGCGGCGCGCGCCAGCGCCGAGCTGCAGCTGACCGGCAATGCGCCCGAGGCGGTGATCGGCACGCGCGACAAATCGGCGCTGCGCCAGGCGCTGGACACGCATGGCGTGCGCTCGCCGTGGTGGCGGGTGTTCCATGTCGGAGCGGCGCTGCCGCTGGAGTCGTTCGAGTTTCCTGTGGTGGTCAAACCGCTGGGGCTGAACGGATCGCGCGGCGTCATGCGCGCGAACGACGCCGCCGCGCTGGAGCGAGCCGCCGCGCGGCTGCGCCGCCTGCTGAGCACGCGCGCCGCCGCCGAGGAATGCGGCGAACTCGCCGACCGCTTCCTGATCGAGGGCTACATCCCCGGCATCGAGGTGGCGGTCGAGGGTCTGCTGCGGGACGGCGAGCTGCACACGCTGGCGGTGTTCGACAAGCCCGATCCGCTGGACGGGCCGTTTTTCGAGGAGACGATCTACGTCACCCCGTCGCGGTTGGCCGACGCGCAGATCGCGGAGGCGGTGGAGGCCGCGCGCCGGGCGGCGCAGGCGCTGGGCCTGCGGGACGGTCCGCTGCACGCCGAGTTGCGTCTGAATGAAGACGGCGCCTGGCCGGTGGATGTGGCGGCGCGCACGATCGGCGGGCTGTGCGCGCGGACGCTGCGCTTCGGAGCGGGCATGTCGCTGGAGGAGATTGTGCTGCGGCAGGCGATCAACGCGCCGCTGGAGACGCTGAATCGTGAGGCGCGGGCGGCCGGCGTGATGATGATGCCGATCGTCGGTCGCGGTCGGATCCGGGAAATTCGCGGCCTGGAAGAGGCGGCGGCGGTACCGCTGATCGAGTCGATCGAGATGGAGGCGCGGGTCGGCGACCTGTTGGTTCCGCTGCCCGAGGGGGCCGATTATCCGGGCTTTATCTTCGCCCGCGGCGAGCATCCGGCGGAGGTGGAGTCGGCGTTGCGCGAGGCGTGGTCGAAGATCGAATTCGTCCTCTGACGCTATGAGCCCAGTGCGCCCGGATGCTCGACGGCGCGCTGGGGCGCGGCGCGGGGGAGCAGCGGGTTGATCGCGCGGGCGGCGGCGGATCGGGGCGGACGGGCGAAATAGATCGGGATGATAGCGGCGTAGGTCAGGATCGCGACCAGCGTCAACGGGACTTCGTAGGATCCCGTGATGTCTTCGAGCAGACCGATCAACCACGGCCCCAGCCCGCTGGAGAGGTTGGTGGCCATCGCGACCAGGCCGTAGATCGCGCCGAAACTGACGTAGCCGAACACATCGGAGGTGAGCAGCGACATCAGCATGTAGACGTTGCCGATCGTGAAGCCGAAGATGAGCACGGCGATGTAGGTCGTCGCGACGCTCTCGAACTGGATCACGATCAGCGCCGCCGTGCCCTGGATCAGGAACATGAGCACGGTCAGGATGCGCAGATCGACGCGGTCGGCGAAGAACCGCCCCACGATCAGGCGGGCGACGATGCTGCCGAAGGCGAGGATCGAAAGCGTCGTCGTGGCGGTGGTGAGCGAGCCGAGGCGTTCCGCCAGCAGCGCCGTCTGATGCAGGATGAAGCCCGTCTGCGCCAGCAGGACGATGACGAAACTGGCGATGATCGCCCAGAGCGCCGGTGTGCGCGCCGCCTGCCGCTTGGTCCAGATTCGCGTCTGGTTGGCGGTCGAGCGGGCGACGGCCGCGGAGACCTGCGCGATCGGCCGCAGACCATCCTGGGGCAATCCCATCTGGCGGGGATCCCAGACGAGGACGAAGAGCACGATCGGCAGTCCGATCAGAAGGATGATCCCGGCCATCACGGGCGTGGCGACGCTGAGTCCGAACTGCTCGATCAGGAAGCCGTTGAGCGGCGAGAGCACGACGCCGCCGAGCGAGACGCCGGTCGATGCCATGGCCATGGCCCAGGCTCGGCGCTGGACGAACCAGCGGGTGAGCGTCGCGTTGACCGCCACGCCGGCGCCCATGCCCGCGCCGATCGCGAGCACGCTGTAGGCGAGGTACAGCTGCCACAACTCGCGCACCTGCCCGACGGCGCAGGCGGCGGCGATGGTCAGGGCCAGGCCGGGCAGCATCCACCGCCTGGCGCCCTGCCGGTCGATTCTCGGTCCGACCCAGGCGGCGGAAACGCCTGTGAAGACGAAGTACATGCCGGTCGCCAGCGAGACCTCGCCGTTGCTCCAGCCGTGCAACTCGCGCAGCGGGCCCAGATAGACGGCGAGTCCGTAGTAGCCGACGCCGACGGAGACGAACATCAGCGCGCCGCAGGCGAAGACGATCGCCCAGCCGTAGTAGAAGTTGGCGGGCAGCAGCCGCGCGGCGAGCGGTCGCTGCGGCGCCAGCTGCATCTCGTCGGGGGTCGAAGGCGGACTGGGCATGAGGATGGGCCGATTCAGCATACGCCCGACCCGCTGCGGCAGGACGCGGCATCGTCTGTCTGACTAGACTGCCTGCGATATCGGCGGATTGAGACCGCGGCGCGTTGAGATGGAGAGGGGCAGCTATGACTGAGCGGCGGACGGGATGGGTGTATCACGAGTCCTACATGTGGCACGACACGGGCCGGACGCGGGCGTTCGATCCGGCCCTGCGCCGTTGGATGCAGGCCTGGGAGCATTGGGAGAATCCCGACACCAAGCGACGGCTAAACAACCTGCTGGAGGCGTCGGAGTTCTCGGAAGAGCTGGTACCGCTCAAACCGCGCCACGCCAACGAAGAGCAGGTGCTGCGCTTTCATACGCCGGAGTACGTCGACCGCGTCCGCGAGCTGTCGGCGGCCGACGGCGGCGACGCCGGCGAGGGCGCGCCGTTCTCGCACGGCGGCTATGAGATCGCGCTGCTGTCCGCGGGCGGCGCGATCACCGCGGTCGACGCCGTGCTGGATGGAACGGTCGATAACGCCTATGCGCTGACCCGCCCTCCCGGTCACCACGCCGAGCGCGACCGCGGTCGCGGCTTCTGCATCTTCGGCAATGTCGCCATCGCCGCCATGCACGCGCTGGCGGAGCGCGGCATCGATCGGGTGGCGACGCTCGACTGGGACGTCCACCACGGCAACGGCACGCAGCAGGCGTTCTATGAGCGCAGCGATGTGCTGACGATGTCAATCCACCAGGATCAGTGGTACCCGCGCAACAGCGGCGCGATGGACGAACAGGGCGACGGCGCGGGCGAGGGCTACAACATCAACATTCCGCTGCCGCCCGGCAGCGGGCACGGCGCATACGTCGAGACCATCCGTCAGGCGGTTGCGCCGGCACTGCGGGCGTTTCAGCCCGACCTGATCGTGGTCCCTTCAGGCTTTGACGGCAGCATGTACGACCCGTTGGGGCGGATGATGGCGTACTCGGAGACGTTCCGCGAGATGACCCGTCTGCTGCTGGAAGCGGCGGATGAGCTGTGCGGCGGCCGGCTGGTGCTGAGCCACGAGGGCGGCTACAGCCCCACTTACGTGCCGTTCTGCGGACTGGCGGTGGTCGAGGAGCTGAGCGGCAGGAAATCGATTGCCGGCGACCCGTTCGAGGACAACTCGGCGACGGCGGGCGGCCAGGCGCTGCAGCCGCATCAGCAGGCGGTGCTGGACGACGCGAAGCCGCTCGTGGATCGTCTGCGGCGGCTTGAGGGCGCGTAGCCTCGACGCTCTGCGCTAGAGTGCCCGCACGCGAGATTGGGCGATGGAGCAGCCGTGACCGCCAACTGGGAGAACCGCACGCTGTTTCACGGTGACAATCTGCCCTTTCTGCGAGCGATGAACTCTGATTCGGTCGATCTGATCGCCACGGACCCGCCCTTCAACAAGGGGCGCGACTTCCACGCCACGCCGGACAGCCTGGCGGCTGGCGCGAAGTTTCAGGATCGATGGTCCTGGGAGCGCGACGTGCATCAGGAATGGACGGATCAGATCACGGATGACTATCCGCGGCTGATGGAGGCGATCGAGAGCGCCCGCTACGCGCACTCCGACGGTATGGGCGCGTACATGTGCTTCATGGCGGTGCGGCTGCTGGAGATGCGCCGCCTGCTCAAGCCGACGGGCAGCATCTATCTGCACTGCGATCCGACGGCGAGCCATTATCTCAAGGCGGTGATGGACGCGATCTTCGGATGGAAGAACTTCAAGAACGAGATCATCTGGTATTACCAGACGTCATCTGGCAGTCCACAAAGACATTTCGTGAAAAATACTGACACAGTCCTGTTTTACACGAAGGGCCGCACTTCTATTTTCAACATTATCAAGGAGCCATGGCCAGAAGCAACTTTGCGGAAATGGCAGCAGGACGAGAAAGGTATATACCGCACTAACAACGGTAAGCGGTTTTACATCGACCCGGACGGAAAACGCATCGACAATCTATGGTCAATAACGCTTTCGTCCCGCTCTCAGGAACGCACTGGCTATCCGACGCAGAAACCGCTACAGCTTTACGAGCGGATGATCCGCGCCAGCTCGAACGAGGGCGATATTGTGCTGGACCCGTTCGCGGGCTGTGCGACGACGCTGGTGGCGGCGGAACATCTGCAGCGGCAGTGGGTCGGTATGGACATCTGGGAGGGCGCGCGCGAGCTGGTTGAGCAGCGGCTGCGCGATACGACCGGGCTGTTCGGCGAGGTGACATTCACGGACCAGCCGCCGCAGCGCACCGATGACGGCGAGGCCGCGTCGCCCTTCCTGCGGGTCAAGGAGCGCGTGAAGGAGCCGGAGGGGCCGCGCTGGAGTCGGGCGGAGATGTACGACTTTCTGCTGACCCAGAACGGGCCCAGATGCCAGGGTTGCGACCGCAGCTTCGACGATCCGCGCTATCTCGAACTGGACCACAACACGCCGCGCTCGGACGGCGGGCTGAACCACATATCGAACCGCGTCCTGCTCTGCGGCCCGTGCAACCGGCTGAAGAGCAATACCTACACGCTCTCGGGTCTGCGGCGCGAAAACCGCAAGCGCGGCTACATGAAGGAATGAGCGTTACGGCATTGCGAGGGGAGCCAACTGGCTTCCGGTTGGCTCAGCTCAACAGAACCAGTCCTCGGTCAGGCCGGGACGGTGGACGTGTGGGGCGGGCGCGTCGGGCCATGGCCTGCGGTCCAGCGCGCGGCAGGCGGCGTGCTTGATTTGGGCGAAGGCCGCGCGGCGCTCGGCCAAACCGGCGATCTCGGCTTGCAGATCGTCCATGCGCGGATCGTCGTGGCGCCAGTTCCAGGTCAGGCCGTCGGCGTCGTAGCCGGCCAGCGCGTCCGCATCCCGGATCGGCGCGACCAGCGGCGAATCGGCGGGGACCAGCAGTCGCAGACCGAGCTGGACAGGCGGGGTGAGATCGATCAGTTGGCGGGTCTCGACGAACTCGAGCAGGCTGAGATAATCCTCGGCCGAGGTCCACGGGGTGAACGGAAGCCAGGTAGGCCGCAGGGCGACGCCCGCCCGTTCGGTCAGCCGCAGGGCGAGGTCGAGATCCGCCGCCGTATGCCCCTTGTCGAGGAGCGCGAGCAGCCGATCATCGACCGACTCGAATGCCGAGGTGATGAACGTGACGCCCAGCCCCGCCATCTCGGGCAGCAGGTCTCGGTGCTCGATCAGATGCTCGACCTTGATCGTGGCGTCGAAGCTGAGACCGGGGTGGGAGCGCGCGGCCTGGCGCAGCAGATTCATCGCGAGTTCGGGCGCGTTGAGGAAGTCGGGGTCGCCGACGGTGATGTGCCGCGCGCCCATCTCGACCTGCTGGTCGATGTCGGCGAGGACCGTCTCCAGCCCGTTGAGGCGCAGCCGCCCGGCGTAGATCGGCGTCAACGGGCAGTGCGCGCAGCGATGGGCGCAGCCGCGGGTCGCCTCGACGTAACCGGCAGGATGCGAGCCGCCGCGGGCGTCGCGGTATCGGGCGTATCGGTCGAGCGGCGGCAGCAGCGAGCGTTCGGGCAGCAGCCGCGGCGCGCGGTCGAAGACGGGGGCGTTCGCGGCGTCCCCGCCGTTGGCGAGTTTCACGAGCTGTAAATCGGTATCGCCGCTGGTCGCGCGCCCCAGTCCGAGATCGCGCAGCGAGTTGGCGGCAAGCCCGTAGAAGACGATCCGCTCGTGTATGCCCTCCGTGCTCATGTCCGCCAGCTGCCGCGCGACGCGGACGCCAAGACGGGCGGCGGTGTGCATGGGGGTGGAGATGCCGATCAGATCAGCCTTGGACGCGGCGACGTTGAGCTGGTTGGGGCTGACGGACTGAACGGCGAGATCGAAGGCGTCGACGGTGTGGCCGGCGGCGATCAACGCGGCGGCCGGCGCGGCGACGCCCAGCGGCTGATGCCCCTGCTCGTAGGTGGAGATCAGCAGGACGCGCGCCATCGGGACGCCCAATCCCGGCTATGCCCTGATTACTTCTTGGACGGTTTGTAGTACGGATTCTCGCCCGACTGATGATCGGTGATATCGATCAGCTCATCGATCTCGGGCAGCTGCTCCTTGACCGCGACCTCGATGCCCTGCTTGAGCGTGACGTTGGCCATGCCGCAACCCTGGCAGCCGCCGCCCATTTCGATGTACGCCTTGCTGCCCTGCACATCGAGCAGCTGGACGAAGCCGCCGTGCGCGGCGATTTGCGGGTTGACCTGCTCGTCGAAAATTCGCTGGATGGCGAGTGCGAGCGGGTCGCGCCAGACCGGATTGGGGTTGTCGAATTCGAGGCCGGAGACGTTGGGTCCTTTGAACTCGTAGTGGATCGCGGTGCCGCGCAGATCGTCGACGCGGTCGCCCTCGACGTAGAGCAGGAAGTCGGGGTACCGCGCCGTGGCGTCGCCCTCGGGCTCGTATCCCTTCTCGACGATCGTCAGCACGTGCTCAAAGCCCTCGGAGGTGCGACCGGCGATCTTGAGTCGGAGGCCGGCGACTTCCTCGGGATAACCGGTCAGGACCTCGACCAGCTTCGCCCGCGCAATGTCGGAAAAGGTGATGCCGAGTTCGCCGGCGTCCACGTTGGTGGTCATCTCGCGCCCCATTTCGCGTTTCGTTTTCTAGCATAGCGTTCGACGGCCCGTCCGACGAAATGGAGCGCGCAGTGACCGCTGAGCAGGTGCTGGTAGAGAAGAACCTCGAAATTCCGATGCGTGACGGGATCGTCCTGCGCGCCGATCTCTATCGTCCGATCGACGCCGACCAGCCGGGCCGGGCGGTGCCGGGCATTGTCACACGGACGCCCTACGACAAGGAGCTGTCGGGCGCGGGGGTGGTCGCGGTGATGCCCAGCGCGCTGAAGCTCGCCGAGCGCGGCTATGCGGTCGTGGTCTGCGATTGCCGCGGCCGCTATGCGTCGGAGGGCGAGTTCAGGCCGTTTCACCAGGAAGGCGCCGACGGGTACGACACGCTGGAGTGGGTGGCGGCGCAGGAGTGGTGCGACGGTCAGACGGCGATCTACGGCGCCTCCTACGTCGGCGCGACGACGATGCTGGCGGCGCGCGAGCGGCCGCCGTCGCTGCGTTGCGCGATCCCGATCATCACCGCCGACGACTACTACGACGGCTGGACGTATCAGGGCGGCGCGTTCCAGCTGGGATTCGTCGGGCTGTGGGGCAGCGGGTTGGCGGCGACGGGCTATCTGCAGCGCGATCACGGGCGTCCGCCCGAGGCGCAGGCGGAGATGAACGAAGCGATCATGGGCAACGGCTTCCGCCTGCTGGGCAGTCGGCCGCTGAGCGAGATGCCCGGCATCTCGCAGACGGGTGTCGCGCCGTACTGGCGCGAGTGGCTGACGCATGAGACTCGGGACGAATACTGGGAGTCGGTGCGGCACTCGGCCGATTACTCGCGCTTTCAGGTGCCGATGCTGCACATCGGCGGCTGGTTCGACATCTTCGCGATCGGCACGGTGCGCAACTTTCGGGGGATTTCCGACTCGGGTAATCCGGAGCAGCATCTGATCATGGGGCCGTGGGCGCACACCAGCTACGACCGCTGGCTGGGCGAGATGGAGTTCGGGCCGACCGGCGCCGCGGCCGCATCTGGTGTGATCGCCGACATCAACGTCTTCCTCGATCGGCATCTCAAGGGTCGAGAGCGGGAGTTGCCGGCCGTGCGCTGGTTCCTGATGGGCGCGAACGAATGGCGCACCGATACCGCATGGCCGCCGCCCAGCGCGGTCGAGCGCAGGCTCTACCTCGCGTCCGACGGCGGCGGCACGATGCACTGGGGGGATGGACGTCTGGTCGGTGACTGTCCCGACGACGACCTGCGCTGGGACGAATTCATGTACGTGGGGCACAAGCCGGTGCTGACGAACGGCGGCTCGATCCTGCAGATGGCGGTTGGGCCGCCCGGCCCGCGCGATCAGTCGCGCGCCGAGAGCCGCGACGATGTGCTCTGCTACACGACCGAGCCGCTGCGCGAGGCGGTTGACATGGCGGGGCCGGTCGAGGTCGAGATCTGGCTCTCCAGCACGCGCCCCGATACGGATATCACCGCCAAGCTGGTCGATGTGCATCCCGACGGCAAGCCGGTCTCGCTGGTCGACGGGATCATGCGGGCTCGATTCCGCGAGGGATTCGAGCGAGAGGTCTCGTTGGCACCGGGCGAGGTCGTCAAGCTGACGGTCGATCTGGCGTCGCTGGGGCATCGGTTCGATGTCGGACACCGGATCCGGCTGGAGGTGTCGAGCAGCAACTATCCTCGCTTCATGGCGAACCCGAACGACGGCGAATCGGTCAACGCGGCGGCCGACATGCAGCCGGCGATCAACACGATTCGGCGCGGCGGGGCGTATCCGTCGGCCCTGCGGTTTCACCAACTGTCTGATTGACTGAGACTGAAAGTTCTGATCGAAAGGAACGGGCGATGATCTACGAGCTGCGCATCTACCGGGCGCATCCGGGCAAGATGGGGGCGCTGATGAAGCGCTTCCGCGACCACACGATGGAGCTGTTCGAGCGGCACGGCATCCACAACGTGGGTTACTGGACGAATTCGGTCGGCGGCCGCTCGGACGAGCTCTGGTACATCGTCAGCTTCGAGAGTCACGGCCAGCGCGAGGAAGCCTGGCGCAACTTCGCTTCCGACCCCGAGTGGCAGGCCGCCCGCGCCGCGTCGGAGGAGAACGGCCCGCTGGTGCACCACATCGAAAACCGCATCCTGCAGCCAACCGAGTGGTCGCCGATGCCGTAGGCGGCGGCGTCCGCCATTCCCTCGCGCCTGTCAATCCCAACCGCTCGTCATTCCCGCGACTGCGGGAATCTCGTCCGCGCGGCGCGGAGCCGGGGATGACAAGTGCGCCGAGCGTATGCCGCCTAGCCGCGATGGCGCAGGCGGACGACCAGGACCGGCGGGATGTCGGGCATATGGTCCCAGCTCAGGCGGCCTGTTGCGTCGCCTGCGCCGCCGTCGGTGATCGATGGTTCGCGGATGCCGTCGAGCAGCCAGCCGCGGTCGAAGGCGGCGCTGAGCAGTTCGGTCAGGGTTCGATGGAAGTAGGGCTGGATGCTCGGCTGACCGGTGACGGCGATGCCGTGCTGCACGCCGGTGCGGTGATACCCGGTGATGCGGACGCCTGTTTCCTGGATCAGTTCGCCGGACGGCAGCTCGATCCGCTCGGCGAACAACCGCACGTCGGGGCCCGTGTTAAAGGCGGGATGCAGGATCGAGAAGACGAACGGCGCGTTGTCGGCGAGCGCCAGCGGGAGCATGTCGAACAGCGGCGTGATCTGGGCGATGTCCATCAGCGCCATGTTGCAGACGACCGCGCCAAACGGGGCGCCGACCGCGCCGGTCAGCGCGGCTAGCTCGGAACGGTCGGTGGCGTCCAGCCGCATCCAGCGGATGATGACGCCCGTGGAGCGTTCCTCGGCCCGGTCGAGCTGCGCTCTGGAACCGTCGGTTGCCATCACCGCGACGCCATGCCGGGCGAGTTGGCGAGCGAAATTGCCGTTGCCGCAGGCGATCTCCAGCACGCTGAACGGCAGCGGTTGCAGCAGCTCGAGGGTCGCGGGGAAAACCAGCATGCGCTGCCAATAATTGCCCTCGTCGCCCTGGGCCTCATCCCAGAACTCGGCGTTCTGGTCCCAGGCGTCGAGCGATTCGGTGTTGTGATCGGGGTAGTCGACCATGGCGGATGGCACTCGTTGCTACCGTAAGCGCAGACCGCGGCACAGAACGTGGCACGCCGTGCGCTCAGGCGCACAGCGGATCACGAGGTCGCCACGACATCACTGTAGCCCGAACGCAGCAGGAGGAGGCCATGAGCGCACCGCTACCCGTGATTGTGCAGGGGTTGGGACCGATCGGACTGCGCATCGCCGAGGCGGCGCTGCGCGACCCGTTTCTGGAGTTGGTCGGCGCAGTCGAGATCGATCCCGAGCTGGTCGGCAAGCCGCTGTCCGACTTCGTCGAGGGCGCGCCCGAGATCACGATCCGGCAATCGGTGGCGGCGACGCGGGTGGATTCGCGCTCGGACGGCGGCATCCTGCTGCACTGCACCGGTTCCTATCTGGAGCGGGTTTCGCCGCAGATCGAAGAGGCGCTGCGGCAGGAGCTGCACGTCGTCTCGACCTGCGAGGAGCTCGCGTTCGCCCACGCGCGGCACCCGGAGATTGCGGCCGGCCTCGATATCCTCGCCCGTCGGGCGGATCGGACGGTGGTCGGCACGGGCGTCAATCCCGGCTTCCTGATGGACGCGCTGCCGGCCTCGCTGTCGTCGATCTCGCACAGCATCCGGTCGGTCTCGGTCAAGCGGGTGCAGGATCCGTCGCGGCGGCGGATTCCTTTCCAGGAGAAGGTGGGAATGGGGATTTCCACGGCGCAGTGGGAGGCGAAGCGCGACGCGGGCGGCTTTGGGCATGTGGGGCTGGAGGAGTCGGCGCGGCTGCTCGCCTATGCGCTGGGTTGGAAGCTGGTCGACTGGCGGCACGAGATGGTTCCCTGCGAGGCGGCGGGGCAGGAACTGGTCGCGGGCACGCTGGAGACGCTGGAGGGCGCGACTTTCGACGGTCACACGGTGCGCCTGCATTTTGAGGCGAACGCCTCGGTCGAGGAGGAGTACGACGAGATCGTGGTCGATGGCACACCGCCGCTGCGGCTGCGGTTCGAGGGCGGCGTCTTCGGCGACGACGCAACGGCGGCCGCGGTGCTGCGCGCCGCGCGGGTGATCCCGCACACGCGCCGAGGTCTGATGACGGTGCTCGATCTGCCGCTGCGTTAACCTGAGCGGCGCGAGATGGCTGCGATGCGGCCGCCGGCGTGTCGGTAGAAGGGCAGGACAGCATGGATTTCGAAGATCGGGCGTTCCGCAATGCGCTGGGGATGTTTCCCAGCGGGGTCACGGTGATCACGACCGGCACGGAGCCGAACTTCGTCGGCATGACGGCGCAGTCGTTCTCGTCGCTGTCGCTCGATCCGCCGCTGGTGCTGGTCTGCGTCGACAAGGGCGCGAGCGTGCTGCCGCTGCTCAAGGAGACCGGCGCGTACACGGTCAACATCCTGCCCGATACGGCGATGGATACGTCCAACTTCTTCGCCAGCAGCAAGCGGCCGCCGCCGCCGCACCAGTTCGACGAGCACGCGCACCAGGTGGGCGAAACCGGGCAGCCGCGGCTGGCGCAGGCGACCATGGTCTTCGACTGCCGCATCCACTCGGTGCTCGACGGGGGCGACCACGAGATCATCGTGGGGCAGGTTGAGGCGTTCGAGCAGCAGTCGGAGGAGGAGCCGATCCTGTTCTACGGCGGTAACTACCGCAAGCTGGGGCCGCCCGATCCGTCGATGAGCTGGTAGCCGTCGAAACGGGCCCGCGGCGCGGACGCGCGAGAGGTGCGTGCAGGAGACAGCTGGTCGGCAGTCAGACGATCGGCCGCTGCTGGCGACCGATCCACCGCTGCCGGCCGATGACTTCGCGCCGGCGCTCTGGGTGCCGCTGACGCGGGCGTTGCGGGCGCGGCGGCGGTTGATCCGGATGGTCGAGGCGCTGCCCGCGCCGCAGTGGTTGCGCGAGTCGGCGTCGCCCGCGTGGTCGCGGCGCGACGTGCTGGCGCACCTCGCCGCCTCGGATCGGCGCTATCACGACGCGCTGATCGCCGCCCTCAACGGGTCGCCGCTGGAACAGTGGCGGCCCGACCCGTCTGCGCCGAGCCCCGAACTGGATCGCGCCAACGCGCTGAGCGCCGAGCGCTATATCGGCCAGTCGGTCGAGCATCTGGCGGCTCATCTGCAGGACGGGGCGGAGAAATCGACCAGGCTGTTCTCAGCCTTGCGCGAAGAGCACGTGCTGATGCCGATGGGCTTCGCCGGCAACGCGCTCTCGCTGCTGGAAGCCTGGGCGTCGCACGACAACGATCACGCCGACGACATCATCAACGGCCCCCGGATGATGCGCAGCCTCTGACGGCATCCGCATTCCACGTAGGTCCCGTCATTCCCGGCTGGGTCAGGAATCTCGTTCGACGGCCATGCCAGGCGAGATTCCCGCATTCGCGGGAATGACGGAGGGGCGGTAGCGCGTTTCCGTTTCAGTTCTCTGCTGAGCAGTCTCTTGCGACGGTGATGATCGTTTCTGCTACTGCGTCGGGGCGACGCATGGGGATGAAGTGGTCAGAGTCCTCGACTACCTGCTGGAAGGCGTTGGGAAACACGTTGGCTGCTTCCGGATCAGCCGGTGGGCCGTGGCCTTCTGCTGCGCCGGCGCGCAGAATCAGGGTTGGCTGCCGCACGCGCGCCATGTCGGGCCATGGATCGACCGTGGGCGCGTGTTCGAAGCACCAGGCTTCGACTGTCGGATCGCATGCCAACTCCCATTCGCCCAATCGGGCGGTTGGATTGAGGCCGTAGCGGACGTAGCGCTCGATCGCCTCGCGCGGCCAGTGCGTGAAGGCGCCGCGGCCGGTCAGCGATTCCACCATCTCCTGCGGGCTGCTCCAGATCCGCCGACGCTTGCGCGCCGCCTGGGCGAGGCCGCCGGGCGGCATCGGCGGCATGGGGCCGCGAGGGTTAATCAAGACGGGATCGATCAGCGCCAGCGACTCGATGCGGTCGCTGTCCGCCGCCGCGATCGCGCAGACGCAGCCGCCCATTGAGTGACCGGCGGCGACCACATCCTTGAGGTCTCGCTGCTCGAGCCAGGCGTTGAGATCGGCCGCCATCTCGCGCCAGTTGGCGCCGGCCTGATCGGTCGGCGCCTGCGAGGCTCCGTGACCGCGCATGTCGAGGGCGAACACGCGCCAGTCGTCGGGTAGCAGGCGGACTACGTCGTCCCAGGTGCGGGCGTGGAAGCCGGTGGCGTGGATGAGGACAGCGGTGCGCGCCGGATCGCCCGAGGCTGCCCATTCCCAGACGCGCAGCGCATAGCCGCGGACGCGCTCGGTCGTTGCGGTCGGCTGCGATCGCATTGCGGCTTATGTCCGACGCTTCAGAGCGCCGCGGCCGTCGCCGAAGGGGTCATCGCGCCATTCGAGCGCGACCTTGAGCCCCTTCTCGCGTCCGATCCGGGCGAATTCGTCGATGCTCGGCGCTTCGTGCCAGATGGCGTCGAAGTCGGCGCCTTCCGTCGCTGCCGTGCGCAGACCCATCAACTCGAACCAGCGGTTGGTGGAATGCTTGTGCACTGTCAGGCCGTCCAACGGCACGTGGGCGATCCGCTGGCAGAAGGCCATCGTCTCTTCGTCGAGCGCTTCCTCCGGGTAGGCGCGGTTGATCATGCCGATCCGCTCCGCCTCGATGCCGTCGACGGTATCGCCGCTGAAAAGCAGCTCTTTGGTCTTCAGCATGCCGATCTTGACCGGCCACAGACCCAGCGTAGGCGGGATGCCGATGGCGCGGCCGGCGGGGTGTCCGAAGCGGGCGGTGTCGGTGGCGAAGACGATGTCGCAGGCGCCGATCATTTCGCCGCCGCCGGCCAGGCACCAGCCGTGCACCTGGGCGATGATCGGTTTGCGGTACGACCACATCCACATCCAGCGGTCGACGGAGGCGCGCAGGCCCTCGCGGTCGAGCGCGATCCGCGACTCGCCCAGCTCCCAGGCCTGATCGCCGCTGCGTCGATTGGGGCGCCAGTTCAGCGCGCCGCCGGGCGTCAGGTCGTAGCCGGCGCAGAAGGCGCGGCCGGCGCCCTTGAGTCGGATCACGCGCACGTCGTCGCCGGGGTTCAGCTCGCGCAGCGCCGCCTCGAGGTCGTTGCGCAGTCCGCCCGAGATGGCGTTCAGCTTCTCGGGGCGGTTGAGCGTGATCGTCGCCACCGGCCCGTCGATCTCGACGAGGACATTCTCATACTCGGTCGCAGGCTCGGTCATTGCGGTTTCTCCACCTGGCGCCGCCGTCGGCTGCGTCTGTCGCTATCAGCGGAATTCTATCTCTCGTACAGCAGGGACACCCAACAGCTGTTGATTCCTGACGGCCGTGCTAGCCGCGTTGGGCGGTCTTGAATCTTCGCATGTACTCGTTGTGATGCCGCTTACAGAATCTGCGTGAACCCAGCTCGGTCCGCGTCGGGATAGCGAGGTCGTCCGTTTCGCGGCAGCCTTTCCAGGCGCACTCCGGCAGTGCGTCCTCGCGCGAAGACCGTTCGTTGGCGACAGGACGTTGCGCTTGCTGGCGTTCCCGCCGCCTGCGCTCGCGCTCTTCCTGCTCTCGCTGCACACGCTCGCGCTGTCTGCGTTGCTCCTGCTCATGCTGAGCGCGTTCGCGTTCCTCTTGCTCACGCAACTCGCGCTCACGTTGAAGCCGCTCCCGTTCCTCTTGCTCACGCCGTAAGCGTTGCACGCGCTCTTGTGCTTCCCGCTCCCGGCGTTGCCGCTCTTCCTCCTGTTTCGCTTCGTACTCAGCTCGTCGGCGCGCCATCTCTTCCTGAAACGCGTCGTTCTGCTTCTGTGATCTGCGAGCCCGCTCCCCCGGGGAGGAGCGCCGCCGAGAACGTCGACGCTCCTCCGCCTCTCGCTTGCGCCGGTGCGCCCGAATGATGTCTTCACGCTCTTTTTCGCTCACATCCCGAGCCGGTCGATACCGATCCTCGCCTACCCGTGGAGACGCGCCGTTCGCACTTCGCTCGATCAGGAGGTCATAGGACTCCTTGAGCCGTATGAACTGCTTGGTCGCGTCGGGTGCATTCGAGATGTCGGGATGCACTTCCTTTGCCTTGAGCTGAAACGCCTTGCGAATTTCATCCTCGGACGCGCCGGGAGAGACGCCCAGCAGTTCATAGGGGTCGTATGCATCAGACACGGCGCTTCGCCTCATCCAGAGCGTCGGCGCCGGGCGCTGTTCGAGGTCCGCTCAGAGGCATGCTGTTCACGACGCCAACGATACCGCGTACTCCGATACGCGCGCGCCCAGCGTGCGCGCCTGGGCGCGGTCCAGATCCGTCAGCCTGCGCACGGCTGTGGCGCCGTAGTAGCTGCCTGAGTGGTTCATCGTCGATGTCCAGGGCAATCCCACGATCAGCATCCCGTGACCGATCAGCAGGTGCACCAGCTGCAGCAGGGTCGCTTCGAGTCCGCCCGACGGACTCCAGCCGGCGCTGAACGCCGCCGCCGGCTTGCCCGCCAGCTCGCCCGATTCCCACAGGTCGCCGGTGTAGTCCCACCAGTGCTTGAGGCGGCCGGTGACGCCGGTCCAGTTGGGGCTGCCCAGGATCAGCGCGCTGCACTGGACCAGTTCGTCCTTGTCGGCGATCTCGAGCGGTCGATCCCAGATCTCGACGCCTGGAACCGACGCGGCGCCCTCGACGATCGACGCCGCCAGCTCGGCGACCAGCCCCTGCGAGTCGTACAGCACCAGGACGATGACCTTGCCCGGCTGATCGGGTTGGTCGGGCTGGGGCGGCATCAGAGATCGATCTCGAACCAGGCCGCCTGACCCGGCATCTCTTCGACGCCCACGCGCAGCCGCGCGAGTCCGGGCGGCCCGGATGTCTCAAGCGACGCGGCCAGATGCTCGGCGATGTACTGCGACAACCGCTCCGCCGTGCTGTTGTCGATCGGCAGCGCCGCGACGTCGCGCTTGGGCAGGCGGTACGGGGGCTCGGCGCGGTACTGGATGATGTAATGGGCGCCGTCGTCGCGGATCGTGAGCGTGCGCGAGTCCATCTGCAGCAGGAACTTGTGATCGAGCGTCTCGCAGATCTCGCGGGTCAGACGTTTGAGCAGCGAGAAGTCGATCACCCACGATTCCTCGGTCAGCGGGCCGGTCACCTCAACGAGCACGTCGTAGTTGTGCCCGTGGATCGGTTCAAGCTCATCGGCGAAGGTGGCGAAGTGGCCGGCGGCGAATCGCAGCCGCTGGCGCTCGACGGTGACGGCGTGGCTGAAGCGCTGACCGGACATAGATGCAGCCTACTCTGCGTCGATGGACTCTACGCCCCCGAACGGGCGGCATCCGCGGCAGTGGATTGACTGGGCGGCGGACTGGCGGCCGGCGCTGTTGCTCGGCGTGCTGACGGTCGGGTCGTACGGCGTGCCGCTCTACGCCTTCGGCGTGTTCACCGGCCCGATGCAGGACGAGACCGGCTGGTCGTCGGGCGAGGTCAACGCCGCGTTCATGGGTTCGTACCTGCTGGGCGCGCTCGCGTCCCTGGCGTCGGGATGGCTGCTGGACGCCATCGGTCCGCGGATGGTGCTCTGGGTCGGGCTGACGGTCGGCACCGTCTTCATGATCGGCGCGTCGGCGGCGGACCAGATCGCGCTGTTCATCGGTCTCTGGAGCATCGGCGGCGCGATCACGATCGCCGGGCTGTTCTACAACGTCACGATGCCGATCACGGCGCGGCTCTATCCCGATCGCCAGACCGCCGCGATGACCGTGTTGGTGACGACGGGCGGATTTTCGTCGGTCGTCTATCTGCCCCTGGCCGGGCTGCTGACCGAGGAGTTCGGCTGGCGCTGGGCGATGCGGATTCTGGTCGCGCTGGCTGCGCTGCTGGCGTTGCCGGCCGTGCTCACGGTTCGGCGTCTGCCGAGCCTGCCGCCCGCCGAGCTATCCGACTCGGCCGGCGCATCCGCCGATCAGTACGGCTACACCGAGGTCGGCGCCGCGCTGCGATCGCGCGAGGCGCAGGTCACGATCGCGATGGTGATCTGCAGCTCGTTCGGGCTGGGTGCGCTGCTCAATCACTTCGTGCCCGCCGCGACTGCCGCCGGCCTCTCGCTGACGGCCAGCGCAGCGTTGACCGGGCTGCGCGGGTTCCTGTCGCTGCCGGGCCGCGCGCTGATCGGGCCGATGGCGTCGCTGCTCGGCCTGCGGCCCTCGCTGGGGGTGGGCTATGCGGTGATGCTGCTGGGAACGCTCAGCCTGCTCGCCGCAGGACCGCTGTTCTGGATTTACCTGTCGGCGATCATCGCCGGACTGGTCTGGGGGCAGACCACGCCGTTGCAGGGGTTGATCGCGGCGGAGGTCTACGGGCTCAGACGTCTGGGAACCCTGATGGCGATCCAGACCGCGCTCGGCAACATCGCGCTCGCCATCGGCCCGTTCGCAGCCGGCGTCCTGCTCGACCGGGTCGGGGGCGATTATCAGCCGGTGCTGATCGCCATCGCCGCCATGAACGCTCTGACCTGCTGCCTGCTGGTCTGGCTGACGCGGGTGCGCAGGCGGGCGTTAGGCTAAGCGCAGGCCACTGGAGGCAACGACATGGGACGACTGGACGGCAAGGTGGCGCTGGTGACCGGGGCGGCGCGCGGGATCGGCAAGGGGATCGCTACGGAGTTGGCGAAAGAAGGCGCCGAGATCGTGATCGGCGATGTGCTGATCGACGAAGCCTTTCGCACCGCCGGCGAGCTTCAGAATCGACACGGCGTGACGGCCATCGCGCTGGAGATCGACGTGACCAGCGACGATTCGATCGCCGACAACGTCGAACGGGCGATCGCCGAGATGGGCCGCATCGACATTCTCGTCAACAACGCCGGCGTCGCGCCCGACCACCTCAGCCAGGGCGAGGTCGAATCGGACTGGGATCGGTGCTTCGAGGTCAACCTGAAGGCGATCTGGAAGGTCAGCAATGCGCTGATCCCGCACTTCAAGGAGAACGGCGGCGGCAAGATCGTCAACATCGCCTCGATCGCCGGACGGCAGGGCGGCGCGATCGCGTCCTACTCGGCGTCCAAGGCCGGGGCGATCAGCATCACCCAGTCGCTGGCTACGGACCTGGGGCCGCATAACATCAACGTCAACGCGATCTGCCCAGGCCTGCTCTGGACTGATATGTGGCGCAAGCTGGAGGCAATGCTGGTCGGCGACGACGCGGACGAGGTCGTCGATCGACGCCAGGCGTTTGAAGCGGGCGTCACCAGTCGGATGCCGCTGGGCCGCGAGCAGACGCCGGAAGATATCGGCAAGGCGGTCGTTTTCTTCGCCTCTGACGATGCTCGGAACATCACCGGACAGGCGCTCAACGTCGACGGCGGCATGCGGATGAGCTGAGACTGGAACGACCAACCCACACACAACAGGAGGAAAACCCATGACCGACGAACTACTCTACGACGTGCAGGATCACATCGCGGTGATCACGCTCAACCGGCCGGAGAAGCTGAACGCGTTCTCGAACGAGATGCTCGACGCCTGGCAGGAGTCGATCACGCGCGCCTCGGTCGACCAGTCCGTGCGGGTGATCATCGTCACCGGCGAGGGCCGCGGCTTCTGTTCCGGCGCCGACGTGGGGCGCGAGCGGGCCGGCGCGGACGTGCTGGGCGGCGACCCCAACGCGCCGGCGGCGAACCGCAACTCGCTGCGCAACTCGGTTCAGCGGGTGCCGCGCGCGCTGTTCAACTGCGAGAAGCCCTACATCGCCGCCGTCAACGGCGCAGCCGTGGGCGCGGGTATGGACATGGCGTCGATGGCCGACCTGCGCATCGCCTCCGACCGCGCCAAGTTCGGCATGGCCTACGTGCGCATGGCGCTGATCCCCGGCGACGGCGGCTGTTACTATCTGCCGCGCATCGTGGGGATGTCGAAAGCGCTCGAGCTGATGTGGACGGGCAAGATCTTCACGGCGCAGGAAGCGCTGGAGATGGGTTACGTCAGCCGAGTGGTCGAGCACGACGAGCTGATGCCGGCGGCGTTCGAGCTGGCGGAGCAGATCGCGAAGATGCCCGCCGTCTCGGTGCAGATGATCAAGAGGCTCGCTTACCGCTCGGCGGAGACCGGCCTGCACGAGTCGCTGGAGATGGCGGATCACGCGATGGTCATCGCGCGCTCGACCGAGGACGCCAAAGAGGGCCCGCGCGCCTTCGCCGAAAAGCGCGAGCCGAACTTCCAGGGCTTTTAGGCGCACTTCTCGCTCGTCATTCCAGGTTTGCCCTGGAATCTCGCCAGGCAGTGTCACTGAGTCCGGCAGGAACGAGATTCCCGCGTTGGCGGGAATGACGCTGCGCGCGGCTGCATCCACACAGGCGGATAGACGACGGACACGTTTCAACAGGCGTACTGTTGGCATTGGAAGCGAGGTATCACGGCAAACGGGGGTGCAATGTGACTCGGCGCAACGTGGTCCGCTCTCTCGACTACCCAATCGCGCTGATCGTCGGCGGGGCGCTGTTTGGCGGCATTGGCTGGTACATCCCCTCGTCCTGGCTTGGCGTACCACTGGTTGCGCACGTGCTGATCGCATCCGGCTTCGCGGTTCGACCGACGCGGCGTCGGCTGGTTCTGGCGCTGGCCGTCACCTTCCTGATGTGGTGGCCGTTCTGGGCCAGGACGTGGATCTGGAGTCACTAGGCTCAGTCGGTTTCAGACGCGGCCTTTGAGCCGCGCCCAACCACAAGCGGAGCGGAGAGCATGATGACGAAGCAGGTTGATTTCCCGGTCGCGCTGATTGTGGGCGGGGCGCTGCTCGGCGGCACGCTGGGTTGGTACTTTGGCCACCTCTTCGGTTTCCTGCTGGGAGCGCATGCCGCGATCGCGGTCGGCTTCGCGCTCGAACCGACGCGGCGGCGGTTGGGGTTGGCGCTGGGCGCCGCCTTTCTGATGTGGTGGCCGCTCTGGCTGGGGCAGTGGTTCTGGGATTAGGGGGCGCGCAGATCGAATACGATCACCACAGACTTCCGAATGGAGAGGAACCATTCATGATCAAGAAACTCGAAGGCAGGACCGCGCTCATCGTCGGCGCCAGCGCTGGCATGGGGCTCGCCTCGGCCCAACTGTTCGCCGAGCACGGAGCGAATGTCGTCATGGTCGGACGCAATCAGCAGCGCTTGCAGGCGGCGGCGGACGAGATCGGCGAGCAGGCGCTCCCGGTCGTCGCCGACGTGCGCTTCGAAGATCAGCTCAAGTCCGCCTTCGATGCCGCCGTTGAGCGTTGGGGTCAGCTCAACGTCGTCTTCAACAACGCCGGACCGGGCGACGGCGGTCCAGCGCCTATTCGGGATATGAGCGCCGAGCAGTTCGACGACTTCATCGCGATCAACCTCCGAGCGGTGTTTCTGGGGATGAAGTTCGCCATTCCTCTGTTCGAGCAGGCCGGCGGGGGCTCGCTGATCGCGACCTCGTCGATCGGCGCGATCAGCGGTGTGCCCGAGTCGGCTGCCTACTGCGCGGCCAAGGCGGGCGCGCATGCGCTGTCCCGCACCGCCGCGGCCGAGCTGTCGCACCTGAACATTCGCGCCAACGTAATCGTGCCGGGCCACGTGACGACGCGCTTCGCGCTTCCCAGCGACGCGCCGCAGACCGAGGCGGACCTGGAGGCGCGCCGCGCGCATGGGGCTCGCCTGTCGCCGATGGCGCGTCCGGGCGAGCCGGAGGATATCGCCAATCTGGCCCTGTTCCTCGCCAGCGACGATTCCTCGTACATCACCGGCCAGTGCATCGTCGCCGATGGCGGCATGACCGCCGTCAACGGCTGGATTCGACGCGTGCGCGACGGCGTTTGAGCGACGGCGCAGCGGCCAGGTCGCTCAGCCCGCCCAGATCACAGGGCAGTCGTCTAACCCCGCTACTCGTCGGAGACGTAGATCGTCCCCTCCGACACGCGCGTCCTGAACGTCTGGATCTGCTCGGGCTCGATCCTGTTCCTGATGAACGGCGGCGGGGACGGCATCAGCTTGTGGATCAGGTTCCAGATGCCGTTGGGCAGCCAGGCTTTGGTCTGGCCGGTGCGCATGTCGAACTCGGAGTCGTGCCAGGGGCAGACGATGTGCGCGTTCTTGAGTTCGCCCACGGAAAGCGGCGCGAAGAGGTGCGGGCACTTGTCCTGCACCGCGAAGATTTCGCCGTGCACGTTCGCGACGCAGACCCGCGTGCCGTCCAGATCGGCGGCGGTGACTTGGCCCGGTCGCAGCTCGGACAACGGGCAGACGGCGGTCTCGGTCACGGTGGCCTCCCTGCATCGGACGTACCGGCGCTCTGCTGCGCCGATGATCTGCACCGATCATCGCCTGACAGCGAAACACAGTCAACGCGCCGACTGACTCGCGCAGGCGAATCATCGCCATAGACTGAACGAGTCTCCAATCAGCGCCGGTCGATCCGCATGACCGCATGGACGCATGGAATGGTGCAGCATGGACATCGAGCAGTACATCTTCCCGCCCCGCGTGGCGGTGGTCGAAGTGGCCGGGCAGATTGGCGCCCGGCTCAATCCGCGTGAGCTGAGCCGCACTCTGAACAGCATCCGAGAGAACCCGCGCTATCCGGCCGTCGTGCTTGACATCGACTCGCCCGGCGGCGGCGCGGCGGCGTCCGAGGCGCTCTACCTCGCCGTCAAGCGGCTGGCCGACGAGAAGCCCGTGGCCGCCGCGATCCGCGGCGTCGGCGCGTCGGGCGGCTTCATGATCGCCTGCGCCGCCAATCCGATCTTCGCTCTGCCGACATCGGTCGTCGGCTCGATCGGCGTGATCTGGACCGCGCCGATGATCTCCGAGGCGCTCGACCGCGTGGGCGTCAAGATGCGCACGCGGGCGGCCGGCGAGTACAAAGACATGGGGTCGCTGTTCCGCGATTCGACGCCGGAGGAGGATGCCAAGCTCGACGCGCTGATCCGTTCGGTCTACGAGCGTTTCGTGGACATCGTCGACGAGGGCCGCCCGGGCTTATCGCGCGAGCGCGTGGCGGAGCTGGCGTCGGGCGAGATCCATACCGGCGCCGAGGCGCACGATCTGGGGCTGGTCGATCGGCTCGGCGATCTGAACGACGCCATCGAATGGGCGGCTGACGCGGTCGACATCGAGCCGCGCACCACGCTGGTTCGCCCGAAGCGGGGCATTGTGCACCTGCTGATGTCGCAGGGCGCGGACTCGGTCGCCAACGCGCTGGTCGACGCCCTGATCGACCGACTGGACGCGACGCGGTCGGAACGCCTGCTGGAGGCGCGTCTGCGGATGCGCAGGTAGGAGTCAAGCTAGCTCGCTGCGTCGATGCGAGCGGGGCGGCGATGGATGATGTGGACGCCTTCGAGCGTCGGGATCACGCGCGCGATCTCGGCTCGGAGCTGATCGAGATTGCGCGGTTCGAGCGCCGAGACCGCGATCGGCTGGATATCCAACTCGGCGCGTAGCTCGGCCAGCACGTCATCCAGCGGACGATCGAGCGCGTCGATCTTGTTCAGCACGGTCAGCGCGGGGCGTTGATCGACGCCGAGATCGCGCAGGGTGCGCTCGACGCTCTCGATTTGCTCCAGGATGTCCGGCGAGGCGCCGTCGACGACGTGGAGCAGCAGGTCGGCCTCTTCCAGTTCCTCGAGCGTGGCGCGAAAGGCGGCGACGAGCTGGGTGGGCAGCTTCTGGATGAAGCCGACCGTGTCGGAGAGCAGCACGGTGTGCGCGGCGGAGAGGCGGCAGCGGCGCGTGGTCGGGTCGAGCGTCTCGAACAGGCGGTCGCGGGCGCGCACCTCGGCGTTGGTCATCGCGTTCATCAGCGTCGATTTGCCGGCGTTGGTGTAGCCGACCAGAGCGACGAGCGGGATGCCGGCGCGGTCGCGCTGGCGTCGATGCTGCTGCCGATGCGTCCGCACGCGCTCGAGGTCCTGCTTGAGCCGCTTGATCTGGTTGCGGATCAGTCGACGATCGGTCTCGAGCTGCGTCTCGCCGGGGCCGCGCGAGCCGATCGCGCCCTCCATGCGCTCCAGGTGCTCCCATTGCCCGGTCAGCCGCGGCAGCAGGTACTCGTGCTGCGCGAGCGCGACCTGCACGACGCCCTCGCGGGTGCGGGCGCGCTGGGCGAAGATGTCGAGGATCAGCGCCGTGCGGTCGATCACCTTGATCTCCAGCCGCCGCTCCAGGGTGCGCTGCTGCGCGGGCGTCAGCTCGTCGTCGAAGATGGCGACCGTGGCGCGCAGCTCCTCGCACAGCCCGACGATCTCTTCCAGCTTGCCTTTGCCCACGTATGAGTTCGGATCGGGATGCCGCAGGCGCTGCCTGACGCGGACCAGCGGCATCGCCCCCGCGGTCACCGCGAGCTGCGCCAGTTCCTCGAGCGAGGCGTCGATATTCCAGTGCACCGAACGCCGCGAGTCGACGCCAACCAGAATGGCGCGCTCGCGCGGCGGATGGGTCGGGTGCTGCCGGCGGCCGCCGCGATTGCAAAACCTTGCCATAAGTCCAAGACCTCCTGTATATTTCCCCACTGTAGCCCGTCGGAACAGGACCGGGATCCTTCATGCATCTACCCCCCCCCCCCCCGAAAAATTCGCTGACCTGAAAAGCCCGTGGTGGTACCGCGCACTCGGGACTCTCGCAATCCTGGTGACCGCGCTCGCTCTGTTCTCCTCGCTATCGTGTTCCTCTCAAAGCGAGCCCGAAGACCTCACGCCTTCTAGTCAATCGGAATCACTCTATTCGGCAACGCCGATTAGGCAAGTTGGCGAGGCTTCTGATCAAGCCAGGGCTGAGTGGGACTGGACATTCGAAACTCCTCAGGGCGAACCGGATGCATATGCTACCCAAGCTGCATTCGATAATCTCCACGAGTCCAATCCCCAGTTCCGTATCGCCGTCGTCAATCCGGGATCCCTTCAAAAAATAGGCATCGATCTATCGGTGGTTGCGACGTCGACAATAGCCGGTCGTGATTCGCACAAAAAGCTAGGATACCTAGACTGTGAACTAAATGGTCAATCATCACAAATCTGCATTGTGGATACAGGCCAGTCAGACATCGGTTCTCTGCTCCCGGGTGAGTATCAGATCGGGTTCACAATTCGTAATCCGCAAAATCCCGATGACCATTATCACAAAATCTGGGATGACCCCCGTCTCATCCTTATGATCCCGGCTGCACCCGATGACCAGTCAGTAGATCAAGCATATGTCATTGAGGTTTCTGGGCAGCCATCATCGCATGCAACGAATGATCCTGATAGCCGACAGGCGGCAATCTCCAGGCCGATTATCAGTAACGCAAATACCGAGTACATGGATATGGTTCCAAACGCAGTCGCAGGCAGTACACCCGTTGATCCAAGTAGCGTGCAGTCAACATGGCAACGATCCGGTGATTCTGAAAATGCTCAAACAAACTCAGAATTACCTGTCACTACCACCAGATTTAGCGCCGCCCTCACCGATGAAGGGCAAATTCGAACTCGTGTAGTTACGCCGGTCACTGCCCAACATCGAATTTCAATGATGTATGAACTTAAACCTTCGAATTCTGGTGATAGCTCCAATGCTACTTTGCTAAACAAACCTTCTACAATATAGCTTTGCCCGCCCATCCACTCCGACCTGCCTATTACTATTTGCAGGCACACTGTTCGTTTTCCAGATCATCTTGAGTCGGGCGAATATGATCTTTGGGTCACGATATTCGGTACTGATGAACGAGTAAGCATCCACACTACTGACATCTCCCCTTGGATTGATTTTCATGGCTATGTTGATTTAGGGTCCGTTACGACACCAATCTATGCGCAATGTACCAATCCTGATCGTAAGCCGGGATTACTTGAGACTGTTGCTCGTGGATGTGCACCTTGGGACGATTTTTCATTTCACCCTAACAATAGGTCATGCGATGGAGCTGGCAGCTCTGTTCTTCCATTTCTCGGTACTCTGAGATCAGCCGCCTGTGTAATAGATGAATTACCAGGAGAAATGGTAGAGACGGGAACCCAGGTGGTAGATGGTATCCGTATTCTGGTTACAGAGTATATTGAGGATGGGGTGAAATACACCACAGAGTTTTTTGAAGATCCCACTTTAGGAAATGTATATCGGATTTACTCTCACGCTATAGAGCCAATTGTCGTAACAGTTGAGTTTGCAGTTGACGTTTTCATTTTGGATGACATTCGCTGCATTTTCAACATCGATCCGTGTTCAGATGCCGAGAAGTTCATCATTTTGGCTTCCTGGGGGCTTGACCTTGCTAGTGCAGGTATCACTCTAGTTGCAAAGGCAGGTGTGAAGTCTCTAGCTGTTGCCAGTAAAGCCGGTGCAGCTGGAGTATCCGCAGCTCTGCGTGCATCAAGAGCGTCTGTGGAACTTGCACACAAAGTAGGCAAAAAGCTTATCGATGCTACTATATACACTCATAGAGTAAGGTCGCTTGCCGAAGTATACACCACTGCCTTGAGAAGATATCCCAATCTGCAGAGGATCAGGGATGGTTTGGGAGACGGAATTGACCACTTCGATGATCTTGTGCGTTCTGTCTTTGATAAGTGCGCTCACGGACCAAATAAATGTTATGGAAACGAGAAGGAGGTTGATTCAATCAATATAGCGTATGAACAGGGCGACACCATTACCGAGGTTGTCGAAGATCAAAGCACAGAGTTCAAGAAAGTAATTGATGGAGAAAACGTCCGGGGCGCACCTGATCACATATCGATAACAAAATCCAGCCTCGAAAGTTGGGGGGAGTCAAGAACTATAACGAATGCCAGCCCTGGCTACGTTCTAAAGAGATCAAAACTAGCACTAGCAAATGGATACGCGTGTTTCACGCTTTTTGTTCACGGATCCCAACCGGGCACCAAGGATTTTGGTAAGGAGTTGTCAAATGTGACTATAAGCAGCATGATTGATGCAGCGAATGAAGTTGGAATCAAATTCAGGCTTTTCGATACAACGCGCGGAGGGGTGATCAAAGCTTTTGATAACTGCAAGTGATTTTGTCAGCGCGATGTGAATGCGGCGATGCGGTTGACGCCTTCGTCGACTTCGTCGTCGGGGAGGGTCAGGCTGAGGCGGATGTAGCCCTCGCCGGCGGGGCCGTAGCCGTTGCCGGGGGTGACGACGACGCCCTGCTCTTCGATCAGGCGGGCGGCGAAGTTGGCGGAGGTGTCGCCTTCGGGGATTTTGGCCCAGATGTAGAGGCTGGCCCTGGGGTTGGTCACTTCGAGGCCGATCGAGCGCAGGGCGGCAACCACTTTGTCGCGTCGGCGCTGGATGATCGCGTTGTTGGCATCGATCACCGACTGGTCGCCGTCCAGCGCGGCGATCGCCATCTGCTGGATCGCCTGGGGGATGCCGGAGTCGATGTTGGACTTGACGCGCAGCAGCGGGTCGACGAGCTCGGCGTTGCCGCATGCCCAGCCGAGCCGCCAGCCGGTCATGTTGAAGGTCTTGGAGAGCGAGAAGTACTCCATCCCGGCGGCCTTGCCCGACGGCGCCTGGAGATAGGCGGGCGCCTGGTAGCCGTCGAAGGTGACGTCGCAGTAGGCGTTGTCGTGCAGCACGGCGATCTCGTTGTCAAGGCCGAACCGCGCGGCGCGCTCGAAGAAGTCGACATCTGCCAGCGCGCCGGTGGGGTTGTTGGGGTAGTTAATCCAGAGCACGCGCGCCCGCTCGCGCACGTCGGCGGGGACGGCGTCAAGGTCGGGCAGGAAATCGTTGTCGGCGGTCAGCGGCAGGGTGTGCGAGACGCCGCCGGTGAACATCGTGCCGATCGCGTAGACGGGATAGGCGGGGTCGGGGACGAGCGCGATGTCGCCCGGGTCGATGAAGCAGAGCGCCGAGTTGGCAATGCCCTCCTTGGCTCCGATCAGCGGGACGATCTCGGTGGCCGGATCGAGCGCGACCTCGAAGCGCCGCGCCATCCAGCGGGCGATGCACTCGCGCAGTTCGGGCAGCCCCTCAGTCTCCGGGTAGCGATGGTTGGCGGGGACGTCGGCGTGCTCGTGCAGCGCGTCGAGGATGTGCGGATGGGTGGGCAGGTCGGGGTCGCCGATGCCGAAGGAGATCACACGCACGCCCTTCGCGCGCTGTTCGGCGATCTTGCGCGAGATTTCGACGAACAGGTAGGGCGGCAGGTTCTGGACACGTTTGGCGGTGCGCATGTCGCGGCTCTCTCATTCTCTGGTTCCGGGCGGCGGGGAGCGCGGGGGTGGAAGCTAGAAGCGGCCCCAGATCTTGCCGACCTTGACGTAGGTGACGACCCGTTCGTCGTAGCGGCGCTGCACCTCGGCCGGGTCGGCGGGGCGCTGATAGGTGAGCTCGTTGGTGACGTGGCGGAAGTTGAACTCGCGCAGCAGCGGAACGCCGACGCTGTCGCCGGCGACGCGCAGGGTCATGGCGCGGCGATTCGCTTCGGCGCCGCGCCGCATCGCCGCGGCGAGCAATGCGCGCGAGACCTCGGTGTGGTCGTGATCGGGATGAACGATCAGTTCTTCCGCCGAGACGCCGCGGCGCTCGGCCGGAATCGTGCGGATGTAGCCGGCCGGGGCGCCGCCGCGCTCAGCGATTCCGATCCATTCCGCCTCGTCGAAGAATTGCGCGGCCAGCGGCGGCGCGTGCGAGCCTTCGCCGGCCGCCTGCTGCTCGATCTCGACAATCGCCTCGGCATCATCCGGCGAGGCGTCGCGGACGGCAATGCCTGCGACCGGATCGGGCAGCGCCTGGTCGCGCACGTCGCGGCAGCGCATCACCGCGACCTCCGACGGCGGGCTGAATCCCGCCCCAATCATCATCGGCTCGATGTAGTGCCGATGTGGCGCGTCGTTGAAATCGAGCACCATCAACTCCGACTCGGAGTGTTCGGCCGCCAGTTTGCCCATCTCGTTGAGCAGGTTGGTCAGATGCAGACGGATGTGGTTGATCGTGTCGAACTCGTAGAAGACGCGCAGGTGCCGGCCGTAGGGCACGCCGATCACGTAGCCGTCGTCGCACTGGGTGGAGAGCAGGCGCGGCTGACGGACGAGCGCGTCGTAATCGAGCGCGGGCAGGTTGCGGTAGACGAGCTGCTTGGACGCGAGCGTCTCGTGCAGGTCTCGAACCATACCGGGGGCGACATCCTGCGCGTGCCGCGTGTAGTCGGGAATGACCATGAGTGAGCTGTCCGTTCGCTTTCTGGTATCAGCAGAGTGGTCGGGCGTCGTCAGCAGATGCCCAGCAGGTTGTCGCCCAGCCGTCCTTCAAACGAGAATTCTGCGCCGCCAGTCATGAAGACTGCGTCGTCAGGATTGTCCAGGCCTTGCCAGGCAATCTCGACGTCGCCGCCGGGCATGGAGACTGTGACCGAGGTTGGCTCCACGAGCCGGCGTAGCTGGGCAGCGACGAGCACGGCGCAGGCGCCCGTGCCGCAGGCCATGGTCAGGCCGACGCCGCGCTCCCAGACGCGCATCTTGAGGTGGGTGCGCGAGAGCACCTGCACGATCTCGACGTTGGTCTTGTTGGGGAAGTCCGGATGCGTTTCGACGAGCGGCCCGTACTCGTCGAGCGGAAATTCGTCGATGTCCTGCGATTCATTCAGGAACCACACCGCGTGCGGGTTGCCCATGCTGACGCAGGTGAAGTCAATCGTGCCTATGGGAAGCTCGATCGGATGCTGCAAGACCGGGCCGGGCCCCTCGCGGCGCATGGGGATCTGGTCGGGTTCGAGCCGGGGCGGGCCCATGTCGACGGTGACGGTATTGACCTCGCCGCCGTTGTAATCGGACACAGATACGTTGAGCACGCCGGCGCCAGTTTCGATGGGGAGCACGTCGGCGTCGGGCGTGAATCCGGCGCGCTCGATCAGGTACCTGGCGAAGCAGCGGATACCGTTGCCGCACATCTCGCCGTCGGAGCCGTCGGCGTTGACGATCTCCATGCGCGCCGCGGCGGTCTTGCTGTCGCGGGCGATCAGGATGCCGTCCGCGCCGACGCCGAGGTGGCGGTCGCAGATGCGCGGGGCGAGGCTGGACCAGTCGATCGCGTTCAGGTGCGAGTTCTCGCCCAGCGCGTCGATCAGCAGGAAATCGTTGCCGGCGCCCTGCACCTTGAGGAAGGGAATGGACATCTACGCCCTCCAGCGTTTGACTGCATCTTACTCAAGCGCGCGCAGCGGAACATCGCGCGACCAACAGATCGATGGATCGTCTCGGCGGAACCAGAGCCGTTGGCGGCGCGCGAAGCGCCGGGTCGAGCGGGTGACCGCGTTCCGTGCTTCCGCCAAAGTTGAATCGCCGCGCAGATGCGCCAGCACCTCGCGGTAGCCGATCGTGTCGAATCCCGGCGCGTCTGCGGAGACGCCGCCGTGGAGCAGGGCGCGGACTTCGTCGACGAAGCCGGCATCGAACATCGCCTGCGCACGCTGCGCAATGCGTATGTCGAGCTCGTCCGGCGGCATATCAGGCGCGACGGCTTGATGATGCATGGGGCGGCGTTGCCGCTGCCATTCCGAGATCGGGGCGCCGCTGACGCGGTAGACCTCGAGCGCGCGGATCATGCGGCGAACGTTCGTCGCGCCGATGCGGGCGGCTGCTGCTGGATCGACGCGCTGCAACTCGTCGAACAGCTGCGCCGCCGGCCGGGCGGCGAGCGACTGTCGGAGCGCCGCATCCGCCTCCACCGGCGGCACAACCCAGCCTTCGAGCAGGGCGCGCATGTGTTGTCCGCTGCCGCCGACGAGAATGGGCCGCTTGCCGCGCGAGCGGATGCCGTCAACCGCCGCCCGCGCCGCGCGCAGGTACTCGCCCAGCGAATAGCGCTCGGCCGGCTCGATGATGTCGATGCACCAGTGCGGGATCTCGGCCAGCATCTGCACCGACGGTTTGGCGGTGCCGATGTCCAGCCGCCGGTAGATCTGGCGCGAGTCGATGGAAACGATCTCGCCGTCGAGATGCCGGGCGATCCGCATCGCCCACTCGGACTTGCCGGAGGCGGTCAGTCCGACCACCGCGATCAGCGGCGGCGGATCAGCCGGCGGCGATGGCTCGGGTGATGGCGAGGAAGTCATCGGGCTTGAGCGACGCGCCGCCGACGAGCGCGCCATCGATGTCAGGCTGCGCCATGAAGTCGGCGACGTTGGCGGGGTTGACCGATCCGCCGTAGAGAATGCGCACGCCTTGAGCGGTTTCCGGGCCCGCCGCGTCGGCCAGCACAGAGCGGATATGGGCGCAGGCCGTTTGCGCTTCATCGACGCTGGCGGCCGTGCCGGTGCCGATCGCCCAGACCGGCTCGTAGGCGACGATCAGCCCCGGCGGAGCCGGGCCGTCGCCGAGGGCGATGCCGATCTGCCGCGCCAGCACTGCGCTGGTGCGCCGGTTCTCGCGTTCGGCCTCGGTCTCGCCGACGCAGAGGATCGGCGTGAGGTTGTGCGCCTCGGCGGCGCGCAGCTTGAGCGCCAGCGCCTGGTCGTCCTCGCAGAAGAATTGCCGCCGCTCGGAGTGCCCCAGAATGACGGTGTCGGCGACCTCGCGGAGCTGGGTCGGCGAGATTTCACCCGTGTACGCGCCGGACGGCTGGGTGTGCATGTTCTGCCCGGCGATGCGGACGCCGGCACCGGCGAAGAAGTCGTTGACCACCCCGAGCTGGGTGAAGGATGGGGCGAGCACCACCTCGACGCCGTCGATGTCGACGATCGGGGCCAGTCCGCGGCAGAGCGCGCGCGCTGCGGCGTTGGTCCCGTTCATCTTCCAGTTGCCGGCGGCGATCGGTGTTCGGGTCATGCAGACCCCTCCTCATCGGCGGGTTCGGCGTCGGGCAGGATGGTGATGCCCGGCAGGTCGAGTCCCTGTAGATACTCGAGCGCTGCGCCGCCGCCGGTGGAGATGTGGCTCATCTTGTTGGTCAGGCGAAACTGCGCCACAGCGGCGGCGGTCTCGCCGCCGCAGACGATGGTCTTGGTACCTTCCAGTCGGGCGAGCGCTTCGGCCATGGCGCGGGTGCCGCCGGAGAACGCCTCGCGCTCGAACAGGCCAAGCGGTCCGTTCCAGACCACGGTGTCGCATGCCTTGACCGCCTCGCTGAACTGCTCGATGGTTCCCGGGCCCACATCGAGGATTTTCCAGTCGTCGGGCATCTCTTCCTCGCCGAAGACGAACGGCGTGGCGCGCGGCGGCTCGTCGACGCCGTGCGCGATCACGCAGTCGCGGGGGACGAGCAGGTCGCAGTGTTCGGCCTCGGCGATCGCCGCGATCTCGTTGGCCGCCTCGACCATGTCCTGTTCGAGCAGCGAATCGCCCGTCGGCAGGCCGCGCGCGAGCAGAAAGGTGTTGGCCATCGCGCCGCCGATCGCGATCACCTCGGCGATCTCCGCCAGCCGCTCCAGCAGGCCCAGCTTGTCCGACACTTTCGCGCCGCCGCAGATGAAGCCGAGTTTGCCGGCCTGTCCGTTGCGGATCGGTTCCAGAGCGGTGATCTCGCGTTCGATCAGCAGCCCGGCGGCGGCGGGCAGAAGGCGCGCGACGGCGTGGGTTGAAGCGTGCGCGCGGTGCGCGGCGCCGAAGGCGTCGTTGACGTAGACATCGGCGAGGTCGGCGAGCTGCGAGGCGAAGTCGAAGTCGTTTTCCTCCTCTTCCGCATGAAAGCGGAGGTTCTGCAGCACCATGACCTGACCGGGCTGGAGGGCGTGCGCCATTTGCGTGGCCACGTCGCCGACGCAGTCGGGCGCCATGCTGACGTTCATCCGCAGCGCGCGCGCCAGACGGACTGCGGCCGGCGTGAGGTCGAAGGCGAGGTTGCGCTCGCCGCCGGGTCGGCCGAGGTGGGAGCAGACGACGACCGAGGCGCCGCGATCGAGCGCGTAACGAACGGTTGGCGCGGCGGCTCGGACCCGACTGTCGTCGAGCACGCGGCCGCCGTCCATCGGGACGTTCAGGTCCAGCCGCAGGAGCAGGCGCTTGCCGGCCAGATCGAGGTCGCGAATCGACGCCTTAGTCATCGTGGCTCATCGTAACTGGCGTGTCGTGGTCCATTCGCGGCGCGGCTAGGCCATGGGCGAGAGTTGAGCCTGCTGCGGTTGCGCGTGCTGGGTTTCGATTGCGGGAGCGTCGTGCTCGGCGTGGCGAGCCTCGACCGCGGCCAGCTTGGCCAACCGCCGCACATGGCGTCCGCCTTCAAACTCGGCCTCGACGAACGCGTCCACGATCTCGCCGGCCAGCGCGTGGCCGGTGACGTACGAGCCGAGCGCAAGGACGTTGCAGTCGGTATGCTGCCTGGCTCGCCGCGCGGTCCAGGGATCGGCGCAGAGTGCGGCGCGGGCGCCGCGCACCTTGTTGGCGGCGATGCTCACGCCGACGCCGTTCGAACAGATCACGATGCCCAGATGGTGCTGTCCGTCGACCACCGCCTCGGCCAGCGGAGCGGCGATATCGGCGTAGTCGGTCGGTTCTGCGGAGGCGGGGCCGAAGTCCTGAACCTGATGCCCCTGCGCGCTCAGTCGTTCCCGCAGGCGCTCCTTGAGCTCGAACCCGGCATGGTCGCTGCCAATCGCGATACGCACGTTTCGCTGCCCTATCACTACGTACCTGGACCCAGGTCCGAAAGCCCCCAGTGCCGCATCAGCAGCTCGCCGACCGTTGCGCTCAGCGTCGGGCCGCGGCGTACCACGCGCGGCGTCCGGCCTGTGCAGTCCAAGATAGTCGAGGCGATCCCCGCGGGCATCACCGCGCCAGGCTTGAGAATGTGAAGTGTTTCACTATCGCAATTGCCGTGACTGCCGTGAGCGCCCGGCGCGAGACTGGCTGCCGCGGACGCGAACTGGCGTCGAACCTCCTCGCCGGTGCACGCCGCCGGTTGGCCGTGAAGGTTGGCGGAGGTGCCGGTGAGCGGTTCGTCGATCAGGTCGAGCAGGGCGGCGGCGACCGGGTGATCCGGGATCCGCAAGGCGACGGTCGCGCTGTCGATCGCCCGGCTTGACCAGGTATCGCGTTTGTTGACGATCAGGGTCAGCGCGCCGGGCCAGGCCGACTCCGCCAGCGAGCGCAGGCGCTCGTCGAGCGGCTCGGCGATTCGGTCCAGATGCTCGCGCCAGCGCGACGGCGGCAGAAAGACGGGCAAATTCTCGCCGCCCGGACGCCGCTTGAGCCGAAACACCGCGGCGACCGCCTGATCGTCTTCGGCGACGGCGCTGAGGGCGTACTGCGTGTCGGTCGGCAGGGCGACGACCCCGCCGCGCCGCAAATGCGCAACTGTATGGTCCAGTGCACCGAATGACACAGGTACAGCATACTCCGCGCGTATCATTGTGACGTGACGCAGGATGACGTGGCACCGGCTGATTTCCAGCACGAATCGATCGTCATTGTCGATCTTGGCTCGCAGACGGCGATGCTGATCGCGAGGCGCGTGCGGGAGCTGAACGTCTACTGCGAGCTGGTTCCGCCAACCGCGGCGTGGGAGCGCGTGCGCGGGTTGAACCCGCGCGGCGTGATCCTCAGCGGCGGGCCGTCCAGCGTGCACGACGACGGAGCGCCGGCGGCGCCCGACTGGGCCCTGGACGGGCGGATGCCGGTGCTCGGCATCTGCTACGGCATGCAGGCGATGGCGAACCAGCTGGGCGGGCGCGTCGCGGCGGGGCGCGAGCGCGAGTTCGGCGCCGCGCACATCTATCCGCAGGACGGTTCGGCGCTGCTCGACGATCTGCCGCGGCCGATGCCGGTCTGGATGTCGCACGGCGACCGCGTCGATGAGCTGCCGAGCGGATTCCGATCGTTGGCCGGGACGGACAGTATCCCGATCGCGGCGATGGGCGATGACGCCGGCCGCTTCGGCATCCAGTTTCACCCCGAGGTCGCGCATACGCCGCACGGATTGCATCTGCTGAGCAACTTCGTCTACGAGATCTGCGGCTGTTCGGGCGATTGGGACGCGGCGCACTTCATCACCGAGACCGTGGACGCGATCCGCAGCCAAATCGGCGATCATCGCGTGATCTGCGGGCTGTCGGGTGGGGTCGATTCGTCGGTCGCTGCGGCGCTGGTGCATCGCGCGGTCGGCGATCAGCTGACCTGCATCTATGTCGATAACGGACTGATGCGGCTGGGCGAGACCGAGCAGGTCGTCGATACGTTCGAGCGCTCGATGGGCATGGATCTGCGCGTGGCGCGGTCGGGCGACCGCTTTCTGGAGGAACTCGCGGGGGTCGATGACCCCGAGACCAAGCGCAAGCGCATCGGCGAAACCTTCATCGCAGTGTTCGAGGAAACGGCGCGGGAGATCACGAAAGACGACTACGGCGTGGACTATCTGGTGCAGGGCACGACGTATCCCGATGTGGTCGAGAGCGCCGGCTCGGGGCATGGCTCGGCGACAGCGATGATCAAGTCGCATCACAACGTCGGCGGGCTGCCCGATGACCTGCGCTTCGAGCTGATCGAGCCTCTGCGCCACCTGTTCAAAGATGAAGTGCGCGAAGTGGGGCGCGAGCTGGGCTTGCCCGAGGAGATTGTGGGTCGGCAGCCGTATCCCGGCCCCGGTCTGGCGATCCGCATCATCGGCCCCGTCACGCACGAGAAGGTGCGCGTGCTGCAACGCGCCGACGCCGTGGTGATGGAGGAAATTGGCAATGCCGGCCTCTATCACGAGCTGTGGCAGTCGTTCGCGATCCTGACTGACACGCGCACGGTCGGCGTACAGGGCGACGCGCGCACGTACGGTTGGGTTTGCGCCATCCGGGCGGTCACCGCCGACGACGCGATGACCGCCGATTGGGCGCGGCTGCCTTACGACACGCTGGGCAGCATGGCGAATCGGATCGTGAACGAGATTCCCGAGATCAATCGGGTCGTCTACGACATCACCTCAAAGCCGCCGGGCACGATCGAGTGGGAGTGAGCGCCTTGGTCATCACGATCTGCATGAGTATGTCGCTGCGCCACCGTTTGCCGGATGTCTGCGGCAGGCTGGAAGCCGCCGGCCACACCGTGCTGACGCCGGTCGATACGCGCGAGTTCGACTACGAGCGCGCCAACGATCAGCAGCGCGCGGAGTTGAAGCGCGACAAGGACCTGATCCGCACGCATTATGAGAAGATCAAAGGCTCGGACGCGATCCTGGTGCTGAACGAAGATTTGCCCGGCAAGCCCAGGTACATCGGCGGCAACAGCTTTCTCGAGATGGGCTTCGCCCACGTGCTTGACATCCCGATCTATCTGATGCAGGGCGTGCCCGAATCTCCCTACCGCTCGGAGATGCTGGCCATGGATCCGATCGTGATCGACGGCGATCTGAACCGAATTCCCGCAGGACAGCCGGCGGCGTTGGGATAGCCTCGGAGCATGCGAGTTCTGGTTGTCGGCGGCGGCGGACGCGAGCACGCGCTGGCCTGGAAGCTGTCGCAGTCGCCAGGCTGTGAGGCGATCTTCGCCGCGCCGGGCAACGCCGGCACGGCCGCGCTGGGCGAGAACCTCGCGATCCGCGATGCCGACATCGACGGCGTCTGTGCGGCGGCGGTCGAGCGGCGCATCGACCTCGTGGTCGTGGGGCCGGAGGCGCCGCTGGCGCTCGGTCTGGTTGATGCGTTAACTCAGCGAGGGATACCTGCCTTCGGTCCGAGTCGAGCGGCGGCGCGGATCGAGTCCTCAAAGTGGTTCGCCAAATCGGTCATGCAGCAGGCCGGCGTGCCGCACGCGCGCGGCGAGCTGTTCGAGTCGGCGCAGGCGGCGCACAGGTGGATCGAGATTCTGGGGCCCGAGGCGCTGCCGATCATCAAGGCTGACGGTCTGGCGGCGGGCAAGGGCGTGATCGTGCCCAATCAGATCGACGAGGCGCACGCTGCGATCGATGAAATGTTCGGCGGCGCGTTCGGATCGGCCGGTGAGCGGATCGTGATCGAGGATCGACTATCGGGCCGCGAGGCGTCGGCGATGGCGATCGTCTCGGGCGGCGGCATCCTGCCGCTGCCGCTGAGCTGCGACTACAAGCGCGCCCGCGACGGCGATCAGGGCCCGAACACCGGCGGCATGGGCGTCTACGCGCCGCCCGGATTCGCCGCCGACGCCCAGCGCGTGTTCGGCGGCGTTCATCAGCCCGTGGTCGAACGGATGGCCGCGGACGGCTGCGAGTTTCGCGGACTGCTGTACGCGGGGTTGATGGTCGATGGCGGCGAGGTCAACGTGCTGGAGTTCAACGCCCGCTTCGGCGATCCCGAGACGCAGGCGGTGCTGCCGCTGCTGGACGGCGATCTGCTGCCGCTGCTGGCAGCCTCGGCGCGCGGCGAAGCGCTACCGCGGGCCGCGATCTCGCAGCGCAGGCGGGCGTCGGTCAGCGTGGCCATCGTCAGCGGCGGCTATCCCGGCCGCTACGAGATCGGCAAACCGATTCAGGGGCTGGACGCGGTCGACGGCGGCTCGGCGCACGTGTTCCACGCCGGTACGGCGATCGACGATGATGGTCGGACGGTCAGCGCCGGCGGGCGCGTGCTCGCCGTGACGGCGGTCGCCGATACGCTGGAGGCGGCGCGCGGGCTCGCCTATGACCAGGTTCGCCGGA
Source organism: Dehalococcoidia bacterium (assembly GCA_965205105.1). GTDB lineage: Bacteria > Chloroflexota > Dehalococcoidia > Bin125 > Bin125 > Bin125. The sequence goes on from OZ242034.1 coordinate 821,266, forward strand.
TCACGTTCGAGGGAGCGTTCTACCGCACCGATATCGCTCTACGGGAGCTGTCCTGAGGGAGGCAATCATGACCACACGCGCGATCAAACCGAATCTGCAGGCGCGCGACGAGGTTGCGGCCATCGACATGTTCGAAGGCGTCGCCCGACGCACGCTGAACGCCGGCGAGCGCACCTCGATTCACGAGATCCAGATCGGCGCGGGCTGCGTGGTGCCGATGCATACGCATCCGCACGAGCAGATCGGCTATCTCGTCTCGGGGCGGGTTCGGTTCGAGCTTGGCGGCGAGGTCAAGGAACTGTCGGCGGGCGACTCCTGGATCATCCCCTCCGAGATCCCGCACGAGGTGACGGCGCTCGAGGATTCGGTCGCGCTGGACATCTTCTCCCCCGCCCGCGAGGAGTACATTCCCTGATGATTCCCCGTTATCAACGCGCGGAGATGGCCGCGATCTGGACCGATGACGCCAAGTGGCGGCGCTGGCTTGATGTCGAGATCGCGGTCGTCAACGCCTGGGCGGATGAGGGCGTTGTGCCGCGCGGGGACGCCGAGCTGATCGCCGCCAACGCCGGCTTCGATGTCGACGACATCGACCGCTATCAGGCCGAGGTGCATCACGACACGCTGGCGTTCCTGCGCTCGGTCGCCGACACGCTGGGGCCGGAGTCGCGTTGGGTGCATTACGGCTTGACCACCTCGGATGTCTGGGACACCGCCTCGGCGCTGCAGATTCGGGATGCGGCGCGGATCATCGAGGACGACCTGGAGCGGCTCGAAGCGTCGATCACCCGGCGCGCCGTCGAGCACAAACACACGCTCTGCATCGGCCGCACGCACGGCATCCACGGCGAGCCGACGACGTTCGGCCTCAAGCTGGCCGGCTGGATTGACGAGACGCGCCGCAACCGCCGTCGCCTGGCGGACGCCGTCGAGTCGGTCGCGGTGGGCAAGATCTCCGGCGCCGTGGGCACGCACGCAACGGCGCCGCCGCATATCGAAGCGCGGGTCTGCCGCGAGCTGGGGCTGGGCGTCGAGGCGATCTCGACGCAGGTCGTGCAGCGCGACCGCCACGCGCAGTTCCTGACCACGCTGGCGCTGATCGCCGCCTCGCTGGAGCGCTTCGCGACCGAAATTCGGCACCTGCAGCGCACCGAGGTGCGCGAGGTGCGGGAGCCGTTCGCGGAGGGTCAGGCAGGCTCATCGGCGATGCCGCACAAGCGCAATCCCGAGAAGGCGGAACGGGTCTGCGGTCTGGCGCGCACGATCCGCGCCAACGCGATGACCGCGCTGGAGAACGTGGCGCTGTGGCACGAGCGCGATATCTCGCACACCTCGGCCGAGCGCATCGCGATCCCCAACGCCTGCTTCGCGCTCGATTACATCACCGACATGCTGGCATGGATCGTTGACGGCCTGGTGATCGACGCCGAGCGGATGCGCGCCAACATGGAATCGTCATACGGCCTGATCTACAGCCAGCGCGTGCTGCTGGCGCTGACCGAGGCCGGCGTCGGACGCGACGACGCCTACAGGCGCGTCCAGCGCTACGCAATGCAGGCCTGGGATGAGGGCGTGCAGTTCCGCCAGCTGATCGAGGGCGACGAACTGATCGCGTCGGCGCTCGACCGCGAGGCGGTGGACGCCATCTTCGACCCGGCCTGGTTCACCCGCTACGTGGACGAGTCATTCGCGCGGCTGGGCTTGTAGGCCGCCATGATCACCAGCGAACTTGCAGGTGAGCCGGCGCATCAGCCGAATTGGGCCAACCAGACGATCTGGACGGGCGACAACCTCGAGATCATGCGGGGGATGAACTCGGCGTCGGTCGATCTGATCTATCTGGATCCGCCCTTCAACTCGAACCGCGATTACGCTGCGCCGATCGGGTCGGAGGCGGCCGGGGCGGCGTTCAAGGACACCTGGACGCTGCAGGATGTCGATCTCGCCTGGCACGGCGAGATCGCCGAGTCGGAGCCGGCCCTCTACGCGATCATCGACGCGGCCGGTCTGGCGCACGGCAAGCCGATGAAGGCGTACCTGATCATGATGGCGGTGCGCCTGATCGAGATGCGGCGGCTGCTGAAGCCGAGCGGCAGCATCTACCTGCATTGCGACAGAACCGCTGGACACTATCTCAAGATGCTGATGGATGCCATCTTCGGGCGCGACAACTTCATCGACCAAATCGTCTGGAACTACGGCACGCCTTCGGGAGGGCGCGCATCAGGCAAGAAGCCGGTGAAGACGCACGATATCCTACTCGCCTATGCAAAGGGCTACGGAAAACACATTTACAATCGACAGTACACGCCGTACAGCGACAAGTATGTGACCAATTGGTTCCGTCACGTTGATGAGGACGGGCGCAAATATCAAACAAGATCGCGCAAAGGGGTGATCGTTCGTCAGTACCTTGACGAAAGCCCTGGTGTGCCTCTGTCGAATACGTGGACCGACATCATGCAGCTATACGGTTCTGCCGGGTGGTTCAAAAAGATGGGGACGGACGAACGGACCGGGTACCCGACCCAGAAACCGCTGGCGCTGCTGGAGCGCATCATCAAAGCATCATCCAATGAAGGCGATGTCGTCCTGGACCCATTCTGCGGCTGCGCGACCGCATGCGTCGCAGCCGAGAACCTCGGTAGGCAGTGGGTCGGCATTGATATCTCGCCGAAGGCGGCTGATCTGGTCAAGACGCGGCTCAAGAGCGAGCTGGGGCTGTTCTATACCGGCGCGCATCGCACCGACATCCCGCAGCGCACCGATCTGGGCGAGCTGCCGCATTACCGGACGCACCGGCACACGCTGTTCGGCAGACAGGAAGGGTTGTGCGCGGGCTGTCTGACGCTGTTCCAGTTCCGCAATCTGACCGTCGATCACGTGATCGCGCAGTCGCGCGGCGGCTCGGATCATATCGACAACCTGCAGCTGCTCTGCGGCGCCTGCAACTCGACCAAGGGCTCGGGCACGCAGGAGCAGCTGATCGCGCGCCTGACCGAACAGGGCATTCGGCAGGGCTGAGCGGATCGAGTCGAAGATGAACGAACCGGCGGCGAGCCTGCATCAGCCGAATTGGGCCAACCAGACGATCTGGACGGGCGACAATATCGAGATTATGCGGGGGATGAACTCGGAGTCGGTGGACCTGGTCTATCTCGACCCGCCGTTCAACTCGAACCGCGATTATGCGGCGCCGATCGGGTCGGAGGCGGCGGGGGCGGCGTTCAAGGACACCTGGACGCTGGACGACCTCGACGTCGCCTGGCACGGCGAGGTGGCGGAGCGGCAGCCGGCGCTGGCGGGCGTGATCGAGGCGGCGGGGCTCTCGCACGGCCGGCCGATGAAGGCGTACCTGATCATGATGTCGGTGCGGCTGCTGGAGATTCGGCGGCTGATCCGGCCCGACGGCAGCATCTATCTGCACTGCGACTCGACCGCCGGCCACTATCTGAAGACGGTCATGGACGCGATCTTCGGTCAGGCCCGGTTCCGCAACGACATCATCTGGCGGCGGCAGCCGGCCAAGGGGCTGGCGACGCGCAACATGGCGACCAACCACGACCTGCTGCTGCGCTACACGATGAGCGACCGCCCCGCGTATCACGCGCAGTACGTGCCGCACGATCCCGAGTACGTGCGCCGAAACTATCGCCACGTTGAGGAGGGCAGCGGGCGGCGCTACCGACTCGACAACCTGGTCAACCCGAACCGCAACCGGCCCAATCTGACCTACGAGTTTCTGGGCGTGCACCGCGTCTGGCGCTGGACCCGCGAGCGGATGGAGGAGGCGTACCGGCAGGGTCGGGTTGTGCAAACCGCGCCCGGCCGCGTGCCGCAGCAGAAGCGCTATCTGGACGAGAGCCCGGGGCGGCCGATTGACACGCTGTGGTACGACATTCCGCCGGTGCAGGGATCGTCCAGGGAGCGCACGGGTTATCCGACGCAGAAGCCGCTGGCGCTGCTGGAGCGGGTGATCGCGGCGTCGTCCAACCCCGGCGATGTCGTCTTCGATCCGTTCTGCGGCTGCGCGACGGCCTGCGTCGCGGCCGAGAAGCTGGAGCGGCGCTGGGTAGGGATCGATATCTCGCCCAAGGCGGCGGAGCTGGTGCGCACGCGGATGCAGCGCGAGCTGGGACTGTTCTACAACGGTGTCCACCGCAGCGACGTGCCGCAGCGCACCGATCTGGGTGATCTGCCGCCCTACAGCGCGCCCTCGAACCGCCAACTGCTGTACGGCGCACAGGAGGGCCGCTGCAACGGCTGCCTGACCTGGTTCCCGTTCCGCAACATGACCATCGACCACATCATCGCCCGCTCGCGCGGCGGCTCCGATCACATCGACAACCTGCAGCTGCTCTGCGGCGCCTGCAACTCGACCAAGGGCTCGGGCACGCAGGAGCAGCTGATCGCGCGCTTGACCGAACAGGGCATTCGACAGGGCTGAGCGGATCGAGTCGACGGCGAACGAACCGGCGGCGAGCCTGCATCAGCCTGTTTCGTAACCGGCAGAGACTTCCGCGTTAAACCGCAGCGGGTCGTGCCAGTAGCAGCCGATACAGGTTCCGTTGTATCGGCCGTTGCCCTTGAATTGGCTTACGGAATATCCGAGTCGCCTGGCGTCGAATCGGTCGCCAGTCTCCCGACATTCCCGGCAGTGCTGCCGCTTGGCGAGATTGGCCGCCTTCGATAGCGGTTGAAAATCGTCGAGTTTGACCAGGTTCGGATTGGACAGACGAGGGTCATCGCGGCGACCATCCTTGTGGTCAACTTCGATTTGAGCGCCGACATCGAGCACGGCGCAGCGGCGCGACGCTACCTCACGCCTGATTTGCGGTGGAATTGGTTTCAGAATGGGAGCCTTCTTCTTGCCCTGAAGCTCTACGCTCACAATCCGGTTGCCGGCCTTGTTCCGTCGCACGTTGTATTCCGCAGCCAGTGATCCATCATCGCGGCACCAGCTTCCGCCATTGCCGAGTCGCAACCGCTCGTACCGACCGACGAATTCGGTAGTCGGCACGGCGCGGCTGAATCCATCTTCGTCGGGTTTGGCAAGCTCAAGGAACAGTTGCTTGAGCGTGATTCTAGCCATCTCCAATTCTCCGTCGGGCCGCCTGGACATATTCTTGATCGATATCGCAGCCGGCGAACCGTCTGCCCAGATTCAATGCCGCGACTGCGGTCGTGCCGCTGCCGACGAATGGATCGATCACCAGATCTCCCGGTTGGCTGTGTTTATCGATCAATGCTTCGAACAGCTTCAGCGGCTTTTGCGTCGGATGAATGCGTCGGCCGTTATGGCGCGGAATTGGCATCGAGTAGACACCGTTGTCGTAGCTGCTGTTGAACGTCGGCTTGCCGCCCTTGACGCAGTACACGGCGGTCTCCCGGCTGTTGGACAGATACGTCACCTTGCTGTTGAGCGGCACCGGATTCGTCTTTTGCCAGACGATTTGGCGGAACATCCGAAAACCTGCGGTCTCAAGCGCGCAGCGAAGCTCGCTTATCTTCCACAGGTCATACCAGACGATCGCCGCTCCGCCCGGGCGCAGGGCTCGGTACAGCCCGATGGCGAAATCGGTCAAATCGATCTCAGCGTGATCCCATTCACCAAAGTCCATCGAGACAGCGAATCGCTGAACCCCGTTGCGCACATTGGCGAAGCCGGTTTCTCGGCTGATCGCATAGGGCGGATCGGTGAGCGCAAGATCGACAGACCCCGGCGGGAGGCCAACCAGGAACGCTCGGTAATCCGCGCATTCGAGGACGGTCATCTCGCCAAGCCCTCGCGCCTGAGGCGCATTCCGGTCACCTGAGTGGACGCTTGCCGCACCACGTTCAGCGCTCCTTTCCGGGAGCAGTTTATCCAAATCCGGGCGAGTATCTACCCTTCAGACGGTCAGCGATGGCTCGGGCGCGCAGGGGCAGCTGATTGCGCGCTTGACAGAGCAGGGCGTTCGGCAGGGCTAGGATTGGCTGAGAGGAGACTGCGATGAGCGTGATGATGGAATCCGATCTCGATCTGCCCGGGCATCAGGGCAAGGTGCGGGATATCTACGATCTGGGCGACCGCCTGCTGCTGGTCGCCACCGACCGCGTGTCGGCGTTCGACGTGGTGCTGCCCAACGGCATCCCCGACAAAGGCTGCGTGCTGACCCAGATGTCGGCCTTCTGGTTCGGCGCCACTGAGTCGGTTGTGCCCAACCACATGATCCGCGTGATCGACTCGACCGACAATCCTGACCTCCCGGTCGCGCTGGGGCCCGAGTACATCGGCCGCACGATGCTGGTGCGCAAGGCGCGGCCGGTCAAGCTGGAGGCGATCGTGCGCGGCTATCTGGCCGGCTCGGGCTGGGGCGAGTATCAGCGCGACGGCACCGTCTGCGGAATTCCGCTGCCGGCCGGGCTGACCGAGTCGGAGCCGCTGCCGAATCCGATCTTCACGCCCTCGACCAAGGGCGAAGTGGGCGAGCACGACGAGAACATCACCTATGAAGAGGCGGTCGGGATCGTGGGCGAGGAGATCGCCAACACGGTCCGGGTGCGCTCGATGGCGCTCTACACCTACGGGCTGTCGCGGGCGCAGGAGGCGGGGTTTTACCTGGCCGACACCAAGTTCGAGTTCGGCATCGCCGAGAACGCGCAGGGCGAGGACGAGGTGATCCTGATCGACGAGGCGCTGACGCCAGACTCGTCGCGCTTCTGGGACGCCGGGATCTACCGCCCCGGCCAGTCGCAGCCGTCTTACGACAAGCAGCCGCTGCGCGACTGGCTGACCGCCAGCGGCTGGGATCGGGAGCCGCCCGCTCCGACGCTGCCGGACGAGGTGATCGAGCACATCCGCAGCCGTTACCGCACCGCCTTCGAGCGCGTGACGGGCCGCGAGCTGCTCACGGCCGGTTAGGCGAAACGCGCGAGGTGTATGAGGCGCAGCAACTGATGCAGTATCGAGCCGAGATTCACGTCACGCTCAAGCCGACGGTCAACGATCCGCAGGGGTTGGCAATCCGCGGCGGGCTGCGCTCGCTGGGCTACGACGGCGTGGAGGCCGTCCGCGCCGGCAAGTACATCGAGGTCTGGCTGGAGGCGGAGTCGGCGTCGGATGCCGCGCGTCTGGCAGAGGCAATGTCGGATCAGCTGTTGGCGAATCCTGTGATCGAGGACTACACGGTTGCGATCACCGAGGTCGCGGCGGCGGGCTGAGTGCGCATCCCGGCCAAGTCGTCATTGCCGCGCTGCACCGCGGCAATCTCGTCTGCACTTCCTCTGCGCTTGCAGTCGAACAGGCGAGATTCCCGCGCAAGCGCGGGAATGACGGAATTGAGCGCGACGGCCGCTCTCGGGGCGGCGTGATCACGCCAATTCGTTATCGCCGCGCTGCGCCGCGGCAATCTCGTCCGCCCCGCCGCTGCGCTTGCAGCCGGGCAGGCGAGATTCCCGCGCAAGCGCGGGAATGACGCATTGAGCGCGACGGCCGCTCTCGGGGCGGCGCGATCACACCACTTCGTTACCGCTGCGCCGCGGGAATAGCGGAAACGGGCCCTAGCTCAGCGTGCCTTTGGTGCTGGGCGCGCCGGCGTCGTCGACGACGCGCGTTGCGTCGCGGAGGCAGCGGGCAAGCGCCTTGAAGGTTGCTTCGATGATGTGGTGCTCGTTCTCGCCGGCCAGTTGCCGCACGTGGAGCGCGAAGCGGCCTTCGAACGCCAGCGTTTCGAGGATGTGTTTCGCCATCGAGGCGGGTAGATCGCCGATCATCGGCGCGGGGAAGTCGAGCGCGATTCGGGCGTAGGGGCGTCCGCTGAGGTCGAGCGCGACCTGGATCAGCGCCTCGTCCAACGGCACGGCGCGGTCGGCGAAGCGGGCGATGCCGTCCCGATCGCCCAGCGCTTCGTTGAGGGCGCGTCCAACGGCGATGGCGACATCCTCGGAGGTATGGTGCGCGTCAACATGCAGGTCGCCGCTCGCCTCGACGCTGAGGCCGAAGCCGCCGTGCCGCGCGAGTTGATCCAGCATGTGGTCGAGCATGCCCACGCCGGTCGCAACCTGCGCGTTGCCGCCGCCGTCGAGGTTGAGCGACACGCGGATGGTCGTTTCGCCGGTCTCGCGGCTGATCTCGGAGCTGCGCATGGCTCCACGTTGCCTCATCTTGCGGGCTATGTCTAGCGCAAGCTCGGGCAACGTCCGCCTGGGGCCGCTGATAGGCTGCCGCCAGTGCTGCGATGTCGTCGAACGGCGGCTGAACCAAGCTGCGGCATCTGGGGGTGAGATGGAACGGAACACGCTGGTCGGTCTGCTGAATGATGATCTCGCGGCTGAGTTGGGGGCGATGGTGACGTACATCACTTTTGCCGCGCGGGTCGATGGACCGCATCGGCCGCAACTGAGCAGCTTTTTCTCGGCCGAGGTCTCTGGCGAGCAGGTGCACGCGGTGTATCTGGCGAACAAGATCGTCTCGCTCGGCGGCGAGCCGACCACGCGGCCGGTCGAGGTGCCGCTGCCGATGGGCAATCGCGCGATGCTGGAGTACGTCCTGGAAATGGAGCGGGCGGCGGCGGCGCGCTACGTGATCCGCGCCCAGCAGGCGGAGGACTTCGGCGACATCGGGCTGAAAATCACGCTGGAGGATTTCATCCGCGATGAATCGACGCACGTCGAGGAAACCGAAGCGATTCTCAGGCACTGGGGTGCTGACTGACGCCTGAGCCGGGGCGCTCGGTGGTGCGTTCCTCGATCGCGTAGAGCTCGTCCATACCGGCCATCTGCTGGATTTCACGGTAGAGCGACATCAGTTGATCAACCTCGCGCCCCGACGCGCCGCGCTCGGCAAGATTTCGATAGACGTCCCGCATGGCGCCGTAGGCGGCGACCTGGCCGCTGAACGGATCGATCAGGACGCTGAATCCGTGCCGCGCCAGTTCGGCGCGATCGAGCCGATCGGCGGGCGCCATCATCGACAGCGGGCCGCCCAGGACGCGGCCCGCCTCGGCGATCTGCGCGGGATCGCTGCTGAACAGCATCAGCACGTCGGCGCCCGCCTCGCGGTAGGCGGCGCAGCGTTCGAGCGCGCGTTCGAACGACTCGTTCCGCACTGCGCCGGTGCGCGCGATGATGATCAAATCGTCGTCTCGCCGCGCCTCGACCGCCTCGCGCAGCTTGTCGACCATCGTCTGTATGGGAACCAGATGCTCGACGCCCTTGTGGTGGTGCGCGCGCTTGGGCGCGACCTGATCCTCGATCTCGATCGCGGCTGCGCCCGCCGCCTCGATCTCGCGCACGGCTCGGGATGCGTGCAGCGCGTCGCCGAATCCGACGCCGCCGTCGACGATCAACGGAATCTCGGAGCGAGCCGTGATCTGGCGCGTCAGCCCCGCCACCTCCGTGATCGTCAGCAGCGCCTCGGAGACGGCCAGCTGAAAGCCGAATCCGCCGCCGGACAGATAGGCGGCCTCGAAGCCGAGCGACTCGATCAGGCGGGCGGAGAGCGGGTCGAGCGCCACCGGCGCGAGGATAGATTGTCCCGAGCGAACCAGCTCGGCGAAGCGTCGTCTGTCGGTCATGGAACTGCCTCGTCCAGCGAGACGACGCCGGCTTTGGCAAGGCGGTCGATCTCATGCGGCGATCTGCCGATCAGTTCGAGCGCTTCGCGCGTGTGCTCGCCGATTGCGGATGCGCCGCGTTGCAGCACGACCGGCGTTCTGGAGAGCTGTACGGGAGATCCCGATACCTTGATCGTCTTCTGACTCTTGGCTAGGGGCAGTTCGGCGATCATGCCGCGCGCGGCGATGTGCGGGTCGTTGATGATCTGCGGGACGGTGTTCATCGGCGCGGCGATGCAGACGCCGTCGAGCGCGGCCTCCCACTCGGCGGTGGTTCGCCGCGTGAAGGCCTCGTAGAGGATCGGTTCGAGCTCCGCGTGGTGCTCGGTGCGGTCGGGGTTGGTCTGGAAGCGCTCGTCGTGGAGCAGGTCGTCGCGCCCGATCGTGACGCAGAAGAGCTGCCAGTCCTTGACACCGGCGATCACGATCCAGCCGTCTCGGGTCGGCAGCGCCTGGAAGGGCGTGACCAGTGGATGCCGGGTGCCGATCGGGGCGGGCACTTCGTCGGTGTTGGCGGCGCGGACGACAGCGTTTTCGAGCAGTGCGACCTGGGCGTCGAGCATCGCCACATCGACGTGCTGGCCGAGTCCGGAGCGCTCGCGCTCGTGCAGCGCGGCCAGCACGCCGATCGCGGTGTACATGCCGCCGGCCATATCGCCGATGCTGTAACCCGGCCGCGCGGGCGGGCCGCCGGGATGTCCGGTGATGCTCATCACGCCGCCCATGCCCTGCACGATCACGTCGACCGCGGGGCGGTGTTGATAGGGGCCGCTGTGTCCGAAGCCCGAGGTGGAGGCGTAGATCAGTCGGGGGTTGAGGCTGGACAGCTCGGCGTAGCCCAGACCGAGCCGCTCCATCGCGCCGGGGCGGAAGTTCTCGGTCAAGACGTCGATGGCGCCGCGGGCTGGATCGAGCAGGTCTCTGATGATCCGGACGGCGTCGGGGTGCTTGAGGTCGAGCGTGAGCGATTTCTTGCCTCGGTTGACGCTGAAGAAATAGGTCGAGACGCCGTGCACGTAGGGGCCGGCGCCGCGGTGCTGTTCGTTGGTCTCGACATGCTCGACCTTGTAGACCTCGGCTCCGAGGTCGGAGAGGATCATCGAGCCGTAGGGCCCGGCGAGCGCCCAGGTGAAATCGAGGACGCGCAGCCCGTCGAGCGGTCCGGGCATATCGACCGCCTGTCTAGTCGGGATCAAGGCCGGGCGTGCCCGGTTCGAGCTGTACGCCGAACGTGTTCAGCGCCATCGAGACCAGGTTGTACTGTCCGGCCGCGAAGACGACGTCCATCATCTGCTTCGTGTCGTAGCGTTCGGCGAGCGCGTTCCAGGTCGGGTCGGAGATATCGGCGTCTGCGTGCAGTTCGTCGGCAGCGCGCAGCAGCGCCGCCTCGTGCGGAGTCCAGGCTTCGTGATCGGGGCCCTGCTTGACGCGTTCGACTTCCTCCAGCGTCAACCCGGCTTCCTGCCCGATCCGCCGATGCTGGCCGAACTCATAGCCCGAGCGGCAGTTCCAGCCCATCCGCAGGATCACGAGTTCGCGCTCGCGCGGCGGCAGCGAGCTGTTGCTCAGGACGTGGCGGGCGAAATAGCCCCAGGCGGACGACAGTTCGGGATAGTGCGCCAGCGTGCGGGTGATGTTGAGCAGCGGCCCGCCGCGCACGGCGGCGCGTTCCAGCTGCGCCTTCGGCTCACCTTCCGCGGTCTCGACCGTCAACGGTTCGAGTCGTGGTTCCGAACGTCGCATCGCGTCCCCCCGAATCTCGCGCGGGCAGCATTTGCAGTAGCTGCGGATGTCGTCCGCAGGATACGGCTTCAGAGCAGGGAGCCGATTCGCGCGATCAGCGTGCCAAGCTGGTCGGCGCGCGGGATCGAGATGCGCAGATAGCCAGCGAGCAGCGGGTCGCTGTAGGTTCGCGCGAAGACGCCGATCGCGGCCAGCCGGTCGTGGAACTCGCGGCCGGTTCCGATCCCGGGATCGACCTTGACCAGGATGAAATTGGCTGCCGACGGCAGCGGCGTGAGGCCGTCCAATCCGAGCAAGGCCTGGTAGAGATCGTCGCGCGTGCGTCGGATGGCTCGCAGCTGCTCGCCGATCTCGGCAGCGCTGTCGATGGCGGCGATCCCGGCCAGCTCGGCGGCCTGGTTGACGTTGTAGGGCTGCTTGACCTTGAACAGATCCGCGATCAGTCCCGCGTCCGCCAGCGCGTAGCCCAGCCGCAGTCCGGCGATGCCGGCCCACTTGCTGAACGTGCGCATGATGATCAGACGCGGAAACTCGGCCAGCAGGTCCTGTGCCGACGCCTCGAAGCCGGCGAACTCGATATACGCCTCATCGAGCATGATCGTCGCGCCGGTTGCGAGCAGCGTTCGCAGCAGATCGCGCGGCGCGAGGTCGCCGCTGGGATTGTTGGGCGAGGTGAGGACGACGATGCCATCGCCGTCCAGCCTGTTCACCGCTTGCCGCAGCGCGTCCGCCTGGATGCGAAAGCCGTCGGCGCGCGGCGCGTCGATCAGTCGGAGTTGGTTGATATCGGCGAGAAACGGATACATGCCGAACGAGGGCGGGCAGGTGATCAGCGGCGCGCCCGGCGGCAACAGTGCTCGCAGCGTGAGATCGAGCAGTTCGTCGGCGCCCGAGCCGGCGATGATCATGGCTGAATCGACGCCCGTGTATCTCGACAGCGCCTCGCGCAGGACGGTCTGATCGGGGTCGGGGTAGATCGAGCCAAACGCCGCTTCCGTCAGCGCCCGCGACAGCGCCTCGCGCACGCTCGGATGCATACCATAGGGGTTTTCGTTCGCGTCGAGCTTGAGGCACTCTTCGGGAGCGAGTCCGGCCTGCCGGGCGCGCTCGGCGAGCGGCACCACGGGCGCGTAGCCGGGCAGTCGGGCGAGATGCGGGCGCACAACCGGGCGGGATGCGGATAGGTCGGCGTTCATCGATCGCGTCGGCGGCGTTCGAGCGAGCGGGCGTGGGCGTCGAGCTGTTCGGCATGGGCGATCAGCTCAGCATCGGCGGAGATCCGTTCCAGCAGCGCGTCGTCGACCTGGACCACGGTCGTGATCTTCAGGAACTCGCCCACGTTGAGCGCCGAGGCGAAGCGCGCCGAGCCGCCGGTCGGCATCACGTGCGAGGGGCCGGCGACGTAGTCGCCCAACGCTTCGGGCGACGCCTCGCCGACGAACAGGCCGCCGGCGTTGCGCACGTCGCCGACGCGCTGGTGCGCGTTCTCGACGACCAGCGCCAGATGCTCGGGCGCATAGTCGTTGGCGATGGCCAACGCTGCGTCCAGGTCGTCGACGAACGCGACGCCGCCGCGATTGCGGAGCGCGGTGAGCGCGATCTCCCGACGCGGGAGGCCGCGCGTCTGCTCGGATAACTGCCGCACGACGGATGCCGCCAATGGCTCGCTGGTGGAGATCAGGATGGGGGCGGCGAAGTGGTCGTGCTCAGCCTGGGCGAGCAGGTCGGCGGCGACGAGTTCGGGATCGGCGCTGTCGTCGGCGATGATCAGGGTTTCGGTGGGCCCGTAGATCGCGTCGATGCCGACGACGCCGTAGAGGCGCCGCTTGGCGGCCGTGACGAAGCGGTTGCCGGGGCCGAAGATTTTGTCGACCGCGCCGATCGACTCGGTGCCGTACGCCAGCGCCGCAATCGCCTGCGCGCCGCCGACCTTGTAGACGGTGTCGACGCCGGCGATCTCGGCGGCGACCAGCTTGAGCGCGTTAACGGTCGCGGCGCCGTCGGCTGCGGGGGTCGCCGGCGAGGCGATCACGACCTCGGGCACGCCGGCGACCTGGGCGGGGATGGCGGTGTGCAGCACGGTCGACGGGTAGACGGCGCTCGTGCCGGGCACGTAGAGGCCGACGCGAGCGAGCGGCCGCACAATCTGTCCCAGTCCGCCGCTGGAGAAAGAGCGGGTGGCGTGGTCCAGCTGCAGCTCGTGGTAGCGGCGCACGCGATCGGCGGCGTGCTGGAGCGCCGCGACGAGTTGGGGCGGGACTTCGCGGCGGGCCTGCGCGAACTCCGCCTCGCTCACGACCAGCGAGTCGGGGGCGGCGCCGTCGATCGCCTCGGCGATGGCGCGCAGCGCTTCGTCGCCGCCGCTGCGAACCCGCTCGATGATGCGGCGAACGGCCTCCTCGAAGTCCGGTTCATCGTCGAACAGGCGGCGCAGCAGGCGGCGCTCGGCTTCGCTGAGTTCGTCGTCATCGGGGCGGCGTCGGGCGAGCAGGCGCGCGCGCGCTTCGTCCGCGCCGCGCCAGATCGGAATAGCGTCCGTCTCGGTTTCGTCGCGCGCTGGCGGCGTGCGTACCATCAGGCGGCGCCCAGCCAGTCGCGCAGGACGGTGGCGGTGCGTTCGGCGGCAGCCTCGAAGAAGCCGTCGAGCGCGTGCTGATCGACGTGCTTCAGGGTGTCGTCGAGCAACTCGGGGATCGTGTCCATGAACTCGCGCAGCCCCGACTCACTCTCGATCCCGGCGCTCTTGAGGTGGCGCGAGGCGATGAATGAGAAGCGTTCCCAATCGGGCGGATGCTCGGTCATCGCGGCGGTCGTATCGCGCCATTGCTCGAGCAGCGGGCGGTCGACGAAGCCGGCGTCGATCTCGACGGCCGAGCCGAACAGGGCGCGGCGCAGTTGGCGCATCTCGTCTCCTGCTTCCCGCTCGCGGCGATCCAGCTCGTACTGCAGCACGCGATCGAGCAGGTTGGCGTGCGAGTTGCCGCCCAGCAGGGAGCGGCGGCCGAAGAAAGGCCGGTAAATCTGCAGGACGTATTCCTGATCCATGATCACGTGCGAGAGATAGCCGGCGACCCAGGCGCGGGTCGGTTGGCTGAGCCGGGACGGGTCTCGAAACATGCGGTGGGCGCCGAAGAAGTTCTCGACGCAATCCTGGTGGCCGTCATCGTAGATATCGAAGAAGTGGGTTCGCTCGCGATCCCAACGGGTGAGGACGCGAATATCGGGCGTCGTGGCGCCGAGCAGGTAGTCGCCGTTCGAGCGGTTGAGGTCGAGTCCATCGGCGTTCACCTGCCGGCCGGCGCGCACGGCGGCGATCATGTGCGTCACGAGGGGAGGCATGATCGGAGTTTACCGCGCCTGAGTACCCTTGAGATATGAGCGCGCTCCTGCATCGACCGCTGCGCACGATTGCGGTGCTCCTGCTGACGCTGGGAATCGGCTCGACGATGATCAGCGGCTGCGGGTCGGATCATCCGGCCGGCGCGATTCATGTGTCGAAGCTGGCGCAGGAGATCGGGCCGGTCTCGGCCAACTTCGTGGAGCGGGCGCTTGACCGAGCTGAGGATCAGGGTGCCGCGCTGTGGGTGTTGATGCTCGATACGCCCGGCGGCCTGATCACGTCGACGGACGACATCGTGCAGCGCATGCTGCGGTCGCGGGTGCCGGTGGCGGTGTTCGTCGCGCCGGCGGGCGGACGCGCGGCGTCGGCGGGCACGTTCATCACGCTGGCGGCGCACGTCGCGGCGATGGCCCCGAACACGCAGATCGGCGCGGCGACTCCGGTCGGAGGCGGCGGGCAGGATATCGATGATGACCTGCGCGAGAAGGTCGTCAACGACGCCGCGGCGGACATTCGCGGCATCGCGCGGCACCGCAACCGCAATGCGGAATGGGCCGAGGACGCCGTCCGCAAGGCGGTTTCGATCACGGGCGACGAAGCGGTCGCGCTGAATGTCGTCGACCTGGTCGCCAACGATCTGAACGACCTGCTCGAACGGATCGACGGCCGCGTCGTGCAGCTCGAGCCGGGCGGCGAGAACGTCATCCTCGACCTCGACGATGCGCCGATCGTCGAAACGAATTACAACTTCGCTGAATCGATCCTCGACGTGATCGCGGATCCCAACATCGCGTTCCTGCTCACATCGCTGGGCAGTTTGCTGCTGATCGTCGAGGTGTGGTCGCCGGGGCTGGTCGGGCCGGGGGTGTTCGGCACGATCATGCTGATCTTCGGCTTCTTCGCGCTGGGTCCGCTGGACACCAACCCGGCTGGCGTGGCGCTGCTGGTGCTGGCGATCATTCTGCTGATCGCGGAGGTGTTCGTGGCCGGATTCGGCTTCCTCGGCATCGGCGGGATCGTGGCGTTGGTCCTGAGCGGGTTGTTATTGATCGGCGATGCGTCGGTCGATGCGCAGCGGGTCTCGATCTGGGCCCTGATCGTGGGGACGGGGCTAATCGGGTCGGTGGTGCTGGGGCTGGGCGCGCTGATCGCCGTCGATCGGCGGCGGCCGAAATGGACGTTCCGCGGGCCGCGCAACGTGGTCGGCAAAGAGGGTCACGCGCACAATGCGCTGTCGCCGGGCGGGACGGTGATGGTCGAGGCGGAGCTCTGGTCAGCGCGTTCGGCGGGCGGGCGGGAGATCCCCGAGGGCGCCCTGGTCAAGGTGATCGGGATGGAGGGTTTGACCACCATCGTGGAATCGCTGGAGCCGACGCCTGCGCCGGCGGACGACGAGGGCGCAACGGAACAAACGGAACAATAGCCGGGAACGATAACCGCTCGCAGCGGCGGCAAACGCCTGGCGCGAGTGACTAGTACGAGTGACTAATATGAGTGAATGGCGCGCTGGGCGTTGCGAGGACGCTCCGGGATGCGGGCGGCGCGGCCGGTGCGGTCGCGCAGATAGTAGAGGCGCGCGCGGCGGACGCGGCCGCGGCGGGTGACCTCGACCTTCTCGATGCGCGGCGAGTGATAGAGGAAGGTGCGCTCGACGCCGACGCCCTTGGTCACGCGGCGGACAGTGAAGTTGGACGACGAGCCCTGCTTCTTGCGTCGGATGACGACACCTTCGAACACCTGGGTGCGCTCGCGGTCGCCCTCGACGATCACGGCGTGGACGCGGACGGTATCGCCGGGCTGAAATTCCTCGATCGCCGGGTTGCGCTCATAGGTCAGAAGATCGCTGCGGTCCATGGGTCAACTCCGGATGAAACGGCGAACGGCGCGAATGGTTGTTGATGTGTGATCAATGTACGCCGATCCATCTTATGCAACGATCCCGCTGGCGCGCCAGCGAAACGGGATTGCGGTTGAGCGGCTCGCCGTTGTCTCCGACACATCTATCCAGGATCCTCGGCCAACAGGTCGGGGCGCCGCTTGCGGGTGCGTTCGATCTGTTGTTCGCGCCGCCAGCGGGCGACGGCGGCGTGGTCGCCGCTGAGCAGAACCTGAGGGACGCGCCAGCTGCGAAACTCGGGCGGGCGGGTGTACTGCGGGTACTCGAGCAGGCCGTCCGAGAACGATTCCTCGACCGTCGAGCGGGCCGATCCCAGCGCGCCCGGCTGGAGTCGAACGACGGCGTCAATCAGGACGACGGCGGCGGGTTCGCCGCCCGACAGCACGTAATCGCCGATCGACACTTCGTCGTCGGCCAGATGCTCGCGCACCCGCTCGTCCACGCCTTCGTAGCGGCCGCAGAGCATGATCAGGCGATCCTCGGCCGCGAGTCGGCGGACGGCGGGCTGATCGAGCCGCCGCCCCTGCGGGGTGAGCAGGATGCAGCGTCCGGGATTACCGCGTTGGCGCAACGACTCGACCGCGCGGAACCAGGGTTGCGGCTTCATCACCATGCCCGCGCCGCCGCCGTAGGGGTAATCGTCGACGGTGCGGTGACGGTCGTCGGTGTAGCTGCGCAGGTCGTGGATCTGGATCTCGACGATCCCGCGGTCGCGGGCGCGCCTGACGATGCTGTGTTCGCAGGCGCCCGCGACGAGCGGGGGGAAGATGGTGACGACGTCGATCCTCATTCGCGCCCGAGCGCGGCGTCGGAATCCCAGCGCCGCGCGCCGTTGGCGTTACGGGCGCTGTTCGCGAGACCATCGCCCGCGTTGGCGGCCGCCTGACGCCGATGCAGGAAGGCGGGCGTGGCCAACTCGTCCTGTCGGCGCGGCGCGACCGGATCGTAGGTCAGGTTCTCGAGGATCTCCTGGCGGGTCGGTTGCCGCGGCTCTGCGGGCAGCGGCGCGAAGTTCGCTTGCCCGACCGGCTCGAACAGTCCCGAATGCGCATCCGGCTGCGATGCTGTCTGCCCCTGATGCGTTTGAAAACCGGTCGCGATCAGGGTGATCTGGATATCGCCGTCCTGCGCCTCGTCGATCACGGTGCCCATGATGATCTCGGCGTTGGCGTGCACCTTCTCGGCGACGAAATCGGCGATTTGCTGGAGTTCGAGCATGCCGAGGTCGCCGGCCGAGGTGACGTTGTAGAGCACGCGGGTGGCGCCGTGGATGCTGTCTTCAAGCAGCGGCGAGTGGATCGCCTCTTCGACGGCGTCGATGGCGCGATTGTCGCCAGAGCCGTGGCCGAGCGCCATCAGCGCGGGACCGCCGCCGCCCATCACTTTCTTGACGTCGTTGAAATCGAGGTTGATCTCGCCGGGGACGGTGAGCACATCGGAGATGCCGCGCACCGCCTGGCGGAGCACGTCGTCGGCGCGTCCGAAGGCCTGGGTGAGGGTGAGGTTGCGGTCGTTCTTGTCGATCAGGCGCTGGTTGGGGATCACGATCACCGTGTCGGCGACTTCATTGAGGCGGTTAATGCCGTTCTGCGCGGCGTTGCCACGGGGCAAACCCTCGAATTCGAACGGCCGGGTGACGACGGCGATCGTCAGCGCGCCGGCCTGCCGCGCGATTTCGGCGACGATCGGCGCGGCGCCGGTACCGGTGCCGCCGCCCATGCCGGCGGTGATGAACGCCATGTCGACGTCGACGAACAGGTCGCGGATCTCGTCGCGGCTGTTCTCGGCCGCGCGGGCGCCGCGCTCGGGGTCGCCGCCCACGCCCAGTCCGTCCGATTCGGCGTCGGCGATGCGGACGATCGTCTTGGCCTTGGCGGCCGCGAGCTGCTGGTTGTCGGTATTGACGGCGACGAATTCCACCCCGCGGATGTGGTCGTCGATCATGCGGTTGACGGCGTTGCAGCCGCCGCCGCCGACACCGACAACGGTGATCGGGGGGATCCCTTCGTCGCGGGCGTTCTGGTTGCGTCGGGTCATGCGGTGGTTCCTCTCTGCCGTGTCGGCTGTGCTGGCTGGTTCGCTGCGCTCGCGTGCGCTGCTACGAACTTGTGCTAAAGACGCGGGCGATGCTGGCCGCGCCGGCGGTGAGCGAGCCGAGCCACGACCCGCCAGCCGCTGATCGGCGCTGCCGATCAGCGGATTGTTGGACGGACACGGCGTCGCCGGATTCGAGCATCCAATCGAGCATCCCGACCGCGCCGAGCGCGTCGGGGTTGCGGAGCCTGTCGGACAGACCGTGGAGATCGCCGGTCGCGGCGACGCGGGTGGGCGCCTCGAGCGCCTTGCCGCAGAGCAGGTCGAGTCCGTCGAGCATCGCCCCGCCGCCGCTCAGGATGACGCCGCCCGCGACGGCGTGATGCAACTGGTGTTTCGCGATCTGATCGACGATCATGCCGATCATCTCGCAGGCGCGGGCATGGATGATCTCGGCGATGAGTGAGGGCTGGACGCTGCGCGTTGGGCCGTTGTCGGAGAAGCCGCGCAGTTGGATCTCGTCTGCGTCGGCGGGCACCAGCTGCGGGATCGCGCAGCCGTGCGCGCGCATGACGGCGAGCGCCTCTTCGTTGGCGCATTGCAGGCCGATCGAGAGGTCGCGGGCGATATGCGCGGTCCCGATCGGAAGCGCCGACGTGTGCGCGATGGCGCCTGTTTCATAGGCGGTCAGGGTCGTGACGCCGGCGTCGAGCCCGATCACCAGCGCGCCGAACTCTTTCTCATCGCGCAGAATGGCGCGCTCGGCAGCGACGACCGGCTTGGCGGCGATCAGCTCCACATCGACGCCGGCGTTCTGAACGCAGTGCCCCGCGTTCTGAATGGCGCTCTGCGAGGCGGTCACCAGGTGCATGGAGACGTCGAGCCGTTGTCCGTGCTGGCCGCGCGGGTCGAAGGAGCGGCGCTCCGCGTCGACGATGTAGTAGCGGGGGATCGCGTGCACGAGCGTGTCGGCGGGATTGATCGTGACGGCGCGGCCGGAGTCGATCGCGCGCTGCAGGTCGGCGTCGCGGATCGGCTCGTCGGGCGAGGGCAGCGCCACTGCGCCGCGATTGTTTACGCTCTGCAGGTGCGCGCCCGAGATGGCGATGCCGACCGACAGAATCTGCCGCCCCGAAGACGCTTCCGCCTGCTCGATCGAGGCGTGGATCGACTCGGCGGCGCGCGAGACGTGGGTGATCTGTCCGGCTTCGATACCGGTCGAGGGCGCCTGGCCGACGCCGAGGATGTGCAGGCCGCCGTGCTCGCGGCGTTCACCGACGACAGTGGTGATGACCGATGAGCCAAGGTCGATGGCAACGCGCGCGGTGGAAGATGTCGGCATACTGACTCCCGGCCTGCTTTCCCGTTGGCTTAGCGCTGTGATCCGAGCGATGTTGATGATTCCGACGCCCGGCCTGGCGCGGGCGTCGAAGCGGCTGCGGTGCGGCTGTCGCTGCGAATACCGCGCCCCTGATTGAAGCCGATATCGACGCGGGGGCGCAGACCGAAGCGCAGGTCGGCGAACCGGAGCGGTTCGTTGCGGCTCAGCGCCTCGCGCTCGAGCATCTCCCAGACCTGGTACTTGAAGTCGAACCCGTCTTCGCCGCCGAACACGATGCGGCCGTGCTCGGTGACCACGACCAGGCCGTCGCTGAGCGACCACTCGTAGGCGATCACGGCCGGCAGCGGCAACGGCGCGCCGCGCTGGTCCAGTTCGCGGACCATCTGCACCGCGGTCGTGTCGATCCGCGCGCCGGCAGCGATTGCCGGCATGGAGGAAGTTTGGGTTGCGATGGGTCCGTCGTACGGCGGCGCGGGGCCTTCGAGCACGACGCCCTCTGAATCGATTGCCCACACAGTGTCGTTGGCCCGCCACCGGCCCCACGGCGTTCGTTCCACTATGACAACATTGACCGCGTTAGGCCAATTGCGGCTGATTGCGGCGTCCCGAACCATGGGCAGGGCGCTGATGCGCCGCTCGGCCGCGTCCAGGTCCGCCAGCAGAACGTGCTCTCCCTTGAGCCCTGCGATCTGTCGGACGGCGGCCGGGGAGACGGCGTCGGCGCCGGTCACGTTGACCGCGGTGATCTCCAGCAGGGGCGAATTCAACAGCCCGAGCAGCGCGCCGAGCGCGGCGACCGAGAGAAACGCCGCCGCCAGGAGCAGACGCGGCCAGCGCGGCCGTCTCGAAATCGGCAGGCGCCAGGTCTCGCGCGCGCGCAGCCGGCGCAGAATCTGTTGCCGCCGCGTCAGCGGAACGGGCTGCACGACCGGTTCGCCGCCGGCGTCCGCCTGGCGGTCGTTGGAGTCGTAGTCGAGGCGGCGATCGAGATCGTTCATTGAACGGCCTCGTCTTCTCCGCGTCGATCGCGGCGGCGCTGCATCTGGCGCCGTTCGATGCCGAGCTCGACCAGTCGGTCGATCAGCTCGGTCAGCGACCAGCCGTCCACCTCGAACACGCGGGGGTACATCGAGGACGTGGTGAAACCGGGGATGGTGTTGAGTTCGCCGAGCCAGAAGCGTCCGTCCTCGCCGACCAGGAAGTCGGCGCGCGCCATGCCCTCGGCGCCGATCGCGCGCCAGGCGTCGAGCGCGGTCTGCCGCAGCTGCGCGGCGAGCGGCGGATCGACGTCTGCCGGCGCGATGAGCTGCGTGGCCGGATCTTCGTACTTGGCCGTGTAATCGTAGAACTCGCGCGCGGTGCGAATCTCTCCGAGCGCGGAGACGAACGGCGGCGCGCGGTGAAGCGAGCCGAGCACGCCGCACTCGATTTCGCGCGGCGCGGGCATTGCCTCTTCGATCAGCGCCTCGGAGTCGCAGGCGAGGGCGGCGCTGATCGCGTCGGCGGCTTCCTCGCGCGAGTGCACCTTGCCCGCGCCGATGCTCGAGCCGCCGCGCGACGGCTTGACGAAGTATGGATAGCCAAGCTGCGCGGCGCGGCGGGCGACGGCGGTTGGATCGCCGCGCCATTCGTCGCAGGCGACGACGAATCCGGGCGCGACGGGAATCCCGGCATCGCTCAGGATCCGCTTGCAGCGGCCCTTGTCCATCGCCAACGCCGAGGCGGCGGCGCCTGCGCCGACGTAGGGCAGGTCGAGCGTCTCGAGGAAGCCTTGCAGCAGTCCGTCCTCGCCGGTTGCGCCGTGGATGAGCGGGAACACGGCGTCGCATTGCAGCAGCGTCTCGACGATCTGCGGGCGGATGCGCCCGCTGCCGCGCGAGTCGCGATTCGGCGGCGGATCGGAGATCGCTTCCGCGCCGCCCGCCTCGAGGGCGGCGAGCGCTCGGGCGGACTCGGACGATGTGAGCCAGACACCCGAGCGCGACACGGCGAAGGGGGTTACGCGCCAGCGATGCGGGTCGGCGGCGGCCATGACGGCGCGCGCCGAACGAATCGAGATCGCGTGCTCCACCGAAGCTCCGCCGAACACCACTCCCAGGTTGCGGCGCGGCTCAGCCATCACGCGGCTCCTCGCCGATCACAGCGATCTCAAGCTCCAGCGAGATACCGAAGCGGCGCTGCACCGTCTCCTGCGTCCGGGCGATGAGCGCCAGGAAATGCGCGGCGCGGGCGTTGGGTGCATCGACGTTGAGGATGTAGTTGGCGTGCAGGCGGGAGATCTGCGCCGAGCCGATGCGTGCTCCCTTGAGGCCTGCCTGGTCGATGAGCTGTCCGGCGCTGCTCGCGCCGCGGCTCGGGTTCTTGAATGTGGAGCCGAGCGACGGACCGACTGGCGCGTTGCGCTTGCGCAGCGCCTCGACGCGGTCGATTTCGGCGAGCGACTGCCGCGGGTCGCCCCGCCGAAGCTGGAGCGCGGCCGAGGTGACGACGTGATCGCGCAGGTCGCCCTCGCGCAAGCGCGAGGTGCGGTAGCCGAGATCCAGGTCTCGGGCGTCGAACGCGGCGGCCGCGCCGGCGGGATCGATCGTATCGACGGAGATGAGGACGTCGGACAGCTGGGAGCCGTAGGCGCCGGCGTTGGTCGGTAATCCGCCGCCGATCGCGCCGGGGATGCCTGCGGCCCATTCCAGCCCCGCCAGCCCGGCTCGCGCGGTGGCGCGGGCGAGGGCTGCGAAACGCATGCCCGAGGCGACCTGGACGCGATCCTCGCCGATCCGCCGGTAGCCGCGCGTGTCGTCCCGCAGCGCGATGCCGCGGATGCCGCCGTCCCTGATCAGCACATTGGAGCCCGCGCCGAGGATCGTGAGCGGAGCGCCGGCGCGGCGCGCGGCGCGGACGACATCGATCAGCGCCGCGGCGGCGCGCGCGCGGACGAACCAGTCGGCGGGGCCGCCGACCTGAACGAACGTGTGCCGGCCCAGCGGCTCGCGCGGTCGCGCGCCAAGCTCTCGCATCAGCGAGGACAGGGCGTCAGCGCTGTGCGCAGCACATGCAGCGCCTGCGGCGCGCGCGCGCGTCATTGCCCGCCGCGCAATCGTTGCAGAATGATCGGACCGGCGGCGTCGATGTCGCCGGCGCCCATGGTGATGATCAGGTCGCCCGGCTCGGCGTCAGCAGCGGCGTTGATCGCGCTCTGCCCGATCGAACCGCCGTAGCGCGCCTGCGGCGAGACGATTTCATCCGCCAGCTGCTCGGAGGTCAATTCCGCCCCGCTCATGGCGCGGGCGGCGTAGGTATCGACCGTGTAGACGGCATCCGCGCCGGCGAAACAGGTTCGGAATCCGTCGAGCAGGTACGAGGTGCGCGTGTAGGTATGGGGCTGGAAGAGCACCACGACGCGTCGTCCGGGCCAGCGCTGTTTGGCGGCCGCGATGGCGGCGGCGACCTCGGTGGGGTGATGGGCGTAATCGTCGAGCACGACGACGTCGTTCACCTCGCCGTGCAGCTGAAAGCGTCGCTTGACGCCGCGGAACGAACGCAGGGCGTCGATCGAAGGTTCCGGGCTGAAACCGGCCGCGTCCAACGCCGCCAGAGCGATGGCGGCGTTCTGCAGTTGGTATTCGCCCGGCTGCTGCAAGGCGCCGGCATGCGTTGCCGTCGGCGTTGACAGTTCGTAGGCGCACTCATGGTCATCGGTGGCGTTGACGGCCGATATCCGGTAATCGGCGGCGGCTCTGGACGAGCAGGTGATCAGCCGAACGTCGGGGCGCTCAGCGCAGAGCTGCCGGGCGATGCGCATCGCCGGCGTCGAGTCGAGACCGACGACGAGCGCGCCGCCCGGGATCAGGGTGCGCGCGTAGTCGAGAAACGCCGCCTCCAGCGCCTCCTGCGATCCGTAGTAATCGAGATGGTCGGGTTCGCAGTTGGCGAGCGCCGCGACGGCGGGCGCGTAGTGATGAAAGGCGCGGCCGTATTCGTCGGCTTCGAGGACGAGCCAGGGATCCGTGCCGCGTCGGGCGTGAATGTAGAAGTCCGGCGCTTCGCCGCCGATCACGTAGCCGGCGTCGCGGCCCGAGGCTCGCATGCAGTGGGCGATCATCGCCGTGGTGGTGGTTTTGCCGTGCGATCCGGCGACGGCGATCACGCGGCGCGGCGCGGCGATCTCGGCCAGCAACTCGGCTCGGGTTTGCAGCGGGACGCCCAGCTCGATCGCGCGGGCGATCTCGGGGTGCGCTTCCGGCACGGCGGTCGTCCGCACGACCTGCGTGGCGGTGGTCACGTGGTGTTCGTTATGTCCAATGACAATCCGCGCGCCGCGCTCGCGCAGCGGCTGCAGGATTGGCGAGTCCGAGCGGTCGCAGCCCGAGACAGTCAGCCCGTCGTCGAGCAGGATGTGCGCGAGCGCCGACATGTGGATGCCGCCGATACCGACGAAGTGAACGTTGATCGTCATCGTTACGTCACTTTGCCACACCGATGATCACTTCGGCAATTCGCTGCGCGGCGTCGACGCGGCGCAGGCTCAGCATCGCCTCGCGCATCGAGGCGAGCCGATCTCGGTCGGCGAGCAGGGCGGCGGCGCGGTCGAACAGATCGTCCGCCAGCCGCGCCTCGTCGATCAGGGTGGCGGCGCCGAGGTCGGCGAGGAGTTGCGCGTTGACGCGCTGGTGTCCGCCGGCTTCGCCGAGCGGCGCCAGGATCGCGGGCAGGGCGGCGGCCGGATACTCGCCCATCACCGATGCGCCCGCCCGCGAAATGGCGAGATCGCAGGCAGCCATCGCCAGCGGCATCTCGTCGGACAGATACGGGTAGAGCCGATAGCGGGATCGCAGCCCGGCGGGCAATGCCTGTCGCAGTCGGGACAGGCGGTCGAAGTCGGCGTCGCCGGAGATGTGGATCAGCTGGGTCTGCGAGAGCCAGTCTTCGAGTCGGTCGGCGATGCAGCCGTTGATGCGCTGCGCGCCGCGCACGGCGCCGGTGACGAGCAGGGCGGGATCACCGTTGAGTTGAAAGTGGGCGCGCGCGCTGTGCTGATCCAGATCGAGGAAGCCCGCCCGCAGCGGGTAGCCGCTGACGACGGCCTTGCCGGTTGGATAGCGATCGGCAGAGCGTTCATGGGTCACGCAGATGCGCCGCGCGAGCGGGGCGAGCGTTCTGAGGGTCCAGCCGGGTTCGATGTCGGCCTGCAGCAGCACGATGGGGCGTCGCGTCAACCAGGCGGCGGCGCCGACCGGCGCGGAGACGTAGCCGCCGGTCAGGAGGACCGCGTGCGGTCGATAGCGCCGCATCAGCGCGAGCGCGTCGAGCGCGCCCGTCGCCATCGCGCCGATCGAGCGCAGCTGCGAGAGCGGGTGGCGGCCGCGCAACGCTCGCGCCGCAATCTCGGTGTAGGGCAGACCCCTCTCGGCGACGAGCCTGGCTTCGACCCCGTCGGGGGTGCCAGCGAAGTGAAACTCCACGCTTCCGCCCTGGCGCTCGATCAGATCGCGGAGCGCGTCGGCGACCGCGAATGCGGGGAAGACGTGTCCGCCGGAGCCGCCGCCCGATAGCAGCACGCGCAGATCCCGTAGATCGCGCATCAGCCTCCGCCTCCGCGTCCGAAGTGAAATGGCGATGTGCCGCGCCGGCGTATGGGTTTCGGCGCTGCGTCGCGGGTTGGGGAGGCGTCGTGGAGCGGCGGATCGGCCGGCTCAGGCAGGCTGCCTCTGCCGTAGCGCGAGATCGAGACCAGGATGCCCGCCGCCGCCATCGACGAGATCAGCGCGGACGATCCGAAGCTGAGGAATGGCAGCGGGATGCCGGTGAGGACGAACGTGCGCGTGACGCCGACGATGTTGAGGAAGGCCTGCAGCGCGAACCAGGCGACGATGCCGAAGGCGAGCAGCGCGCCGAATCGATCCTCGGCCCGCATCCCGGCGCGGATGCCGCGCACAATCAGCACAGTGAAGATGGTCAGCACGATCAGCGCGCCGAGCAGGCCGGTTTCCTCGCCGATGATGGCGAACACCCCATCGGTGTGGGCTGAAGGCACGTAGAAGAATTTTTGCCGCGACGCGCCCAACCCGACGCCGGTCAGCCCGCCCGAACCCAGAGTCGAGACGAGGTTGATGATCTGGAAGCCGGCCTCCTGGGCGTACTGTTCGGCATTGACGAAGATTCGGAAGCGCTCGAGTCCGTATCCCCAGACAAAGACGATCCCGAACAGCACGGCCGCCCCGCCGAGCAGCAGCACGAGCATGTGCCGCAACGCGGCGCCGGCGAGAAAGAACATGACCACGCCGGTCGCCGCAATGGCAACGAAGGTGCCGAGATCGGGCTCGAGCATGATCAGTCCGCCGATCAGGCCGATCATCCCGCAAAAGGGCAGCAGGCCGAGCGGAACGCGCTTGATCTCGTCGCCCTTGGCCGCCAGCCAGGCGGCGATGTAGACGCAGATGGCGAGTTTGGCGAACTCGGAGGGTTGCAGGGCGGGCAGGGAGCCGATCTGGATCCAGCGCTGGGCGCCATTCTCTTCGTGCCCGATGCCGGGAATCAGCACCGCGAACAGCAGCAGCACTGAAACGGCGATGGCGATTCCGGACACTCGTTGCCAGAAGCGGTAATTGATCCGCGCCAGGACGACGAAGGCGAGCAGGCCGAGACCCGCGCCGATCAGCTGGCGGATGGCGAAGTAGCGCGTGTTGCCATGCAGCTCCTGCGAGATCGCGAACGATGACGAGAAGACGAAGATCAGGCCGATGAAGACGAGCGCCAGCACCGAGGCGATCAGCACCCAGTCGGGCGTCGAGCCGGGCCGGCGGAGGCGGTGCACGATTCGGCGGCCGACCGTCATGCGATCGCCGCGCTCGAGCCGCTCGCTGGAGCTGGGGATGCGGAGATTGCCGAGGATGCCGGGCGAATCGGTTCGGTGATCGGGCACGGCGGCTCGCTCAATCGCCATGGCGGGCGCCTCCTTTCTGTATCCAGGCGTCGACCAGGTCGCGGAAGTGCTGTCCGCGGGCTTCGAAGTGCGGATAGGCATCGAACGACGTGCCGGCGGGGGACATCAACACGGTGTCGCCGCCGCGCGCCGACGGGGCAGCGCGCATGAACGCCGCTTCGAGGTCAGGAGCGTGAACCGCGTCGATCCCTCGTTCCGCAAGCCAGGCGCGCCAGGACTCGGCAGCTTCGCCGAACAACACCACCTGGCGCACGTGGCGACGCAGTTCGTCCAAGAGCGGATCGAGCGGCAAACGCTTGTCGCGGCCGCCGAGCATGAGGATGATCGGGCCCGGGATCGCCCTGAGCCCGGCCAGCGTGCGCTCGGGGGTGGTCGCGATCGAGTCGTTGACGAAGCGGACGCCATCGACCTCGCGCACCAGTTCCAGACGATGGGGGACGCCGCCGAACGAGGCGAGGACCTCGGCGGCGATCTGGTCGGGGACGAGATCGCCGGCGATCGCCAGCGCCGCCAGCGCATTGCGCAGGTTGTGTTGGCCGGGGATTCGCAGCGCCGCGACCGGCATCAGCGGCTCGCCGCTGCGGTAGATTTCGATGCCGTCGCTGTGCGCGGCGGGCAGGCAGGTTGGGTCGCCCATGCCGGACCGGATCCCAAACCAGCCGACGCGGGCCGGGGTCATACTCGCGGCGCGCGCCGCCAACGGCTCGTCGAAGGGCAGCGCGGCGCGATCGGCGGGCGACTGCCACTCGACGATGCGGTATTTCAGCGCCTGATAATCGTCCCAGCTGAACTGATCGAGGTGGTTGGGCGTGATGTTGGTGATCGCGGCGATCCGCGGGCTGCGGGTCGTTCGCAGCAGCTGAGTGTGAGAAATCTCGGCGACGACCGTGGTCGTCGGCGAGATGTCGGGGAGCTGCGCGAGCAGGCCGCGGCCGATGTTGCCGCCCAGTACGCACTCGCGCCCCGCCGCCTCGAGCATGCGGTGGACGATCGTGGCGGTGGTCGTCTTGCCGGCGCTGCCGGTAATCCCGATCACGCGCTCGGACGGGCAGCGCTCGAGGAAGAGCTGCATCGGGCCGTACACGGGTACGCTGCGGCGCGCAGCCTCGGCGAGCAGCGGTATCGAGTTCGGGACGCCCTGGCTGGCGATGATCCCCTGGACTTCGTCCAGCAGCGAGAGATCGTCCTGCGACCGCCGGGCGCGCTCGGGGTCGCGGTCGACCGTGATGATCTCGGCACCCTCGCGCTCGAGCAGGTCGACGGCGTCACGCCCCTCGATGCCCATGC
This sequence comes from Dehalococcoidia bacterium, assembly GCA_965205105.1. GTDB lineage: Bacteria > Chloroflexota > Dehalococcoidia > Bin125 > Bin125 > Bin125. The sequence goes on from OZ242034.1 coordinate 849,445, forward strand.
CAACAACCGCGATTCGCCGGCCGCGGAAGGAGCGCGGCGCCTCAATCGGGGTCGGCAGGGATGGATGGTCGGTGATTGGGCGGGTCATTGCGGGACCTGCAATGCCAGCGCGACGCCGAGGATGCCGCCGGCGATGGCGATCAGCCAGAAGCGGGTCACGATCTGGGTCTCGGACCAGCCGCCCATCTCGAAGTGATTGTGCAGCGGCGCCATGCGGAACACGCGCCGACCTTCGCCGCTGCGCCGCCGCGTCCATTTGAACCAGCCGACCTGGATGATGTCGGAGGCGGCTTCGAGCACGAAGACGATGCCGATCACCGGCAGGAGCAGCCAGTGGCCGGTCATCAGGGCGATGATCGCCAGCGCGCCGCCCAGCGCCAACGCGCCGGTGTCGCCCATGAAAATTCTGGCCGGATGCGCGTTGAACCAGAGGAAGCCAAGCACCGCGCCGACCGTGGTGAACGCGAAGCGGACCAGAAAGTCCTGTTCCTGTCCGACCGCGATCACACCGAACGCGGCGATCGCGATGGCGCCGGCCCCGCCGCAGAGCGTGTCGAGGCCGTCGGAAATGGCGACTGAGATGATCGTGACGAAGACGGTGATCGCGGCGATGGCGATGTATGCGGGGCCGAGCGAAAACTTGCCCGCCCAGGGCACGTTCAACGACTGGACATCGAGCGCGAAATAGAGCACGAGGCCGACGGCGAGCGAACAGAGCGACAGGAGGCCGAACTTCAGCTTCCAGGTGAGGCCGGCCTGGGCGCGCCCGATCAGGGTGCCGAGGTCGTCGACGTACCCCATCGCCCCCAGGGCGACGACGCCGACCAGCGGCAGGAGGATCGACCAGCGATCGCCTTCGACCAGGTTGGCGGCGATCGTGAGCGCTACGATCGGGATCAGGAAGATCAGGCCGCCCATGGTGGGCGTGCCGGCCTTGACGTGATGGGTTGCGGGTCCCTCGTCGGAGATCGACTTGCCCGCTTTGCGTCGTTCGAGCCAACGGATGATGAACGGCCCCAACGCCAGCGCGAGCGCGAAGGCGATGCCGGCGGTGCCGAGCGAGAACGTCGTCATGGCGACGCCAGCCTCTCGACCACGCGATCGAGGCGCATGGCGTGCGAGGCCTTGACCAGCACGGTGTCGGCGCGCGAGAGGGATTGACGCAGCATCTCGGCGGCCTGCTCGGCCTCGGCGACCCAGCAGGCCTGCTCGTGCCCAGCTGCGCGGGCGGCGTCGATGATCTCGCGCGAGCGCTCGCCGACCGCGATCAGCCAGTCGCAGCGGCTGGCGGCGTAGCGGCCGACCTGTCGGTGCGCGGACTGCTCCTCGCCGCCGAGCTCGTACATATCGCCGAGCAGGGCGACGCGGCGCGGCGTGCAGTCCGCGAGCAGGTCGAGCGCGGCCCGCATCGAGAGCGGCGCCGCGTTGTAGCTGTCGTCGATGATCACGGCGCCGTTCCAGGCGGCGCGGCGGGCGAGTCTCGAGCCGGGCGTCAGATGACTCAGCGATTCGGCAATCTGAGGCAGGCTCAGCCCGGCCCGCAGACCGACCGCGCTGGCCGCCAGCGCGGTCATCGCCTGGTGCGCGCCGATCAGCGGCGCGGACACCCGCGCTCGTTGCCGGCGCTGCTGGTCGATGAGCGTGAATTCGATCCCGTCGAAGCCGCGCGCGGCGACGTCGATTGCGCGGAGGTCGCACTGCTCGGAGAGGCCGAAGGTGCGCGCCTCGGCCTGCGTGCGCTGCGACATCCGGCGGACTCGCTCGTCGTCGCCGTTGAGAACGGCGAGGCCGTCGAGCGGCAGCGACGCGGGCAGGAGCCCCTTGATGCGCTCGGTATCGTCGAGGCTGCCGAAGCGTTCCAGGTGCGTCGGGCCGACATTGGTGACGATGCCGACATCCGCGCGGGCTGAGGAGACCAACAGTTCCATTTCGTCCTGCGAGTACGGCCCGATCTCGATGACCGCCCACTCGTCCGTTTCGGCGATGCCCAGCAGGGCGATCGGCAGGCCGATGTCGCCGTTGAAGTTGCGCGGCGACTGATGCGCGGGGGCGTGTTGCGAGAGGAGGCTCCAGACGGCTTCGCGCACGGTCGTCTTGCCAACGCTGCCGGTGATGCCGACGACCTGGGCATCGACATGGCCGCGCCAGCGCCGGCCCGCCGTCTGGAGCGATGTCAGCGGATCATCGACGACGAACATCCGCGCCCCGCGGATACCGGAAGCGGCGGATACCAGCGCGGCGGCGGCGCCGCGCGACAGGGCGTGCTCGACGAACTGGTGCCCGTCCAGACGCTCGCCCGGCAGGGCGACGAACAGGCAGCCGGGCGCGGCTTCGCGCGAGTCGACCACGATCCCCGACAGGGGCGCGTCGCTCGTTTGCGGCGTTTGGCGCATCTGATCATCGATCAGCGCCGCCAGTTGGCTGGTGGAGATCACTCGCCGCTCCCCCCGCCGTCATCCGATTGATCGACTGGGTCGTCTTCGGGATCTTCGGCGTCTTCGATATAGGTCACGGGCGATGAGCGGGGTTCCTCCGTTTCGCCGCTGTCTGACTGGGCGCCGCCTGAGTCTGGCGGCGTTTCTGCGTCCGCCGCCTCCGCAGCGGTCGCAGCGTCGTCGTCGCCGGGGCTGGTCTGCCAGGCGGAATGGTCGGCGACGTAGGCGGTCGGCGGGACGCCGAGATAGGGCAGTACGACTGACATCAGCTCGGAGAAGATCGGGGCCGCGACGATGCCGCCGTAGATCTCGCCCTGGGGCCGATCGATACGGACGAAGACGACGACGCGCGGATCATCGGCGGGCGCGAAGCCGGCGAACGAGGCGAGGGATTCGCCTTCGAGATACCGGCCGTCTTCGATCAGGTCGGAGGTGCCGGACTTGCCGGCGACCGGCCAGCCGTCGACCTGGGCGGGATGCCCCAGCACGCCGTCGACGACGGCCTGCATCATCCAGGTCAGCGTGGCGGCGGTTTCGGCGCTGATTACGCGGTCGCCGCTGCGGGGTTCGATCCGCTGCACGCCGTCGTCGGTGATCACGGCGGAGACGAGCCGCGGCTGGATTGGCACGCCGCCGCGCGCGATGGTTGCGTAGGCTTGCACCATCTGCAGCGGGGTGACGGCGATCCCCTGTCCGAACGAGTTGGTGGCGAGCTGCGCGGGCGACCAGCGGATGTCGGTGGAGTCGGTGACGATGCCCTCGACTTCGCCGGGCAGCCCCGATTCGGTGCTCGCGCCGAAGCCGAATTGGTAGAGGTACTCGTAGAACGCGCGCGCGCCCAACTGCTGCGCGACCCAGACGCTGCCGGTGTTGAGCGAACGCTGCAGCACCTGGGTCATCGTCTGTTCGCCGTGGTAGCTGAGGTCGAAGTTCTTGATCGTGCGGTCCTCGATCACGACCGCGCCGGTGTCGATGAAGGTGGTATCGGGCGAGATCAGGCCTGCGTCGAGGGCGGCGGCCATGGTGACGACTTTCATGGTCGAACCGGGTTCGTAGATGTCGGAGGCGGCGCGCGAGCGCAGGAGCGCAACCGATTCCGGCAGGTCGAGGTCGATCGTCGCGGGGTCATACGTGGGAAGCGAGGCGAGCGCGAGGATATCGCCGTTGCTTGGGTCCATCATGATGATGTGGCCGCTGCGCGCGTCCCACTGCTCGACGGCCTCGCGCAGCGTCGATTCGGCGATCCACTGCAGGTTGCGGTCGATCGTGAGCACGACCGAGGCGCCTTCCTCGTAGGGCAGTTCGGCGCGCGGACCGAACGGGATCGGATTGCCGAGTCCGTCGACTTCCTGCACGAGCAGCCCGGACTGTCCGCCCAGCAGCTCATCGAGCTGGTACTCGAGTCCGGCCAGACCCTGCTCGTCGCGTCCCACCAGGCCGATCACGGGGGCGGCCATGGCGCCTTCGGTGTAGCGCCGCGTGGAGGTTTTGCGCACCTGCACGCCATGCAGCGCCTCGGCGTGAATCTGCGCGCCCAGCGCGTCGGAGAGTCCGTAGGCGATGAGCGCGTCATGTCCGCCCTCGGCGGCTGTTTGCGCGGCGAGCGACAGCACGACCGACTCGTCGGCCCGCAGCAGCTCCGCCAGCCGGCGGGAGGCGTCGGTGGACTGGAATTCGGAGCGCGACCAGAGACGAACGTCGACATGGATTTCCCAGGCGTCAATCGAGGTTGCCAGAGGAAAGCCGTTGCGATCGAGGATGGCGCCGCGCGGACCCTTGGTCTCAATCGCCCAGGTGCGATCAGCGAACGCCTCGTGCTGCTCGTGCTGCAGCACCTGGATCATGATCAGACGCCCGACGATCAGCGCGGCGAGCCCGAAGAAGATCACGATCATCACCCGCATCCGCCAGGTAGGGATCGACTCGAACCCACGGCCCAAGGAGGGACTCGCCAATGCTCTGTCCTTCCTTCACGTGGGCGCGCCGGAGTCGCGCGACCGGTCTTGCTTGCGCTAATCGAACACCAGGGCGTCGATCGTGGCTCGCCAGACCGAGTGCTCAAGCGGCGGGTCGAGCAAGCCCGCGTCGACCTCGTCGGGCGCGGGCAGGAATCGTGTCGGCAGCGTGCGGGCGGGCGGGGGCAGTGGGACGTCCAGGGCGATCGTCGGGCGGGCCGGCACCATATTGAAGCGGCTTACGGCTTCGCGCTGGATTCTGGCGAGCGAACCCAGCTGTCCCACGTGCGCCGCCAACGAACGAATCTCGGAGTGCAGGCGTTCGCGCTCGGCTTCCAGCGCGCGCAGCTCCGCGCCGCTCTCGGTCACGCTGGAGGTTCGAATGACGGGCAGCGCCGCGGCGATGCAGAGGCCGATCACCACGAACCAGCCCCAGGCCGGCATTCGCCCCGTGTAGCGGGGACGTTTGGGCAGAATCGGGCTGGGCCGCGCGCGCCAGGCGTCGCTCGCGGCCGACGTGGGCAGCGAGGTATCGAGCGCCGCGCCGGGTCTGGTCATCGTCATCGGAACGATGCCTGATCGCGACCGGTTCCAAATCTCAGAACATTTGCGGCGGAAATCGACTCACGCGCTTGAAAATCGTTACGGTAAGTAGAGACGGACGGGCCGAACGGAGGGGGAACTCGCATAGAGTGCGACAGACGCTCGACCAGCCGAGGCTGACATGCTTGGGAATCGTTGAGCGGACCGTGCGTGCAGACAAGGGGACGGGGTCCACGATCGCTGCGACCGAAGGCCGCGGGCAACCGTGCACCGAGGGTGTGGCGGCGGGACGTCTCCTTCACTACGTTGGCTGTGAGGTCGTCCCCGACGCACGGTCCGCTCAACGATTTCCAAACATGACGGACTTGACGAGCATGGTGAATGTCACGGGCGTGACGAGCGCGCTCCCGGCGCTTCAGGCGGCCTCTTTCCGGTTGCGGTTCCTGTTTCGGATGTGAGCACGGGCTCCGCCGCTCGGTTGCGGCCGGAGCCGCTGGGTTTGGGAATCGTTGAGCGGACCGCGCGCGCAGACATGGGGACGTAGTCCACGATTGCTGCGACCGGAGGTCGCGCGCAACCGCGCACCGGTGGTTTGGCGGCGGGGCGTCTCCTTCACTACGTTGGCTGTGAGGTCGTCCCCAACGCGCGGTCCGCTCAACGATTTCCAAACATGACAGACGCGGCAAGCGTGCTCCGGACGCTTCCGCTGCTCCTTTCCTTGCTCTCGGCCAGTCGGTTCAATTGCGCGGCTGATCACCCGGGCGCCGACTCCTCGCGTCCACGGGCGCTGCGCCTGGCGGCTGATCCGGATCGGTTGTCTTGACGACGGCGTCATCAGACCGCCTCCGCCGCGCGCAGCCGCGCGCTGCGCGCGCGGGGGTTGCGCGCGATTTCTTCCGCGGAGGGCCGCAGCACGCGCCGCGTCAGCGCGCGGAAGCTCGGCTCGAAATCGGACGACCGCTCGCGCAGGAAGTCCTTGACGACGCGATCCTCGAGCGAGTGAAACGCAATCACGACCAGCCGACCGCCGAGGCGGAGCAGGCCGCGAGCCTGCGACAGAAACGCGGCGAGGCGTTCGAGTTCGCGGTTGACCTCGAGTCGGATCGCCTGGAAGACCCGCGTTGCCGGATGAATTCGAGTGCCGGGCCGCATGCCGACCGAGTCGACGACGGCCTGCGCGAGCGCGCGAGTGGTTTGAATCGGACGGCGTTCGACGATGCCTCGCGCAATGCGGCGTGCGCGTCGATCTTCGCCGTACTCGCGGATCAGATCGGCCAGATCATCAGCTGACCAGACGTTGACGATCTCATCCGCGGTCACGGCCGACGGATCATCCGCGGGGCCAAGCCGCATGTCCAGCAGCCCGTCGGCGCGGAACGAGAAGCCGCGCTGGGGCGTGTCGAGCTGCAATGACGACACGCCCAGGTCGCAGAGGATGCCGTCGAGCGGCGTCAGATCGGCGTCGGCGGCGGCCTGCGGCGCCCGATCGAGCCAGCACCGGGCGAGCATCGCCCGAGCGCCGAAGCGTTCCAGCCGGCGCGACGCCGCGGCGACGGCGTCCGGGTCGGCGTCGACACCCAGCAGCCGGCCGTTCGGGGCGGCGGCGTCGAGGATCGCTTCGGCGTGTCCGCCGAGTCCGACGGTGGCGTCCAGGTAACGACCGCCCGGCTGGACATCGAGCATGGACAACGCTTCCGACAGCATGACGGGTTGATGGCGGGGCGCGGAGTTCACGACGGCTGCTCCGTCCCGCTGTCGGTTGCCATCGCGTTGGCCAGTCCGTCGAGCAGTTCCGCGTAGACCTGATCGATCTCGGCCTGTTCGGTCTGCCAGGCGTCGGCGTTCCAGATTTCGAGGTAGTCGCCCATGCCGATGATCACCGTCGCTCCGTCCAGGTTGCGCTCCTCGCGCATCGGGGCCGGGATCACGATGCGCCCCTGTCGGTCGAGGTCGACGCGGCGGACTCGTCCGAAGAAGCTCCGCGCCAGACGCCGAGATGAGGGCCGCAGCTTGTCGCCGACGGTGCGCACCCGCTTTTCCTCGGCGTAGCCCTCGGGGGTGTAGAGCTCGAGCTGTCCATCCGGCCCCGGCAGCAGGTATCCGCCGTGCTCGAACAGCGCGCGGTAGGCGGCGGGAATCGCCAGCCGACCGCGGTCGTCGACGCGATGGTCGAATGCTCCGGTGAACTCGATCGTCGCCACTTGAAAAGCCCTTGCTCCGCCTTGCGCTCACTTTATGCAGTCCAACCCATCGTTCCCCATTTCGTGGGACTACCTGACTGTAGAGACATAATCGACGAACGCGCAAGAGCCATTTCTTGGGATTATCCTTCCGACCCGAAATCGTTCCACAGATTCCACAAAGCGTTCACAGGATTTCCACAAGACGGCGGCTCGGTCGGTCTCCGCTGGTCTTGCGATGCGGATCGAGATCGGGCGCGCCACTCTTCGGGTCGCCGTAACCTAGACAGACCAGCCGGCGAACGAAGCGGGAGGCAACCGGGCATGGCGGAGCGACCGTCTCGGCGCGGCGATCAACCCACGTCTGCGGTGCTGACCCTGTCCGATCAGGGGGCGGCCGGTCTGCGCGCGGACACGTCGGGGCCGGCGATTCGCGCGAGGCTGGCGGAGCTGGGTATCCCGGTCGTCGCGCATGCGATCCAGTCGGACGACGCTGACGGCATCTCGGCGCGGCTGCGGCAGTGGGTGGACGAGGGGATCGGGCTGATCGTCACGACCGGCGGCACGGGGTTCGGCCCTCGCGATCACACGCCCGAGGCGACGCGGCGGGTGATCGAGCGAGAGGCGCCGGGGCTCGCCGAGTTGATGCGCGCCGAGGGGTTGCGTCAGACCCCGATGGCGGCGCTGTCGCGCGGCGTCTGCGGGATCGCGGGGCGCACATTGATTGTCAACCTGCCCGGCTCCGAGCGGGGCGCGCGCGAAAACCTCGACGCGCTGGCACCGGTCCTGCCCCACGCGCTGCAACTGATCGGCGGCGACACCGAGCACTAAGCCTTGCGCCGTACGGTTCGCGCCTACCGCGCCTACCGCGCCTACACTGACGGTATGGCCCAGAGATCCATCGCCCGCAATGTCGCCGAGGCGCGCCGACGGCTGGCCGCCGAGCACGGCGCGGTGCGCAAGGACTGGGGCGGACGCCTGCCGATCGCGCTGGTCTATCCCAACAGCTACTACCTGGGCATGTCGAACCTCGGCCTGCAGACGATCTACGGGCTGCTGAACCAGCGCGCCGACATCGTCTGCGAGCGGGCGTTCTATGATCCGCCGCCCAAGTCGGAACGCGGCGACGATCCCGCGCTCGGTCCGGTCACGATCGAATCGCAGCGCCCGCTGGCTGATTTTCCGGTGGTCGCCTACACGCTGACGTACGAGATCGATTACTACCACGTCGTCCGCTCGTTGCAGGCGGCGCAGATCGAACCGCTGAGCATCAACCGCGACGACGGCGACCCGCTGATCATCGCCGGCGGCGCGGCGGTGATCACGAATCCGCTGCCGCTGGCCGACTGTTTCGACGCCTTCGTGATCGGCGAAGCCGAGCCGATCCTGCAAGAGCTGATCGACACGCTGGACGAGTACGCCTACCGCCCGCGCGACGACCAGCTCGACGCCCTGGCCGGGATACCCGGCGTCTTCGTGCCGGCGCGCGGCGCGGGCGGCGGCGTTGAACGGCAGTGGGTGCGGGACATCGCGACGACCGAGGCGATGTCGCTGGTGCTGACCGACGAGACCGAGTTCAACCAGATGACGCTGATCGAAGCGGCGCGCGGCTGCGGCCGCGGCTGCCGCTTCTGCATTGCCGGTTACGTCTTCCGCCCGCCCCGATACCGCCCGCTGGACTCGTTGCTTAGTCAGGTGCGCGAAGGGCTGGAGCGCAGTGATCGGGTGGGGCTGCTGGGCGCGGCCGTGGCCGACCATCCGCAGCTGGCCGAACTCGCGGTCGAGGCCGATCGGCTGGGCGCGCGTGTGTCGGTATCGTCGCTGCGGGTCGACAATCTGGCGCCCGAGCTGTTGACGGTGCTCGCGCGCGGCGGCACGCGCACGGTCACCCTGGCCCCGGAGGCGGGTTCCGAGCGAATGCGGTTGCGGATCAACAAGGCCGTCTCGGAGGAACAGATCATCGAGGCCGCCGAGCGGGTCGGCGCGGCGGCGATGAATCGGCTCAAGCTCTACTTCATGATCGGCCTGCCGGACGAGGAAGACGAAGATGTCGAGGCGATGGCGAAGCTGGGGCTGGCGATCAAGCAGCGGCTCGACGGGCACGGTCATGGCACCGAGCTGGTGATGTCGGTGGGCCCGCTCGTGCCCAAGCCGGCGACCGCCTATCAGGAACTGGTTCAGTCCGAGGCCGGGCTGGTCAAGCATCGGCAACGGATCCTGCAGTCCGCGTTCCGCAAGACGGGCATCCGCCTGCGGGGCGACAGCCCGACCTGGGCGCGGATCGACGACATTTGTTCGCGCGCCGACCAGCGTCTGGCGCACGCGATCCTGGAGATGGAGTCGCCGTCGGCCCGCGAGTGGATGCGCGCGGCCGGGCTCTGGGGGCTGGACGGTCCGCAGCCGTGGGGCGGCGGCGCGCCGCCGTGGTCGGCGGTCGAGACCGGGATCACTGCTCGCTTCTTCGAGCGCGAGCTGTCCAAACACGCGCGAGAGAAGGCGACGATCGCCTGTCCGCCGCCCGAGATCGGCTGCAACATGTGCGGCGTCTGCGGCGGCAACGAGATTCCTTCCTATACGTCCAGCGCGCCCGCTCTGGTGCCGCTGGACGCGGTCGCGGGAAGTTGACCGAGTGAGCTGGCATATCAATCGGACATAGCGAGCTGACATTGTGAGCTGAGATGTCGATCCCCGACAACCTCGATCGCGTCAACCAGCAGATCGCCGACGCCTGCGTCCGAGCCGGGCGCGATTCGTCCGAGGTCAAGCTGATCGCGGTTTCGAAGACGTTCCCGACGTCGGCCATCGCCGCGGCGGCGCTGCAGGGTCAGCGTCGGTTCGGCGAGAATCGGGTGCAGGAGGCGCTGGCCAAAATTGCGGATCTGCCGCGCTACGGGATCGAGGTCAACGTCGACATCGAGATGCATCTGATCGGCCACTTGCAGCGCAACAAGGCGCGGCACGCGGGGCAATTCGCATCGGTGCAATCGGTCGACAGCGTCAGGCTGGCCGAGGCGATCTCGCAGCGGCTGGAACGGCCGCTGCCGATTCTGCTCGAAGTCAATGTGGGGGCGGAAGCGTCCAAGCAGGGGTTCAGCCCTGCGGAGGCGCCGTCCGCCTGCGAGCGCATTCGCGCGCTGCCGCATCTCGTCGTGGAGGGACTGATGACCGTTGCGCCCGAGGTCGATGATCCTGAAACGGTTCGCCCCGTCTTTCACGAATTGCGCGCGCTTGCCGAGCGACTGTCGCTGCCCGAACTGAGCATGGGCATGAGCAATGACTACGCTGTGGCCATCGAGGAGGGTTCGACGATGGTCAGAATCGGGCGCGCCATTTTCGGTCGGCGATTGGATGCGGGGGGCGGCGCGGGAAACGGAGCTGCGGCGTGACCCGGATCGCCGTGATCGGCGGCGGCGTGATGGGCGCGACGTTCATCCGCGCCGTTATCGATGCGGGCGCTGCCGCCGCGCAGGGCGTGAGCGTCTGCGAGATCGCGCCTGAGCGTCGCGACTGGCTGGCTGGCGAGTTCGACGGCGTTCGCGTCACGGACAGTCTGTCGGACGCGGTTGCGCAGAGCGATGTCATCTACCTCTCAGTCAAACCGCAGGATCTGCGCTCGCTGAGCGGCGAGCATGACGATGGGCATGGCGTCGGATCGCGGTTGCTGATCTCGATCTTGGCCGGTTCGACGATCGCGGGCGTCGCCGCGTCGACCGGGGCCGAGCGGATCGTTCGGGCGATGCCGAATACGCCGGCTCAGATCGGGCGCGGGTTCACCGCCTGGACCGCGACCGAGTCGGTCAGCGATGCTGATCGGGCGCTCGTCGGACGGCTGCTGGGCGCGATGGGCGAGCAGCTCCAGGTAGCCGACGAATCGATGATCGACAAGGTCACCGCGGTCTCCGGCAGCGGCCCCGCCTATGTGTTTCTGATCATCGAGGCGATGATCAACGCGGCCGTCCAGATCGGGTTGCGCCCGGATGACGCGCGGCGCATGGTGCTGCAGACGATGATCGGTTCGACGGAGTTCGCGGCGCGCTCGAATCTGCATCCGGCGGCGCTGAAGGATATGGTGACATCTCCCGGCGGGACGACGGCGGCGGGGCTGCGGGTGCTCGAACAGCGCGCGGTGCGCGCGGCGCTGATCGACGCCGTCGGCGCGGCGCATCAACGAGCGCAAGAATTGGGGACGCAATGAACCAGGTGCTGGTCATTATCGGGATCGCCATCCAGATCTACGCGTTCGTCATCCTGGCGCGGGTGCTGATGAGCTGGATTCCGCTGTTCACGAATCGCCCGCTCGATCCCTACAATCCGCTGGTCAAGTTTCTGCTCGACATCACCGAGCCGGTGCTGGCGCCGCTGCGCCGCTATCTGACCATCGGAATGATGGATCTGTCGCCGCTGGTCGTGCTGATCCTGCTCCAGATGATTGGCGCGGCCTTCCTCAACAGCGCCTGACGCAGCACTGGCACGTTCTAGAACATATGCTTGACATTGCACGGGCGCTCGGCTAGCGTATGCAGCACAGCCGTTCGCATTACCCGATGCGGCGGACGCGCAGAGCAGCAAAGCGAGGAGAGCGCATATTATGACGAGTACGCCGACCGTCGACGCCGACCAGCCGATCGGGCTGGAGAACCAGCCGCAGGAGCCGCTGCCGATGAGCGACGCCAACCAGCCGCCGCCCGCTGTCGAGGACCTGCTGGGAGACATGGAGCGCCGCTTCGGCGAGGGTGCGCTGATGCGGCTCGGCGACGCCCGCGCGCGGATGAGCGTGGACGGCATTCCGACCGGAGCCCTGTCGCTCGATGTCGCGCTCGGCATCGGCGGTCTGCCGCGCGGTCGGATCGTGGAAATCTACGGGCCGGAGTCGGCCGGTAAGTCGACCGTGGCGCAGCACGTGATCGCGGAAGCGCAGCGGCTTGGGGGTCAGGCGGCATACATCGACGTCGAGCACGCGCTGGATCCCGAATTCGCGTCGCAACTGGGCATCGATACGTCACAACTGTTGATCGCCCAGCCGGATACGGGCGAGCAGGCGCTGGAGATCGCCGAGGCGCTGGTGCGCAGCAACGCGATCGACGTGGTCGTGGTCGACTCGGTCGCCGCGCTCGTCCCCCGCGCCGAGATCGAAGGCGAAATGGGCGACGTGCAGGTGGGCCTGCAGGCGCGTCTGATGTCGCAGGCGCTGCGCAAGCTGACCGGCGTCGTCTCGCGCTCGAAGACCGTGCTGATCTTCATCAACCAGCTGCGCGAGAAGGTGGGCATCGTCTTCGGCAACCCCGAGACCACGCCGGGCGGGCGGGCGCTCAAGTTCTACTCGTCGGTGCGGATCGAGTTGCGCCGCGCCGAGACGCTCAAGGACGGCCAGCTCGTGATCGGCTCGCGGGTCAAGGCGAAAGTGGTCAAGAACAAGGTCGCGCCGCCGTTCCGCACGGCCGAGTTCGACCTGATGTTCACCGCCGACGAATACGGCATCTCGAAGACCGGCTGTCTGATCGATCTCGGCGCTGAGCCGGCGCCCGGGCTGCCGGCGGGCGAGCAGCCGGTGATCCGCAAGCAGGGTTCCTTCTACTCCTACGGCGAGACGCGGCTGGGGCAAGGACGGGAGCGCACCAAGGCGTTCCTGCGAGAGCACCCGGATATCACTGAGGAGATCGAGCAGCGGATTCGGGCGGAACGCGGGCTGCCGACCGCCGCGCACCTGGCGCCGGAGTCGGGCGACGCGGACTCCGAGCCGATCGCCAAGCCGGCGCCCAGGAAGAAGGGGCGCGCCCGGGCAAGCTGAGCGGTCTGGACTGACAAGCTGATCTGCGGATGGCGCCATGCCGACCATCATCTCCGTTCGACCTGCTGGTTCGGCTTCTCTGGTCGAATTCGACGACGGCGACTCGCTGCGCTGCACGCGCGAGTTCGCCCGTCGATCCGGGTTCCGCCGCGGGCAGGAGATCGACGCGGTGTTCGTCGCGCGGCTGCGCGACTCGGCCTGGTTCGACTTCGCAATCTGTGAGGCGCGGCGTCTCAGTCGGCTGCGCCGCTACAGCCGGATGGAGATCGCGAACAAGCTGGCCGCGGCTCGGGTCCCGTCCGATGCCGCGTGGTCGGCGCTGGACGAGTTGGAGGAGCGCGGCGAGATCGACGAGCGGAGCGTTGCGCTGGCGTTGGCGCGCAAGGGCGTGCGCCAGGCGCTGCGCCGCGATCCGCAGCTGGAGCGTCACCGGTTCCGCATCGTCCAGACTCGCCGACTGCTGCTGCGCGGGTTCGACGCGGCGACCGCGTCGGAGGCGTACCGCGAGGCGTGGGCGGAAATAGTCGGAAGTGCGTTCGACGCTACTGGCGCGGATGCGGGTTCAGGCGTAACCTGTGGGCAGTAGAATATACCGCCGCCCCCACCGGCCTGTCGGCTGATGAAGGCGGCGTTCGAGGTAATCGTGATCATTGACACCGCAATGGCAATGTCACTTCAACTGAGTCGAGGACAACATGTGGCAAGCCTTACTCAGGCTTCTGCGCGGCGGGCCCGATCCACGCCTGGCTGCTTCAGAGGAAGCCGAACGTATCGTTCAGGCGGCTCAAGAGCAGGCTGAACGAGAGGCGCGCGAGCGGCTGGAGGCGGCGCAGGAGCAGGCGCGGGCCGAACGCGACCAAATCTTGGCCGATGTGCGCGGCGCGCGCGATGATTTGCAGCGCGCGGTCGATCGGCTGGATCGCCGCGAGTCGTCGCTGGACGATCGGGCGCGGTCGATCGAGGATCGCGACGCCAAGCTCAATCAGGAGCGGCAGCGGCTCGAGCAGCGCAGCAGCGCGCTCGATGAGCGCGAGGCCGAGCACGATCAACGGCTGGAGCAGATTTCCAACTTCACCCGCGACGAAGCGCGCGCGGTGCTGCTCGATCAGGTCGAGCGGGAGATTTCCGACGAGGCCGGGCGCCTGGTCCGCGAGGCCGAGCAGAAGGCCAAGGACGAGGCGGACGGGCGGGCGCGCAAGATCGTGGCGACCGCCATTCAGCGGGTCGCCTCGGAAGTCACCACCGAGTCGACCGTATCGGTCGTGCAGATTCCGTCCGACGAGATGAAGGGGCGCATCATCGGCCGCCAGGGGCGCAACATCCAGGCGCTCGAAGCGGCGTTGGGATGCGACCTGATCATCGACGACACGCCCGACGTGGTGACCGTTTCCGGGTTCGACCCAGTGCGGCGCGAGATTGGCCGCCTGTCGCTCAGCCGGCTGGTCGCGGACGGCCGGATTCATCCCACGCGGATTGAGGAGACGGTCGCCAAGGCGCAGCGCGACGTGGAGCGGATCATCCGCGATGCGGGGGAAGAGGCGGCGATCGAGGCGCATTGCAGCGGGTTGCCGCGCGAGCTGCTCGACATTTTCGGGCGGCTGCGGTTCCGCACCAGTTACGGGCAGAACCAGCTGCGGCACGCCGTCGAGACCGCGCATATCGGCGCGATGATCGCGCAGGAACTGCACGCCGATGTTGAAATCACGCGGCGCGGCTCGTTGCTGCACGACGTGGGTAAGGCGCTCGACCATGAGGTCGAGGGCACGCACGCGATCATCGGCGGCGATCTCGCCCGCCGCTTCAAGATGTCGGAGGAGATCGCGCACTGCATCGAGGCGCATCACGACGAAGTCGAGCTGCGCACGGTGGAAGCGATCATCGTGCAGATGGCCGACGCGATCTCCGGCGGACGGCCGGGCGCGCGGCGCGAGTCGGTCGAGCGCTACATCGAGCGCCTGCAGGCGCTCGAACACATCGCTACATCCTTCGAGGGCGTCGGCCAAGCGTATGCAATCCAGGCGGGACGCGAGGTGCGGGTCGTGGTCGATCCGCGCGAAGTTGACGACCTCGGCGCGATGCGTCTGGCGCGCGATATCTCGAAGCAGATCGAGGAGTCGCTGCAGTACCCGGGCCAGATTCGGGTCACGGTGCTGCGCGAGACCCGCGCCGCCGAGTACGCCCGCTAGGCAGCGTGGGCGCAACAATGGCGCGGGTCGATCTGCACGCGCACAGCACGCATTCCGACGGCGTCAGATCGCCCGAGTATGTCGTCTGCCAGGCTGCGGCGCATGGCGTCGAATTCTTCGCCTTGACCGATCACGATACATTCGCGGGCGTTGCGGCCGCGCAGGTTGAGGGTCAGCGGTTGGGCGTCGAGGTGATCGCCGGCGTGGAAATCAGCGCAGCCGATCCAGACCTGGGCGAATTGCACGTGCTGGGCTACGTCGGCTGCGACGCGTCGATTCAGGATCTCGAAGATCAGCTGGCTGCGTATCGGGGCGAACGCCTGTTGCGGGCGCGGCGAACTGTCGAGCGGCTGGGCGAACTCGGACTGAAGATCGAGTACGAGGCCGTATCGCGGATTGCCGACGGGGCGTCGATCGGCAGGCCGCACATCGCGCGGGCGCTGGTCGAGGCCGGGTTGGTCGAGTCGGTGCAGGACGCGTTCGACCGATACCTGCGCAACGACGGGCCAGCCTACATTCCCCGCGCGCTGCCCGGCCTGTCTCGGTCGATCGCCATGATCCATGATGCGGGCGGCTTCGCATCGCTCGCCCACCCGACGCGCTACGAGGACCCGCAGGCCGCCATCGCCGCCTTCCACTCAGCCGGCGGCGACGGAATCGAAATTTACTACCGCCGCGACGGCCCGGAAACGGTCGCGAACGGCGAGCAGATCGCTCGCGAGCTGGGACTGATCGCTACGGTCGGTTCCGACTTTCACGGGTTGCACCCCGATGAGCAGCTGCCCGGGTCCATTCCTGTTCCCGACGACGCAGCCGAGCGGATCATCGGCACGCTGAAGGAACTCTGAGGATGACCCAGATGCCAGGTATGACTCACGACGACGGTTTCAATCTGCCGCTCGACGCGCGGGCGATCCAGCGGATCATCCCGCATCGGCACCCGATCCTGCTGGTGGATCGGATCGTGGAACTGGAGCCGGGCCTGAGGGCGGTCGGGCTGAAGAATGTATCGGCCAACGAGTGGTTTTTTGAGGGTCACTTTCCCGGCCATCCGGTGATGCCGGGCGTGTTGATCGTCGAGGCGCTGGCGCAGACGGGGGCCGTGGCCGCGCTCTCGGCGGCGGAGTTTCGCGGCAAGCTCGGCCTGTTCGCCGGGATCGACGGCGTCCGCTTCCGCCGCCAGGTCGCGCCGGGCGATCAGCTGCGGCTGGAGGTGGAGATGGAGCGGCTGCGGCGCGGGATCGGCCGCGCCAATGCGGTTGCGACGGTTGAGGGCGAAACCGCCGCCGAAGGTCGGTTGACGTTCGCGCTGGTCGATCCGCCGGAGGATGTCCGGGCTGGGTAGCGCGGTCAGCGCGATTAGAAAGTGATCGCCGCCCAAAGTCCGAGAACGAGCGCGACGCTGGCAACGGTGGTGATCGCGATCCAGCGCAGGTCGCCCTGGACATAGTGAAAATCGTGCATGGCGGCGGCCGCGCGGGCGCGTCGGTCGCGGCGTTCGTGGGCACCAGCGGCACCGCGCGGGCCGCCGCTCGGTCGGGGGGCGCCGATTCTGGTGGGTTGTTGGATGTTGCCGCTCAGCGACGCGCCCGCGGGCGCATCGGCAGCGCTGGCCTGGGCCGTGGGCAGCCGATCCTCCCGACCGCGCTGATTGCGGCGTCCCTGCGGGCGAGCCGCCTGTTGGGCGCGGTTGGTCGCGCCTCTGCCTCGCCGTGATCCGCGTGCCATCTGCAACCTCCAACGCTGGACAGCTTCAATCTACACAGTACGCGACAGCACACGTCAGGCGCTCTTGCCGAAACCGCGCCGTCAGCGTACGCTAGCCGAACGGCCCCGTGGTGTAGCGGCCTAACACGCCACCCTGTCAAGGTGGAGATCGGCGGTTCGAATCCGCTCGGGGTCGCCACCATCCCGGTTTATCCCTATCGACTGCTTCCACGACCCGCGTTACCAGGTATCGACGTAGGGCCGCTTCTTGCCGCTCCGTTGCGGAGCGGGCGGGAGGCGCTTGAGGCCGTTGGCGATCCAGGTTCTGGTTTCGGCCGGGTCGATCACGTCGTCCAGGCCGCCGCCGGCGGCGGCGTTGACCGCCTTGGCGTTCTCGTAAGCGCGGTTGACCATCTTTTCGTAGGTTTGGATGCGATCCTCCGGGTCGTCGATGGCGATCAGCTCTTTGCGATAGCCGAGCTTGACCGATCCCTCGATGTTCATGCCGGCGAACTCGGCTGTGGGCCAGGCGACCGTGAAGAAGCCGACCAGGGCGCTGGCGCCGCACATGGCCTGGACGCCGAGGCCGTACGCCTTGCGCACGACGACGCCGAACAGCGGCACGCTGAGGTTGGCGCCGGTGTTGAACATGCGCGCGCAGTGGCGCACCAATGCCGTGGCCTCGACATCGGGGCCGACCATCATGCCGGGGCAGTCCATCAGGCTGAGCACGGGAATGTCGAAGGCGTCGCAGAGCTGAAGGAAGCGCGCGCCCTTGTCCGAGCCGTCGGAGTCGATCGCGCCGGCCAGGTGATGCGGGTTGTTGGCGATCACGCCCATGGGGCGCCCCTCGACGCGGATGAACGCCGTGATGATCCCGATGCCGAACTGCTCGCGGATTTCCAGCACCGAGCCTTCGTCGGCGATGGTCTGGATGATCTCGCGCATGTCGTAGAGCCGCAGGCGGTTTTCCGGCACGATGTGACGCAGACGACGCTGGTCGGGCGCCGTCCACTCCGCAATCGGGCCCTGGAAGTAGCTGAGGTACTGCCTGGCGACCTCGGTCGCTTCGTCCTCGTCCCTGCAGAGGATGTCGACGACGCCGTTGGGGACCTGGAACGACATGGGCCCGACCTCTTCGGGCGTGTAGATGCCCAGCCCGCCGCCTTCGATCATCGCCGGGCCGCCCATGGCGACGGTCGAGCCTTCGGTGGCGATGATCACGTCGCAGCAGGCGAGCAGCGCGGTGTTGCCGGCGAAACAGCGCCCGTTGGTCACGCCGACCAGCGGCACGAGCCCCGACAGCTTGGAGAACTGCGTAAAGGTGTAGGTGTCAAAGGCGACGCCGGGGCCGGTGCGGTCGTCGCCCGGGCGGCCGCCGCCGCCTTCGGTGTAGAAGACGATCGGGAACTGAAAGCGGCGCGCCATCTCGAACATGCGATCCTGCTTGTAATGGTTGCGTCCGCCCTGCGTGCCGGCCAGCACGGTGTAGTCGTAGTGCACCACGATGGCGCGCGACGCCTGTTCGTCGAAGAGATCGCCGTTGATCGTCGCCGTGCCGGCGATCAGGCCGTCGGCGGGCGTGTGCTCGCGCAGCTGCTCGTCGGTATTGCGTTGGTGCTGCCGGGCGACGATCAGCGGCCAATACTCCTGAAAGGAACCGGGATCGACGAGCTGTTCGATGTTTTCGCGCGGCATCCGATAGCCACGAGCGCGGCGTTTGGCGGCGGCGGCCGGTCGGTGCTCGTCCAGCGTGTAGGCGTGGCGGTCGTAATTCTCCTGCAGGTCAGGGCGGATGAAGTCGGGATCGATCAGATCGCCGCCGACGACGGCTTCGACGGAGACCTCGGCCGCGAGGATGAAGACGAGCGGGAACCCTTCGCGGATCACGTCGCCGACTGAACAGGCCAGCGCCTTGACGATGCCGTCGCGGTCGGCGCGGATCACGTGTTCCATCTTCATCGCTTCCATCACGACGAGATCCTGGCCCTGCCGCACCTCCTGCCCGTCTTCAACCAGGATCGAGACGATCGTGCCCTGGATCGGAGCGGGCAAGCCCGTCGATCCTTCGGGACCGCCCAGGTCGGGCGCGTCTTCCTCGACGGGCTGATGCGACTGCTGCTGTTTGACGCGCTGGTCGTGCTCGAACAACGCCAGCGGGTCGCGCGAGTCAACCCGCGCGCCGGCGAAGCCGCTGTCGGCGCCGGGCGCTTCGGCTGCGCGGTAGCGGAGACGGCGCGCGCCGTTGGTCGAGGCCAGATCCGCGATGCGCTCATCGACCCAGCGGGTGTGGACGCTGCCCTGCGCCAGATCATCGTGCGCGAGCACGTTGGTCAGGAAGGGGATGTTGCAGGCGACGCCCTCGATGCGAAATTCGGACAACGCCCGCAGTGAACGCTTGACCGCGTCCTCGAAGCGCGGCGTGGGCGAGTGCGCGATCAGCTTGGCGAGCAGCGAGTCGAACGCGGTCGAGGTCTGGTAGCCGACGTAGCCGAAGCCGTCGGTGCGCACGCCGGGCCCGGACGGCGCTTCGTAGGCTGTCAGCGTGCCCGAGGCTGGGCGCACGCCGCCATCGGGCGTCAGCGTCTCCATGTTGACGCGGGTCTGGATCGCAAAGCCGCGCGGGCGCAGCCGGGATGGATCATCGAGTCCCAACTCGATGATCGTGCCGCCTTGCGCGGCGCGCAGCTGCGACTGCACCAGGTCGACGCCGGTCACCTGCTCGGTGACTGTGTGCTCGACCTGGAGTCTGGCGTTGGCTTCGAGGAAGTAGAAGCGGTCGTCGGATTCGGGCGAGGCGTCGAGCAGGAATTCGAAGGTGCCCAGCGACGAATAGCCGACATCGCGCGCGATGCGCAGGGCGGCTTCGACGATCGCATCGCGCGTCGCGGGGCGCAGATGCGGCGCGGGCGCGATCTCGACGAGTTTCTGGAAGCGCCGCTGCACCGAGCACTCGCGTTCCCAGAGGTGCCCCACGTTGCCGTGCAGGTCGCCGATCACCTGAACTTCGATGTGCCGCGCGCGCGGAATCAGCTGCTCCACGTAGAGCGCGCCGGAACCGAACGCCGTCTGCGCCTCCGACGCGCAGCGCGCCCAGGCGGATTCGAGGTCATTGATGTCGGTCACCGCCCGCGACCCGCGGCCGCCGCCGCCGGCGACCGCTTTGAGCATCACGGCGGCATCCTCGCCGAGCGACTCGAAGAACGCCTGCGCCTGCGGCAGGGTGATCGCCTCGTTGGAGCCGTCGATGACCGCCACGCCTGCCTCGCGCGCCGCCAGGCGGGCGCGCACCTTGTCGCCGAACAGATCGAGCAGATGCGGCGTTGGCCCGACGAACGTGATCCCGGCGTCGCGGCAGGCGCGGGCGAACTCGGCCGACTCGGCCAGAAATCCGTAGCCGGGGTGCACCGCGTCGCAACCGGTCGATTTCGCGGCGGCGATCAGTCCGTCGATGTTCAGGTAGGCCGGCACGCCTTGTCCATCGAGGGCGACCGCTTGATCGGCCGCGTGCACGTGCAGCGAGTTCGCGTCATCGCTCGAATAAGCGGCGACCGTGCCGATATCCAGGTCCGACGCTGCGCGGGCGACGCGGATCGCGATCTCGCCGCGATTGGCGATCAGCAGCCGGGACACGGTTTCGTTCGGCGACATGGCTCACTCCGGGCTTGCTCCAGCTTCCAACGGGCAGGGCGGCAAACGACGGCAACGGGAATCAAGATATCAACGCCTGTTACAGCGGCTGGGCATGGATCAGCTGGGGATCAGCTGGTTGGCGCTCTCACGTCATCCATGGTTCCCGTGATCCGCTGCTCGACCAGCGATCGATATTCCGCTTCGTCCATGCCCAACTCCTGCGAGAACACTTCGAATGAATGCTCGCCGACGCAGGGCGACGGTCTCAGCGCGCGATCCTCCGGGCCGCTGAATCGCCAGGGTGCGCCGGGCAGCCAGGACGGCCCGACTTCGGGATGATCGACCGACTGGATAAACTCGCTGGCCAGATAGAGCGGGTCCGGATCCGAGAACTGCTCGTATGGCTTGGCGACCCGAGCGGCGTCGATGCCCAGCGCCAGCAGCCGGCGTTCCAGATCGGGCGCTGCATGCGAGGATGTCCATGCGCCGACGAGTTTGTCCAACGCCGACTCGTTGCGCTTGCGTGATTCCGCGTCTGCGAAGCGCGGATCGAGAGTCAGATCGGGAGCGTCCATCTCGCGGCAGAGCGATTGCCAGTCGGATTCGCCGGCGGCCGCGATGGCGATCCACTCGTCCTCGCCGAGGCAGGGGTACACATTGTGCGGCGCGCGTTGGCGGTCGTGATTGCCCAGCGGCGCGGGCGTGCGGCCGGTGGCGTCGTATTCGGCGATCGCGTCGCCGACCACGACGCCCATCGCCTCGAGCATGGCGACATCGATCCGCTGCGGGCCGTTGACGCGCGCTCGGCGGGCCAGGGCGGCGATGATCGCCGCGGCCATCGCGTAACCGGAGATCGAGTCCGGGTACAGGCCGCCCGTGTTCATCCCCGTATCGCCCGGATAGCCGTGCAGCGACGACAGCCCCGACATCGGCTCGGTCGTGGCGCCGTTGGCGGGGTAGGCGGCGTACGGACCGGTTACGCCATAGCCCGAGATGGAGGCGAGGATCACATCGGGGCGCTTGGCGGCCAGCGACTCCAGCGTGATACCCCAGCCGTCGAGCACGCCGGGGCGGAAGTTCTCGCAGACGACGTCGAACGACGGAACCATCCGCCAGAAGATATCCGCGCCCGCCTTCGTGCCGAGGTCGAGCGTGATCCCGCGCTTGTTCAGATTGACGGCGTTGTAGACGCCCTGCGTGTTCTCCGGGTGCTGGGTTTTCGATTCGTCCAGGATCGCCTTGCCGACCCAAGGCCGCAGCAGCCGCCAGATGTCGACGCGGCGCAGCGCCTCGATCTGGACCACATCGGCGCCCAGGAAGCCCAGCAGCTCGGTCGCAAACGTGCCGCTCCAGGCCTGGGTGAAGGTGAGCACGCGAACGCCGTCCAGCGGGCCGCGCGCGGTTGGGGCGAGCGATGTCGGCGTGGTCGGAATCGGCGCGGTTGCGGGAGCGCGTTTGCCGGCGGCCAGCTTGGGAGCCGGCGAACGGAGCGACCAGCTGGGCGGCGACATCGGATGCGGATCGCCCGAGGCTCTGACGGCTCGTCCGCCCAGCTCGGTCTGGACGATGAATCGACGCGCCGCGAGCTGCTCGTTCGCGACCAGTTCCGGGATCGTCTGCAAGACGCCCGAGATGCAGCGCAGGGCGGCGAGTTTGTGGAACAGCGGCCACTTCTGCATCGTCGGCAGCTCTCGCGCCACGCCCGCCATCACCGCCGAGAGATCCTTGGAGTAGCGGGCGTTGCGCGCCTGCAAATCCTCGCGCGCGCCCTGATCGGGCAGGTTGAACAGCTCCATCGCCTCGCGCCAGTTATGCCAGTCGCCGAAGCCGAAGTTCATCCGACCGTCGGCGGCGTCCCAGAGCGGTCCTGGCTCGCCGCGGGGCCGTCCGCCCGTCGCGCCGCGCGACCATCCCGCGCCCTGATAGACCGCGCCGATCGTCCACGGGTAGACCGTGTGCGTCATCGCCTCGAGCTCGCGGACGTCCACCTGCTCCAGCCGCTCCGACTCGAACCGCCGACGCAGCGCTGCCGCGCCGGCGACGAATGCCGCCAGACCACCCATATAGCCGAACTGACGCGAGGGCAGCGACAGCGGCGGGTCGTCCTGCAGGGCGTTGACGTGCGCCCAGCCGCAGCGCGCGTTCAGGGTCAGGCTGCCGGCCGGCGCTTCGGCGAGCGGGCCGTCCAGCCCGAACGGCGTCACCGACAGGTGAACGGCGTCGGCGCGCATCAGGTCGAGCGGCCAGACGGACAGCGCCGACGGCGGGTCGGTGGTGATCACCAGATCGGCGCCCGCGATCCATGCTTCCGCATCGGCGGGCTCGGTGATCACCGCCGAGCGTTTGTTCCAGTTGATGCAGGCGTGCAGGACCGAGCGTTCCGAACCTGCCTGATCGTCGAGAAACGGCGCTTCGCCTCGCAGCGGATGGCCCGCAGGCGGTTCGAGCATCGTCACCTCGGCGCCGTGGTCGGCGAACAGACGCGCCGCGAACGCTCCCGCCATCCTGCGCGACAGGTCGGCGACAATCAACCCCTCGTAGGCGGGAACCGGCTCGCTGGTCGCGGAGGGCTCGTTCATATCCTGAGGGTACTCGCCCGCGTGTGCCGCACGCGCCCGCGTTCGCGGAAACGACTGGGTGCATGCTGACCTATCCTCGGGCGACAGGCGGAGGATGAGATGAACCAAACGCACGCAGGCCGAGCAGGTTATGACGACATCATTATCGGGGCCGGATCGGCGGGGGCGGTGATCGCGGCTCGGCTGTCGGAGGATCCGAATCGGCGGGTGCTGCTGCTCGAGGCGGGACCGGACTACACGCGGGTCGAGGATATGCCGCGCGATCTGCTCAAACCGTGGGTGTCGTGGCGCGATCACGACTGGGGGTTCAGCGCCAGCGCGCGTCACGGGCGCGAGTTTCCCCTGCACCGCGGCAAGGTGATGGGCGGATCATCGGCGGTCAACGGGACGATCGCGCTGCGCGGCGTGCCCGGAGATTTCGAGTCGTGGGTTGACATGGGCTGCGATCAGTGGGGGTTCGAGGATGTGCTGCCGTACTATCGGCGGCTGGAAGCCGACCCTGAGGGCGGCGATTTTCACGGGCAGTCCGGCCCGATCCCGATTGAGCGCGAACCGGAGGCGCGCTGGCAGCCGCTGCAACGCGCCTTCTACGACGCCTGCCGCGACAGCGGCTTCGCCGAGGTTTGGGATCACAACCTGCCCGACGCGAGCGGGGTCGGGCCGTGGCCGCGCAACCGGCGCGACGGCAACCGAATCTCGACCAACATCGCCTATCTGCTCGGCATTCGCGAGCGCGCGAATTTGAGCATCCGACACGGCGTGCTGGTTGACGCACTGAGTTTCGACGGCGAAGACGGCGCGCGCGTCAACGGCGTCGTGTTGAGCGGCGGCGAGACGATCCGCGCCGATCGCGTCTGCGTCTCGGCGGGCGCAGCGGTCACGCCTGCGATCCTGCTGCGCAGCGGGATCGGTCCGGCCGAGAAGCTGGCGCCGCACGGGATCGTGCAGCGGGTTCCACTGCCCGGCGTCGGCGAGAACCTGATCGACCATTTCGGCGCCGGGGTGCAGGCGTTTCCCAGGCCGGATGTCACGCACGACCCAGGCGTGGTGACCCAGATCGGACTGCGCTACACCGCTGCGGGGTCGGATCAGTTCAACGACATGCAGCTCGCCATCTCGACGATCTGGGACGAGGAGCAGGTGCGCGGGCTGACCGAGTCGCCGCGGCAGCATCCGTCGTTCGGGATCGGGGCGGTGATCCAGCGGCCGTACTCGCGCGGGTCGGTGACGCTGCGCTCGACCAATCCGGCGCAGCAGCCTCAGCTTGAGATGAACTACGCCTCGCATCCCGAGGATCTGCGGCGGCTGATGGACGGCGCGCGGCTCTGCTGGCGAATCATGCACTCGGAAGCGATCATGCCATTCGTCGACCGCGTGATCGCGCCGAAGCCTGAAGTCATGGAGTCGGACAACGCGCTGGCCGATTACATCCGCCGCACGACCTCGACCACCTGGCACATCTGCGGCAGCGCGCGGATGGGTCGGTCGACCGATCCGCTGGCCGTCACCGATCAGCAGGGCCGCGTCTACCAGACCGAGAACCTGCGCGTCGCCGACACGTCGATCATGCCGGACATCGTCAGCTGCAACACGAATCTGACCGCGATCATGATCGGCGAGCGCGTGGCTGAGTCGATGCGGGAGGACTGATCGCTGGTTCCGAGATCGCCGACAGATCCACTCAGGCCCCTCGGCGCGGTAACAGCGGCACAAACTTCCGTTGCTGCTAGGGCGCACTCGATTTCTGTGGACGATGCAGCGCCATCGCTCTGGCGGTTGGCCGCAGCCCCAATGCGCCGTTCGCCGACGCGCCGTTTGTTGAAGGCGCTGCCGGTGGCGGCGCGGCGGTTGGCTCGACCGGCTTGCCATTTTCCCACTGCATCTGCACCTGGCGTTGGCGTTTGGGTACGAGGATCCAGCCGACGACGCCGGCGATCAGGGCAAAGATGATGCTGAAGCGCATGGTGTCGGTGATCGCGTCGACGAAGGACTCGCGCAGCACGAGCTGCGTCGGCGCGAGCAGGGACTGGTCGAGCGCGGGCAGCACCTGCTGCGCCGCGCCGATGCCGGTGGCGAGGACGTCGATGGACTCGCTGGCGAGACCGAGCGGCGGCAGTCCGGCGTTGACGCCCGACGAGTAGACCGCGGCGGCGAACGATCCCAGAATCGCGATCGCCAGGGTGCCGCCCAGCTGCCGTCCGGCGTTGTTGACGGCCGAGGCTTTGCCGGCCAGATCGACGGGCACCGCCGCCATCGAGGTGTCGGTGGTGGCTGGCATGTGCATCGCGCCGCCCATGCCGAGGAAAGCCAGCCCCAGCCCGATCATCCAGTAGGGCGTATCGACATCGAGGATGAGGCTGAACAGCAGCAGAGCGCCGCCGCCGTGCACCGCGGGGGCCCAGAAGAGCATGAAGCGAGGTCCGACGACGGGCAGCAGTCGAGCCGCGATGGGCGCGAAGACCATCATCACCAGCGCCAGCGGCATCAATCGCGCGCCGCTCTCCATCGCCGACATGCCCTGCACCAGCTGAAAGAACTGGGGCATGTAGAACATCACGCCCATCAGCGCGAACATGATGAAGAACATGCCGACCATCGAGCCGGTGAAATCGCGCTGTTTGAAGAACGCCATCGGCAGGAGCGGCTGATCGGTGCGGCGCTCGATGATGATGAACAGCGCGGCGGCGACGGCGGCGACGGCGAACGAGCCGATGATCAGCGGGTCGCTCCAGCCTTTCTGAATTCCTTCGATGATCGCGAAGACGATGGCGATCATCGTGATCGTGCCGGTGATCGCGCCGGGCACGTCGAGTCTGGTGTGCAGCTGCGAGCGCGACTCGGGCACGACCGCCATGCCCAGCATCGACAGAGCCGCGATCGGGGCCGGCACCCAGAACACGCCGGCCCAGCCGACGGCATCGACCAGCGCCCCGCCGACCAGCGGACCGAACGCCATGCCGAAGCCGAGCGCGCCGGACCAGATGCCGATCGCCCTGCCGCGCTCCTCGCGCGGGAAGACCGCGGTCAGGATCGAGAGCGTCTGCGGGATCACCAGCGCGCCGCCGAGCCCCTGTAGTCCGCGTCCGACGATCAGGAAGTTGGCGTCGGGCGAGAAGGCGACGGCGATTGAGGCGGCGACGAAGATCGCCATGCCAATGATCAGCGTCTTGCGGCGGCCGAACCGGTCGCCCAGCGCGCCGGCGAGCAGCAGCAGACCGCCGAAAATGACCATGTAGGCGTCGGCGACCCAGAGCGACTGCGATTCGGACATCTCGAAGGCGCGTTTGATCGCCGGCAGCGCCGTGTTGATGATCGTCGCGTCGAGCTGGACCAGCATCTGCGAGCCGGCCAGCACCAGCAGGATCGCCCAGCGGCGGCGGCTGGTTGATGGCAGCGATGGCGCGCGGTTCGCGTTGGTCGATTGACCTGACGGAACTGTTTGAGCCGATTGAACCGTCACGACTGAGCCGTCATGCCATGCGCCAGCGCGGTTGGGCCAGATCGCCGCTCGTGCGCTCGAACGCGGCGCGCACACGGGCGCCGATCCGCATCGCGCCGCCCAGGGGCGCGTCCACGACGGCGCCCAGCAGCTTGATCTCGGGCATATCGTCCAGCTCGACCAGCGCCACGACGTAGGGGCCGAACTCGCGCAGAGACGGGTGCGCAGGATGCGCGACCTCGACCCATGACCAGACGGTTCCCGTCCCGGCCGCTTCCTGCCACTGCATGTTGAATCCGTAGCAGGCGTGGCAGTTGAGTTCGGGCGGATACTGGCGCGCGCCGCAGTCGGCGCAGCGTTGGACGACCAGCCGGCCGTCAGCGGCGGCGGCGAAGTAGCCGCGGTTGATCGGGCATTCGGGATCGGGGCTGGTCATGCCCTCGGGAAAGAAGGGCGCATCGAGGAAATCAGGCGAGTGCTGCGCGGTGGTCATGGGTTGGAGGGTAACGGGTCGAGATCGGGGTAATCTCGGACGATGACCGCTCACTCGCCGCCCTGGCGCGCCGCAGGCCGGGTCATCCCGGGCATCCGAGTCATACTGTGCGCGGTCGTCCTGTCGTTATTCCCGTTGTTCCCGCTGTTGGCGTCGGTTGACGCCGCGTCCGCCGAGGCGCCGCTCTGCGCGCTGGCGCCGGAGTTCGAGCGCGAGGCGATCCGGGCTGGAATGGAGTTCGGGGCGGCTGTGTACGAGCTGGACACGGGGATCATCTGGAGCGGCGGCGACCCGGGGCCGTACGCGCTGCACAGCACCGTCAAGCCGCCGATCGCCTGGGCGGTGATGACGGACGCGCTGGAGCACGAACGCGAGCTGACCGAGCTGCAGCGGGAGGCGATCTTCTACATGGTCGCCTGGTCGCGCAACGCCGACGTGCTGACGCTGCTCTCGATGATCGGCGGGCTGCAGGGTCTGGGCGGCTATTACAAGCGCTGGGGCGCGCCGGAGCTGGTCGCGCTGCAGCACGCCCGGCGCTGGGGGTCGGGCCGCGCCGCGCCGCTCGATCTGGCGCGCCTGTACGCGGCGCTGGCGACCTCGCGCGAGACGCCTGAGCCGGTTCGCGCTGAGGGGTTCGACCTGCTTCGCGCGGTCGTGGACCAACACCTCTGGGGCGCGACGATTCCGGACAGACGACTGGTTGGCTGGGAAGCGCTGATCAAGACCGGCAACTACATGCTGCCGGAACCGCAGGACGGGGACGCGAATGACGGTGTCGAGCCTCACGATGCCGATGGCGAGGCTGACGGCGAGTTGGACAGTGAGTTGGGCGGCACGGTCGAGATCGTGCGCATGAACAGCGCCGCGATCTGGCTGGAACCGCCCTGGCTCGGCGGGCAGCCGCGTTATGTCATTGCGATCATGCAGGAGGCCGAGCGCGCGTGGGGGGAATCGCGGGTGTTTCAGGATCGGATTGGCGGGATCATCGCCAATGCGATCGCCGATCGCGTGGCGGGCAAGCCGGCGGCGATCTCGGACATCTGCCTCAAACGGGCGCTGTATTGAGTGGGCTCGGATACCGCTAGTTGCGGAAGATCGCCGACGAGATCGGGGCTGAGGCCGGGCCGGCGGCGACGATGCAGGTGCGCGCGCCCTCGACCAGATTGGGCGAGTCGCCGCGCAGCTGCCGCACCGCCTCGACCGCGAGGTTGAAGCCGTGCGTGTAGGCCTCGGAGAGATTGCCGCCGGATGTGTTGATCGGGAATGCGCCCGCGTGCGGCGCGTTGGGGTCGGCGGCCTGTTTCGTCTCCAGCCGGCCGCCCTCGCAGAACGGGCCGCCCTCGCCGACGGCGCAGAATTTGTGGTCTTCGAACGAAGTCAACACCTGGCCGGTGAAGTTCTCGTAGAACTGGCCGCAGTCGATCTCGCCGGGTCCGATCCCGGCCGCCGCGTAGAGCCGATCGACCATCGTCGAGTAGTTGGAGCCGAGGAAGTCGTCGTGCCAGAAGCCGTCGACCACGTTGCCCTGGCGGTGACCCGAGCCTTGCACCGAGGCGGAGAGATAGACCGGCGTGTCGGTGAAGTCGCGCGCGATTTCGGCCGTGGTCAGGATCATCGCCGCGGCGCCGTCGGTTTCCAGGCAGCAGTCATAGAGCCGATAGGGGTCGGCGATCATCCGCGAGTTCTGGTGATCCTCGAGCGTGATCGGGCGGCCGTTCATCACGGCGCGGGGGTTGTTCTGGGCGTGTTTGTTGGCGGCCACCGCGATCTGCCCCAGCTGGGCCGAGGTGGTGCCGTATTCGTGCATGTGGCGCTGCATCTTCATGGCCAGGAACTGGGCCGGCGACATCAGACCCTGCGGCACGTTGAAGGCGTAGGGTCCGCGCAGGCGTCCGCCGCGGCGCGAGAGGCCGAAGCGGCCGAACTCGCCCTGCGCCAGGGCGCGGTAGACCACGACGAAGTTGGCGTAGCCGGCGGCGATGCCCGCCGCCGCGTTGCCGATCGCGGCGCAGACGCCGCCGCCGCCACCGCCGTAGACCATCGAGGCGAAGGCGTAGTGGGGCAGATCGAGCGCGGTCGAGAGGCGGTTGGGATCGTTGCGGTCGGCGGAGTAGGAGGAGAAGCCGTCCAGCATGCGCGGCTCCAGGCCGGCGTCGGCGCAGGCGGCGAGGATCGCTTCCAGCGCCAGCCGAAACTCGGGCCGCCCGATGCGGCCGTGTTTGGTGTACTCGGTCTCGCCCACGCCGATTACCGCCACGCGGTCGCGGATGTTGCGGTCGTACTCATATGTCATGTCGCGCTCCCTCTGGGGGTGGAGGGTAGGCGATTGCGGCGCCCGCCGCGCCTATCTTGCAGCGCCTATCCTGTGCGCGACCCGTTTCAGCGAGGAGCCTCCCGATGCCCGACTTCGCCAATCTTCCTTCCGCCGATCCCGAGGCGCTGGGCATCGACCCCGAGCGGCTGGCGCGCACCGACGCGCGGATGGCGCAGGCGGTGAGCAACGGCGAGGTGCCCGGCGTGGTCACGGTGCTGCTGCGGCACGGGCACGTGGCGCACGTTTCGGCGCACGGCTGCCTCGACGCCGAGCGTCAGAATCCGCTGCCGCTCGACGCGCTGTTCCGCATGTACTCGCAGACCAAGCCGGTCACCGCGGCGCTGACCATGCAGCTGCAGGAAGAGGGCGTCTTCTACGTCGATGAGCCGATCACCAAATGGCTGCCCGAGTTTGAGAACCGCCAGGTGCTGGCGCCGCTGGATCCGCCCAACAAGGTGCGCGGGCAGGGCCTGCTGATGGGTCAGACCGTGCCGATGACGCGGCCGATTACGATCCGCGATTTGCTGACGATGACGTCGGGGCTGCCCTCGTTCGGCAACATTCCCTCGGCGATGTTTCCGATGCTGGAGCCGGTCTGGGCCGGTTCGGAGTTCGGGGTCACCGATCCGGGCGTGGTCGATACCAGCGTCTCGGAGGAGGAGCGCGTGCTGGCGATGGCGCAGCTGCCGAACGCGCGGCAGCCGGGCGCGGCATGGGAGTACGCGATGGACTTCGACGTGCTCACCGTGCTGCTGGAGCGCGCCACCGGGCGCAACCTCGACGAACTGTTCCAGGAGCGCATCTTCGCGCCGCTGGGGATTGAGGGTTGCGGCTTCTACTGTCCGCCGCAGGACGCCGGGCGGCTGGTGACCAACCATCACTGGGGCGAGGACGGCGGGCTGAACCCGGTCGAGCGGCCTGAGAACTCGCACAAGGTGCGCGAATCGATCGGGCGGCAGATCTCGGGCAACGGACTCTACGGCGGCGTGCTGATGACGCCCGCCGCCTACACGCGGTTCGCCGCGATGCTGCTCAACGGCGGCGAACTGGACGGCGCGCGCGTGCTGGGCCGCAAGACGATCGAGCTGATGACCGCCAACCACCTGGGCGCGCTCTGCGGGACCGAGATCGATCTGGTCGGCCCCGGCTTCGGTTTCGGCTTCGGCTACTCGGTGCGCGACCGGATCGCCGGCACGGCGACGCCGGGCAGCATCGGGACATACGGCTGGGGCGGCGCGGCGGGTACGTACTTCATCGTCGACCCGGCGGAGAACCTGGCTGCCCTGTTCTTCACGCACGTGTTCATGTATCAGTTCAACCCCGCCGCCTATCTGGAGACGGACTTCGAGAAGGGCGTCTACGAAGCGCTGGTGTAGGATCGTGGCGTACCAGAAGGGCGGCGAACGTGACGAGCCAGTATAACAGCGGAGCGGAGCGGAGCGGAGCGGAGCGGAGCGGAGCGGAGCGGAGCGGAGCGGAGCGGAGCCAGGCAGGCGGGACGGACGGAACTTCGCGTCGCGGACGATCTGGACGGGCGACTGTCTGGAGATCATGCGGGGGATGAACTCGGAGTCGGTTGATCTGATCTATCTGGATCCGCCGTTCAACTCGAACGCCAACTATGCCGCACCGATCGGCTCGCAGGCGGCCGGCGCCGAGTTCAAGGATATGTGGAGCCTGTCCGACATCGATGCCGAGTGGATCGAGTTGATCGAGACGCGGCATCCGCAGCTCTGGCGCGTCATTCTCGCGGCGATGACGGACTCGGACAAGTCGTATCTGGCGTATATGGCGGCGCGTCTGCTGGAGATGCCCAGGCTGCTCAAGCCGACCGGCAGCATCTACCTGCACTGCGACCCGAAAATGAGTCACTACCTGAAGTTGGCGATGGACGCAATCTTCGGGCGTGACAACTTCCGCAACGAGATTATCTGGGGATATGCGCCCACTGGAAATGCACCCAAGTACGGCTTCCCACGAAAACACGATACGATACTGTTCTACTCGAAAGAGCTCGATAGGAACCGTTGGCATCAGCCACATACCGAAATGAACACACGCACCCGCTCCACTTACAAAAATGTAGATGAAGATGGTCGCCTATACAAAATCGCACAAAACGGAAAGCGTACTTATCTCGATGAGCAGGAAGGTCGTAAAGTGCCATCCTGGTGGGCGGATATACCCTCACGCGCCACCACTACAAACTCTAAGGAGTGGACAGGATTCAATACGCAAAAGCCAATTAAGTTGCTTGACCGCATCGTCTCGGCCAGCTCCAACGAGGGCGATACCGTGCTCGATCCATTCTGCGGATGCGCGACCACCTGCGTATCCGCAGAAATGCTGGGACGTGACTGGATAGGGATTGACCTGTCGCCCAAGGCGACCGAACTGGTCAACAACCGCTTGAGGGAATCGATGGGCAGCCTGTTCCACGACAGACTCGTCACCTCGCGATCAGACATCCCTCAGCGCACCGATCTGGGTCCGCTGCCGAGATACAACTCGCGCGAGGTCAAGCAGCAGCTCTACGGCCAACAGACGGGCCACTGCGCCGGCTGCCGTGAACACTTTGAGCTGCGGCACCTGGAGGTTGATCACATCATCGCCCGCAGCAAGGGCGGCACGGATCATCTGAGCAACCTGCAGCTGCTGTGCGCAAGCTGCAATCGCATCAAGGGCAACCGCGGGATGGAATACCTGCGATCGAAGCTGCAGCTGGTCACGGCCGCCTAGCTGCGCGGCTCACCGCTTTGGCAGCGACTTCCAGCAAGCAACCGCCAGCGCGGGCGTGAGGATGATCGAGCTGCGCGCGCCGGGCGGCGGCTTCTCGACCTTGAGCGGCTTGGCGCGGCCGACGGCGATGCGGCCGATCTGCTCCAGCAGGCTGAGCAGCAGGATCAGCGGGATCAGACCTCGATAGCGAAGCAGCGCGATCCAGGCGACGGCGGCGAGCAGGAGCTGCACCACGCCCCACTGGGCGAAGATGGCGACGAGGTTCTGGCCGCCCTCGACCTCGATGTCGATCCCGGCGATGCTGGCCGCGCCGCCGTCGCGGCGGGCGATGTGGATGACGCTGCGGGCGGTCATCACGATGGTCAGCAGCAGCGTGAACGCGGGTATCCAGCGGTCGCCCTGGTAGGCGAACGGGTCATCGGGCAGAAGTCCGCCGAGCGAGCGCATGCGGTTCACCTCCAGCTGAATGCGTTAATCTGAAGCTCGGGCAGGCGGCGGGCGTAGATCAGGGGAAAGCGCCCGGCCGCTCAAGCGCGGAGTCGTCTCTCAACCGATCTCCGCGCCCGCCCACCGTATCAGCCAGATACCCCGGGCGTGTCAATCGCCGATCGTCCGACGGGGGAACTCTCTGGCCGGGTGTTGCCTGAGCGCGTCCTCGTCGAGGTCGATGCCGAGGCCGGGGGTGGTCGGCAGGGCGATGTGGCTGTCTACAACCTCGAACGGCGGCTCGGCCGCCTCCCGGCCCCAGGGCTCGAAGTTGACGAAGTATTCGGTGATGATGAAGTTGGGCATGGTTGCGGCGGCGTTGAGGGTTGCGGCGAGCGCGATGGTGGTCGAGTTGTAGTTGTGCGGGGCGACGGCGACGAAGTAGGCCTCGGCCATCGCCGCGATCTCGGTCAGTTCCTTGATCCCGCCGACGTTGGCGACATCGGGGTTGATGATCTCGGCGGCGCGCTGCTCGAAGGCGTCGCGGAATTCGAACTTGGTGTACAGTTCCTCGCCGGTCACGGTTGGGATGTTGATCTGCGCCGTGGCCGCGGCGAGCGCGGTCATGTTCTCGGCCCAGACCGGCTCCTCGAACCAGAACGGTTCGTACTCTTCGACCATCTGCGCCAGCCGCACCGCGTTGGACGGGCTGAGGCGGCGGTGGATTTCGAGCAGCAGGTCGATATCGGGGCCGGCGGCCTCGCGCACGGCGCGGACGCGCTGGGCCGCCAGCCGCAGTTCGCGCATGCCTACGTAGCTGCGCCACTTGCCGGGCACGGGATCGAACTTGAGCGCCGTGAAGCCGCGCTCGATCATCGCGCGGGCGCGCGTCTGGAGTTCCTCGATGTCGTCCATCTTCGCCCAACCGTTGGCGTAGACGCGCAGCCGGTCGCGCAGGGCGCCGCCCAGCAGCTGGTGCACCGGCATGCCCGCGCGCTTGCCGGCCAGGTCCCACATCGCCTGTTCGACGCCGGAGACGGCTGCGTAGAGGTCCATCGCGCCGCGTCGATTGCCGAAATCGTTGTGGATCGCGTCGGTCCAGGGTTTGATGCGGGCGGCGTCCCAGCCCACGATGTAGCGGCGCATCGCCTCGAGGTGGGCCGTAATCTGGATGTCGCGGTCGGACTGGGTGTAGCACTCGCCCCAGCCGTGCAGTCCGTCGGCGGTCTCCAGGCGCACGAAGCAGAGGTTCTTGCCGGCGATGTAGCGGTCGGGCTGGCCGGTCTCGGGCGGCGTCGGATGGACGAGGTGGACGCGCAGGTCGGTGATCGTGGAATCGGTCACGGGCGTGCTCGCAATCGGAGGCGCGCGATCGGGGCGTGGCCAGGGCGCAGTCAGGGCGTAGTCGGCGCACAGTGAAGGTTAGCGCTAGTAACCCGGGTGCTCCGATTCCGGTTCCATGACCGTCGCGTTCGACATTTCATCGACCAGCAGAGCGAAGTCCCGGCCCGCCTGGGTATCGAGGATTGCGGACGGCAGATTCCAGTAGCAGTACAGCTTCCCGCCCGCCAGGAACGAGACGTCAGACGCCAGCCCCTGCTGGCCGTGCCAGCTGTAGCGATCGGCGATCAGCGCGACGATGGCGCCGAGATCGAGCATCGGATCGTCGCCGAATCGTGAGATTCTGGAGTCCATCCGCACCTGCTGGAGATTGGATCCGCGAGACATGGACCTGCCGGATTGAGGCGTGAGCCAGCGGAGTTCGACTTCGCCGAGTGTGAGGTCGGCGCCGATCGGGGCGAAGTAGGCGAGTTCGACCTCGAAGAACACGGTAGTCGCGGCGCCCATGGGGATTTCGGCGAACTCGCTGCGGTCCTGCTGGAATGACTGGTCCGAGGTGACGCGGTTCTCGTAGCCGATCACCCGCCAGTGTGCGACGGCGTGCTCGTCCCAGCGGACCTGGGCGCGGGCCTGGTCGGCGAACGGGATCGAGAGCGCCAGCCAGTTCTCGCGGCTGAAGGCGGCGCGCGCCTGCTCGCGGTCGGAGAGGTAGCGGTACCAGCCGTTGCCGTACTGGGCGAGCTGTTCGAGCAGCACGTCGTTGTAGTTGTCGATGCCGACGCCGACGGTGATCAGCCGCAGGGGATTGCCGGCGTCGTAGTCTCCCGCCGCGGCCAGAATCTGGAAGGGGTCGGTGGCGTCGACGTTGGCGACGCCGTCGGACATGAGGATGATGTAGTTGTAGGCGTCCGGCCGTTCGCGGCGGATGCCGTCGGCGAGCATGACCGCGCGGTTGAGTCCGGCCTGCACGTTGGTCGAGTCGCGCGGTTGCAGGCGGTTGATCGAATCGGCGAGCGCCGGCTCCTGCGGATGCCGATGGTCGACCGCGTCGACGACGTCGGAGGAGAACTGGACGATGGCGAGTCGATCCTGTTCACGGAGGCCGCCGCGGATGGCGTTGGCGGCGGCGCGGGCGATTTCAACCCGGCCGCCCGCGGCCATCGAGCCGGAGGCGTCGAGCACCAGGGTGACGTTGAGCGGCGTCTCGTCGACGAACTCGGGGGCCTGCGCGGCGACGCGGACGAGGTGGAGATCGGGGTGGATGGGGTGCGGGATGATGTCGGTGGTGACAGCGAAGCTGTCGCTGGCGTCGGGCAGTGCGTAGCGGTAGTCGAAGGCGTTGATCCACTCCTCGGCGCGGATGGAGGCGGGCTCGATTTCATAGCCGGACTGGACCCAGTTGAGGGCGAGGAAGTAGGAGGTGCGATCGACGTCGAGCGAGAACGTGGATGTGTCGTCGTACTCGGTGCTGCGCCAGCCGGTGGTGGGGTAGTCGCGGAAGGTGGTGTTGCCGGGCTGTCCGATCTGTACGGCGCGGCGTGTCCGCTCATTGCGGGGCGAGGCCTGCGGCTGGGAGGTTGAGCCGCCCTCGCTCGACTCCTGCTGCATCGCCTGTTCCTGTTCGTATTCGACGACCGCCTGCATCTGCTCCTGCTCGTCGTACTCGACGTCCGCCTGCTCATGCACCTGCTGGTCGTATTCGATCTGCGTCGCCTGGGCCTGTTGTTGCACCGCTTGCGAGATCACGGATTGTTCCTGCTGTCCCGCGACCTGTTGCGGCTGCTGTGTTTGCTGATCGATCACTGTCTGCGGCTGGGTCTGATCGGAGTCGCCGCCGCAGGCGGAGAGGAGCGCGGCGCAGAGGGCTGCGCTGCCGATGATCCAGGCGGTGAATGGCCTCAATCGCCGTCGGTGTGTCTGCTCGCTCATTGGATTCCCTTTCTCGCTCGGGGCTGCCAGCCGCCCGCTGCGATCATGTGCGCAGGCGGCTGTAGATGAGAACGAAGTGACAAAGCGAAAGGTTCCCGAAGCTGAGCCTGGATTTCGGCTTGACCAGACGGGCGCGACCGGGCGTGGCGCATTCGCCGGCCGGTTCGATAGTCAGGCTTGACTATCATGCGCCTATCATCCAGCTGAGTTTGGAAATGGGGTTCCGATGGCCAACGCACCGACTCGGGTTCACGTGGTGACGGGCGGATTTCCGCCCGGATCGCACGGCGGACATGACATGGATTTCGCGCGGTTGCGGTTGCTGGACATGCTGTATCAGGACGGCAACGTGCGCGCGACGACCGGCAACGACTTCACGGACATGTGGAAATGGCTGCCGGTGACCGACGTGCTGATCACCTATACGGCCGGCCCCTACGCCGACGATCCGCAGAACGAGATACTGCGCGACTGGATCGGCAACGGCGGGCACTGGCTGGGGCTGCACGGCACATCGGGCGGCAAGGCGGTGCGTCTGGGCGGCGGCAAACGCGCGATGGTCAAGATGGAGCACCACGAGACCTTGGGCGGCTTCTTCATCAACCACCCGCCGATCAAGCGCTTCACGGTCGATGTGCGGAACGTCAACTCGCCGATCCTGGAGGGGCTGCCGCCGCAGTTCGACGTGATCGACGAACCGTACATGATCGAGATCACCGACCGTCCGAACACCGACATCCTGCTGACCGCGCCGATCGGTCCCGACAACTGGCCGGACTTCGGGTTCGACTACGAGGAGGACACGGCGATCGAGGCGGACGGCGTGACGCGGGTTTTCGGCTACACGCGGGGGATCGGCGAGGGCGGGGTCTGCTACATCGCGCTGGGTCACTGCCACTCGCCGCTGACCAACTCGCAGCCGTTCGTCGAGGACAACGCCAAGGACGAGAACGGCGACGATCCGCGCACGCTGCGGTTTACGTGGGAGACCGAGGAGTACGGTCGGCTGCTGAAGAACAGCCTCGACTGGGCGCGCGGCTGAGGGAGCGGAGGCGCGGTGGGCGAGCGGTACGCGGTCCATCTGCACATTGCGCCTGCCGATACCCGCGGCCCCGAGCTGCTCGACCGCGTTGCCGAGGAGTGCACCGCCTGGCTCCGCGCCAACGCGGGGCAGCCGTCGGGCGGGGAATCGGCCGGCGTCTGGCGGCTCGACGACGACGGCTCAGTGCAGATCTGGCGTGAGCAGGACGAGGATGACGCCCTCTACGCCTTCGCCTGGAGGGTTCAGCGCGGCGCCGTCGTATGGACTGCCGAGATTCAGCTGGCCACTTCGGGTGAAGATATCGATCTGAGCGGCAGCGTCCGCACCGATCGGTCCACCAGCGCAGAGGGATACGATCGCCGTATCGCCGTCGTCGCGGATCTGATCGACCGATACGATTGCCGCCGCGCCAACGCCCGCGTGTACACCAGGGCGCGCAGACTAGGTGCGCCGCTGATCGACGCCTTCGTCCGAAACTGGCTGCTGAACCCGCAGCGGGAGCTGCCGATCATCGTGGTCTCAACCGCCGATGATCAGGAGCGGATGGTCGATGCCCATGAGTTGCAGCATCACCTTGCCGGCGTCGCCCGGGTCTTCAGTGTGGATGCTGCCGCCTCGAAGGCGTTGACCGAGAGGTTGGGGCGCTCGCTCTCCTGCTACGGCGGCGCGATACGGATTTACCGCCCCGGCTTCACCAGGAGCGATCCGGCGCGGCTGCACCCGTTTTGGCTCAGCAACGCCATCCGCTCTCCGCAATTCGTTCAGACGGTCATGGCGCACGCCGGGCCGATGTCGAGGCCGACGCCGCGCGCCGCGTCCTTTCAGGATGTGCGGGAGCGGATTCGGCTCAGGGAGATGGAACGTCTGCGCGCGGCGTCGCAATCAACGGGCAACCAACTCCAGGCGCTGCAACAGCAGGTGGAACGTGAGCGCCACTGGCGCGAGGAGGCGCTGAAAGAGCGGGATCGGTTTCAGTCGCTCTACGAGCAGGTGCAGCACGAACAGGATCAGGAGCGCAGCGAGCGGCAATTGGCTCGCGACGATGATGAGATCATCGTGGAGTCGGTGCTCGAAGCCGTGCAGACCGCTGATCGGCGGAGTGGTGAGTGTCTGTCGTTCCTGCCCGATGCGTTCAGCTCAGCGGAGGAGTCTCGCTATTCCCAGCCGGGGCTGGTCCTCGAGGCGCTGGGGGCGCTCGATCGGTTGGCGCGCGAACTGCGCGCCGGCGGCGTTGCGCCTGAGCAGATCGTCCAGACGTTGAAGCAACGCAACCTGGATTGCTCGACCGAGAGCGAGGACACGATGCGTCGATACGGGGAGGCGCGTCGATTCCGAGATGAGACCGGCCTGCTGCACGAGATGTCGTTGCACATCAAGTTCGGCGGCGGTCGGGGCGCGAACAAGCGCCTGCGCATTCACTTCGCGTGGGCGACGGACTACCAGCAGATTCTGGTGGGACACGTGGGGCGGCATTTGCGAACGGGTCAGTCGTAGCCGCGTAGCCGGCAATCTGTCCGGCGCCGACCGGGCTATGACTACTCGCCCGCCAGCGGCTCCGGCAGGACGTCGAGGATGCCGCTGAAGATGTCGGCTTCTTCCTCGACGGCGGCCGTCTCGCGCTGATTGACAGCCGGCGCGAGGCTGGGGCGATCCTGGAGCAGGGAGTGGAAGATCGATTCGGCGTGGGCGATGAAGCCCAGTGATCCGACACCGTCGACGTAGATCGGCCGACAGTTGGGCAGCTCGGAGGCGATGCGCCTGCCCATCTGGATTGGGTGGGACTCATCGAGGACGGCGTGCCAGAGCATGACCGGGAATTCGATATCGCGCAGCGTGAATCCCCACGGCTCGAGGTGCAGCCGCGCCTCGTCGCCGGCGGCGGCCGGGCCCTGTCGGAAGGCCTGGAGCAGATCGCCAATGCGGTTCGATCGGGTTGGTTCGGCGCCCAGCACGGCGGCGTCGACGGGCGGCATGCGTTTGATCTGCTCGGCGACGACGCGCTCGGGGCGCTTCTGCACCGAGCGCCCGTAGCCGCGCATCCAGAGCGAGGCGAGCCGGCGCGACTTGAGGAAGAGGGTGTAGATCAGCCGCCACTCATAGGACATGCCTTCGAGCACCTCGCTGGAGTCGATCGGGCCCAGACCGGAGAGCAGGGCGACGCGATCCAGGCGTTCGGGCATCGTCAGCACGCAGGCGAGGGTGTAGGGCAGTCCGGCTGAAATGCTCGCGATCGAGAACGAGCTCAGTTCCAGATAGTCGGCGAGCTGGCGCAGATCGTCGGGCCAGTCGAGGATGGCGCGGCCGGGCTGCGGATCGGAATAGCCGTAGCCGGGGCGCTCGGGTGCGATCAGCCGCACGCCCGCGCGCGCGGCGCCGTCGTGCATGACCGCCGCGGCGACGCGCGAGGAGGGAATGCCGTGATGGAAGAACAACGGCTCGCCGCGGGGATCGCCGTACTCGGCCCAGCTCAGCCGCCGACCGTCCACCAGGCGGAACGTGCGATGCGGCGGCTCGGGTTCGTCGTCGGCTGCGCGGCGTCGGTCATCGGCGGTTGGCATAGCCCTACGCTACGCACCATAATCGTGACAATCAACCGCTTCGGCGCGGCTCTCTGTCGCGCAGAGCGAACCCCGCGCGAACCCCGCTATCCTGCTAGATAATCCGCTATTGCGCCTCGATTGAGGGAGCATTAGTCGTAGTCGTTCCCGCCGCCTTGGTCGCGGTGACGCTCCTGGTGGCCGGCGCGCTCGGCAATCCATTCCCGGACAGAGCGCCGCTGGTGTCCACTGTCCCGCTGCTGCTGGGATACGCAACCTGCGCGCTGATCTTCGGAGCCCTTGTCATGGAATGGCGCATGTGGAGGGCGGGAGCGGAACACACGCTCGATCTCGGCGGCAGGGGCAATCGAACAGCGCTCTACACCGCTGTCAGCGCCGCTGGCATCTTCGCCGCCTGTACCGCGCTACTGGCGAATCTGATAGGCGGATTCGGCTGGATATGACAGTCTGAAAGGCGCTGCGAGTACGTCGAGCGCCGGACGCTCAGATTCGCATCTCTGATACGTATCTCGATCTGCCGGGCATCTGCATGAGACGCTACGACGTCGCGGCGCTGGCGTCAGAGACCAGCAGCTCGGCTTCGACGTCGTCGGCCAGATTCTCGATTACGGGCGTTTCGCCCAGCGCGCCGTCTTCGACCTGCATGCCGAAGGCGTCGGCGAAGCGGCGGTAGGACTGGTATTGGTCGCCGTACTTCATGTGGCCGGCCGTGTGATGCGCCGCCGCCATCAGCAGCGTGTTGCGGGACTCGGATGAGCTGCGGCGGTAATCCTCGAGCATGCAGAGGCCGATCTCCTGGTTGTGCGGATCGTTGCCCTGCTTGGCGATCCCGTTGGCGAGGGTCTCGACCAGGGGCGCGTCGTCGTAGCCGAGCTTGAGGTAGTTCTCGACCCAGAAGACGGACTGATCCATGTCGAGCGCCAGCATCGCCGCGTTCAGTTCGCTCAGCGCCCTGCCCTGCGAGACCGATTGCGGTTCGCGGCCCCTGTCGTAGCCGGCGAAGTAGGTGGCAGCGCCGCGCGTCTTGTTGCCCTTGGAGTTGGCCGCCCAGTGGGCGCACTGGTTGATGAAGTTGGCGGCCACGAAGAGCAGCTTGGTGCGGTGCGGATGCTCAAAGTGCTCATAGAACCAGCCGAGCGTGTTGGTGTATTCGTAGCCGTGCTGGGGCATCGAGAAGTTGGCCGGCAGTCCGCATTCGAGCACCACGCGGGCGGCGGCGATCTGGATGGCGTCGAGGATCGATTTGGGCGAGCGGCCGGCCTTGAGCAGGTCGGTCAGCATGGCGATATAGGACTCCTGCGGATCGTTGATGATCACGCGGATCAGCCCCTCCGACTCGGGGGCGGAGAGCGGAATCTGATTGCGGAACAGTTCCTGGTCGCGGGTCGAGGTCGAGGTCGCCGAGAGCGATGAGCTAGGCGGTTCCTCCTCGAGGTGGTACATCATGATCTGGCAGGCGGACTCGTAGAGCGAGTACCAGCGCGGGCCGACCGCGATATCGGGGACGCCGGCGTAGAGCACGTGGCGGGCGTTCTCCCAGCCGATCGCGCGTCCGAGCTCGATCGTGCTGCGGGCGCGGAATGATTTGTGGCCGGTGGTGTAGGAGCGGTTCCAGTACATCCGGTCCTGGACGTCGATCAGGCCGGCGAATGCCAGCTGGGCCAGGATCTCCTCGCGCCGCTCGGGAAATTGCTCCCAGAGGCCGAGGAAGAGGGCGTACTCCTCGTCCACGTGTCCGTACTGGACCAGCGTGAGCCAGGCGTTGAGGCCCTCTTCGAGCGATCCGTCCCAGCGCGCCGGCTGCTGATCGTCCCAGTGCGCGGCCGGCGGCGCGGGGCCGTCAGGGTAGTTGGCGGGGTCGTAGGTACGGCGCGAGTAGTGTCCGGGCATTCTGCCCTTGAGCTGATTCCAGATGTCGAGGCCGGTCGGCACGTACCACGCCGTCTGGCTCAGAGGCAGATGGCGCAGCTCTTCCGAGACCATGTTCTGCAGGTGCAGCGTCGCCCGCGACGAGAGCAGGCAGTGGTCGTTGTTGACGAACCGCACGATGCCGTCGTCGATGCGCTGGTGATAGGGCACGTGCGTGTAGGGCGCGTGCGCGCGGATGGTCTCGGAGAGGATCTCGGTGGTCGGCCGCCCGTCCTTGATCAGGTCGAAGGCCTGATGCAGGGCGGAGCCGTTGTCGCGCTCGACGATCGACTCGCGGTAGCGGTCGTAGGCGGCCGCGGTCCGCCGATCCATGTATGCGGGCGATGACCCGCTGTCGCCGTTGCCGGATGTCTTGTGCAGGCTCATGAGGGCTCCAGTCGTTGCGCGTCGATGATCAGGCGCGCAACTGCGTGATTCGTGGGTCAGTATAGCGGCGCGCCAACCCGAGGCCGGAGTCGCGAGGCGTCCGTATACTGATCTGGTGGAGGCTGAACCGTGACGACCGAGACGACGCCCGACCCGATCATCGTGGAATGGTCCGAGTCGCTCGAGGACGATCTGGTCGAAGTCGGCATGGAGCAGGCGGAGGCGCACGCCTATCGGCAGGCGTTCGAGCTCGGTCTGACCAGGGTGATGTCGACGGTGGCGACCAAGCAGGAACTGCGGGACGGGCTCGCCGATCTACGAGACGAGCTGCAGCGCGAGATGGAGCTGCGGTTCGCCGAAATCAACCGTCGGCTGGACGACGCCCTGGCGCAAACCAATCAGCGCTTCGACGATGCCCAGGCGCAGAACGATCGACGATTCGCTGACGCCCAAGCACGGAACGACCAGCGCTTCGACGACATGCAGGCGCAGACCAATCAGCGCTTCGAGGAAGTCAACCAGCGCTTTGAGGAAATCGAACGCAGGCTCGCCGAGAATCAGCGGCGAACCGATCAGCAGTTCGCCGCTCTCCGACAGGATTTCGCCGAGAAGTTCCGGGAAGCGGAGCAGCGCACCAACGAGAGATTCGATGATCTCGAGAAGCGGATGGCAGACAGGTTCGAGGAAATGGACAAACGGTTTCGCCTGCTCGTCGCTGCGTTCGGCGTCGGGTTCGCCATGCTGACCGGCTTCCTCAGCGCGGTTGTCGTACTGCTCGCCTGAGGTCGCGCTTACCGGCCCTGCTGCGGCCGCGGCATCCTGTTTGTCCTATATTGCAGCGGTAGACAGTCCCGCGCGACGCTGACTATGCGCTCGCGCGGAGAGCGGACTCTGGAGAGGTATCTGACATGTCCGACGACCAACGGGCGCTGGTTGCCCATCTGATGCGCCGCGCCGGGGCGGGCGCGACGCCGGCCGAGCTGGATGAGCTGGCTGCGCGGCCCTACGCCGAGATCGTCGAGGAGCTGATCAACCCGTCGCCGGACGACGGTGACGACGATCTGGTCTTCCGCTACTTCCCGGCCCTGGCCAACTCGGATACGCCGTGGCTGTGGAGCGGGCGCTGGATCTACTGGATGGCCAACTCCGAGTCGCCGCTGCGCGAGAAGATGGCGCTGTTCTGGCATCACGTCTTTGCCACGGCCTGGTTCAAGGCCGAGCACGGGCCCTCGATGCCGGTGCACATCCAGATGTTCCGCGAGCACGGCCTGGACAACATGCGCGCGCTGCTGACCGAGCTGTCGCGCGACCCGCTGATGATCTACTGGCTGGACAATGTCGAGTCGGTCGTCGGGGCGCCGAACGAGAACTACGGGCGCGAGCTGCTGGAGCTGTTCTCGATGGGCGTGGGCAACTACAGCGAGGACGACATCAAGGCGGCCGCCTACAGCTTCACCGGCTGGACGTTCGAGCAACCGATTCCGCTCTATCCGCACGGCGGATACCCGGCCCGCTTCGTCTACCGCGACGACCTGCACGACCACTCCGAGAAGGAGTTCCTGGGCCATACCGGCAACTTCAACGGCGAGGACATCATCGACATCATCGTTCGGCAGCCGGCCACGGGGCGGTTCATCGGACGGCATCTGTACAACTTCTTCGTCAAGGACGAGCCGGGCGTCTCGGCTTGGTCGGTGACGGAGCCGGGCGATCCCGAGGCGGTCGCCGAGCTGGCGTCGGCGTTCGCCGAGTCGAACGGCGACCTGCGCGCGGTGATGCGGGTGCTGTTCAACGCCGAGTGGTTCAAGAGCGCCCGCTACGGGCGGGTCAAGTGTCCGGCCGAGTGGGTGGCGGGCGCCTACAAGCTGTCGGGCAAGCTGGGCATGCCGCAGCCCGAAATGTGGAATCTGCACCTGACGATGGGCGCGATGGGTCAGAGCCTGATGGATCCGCCCTCGGTCGAGGGCTGGCACACGGGCAAGGAATGGATCGACGGCGGCACGCTGATGGAGCGGATCAACTTCGCCTCCAGGCTGGTCTCCGATCCGTCCACGCCGGGCGTGCAGGAACTGGTCAGCCGGCTGCAGGAACTGGGCGCGAGCAGCCCCGAGGCGCTGGTCGACGCGACGCTCGACTACGCCGGCCCGCTGGTCGTCTCGGACAACACGCGCGCGGCACTGCTTGAGGCGGCCGCGGAGGGCGGCGACCTCTCGTTCGACGGCGACGAGGCGATCGAGCAGACCGGTCAGCGCGCCGCCCAGACGCTGCGCCTGGTGATCGCCTCGCCCGAGTATCAGTTCGCCTAAAGATCCGCTCTACTTCGCAGCAGGCGCATCGAAACCGACGACTGCCGAACCACACACCACCAATACCACTGAAACGATACGACTGAAACGAGAGGCGCGAGACATGAGCGGCAATGGACACGGCGAGCGGAAGGATCCGGTACTGGTCATCGTCCAGCTATCGGGCGGCAACGACTTCATGAACACTCTGGTGCCGTACAACCAGGGCC
This sequence comes from Dehalococcoidia bacterium, assembly GCA_965205105.1. Classification (GTDB taxonomy): domain Bacteria; phylum Chloroflexota; class Dehalococcoidia; order Bin125; family Bin125; genus Bin125. The sequence goes on from OZ242034.1 coordinate 893,542, forward strand.
ACTACTACGACGCGCGGCCGCTGGTCGGTGTACCGCAGGATGAGGTGCTGCCGATCAACGACCAGCTGGGCTTCAACCCGGCCGCCGAGCGGATGAAGCGGATGTACGACAACGGCGATGTCGCCGTGATTCAGGGCGTCGGCTATCCGAACTCGTCGCGCTCGCATTTCCGTGGCATGGACATCATGCATACCTGCGAGCCGGATCGGATTTCGACCGAGGGTTGGGTCGCCAAGCTGATCCAGCGGCTGGACCCGAACTCGGAGAACCCGCTGACCGGGATCAACATCGGGCGCGGGCTGCCGCGCGCGATGGCTGCGCCGGGTGTGACGGCGACATCGGTCGGCGACCTCGACAACTACGGGTTGATGCCCGACATCCAGGCGGAGGAGGATCGCAATCGCGATCTGGCGATCTTCAAGCGGATGTACACGCCGGCGGTCGGCGCGGGGATGGTGATGGACTACCTGCGCCAGACCGGCACCGATTCGTTGGCGGGAGCCGACATGCTCGCGCCGGTGCCGGGCCTGTATGAGTCGTCGGTCGAGTACGGCTCGAACCCGATCGCGCGGGCGCTGCGCGACGTGGCTCGGATTCACACGGCCGGGCTGGGCGCGCGCGTGTTCTACACCAACCACATCGGCTACGACACGCATTCACATCAGCCGCCGGTGCATCCGGGCCTGCTGCGCGACGTGACCGGCGCGCTGGACGATTTCCTGACCGACCTGCGCGAACACGACGCGGCGGAAGAGGTTTCGATTCTCGTCTTCACCGAGTTCGGACGACGGATGAAGGACAACGGCTCGGGTACCGACCACGGCTCCGGCGGCGGCGCCTTCATCATCGGCGAGCACGTCAAGGGCGGGCTGTACGCTGAGTATCCGTCGATCGCCCCGAAGGACTGGCTGAACGGCGAGGATCTGAAGCATACGATCGACTTCCGCGGCATCTACGGGACGATGCTCGAGCAGTGGATGGGCGTCGAGCCGGAGGAGATCGTGGTCGGCGAGTTCGAACAGGTGCGGCCGTTCGAGCGGACGATGCTGTCCAACTAGACGCGGCCAGACGCGCTCGGGCCGGACGCCTGAGCGCCAGGAGGTTGGAAGATGGCGTTCCCATTCGCGATGCTGCGCTGCGGCTATCCGTATGAGCGCGTGCTCGGCATGCGCCGCGTGACCACCTTTCCGGTCGACGTCGCCATCGGCGACGATCGCATCTACGTGATCGGCCGCACGGAGCTGGGGGTCGGCGGCAATATCCGTATGGTCTCGCTGAAGACCGACGACGAGCTGGGCGACGATCTGACGCACGGCGACATGGGCACGATGGCCGATAGCGGGCATCTGTGGCCGGTGGCGATCCTGCGCGGCGGCGACGGCAATCTGCACGTCCTCGACGAGGGCAGCCACAACGTCACGACTTACTCGCCCGACGGCGAGAAGCTGGGCCAGTGGGGCGGGCACGGCTCGGGGCCGGGTCAGCTTGATCGTCCGTCGGGGTTCGCCTTCGACGCTCAGGGCAACGTCTGGGTGGTGGACACGCTCAATCACCGCGTTCAGCAGTTCTCGGCCGAGGGCGAGTACATCGGCGGGTTCGGCGAATACGGCGATGGACCCGGTCAGTTCAATATGCCCTGGGGCATCGACATCGACGCAGAGGGCGGCCTGTACATCTCCGACTGGCGCAACAACCGCGTGCAGAAGCTGACCCCTAGGGGCGAGCATCTGATGGATATCGGCACGCGCCCGGGTTATGAGCTGACGCGGCCCTGCGGCGTGGCGGTCGACGAGCACGGCGACCTCTATGTCGCCGAGCGCAACCGGCATCGCGTGGCGATGTACGACCAGCGGGGGCGGTACGTCGAGTCGTTCTACGGCGACGCCACGCTGAGCCGCATGGGCCGCGAGTACATTCGCGCCAATCAGAAGACGCTGCGTCTGCGTGAGATGACCTCTCTGGAGGAACAGAAGCGGCTGCGTTTCCCGCAGAGCGTCCGCTATCACCAGGGACGGCTGTACATTTGCGACTTCGGCAGTCACCGCGTTCAGATCTACCGCAAGGACGCGGAGCCGCTGGCTGAAGACCAGATCATGCCGGAACTGCGCGCGCCGACGCTGTCGACGACCTAGCGCCCAACTTCCCGCTCCCCCGCGCTGAGGGAGGCGCAGCCGCGGCGCGTGACCGCGGGGAGATTATGGGAGTCTCGCCATGCCCATCGTCTTCGGCTTCGTGGCGCATCGGCGGCAGCAACTTGAGGCGGAGTTCCTGCGCATCGCCGGCTCGATGCGGCCGCTCGGCGCTGAACGGTTCTGGCTGTCGGGCGACCTGGCGCGCAACGCGGTTGGACCTGACTCCGAGCTGGAACTGATCATCGTGCACGAGACGGATCAACCGTTTCATCGGCGCTCCGACTTTTTCCAGACGCATCTGCGGCCGCAGGTCGGCGCGCGGTTCATCGTCTACACGCCCTCGGAGTTTGCGGAGCTGCGCGACGTCGATCCGCTGATCATCGAGGCGGCCAGGCTGGGCGATGAGGTGATCGTATGAACGTCGACGGCGGGCAGGCGCCCGGGCGCGCGCGGGCGGATCGCTGGTTGCAGCAGGGACAATACGATCTGGCCGCCGCGCGCCACGCGGCGTCGGGCGGTTATCACGCCCTTGCCTGCTTCCTCTGTCAGCAGTCGGCCGAGAAGGCGGTTGCGGGTTACCTGTTCGCTCGCGGCGCCGATCACGTGTGGGGGCACGCGCTGGCTGATCTGTGCGAGGACGCGATGCAGCTGGATGCCTCGTTCGACGTGATCAAGTCGGTCGCGATGCTGCTCGACAAGCATTACCACCCAACGCGCTATCCCGGCGGACTGCCGGGCGGCGTCCCGCAGCATGCGTATGACCAGACGGATTCCGGCCGGGCGATCGAGATCGCGGGCGACGTGCTGGAGTTCGTCGAGACGCGGCTGGGTTCGCTCGCCCAAACGGATACGCCGTGATCCAGTTCCGACACGTTCGGCTCAACGAATACCACTGCGCGCTGCTGGCGGACCTGATGGAGATGCAGGACGCGCCGCAGCCGCAACCAGTCGTGGTCGAGGATCTGGTATCTGAGTTCGGGTTGACGTTTCAGCCCAGCCTGCGGCGCAGCGGATATCATCCTAGCGTACTCGCGCGGCTGGTCGAGCACGGGTTGGTTGACATGACCCATGTCGGGCCGTCCCGCTATCGCGTGTATGTGACCCCAATCGGCCGCGACTGCTACGACGATATGTGCGGTCTGACCTGATGTGCAGTCCGACCTGAAACGCATGCGAACGGGGATGGACGAGCCGGAGCTGCCACGGCCGCTGCCGCCGCAACGGTTGGGCGCGATCCGCAAGCGGCTGTTGTCGTGGTATCGAGAGTACGAGCAGTCGTTTCCGTGGCGTCATGCGCAGGATCCGTACGCCGCGCTGGTCGCGGCAGTCTGCGCGCAGCAGACCCAGATGTCGCGCGTGTTACAGATCTATGAGCGCTGGATGGCCGCGTTTCCGACCATTCAGGACCTGGCCGACGCGTCCGACGCCGACGCGCTGCGAGTCTGGGATCGCACCGGTTATCCGCGGCGCGCCCTGTATCTGCATCGAACCGCGCGGGTTGTGCGTCAACAGTATGGCGGCGCGCTGCCTCGTGAGCGCGCGGCGCTGGAGGCGCTGCCGGGCGTCGGGCCGTTCACCGCCGCGATCGTGCTGAACTTCGGTTACGGCATCGACGCCGCGGCGCTGGATACGAACATCGTCCGAGTGTTGGGGCGCGTACTGTTCGGCGACTTACAGCCGGTCGCGTCGACGCCGCAACGGCAGCTCTGGTGGGCGGCGGAGCGGTTGCTACCAGATAAGCAAGCCAGGTACTGGAATCCCGCGCTGATGGATTTTGGCGCGGCGATCTGCGCCCCAACTCCGAAATGTTCGCAGTGTCCGCTGGCCACGCTATGCGCTGCGTATCCGCGTTTTGCATCGGGCGAGCGGGCGCCGGCCGCTCGCATGCAGGGGCCGTTTCGCGGCTCCCAGCGGGAGTTGCGCGGACTGGCGGTCGCGCAATTGAGAGCGGCCGCGGAGCCCATCCCACGGACGGTAGTGATCGCCAACGTGTCGAAGGCGGCCGGCGTCAAGCGCTCCCGAGCGTCGGCTGCGATTGGCTCGTTGATCGAGGATGGCTTGATCCATCAGGTAGACGACAGATTGCACCTGGGTTCGGGAGCGGCATGATCGGATTAATGTCGGATTGATGTCGGATTGACATTGACACAAGCGGCTGGTTGCTGCATATACTGTTTCAAGAGCGAAGTAAGCGGTTGGGCAGTTTCGGACTCGACGTGAGGCCGAAGCTGCCGCGCCAGTGAAAGGACTGACCACGATGGCGAATCAGTTTGCGGATCAGCTGCGAGCCGAGCTGACCGGGATCGATGCCGAGGTCACACGTCTGGAGAACAAGCGGCGACTGATTCGGGAGCTGCTCGACGCCGAGGGCGGCAGCGCTCCGAAAGCGGCCGCGGCGCCGAAACAGACCCGTCGACCGGCGGCGCGCCGCTCGGCCTCGCCGCCGGCCAAGCGTCAGCGTCGGCCGCGCGGGTTGATCACCAACAAGGTTCGAGAGTTCCTGCACAAGCAGAGCGAGCCGGTGCACGCGACCGAAATCTTGGCGTTCCTCGAGAAGAACGACGCCGCGCCGCAGTCGGCCAAGCCGATGCCGACCCTGCAATCGACCCTGCAGCGGATGAAGGAACTGGGCGAGATCGAGAACCGCGGCCGCAACCGCTGGGCGTTGAAGGGCAACGGTGGTGACACGAACGGCGAGGACAGCAGTCCGCCCGCTCTGTCTCCCGCCGCCCCAACACCGGTCGCCTCCACTCCACCGCCCGCGCCCCGCGCCGAGACGCCGCCGGTTGTGACTTCGACCACGACCTTCGGCAACCGCCCGACGTTCCAGTAGCGCTGTCGCGCGAACGATCGGCGGCATACGGTTGTAGGTTGTCGGCGGCGCCCATCACTGGCGCCGCCGCCCGGCATGCCATTCAGACATCGCGCAATCAGGCGCGCAACGGGAAACGTGATCCAGATGTTGTTCGAGCTTCGTCAGTACACCATCAATGAGGGTCGGCGCGAGGAATTCGTCAACCTGATGGAAGAGAAGATCATTCCGTTTCAGATCGCCCAGGGTATGACGATCCTGGGATCGTTCATCTCGGAAGAGGACGAATCGACGTACATCTGGATTCGCCGCTTCCATTCCGAGGCGGAGCGCGAACGGCTGTATGAGGCGGTCTACGATTCCGACTACTGGAAGAACGAGATCGCGCCCAGCGTCGGCGAGATGATGAACCGAGAGTTAATCTCCGTCAAGCGGCTCGAAGCGACGCCGCGCTCGCCGATCCAGTAGCGCGCTCCCGCCTCTTGGTCCGGTCCGCCGGCCAGACGGCAGACAGCCGCGACAATGTTGCGCCAGTCATGACCTCGTCGATACCGAGCGGCGCGCTGTTCAGCTTCGACGGCGAGTGTTACCTGCCGACGGATCGAGCGCGCGGGCCGTGGTCGCCCGACGCGCTGCACGGCAGCCCGGTCGCCGCCTTGATCGCCTATTGCGTCGAACAGCGGTTGCAAGAACTGCGTCAAGAAGCATCGCTGAAGACATCCGCGAAGGGGCAGCTGCGGATTGCGCGGCAGACGATCGATCTGTTTCGCCCCGTCCCGTTCGGTCGGCTGGCGGTCGAGGTGGAGACGGTGCGCAGCGGCCGGCGCATCGCCGTGTTTCAGACGCAGGTGCGGTGCGAAGGCAAGCTGCTGACGCAGGCGATGACGCTCTGTCTGCGCGCGTCGGCCGAGTTGGGTTCGGTCGGGGCTGACCATGCGCAGAAGCCGCCGTCGCCGCCGGAGACGGCGCAGCAGTCGAGAGTCGAGCGCGCGGGGAACCGCTGGGTATCGTATCCCGGCACGCTGGAGATGCGGCACGTGGCGGCGCCGGGCGGCGGCGAGCCGCCGATCGTCTGGATTCGAGCCGACGCGCCGGTGCTGGCCCAGGCGCCGTTCTCGGCCGCGGTGCGGGCGGCCGGCATCGCCGATTTCGTCTCGCCGTTCGCCAACATGCAGCCGGGGCGCAGCGGCTACGTGAACGCCGACATCACCATGCATCTGCACCGCGCGCCGCAGGGCGAGTGGCATTATCTGCGCGTGGTCTCGCGCGGCGCGAGCGACGGCGTCGCCTCGGCGCAGGCGGTGCTCGGCGATCGGCGGGGCGCGTACGGCGCCTGCTCCGCCGCCAGTCTGATCAACCTGTAGAGCGACCTCCCGCACGCAGGGGGCGCTGACGCCCTGTCGACGTGATAGCGGCAATACGCCCGAATCGATAATCTCCGTACATGGCCAGTCGCATCGTCGGCATGATTTCGGTGCTCACGCTTGCCGGGGTGATCGCCGCGGTGGCCGTGCTGGTCTCCCTGGCGATCGACGCGGAGGGCGATTCCGGCCGCCGCTCGGCAAAGCTCTTCGCCGAATCGGTGGCGCGGTCGCTGCTGGATGTGGATTTGCGCGGCCTGAGCGACGCCGATGTGGACGCGCTCATCCGGCTCAATGCGCCCGAGCCGGCGTCTGCGCGCGGCGGCGCGGCGGAACTCACCAACATCTGGGTGTTCAGCGCCGAAGCGCGGCCGATCGCGTCGTCGATGAACGCGCCGGCGGCGGAACGCGCCGAAATCACCGCGGCGCGCGAAGCGATTCGCCTGGAAGCGGGCACGCAGGTCGAGTCGCTGCCGGCCGGTGATTTCGCCGGCACGGCGGTGGTGCACGACGCGAGCGGCGCGGTCAGCGGCGCCGTGCGGGTCGAGTTCAACAGCAACCGAATCGGCAATCACTTCGACATCTACCGAACCGAATACCTGATCGGCATCATCGCGATTCTGGCGGCGCTGGCGTTGGGCAGCTGGTTCCTGGCGCGGCGGCTGGCGCGGCCGATCGGGCTGATGGTGCGCGCGGCGCGGGCGGTGGAGCTGGGTCGGCAACCCCCGCCGGCGGTCGCGGCGTCGCTGCGCAACACGTCGTTGACCCGCGACGAGTACGGCGAGTTGGCCGGGGTGTTCCTGGATATGGCGCGCGAGGTCGGCGCGCGGGAAATCCAGCTGAACGCGCTGGTCGAAGCGCGCACCGAGGAGCTCTCGGTCAAGAATCGGGCGCTCGAAGACGCGCAGCGGGAAATTCGCAACGATCTGGAAATGGCGCATTCGGTGCAGGCGGCGCTGGTGCCGTCGGACCTGCCCGACGACCCGCGCGCCGGCATCGCGGCATACATGACGCCCGCGCTCGACGTGGGCGGCGATTTCTACGACGCGTTCCTGACCGAGGACGGGCGGCTGGCGTTTGCGATTGCCGACGTGTCCGGCAAGGGCGTCGCCTCGGCGCTGATGATGGCGGTCGGGCGGGCGGTGCTGCGCAGCGCCGCCAACCAATTCAGCGATCCCAGCGAGGCGGTGGCGTCGACGAACGATCAGCTCTGCTCGATGAATCCGAAAGAGCTGTTCATCACCGCCTTCTTCGGCGTGATCGATCTGGAGCTGGGCACGCTGACCTATGTCAACGCAGGGCACGATCCGCCGTATCTGACCAATCCGAACGGCGGGCCGGAGATGATTCCGCTCACGGGCGGTATCGCGTTGGGGGTGCTGCCGGGGCTCGCGTATACCGAAACGACAATCCCCCTGGACGCGGACGCATCGCTGTTCCTGTATACGGACGGGATTACCGAAGCGGAGAACGAGAACGGTCAGCAGTACGGACGCGAGCGGCTGGAGGAGCGGCTGGCGCAGCTGTCGGGCGGCGCGCCGCAGGATGTGATGGACACGATCCTGCACGAGCTGGCGGCATTCCGAGGCGGCGCGAAGCAGTTCGACGACATCACCTGTATGGCGTTGCAATTCAAGGGCGGCGGCGTTCCGCTCGATTCCTACATACCGGGTCAGGGCGATACGCGGTTGGCGTCGGGCTGGCGCCGGATGGTCGTGCAGCCGTCGCTGGAGACATCGCTGCCGAGGGTGGCGGCGTTCATCGAGCGCTTCGCCGTATCCGAGGGGTTCGATCCGAGCGAGGTGTTCCGCCTGAATCTGGCGCTGGACGAGTTGCTGACCAACACGATCGAGCACGGGTTTCCCGAACGCACGGATGAGGCCGAGATCACGGTGGCCGTCCGAATCGAGGGCGACATGATCGTCGCCCGGTACGAGGACAACGGCCCTGAGTTCAACCCGCTGGAGGCAACCGCGCAGGACACCGAGCTGGGGCTGAGCGAGCGGCCGATCGGCGGCCTGGGATTGCAGTTGATCGCCGCCGCGTTCGATGCAGTAAGCTATGAGCGCGTGAGTGAACGCAACGTGACCACGCTGGGTCAGAAGCGAAACCAGAGCGAGACTGACTAGGACGTCCACAGCCACGCCTGCGACGAAGGAGCTGCCAGATGGTTGACCTGTACCCCGAATACGACAACGCAGTCCTGGTGTTGAACCCGCTGGGTCGGATCGACGGGACCAATGCCAAGGCGTTCGAAGAGGCGCTGCTCAACCGGATCGAGGCGGGCGACCACAACATCCTGATGAACTTCGAGGGGATCAACTACATCTCTTCGGCCGGTCTGCGGGTGCTGCTGATGGCCGCCAAGCGCACGAGCCAGTCGAAGGGTCAGCTGGCGCTCTGCGCGGTGCAGGATCACATCCAGGAAGTGTTCAAGTTCTCGGGCTTCGCCGAGATCATTCCGATCCACGACGATCGCCCGGCGGCGCTGAACACGTTCTAACCGCCCCCGGCTGCTGCGACGAGCTTCGCTAGAGGCCGAGGTCCGACTCGAGCCTGGCGATGGCGCGGGAGATGCGGTTCACCAGTTCGTCCGCCTCTTCAAGGTTGGTGATCAGCGGCGGCGCGAAGGGGATCGCGGCGCCGCCGCGGGCGAGCACGCCTTCATCGCGCAGATTCTGCGTGACGCGCGCCTGGACGTTGTCGGCCTCGTCGAAATCCTCGCCGGTGGCTGGGTTTTTCTTCAACTCGACGACGTGCATCAGACCGATGCCTCGGGTGTGGTGAATCGTGCGGTGTTCCTCGCGCAGCTGGACGAGGCGCGAGCGGACGTGTTCGCCCACGCGAGCGGCGTTCTCGACCAGGCCCTCGCGCTCGATGATGTTGATATTGCCCAGCGCGACGGCGCAGGAGACCGGATTGGCGCCCCAGGTAATGCCGCCGATCGTGCCGTCCTTGCCTGCTTCTTCGAAGGTGCGGGCGATCTGGTCGTTGACCAGCGTGGCGGCGATCGGCGAGTAGCCGGATGAGATCTGCTTGGCAGTCGTCATGATGTCGGGCTCGATGTCGAAGTGGTCCATCCCGAACCATTCGCCGGTGCGGCCGAAGCCGTTAATCACTTCATCGGCGATCAGGACGATGTCGTGCCTGTCGCAGATCTCCCGCAGCGTGCGCCAGTAGGCCTTGTCGGGCACGTAGCTGCCGTTGGCGGTTGAGATCGGCTCAGCGATGATCGCGGCGACGGTGCCGGGGCCGGCCGCCATGATCGCGTCCTCGATGGCGCGGGCGCAGAAGACATCGCAGTCGGGGAACGTCTTCTCGTACGGGCAGCGGTCGCAGTTGACGTTGGGTACGTGGATGGAACCGGGCACCAGCGGTTCGTAGGGGGCGCGCATCGAATAGGCGGCGGCGTTAACCGACAACGCGCCGGCGGTCTGGCCGTGATAGGAGCCGATGCGCGAGATGACCTTGAACTTGGTCCCGTTGCCGCGGATGTGGTGGTAGTGCTTGGCGATCTTGAGCGCGTTCTCGACCGCCTCGGAGCCGCCGTTGACGAAGACCGCCTTGCGGATCGTTGAGGGCGTGAGCTCGAACAGCTTCACCGCCAGTGCGACGGCGGGCTCCGAAGCGTAGGCGAACGTGTTCTGGTAAGCGAGCGTCGCCATCTGCTCGCGCGCGATATCGGCCAGTTCGGCGCGGCCGTGTCCGACCGCGTTGAGCCAGAGGCCGGACATGGCGTCGATGTATTCGCGGCCCTGGTCGTCGTGCAGGAAGATGCCTTCGCCCTTGCGGATCACAAGCAGTCCGTCGTCGGCCGCCAGGTCGGCGTGCGACTGCGTGGGAATCCAGAGGTGCCCCAGCGACTGCTGGCGGATGTCGGCGTGCGTCTGTGTGGTCATCGGGAATCCTGTTCGGCGGAACGCGTGACTGACAGGATAGGCGCACGCGGCAGCGATGTGAAACTCGCCCCGATGCTCGCCTCAGTCGGGATCGAACGGCGCGGCGCCGGGACGCCTAGCGTTGGGCGGATGTGGGCGCGCCGCGGGCGCGGAGGTCGAAGGCCATCACGACCAGGTCGCGCAGGCGGCCGCTGCGGTCCATGACCCAGCCGGGCAGCGTGGCGATCACGTGGAAGCCGAGCGACTCGAAGACCGCCTGCGCGCTGTGTTGGTCGTGCGTCATGCGCGCCGAGATGCGTTCGAGGCCGATCGAGTCGGCGATGGCGAAGATTTCCTCGGCCAGGAAACGGCCCAGACCCTGGCCGCGAATTTGCGAGTTGACAGTCACGCGGATTTCGCCGATGTGCTCGGTCCAGCCGGCCTCGTTATGGACCAGCGAGGCTTCGCCGACGATGTTGCCGCCGTCAATCGCGAGCACGGTGGTGGTGCGATGCTCGGCGATGTTCTCGAGCCAGCGGTCGATCACCGACTCGTCGGTGATGTCCCAGGGCAGGTAGAGCAGGTCGTCGCGCGAGAGGGAGCGGGCGAAGGCGAGGAAGCGGGCTTTGTCTTCGGGGGCCATCAGACGCATTTCGATCTCGCGGCCGCCGCGCAGGGTCGCTCGGCTCGGGTATCGCCGCGCGATCAGGGCGGCCTGGCGGGCGGAGGCTTCAGTCGTCATGGCTCGTCTCCAACTCCCTGATCCGAACGCTTGCGGATACACAGAATGCGCGAGTGCGGGTGCACGCGCGCGTGCGCGCAGAGTATCACCACGTTCGATTCTCTCCGCGGGCGCTGCGGCGCCCAACCCGATTGCATTGTTGCGGCTGTTGTGACTGAGGGAAGCGCGGCTCAGCTCGATGGCGGGCGCCAGCGGGTGGTTTTGGGCTGAAGGCGGGCGCCGCGGTCGGCGGCGGAATCGAGCTCCAGCGTCACATCATCGCCGGGGTAGATCGCGCCTTGCTGAACGACGCGGGCGTAGAGCCGCGACCGACCGGGGTGCACGGCCTGATTGATGCGGTTGAAATCGCCGTCGCGGAAACAGTGGGCGATGATGCGGCAGGGCGCGGCGTACGAGGTGATCTCGACGATCACCTGCTCGCCCAGATGCAGGCGTGAGCCAGGTACCAGCTTCTTCCAGTCGATGCCGCGGATCGTGACGTTCTCACCCGTCGCGCCGGGTCCGATCGGGTGACCTGCGGCGCGGAGGGCGTCGAGAATCTCGGCGGAGAACAGACACACGGCGCGCTCGGGTCCGCCGTGGTGCCGGCGGTCGCGTTGGCGATCGCGGGTCAATCCGATTTCGTTGACGATCGCTTCGGGCACCGCGCGCTTGGGTACGCCGCCCGGCGAGACGCTGAGTTGCTCGATTCGCCCTCTGGATCTGGCATTGGCCGTGGTCATCCGGTCACCTCATCCGGTTACCCCGTAGGTGCTCGACGCTGCGGTCAGTCTAGGCGTCTGAGCTGCGCCAGCGCGCGATCATGCCGTCGACGTAGAGCACGCGCAGCGCGGCGAGCAGGCCGGGCAGCAGCTGCGCGCGCTGCGGTTGATCGACGCCGTCGAGCAGATCGTCGAGCAGCGCGCGCACCGTGCGGCGGCCGTCGATCCTCGACGCGAGCGCCGCGATCAAGGTTGAGATCGGCGCACCCTGGGGGCGCGAGGGCGAGGAGATGACGGCGCCCCACTCGAACTGCCCCTCGCCCAACACCGGCTGGCGCGCGAGGCTGACATCTTCGGCGAGCGTCGGCACGGCTTCGAGCATCGGGCTGCGGTCGGGCCAGACGGCGTCGATCAGGCGCGCCATTTCAGCGCCGCGCCGCCGCCGCTCGGTTTCGACCGCAGCGACGCCCTCGACGAAATCGGGAGGCGCTTCGCCGCGCTCGAGCACGACGCGCTCGTAGCCCTGCGGCGGCTGCCCGGCGACCGCGGCGATGAACGCCTCGCGGGGCGAAACATCGCCGGCGTTCTGCAGGATGCGCCGCGCCTCCCAGAAGTAGGAGTCGGAGGTGCGGTTGGAGGCGTAGAACAGCGCCGCCATTTCGCGGAACTGGTGATACTGCTGCATGTAGAGCTGCGTATAGACCTCGGCCGCCGGCTCGCGCATGTCGGGGTCGCGCAGCGCCGATGCGACGTAAGCGGCCGCCAACAGCGCCGATGACAACGCCAGATGCACGCCGGACGAGAACAGCGGATCGATGAAGCAGGCCGCGTCGCCGACCAGAATGTAGCCGTCGCCGACCAGCCGCTCGGCGGTGTAGGACCAGTCGCGGATGACGCGCGGTTCGTCGATTCGTTCGGCGGACGCCAACATGCGGCTGGTCTCGCCGGTCGAGGCGAGTTGCGCGTCGTAGAACGCCTCGACTGATTGCCGCGCCAACCGCTCGCCGCCCCAGGCGGCGTCGACCACGACGCCCACCGACATCACATCGTCGGGCAGGGGAATGGCCCAGGACCAACCGTGCTCGAACGCCTCGATGAAGATGTTGCCTGCGTCGGGCTCGGGCAACCGCGCGGCGCCGCGGTAGTAGCCGTAGACCGCGAGGTTGCGAAAGAAATCGTCGTGGGTTCGCGTGTCGAGCCGCCGCGCGATGAAACCGGTTTGCCCGCTGGCGTCAATGACCCAGTCGGGCGCGAAGTCGTGGGCGGCGCCGTCGGGGGATTCCATACGCAGCGCGGCCGGCTGGCCGTCCTCGAACGAGATATCGACGGCTCGCCAGCCTTCGCGGACATCGACGCCGCTGCGCGCGGCGTTGCGCAGCAGTATCTGGTCGAAGGTTGGCCGCCACACCTGATAGGCGTGCGGGTAGGTCGCGTTGGTCTCCGAGAAGCGCCACGACCACGGCTCGGGGTCGCGCCCCCAGACCATGGTGGCGCCGTACTTGGGCACGAAGCCGGCCGCCTCGATCTCCTCGATCACGCCCAGCGTTTGGAGGATCGGGATTGAGGCCGGCAGCAGCGACTCACCGACGTGCTCGCGCGGAAAGCGCTCGCGCTCGAACAGGGTGACGGAGAAGCCCTGCCGGGCCAGGAGCGCCGCCGCCGCCGAGCCGCCGGGGCCGCCGCCGATGACGGCGATGTCGTGGCTCATGACTTGCTCATGCAGTGAGCGTACGCAGCGCGACGCGCGGCCTCTTCCGGATCGGAAGAGGCCGCGCGCCGTTGCGATCCGACGGAAAGACTAATCGCCGGACAGGGCGGTGCCGGTCTTGGTGTCGACTTCGAAGGCGCCCTTGAGGTCGAGTTCCTTGCCCATCTCGCGGACGGCGGGGATGACCTCTTCGCCGAACAGGCGGAGGGAACGCATGGCGTCGTCGTGGTTCATGGCGCCGTCGCCGTCCCAGAAGAAGATGTTGCCGGGGCGCAGCTCTTCGAGGACGTGTCGGATCTTGGGGATCACGGTCTTGGGCGTACCGGTGATGATCGAATACTTGTTGACCTGTTCCTCGTAGGTGCCGAAGGCGTCGGCGTCGCGCTTGGCCTCTTCGGCTTCCTTCTCGACCAGCGCGGCCTGGCGCGCCTGCTGGCGCCCGCGCGCGGCGGCCTGCGCGAACGACTGCACGGTCGGCAGCAGCTGGGTGCGCGAGGTCAGCCCGGGCAGGTTCTGCAGGTTGCTGCGGACGGTGCCCTGGTTGCCTTCGAGGAACGGGTTGGCGGGGCCGGAGATGTACTTGCGACCGGCCTCTTCGGCCAGCTCTTCGGTCTCGTCGACGTGCACCTTGAACAGGTAGCCGTGGTGCTCGGGGCCGGCCTCGTAGCCGTTCTCCCGCGCGACCTCGTCGTAGTACGTGAACGACTGCTTGGTGGGCTCGATCTCGGTGGCGAGCATGACGTAGGGGTAGCGATGCTCGGCGCACCACTTGACGGTGTTGCGCGACATCACGCCGGGGATCCAGATCTGCGGATGCGGATCCTGATACGGGCGCGCCCACGGGTTGACGTAGCGGTACTGGTAGTGTTCGCCCTCCCAGCGGAAGGGGCCGGGCGTCGACCAGGCCTTGACGACGAAATCGTGCGCTTCCTGGAAGCGTTCCCAGTTGAAGGGCGCCTGCGCGTTGTGGGCGACCGACTCGCGGCCGGTGCCGCGCACCCAACCGGTGACCAGCCGGCCGCGCGAGATCATGTCGATCTCGGCCAGTTCCTCGGCCAGCCACAGCGGGTCTTCCCAGATCGGCAGGACGTTGCCGAGCAGCACGATCTTGGCGCGCTTGGTGATGCGGGCGAGGATCGCCGCCTCGACGTTCATCACGCCGCCCATGCAGAACGGCGTCGAGTGATGCTCGTTGAGCATCAGGCCGTCGAAGCCCATTTCCTCGGCGTAGACCTTTTCGTCGAGGTAGCGGTTGTACAGCTCCGCGCCGATGCGCGGGTTGTAGTCGCCGTTCGTCATCCCCAGATCTTCGATCTCGCGCCCGGTCGCGCCGACCCAGCCAGATTCGAAGTCCTGATAGGGACGCTCAGTGAAGTAGCCAACGAACATGATCTCGGTTCCTGTTCCTACGGCTCAGCCTGGAGAGGTTTGAGGTGCTGAGCCGATCCGTACTCGTGCCGATGCAGGGATGATACGCGATCCCGAAACGCCTAGCGCGCGGCGATGAATGAGCGCACGGCGTCGGCCGCGGCCTGGGGGTGTTCGAGCTCGACGAGATGCCCCGCGCCTTCGATCACCTGCAGGGTGCTGTTGGGCAGGCTCGCGTTGTAGACTTCGGCGACGCCGATCGGCGTGACGCGGTCGTGCTCGCCCCAGAGCAGCAGCGCGGGCGTTTCGACCTCCTGCAGCAGGTGCGGCAGCTGTCGGTTGAACATCCAGGGCTTCCAGGTGAGCCGCGCGGTCATCTCGCGCGAGAAGTCCCAGAGTTCCTTGAGTTCAGGCGCGGCCTCGTCGCCGAATACCTCGGCGTAGGCCTCGTCGGACGAGAAGCCGAGTTTCACGTACTCCTCGAACTCGTAGAAGATCACGTCGGCGATTTCGCCCTCTTCGGGCTGAACGCCGGCGGCGCCGACGAGGATCAGGCTGTCGAGGCCGTGTAGGTGCATCGAGGCGAGTTCGGCGGCGACCCAGCCGCCGAAACCCATTCCCAGCAGGTGGGCGTCGGCGTCGATACCCATCTTGTGGATCGCGCTGTGCAGCAGAATCGCGATATCGCGCGGGTGCCGAGCCCAGACGGGCCGCTCGGACTGTCCGTAGCCGGGCATGTCGATGGCAGTCACGGTGTAGTGGGCGGCGAGCAGGTCGTAGAACGGGATCCAACCGGGCGCGCCGGTGGAGTGATGCAGGACCACGAGGTTGGGCCCGCTGCCGTCCTGCAGCGCGTTCAGCTTGAGTCCCGCGACTTCGACGGCGATCTGCGTGTGCGTTTCGGTCTGTGTGGTCATACGCGCGCTCCTGTACGGCCATTCGAGGCAATGCTGTCAGCGAGTGGTGATGTCAACGATCGGTACTCGTTAGGCGCAGGCTAAATGAACATTTGAGGATTGGCAACCGCGCGGTCGGCGCACAGGGCAGACATGAAGATCGGCCGCGACCGACGGTTCGGTCGTAGCATTGCGGCACCATGATCGGTCTGATGCGACTCCTGCGGCTCGCGACGCTGCGCGAGCTGCGCGGCGGCTGGGCGTTGATGCTGGCGGCGTCGGCGCTGCTGACCATCGCCGCCGCGCTGGTCGCGCTGCCGCTCGTCTTTCGGGCGGCAGCCGCGGATCTGGCCCTGCGGGAGACGATCAGCCAATCGACCCGCGCCGTCCACTTCGCCGATCAGTCGCGATCCGGCCGGCCGGCGGATCACGACGATTTCGACGCGGTGATCGCGCAATCGCGGGCGATCGAAACGCGCCACCTGGCGTGGCGGCCGGGGTTCGTCGGCGATTCGCGGCGGCTGATGGAGACGCCGCGTCGTTTCGCCCGCTTCACGCGGCTTGACAATGGCGTCGACGAGTCGTTGCTGGCGTATCTGATGTCGTTCGAGAAGTTGCAGCGCCATGCGCGCGTCGTGCGCGGCGAGTGGGCGCAGGCGGTCGGCGAGGTTGTGATTGGAGCGCAACTCTCGGAGAAGCTCAGCATCGATGCGGGCAGCGAGATTCGGTTTGGCGATCAACAGCGTTTTCTGGTCGCGGGCGTGATCGAGCCCGTCCTCGACGACGTCTCGCGCGTGCTCGCATTGCACTACACCGACATCTGGTTCGACCTGCAGACCAACATCACGCCGAGCGGGGCCGAGGAGCCGTACTTCGGCCTGTTCGCCAGTCCGCAGACGCTGATCGAAGTCGGCGCGCCGATCACGCATCGGATTCGCACCGAGTTCGACACGCGCGCGCTCACATCGGACGATGTGGACGCGGCGGTCGCATCGCTGGACGCCTGGCGGCAGCAGCTGAGGCGGCTCGAGGGCGGCGCGGCGTCGACGCTGCTGCTGCCGACCCTGCAACGGTTCGCGCGCGAGGCGCAGTTCTCGGCCGGGCAGTCGTTGCTGGCCGGGTTGCAGATCGCGGCGGTGGCGATGTTCGGCGTGGCATTGGTCGGGCGGGTGATGGCGCAGCGGACGCGGGTGGATCGGGAACGGCTGGCGGCGCGGGGGGCGAAGCCGTGGCAGCAGGCGGGCGCGCAGGCGGTGCTGGGCGGTCTGGCGGCGGTACCGGCTGCGTGTCTGGGCGCGCCGTTGGCGGCGTTCGCATTGCGGCATGCGGGACGGCTCGACGCCGTCGCCCGCGTGTCGGGCGGCGAGCCGTTTGATACGCGGCTGAGCTGGGAAGCGTGGGCGCTGGCCGTCGGGGGCGCGCTGATCGCCTGGGCCGCCTTCGCCGCACCCGCGTGGTTCGACGCCCGCCAGCGCGAGAGTCCGCGCGCCGCCGCCGGGCGGCCGCGCCGGCGATCGCTGATTCAGCGCGCCTGGCTCGATGTCGCGCTGCTCGCGCTGGCGGCAGTGCTCTTTCTGCAGTTCGAGAGCGAGGCGTCGGGCGGCGCATTGGCCGCGTTCGAGTCGGGCGGGATGAATCCGGTGCTGATGCTGAGCCCGGGACTGCTGCTGCTGGGCGCGACGCTGACCGTCATGCGGATCGCGCCGCGCGTCTGGTCGGCACTCGCGCGGACGCTGGCGAATCTGCCCACTCCATCCTGGCTCTACCTCGGCGTCCTGACCGTCGCGCGCAACCCGGGCGGACCGATGCTGTTAACGGCTCTGACGGCGTTCGTCACGGCGGTGGGGCTGATCTCGGCGACCTACGCCGCCACAATCCGCGATATCGAGCGTGAGCGCATTGTGTACGAGGTGGGTGCGGATCTGCGCGGCGTCTCGATTGGCGGGAATCTCTCCAACTCAACGGTCGCGCGGGTCACCGAGCCGCTGGACCGGCGCGACGGGATCGAAGCGGCGGCAGCGTATCGCGGGATCGGCGCGATCGGCGGCGACCGCGAGGGCAGCCGCGTGGTGATGCTGGGTTTGCAGACGAGTCGGATTGCGGAAACGGCGGCGCTGGATGAGCAGCTGCTGGGACTGCCCGCCGAGGCGCTGCTGGCGGCGATTGCGCGCGAGTCGGGCCGCGCGGGGCAAGCATTGCCAGATGGCGCGCAGACGCTCGCCGTCCGTATCCGCAGCGAACCCGGCAACAGCAATCTCGAGATCGCCGCCCGCGTCATCGACGCGCGCGGACAGGTGCACATGCGGCCGTTCCGCACCAACACCGCGTCGACGGTCGGCGGTGAATGGGAGACGCTGGAGGCGCAGCTGACCGGTCTGGCGCAGCCGCTGCGCCTCGCCGCGATGGTGCTGCGTCCGCAGGCGCGCGTCGTCCGCGCGCCGACGGGCACGCTGCTGATCGAGTCACTCACGGCTTATGTAGACGGCGGGCCGATCGCGGTGGACGAGTTCGACGCGCCGGGGCCCTGGATTCCCGCCAGCGGCGGGGCGGGCGAGGATCGCATCGTCTTTGCCGCCGGCAATCTCGAATACCGCTGGTCGCAGCTGGACGCCAGCGACGAGCGGATCATCGTGCGCGAGTCTCCGAATCTGCCCGTCAACGCGGCGATGGATCGGAGGACGATGCAGCGCGCGAACCTGGATATCGGCGGCATCGTCCCGATCGGGCTGAACCATGTCAGCATCCCCGTGCGGATTACGGCGGCGATTGATTACTTTCCCACGCTCAATCCGGCGCAGGGTGGGTTTCTGGTTGCGGACTTGCTGGCATTGCGCAGCGCAGCGCTGGTCGCCGCGGTGCAGGCCGTGCTGCCGATCACTGAGGTGTGGGCGCGCGCGGATACGCCGGCCGCGGCGGCGATCACGACGGAGCTGCTGAACGACGTCTATCTGTCCAGCACGGTGCTGAACGCTGAGGCGGGCATCGCCGCGGCGGAGTCCGATCCGCTGCGTTCGGGCGGCGCCGCGGCGCTGTTCGTGGTGGGCTTCATTGGCCTGCTGATCGTCGGTTCGGCGGCGCTGGTGTTCACGATGGCGGCGGCGGGCGGCGAGCGGGCGCGTGAGTTCGCCCTGATGCGCACGGTGGGATCGGGGCGCGGCGGGCTGACCGCGCAGGCGGCGGTGGAAGTAGGGCTGGTGCTGATCGCCGGCATCGGTCTGGGCTTCGGGCTGGGGCGCGCCGTCGCCGGGGCGTTGCTGGCATTCCTCGATGTGACCGCCGAGGGCGTCGCCGCCGCGCCGCCGACCGCGCTGTCGGTCGATTGGACCCTGGCCGGCGCGGGCGTCGGCGTGGTCGTCGTCTGCGCAATCCTGGGCACGGCGGCGATCGCCCGTTGGGCGACGGGGCGCGAGGCGGCGCCCCTGCTGCGGGAGGGCGCGGACTGATGACGCCACGGCGTGCGCCGCATACCGGCCCGACGCGAACCCGCCCGATTCGGCGGGGCGACAGCGCGCGCGAGTTGGCGCTGCTGGCGGTTCGGCGGATCCGGTCGGCGCCGCGGCTGTCGGCGGTGCTGCTGATCGGCGCGTTGTTGGCCGTCGGGCTGGCGAGCAGCGCCCCGATCTTCATCGAGGCGGTCCGCGACCTCGGCCTGCGGCGGACGTTGGCCGACGCCGACCCGGCTTCGCTCGATCTGCGTTTCGTTCGCTCCAACGTGTCGGCCAATCGCGATTCGGTCGAATCGGTCGAGTCCGTGATTCGCAGCGAGGCTGATGCGGCTGCGGGTTCGATCAGCGTCGGCCGGCTGAGCGCGCTGCGGACCGGCGGGTTCATCCTGCGGCGCGGCGATCAGCCGTTCGATCCGCCCGACCCGCCCCACGCCACGTTCCTCGCCCAACACGACCTCGCCGAGCGATCGCAGATTCTGGAGGGGCGTCTGGCGGCGGTCAAGGAGGGTGTCGTCGAAGTGGTCGTTGAAGCGCAGCAGGCGCGTCAGTTCGGGCTTGGGGTTGGCGATGAGCGTCTGGCGCAGCCGTTCTGGCTCGGTCTGCCGCACGAGACTCGGGTGCGCGTCGTCGGGCTGATTGCGCCGCCCGAGGATGAGCGCCGCTGGTCGGCGCTCGACTCGGTCTATCTGCCGGCCGCCGCGCGCGACTCGGAGCTGAGATTCTGGACGACCCGCGACGCGGTTCTGGGCGTCCTCTCGGAACAGTCGCCAGCGCTTCGCCTGACCATGCTGGAGCGCTATCGGGTTGACCTGAGCGGCGCGTCCGCGGCTGAGGCGTCGGCGGCGGCCGAGGCGCTCGAGCGGATGACGCGGCGCGTCGCGCAGGCGGTCGAGGGCGTGCAGCAGGAGAGCATGCTGGTGGACACGCTGGTCGATTTTCGCCAGCGGTTCCGGTTTGCCCAATCGACGCTGTTGATGATCGTGCTGCAGCTGGTCGGCGCGGTGCTGGTCTACGCCGTGGTGGCATCGGCGATGTTGGCCGAGCAGCGTACTGAGGACACCGCCTGGCTGCGCTCGCGCGGCGCGCGGCAGCGCGATGTCGCGCTGCTGCACGTGGTCGAAGCGGCGATCCTGACCGCGCCGGCGATCGTGCTGGGACCGCTGATCGGGATGGGGCTGGTCAGTCTGCTGGGGTTCGCTTCGCCATTCGATGACGCGCTCAGGCAGATCGGGGGCGGGCCGCTGCTGCCGGCGCCGCTGCCGATCGAGTCCTGGTATCTCGCACTGGGCGCGGGCGGATTGGCGCTGATCGCGCAGGCGGTGCCGACGTATCGGGCGACGCGGCAGACGATGGTCACCACGCGCCGCGAACGCGGCCGGCCGCCCGCCTCCTGGACCCAGCGGGCGTTGATCGACGCCGCCATCGCTGCGCTGGGCGCGCTGTTGATCTTTGAGTTGCAGTGGGCCGGCGAGCCGATCGACTCTCCGCTGGTCGGCGAGACGCGGCTGGACTGGCTCGCCGTGGCGACGCCGACGGTGCTGCTGTTCGTGGTCGGGCTGGTGGTGCTGCGTCTGTTCCCGCCGGCGATGCGCCTGCTGGCGCGAGCGGCGTCGCCCTGGCGTTGGCTGACGCTGCTGCTCGGCGCGTGGTATCTGGGCCGCGCGCCGACGCACTACGCCCGCACCGTGCTGCTGCTGACGATTGCCGGCGCGTTGGCGGTGTTCGCCGCCTCGTTCCGTTCGACGCTCGACGCCTCCTACGACGACCGCGCGCTGCACGCGGTCGGTTCGTCCGTGCGGGTGCGGGAACCGCTGTCGCAGTCGCTGCCGCTGGACCGGCTCACCGAGCAGACCGGGCAGGCGGTCGCCCGCGTTCAGCGCGTCGCCGGCGCATTCGACGGCGACGAAGATTCGGGCGGGATCCAGATCGTCGCCCTGGACGCGGCCCGCGCCGCCGCGCAGATGCGCGAGGCTGAGGTCGAGTGGTCGATCGCGCCGGAAGCACTGGAAGGGCTGGAACGGATCGATGGGTCCTCAGCGCACTCAGGGCGGGACGATCTGCCGCCGATCGAGCCGGGCGGGCGGGTCAGTCTGCGGTTGACGCCGATCGAGGTGATCCAGGAGATCACTGTGGGAATCAAGCTGGAGGACGCGCTGGGTCGTTACTGGTGGTACGCGCTGGGGGAATTGGGGGCGATGCGGAACGGCGAGGCGGTCGAGCTGAGCGCGGTCATCGGGGAGACGCCGACGCTGTACATCCCGCTCGAGGGCGCCCGTCAGGTGCAGGCGCGCAGCGCCTGGCGGCCCGGCGTCGAGGCGCGGCCCGCGTGGCCGCTGCGCCTGGCATCGGTCGATATCGCGCTCGCCCGCGCGTCCGGCGCGGTGATCCTCGAGGCGCTGGAGTACCGCTATCGAGGCGAGACGCATCTGCTGGCCGACTTCAACACCGAGGTCTGGGAGGCGATGCCCCTCTCGGCCGGGGAAGCGGCGGTCGATCAACTTGAGGCGACGACGGCGGGCAACCGCTTCCGCTGGGATGCGACGCCGACGTCGCTGCGCGGCGTCCGCTATCGCGGCGATCCGTCGCCGCTGCCGATCCTGCTCTCGTCCGCCGCGATGGAGCAGGGACGGCTGCGGATCGGTGAGCGGGTGCGGCTGCGGGTCGGGCCGACGCCGATGACGTTTCGGGTCGCGGGGCAGTTCGACGCGTTTCCGACCTACGACCCGCAGCGCGACGATCCGATCGTGATCGTCGACCGCGCCGCGCTGGTCGAGCGCATCTACGGCAGCGCCGCGGCCGGGGTGTCGCTGGCCGTCGAGGACGAACTCTGGGTCGCGGCGCCGCTCGACCAATGGCAATTCCTGATTCCACAGATATCAACGGGTGAAGGCGGCGCAGCGCCGGACGGGCTGCTCACGCTGGAGCGGGCGCGCGCCGATCTGGCCGCCGACCCGCTGATCGTCGCATCCTGGAACGGCGTGTTCATCGGCGCGCTCGCGGCGGTCGCGATCGCCTCGGCGTTCGGGCTGGTGGTGCTGACCGCGATCACGGCTCAGGCGAGGCGGGTGGAGTTCGCGGTCTGCCGCAGCGTGGGGATGAGTATGCGCCAGATTCTGTCGATGATCGCGCTCGAGCAGCTGGTCGTGATCGGGATTGGGCTGGGCGCGGGATTGATCGTCGGCACGCAGGCGGGCGCGATCCTGCTCGACTTCTTCGCGCTGACGCCCGACGGCCGTGATGTGGTACCGCCGCTGCGGCTGATCATCGACTGGCCCGGCGTGGGAATGCTGTTGGGCGCGCTGGCCGGACTGTTCGCGCTCAATCTGGGCGCGTTCCTCTGGTTCCTGCGCCGCGTCGAGCTGCACGGAGCCCTGCGGCTGGCCGCTTAACGACTTGCGGCTGGCCGCCTAGCCGAGGCGGAAGGGCGGGTAGCGGTCGGTGATCAGCAGGAAGGCGTAGGCGTTGACGCGGAGCACCCAGCGCTCGATGTCGAGCATGAGCGAGAACAACGGCCGCGGGTAGCGGCCGCTGAAGATGATCGCCAGCCAGGCGACCAGCAACCCGACCATCTGCACGAAGCCCAGAACAGCCAGCACGACGAGGTGGGGCAGCGCCAGCAGCCATTTGATCAGCGGCAGCCAGCGGTTCAGCTGCTCGGCGTCGGGATAGTCCAGCTCGAGCTTGATCGATTGCTCTTCATCAGTCGATGGATACTGGTCGGTCATCAGCAGCAGGTAGGCGTTGACCCGATTCCAGAGGCGCGTGATCTCCAGATTGAAATCGAACCACCAGCGCGGGTACCTGCGCCGCGCCAGCAGCATCAGCAGGACCGGGACGAACATGGGTTGCGGCATGAAGTAGAGCAGGAACAGGATCGGTACCGCGAACAGCGGCCGCAGCAGCGTGGAAAGTCGGTCCAGCGATTGCGGGTACTCGATGTCGAGCCGGGCCGGATAGTCGTCGGCGGGGCGCTGCATGGGGATCGCTCCTTCGCTGCCGTCCGCTCGCCATCCGCGGGTTGTCTGGATGGCTTCTGTCTGCTCTGAGTCTTATGGAGAGCCTAGCGAATTCGACCCACGCTGCGCAGCCGGCATCAGGGGGCGACCGCCAGCGTTCGCTGGATTTGCCGCACGTGAAAGAGCTGATGGTCGGCGGCGGTCAGGGCGAGGGTGCGCAGGGACATGTCGAGCGCGTCGCCGTCGAGTTCGAGGTTGGCAGGTTCGCGCAGCTGCGCGCTGGTCAGGTCGACCAGCAGCCGCGCGGTATCCTCGCGCACGCTGGCCAACGCCCAGCGCAGCTCGGGCAGCGATGCGTCCGACTCGGTGTCGGGCAGGGTGACGCCGCCGACCGGGGGAATCGCGAGCTGCGGCGCGACCTCGCGGCGCAGCAGCATGAGCTGCGGATGCAGCCAGCGTTCGGAGTGCACCAGGTGCAGCAGGATTTCGCGTACCGACCATTCCGACGGCGTCAACCGCGCGTCGAGCCGGTCGTCGGCGCAGGCGTCGAGCAGCGAACGGAGTTCATCGAAGGTCTCCGCCAGCGCGCCCTCGACGTTTACAAAGTTGGCGATGATCTTTACCTCGACCTGTTCCTGGCCCGGAGGTTATCGCCCACAGTGTTGAACAGCGGCGGTCGGGGCGCAATCTGTTCCGCTCGGATCAGAGATCCGAGCGGGGTATAGAGATCTCACAGGAAAGCGGCTGCATGGCCCGAGTTCGAGCAATCCCCAGCCGAGCGGAACAGCTGGCGCTGGAGCCGACGATCGGCGCGTCGGTTCGCGCCGAGCTCGCTCTGGGCGCGGCGCAGTGGGACGCGAAGGATTTCTTCGAGGCGCATGAGACGTGGGAAGAGATCTGGCAGGCCGAACGTCGGGGCATCCGCAGTTTTTACCAGGGCCTGATCCTGCTTGCCGCCGGGCTGCACCACTGGAGCGGCACACACCGACCGCGCGGCGTGCGGATCAAACTGTCGAGCGGTATCGAACGCCTGGCGCCGTACGCGCCGTCGTATCTGGGCGTGGATGTGTCGCTGATGATTGCAGACGCGGCGGCGCTGCTGCGCCAGGCTCCCGATGATCCGGCCGTGCTGGCGGCCACAGCGCCGGATCGCTTCCCGCCGTTCCGTTGGGCTGTGACGGACGGCGGGAAGCTGCACTCTCTGCGCGTGCGGCGGCTGCGAGCGGCGGCGCAGTTGCCCACGCGCGCGACTCCGCTCGCGTCGGGCCTCGACCTGTACGCGGAACTCTCCGAACACGGCGGCGCGCTCGCGCTGGGATGGATGCCGCAGGCCGTGCCGACCGGCATCGCCTGCGCCGCGCCGCAGGGGTGCGAGCTGCAGATTCGCCCGCGCTCGGGGCTGACGCGGCGCGGAGTGGAAATCGGTTGGGGCACGGTCGATGCCGATTACCGCGGCGAGTTGCTTGTGTCCATGTATCTGCGCGGTCCATCCGGCCGCGGGTACCGCATCGAGCACGGCGATCGGATTGCGCAACTCGTGGCCGCGCCGGTCACGCTGGCGCAAGTACTCGAGGTTGAGGAGCTGGATGACACCGAGCGCGGCGCGGGCGGCTTCGGCTCGACGGGGCGATGATCGATGACCGTCGCCGCCATCGCCTCGATCGCGGTTGGCGGGGCGGCGGGTTCCGTGCTGCGTTATGTCCTCAACCGCTGGATCGGGCAGCCGGACGGGCTTCCGCTCGGCATCCTGATCGTCAATCTCAGCGGCACGCTCGCCCTGGGACTGATCGCGACGCTGTTTCTGGAACGGCTGGGCGTGCCCGGCCACCTGCGGCTGGCGATCACGGTGGGGCTGTTGGGAGGGTTCACCACGTTCTCGACGGTCTGGCTCGACACGCTGCATCTGCTCGACGGCGGCCGCTGGGGCTGGGCGCTGATCAACCTGCTCGTCTCGGCTGCCGGCGGGCTCGCCGCCGCCTGGTTGGGACAGCAGCTGGCGCGTCTGTAACCCGGACCGCCGCTGTGCGCGGGATATGTATAGAGTGACAACAGGCGACGGGGCGGTTGCAGGTTGCAGTACTGATGTTTCTTTCTCAATCTCGTATGTTCGCCCGCCGGCGCGGCGGCGCGGCGGCGCTGGTTCTTGTGTTGCTGGGCACCGCGATGCTGCTGTTCAGCGGTTGCGGCCTGTTCGGCGGCGACGATGAAACGCCTGCGGTGGTCGAGCCGCCGGCGTCCACCGAGCAGATCGATGATCCGCCGGTCGTGACCGCCGACACCGGCGCGCAGGAGCAGCAGGACGAACCGACCCAGCCGGTTCGCGTGACGACCTCGCCCGACGATGAAGCGGACGGTCAGCAAGCGGGGCAGGCGAATGGGCAGGAGCAGTCGAGTGAGCGCGACGCCTCCGTCTACGTCGTGCAGGCTGGCGACACGCTGGCGGGGATCGCCAACCAGCTCGGCGTGCGGGTAGACGATCTGATCACGCTGAACGGAATCCAGAATCCCGACCAGATTCGCGTCGGCCAAGAATTGCGCGTTCCCGCGCCTGAGCCGCCCAGCCGCGAGACAGGCGGGGATGGGGGAGCGGGCGGCGAGGGCGGACAGGAACAATCGCCGCAAGTGGAGGAGCAGGACGATCAGGGCGACCAGATCGAGCCGCCGACGGTTGAGTTGCCATCGGTCGCCGTGCCTGCCGCTACGCCGACGCAGGTGTCGCACACCCAATTCCCGCAGCCGGGGCCCGATCAGACGACCGATACGATTCCCGACGCGCCCGCCAATTTCCTTCAGTACGGCGCGGCCGCGCTGCCGTGGCTGCACGGCATCGACGAGATCGAGCCGATCATCGAATTGTTCAAGGCCTGGCCGATGCCGCCGCTCGCGGTTGGCAACGATCGGGTCGTGCTGGTCGATACCGACGGCGGCGTGCGCTTCTCGGTGTCCATCGTCTATACCAACCCGAACTCATTCGGCGCCGCCGTGCCGTTCTCCAACCTCGTCGTCTACGATCCGGTGCCGGGCAGCGCGTCGAGCTATCGGATCGCGTATGACCACGCGCAGGCGTACGCCCGCGAAGTGCAGGGCATCCAACAGCTTGCGGACCTGGACCTGACCGGCGATGACCTCCGCGACCTGACCTTCCGCGAGATCGCGTGCGGCGACACGGGCTGCGTCAGCAGCTTCTACATCCTCAACGCCGACGGCGACGGGTATCGGACCATCACCGGCCCAGCCGCTCAGGTCGCCCAGGTGTCGTCGATTGCGATTGAAGATCGCACCGGCGACGGCGTGCCGGACATCGTGGTTGCGGGTCTGGCGACCGACGAAGCAGCGCCGGCACAGTACACGTTCGTCTTCACCGCGCGCGGCGGCGAGCTGGTCGAAGCGCTTCGCGTCGCCGTCAACTCGGGCCAGGAGTCGCCGGCAACGGATTCGACAACGGATCGGGACGAGTCCGACAGTCTCTCGGAATAGACGATCCGCATCGACGATCGCCGCGCCGCCGCGCGTCGCAATTGCCTGCTGCCAGCGTCGGTCATAGCCTCTCGCTGAGAGTCCCCACGGGGCTCGCGCGGGTTCGGGCGACGGGTATGTGATCGATGTCCCTGGTCCATCGTCCTTCGAGACGCTTCGGGACGCGCACGGCAAGTCTGTTCTGGCGATTGCCGCTCGTTGGCCGGGTTCGCATTCCGCGCAACCTGGTTCCGCTGCTGCTGGCGGTCGCGGTTGGTCTGGCGGCGGGATTCGCCGCGGTGGCGCTGACCGCGCTGGTCGATGGTCTGGTCACGGTCTTCGACGAGCTTGAGGCGGCGCTCGACGATCTGGCCGGCGGCTGGACGCTGATGCTGGTGCCCGCCATCGCCGCGTTGCCGGTGGCGTTCATCGTCTCGCGGGTCTCCACGGAGTCGCAGGGCGCGGGCGTGCCCTACGTGATGGTCGCCGTCGAGCGCGCCGGCGGGTTCGTGCGGCCGATCATCGCGCCCGCCAAGCTGCTGGCGACCGGATTCACGCTGGGCGGCGGCGGCGCGGCCGGTCGGGAGGGGCCGATCGTCCTGATCGCCGCGTCGCTGGCGTCGTCGATCGGACGCCTGACGCGCCAACCGTCCGAGATGCTGGTGCTGCTGGTCGCCGCCGCCGCCGCAGGCGGGATCGCGGCGACGTTCAACACGCCGATCGCGGGTACCTTCTTCGCGCTCGAAGTGGTGCTGCGTCGATTCAATGTGCGCAACTTCACCATCGTGGTGGTATCGGCCGTGGTGGCGAACATCATCGCGATCGCGTTCTACGGCAGCGCGCGGGATTTGAATCTGCCCGAGCTGGACCTGGGCAGCAATTGGGAACTGTTGCTGCACGCCATCGTGGGCGTGTCGGCGGCGATCGCCGGGATTCTGTTCGTTCGCAGCCGCTTTTTCACCGAGGACGTATTCGAGTTCCTCGGCGTCTCGATGCTGCTGCGCCCCGTGCTGGGGTTGTTCGCGGTCGGCGTGCTGGCCCTGATCGAGGCGGACATCTTGGGTTCGGGACTGGATCAGGTGCGCACGTTCGCCGAGGGCGAGACGGCGATTTCGACGCTCGCCATCCTGATGGTGCTCAAACTGATCGCGGCATCGCTGACGATCGGTTCGGGTGCGTCGGGCGGCGCGTTCGCGCCGTTGCTGTTCGTCGGCGCAACGCTGGGGGCGCTGATGGGGGCGGGCTTCGAGTCGGCGCTGCCAGGCATCGTCGGGCCGACGGGCACCTACGTCGTTGTCGGCATGGCCGCCGTCTTCGCCGCGGCCGCGCGCGCGCCGATGACCTCGCTGTTCATCGTCTTCGAACTGAGCGGCTATTCGCTCGTGCTGCCGCTGATGACCGCCGTGGCTCTGGCGACCGCGCTGGCGCAGTTGATCACCCGCGACACGATCTACAACGTGCGCCTGCGTCGCGCCGGGCTCGATGTGCGGGAGGAGCCGGCGCCCTCGCCGCTGGACGACCTGTCGGTCGAGACGACGATGCGCACCGACACGCCGATCGTCTCCCGCTTGGCCACGATCCAGGATCTGGCGGCGGCGATGAGCCAGTCGCGCGGCAACGTCGTCGCCGTGGCCGACCATCAGAACCGGTTCATCGGACTGGTCAGCGCGACCGATGTCGCATCCGCGGTCGAGCGGCGCGAACTCGACCGACGCGCCTACGATCTGGCTGTGGTCGCGCCGATCTTCGTCCATCCCGATGACAACCTGCGGTACGCGCTCTCGCTGCTCGTCGAGCACGATGTGCGCCAACTGCCGGTGGTCGCGCGAGAGGATACGTCGCGGCTGGTCGGGATGCTGACGCAGCGCGATGTCCTGCGCGAGGTTGCGCAGCCGAGCGACCGAGCGGCGGGCCAGCGAGGCGCGCCGACGCCGGTTCGGCGCCTGGTCGGCGCGGTGGAGATCGAGTGCCGCGTCGAGCCGTCATCGCGCGCCGAAGGCTCGACCGTCTCGCGGCTGGCGCTGCCTGAGTCGTCGGTGATCACCGCGATTCACCGGCGCGGCGAAATCGTGATTCCGCGCGGCAATGTCCCACTCGAAGCCAACGACCTGGCCGTGATCCTGACCGTGCCGGCGGAGGAAGGAGACGTGCGGACGCTGTTCATCAATCGCTCGGGACAGTCGCGCACCAACTGGTGGTTTCTGCCGCACGCGCCGCATGCGCCGTCGGCGCTGGACGACGACGCGCCCGCCCGCTGACTGAAGCGTCCGAGTCGTAGACTCGGGTTGATGACGAAACTGTTCACGCTGTCTCAGGCGCGGCGCTCACTGCCGATGATCGCGGCGGTCGTCGCCGTGATGCGGAAGCGCCGCGCGCGGCTGGACGAGCTCGCGGCGATCGCCAACTCGATGAGCCGCACGTCGGGCGCTGACGGCGGCGCGGTGACGCTCCACGACGCGGAACTCGATGCCGAAATCCGCAAGCTGCAGCGCCAGCTGGAGACGTTGGTCGAGCACATTCAGCAGCACGGCGTCGAGGTGAAGGATACGCGCCGCGGTCTGGTCGATTGGCGCGCCGAGCGCGACGGACGCGAGGTGTACCTCTGCTGGCAACCCGGCGAGCGCACGGTGAGCTGGTGGCACGAGCTGTCGGACGGCTTCGCCGGACGCCAGCCAATCATCGTCTCCGAGTGGAGCTGAGGCGGCGCCGTGCCGCACCATCGCACGCTCGCGCCGCCTGAACGCCGGGGCGGCGGCGCGCCCGCCATTCATCCGGAGCTGCAGCGGCACTATGACGCGCTCTACGACCTGCTGCTCAACGGCCGTCATCCGCGCGAGGCGCGGCCGGTGCTCGACGTAGGCAGCGGCGACGGCCTGGCGCTGGCCGCGATCACGCAGGGGTCGCTGCTGAGCGGCGTCGGCGTCGACGCGTCCGAACCCGGTCAATGGCTGGGACCGGAGGGCTGGAGCATCATCCGCGCCGACGCCCAGCGCCTGCCCTTCGCCGACCGCAGCTTCCACTCGGCGCTGATGGTCGATGTGTTCGAGTGGCTGCGCCATCCCGCCGCCACGCTCGCCGAGGTCGCGCGAGTGACCGACGGGCCGATCCTGATCGTGCAAACCGACTGGGAGGGCCTCTGGATCCAGGCCGACGGGACGGGTTTCGGTACGGAAATTGGCCGCGACCTGGTTCGCGCGTACACCAGGGGAGCGCCTGA
The DNA here is from genome assembly GCA_965205105.1 of Dehalococcoidia bacterium. Taxonomy (GTDB): domain Bacteria; phylum Chloroflexota; class Dehalococcoidia; order Bin125; family Bin125; genus Bin125. The sequence continues at coordinate 923,215 of OZ242034.1, forward strand.
GCGTCCCGTCGACGCGATCCGATCGGCAGCGCTCGACGCGGCGCTGTCGATCGACAACATCAGTGTCGCGGCGATCGCTGCTGACGCATTGATCCCGCAGAGCCTCGCCTGGGATGTACTGGACTCGATCCGCCGCTATCTCGTGATCGAGTCAGCGCAGATCCGCGCCCGCCGCTTCGATGAGTGGCGCGCCGACCTCCAACGCGCCGCCGGCGAGGGTCAGTTCAGGATGCTGATCCGCCGAGTAGTGGCGGTACTGAACAAGGGCTAGTGCGTTGTGCTGGTAGAGCGTCGGCCTGAACGACGCGCGGGGCGGGGTCGTGCGACCCCGCCCCCCGCGGACAGCTCATCCTTCGCCGGCGCTAGTTGCTGATGTAGATGATGTCCGACTCGCCGACGGTGAAGTCGCGGGAACCTGGCACCATCGTCCCGTCGACCACCGAGTAGCGGACCCAGACGGAACCGTTCCAGAGGTGGATCGCCGTCGCGCCGCGGGCCGAGAGCAGCTCGAACAGCGCCGACGCCGTCGAACCGCCGCAGGTCCAGACCGCGAACCCGCTCAGTTCGCTCAGACAGTCCAGACCCGCCTCGCCCTCGGCGGCGGGAGCGCCGGCCCGGCTGACCAGCACCGCCGTCTTCAGCAGCGAACCGCCGCCCGACTTGTCCGCCGTCGCTCGCACCACCGCGTTGCCCGCGCCCACCACCGTCAGCACCGCTGACGCCACGCCGTCCTTGTTGGTCAGCACCGCCCCCTCCGTGTCCAGCACCGCCACCGCGTCGTTGCCCCCGCTGAAGTCCGACACCTTGAACGTCACCGCCGTGCCGGCCGCCACCGGGTTCCCGGCCGCGTCCTGCACCCTCGCCGTCGCCGTCACCGTCTGCCCGAACGTGTCCGCCGACATCGGCGCCAGCTCCAGCTCCAGCGTCGAACCGTCGCCGACCACCGTGAACATCCGCTCCGCCTTCAGCGCCGGCGTCGTAGACGACAGGGTCAGCTTGTACTCGCCCGGCTTCAGCGGCGTCGCCTTCGGCGCGTCGATGTCCAGCAGCAGCATGTTCATCAACGCCCCCGACTGCTTCGTCTGGTACTTGCCCGTCGCGACCAGCGCCCCGGCGCTGTCACGCACCATTACCGTCAGGGTCGGCGTCTTCACCACGCTGCCGGCCCCGGCCGCGCCGTCCGTCGCCTGGACCATGAACGCGAGCTCGTCCCGCGACGCCGCGCCCGTCTCCGGCTTGTGACCCGTCTTCGTCACGTCGTCGGCCACGTCATTGCCGTCCTTGTCCTTGCCGACCACGTCGTAACCCAGCACCGTCGACGGCGGCTCGCCGATGCTCAGCGACTTCGCCGGTCCCGTGAACGTCACCGTCACCGGCTCCGGCTGATGCACCTTGCCGCCCGCCACCACCGTCGCCCGCACCGTCGCCGCGCCCGGCGTCGCCGGCGCGTTCAGCAGCACCCGGATCCCCTTCGGCAGCAGCTTCCCGCCCTTCAGCTTCGACAAATCGATCTGACACGTCGCGCCCGCCGTGCAGTTCGCAGTCATGTTGCGATCCGTCGTCGCCGCCTTATTTGGGCCCGTCATCAAGGCGTAGCTCGTCGTCAACGTGCCGCCCGTCGTGGTGATGAAGATCGAGGCCACATCGTCCGCCTCCGCCGCCTGGTTGGCCGCGTTCAGGATCGACAGCGTGAACTCCACCGACCCGGCGCCCGCCGCAATCGTCGTCGACTCCGGCAGCGAGGCGTCGTCCGCGTAGCCGTCCGCCGAGTTCCCGTCCGTCCCGCCGCCCTTCGCGTCCTCGCTCGAGACCTTCGCCCGACGCGGCGCGCTCGGACCGAACCGCACCGTCGCCACCTCCACCAGCGCGCTGCTCACCGTTAGCTTGCGCTCCACCGCTGATACGCCCGTCGTCCCGTACGCCGTCACCAGATAGTCCCCGTCCGGCGTCCCTCTTGGCACCGATATCTTCAGCGAGTACGTGCTTCCCCCGCTCGTGTGCGCGTCCCCTGGCTTGATCGCCTGACTCAGCAGAATCGAAGCGTCGGGGGCGGGGAACGGATTGCCGGCAACCTCCGAACCCAGCAGCGTTAGCGCCGTCGTCGCCGTCGAACCCGAACCTGAGACCTTCTTCGCGTACAGGTTCAGTCCCTGCATCGTCACCCTGCTCACCGACGCCGGCGGCGTCACCGTCAACTCCACGTCCTGACCTGGACGCACGATCCCGTCCGAATCGTTGCGGAACTCAATCTTCAGTGTGGCCGTCGGATCCGGCTGGACCGAGGGCGCGATCACGTCGCCGGGGCAACTGTGAGCCGGCTGTGTCGTCCCCTCCGGCGCTCCAGAGATAATCAATGAGATCGACCTCTCCGACGCCGCTCCAGCACCGATCCTGTTCGTCCCCCGCATCTTCACCCTGTACGCCCCAGCCGCCAACCCCACGATGTCGAACGTCGTCAGCGACGCTGAATTCGGGATGCACTTCCATTTCCCGTACGCGCCGGCGTCCTTGCTCAGCTGATACTCGTACCTTGTGATCGGCGAACCGCCGTTTTCGTCATCGCTAATCGCGCTCCACAAGAGCCTGAGCACGCCGGCGCTTGGACTGCTCAAACCCAAGATGCTGGCATTGGTCGGAACAGTGAGTACCGAGATATCCACACGAGATGTCCTTCTCGACGTCTCGCCGTTGCCGTCGTTATTGACCGCCCGCATTCTCGCTCTGTATTCACCCGCCTCCGTGACCGTCACCGTGTGCGTCGTCAACGACGCCGAGTTCGGGATTGCCTTCCATTTCCCGTACGCGCCACCGTCCTTGCTCAGTTGGTACTCGTACCCCGTGACTGGCGGAGTCGCTGTAAACGGAGACCAAGTCAATGTGATCTCGCCTGGATTCGATCCTTCATCAATAGCCACCCCGCCCACTTGCCCCGGCGCCGCCGCCTCAGCCGGCTGGCTAGCCAGGATCAGAGCCGCCGCGAGGGCGAGAAGGGCTACCCCCCCCCCCATAATTTTCAGGCGCATCCGCGCCAGCGTTCGGGTCATCGTCCGTTCCTTCCAGAATCGCGACCGATGCACACTCGGCACCGCTCCTTCTATGTCTACCCGCGCCTCGCGCGGAAATCAATAGGTTACCCCCCCCCCCGAAAATTTTAGAAAGAATTTACAAATCCCGCCCTGTCAAGCCGCGTTATCAAGGGAAGCAGGCGAGATTCCGTGCCCCGCGCGGGAATGAGGGAACTGAGGCGGAGATGGAGATAATGACGCCGCGCGGCCTCAGAGCGGGACGGCGCAGCCGTCGCTGCGCGGGTCGCTGCCGCCCCAGAGGACGCCTGAGTCGGGGTCGCGGTAGATGATCTGGCCCTTGCCGACCACGCCCGTGCGCAGCGCGCCCGCGGCGGGCAGCACCGGATGCCCCAGCTCCGCCAGCCGCGCCAGCGTCTCGACGCCGAATGCGTCCTCGACGTAGATGCGGCCGTTGGGCGGATCCTCATACATCGACACGCGCGGCGCGTCGATCGCCGTCTGCGCATCCATCCCGCGGTCGATCAGGTTGACCGCCACCTGCGTCTGGCCCTGCGGTTGATTCCAGCCGCCCATCACCCCGTAGCAGGCGAACAGGCCGCCGTCCGGGCGCGTGATCATGGAGGGCATGATCGTGTGGTACGGCCGCTTGCCGCCGGCCAGCGCGTTGGGGTGCCCAGGGTCGTCGACGACGAAGCCGGCCCCGCGGTTTTGCAGGCTGAAGCCGCACTCGCGCGGGACGATCCCGCTGCCGAACCCCTCGTAGTTGGAGTTGATGAACGAGCAGGCGTTGCCGCCGCCGTCGACGACGGACAGATAGACCGTGTCCGACTGGCCGGGCAGCAAGCCGCCGGCCGCCAGCTCCAGCGCGCCGTCGCTGCGGATCAGCTGCCGCCGCGCCGCCGCGTAGGCCTTGCTCAGCATCTCCTCGACGGGCACATCGACGCGGGCCGGATCGGCGACCAGCGCGCGCGCGTCGGCGAAGGCGAGCCGCAGCGACTCGATGATCAGGTGCAGCGCCTCGGGCGAGCGCGGCTCGAACTGGTCGATCTCGAACCCCTCCAGAATGTTGAGCGCCATCAGGGTCGTGATCCCCTGACCGTTGGGCGGGCACTCCCAGACGCGCTGCCGCCGGTAGGTGGTCGAGATCGGCGCGTCGAACGTGGACGAGTGGTTGGCCAGATCGTCGAGCGACATCACGCCGCCGTGCGCTTCGAGCGCCTCGACGATGCGTTCGGCGGCGCGGCCGCGGTAGAAGGCGTCGGCGCCGCCCTCGGCGACCTCGCGCATCACGCGCGCGGCGTGCGGGTTGACCCAGACCTCGCCCGCGCGCGGGGCGGCGCCGTCGAGCAGCAGGTCCTGTCCGGCCGGGCCCTGCCGCGCCAGCAGCTCGGCCTGCTGCGCCCAGCCGCGCGCGATCACCGGCGTCACGACGAAGCCGTCCTCGGCGATCCCGATCGCGGGCTGGAGCGCGTCGGCCAGGTTCATCCGACCGAATCGGGCCAGCGTGTCGCGCCAGCCCATGATCGACCCAGGCACGGTGACCGCGTGCGCGCCCTGCCGATCCCAGCCGCCGCGCTCGACGAGATCCAGATTCAGCGCCGACGGCGCCCGGCCGCTGCCGTTCAGCGCCGATACCGACCGATCGTCGGCGCGGTAGAAGAGGCAGAAGCAGTCGCCGCCGATGCCGGTTGAGGTCGGCTCGACCACGGCCAGCGCGGCGGCGGCCGCGACCGCGGCGTCGGCGGCGTTGCCGCCCTCGCGCAGGACGCGCAAGCCCGCCAACGACGCCAGCGGCTGACTGGACGCGACGATGCCGCGCCGCGAGAGCGCCGGGGAACGCCGAGATTCAAAGCGGAAGGGATGTTGCGGAAGGGTCGTCACTGCGAACCGCCAAGTCAGCCAGGTCGATGGTTGGATATCACATAGACTAAGCCGCGGCGATCACCGTTTCGCACGGCCCGCATCGTTCGCACCGTCCCGCCGCAGGCAAGGAACCATCCATGACCACCGCCGCCGCGCCAACCATCAGCCAGGAGCAGGTCGATTTCTATCACGAGCAGGGTTACCTGCTGGTTCCCAATCTGCTGCCCGACGACGCGCTGCAGGCGCTGCGCGACGAGACCGACCGCATCGTCGCCGAAGCCGCGGGGCTGACCACGCACAACGAGAAATACGACCTCGAAGACTCGCACACGCCGGAGGAGCCGCGCGTGCGCCGACTGAAATCGCCGCACGCGCACTGGCCGTTCTTCCGCGAGCTCGCGCAACATCCGGCGCTGATGGATGTGGTCACCAGACTGATCGGCCCCAACGTACGGCTGCAGAACGACAAGCTGAACATGAAGGCGGCCGAGTACGGCGCGCCGGTCGAGTGGCATCAGGACTGGCCGTTCTATCCGCACACCAACGACGATCTGGTCGCGGCCGGCATCCTGCTCGACGACTGCTATGCGATCAACGGCCCGCTGCTGGTCGTGCCCGGCTCGCACAAGCGGCCGATCTACGACCATCACCACCCCGAGCAGCGCTACTTCACCGGCGCGGTCGAACCCGAGCAGTTCGACTGGGATATGGAGCGCGACCTCGTCGCGCTGGAGGGTCCGGCCGGTTCCGTCTCCTTCCACCATGTGCGTCTGATGCACGGTTCGGCGCTGAACCGTTCGGAGAACCAGCGCCGCCTGCTGCTCTACGGCTACGCCGCCGCCGACGCCTGGCCGATCATGGGTCTGGGCAGGATGAGCCTCGACTACTATCACGGCCTGATGTGCGCCGGCGAGGACGTCGAGCAGCCGCGCCAAACCAACGTCCCCGCCTATCTCCCCCTCCCACCCGCCCCCAGCCAGGGCTCGATCTACGAGAACCAGAAGGCCGTCAAAACCCGCTTCTTCGAAACCTACGAGGATCGTCGGGCGGGCTAAGGCTCCTACCTGCTCATTCCCGCGGTGGATCACCCTTAACGACGCGGGGGCGGGGTCTTGCGACCCCGCCCCCGCGGACGGCTCATCCTTCGCTGGGCGTTAGTTGCTGATGTAGATCACGTCGTTCCTGCTGACCGGGAAGTCGCGGGAACCCGGCACCATCGTCCCATCCACCATCGAGTAGCGGACCCAGACGGAGCGGTTCCAGAGGTGCACCGCCGTCGCGCCGCGCACCGAGACCAGCCCGAAAATCTCCGACGCCGTCGCCGAACCGCAGGTCCAGACCGAGAACCCGCTCAACTTGCTCAGGCAGTCCAGACCCGCCTCGCCCTCGGTGTCGGCGTCGGCAGGAGCGCCGGCCCGGCTGACCAGCACCGCCGTCTTCAGCAGCGTGCCGCCGCCCGCCTTCGACGTCGTCGCGCGCACCACCGCGTTGCCCGCGCCCACCACCGTCAGCGTCGCCATCGCCTCGCCGCCCTTGCTCAGCATCGCCCCCGTCGTGTCCAGCACCGCCACCGAGTCGCTGTCGCCGCGGAAATCCGAGACGCGGAACGTCACCGGCGTCCCGTCCGCCACCGCGTTCCCCTCCGCGTCCGTCACCGTCGCCGTCGCCGTCACCTCCTGCCCGAACGTGTCCGCCGACATCGGTTCCAACGCCAACTCCATCATCGCCGCGTCGCCCGCCACCGTGAACATCCCCTCCGCCTTCAGCGCGACGGAGGTCACCGTCAGCTTGTACTCGCCCGGCTTCAGCGGCGCCGACGCCGACGCGTCCACGTCCAGCAGCAGCATGTTCATCAACGTCCCCGACTGCGTCGTCTGGTACTTGCCGCTCGAGACCAGCGACCCAGACCCGTCATGCACCGCCACCGTCAGGGTCGGCGTCTTCACCTCATTGCCGGCCCCGGCCGCCCCGTCCGTCGCCTTGACCATGAATGTGATCTGGTCCCGCGCGTCCGCGCCGCGGTCCGGCGCCTTCGCCGCGTCGTAGTCCGACGCCTGATCCTTGCCCACGTCGTAGCCCAGCACCGTCGACGGCGCCTCGCCCAGGCTCAGCGACTTCGGCGGTCCCGTGAACGTCACCATCACCGGTTCAGGCTGGTGCACCTTGCCGCCCGCGATCACCGTCGCGCTCACCGTCGCTGTGCCCGGCGTGGCCGGCGCTTTCAGCTGCACCCGGATCTTGGCCGGCAGCGCGCCGCCCGAATCCTTCAACGGCTTCAGGTCGATCTCGCACGACGACGCGTTCTGCGTCTTGCAGTTCGCCGTCTGTGCCCTCTTCGTCGTCCCGCCGATCGACTCCGTCGACAGCGTGCCGTTCGTCGTGGTGATGAAAATTGACGAGACCGTGCCCGCCTCGGGCGGCTTGTTCAGCGCGCTCTGCAGCGACAGCGTCAGCTCCGTCGTCTCCCCGGTCGCGATCGTCGTCGACTCCGCCAGCGAGGCGTCATCCGCGTAGCCGTCCGCCGGCGTCGTGTCCGTGTCGCCGGTCAGCGCCCGGCGCGGCGCGCTGGGACCGAAGCTCACCGTGGTCACCGAAGGCGCCGAACCCACCGTCAGTGTTTTCGTCTGGGTCACGATCGTCGAGTCGGTCAGGCTTTTGTATCCTTTGACCGTCACCACGTATTCGCCGGGCGGCGTATTCGGCGGTACGACAATCTCCAGGCTGATCGCCATCGTGCCCGGCTGTCCGATCTTTTTGTTCGCAGCGCTACAGACGTCGGCGCGAGTGCCGCTGCTGTCCACCGTGTAGCAACGATGCGACATAATTGTGTGCATCCAGGACGAGAAGGCGGCTACCGCCGGAAGATTATCGGCAGCTCGCAGCGCTGGAAACACGATATCAGTGTTATCGAATACCTGACCGAGGTCGAAGAATGATGTGCGCATATCGGGATCGTTGTCGGGGTCACCGACACCGTCGCGCTTATGCGTGTCGTCATCGTAGTATATCACTCTGCCGGCCCGCAGCGTCAGTCCGTTGATGCTAATGCTTTTGGTGACGATAGTAGTCGAGGCGTACGGCACGCCGTCTATGCGCATCACCTTGAGGCTGACGTTCTTGCCCGGCTGCACTACGCCGTCGGCTTCGTTCAGGAACTCGATCGTGTACAAGTCCGTGAGCGTCGTCACCGTCGTCTCGGACGTCGCAGCCGCAGTGCCTGCGCCTGTCGCATCGTGCGCCCGCAGCTCGAACCGGTACCGACCCGCCGCCAACCCGGTCACCGTGTGCGAAGTCGTTGACCCATCCCCGATGTCCGTCCACGACGTCCATGTCTGCGCGCTCAAAGTGGCGCTCGCGTCCGCCGTGGTCTGGTAGCGGTAGCTGTACTTCGTCAGCGTCCCCGACGGCGCCGTCCAACTCAGCGCCACGTGCCCTGCCCCACCCGCCGCCGTCACGCCCGTCGGCGCGCCAGGCGCCGCTTCAGCCGGCTGCGCCGCCAGCAGCAGGGCCGCCGCGAGGGCGAGCAGGGTTACCCCCCCCCCCATAATTTTGCGGCGCATCCGCGCCAGCGTTCGGGTCATCGTCCGTTCCTTCCAGAATCGCGACCGGCGCACACTCGGCACCGTTCACCTATTTCTACCCGCGCCTCGCGCGGAAGTCAATAAGCTTACCCCCCCCCCCCCCCCCCCGAAATTTTATGAAGATTTTACACAAGGCCGCAATTTTCGCGCCCGGCACAGGGAAATTCGGGCAGGCGGCATCTGCCCGGCGGGCGAGATTCTCGCGCGGGGCGTGGGAATGACGGCAGCACGGTCTGGGGGAGGCCGTCTACTCCGGGCCGACCAGTTCGCGGCCGATCAGCATTCGGCGGATCTCGGAGGTGCCGGCGCCGATTTCGAGCAGCTTGGCGTCGCGGACGTAGCGGGCGGCGCGGCTGTCGCTCATGTAGCCGTAGCCGCCGTGGATCTGGACTGCCCGGTCGGCGACGCGGCTCGACATCTCGGCGGAGTACAGGATCGAGGCGGCGGCTTCCTTGTTGCTGCGGACGCCGCGCGCGGCGGCGGTTTCGACCACGTGGGCGCTGCGGTAGACCAGCCAGCGCGCCGCCTCGAGCTCGGTGTACATGTCGGCCAGCATCGCCTGGATCAGCTGGAAGTCGCCGATGCGGCGTCCGAACTGCCTGCGGGCGCGGGCGTACTCGACCGCCGCGTCGAGCGCCGCCTGGGCGATGCCCAGAGGTTCGCCGGCCAGGAACGCCCGCTCGACCGCCAGACCCTGCATCATCACGCCCGCGCCCTCTCCCTCGCCGCGCAGCACGTTGGCGGCGGGCACGATGCAGTCGTCGAGGATCAGCTCCGCCGTCGGCGAGCCGCGGTGCCCCACCTTGTCCAGCAGTTGTCCGACGCGGAAGCCCTCGAATGACGATTCGACGATGAACGCCGTCACGCCGCGCGAGCCCGCGTCGGGGTCCGTTTTGGCGTAGAGCACCAGCGTGTCGGCGACCGAGCCGTTGGTGATGAACATTTTGGTTCCGTTGAGGCGGTAGCTGTCGCCGTCCCGAACCGCGGTCGTGCGGATGCCCATCGCGTCGGAGCCGGCCTCGGGCTCGGTCAGCGCCAGCGCGCCGATCTGCGCGCCGCTGCAGAGGCCAGGCAGGTAGCGCCGCTTCTGCGCCTCGCTGCCGTTGGCGGCGATGTTGTTGGCGCAGAGGTTGGCGTGCGCGCCGTAGGACAGGGCGACCGAGGCGCTGGCGCGCGCGATCTCCTCCGTGGCGATCACGCCCGCCAGCAGCCCGGCGGCGGAGCCGCCGTAGCGTTCGGCGATCGTGACGCCCAGCAGCCCCAACTCGCCCAGCATCGGCCACAGGTGTCGGGGGAAGCGATCGTGTCGGTCGATATCGTCGGCGATCGGTTCGATCTCGGCGCGGGCGAAATCGCGCACCGTTTGTTGTACCAGCCGTTGAGCTTCGTTCAATTCGATCATGCGCGCCCGCCATCCGCCAACCGATATCAGGGCGATACCGGCGAATCCCGTGCTGAGGATACATCCGCAGCGTTGGTAGACTTGCCGCATGATCGAGGCGACCGACGATCGCGCCGCGCAGATCGACAGGATCGAACAGTTCGCAACGGCGCTCGCGGCTTCGCAGGGCGAGGTCGTCCATTGCCGCGACTGGGACGATTGCTGGGAGTTCGCCGTCGCGCAATCAGCATCCGGGGCAGCGTCTCAGCCGGTCGTCTCGCCGGACGCGTTTGACGCGCTGCGGCGCGGCAAGCTGCCGGATGCGGCGGATCCGCTGCGGTCGATCGCTGATCGACCGGTGGGCATCGCCGTGGCGGCGCTCGGCGTCGCCGAGACCGGTTCGCTGCTGCTGGTCGAGCCCGCGCCGAGCGACCGCGCCGTTTCGCTGCTCTGCCGGCATCTGATCGTCGCGCTGCGCGCGGATGACATCGTCGACGACCTGGCCGACGGCTTCCGCTGGCTTGCGGGTCGTCCGCGGGCCGCCGCCTACGCGACCTTCGTGACCGGGCCCTCGCGCACGGCCGACATCGAGCGCTCGCTCACGATCGGCGTGCAGGGGCCGAGCCGTCTGACGGCGGCGGTGCTGCGGTGATCGCCGATTTCCGCCGCCGCTACGAGCGCGCGGTCGGCGATCCGGATCTGCGCCCGCGTCTGCTCGCGTTCCAGCGTTCGTGGCGCGAGAGTCGGGACGACCAGATGGCGCGGCTGGAACGGCGCAGCGAGCGCTCGTTTGAGCAGCTGCGAACCGAGTTCGCCGCCGTCAAGGATCAGACGCTGGCGCGCATTGACGCGCAGGGGGACGACGTGATCGCCGAGTTTCGCGCCCGCGCCGAGTCCGCCGGCGCGACGGTGGTGGAGTGCGCCACGGCCGAGGAAGCGGTGGCGTACATCGCCTCGATCTGCGCTGAGCGCGGGATCGACGTGCTGGTCAAGAGCAAATCGATGGTCTCGGAGGAGATCGAGCTGAACCAGGAACTCGCGGAGCGCGGGATTCTCGCCATCGAGACGGACCTGGGCGAGTGGCTGCTGCAGTTGGCCGAACAGCGGCCGTCGCATCTGGTGATGCCGGCGATCCATCAGAAGCGGCAGGCGGTGGCCGAGATTCTCGGACGCGAGCTGGGTCGCGCGTTCGATCCGAACGACATTCCGGCGATGGTCGCCAGCGCCAGGGACGGCCTGCGCCGCCACTATCTCGCCGCCGGCGCGGGGCTGAGCGGGGCGAACGCGCTGGTCGCCGAGACGGGCAGCGTGATGCTGGTCACCAACGAGGGCAACATGCGCCTGGCGACGTCGCTGCCCGATGTGCATTTCGTAACGGCCGGGATCGAGAAGCTGATTCCCGCCTGGTCGGACGCCGAGCGGCAGCTGCAACTGCTGCCGCGCTCCGCCACGGCGCAGACGCTGAGCACCTACACGACCTGCATTACGGGCGCCCAGCCGGGCAAGGAGATGCACATCATCCTGCTCGACAACGGCCGCCGCCGGATGCGCGAGGACGAAACGATCGCCGCCGCGCTGCGCTGCATTCGCTGCGGCGCATGCGCCAACGTCTGCCCGCCCTATCAGGTGGTAGGCGGGCACGCCTTCGGGCACATCTACACGGGCGCGATCGGCCTCGTCAACACGACGTTTCATCACAGTCTCGCCGACGCCGCCGGCCCGCAGGGGCTGTGCGTCTCCTGCGGCGCCTGCGAGACCGTCTGCCCGGTCGCCATTCCGCTGCCGAACCAGATCCTGCAGATCAGACGTCTCGCCGCCGAAGCGGGGCATGCGCCGCGCTGGGAGCGCTATCTGCTGCGCGCCTGGTCGAACTCGGCTCTGTTCCGCGCGGCCATGTCGATCGGCGCGTTCGCCTCGACGATCGCCCGCGCCGCCGGTCTGCTGCGGCGCGGGCACTTCCGGCTCCCGCTGCCCGGTCGATTGCGCTGGCGATCAATCCCGGCGATCCCGCGCCCGAGCGGACAGCAGCGGGTGCGTCGACGCGCCGCCCAACCGACGCTCGCCCGCTCGCCCTCGGCGGGCGGCGCGGTCGATCTGTTCGCCCAGTGTCTGGCTGATCGACTGTCGCCGTCGACCGTCGACGCGGCGGCGCGGCTGATCGAGGCCGGCGGCGCGCGCGTGCGTCTGCCCGCGGGTCAGCATTGTTGCGGGCTGCCCGCGTTCGACGCCGGCGACTGGGACGCCGCCCGCCGCATGGCCCGCCAGACCATCGACATCCTCGACGGCGCCGATCACCCTATCGTCACTCCGGCGACGAGTTGCGTGATCTCGATCAAGTCGCACTGGCCCCAGCTGTTTCGCGATGATCCCGACACGCTGCGCCGCGCCGGCGCGATCGCGGGCCGCGTGCACGATCTGTCCGCCTGGCTTGACGGCCCCGGCCGTTTGCCCGACGGCAGCCTCAGCGACTTCGAGAACGACGGCGCATGGGCGGCGCACCGATTCTGCCAGGCGTCGAGCCGGGATGATCCGGGCGCGCGCATCGACCTGCTCGTCCAGCGGTTGACGGGGGAAACGCCGTTGCCGCTGGATGAGCCCGATGTCTGCTGCGGCTTCGGCGGGTTGACCTCAATCGCCGCGCCGGAGGTGGGGCGGGGGATTCTCGAGCGCAAGCTCGACTGCGTCGCCGCCAGCGGCTGCGAGACGCTGCTGACCAACAATCCCGGCTGCGCGCTGCACCTGCGCGCCGGCGCAGTCGCGCGAGGCGCGCCCCACGCGACCATGCACTACGCCGACTTCCTCGCCGCCCGACTGCCGCGTAATCCGTCCGGATCAGAACGGATGCGAAGCGGCGCGCGAGACCGCCGCTAGCGGACGCCGTTGCCGCCGGGCGATACGGGCGCTGAGCGCTGCGGTCGAATGCGGGCGACCGGGGCGGGATCGTGCGCCCAGCCGATGCGCGGCGCGCCATTGACGCTCGCGCCGTTCCGCGCGGCGTTGCCCGCCCCGAGCGCGCCCTCGGGGACCTCGGGCAGATCGAGTTCGCCGGTGCGCAGCCGCTTCTCGCGCAGGGTCAGCACCGCCAGAAACGCGACCACGCCGACGCCCGCGGACAGCCAGAAATTGCTCGTGATCGCGACCGCCAGCGCTTCGGGCAGCACCGCGAACACCTGCTCGAACGCCGCCTCGCCGATCTCGGTCAACAGGCTGGCGCTCTCCGCCTCGCTCAGCAGCTGCGTCGGGTCGGCGCGGGCGGCCAGGTCGGACGGCAGTCGCGCCGTCAGCTCGCTCGTCAACCGACCGGTCACCAGCGCGCCGACCAGGGTGACGCCGATGATCGCGCCGATCTCCTCGAAGAACTGCGTCGCGCCCGAGATCGTGCCCAGCATGCTCTGCGGCAGCGCGTTCTGCGCCGCGACCAGCAGCGACGGATAGAGCAGCCCCAGGCCGGCTCCGAACAGCACCAACCGCCAGACCACGTCGACCGCGCCCGATTCCGTGCTCAGCTGCGTCATCAGCCATCCGCTGACCACGATGATCACGGTCGCCACGATCGAGAGCGCCTTGTAGCGCCCCGTGCGTGAGACGACCTGCCCGGCCAGCGAGGCGGTGATCACCAGCGAGATGATCTCGGTGCTCAGCAGCAGGCCGGACGCGGTCGGCGTGTAGCCCAGCACGCCCTGCATGAAGTAGGCGAGAAAGAACGCCACGCCGAACAGGCCGCCGCCGATCACGGCCATGACCAGGGCGGCGACCCGGAAGGTGTGATTGCGGAACAGGGCGCCCGGCAGAATCGGCTCGCGGGCGGCGCGCTCGGCGCCGATGAACGCGATCAGGCCCAGCGCCGAGACGCCGAACAGCGCCAGCGTGCTGAGCTCCAGCCAGCCCGTGCCGGTCGAGACCAGCGCCAGCGCCAGCATCGCCGGCATCAGCGCCAGCAACAGCGCAGCGATGCCCGGCCAGTCGATCACCACCTTGCGCGGCGGCGGCCGCAGCCAGGGCATGATCAGCGCGATCGAGGCGAACGCCAGCGCCGCCAGGGGCAGGATCGACCAGAACACCCAGCGCCAGCTCAGCGCATCGACGATCAATCCGCCCAGCAGCGGCCCGACCAGTCCGCCGACGCCGAACACGGCGGCGAAGATGCCCATGTACTTGGCGCGCTCGGCGGGCGGAAACAGGTCGCCCGAGATCGAGAACGTGTTGCCCATCAACACGCCGCCGCCGATGCCCTGCAGCGCCCGAAAGCCGATCAGCATCTCCATCGAGGTCGCGAATCCGGCCAGCGCGGTCGCGCCGGCGAAGATCACCAGCCCCGCCAACAGGAACGGTTTGCGGCCGTAGACATCGGACAGCCGGCCGGCGATCGCCACGGCGGGCACCGACGTCGCCATGAACGCCGACTCCATGAACGCGATCAGGTCGATGCCGCCCAGATCCGCCGCCAGCACCGGCGTCGCCGTGGCGACGATCGAGTGCTGCACGGCCGAGAGGAACATCGCCACGACGGCGCTGCCCAGAATCAGCATCTTGGTGCGATGCGGCAGCGCGAAACCGACGGTCGCGGCAGTGGGCGCGGCGGGTGCAGGTGTCGTCGTGGCCGAGGGTGCGGGTGCGGCGTGCGTCATCGGGTGTCCAGCGGCGCGCTCGGACAGAGCCGCGCCAACCCCGAACATACCATCAGCCGCCGCCGCGCTGCGCCTTGAGCATGAAGCGGTCGATCACGGATTCCAGCAGTTCCTCCGACTCGGCCGTGAAGACGAAGTCGTGCTCCGCAATCCGGGTCGGCAGGCGCGGATGCATGGGGCGGTGTTCGGTGCGCCAGAGCGCGCTCCAGCCCTCGCCGCGCATGGCGGCGTCGGCGCGAACCACGCCGTCGGGATCGGTAGACCCCGGCGCCGGCGGCGCCGTCTCGCTCGCGCCGAGCTGCTCCAGATACTGACGCAGCAGCCAGATCGGCACGCCGCGCAATCTGAGCTCGCGTACCGCCCGCGCCACTCGAGACTCCCTCGAACGCCCAACTGTCCTTCGCAACACAGTAGCCTGTTCGTTGTGTATGATTGCGCGAACCGAGCGAATCCGCCGACGGGCGGAGCCTCGACGAGGAGGAAGCAATGAGCGAGCGTTCCTACTGGCAGCGAATGAGCCGCAAGCGGATGAGTCGGCGCGGCATACTCCGCGCTTCGGCTCGCGCCGGCGTCGGCGCGGCCGGGCTGGCGCTGGTCGGCTGCGGCGATGATGACGACGACGGCCAGGCGACCATGCAGGTCCAGCAGCAACAGCAGCAGGCGCAGCCCGCGGGTCAACAGCAGACCATGCAGCAGCAGACCGTGCAGCAGCAGGATCAGCCGCAGCAAAATGTGCAGCAGCAGGTCGACCAGGTGGTGGGCCAGGAGCAGACCGACGACGAGCAGGTCGAGCAGCAGGTCGTCCAGCAACAGGTCGCGGCCGCCTCGACCAAGAAGTACGGCGGCTACCTGATCGAGCAGTCTGCCAACGTCTACGAGACCTACGACGCCCAGCGGACGGTCGCCTCGCCGGTGCTGCAGGTGCTGGCGCGGGTGCAGTCCAAGCTGCTGCGCTTCGCCAACCCCGACACGGGCGAACTGGTCGGCGACCTGGCCGAGACGTGGGAGACGCCGGATCCGACCACGGTCGTGCTGCATCTGCGCGACGGCGTCAGCTGGCACAGCGACGGGCCGGGCGCCAACCATCCGGCCGCCGCGCCGGGGCGGGCGCTGACGACCGAGGACATCGTCTGGAACATCGAGCGCCAGCGAACCAAGATGCTGACCAACGGCGAAGAGGCCGGCAACTTCGGCCGCTCCGCCTACTGGGGCGGCGTCGACTCGATCAATCAGGGCGACCACAGCGTCACCCTGAGCCTGGTCGAGCCGGACGCCACCTTCGTGCAGGGCTTCGCCAACGAATTCAACCTGATCAACCAGCCCGAGCTGGTCGGCGGCACCGAGGATCAGTACACCGAGGTCGACTCGTCCAAGGTGATCGGCACCGGCCCCAACATTCTCACCCGCTGGGACCCGGGCGAGGGCATCTCGGCGGTCAAGAACCCCGACTTCTACGGCAACCCCAACAAGCCGTACCTCGACGGTTGGGTCTGGGTGCAGACCTTCCAGGACCCCAACGCCTACCGCATCGCGTTCGAGCAGAAGCAGGTCGACTCGATGACCGACCCGGACCCGAGCACGATCCTGGCGATCCACGACAGCCTGATCGACGAGACCTACCTGACCTATCAGGGCGTCGCCAACACGGTGGCGATCTTCACGCCCTCGAACAAGCCGCCCTGGAACGACCTGCGCCTGACCCGCGCGATCGACCTGGCGACCAATCGGCGCCAGCTGATCCAGCAGCTGCACAACGGTCTGGGCAAGGTCTCGGGCCCGGTCTCGTGGATGCAGGAGGCCTGGGCGATCCCGCAGGAAGACCTCGAGACGATGCCCGGCTACCGCGTCGACCGCGACGCCGACGTCGAGGAAGCGCGCGCGCTCTGGAACGCCGCCGGCGGGCCGGAGCTCGGCCAGATCGACTGGGTCACTTCCGAGCTGTGGGCGTCGCGCGCCGCCTGGTCGGCCACGCCGGGGATCATCGCCGAGATGTTCAACCAAGCCTTCGACACCGACCAATTCAACGGCATCACCAAGCCCTACCTGGAGATCATCCCCTCTTGGATCGCCAAGGACTTCGATCCGTTCTTCAGCTGGATTCCGAACATCGAAATCCCCGACGCGCGGGCCGACATGATCGGCGCCTTCACCACCGGCGCCGGCTCCAACTACTGGGAGATCTCCGACCCCTACATCGACGAGACCCTGACCAAGGCCAAGCAGGAGCTCGACTACGAGACCGCCTACCAGATGGTGCGGGACGTGCAGGAGTACGTGATGGAGCGCGGCCAGTTCGGCCGCAGCATCTGCTACAACTACATCTTCCCGTGGATCGGCTACAACTACAACAAGATCGAGAAGAAGTCGGACCAGGAGGGCTGGAACTTCCTCGTCGTCAGCCTCCAGGCGATGGAGCACTGGCTCGACCTCGACGACCCGTCGGCGTCCGACCGCCGCGCGGGGACTCCGGTTCCGCTCTGATCGATCTCGCAGTCGACGCATCCATACGCCGCCACTGCCGCCGACGCGCGGCAGTGGCGGCGTGACGTATATTGCCCATCAAACAGCAGCGGCCGTCTGAAACAGGCCCGGTGAGACAAGAACAGCGATGCAGGCCTACATCATCCGCAGGTTGATCGGCGCGGTCGTTGTCGTCTTCCTGGTCGGCACGTTCTCGTTTTTCGCCATCCGCGTGCTGCCGGGTGATTTTGCGACCGCGTCGCTGGGGCTCGACGCCGGCAGCGCCTCGGCGGCGCAGATCGAGCAGCGCCGCGCCGACCTGGGCCTCGACAAGTCGATCGGCGAGCAGTACGCCAGTTGGCTCTGGGACACGGTGCGCCTCGACCTGGGCACCTCGTTCCTGACCCAGAACAGCGTCTGGTACGAGATCGGCCGCTCGCTGCCTTACTCGATCGAGCTCGGCATCCTGATCATGATCGTCGGCTTCATCGTCGCCATACCGGTAGGGCTGATCTCGGCGATCTTCCAGGACAAGCCGCTCGACTACGGCCTGCGCGGCCTCGCGATCCTCGCTTTGGCCGCGCCCGTCTTCTGGACCGCCGCGATCGCGTCGCTGATCGTGCTCGAATTTGAACTGTTCCAGATGGACGTGATCGGCCAGCCGCACCTCTGGAACGACCCCGCCGGCGCGATTACCTGGTACCTGGTGCCCATGTTCGCGGGCGGGTTCGCCGGCACGGCGACGACCATGCGCCTGCTGCGCTCGCAGATGCTGGAAGTGCTGCGCCAGGATTACGTCCGCACGGCGCGCTCGAAGGGGCTGCGCGAGTCGGCCGTGATCGCACGCCACGCGCTGCGCAACGCGATGCTGCCGGTGCTCACCGTGATGGGCGTTACCGTCGCCACCATCATCGGCTCGCAGGTCATCCTCGAGAACATGTTCAACATCCCCGGCATCGGCAACAAGGTGCTGACCGCGCTGTTCGCCCGCGACAACCCCGTCTTCCAGTCGGTCGTGCTGATCATCGCCGTCTTCGTCGTTTTCACCAACATCGTGGTCGACGTGCTCTACGGGGTCATCGACCCGCGCATCCGAATCTCGTAGACACTCATAGGCAGGGACGAACGATGAGCCAGCTCGCCGATCCGACCGTCGTCCCGCTTCGCGACCCGACGGCGCTGGAACGAATGGGGGGGGGCGTTCGCGCGCTGGGGAGATTCCTGCGCGCCAAGCCGCTGGGCGGATCCGGTCTGATTATCGTCGTCGTCTTCATTGTCGTCGCGCTGCTGGCATCAGTGATCGAGCGGCACGACCCGGATCAGATTTTCGATGCGCCCAACCCGGATTACAAGGCCAATCCAAGCGTGGTCGAGCTGGCGAGCAATCCGGATATCGGCTCACCCGTGGTCGTGAGTCAGTTCGTCAAGCCGTCCGGCGGCCACTGGTTCGGCACCGACAAGTTCGGCCGCGACATCTGGTCGCAGGTCGTGCACGGCTCGCGGCTCAGTCTGATCGTGGGGCTGGGCGCCTCGGTGATCGCCGTCGTCGGTGGTCTGATCGTCGGCATGATCTCCGCCTATTACGGCGGCATCGTCGACCTGTTTATTCAACGCCTGGTCGACATGCTGCAGGCGATCCCGTTCCTCGTCCTGGTGTTGGTTCTTACCACGATCACGGAGCGATCCGTGTTCAACGTCGTCTTATGGCTCGGCGTGGCCGGACTGGCGATCACGACGCGGTTAATCCGCTCCGCCGTGCTCGGCGTGCGCGAGAGCGAGTTCGTGCTCGCGGCGCGCGTCGTCGGCGCGAGCGACCTGCGGATCATGATCCGCCACGTGCTGCCCAATGTGGTCGCGGTGCTGATCATCGCCTTCAGCATCGGCATCGGCGCCTACATCCTCGCCGAGGCTTCGATCTCCTTCCTCGGCGCGGGGCCGCAGGGCGTTCCCAGCTGGGGCCAGATGGTGCAGGCCGGGCGCGGCTCGATCGACCTACACCCGTGGCAGACGGTCTTCGCCGGCGGCGCGATCATGCTGATCGTGCTCGGCTTCAACCTGCTCGGCGACGCCCTCCGCGACGTGCTCGACCCGCGTCTGCGCGGCGCCTGAGGGCCGCGCGCCGGCCGACGGCTAGCGCCGCTTCATCTCGTCCAGGATGCGGAACTCGGTGTAGGTCGCGGGCAGCCCCTTCGACAGCGCCGCCTCGCGCAGCGCCTCCAGCGCGTCGTTCCAGCCCTGCTCCCAGCCCAGGCGGAACTGCGCGCCGTAGGGCGTCTCGGCACCTTCGCCCAGCGATACGACGCGCTCGGCCAGATGCTCAACCTCGCCGTAGGGAACGCCGTCGGCGTAGCCTGCGGTTTCCACCGCCGCGAAGGCGATCTCATAGGCGGCCTGTTCGGCGCGGCGCAGATCGTCGGCGGTGCGCAGGTTGAACGGATCCAGCGTCGCGCCGATCAGCGCCGCCATCAGCACGCCGAACACAGCGGCGACCATCGTGTGCCGACCGATCGGGTCATACCCGCGGCGCCACCACGAACGCTCGCGCTCCTCGACGCCCCAGGTTTCGAGCGAGGTGCGGCGCTGGCTCATCGGCGCAGCGCCTGCCAGGCGTCGAAGGCTGATTCGACCTCCAGCTTGTTCCGCTTGGCATCGTTGATCGCGATTGCAATCGCCTCGTTCCAGGCAAAGTCGTAGGCGCGCCGATAGCCGGCCGCGGCGTCGCCCGACCCAGACTCTGATGCCAACAGATCGGGCAGCGTCAGCGCCGCCCGACCCGCCCCGTCCAACCGACCGCGCTCGAACGCCGCCTCATAACCGTCGAGCCGCCCTTCCCGATCTCCCCGCACCTCAGCCTTGGCGATCTCCTCCGGCGTCACCTGATCGAGCACCGAGATCAACCAGCCCATCGCCGCCGTCACCGCCACCGCAGCGAGAAACGCAAACAACGTCTGGCGCGGCAGGTCGTAGCGGAGCAGGCGCATAACGCGAGCGTACACGCAGGCAATGCGCTGACCAGAAACTCGAACGTCGGGCGGATGAGCGCGTCAACCGCCCGCGACCGGCGGGAAGATGTCCAACTCGCTCTCGGGCCGCACCCGGCTCTGGAGACCGTCGAGATGGCGGATGTCTCGGCCGTCGACCATGATCGCGACGAATCGGCGCACCGCGCCGGTCTCGTCGAACAGCTGGTCGCCCAGTCCCTCGTACTCGGCGACCAGGCGTTGCAGTACCGCGCCTACCGTGTCGGGCGGATCGGGCAGCTCGACGCTGCGACCGCCGACCAGCGGCCGCAGCGTCGCGTAGAAGCGGATGATCATCGCAGCGCGGCTGGCGGCGCTAGGCGATGATCTCGAGCTCGCGCAGCTTGGCCTCGCCGACCACGCCGTTGTTCCAGCCGCGCGCCTCGTAGTACTGCGCTTTCATCTGGTCGAGCTCGCAGACGTGCCCCTCGGCCGGGCCGCTCGCCGGCTCGCTGAGGAAGCGCTCGGGCAACGAGTCGTCGCCGCCGTCGAACCCGGCCAGATTGTTGAAGTGCCGCTCGAGGTTGTAGATGCGCTCGCCGGCGGTCATCACGTCCTGCTCGGACATCGGCAGGCCGACGACCGACTCGTAGAGCGCGGCGTACTCCGGCGCGCCGACCGCGAAGGCGGAGAACTTGCACAGGTCCAGCGAGTCGGAAAAGGCGTGCAGATCCTGGAAGATCTTCAGCAGCGGGCCCTTGCCGTCCCACTCCAGCGGGTCGGTCTTGACCGGGACGCCCAGCAGCTCGGACGCCGGCGTGTAGCCGCGCAGATGGCAGGCGCCGCGGTTCGAGGTCGCGTAGCCGAGCCCCTCGCCCTTGATCCCGCGCGGATCGTAAGCGGGCACCGCCTGACCCTTGACCGTCATCGATATCTCCGGGTGCCCCAGCGCCGCCGCCGCGCGCGCCGGCCCCTGAGCCAGCAACCGCCCCATGGCCGTGCTGCCCGTCGCCAGTTCCTCGGTGACGCGCACCATGCCTGCGCCGTCGCCCCAGTCGAGCGGCGTGTCGACGTAGCCCCGCTCCGACGCCTCCATGTACATCGAGATCGCGTTGCCGATCTCGATCGCGTCCATGCCGTAGTCGTTGCACTGGTCGATGATCTTGGCGATCACGGCGGGATCGTCGTTGCCGCAGTTCGCGCCCAACGACCAGGCCGGCTCGTACTCGAACGACTCCATTTTCAGCCCGGCGTGCGGCCCCTCCGTGATCTCGACTTCCTTCTTGCAGGCGACCGGACAGGCGTGGCAGGTCGGCTCCGCGGTCAGGAAATCGTCGCGCATGCGCTCGCCCGAGACGGCGTTGGCGGCCTCGGGCGTCGTCTGCGTCAGCTGCGAGTTTTTGGTGCCCAGCCCGCCGATCGAGTTGACCGCGTTCATCAGCACGTTGGTGCCGAACGCCGAGAGCGCGCCCGAACCGTCCTTGAGCGAGCCGTCGTCGTTGACCGACGACGGCGCTGTGACCGGCGACTCCATGATCAGCTTCAGGTGCGCGCCCTGCGCGGCTCGGAACTTCTCCCGTTCCTCGCCCTGCTCGGGCCGCCAGCGGCCGGCGCGGCTGCCGCGCACGACCACGCACTTGAGGTTCTTCATCCCCGCCACCGCGCCCGTGCCGCCGCGGCCGGCCGCGCGATCATCCTCGTTCAGGAACGAGGCGAACAGCACGCCGTTCTCGCCCGCCTGCCCGATCGCCATCACCGAGACCTCGGTTCGGTTGCCGCTCTCGGAGCCGAAGTGCGCGACGGTGTCATGCACGCCCTTGCCCCAGATCGCGGAGGCGTCGCGGATCGCGACCTCGCCGTCCGCGACCTCGAGGTACACCGGCGCATCGGCCTTGCCCGTGATCAGCAGCGCGTCGAAGCCGGCCCAGCGCAGCCGCGCCGCCGACCAGCCGCCCATGTGCGAGTCGGTCACCGTGCCGGTCAGCGGCGACTTGGTCACGAACGCCAGGCGGCCCGACATCGTCACCTCGGTCCCGGTCAGCGGGCCGTTGATCAGCGCCAGCATGTTGCCGGGCGAGGTCGGGTCGACATCGGCGCCGTTGTCGAACAGATACTTGACGCCCAGCCCGCGCGCGCCGATGTACTTGCGCGCGTCATCCTCGTTGATGCCCTCGTAGGACACCGTGCGCTCCGTCAGATCAATCCGAGCCACCCGATTCGCATATCCGCCTAACGCCATGATCGTTCCTCTCTGTCCGTGTGCTGCGTCGGTCGCCACTAGAATAACCGATCGCCGCGCAGACCACACGGCGTACACTGAGCATCGAGGAGGCAGCCATGAGCATCCGCGTCCGCGCCGTGTACGCCAACGGCGCCCTGATCCCGCTCGAGCCCACCGGCCTCAACGAGCAGTGCGAAGTCACGCTGGAAATCACCAACCCCCGCCCGCTGGCAGAGGAGGCGGAGGGCGAGGCAGCGCAGGCAGGAGGCGAGTCAGAGACCGTCCTCGCAATGATCGAGCGTGTGCGAAGTGCTGCGCCCCCGGACGACTGGGACCATGTTCCGCCTGACCTGGTCAAACATAAGAAGCATTACCCCTACGGTCACCCAAAGGCAGAGGACGAGGACAAGCAGCCAGTCGGCGATCAAGTCGAAGAGCGCGGCTGGTTGCGAGAGATGGTCGACGAGCTGCGTCGCCAACATCCGCAGGCAACGGGCACCGACCATCCGCCTGATTTCTCCAGGAACAAGAAGCACTACCTCTACGGCCACCCCAAGGCGGAGGAGTGATGCGAACAGTGTTCGCCGATACCGGCTACTGGATCGCGCTCATCTTCTCCAACGACCAGCTGCATCATCGAGCCAACGCGATCGCCGACGGACTAGAAGATACACGTCTGCTGACGACGCAGATGGTGCTCGTCGAGGTGCTCAACCATGCGTCGCGGATGCGGACGGCGGATCGACAACTCGCCAACGATTTCGTCGCCCGCCTCGAAGCAGACGAGCGCGTCCAAATCATCCCCCAGACTGAGACGCAGTTCGCCGACGCGCTGGAACGCTACGCCGCGCGGCCCGACCAATCCTGGAGACCGACTGCGCCAGCTTTCGGGCGATGGAAGACCTCGGCATCGGCGAGGCGTTGGCCTATGACCGCGACTTCGAGCAGGCCGGCTTCGCCGCCCTGCTGCGCGGACAGCCCCACTGACTGTAGGATCGGTGTTATGCCGATCGCCAATGACATGGGCGATGTTGAACGCCGTTTCAAGGCGTTCTTCGAGGCCGATGCCGGCGGGCGGCCGCTGATCCTGCGGCGGCTGCTCCTGGAAGTGCTGGATTTCGAGCGCGACGACGGCGCGGTCTCGCTCGCGCAGGCGCGGAGACGGCCCGGCGTCGCGCTGCCGCCGGAGGCGCGGCGGCTGGGCGAGCTCAAAGGCGTGCGCGCCCTGTTCATCGACCTCTCCGACCCAGCCGTGAACCCCGACGATCGCGCCAATCGCACTGATCGCGTGCGTCAGGGAGACATGCGCGCCGCCGTCGACGACATCGAACGCCAGCTGGGGCGCGACATGCTGCTGCTCGTCGCCGACCGCAGCGGCGAGCAGCTGCACTGGATTTACCCAGACATCCCCGACGCGGGCAGACCAACCCTGCGGCGCATCGTCGTCGAACGCGGCGTCAAGCAGCGCACCGCCACCCAGCAGGTCGCCAAAATCTGGCAGCGGTACGAAGACAGCGGCGACATCCACGCCGCGCTCGAACACGCCTTCGACGTCGAGCCGGTCACCACAGAGTTCTTCAAGCAGTACCAGCGCCTGTTCGAACGCGCCCGGGAACTCGTCAGCGGCTTCGACGACCCCGAAGACTGCAAATCGTTCGTCCAGACGCTCTTCAACCGGCTGATGTTCGTCTACTTCCTCTCGCGCAAGGGCTGGCTGCGCTACCCGAATGGCGATGGCCGGGGCAACACCGACTACCTCAACGCGCTCTGGGACGCCTACGCGCAGCATCCGCAACACGCCAACTTCTATGACGACCGGCTCTGGCACGTCTTCTTCAGCGGACTCAACAACCCCGACTCACGCGACCTGCGCGGCGGCGTCGATTTCGTGATCGGCGAGGTGCCCTTCCTCAACGGCGGACTGTTCGAGGAAACCGAACTCGACCGGCGCGACGGCGTGATCGTGCCCGACGACGCGATCCGACCGCTGCTGACCGACCTCTTCGACCGCTTCAACTTCACCGTGATGGAATCGACCCCGTTCGACATCGAGGTCGCCGTCGACCCCGAGATGCTGGGCAAAGTGTTTGAGGAACTGGTCACGGGGCGGCATGCCTCGGGCGCCTACTACACGCCGCGGCCGGTGGTCGCCTTCATGTGCCGCGAGGCGCTCAAGGGCTATCTCGAAACCAGAGCGACGGACCTGTCCGCCGAGGCGATCGCCGCCTTCGTCGAGCGGCGCGAGACCGAGCGCATCGACCCGGTCGCCGCGCCCGTCCTGGCGGCGGCGCTGGAGAATGTCACCGTCGTCGATCCAGCCTGCGGCTCGGGCGCCTATCTGGTCGGCATGATGCAGGAGCTGGTCGAGCTGCGGCAGGCGCTGTTCAACGTCGGCGCAGGCGCGCAGCCGCTCCATCGACTCAAGCTGCACATCATCGAGCGCAACCTCTACGGCGCCGACATCGACCAGTTCGCCGTCAACACCGCCATGCTCCGCCTCTGGCTCTCGCTGGCGATCGAGTATGAAGGCGACGATCCTCAACCGCTGCCCAACCTCGATTTCAAGATCGTGCTGGGCGACAGTCTGCTGGGCCCCGATCCGAGTCAGATCAGCCTCGACAGTCACGCCATCCGAGAGTCCGGCCTGGCATCGCTCAAGGCAGCCTATCTGCGCGCCCGCGCGTCCGAGGAAAAACGGCTGCTGCGCGAGCGGATCGACGCCGCCAACAACAATATCCGCGCCATCGTGGGCGACGCCAATATCCCCGCCGGCGCAATCGACTGGCGCGTGGATTTCGCCGAGGTGATCGGTGAGGGTGGTTTCGACATCGCGATCGCCAATCCGCCGTACGTTCGGCAAGAAAAGATTGGTCCAACCAAGCCCCAGCTGGTCAAACAGTATAAACACGCGGTCACAGGCAAGTCCGATTACTACACGTACTTCTATGTACGCGGCTGCCAGTTGCTGTGTGAGGGCGGGCTACTAGTGTATATCACCTCCAATAGCTGGCTGCGCGCGCAGTATGGTAAGAAGCTGCGCGCGATGTTCGCCGAGCACCACAAACCACTGCGCTGGCTCGATCTGGGCAAGGATGTCTTCGATGCTGTCGTCGATAGCGGCGTGTTGTTGCTGCGCACCGGCGGCGAAGCAAAGCCGTTCCCTGCGATTGATCTCGATGATCTGCCTGAGCCGAAGTTCCCTCCTCCTGACGATAGCTGGCGCGAAGCACGGCCTAGTGGTGACGAGCCGTGGAGCCTGCTCTCACCGCTCGAATGGAGCGTGATCGACAAGATGCAAACGCTCGGCACGCCGCTCAGCGACTGGGATATCATGATCAACGCAGGCATCAAGACTAGCCGGAACGAAGCATTTGTCATCGACACGGCTGCACGCAACGCGCTAATTGCAGAAGACCCGAAATCGGCAGAGATCATCAAGCCAATCCTGCGTGGCGAAGACATTGATCGTTGGCGAGCCAAATGGGCTGGTCTGTGGCTGATTGACACGCACAATGGGTATGACGATGTCGCAGCAATCGATATCGACGAGTACCCCGCGGTTAAGCGCCATTTAGATACGTTTTTGCCAAAGCTCAAGGCTCGCCGCGGTCAGGGCCGTACACCCTACAACTTAAGTAGCTGTGCACATCGCGGGGAGTTCACCAAAGAAAAATTGTTCTGTATTGATCTAACGAATCGCGGTCGATTCTGCTTCGACGATGGCACGATGCTTGCTCTGAACTCAACATACATGATCACGGGTGTATCTATAAAATACCTTTGTGCATTGCTCAATGCGACCCTGACATCATGGTACGTACAAAGCGTTGGCATGACGTCGGGTACGGGTACTAGCAGGTGGATCACTGCAACTATATCGACGGTTCCGGTACTCCAGATTGCATCCGCTGATCAAGCAAGCTTCGTCGCACTCACCGACGAAATTGTCAGTAGAACATCCGTCGATAATGTGCTATATACTCCAGCAGACAGCAGACAGCAGACAGCAGACAGCAGACAGCAGACAGCAGACAGCAGACAGCAGACAGCAGACAGCAGACAGCAGACAGCAGACAGCAGACAGCAGACAGCAGACAGCAGACAGCAGACAGCAGACAGCAGACAGCAGACAGCAGACAGCAGACAGCTACTACTGCGCTGGAGCGCGAGATCGACCGTCTGGTCTACGACCTCTATGGCCTCACCGACGACGAGATTACCGCCGTCGAGGCGCGCGTAAAGGCGTAAGCTGAACGTCGGGGAGAACCGCCATGGGCATCCGCATCCGCGCCCGCTACGCCGACGGCGTCCTGACGCCGCTGGAGTCCACCGGCCTCGAACCGGGCTGTGAGGTCACGTTGGAGATATCGGATCCGCGCCCGCCGTCGAAAGACGCGGCGGAGCCTGCCGAAGAGCGCGAAATCCCCGGCCTGGCCGAAATCGCCGCCTGGATTCAGGAGCGTGCGGAAAACCCGCCAGCCGAGGGCGAACTCCGCGGTTTGCCCACAATCGTCGCCTTGGTCGATGAGCTGAACCGCGCCATACCGGACGAGGCTTGGGACGACGTCCCCACAGACCTGGCCAGGAACAAGGACCATTACCGGTTCGATCACCCGAAGGAAGAGGACGAAGTGAACGAACGCGAGCACGAGCAGCTGTCTGAGGACGAACCTCAGGGTTTGGCCGCAATCGTTGCCTTGGCCGAGAAGCTGAATCGTGAGTTTCCGGATGCCTGGGACGATTTTCCCACGGACTTCGCCAAGAACAAGAAGCACTACCTCTACGGCCACCCCAAGGAAGAGGATGAGTGAGCCCGGTATTCGCAGATGCCGGCTACTGGATTGCCCTCTGGAATCCCGCTGACGGGTTGCACCAGCAGGCTCTGATGCTGGCGGAGCGGTTCGCATCTGGTCGGATTGTTACCACCGAGATGGTGTTGACTGAGGTGTTCGCCGACTTTTCACGCAAAGGCGGGCGCCGCCGGGAGTACGTTTCACGGATGGTGCGCGGCATCCGAGCCAACGCGCGCGTGGAAATCGTTGAGACCAGCTCGGCGCTGTTCTGGGACGCGGTCGATCGCTACGCCGCGCGGCCCGACCAATCCTGGAGCCTGACCGACTGCGCCAGCTTTCTGGTGATGGAACGGCTGGGCATCGTCGAGGCGCTGGCGTATGACCGCGATTTCGAGCAGGCCGGCTTCAGCGCCCTACTGCGCGGACAATCCGACCAGACGCAGCCGCCCGCGTGACTCCAGAAGCACCCCGCGCCGCTGCGCCGATGCTCGGCGATCAGCGCTATCTTCAGCACAGCCCATCGATCCGCACAGGCAGGAGGAGACCGGCATGCCCGCATCCGCGATCACCATCGAACCGCTGACGCCGACCATCGGCGCGACCGTGCACGGGGTCGACCTGACCCAGCCGCTGGACGAGGAAACCTTCCAGTTCATCCACGACGCCTGGATGAAGCATCTGGTGCTGTTCTTCCGCGACCAGCCGATGACGCCCGACCAGCATCTCGCCTTCGGGCGCCGCTTCGGCGACCTGCACATCCATCCCGCCGCGCCCTACGAGCACGGCAACCCCGAGCTGATGCGCATCCACACCGACCAGGACTCGTTCCGCAACAACGGCGAGCGCTGGCACTCCGACGTCTCGGCCGATGAAGAGCCGCCGATGGCGTCGATCCTGCACATCCACCGCGTCCCCAGCCAGGGCGGCGATACCTGCTGGTCGAACATGTACGCCGCCTGGGACGGCCTCTCGCCGCAGATGCAGACGCTGCTCGAACCGCTGACCGCGCTGCACGCCTCCGACTATTCGGGGCAGTACGGCGAACACAAGCCGCAGCGCGAGTCGCCCCGCGCCGTCCACCCGATCGCGCGCACGCATCCGGTCACCGGACGCAAGGCGCTGTTCGTCAACTCCAGCTTCACCAGGCGCATCGTCGAGCTGCCCGTCGAGGAGAGCGGCGCGATCCTCGCCTTCCTCTTCGAGCACGTCAAAAACGTCAACTTCCAGTGCCGCTTCCGCTGGGACGCGCATTCGGTCGCGCTGTGGGACAACCGCTGCACCCAGCACATGGCGATCTGGGACTACTACCCCGAGTCGCGCAGCGGCATCCGCGTCACCGTCAGGGGCGACAGGCCGTTCTAGCCGTTCGCCAGCCCGGCGATGTCGCGCGCGGTATCGCGCGACACGTCGGGGCAGGCCATCGGGAACACCTCGGTGCCGTGGATCGTGCCCATCACCTGCCGGCAGCGCGCCGCCACGCCCGACGCCAGCAGCAGCCGGTAGAAGGCGATCCCCTCGTCGCGCAGCGGGTCGCATTCGTTGACCGAGATCACCGTCGCAGGCAGGCCGATCACATCCTCGCTCGATGCGAACAGCGGCCAGGCCAGCGGATCCTGCGCCTCGAAGGCGGCAATCCCGTAGCCCATCGCGCCCGTGTTGTTGTGCAGATCGAGCAGGATGCCGTTGTTCTCGACCGTCGATGGCAGGTCGTCGCGCGGCCAGCTGCCGGCGATGTAGGGGCAGAGCGCGTAGAGACCCTGCACCAGGCCGATATCGCCCTCGCGCAGCAGCTTCATCCCCGTCGCCAGGGTCAGATTGCCGCCGCCGCTCTCGCCCGCGATGATGATCCGCGAGGCGTCAATGCCCAGCCGCTGCGCCTGCGACGCGACCCAGCGGAGGCCCGCCGCGCAGTCGTTCAGCCCGGCCGGATAGGGCGCCACCTCGGTCGCCGACGACGGCGTCACGCTGTTGCGAAAGTCCACCATCGCCACCGCCACGCCCTGCTGCGCGATGATCCGCCCCCACGCCTTGTAGTTGGGGTCGTAGCACGACATCGACGCCATCCCGCCGCCGTGGATGTAATAGACGCAGGCCGGCGGATCGCCCGCCGCCCGCTCGCGGTCGGGCATGATCAGCTGGATGTTGACCTCGTTGCCGTCGGGCGACGATGTGAACGTCTCGGTGGTGACCGTCAGCCCACCCGAAGGCGCGATCTCCTCCGTGTCGCACGGCGCCATGAACGCCGTCAGCATCTGACGCATCGCCTGCCCCTGGGCGCTGTTCGCCTGCGCCAGCACCTCCTCGCGGCTGGCCGCATCCGCCTGCGGCGGCAGGTCGAACGCCCCGAACAGCGCCTTGAGGCGCGGGTCGATGCGCGGGTCCTCGGATAGCTTGCTCATCGAAAATCCGCCTTCCTCATGATCGGCTCTCTTTCTCCGGAACAAGCTAACAGTCTGTGGATGGCCTGATCGCCGCCAGCGGCCACTGCCGCGCCCGGTCCCGTCATTCCCAAGCTCCGCGCGGGAATCTTGCCCGCCGGGCGGGCGCCGCCTGCCCGAATTTCCTCGCGTCGGACGCGAAAATCGGGGGCTGGGTGTAAATTATTTGTAAATTTTCGGGGGGGGGGGGGGGTAAGTCTATTGATTCGGCTGGATGTGTGGGTGAAGATGAGTCGGAGCGGCGCTTTAGGTGCGTCGCGCAATCCAGGGAAAGGAACGGACGATGACCGGAACGCTGGCGCGGATGCGCCTCAACATTCTGGGGGGAGGGGTAGCCCTGCTCGCCCTCGCGGCGGCGCTGCTGCTGGCAGCGCCGCCGGCTGAAGCGCAGAATGCGGTGCCAGGGCTGATGACCATCACGAAGGCCGATCGACACCCGGACGATACGGGCAAGATTCGGGTGACCTGGACGGCGGTGACGGCGACGCCGGCGGTCACGCGGTACGAGTACCGGCTGAGCAAGGTCGGCGGCTCATATCCCGATATATGGACGCAGATCCCGAGTTCGGCGTCGTTGACGACGTACGACATCCCGGTGACGGAGGCGGCTAACTACGATCTGCAGATGCGGGCGGTCAACTCTGCGGGAGCCGGTGCGATTAGGACGGCTACCGTTAGTAGGAAGATCTTCGTACCGACAGTGCCGGGGGGAATGAACTCCATCGGCATCACCAAGGCTCAACCAGGCGAGATAGTTCTCAGTTGGCGGGTGATCGGCGCGTACCCCGGCGCCAGTGGCGGTGATCCGATCAACTATGACGGTGATTCACCGATCACGAGGTACGAGTACACGTGGAAGCGGGGCAGCGGCGACTACCAGACGACGTGGAGGTGCATCACGCCGGGTTCGGAGGAGGCCTCGGCGCAGGTGAGCCACACGGTCGTGGGATTGGCGGCTGGGACGTACAAGTTCAAGATGCGGGCGGTGAACGCGATCGGCAACGGCGCCGATTCGCCCGAGTCGATCTCGCTCACCGTCACTGCGGCGCCGCAGGGAACGACGGAGCCAACCACCTGCCCCGGCGACAGCGGCAGCCCCAGCGACAGCGGCAGCGGTGGCAACAATCAGCAGCAAGCGGCGGCCCAGGCGGATCCGAAGGCGTCGATGACGATCAAGTTCCGCAATGATTCGGACGGGATCGTGCGTCCGGGTCAGGACGTGGAGTTGGTGGTGGAGACGACGGATGTGAGCACGTCGCAGATGACGAAGGTGACCAAAGTGACGCTGCAGGGTCTGAACCTGTACGCGAAGGTGGTGACGGGCGAGGGGGCGACGACGGCGCTCAAGCTGCTGGGTTCGCAGGCCGGCGCTACTCCGTTCAGCGGCGGCAGTCCGTTTGATAGCAATGATGCCGCTGTGACGCTAACCCAGGCGCTCAAGCCGACCGCGCACGCAACCGGCAGCGGCGCGACCAAGAAGACGTACACGATCGAGATCTCGGTGCCGGCGGGGACGCCGGACGGGGAGTACGTGGTGACGGCGTCGGGGAACGACGGCGCGTCGACGAATCCGGGGGCGCTGAGCGCGAGGGGCAAGCTGACGGTGAGCAGCGCGCTGGTGGAGGTGTCGACGGTTCGGTTTGGTCCGAGCGCGCCGCGCCGGGCGAAGGTCTCGAGCGAGGACGCGAAGGGCGGCGGGACGGACGGGAACTCGGCGGACGGCTACGCGGACGACGCCTCGCTGTCGGAGTCGACGACGGTTGCGGCGAACGGTGGGGATGTGGAGTTCACGCTGTCGGTGCTGAACCCGTCGGGTACGGCGGCGGAGAAGAGCGCGGTGAACTCGATTTTCATCACCACGACGCACGGCACGTTGACGACGAGCTACAAGCTGCTCACGGACACGGCGGCGAAGGAACAGAACGTTCCGGCGACGGTGAAGTGCACGACGCCGGGCGCGACCTGCCAGATTGATCTCTCGGGGTTGACCGGCGGGGCGCTGCTGCCGGCGAAGATTCGGGTGCTGCTGAACGCGCCGGCGACGCCGGGCACGGCGACGGTGCGGGCGACGGTGGTGGCGGGCGGCAAGGTGCATACGCCTGAGCCGGTGACGGTGACGTTCACGGGTCCGGCCAAGTCGCTGAGCATCGACGAGCCGCCGTCGACGGTGCTGGGTTACGACGTGGTCGGCAAGGACAAGGACGGCAACGACGTGGCCGACGACGTGACGAAGACGGGTCACAAGCCGGAGACGGGCGCGGCGTCGCGGGACGAGCTCGCGTTCATGGTCCAGGCGACGGACGGCGCGGCCGGGGCCGGCAACGTGGTAACGACGCCGACCCTGACAGTAATGGTGCACGACAGCGCCGGGGCGCTGATCGCGAAGGGCAAGTACCAGACGAAGCAGTCGGGGGCGTTGATGAACATGCTGCTTCTGGACATCGACGCGCCGAAGGCGACGGCGCTGAAGCCGGGCGAGTACAAGCTGACGCTGTCGTCTGCGACGCCGGCGCTGAAGGCGGAGCGGATGTTCAGGGTGGTCGGCGACGGTTCGACGCTGGAACTGGAGCTGGCGCCGATGTCGGCGGACACGTTCGGTCAGACGGTGACGGCGACGGCGACGGTGCAGGACGAGGCCGGGAACCCGGTGGCGGCCGGCACGGCGGTGACATTCAAGGTGTCGGACTTCAGCGGGGGCAACGACGCGGTGGCGGTGCTGGACACGGAGGGTGCGGTGCTGACCAACAAGGACGGGGCGGCGTCGGCGGTGCTGACGGTGGTCGGCGCGGGCAACGCGGTGGTGCGCGCGACGACGGACAAGGCGGGCGGCGGCTCGCTGCTGAAGACGGCGGTGCTGGTCAGCCGGGCCGGCGCTCCCGCCGCTGAGGGCGAAGCGGGTCTGGACTGTCTGAGCGAACTGAGCGGGTTCGCGGTTTGGACCTGCGGCGGTTCGACGGCGTCGGCGCTGTTCGAGCTGCTCTCGGCGCGCGGCGCGACGGCGATCCACCTGTGGAACGGTTCCGTCTGGATCCGCTACTCAGTCGTCGACGGGACGATGGTGCCGGGTTCCCGCGACTTCACCGTCGGCGAGTCGGACATCATCTACATCAGCAACTAGCGCTCAGCGAAAGGTGAGCCGTCCGCGTGGGGCGGGGTCGCAAGACCCCGCCCACGCGTCGTTAAGACAGACGAGATTCCCGCGCCGCGCACGGGAATGACGGATCTAGGGGTCGAATGTGGTGTAGTCTACTTGGAGTGTGAGTTGATGCACTTGAGGAGTGTCACGTGGCTGAACTGACCGGGGCGCAGATTGTCGCCAAGTCGCTGAAAACGCAGGGGGTCGAGGAGATGTTCGGTCTCGTCGGCGTTCCCGTGGTGCCGATATCGGTTGCCTGGATGCAGGAAGGCAAGCCGTTCATCGGCGTCCGCCACGAGCAGGCCGCCGGCTACGCGGCGCAGGCGGCGTCGTACATGCGCGGACATCTGTCCGCGGCGCTGGTCGTGTCCGGCCCCGGCATGACCAACTGCATCTCGGCGCTGGGCAACGCGCAGGCCAACTGCTGGCCGATGATCCTGATCGGCGGCGCGGCCAACGTCACCCTGTCGCAGATGGGCGACTTCCAGGACGCCCCGCAGGTCGAGGCGGCGCGGCCGTTCGTCAAGTGGGCTGACCAGGCGCGCGACGCGCGGCTGATCCCGCGGCTGATCGCGCAGGCGACGCGCGCGGCGATCAACGGACGGCCCGGCCCCGTCTACCTCGACCTGCCGGGCGACATCATCGACGCCGTGGTGGACGAGTCGGAAGTGCAGTGGGCGCCGCGAATCGAGGAGCCGCAACGGCCGATGGTCTCGTCGGAGTCGGTCGAGGCCGCGATTGAGGCGCTGAAAACGGCCTCCAACCCGCTCGTCATCGTGGGCAAGGGAATGGCCTGGTCGCAGGCCGAGCAGGAAGTGCAGGAGTTCGTCGACAAGACGGGCATCCCCTGGCTGGCGACGCCGATGGGCGCCGGCGTAGTGCCCGCCGACGCGCCCAACAACGCCGCGGCGGCCCGAACCCACGCGCTCAAGAACGCTGACCTGGTTGTCCTGCTGGGCGCGCGGCTGAACTGGATTCTGCACTTCGGCCGACCGCCGCGCTTCAAGGAAGGCGTGCGCGTCATCCAGCTCGACATCGAGCCGGAGGAGATCGGCACGAACGTCCCGACCGAGGTCGCGCTCGTGGGCGACGGCAAGGCGGTCATGGGTCAGCTGAACTCGTACCTCGACGAGCACCCGTGGTCGTTCGAGGACACGACCGAGTGGATCGCCTCGATCAACGCCGAGGTCGAGCGCAAGGCGGTCGAGCAGGCCGAGTGGGCGTCGTCGGACGAGTCGCCGATGAACTACTACCGGCCGCTGAAAGAGATTCAGGACCGCATGCCGCGCGACGCGGTGTTCGTCACCGAAGGCGAGAACACGATGGCGATCGCGCGCCAGGTGATCCAGTCGTACGAGCCGCGCAAGCGCCTCGACGCGGGCACGTGGGGCACGATGGGCGTCGGCCCCGGGTTCGCTCTGGCAGCGCAGGTGGTGCACCCCGGCAAGCGCGTGATCGCGCTCGAGGGCGACGCCGCCTTCGGCTTCGGCCCCGGCGAGGTCGAGACCGCCGTGCGCCAGAAGCTGCCGATCACCTGGATCATCTTCAACAACAACGGCATCGGCGGCGGCGCGCCCGAACTGCCCGAGCAGTACGAGACCGGCGGCCTGTCGCCGGGACAGCTCACGCCCATGGCGCACTATGAGATGATCATGGAGGCGTTCGGCGGCAAGGGCTACTACGCCCGCAGCCCCGAGGAGCTGATCGCGGCACTGGACGACTCGTTTGCACAGGAAGGTTCGACGTTGATCAACGTCGAGATCTCACCTCAGGCGCAGCGCCGCAAGCAGCAGTTCGGCTGGCTCCAGCGCTGAGGCGCTGGGCGCTGCTACCACTCTGCGCAAGGGGGCGCAGCGCGAGGCGAAAGAGGCGCGTATGACCTACCAGGACCTCACGCTCGAGACGCGCAACCAGGTCGCGATCATCACGCTCAATCGGCCCGAGAAGATGAACGCGATGGGGTCGCGGCTGGTGCACGAGCTGCTCGACGTGCTGCAATCGACGCGCCATGACGACGGCGTCAAGGCGATGGTGATCACCGGCGCCGGCCGAGGGTTCTGCGCCGGCGCCGATGTCTCGGGCGGGCGCGAGGCGCAGGAACTGAGCCGCGAACTGGATGAGGCGGACAGTTTTCGGCGCCACCGCGAGGCGCCGATCGGTCACTACGGCGTCCTGTTTTCGACCCTCAACGACTACCCCAAGCCGATCGTGGCAGCGGTCAACGGCGCGGCGGCGGGCGCGGGCATGTCGCTGGCGTTGGCCTGCGATATCCGCCTGGCCAGCACCAACGCGCGCTTCATCAGCGCCTTCGTGCACCGCGCGATCGTGCCCGACACGGGCAGCACCTATTACCTGCCGCAGATGATCGGCAAGGGCCGCGCGCTGGAGCTGATGTACACCGGCGAGCCGCTGAGCGCGTCGGACGCCGAACGCTACGGGCTGACCAACCGGACGCTCGACCCGGAAACGCTGGTCGACGAGGCGATCGCCCTGGCGGAGCGGATCGCGCGCGGCCCGTCGTTGGCGATCGAGCTGACCAAGCGCCTGGTCAACAACCAGGCATCAAGCTTCGACATGCAGGTCGAGCGCGAGGCCTGGGGTCTGAGCATCACCAGCAACTCGGAAGATCGCCAGGAAGGCATCGACAGCTTCCTGGAAAAGCGCCCCGCCCAATTCCGCGGTCGCTAGCGACCGCGGTCGCTCCCCAACGAGTTAGCTTTCAGCCGTACACGATCACGCCGCGGCCGTCTTCGCCGCGTTCTAGGGCGTGGAAGGCTTCGTTGATCTCGTCCAATGGGTAGCGGCGCTGGACGATGTGGTCGATCTCGATGCGGCCGGTTACGTACATATCGACCAGCTTCTGGAATGTGCGGTGCGGCGAGGCGGAGCCGTAGTAGGAGCCGACCATCGTCTTCTGCTTGCGCACCATATCGACCAGGTCGAACGAGCCGACCGCTTCGGTCGGCGCGATGCCGACGATCACGCCGGTGCCGCCCTTGCCCAGCGAGTCGAAGACCTGGTTCGCGGTCACGTCCGAGCCGAAAGTGTCGAAGGCGAAATCGACGCCGCCGTTGGTCAGCTCGCGGATCGCCGCGCCGACATTGACGTTGCGCGCGTTGACGGTATCGGTTGCGCCGAAGCGGCGGGCGAACTCGAGCTTGTGATCGTGAATGTCGACGGCGATGATGCGCGAGGCGTTGAGCATCCTGGCACCCTGGATCGCGTTGAGACCGACGCCGCCGGCGCCGATCACGGCGACGGTCATTCCCGCCTCGGCTGCGGGCTGGTTGATCACCGCGCCCACGCCGGTCGTGACCGAGCAGCCGATCAGCGCCGCCACGTCCATCGGTACCTGGTCGGGTATCGGGAAGCAGGCCTGCTGCGCCGTCACGACGCGCTCGCCGAAGACGCCCAGCTTGCCCATCTGAAAGACCTCGCGGCCGTCTCGATCATGCAGCCGTACGGTGCCGTCGAGCAGCCGTGAGCCGGTCGCCTGATGCAGATCGCAGAGCTGCGGCGCGCCCTTGCGGCAGGTCGGGCACTGCCCGCAGGGCGTGACAAACGAGAGGATGCAGCGGTCGCCGGGCTTGAGCTCGGTGACGCCTGGGCCGACGGCTTCGATCGTGCCTGCGCCTTCGTGGCCCAGCACCGACGGCAGTGGAAAGGCCGCGGAGCCGTCCATGATGTGATGATCGGAGGCGCAAATGCCGGCCGCGCCCATCCGCACCAGCACTTCGCCGTAGCGAGGCTCGTCCTGCACCAGATCCATAATCGCCAACGGAGTGTTCGGAGCTTCAAGAACGGCAGCGCGCATCGCATTCCCTCCCAGAAATTGCAGTGGTCGCAAGGATAGCGCAACCGGCAGATATTCGCGCTGCTCCCGCGTTATCCCTCTCTTGCCTCCGCATCCGTCATTCCCGTGCGTTGCGCAGGAATCTCGTTCGCCCCTGCCGTCTGTGAATTGCCTGCTACTCGTCGATCGGTTCCGGCACAACAGTCCAGATTTGTTGCAAAGGAATATCCTTGCGAATATCGTCCGGCAGATTGCTGTAATGCTTGCAAATCGCATCGATGAGATCGTTGGCGTCCCACAGACGAACTCGAAAGAAACTCTGTCGAGCCTCTTTCAACGCAACGCTGGTGTAACCGCGCCAGCTGACGAACAACCCCTGTTTCGCGCCGAACTGCTCAACAGCGCCTCGTAATTGTTGGACGGTTTCCGACGTCGTGCGACCGGTCGTGTGCTTAACCTGTACGCACAGTAGTGGATTTTCGAATCCCAGCAGTCCGCCACCGGCAATCACGTCTACGCCTTGGTCGGCGCCATCCAAGGGCGGCGCAATGGTGTATCCAGCCGCTCGCAAAACCCCGGCCACAAGGTGCTCCATCCGTTTGGCGGGAAATCGTTCGTTGATCAAAGAGGCAATCTGAACGCGCGCGATATCCTCAAGAGATAGATCGTTGCCCGCTGGCTCCTCAGATTGAAAACCCTCGAGACGCATATCCTGAGTCAAAGCAGCTCCAGTGACGGCGAATTGCTCTATCCGCTCAATCGTTTCCTCATTGCCAATACGACTGATAGTCCTTCGTGACTGAATGAACTGAATGACATCGTTCCAATCGGGCGATAATGGTACTTCAGGTTTTAGCCATTCAACAGTCCTGGTATGAGGTGTACGCTCTATATCGCTTCGGTATGTGTAATCCCCTGTGATGCGGCCTATCGCCATCAGGCCTGGTCGTGTCTTCAGTGCGACCACGACGAGATCGCCTTTCTGCATACTGTTGCTGAACCAAATTAGGCTGTTAGCGCGGCTCTGCTGTTGGGCATCTGTAAGTCCTGGCATCGCCGACACAATACGCTTGATGCCGTTGTCGCTCTTACGGTGCAGGTCTTCCGCGACGTGAAACCCAACACGGATCCAACCGGTCTCCAGACATTCCTCCTCATACATTCCACCGGAGCCAAGCATCATCTTCCAGACATCGGGACGGTCGTCTTGTTCGGTCATCGCACAACTCCTTACCGCATTGCGACTTCTGGATCAGATGGTCGCGGGATTTCGTACCACGGACGATCACAGAATGCCAGATCATCCTCCGTCAGCGCGACCTCTGCGTAGCCCAGCGAATCTTCGATCTGCTCCACTTTCGAGGCGCCGACGATGGCTGATGTGATTCCATCCTGCGCAAGCACCCAGGCGATGGCGGCGTGCGTGATGCTCACATCGCGCTCGGCGAAATACCGTTGCAGGCCGGCGACCTGCTCGAACTGTATTTGATCCCAGTATCGATTTTGATACCGCTGCGCCGCGTTGCCCAGCGTGAAGCGTGTTCCTTCCTGCAGATCGGCCGTGTTTTGGTACTTACCGGTCAGAAAGCCGCCGGCCAGCGGGTTGTAAGCGATGATCCCCACGCCCCGGTCGCGGCAGAGCGGCAGCAAGTCGGCCTCGATATCACGCCACAGGATGTTGTAGCGCGGCTGGTCGCAGTCGAACCGCGCGATGCCGTCCCGGTCCGACGCGCCCAGCGCCAGCGCCAACTGCCAGGCTCGGTAGTTGGACGCGCCCACATAGCGCACCTTGCCCCAACGCACCAAATCGTCCAGCGCCCGCATCGTTTCCTCTATCGGCGTGCGCGGGTCGGGGCCGTGCAGTTGGTACAGGTCGATATAGCCGGTGCCCAATCGGCGCAGCGACTCATCGACCGCCGAGAGGATGTGCTGCCTCGACGCGCCGCGCTGATTGGGCGAGGGCCCCATCGCGCCGACGCACTTGGTCGCCACCACGACCTGGTCGCGCGGCCGTCCCGCCAGCCAGCGGCCGACGATCGACTCGGTCGTGCCGACGTCGTCGGAGCCGATCGGGTACACATCGGCGGTGTCGATGAAATTCACGCCGGCGTCGAACGCTGCGTCCATGATTCGAAACGCGTCCTCAGCTTCGGTCTGAAACCCGAACGTCATCGTGCCCAGGCAGATTTCCGAGACCCGCAAACCTGTCCGTCCCATTCGTCGAAATCGCATCGCGCTGCCTCTCTCCGCCCGCGCCGCTCGCGTTGGCGGGCTACACGCAGCTTACGACCACATCGCCGAGAGCAGCGGCGGTGATACCCTGACCGTTGGCGCGCGACGCTCGCGCCTCGACTGACCCACGGATTGAGGAGCGAACCGCCTGATGCGCGTACTCGTGATGCCCGGACTCACCCTGCCTGAAGTCTCGGACGCCCAGCTCGACGCCATTCGCGCTGCTGCCGGTGCCGAAGCCGATGTTGTCGTCGCCCACAACCGCGAGGACGCGATGGAGATGATCGCCGATGCGGAAGTCGTGCTCGGCTATCTCACGCCCGACCTCTTTGCCGAGGCGAAGCAACTCAAATGGATTCACGCCACCGCGTCGGGCGTCGACGGCTACCTGTTCGACGCGTTCAAGCAATCCGATATCCCGCTGACCGGCGAAAAGGGTCTCGTCGGGCCGCACCTGGCCGACCACGCATTCGCGCTGCTGCTAGCGCTGGCGCGCTCGCTCAAGCCCGCGCTGACGCTTGGGGGCGAGGCCTGGGGCGCTCGCGTGTCCATGCGCCGCGCCGCCTTCGAACTCTCCGGGCTGACCATGGGCATCGTCGGGTTCGGCGGCACGGGACGCGCGATCTCCGAACGCGCCAACGGCTTCGGGATGAGCGTCCGCGCCGTCGACGCGGTCGCCGTGCGCGGCACGCCAATTGTGCCCGTCGTGGGTCATATGAACCAACTCGACACCCTGCTCAAAAAATCCGACGTGGTCGCCGTCTGCACGCCGTTGACCGAAGAGACCCATCATCTGTTCAACCGCGAGACCTTCGCCAAGATGAAGCAGGGCTCGGTGATCGTCAACGTGACGCGCGGCGAAATCATCGAGCTGGAGGCGCTGATCGATGCGGTCGAGTCCGGGCATCTACGCGGCGCCGCGCTCGACGTGGTCGAGGGCGAGCCGTTGCCCAAGGATCACCGCGTCTTCGAGATCGACAACATCATCATGACGCCGCACACGGCCGGCGCCTCGCAGCTGCGGGCCGGGCGCAACCTGGAACGCTTCTGCGAGAACCTGCGCCGCTACCGCGGCGGACGCGAACTCGTCGGCGCGGTCGACAAGCAGGCGGGCTTCTAGTTCCCTCAATCCTCCGACGCGGAAGCGGCGTCGCGGAGCAGCAGAGGGAACCGCCGATGGACCTCAGGGCCGAGTTGGAAGCCGCCCAGGAAGCCGCCCGCCACGGCGGCGAGATCTTGCGGCGCTATCAGCGCTCGGGAGCGCGCTACGGCTGGAAGCGGAGCGACGAGCGCCAGCGTCAGACCGCCGGCGGGCCGAGCATCGCCTACGAGGTCGTCTCCGAAGCCGATATCGAGGTTGACGCCGCTCTGCGCGAGACGCTGCTCGGCGCATTCCCCGATGACGCCTGGCTCTCGGA
Organism: Dehalococcoidia bacterium; assembly: GCA_965205105.1. Classification (GTDB taxonomy): domain Bacteria; phylum Chloroflexota; class Dehalococcoidia; order Bin125; family Bin125; genus Bin125. Next base: position 963,145 of record OZ242034.1, read on the forward strand.
GGAAGCCCACGACGACCGCCGCCGTTTGCTGCATCGGCGCGTCTGGATCGTCGACCCGCTCGACGGCACCCGCGAGTTCCTGCAGGGCGTGCCCGAGTACGCCGTCTCGATCGCCCTCGCCCATAACGGACGCGCCGCGCTCGGCGTCGTCTACAACCCGGACGCCGATGAGATGTTCGCCGCCGCCGCCGACAGCGACGACAAACGCTTCCAACTGGAGAGCGCGGGCGGGCTGGCCGAAAGCTACATGCTAGTCGGCCGCGGCGAGTGGCAGTACGGCGACCTGCCGCCCGTCCCCGACGGCACCAGGGTGATGCCGATCGGCTCAATCGCCTATCGCATGGCGATGCTGGCGACCGGTAACGGCTGCCTCGTCTTCACGCCTGGCCGCCGCAACGAGTGGGATCTCGCCGCCGGCGCGGCGCTGCTGGAAGCCGCAGGCGCAACCGTCACCGACATCGACGGCCGCCCGCTGCAATTCAACCAGGCCGAGCCGTCAGTCAAAGGCCTGATCGCCGCGCGCGCCGAGATCCACAGCGAAGCCCGTCGGATGTGGCAGCGCTCCGGTTGGCGCATCGCCTGAACATTCAACTTCACCCATTAACGACGCGAGGGCGGGGTCGTGCGACCCCGCCCTCGCCGGTGGTTGCGCGAGCGCCGCTTCGGCGCTGACCGCTTAGCTGCGGTTGCGCGCCCGGCGCAGACCCAGACCCGCGATGGACACGGCGCCCAGCGCAACCAGCAGGCCGATCAGGCCGGCCGGCACGCCGCCGTCCGCCAGACCGCCGCTGCCCGAGTTCGGGTAGCCGTGCATCCCGTTGCCGTGACCGTCCATCATCGAGTCACCGCCATGGCCGTCCATCATTGAGTCCTCGTCGTCCATCATCGAGTCCCCGGACATCGAGTCCTCGCCGTGGTCGTCCATCATCGAGTCCTCGCCATGCCCGTCCATGGCATCGTCGTCGCCCATCATCGAGTCCTCGGACATCGAGTCCTCGCCGTGGTCGTCGGACATCGCGACCGTCAGCGTGACCATCGCCTGACCGGAACCGGTCTCAGTCACGTTCGCCGACGCCTTCTCGCCGTTCAGCGTGAACATCACGCCCTCGGACTTGTCCACCGGCACGTCGATGTACCAAGCGCCGTCCGCGTCCACCGTCGCCATGCCCAGCTCGTCTCCCGAGGCGTCCATCGCGACGATCTCGTCGCCCGCCGTCGCGCCCGTCCCGTAGAACCGGTAGGGCGGCTCCTGCTGCGCCGTCGCCGACGCCAGCGCCGTCAACGCCAGCGCCAGACCTAGCGCCACACCAATGATCCGCGTCGCCATTCCCATTCGTGCCATCTCAGCGTCCTTTCCTCAAGTCGCTCGTCGCCATCTGCGCTCCCGGACCCTCGCCGGAGAGACGCGCCAGTCGCTTCCCAAAATGATACCCGACCCGCCGACCCTGAAGTCAAGCGAACCGGACATCATCGTCCCGGCCTTGGACCCTGTGAGGCCCGCGCCGGAGTTCCAGTCATCGCCACCCCCTCCCGTATCGACGGCGATTGAACTCGCCACTGTCCGAACAGGCTCCTCGCAGCTTACCCGACCGCCGCGCGTTGCGTCGTCGCAATCGCCGCTTCCACCTCGCTTTTCGACAATCGTCTATCAGACTTTACCGTTGCGTAACCCGGACAGCGCGTTTCCGAGCTCCATCACCGTCGTTCCCGCGCCGGATGACCGTCTGAACCGACGCGGGGGCGGGGTCGTACGACCCCGCCCACGCGGACGGCTCATCCTTCGCTGAGCGCTAGTTGCTGATGTAGAGCACGTCGTTCCCGCCGACGGTGAAGTCGCGGGAGCCGGGCACCATCGTCCCGTCGACGACCGAGTAGCGGACCCAGACGGAGCCGTTCCACAGGTGGATCGCCGTCGCGCCGCGGGCCGAGAGCAGCTCGAACAGCGCCGACGCCGTCGAACCGCCGCAGGTCCAGACCGCGAACCCGCTCAGCTCGCTCAGACAGTCCAGACCCGCCTCGCCCTCGGCGGCGGGAGCGCCGGCCCGGCTGACCAGCACCGCCGTCTTCAGCAGCGAACCGCCGCCCGACTTGTCCGCCGTCGCTCGCACCACCGCGTTGCCCGCGCCCACCACCGTCAGCACCGCTGACGCCACGCCGTCCTTGTTGGTCAGCACCGCCCCCTCCGTGTCCAGCACCGCCACCGCGTCGTTGCCCCCGCTGAAGTCCGACACCTTGAACGTCACCGCCGTGCCGGCCGCCACCGGGTTCCCGGCCGCGTCCTGCACCCTCGCCGTCGCCGTCACCGTCTGCCCGAACGTGTCCGCCGACATCGGCGCCAGCTCCAGCTCCAGCGTCGAACCGTCGCCGACCACCGTGAACATCCGCTCCGCCTTCAGCGCCGGCGACGTAGACGACAGGGTCAGCTTGTACTCGCCCGGCTTCAGCGGCGTCGCCTTCGGCGCGTCGATGTCCAGCAGCAGCATGTTCATCAACGCCCCCGACTGCTTCGTCTGGTACTTGCCCGTCGCGACCAGCGCCCCGGCGCTGTCACGCACCATTACCGTCAGGGTCGGCGTCTTCACCACGCTGCCGGCCCCGGCCGCGCCGTCCGTCGCCTGGACCATGAACGCGAGCTCGTCCCGCGACGCCGCGCCCGTCTCCGGCTTGTGACCCGTCTTCGTCACGTCGTCGGCCACGTCATTGCCGTCCTTGTCCTTGCCGACCACGTCGTAACCCAGCACCGTCGACGGCGGCTCGCCGATGCTCAGCGACTTCGCCGGTCCCGTGAACGTCACCGTCACCGGCTCCGGCTGATGCACCTTGCCGCCCGCCACCACCGTCGCCCGCACCGTCGCCGCGCCAGGCGACGCCGGCGCTTCCAGCAGCACCCGAATCTTCGCCGGCAGCAGCGCCCCGCTGGCCAACCCCGAGAGATCAATCTGGCAGGTCGCGCCCTTCCCGCACTTCACCGTCGCCGGAACGTTCTGTTCCTTCGCCGCCGTGTCCGTGAGCAGCTTGTAGCTCGTCGTCAACGTGCCGTGCGTCGTGGTGATGAAAATCGAGTTCACCGCGCTCTTCTCCGCCGCCGTACCCGACGGGTTCAGCACCGACAGCGTGAACTCCACCGACCCGCCGTTCGCCGCAGCCGTCGTCGCCTCCGAGAGCGAGGCATCATCCGCGTAGCCGTCCGCCGACTGCTTATTCGTCCCGCCGCCTTTGGTGTCCTCGGTTGCGGCCTTCGCCCGGCGCGGCGCGCTGGGGCCGAAGGTCACCGACGACACCTCGACCAGCGTGCTGCTCACCGTCAGCTTGCGCTCCACCGGTGATACGCCCGTCGTCCCGTACGCCTTCACCACGTACTCCCCGTCCGGCGTCCCCGCCGGCACTGAAATCTCCAGCGCCTGCGCGCCCCCGTCCAGCAATTGCTGCAGGGTCGCCGTCCCGCTGCTGCTGAACGTGTGCGTCCCGCTGACCTGCGAACCCAGCAAATCGAGCGTTGTCCCTTTCTTCGCGTACAGGTTCAGTCCCTGCATCGTCACCCTACTCACCGACGCCGACGGCGTCACCGTCAACTCTACGTCCTGCCCAGGCTTCACGATCCCGTCCGAATCGTTGCGGAAGTTGATCTTCAGCGCAGTCGCCCCGGCCGGCCCCGGCGCGAAGACTCCCATCGTGGTCCCGCTGGGGGGTGCGCCGGTCTGGCCCGGCGGGGCGTAGACGGTCACCTCAACCTTGTAGGTCGTCACTGTGCCGCCGTTCGTGTCCGTGATCGTCCAGGTCCCCTTGCCGATCCTGCTGGCGTTTCCCACCAGTAGCCAGTTAGCACGAGCGAATTCCACCGTCCGGGGTTGACTCTGCGGGACGCGCACGATCGGGGCCTCCTTCAGAATGGTCGAGGCACTGCTCGGATTCGGTCCCGTCACCGCGATTGTGCCGCTGCCGGGCACCGTGAACGTACAGATTGCGTAGCTATTTTGCTGCATCAGGCATCTGAATGTCTGTCCGGCGACCAGAGTCCCTGTCGAGGTGCCCACCGGCGCGAGTGCCGCGGCACTCGCGCCGGTCACCGACACCACCGTCGTATCCGCTGAATTCCTGCCGCCGCCGCCCGCGTTTATCGCCCGCAGCCTGAACACATACGACCCGGCCAGCAAATTCGGTATCGTGTACGTCTGCAGCGCCGCTGAATCGGGGATGCTGGCCCAAGCCCTCCAGCGCTCGCTGTCTTTTTTCTGACGCACTTGATACGTCGTGATCGTCCCCGACGGCTTCATCCAGGTCAGCACCACCGAAGTCCCGTTGACGGTCGCCCTCACGTTCGTCGGCGCATCTGGCGGCGTCACCTCCTGGAACGTGTCGCCTCCGCTGGCGGTGAACCCTAGCGTGGCCCCGGGCGGCGCGGAGCCGTAGACACTGCTAAAGGCGTAGACAACCACCTTGACCGCATAGGTCTTTGCCGGGCCCGAGTTGGGCGTACTCGTGATCGTCCACAGGGCTGTGCCGATTACGGCGTCGTTGGCAGTTCCAGACGCGGTGTAGGATGCGGGGAAAGTCACGACCCTGCCGGCGGTTCGCGGCGTTCGTATGATGCCCGTCTTGCCGCTCGTACGCGCCGCTGTGATCGTGCCGGTTCCGGGCACCGTCATCTCGCACTGATAGGCCGTGGTAGACGATTGCTGGATCTTGCAGAGCGCCGTCTGGCCTTCCACCAACGTCCCCGCCCTTACCACCTGCGCCTCAGCCGGCTGCGCGGCCAGCAGCAGAGCCGCCATTAGGGCGAGAAGGGCTATCCCCCCCCCATTGTGATGCGCGTCCACGCCAGTTTTCCAGTCATAGTCCGTCCTTTTCCTGAGAATGCGCAGCGTGATCGATGGGCTGCTCTTGAGTGATCTTTACCCATACACCGAGCCGAAACAAGAGCTTTACCCCCCCCCCCGAAATTTTAGAAACAATTTACAAATCACGTCTGTCAAGCCGCGCATCCCGAGCAAGCGGGCGTCATTCCCGCGCTCCGCGCGGGAATGACGCCCGCTTGGAGGCGAGTGGTCGTCGCACGGCGTTACGGCGTCGGTGGTGGAGATAGGGGGACTCGAACCCCCGGCCTCATCGTTGCGAACGATGCGCTCTCCCAGCTGAGCTATATCCCCACGTTGGGAGCCGGTCTTCAGCTTACAGTCGATTGCGCCTGTGGTTCAAGTGGCCGGCGGCTCGGCGGGCAGCAGGCCGTCTGGCAGATCGACCGTGATCACGCCCGCCGGCGTGTCGATGCTGACGATCACGTCGGAGACGGCGGGGACGAGCAGGTCCGGCCGCTCGCCGCGGTCGACGATGTAGACATCGTTGGCGCCCGTCAGCAGCACTTCGCGCACGACGCCCAGCTCGCGTCCGCCGACGCTGACGACGCGCAGACCCTCGATCTCGTCGATGTACCAGAATGGTTCGTCGGACTGCGGGCGCTCGTCCAGGGGCACTTCGATCAGCTCGCCGCGCAGTTGCTCGGCCGCCTCGCGGTCGCGGACGCCGTCGATGTAGAGATAGACCCGGCTCGACTGCCAGTTGACCCGCTCGACGCGCCGCGCGCGGCCGGCGATGAACAGGCGCGCGCCCGGATCGAAGCGTTCGGGGAAGTCGGTCAGCGGGAGCGCCTTGAGTTCGCCGTTGAGGCCGCGCGGCCGCTCGACCACGCCGACGGCGCGATAACCCTCGCGCGGCATGCGATCCTGCTGGCGGGGTCGCCCAAGCCGCTGCGCCATGCTCGTGCCAGCTCGGATCAGCGAATGTCGAGCGATGTGTCGACGGCGCGCGCGTGCCCGGCCACGGACAGCAGCGTCCGCAGCGCCGACGCCAGCCGCCCGTCGCGTCCGATGATGCGGCCCATGTCGTCCTCGTGAACCGTGAGGTGAATGGCGACGTGATCGCCGTCCTCGACGCGCTCGACGCGAACGGCGTCGGGTTCATCGACCATCCACTTGGCGACGTACTTGATGAAGTCTTCCATCTGCGCGCCCAATCGTTCGGATACCGGCTTGATGACTCGATTACTGGGCGGCGTCCGCGGCCGCTGCGGCGGCCCGCTTCGCGTCGGCGCGTTTGCTGCGCGGTTTGGGTTGGAACGGTTCGATCAGCCCCTGCCCGGCGAGGAAGCGGTGCACCGTCTCGGTCGGCTGAGCGCCGTGCGAGAGCCAGTGCCGGACCCGTTCGTTGTCGACCTGGAACGTGGCCGGCTCGGTCAGGGGATCGTAGTGGCCAAGGTTCTCGACGAAGCGTCCGTCGCGCGGCTTGCGCGAATCCTGCACCACCACGCGATAGAAGGGGCGTCCCTTGCGCCCGTGTCGGGCCAGTCGAATTTTCAGCATTGGTCTCGCTTTACCTGCTCTGCCTGTGTGCTCTTGATCGGTATCCACACAGCCTAGCGCCGAACGACGATCTGCGTTGTGCCCCAGATCACGCGGCGTGCACACGACGCGGCACGCAACGTCCTAACGCCGCCCACCCGCGCGGGCACCGGGCATGCCCGGCATCTTGCCCAGAGCCAGATCCTTCATGATCGTCTTGGCCTGCTTGAACTGATTCAGCAGCTGGTTCACTTCCTGCGGCGAAGTGCCGCTGCCGCTCGCGATTCGGCGGCGGCGGGAGCCGTTGATGATCTCGGGTTTGCGCCGCTCTTCAGGCGTCATCGAGCGCACGATCGCTTCGAAGTGGCGGAAGAAATCGTCGTCGATCTCATCCACCTGGATCTGGTTCTTGATCGAGCTCAGACCCGGGATCATGCTCACGATCTGCGAGATCGGGCCCATCTGGCGCACCTTGCCGATCTGCTCGATGAAGTCGTCAAGGTTGAAGTCGCCGTCCTGCAACCGACGCCGCCAGACCTTGGCGTCCTGCTCGCCGAACTCCTGCTCGGCGCGCTCGACCAGCGTCGACATGTCGCCCTGGCCGAGGATGCGGCTCGCCAGTCTGTCGGGATGGAACTGCTCCAACGCGTCGGGCCGCTCGCCGATGCCGAGAAACTTGATCGGCGCGCCGGTGACGGCGCGGATCGAGAGCGCCGCGCCGCCGCGCGCGTCGCCGTCCATCTTCGACAACACCACGCCGCTGATGCCCACCGCTTCGTCGAAGGCTGCGGCCGCGTTGACCGCGTCCTGGCCCGACATCGCGTCGGCGACGAGCAGCACCTCGGTCGGCGCGAAACGGTCCCGCAGCTCGGTGATCTCCGCCATCATCTGGTCGTCGATGTGCAGCCGCCCGGCGGTATCGACGATCACCGTGCCCGCACCGATCTGCGCCGCGCGGGCGAGTCCCTGTTCCACAATCTTGACCGGCTGCTCGTCAGCGCCGAGCTCGAAGACCTCGATGTCGAGCTGCCGGCCCAGCGCCTGCAGCTGGTCGATCGCCGCCGGCCGATATACGTCGGCCGCGATCAGCAAGGGACGATCGCCCGCCTTGCGCGCGCGCAGCGCGAGCTTGGCCGAGGTCGTGGTCTTGCCGGAGCCCTGCAGGCCGACCATGAGGATGATCGTCGGCCCCTGCGAGGCGCGCTTGAGGCTGGGCGATTCCGCGCCCAGCAGCGCGACCAGCTCCTCGTTGATGATCTCGACCACGCGATTGAGCGGCGTGGGGGATTTCATCACCTCGTCGGTGTTGGCGCGCGCGCGGACGGCTTTGATGTAATCGCGCGCGACCTTGTAGTTGACGTCCGCTTCGAGCAGCGCCAGGCGGACTTCCCGCAGCGCCGACTCGAGGTCTTTCTCCGAGATCGAGCCGCGCCGGCCGAGCGTGGCGAAGACGCCCTGCAGTTTGCCACTCAGCGCGTCGAACATCGGCATCGACCTGTACTCCCGTCAGACCCGCGTACATCCGCCGATAGCCGCACCATAGCGGGATCGCCTGTGGCGAGCGGGACTCGGCTAGGACAGACCCGCCTGCGCCAGGCGCACGCACAGATCGCCGACGCGGACGCTGTAGCCCCACTCGTTGTCGTACCAGCTGACGACCTTGACCTGCGTGCCTTCGAGCACCATGGTCGAGAGCGCGTCGATGATCGATGAGCTGGGCGATCCCTTGAAGTCGCTGCTGACCAGAGGCTCGGTTTCGTACTCGAGGATGCCGAACAGCGGCGACTCGTGGTCGCTGGCGGCCTGTTCGAAAGCCGCGTTGACCTCCTCGGCCGTGGTCGCGCGCTCGGCGTCGATCACGAGGTCGACGACTGAAACCGTGCTCGTCGGCACGCGGTACGCCATCCCGTTGAGCTTGCCGTTCAGGTGCGGCAGCACCAGTCCAACCGCCTTGGCCGCGCCGGTCGTGGTCGGGATGATGTTCATCGCCGCCGCGCGGGCGCGGCGCAGATCGCTGTGCACCGTGTCCAGAATCGCCTGATCGTTGGTGTATGCGTGGATCGTCGACATGATCCCGCTCTTGATGCCGACCGTATCGTCCAGCACCTTCGCCATCGGCGCCAGGCAGTTGGTGGTGCAGGATGCATTCGAGATCACGTGGTGCGAGTCCGGGTCATAGGCGTCGTCGTTGACGCCCAGCACGATCGTCAGGTCCTCGTTCTTGGCCGGCGCCGAGATCACCACCTTCGACGGACCGTGGTTGAGATGCCCCCGCGCGCGCTCGGCGTCGGTGAAGATGCCCGTGCTCTCGACCACGATCTCGACGCCGTAATCGCCCCAGGGAATCTGGCCCGGATCCCGCTCCGAAATCACGGCGATGCGCCGGCCGTCGATCACCAGGTCGCCGTCGACCACATCAACCTCGCCCGGGTAGCGCCCGTAGTTGGTGTCGTACTTGAACAGATGCGCGTTGGTCGCCGGGTCGGTCAGGTCGTTGATCGCGACGACGTTGAGGTCGCCGCCGTGGAAGTCGAGCATCCCCTTGAGCACCTGCCGGCCGATGCGGCCAAACCCGTTGATGCCGATGTTCGTGGTCACGGAGCTCTCCTCAATCTGATCTGCTTGAGTGCGCGCGAGTCGCTAGTGATCACGCAGTTTCGCAGAGCCGCGCGGTGCGCTCAACCATTTGCCGCAAGCCGGAACAGTCACCAGAGCTATCAGAGTAGTCAAGCGCCATCCGCTCACTCATCGATGCCCAGCGCCTGGGCGAGCGGCGCGACCGGCACGACGGCGTGCTCGACGGCGCGTTCAATCGCTTCGCGCCACAGCGCCGCCACCGGTTCCAGCTCTGCGCCGCTGAACCGGCGCTCGCGCATGGAGAAGGAATCGGCGGGGCAGGCGAGCGCGTCCACCGGCGGTCCGACATCGGAGGAGCTGGCTTCCGTGGCGTCAAACGCGAGCAGCCCCAGACGCAGCGCCCGTTCCAGCGTCGCTTCGTGCCGCAGCGAGCGATCGAGGATCGGCTTGCCAAAGCGGGTCTCGCCGATGATCAGATAGGGCGTGCCGCGCGACACCTCGACCCAGTTGCCCTGCGGATAGAGCAGGTAGAGATGCGGTGCTTCATCCTCGGGAAACTGGCCGCCCACGATGCAGTGCAGATCGAACTGCAGCCCGGCCTTGAGCAGCCAGTCGTTGTCTTCGTTGTAAACCCTCCGCACTTCCTCAGCCAGCGCGTTGACAGCCTGGTAGGAACGCGCCAGACCGTTGCCCTGCTGGCGCAGGCGCTCCTCGAAGTAGGTGAGCGCCTTGTCGCGCACCGATCGCAACCCGCTGGTGAGCACGAACAGCGCCTGCCGTTCGCCGTGGTGAGTGATGATCTTCTTGGCCGTCGACAGCTCGGAGCCGCTGGTGATCCGCGTGTCGGCGATGGCGACGAGGCCGGCCTGGCACTTGATGCCCAGACAGAACGTCATCTCAGCCCTGGCTCGCCTGATCCGCAGCCGCGTCGGCGCTCATCGAGCGGGCGGACTGACCGGCGTCCGGCTCGGCGCGGAAGATGTCGTCCGTCACCGCGCGGTCGATCTCGATCAATCGCTGCTGAAACCCGTCGACGAACTCGTGCAGACCCTCGCTGATCAGCTGCTCCATATCCATCGCCCCGATATCCAGGTGCAACAGCGCGATGCCGCGCTCGGCATCGGCGCGCCTGCGCTTGGGCGTCAGCGCCGTCGCGTTCTGGTAATGCCGCTGCAACGCCTGCACGCAGAACGCCAGACTGCGCGGGAACTCCTGCGAAAAAATCAGCAGCTGCGCCACCTGGACGCCGTCGACCTCGTTGCTCCCCGTCCGTCGGTAGGCTTCGCGCGCCGAGGCCGAACGCAACACCGCCATCCACTGGAACCGATCGAAGGGGCCGCCGACCGCATCGCCGCGCGGCAGCAAAATGTGGTACTTGGCGTCGACGATGCGGCTGGTCATATCCGCCCGTTCGAGATACATCCCGCAGCGAAACCATTCCCGGCCCTCATCCCTGAGCACCGTGTTCTCGTACAGCCCCAGTATCGTCTGCGTGCGCCGCTGCGTCTCGTTGCAGAACTCGTGAATGTCCTGCGTCGCGTACTCCTTGCGCAGCGCCAGGAACAGGTACAGCGCGTTGATCTCGCCCCAGACCTCGCGCGAGATGTGCTCCCGCAACCCGCGCGCCAGCTCGCGTGCACGGACCAGCGTCGAGCGCAGCGAGGCCGGGTTATCCATCGAGTAGACCAGGAACTCGGAATGTGTCAGATCGGGCGACTCGATCAGCGAGTCCCAGAATAATTGGTTGGACGCCGTCGAACTGACCAGGCTGTGCCACACCTCCTGGCCGCTCTCCAGCGACACTTCGTACTCCACCCGCGCCATTCGGGCGATGTTCTCGACCCGCTCCAGATAGCGCCCGAGCCAGTACAGATTCTCGGCCACGCGGCTCAGCATCAGTCCGGCTCCTCGTTCAACACCCAGGTGTCCTTGCTGCCGCCGCCCTGCGAAGAGTTGACGATAAACGACCCTTCGCGCAACGCCACCCGCGTCAACCCGCCTGGTATCACCCAGTTCTCCTGACCCGAGAGGATGAACGGCCGCAGGTCCGCACGGCGCGGCTTGAGCTGATCCTCATCGAACGTCGGAATCGTGCTGAACCGCAGCAGCGGCTGGGCAATCCAGTTGCGCGGCTCCGCCTCGACCTGTGCCAGCGTGTCTTCGAGTTCGGCCTGCGACGCCTGCTCGCCGATCAACACGCCGTATCCGCCCGAGGCGTTGGCCGGTTTGATCACCAGCTCGCGCGCGTGCTCGCGAATATGGCTCAGCTCACTGGGCACCAGGGGCGAGTACGTCTCGATGTTGGCGAGAATCGGGTCTTCATCCAGGTAGAAGCGGATGATGTCGGGCACCCATCGGTAGACGACCTTGTCGTCGGCGACGCCCGTGCCCGGCGCGTTGACCAGCGTCACGTGACCGTTCAAGTAGGCCCGCATCAGCCCCGGCACGCCCAGCATCGAGTCGGCGCGGAACGCCTCGGGATCGAGGAAGTCGTCGTCGAGCCGCCGATAGATCACATCGACGCGCTCCAGGCCGCTGGTCGAGCGCAGGTAGACGAAATCGTCGTCGCCCACGGTCAGATCCGATCCCTCGACCAGCGGGATGCCCATCTGGTTGCTGAGGAACGAGTGCTCGAAGTAGGCCGAGTTGTAGATGCCCGGCGTGAGCAGCACGGCGCGCGGCGGATCGTTGCTATCCGACGGCCGCACGGACAGCAGCATGGACAGCAGCTGGTTGGGATAATCGTTGACGGCGCGCACGCCCCAGCGCGGGAACAGGTCGGGCACCACCCGCAGCATCACGGTGCGGTTTTCAAGCACGTAGGACACGCCCGACGGCGTCCGCAGATTGTCCTCGAGCACCACCAGGTTCTGCTGCTCGTCGCGGATCAAATCGCATCCGGCGATGTGCGCGTAAACGTCCAGCGGCGGACGAAAGCCGACCATCTCTGGTCGATAGCCAGGCGTGCTAAGCACGATCTCTTCGGGAACCACCCGCTCCGCGATGATGCGCTGTTCGCCATAGATATCCAGCAGGAACAGGTTGAGCGCCCGCAGCCGCTGAATCAGCCCGGCCTCGACCCGCCCCCACTCCTGCGCCCCAATAATGCGCGGAATCAGGGAGAACGGGAAAATGCGCTCGGCACCCTCTTCCTCGGAGTAGACATTGAACGTGATCCCCGCGCTCAACAGCGCGAGATCCGAGCGCTCCTCGCGCTGCAGATGTTCCTCCAGCGACCAGCGCTGCAGAATCTCACCCAACTCACGGTAATCAGGCCGAAAGCCGCCATCCGCCCCAAACATCTCATCACTCGACCCGCCGACCGCCTCATACCCCTGCATCAGCTCGTTCACCATACGCACACCCTCTCGCCCGCAGCGTACCGCAGCCGCCTTGATGACGAACGCGGACAGGATCTGACGCGGTGCGTGGGGTCGGACTTAACGACGCGAGGGCGGGGTCGTGCGACCCCGCCCTCGCCGGTGGTTGCGCGAGCGCCGCTTCGGCGCTGACCGCTTAGCTGCGGTTGCGCGCCCGGCGCAGACCCAGACCCGCGATGGACACGGCGCCCAGCGCAACCAGCAGGCCGATCAGGCCGGCCGGCACGCCGCCGTCCGCCAGACCGCCGCTGCCCGAGTTCGGGTAGCCGTGCATCCCGTCGCCGTGACCGTCCATCATCGAGTCACCGCCATGGCCGTCCATCATTGAGTCCTCGTCGTCCATCATCGAGTCCCCGGACATCGAGTCCTCGCCGTGGTCGTCCATCATCGAGTCCTCGCCATGCCCGTCCATGGCATCGTCGTCGCCCATCATCGAGTCCTCGGACATCGAGTCCTCGCCGTGGTCGTCGGACATCGCGACCGTCAGCGTGACCATCGCCTGACCGGAACCGGTCTCAGTCACGTTCGCCGACGCCTTCTCGCCGTTCAGCGTGAACATCACGCCCTCGGACTTGTCCACCGGCACGTCGATGTACCAAGCGCCGTCCGCGTCCACCGTCGCCATGCCCAGCTCGTCTCCCGAGGCGTCCATCGCGACGATCTCGTCGCCCGCCGTCGCGCCCGTCCCGTAGAACCGGTAGGGCGGCTCCTGCTGCGCCGTCGCCGACGCCAGCGCCGTCAACGCCAGCGCCAGACCTAGCGCCACACCAATGATCCGCGTCGCCATTCCCATTCGTGCCATCTCAGCGTCCTTTCCTCAAGTCGCTCGTCGCCATCTGCGCTCCCGGACCCTCGCCGGAGAGACGCGCCAGTCGCTTCCCAAAATGATACCCGACCCGCCGACCCTGAAGTCAAGCGAACCGGACATCATCGTCCCGGCCTTGGACCCTGTGAGGCCCGCGCCGGAGTTCCAGTCATCGCCACCCCTTCCCGTATCGACGGCGATTGAACTCGCCACTGTCCGAACAGGCTCCTCGCAGCTTACCCGACCGCCGCGCGTTGCGTCGTCGCAATCGCCGCTTCCACCTCGCTTTTCGACAATCGTCTATCAGACTTTACCGTTGCGTAACCCGGACAGCGCGTTTCCGAGCTCCATCACCGTCGTTCCCGCGCCGGATGACCGTCTGAACCGACGCGGGGGCGGGGTCGTGCGACCCCGCCCCCGCGGACGGCTCATCCTTCGCCGGCGCTAGTTGCTGATGTAGATGATGTCCGACTTGCCGACGGTGAAGTCGCGGGAACCCGGCACCATCGCGCCGTCCACCATCGAGTAGCGGATCCAGACGGAGCCGTTCCACAGGTGCACCGCCGTCGCGCCGCGGGCCGAGAGCAGCTCGAACAGCGCCGACGCCGTCGAACCGGCGCAGGTCCAGACCGCGAACCCGCTCAGCTCGCTCAGACAGTCCAGACCCGCCTCGCCCTCGGCGTCGGCGGGAGCGCCGGCCCGGCTGACCAGCACCGCCGTCTTGAGCAGCGAACCGCCCCCAGCCTTGTCCGCCGTCGCACGCACCACCGCGTTGCCCGCGCCCACCACCGTCAGCACCGCCGACGCCACGCCGTCCTTGTTGGTCAGCACCGCCCCCTCCGTGTCCAGCACCGCCACCGCGTCGTTGCCCCCGCTGAAGTCCGACACCTTGAACCTCACCGCCGTCCCGGCCGCCACCGGGTTCCCGGACGCGCCCTCCACCGTCGCCGTCGCCGTCACCGTCTGCCCGAACGTGTCCGCCGTCATCGGCGCCAGCTCCAACTCCAGCGTCGACCCGTCGCCGACCACCGTGAACATCCGCTCCGCCTTCAGCGCCGGCGACGCAGACGACAGCGTCAGCTTGTATTCGCCAGGCTTCAGCGGCGTCGCCTTCGGCGCGTCGATGTCCAGCAGCAGCGTGTTCATCAACGCCCCCGACTGCTTCGTCTGGTACTTGCCCTTCGCGACCAGCGCACCGTCGCTGTCATGCACCGCCACCGCCAGGGTCGGCGTCGCCACCGCGTTGCCGGCCCCGGCCGCCCCGTCCGTCGCCGTGACCATGAACGTGAGCTCGTCCCGCGACGCCGCCCCCGTCTCCGGCTTGTGACCCGTCTTCGTCACGTCGTCGGCCACGTCATTGCCGTCCTTGTCCTTGCCGACCACGTCGTAACCCAGCACCGTCGACGGCGGCTCGTCGATGCTCAGCGACTTGGCCGGACCCGTGAACGTCACCGTCACCGGCTCAGGCGTATGCACCTTGCCGCCCGCCACCACCGTCGCCCGCACCGTCGCCACGCCTGGCGTCGCCGGCGCGTTCAGCAGCACCCGAATCTTCGCCGGCAGCAGCGCCCCGCCGGTCAACCCCGAGAGATCAATCTGGCAGGTCGCGCCCTCCGCGCACTTCACCGTCGTCGGAACGTTCCGCTCTCCCTTGCCCGTGCTCGGCCCCGTCGTCAATGGATAGCTCGTCGTCAACGTGCCGTGCGTCGTGGTGATGAAAATCGAGTTCACCGCGCTCTTCTCCGCCGCCGTACCCGACGGGTTCAGCACCGACAGCGTGAACTCCACATCCCCACCGTTCGCCGCAACCGTCGTCGACTCCGACAGCGAGGCGTCGTCCGCGTAGCCGTCCGCCGAGTTCTTGTCCGCCCCGCCGCCCTTCGAGTCCTCGCTCGCGGCCTGCGCCCGGCGCGGCGCGCTCGGACCGAAGGTTACCGTCGCCACCTCCACCAGCGCGCTGCTCACCGTCAGCTTGCCCCTCGCCATCGGAGAACCGCCCGCCCCCGACGCCGTCAACACATAATCCCCGTCCGGCGTCCCCGCCGGCACCGATATCTCCAGCGTGTACGTGTTCCCGCCGCTCGTGTGCGCGGTCGGCTTGACCGCCTCGGTCAGCGTCACGCTCTCGCCAGGGAACGGATTGCCGACGGCCTGCGAACCCAGCAGCGTGTAGGTCGGTTCTCCCGTGCCGGGCTGCTTCTTCGCGTACAGCTTCAGACCCTGCAACGTCACCTTCTGCACCACCGCACCGCCAGCTGCCGTCACCGTCAACTCCACGTCCTGCCCCGGACGCACGATCCCGTCCGAATCGTTCCGAAACCCGATCGTCAGCGAAGGCGGCACCGACGCCGCAGGCGCCGTATCCCCGCCACCGTTACCACCGTTGCCGCCGTTGCCCTGCGACGTCGCGGGGGGTATCGCTGAGGCGAAGCCCTGCCATGGGCTGGGGCCGCGGCTGTTCCTGGCGCGTACCCGGAAGTGGTACAGCGTTCCCGGCGTCAAGCCCGTCACCACGTGACTCCGCGTCGACGCGGATGAACCGGATATGGGGCGCGACGTGCCGGCCACGACCTGCGATGTCTCGTACCAGTAGTCGTATGATGTGACCGTCCCGGTCCCCGCCGTCCAGCCCAACGTCACCTGGCCCGCGCCAGGCCCCGCCGTCGCCGTCAGACTCCCGGGCTGGCCGGGCGATGAGACCCCTGTCACCGTTACCGCAGTCGTCGTCTCTGCGTACGGACCGGCACCGGCTCCGTTGGCCGCACGCAGCCGGAACCGATACGAGCCCGGCCTTAAGCCCCGGATTGTGTACGATGTCCTTCCGCTCGAATCCGGAATGCGCCACCAAACCACGCCCCACGATCCCCCGTCTATCTGCCTGCTCCATTCGTACAGGTCCGGCGACCCCGACGGCGTTGTCCAGGTCAGCGTCGCCTGGTTCACGCCGCCCGCCGTCTCGAAATTCAACGGCGAGATCGGCACCACCGGCGGCGTCGTCACCGTCACCCCTCGCTTCAACGTCGCCGAGCCGTTGCCGGCTCTGCTGGTCGCCCGCAGTCGTACCTGATACGTCCCCGCCTGCAACCCTCTGAGCGTGTACTTCGTGATATTGCTCGAATAGTTAATGTTCCTCCACTTGGTCCAGGCCGTGCTCCCCCTCTTCGTCCGGTACTGATAGTACGTGATCACCTGCGGCGGCCTCGTCCACGACAGCATGATCAGCCCCGCGCCGCCCGTGGCCGTGACATTCGTCAGCGCGGACGGCGGCGGCGCCGTCACCGACGCCCCGCTCGACGTCGCCGCCGCCGCGCCGTTGCCGGCCGAGTTCACCGCGCGCAGCTGGAACCACCACTCTCCCTCCGCCAGACCCGTCGCCGTGTATGTCTCCAGCGCGGACGAACTCGCAATGGTGATCCACGGATGCGTGCTGTCGCTCCACGCGCCCGAGCCCTCCTTCTGCCGGTACTCATACTTTGTAATCGTGCCCGACGGCTTCGTCCAGGTCAACACCGACTGGCCCACGCCGGCCGCCGCCGCGAAACCCGTCGGCGCGTCCGGCACCGACGACGTCGATGTCGAACCGCCAGTGCCCGAACCGTCGTCGCCCAGAATGCTGAACCGGAGGATACCCGAAGCCTACGTTCCACCACTATAGCGGGGAGTATCGAACAATACAAGTTCGTCGCCTTCGTCGCGGGTGTCGCCGACCACCTTGAACGTCGCCGTCGCCGTCTGTTGGCCCTGCGGGACCAACACACCGTCATCGCTATCGGCTACACTCGTATAGCAGATATCGTGGGTAGCCGGGTTCAGGCCCGAACAATTATACTTGATTGTCGCCTCGGACAGACTCGTATTAAATGTAACCCGGACGCGCAGCCCGCCGCTTGGCGCCGGTGCGGTCAGGTTCACCGTCACCATCACGTCTTTCGTACCCGAATTCCCCTCGGTGACGTCGCTGGCGGACAACGTGGTCGTCTTCGCAGCCACGACATATTCGCATACCCTGTTCGACGTCGTGCCGTTCCCGTTCCCGTTGACCGCGCGCAGCTCGAAGCAATGATACCCGTCCGCCAGACCGGTAATCGAGTGAGTGGTCGTCGTGGCGGAGGAACCCGAAATGGTGCTCCACGCGCCCCACGGCGCGCTGTCCTCGCTTTGGGTATTCAGGTCAACCAGTTTCTGCCTGACCTGCCAATGCGTGATCGAACTGTCGCCCGGGTCCTTCCAGTAGAACGTTTGCGTACTGGGGGCCGTTGCGCCGACCCCGTACACGGGTTTGGCCGGCGTCGACTGGCCAAGCGCCGACCCGGACCCGAACGCAATCACCGCCAACAGCCCGCCGAGCGCCGCCAGCGCCGCCGCCGCCAGCGCCCACCTCAGGCGCGCCCGCGCCAGTCCTTCCGCCCGATTCGACAGGTTCGACATGGTCCGTTCCTTCCAGCTGCTCGCTGCCCGCGCGACGCGCGTCCCGCAATCGCTCTGTACCATGTCTAATCCCCGCCCGCGCCAGAATCAATAGATTTACCCCCCCCCGAAAATTTACAAATGATTTACACCCAGCCCTCAATTTTCGCCCTCGATACAGGGAAATTCGGGCGGGCGGCGTCCGTTCGGCAGTCGAGATTCCCGCACCGGTCGCGGGAATGACGAGCCGGGCCGCAAGCGCGGGAAGCGTCTGGCGCGGCGCGCTACAGGCGGGTCAGGATCGCGGCCAGCATCCCGAACAGTCCGGCGAACCCCAGCCCCATCGCCCAGGTAAGCAGGCTGAGCCGTCTCTGCAGCTCCCCGAACCGCGCATCCATCTCACGCCGCAGCGCGTCGATCTCGCGCCGCAACCCGTCCTGCAGCTCCGCCATCGCACTGCGCAGCCGGGCTTCCATCTCCGCCATCTCCCCGCGCAGATTGCTCGCTATTTGCGTCATTTCCCCGCGCAGCCGGGCTTCCATCTGCATCATCTCGGCGCGCAGCTCTGCGATCTCACCGCGCAGCCGGGCTTCCATCTCCGCCATCTCGCCGCGCAGGCCGCTCTCCATTTGCGCCATCTCGCGACGCAGCTCTGCGATCTCAGCGCGCAGCCGGGCTTCCATCTCCGCCATCTCGCCGCGCAGGCCGCTCTCCATTTGCGCCATCTCGCGACGCAGCTCTGCGATCTCCCCGCGCAGCCGGGTTTCCATCTCTGCGATCTCGCCGCGCAGGCCGCTCTCCATTTGCGTCGTCTCGCGGCGCAGATCGCCCAATCCCTCCCGTAATTCGCGGCGGTGCTCCGCCAGGCCGTCCAGCAGCTCCGGGCGGGTTGCGGTTTGCGAGATCACCCGCGTCAGCCCCAGCTCGAACGCCTGCCGGTAGGCATGCGCCTGCGGCTGATCCATCCCGGCCTCGACCAGCTCTTCCTCCAGCTGGTCCGACCAGGCCTCAATCACAGGGTCACGGGTCGTCTCGGTGGTCATGCCATCCTCCGTCGCCTCATGAGCGCCAGTACCAGTATATGCGCGCCGCTCTGGATCCCGCGTGCGCGCCTGCCGCCCCGCCCGGCGGGCGAGATTCCCGCGCGGGGCGCGGGAATGACGGAACAGGTCGAGCGCGGGGGCGGCTGATTAGGAGGGGAGGCGCGGGGGCGGGCCATGGCGGTGGCCCTCGCGGTGCTCGTGGTCCTCCATGTGGAGCTGCAGCTCGTCGCCCAGGCTGATTGTGTGGTGCTCGGATGCGCGCTCGGTTTCGGTGTGCACTTCGCCGCGCGAGAGGATGGCGAGATTGCGTCCGAAGGTGCGGCGCAGGACGTCTTCGGTGAGCACGGTTGACGGGTCGCCCTGGGCGATGACACCGCCGGCTGCGGCGTTGACGCAGATCACTTCGGCGTAGTGCTCGATCACGGTCGACATGTCGTGCGTGGTCATGATCACCGAGGTGCCCAGTTCGGTCAGGTCGCAGAGCACGTCGAAGAGCTGATCGTCCGAGACGGCGTCGAGCGCGGCGGAGGGTTCGTCCAGCAGCAGGATGCGCGGCTGTCGGGCCAGCGCGCGGGCGATCAGGGCGCGTTTGCGCTGGCCGCCCGAGAGTTCGTGAATCTGCCGATCCTGCAGGTCCTGCACGTCCATCATCGCCAGCGCGCGGTCGACCGCGATGCGGTCTTCGCGGCTGCGGATTAATCGGCCCAGCCGGCGCTTCCATTCGAACTGGTAGCGCCCCATGGCAACCAGGTCGCGGACGGTGAGCGGGAAGCGCCAGTCGACGTTGTTGACCTGGGGCATGTAGCCGAGGAAGGCGCGCGCGTCGCGCGGCGTCTGGCCGCCGATCAGGACTTCGCCGCTGGCGGGCTTGAGCAGGCCGGCGATCGTCTTGAGCAGCGTGCTTTTGCCGGAGCCGTTGCCGCCGATGATCCCGGTGAAGACGCCGCCGGGGATGCCCAGCGTCAGGTCTTCGAAGACCGCGTGTCCTGGATAGCCCACGCTGACGCCGCGCAGCGACACTTCCGCCCCGGCGACCGGCGCAATCGTCATCGAGGTCTCGATTCCTGGCCGTCCGCTGGTAGTCTCTGCTCATGCCCAGCGTAATCGATGCGACGGATGTGGAGATCAATCTGGAGCGGCCGGCGCGCGCGGTCGTGTCGCTGGTTCCCTCGCTGACCGAGCTGGTCTGCGAGCTGCGGATGGGGCCGCGGCTGGTCGGAGTGACCAGGTTCTGCCTGGAACCGAGCGCGATCGTGGCGCCGATCCGCAAGGTGGGCGGCACCAAGAATCCGGATCTGGAGCGGATCATCCGGCTCGACCCCGATCTGGTGCTGGCCAATCGGGAGGAGAACAACGAGGCGGACGTGCGGGCGCTGCGCGAGGCCGGCCTCAAGGTGTACGTGAACGAGGTGCGCACGGCGTTGGAGGCGCGGGCGGAGGTCGAGCGGGTTGGCGCGCTGCTGGGGGCGATGACGATGAGGCTGACGCAGGGGATCGACGAGGCGCTGGAGGAGCAGCGGCACGCGAACCGGCTGCGTCCGCGTCTGCGCGCGGCGGCGCTGATCTGGCGCAATCCGTACATGGCGGCGTCGGGCGATACCTACATCGGCGATCTGCTGCGCCTGTGCGGCGGCGTCAACGTCTGCGAGGACGCGTCGCGCGGGCGCTATCCGCGTCTGGGTCTGGCGGAGCTGGTGGGGCTCGATCCGGAGGTGATCCTGCTGCCCTCGGAGCCGTACCGTTTCCGCGAGCGGCACGCGGAGGAGCTGCGGGCGCAGCTGGGGATGTCGGCGGCGCGGAACGGGCGCATCTACCTGTGCGACGGACAACATCTGACCTGGTGGGGCGCGCGGACGGCGTCGGCGATCGGCGATCTGGCGTCGATCCTCGATCGCGCCCGCCCCGGCTGGCAGGCGGCGGCCGCGATGGCGCCCGATCTGCCGCCGCTGCTCAATCTCAGCGTGACCCGGCAGGATGTCGTCGAGTAGGACGCGCTCACACGCTTACAACGGCCGGTTACAGCGGCCGGCCGCTGTCGAACATCAGGGCGCGGGCGGCGACCTGGGCGGCGAGTACGGCCGCGGTGGTCAGGTAGAGCAGTCCGGTGGCGGCCATCATGGAGCGCATCCGCGCCGTGGTCCACGCCATCCAGCCGAAGACCAGCGGCAGGCCGAAGCCGATCACGATCCGCAGCCAGAACGCGGGATCGCCGCTGAGCGGCTGACGGCGGCCGCCGAGCGGCGCCTCGACGGCGACGAGCAGGGCGATCGCGAAGAGCAGCGCCTGGATCAATACGACGATCAGGAACGCCGTGGTGATCTCGACCAGCGGCTGCGCGGGCAGCCGCGGGGTGACGAGGTACCAGTGGCCCAGGGCGAGTCCGACGGCGGAGAGTCCGATCGCGAGCGCGCCGAAGGCGAGGCTGAACGCAGTCAGCGCCGCGGGCGCGCCGGCCAGCGCGGCGGCCGTCAGACCCAGCGCGGCCAGCGACAACGCGGCCAGCGCCCAGCCGGCGCGCCGCGCCCAGCGGTCGCGGTTGGCGTAGAGCGCCGCGTTATGGAGCAGCGAGATCAGCGTCAGCGCCGCCAGCGTCCAGACCAGGGCGTCGCGCGGAGCGGAGCGAATGGCGAAGCCTTCGACGACGTCGCCCTCCAGCGTGAACGCGGTCCAGAAGGCGAGGCCGAGCACGATCGGGAGCATGATCGTGGTCGCGCGGACGAAGCCGGGCGTCGCCTGTCCGCGCAGATGCACGGCGTGCATCACCAGCGCGCCGCCGAGGCCCAGTTCGAGCAGCAGCAGCAGCAGCGTGTAGGGCAACGCTCCCGAGGCGCTCGTCGCCCCATCCACTGCGGACTACGCTTCCAGCTTGAGCAGCAAAATCTCTCGACGCAGACCTTCGTCGCCGATCTCGACCTGCACCTGCAGCACGCGGTAGCGGTCGTCGCGGCCGCCACGCCGAAAGCGCAGCACGTCGCCCTTGCTCCACGGATAGTCGGTCTCCAGCGTGTCGAGCAGCGCCTCGCGGCGCTCGGTGAACGCATCCGACTCCCAGAACTCGGTCAGCATCGCATCCCTCCCCGACCGGCGGACTGAGCCAGCGTATCCCATATTCGAGCGCGGGCGCCCCGCATGACGCAAGCGCGGCAATCCGCGCGGCGCAACGCCGATTTGCGCTTGGTGTGGCAGAATGGCGGCATGGCGACCGAGATCACGAATGCGGGCGGCGCGGCGGACGCCGAGACGTCGCGCCGCTGGCTGCTGAAGGCGCTGCGCGAGGCGTCGGGCGAGATGCGCGAGCTATTCGTCCGCGCGCTGCGCGGCGGTATGTCTGACGCCGAGGCGCTGATCGAGCGCGCTTGGCGCGAGGGCGCGATCTCGGCCTGGCAGCTGGGGCACATGCTGTTTCGGGACGCAGACGAGCTGCCGCTGCACGACTTCGAGTGGCTTGATCCGGGCGACCGGGCGGGACAGCCCGACTGCTACGAGCAGTTGCGCGAGTGGGATCACACGCGCGAGCAGATCTCGGGCGTGCTCTACATGCTGTCCGGCGACGAATGGGAGCAGCGCGCCCGGCATCGCTTCCGCGGCGAGCTGAGCGTCGAGGCGGTGGTCCGCTCGATCCATCAGGCGGATCTGGAAATCCTCAACACGTTGCGGGATCAGACCCTACGAGATCAGGCGCTGCGGGATCAGGACGCGGTCCAGCCGAGCGCGGCGGCGACCTCGGAGGCGGCGCGGGCGAAGTTCATCGTGTAGATGTGCAGGCCGGGCGCGCCCAGCTCCAGCAGCTCGCGCCCCAGACGGCTGGCGACCTCGACGCCGATCGCGCGGCGCTCCGGTTGGCTGGCGGCGCGCTCGAGCCGCTCGCGGATTGAGGCGGGGAACTCGGTCGCGTTGAGCTCCGACATGCGCGCCACGGCGCCGGGATTGGTCGGCGGCATGAGTCCGGGGATAACGGGCGTGTCCACGCCTCGGGCGCGCAGCCGGTCGACGAACCGCTCGTACTGCTCGGCGCGGAAGAAGAACTGGGTGATCGCGAAATCGGCCTGACGCAGCTTGGCGGACTGATGGTCGAGGTCGGCGTCGGGCGAGGCGGCCATCGGATGGCCCTCGGGATGCGCGGCGACGCCGATGTCCCAGTCGGCGCGGGCGCGGATGAACTGCGTCAGTTCGGCGGCGGTGTCGAAGGCCGGTTGCGCCCCCTCCATCAGGTACGGGTTCAGAGATTGCGGCGGGTCGCCGCGCAGGGCGAGGATGTTGCCGATGCCGTCCTCTCGGTAGTCGCGGATGATCGCGGCGACCTCGCCGCGCGTGTGGGCGACGCAGGTGAGGTGGGGCATCGCCTCGATCCCGTGGGCGCGGCGGATTTCGCGCACCCAGTCGCGGGTCGGGCCGCGGGTCGCGCCGCCGGCGCCGTAGGTGACCGAGGCAAAGTCCGGGCGCTGGCGCGAGAGTTGCGCCAGCACGCGCCTCAGACGCTCCGCGCCGCCGTCATCGCGCGGCGCGGAGAACTCGAAGGACAGCGCGGGACCCGCATCAAGCAGTTGCGTGATGCGGGTCATGCTGCCGGATCGCCGAGCCTAGACGCAGGAGCGGGCCTGCGAGGCGCCGCCACCGCCGGCGGTGTCGAAGCTCGAACCGCAGGCGCAGGAGTGCGACGCGTTGGGGTTCGAGATCGAGAAGCCCTGCTTCATCACGTCGTCGATGTAGTCCACCCGCGAACCGGTGATCAGCGGGGCGGACTCGGCGTCGATCAGGAAGCGTACGCCGTTCTTCTCGATCACGGCGTCGCCGTCCTCGGCGTCGGTGGCGAGGGCCATGCCGTACTGGTAGCCGGAGCAGCCGCCGCCGACCACGAACACGCGCAGCGCGCCGTCGGCGAAGCCCTTGTCCTCAAGCAGCGCCTTGGCCTTGTCGGCGGCCAGGTCCGAGACGTCCAGCATCTCCGTCATCTGAAAGACCATCGCTCGCGTCCTCTCCTTGCTCACGGCTGTGGATACGGCAAGTGTAACAGACATCCGCAACTGCTGACGCCAACTACGCTCACCAGGTGACGACCGCGCAAGTACGGCATTACCGCGGCCTCAGCGCCGAGTATCTGCGCAAGGCGCGGGCGCATCTGGATGAGGGCGACCTGCCGCAGGCGTCGGAGAAGGGTTGGGGCGCAGCGGCGGTGCTGGTCAAGGCGGCGGCTGAGCAGCGCGGCTGGCGGCACAATGCGCATCGCCATCTGTGGCGGGCGGTGCGGTCGTTGGCGGACGAAGCTGGCGACCCGGAGGTGCTGCGACAGTTCGGTCTGGCGGAAGCACTGCACGTCAACTACTACGAGGACCGTTTGGCAGCGGAGCGAGTCGCCCTGTACCTCGACGAGATCGAGCGGCTGATTCAGAGACTCCAGCAAACTACACTGGACGCATGACTACTGAGCAAGTCCGTCGCCATTCCGATCTGAGCACGGCTCGCAGGCGCTTGGCGAAAGGCGATCCGACCCGAGCATCGCTCGAGGGGTGGCTCGCGGTCGAGACGCTGATCCAGGCCATCGCCGAGCAGCGGGGCTGGGCGTGCGGCGACCAGCTAGACCTGTGGCGCGCGGCGCAGGCCTTGGCGGACGAGGCTGGCGACCGCGAGATCGGGAAGCAGCTCGGACTGGCGAGCGTGCTCTACGCCAACTCCGATGAGGACTGGCTGGATGCGCAAACAGTCGCGCTGTTCCTCGACGATCTTGAAATGCTGATCCAGCAGCTGCGGCGGCTGTCGACGCCGGGCGCGTGACCGACGCGCAAGTCCGGCATTACCGCGACCTGAGCGCCGAGTATCTGCGTAAGGCGCGGGCGCATCTGGATGAGGGCGACCTGCCGCAGGCGTCGGAGAAGGGCTGGGGCGCGGCGGCGGTGCTGCTCAAGGCAGCCGCCGAAGAGCGCGGCTGGCGGCACGACAGCCACCGCGCGTTGTGGCGGGCGGTGCGGTCGCTGGAGATGGAGGGCGGCAACCCGGAAATACGGCCGCTGTTCGGCCTGGCGGGCCAGCTGCACGCAAACTTTTATGAGGACTCCTTGGAGACAGAAGAGGTCGCCGAATATCTGGACGAGGTCGAGCGGCTCACCCGGCGACTGCGGCAGACTATGCTGGACGCATGACGACCAGGCAGGCTCTGAACCATCTTGATCTGAGCGCCGACCACATGCGGCGTGCGCGTGCGTGCATGTCCGAGGGCGATCTGCCGCAGGCGTCACTGGAAGGGTGGTTGGCGGTGACGGTGCTGGTCGAGGCGGCGGCGGAACAGCGCGGCTGGAAGTGCGATGACCAACTGCATCTGCGGCGCGCGATGTCGGCGTTGGCGCGCGAGGGCGATGGCAGGGAAATGCGGTTGCAGTTCGGTCTGGCGGGGACGCTGTACCGCAACTATGCCGAGGCCTGCTGCGGCGGATGGTTGGACGCCGAGTCGGTGGGCGCATTTCTCGACGACATCGAGCCGCTGATCGGGAAGCTGCGACGGCTGTCTACGCCGGGCGCGTGACCGACGCGCAAGTACGGCACTACCGCGACCTGAGCGCCGAGTATCTACGCAAGGCGCGGGCGCATCTGGATGAGGGCGACCTGCCGCAGGCGTCGGAGAAGGGTTGGGGCGCGGCCGCGGTGCTGGTTAAGGCGGCGGCTGAGCAGCGCGGCTGGCGGCACGACAGCCACCGCGCGTTGTGGCGGGCGGTACGGTCGCTGGCGGACGAGACCGGGGGTAGGCAGATGCTCGAGCGCTTCAACCGGGCGGGGATGCTGCACGTCAACTACTACGAGGACTCGCTGGACGTGGAGCGAGTCACCGCATATCTCGACGAGGTCGAGCGGCTGACTCAGCAATTGCGGCAGGCTACGCTGGACGCATGACGACCGAGCAGGCTCTGAACCATCTTGAGCTGAGCGCCGACCATATGCGCCGGGCGCGGGCGCGCCTGGCGGAGGGTGAGCGGATGGAGGCGTCGATGGAGGGATGGTTGGCGGTGACGGTGCTGGTCGAGGCGGCGGCGGAGCAGCGGGGCTGGAAGTGCGATGATCACCTCCATCTGTGGCGCGCGATGCAGGCGCTGGCGGACGAGTCGGGCGACCGGAACAGGGAAATGACGCTGCAGTTGGGCCTGGCGGGCAGTCTGCGCACCAACGCCGGCGAGGACTGGCTGGATGCGGAATGGGTTGGCATGCTGCTTGACGACATCGAGCCGCTGATCGGGAAGCTGCGGCGGCTGTCGACGCCGGGCGCGTGACCAACGCGCAAGTTCGGCACTACCGCGACCTGAGCGCCGAGTATCTGCGCAAGGCGCGGGCGCATCTGGCCGAGGGCGACCTGCCGCAGGCGTCGGAGAAGGGCTGGGGCGCGGCGGCGGTGCTGGTCAAAGCGGCGGCTGAGCAGCGCGGCTGGCGGCACGACAGCCACCGCGCGTTGTGGCGGGCGGTACGGTCGCTGGCGGACGAGACCGGAGACAGGCAGTTGCTTGGGCAGTTCAACCGGGCGGAGACGCTGCACGCCAACTACTACGAGAACTCCCTGGAAACAGAATTGGTCACCGCCTATCTCGACGAGGTCGAGCGGCTGACTCAGCAATTGCGACGGGCTACACTGGGCGCATGACGACCGAGCAGGCTCTGCGCCATCTCGATCTGAGCGCCGACCACACGCGCCAGGCGCGGGTGCGCCTGGCGGAAGGTGATCTGCCGCAGGCGTCGCTGGGTGGGTGGCTGGCGGTGGAGGTGCTGATCAAGGCCATCGCTGAGCAGCGCGGCTGGCGGCACGACCATCATCGCTACCTGTGGCAGGCGATGCAGGCATTGGCGAACGAGATCGGCGACTCGGACATGCCGATGGAGTTCAGCCTGGCGCACGGTTTGTACCGCAACCATGCCGGGGCCTGCTGCGACGGATGGCTGGATGCGCAAACGGTCGCGATGTTCCTCGACGACATCGAGCCGCTGCTCGAGAAGCTGCGGCGGCTGTCGACGCCGGGCGCGTGACGACCGCGCAAGTACGGCATTACCGCGACCTGAGCGCCGAGTATCTGCGCAAGGCGCGGACGCACCTGGATGAGGGCGACCTGCCGCAGGCGTCGGAGAAGGGCTGGGGCGCGGCGGCGGTGCTGCTCAAGGCGGCGGCTGAGGAGCGCGGCTGGCGGCACAACAGCCACCGCGCGTTGTGGCGGGCGGTACGGTCGCTGGCGGACGAGATCGAAGACCCGGAGATACGGCGGCGGTTTGATCTGGCGGGTGATCTGCACACCAACTACTACGAGGACTGGCTGGAGGCGGGAGAGGTCGCCGAATATCTGGGTGAGATCGAACGGCTCACCCGGCAACTGCGGCAAGCTATGCTGGACGCATGACCACCGAGCAGGCTCTGAACCATCTCGATCTGAGCGCCGACCATATGCGGCGGGCGCGCCTGCGCCTGGCGGAGGGAGATCGGGTGCAGGCGTCGACGGAAGGCTGGCTCGCGGTCGAGGTGCTGGCGAAAGCGGCGGCGGAGCAGCGCGGCTGGAAGTGCGGTGACCGTCTCCATCTGCGGCGTGCGATGTCGGCGTTGGCGCGCGAGGCCGATGACAGAGAAACGCGGTTGCAGCTGGGACTGGCGGGCAGTTTGCGCACCAACGCCGGCGAGGACTGGCTGGATGCGGAATGGGTCGGCATGCTGCTTGACGACATCGAGCCGCTGATCGGGAAGCTGCGGCGGCTGTCGACGCCGGGCGCATGACGACCGCGCAAGTCCGGCACTACCGCGACCTGAGCGCCGAGTATCTGCGCAAGGCGCGGGCGCATCTGGATGAGGGCGACCTGCTGCAGGCGTCGGAGAAGGGCTGGGGCGCGGCGGCGGTGCTGCTCAAGGCCATCGCAGAAGAGAGCGGCTGGCGGCACAACCATCACCGCTACCTGTGGCATGCGCTGCAGAGGCTGGCGGATGAATCCGGCGACGAGGAGATGCGCGACCGATTCAGCGTGGCGAACGCGCTGCACATGAACTACTACGAGGACTGGCTCGACGCGAAAACGGTCGCCAGGAACCTGGGCGCCGTGGAGCGGCTGGTGGAATCGCTGGAGCAGGTTGACAACTTCGGGGGCGCGCCCTAGCGTAGACTCGCTGTCCCCTTTGTGCCGGGCGGTGGCGAGAGGATGGGCTGACGTGCCGACGCTGGAGTTCAAGGGCAAGCAGCACATCTACGCGCACCATCTGAGCGTGCCCTACAGCCCGCTGGTCGCCGACCCCTCGCGCAGCCATCCGAGCCGGACCCCCCCCCCCGAACGAACGTTCTAATTCCGCCGCCGATTTCGTTCCCGACGACAATCTGATCATCCACGGCGACAACCTGCGCGCGCTCAAGGCGCTGCTGCCGCGTTACGCCGGCAAAGTCAACTGCATCTACATCGACCCTCCCTATAACACCGGCAAGGAAGGCTGGACCTACAACGACAACGTCAACAGTCCGCTGATGCAGGAGTGGCTGCGGGAGCACGGGCCGGTTGATGGCGAGGATCTGGAGCGTCACGACAAGTGGCTCTGCATGATGTGGCCGCGCCTGCATCTGCTCAAGGAGCTGCTGGCGGACGACGGCGTGATCTTCGTCTCGATTGATGACAATGAGCAGCATCATCTGCGGGTGGTGATGGACGAGGTGTTTGGTCAGGGTAATTTTGGCAAAACGATCATCTGGAAAAAGCGAGGTGGCCCTCCTAATGAGAAAAAAATCGGATCCGTTCACGAGTACGTCGTACTGTATTCGGTCAATATGAATTTGGACGATAGCCTGAATCGGAAGGAACGCTCAGAAGAGATCAGAAGTCGCTACCAAAATCCTGACAATCACCCAAAGGGGCCATGGGCACCAGGTAGCTTGATGGCGAATGTCAAGGGAGGCAGATACGTCGCGTCCCTCAGGTTTCCCATCGTCAATCCGAACACAGGGCAAGAGCATTATCCGGGTGCCGATGGCAACTGGCGTTTCAACCGCGATACGATTGTCAAGCTCTTGGATAATGATGAGATTTACTTCGGACGGGACGGAACGGGACGTCCAACGCTCAAGCGTTTCCTTGCTGAGGCTAAGGGTGGTGTACCGCATTCCACCATATGGAACGATGTCCCGCTAGGTTTGAGAGGATCTCGAGAAATCGAAGCTCTACTCGGATCAATAAATGCTTTTGATACAGCAAAGCCGGAGGGTCTGATTCGACAGGCACTGAAAATGGCCACACAGAAGGACGCGATCGTCCTCGACGCTTTCGCAGGCAGCGGGACGACGGCGCATGCGACGCTGGCGCTCAACCGCGAGGACGGCGGCAATCGGCGCTTCATCCTGGTCGAGTGCGAGGAATATGCGGACACGATCACGGCGGAGCGGGTGCGGCGGGTAATCGACGGCGTGCCGAACGCCAGGGACACGGCGCTGCGGGACGGGTTGGGCGGGTCGTTCACATACTGCACGCTGGGCGATCCGATCGACGCCGAGGGGCTGCTGCGCGGCGAGCGGCTGCCCGATTACGAGACGCTGGCGGCGTATCTGCTGCACACCGCGGCCGGCGCGGCGGTTGATCCGTCGGCGCTGCGCGTCTCGCGCAACGACGGGCGCTTCTATCGGAGCGAAACGACCGATTACTACCTGTTCTATGAGCCGGATCTCGAGCGTCTGCGCAGCGACGCGGCGATGCTGACCGACGAGCGCGCCAGACAGATCGCGACGGCGTGCCGGGCGGAGGGCAGGCAGGCGATCGTCTTCGGGGCGGGCAAGTATCTGGGTCAGCGCGAGCTGACGGATATGCGGATCACGTTCTCGCAGCTGCCCTACGAACTGTTCGCGCGCGGATAGCAGCCGCGCAGGTCACGCACATGCAGCTGAAGGAATATCAGTCGGAGGCGCTGGATCGGTTCGCGGAGTGGCTGCGGTCGCTGGAGGACGCGGAACGGCAGTCGCGGGAGGCGGTCGAGGCGCTGCGCGAGATCGGGCAGAAGCCGACCGACGACATTGCGAATTTCCCGAAGCTCGCCTGGCGGTCGCTGGCGGAGCGCGGCGGGGTCGCGGCGACGGCGGGCGAGTACGCGCCGCGCAGCGACGAGGCCGGGCGGCCGATCCCGCACGTCTGCCTCAAGGTGCCCACCGGCGGCGGCAAGACGCTGCTGGCGGCGGGCGCGCTGGAGCGGCTGGGGCGGTCGAGCGGGCTGACGCTCTGGATTGTGCCCAGCCGCGCGATCTACGAGCAGACCAAGCGGGCGCTGTGGGATCGGGAGCATCCGTACCGTCAGATGCTGGAACGCGCCAGCGGCGGCCGGGTCAAGCTGCTGGAGAAAGACGACCCGTTCAGGGCCGAGGACGCCGCGCACTACTTCTGCGTGATGCTGCTGATGCTGCCGGCGGCGAATCGGCACCGCAACCGCGAGTTCCTGCGCATGTTCCGCGACAGCGGCGGCTACGGCTCGTTCTTCCCCGACGCCGACGTGCTGTTCGCCACCGAGCGGCTGCTGGACCGGCATCCCGATCTGGAGCGCGCCGCGAGCCGCGAAGGCGAGGGGCAGGTCAAGCAGAGCCTGTTCAACGTGTTCAAGCTGCTGCGTCCGATCGTGGTGCTGGACGAGGCGCACAAGGCGTACGGGGCCGGCAGGAAAGAACAGGCGGGGCGGGAGTTCGTGGAGGCGGTCAACCGGCTCGATCCGCAGCTGGTGATCGAGTTGTCGGCGACGCCGAATCGGGGGATCAGCAATCTGCTGGTCGATATCGACGGCCCGGCGCTGCACCGCGAGGAGATGATCAAGCTGCCCGTGCAGGTGGCGGCGACGACCAACAACGACTGGCAATCGACGCTGCAGCAGGCGCACGACGAGTTGCAGCGGCTGGAGCGGTCGGCGCGGGAGCTGGAGGAGAACGAGGGCCGCTACATCCGCCCGATCGGCGTGGTGCGGGTCGAGCGCACCGGCCGCGATCAGCGCGACGGCGAGCGGATTCACGCCGAGGACGCGCGCGAGGCGCTGCTGCAGCTGGGCGTGCCGGCCGATCAGATTGCGGTGCAATCGTCGGAGCAGCACGATCTGCGCGGCGTCGATCTGCTCTCGCCGCTGACGCCGATCCGCTGGATTATCACCAAGGCGGCGCTGATGGAGGGCTGGGACTGCCCGTTCGCGTCGCTGCTGGTGCTGCTCGACAGCACGCGGGCGCAGACCGCGGTGACGCAGCTGATCGGCCGGGTGATGCGTCAACCGCACGCGCGGCGCACCGGGCGGGCGGAGTTGGATTCGTGCTACGTCTACTGCTTCAACACGGAGGTCGGCGCGGCGGTGGGCAGCGTCAAACAGGGGCTGGAGCGGGAGGGGTTGACGGGTCTGGGCGGCTCGGTGTTCGACGCCGGCGGCGAGCTGCGCACCGTGACCGTGCGCCGGCGGCCGCAATTCAGCGGCGCGGACATCTTCCTGCCGCTGGTCGCGCACCGCGGCGGCGCGGGCTGGCGCGAGCTGAGCTACAGCCGCGATCTGCTGCGCGAGGTCGACTGGGATGCGATCGGTCCGCCCGACATTCAGTCGGCGGCCGGCGGCGGCGCGACGCTGTCGCGGGCGACGGTGACGCTGGGCGAGCAGGGGTTGACGCCAACGTACGAGCCGCCGCGCCCGATCGCGGTCGATACCAGCGTCGCGGTCGCCTGGTACGCGCGGCGGCTGGCCGACGTGGCGCCCAACGCGTGGCAGGCGGCGCGGATCGTCGAGGCGATGATCGCGCGGCTGCGCGCGGCCGGCCGGGACGACGCGCAGATCCACGCGCAGCGCTCGCACCTCGCCGCCGTGCTGCGCGAGCACGTCGTCGACCAGATTTACGCGCAGACGGAAACGATCTTCAAGCGCAAGCTGAAGGAGCAGCAGATCCGCTTCGATCTGACGGTCGATCTGAAGCATCGGCTGCGCGAGGAGTCGTATGAGGTGCCGTACGACAAAGACAATGATGGACCGCTGGCGGGCAGCACGGGCGAAGCGCTGCAGCTGAGCCTGTTCACGCCGCAATTGCAGAGTCAGTACGACTCGAAACTCGAACAACGTTTCGCGCGCTATCTGGATGAGCAGCGGGCGATCGAGTGGTGGCACCGCGTCGCGGTGCGTCAGCGCGGCGAGTACGCGCTGCGCGGCTGGAGGCCGCAGCGCATCTGGCCCGATTTCGTCGCCATCGCCGCGCCGTCCGACGGCGGCCGGCGTCTGCTCGTCTTCGAGACCAAGGGCGAGCATCTGCGCGGTTCGGAGGACACGACGTACAAGCAGCGGGTGTTCGAGACGCTCCAGCACGCTTTCAATCGACGCCCGCCGGCGGTGGGCGAATCGCCGACCAACGGATACGGCGAAGTCCACGTGACCGACGGCCCGGTCGCCGGCTCGTTCCAGCTGATCTTCAACGAGCCGAACTTCGCATCAGCGTCCCGTGCGATCGACGGGTCGGCTTGACTCGTTTGACTAGTCGGCGAGGGCGCGCCTGAGCTCGGCGAGCGCCTCGTTGAGGTCCTGGCCGCGGCGCTCGATCTCCTGGAGCAGGTCGGACGGAGTGCGCGTGTCGGTCGTGTCCGGGCGGTGCGGGTTGACGGCCTTGAGGTCGTAGTTGCGCTCTCTGATCTCCCCGATCGTGACCGACCAGGAGCGCTCGGAGTCGGCGCGGTCGGGCAGCAGTTCGAAAAAGTGACTGAAGTGTTCGAGCGTGAGCGGATACTTTTTCGTGAAACGGGTGCCAGGCCGCTGTTTGCCTTGGCGATCTGTCCAAGGCGGCGGAAACAGTTCGTAGTACCAGATCGACTTCGTCGGTTCGCCGCGATTGAAGAACATGAGGTTGGTCTTGACGCCGGAGCCGGCCGAGGTGAAGACGCCGGGCGCGAGGCTGACGATGCACCAGAGGTCGCACTCATCCAGCAGCTTCTGCTTGGCCTGGACGAAGGCGTGTTCGTTGGTGCGGAACAACAGGCCCTCGTCGACGACGAAGCCGGCCCGGCCGCCCTCGCTGAGGCTGTTGATCACCTCCTGCAGGAACAGCACCTGGGTGGAGCTGGTCTGGTAGTCGTAGCGGGTTTGGGCGTCGGCGCCTTCCTTGCCGCCGAACGGCGGGTTGGTGATGATCACGTCGAACAGATCAGGAGCGCCGTTGAACAGCCCGCCGTAGTTCTCGGCCCGGGTCAGCGTGTTGCCGTGCCAGATGCGCGGATAGTCGATGCCGTGCAGGACGAGATTGGCGAGCGTGATCGGGTAGGCGGTGTTGTCCTTTTCGCGCCCGTAGAAGGTCTCGCGGGCGAGTTGATCCAGCTGCTGGCCGGTCGATTCGGGGCCCAGTCCATCCCGCATATGCTCGTAGGCCTGCGCGAGGAAGCCGCCGGTGCCCGCGCAGGGATCGTAGACAGTCTCGCCCAGCTGGGGGTTGACGACCTGGACGATGGCGCGGACGACTTCGCGCGGGGTGTAGAACTGGCCGCCGTCGTTGTTCTTCTCGCCCATGGAGAGCAGCAGCCCCTCGTACGCCTGGGAGAGGGCGAAGCGGTGCTGGTCGTCGACTGCGTCGAGCCGGATCTCGTGGACCAGATCGACGACCTCGAGGAAGTTGCGCTCGGTATCGACGCGGGTTTCGTCGACACTGGCGACGATCTGGCTGATCAGCCGCTGGCGCGGCGTCGCGTCCCGCCCGCCGCCCAGGCCGTGCAGATAGGGGAGCAGATCGGATTCGAGGAAATCGAAGACGGCTCCGCTGGCGCTGTCCTGAAGCTGGCGGCGCCGGTCGCCCTCGGGGTCAGCCCAGTCGTGCCAGCGGAACGGGTATTCGATGGATTCGCGGTAGGCGCGGCCGATGGCCTCGGCTTCCTGCTGTTCGGACGCTTCGCGCTCGTCGAGGAAGCGGAGGAACAGCAGCCAGGAGAGTTCGGGCACGTACTGGAGTGCGCCGGCGCAGTTGGAGCGGCGCAGGATGTCGCAGATCGTTTTGATGCGCGCATCGAAATCGGTCATGCGGGGAAGCTTAGCCGCATCAGGGCCGGGGACAAGGCGTCGAGTGCGTCGAGCCGGGCTTGCGCGGCGCGTCGGGCGCGGTCGATCTCGGCGAGTTGGGTTTCGAGCCGGGCGACGATGCGGCGCTGCTCGTCGAGGGGTGGAAGCGGGAGTGCATGCTCGATCAGAAACTCTTTGGGGAGTCGCTGCTGCCCGACTGCCCCTCTAAAGTTACGCTGCGCCTCCACCAAGAATGACGGCTGAAGTAGGAACTGATGCAGAAATTGAGCGTCGACGAGACTAGATGGTCTTAACACGTGGAATTCTGTACTACCAAATGCTATTCCGCCGACGGTGTCCTGCACGATAGCGTGTTTGCCATTCTGCATACACGGCGTAATCTTGGCAAAGATCACATCACCATCCTCCATATAGGTATATCCTCGTTTCACCTCATCATATTGCCTTGTTTCAGCATTCGATACTGATGCAGTGCTCTCACTGACTGCTTTCATCGGGATGAAGGTAACTCTCTCATCTTGAGTAAGTGATAATATTTGTGGTCTACGTGGGTTCACGCTACACACGTCTCCCAACTTGACCCATCGCCAGCCGCGCGGTAACCGCGCGGCTGGCGATCGCGGAAAAACTTCGCGCAGCAGCGCTGCGGGCACGGAGTCGAGGGCGTCGAGCTGGGCCTAGGCGGCGCGGCGGGCGCGCTCGGCGGCGGCGAGTTGGGTTTCGAGCCGGGCGACGATGCGGCGTTGCTCGTCGAGGGGTGGAAGGGGGAACGCCATTTTCATGAGCTCACGCATAGATGCTCGGGGCATCCTCGATCCGGTTTTCCCTTGCATCGCATAGGCAACCGTGTCTTGCCGCCGCAACAGCCAAGCTAACCATTGCCGATCCACGCCGACAGGCTGCAGCGGGATCAGCTCAGTGGTGCACCGCCCTGAGAACGGCGGCAGCGCCACTTTATTCAAGTAAGGTCGCAACTTGCCATAGAGCACATGGTTCGCTGTAAAGCGAAAATTGTTGCTCGTCGTTTGTGAAGAGCTTGCGGCGTCGACAGACACAAGGATCCGTCCAGTCTCCGCTTCGATGTGTTCTAACCCCAAGTACGGCAGAGACACATAATCGGCATCGCTTTGCGTGACACCAACTCTCTCTTCAGAACATACTTCACCAAGTTTGGCCCAGCGCCAACCCTCGGGCAGCGGGTCGCTCACAGCGCCCACTCGCGATCGGCGGCGAGCAGGCGGCGCTTGAGTTCGGTGATCAGCTCGAGCGGTTTGCGGCCGGAGGATTGCAGGGCGGGCAGTCCGCCGGCGGCTTTCACCTGGTTCGCCTCGAACAGGCGGCCGCTCTCCAGCGCCTCGCTGCCGCCCAAGCCGAATTGGCGCGCCAGCGCGCCGAGCACCGGCGCGGCTCGTTCGCCCTGCGCTTCCAGCCACTCCACTTCGACTTCCTCCAGGTGATCGGCGCGCGCAATTCGGGTTCGCGGCGTCTCGTCCCAGGCGGCGCTGGCGAGAACATCATAGAGGTCGCATGGGGCGAGGTCGGCGGCGGCGCGGTAGGCGTCGGGGTTCAGTCCACCGGACGCCACCGAGTCCAGCAGGGCGCTGCGGCGCTCGGGAGCGATCCAGCGCTCGCGGAACTCGTCCAGCGTGGGGATGTCTTCGAGCAGCCGCGCGGCGATGCGCCGGCGGTACTCGTCGACCGGCACGCGCTGCAGCCTGCCGGCGGCGTCGGCGACCATGATCACGGCGCCGTCGTCTTCGATGCAGACGTCAACGCCCTCGGCCGTGAAGATGGTCTGCGGCGCGGTCGTTTCCGCTTCATCGTCTTCGACGGGTTGCTGTTGCCCCGCCCGCTGCCTGAGCGACTGTTCGAGGAGGCGGCTGGCGTTCGTGTAGTCGTAGACGGTGAAGTGCAGCTTGCCCGAGGCCGGGTCGATGCGCGTGCCGCGTCCGAGCATCTGGTGAAACAGGATCGGCGATTTGAGGTAGCGGAAGAAGACCACGTTGCGGAGGCGGGGCACGTCGACGCCGGTGCTGATCAGGTCGACGGTGCAGGCGATGTAGGCGCGGGCGGCATTCGCCTTGAACATCGGCAGCAGATCGCCGCCCGTTTCGCCGGTGCAGACGAAGGCGTACGGCTCGACGGGCTGCCGCCCCTCTTTCGCCGCCCATTCCGCGTATCGATTGCCCAGCGCCGCGGCCACTTTCCGCGCGTGATCGACGGTGTTGCAGAAGACGAGCGTCTTCTGGTGCGGCCCGTTGGCTCCGCCGGTATTGAGCAGGTGCGCGAAGAGATCGGCCGCCATTCGCTCGACCCGATCGGGGAGCAGCAGCGCCCGCTCCAGCGCGCCTGCGTCGTAGCGCTCGCGCAGTTCGGATTCCGTTACGGCATGTCCGGTCAGCGCGTCGGAGTAGCGTTTCGCCTTGAGCAGGTCGCGCTGGACGCCCTCGTCCCGCTCGACGAGCCCGGCGGTAACCACCGTGCGACGTTCGAGGCGCATGGCGGCGAGATAGCCGTCGGCCATGCCCTGCGCGATGCCGTACTCGTACACCGGCTCGCCGAAGTAGACGTGATTGTCGCGCAGCAGCGCTTCCTCAGCGTCGTCGCGATCGTGATCGCTCACATCCAACCTGCGGGGCGTGGCGGTGAGGCCGATGTGAACCGCGTTGGGGTTGCGGTCGAGGATGGCGCGCCATTTGCCCCAGCCGGAGCGGTGCGCCTCGTCGATGATGATGTGCGAGAAGTAATCGTCGGGGTAGTGCCGTCGGTGGAAGGCCTGGTCGGCGTCGGGGTCGTCGGCATCGTCGATACCGAGCGTCTGGTAGGTCGCCGCGACGACGCGCGCGTTCTTCTCCGGGTTCCTGGTGGTCGCGGCGGCGGCATCGTCGTTGAACACCTGATGGAGCGCGGCGAGCGCCTGCTGTCGGAGTTCTTTGCGGTCGCAGACGAAGAGGGCGCGCCGCAGCTGGCCGGAATCGCTCAGCGCTTTGAGGATGGTGACGGCGATCCGGGTTTTGCCGGTGCCGGTCGCCAGTGACAGCAGGGCGCGGTTTTCGCCGCGGGCGATGTGTTCGAGCGCGGCGCGAACGGCGGCGCGTTGATAGTAGCGATCGCCCTCGCGATGCGGTTGGAGGAGCGGCGTTGAAGATTTGGCTGTGAAATCAAGCTGTTGCGTTTCCAGAAATCGATCCCGTACTGTTTCCCAGTCGGGGAACCTGGTCATCTGCTGTGGTCGAGAGGTTGATCCGGTTCTGAGGTTATACTCAACGAACTGACGGCCGTTCGATGAGTAGACGATGGGGACGTGGTGCAGGCGTCCGTAATGCTTGGCCTGTTCGAGTCCTGCGTCCGGCGGCTGATCTTCCGCTTTCGCCTCGATCAACGCTACGGGGATCATCGCGCCTCGCACAAGAACCCGAAGAACGTAGTCAATCCTCTTCTTGCCGCGCCGTCCGCCGGCTCCGATGATATGCACGGCGCCGGCGGTTTCCTCTCGGGCGATCCAGTCGCCTTTCTCCGGCCAACCCGCTGCGTGCAGCGCCGGCGTGATCAGCTTGGCGCGCGTGTCCGATTCGTTCATTGGCATGCCGCCAGTATAGTGCGCTACCCTGAAGCCTATGGATACGGCTGCGCGGGCGTACTTTGACCATGCGGCGACGACGCCGTTGGATGAACGGGTGCTGGAGGCGATGCTGCCGGCGCTGCGGGACGGCTGGGGGAATCCGTCGGGGATTTATCGGGAGGCGCAGGCGGCGCGGGGGCTGCTGGATCGGGCGCGCGACGAGATTGCCGAGGTGCTGGGCTGTTCGCCGTCGGAGGTGGTGTTGACGTCGGGCGGGACGGAGTCGGACAATCTGGCGATTCGCGGGGCGGCGCTGGCGCGCCGGCGCGCGGGGCGGCATCTGATCACGCAGGCGACCGAGCATCACGCGGTGCTGCACGTGATGGAGCAGTTGGAGTCGGAGGGGTTCGAGCTAACCGTGCTGGGCGTGGACGCGGAGGGGTTCGTCGATCCCGTCGAGGCGGCCGCGGCCGTGCGCGAGGATACGACCGTGGTCAGCATCATGCTGGCCAACAACGAGATCGGCGCGCTGCAGCCGGTGGCCGAGATCGCGCGGGCGGTGAAGGAGCGCAACCGCCGCACGCTGGTGCATACCGACGCGGTGCAGGCGGCGGGCGCGGTCGACATCCGCCCAGACGCGCTGGGCGTCGATCTGCTGTCGCTGACGGCGCACAAGATTTACGGCCCCAAGGGCGCGGGCGCGCTGTATGTGCGTCGTCGGACGCCGCTGCAGCCGCTGCAGCTGGGCGGCGGGCAGGAGGATGAGCGTCGGGCGGGTACCGAGTCGGTGGCGCAGGCGGTCGGTCTGGCGGCGGCGCTGCGGTTGGCGGAGGCGGAGCGCGGGCGGCGGACGCGGCATGCGTCGATGCTGCGCAATCGGCTCTGGCGCGAGTTGAACGAGCGGGTGCATCCGCTGCGGCTGAAC
The DNA here is from genome assembly GCA_965205105.1 of Dehalococcoidia bacterium. Taxonomy (GTDB): domain Bacteria; phylum Chloroflexota; class Dehalococcoidia; order Bin125; family Bin125; genus Bin125. Next base: position 1,001,162 of record OZ242034.1, read on the forward strand.
GGGCCGTGGGACTGGTCGCGCCGGCTGGCGAACAACCTCAATCTGAGTTTCCCCGGCGTCGAGGGCGAGAGCATTCTGCTGCAGCTGGACCTGGAGGGGTTCGCCGCGTCGTCGGGCAGCGCCTGCAGCACGGGCAGCACCGAGCCCAGCCACGTGCTGACCGCGATCGGGCTGGATTCCGACACCGCGCACAGCACGGTTCGGCTCAGTCTGGGGCAGTCGAACGACGAGCGGCAGGTGGACGAACTGGCGCGGCGGATCGAGCAGATCACGACCCGTCTGCGCGCGCTGTCGCCAGTCCAGGCTGGCCCGGCTGGAGCGTCCTGATGGTCGCGGTTGAACGAGGCGATCCCGCCACGGCGCGCGCAGGGCGTCGGGCGTCGGCGCTCGATCCGAGCGCGTTCCCGCTGCGGCTGCAACTGCCGCCAGAGCGGGCGCTGACTGACGAACGATTCATCGAACTGCGGCGTCTCAACGAGGGCTGGCGGCTCGAGACCGATGCTGAGGGAGGGCTGCTGATCATGGCGCCGACGGGTCCGGACAGCAGTGACCGCAGCGGCCGCATCTACGCGCAGATCCTGTTCTGGAGCGACGCGCGGAACACGGGGCGCGCATTCGAGTCGAGCGCCACATTCATGCTGCCCAGCGGCGACCGGCGCTCGCCCGATGCCGCCTGGATCAGCGACGCGCGGCTGGCGGCGATCGCCGACGACGACGCGGTCATCTGGCGCATCTGCCCGGACTTCGTCGTCGAGGTGCGCTCGGCCAGCGACGCGCTGGCGGATCAGCAATCGAAGCTGGAGCTGTGGATATCGCAGGGGGCGCGCCTCGGCTGGCTGGTCGATCCGCTGGAGGAAACTGTATGGATCTATCGATCGGGGCAGAACCCCGAGAAGATGGAGCGTCCCGCAACGCTGACGGCGAGCGAGATCGCGGACGATCTCACGGTCGGGTTCACGCGGGTTTGGCGTCGGCGAGGGTCAGCGACCAGCTGATGTTCGTCTCCAGGAAGCGTCCGATTTCGGCGAACTCGGCCTCGAGTTGGCGATGCGCCGCGTCGGACAGCGGTTCAAACGCGGTCACTGTGACGGACAGATCGTGCGCGCGGCGCTTGCGATTCCAGGTGCCGACGAGGCGGCCGTCGAGCAGGACGCAGGAGCGGATCATGCCGCCGCCGGCGTTGACGGCTTTGGCGAGATCGTCGGAGACGCCGAGATCGCGTTTGGCGTAGCCGAGCAGATAGGGATCGAACGGGCCGAGCACGCGCAGGACGTTGTCGGGGGTTGAGCGGATCTCGGTGATCGTCGCGGCGGCATCGGAGAGCATCCACATTGAATGTCCCTCGATGCTGACCTCGGTCAGTTCCGCGCTGATCGATTGCATGGCGCGGCGCGCGGCGACGGCGGGCAGTCCGCTCCACCAGCGGAAGTCCGACGGCGCGGCCGGGCCGTAGGCAGCGAGATAGCGCCGCGCCAACTCGGCGCCAGGGTCGGGCGGCGCGTCGGCGCGGGGCAGCCAGTCGTCGATCAGGACGTGACTGTTCTCGCCGCCGCGGTCGGGGCCGAAGCAGATCACGCCCAGCAGCGAGGCGGTGCGCAACAGATGCGGCGCCGCCTGACCGTCCCAGGGCAGACCGGCCGAGCGCAGCGCCTCAGCGATCTCGGGGCGAGTCAGCGGGCCGGCATTCGCCAGATGTTGTTTGAGGAAGGTCAGCGCGCGGTCGTGGTCGTCGGCGGAGATGCCGAGGTCCGCGCGGCGTTTGAGCGCTTTGCGGTCCATCTCGGCGCCGAGCAGATCGAGCAGCCAGCGCAGGTCCTCGGCGGGAACCAGCTGGAGCGTGCCGCGGTGCAGCCAGTTGCGGGCGATCGAGCGGTCGATGAGGCGGGCATGGTCGATGTCGGCGGCGACGAGCCCGCGCGAGCGGACGCCGACGCTGAGGAGTTCCCCGAGACGGTCCTGCGCCTGGATCGCGCCCGCGACGCGGACGGTCGTCGGCGCATCGCCGCCGCGGGCGACGCCCAATCCCTGCGCGCGCAGTCGCAGCCGGTATATGTCCTGCCGGCGTAAGGCGATGTCTTCGGCCATCTGCTTCGGTCGCTCCTCGCCGAGATGCGTATCAGGCTAGAGCGGCGCGGATTGGCAGGCTCAGGTTGGTCGCGTCAGTAAGATCAAGATCATGAGCGACACGCAACGCGACGGCTGGCAACCCGATCAGTACGCGCGCTTCCGCCGGGAGCGGGAGCAACCGTTCTACGATCTGCTCGACCTGGTGGCGCCGGTTCCCGGCGGACGAGTCGTTGACCTGGGCTGCGGCACGGGCGTACTGACCCGCGCGCTGCACGAGCGGACGCGGGCGGCGGAGACGGTGGGCGTCGACCGCTCGGCGGCGATGCTGGAACAGTCGGCCCAACACGCAGGCGGCGGCGTGCGCTTCGAAGCGGGCGACATCGCCGAGTTCACGGGGCTGGACGGCGGCGGGCTCGACGTGATCTTCGCCAACGCATCGATCCAGTGGGTGGACGACCATGAGTCGCTATTCCCGCGGCTGGCGGCGACGCTCAAGCCGGGCGGTCAGCTGGCGGTGCAGATGCCGTCGAACAACGACCATGTATCGCATCGCACCGCGCACGTAGTGGCGCGGGCGCCGCGTCATGCCGCCGCGCTGCGGGGCTACGTGCGCAAGTATCCATTGCAGCCGCCCGAGTGGTACGCCGAGCGATTCGCGCGGATGGGATTCGCCGAACAGCACATCCGCGAGCAGGTCTACCTGCATCGTTTGCCGGGGGCGGAGGATGTGATCGAATGGGTCAAGGGATCGCTGCTGACGGACTATCGCAAGCGGCTGTCGGCGGAGGATTACGAGGCGTATCTGGCGGACTATCGGGAGCGGTTGTTGTCGGAGCTGCCGGACGAGCGACCGTTCATCTACACGTTCAAGCGGACGCTGCTCTGGGGGCGAGTGGGCTAGCGTCGCGCTAGGCTATGAACATGGTCTCGACGCGTCTACGGAACAAGGCGACGGAAACCAGCGCGCTGCTGGGAGCGCTGGGAATCGCGCCGGTGGCGCTTCGGCTTCCGCCCGACTGGGAGCTGACCAACGAGAAGCTGTTGGAACTCTGCAGCTTGAACGAGACCGTGCCGTTCGAGGTGGACGAGACGGGAGCCTTGATCTTGGGAGCGCCAAGCGGTCAGACCAGCGAATGGATCGGCGCCCGATTCGTGATGGCGCTCGGAAATTGGATGAATGAGGATGCAGGCGATCTGGTCTTCGGCTCGGGCGGGCTGTTCGAGCTGCCGGACGGGAATCGGCGCGTTCCCGACGCCGCCTGGGTGAGCGGGGAACGCCTGGCGGGCATCGATATCTTCGACGGGGACGTGTGGCGCGTGTCGCCGGACTTCGTGGTCGAGGTTCGCTCGCTCTCCGACTCCATCGACCAACTGCAGGCGAAGATGGAACTGTGGCTGCGAAACGGCGTCCGACTGGGCTGGCTGGTCGATCCATTCGCTGAGCAGATCTGGGTCTACCGACCCAATGCCGAGCCGCTCGCGCTGGAGCATCCGGAGACGATCGCGGACGACGAGGTGCTGCCCGGCCTAGTGGTGGATCTGAGACGAATCTGGCGTTAGCTGCCTCGCGCCAAGAGGGCGCCCAGGATCGAGAGGATCGCCGCGAAGCCGATGTCGATTTCCCAAGCCAGCAGGCGGAACCACGCGCTCATGTCCTCGCGCAGGTGGTCGATCCTTTGGTTCAGATCATCGATCCCCCGGCTCAACCGGACGAACGCGTCGGGCGCATCCAGCGGTTCGGTGGGATCATGGGGACTGTTCTCCACTGACCAAGATTTCCTCCTCCACATCTGCATCCGATCATATCGCTGCCGCAAGGGCGGGGGAGTCCTCGTGTATCCTGACTTGGACGGCTGAGGGGAGCTGGCATGGTTTCTCCGACGATTGACACGGGCGGCGCGCCGATCCCGCTGCTGGATCCGGTGACGGACGTCGAGGATGAGCTGCGCTCGCAGTTGCTGGTCTCGACGGTGGACAAGGTGTTCGGCTGGGCGCGGCGATCGTCGCTGTGGCCGGCGATGTTCGGGCTGGCCTGCTGCGCGATTGAGATGATCGCGACGGCGAACGCGCGATACGACCTGGCTCGGTTCGGGGCGGAGGTCTTCCGCGCCTCGCCGCGGCAGGCGGACCTAATGATCGTGGCGGGCACCGTGACCTGGAAGATGGCGCCGCCGGTGCGCCGCATCTACCTGCAGATGGCCGAGCCCAAGTGGGTCATCTCGATGGGTTCCTGCTCGAACATCGGCGGGCCGTTCGCGCACGGCTACTCGACGCTGCCGGGCGTGAACAATGTCGTGCCCGTCGACGTGTATGTGCCCGGCTGTCCGCCGCGGCCGGAGTCGCTGCTGGCGGGGCTGATGCTGCTCCAGCAGGTGATCGACGACGAGCACGCGCACGACGGGCGCAAGCGGCGGCCGGAGCCGACGGGCGACTTTTCACGAATGCTGCCCGAGGGCGATCCGATCCGGGCCGAGCTGGAATCGCTGTTTCCGCCGTATCTGACCGCCAACGGCCAACCGCGCGATCGCTTCACGGGCGCGCTGCCGCACGACCAGAATTTCTACACCAGCCGGTAACTGGCCGCTAGTCTGGTTGAGCACCAGAAGGACGAGTTCATGGTCTTCGGCAAGGGCATCGCCAAAGGTCTGTTGACGGTCGTCAAGCACGTCCGCAAGGAGCCGGTGACGGTGCAGTTCCCTGAGGAGGAGCGCGACATCCCGCCGCGGGCGCGGACGAATCTGGTCTGGTTCGTCGAGCGCTGCACGGGCTGCTCGACCTGCGCGCAGAGTTGTCCCGACGGCTGCATCCTGGTCGATACCGAACCGCGCGAGGACGGTTCGTTTCTGGTCAACCGCTATGAGATCGATTTCCGCCTCTGCATGTACTGCGGGCTCTGCACCGAAGCCTGCCCCTACGAGGCGATCCAGGTCGGCGGGTCGTACACCAACGTGGTCACGAACCCGAACCGGCTGTACAAGAACAAGGAAGACCTGATCGAGCTGGCCAACGAGTATCTGGAGCAGCACGACTGGGTCTATCCGAACGGACAGCGGGCGGTCGAGCAGACGGTGCACCCGACAGAGCGTCGGCAGCATCACTAGATCGACCAGATCGCTGTCACCGCGGTCAGCGGGCGTTCGCCATGGTGCTTTCCCGTCTGCGCAGCCCTGACGCGGAACTCACGGTTCGCGTCAGCCCCGCCTCCGCCACGCCCGGCGACCGCGTGGAGGCGCGCATTTCGCTCCATGCCCGGCAGGATTTCGCGCTTCGCAGCGGCGGCGTCGAGCTGGTCCGCACGGAAACCTACATCCAGCGCGTCCAGCATCAGCACGGACAGAGCTATCACCGACGCCGCCAGCACGTGAGTTACGCAACCGAGCAGTTTCTGGGCCGCGAACAGGTCCGCGACGGCAGCTCGCACTCAGGCCGGTTCGGCTTCGAGGTCCCGGCGGATGCGCTTCCGATGCTCGACGGCGTGCGCTCGCACGGGATCAACCCCGGCATCGCCTGGGGCGTGCGGGTCAAGCTGGACGTCGCCCGCGCGCGCGACCTGTCGGCGACCGAGCCGCTCATCGTCGAGCAGAGCCGCAGCCTGAACGCGAGCCAACCGATGGCGGTGGTCGAGCAGAAGCGGCTTGATCAGGGCGCGCTGACGCTCGAACTCGACGCTGATCGGGCGCGGCGCGACGGCGTGATCAACGGGATGCTCCGAATCGATCTGGAGGAACCCGTGGGCGTGCAGGGCATCCGGGTTGAGCTTGCGAGGGTCGAGAAATTCGGCGACGGCGGTGGGACGCACGTGATCGACAGCAGGCTGCTGGAGAGCGAAACAGACTTGCAGCGGGGGCAGCGGGACTGGCCGTTCCGGCTGACGCTGGCGGAAGTCAGCGCGCCCAGCATGGCGGCCGAGAAGTCTGCGATCCGCTGGCAGGTTCGCGGGATTCTCAACCGCCGCATGCGGCGCAACCTGCGGGTCGAGCGGGAGATTCTGGTCGAGGCTTCATAGCGCCTGCTCTGGCATCTTTGGCAGGCGCTGCCACTGCTGGGTCTGCTGGTAGGCTGACGATCGGTATCGCGCGCTGGTGACGGGGAGAGTCCTTATGGCGACGATCACGATTAACGGACGGTCGGTCGAGGCCGAAGTTGGCGCGCCGCTGGTCGAGGTGATCAAGAACGCCGGCTTCCCGATCTCCAACCTCTGTTATCTGGACGGGCTGCCGCCGTACGCGGGCTGCCGCACCTGCGCGGTCGAGGTTGAGGGGATGCGGGGGCTGCCGCTGTCGTGCACGACCACGGTGATGGAGGGGATGGTCGTGCGCACCGACACGCCGGCCGTGACCGAGATGCGCCAGGAAGTGCTGGCGGTGATCCTGGCCAACCACTCCGACCGCTGCCTGACCTGCCATCGGATCGAGCATTGCCGCACGGGCGAAATCTGCCTGCGCGACAACGAGGTGACGCACCGCTGCGTGACCTGCTCGAAGAACTATCGCTGCGAACTGCAGACCACCTGCGACGCCGCCGACGTGGGCCGCGCCAACGTCGAACCGTACCTGGACGAAGCGCGCACCTACTACCGCTTCCAGCAGCCGGCGCCGGATCGCGCCAATCCGTTTTTCGAGTTCGACCCGCAGATGTGCATCATCTGCACGCGCTGCGTGCGCGCCTGCGACGATCTGCGGCACACCACGGCGATCACACTGGCGGGACGCGGGTTCTCGACCCGCATCGCCTTTGGCGCGGGCGGCAGGATTGACGAGTCGAACTGCGATTTCTGCGGTGCCTGCGTCGATGTCTGCCCGACGGCGACGCTGATGGAGGCGCCCAACAAGTGGGTCGCGCGGCCGGATCGCTGGGTGACCACGACCTGCACCGAGTGTTCGATGGGCTGCACGATCCAGATGGGCGTGCGCGACGGCCGCGGCGTGCAGGTGCGGCCGGGCAACGGCAACGACGTCTCGCGTTCGCAGATCTGCGTGCGCGGACGCTTCGGTTACGACCAGACGCGGGACAAGGATCGTCTGCGAGCCGCCACGATCGGCCGCGGCGAAGACGAGTTCGAACAGGACGGCGACGCCGTCGCAGCGCACGCCGCTGAGGCGATCTCCGCGATTCTGGCGGAGCACGGTCCGTCGGCGGTGGGCGTCCTGGGATCGGGGCAGCTGACGCTGGAGGAGCTGTACGCGCTCAAGACTCTGACGGCCCGGCTCGGAGTCGGCAATCTGGACTCATCGCTCGGACCGATCACGGCCGCCATCGGCGCGGCGCTGCGGGACGCGTTCGGCTCCGAACACTTGCCCTCGCGCCTGACCGATGTGGAATCCGCGGACCTGATCATCGCGATCGGCGATGACATTTCGGCGTCGAACAATGTGCTCGGCGTGCGGATCAAGGACGCGGTCGCCAACAACGGCGCGGCGCTGATCAGCATTTCCTCGCGCCGCAACCCACTGGCCGATTATGCGGTCGACGAGGCGCACGCGATTCAGCCGTCGAACGGCGACCTCGCCGCGGTCGCGCAGACGCTGGCGGCCAGCGTGCTCAGGGACCTGGACGTGCGGGCCGGATTGTCGGATGTCGAGGGTCTGGCGGAGGTGCGCGGCGCGGTCGCGGGAGCTGAGGCGGCGGCAGCCACAATCCTGCAGCGGCGGGGCGGCTCAGTCGCCCTTGTCGTGGCGCCCGCGCGCGCCAACGCGGCGCAGGCGGCGGCGCAGGTGCGGGCGGCTGCCAACCTGGCGATCGCGTTGGCCGGAGCAGCCGACGCGCCGTCGTCGCTGCACGTGCTGCCGCCCGAGGCCAACTCGGTCGGCTTGCGCGACCTGGGCGTCGCGCCGGACGAAGGCGCGCTCGACGTCAGCGCGATGCTGGCGGCGGCGCGAGCGGGTCAGCTCAGGGCGCTGATCGTCGCCCGCGACAATCCGATCCTGCTGCACCCGGATCGCGAGGACACGCTGGCGGCGCTCGACCGGCTCGACTGTCTGATGGTGATCGACGAAGTCGCGACCGAGACGGCGAAACGCGCGACGCACGTCCTGCCCGACATTTCGGCATTCGCCAAGGATGGGCACATCGTCAATGCCGACCGACAGATCCTGCGGTTGCGCGCGGCCGCCGCCGAGCAGCGTCACGCGCGCCCGCTGCTGGAATGGCTCGCGGCGTTGGCCGAGCGGCTGCCGGCGGCGACCGCCGCGGGCGGCGAGGCGGCGACCGCGCCGGCTCAGCCGCAGACGGGCGCTGACGCGCGCGCCGCGCTGGCGGCGCTCGACGGCCGCTACGCGTCGCTGGTGACGCTGGGCGCGACGCAAACGCGGATGCCCGTCAACGGCGCGCGGACGCAGCGCTTCCTGAGCGTGATGGAGACGGGCGCCGTTGGCGCCGACGGCGAGTTGACGCTGCTCAGCGGGCGCGACCTCTACACCGATCGACTCAGCGCCGCCCGAGGCGATGTCAACGCCGACCTGCTGCACCGCTCCGACACCGTCCAGATGCACCCGGCCGACGCGGCGGCGCGCGGCATTGACCAGGGCGAGCTGGTCGGTATCGCGGCGGGCGACTCGCAGGTCGCGTTGGCGGCGGAGATCACCGACGATGTGCCGCAAGGCGCGGTCTGGGCGTCGATCCTGCACGGGGGCGGGGCGATTCAGGCATTGCAGCGGTGCGCGTCGGATCGAATCCAGTCGGTTTCCGTGAGGCCGATGAGCGGCTAGCGGACGGCATTGGGGCAATCTCAACCAGCTCAACCAGCAATACCAACCAGGCAATGTCAAGCACAGCGCAGAGGCGCACACGGACGGCCGCATTGACGATAGGCTTGAGAGTGGCAAGCTATCAACCTGCGGCGATATGCCGAATGGACTAGCGCGGGAACCCATCGTCGTTTGCATTGCAGACAGGAACGACCAACCATGACCTTGTATCGCTCGGACTCGCCCACGGCTTCGCCGCGCGGACATTACGTCTTTGTCGACGGCCCCTCGATCGACGGCACGCTGGGTGTCGTGCTCGGAGCCGCGCCCGGGCCGGAGACACGGCCGGACTGGCGGCGGCTCGAAACGTTCGTCAAGCAGAAGTTGGGCCCTGCGCTCTACCGCGCCACCTTCATCCTCTGGTCGCCGGGCCAGCAGGGGTTCATGCATTTTCTGCAGTCCGCTGGATTCACGATCGCGCTGGGCGAACGCTTCACGCCGGGCAGCGGCTGCGTTGACCTGATCCGAGAGCAGATCACGCGGCTCAACCAGGCGGCGGCGGGGACCGATCAATGGTCAGTCATTGTCGGCACGCACAATGAGGATCTGATCAGGGATCTGCCGCAGATCGCCGACCAGGCCGAGCGGATCGCGGTGTTCGGGTTCACCGAGCATCTGCCGGATGATCCGGATATCGAGGCGGCGATCGAGATCTACGACATCGAGGACGACGCCAAACTCTTCCGCGTGCGGCTGGATCGCCCATCGCCCGATGACGACGGCGATGATCCTGAAGATACTCAGTGGCCGCCGGAGGATGACGGATATCAGCGGGGCGAGTACGGGTACCGATTGCCGCCAAGCCAGCCGCCCGCCGCCGCGGCGCCGATTGAGCAGCGCGCGGGATCGCGAACGATGTATCTGATCGTCGATGGACGCAGCATCGAGAAAGAGCTGGGGGAGATTCTGGGCGAGAAGCCGAACCCCGATACACGCCCCGACTGGGGCACGGTGCTCGAGTTCGCGCGCCGTCAATCGCGGGACGGCGCGGGCGAGGTGAAAGCGCTGTTCGCGCACATCGCGCCGGGTCACGCCGGGTTCCGCCGCGCGCTGAAGGACATCGGCTACACGTCCAGCCCGGTCAAGCCGGACGAATCACAACCGCTGCGGCCGGTCGTCGAGGAGTTCATCAGCGGTCTGCTGGGGGCGCAGGCGTTTCGCGGCGACGGCAACAGCGAGGCGCCCGACATCATGGTGCTCAGCCACAGCCAGGCGATCTTCGAGGCGCTCAACGAGATCCCCGAGGCCGGCCAGCGTCTCTGCGCGCTCGGCTTCCCAGAGCGCATGCCGTCGGCCGAGTTCTTCCCCAGAATCGAGCAACTGGACCTGGAACGCGACGCGGGCGCGTTCGCGGGCGAGCTGCCGAGAGAGTTCGGCGTCGATGTCGACGATTTCGATCCCGACGAAGAGATCTCGCGCCTCTTCTAATCTCTGCCCGTCCCGTTCGTCATTCCCGCGCCTGCCGCGGGAATCTCGCTTCCGTCCGGGATGCCGGAACGCTAGAGGTCGAACGGCAGCAGGCTGCCGATGCCGAAGGTCACCCCGGCCGCGAGCACGCCGACGAAGACCGAGCGGGCAGCCGAATAGAGCGGGTTGCGGCTCGTCACGAGCGAGGTGAACAGGCCGGCGACGGCAAGCGTGACCACGCTGGCGACGACGCCGGCGACCAGCGCCCAGTAGTCCACCGTCCAGTCGGACGCGTGCCAGATCAGGAATGGAATCAGCGGGATCAGGGCGCCGAACGAGAAGGCGGCAAACGAACTGAAGGCCGCCCGCCACGGGTCGCCGAGTTGTTCCGGATCGAGCCCCAGTTCTTCGCGCACCATGGTGTCGATCAACGATTCGGGCCGCGCCGACAGTTCTTCCGCCACCCGTTCGGCCAACTCCTGCGACAGCCCTTTGGCTCGGTAGATGCCGACCAGCTCGCGCATTTCCTCCTGCGGATCGAGCAGCACTTCATCCCGCTCCATGGCGATCTGCCGCTGCAGCACCTCGGCCTGGCCGCGCACCGAGATGTATTCGCCGGCTGCCATCGAGAATGCGCCCGCCAGCCAGCCGCCGATACCGGCGACCAGCACCGCCTCGGAGCCGATCGCGACGCCGGCGACGCCGGCGATTAGGGCCAGATTGGAGACGATGCCGTCGTTGAGACCGAACAGCGCAGCGCGGAAGGTCGATGCGCCGTCCGCGCCGACGCCCGCGTGGCCCTCGCCGACTGCTCCGACGGCGCCGTACTGAGTGCCCAGCTCGGCCAGGGCCGCGCGGTGCTCGCGCTCTTCCTCGGCCAGATCGCCAGAGTCGGGATCGGAGACGTATTTCTGGATGTCGACCAGTTCCTCGCGGCGCAGCTGCGAGATCACGAAACCGAGCCCCCAGACGCGCGCCTGGAAGGCCATCAGCCGAACGCGGAGCGAGGGTCGGTGCGACTCGGCCGGGAATTGCTCGTCGCCGAGCAGTCGCACCCAGTGCCGGGCGTGCTGCCGCTCCGACTCGGCCATGCCGCTCAGCACCTTCACCGAGGGCGGTTCGCTCATGTCGGCGAGGCGGTCGTAGAGCCAGGCGGCGTCGAGTTCGTCGCCGATCATCTCGCGCACGCGCTCGCGGCGCTCGTCGGTCAGCGGCACCCGCGCCTCGGGTGTGTCCATCGTCGTCATGCGGGTAGTGTATCCCGCAACACCGGGCATCCCGGCAGATCGGCGATGATCAAGGCACAGAGGCGCGCAGGACAGAAGCGCAAGCGAACGGCGTCCGGCAGACGCCGACGCTGGGAGTTTCCGAGATGCTCAAGCTGGGGTTGCCGAAAGGATCGCTGGAGACGTCCACCGTCGACCTGTTCCGACGGGCCGGGTTCCATGTCTCCGTCAACTCGCGCTCGTACTTCCCGCAGATCGACGACGAATCGATCAGCTGCACGATGTTTCGCGCGCAGGAGATGGCGCGTTATGTCGAGGACGGCGTGGTCGATGTGGGGATTACCGGGCACGACTGGGTCGTAGAGACCGGCGCTGACGTGATCGAGGTCGCCGAGATGACCTACAGCAAGGCGACCAGCCGGCCGGCCCGCTGGGTGCTGGCGGTGCCGGCGGAGTCGGACGTGACCGAGATCGAGCAGCTGGCGGGCGGCGTGATCGCGACCGAGCTGGTGCGGACGACGCGCCAGTATTTCGAGCGGCGCGGCGTCGATGTGCGGGTCGAGTTCAGCTGGGGCGCGACCGAGGTCAAGGCGCGGATCATCGACGCGATCGTCGACGTGACCGAGACCGGATCGTCGCTGCGCGCCAACAACCTGCGCGTGATCGCCGAGGTGCTGGAGAGCACGGCGCGGCTGATCGCGAACCGTGAGGCCTGGAACGATCCGGCGCGGCGCGAGAAGATCGAGGCGATCAACACCCTGCTGCAGGGTGCGATCGCGGCGACCAGCAAGGTGGGCCTGAAACTCAATACCCCCCGCGCGCGTCTGGACGACGTGCTGGCCGTCATCGGCAAGTTCGGCGAGCACGCGCCGACGATCAGCCCGCTCATCGACGACACCTGGGTAGCGTTGGAAATCATTCTCGACGAGCGTCAGGAGCGCGAGATGATCCCCGAGCTGCGCCGAGCCGGCGCCAGCGGGCTGGTCAGCTATCCGCTGAACAAGGTAATTTCCTGATGCGGGCGATCTCCTGAGCGGCGACCGACAACCCATGTATCATGGAGGGCATGGTCCGCGTCATCAGCCCGCCGCTCAGCCAGTTGGACTCCCTGCCGACGCCGTTGACTGAAGGCGAGCGTCAGGTGCTGCGCCTCTTTGACAACGCGCTGCCGGAGTCTTGGGAAATTTACGTGCAGCCGTTCCTGAACGGGCTGCGGCCCGACTTTGTGCTGCTCAATCCAGCGGTGGGTATCGCCGTGTTTGAGGTCAAGGATTGGTCGATCGGAGCCTACGAAATGAGGGGGGGGGGGCTGGTGTCAATCTGTTCACGCGGGGAACAAATCAGAGAATTGAAGACCCTGTTTCGCAGCTGTGGCGCTACAAGGAAGAGATCATCGAACTGTATTGCCCGCGCCTCAATGATACGGCAGGAAGAGTCGGTTTTCAGGCGGTAACCGCCGGGGTAATCATGACGCAGTGTTCAGGCGATGAGGCGAGAAAGTTCCTTTCCCGTTTTCTGCGGCCTGGGATGCGGAAGCACCCACAGTACTACCCGATGAGCGGCCGCGATGCGCTTGCGCGCGAGGATATCGGTGCTGTGTTCCCCGAATCGCGCCGCACCGCGTCATGGATCATGGACGAGGATCTGGCCGAAGACTTGCGCCACTGGCTCCGGGAACCGGCGTTCGCACGAGAACAACGCCAGCCGCTCGTGCTCGACACCCGCCAACGAGAGATCGCAACCACCCGCACCACAAGCGGGCTGCGGCGGACCAAAGGCCCGGCAGGAACGGGCAAGACCGTTGCGCTGGCGGCTCGCGCCGCGCACCTGGCCGCTGAAGGCAAGCGCGTCCTGGTCTGCTCGTACAACCTCACCCTGATCAACTACATCCGAGACATCGCCGCCCAGTACGCCAGGACCCAGCGTTTGAACGTCAAAGACATTGTCTACCTCGGCTTTCATCAATGGTGCAAGCGCGTTTGCCACCAGGCGGGTTACGACCGCGAATACGATGCCATCTGGCGCGGCGCGTCCGATGAACCAGGCGAAGGCCTGCCGCCCAACATCAAAGACGATGCTCTCGAACATCGATTGCCTCATCTGACTCAAACTGCCATCCGGCAGGCGCGGCGATCGGTCAGATCGGTCACCTTCGACGCCATTCTCGTAGACGAGGGGCAAGATTGGCGGCCCGAGTGGTGGAACACGCTCCGATTGGCTTTACGCGAGGGCGGGGAGATGCTGCTGATTGCTGACATGACTCAGGACGTGTACGGCAGGGCCAGGGGCTGGACGGATGAAGCAATGATCGGCTGCGGATTTCGCGGGCCATGGTTTCAGCTCGAACAGAGTTACCGGCTGCCCGTGAAACTCATTCCGCTCCTCATGGATTATGGTTCCAGATTCCTGCGAGATGGTGAACCCGACATTCCGCAATCATCACAACAGGTGCTCGACCTCGATGATGCGGCTCTGCGCTGGCGGCAGACAACCCGCGGCGACCTTGCCGACCTCGCTGACGCATGCGTTGAGGAGATTACCGCGCAGATGCGGCGTCCGCAATCCGGCAGCGCCATTGCCGACATCACATTCCTGGCCGACAGCAACGATCTTGGCCGCATGGTGGTGGAACGGATCGAAGATCGCGGGATTGATGTCGCGCACACATACGATGAGAACGGCCGCGAGGCGCGCCGTCAGAAGATGGCGTTCCACCAGGGCGTCGGCAAAGTCAAAGCCACGACCTTGCACAGCTTCAAGGGCTGGGAGTCCGCCCAGCTCATCGTTGCGGTTTCGAGCGCCAGCAGCCAACGAGGGCGGGCCGGTCTGTACACGGCAATGACCCGCCTGCAGCGAACCGACGCGGGCTCTGCGTTGACGGTCGTCAACGCAGAGCCGGCTCTCCGTTCCTTCGGGCAGACCTGGCCGGAATTCTCCGACGATCGCGGTCAGCATCGCTCCGCTGACTGAGCTCCCGCCCCCGTTCGCTCTGGCATCTGACGGCTGAGGCTAGACTTGCTCGAACGGGGCCGATTTGGAGAAGGGAAACGTGAGATGGGTTTGCGAACGCCGGCTGAGTATGTGGCTTCTCTGCGCGATGGGCGGGAGATTTGGTATCGGGGCGAGCGCGTCGCGGATGTGAGCACGCATCCGACGATCGGCAAGGCCGTGCGGCACGCCTGCATCGATTATGAGATGGCTGAGTCGGACGAGTACCGCGAGCTCGCCACCTACGAGGAAGACGGCGAGGCGTATTCGGCCTATTACCGCATCCCGCGCTCGGCGGAGGATCTGCTCAACCGCTCGAAGCTGATCGAGGCGGCGACGGCAGAGGGCGACACGCTGGTGGTGTTGATCAAGGAGATCGGCACCGACGCGCTGTTCGCGTTGCTGGCGGTGACGGCGGAGCTCGAGGATTCCAGCTGGTTCGAGCGCGTCCAGGCCTTCTACGAGCATTGCCGCGCCAACGATCTGGCGCTGGCCGTGGCGCAGACCGACGTCAAGGGCGACCGCGTCAAACGACCCTCGCAGCAGTCGGACCCGGACATGTACCTGCGCGTCGTCGAACGGCGGCCCGACGGCGTCGTGGTGCGCGGGGCCAAGGCGCACACCTCGGTCGTGACCAACACCAACGAGGTGGTCGTCCTGCCGACCCGCGCGATGGGGAGCGAGGAGCAGGACTGGGCGATCGCCTTCGCCTTGCCGGTCGACACGCCGGGTCTGCGTCTGATCGCCTCGCCGTTCGGCGACGGCGCGCAGCACGAGGGCGAACGCCCGATCTCGGCGGTGCGCAAGATGATGGAGACGATCACGATCTTCGACGATGTGTTCGTGCCGAATGAGCGCATCTTCCTCGACGGCGATACGGACGCGGCCGGCCGGCTCGCCTTGACCTTCGTCGAGTACCACCGCTTCACGGCGGTCTCCTACAAGCTGCCGCTGATCGACGCGCTGGGCGGTTGCGCGGCGCTGGCGGCGGATTACAACGGGATCATCAACGTCTCGCACGTGCGCGAGAAGTTCATCGATCTGATCCAGTACGCGGAGACGACGCGGGCGCTGCTGGAGAAATCAGCCGAGCGCTGCATCGCCAAACCCAACGGTCAGGTCGCGCCGGATCCGATGACGGTCAATATGGCCAAGTCGATCTTCGCGCACGGCTATCACGAGGCGGTGCAGCACGTGCAGGAGCTGGCTGGCGGCATTCTGGTCACGGGGCCGGGCGACGAAGACTGGGAGTCGGAGGAGCTGCGCCCCTTCCTGCAGAAGTATCTGGCCGGCCGCGAAGGCGTCGACGGGGCGCAGCGGATGAAACTGCTGAACTTCATCCGCGATCTGACGTCGTCGGACTACGGGGCGTACCAGGAGGTGCTGGCGATCCATGCCGAGGGGTCGCTGCAAGCCGAGCGGCTGCAGATTTTCCGCGCCTTCAACGAGAACGGCGGCGCACGGCGCGTGACGCGGCTCGCGGCTAGAATGGCGGGCGTGAGATAAGCCCCCGCCGCTCCGAGCCGCGGCACCTCGGGCGTCACGATAAGGACAGCATGCCCGAACTCGCCCTCTTCCCGTTGCAGATCGTCGTCTTCCCGGGCGAGACGGTGCCCCTGCACATCTTCGAGCCGCGCTACCGCCAGCTGGTCAAGGACACGCTCGAGACGGGCGATCCGTTCGGCATCGTGCTGACCAGGCGCACCCGCCAGTCCGCCGCGACGCAGGATCGCGAGCCGACGCACGAGATCGGCTGCAGCGTGCGGATGGAGTCCAGCGAGGCCTTCCCCGACGGACGCTTCAACATCGGCTGCATCGGAGAGCAGCGCTTCCGCATTATCGACAAGCTGGATGAACGCCCCTACTGGGTCGCCGAAGTCGAGTATCTGGAGCCGCCGCAGGATCGCGAGTCGGACGGCGCGTACGCCTCGTATGAGGCCGCGGCCGAGTTGTATCGGGATCATTTGAAGCTGGCGCTGGCGCTGCAGAATTCATGGCAGCGTTCGTACCGGCTGCCGCGGCAGCCGTATCCGCTGGTCAATCACATCGCCTCGCGCATCGACGCGCCGGCCACGGTCAAGCAGGAGGTCCTCAAGTCCGAGTCGGCGATCGAGCAGCTCAACCTGCTCAGCCGCATCCTGCGGGCGTCGAACCGTCAGCTCACCGACCGGGTGCATCTGCACCATCAGCAGCGCTACGAAGGTCTGGGCGTCGGCAACTAGAAGCGCCTAGAGCGCCTCGGCACCGTTCTGGCGGATATGCCGGGCGACGGTGAGGCGCAGGAGCTCGGTCGGGCCTTCGGCGATTCTCAGCGAGCGGCTGGTGCGGTAGAGACGCTCCAGCGGATGTCCCCGCAGCAGGGACTGGGCGCCGTGCAGCTGGATCGCCCGGTCGACGGTGCGGTGCAGGCACTCAGAGGCGAGCCATTTCGCCGCGGCGACCTGCGTGCCGGCGGTGGGCTGGTCGGCCTCGCGGGCGGCGGCGGCCTGGTGCAGCGCGGTTCGCGCGGCGTAGGTGTCGGCGGCCATATCGGCGAAGATCGCCTGAACCTGCTGCTGCTCGGCCAAGGGCTGTCCGCTGCGGTGCGGCGCTTCGATTCGCTCCAGCGTCGCGCGCGTCACCCAGCGCGACCAACCGACGCACTCGGCGGCGACGCTCAGCCGCATTCGGTCGATGTTCTGCATCGCCCTGGGCAATCCGTCGCCCACGCTGCCCAGAAGTCGGGCGGCGGGTACCTGCACCGCGTCAAAGCTGAACGGCGAATGCGTGCTGCCGTCGATCGACGCGCCCAACTCGCCGGCGCGCACGCCCTCGGCATCGCGGTCGACGACCAGCAGGGCGGTGCCTTCGTCGGGCACATTGGCGACGACGACCAGCCAGTCGGCGGATGCGCCGCCGCTGACGAAGGCCTTGGCGCCGGTGAGCAGGAAGCCGTCCGAGCCATCGTCGAGCGCCGCACGCACGGCCTGGGTCGGTCCGCGCACGCCATCGGCGCGCAACCCCTCGGTGAAGGCGAAGGCGGCGGTGCGTTCGCCGCGCATGATCGGCGCGTACAGCTGCTGGCGCTGCTCGTCGTTGTCAGCCAGGCGCATGATCCCGGGACCGGAACCGAGCGCGAGCGAAGCGAGCGGGTTGCCGCTGAGCGCGAACGCCTCTCTGGCGGCCGTGAGCGCGCGAGGCCCGGCGCCCAGACCGCCATCCGCAATCGGCGCAGCCAGGCGGTAGAAGCCCGCCGCTTCGGAGCGTCGGGCGATCTCTCGGCGCAGCTTGGGATCGGGTGATTCCGGGTCGGCGTCGGCGGTGATCGGATCCAGCTCGTCGGTCACGAAGCGCAGGATTCGCGCTTGCAGCCCGGCCAGATCGGGAGATAGTTCAAAGTGCACTGGACATTCTTTCCGGTCGAGCCTGATCCGCGTGTGAGTGCGGTTACTCGGTGGTCTGCGCGAGTTCGAACTCGCGCAGATCGGCGCTGGTCGCCTGGGTCAGGGCGACGCCGAGCAGTCGGGCCGGGCCTAGCGCGGCGATCGCCGCGCCGAGTTCGTCGTCCGAGGCCTGAGCGCGGGTGAGCAGGATGACGCCGCCGGCGGAGCGCGCAACCTCCAGCGCGCTCGCGTCGGGCAGCGGATCGGTGAGCACGAGCACGTGGCTCCCGGTGCGATCCAGGCTGGAGGGGATGGGACCCGCCGCGTGCGCCGCCGCGCGCAGCATCAGCGACGAGCGGGCCACGGGAGACCAATCGGTTCCCACGAACCAGAGCGGCGGCTCGCCGTACTCCAGCTCGAACGCCGGGCGTCTGCCGTCCAGCCAGATCACGGAGCCGCCCCGCGCGGCGAGCATCCGCGCCGACTGAATCAAGGTGGCGCTGACGCCCGATGCATCGTCGAGCGGAATCAGCGCGACGATGCCGGAGACCGCCCCGATCGCGTTCGCCAACGATTCCGCCTCGTCGCCCGGGTCGCCGTGAGCATCCGAGTCGCGCGCGCCTGCGGTCGCATGCACGCGCTGACCGGCGTCGCGCTCAGCCTCGTTGGTGATCACCGCGACGGGCAGGAGTCCGAGTCGGCCCAGTCGGCCGAGCGTCGTCCGAGGCTGACTTGTGACTCGCGCGGTGGTCGCGGCCAGGGCGAAACCGACCAGCAGTCCGGCGACGGACGCCCAGGCGGCCGACCAATTCGTCGACGACTCGACTTTTCTGGCGCCGGGCTGGACGAGCCCGAGCAGATCGAGGCCCGCCTCATCGCCGAAACGCCACCGCGCTTCGGCGATTGCGGCGTGGGCGAGCGACAACGCCAACGACTCGGCGTCCTGAGCCTGCGGAGAGCGAACCGTGACCCGAATCAGGGTGTCGGTCAGCTCGACCGCCACGCCGTCGATCTGCGGTGGACCGTCCGGGCTCGCCATCATGCCGTCGGCTGCCGTCTCCTGCACGGATCGGTCCAGCACCAGGCTCGCGTATTCGCTGGGCGTGCGACCCTCGCGCGCCCAGAGATGGACGTCGGCGTCCCAGGCCGCCTCGGCCGATTGGGTTAGCAGCACCGCGATCAACGCGCCCAACGCCGCCATGACCAGCGGCAGCCACCAGGCGAACCCGTTTCTCAGCGCGTGACGCAGTCCATGAGCGGATGGCACGATCCGAGTGTATCCGCCCAGTCCGAGCCGATACTCCGCCCGGTACCGTCATGCGCGAGCGGCGCGGGGCGGCGCTCAGATAACCTCTTCCCATGCGCCGACTGTTGCGCCGGCTGTTGCCGGGATGTCTGGGGATTGCGCTGCTGGCGCTGTTCGGCGGTGTCGGCATCGCCGACGGGGCCGAGCAGCATCCGCGCCAACGACTGCACCTGGATGTGCGCGTCGATTCGGTCCGACCCGACACGGAGCAGCGCCTGCGCAGCGCGGGGCTGGAGATCGAGCTGGCGGCGCCCGATCTCGGGCGCTGGCAGGGTTGGCTGATCGCCGACCGACTCGATGGTCTGCGCGCGGTTGAGGGCGTGATCGGCGTCTCAACCCCGCAATACGCGCGCTTCGCCGCTGGCGAGGCGTTGACCGAAGGCGACGAAGCGCTCAATGCGTCAACCGCCCGCAGTCGATTCGGCGTCGACGGCTCCGGCGTGCATATCGCGGTGATCTCGGACGGCATCTCCGGCCTGCCGCAAGCGCAACGGCTCGGCGAGGCGCCCAAGCTGCTCGACGCGCGCGCCTTCGGCTCCGGCCGTCTGGGCGGCGGTCAGGAGGGCACCGTGATGATCGAGATCATCCACGATCTAGCCCCCGGCGCCGATATCTCGTTCGCGGCGGCGCGCACCGATCTCGACTTCATCGCCGCGGTTAACCACTATGCGCCGCTGGTGGACATCATCGTCGACGACACGTCGTTCGCCCAGCCGGGCGATCAGCGCAGCGACGTCTCCGTCAACACCACGAAGGCGCTCCAGCATCCGACCTGGCCACTGAGGCTGTACGTGACCGCAGCGGGGAACTGGGCGGAGTCGCACTGGGCCGGCGAATGGCGGCCGGGCGTGGACGGACGACGGATCGGTTTGCAATCAGCAGGCGCGATACAACAATTCGGCGAGGTCGATCTTGCGGACGGCCGCGTGCTGCTATTCGGCGGCGGCAACGCGTTTCGTGTCGAGCCCGACGAACATTTCCGTCTGGTGCTCTTCTGGGACGACCCGGCGGGACAATCGACCAACGATTACAACCTGTACCTGATGTCGGGATTCGGCGAGATCCTCGCCTCAAGCGAGACCAGGCAGGGCGTCGGCGCTGATAACCATGCTCCGCGTGAGTACCTTGAGTATCAGCACGAAGGCGAGGCGGCCAATCTGTTTGCGGTGATCCAGAACGTCAACGATGACGCCCGGCCGGTGACCTTCGATCTGTTCGTCTTTCGCAGCCGGGGCGGTCAGGCTCGGCTGCAATACCACACGCCGTCCGGCAGCATTCTGGCGCAAGCCGACGCGGCGGGCGCGCTGACGGTCGGCGCCGTCAATGTCGGCGGCAACGCGGCGGCGGCGTCTTCGAGTCGGGGGCCGACCGTCAACGGCGAATCGAAGCCCGAGATCGCCGCGGTCGATCAGGTGACGGTCTCGGACGCAACACGGTACGCGCCGCGTTTCATCGGCTCGTCGGCCGCCGCGCCGCACGTGGCGGGGATTGCCGCGCTGCTGCTCGAAGCGCAACCGGCCCTGTCGGCCGCCGACGGCGGCAGCGCGCTGCTCGAACGGCGCCTGATTCGAGATCTGCTGATCGGTACGGCGCTGGACGTCCCGCCCGAGGGACCGGACCTGGCGACAGGCGCCGGATTGGTCGATGCTGAGGCGGCGCTCGCCGCAGCGGTTAGCCGCACGACGGTGGTCAGCTCGACATCCGGCAGCGAGCGCGGCGGCACGCTGCGGGGAGCGTTATCGAGCGGCGCGCGCATCATTCTGTTCGACACCAAACTGAGGGACAGCAGGCCGAACGCGCACACGATCCGGCTCGATGCGCCGCTGCCGCCCGTGCCCGATGGAACGATCATCGATGGGACGGGCTGGACGATCGACGCGTCGGCGGTGGACGTCGGATTGACGCTGCAGGCGGACTCGGAGTTGTGGGGGCTGCAGATCGTCAACGCGGCGCAGGTCGGCGTCGCGGTTCGCGGCGGCGGATCGGGATTGTACGACGTCCAACTCGAGGGCAACCGGATCGGCGCCCGGGTGACGGGCGGCGATGCGCGCGTCGTCCGCGCGTTGGTGCGCGAGAGCGAATCGCACGGCGTGCAGATCGGCGACGGCGGCCGTGCGTCGATCTCGGCCAGCGTCATCGAGGCGAACGGCGGGGCGGGCGTGTTCGTCGCCGCCGCGGCGCGCGGCGCGGTGATTGGGCCGCCCGATCCTCGACCAAAGCCCGCGCCGGCGACCGCGCTGTGGCCGCCGATCGATCCGCTGGATTCGCCGCCGCCCGCTCCCCGCTCCGGTCGATCGTTCCGTATCACCGGCGCGGTCAGCGTGGACGGCGCGCCCGCGCGGGCGGGCACGACTGTGAATCTCTACCTCGATCGCCGACTCGCCGCCTCCGTTCAAGTCGATCGTGATGGGCAATTCCTCGCCACGGTCACCGGTCCCGGGACGGAGGTTCGCTTCGCGGTCAACGATCTCCCGCTCGAAAAGCGCATCCCGTTCCAGACAGGAGGCGAAGCGGCGGTGTCGCTGCGGGCGGTCAGCGCGTCCATCATGGTCGGCTCAGACCAGACCGGACCGCACATCGATCTGGCGAACCTGATTCACGGTAACCGGATTGGGGTCGAGCTGGAGGCAACCAGCGAACGCTTGCAGGCTGATCGCGCCGTCTGGGGCAATCGGATGCGCGGCAATGGGGTGAACCTCGTCTCATCAATCCCTGCGCCCGTGATCGCGCAGGCCGGCTGGAGCGCGACCGGGATCAGCGTGGGCGGGACAGCCGAACGAGCGGTTCGAGTGGATCTGTATGCGGGATCGTCGGACGAGCGGCGATTCGCGGCGGAAGCGGTCGTCAGGAACGGCGTCTTCCAATTTCGCGGTATCGACGTCGATGACGCGGCGACCCACATATCGGTCATCGCGCACACCGAACGGGGTCACGCCAGCGCCGAGAGCGCGATCCATTCGGTTGGAGCCACGGGGCGCATTACGAGCGTGACGCCCGAACGCGGGTACATCGAGGGCGGTGAGCGGGTCACGATCTGCGGCTCGGCGATCACGACCGATGCGGATCCGCCCAGGGTCTGGTTCGGCAATCGGCTCGCCCGCGCGGCGTTCTGGGGTGGGGGCTGCGTGACCGTGGTGACGCCACCCGGCGAGCCCGGCCCGGTCGATATCGCGCTGCAGCTTGGTCACGCCCGCCCGATTTTGCAGATCGACGCGTTCGCGTACCGCGCCGAGCGCATTGTGGCCTTGCGCCGCGGCTGGAACTCGGTCATCTGGTCGGGCGCGCCAACGCGCGCCGAGGCCGCCTTCGTTTCGCTGCAAGGGCGCGACTTCCGCGCCTACGCCTGGAACGCCGAAACGCAGTCGTGGCGCATCCACGCGCCGGAACTGCCCGACAACCTGAACACGCTCCGCAGTCTGGCGCATGACCAACCGCTCTGGCTGTACCTCGGGGACGCGGATGCGGATTGGCCTCAGCCGGCTCCGGATTAGACGGGCGACGTGGTCACCCGCGAGTCTCGTTATCATCGATGGATAGCGGCTCCCGACTCCAGATCGCAGGAAAGAGGCGCAGACGATGGCGACCACGAAGTTCCAGGAACCCCGACCGAATGTCGACCTGGGATCGGCGCAGATGCTGATCGACGAAACGGCGCTCGGCGACTACTACCAGGGGCTCGAGCTGGACCGGCCTGAGGCGCTCGGCTCGGCGCCGTCGATGGTCGCCGCCAACGCCGATATGTCGACGCGGATGTACTTCGAGAACGATTTCGGCAATCTGTGGCTGCGGCAGGAGTGGGACTTCCGCAAGCCGCTCGCGCCGGGCGCGGCGTACGAGGCGTCGGGGCGGTCGCTGGATATCTATCAGCGGCGTGACCGCCACGTGATCCTGACCGAGACGGTGCTCAGGGACGCGGCTGGCGAGATCGCCGTGGTGCAGCGCCATCATCAGTCGTTCGTGCTCGACCAGAGCGAGGGGCAGGTCGCCCTGCGCGAACCGTCGCAGAAGGAGGGGGCGCGCGCATACGCGCTGCCCGAGGGCGAACCGTTCGGCCCGATCGTGCGGACGATCAGCCTGGAAATGTGCGGCGCCTCCTTCCACGGCGATCGCAACTATCACACCGACCGGCAGGCGTCGGAGGCGCTGGGCTTCAGCGATGTCGTGGTCGGCGGCAAGATGACCATGTCGCTGATCGGCGAGCTGCTCGATCAGCGCTTCGGCGAGGCGTGGAAATCGTCCGGCAGGCTGCTGGTCAAGTTCGCCAACATCGTCTGGCCCAACGAGACGGTCACGGTCAAGGGCGTCCTGCAGGGCGCCAGCGGGGATGATCCGAACCGCCGTGAGATTGCCTGTTGGGTCGAGAAAGACAACGGGGTGGTCGCCGTCGTCGCCGAGGGCAGCCTCGCGCTCTAGTTCCCCCCAATCCGCGCGGAGGCTCGATGTCCGACCCGGCCAACGACTGCGGCGACGTCACCGTCTTCGTCCCGGTCGGCATGCGTCCGCTGACCGACGGACGCCGAGTCGTTCGCGCCAGCGGACGCACCATCGCCGAGCTGGTCGACGATCTGGAGCGCAGATATCCCGGCTTCCGCCCCTCGCTGATCGAGAGCGGCCAGCTGAAGCCCGGCCTCACCGTCGCCGTGAACAGCGAGGAGCAGCCGCTGGCCCTGCTGGCCAGAGTCCCGCCGGGCGCAGAGGTGCACATCATCCCGGCGATGGCTGGCGGCGGCGTTATGCAACCTCGGCCACAGTTGGAGCTGGTCCACCAAACCTGCGCTTGACTCCTTGCGGCGGATCGATCAGCATTGCGGTCATGGACAACGAAGCGGTCTCCAACCAGATGAGACTCCAGGCTCGAACCGCCGAGCTTGGCCGGGCGTGGGCTTCGCAAGGAACGAGGTGCATCGAGCAAGAACGAGAGCAGTAGCCCAAGGGGCACGCGGCAACGTCGAGGGCCGGAATCTCGACGGGTTTTCGCCTTGATGACGGTTACCGGCGGTTATCCGGTAGGGGTAACAGGGTAATCGGCCCGGCTTGGGCGAAGACACGCATGAATCGTATGCGATTCGTGCGTCGGGAAATTAGAGAAACAAGCCGGGAGCAGCCGACTGGAACGAGTGCTTCACTCTTGTCGGCGACGAAACGAGTAACTGGGATGCTCTATCCCTTTGAAGCCGCTTCGGAAGAGCGGCGAGGTCGGCATCTGCCGACCGCAGCCGGGCCTGATGGCTCGGTGATCCTTGTCGAACGCTCGCAGGCGGCCGGTAGGGAGATGATTTCGAATTCTAGTTCTAGACCTATCTCGTTCCGGTCATCACGACCAAGCGAGAAAATGACTTTGCCAAAGCTATGGGGCGCACCAGGTTCCCTGATTGCCTTGACGAGTCGGCCTTAGGATTCGGGCGGCCGCCGCTCGGCGGCTGACATCTCCCTCACCGGTTACCACGAGTCGAACGGCATCCGCCGGCCTCGGCTGGCGGCGCATACGACGCCCATGCATGGGCGAGCGTCGTGTGTGTGTCCGTCCCCCCATGCTAGTTGGCTGGGAGGTACTAGCCATGGTCTTTGACCAAAACAGCGGAACGTCGGGTCCCTCGCGGGACCCGTCGGATCCGAAGAAAAAAATTCGCGAACAACGAACGGAGAACGACATGGGCGCCTCTGCCCATCTGACCGAGAACGGCGAACCCCGCTATGCGCGCCTCATCGTGGACAGCCGCGACACCGTGCAGACACTGAGAAGACTCGACGTGCGCCCTCCCGAGGATCGCATCGAATACTGCCAGATTCTGGACGTGGCGCATCAGATCGTCTCGCCTGAGGCCAAACTCGACCTCAGCAGCGAGTACTTCGGGATGGAACCGAGCAGGGCTGATCGACACATCTACCGGCTCGATCAATGCGGCTTCCACCTGGAACTCACACAGTGGACGGAGAACGCGTCACAGTCACTGGGACTGTGCACGGAGAAAGTCGTGGAGCGCCTGTACGACATCTACGACATGCCGGACGCCGATCCGCTGATCTTTGCCGGCGGCAAGATCGACGAAGACGAGATACGCGCTGTACTCGAGCGAATCGCGGAAACCCGTGACGTGCACATTCTGTGCTTCATGCGCTTGAGCCGATTCGCGATCCAGTCCCTCCAAAAGTGGGCGAGCGTATCGGACCTGGTCGATTGGCGTCTCGCCAGCCCGGCGGTGTACCGCGGCGTCCCGAAGCGGGATTACGCGGGCGACGGCCTGGTGGCGACACCATCGCCTCAGACTGAGGCTGGAGCCAGCTCGCGCGACGTCGATTTGCCGAAACCGGCGGGCGACGACTCAGCCCTTGAGCTGCCCGCGACCTCGCTGGCGGCAGCGTTCCAGGCCGCCGGCGTCCCGTCGGCCGAGGCTCCCAAACCCGCCGATCCGAATCCTGCATCGCAGGAACCGGTCGAGATGGTGAGCAGACAGCCGGCGGCGCCGAGTGACGATTCGGACGCTCAGCGCACTGATTCGCCAGCTGAGGCGCACGCCGCCCATCACCGATCGGCGCTGGTGTTGCTCGACCACGCCAACATCAACATCACGCAGAAGAAGCTCCTCGAAGACAGCGTCCTGTCGAAGAATCTCGACACGGCGGAGACCCACCTCCAGTGGGACGACATCGCCGGCAGCGTGGCCAGGGTTGTTGGATGCGAAGCGATCCGCATCGTGCCGGTCATCGTGCAGTGGAGCGATAAGGATGTGGCCCTGGCCAGCTGGTGGAAGATCCGTGGGCAGTATCCGGCCCTGCTTTTGCCGCCACCTCATCCTGAGGAGGGCGAATTGCGCCGTTCGGTCGACGATGAGACGATCGTGGAGCTGATCGAGGATATGCAGGACCGATGGGGTGACCTGGTGCTGATGTCCCACGACGGCGGATATCTGGAAGCGCTCGAAGCCTTGCACGCCAGCAATCCGAATCGACGGATCTACGTTGCGGGTTTCGAGGAATACCTGTCCATGCACTACCGACGCTCAGAGTGGATCGAGGTGTTGGACCTCGAAGAGGACCTCGGTCTCTTCCAGCACCCACTGCCGAATCGGTACCGAGCGATCAGCGTAGACGACTTCGATGCGGCCAGGCTGCTCGACAACATCGGGCTGTTCCCGAAGCGCGAGGAGGACGCCTAGCGAGGCAAACCGGGCGCGGGGCGGAGCGGACGTGGTCCGCTCCGCCCCGCGCGCTGCGCGTTGACCTGCTGGTAACCGTCTAGTTTGGCTGGCGCGTATCCTTGTGACTGAACCGTCCGCCAGGACGCGCTGCAAGGAGCCGCCCATGACTACCGCAACCTCCAGTGACCGCCAGTACCGCGTCGTGGGGACGCGGCCGATTCGGCCCGATGGGGTGGACAAGGTGACGGGGCGCGCCAACTACGGCGCGGACATCGCCTTGCCCGGCATGCTGTACGGACGCATCCTGCGCTCGCCGCACGCGCACGCGCGCATTGTGAGCATCGACGCGTCGCGGGCGGAGGCGCTTGACGGCGTGCGCTGCGTGATCACCCACGACGACCTGCCCGGCGCGTCGGACGCCGTGCTCGATTTCGGCGAGAGCGTCTCGCCCTACAAGTGGGTGCTGGAGCAGACCTTCGCCTCCGACAAGGCGCTCTTTCAGGGTCACCCGGTGGCCGCGGTCTGCGCGGTCGATCCGCACATCGCCGAGGACGCGCTGTCGCTGATCGAGGTCGAATACGAGGTATTGCCGCCGGTGTTGTCGGTGCACGACGCGATGGCGGAGGGCGCGCCGATCCTGCACGAGGGCATGAAGACGGTCGAGATGGTCGCCCGCTTCGTGCCCGGCGACGGCCGCGGTGAGCGGGACTCGAACATCGCCTCGCAGCTCGAGTTCGAGCAGGGCGACCCGGCGGCCGGGTTCGAGCAGGCGGATATCATCCTCGAGGGCGAGTTCGAGACCGCCGCCGCGCATCAGGGCTACATTGAGCCGCAGTCCGGCACCGCCTACTGGAATCCGGACGGCACGCTGACGATCTGGACGTCGTCGCAGGGGCCGTTCGCGATTCGCGACACGGTGGCGAAGATGCTGGAGATTCCGCTGGCGAACGTCAAAGTGGTGCCGATGGAGATCGGCGGCGGCTTCGGCGGCAAGACGCGGCCGTACATGGAGCCGGCCGCGGCGGTGATGTCGAAGAAGACCGGCCGCCCGGTCAAGATGTACATGAACCGCGAGGAGGTGCTGATCGGCACGGGGCCGACCTCGGCGACCTATGTGCGCTGCAAGATCGGAGCCAGGAACGACGGCACGCTGGTCGCCGCCGAGGCGACGCTCGCCTATGAGGCGGGCGCCTTCCCGGGATCGCCGGTCGGCGCGGGCGCGACCTGCATGTTTGCGACCTACGAGATTCCCAATCTGTACGTGAACGCGCTCGACGTGGTCACCAACAAGCCCAAGGCGCACGCCTACCGCGCGCCGGGATCGCCGCAGGCGACGTTCGCGGTCGAGTCGCTGCTGGACGAGCTGGCCGAGCGGCTTGAGCGCGATCCGATGGAGCTTCGCGCGCAGAACGCAGCGCGCGAGGGTACACGCCGCGCGGACGGCGTCGTGCTGCCGCGCGTCGGCGCCGAGGAAACGATGCAGGCGGCGATCGACTCGGCGCACTACCGCTCGGAGATCGGTATCGACGAGGAGGGGCGCCTGCTGGGCCGCGGCGTGTCGATGGGCTTCTGGACCAATGGCGGGATGGAATCGTCAGCCTATGCGGCACTCAACGCCGATGGCACGGTCAACCTCTCGGTGGGGTCGGTCGACATCGGCGGTCAGCGCGCCGGCCTGGCGATGCAGTTCGCCGAGACGATGGGGATCGACTACGAGCTGGTCCGACCGCAGGTGGTGGACACCAACTCGATCGGCTTTACCCACGTGACCGGCGGCTCGCGCGTCGCCTACGCGACCGGCATCGCCGTGCACGAGGCGGCGTTGGACGCGCAGCGGCAGTTGTGCGAACGCGCCGCCGCGATCTGGGACTGCGACGCCGAATCGGTCCGCTACGAAGACGGCGCGGTGCTCGGCCCGAACGGGCAGCAGATGTCCTTCCAGGAACTGTGCCGCCAGCTGCAGCGCAGCGGCGGGCTGATTCAGGGGCGCGCCGACGTGCTGCCAAATCGGCCGGGGCCGGCGTACGGTTGCCACATCGTCGATGTCGCCGTCGATCAGGACACGGGCAAGGTCGACATCCTGCGCTACTCGGCGGTTCAGGATGTGGGCACGGCAATTCACCCCGAGTATGTCGAGGGTCAGGTGCAGGGCGGCGTCGCGCAGGGCGCGGGTATGGCGTTGACCGAAGAGTACGTGTACTCGCCCGACGGTCAGATGACCAACGCCAGCCTGCTCGATTACCGCATGCCCACGGCGCTCGATCTGCCCGAGATCGAGACGATCCTGGTCGAGGTGCCCAACCCGGGTCACCCCTACGGCGTCCGCGGCGTCGGCGAGGTGCCGATCGTCCCGCCGCTCGCGGCGATCGCCAACGCCATCTACGACGCCACCGGCATCCGCATGCAGACGCTGCCAGCCAGCCCCGCCAAGCTGCTCGATCGGCTGTTGGAGGAGTAAAGGGGTCAGAGGCGAATTCCATGGCGCTCTCCAGCACCAGCGCGCAGCGATTCTCCAGATTGCCTGCGGGGCTCGGCGCTCACCCGCAGGGACAAATCCTGCGTGAAGCGCTGCGTGAGTACGCGCAGGCCCGCGCTTTCTGGTACATCCCAAAAGTGCGGGCGCTCAATGCGTCTAATGTCCATAATATTGTGCAAATCCTGCAAGTCGTAGACAGCGAATTTAGCAGTCGCCTGTGGAATCGAGACACACAGGATGACTTACTGACGCGACTCATCGAATCCGGTCTGCTCAATCCAACAGCCGATGATCCTACTCCACCGAGCCGAACTGCCCTGACGCGGATTATCAAGGTCTTGTTGGAAACGCTGGGTTTACTCTGGATCGCGGAGGATCAAACCCCGGTCGTCACAGGCGCCGGCCGCGAACTCATTTCGACAGCGGCCGATCGACCGACAGAGATTGCGGAGGTTATTGCGCGCCAGGTAAGCAAGATGCAATACCCAAACCCAACGATGCCGAAGCGGTATCGCGACGCATTTGCCGGCATCCTGCCCCATCTCTTCCTGCTTGACGTCTTGGACCGGATGGGGCAATCAATCTCGTTTGATGAATACAACCTGTTCATCAATCTAGCTGTTGCCCAAGAAGATCTGGAGCGGATCTGCAAGTACATCGAGGCATGGCGATCTCTCAGTATAGAGCAGCAGCACAAATTGCGATCGGTCTTCGAGCGAGTACCGATGAACACTGGAGCGTCAACGCCAGCTGCCGAACGCTCTACTCGGATGGTATTGGTTGGACGAACCGCATCATATCAGCGATCCATCTATTGCTTCCCGCCTTACCTTGACGTAAACCGTAGTCGCAAGACGATCAGCTTGGCCGTTCCATCGGCAGCGATGGATTTCTTGCAGAGCGTCCGAGCAAACACCAAAGTCACTATCTATGCGA
The DNA here is from genome assembly GCA_965205105.1 of Dehalococcoidia bacterium. Lineage (GTDB taxonomy): Bacteria > Chloroflexota > Dehalococcoidia > Bin125 > Bin125 > Bin125. Next base: position 1,030,815 of record OZ242034.1, read on the forward strand.
CACCGGAAGACTGGTTTTCATACTTCGGTGATCCAGATCAAGAACCATCATGGTTCACGTTTGTCCGGCACGAGATAATGAGTGCAACGGACTCATCCGCGGTTGACGTCGCCGTCGAAACTCACCAAGACAAACTCTCGGAAAGTGAGAGGCAGATCGTTCGCAAGCTCCAGATTGAGCGGGCAATTGAGAGTGCGTATGCAACAGAGCCAGATCTGCTTCATACTCTGGAACCTCATCTGCAATTTCAGGGCAGGCAGATCAAAACTCCGATTGGCCAAATCGATCTTCTGTGCCGCGGGGCAGATGACAGATACGTCGTCATAGAAATCAAAGCCGGTGCGGCCGAAGACAGCGTTTTCGGTCAGATTCTTCGCTACATGGGTTGGATCCATCGGAATTACGCCGATGGAGAACACAACGTACGCGGAATCATCCTGGCAAGCAGTTTTTCGGATAAAGCTCAATACTCTCGAATCGGTCTGATGCGCGAGGATGCCGAGCAGTTCCTCCGCTTCCGCCGGCACGCCTTTATGGGGGAAGAGGTGTGAGCGATGAAGCATCGCATTCCAGCCTCAGCTGAGTGGCCCTCGAAATGGGTCGATCAGATTCTGCAGGGCGACTCGGAGACACGACTGCGCGAGCTGCCTGACAATTGCATCGCGCTGGCCGTCACGAGCCCGCCGTACTGGGACGTGGTCGATTATGGCGTGGACGGACAACTCGGGCAAACCAGCTACGAGCGATATCTGGAACAGATGATCGGCGTGTGGACAGAGACAACGCGAGTGCTGATCCCGAATGGAAAACTTGCTATTGTGACACCTATTATGCCGATCCCGAAGAGTCAGATCGGCAATCAACACACGCGGCATCTCAAGAACATCGCCGCGGACATCGAAGCGAGCATCCTGAGGGAAATTTCCGATCTGCACCGTTACAGCCTGTTCGTCTGGAAGAAACAGACGACCACGAAGATGTTCGGCAGCTATCCGTATCCGCCGAACATATATGAAGACAACACCATCGAGTTCATCAACGTATACGTAAAGGATGGGTCTCCGCCTCCAATTGAGAGAGCGGCTAAGGGACGCAGCAAGCTATCTCAGGAAGACTGGCTCAACCTGTCCATGCAAATTTGGCCGATCTACCCGCAGGATGTCATGCGGGCGGGCGGACATCCTGCGCCGTTTCCGGTCGTTCTGCCGCAGCGGTTGATCGCCATGTACACCTTTGCAGCCGACCCCGATAATGGATTCGGCGGAGACATCGTGCTGGATATGTTTAACGGATCCGGCGCGACCACCCTGGCTGCGAGCGCAATGGGGCGGCGATGGATTGGGATCGATCTGCACGAGGGATTCTGTGACTATGCCCGCAGGCGGCTGCGCGCGGAGCACGTCGATCCCGGCGGCATACTGCTGCACGAACACCGCGTCCAGGCGCCCACAGGCGGCGTAGCGCCGCCTGAGTACCCGAAACCAGAACCCGGATCAAGACAGGTGGACATGTTCTCAGGCAACCAGAGGCAGTCCAGCTCGGAGTTCGCAGCCGCGGATTGATATCTATCGGTTACGTCTCGGTTAGACCGCGTATTCCCGGGCCAGGTCGTCCAGGAGGTCGATCATCAGGTGGGGGGCGGAGAGGAATGGGGAGTGGTCGGTGGCCCACTCGACCACTCGGTCGGCGCGGCGGGCGAGGGTGCGCTGGCCTTCGGCGAGCAGGGCGCGATCTTCGGTGCAGACGACGTAGGTGGTCGTGATCTGCCGCCAGGCGGTGTCGCGCGGGGCGTCGCCGGGGATGGCCGACTCGTCGCGGACGAGCTGTTGCAGCGCGTGCTCGTAATCTTCGTCCGAGCACTGGTGGTAGAAGGCGTAGCGGATTCGGTCGGCCTGCACGGTAGTCGATCCGTCGCCGCCTGCCTGCACCGCGGTCGCCAGTTCGGGGTTGACGAAGTTATCGGGCATCGACCCGTCGGTGTCGGGCATGATCGCGGTCAGGTAGACGAGATGTTTGACGTTGCCGTTGCCCAGCGGGGCGGTTGTGATCGGCACGCCGCCGAACGAGTGTCCCAGCAGCACAATTGGTCCGTCGATGGCGTCCAGAGCCGCGCGGACGATCGCCTCGTTCTCGGCCGAGTTGGTGACGCCGCGCAAGGTACCGCTGGGCTCGTGCCTGCGGCGGCGATCTACGGCCACGACCGGCACGCCGCGCGCTTCAAGTCCGGCGGCCACCCTGTCGAAGCACCACGGCCCGTGCCAGGCGCCGTGAACCAGCACAACGGTTGCGGGAGCGTTCCTGGTCGTCGTCATGCGCGTACTCCTGGCGGGATCAGAACAGGAAGCGGGTCGGGGTGGTCGGAGCGGCCGGATTTGAACCGGCGACCTCTTGACCCCCAGTCAAGTGCGCTACCAAGCTGCGCCACGCTCCGCCGCGACCAGCGTACCACCACCGTGTCAAACATCATGCCATGCCACGGGCTGCGCGAGCTCAGTCCGTCGGGCGTTTGAGCATCATGCCGGCCCGGCGGCACCGGACGACCAGCTCGCCGCGCTGATTGAATCCGCGATGCTCGAAGGTGACGATGCCGCGATCCGGTCGGCTCTTCGACTCGCGGCGTTCGACGACCTCGGTCTCGCAGGTGATCGTGTCGCCGATGAAGACGGGGTTGGGGAAGGTGGTTTCGTCGAAGCCGAGATTGCCCAGCGTGGTGCCGAGCGTCGTGTCGGAGACGCTGAGTCCGACCGCGAGGCCGAGCGTGAAGATGCTGTTGACGATGCGCTGGCCGAACTGCGTGTCGGCGGAGAACTCGGCGTCGAGGTGCAGCGGCTGCGCGTTGTGGGTCAGCGCGGTGAACAGGAGGTTGTCGGCTTCGGTCACGGTGCGCGAGGGCTGGTGACGGATCAACAGGCCAGGTTCCAGCTCCTCGAACCACCTGCCGGGCACGCGCAGTCTCCGATCCGGCGCAGCGAGGCGAAATGCGCCCCTATGAGAAGCGCGCCATGTCGTCGGCGGCATACTGCGCCACCGCGTGGTCGGCGGCGGCGGTCTCGCGCAGCCGCTCCAGCAGGTTGGGCAGCTGGGCGGCGGGAACGGCGCAGGTCATTTCGGCGTTCGGCATCTGCGTGCGGACGCGGGAGAGCTGACAGCCGACCGAGGCCGCCATCTCGCCCGCCTTGGCGATGGCGATGATGTGGCATTGCGGCTTGCCCTCGATGCGCAGCGAGGGGAACGCGTCGTGCAGGACCATCAGCTGGCGGCCGGTGATGCGCAGCAGGACGACGTCGGGGTCGCCCGCGGCATCGCCGAGCGGCCCGTAGACGACCTGGGCCGGCGTCTCCTCGACGACGGGAATGCCCATCGCCGCCTCGGGAGTGACCCAGCCGGACTCCAGCAGAGCGCTGACATCGCCGTTTTCCAGCACATCGCCCAGCGCGAGGAAACCGTGCGTGACCGAACCGACGGAGCAGTTGGCGTGGTCGGCGGCGACGGTTGAGAAGGTGCGATCGGCCGCGTGCATCCAGAAGACGCAGCCGGCCGGCACGCGGCCGGTACGGCCGTCGGCGGCCGGTTGGGGCATCGGGCTATCGAACCCCGCAATGCCCGAGGGCGCGTCGTGGAAACTGATCGCGAGCGGCGCGTTTGACAATCCCAATGCGCCCTGCAACTGATCGGCGAGGTCGGCCCAGTCGGTCTGGTCGGTCATAATCACCTGCTTTCGGACGCTGCGGTCTCGCAATCGCTCGACGGCTCCGGGGCGGATGCGCGGAGCGCCTCGCGCAGCGTTGATATGAGGCTACGCCAGTAGCGCGTCAGCATCAACGCGGTGATGCCCAGATAGATGATCCCGAAGACAATGCGCGGCGTGTTGTCCTCCTGGAAGAAGAACTGGGTGACCAGCTGCGCCAGGAAGATGCCGAGCAGCGCGAAGCCGGCGCGCGCGGTGAGCCGTTTGTCGATGATCAGCATCACGCCGAACGCCGACTGGGCGGCGGTGATGAAGACTTCGGCCCGCTGGACATCGCTGGAGCCGATCCCGCTGATCGCGCCGCCGGCGGCGATGTAGGCGATCGGCACCGAGGCGATCAGCAGCGTCCATTGGTTGACCTTGCTGGAGATCAGCATGTTGACGCCGAGCCCGGCTGAGCCGCGCCAGACGAGGTAGAGGGCGGCGAGAAACTCGGGCGACTCCGACGCCAGCGGGGCGATCCACTGGATGACGAAGAACTCGCCGATCCCGATGTCTCGGCCGATCGCTTCCAGTCCGTGCACAAAGGGCTCGGCGGACATGGCGATCACCAGCGCCGAGTAGCCGATCACGAGCACCACGACCAGCCGCCGCTGCGCCGCGGGTAGACGACCGATCGTGGCGGCGGGGCCTTCCAGCTCCGGCTCCTCGACCGGCGACCGCGTGAGCCGGATTATGTACCAGAGGAAGAGCAGACCGAGGATGATCGTGTCCTCGATGGCGATGCGCCCCTTGACCACGATGATGAACGAGTACAGGGTGGCGACGGCGAGGATGCCGATATCGAGGCCGATGCCGCCGGGCAGGGTGAGCAGCGGCTCCTCGGGGTCTTCGGGCTGTCGGCGCAGGAATCGCCAGCTGCTGCGCAGCGCGGTGACGACGAGGTGGCGGGGGCCGTTCGCCTTCCAGGCGAAGAGGAAGATGACCATCGCCCAGCCGACGCCCAGCAGCAGACGGTTGGCACCGGTCATGTTGGCCAGCGCCAGTTCGTCCTTGCCCGGAACACCCTTGCCCGCCTCCCACGCCAGCAGCAGGTCGACGGCGTACTCGGGCAGCACGGCGATGAACGCGACCACCGCGACCGAGAGCGCGGCGGGAATGTCGTGCTGCGCTGCCTCGGCGCCGGTCGAGATCAGGAATGCGGCGGAGAGGATGCCGACGCCGAAGACGGCGACCTCAGCCTCGGTGCCCATATGGATGCCGCCCAGCCGCGCAATCAGCGCAGGCAGCCCAATCAGCGCCGCGCCAACCAGCAGCGTCCAGGAGGATCGGAGGTGCATCCGCCTAGCCTACGACGGCGAGCCGATTCGGGGAACGTCGTTATTCGCGCTTGGTCCTGGGAACCAGAATGTCGCGCGTGCGCGCGATGAGCTTCTCATACTCGCGCTCATAGGCGCCAAGAATCTGGCCGACATCACGGAGTTCCGACTGTGCTTCCTGCAACGTGTACGAGACCACGGCGTGGCAGACCAATTCTCGCAGCATGGTGCGGAATTCCAGATCGTCCTGGCCCGGGCGGCCCTCCTCATACGATCCAAGAAATCGGCTGACTTCAGGGTGCTTCGCGTTCACGATCAGCAAACTCGCTTCCGCATTGTACCAAACTCGCTCGGTGGCGTCTGCGTACTCCTCAGACAACTTGATCTCCATACCTGCGAGGCCAGGCAGCCGAGTCCGAACTTCGGCAAACGCCTCAGTATCGTCTACCTCGGCGCGCAGTGTGCTTTTGAGGTCTTCCTCACCGCCCGTGACTCGCACGGCGTACACGCAACACTCTCGCTCGTTGTTCCACTGCAACGAGCGATCGATGCGTTCCAGGCGCAGAGGGGTTTCGCTGACGAACCCAACTGCGGGAACGCGATCCTGGTATTCCGCTGGAGCCAGCAGTCGCACCACCCGGGCCGACTCCGGTTTCATGGTGTAGCTCTTACGCTCAAATCGCAGCTCGGTGATGGTTGGAGGAGCATCCTCCTGCCAGAGAACCAGGCCCTTCGCCTGCTCGCCGGACACTTCGGCCATGAGCTCGATGACCGAGTCGGCAACTTGACCGGGCAAACGATAGGTTGCGCTCGAGTAGTGCCCATGGCTGACAAGCGGCAACGTGTCAGTGGAATGCGAGTTAACTTCATCGGCAACCGTGATCGTCGCGACCAGATCCTGCGCAGCGCCGTCCTTCGGCTCATATCGAATCGTCATGCGCGCCGGACGCATCGGCTCGACGTGTCGTGTTTGCGGGATCAGTCGAAGGCCTTTGAGATCTGGACCGGGATCCGGGCCTGGACCCGGTGGATCCACTTCTGTCACTTCACGCACGTAGTCGTTGACAACGCCGGCCAAGTCTCGTAACATCCGTTTGTTCTCTGGGGTGGTTTGATCGGTGTTGGCGCGGAGCGATTGCTGCTTCAGACGCTCCATGTGCGGTTTGAGCGCCTCTTCGATCGCATCGTCGAGCGCGGCGGAGAGCCGGTGTTCCGAGCCGCGCGCCAATCCGTGTCGGTTGCGCGATACGATCTCTTCGCCGCCGGTGATTATGTCTGACTCTTTCAATAGGCGGTTAATCAGCGGTACATCGACACGTCCGAAAAAGCGACGTAGGTAAGTCGATTCTGGTTGCCGCTTTGCGAACGCGCCACCTGGCCAAAATTCATAAGCGGCTCTTCCGGACATCACCAGCAGTGAGTGCCGCCAGTACTGGGACTGACCGACCCGACCGCTTTCTGTTTCATCGAGCGGCTCGGGCGCCTCGTACAAGGTTACCTCGATCGATTCGTTCGGGTAGCCGGGCAGCGGAAACCGTACGGCATCGAGCCAGCACTCACCTGTAGGCATCTTATACGTAATGGTCTGAAAGCTGTCTCCTTCCATGAGTACCAATCGCCGCGACCGGTCGGTCAGGATCGGAATCAGTGCGAAGTGGCGAGACAGGAGCTTAACCAAATTCTCATTCTTCGGAAGGCGCACGCCAGATTGGAGTTTCAGCCACACGGTCGTTCCATGCCTGCCGGAATCGTCGGGAATCTGTTCCTCAATGGTGACGGTGTCTTCTTCGTCTCCCGAGAAACTGATCGTCAGTTGGCTCTGCCAACCATCGCGTGTGGTGATCCAGGTCACATCTCCTAGCGCCGCGACGTCTTTCGCGCCGCGCCCAAAGAAACCACGGATGTTATCGTTATCGCTGATGCCGCTGGTACGTTCCCCAAGCCCTCCAAGTCCTTTATCCAGCTGCTCGTAAGTCATGCCTTGAGCGTCATCGTCCACCCAGACTTCTCGCTTGCGGCGGTCAACTCCGACGCGAATCTCGGAGATGCCGGGTGCTTCCATCCATGTGTAGGAATCGTCGGCGTTGGTGATCAACTCGACCAGCGCGTTGATGATGTCGTTGCCCATCGCCTGCCGGGCGTCCTGCAGGATGGCGCGGTTGTTGACTCTCAGCGGCTTTCGGTGAACGCGGCGTTCAGCCATGCGATGTACTCCTTCAGTTGGGGATCGGCGCTGGTGTGGGCGAGTGCGGTGAGTTGTTTCAGACGCCGCTCGATGGCGGCTGACGGCGAGCTGGCGCTGATCAGCAGCGCGGGCGCGATTCGATTGCCCGAAGGCGGCTCGCGTCCTTCTTGCCAGCGCGCGTAGACCGGATGTGCCCGCAGATCGCGGAGCTCGCGCCGTTCGGACGCCGTCAGACGGGTCGCCTGCTGCTGAGAGCTTGCACTCAGCAACTGTTGGCAGCTTTGAGCCCAATCGACGCCGGCGGTGGTCAAGATCCAGTTCTCGTTCGGCGAACCGACGATCAACGCGCCATGGCGTTCGCGGCGGGCGTCGTTCAGCGCTTCGGACACAGCGCCGAGATTGGGCAAGTGGCGGTGCTTCTTCCAGCCGAATCGCCCCGGCGACAGCTTGTGGCAGCGGATGGCGATGTCCTCGGAGTCGACACGCTGGCGGGCACCGCCCAGCTCATAGAGGGCGAGCGTCGCGATCCGCCAATTCGACAGATCGTCGAGCGTCTGGACATCAGCTGCGACAGGCTCTTCAGCCGACATGACTGAAGGCTATGGACGGATCGCGCTGCTGTCCAGGGCTTCGCTCACGCCTCCGATAACCGATGCAGCGCCTCCGAGATCACCGACTCCCAATTCGACTCGGCGAGGCGGGTGTTGGGGGTGTAGCGGAGCTGGGTTGCGCCGATGCGGATTTGGCGGGGGGCCGGTATGCGGCGCTGGGCGTCGCTGAAGCTGAGGCCCGGCGCCAGCCTGAGCACGACCGCTTCGCCCTCCGACTGGATCGATTCAGCGCCGAGCCTTGAGGCGAGCAGCTTGAGTTTGAGCGCGCCGATCAGGTTCCGCGCCGGCAGCGGCAGGGGGCCGAAGCGATCGTGAAGTTCGTTGATGAAATCGTCGACGGCCTGCGGCGTCTCGGCGGCGGCGAACCGCTGGTAGAGGGTCATGCGCAGTCCGACATCCTCTACGTAAGACTCGGGCAGGAAGGCGGGCACCGCCAGATCGACGCTGACCGCGGTGCCCTGTCTGCGGTTGGCGGGGCGTTGGCCGCTGCGTTTGGCTCTGGCCCGCTCGACGGCTTCGCCGAGCAGTTGCGTGAACAGCGTGAAGCCCACCGCGCCGATGTGCCCCGACTGCTGCGCGCCCAGCAGATTGCCGGCCCCGCGGATCTCGAGGTCCTTGAGCGCGATCTGGAACCCGGCGCCGAGGTCGTCGGCTTCCATGATCGTCGCCAGCCGCCGCTGCGCGACCTCGCTGAGGGCGCGCCAGGGTTCGGTCATCAGGTAGGCGTAGGCGCGCACGCTGGCGCGGCCGACGCGTCCGCGCAGCTGGTACATCTGCGCCAGCCCCAGGCGCTCGGCGCGATCCAGAATGATCGTGTTGACGCGCGGGATATCGACGCCCGATTCGATGATCGTCGAACAGACCAGCACGTCGGCCTCGCCGTTGGTGAAGCGGTGCATATGCTCTCGCAGCAGGTTGGCGGGCATCTGTCCGTGCGCGACGAGGAAGCGCGCCTCGGGCACGAGCCGCCGCAACTCGGCCGCCTCGCGGTCGATGGTGCGGACTTCGTTATGCAGGAAGTAGACCTGTCCGCCGCGATCCAGTTCGCGCAGAATGGCTTCGCGGATCACGCTGTCGTCGCGTTCCATCAGACGGGTCGTGATCGGCAGCCGTTCCTCGGGCGGCGTGGCGATGGTGGACATGTCGCGGATGCCGGTGACGGCCTGGTGCAGCGAGCGCGGGATCGGCGTCGCCGAGAGGGTGAGCACGTCCACATCGCGCCGCAGCTGCTTGAGGCGCTCCTTGTGCTCGACGCCGAAGCGCTGCTCCTCGTCGATGATCACCAGGCCCAGGCCCTTGAATTCGATGTCCTGCTGGAGCAGTCGGTGGGTGCCGATCACGATGTCGATCGCGCCGGCTGTGAGACCGTCGAGCGTGAGCCGCTGTTCCTGCGCGGTGCGCAGCCGCGAGAGCAGATCGACGCGCACCTGCATCGCCGCCAGGCGCTGGGTGAAGGTCTCGAAGTGCTGCTGGGCGAGCACGGTGGTGGGCACGAGCACGGCGGCCTGATGGCCGGACATGACCGCCTTGAAAGCGGCGCGGATGGCCACTTCCGTCTTGCCGTAGCCGACATCGCCGACGATCAGCCGATCCATCGGTTTGGCGGCCTCCTGATCGCGCCGCACCGCCTCGATGGCGCGGTGCTGATCGGGCGTTTCGACGTAGGGAAACGAGGCTTCGAGTTCGATCTGCCAGGGCGTGTCGGGTTCGATCGCGATGCCGGGCTGAGACTCTCGCTCGGCATGGAGTTGCAGGAGGTCGTCGGCGATATCCGCGACGGCGCCGCGCACCCGCGCCTTGGCTCGCCGCCACTGTCCGCTGCCCAGCCGGGTCAGGGTCGGCGGCGCGTCCGAGGGTCCGACGTACGGCTGGACGCGGTCGAGCTTGTCAGTCGGCACCAACAGGCGGTCGCCCTGGGCGTAGCGAATCTCGACGTATTCCCCTTCGCGATCGCCCAGGCGCTGTCGGACGACGCCATGGAACTTGCCGATGCCGCTATCGACGTGGACGACGAAATCGCCGGGTTTCAGCCGCTCGAGCAGATGCGGATCGGGGCCCGCGACCGCGCGGTTGCTCAACGGCCGGCGCTGACGCTGGCGCTCGAAGCCGAAGATTTCGGTATCGCTAATCAAGGTGACCAAGCGCTCGCCGGTCGACGGATCGTCCAGCTGCCAACCCTCCGACAGCGCCGCCCGGCCCACATTGATCACGGACGCGGCGGGCGCGATCTCCGCCTGCAGCCGGGCGAGCGGCAGGCCGAGGTCGACCATCAGCTCGGAGAGGCGCGCTTCCTGCAGCGAGACGAGCAGGGTGGAGCCCTGCCCCTGCGACTCGCGCAGCGACTCGAAGAGCTGCGCCAGCTTGCCGGCCAGGCGCGGGGTGGGACGGAACGGCAGGCGCTGTTCGCCGCCGGCCAGGCGGGAGAGCGACCGGCGCGTCGGCGTCGCGCGGTCAAGCCGCGACTGCAGCTCCTCGCCGCTCAGCCAGGGGTGCGGCAGCCCGCGCGGAATGCTGCCGCCGCGCTCCAGTTCGTCGCGGGCGTGCCGGGCGCGTTGGTCGCGCTCCTCCGCCCGCGCGGACAGATCGTGCGGCTCGTCGAGGATGATCAACGCGTCCTCGCCCAGATGGTCGAAGATCGTGCTCGGGGCCAGGAATTGAGTCCAGAAGTCGGGACGGGTCACCGCGTCGCCGGCGCGCAGATGGGACAGGTCGAGCGCCAGCAACGCCACCTCGGCGGTCAGATCGCCGTCTGCCTCGCGATCCGCCGCTTGCGAACCGGCGCAGCCGTCGACTGAGGCGAGCAAGCGGTCGATGAGCGGTTGCGACTCCGCATCCTGACCCCATTCACGCGCGGGCCGCAGATCGACCGAATCGACCGCGGCGGTGGAACGCTGGCTGCGCGGATCGAATTGGCGGACGGACTCGATATCGTCGCCGAAGAGTTCGAGGCGGATCGGCGCGTCGACAGTTGGCGGCCAGAAGTCGATGATCCCGCCGCGCACCGCATAGGTGGACGGCCCGACTACGACGCGGGCGCGCTCGTAGCCGTTGCCGTCGAGCGCGCGGACGAGCGTCTGCAGAGGCGCGGTCGCGCCGGGAACGACGCGCAAGGGGGCGGACGAGCGCGCGGCCGTGCGCTGCGCGGCGGCGTCGACATCGGCGACGATGATCGGCGAACCGCTTCGCAGGGCGTCGATCGCGGTCAGCCGCGCTTCCACCAGGTCGGGCGCGGGCGGCTGCCGGTCGTAAGGGGCGGACTCGCGGGCGGGGAACGGCAGCAGCCGGGCGCGGCCGCCTGCGGAGAGCCACAGCGGGAGCGCGTCGGTGAGCTCGGCCGACGACGATGGGGTCGGCGTCAGTACCAGCACGGGGCCGCCGTGTCCGCCGGCCAGGGCGGCGATCACGGCCGGCTTGGCCGCGTCGGGCACGCCGAGCATGGGCTGATCGTCGAACGGGCGGATCGCGTCGAGCACGACGGCGCCCAGACCTGCGAGCAGGCCGGGCGGGGCGTCGTGCGGGTCGGTGGCGCTCACGCGCTCGGGCTCCGTCCGCTGGTGACCGGGCTCAGCGTAAGCGACGCGCGCACGGTGCACCGCATGACACCGGCCGCGGCGAGGCTTCATCGTCGGCGCGGGCGGCGCAGCGAGCGCTAGCTGCGAGTGTTGGGGACGAGTCGATGCGGGCCGATGAAGCCGATGTGCACCTGCCCCGTGCGGCCCTTTGCGTCGTCGTGGAAGTAGAGGCGGGGGATGTTCTGTCCGCCCCCCTCGGAGATCTTGAGGTGCGCTTCCATATGCTGATAGCCGTTGGGCGAGACCTTGCTGTCGATCACGAAGCGGCGCATGCGCCATAGCCGGCTGTCGCCCTTGACCGTGTCCGACTCGCTCATCGCCAGCTTTTGCGACGAGGCGTACCAGATTTTGTCGCTGTTGCTGTGCTGGCACCACTCCCAGAATCCGCCGGTGAAGAAGCCGGATTCCTCGGCGTAGGCCTGCAGCGCCTGGAGACCCTTCCAGATCTCACGCGCCCAGTCGCCGGATTTCTCGGCCGCCTCCAGCGCGTCGATCTCCCTGAGCGCCGCGTCCGGGATCGCGAGTCGGTCGCACCGCTCGCGCGCCATCTCGATCACGCCGGTGATCGTGACCGCCGCGGCCGCTTCGGCGATATCGTCGGCCAGGTCTTCGGGAGTCGGGCCTCGATCGATCAACGCGGCGGCGTAGGAATCGCTCTTGGCCTTGAGCTTGTGGTTCTCTTCCTTCGACTCGTCCAGCAGCCTGGTCAGTTCGGCGATGCGGGCTTCGGCGGTCTGGGTGCGTTCGCGCAGTTCGTCGCGCTCGGATTGGTGCGCCTCGCTGTCGCGGCGGAGCTGATCGGCGTGCGCGTCCGCTTCCCGCTGCAGCGCGCTCAGTTGCGAGCGCGCCGACTCGGCGTCCGCGCGCAGGCTCCCGATCTGCTGCTCCAGCTCGGCCGCGCGCTCCGAATCGCCGCCGTCCTGCGATCCCAGGAAACCCAGCATCCGCTCCTGGATCGTTCCCAGCGCATTCGCAAACTCCCGCAGATCGGCGCGGATCGTCTCGTCGTCGGTGCGGTCGAGGTACGCCGCCAGTTCGAGCGCCGCCGGATAGAGCGCGTTCCCGGCCAGGAATACTGCGGCTGCCTCGTGCGCGTCAGCGCTGCGTTCACTCGCTTGTTTGGACATCGGTTGATTCTCTCAAATTCTTCGCGCTATCCGTCTCGGCACTGGGGTTGGCGGGCGAGCTGACATGCGGGCTGACACGGTTGTAGATATTCATCGCCGCTTCAACCCCGTGCTCAAGCAGATATATCACAGCATCCGCGGCGCGGCGCTCCGCCTCGTGCAGCAGGCGGCGCTCGCTCGGCGTCGGATCGCTCAGCAGCCAGTCCGCCACATGATCGGGGTGGCGCGAGGGCGCGCCGTCGATGATCGGTCGGCCCACGCCGATGCGGATGCGGGGGAAATCGAGCTCGCCGATGACCGTGCGAATCGAGCGCATGCCGCGCTGCCCGGCGTCGGAACCAGAGGGCCGAATGCGGATGCGCCCCGGCTCCAGGTCGAGCTCGTCGACGAGCAGGACGAGAGCGGACGGCTCGGCTCGGTACGCGTCCAGCAGCGATTGCACGGCTCGGCCCGACTCGTTCATGAACACTCGCGGCAGCGCGACGGCGACGGGACCGAACGGTGTCTCGCCCTGCGCGATGCGGTAGCGAGGCTCGCGCGCGGGCGTCGGCAGTTCCAGGCGCCTGCGCACATGCTCGGCGGCTCGCAACCCCGCGTTATGTCGATGCTGCGTGTACTCCGCGCCGGGATTGCCCAACCCAACGATCAACCGCGCATCACGCAGCGGCGTAAATCGACGCTTCCGAAGCCTGCTCAACCTGGCCATACACCCAGTGTCGCACGTGATTCGCAGCCTGGTCACGCGCATCGCCTGCAGTTCACGTGCAATTCATGTGCAATTGTGGTCCACAATACGCGCCCAATCGAGATTCCCGTCCGGCAGCGCCCATGCATCGCGCAGCTGCTCCGCAATCGCTTCTGTTGCGGCATCGACAGCGCTTCTCAACCTGCTCATCGCACTTTTGGCTAGCAGAAGCCTGAAAAACAGAAAGAGACAGAGATTCTTCTTACGCAACAACAGCACATATACGATCGTCTAATTCTTGCGGATGCTGTCCTACTCGCTGTTGCGCGAGGCGGCAGTATTCTTCATTGATGTCGATGCCGATGGCGCGGCGACCGAGCCTGTGAGCGGCCGCCAGTGTCGAACCAGAGCCAACGAACGGATCGAGTACCAGATCGCCCTCGGCGGTGAACAGCCGAATGAACCATTCCGGCAGCGACTCCGGGAACGCCGCGCTGTGGCCGCGATTCGAGCATTCGGTAGCCAGATGCAGCACGTTGGTCGGGTAGGCGAGCGTTCGTCCGACCCAGTTCGAGACGCGCTTGCCGAACCCGCTTTGGACGCCCGACTCATCGCGCGTCTGATCGGTTTCGCTCAGGTTCGTCAATCGACGCTCCGCCCAGTCGCCGACCGGCACTCTGACTGCGTCCTGATACATGGCGAACTTTCGCTCAAGATTGAACTGCAGCAGCCGCTCCCACGAGTCGCGGAAGCGATTGGGCCACTTGCCGGGGTACGAGTTCTTCTTGTGCCAGATGAACTCTTCAGTCCATAGCCAGCCGGCCTGCCGCATCGCCAAGATCAGTTCGATCACATAGGTGTGGCGCTCGCCGTGCACCGCCTTCTCTTTGATGTTAAGAATGAACGTCCCGTCGGGCCGTAAGACTCGCTGCACGCCGGCGGCGACGGGCATGAACCAGTCTACGTAGTCATCCGGATGGACTCCACCATAGGTTCGCGAGCGTTGATCGGCGTAGGGCGGGGACGTGACCACCAGTTGGACCGAGCGGTCGGGCAGTTGCGCCAAGACCGAAGCGGCGTCGCCGTGCAGCACCGCTACCGGCGTCTCATCGGTTGGCGCCGCCAGGTTCAGGCGGCCCTGCTCAATCAGCTCGATCGGCTCAATCGTCACGCCGCGTCCTCTCGACGAACGCTCCCGCCGTGCATCCGCTTCGGAGAGTAGCACAGATGGTCGCGTTCTCTCAAAGCGTCAATCCTGCCCGGCGCGGTACTTCTCGCCCAAGGCGGTTTCCCAGCGCAGGTAGTGCTGCATGTCGGCGTAGCCGCGCTGCGGCCCGAAGGCGAGGACATCGTTGGGCGGCGACATCACTCCGGTTAGACCGTGTTCGACCGGCAGACCGCGATTTCGGTATGCGCTCATGCCCTGCCGCACGGCGCGGACATCCTCGTACCCGCCCTGCATCAGAGTCCGCGCGGCCAGGAGCGACTGCGAGCCGTCCTCGCAGACGGTGACCAGCGTCCGCCGCCTGTCGGGCGCCAGCTCGTCGATATCTCGTTCGAGCCAACCGCGCGGCGCCCAGCGGGCCCCGGGCGGGTGCGCGCGGGCGAACTCCTGGCTCGTGCCCACGTGCAATACCAAGGCGTCTGGCATGTCGAAGATCGTCTGGGGTTCGATCTGCGCGACCGCCCGGGCGGCCTCCACCAGCGCCGACGGCTCTTGCCGAGCGACGCCAGATTCGAGTGATCCGCCCGCCTGCGCCCAGGCCGACGTACCGCCGTCGAGCGCGTAGACGCGTCGATGTCCCATCTGGCGGAACCACGAGGCCGTCAGCGCGGCGCGGGCAACGCCGTCGCAGGCGAACACGATCGGCGCGTAACGCACGACGGCCACATCGTCGCTGCGCTGCACGGCCTGGCCGCCGGGGAAGCAACGGAAACCAGGAATACGGCCGGCGCGGTACTCATCCGCGCCACGCACATCGATGAAGTAGACGCTCTCGCGTCGTGATCGGTCGCGGAGGTCGTTCAGTTGCGCGACGTCAATCAGCCGCACGCCGTCTTCCTCGGCGCAGCGTCGGGCGTACCGCTCGGCGGCCGCTCGACCTTCGGGCGTGACGGACGGCAGCGTATGCCGGTGGGCGTGGCGATCGGCGCCAAATTCGAGCATATGGCCGGCGAGCATCCAACCGGCCGTACCGTTCTTGAGGCCGACCACCTCGCACTCCAGCGCCATCCGCTGCAAGGTGCGCGCGCCGATGATGCTGCGCGTGCGGCCGGCGCAGTTGACGACGACCGCCGCGTTGTCGGGCGCGGCGGCGAGAATGTCGGTGATGCGGTAAGCGAGCTCTCCGCCGGGTACGCTGCGTCCGCCGGGGATGCAGGAGCGCGCGAACTCTTCTGGCGTGCGCGTGTCGAGAATCACCAGCGGGTCGCCGCGTTCGATTCGCGCCTGCAGGTCGTCGGCGTCGATTTCGGGCACGCGATGGACGACTTCCACGCGCTCGCCAAAGTCCTTGCTGGGCACGTTGACGCCCCACTCGGTGGGCAGTTCGAGGAACGCCCAGCGGTTGACGCCGCCGCTGAGCGCGGCGAGATCGCTGTATCCCATTCGCTCAACGGTCGCGGCGGCGAAGTGGACGCGCCGCTCATCATCGTCGCAGAGCACGATCGGCGTGTCTGCATGCGGCACGGCATGCGGCAGATCGAACTCCAGCAGGCGCCGCGGCATCAGGCTGGCGCCGACGATGTGCGAGGCGTTGTACTCAGGCGGGTCGCGGACATCGATGAGCGCAAACGGCGCATCGGCGTCGAGTCGGCGCTGAAGGTCGTGCGGGGCGATTAGAATCGGCATTGTTGATCAGAATAGCGGGTTTGGTGAATGGTTGCCGTGTTTAGCCTAAAGGGAACAAAGCCTTATTGTGGTACCTGTTTGAGAAAGTCCAGCCACTGCCCAACTGGCACACCTGCCAAAGGTGTTGCCAACATTTCAGCGATGTAGTCATCCATCAATCCCGTTCGAGCTAATCGACCGAAGTTGTTTCCTCCATCTCGATATGGGCGATCTGAGATGGGATCACTCTTAGCTGGATACGGACGAACATCCGAGGCTAAGTGAATGCGGCGATCAGATTTCGTCTCACGAAGCCCCGTCCACCAGTGGTTTCGATACTCCGCAGCGCCTCGTGCGGAAGTTACATATGGTTTGTATGTCACCGGTTGCCCGGAAAGGACATTTCGCAGTGACCATGGGATGATTGCCAACAGATCTGCGGGTGCACAAGCGCTTGGCGTGACCTGAAAACGGAAATTCGGCATTCGCTCTTTTGCAAGGAGATACCAACTCTTCAATTCGATACCTAAAATGATATCATGTCCATTATCCTCAGATATGAGCAAAACATCTGGGAACACCTGCGCCTGCCTGCGGAATGAGTACTGCAAGTACTCTTCATTCGGATCCCAGACAGCTCGCATGTTATTCAACGTCGCCACAACTTGCTGTTCAGTGGTCGCGCCGATCACTTGATTGAGTGTTTGCAAATCGGTAGCAACAAGGCCGTCGATCCTGGTTTCGCTACTAAAATGAGCAGGAATGGCAAATAAAGCAGTTCGCACTCGTTGGTAAAGAGGGTAATGCAGCCATTGTCGGTCAGGGCTAGATGTAAAATGAGGGTTAGATGACATGATTGCTCAGGCGATCTCGTGCCACGGTGAAGTACTCCGGCAGAATTTCAGCACTATGGCTTTTCCGACCAGTGTTTAGTGCAGCGATAGCAACTGAGCACAAACCGCCAAACGGTTCCCAGACCACATCGCTAGGATCTGAGGATGCCAGGAGTATCCTCTCAAGCAATCTTAGTGGTTTCTGGTTCATATGAACACTTTTGTACTCGTCCTTGAGGCGCTCACTGCCTCGCACAGGTGGTTCGCGCCAGACGTTCGTGATTCCGACTTCACAATGGAACTTTGCACGCATCTTTTCCCACTGCACACCAGTCATGGGCTGAACACCATCGAGGCTGAAATAGGGCCTGCCATCCGGCTCCCCGTGGACATTTGCATATTCTGCTAGTCTTGTAAATGCCTCCGGTGGAGGAAAGTACCAAAGATGGCATTTCGTTAAATACTTCCGTGTTGCCGCATTCTTCACTCCACAGGCGCTGTTTGCTAGGTACAGGGGTAGCCCTGTTCTTTTCCATTCGGTACGCAGCCAATCCTTGAGCGTCATGGGCGCAGAGCTCGGTCCAACAGTCACTCGGCGAACGTACTGTACACACACCTCCGTCACAACAGGATACCTGCGCAACGTCTTGCTGTTGGCGTTACCTGCGATGTGGCTAAGTCCTTTATCCCAAACGTGGCAGGCCCGATACTCCCAGCCAAACTCCGCCAAAATTGGATGTACATTAGCCCAACCGATCTCTGTGTTCCAGAACCAGAGTGTCGTCTCTGGCAGCGCATGCTCGGACCACTGCGCGACGAACGGTCGGTACCAATCTGCTAACTGATCTGGGCTAAGCGGGTCGCCTAGGAAGCTGCCGATGCCATACGGGCCATCAGAGACGATTACAGTTGGCTGTGGCCATGAGCTCACCAGTGACAGAAAATCACCGCATTCGATTCGCGAATCTCTGCGACAGTACGTGGCTCGCGAATCGCTGCCTGAGCTGAGGGCAACCGGGGTTGGATGGGCGACATCACGCAAGTCTGTGACCATGAGCCCTCCCTCCGCTGGGCGATACCCACCCATTCGCCCGTACGGCTTGGGACCAAGGTAGCACATACGTACCCTGCTGCCCCCCGCCCTTTTCAGACCGCCGCCAGGCTTGAGGCTTTGCGCAGCGCGTTTGCGGCGCGCTCGAAGCTGGGGAAGGTGGCGATGCCTTCCTCCTGCAGGCGCAGGCGCGCCTTGAGCGCGGCTTCCTCTTGGTGGCTGGGGTGGAGCGCGGCCAGGAATGGCTTGTCCGACCTGGCGATGAACTGCTTGAGCGAGCCGATCAGGCGGTCGAACTCCTCGGGCTTGTCCTGCCAGCGGCGCGCCATGAAAGTGGCTGAGAGCTCCATGCCCACGGCGTCGATCTGCTCGTCCCGGTCGAGGATCTCGAAGATCGTGTCGAGGTGTTTGGGATCCTGTCCGATCGTGCCTGCGGCGTCGAGCGGATTGCGGTAGCTGCCGCCGATGATGTTGAAGAACTCGGACAGCTGCGCGTAGCTGTCGTCGGAGAGCGCGGGCACTTTCCAGCCGGCCTTCTCGAAGGCGTCGGTCAGCACGACCGACTGGCCGCCGGTCATGGCGATCAGTCCCAGCCGGTTGCCCCTGGCGCGCTTGGTCAGCAGGGTCGCCTTGACCACGTCGATCATCTCGTCCAGGTTGTGCACGGCGACCGCGCCGACCTGCCGGATCATCGCTTCCCAGATGGCCTGATCGCTGGCCAGCGAGGCGGTGTGCGAGCGGATCGCGCGCCCACCGCCCTCGGTCTGGCCGCCCTTCCAGATGATCACCGGCTTCCGCGCGGCAACCTGGCGCAGCGTCCGGAACAGGCGCTGGCCGTCGCGCGCGCCCTCGATGTACATGCCGATCACCTCGGTCTGCGGATCGTCGGCGAGGTATTCGAGGTAGTCGGCGGCCTCGAGGATGATCCCGTTGCCGAAGCTGACCAGGGTCGAGCAGTAGAGCCCGTTGGCGGCGCCGGTGAGCGAGAAGTTCATCCCGTGCGTGCCGCTCTGCGAGACGAAGCCGATGTTGCCCTGCACGCCGGCCGGCTGGTCGCGGTTGAAGCGCACACCGAGTCCGGGCACGTGCAGCCCCATGCAGTTGGGGCCGATCAGCGCCAGACCGGCGGGGTCGGCGATCTCGAAGATCCTGTTCTGCAGCTCGACGCCGATCTCCTCGCCGGTCTCGGCGAAGCCGGATGTGAACAGGGTGACGCCGCCGACATCGGCGTTGACGCAGGACTGGACGATGAACGGCGCGACCTGCCGCGGTACGGCGCAGACGGCGAAGTCGACGCGCTCGGGGATATCGGTCAACGATTTGTAGTTGGGGACGCCCAACTCCTCAATGCCGGGGATTTCGCTCTCATCGACCTGCACGCTGTAGAGCGGGCCCACAAACGGTTTGAGCGAGCGCAGCCAGGTGTAGCCGCTGGCCTGCTTGTCGCCGATCACGGCGACGACCTTTGGCGCCAGCGCGCGGGTCAGGCGTTCACGTGTCACGGTCATCGGACGTCTCCTCGAATGCGATCACATGGACGATCACACGGACATGCGAATTGCGCGGTTCGCCCTACGATTCCGCGCTCAGCAGAATGCGCGCGTCTACGGCGACCGCGCCGTCGGAGCGCGCGAACACGGGGTTGAGATCGAGTTCGGCGATTTCGGGGTTCGCTTCAGCGAACTCGGAGAGCTGGAGCAGCATCGCCTCGATCGCGTCGAGGTTGGCGGCGGGCGAGCCGCGGAAGCCTTCCAGCACGGGGAAGCCCTGGATTTCGCGCACCATCTCCGCCGCGTCGCGCGGCTCCAGCGGCACGATGCGGAAAGCGACATCCTTGAGCACCTCGACGAAGACGCCGCCCAGTCCGAACATCAGCACCGGCCCGAACTGCTGGTCCTGCGTAATGCCGAGGATCACCTCCGCGCCGGGCTCGGCCATGGGCTGGACGGAGAGTCCCTGCAGCTCGGCGCCGGGCGCGGCAGACGCCACCCGTTCGTGGATGTCGTCCCAGGCCGAGCGCAGCGCGGACTCGTCGGCGACGCCCAGCTCGACGCCGCCGACGTCGGTCTTGTGCGTGATCGCGTCGGAGACGATCTTGAGCGCGACCGGATAGCCGAGTTCGGCAGCGTGCGAGGCGGCCTCGTCGACCGAGCCGGCGAGGCGCGTCTCGGTCACGCTGACGCCGGCTTCGGCGAGCAGCTGCTTGGCTTCGACCTCGGACAGCAGCGTGCGCCGTTCAGCGCGCGCGGCGGCGATTACGGATGCGGTCATGGGTTTCTCCGGCGGTTCTGGCGTCTGGCGATGCGGCGTCCTGAGCGTTCCAGGCGCAGGATACACGCCGACGCGATCCCGCAGCGGGATCAGCGGGCGAGAGCCGCTATACTGCATACTCAGTTTCGCAGTTGATCGGCTGTGGACACTCTGGACAGGTCGCATTGGGGATTTGCAGAGGAGCAGGCATGGTCGAGGCTGACCCGTTCGAGGACTGGCTGGACATCGTCGAGGCGGCGAACGAGCTGAACATCCACCCGCAGTCGATGCGCCGGCTGATCAAGCAGGGCCAGGTCCCGGCCCGCATCTACGGGGGTAAGTATCTGATCGAGCGCGACCAGTTCCTGATGTTCAAATCGAACTACGATCCGCGCCCGGGCCGCAAGCGCTCGCCGCGCCTGCTGTGACGCCAGAGGCCGTTATCCATCGGCCCGGATCAAAATCAACAAACGCAATCGGTCCTCAGTTTCACAGCCATAGCACAGTCATAGTTATGAAGCGGTTTGACGATGGAACGAACCGTCTCGAGTTCTTCTCGCCGTACTTCCTGGCCGAAGGCGGCTAACAGGCCCGATACGAGCGTCGCGGCGGCGAAGCCGAGGCCGACGACCGCGATCACCCAGTTGCGCATTCTGGCGTCGCGCTCCTCCTGATCGCGGACGCGCTACCGCTCGCGTTCGTCGCGTTCGCGCTCTCGGGCATTGTCTTCTTCGCGGAACTCGCTGAGCTCGCGGCGGATATCGTCCAGGAACTGCGCCTGCTGCGCCAGAATCTCCGCTTGCTCGGCGCGCCACATCTCGAAGACGCGCTCGATCCTCGTAGCCGGGGTAGAGATCACAATCAGTCGGTCTCCATCCGCCGCTAGTGCGCCGATGAGGCGCCCTGGATGATCTCCTCGACCACGTGCGGCTCGGCCAGCGTGGTTACGTCGCCCACGTTTTCGGGCTCGCCTTCGGCGACCTTGCGCAGGATGCGGCGCATGATCTTGCCGCTGCGGGTTTTGGGCAGGCCGGCGACGAACTGGATCCGGTCAGGCGTGGCGATCGGGCTGATCTCGGCGCGCACCTGGCGCTTGAGCTCGACCGCCAGATCGGGGCCGGGGTTGAAGCCGTCCCTGAGCAGCACGTAGGCGTAGATGCCCTCGCCCTTGATCTCGTGCGGATAGCCGACGACCGCGGCCTCGGCGCAGCCGGCGTGGCCGACCAGCGCGCCCTCGATCTCGGCCGTGCCCAGGCGGTGGCCCGAGACGTTGAGCACGTCGTCAACGCGGCCGGTCAGCCAGTAGTAGCCGTCGTGGTCGCGGAAGGCGCCGTCTCCGGTGAAGTACTTGCCCGGGTACTGGACGAAGTAGGTGTTGATGAACCGCTCGTGGTCGCCGTAGACGGTGCGCATCATGCCCGGCCAGCTGCGCGCCATGCAAAGCAGTCCGCTCTGCTGGTTGCCCGCCAGCTCGGCGCCGTCGGGATCGACCAGCACCGGTTCGATGCCGAAGAAGGGCAGCGAGGCCGAGCCCGGCTTCATGTCGTTGGCGCCCGCCAGACCGGTCAGGATGTGGCCGCCGGTCTCGGTCTGCCAGTAGGTATCGACGATGCTGCACTGTCCGCCGCCGACGACATCGTGGTACCAGCGCCAGGCTTCGGGGTTGATCGGCTCGCCGACCGTGCCCAGCACCCGCAGGCTCGCGCGGCGGTGGGACTTGACCCACTCGTCGCCCTCGCGCATCAGGGCGCGAATCGCGGTCGGGGCGGTGTAGAGGATGTTGATCCCGAGACGGTCGACCATATCCCAGTAGCGGCCGGCGTCGGGGTAGGTGGGGATCGACTCAAACATCACCGAGGTCGCGCCGTTGCCCAGCGGGCCGTAGACGATGTAGCTGTGCCCGGTGATCCAGCCGACATCGGCGGCGCAGCAGTAGATATCGCCCTCGCGGTAGTCGAAGGTGTAGCGATGGCTGAGCATCGTGAACAGCAGGTAGCCGGCCTGCGTATGCAGGACGCCCTTGGGCTTGCCGGTCGAACCGGACGTGTAGAGGATGAAGAGCGGATCCTCGGCGTCGAGGATCGCCGGCTCGCACTGATCCGGCTGGCGGGCGACGGTCTCGTGCCACCAGATATCGCGGTCGCCGCGCATGGTCACATCGCCGCCGGTGTGCTGGTGGACGAGCACGAACTCGACGCAGTCGACGCCGGCCGCGTCGAGCTGATCCAGCGCCGCGTCGACGTTGGCCTTGAGCGGCACGGCGCGGCCGCCGCGCCTGCCCTCGTCCTGGGTGATGATCGCCTTGCAGAGCGAGTCGCTGACGCGGTCAGCGATGGCGGTGGCGGAGAAGCCGCCGAAGATCACCGAGTGGATCGCGCCGATGCGGGCGCATGCCAGCATCGCGGCGACGACCTCGGGCGTCATGCCCATGTAGATCGCCACGCGGTCGCCCTTGCCGACGCCGCGGCTGCGCAGCTCGTTGGCGAGGCGGCAGACCTCGGCGTGCAGCTCGCGGTAGCTGATCGACTGGTTGTCGCCGGGCTCGTCGCCCTCCCAGAGGATCGCGGTCTGCTCGCCGCGCGCGTCCAGTTGCCGGTCGAGGCAGTTGACCGAGACGTTGAGTTTGGCGCCCAGGAACCAGGCGATGCGGCCCTCGGCCAGGTTCTCCTCCTTCAGCGTGTGCCAGGGTTCGATCAGGTCGAGATGCGCGTTGGCCATCTCGGTCCAGAAGGCGTCGGGCTGCTCGAGCGAGCGCCGCCAGAGCGCCTCGTAGCCCTCGCGCGAGGTGACCAGCGCGCCCTCGCGGACGTTCACCGGCGGCGGGTAGGTCTCGTTGACGGGCATCGCGGCGTCGGGGGTGGTCATGTCGGCATCCTCTCCCACTCAGTGGTCTCAGTGATCGTCGTGGAAATGCTAACGCGCCGCGCCGGGCGATCAGGCCACGTCCTCTCTGAGCCGCTTGAGCAGCTGCGCCATCGTCCCGTTGCCCTTGCGCACGTTGCAGGTGCGGCAGAGCAGCTGCACGTTCGACCACGTGTGCCCGCCGCCCTTGGAAGTGGCCTTGATGTGGTCGAGATCCATCAGGTCGGCGAACTCGGGTGCGAAGTACCGCTGACAGCCGTTGCAGACGCCGTCCTGCTGATCGTACAGCCGCTCCTTCACCTCGTCCTTGCCGATGTCCAGCGGGATCGGAAGATCGTCGGTCTGGGCCGGCAGGTCGGTGCGGATCGGGATGTCCGTGCGGCGAATCGGATCGCGATACTGGAAGCCGAAATTGGTTACGCCGGTTTCGTTCTGCACTTTCTGAATGCGCTTCTTACACAGCTGTACGGCAAGCTTCGATACATCCACCCCTATCCACCGCCGACCCAGTTTCTCTGCTGCGACACAGGCAGTAGCACACCCGCAGAACGGATCAAGCACTAAGTCGCCTGGGTTAGATGAAGCCATGATGATTCGCTCAAGCAACGCAAGGGGCTTTTGTGTAGCATATTCTTTCTCTGCCTTAGTTACAGGTGGGATATCAGTCCAGATACTGCCTACCTGCATTCCATCGTATTCTGAGCGGTACACCTTGCGGTACGGACGCCCCGATCTAGTGAAATGTAGGCGATTGTCTCTCAGCAAGGCTTCCATCTTGTCTTGAGTTAGCAGCCACCCGTTCGGAGGTGACGGGTAACCATGAAATTCATAGTGAGGATTCCCTCCGTGCAAAGCATCATTAGCAACACACTGCATGGTTGCGTACTCGCCCCTTTCGTCTTTATGCGGGAACTTCTTGTTCGGATTGGGTACACGCGGCACTTCAATCACATGCCTGTCACTCGTCGAATAGAAAAGGATGATATCGGAATTCGCTCGAAACGATTTTGCCGCATGGCGTCCGCCACCTCTGGTTTTCGAGCGTTCCCACACAATCTCGTTGCGAAAGTTATCACGCCCAAAGATCGCGTCCATGAGTGATTTCAGATAGTGACCTGCCGTCGGGTCGCAGTGCAGATAGATGCTGCCCGTCGGCTTCAGGACGCGCTGCATCTCGACCAACCGCATCGCCATGAACGCGAGATAGGCGCCCATCTCTTCGCCGGCCGTCGCCTCCGCCGTCTCGACCACCGAGCGGACGGGGGATTCGACGTGCAGCGCGTTGAGCCACTGGCGCTTGACCGACATCGTCAGCGTCTCGCCGGCCGCTTCCGAGACGTCGTCCCAGCTCCAGATGTCGTTGAATGAGGCGCCCTCGGCGTCGGAGCCGATCGGCGCGTGCCACTGCTTGCCGGTGTTGAAGGGCGGGTCGAGGTAGATCAGGTCGATCGTCCCGGAGTCGATCCCGCGCAGCACCGGCAGGTTGTCGGCGGTGAAGATCGTGCGGTTTGACGGCTGTTCGCCGTCATGATATGGGGGGGGGGGGGGTGAGAATTAGAGGCGTTTGTCATCAAGCGCCTCTAGTCCTGCGAACCTTGATTCCCTCGGTCAACCCCTTGCGACCGCTCGTCATTGACGCTAGCAGCGTCGCGCGTTGAACGCTACCTCCGCCCGCCGGGCGGGGCGCGGTGATAGGCTGCGAGAGAAGGCACGGACAGCCGAGTCAGAGAGGTCGCACGATGGCGCAGCAGGAACCGTTTGATCGGATTTCGGTGGAGGAGGCGGAGGGCAAGCGGCAGGCCGGCGTGACGCTGATCGACACGCGCGAGCTGGACGAGTACCAGGACGGGCACGCGGCGGGCGCGCCGCTGATGCCGCATATGTCGATCATGACCCGCACCGACGAACTGGAGCAGATCGCGGGCGGTAAGGATCAGCCGATCATGTTCATCTGCGCCAAGGGGCAGCGCTCGGCCGTGGCCTGCGAGTTCGCCGCCGCGCTGGGCTTCACCGACCTCTACAACGTCGAGGGCGGCACCGAAGCCTGGATCGCCGCCGGCCTGCCCACCGAATAGCCGCAGCCGGAAACGCGGCCGCTGCCGATGCTGAGGGGTCTGAGCGGGACGCAGCGCTACGCGCTGTTCGTCCTGATCGTGGTGCTGGCGGTGATCGTCTACCTGTTCGTCTCGGGCGGGTTCAACGATCTGACCGGGGGCGGCAGCGACGCGCCGCAGACCGCCGCCGAACCGAGCGGAGCGGACGAGCCGGTATCCGATGCGATCGGGTTCGGCGAGTCGGCGCGGGTCGGGTCGGTCGAGGTCAGCATCATCGGCGTCACGTTCCCCGATCAGATTCGCGCGCAGGGCGTCTGGCGCAATCCGGCCCAGCGCTTCGCCGCGGTGCGGCTGACGATGACGAATCGATCCAGACAGACGGTCGCGCTGCCGCTCGACGGTCTGCAGCTGGTCACCACCGACGGCCGCGCCTATCTGGCTGACGCCGAGCTGTCGCTGGGCGCCGCCCGCGCCGCCGACGGGGTCGCCTACGCGCCGCCGCTAATCCTCCAGCCGCAGCTGACGATCACGGTCGCCGCGGTCTACGACATTCCATTGGACGCCTCAGGTCTCCAGCTGCGCGTCGGCGGCGGCTGGACCGATTTCGCCCTGTTTGAGTAACGGGTCGAGTGACCGAGCGGTTCGGGAAAGTGTTTCCGTGACGATTCTGATGTTCGACATCGACGGGACGCTGGCGCGCTCGCAGGGGGCGGGGACGCTGGCGATGTCGCGCGCGTTCAAGCGGCTCTGGGGCATCGACGACGCGCTGGAGGGGATCAACTTCGCCGGACGCTCCGACAGCTGGATTGTGCCCACGGCGCTCGCCAGACAGGGGCGCGGCTGCTCCGCCGACGATCTGGCGCGGTTCGTCGAGCAGTACGTCCCGCAGCTCGACGCTGCGCTGGCTGAGCGCGACTCGCAGCTGTGCCCGGGCGTCCTGCCGCTGCTCGACGCGCTGGCGCGGGAAGACGTCACGCTGGGTCTGGGCACGGGCAACTTTCGCCGCGCGGCGCGCGCCAAGCTGGAACCGCTGGGCGTCTGGGACTACTTCGTCGACGGCGGGTTCGGCGATGACCATCCCGACCGGATTGCGCTGCTCGAAGCGGGGCTGGAACGGCTGCGGCGGCACGCCCGCGGCGACGCGCAGACAACGCATCAGGCGGCGCCTGTGGTCGTGATCGGCGATACCGCCCACGATGTCGAAGCCGGCCGCGCGATCGGCGCGGCGGTGGTCGCCGTGCGCACTGGCTACGCCCAGCCGGGCGATCTGGACGGGGCGGACGTGATCCTCGACGATCTGTCGGACACCGAGGCGTCGCTGCGCGCCATTCTGGGGCGCTAGCCGGATCGCTGGTCGATCGGGCGGCTGCGATAGCCTGCGCGTATGTCCACCGAGCTGCTGGTCGGCGTCCTGATCATCCTGTTGGTCGTGGGCGTGCCCATGCTCCAGGCGATCATTCGGGCCGTCCAGCGCCGGCGTTCGCTGGGCATCGAGGGCGTCGCCAGCCTGCGGGCGATGGGGCTGCGCCGCGGCGAGCTGCCGCCCGGACTCGCGCCGCAATCCGCCGAGGCGGTCACGTCGGAGGACATCGCTCTGGCTGACGAGCATCCTGAAGCGGTGATCGTCCAGCTCGACGACTCGGGCCGCGTGATCGGGTATCAGGAGAGCTATCGCGACCCGCGCTCGCTGGGCGAGTTCCTCGATTGGCTGCTGGGGCAGACCGTGTACCGCAATCGTCCGCATCGACGCATCGAGCTGAACCTGGCCCGCTACGAAACCACCGAGCAGGCGCGGGCGGCGGTGCGCGAAGCGCCGCGGCTCGACAGCGGCGACGCGTCGGTCAGCGTCAAGGACAATCTCGACCCGGGCGACGTGCTGGCTCGCGAGTGGACGCGCACCGAACAAGGCGCCGACCCGGGCGCCGCAGTGCAGCGGATGCTGGAGCTGCGCTGGGCGTCGGGCGACGTGCTGGTCGTGCTGCGGGGCGACTCGGAGCCGAGCGGCGCGCTGGACGACGACGAGCTCCGGCGTCTGGCGGCGCTGCTGAAAGGGCGTGCGGGATGAACGCCGAGGAACGCGCCGAGTTGCTGGCCCGATACCGTGCTATGCCGCAACGGCTGCGCGACACCGTCGCCGGCGTCTCGATCGCCCAGCTCGACGGCGCGCCGCCCGAACCCGGCTGGACGGCGCGGCAGCACGTCCATCACGTCTCCGACATCGCGATCATGGGCGGGTTGAGATTGCGGATGATGCTGCTCGATATCGAGGTCGAGTTGTGGCCGACCGATCAGGACGTCATGCAGCAGCGCCTGCGCAACGGCGAACGGCCGATTACGCCGGCGCTCAACACGGTGGCCGGGCTGGTCGAGTCCGCCTGTTCGATCCTCGATTCGCTGCCGGAGGATGAATGGACGCAGCCTCGGCCGGTGCCGGTCGCCCGATCCGGCGATATCGATGGCTGGCTGGCCGCCAATCTGCGCCATATTGAGGAGCACGTCGATCAGATCCGTTACGCGCTGACCGGCACCTGTTAGGCGGGATCAGGTGGAAGGGCAAAGCGAGATTCCCGCGCTTTGCGCGGGAATGACGGAGCGGGACGAGGCATGAGGCATCGCGCGGAGTTGTTGGCGGAATATCTGTCGGCGTGCGCGGAGATCGGGCGGCTGCGCGATGTGCCGGCAGCGGAGCTGGAGGCTCGTGAAGGACCGGATGAGTGGTCGGTGCGGCAGATCGTCCATCACATGGCTGATGTCGAAGTCGGCGACGCGATGCGGCTGCGGCAGATGCTCGCCCATGAGTCGCCGTTGATCGTCGCCTACGACGAGGGTCTGTTCGCAGGCCGTCTACATTACGAGCGTCCGATTGCGGACTCGGTGGCGGCGATGCTCGCGCTGCGCGCGTCGAACGCCGCCATCCTCGCGCGGATCGCCGAGTCCGACTGGGCCCGCTGCGGTCGGCACGAGGAGCGCGAGCGCTACACGGTCGAGATACTGGCGCAGCGGAGCATCGAGCACGACCGCTCGCACCTGGACCAAATCCGTCGGGCGCGCAGGTCGGCGGGCAAGCCTCATGCGCCGTGATCCAACGGAGGAGAGATCGATCATGACATCGCAGGCGGCATACACGCAGCAGGATGTGGACGATCTGCTGGCGAAGATGGCGCTCGAGCGCGGCAGGCTGTTGTCGGCGGCCGAAGCGCTGAGCGAGGCGGACGCCGACCACGCGCCGATCGACGCTGTGGGCGAGGAGCAGTGGACGGCCAAGGAGCAGCTGGCGCATCTGTGGGAGATGGAGCGCAGCTACATCGCCTGGTGCCGAGCCGGACAGGCGCAGAACGGCGTCGACGCGGCGGAAATCCGTGGCGAGCCGGTGGCGATCCCGATCGAGCGCGCGCCGCAGCACGCGGTGCGCGAGTTGCTGGACGCGTTGATCGCGGAGCGCGCGCGGACGAACGACTACATCCGCTCGCTGACGCTGGCGGAGTTCGCGCACACCGCCTCGACGCCCGGCTTCGGCGCGCTGACGCTGATGCAGTGGCTGCGCTCGTTCTACCGCCACGACCGCATGCATACGGCGCAGATTCAGGGTCGGCAATCCAACTATCGACCGCGCTACCAAGGCCGCGGTGAGGCGAATCAACGTCAGATGCGCATCGATCAGGCCGCGCAAGGGCGGGAATAAGGTTGCGCATGCCGCGCGACGCACGCGGAAGCGCCTGGCCGGATGACGGCAGCGCGCCGCTCCAGTGGCACGACGGCCGCCGCATGGTCACGCTCTGGGCGGGTCGCGGCCAGCAGTGGGCCGGCAGCGCCCGCGCGCGGGCTCGGCGCGCCAACCGGCGGCCGCGCCATCCGCTGCAACGCTTCCTGCTCTGGTTGATCGGCATTCCGCTGGGTCTGGTCACCGCCGCGCTGGGGTTGGCCGCCGCCATCCTCGTCGGCGCGGCGCTGATCGTCCTGTTCATACTGATGCTCTGGGCGGGCATGGGCGTCGCCGGCGCGGCGTTGGCCGCGCGCAAAGGGCGGCCGGCCCAGATCGGCTGGCTGCTGGGGCTCGCGCTCGGCCCGATCGGCCTGCTGCTGATTCGCCGGCTGCTGTAGCGGCAACCAGCCTCAGAGACACTGGGCGGCGTTTAGCGAGGCTCGAACATCGGACGTCAGCGCGTCGATCGAGCGGCGGAGTCGGGTGGCGACGCCGATCGCCTCGAAGCCGAGCGCGAGCGGATTGGCCAGCGCGTCCGGGGGCTGCTCGCGAGCCGCGCCGGCGACGAAATCGAACGCCTTCAGACTGGCGCGGTGAAACTCCGACAGCTCGGGCGGCGGGTTGATCTCCCGCAACGCCCGCGCCGACCGCGACGCCAAGGCTTCCAGATCGCTCCAGACGATCCGCTCCGGTTCGATCAGCGACGCCGCCGCAATGCCGTCGGCGCAGAACTCGGCGTACTCCGAGACCGAGAGCGACGCGTCGCCGCCGCACGCCAGCGGCGCGAACATCGATAGCGCGATCAGGGACAGCAGGAACATCCGCACGCCGCGAGCCGGTTTCGGCATCTCCGCCTCACAACCTGTCATTCCCGCGTATGCGGGAATCTCGTTCGCTGGCGCGATCGAGGGCATGACAGCGGGCAAGCGAGATTCCCGCGCGGTGCGCGGGAATGACGAGCCAACCTGCCCACTCGCCTACCACTATCAACGCGCGCGCCGTTCGGTATTGTCGGCGCTTAGTCGTTCCACTCTCGCCCCACTATCTTAATCGCGGAGGTATGCGCCGACGATGTCTGCACCGCACCGCGTCTTCGTCACCCGCGAGCTGCCGGGGGCGGGCTTCGCCGACCTGCGCGCCGACGCGCGTTACGATCTTGACGTGTGGCCGGGCGAGTTCCCGCCGGCGCGCGAGGCGCTGTTGGAGCAGATCCGGGGCGTCGAGGGGCTGCTCTGCCTGATCACCGATCGGATCGACGAGCAGGCGCTTGACTGCGCCGGGGCGCAGTTGCGGGTCGTCTCGCAGATGGCGGTCGGCGTGGACAACATCGATCTCGACGCGTGCGCGTCGCGCGGGATCGCGGTGGGGAATACGCCCGGCGTGCTGACCGAGACCACGGCCGATCTCGCCTGGGCGCTGATCCTGAGCTCGGCCCGCCGCGTCGTCGAGGCGGCCGAGTATGTGAAACGCGGCGACTGGCGCACCTGGTCGCCGACGCAGATGGCCGGCGTCGATGTGCACGGAGGGACGCTCGGCGTGATCGGCTTCGGCGCCATCGGCCAGGCCGTCGCACGGCGCGCGCAGGGGTTCGGCATGCGCGTCCTGTACTGGAATCGGACGCCGCGTCAGCAGGAAGCGGCGGCGCTGGGCGCGGAGGCGAGATCGTTCGATGACTTGCTGCGCGAGTCCGACTTCGTCTCGATCAACGTCGCCCTGACCGAACAGACGCGCAGCCTGATCGACCGGCGCGCGCTGGAACTGATGCAGCCGGGCGCGTTCCTGATCAATACCGCGCGCGGTCCGATCGTCGACGAGGCGGCGCTGATCGAAGCGCTGCGCGGGGGGCGGATTCGCGGCGCGGGGCTCGATGTGACCGCGGTCGAGCCGTTGGCGGTGGACTCGCCGCTGCTGGAAATGGACAACGTGCTGGTCCTGCCGCATATCGGCTCGGCCTCGCTGGCGACGCGCGGCAGGATGGCGGATATGGCGGTCGCCAACCTGCGGGCCGGGATCGCCGGCCAGCCGCTGCCCAACGCGATCGCCGCGTCAGCGGCGGCGGGCGACTGATGTCCGGCGGCGGACGCCCCGCCTGGACGCCGCAGGGCGATGAACCCGCCAACTTCTGGTTGGCGCGGGCGCTGTGGGATTCGGGCGGGATTATGTTCGGCGAGTTTGACCTCGGCGCGACGCTCGGCTCACCCGTCTACATCAACGTGCGCCGTCTGATCGCGCATCCGTGGGCGCTGCGGCGGGTGGGCGATCTGCTGCGCGATGAGACGCGCATGCTGGGCGGCATGCTGCGGCCGACGATCGCCCCGTTCGAGCTGATCGCCGGCGTTCCGATGGGCGGCCTGCACGCGGCGACCGCATTCTCGCTGGCCAGCAATGTGCCGATGATCTACGTGCATCCGCCCAGTCAAATCCAGCATGTCGCGGAAGAGATCGAGGGCGCCTACTATCCCGGCCAGACCGTGATTCTGGTCGACGACCTGATGACGCACGGCGGCTCGCTGTCGGACACGGCCGACCTGCTGCGCTCGGCCGGATTGATGGTGCACGACGCGTTCGTGCTGATCGATCGCGGCGCCGGCGGAACCGAACGGCTGCGGCGCGAGGGCGTCGCCGTGCATTCGCTCGTGACGCTGGAGGGTTTGCTCAACTACCTGCTCGCGCGCGATCTGATTACCGAGGCGATCTACGCCAAGTGCCTGACCTGGCTGGAAGGCGTGCGGGACGACGATCGGTGAGGTTCATTCAGACGCTGCTGGCATTTCTCGGCGGAGCGGCCGCGGCGGCGCTCTGGCTCGACCGGCAGACGCCGCCGGAGCGATCGCAGCCGGATCAACCTGACGACTCGGCGCCGCGCGCGGCGCGGGTCGTCGAGCAGGACCCGGATCAGGCGGCGCAGATCGAGCGGATCGAGGGGGAACTCGCCGAACTGGCGGACCAGCGCAGCCGCCGCGAGCCGCCGCCCGACGAACCGACGCCGGAGATCGACGCGATCCGCGCGGCGCGGGCGCGAGCCTACGAACTCGAGCGGCAGCTCGCCCGGCAGCTCGCAGGACAGGATCACGCGTCTACGCCGCGCTGGTCGGAGATCGAGCCGCCGGCTCCCGAGGCGCTGATCGACGCCGCCGCCATGCATCTGCCCGGCGTGGCGATCCGCGCCGCGCCGAAGTCGGACGATCCTGATATCCGCGCGTCGATCTGGGCGGCGCTGGGCGCGCTGCATGAGTTCGCCCAAGCCTGCGCCGACAATTCAGCCGTGTCAGCCGCGTCCGCCTGGTTCGAGTTCCATGGCGACTTCGCGCGCTGGTGCGCGGAGAGCGGACATCCCGACGCGCTGCCCGCGGAGCGGCTCGGCGTCGATGCGTCGCGGCCGATCTTTCCCGTCGACGTCAGAGTCAACCGCTCGGGCGAGATGGCGGCGCCGCATTACATCACGGTCGGCGATGGCGGCGGACGGCGGCTCTACTACATCGACGACGCCGCGGGCGCGACCGGTCGGATGCACGTGGTCGGCTACGCATAGCGTGTAGGCAACGTACCGCTGGCGATGATCGCAAACCCGGCTTGCCGGGATGCAACCGGTGACGTATACCGGCTCGGTGACCGATAACCGCCTGCGCCGCGTCCGACCGCCGCATATCAGCCAGCCTGATGCGGACCGACTCGCCGTACCCCCCCCCCCAACAAATGTTCTGATTTCTAGCCGAAGCGGCAAGGCGGGCGGGCGGTGAGCGCCGCCTTCGATCCGTCGCAGTTGAAGCTGGGCGACGCCACCGACGCCTCGCTGTTCGACGCTGATCAGTTCCAGCTGACCGTCACCTCGCCGCCCTACAACGTCGGCCTGCGCTACGGCGATGAGGTCGACGACGCCGGCACGTACGACGACTATCTGGAGTTCAGCCGCCGCTGGCTGCGCAACTGCTTCACCTGGACGGCTTCGCGCGGCCGGCTGTGCATGAACATTCCGCTGGACAAGAACAGCGGCGGCAAGCAGGCGGTGACCGCCGACCTGACCAACATCGCGCGCGAAGTCGGTTGGCAGTACCACGCGACGATCATCTGGAACGAGGGCAACATCTCGCGGCGCACGGCCTGGGGCAGCTGGATGCGCCCCTCGGCGCCGCACGTGATCGCGCCGGTCGAGACCATCGTCGTGCTCTACAAGGATCACTGGAAGCGTCCGCACCTGGGCGACGAACGGGTGACGATCGAGCGCGACGAGTTCATGCAGTGGACCTCGGGCGTGTGGACAACGGAGGACGCGGAAGAGTCGCCGAGCGACGACGGGGACGAGCCGCTGATCGCGCCCTCGAAGCTGATGGACCTGGCGTTGAGTTTCGAGGGCGCGGCGCCCGTATCCGCCGCCAGGCTGCGGGCGACGTTCGCCGAGATGCTGACCCGCCCGCGCGGCCCCGGACTGGACGGGCTACCGCCGGATCAGGCGCAGGAGTGGGCGTCGCAGGTCTGGACGTTCGGCGGCGAATCGGCCAAGCGCATCGGGCATCCGGCGCCATTCCCCACCGAGTTGCCGCGCCGCTGCATTCGCCTGTTCTCGTACCAGGGCGACGCAGTGTTCGACCCGTTCGCCGGCAGCGGCACCACGCTGGTCACGGCGCTGCGCGAGGGCCGCGCCGCGTACGGAGCGGAGATCGACGAGGAGTACCGCAAGCTCGCGCTCGGTCGAATCAGTTCAGAAGTGTCGAGATTCTGATGCCGCGCCGCGTAAGTCAGAAGGAGCTAATCTTCAGCTACTATCGGGAGCGTCCGCATCAGCCGATCTCGCATGCGGATGTTGTCGACTGGGCGACGGCGGAGTGGAAACGATTGACGGGAAAGGAGTTGCGTGATCCAGATCGCGCCATTCGCAAGCTGTATCAGGAAGGAAAATTGCAAAAGTTAGACAAAGGCGTATACTGTTACGATCCAGAACACGAAACTACCCGACAGTTGGAAGATTTTTCAGAGCGCGATAGACAAGCCATTCTCAAAAAAGGAAATTACAAGTGTGCAAAATGTGGTAGAACAGAAGCAGAAGGTATCGAATTGCATGTCGATCACATCAAACCCAAGGATAAAGGTGGCCAAGCTACAATCATTAATGGACAGGTACTATGTGCTCCATGCAACATACGCAAGAAAAATCTGGGTCAAACTGAGAGCGGTAAACAAATGTTCATCAACCTGTATGAGCTTGCTCGTAGTGCAGGAGAGGATAAGATCTACGAATTCACACGAGACGTCCTCCGCCTCTACGAGTACCATGACGTCAACGGGCATATCGCCTGGCGCGAGCACTAAATCCTGTATCGTGAATCTATTTGTACTTCTTCCAGTCGCGTGCCTGCGGGTCGCGGGTGTATTGGTCGATGCCGACCTGGATGACGCGCTCGGGCGCGATCCGCACCGCGCGGTGTTCGGGTTTGCGGACCAGAATCAGATGCTTGTGGCCGCGCAGGTAAAAGTTGTGCCGGCGGGCGCGGCCAGCCCAAAGGCCTGTGTTGGAGGATTGATTGCGGCGGGCGACGATCACCCACTCCGTGGGGATAAAGCCGACCTCGTCGACCAGCATGCGATAGATGTGCATGCCGACCGGCGTGTAACGGCGCTTGACCCACTGGTCGCCGATCAGCCAGCCCAGCGTCTTGCCCGGCTTGAGCACGCGAAACAGTTCGTTCGCCACCGTGCGCAGCGCGTCGTAAAAGCCGTCCTGCTCCGCCGACAGATTGCCAATGTTGCCCGGCTCGTCATTGTAGTCCACGTTGTCGCTGTACGGTGAGTCAATGAAAACCATATCGACGCTGGCATCTTCGAGCGGGATCGAGCGGGCGTCATTGCGGATGATATCGTCGCGCGTCGGGTTGATGTCGTAGCCGATCACCTCCCGCTCTTCTTCGCGGCAAACATCGATCGTGGTGCCCGAGCCGCACATCGGATCGAGCACCAGATCGCCCGGCTCGGTATAGCGTTGCAGCATATTATAGATGATGAAGGCGGGCGTGACGCCCTGGAACTTCGAGTCGCCTTTACGGGCCGCGCCGTATGACTGGGTGGGAAAATCCCAGAGCGTGGTCGCCTCGACAATGGGTTTTTCATCGATCCCGGCGACGTCGTCCAGCTGGCGCTCGAGCGCGCGCAGCCGCTGGCGAAGCTTTTTCAGGTTCTTGGCTGCCTGATCGTATTGGTCGTGGACGACGTCGGGATCGTCAAGCAGCGTCGTATCGCGCAGCGCCTTCTGGGCGTCGAATACCTGCTGATACTGCTCCGCAATATTGAGGGCACGCTTGGAGGTGGGGTGTTTCTCGATCCCGGCGGCGGCGTCCACCTGGCGCTCGAGATTGCGCATGTGTCGATGCAGCTCCTTGAGGCTCTCCTCTGCCTGCCGGTAGGCGACGGCGGGATCGCCGAACAACATCGCCCCGCGTGCGTAGGCGCGCAGCGCCTTGCGAGCGTCGAGTATCTGCTGATACTGTTCCGCAACGTTGAGAGCCTGTCGGGACAAGTGCGAAGACACTTACCCCCCCCCCCCCCCAACCAATAGCAAACGTCATTTTCGAAGCTGCTAAATCTTTTGATGCGATCTGTGGCTTCAAGCTTTCGGTTCAACACATAGGCTGTATCTATATCGGTGCTGACAATTGCATAGTTCTTTTTGATGTGCCCAAGCCCTGGTGAGTTAAGCAAATTGCCGTCCTCGTCCGGAGTTACAAGCGCCACTCGGATATGCTCGGTCGCTTTGGATCGGGCCAGTTTCAGCTTCCAGTACGCGGTCTGTGCAATCCGCTCACGCATCGTAACTTTGCAAGAAAGAACGCACACAGCAGCGCATCGATCCTTTCTGTAGATAATCAGATCAGCATCAGGTAGGTGGGAACCGTACCTTCTGTAGTCAATGAGCAGACTTCGTTTCACTAAGTCGAGTTCCAGATCGAGGTGGGCTCTCTCAAGCTTGGTATCGGTTGTCATCGCAAGATCGAAGCCGTGCTCCCGATTCATCCGCTCCACTTCGTCCCTGACGATGCTCCGAACCAGCTTCTCGAAGTTCTTGCCCTTCCAAGCTCGCCATGACTGACCGTGGTCTCCCTTGCCGTTGGGATTGACGGCTCGCCAAGCGGCTTCGTGCTCAGCCTTGGCACAATCAAGAATCTCGCTGATCTGTTCGTATCGAGGGCCGTCGCAGTTCCAGCCGCGGTAGATGCGCAGGAGGTCGTCGAAGCCGAATCCGGGTGAGGGGTTGCGTGCCATAGAAACCGGATACACGCCGGTTTTCTGTGTGTCAAGCGGGGCTGACGCGCCGGACGCAGAGGCGGGCTAGCGGCGCGGACGAAACCAGGCGCAGGCGGGGGTGTCGGCGTCGGGGGCGAGGATGCCGCTGGCGGGGTGGATGCAGGTCCCGCGCGCGCCGATGGACTGGGCGTCGGGCGGCAGCCACTCGAGACAGCTGCCGCATTCTGGCGGCAACGGCGTCGGCGTCGGTTCGTCGAGGACGATCAGCTCGCGCCGCTCACGCCTCGCCTCGCGGTTCGAGTGGTAGCGCCGCGGGCGCTGCCCGGGCGTGCGCCCCTTGCGGTTTCGTCGAGGCACGGCTAGCGGCGTTCCAGGGTGTAGCGGTCGCCTAGCCTCGCAAGCCAGTTATCCTCCGCGGCCTTGTCCAAGGTCTCGTTGTAAGTGCACTGGGGATAGTTGGCGCAACCCAAAAACGGACCGGAGTAACCCGGGCGGAGCACCAAGGGATTGTCGCACTCGGGGCAGCCCCCGAAGTCTTGCGGTGGGGCGGCACCGTCGACCATCACTTCGGTGTAGCGGCAGGTCGGGAAGTTGTTGCAGCCCAAGAACGGCCCACGCGCCAATTCCCTCGGAATCATCCGGCCTCCACAGCCAGTTCGGCGGCAGGGTCGTAGATCTCCCTTTACCCCAGGCTGCGGCGCATTTGGGGTGGGGGCAGCGGTGGCGATCTGCTGCTGACGGCGTCCAAGCTGCTCGAGCCGCTTGACCGCGTCCATAACGCGCTCCGACAACTCAGCTGCCGCGACGTTCAGCTGGTTGGTTTCGGCTTCGCGGCTGGCAATGTCTTCGTCACGACGATCAAGCTCACGCTCCCGCCTAGTGATCTCATCGCCGCGCCGACGCTGCTCGCTCAAGGCTTCCTCATACTGGCGACGCAGCTGCGCGACAACGGCTTCATCGGCGCGGACCGCCAATTCCTGACGCCGTAGATCATCGGGCGCTGGCGCTCGTTGCGCCGCCTGTTCACGCTCCTCGACGTCGAGGCGCCGTTGATCGAGACGTGCTTCGTCGCTTTCGATCAGCTGCTGGCGCTCGTTCAGAGACTTGGTTTGCTCACCGATCGCAGCCTCACGAGCGTTCAGCGACGCGTCCCGTTGATCTGCCTCTTGCTGTCGCTCGTGGAGCTTCCGCTCATACTGAGCGACCTCGCTTGCGCGGCGGTTGATCTCCCTGCTCAAGTCCTCAAACCGGCTCGCATCGCTGGCAGATGACCAAGACTCGAGAATTGCGTCGAATTTGTCGAGAGCTGCTTTGTCGTTGGCATGCTCGAGTAGCCAGCGTACGGCATGCAGCTGCTGGCGCTGCTGGCGCTCGTTCGATTTCAAAAAATGAGCCCAGTCATGACGCATGTTCCGGGCTGAATTGATGCGCTGCCGCACGTGGTCGTCCGGAGGTTTGGGAAAAATCAATTGTCGGTAGTTCGGCGTCGAGGCAAGGAGACGGAGAGTTTTCGATGGATCATGCAGAGGAAAATCGGACAGTCCCTCATGCTCTTGCAGTAACTCGCGATCTCGCAGCATCTCAACGTCATCGTTGCCGAGCTGAGCAAACAAAGCCTCAAGCCTAGATCGTAGAGTGTCTCGGAGTATCAGCAGCGCTTCACGTCTGACGTCGGGTTCGGTCATGTTCACTCCTAGCGGCGTTCCAGAGTGTAGCGGTCGGCGTTGAGAAGCATTTGCAAGGCCGAGAGCCAGCGGTCGCGGACGACGGTGAAATCTCGGGCGGTCTGTCGGTTGCGGTGGCGCGGCGCGGGGTATCCGTAGGGAGGGCGGCGGAAGGCGTCGCGGGCGGCGACCCATTCGCCGCGCAGCGTGCGGTCGGCCTGCGGCGCCCAGCGCACCCGCAGCCGCGTTCGACGAGGGCGCCTGCGCTGAGGCGGGAACCAGCGGATGACGAGGTCGCGGCCGCGCGACGGGCGGACGGAATCGACCGCGGACGCGGGGATGTGCAGCAGCGGCCGACCGTCCTCGCGCAGGAAGGTGAGGCCGTCGACATCGAGGATCAGGTCGCCCGGCTGGTCGGTGAAGGGAATCGGGCCGACCAGCGTGGCGGCGTCGCGGCTGGGCAGCGCGATCGGGCGCTGGCGAGACACATCGGCGCCGCAGCGGTGACAGGCCAGACGGCCGTCAAAAGTCTCCCGATGACAGGCCGGGCAAATTTTCATGGCGTCCCCGGCCGAGGAGAGCCGGTTGCCGCGTCAGGCTCCAACCGGCCGCAGCATGGGCGAGCGTCTAGACGCCGACCGGCGCGCGGAAGCGTTCGATCAGCTCCTCGGCCTGGGCGACCATCGACTCGACGACTTCGGTCGCCGGGCGGATCGCCTTGATCAGTCCCGCGCCGTTGCCGGCCGGGCCGCCGATCAGTTCTGCGATATGCGCCTCGCGGGCGCCGCGCAGAGCCTCGCCGACGAGCATGCCCTGCAGCGGCATCGGCAGGGTGGGCGGCGCTTCAGGGCGCTCCCAGGCCTCGGTCCAGGCGTTGTACATATGCCGCATCGTCTTGCCCGAATACATCCGACCGATGCGCGTGTCCTCGTCGACGGCGGCGACCAGTTTGTCCCACTGGACCTTGCGCGTCCATTCGTCGGTTTCGCCGCGCTCTTCGGAGTCCTGGTAGGCCTCCCAGGTGCCGAGGAAGGCGGTGCCGCACCAGATCGCCTCGGCGCCCAGCGAGAGCGCCGCCATCAATCCGCGGCCGTCCATGATGCCGCCGGCGGCGATCGTCTTGGTCGGCGCGATGGCGTCGGCGACCTGCGGCACGAGCGCGAGGGTGCCGATGCGGCCGGTGTGTCCGCCGGCCTCCGTGCCCTGGGCGACCACGGCGTCGACATTGGCGGCGGCGACCCGGCGCGCGTTGCGCGTATTGCCGACCAGCCCGATCACCGTCATGCCCTGCGCGTGCGCGTCGGGCACCATCCAGCCGGGGTTGCCCAAACCGGAGGCGAAGACCGGCACGCGCTCATCGAGGATCACCTCGACCTGCTTGCGGAAGTACTCCTGCGTCAGCGGCGGTCGATCGACGGGCGCCGACGGCTCGGGGATCTCGAACTCCTGCTTGAGCTGATCGACGAAGCGGTGGTGCTCGGCGGAGATTTCCAGTTCCAGGTCTTCGCGGTTGCCGGAGTCGGCGATCGAAGAGGGCAGCAGCAGATCGACGCCGAACGGCTTGTCGGTCAGCGAGCGGACTTTGGCGATCATGCCGGAGAGTTCGTCGGGTGTGTAGCCGGTCGCGCCGACGACGCCGAGTCCGCCCGCTTCGGAGACGGCGGCGGCCAGGGTCGGACCAGCCGCGCCGCCCATCCCGGCCAGGATCACCGGGTACTCGATGCCGAGCATGTCGCAGAGTTCGGTTTTGAGTGGGGAAGCCATACGCGGCCTTTCGCTGCCCTTCTGTGGCGGGGCGTGTCGTGAATTCGGAGATATGATACCAGCGCCCATCCGGACTCTGCGGCGGGCTATGTGCCGGCCGGGCCGACGATCGTGATCTCCTCGCCCAACGCGGCCAGGCCCAGCGAGTGCTGGAGCTCGTCGGTCTTCCATGCCATCACGACGCCGCCGGTGAGGTCGCGGTAGAGGCGTTCGAGCGGCTGACCCTTGACGTAGGCGTGGGCGCCGGTGGTCTTGATGGCAATCCGGGCGACCTCCTCGGCCATGCGGCGCAGATGATAGGTGGTGCGCACCTGCATGCGAATGAAAGACTGACGGTCGGCGTAGGGCGTCTCGACCTGGTCGACGGCGTGATAGAGCATCGTCCGACCCGACGCCAGCCAGCTGTCCATTTCGCCCAACGCCATCTGCGCCCAGGCCTGTTGCGAGCGGAGTTCGTTGGTTCCGCCCAGCGGGCTGTTGGCGGACGCCAGGTGGCCGCGTCGTTGCTGCAGATACTCCAACGTCTCATCGAACATCGCCTGCGCGTTGCCCAGCCAGATCGCGCAGATGCCGAGACCGGGCAGCGCGCGCCGCTGCCACTGCAGCTGGGGAATCATCTGCTCGCCCATGCGCAGCAGCGAGATCGGGGCGACGAAGCAGTCCGCCCGTGGCAGCCGCAGGTCGTCGATCACGACATCGTGCGAGGCGGTCGAGCGCAGACCCATGCCGTCCCAGTTGCCACGATTGGCGATCGCGTCGGAGCGCAGCTCGGGCAGCGCGATGACGAGGTCGGGTTCGGTCTCGCGCTCGATCAGCGCGCCGACCATGGCGTAGGTCGCGGCGTCGGCGCCCGAGGCGAACCCGGCCCGACCGGAGACGACGAGATCGGCGCCGTCCTCGACCGCGCGGAAGCCCGTGCTGGTGTTGTCCAGCTCGCGCGAGGGGATGCTGCCCGGCGCGCAGCACCAGGCGCCCTCGGCGCAGGCGCGCAGCACCTGGTCGCGGCGCGGATAGGGCGGCAGCGCGCTGGCGATCGCGGTGACCAGCAGGTGCATGTTCAGCGCCACGGCGGTCGAGGCGTCGCCGTAGGCGATCGTCTCGATCAGCTTGATGTACGTCTCGCCGTCGGCCTCCAGTCCGCCGAGCGCTTCGGGGATCACCAACCCCGACACGCCCAGCCGCGCCAGCTCATCGAAGCTCTCCTGCGCCAGCCGCCCCTCGCGGTCGGCAGCCTCGGCCCGCTCCCGAAACGGCCCGCGGGCGAAATCCTTGACTTGATCGAGCAGTTGCAGAGCAGCGTCAGCATCCATCGTCGGCTCCTTACGTTCTCGAAATCGTTGGCGACACAGGCAGCGTATCGATTGGCTCCGGAGCGCTAGCATCGCGGCAGGAACAGATGGGCCTCTGGGAAGGAACCGCTGATGCCGTCGATTCACACGCTGCGTGGGGAGCTGGACACGTCGGAGCTGGGGCGGACGCTGATTCACGAGCACATCGGGATTCGCTCGCCGGGCATCTCCGAGAACTGGCCTGAGCTGTGGGATGAGGCGGGCTGTGTGGCGTCGGCGGACGAGAAGTTGAACGCGCTTCAGCAGCGCGGGGTCAGCACGGTCGTTGACCTCTCGACCGCCGACCTCGGCCGCGACATGGGCTTCCTGCAGAAGGTGGCGCAGGTGACCTCGATCAACGTCGTGCTCTGCACGGGCATCTACTGGCTGCGCTCGATGTACTGGCGCGGGCGGCCGGCGGAAATGCTGACCAGGGTGTTCGTCCAGGAGATCACCGAGGGCATCGCCGGCAGCGGGGTCAAGGCCAACATCATCAAGCTGGCGTCGGACGAGCAGGGCGGCGGCGTCGACAGCTACAACGAGAAATGCCTGCGCGCGGGGGCGCGGGCGCACCGGGCGACGGGAGTCCCGATCGCGACCCACAACGGCCCGCCCGAGCTGGGCGCCAAACAGCAAGACATCTTCGCCGACGAGGGCTGCGACCTCTCGCGCATCGTGATCGGCCACGTGGGCGACACGGCCGATACCGACTATCTCAAGTCGCTGATGGATCGCGGTTCCTACGTGGGGCTGGACCGGTTCGGGCTGGACCGGATTTTGCCCTTCGAGGATCGGGTCAACACGGTGGTCAAGCTGGCAGCCGACGGCTATGCCGAGCGGATGCTGCTGGCGCACGACGCGTCGTGCTGTCTGGACTGGATTCCCGATATCGACGCAGTGCGGCAGGCGCAGCCGAACTGGCACTTCAACCACATCTCCGACGACGTGATCCCGGCGCTGCTCGAGCGCGGCGTCAGCCAGTCGCAGGTCGACCAGATGCTGATCGGCAATCCGCGCGACCTGTTCGAGAAGCAGGGCGCGTACTAGGTGGCGCCGCCGCAGTCGTCACGGGAACTCGAGGCGGCGGACGTCCTCGCGGCGGCTCGGAGCGGGTTCGCGGGCGGCGGCGAGCCGCAGGCGGGGGGCGGGGTCGCGGCGCGGGCGCGTCTGTGGCGGGCCGGGCGCGTGGCCGCCGAGGCGGAGGCAGCGGCGGGGGACGGGCTGTCCGCCGCGCGCGCAGCCGGGGCGGGATTGCGAGCCGCGCTGGGCAACGCGGGCGGCGGCTCGGATCAGCCCGGCGACGCGCTGGGCGTCGAGGTCGAGGCGGCGCGCGAAGCGCGCGCGCCGGAGGGGCTGATCGGACTGCTGCAAACGCCGCTGCCCGGCCGGCACGGACTGCTGCTGCGCGACGGCGAGCGCACCGCCCGCGGCTGGCCCTTCGACGCGCTGCGCGCGGACGGACGCACGGCCGGCTGGGTCAAGGCGCTCAACCGCCAGGCGCGGCCGCCCGGCGCGCGCCTGGCGTCGAGCACGGCGGTGGAGGTGTTCACGACCGTCGAGGCGCTGGGCAGCGTCGCGCCGACCGATGACGAGCGCGTCGTTCCGCGTTCGGGCGGGTTTCGGCTGGTGCAGCTGGACGAGGTCCTGCCCGATCGGCTGAGCGGCTCGGCGCTGCAGGCGGCGGCGTGGCTGCTGCGGCACCAGCGAGCGGACGGATCGTTCGCCTATGAATACGCCGCGCCCGGCGCCGACGCCTCAGACGCTTCGGAAGGCGGAGCAGGCGGCTGGACGCCGTTCGACCAGCTGGTGCGGCAGTGCGGCTGCGCCTGGGCGATCGCGATGGTGGCGCGGTTGACGCGCGATCGGCGGATCGGCGCGGCGGCGGCGCGCGCGATCAGCGGCATCCTCGAACGGCATCTGCGCCGCAACGGTCCGGGGCGGTTGTTCTATCTCGAAGACATGTACGGCGAGGCCAAGCTGGGCGCGTCGCCGCTGCTGCTGCTGGCGATGGCGGAGCTGGGCGCGTCGCTGCGCGTTCCCCGCGAGACCGTCGACCAGCTCGCCGCGACGCTGCTGGCGGTGCAGTCGCGCGACGGCCGGCTGGGGACCAGCGCGCGCGGGATGCAGCTGGAAGGATCGGAAACCTACTACGCGGGACAGATCGCGCTGGCGTTGGCGCGTCTCTACGGCGCGCGCAAACGGCCGCGGCTGCGGGCCGCGGTTGAGCGGTCGCTGGCGCACTACCGGCGGCGCTGGGCGAACCTCGAGGAGCGCGACCTGTCGTTCACCACCTGGATGATCCAGGCCTGCGACCAGTGGCACGCGCTGACGAACGACGACGACGCCCGGCGCTACGCCTACGAGATGGCGGACTGGGCGCTGACCGAGCAGCACGGCGCGGACAGCGGGCATCCGCTCTGGGTCGGGGCGTTCCAGAACACGCCCGGGATCGGCACGGCGGCGTACAGTGAGGGGATCGCCGGCGCGCTGGCGATCGCCCGGCGCGCTGGCGACGCGGAGCGCGCCGAGCGCTACCGCGCGGCGCTGCTGCTGAGCATGCGCTTTCTGCTCTCGCTCTCGCTGGAGGGCGTCGAGCACGCGCTGGTTGGAGGACCGGAACACATTGGCGGCGTCCGCTCGGCGCTGCATCGATCGGGGCTGCGCTGCGACAACGCGCAGCACTACCTGATGGCGATGCTGCGCGCGCGGGCGCTGTGCTGGGAGGAATAGACACATGGCGGCGCACGACGACGAACAACTGCTCAACGGCCGCCTGGCGGCGCTGCTCTCGGAGCACGGGCTCGCCGCGCAGGCGGAACAGCGGGTGGGCAAGAAGAAGATCGACGTGCTGGTGCCGCTGGACGAGCTGACCGTGA
Organism: Dehalococcoidia bacterium; assembly: GCA_965205105.1. Taxonomy (GTDB): domain Bacteria; phylum Chloroflexota; class Dehalococcoidia; order Bin125; family Bin125; genus Bin125. The sequence continues at coordinate 1,074,450 of OZ242034.1, forward strand.
TGCTGGAAGCGGAAGCCGACAACCAGAAGCAGGCGCTCAAAGAGGCGGAAGGGCGGCTGCGGGACGGTCTGGCGAGCACCGTGTTCGCGATCAACTATCCGGCCGGGCTGACCGTCGACGCGTTCACGCAGCAGACGCAGCTGGACTGGTCGCTGCGCACCGCCGCCGCGCGCTCGCTCAAGCAGCCCGCCGCCTGGTCGTCGGGCGATGTGGCGGAGCTGGCGGCGGCGGTCAAGCAGGCGCCGCACGCGTTCGAGATCGACGACGCCGCGCGCGAGCTCTCGAACGCGCTCGACGAGGCCGTGGCGCTGCTGCCGACACCGGCGCGGCGGACGCTGGCGCGCACGCTCGACCTGCCGCAGGGCGAGGATCCGCAGAACGGCTGGCACAAAGCCGCCAAGCGCGGACTGCTGGTCGCGGCGACGGCGATGCTGTTCCACCACCGGCTGCACGCGCATCTGCCCCCGCTGGCGCCGCCGGGCTGGAGCGGCGGCTGGCCGCCGCCGACCGCCAGCGCATGCGCCGACGCGGATAATCCGATCAGCGCCTACCGCGCCGCCTGGCGCGCGATCCTGGAGATCGACTACCGACCCGTCTTCGAGACGGCCAGCTCGGCGCTGCAATCGCTGCCGGCCTCGACCGACGCGGTCAACGCGATCCGCCTGCTGGCGGAACGGATCGAGGCGCTGATGCCGCGCACGGCGGGGCTGCGGCACGACCTGCTGGGCCGCATCTTTCACGGCGTGCTCGACACGGCGCGCTACGACGGCTCGTTCTACACCTCGACCGCGGCGGCGGTGCTGCTGGCCGGTCTGGCGCTGCGCGAGCAGGACTGCGACTGGTCCGACCCCGACGCGGTCGCCCGTCTGCGCATCTGCGACCCCGCCTGCGGCACCGGGACGCTGCTGATGGCGGCGGCGGAGCGCATCCGCGACCTACGCATGCAGGCACTGGTTGGCAGCGGCGGTCTGGACGACGACGCCGAGACGCTGCTGGCGCAGTCGATGGTCGAGAGCGTGCTCTGGGGCTACGACATCAACCTGACCGCGACGCATATGGCTGCCACGACGCTGGGCATGCTGAGCCCGAAAACGCAGTTCAGCCGCATGAACATCTACCGCACCCTGCTGGGCGTCGAGGGCGGCCGCGCCTACACGGGCTCGCTGGAGTTTCTCGATCAACGCCCGATGCTGATGCCCTGGCCGGGTCAGCCCGTGACGCAGGTGGAATCGGAGGCGGAAGCGCAGGGCGTCAAGCCGCCGCCGATGGACCTGGTGATCATGAACCCGCCGTTTACGCGGTCTGACTTACGCCACGATCAGTTCGCGCGCAAGGAGGAAGTCATGCTCAAGGATCGCGAAAAGGAAATCGCGTCCGGGCATCCTCACAGGTACGCAATCGACTTTTCGGGCTATTGCACCCCCTTTGCAGTTCTCGCCGAGCAGGTGCTTGACAGAGATAGCGGCGCACTCGCCCTGATTGTGCCTTTGGTGATTCCCACCGCACCTTCCGGGCTCGGTATTCGCCAGTTCCTGGGCAAGCAATTCCACGTCGATACCGTGGTCTCGTCGCATGATCCGCAGCGTATCAACATGTCGGAGAACACCAACATCGGCGAGGTGCTGATCGTTTGCCGGCGTTGGAACTCGGACGAGCCGAAACCGCCGACCCGGTTCTACAACCTGTCTCGCAACCCGGCCACGGCGCACGAGGCGATGGAGCTGCTCAACCAGATCAGGCGCGGCGAAGCCCGCGACTACACCCTGCAATACATCGACGCCGAGCGCATCGCCTCCGGCGACTGGTACGCGGTCAACTTTTTCTCGCCATTCCTGGTTCGGGAGTACCGCGAGATCGCGGCCGGACATTATAAGACAGACAGACAGACAGACAGACAGACAGACAGACAGACAGACAGACAGACAGACAGACAGACAGACAGACAGACAGACAGACAGACAGACAGACAGACAGACAGACGCTGTCGCTCAGCAACATTGCGGAAGTCGGTCCAGGCGGCGCCGGCATCAGAGATTCGTTCAACAAGTCGGACACACCCACGAACGACGGCTACCGCGCCCTGTGGCACCACAAGACGGACGTTACGCAGTCGATGCGCGCAAGCACGGATGTCTATATCGAGCCCAAGCCGGGCAAACAGAGCGCTGTAAACCGCTATTGGCAGCAGCGCAGCCACTTCCTGTTGCCGCATAATCTATGGCTGCCCGGCGCTCGAGTGGCTGCGGTTATGTTGACCGAGCCGGCATTGGGTTCCAGGTGGGCGCCGTATCGACCGATCGACAATGACCCGCGGACCGGCAAAGCGATTTGCTGCTTTCTGAACAGCAGTCTCGGATTGCTCTCAGTGTTGGGCGCACGGGACAATCGCAAGCCGCCGTACCCACAATTCTCGATGGCCGCGCTACGCAACATTCCGATACCGCGCCTGTCCGATCACCCGGATGCCCGCGACCGTCTGGCCGCCGCCTTCGACGCGCTCTGCGATGAGACGCTGCTGCCGCTGCCGGAGATGGATCACGATCCGATCCGCAGACGGATCGATGCAGCGGTGACCGAGGCGCTGGGGCTCGACCCGGAGTGGGTGGCGCGGATTCGGCGCGAGCTTTCGCGCGAACCCTCGATCACGAATCAGCGCTATCAGGAAGCGCCCTGAGGTCTAGCCCTCTCGCACCAGCGGCCAGACCTCGCGCCAGGCGGTTTCGATTTGCAGCAGGTACTGATCGACCGGGATCGCCAGTTCGCGGTCGTAGTTGGGCATGCCGATGCCGAGTCGGCGAATGCCGGCGTCGCGGGCGGCGCTGAGCAGGCGCAGCGTGGCGGACATGTCGGGGTCGAGCGGCGGCGCCCACTGGATCGGGAAATCGTCGGGGTCGCGTTCGTTGCGCTCCAGCTCGGCGCGCAGGTCGGCGCAGAGCCGCGCCAGCTGGTCGAGGTCGCTCTGCACGGGCGCGATCCAGCCGTCGCCCAGACGCGCCGCGCGCTCGATCGCCGGTCTGGAGAGTCCGCCGAACAGGATCGGCGGCCCGCCGGGCGTGACCGGCTTGGGCAGCACCGACATTTCGTCGATGCGGACGTAGCGTCCGTTGAAGGTAATCGGTTCCTCGGTCCAGCAGGCGCGCAGCACGCGGATGTATTCCTCCATGCGGCTGGGCCGCTGGCGGAAGTTGGCGCCCAGCGCCTCGAACTCCTGCCACTGCCAGCCGACGCCCACGCCGAGCCGCATGCGTCCGCCGGAGAGGATGTCGATCTCGGCCGCCTGCTTGGCGGTCAGCACCGGCTCGCGCTGGGGCAGCACCAGCACGTTGGTCTGCAGCGCGACGCGGCTGGTCAGCCCCGCCAGCCATGCCAGCGTGGTCATCACCTCGTGCTGGTGCACGTCGTCCTGGTAGGGCCCTTCGTTGGGCCGCGACTCGCGCGCGTAGGCGTAGATCAGGTGGTCGGCCATGGAAATGAAGTCGCAGCCGATCGCCTCGACGCCCTGCGCCCAGTCGCGCAGCTCGGAGACGTCCCAGTGCCAGTGCCAGGCGGGAATCTGACAGCCGAACTCGAATTGCGCCATGGCCGCCGCCTCCGTTCTGCATTGCGCGGCGGCGGCATCGCCGCGCGCCCGCTCAGGTGTATCCTAAGCGCACCCTGATCCAGCTGGAGTCTGCGAGGTGCGGCGTTGGACGAGCGGCATGCCGGCGAAGAAGGCGTCCTGAGGAGCGACATCGCGGACGTGATCGACCGCGCCGCGGCGATGGCGGTGTACGCGCTGGCGGCGGTCGAGCAGGCCGCGGAGACGGAGGGTCGGACCGTGCCCGAGCCGTTGATCGAGAAGCTGGTCGAAGCGACCTACGTCGACGTGATGCGCTACTCGCTGGACGAATGCACCTGCCCCTGTCACCAGGAGCACTAGAGCAGCGCGCAGGGCTACACTGCGCGTAGAGCCACAGCGACGGCGTTCGCGCCGGAACGAAGGAGATTGCGCGATGACCACGGCGACCAGCGAATCGGTGGTGACCCCGGAGCGGTTCAGGTCGGGGATGACCTGGAATCAGTATCTGGCGTTCATCAACTCGGAGGAGAACTTCCAGCGGCTCACGCCGGGCGGCTCGCCGCGCGGCGACGCCAACGTGGGGCGGTTCATCCGCAACATGGGCGCCTGGCAGATCTCGGAGGCGGGCCGCGAGGCGTTGCAGTCGCTGCCGCGTCTGAAGATGCTGGTGCTGGGCGAGGACTGGTGCCCGGACGTCTACCGCGGCCTGCCCGTGCTGGCCGAGATCGCCGCGACCGCCGGCTGGGAACTGCGCATCTTCGCCCGCGACGAGAACAGCGACATCATGTCCGAGTTCCTCAAGGACGGCCAGCACGAGTCGATCCCCACGGCGGTGCTCTACACGCCGGAGCACGAGTACGTCGCGCACTGGATCGAGCGGCCGGCCGTCGCCAACCAGCACATGGCGAACATGCAGAAGCTGTTCAGCCGCAACGAGGGCGAGTCGGAGGACGAGATGCGCGGCCGCATTCGCCAGGCCTACCGCGACTTGCAGTCCTCGGACGAATGGGCCTCGTGGCGCGACGCGACGGTCGACGAGATCGTCGAGCTGGTTCGCGCCAACACGTAGAATCAGCGTGCAGCGCTCAGCGGCGGCCGGGGTCGCCGAACGGGCCGTCGGCGCGCGCTTCGCCCGCGATGCCGTCGTCGTCCGCCCGGGGCGCGTCCGTCTCGCCCAATTCGCCCAACTCGATCGCGCGCAGCGCGCGCCAGGTGATGAACCAGCGCTGGAGCGCGGTCAGGTTGGTGAGCACGGCCAGCAGCCAGAGGATCGGGATCAGCTGCGACGACAACAGGCCGATGGCCATGATCAGCACGCGCTCGAGCCGCGTGCCGAACCCGGTGCGGATCGCGACGCCGAACTCGCCCGCCTTGGAGCGCGTGTAGCTGACCATCATGCTGCCGAACAGCGAGACGCCGATCAGCACCAGCGCCGTGCGGTCGTAGCGCTCGCCGTGGCTGTACCAGATCAGCAGCGCGAACAGCAGCGCGAAATCGGCGAGCCGGTCGGAGACCGCGTCGAACACGGCGCCCCAGTTGGAATCGCGGTTGGTGGCGCGGGCCACGGCCCCGTCCAGCATGTCGAACACGGAGGCGGCCAGCATCGCAATGCCGGCCTGCCAGAACATCCCGTAGGCGGCCAGCGCCGCCGCGCCGCCCATGCCCAGCAGACCGATCACAGTCAGCGCGTTGGGGCTGAGCCCGGTGCGCGCGACCGTCCGACCGATCCACGCGGACGCGTCCCGTGAGATCGAGTGGGGGAGGAGGGACACAGACGCCTCTGTAGTAGCAGCCCGACCGCCGTGGATCCACTCTACACAGGACACGGGCAGCGGGAGGCGGGCGCGAGCCGCAGATTCGAGTTCGGGCTAGGGATCGAGCAGGGCGCGGTACAGCTCCAGATGCCGCCGGGCGATCGCGTCGGCGTCGAAGCGCCGCGCGATCGCGCGTCCGCGCTGCGTCAGGGCCGCGCAGCGCTCGGGATCGCCCAGCGCCGCCTCGATCGCCGCCGCCAGCGCGGCGGGATCGTTCGGCGGCGAGAGGATCGCGGCCGCGCCGTCGTCGGCGGCGATGCGATAGCCGGGAATGTCGGAGGCGACCACGGGCGCGCCGGCCGCCATCGCTTCGATCAGCACCAGCCCCAGCGCCTCGCCGCCCGTGGCGGGGAAGACGGCGCAGGCGGCCGACGCCATCAGCTCGGGAACGCGGCTGTGCGGGACCGCGCCGAGGAAGCTGGCGCGATCGTCCGCCAGCCGGCGCGTGGACGGCCGCACCGGCCCGGCGACCAGCAGCCGCGCATCGGGTCGGACGTCAGCGAGCAGCCGCATCGCCCGCAGCAGCGTGGTCAGCCCCTTGCGCGGCTCGTCGCGTCCGACGAACAGGATGCGCTCGGGCCGCCGCGCCGCGGTCGATGTCTGAAACGCCGACAGATCCAGGCAGGGCGGAATCAGCCGCACGCCGCCGACCCGATCGGGCAGGCACGAATCGGCGGCGACCCGCGACACGTCGGTGGCGCAGATGACGGCGTCGGCGCGGCGCAGCAGCCGTCGGGTGAGCGGCGCAGTAGTGCGGTAAAACCGTCGCGCCAGCGGCTCGGCGGAGTGCAGCGTGACCACAATCGGCGCAGCGCCCGGATGGATCAGCGACAGCGGCCCGAGCAGCGGCAGCATCGGCTCCTGAATATGCAGGATGCCGCGCGGCCGACGCAGAAACTCGCGCAGCCTCAGCAGATCCGATGGATGCCAGGCAAGATCGGCGCGCGTCCCGCCCAGCCGCAGCCGCAGCGGCCGTTGGGGCGCGAACACGTCAGAGTCGTGCCCCAGCCGCCGCAGCGCGCCGGAGAGCGCCAGCGTATGCGTCTGCACCCCGCCGGGCTGTCGGAGGTCGTAGGGGAGGATGTGGTCGACGCGCACGCAGATCAGGGTAGGGGCAGCAACTCATCCAGAATGCCGTCCAGCTGGTCGAGGTTGGCCGGCGCGACATGCTCGATGCCGAACGCTTGCAGCACCTGCCCGAAACGTTGATACCCGTCGCGGTCGGATAAATCGACCCACTTGATTTGATGAGCGTCCAATTTTTCACGATTCTGATCCGAAACGTGACCCGCAATGACAACACGCGGATCACGGCCAATGGCCGTCGTCACGGACTCCGGGTTGCCCGGGCCGTTGAGTTTTACTTCGCATCGATATTCAACACCTGCCTTAGTAAGCATAAAGTCAACTTGGTTTCGCCCATCTCGCTTCAGTCCTGATCGATAATGTCGTGGATCAACTTGAAACAAACGACACAAAGTTTGCATCAACGGAACTTCGGCGTTTTTGCCTAGAGCAGACCAAGTTCCGCCACTGATACTCTGGCGCATCACGGCGATAGCGTTAATCACAATCAAACTCTCGTAGACCGTTAATTCTACGCCGTCATCATCAGATTTGATCGTCAGCATCACTTTAGGGTTATCGAGTGCTACAAGTTCATCGATCGTTGATCTTAGAGTTTTGATATTAGACAGCCCAGCCTTGATCACAATTTCGCGAGGGGCTCTTCCATAAATATCTTCGATGGTCTTGCGGGGCATACCTGATCGGATTCCGTAGGTTTTGTACTGATCTTTAGAGTCAAGACCAGGCTGCATGAATTCGGTGATGTACCAATCTTCAGCATTGATGTCTTTACCCCTTTGCTTAGCGGACGTCACTTCTTGAAAAAAAGTGAAGACACGCTCCAGAAATCGGCGATTGATATCGTCGAACACAGCAGACCGGTGATTGCCGCCGGCGATGAGATTTCGGATCACCTCGCGGATTTGAACGTTAGTCAGGCTAGTCATTTTAGTGTCCATTCATTGGGTGTCACCGTTCGTACAGTCGAGCCCAGCCGCTGGTGTATCCGCTGGATGTAGCGTTCGTTCAGCTCCAGGAGTACGAAATCGCGCTCCAGCCTGGCGGCGGCGGCGCCGAGCGTGCCGCTGCCGGCGAACGGGTCGAGCAGCAGATCGCCGACCATCGAGTAGTAGCGAACCACCCGCTCGCAGAGCGACTCGGGGAAGACGGCGCTGTGCACGCGGTCGGTCGCCGGGTCGAGCTCCCAGACGTTGGTCGCTTCATAGCCGTCGGGAACCTCTGACGCCGTGCGCGTCTCGCGGTCGTACTGGCGCAGGTTCCAGTCGATCAGGCGATGGCTCTGCTTGCGGTAGACCATCACGTACTCGGTCACCGCGTTGGCTTTGTAGGTGAGCGGTTGGCGATGGACGGCGAATCCGCTGTTGCGCGGCTTGGCCGCACCGGCCGGTTTCTTCCAGATGATGTCGTCGATGAACTTCCAGCCCAACGCAGTCAGGCGCGGATGCAGATCGAAGGGAATGGCGTAGCGATGGCTCTCGTGCTGCCGCCCGGCTCGGGGCACGATCACGGGCGAGGTGTTGACGACCAGAAATCGCCCCTCATCCGTCACCCGATGAACTTCCGCGAACACATCGACCAGAAAGTCGATATACCCTTCATACGACGGATACGTCGAGTAGTCGCGGGCGTTATAGTATGGAGGCGAAGTAAAAGTCAGCTGAACGCATTGTTCGGGCATCCGGCGCAGCGCGTCGATCGCGTCGCCGTGGACTGCAACGTTACGCAGCCAATCCAGTTCATATAATTTCCCCCCCCCCCCCCGTTTGGTACGGGTGTTCGTATTAGATCGGGATCGTTGATGTTCGGTCTGCACAAACTCGCGCAGGACCTCGTTGGGGTGATCGGCGAGCTGGAGCAGGATCGGATCGGCGATGGCGCGTTGACTGTCTTCGCGGGCGGCGACCAGGCCTCGCGCGGCCTGGATGACGACGCCGGGATCGGCATGGGCGCTGAGACCGACCAGCATCGCAAACGCCTGCGGATGGTTGCGCGACAGCCGGCCAATCGCGCTCGCCGCCTCGCTACGCACCTGCTGCGACGGGTCGCAGTGCGCCAGGCGCTCAAGCTGGGGCAGCGCGCTGCCATCCCCGGCGCGGGCGATATCCACCACGGCGCGCTGGCGCACGCGAGGATCGGCGTTGTGCAGTTGCTCGTCCATTAGACCCTGGGATAGCCGCCTCAGGCCCCCTGGCCAAGGCGGCGCCGCCAGAGTGCCTTCGGCGTCGCGCTAATCCCGCGCCACTGCTGACGCAACAGGCGGCCGGCGCCGATCGTCCGCAGCGGCGGGTAATGTCCGAGTTCCCCGCGCGTCGCGGCCGCCTCGAGCGCGGCGCGCAACGACTGCGCGTCGCGGCCGGGGAATCGGGTCAGTCCGGCCCCGACCTGCTCGTGAAAGTGCGCGTCCGAACCGCCGGTTTCGGCGAGCGCCCAACCGTGGTTGGCGGCCGCGACGCGCGCCCGACGCCAACGAGCCGAAGGGATCGGGTTCGCGGTCTCGACGGCGAGAACCGGCGCGCGGTCGCCGCGACGCTCGGGCGTCAGGTCGCGCACGAGCCGATCGATATCGCCAACCCCCAGCGCCAACGGCACGACGGCGGCGGGATGCGCGATGATCGCCACGCCGCCCTGCTTCCAGATCGCCTCGACCGTGGCGGCGGCGCTGCGGAAGGCGGGAATCGGCTCCTCGATCCAGAGCGCCAGGATGTGTCCGGCGCGGCTGCTGACCTCGCTGCCGACGACAACCTCGACCGGATGTTGAGCCTGCGCCGCGACCTCGCGGGCGCGCAGCGCGCCGCCCACCTGGTCGTGATCGGTAACGGCGATCACGTCGATGCCGCGCCGGCGCGCAGCGTCGAGGATGGTTCGCGCGTCGTCCATCCCGTCGGAGGCGTCGGTGTGGATCTGCAGATCGGCGCGTCCAAGTCGTCGGTCGGGATCGGTCATCCGCTGCCGCTTTCAGGAACATCGTGCGGAGCATCGCGCGGATGCGGATCATCCCAGGGTGTATCGCGGCAGGGCGACCAGGGCGATTCGGGCATGCGCCAGAGATGGGCGTGCTCGGCGATGATCGGCTCGAACCGGCGAACCAGGCCGGCGATGTTCGTGCGCGTGTCGAGGGCGCGGTTGCCCTTGAGCAACAACTCGAGCGGCGGCATGAAGACGACATCGAACTGGAGCCGATCCGGCCCCGGTCTGCGAACCGCGTAGAGCGGCAGGACGACGGCGTCGGAGCGAATGGCGAGGTCGATGGCGCCAACCGGGAATCGAGCCTGCCGACCGAAGAAGGGCACGCAGGCGCCGCCGCCCTGCCGGTCGCGATCCCAGAGGATGCAGACGACACCGCCTGCGCGCAGCGTCCGCAGGGCGGCGGCGACGCCGGTTCGGGTGGCGGTCAGAAACTCGATCCCCACGGCGGCGCGGGCGGCGTTGACGGCCTCGCGGTGGCGCCGGTCATCGAGCCGCTCGACCAGCGCGACGGCGCGAATGTCGAGCGCCGCCAGCGCCTTGACCGCGACCTCGGGGTTGGAGATATGCGCCGTCGTCAGGACGACGCCGCGGCCCGCTCGGTGCGCGTCCAGCAGATGGTCGAGACCGGACACGTGCAGATGATCGTCCAGCACGCCGCGCGGCGTGAGCGACGGCAGCAGCGCCAGATCGACGTAGTAACGGGCGGTCTCCGCGATCGCCTCGGCCGCCGCCCGATTGATCTGCGCCGCCGAGTCATCCGCTCGGATGCGCAGCAGATTGTTGCGAATGCGCATGCGTCGGCGTTCAAGCAGCGGAAGCGCCAGCGACGCAGCAGTCTCGGCCAACCCGTAGATCGCCGCGCGCGGCAGAACGCGGGCCATCCACGCCAGCACGGAGAGCAAGGCGGCAGTGGTCATACCGGTATCTTCGCACGGCGCGCCATCCGTTTCCGGCGATTAGGCGAGCTTGCGGAATTGGTACCACTGGTCCGGGGCTGACCTGATCGCGGGCTCGAAGGCGGATAGCAATGGGGCGGACTGGTCGTGCGTCAGGTCGATATGCGGTTGGAATCTGAATGCGCGCCCGACTCGGGTGGCAGCCAGGGGGATCAACGCGGCTTGCGTGCGCGCGGCGATGCGGCGGATCTCGGTCGGCAGCGCGATGGGCTGGCCGAACAGCGCGTCCTCGCCGACCTGCTCGCGCTCGCGCGGCGGCCGGTCGAAGAGGATGGCGGCGGCACCGTTGCCTCGCAGGTGGTTGACCACCTGGCGCAGTCCGCCTCTTCCCGATGCGGGCGTCATACCCAAACGGGCGCGCTGAGCCTGGATGGCGCGATTCAGCGACGGGTGGCCGAGGTCGTCGACGAGCACCATCGAGGGGCCGACGCGGTGCGCGAATGCGCCGCCCAGCACATCCCAGTTGCCGAAGTGGATCACGGCGAAGAGGATTGGGCGGCGTTGATACCAGTCGTCGAGCTGACGCCAGTGGTTGTTCCAGACCGGGTCGCCGCCGACGGCGGCGAAGCAATCGGCGGGGTTGAGTTCGTCCAGGCGGACGGCGTCGACCAGGTACTCGCCGTAGCGCCGGAATTGAGCGCGAGCCAGCGATCCCGCGCCGCCGCGCCAGGCAACGTGCGGCAAGAGCAGGTCGGCGTTCGCCTGCGCCGCCGCACGTCCTCGGGGCCAGCCGAGATAGACGGCATCCATCATTCGCCGGGCGGCGGCGTAGGCGGCTGGACGCGGCAGCGTTCGGGCGGTGCGTCCAAGCGCGCGGTAGCCGGCGGCGAGAGGATGCATGATGCTCGGACTCGCGGGATCCCGCCGCCGCAGGCGCACAACTGGCGAAACAGAAGGAGCCGTCCTCCAGCCGTCCGCTATTCGCCGCGGGCGAAGGCCTCGACCGCGTCGCGGGCGACATCATCCGTCCACTGCTCGGGCGGCGACTTCATGAAGTAGGCGGACGGCGCCAGCAGCGGGCCGGCGAGGCCGCGGTCGAGGGCGAGTTTGGCGCAGCGCACCGCGTCGATCACGACGCCGGCCGAGTTGGGCGAGTCCCAGACTTCGAGCTTGAGCTCGAGGTTGAGCGGCACGTCGCCGAAGGTCGTGCCCTCAATTCGGATGTGGCACCACTTGCGGTCTTCCAGCCAGGGCACGTGGTCGGACGGACCGACATGCACGTCGCCGGAGGGCATCTCGTATTCGATCTGCGAGGTGACGGCGTTGGTTTTGCTGATCTTTTTCGATTCGAGCCGCTCGCGCTCGAGCATGTTGTAGAAGTCGGTGTTGCCGCCGAAGTTGAGCTGGTAGGTGCGATCGATCTGCACGCCGCGATCGCGGAAGAGCCGCGAGAGGACGCGGTGCACGATGGTCGCGCCGACCTGCGACTTGATGTCGTCGCCGACGATCGGCGCGCCGGCGCGGCGGAAGCGGTTGGCCCAGTACTCTTCGCGGGCGATGAAGACGGGGATGCAGTTGACGAACGCGCAGCCGGCTTCCAGCACCTGCTCGACGTACCACTTGGTCGCCTCTTCGGAGCCGACCGGCAGATAGTTGATCACGACGTCGACATCGCGATCCTTGAGGATCTGGGCGACATCCACGGTGGAGCCGGGCGCTTTCTCGATCACTTGGGAGAGATACTTGCCCAGTCCGTCGTGGGTCATGCCGCGCTCGACCGGCACGCCCAGGTTGGGCACGTCGGTGAATTTCACCGTGTTGTTGGGCTGGGCGAAGACGGCTTCGGAGAGGTCGAGGCCGACCTTGCGCGAGTCGATATCGAAGGCGGCGACGAAGTTGAGGTCGGCGATCCGGTAGCCGCCGAGCACGGCGTGCATGATGCCCGGGATCTCGTCGCCATCCTGAGCCTGCTGGTAGCGGGTGACGCCCTGAACCAGCGAGGACGCGCAGTTGCCGACGCCGATGATGGCGACGTTGATCTTGCCCGTCGGCGCACTGCCGCCTGCTGCTTCGTCTGGCATATGGAAATCCTTCCGCGGGGTTGCGGTCGTGATGGCGTGCCGATTTGGATCGGAAACTCGCGCTCCGGCGACCGCGCGACCACCTGCGAGTACTGCAATATATCAGCACCGGGCGGTCGCGCTGTCACCGATGACATAGGGGCGCGCGGCGCTGGGCAGCGGAAGGCTCGCGGTAGGCTGGCGATATGCCCGATCCTCGTGAGCTGGTCGCCGAGATGTACCTGCAGTTCGCGGAAGAGCTGGCGGATGCATCGAGGGAGGCGATCCGACCCTGGTTCCGCAGCGGACAGGCGGTCGAGCGCAAGGGGGACGGCTCGCCGGTGACTCAGGCCGACCGGGCGGCGGAGACGGTGATCCGCGAGCGGATCGCCGCGCGTTATCCGCATCACGGCCTGATCGGCGAGGAATTCGGTTCGGAACGAGCCGACGCGGAATGGGTCTGGGTGGTGGATCCGATCGACGGAACCGGTGCGTTCGTCTCGGGCCTGCCGACCTTTGGGACGCTGATCGCGCTGCTGCGCGACGGCGCGCCGCTGATCGGTGTACTTGACCAACCGATATTGAACGAGCGCTGGTCGGGCGTGGATCTTCCCGGCCTCATGGCGCGCACCACACACAATTCACATGGTTCACACGTTGTCCACAGCGCCCCAACCGTCGATTTGGCCCACGCCGTCGGTTTTGCCACGACGCCCGACATGTTCCATGGCGCCGAACAACCGGCCTGGCGGCGGCTGTCGCAGGCGCTCTCGCGGGTGCGCTACGGCGTCGATTGCTACGCCTATGGACTGTTGGCGTCGGGCTTTGTGGACCTCGTCTGCGAAGCGTCGCTCAAGAGCTGGGACTACCTGGCGCTGGCGCCGATCGTGCGCGGCGCGGGCGGCCAGATGACGGATTGGAACGGTTCGCCGCTCACCATCGAGTCCGGCGGGCAAGTCCTGGCGGCAGCGACCAGCGCGCTGCATCGACAGGGAATCGAGCGTTTGCAGGCCGTTGACGGCTGATCAGGCGCCATTCATGCGCCGTCGAGGACGCCATGTGGTGGAAACGCGGTGGATTGGTGGTGGAAATTGTGGATAACTTGCGCAATCGGCTGTGGCGCAGGCCGTTAGGCGCTCTCACCGACCGGGAGGCAGTCGAGATACGCGAGTTACGCCGCGGGGCGGGACTGGCCTCTGATCTTGCGCAGCACCGGCAAACCGGTGCGCTGATTCTCGACCACCTCGTAACCGTCGGGAAGCTCGTCAACCGCGCCGCGCCGCGCCGTTTTGGCGAAGAAGTAGATGCGCTGGGCGTGGTGATTGCGCAGCTCGACGTCGCGCGCGTGCAGGAAGTAGGTCTCGCGGCGGCGGTTGGTGGTGGAATACGCCATGGCTGCCAGCCTCCAGGCAATTGATCAGGCGCGTATGCATTTATACCAAAAGCGTACGCAGCGCGCCGCCGCGCCGTCAATGGTCGACGCGACTCTCGTTACGTCGAGTGTGTACCGTTCGCTGATCGTTCGCCGCACCGCGATCAGGGCGATCCTGGCGATCGGGGCGATCGCGCTGCTGGCGACCGCCTGCGGCGGCGCGGCGACCCGCTATGCAGCAGAGAGCGGGAGCGCCGACTGGGACGTGTCCCAGGTCGACGCGCGCGCGCGCTGGCTGCCGGTTCTGGCGACGCAGGATCTGGCGGTCGGCGTCAAGCGGATCATGTTCAGCCTCGACGGCCTCGGCGCCGGCGAGCAGCCGCCGCAGGTCAGGGTCTCGCTGTACGCGCTGGACGGAGATGGCGAGACGCCCCGCTCGGTCCAGTTCGCGCGTTTCATTCCCTATGATCCCGACGTCCGCATCGCGGCGCACGGGCACGCCAACGCCAGCGTCTCCGACCGCGCGCGGCCGATCGGCCGCGGCGTCTATGCCGTCCCGGTGCGGCTGGAGACGCCCGGCCTCTGGGGGATGCTGATCGAGATGACTTCGGCCGACGCGCGGGAGACGGCGCGGCTGCGCTTCTCGGTGCGATCGCGTCAGGCCGCGCCGAGCGTTGGCGAGCCGGCGCCGTCGGTCGTTTCCCGCACCCGAGCCGATGTCGATTCGCTCTCCGAGCTGACTTCGGATCCCGAGCCTGAGCCGGGGCTCTACGCGATCTCGATTGACGAGGCGCTGCGGCTCAGACGGCCGCTGCTGCTGACCTTTGCAACCCCGGCGTTCTGTCACTCGCGAACCTGCGCGCCGGTGCTCGACGCGGTCAAATCAGTCTGGCGCGAGTTCGCGGACCGCGTCAGCGGCATTCACGTCGAGGTGTTCGAAAATCCGCAGCAACCGCAGCGGCTGGTCGAAGCGGAGGCGTTTGACGCCTGGCGCCTGCCGTCGGAGCCGTGGGTGTTCGTGATCGACGCCGACGGCGTCATCCGCTACGCCTTCGAGGGCGCGGTGACTGAGGCGGCGCTGCGCTCGGCGGTCGAATGGGTCGCGCAGGACGGACGCTGAGCGGCGACTACCCTGTGACAACCAGAGCGGGGGGAGAGCGAGGAGCGCAATGGCGTTGGCAGGCGTCGAGCGGGCGCAGATCCGACAGCAGTTCGAGGCGATCGAGGGCCCGCTGAAGCTGGAGTATTTCCATCAGAGCCCGCGCCGCGTCGTCGTGCCCGGCCGGCCCAACAAGCCATCCTGTGAAGTGGCCAGGGAGCTGTTCGAGGAGATCGCCTCGCTCTGCGACCACGTTTCGCTCACGACCTATGAATATGAGGACTCGCCCGAGCAGGTGGAGCGCCGCGACATCGTCGATGTGCCCTGCGTGCTGATCCGCGGTGAGCTGAACCGGCCGATCCGCTTCTACGGCGCGCCGAACGGACATCTGCTGGTGGCGATGATCCGCGCGATGGTGCTGGCCTCGACGCGGCAGGCGAAACCGTCGGTGGCGATGAAGCGGGCGCTGGGCAAGCTGCGCCGCCCCACCCGACTGCGGCTGCTGGGTTCGGCGATGGACGCGCACGCCGGACAGGCGGCGCTGGCGGCGTGCGCCGCGACGCTGCTGTCGCCCAAGCTGCAGACCGATGTGTTCGCGATCGAGGAATTCTCCAAGATCGGCGCGCGCAGCGGCGTGACCGCGCTGCCTGCGCTGTTCATCGACGATCAGCTGTTCGCGGCCGGGCTGGTCGAGCCGTTGTCGTTAGTCGAATTCATCGCGCTGTGGCAGGCCAGGCCGGAGCACGCGCAGCTGCATCCGCCGACCTCGCAACCGGGCACGGCGACGCCGTGGCGGCCGCCGCAGCCCGCGCATGAGCGCGCGGGGCCGCGTCCGATCGATCCGGTCGCCGCCGCGGCCGGCGCCGCGCGCGAGGCGGCGGCGCCGGAGGGCATGCGGCGCACCGAGGGCGGCCTGATTATCCCGAATCGGTAGTACGCTGAACCCATACCAATCGCGACCGCTGCGCGATTCCGGAGTTGCGACGTGGCTGAAGTTGAAGCCTTGCGCGAGTTGCTCGACGCGCTGTCGGGCCGCCTGACCGACATTCTGGAGCGTCTTTGACCTGGTTGGCGTCGAAGCGGAGTTGGCGCAGCTGGAGGCGCGCCTGGCCGAGCCGGGATTCTGGGACGACGCGGAGCGCGCGCGCACGACGATGCAGCAGCGCGCCGAGCGGCAGCGCAGCGTGGAGTTCTGGCGCGGTCTCGAGGCGCGCCTGGCCGAGGCCGCCGAGTTGCTCGAACTCGCCGACGATCAGGAACTCGCCGCGGAGCTGGCGAGCGAGGCGCAGGCGATCGGGGAGGAGATCGAGCGCAGATCGTTCGAGCTGGCGTTCTCGGGGCCGTATGACGGACGCTCCGCGGTGATCTCGATCTACGCCGGATCCGGCGGCGTCGACTCGCAGGACTGGACCGAGATGCTGCTGCGCATGTATCAACGCTGGGCGGAGCGGTCAGGGTTCGACGTCGATCTGGTCGATATCGTCGAGGGCGACGAGGCGGGGCTGAAGTCGGCCATGCTGGAAGTGCATGGCGCGGCGGACGGCGGCGGTGCGTACGGCTGGCTGCGCTCCGAGCACGGCGTCCATCGACTGGTGCGGATCTCGCCCTTCGACCAGAACCACGCCCGCCACACCTCCTTCGCGCGCGTCGAAATTATGCCCGAGACCGAAGGCGCGGCCGAGGTGGAGATCAACGAAGACGACCTCAAGATCGATGTCTTCCGCGCCTCGGGCAATGGCGGCCAGAATGTGCAGAAGAACTCGACCGCCGTTCGGATCACGCATCTGCCGAGCGGATTTGTGGTCAGCTGTCAGAACGAGCGCTCGCTGCGGCGCAACCGCGAGTCGGCAATGCGCGTGCTCGAAGCGCGGCTGCTGATGGAGGAAGAGCAGAAGCGCGAGGCCGAGCGTCTGGCGATCCGCGGCGAACACATCGAAGCGGGCTGGGGCAATCAGATTCGCTCCTACGTGTTGCAGCCGTACCGCATGGTCAAGGACTTGCGAACCCAGCACGAAACGTCGGACACTGACAGCGTGCTGAATGGAGAAATCGAGGAGTTTCTGCGCGCCTCGCTGAAACGCCAGATGGGACCGGAGGCGCTGGCGTGATTGCGGGACGAACGACGCGATCGCTCAGCCGGGCGGCGCTCGTCGCGGCGATAGCCGTGAGCATGGCGTTCGTCGGGGCGCTCATCGGGGCGCTCATCGGGGCGATCGGCGGCTTCGCCGCGCTGAGCGCGCAATCGGGGCAGACGCCGACCGTGCAGGGCATGCGGTTCGAGAACAACTGGCCGAACTCGGTCAGCGTCTCGGCGCTGCTCGACCAGACCGACGGCCGCGCCGACGAGATCGACTCGGTGACGTTCCTCTACACCGTGCTGCCCGAGGGCGCGACGACCAGACAGCCGGCCGAGCTTCAGCGCGGCGACGTGACCCGCGTCGCCGCCGAGTTTCCCACCCGCAACGCCAGCCTGTGGATTCCCGCGGGCGCCGATTTCGAGTGGCGCTGGGAGTTCACATACACGTCGGGTGAGGTCGCCGAGACCGCCCCGCAGGTCTGGCGCTACGAAGACCCGCGATTCGAGTGGGAATCGCTCACGGACGGCGACCTCGAAGTCGCCTATTACGACGACCGCGGCGTCGGCGAGTCGATGCTGCAAGCAGGGCTGGAAGCGCTGGAAGAGATTTCGCCGGTCCTGGGCTTGGACGCGCTGATCCCGATGAAAATCTACGTATGGGCGAACACGGACGACGCGCGCGAGGTGGAACGGATCGAATCGGAGCGTTTCGAGGAATACGTGATCACGAGCGGGACGCGCGTGCTCGCCGACCTGGTGCACATCTACTCACCGTCGCGCTGGGTCGTCCGCCACGAACTGACCCATGTGCTGACCAAGCTGGCCGGCGAGGGGCCCTACGGCGACCTGCCGGCCTGGCTGGACGAGGGCGTGGCGACCATCGCCGAAGGCGACTGGCGATCGCGGCGCGGCGGCGCCTTGCAGTACGCCATCGACAACGATGTGGTGCTGTCGCTGCGCAGCATGGAGTCGCCCTCCAACCGACCCGGATTCGTCGACATCTTCTACGGCCAGTCCGCCGCGATCGTGACGTTCCTGATCACTGAATACGGGCAGGAGCGAATGAACGAGCTGTTCCAGGCGTTCAAGCAGGGCATGTCGGTTGAGGACGCGCTGATCGCGGTCTACGACCTCGGTCGCGACGGGATCGACAATGCATGGCGGGCATCGGTCGGTTTGCCGCCGCGCGAGCAGAGCGTCGATCGCTCCACCCGCATCGAGGACGAGGTAATCGGCGGACCGCAGACGGCCGACAGTGAGGAAGCGTCGGCGCCAGCCGGCGGCCAGTCCGACGCGCCATCACAAGCGGAGCGGCAATCCGGGCAGGAGCAACAGGCGCAGTCGCAGCCGATGTCCGAGTCCGCGCCGGAGACGGATGAGCCCGAGCCGGTTGAGCAGGCTGCGGCGGCGAGATCCGAGTCGGAGATCGCCGAGCGCGTCGCCGAGATTGAGCGGCGTCAGGATCAGCGCCGCGCGGGACCGCTCTTCGAGCTACCCGATCCGTTCCCGTGGGAGTATCCGATGATCGGACTCGCCGGCGCGCTGGTGCTGCTCAGCGGACTGCTGCTGGGTCGGATCCTGCCGCCGCGACGCAATGACGGGCGCAACTGACGGGCGCTGAGGCTGAGGGCGGTCGTCGCGGCGCGGATCAACGCTCCTGCGCGATTCGCGCCGCGCGCGTCACGTTGTTCAGGAGCATCGCGACCGTCATCGGCCCGACGCCTCCGGGAACGGGCGTGATCGCCGAGGCGACCTCGCGCACCGCGTCGGTATCCACATCGCCGACCAGCCGGTAGCCGCGCTTCCTGGTCGTGTCATCGACGCGGTTGACGCCCACATCGATCACGGTCGCGCCGGGCCGCACCATATCGGCGGTCACGGTGCGCGGCCGGCCGGTCGCGGCGACCAGGATGTCGGCCTCGCGGGTGATGGCGGGCAGATCAGCGGTATTGGTATGACAGATCGTCACGGTCGCGTTCGCGCCCTGCCGCTTCTGCGCCAGCATCGCCGCGAGCGGCATGCCGACGAGCCGGCTGCGCCCGATGATCGCTACATGCTTGCCGCCCGGATCCGCCCCGCTGCGCACCAGCAGCTGTTGCACGCCGTGCGGCGTCGCGGGCAGAAATCGTTCCCGACCCTGCAGGATGCGCCCCTGGTTGGCTGGATGCAGCCCATCGACATCCTTGAGCGGATCGATACGGTCCAGCAACGCGTCCGCGTCGACCTCGTCCGGCAGCGGCAGCTGCAGGATGATCCCGTGTACATCCGGGTCGGCGTTGAGCAGGTCGATCCGATCGCGAATGCGGCGCTCGGTTTGTCTGGCGTCGAGCTGCGCCTCGATGCGGTGGATCACGACCCTGATGCCGGTCTGGCGGCCGGCCCGCTCCTTGCCGCGCACGTATGAGGCCGAGGCGGGATCATCGCCGACCAGCAGGACGGCGAGGTGCGGCAGCAGACCGCGGGCGATCATGTCCTCGACCTGGCGTGACAACGCCTCGCGAATGCCGGCGGCGATGGCCGCGCCGTCGATGATGGTTGCCGTCATGGCGACAGGGTATGACAGCGCCGTACATCCGGAGTGCGTACAGGTGCGCAGCCGTGTACTGGTTCGCGCGCGGTAGCTCGGCGCGGTGGACGGCAGGCGTTGGTAGGCTGCGAATCGATGTTCGGCGACCTCACCTGCGGCGTGGACCTGCTCTTGATCGAGCGATTCAAGCAGGTGCTCGCGCGGCACCCGGAGCGCTTCCCGCAACGCATTCTGACCGAGCGGGAACGAGACTACTGCGGCGATCGGCTGGCCGAAATGGCCGTCCGCTTCGCCGGCAAGGAAGCGGTGATGAAATGCCTCGGCACCGGCGTGCGCGGCGTGAAGTGGAAAGAGATCGAGATTCTCGCCAACGCGCGCGGCAAGCCGATCGTCCTTCTGCACGGCGGCGCCAGAGCGCGGGCGCGAGAGATCGGCATCGAGCGCATCGAGATTAGCCTGACGCACGAGCGGAATATGGTCTGCGCGTTCGCGGTGGGGCAGCCGCGCCCGCGTTCGTAAACGTAGCGGGGCCCGGCGTACAACCTGGGAGCACATCGATGAAACTGCTGACAGCGGCGGAAATGCGGGAGCTGGAGCAGCGCGCCGAGGCGGCGGGCGTCGCAGCCGACACGCTGATGGAGAACGCCGGCCTGGCGGTGGCGCAAGAGATCTGGATGCAGCTCGGATCGTTGGAGGATCGCAGAATCGCGGTGCTGGTCGGGCCCGGCAACAACGGCGGCGACGGCCTGGTCGCGGCGCGGCATTTGCACGAATGGGGCGCGCAGGTTCGAGTCTACGCGCTGCGCTCCCGCAGCGACGAGCAGTGGACGCGGACGGTCGATCTCGGCGTGCCGTGCGGGGCGGTGTCGGAGGACGAGGGCTTTGAGGCGTTGGAGGCGCTGTTGGCGGGCGCCGAGGCGATCGTCGACGCGCTGTTGGGCAGCGGCGCGGCGCGTCCGATCGACGGCGATCTGGCGCAGATCATGCAGCGGCTCGCCGCCGTGCGCTCGCGCGCGGTCAAGCCCAAGCTGGTCGCCGTGGACCTGCCGACCGGTCTCGACGCCGACAGCGGCCGCCTCGACCCGCTCGCAGTCGCGGCGGACGAGACGGTGACGTTCCACGCGCCGAAAGTGGGCCTCTACATGCAGCCCGGCGCCGCAGCGGCCGGCTCGGTACAGCAGGTCGAGATCGGCATCCCGGCCGGCCTCGATGAGGACCTGCGCACCGAGGTGCTGGAGCGCCGCGCCGCCAAGTCGCTGCTGCCTGCGCGGCCGTCCGACGCGCACAAAGGGACATTCGGTCGGGTGTTGGTGATCGCGGGATCGTCCCGCTATCCCGGCGCCGCCGTGCTGGCCGCGCGCGGTGCCTACCGAGCCGGGGCCGGGCTGGTCACGATCGCCGCGCCGGCCTCGATCGCGATGCACCTGATCGCCGCCGTTCCCGAGGCGACTCTGCTGCCGCTGCCCGAGCACGACGCCGGCGTGATCTCGGGCCACGCCGCCTGGGAACTGGTGCGGGACGAGATCGCGGACGTGGACTCGGTGGTGCTGGGCTGCGGCTTTGGCACTCATGATCACAGCGGCGTCTTTGTCCGCCGCTTCCTGATTTCCGAAGAGGCGGCCGCCGTGCGCGGCGTGGTGGTCGACGCCGACGCGCTGAACCTGCTGACGGCGGATATGTCCGTTCTGCCCAACGCGGCTGCGCCGCTGGTGCTGACCCCGCATCCGGGCGAGATGGGCCGCCTGACCGACCGCTCGACCGATGACGTCCAGGGGCGGCGCCTGGCGCTGGCGCGGGATCGAGCGGCGGAATGGGGATGTCATCTCGTGCTCAAGGGCGCGAACACGATCGTCGCCGCGCCCGACCGCCGCGCCCGCGTCTCCGAAGTGGCGCAGCCGGCGTTGGCGACGGCCGGAACCGGCGATGTGCTGAGCGGCGTCATCGGCGCGCTGCTGGCGCAGGGGCTGGATCCATTCGACGCGGCGACGCTGGGCGTCTACCTGCACGGCGACGCCGGCAACCGCGCCGCCCGCGCGATGGGGACGATCGGCGTCACGGCCGGCGATGTGGCGGATCAGATCGCGCTGGCGTCGAGAGCGTTGGCGGGCGAGGAACCGGTCGAGGCGCCTGCCTTGGGCGGCTTCGGCATGGGCGGCAGTATGGGCGACGCGGGCGGCTTGGGCGGCCTGGGGCAAACGGCCGGCGGCCTCGAGGGACTGTTAGGCGGTCAACAATGACGCGGTGCGGGATGATGCCGGAGCAGCCGGCAACGGGCAGCTAACCTGACGCGCACAGGCAGACGAACAGATAAAGGAGCGCTGCGATGCCCCGAGTGAATTTTCGCTGCACGATGCAGGAGGGTCAGATCGACGCCGACACGCGGGCGCGGCTCGCCGACGGTCTGCGCCGGACGGTGCACGACGTGCTCGGCGAGCCGCCCGATGCCGTGCTGGTCGCGTTCAGCGACATTCCCGCGGGCTTCGGATTCCGCGGCGGCGAGCCGTCGACCACGTCGTTGGTCAACGGCAGCATCGCCGGCGGCGTGGCGCAGGACGTGCGCGAGGAGATCATGCGCCGGATTTGCGATATGTGGATGGCGATCAGCGGCTGCACAGTAGACGAGTTGGTCGTCTCGGTTCGCGACGCCTGACGCAGCGCCGCACGATGCTCTAACATATCGGCATACTCGCTCGCCATGCGAGAGGCCGCACGACAGAAAGGTTGTTCCTCATGCCGCTCTACCGATGCGTCGTCCCCAAGGATTCCGTGCCTTACGAGCAGCGCGCTGCGATCGCGAAGGCGTTCACGGACGTCCACTGCGGTTCGACGGGCGCGCCGCGCAGTTTTGTCCACGTCGTTTTCGACGAAGGCGGCGATCGATTCGAGACGCCCTACTTCCTCGACGGTTTCAATCGCGCCGGCCGCCCGGAAGCGCTCAAGGCGCAGCTACTGGCGGACCTGACGGCCGCGTTCATCGAGATCGCCGGCGTCGACGCGGACACGGTCGGCGGGCGAATCAACGAGGGTCCGGCGAAGTGGACGATGGAGGGCGGTATGGTCCTGCCCGAGCCGGGCGAAGAGACCGAAGAGTGGTACTCGCACGACCTCCAGGGGCAGGCCGCAGCCGGCGGCTAACGCCGCGTCGGGACAAATCCGGGCAGCGGCAAGCTGCTAGTTGTGGCCGGCTGATGCTCGGATGCCGCCATCGCGCCGTGTGACCGAACGGAAGCGCCCGTTTGCTGCCGCGTTTCAACGGGATAGGCTGAGGCTGCGCGGCGCGCATCCGGGAATTCGAGGGCTGCATGGACGAGCGCATCGACGGGCGGATTGTGGTGACGGGGCTGGGCGCGGTCACTGCGGTCGGGCCGACCGCAGCGGCCACCTGGGACGCGCTGGTTGCGGGACAATCCGGCGTCAGGACGATCTCGATCTTCGATCCCTCGCGGCTCTCGGTTCGCATCGCCGCGGAGATATCCGACTGGAACCCCGAAGACCACATGGCGCGCAAGGACGCGCGGCGCATGGATCGCTACTCGCAGTTCGCGATCGTCGCCTCGCGGGAAGCCGCTGCGAACGCCGGGTTCGACGGCGGGTTTGAGGGTTCCGACCGCGTCGGAGTGATGATCGGCACGGGCATCGGCGGGATCACCACGACGCAGGAGCAGTTCCGAATTCTCGATTCGCGCGGGCCGGATCGCGTCTCGCCCTTTGCGGTACCGATGATGCTGCCGAACATGGGCTCGGGGCAGGTCTCGATTGCGCTCCAGGCGCGCGGACCGAACCTGGCCCCGATGTCGGCCTGCTCGTCGGCGGCAGACGCGTTTGGCCTGGCGGCGGAGACGATCCGCCGCAACGAGGCTGATGTGATGGTCGTCGGCGGGGCCGAGGCGCCGCTGTGCGAAATGGCGGTGGCGGGCTTCGCCTCGGCGCGCGCGCTGTCCGGGCGCAATGAAGATCCGGCCGCGGCGTCGCGTCCGTTCGACGCCGAGCGGGACGGATTCGTGATGGGCGAAGGCGCGGCGGTGCTGGTGCTCGAACGCGCCGATCACGCCGTCGCGCGGGGCGCGGAGATTCTGGCGGAATTGTGCGGCTACGGATCGGTCGGCGACGCCTATCACATCACCCAGCCGGCCGAGGGCGGCGACGGCGGCGCGCGCGCCATGTCGCTGGCGCTCGAACACGCCGGCGTCGCTCCGTCCGAGGTCGATTACATCAACGCGCACGGCACATCGACCCCGCTCAACGACAAGTTCGAGACGATGGCGATCAAGCGCGTCTTCGGCGAGGCGGCCTACGGGCTCTCGATCTCATCAACCAAATCGATGACCGGACATCTGCTGGGCGCGGCGGGCGCGGTCGAAGCGCTGGCCGCCGTGGGCAGCATCTGCGAGGGCAACATTCCACCCACAATCAATCTCAAACACGCGGATCCCGACTGCGATCTCGACTACACGCCGAACGTGCGGCGCGAGCGCGAGGTGCGGGTGGCGATCTCGAATTCGATGGGCTTCGGCGGGCACAACGCCTGTCTCGTCTTCAGGCGCTGGGAAGGCTGAGCGGTCATCAGCGAGAAGCGGGGCGTGCACGGTGGCGCGTGATCGATCCGACGGCTGGCTGGGCCGCGCCTGGCGGATCGCCGAGCCGCACGACGCGCCGCCGATCGAGGGGCTGGACGCGCCCTCGTTCGTCGGCCGCCTGCTCAGCCGCCGCGGGATCGACAGCGTGCCGGCGGCGCAGGAATTTCTCAACCCGGAATGGGTTCAGCCCGCCGACGCCAGAGCGTTGGGACAGTGGGATGAGGCGCTCGATCGCATCGCCGCGGCGGCGCAGCGCGGCGAGCCGGTTGCGATCTACGGCGATTACGATGTCGACGGCATTACCGGCACGGCGATACTGACCGAGGCGCTGCGCGGAATCGGCATCGACGCCAGACCGTTCATCCCCCACCGCGAACGCGACGGGTACGGCTTGCAGGATGAAGCGGTGGCGCGGCTCGCCGCCGACGGCGCGCGCGTGCTGATCACGGCCGACTGCGGGATCACGGCGCTCAACGAGATCGCGGCGGCGCGCGAGCGGCACGGCATGGATGTCGTGGTGCTGGACCACCACGAACCGGCCGACGCGCTCCCGGCGGCGACCGCGATCGTCACGCCCAGGCTCGCGCCGCGCGGGCATCCGCTGGCCGATCTCTCGACGGGCGGGATCGCGTACCGCTTCGCGCACGCGCTCGCCGAGCGGATGGGACGCCCGCAGCAGCAGCAGCGCTGGCTCGACCTGGCCGCGATGTCGACCGTCGCCGATGTTGTGCCGCTGCGGGGCGAGAATCGCTGGATTGTCCATCAGGGATTGCGCGCCCTCGAAGCCACTGAACGGCCCGGGCTGCAACGCCTGATGCGGAACGGCCGCCGCGGCGGAGCGGTCGACACGGACACGATCGGCTTCCAGATCGCCCCCAGGATCAACGCCGCCGGTCGACTCGATGATGCCGGGCTGGCGCTGCGCATGCTGCTGGAGCAGGATCACGACGCGGCGCACGCGCTGGCGCTCACGCTCGAGCGGCTCAACGACGAGCGGCGGCGGCTGACGGCGGACGCGATGGACGATGCGGAAG
The DNA here is from genome assembly GCA_965205105.1 of Dehalococcoidia bacterium. GTDB lineage: Bacteria > Chloroflexota > Dehalococcoidia > Bin125 > Bin125 > Bin125. The sequence continues at coordinate 1,099,521 of OZ242034.1, forward strand.
CGCAGATTCGCCGGCAGCTGGATGGGGCGGGTCAGGCGCCGCTGGTGTTGTTCGTCGGCGGCGACGGGCTGCATCACGGGATCGTCGGGATCGTGGCCGGACGTCTGGCCGACGCCTGGTCGCGGCCGGCGTTCGCCTGGTCGCTGGTCGACGGCGAGGCGCGCGGCTCCGGCCGCAGCGCAGCCGGGTTTGACCTGGTCAGGATGCTCGACGCATCGCGCGACCTGCTGACGCGCGGCGGCGGGCACGCGATGGCAGCCGGCTTCGCCGTTCCGCCGCAGCGTCTGGGCGCGCTGATGGCTCGCCTCAACGAGGCAGCGCAGGCGCAGCTCGACGCGGGCGAAGCGGGCGCCTGGAACGCGCTCGAGGGTCGAACCGAGATCGACGCGCAGGTGCCGTTGTCCGCCGTCAACCGCCAGACGGTGCGCTGGATCGAGCGGCTGGCCCCATTCGGCGCGGGCAATCCCGCCCCGACCTTCCTGAGCACCGGCGTGGCTGTGCGCGAGGCGCGGGCGATCGGCGCGGAGAACGCTCATCTGCGGTTGCGGCTCGATGGCTGGCCGGCGATCGGATTCCGTCTGGGTGAAGCGGCGGCGGAGATCGGCGCGGAGATCGATATCGTCTGGCGTCTGCGGCGGGGGCTGAAGGGGCAGCCGGAGTTGGAGATCATCGATCTGGCGCTGTAGCGCTGGCGCGCTGCTGGATCGCGCGGTCGGGCGGCGCCGCGACCAGCCGTTGAATGTCCATGCATGTCTATCCGTTAACCTGTGCCAATCTGCCGTGAGTTTGAGAGGGACGCGCGATGGCTGTTCGCAATGTGGGCGTGGTGGGACATCAGGGGGCGGGCAAGACGACGCTGGTGGAGTCGCTCGCCTTCGCGATCGGCGCGACCACGCGGTTGGGGCGGGTGGAAGACGGCAACACGATCTCGGACTACGACCCCGAGGAGCAGCAACGGGGCATGTCGATTTCGACATCGCTGGTGTCGCTGGAGCACAACGGCACGCGGATCAATCTGCTGGACACGCCCGGGTACGCCGATTTCATCGGCGAGCTGGTGGCCGCCATATCGGTGGTGGACGCGGTGATCGTGGTCGTCGACGCCGCGTCCGGGGTGCAGGTCGGGACGGAGACGGCGTGGCGGATGGCGGGCAAGCGCGGGATTCCGCGCGCGGTCGTGATCTCGCGGCTCGACCGCGACAACACCTCGTTCGAGGACGCGCTGGCGTCGGTGCAGTCGATCCTGGGCTCCGAGTGCCAGCCGCTCTATCTGCCTGACGGCGCCGAAGCGTCGTTTAGCGCGTTGATCGATGTGCTCTCCGATCCTGACGCCGACGGCCGCGACGGCCTGATCGAACAGATCGTCGAGGCCGATGAAGACCTGATGATGCTCTACCTGGAGGATGAAGCGATCGACGAGAGCGATCTGCGCGCGGCGCTGAAAGCGGCCGTGCTGGGCGGTTCGCTCGCGCCGGTGCTGCCCGGCTCTGCGGTCGCGGGCGTGGGCGCGGCGGAGCTGCTGCGGCTGATCGACGAGGCGCTGCCGGCGCCGTCGGAAGCGCCGCCGATCGCTGAGGGCGCGGTCGACAACGGCCAGGCTGGCGCGTTCGTCTTCAAGACCACCGCCGACGAGTTCGTGGGGCGGCTCTCGTATCTGCGCGTCGTATCCGGCGTGGTGACCAGCGATATGCACCTCGACAACGCGCAGAGCGGCGAAGACGAGCGGCTCGCGGGACTCTCGCGCGCGACCGGCAAGACGCTGGCGGCGGTCTCCGATCTCGCGGCGGGCGACATCGGCGTGGTGACCAAGCTGCAGCACACGACCACGTTCAACACGCTGCGCGCCAGCGGCTCCGAGCTGCTGGTACCGCCCCCGTCGATGCCGCTGCCGATCTTCGCCGCCGCCGTCGAGCCCAGGACCAAGGCCGACGTCGACAAGCTCGGTCCGTCGCTGGCGCGGCTGGTCGAGGGCGACCCGACGCTGCAGATCGAGCGCGACCGCGATTCGGGCGAAACGATTCTGAGCGGCCTGAGCGAGTCGCACGTCCAGCTCTCCGCGGGGCGGCTGTCGAGCAAGTATCACGTCGAGGTCGAGATCAAGGATCGGCGCGTGCCCTACCGCGAGACGGTGACGGCGACGGGACAGGCGGAGTATCTGCACAAGAAGCAAACCGGCGGCAGCGGCCAGTACGCGCGGGTCGCGCTGCGGGTCGAGCCGAAGGCGCGTGGCGAGGGCTTTGAGTTCGCCGACGAGATCGTCGGCGGCGCGGTGCCGCGCAACTACATTCCGGCCGTCGAGAAGGGCGTCGTCGAGTCGCTGCCGCGCGGCGCCTTCCCGCTCACCGATCTGCGCGTGATCCTCTACGACGGCAAGCACCACGATGTCGATTCGTCGGAGATGGCGTTCAAGCTGGCGGCGTCGCAAGCCCTGAAGGAGAGCGTATCCTCGGCTCGGCCGATCCTGCTGGAGCCGATTCAGACGTTCCGCATCACCGCGCCCGAGTCGTCGACGGGCGATATCATCAGCGACCTCAACTCGCGCCGCGCGCGCGTGCTCGGTATGGAACCGGCCGACGATCCGCCGGGATCATCCGTGGTGATCGCCGAAGGGCCAATGGCGGAGTTCCTGCACTACGCGACCGATCTGCGCTCGATGACGGGCGGCCGCGGCACCTTCACGCGGGAGTTCGACCGTTACGACCAGGTTCCCGAGCACGTGGCGCAGAAGGTGCGTCAGGACGCCGAGGCCGCCGCGGCGGGCTAGCCTGTGCTGCCTCCAGACGAGATTCCCGCGCAATGCGCGGGAATCTCGTCTGAACGGCGCTGCCTACGACTGCGGACGCAGTTCAAAGACCAGACGCACGCGCGCCGTGATCGACTCGCTGCCGCCGAACACGGGTGTGGGTTCGGCTGAGTCGTCCGCCATCGCCCTCTCTTCCGTCTCGCCCGACGCGGGCGCGGCAGAGAGGTTGCTGGACGGCTCGAGTTCCACGATCCGCACGATCTCGTACTTCATGTGTTTGGCGATCGACCTGGCGGTCGCCCGTGCGTCGTCGATCGCGTCGAGCAGCGCCATGCGCTCGATCTCGGCGCGGCGCGAGGTGGTGAAGTCCAGACCGTCGAAGCGAACATCGTCGCCGCCGGCTCTGATCACCAGATCGACGAGGCCGCCGGCGAAGCCGGTGCCGCGAATCGCGATGCTGAGGCTGTTCTCGTAGCGAAACCCCTGTGAGACGCGGCCCCGCTCGGTCCAGTCGAATTCCTCGTGGATTCGAATCCGCGTGGTTTGCAGGCCGCTCGGCGAGATGCAGGTCGGCGGGGCGGTGTGGTCCGCGCCATCCGGCTCGGACACGGTGCAGTTCTCTTCGACCGCCTCGGCGACGGCCTTGGCGGCCGTGTTGCCGGCCGACACCGCGGCGAGCACGGTCGGCTTGAGCACGCTGACGGTGAAGCGGCCGGTGGTGCCGTCGTAGCTCACGCTGCGCGAGGCGACGCCCTCGATCGTGAGCATGGTCGAAGCGGAATTGTCTTCGTCGTGCGCGTCATCCTCGGCGCTGACCGAGCCGATCAGCACGGTCGCCAGCGCCGCGCCCAGCGCGATCAACGCCGCCGCCAGCCCGATCATCAGCAGCCGCCGTGGTCTCCGGGTGCGGGTCGTTGCGAAATCGGTCATCATCAGCCCTCCAATTCGTTCTGTGGTGATGAAACGTCCGCCCAGCCGCCCAGGTTCCGCTCGAAGAAGTCCAGCATGGCGGCCCAGGCCGCTTCCGCGGACTCTTCGTGATAGCCGACCGACATTCGCGAGTGTCGGACCGTATGGCGGGCCAGGAAGCCTGGCAGTCCCTGGTACTGGCTCATGAATGAGTGGCCGGCGTCGGGATAGACGGTGATCTCGTGCTCGACGCCGAGCTGATCCAGATGATCGCGCAATCGCTGCGCCTGGCCGGCAAAGACGCGGTCGCGCTCGCCGTAGGACGCTACCACCGGGCAGATGCCCGCCAGATCCTGCGGTTCGCGCGGGACGGCGCCGTAGAAGTCGGCGGCGGCGCCGATCGGCGCGCGCGCCGCGTGGAGGATGGCGAAGCCCCCGCCCAGACAGAAGCCCGCGACCGCCAGCCGCGACGCATCGACGTCGCCGCGCGCGGCCAGCCAGACGCGCGCGGCTTCGATGTCGTCGAAGGCGCGGCCGTTGCCGCTGCGCAGCGCCTGCATCGTGCGGCGAATGCAGATCGGCCGCAGGCGCGGGCCGACCGAGTACAGGTCGGGCGCCAGCGCGACGTAGCCGTGCTCGGCGAAGCGCCGCGTGATCCGCCGAATATCGTCGTTGAGACCGAACGCCTCGTGCAGAACCAACACGCCGCGGCGAGGCTCAGCGGGCGGCTCCGGCGTCGCCAGGTAGGCCGACAGATCGCCGCCGCCGGTCGGGATTCGGACGGATTGGGTTGGCACGGGGCGCCTCCAGACTCGCGTTAGTCTAGGGCTGCGAGTTGCATATCGTGCGGTTCGCGGGAGCCAACGGTGAGTAAGGAGTCGGCAGTGATGGATTACCAGACCCTGATCTACGAGCAGTCCGACGGCGTGGCGACGATCACGATCAACCGACCTGAGGCTGCCAACTCGCTTTCGCTGGAGATGTGTCAGGAGCTGATGCAAGCGTCGATCCGGGTTGATGACGATCCCGATGTGCGCGCGGTCGTGTTTCGAGGCTCGGGGCGCTTCTTCTGCACCGGCGCCGACCTGCGCGGCTTCCCGCCGGCCGGTCCCGAGATGGCGACCTACGTCAAGGAGATGACCACCTACCTGCACGCGGCAGTCTCGCGCTTCGCGCGCATGGACGCGCCCATGATCACCGCCGTCAACGGCACCTGCGCCGGGGCCGGCATGAGCCTCGCGCTGATCGGCGACCTGGCGCTGGCGGGCGAGTCGTCGCGCTTCACGATGGCCTACTCGCGCATCGGCCTGACGCCCGATGGTTCATCGACCTACTTTCTGCCCCGACTGGTCGGTTTGCGCCGCGCGATCGAGCTGTGCCTGACGAATCGGATGCTCTCGGCGCAGGAAGCGCTGGACTGGGGCATGATCAACCGCGTCGTCGGCGACGATGAACTGCACGACGCCGCGTATGAGTTGGCGGCCCAGCTCGCCGCAGGTCCGACGGAGTCGATCGGCGCGGCCAAGCGCCTCTACCACCTCTCCTGGAACGAGGGGTTGGAGACGCAGATGGAATGGGAGACGCGGGCGATCTGCGACGCCGCCCGCCGACCGGAAACTCGGGAAGGTCTGGCCGCCTTCTTTGAAAAGCGCGATCCCGTGTTCCGCTAGCGACAGCCGGCGTCCGACAACTGCGCTGCAACGCCCACTGACGCACCATGTGCACCACGACTGACGCCGACGACCCGCTGATCGGACATCTGCGCGACGAGGCTGACCGCATTGAAGGTCAGATCGATCAGCGCCTGGCCTGGCCTGCCAACGCCGGGCGCGGCGCGGTTTCGGCGCCCGCGCATACCGTTCACTGGTCGTACCGCTTTACCTGGCAGGAAGTCGAGCGCGGGCGGCGCTACGTGATCCCGCTGCCGATCGACGGCGCGCTCAGCGCCCGACGGACGGCGCTGGCGGAACTGCGTCGTCTGATCGGCGGCCGGTCGGTCATCGTTGAGCCGGCTGAGCCGCGAATTCGCTATCGAGCCGCGCTCAACGCATACGAAGTCGCCTGCGCGCTGCACGTCGCCGCCGCTGATTCCTGATCCTTGCGGCATCCTTGCGACGTGCGCTGCGCGCAATCGCTACCTTATGCGCAGACAGTCCGTCGGAACCGGCGTCGCGCCGGCGTGAGAGGAGTACCCCATGAAAGCCGTCGTAATGGATGGCGTGCGCCAACCGCTGGTCGTGCGCGAGTTTCCCGATCCGGTGATCGGACCGAAGGACGCGCTGGTGCGCGTCGAAGCCTGCGGCGTCTGCCGCTCAGACTGGCATCTGTGGCAGGGCGACCTCTCCTGGGTCGGCTTCGAGCTGCCGATCCCCTGCGTGCTGGGCCATGAATGGGCGGGCACGGTCGAAGCCGTGGGCGACGACGTCGAGCACATTCGACCCGGTATGCGCGTGCTGACGCCGTTCCACAACGGCTGCGGCAACTGCAACCTCTGCCGCTCGGGATTGCCGAACATCTGCGACAGCCAGGGCGGCTTCGCCGGCGGGTTCGCGCAGAAGGCGGCGATCTTCAACGCCGATTTCAACGCGATCCCGCTGCCCGACAACGTCTCGTTCGAGGCCGGGGCGGCGATGGGCTGCCGCTTCATGACTTCTTACCACGGCGTCGCCGACCGCGGCGAGGTATCGGGCGGCGACTGGGTGGTGGTCAACGGCTGCGGCGGCATCGGCCTCTCGGCGGTGCAGGTCGCGGCGGCGCTGGGCGCGCAGGTGATCGCGGTCGATCTCGAAGAGGGCAAGCTCTCGCTGGCGCGCTCGCAGGGCGCGGTGGAGACGATCAACGCGGCGGAGGCCGACGTCCCCACGCGGGTGCGTGAGATCACCGACGGCGGCGCCGATGTCTCGGTCGACGCGCTGGGCATCCGCGCGACGATGCTCAACTCGGTCAACTCGCTGCGCAAGGGCGGCGTGCACGTCCAGATCGGGATCACATCGGCCGAGGAAGCCGGCGAGGTCGGTTTGCCGATCGACTTCATCACGATGTCGGAGATCGAGTTCCGCGGATCGCTCGGCTTGCCGAACCAGAACTATCCCTCGATGCTCAACATGGTCGCGTCCGGCAAGTTGCAGCCAGAGTCGATCGTCAGCGACACCATTTCGCTGGACCAGGTGCCCGAGGTGGTGGAGTCGATGACCACCTTCCAGACCACCGGCTTCGTCACGATCACCGACTTCGCCTGAGGAATCGAGCCGACACACACAGCGGCACGGCAGCGGCGATCAGCAGCAATGACCACGAGTTGCGCCCTGTGCGGATGGTCCGGCGAACGCCGCTTCTGCCCCGCCTGCGGGGCGGCGCTCTGGTCGCCCGATACTGATGAGGGCGCGGGCGAGTGCACGGTCGTGCTCTCGTTCGACGTCGACGGCTCCTCGGGCATGATCAACCGCGATCCGCGCATTGCCGATCGACCCTCGGCGCGCTCCTTCGGCGACTACGGCCCCAGCGTCGCCATGCCGCACGTGCTGACGGCGCTGGCGCGAGCCAACGTGCCGGCTTCGTTCTACATTCCGGGCTGGGTCGCCGAGCGCTATCCCGCCATGGTCGAGCGCGCCGCCGCCGCGGGGCACGAGATTGGCCACCACGGCTACCTGCACGAGCCGCCCGCCACGCTCTCGGCCGATGAAGAGGCCGAGGCGCTCGACCGGGGCAGCGACATCCTGCGCGGCATCCTCGGCGCAGGACCGGTCGGCTACCGTTCGCCCTCGTGGGAGTTGAGCGACGCCTCGCTGCGGCTGATGGCCGAGCGCGGTTTTCGCTACGACTCCTCGCTGATGGGCTCCGACGCGCCTTACTGGGTCGCGGCCGGCGAGTCGGCTCTGGTCGAGCTGCCGATTCACTGGGCGCTGGACGACTACCCCTACTTCGTCTTCGCCCCCACCGATGGCCGCCGCCTGCAGGCGGCGCCGGAACAGGTCGAGTCGACCTGGAAGCAGGCGTTCGACGAACTGCGCCGGCGCGGCGGCGTGTTCACGCTGACGATGCATCCGTATATCATCGGCCGTCCTGGCCGGCTGGCGATGCTGGAGCGGCTGATCCAGTACATGAGGTCGAAGCCGGGGGTGAGGTTGGCTCGGGCGATCGATGTCTGCGACGATTTCGCTTCCCGATGGGCGTCGGCGAAGCCGCGCTGATCCGCCTGCATCGACAGGCGGCGGATAAGCTGCGCACGTGATCTCGGACCGCGCACGCTTCAACGACGCCATCAACGCCATCGACGAGGCGAACGCCGACGATCCGTTCACGCTGACGGTCGATGGCGAGGTCGCGCCCAAAGAGCGGACCCACGCCGAGATGATGACCCACTGGGTGCTCGCCCTGAACCCTGAAGCGTCCGAGGAACTGCTGCTCGCGGCGCGGGCGCATCACATCCGACGCTGGATGGTGCCGCGCTCGACGTTTCCCGCCGGGCGGACGGCGTATCTGCGCTGGCGGCGCGCGTTGCACGCGCTGCACGCCGAGCTCGCCGCCGCGATCCTGGAGGATTGCGGCTATCCGCGCCGTTCGGTCGAGCGGGTCGCCGCGCTGGTCGCCAAGGCCGACCTGCTGCAAGCCGGCGATCTGGACGCGCAAACGCTCGAGGACGCGCTGTCGCTGGTCTTTCTCGACACACAGCTTGAGCCGCTGCTGGATGACCTCGACGACCGCCGGCTGCGACGCGCGCTCGGCCGCACCTGGCGGAAGATGTCCGCCGATGGCCGCACCGCGGCGCGAGCGCTCTCGTTCTCGCCGCGCGCGATCGAGGCGCTGTCCCGCTGCGTCGATGGGTTCACGGATGAGTGACGTGAGCGGCGCGCCGCCGGATCGATACACGCACGGGCATCACGAGTCGGTCGTGCAGTCCCACGCGCGTCGGCGGGCTGAGGTCGAGGCATGGTTTCTGCTGCCCCGGCTCGAGTCGGGGATGCGGCTGCTCGACGCCGGCTGCGGTCCCGGCACGGTCACCGCCGGGCTGGCCCGCGCGGTCTCGCCTGGCGAAACGATTGGACTCGACGCCGCCCCCGGCGTGCTCGAACACGCCCGCGCCCACGCGGCCGAGCAACAGGTTGAGAACGCCGCCTTTGTCGTCGGCGACATCTACGAGCTGGACGACGCCGACGCCGCGTTCGACGTGGTCTACGCCAACCAGCTGCTCCAGCACCTCGCCGACCCGGTGCGCGCGCTGAAGGAGATGCGCCGCGTGCTGAGACCGGGCGGACTGCTCGCCGTCCGCGACGCCGACTACGCCACGATGTCGCCGCACCCCAAGTTCCCCGAGTTCCTCGACTGGAACCGCCTCTATCACCAGGTCGCCTATCGCAACCGCGCCGAACCGGATGCCGGCCGCACGCTGCCTGCCTGGGTTCGGGCGGCGGGCTTCGGCGAGATCGAGATTCACCCGAACGTCGTCGCGCTGGACGGCGAGGACGCGCGCGTCTGGGGCCGCGCCTGGTCGCAGCGCATCCTCTACAGCGGCATCGCCGAGCAGGCGCTGGAGTACGGACTCGCCGAACAGGCCGATCTCGAGCGCATCTCAGACGCCTGGGCAACCTGGGCCGAGTCGGAGGCGCCCTTCTTCATGTTCACCCAGATCGCAGTGCTGGCGACCCGCTAATCGGCCGTCGCCGGCTGGCGAAGCGACACTCGGTGTTCAACGGCGGCGCTCGCCGCCTCAAGCGCAGCACGCCGTACAAAGGTAATCGCGTCTTCCTCAGTATCGCGGAGCGCGGAAAACAATTGCTGCGCCTGCTCGGCGCTGAAACCGATCTCGAACACCCAGCCGATTTCATCCGCAGTCTCAATCGCGACATCCTCTAGGTCGTCGAGGCTGTCATGCTCGAAGTCGGGATCGGGCATCTGGCTATCGGATTCCGACGTGTTTGCCATACCGGGCAATGTCATTCCTTCCAGAGCGCCATGCCGTGACAGTGACCGCCGCTACCCGCCGAAGATAACCTCGATCAGCGGCGAGCCGTCGACCCATTCCTGCACGTTGTCCTGGTTGATGTACTCGCCCAGCTTTCTGGCGGCGAGGAAGAACGAACGCTTTTCGTCGGGGTCGGTCACCGCTCGGGCGGAGCCGTTGAGGTCGGCCTGGGTCGATTCCTTGAGATGAAACGTGACGGCCGGGTTCGCCAGCACGTTGGCGTACCACGAGCGCGGGCCGGGTCGTCCCGTGATGTAGTAGCGATCGTCAACGTTGTGAAACCAGATCTCGATCCGCTGCGGCTCGCCGCTGTTGCGACCGATGGTCGTGATATCGATCACCAGATCGTTCGCCAGCGCCGCGGCGACGGTCGGCTCAGTCGTGGAAGTCATGCGTCGTCTCCGTTCGCGCCATTCGCCGCGCCATTTGCGCGGTGGGCGCCGTTCGAGGCCAGGTGGGCGCGCTCGTGCTCGAGGAACCACTCCTTGCGATCCAATCCACCGCCGTAACCGCCGAGTCCGCCGTCGGAACGGACGATGCGATGGCAGGGCACAGCGATGCCGACCGGGTTGCGCCCGGTCGCCGTTCCCACCGCGCGATACGCGGCGGGTTTGCCGACGGCCGCGGCGATCTCCTGGTACGAGGCCGTCTCTCCCGCCGGCACATCCCGAATCGCCCGCCAGACCGCGCGCTGAAACTCGGTGCCGACGGGATCGATTTCGATTTGATCCAACGATTCGACATCGCCCGCGAAGTACTGCGCCATGGCGGCGCGGACCCGCTCTGCGCGCTCCGACAATCCCGCATCCGAATCATCGTCGGGCGAGCGCACCGGGCGCGCCCAGGTCTCGATGAAACCCGCCTCGCGCAGGGCGCCGCCCTGAACGGCCAGGTACATCGTGCCCAGCGGCGTCTCCAGCCAACAGTGTTCGATTGCGCGCTCAGTGACATCGGTTATGTCGCTCATCTCACCTGCTCGCTCTCAGTCACTCGACTCGTCGCGCCGACAGGGTAGGAGAATTCGGATTAGAACGCAAGTGCTATGCGAAGGCGCGGCGGAGCGCGCGATAGGCTGGAAGCGGGCCGCCGTCGATGAGCGAGGAGCGATGATGTCCCAGCGCGACATGCGCGCCGTGCGCTTGACCGACCTGGCGCGTTGCGGCGGTTGAGGATCGAAGTTCGGCCCCGAAGGCCTGGCTCACGTGCTGAGCCATCTCGGTCCCCAGTTTCCGCCCGACGAATACCCGCAGCTGCTGGTCGGACTCGACCGCCCCGACGACGCCGCCGTCTACGCACTCGACGACGAGCGCGCGATCGTGCAGACGCTGGACTTCTTCGCGCCGCTGGTCGATGACGCCTACCAGTTCGGCGCGATCGCGGCCGCCAACGCGATATCCGATATCTACGCGATGGGCGGGCGCGTGCTGTTCGCGCTCAACATCGCCGCGTTTCCCGAAGACCTGCCGCCCGAGGTGATCGCCGAGATCCTGCGCGGCGGGGCGGACAAGGTGCGCGAGGCCGGCGCGGCGATCGCGGGCGGACACACGGTCATCGATGAAGAACCCAAGTACGGGCTCGCCGTGACCGGCGAAGTCGCCCGCGACCGGATTCGCACCACCGGCGGCGCGCAGCCCGGCGACGTGATCACCCTGACCAAGGAGATCGGGACCGGCGTCCTGATCGGCGCCAACCAGCAGGGCGCGGTCGCGGCCGAGCACTGGGACGCGGCCGTGGCGCAGATGATGACGCTCAACCGAGACGCCGCCGAGGTCGCCGCGCAGCCCGATCTGAGCCTCGGCGTCCACGCCATGGCCGATGTGACCGGATTCGGCCTGGCCGGACACCTGCACGAAATGGCGGAACTGAGCGGGATGCGGATCGAGATCGATCTCGGCGCGCTGCCGGCGTTGTCCGGTCTGGCGGAGGCGGTCGCGGCCGGGTTCGGCAGCGGCGGACAGAGCCGCAACCGCGACCACTACGGCGCGCGGCTGACGGTTGCGGGCGATCGCGGGCTGACCGCGTTTGAAGAGGCGCTGCTCTACGATCCGCAGACGTCGGGCGGCCTGCTGATCGCCGCCGGCGTCGTCGAGGCGCCGCACCTGATCCACGAACTGAAGCAGCGCGGCGTAACCGCGACCCCGATCGCGCGCGTCGTCGAACCGACGCCGGGCGATCGGCTGGTCGCGCTGCCCTCGGCAACCCCCCGCGGCTGAGCCGCCGGGCGACTGAACGAGGAGCGACGCCGATGCCGCCGTACGACGCCGACGTCGCCGTGATCGGCGCGGGCATTCTGGGGCTTGCCAGCGCGATGGCGCTCGCCGAGCGGCATTCGGGGCTGCGCGTCGTCGCGCTGGAGCAGGAAGCGGGCGTCGGACGGCATCAGAGCGGCAACAACTCGGGCGTGATCCACTCGGGTCTGTACTATCGGCCGGGCTCCGCCAAGGCGCGTATGGCCGTCGCCGGGGCCGAGCGCATGTACGCCTTCTGCGACGAGCACGGCATCGGCGCCGAGCGCTGCGGCAAGGTCGTCGTCGCTACCCAGTCATCAGAGATCGAACGGCTGCGCGAGCTGCAGCGTCGCGGCGACGCCAACGGCGTGCCCGACATCCGCAAGCTGGACCCGGACGAGCTGCGCGCGCTCGAGCCCTGCGCCGCCGGCGTCCGCGCCCTGCACGTCCCCTCGACCGGGATCGCCGACTACCGCGCGGTCTGCGTGAAGTATCGGGAGGCGCTGGAGGCGTCGGGCGGCGCGGTGCGGCTTCGTTCGCACGTGGGCGCGGTGCGCGTCGACGCCGATCGCGTGCGGCTGGCGACCACGACCGGCGTCGTTCAGGCTCGCTACGCGGTCAACTGCGCCGGGCTGCAGGCCGACCGCGTCGCGCGGCGCGCCGGCGCGCCGCAGACGCGCGACCTGCGCATCGTGCCGTTTCGCGGCGAGTACTACGACCTCGTCGACTCGGCGCGGGGAATGCTCCGCAACCTGATCTACCCCGTGCCCGATCCGGCCTTCCCCTTCCTCGGCGTCCACTTCACGCGGCGGCTCGATGGATCGGTCGAGGCGGGGCCCAACGCGGTGCTGGCGCTCAAGCGCGAGGGCTACCGCTGGCGCGACGTCTCGCTGCGCGACGCGGCGGAATCGCTCAGCTGGCCCGGCTTCCTGCGTCTGGCGCGCGCGCACTGGCGGACGGGGCTGGGCGAGGTCTGGCGCAGCGCCAATAAACAGGCCTTCCTCCAGGCGCTGCAACGCCTGATGCCGAGCCTCGAACCCGATCAGCTGGTGCGCGGCGGAGCCGGCGTCCGCGCCCAGGCCCTGCGCCGCGACGGCTCGCTGGCCGACGATTTCGAGATCGTCCACCAGGATCGGTTGATCCACATCCTCAACGCCCCCAGCCCCGGCGCGACGGCGAGCCTGCTGATCGGCGAAACCATCGCCGCCACTGCGCAGTCGGCATGGTTTGGCGGTGAGGCCAAGCCGGCAGGCGGCATTACTTAGCCTGCGTTGCCGTTCGCGTCCGATACGGCATACTGCGCGATATCAAGCAACTCCGACCAGGCAACCGCGTCGAACGCCAGTGTTGAACCTCGTCGGGCCAAGAGCCGCAGCGCCCGTTGTATCTCTTGGGCGGGAACGCCGTCACCGTCTCGGCCGGCCGCGTCGTACTGGCAGAGCAACGCGGCGAGCAGTCGAGCGTTGTTCGCAACGGTGATCCGTCTTACGGAGTCGCCGACCAACCGCGCCCAGGCATCGTTGTTCGAGTGCAAGACGCGATGCGCAGCTTCCGTACCGAGCGTACCTTCCGATGCGCTGGAGACCTCATTCGAGATCCGGCCGCGCCACCAGGCGCGCGAAAACGGGCAGTCGCTGAGCACTGAGACTTTGCCGCGAACGTGCGGCAGCCCTCCCAGACGACGCAGCAGGTTTCGGACTGCATCCTCTGCTTTTTTCTCTTCTGCCCCGGTCGCGAGTGAGCCAAGAAACGCCTCGTCCAGGCGTTCGCCAAACTGACCCTGTTCGATCCAGTGGATATGCCAGTGAGTCCAGATCAGCGGCTGCGACGCCTGGTGGGCGTTCAGTTGCCCCACCCATCGCTCGCACAGCAGTCGTTCCAATTGGAAGGGAGGATTGCGAAACTCGGCGGCGCTGACCGGTCTCGGCAATGGCGGCGCTTCGATCTCGGCATCAGGGGTCATGCCGAGTTGAGCACGCAGATACCTGCCGAGCGACGTCGTGCCCTGCTTCACTGCCTCGATCAATTCGTCCTGACGATCCTTGACTTCCTGTGACGATTGGGTTCGCTTGTCAGTCGTCAGGCCGCGCTGCCAATTACTGAAACGCTGCTCCATTTCTACCGTTGGCGGTTTCATTCATCTCCCCCGTCAATCGGAATGTGAAACTTCTCGATCGCCGTCGCGGCGCGGGCCGGGTCGAACTCAGCATTGAGTTCGCCTTCCCAGGCGGGGACTCCCTTCTCTGCGAGCGCGGCCTTCACCAGAGAGAGAATTGCGTACCCGCCGCCGTCGCCAGAATCCAGATGCGGAATCCGTCCCATCACCCCGATTAACGCTGCAACCTGGACGTCTCGCTCCCTGACTCGCTTGTCAAAGTGATTAGGCGCGAGGTACACCTTGAACCGTAGGTCGCCGCTGCCCGTATCCGGTTCGACCTGCATTTCGCCGTCGGTCAGCTCTGATTTCCTGTGGAACTCGAGCAGCGATGATGCGAGCGACTGTGTCCGCAGAATGGATCCGCGCGCCAGCCAGCGGCCCGCGGCGACGTCGATCGGCTCGCTTCCCCAGAGTTCGCTGAGTCCGCCGGCGTCCAGCCGGCAGGGACGTACCGAAACCAGGCCGGGCACGAGAAACATCTCGCCGTCCACATCGCCTGGATTCCACTCGCAGCGGATCTTTGCGTCGCTTGAGTATGCGACACACGCGTACAGCGTTTTCGGACAACGCAGTTCCAGCGCGTACTGCACATCACCCGCGGCGATCAGCGCGTCCAGCTGCGGCGCGCCGCTGAGCATATGATGCGCGTCCGCGCCGGAGCCTTCGACCGTGATCTGCACCTGATATGTTGCAGCACTCCAATCCAGCGAGGCTCCGTCTTCGCGCAACAGGGGGATCGGCGCATCGTCTCTCACGACTGGGCTTCCTTCCCGCTCCGACGGACGACATCCAGCTCGTATTGCGCAGACGCGACCAGCGGCTCGGCCAACTCGATCTCGATGGCGCCGACGGGGACGGGGATGCGCACCTCGGTTTCGCCCCTGGCGTCGATCCTGCCGCCGTTAATCTGTACGGAACGGATCGGCTGCCAGTCGGGCGCAATCGGTTGCTCGCAGGTTTCGTCGGAGCCGGACTCGATGTAGACGCGAAGACCGAGCTTACCGCTGCTGGATGAGGAGTTGGAACTCACGTCCAGCAGCGCGCGGAGACGGCTCGCGGCTCCGTTGGCTCCGATCATCGGAACCAGGCTGCGCCGCATCTTCACCGCAGTGCCCGCGGCCGGGGCGCGGCGGGAATGGCTGCCGCCCCGGCGCTTTCCTGGCTGCTCCGAATCCGGCGTTTCATCGGTTTCACCGCCCGTTGAGTCCGTGCTCTGCTCGTCCTCATCGATTGACGCCAGGCGAATTCGGCGGAGCGGCACCTTCTGCGCCTCGCGCTTGATGTCCTTGTTGAAAACGGCGAATCCTGACGGGGTGAACCCTTCATCTTCGTCGATCTCGCCCGCTTCCTCACGCAAGCGTTCGGCGAGTTGTTTGAGTTTCCCGCGCAATGTGTCCCGATCTCGCTTCCGCATCTCGCGCAACTTGCTCAGACCCCGATGCTCTGGGCCCTCTGCATTGCGCACCAGGTCGTAGAACTCGGTGTGATCTTCGGGATCCGCGTCGCTCAAACTGACCACGGCGTCGAATGGCTGCACGCCGCTGAATGCGCCCGTGCCCAGTTCCGGAGCGTTGTTGGTGATCCACATCCCATCGCGAAAGATCTGGACGCGCGATGGTTCCGACGAACCGGCGTCGAGCCGACGGAAGTGAACCCGGATCGAGCGATCGACCAACCGATCCAGTTGCAGCCCGTCCTCCAACGTCTGCACGGCGCGATAGCCCTGGCTGCCCGCCAACCATCCTCGGACGGGCGCGCGCTGCTGGTCGCGGATCTCCTTCTGTTCCAGGAACTGGCGCAGCGAATTGCCGTCCACGGTCTTCGATGTATTCGTTCGCTCGTCGTGAACGTGGACGATCAACGTGCCGCCATGGATTGCGCCCATGAAGTTGAGCGCCGCGACGCGGCAAATGTCATCGGCAGCCTGAGCGCGCTCATCGTCGTGGAAATAGTTAAATCCGAGGATCGCGATGACCGCGCCTGACTCGCGAATCGCGCCGACCTCGTCATGCAGCAGTTGCGGAACCTGGTGCGGGTACGCGCCGTCCTCCAAGCTGAACATGTCGGTGGGGGCTTGCCAGTAGCCGTGGGATGAATGGAGCACGTTGCCGCGCTTGTGCGATGCCAGAATGGTGTGTCCGCTGGCAATCCTCCGCTGCCGGCCGACGCCGGCGTAGAAAACGTAGCGTAGGTCGGAGGCTGCGTACGCGGTCAAGTGTCCCAACCCGTAGGAACCGGCTCCCTTGTGCGCTTTGTCGCTCTGCCCTTCCGAGAGCAGCGCTGTCATACGGGTCTGGTCCAATCCTACGCCGTTATCCCGGCAGAACAGCACGCTCATCGTCGTGTCACCCAGTACGGTCGCAATCCGCTCGATGGCCAGCCGAACGTCGTTCGTGGCGCCCTGCTCATGACGCTGCCTGGCTGCCTCGAACGCGCGGCGATAGGAGCCGAGGCCGGGTAGCGAAGACAACGGACACTCAGCGATCGTGAAGTGAATCTCCGCGCGATCGCGGCCGGCCTCGCGGATCGCTGCGTCGAGACCGTTCTGCAACAACTCGCGTACCACCGGATCCGGTTCGCCCGCCTGCCGACTGGTAACGTTTGTTGTGAATCCATCCTGATGGAAGCTGGGCGGAAAGATCAGGTCTGGCTCCGGCATGGTTCGCTCCGTGTTCAATCCGTGCAGTCGCAGGCGGGCGAGCCGGTGGTGTAGCGGCCCTGCAACGGGACGTCGGGATTTCCGACCTCGGCGAAGGATGGGCCTCGGACGCCGAAGAAGCCGAACCGGCTGACGCCGCAGCCGTCGCGCGACGGCGCCTCGCGGCGGTAGCGCGTTTCCATCGCGTCCCACCAGGCGATATCCGAGGGCGCGCCCGACGCGCGCTGCGGATCGGGCTGCGCTGCGATGCGGCGCAGCTCGCGGGTGCCCTTCATGAAGCAGAAGACGCAGTTGCCCGCCCCCGACGGGATGTCGAGGCCGAAGTCGCGCTGCGACCAGAACGCGGCGACGTCGCCCTCGCTCCAGCCGGCGTCGTAGAGCGGGAAGTAGGGGCGCTCGCCCGGCGGCTGGGTGCGAATGGAACACTCGCGCCCGCCCGCGCCCTCGGCGAACAGGCTGCGGCTCAGTACCCGATTGACGCGCCGTTGCTCATCGCCCCGCAGACCCAGCAGGGTGACGAATTGGGCTACCCCCCCCCCCCCGAACATTTGTGCGATGCCGGAGGGGCCGAGGAACAGACGCCCATGATCGGCGCCGACGATCGGCGCTGATGTGTAATCTTGCCAGCGCTGCTGCGGGCGCGACGCCGGGCGTTGCGTCATTGCGGCGACGCGGTCTTCATACGCCTCACGCGGCTGCGCGCCGCGATGCTTGCGGTGCTGCCGCCAGGCGGCTTCCGCGGTGA
Organism: Dehalococcoidia bacterium; assembly: GCA_965205105.1. Classification (GTDB taxonomy): domain Bacteria; phylum Chloroflexota; class Dehalococcoidia; order Bin125; family Bin125; genus Bin125. Next base: position 1,116,925 of record OZ242034.1, read on the forward strand.
GATACGCCTGATCGCCGTAGTGGCCGTCGTGGCGCGGGCCGTCGGCGCCGCCCAGCCACTCGGCCAGCAGCAGGTGCGATGGGTAGAGCTTGAGCTTGGCGGTGCAGCTGCGCGAGTGCGGGTTGGGCAGGATGCCCTGATAGCTCAGCATCTCCTCAAAGACCTCGCCCGACGAGCGGTAGCCGTTCGCATCCGCCTCCACGGGGCGGCGCGCGACCAGCCGGTAGGACTGCCGCCGCCGGTACAGGCCGCGGCTGTTGACATCCTCGACCGTGCAGAACTCGTACCAGAAGCAGGGCAGCGCGTGCTCCGCCTCCAGCCGGTCGCAGCATTCGGCGGCGAACTCGTAGGTACCGGGATGCTCCGCCGACGTATTGGCGAACAGCACCACATCGCCGCGCTCGGGACGCAGCGCGCCGGCCTCCGCCAACGACAGCGCCAGGGCGGCGGACGACAGCCCGCCGGAGAACTTGACCACGTGCGGCAACTGCGCGTGGCGCGAGTCTCGGTAATCGAGCGTCAGACCCTTGAGCATCGTGCGCTTCACCGTAGCCGCCGATCGTCGATGGCGCAAGACGGCGCAGGACGTCGCAGGACGCCGCAAGATGGCGATTTGCGTGCGGTAATCTGACGCCATGGCCATCTCGCTGCCGATCTGGTCGGACGATTTCCTCGAACGCGACATCAGGAACCAGCCGGAATACCGCGCCTGCGTTGAGAACAGCGCCGATTTCGACGCCTTCGCCGCACTGGCGCGCAAGGCGATCAACGATTTCCAGGGCGTCGAGCAGGCGAATGAGGACCTGACGATCCAGCTGCTGATCGGCCCGATCCTCGACGCGCTGGGCTGGTCGAGCCGATTCGCCAAACTGCGGCTGACCAGCCAGGACGAGGTCGATCTGACGCTCTACGCCGACGCGGACGCATCGGCCCAGCTGCTGAGCGAGCCGCCGCGGGCGCGGGTGCTGGGCGCGACGGGGATCGTCGAGTGCAAGCGCTGGCGGCGCGACTTCGACTCCACCGGCAGCGGCAGCAGCGGCGGCAACCGCCGCAACGAGACGGCGGCGCAGCAGATTCAGCGCTACCTGCTGATCGGCGCGGCCGACTCGGGCGAGGCGCTGCGCTGGGGGATGCTGACCAACGGCGCCCGCTGGCGGCTCTACTCCGCCCGCGCGCGGCCGCGCGAGCGCTGCTGGGAGATCGACCTCGAGGCGCTGCTGGCCGCCACCGACCTGTTCAGCCAGGTGCTGGACGAGGACGCCGCGCACCGGCTGCGCACCGCCTGGCTGCTGCTGCGGCGCGACTCCTGGGTTGCCGCCGACGGCGAGCGCGAGACGTTCCTCGACCGACTGCTGGACGCCGGCAAACGGCGCGACGCGCAGATCGCCGACGACCTCTCGGATGTGATCTTCCGCAACGTCTACCCGCAGATCGTGACCCTGTTCTGGCGCAAGCGGCCCGACGCCGACGCCGACGCGATCGCCCGCGCCGCGCTGCTCTTCCTCTACCGCCTGCTGTTCATCTACTACGCCGAAGACCGCGGCATGCTCGATACCGAGAACGAACGCTACCGGCCCTACAGCCTGCGCTACGGCGTGCGCGATCCTGTCGCGCAGGCGCACGGCGCGTCGGGCGCGTTCTCGACCACCTCGGACCGCTACTGGCACCATCTGTCCACCCTGCGGCGGATTGTCGACCAGGGCGACAGCGGCATCGGACAGCCCGCCTACAACGGCGGACTGTTCGGCAGCGGACACGCGATCCTGGACGAGATTGAACTCTCGGACGCCGAGCTCGCGCCGATCATCTACCAGCTCAGCCATACCTCGGGCGGCGTCTACGTCTCCTACCGCAACCTCGAGGTGCAGCAGCTGGGCAGCATCTACGAGCGGCTGCTGGAGCGCGTCCCGCGCCACGAGCCGGACGGCGAAATTACGGTCGCGATCTCGCCCTACGCGCGCAAGGATTCGGGCTCCTACTACACGCCGCAGGAGCTGGTCGACCTGATCGTCGAGCAGACGCTGCGGCCGCTGGTCGAGGAGCGCGTGCGCGCCTTCCGCGATGATCCGCGTGAGGCGAACGATCCGGCCGAGGCGGTGCTGCGCCTGCGCGTGCTCGACCCGGCCATGGGCTCGGGGCACTTTCTGATCACGGCGATCGACTGGCTGGCGGAGCAGCTGGCGGCGCTGGTCTACCGCGAATGGGACGAACAGCCCGGCTACGTCTCGCCGGTGCTGGAGCGCATCTGGCGGCTGCAGGAACGGCTGCCGGGCATCGACGAGCGCACGCTGCTGCAGCGCATGGCGCTCAAGCGCTGCGTCTACGGCGTCGACAAGAACCCGATGGCGGTCGAGCTGGCGCGGGTGGCGCTGTGGCTGCACTCGTTCACCGGCGAGCTGCCGCTGCCCTATCTCGAACACCGCGTCGTGAGCGGCGACTCGCTGCTGGGCATCCGCGGCGCGCAGGCGCAGGCGTACATCGACGAGTGGGGCTACAACCCGCTGGGCGACGACTTCGAGCGCGACACGGCGCAGGCGGCGGCGAATGTGGCGGAGGCGGATGAGCAGCTGGATCTGGACCTGGACGGGATTGCGCGGTCGAGGCGCGTCCAGAACTCCGCCGCCTTCCGCGTGCTCGAGAGCCATCGCAGCGTGCTCGATCTCGTCGCCGGCCTGCGCTGGCTGACGGCCGGTATGACGGCGCGCGATCGACGGGCGTTTCACGAGCCGCTGGCCGCACTGCTCGACGGCGACCCGCTGCGCGCCATCGCCGTGCTGCACAACGGCGAGAACGACGAGGGCAAGACGCCCGCGACCGAGCCGTACCGCAGATTCGCGACGCCGCCAAAGCGATCGCCAGGCGTGAGCGCATCCTGCACTGGGAACTGAAATTCCCCCAGCCGATGCTGGACGGCGGCTTCGACGCCGTGATCGGCAATCCGCCCTGGGATCGGATCAAGCTGCAGGAGGTCGAATGGTGGGCGCCGCGCGACGGGGAGGTCGCGCGCGCCCGCACCGCCGCGCTGCGGCGGCAGATGGTCGATGAGCGGCGCGCGCAGGGTGACCCGGTTGTCGCCGAGTTCGACGCGGCGGCGGAACAGGCGGAGCAGTTTTCCGCGCTGATCCGCAATGGCGGCGACTATCCGCTGTTGGGCAAGGGCGACATCAATATCTACAGCCTGTTCGTCGAGCGCGCGCTGTCGCTGGTCAAGCCCGAGGGCGTCTGCGGCCTGCTGACGCCTTCGGGCATCTACTCCGACAAGACCGCCGCCGACTTCTTTCGAACGATCTCCACCAGTGAGCGTCTAGGAGGCATCTACGACTTCCAGAATCGGCGCTCCGCCGACGCGAAAACCAGCAACTGGTTTCCCGCCGTGATGTCCACGCTCAAGTTCTGCGCCATGATCGTGGGCGGCAGCGCGCGGCGCTTCAGCGACCTTCGGCTCGGCTTCTTCCTCAACGGGATCGCTGACTTGGAGGACGAGGATCGCGTGTTCGCGCTCTCGCCCAAGGATTTCGCCCGTATCAACCCCAACACCGGCACCGCGCCAATCCTGCGGAATCGTCGTGATGCGGAAATCGTCAGCCGCATCTATCTGGAGCATCCGGTGCTAGTCGATCGCTCGTCGGGCGAGGAACGGAAGCTGTATCCGCTGCGTTACCACACCATGTTCCATATGACGAACGACTCGAATCTGTTTCATACCGCTGAGCAGCTTGAGAGTGCGGGCGCGTACCCTGTCGCCGGCAATCGCTACAGACGCGGTGAGGAAGAGTGGGTTCCGCTCTACCAAGGACGTACGATTGACCAGTTCGATCACCGCGCCAACTCTGTTGCAGTCAATCCTGCCAACACGCACAATCCATACCGTAGCGAGGAAGTTACGGATGAGCAGCATGCTGACCCCGATTTCTTTCCCAGCGTTCAGTATTGGGTTGGTGCAACGGAAGTGCGGAGCGAACTGAGCGATAGTATCGAATACATGCTTTCATTTCGTGACATTGCAAGAGCGACAGATCGGCGAACGATGATCGCGTCAATCGTTCCGCGCGGTGGCTACGGAAACACTGCGGCGTTGCTCCTCCCTGCAGCGGGATGCCCGTCCATCTATACAGCGCAGATGGTGGCAAACCTCAACGCACTGACACTTGATTATGTCGCCAGGCGCAAGGCGCAAGGCGCCCATATGAATTGGTACATTGCCGAACAATTGCCGCTGATCGATCCTGACGATTTCGATCGCCGCTTCGGCGACGTGAGCGCCCGCGAGCTGGTGCGCGACCACGTGCTGCGGCTCACGTACACTGCATACGATCTGACGCCGTTCGCCCGCGATCTGGGTTACGAGGGCGAGCCGTACATCTGGAATTCACAGGAGCGCCGCCAGCTGCGGGCGCGTCTGGACGCATTGTTCTTTCACCTCTACGGCCTGTCGGAGTCCGACGCCGCCTACATACTGGATCAGTTCCCGGTGCTGGAGAAGAACGAACGCAAACAGTTCGGCGTCTACCTGACCAAACACCTGGTATTGAGCCACTACCGCGCCCTGTCGGCGGGCGACACATCGTCGGTAATTGCGGAGTCGGCCGTCCAGGCCGGGTAGCCGGTGTGATACATTGCGATACAGGAGCGGCACATGGAAACTCGGCTGAGCGTGCGGATCGTCGGCCCCGGAGTACGGCCGGGCAAGATCGCGCTGAGGGATCTGCAGCGAATCGTGCATCCGCTGGAGCAGGCGATCCAGGCGCTGCTGCCCGCGCCGTCGGCGGGCACGGGGCGGCTGCTGCTATCAGGACTGGGCAAGGGATCGGCGGTCGCCGAGCTTGAGCTGGATATCGAGCTGCAGCCGAGGCTGCCGACTCTGGAATCGGATCCGATCCGCCAACTGATCGCCGGGATCGAGGACCCCGAACAGCCGCTGCCGCCGGAGGCGGATCATCACATCGCGCGCATGGCGTCGCACCTACCGGCTGGCGTGGATCGGGTCGAACTGACGCTGCACGGAACCGAAGCGCGGGCGCAGATTCCGCGCCGCGACCCCGCGCCGGCGCCGTCGACGACGGAAACCCGCACGATCTCGGGGCGCCTGATCTCGGTCAACTTCGGTTCGCGGCGGGCCCATCTGGAAGTGCCCTCGACGAACCGGCGCCGCAAACACCGCAAGCTGGTTCAGCTGCGCTTCGCCGACGAACTGGCAACGGACATGCAGCAGTGCGCCCGCCAGTTGGTCACCGCGACGGGCAAGGCAACCGTGTCGGCGGGCGGCGTGCAGTCGCTGGAGGTCGAGAAGATCTGGGTGGAGTACGATGATCGGCGCAAGCTCTGGCCCGCCAAACGATTTCGCTGGCCGTCGCCGGATGAACTGCTCGATAACTTCGACGTTCAAGACTTTTTGGAGAACATCCACGGTGTCGACGAGGACGACGAATGACCACGCGCCAGTATGACGGCGTCGTGGTCGACACCAACGTGTTGAGTTATATCTATTCGCCTGAACCGTTCGGTATGGAGTTAGCCGAACGGTACCGCCCGCACATCGAGGATTGCCCCGTCGCCATTTCATTCCAAACGGAAGGCGAACTGCGCGTTGCGCTCGCGACGCAGAATCTGGATTCTCATAGATTCTATACACTGATCGCTGAGGTTGAAATCGTCGACTGGTCGCACGATCTCCTGGACTGTTATGTACGGATTCGCGCGGCGGCGATCGACCGGTGGAATCGGGGCGGGGGTCCCAAGATCGACGCAGCCGACGGCTGGGTGGCGGCCGCGGCGCTGCTGCTTGGCCGGCCGCTGGTCACGCACGACGAGAGGCTATCGAAATGCCCCTTGATCGAGACGATTACCGAGCTTGCCTCCTGATTTCGCCGAAACTGCCCTATCATTCCCGGCATGACCACCGACAACCTCCTGCCGCCGCTGCATGGCGTCACCGTGATCAATGCCGGGCAGATTCTGGCGGCGCCGCACTGCGCCACGATCCTGGCCGAGTTCGGGGCTGACGTGATCAAGCTGGAGCGGCCCGCCAGCGGCGAGCCGAACCATGGCACGATCTCCTATGTGCAGGAAAACCGCTCGCAGCGCGGGGTCACCTGCAACCTCGCCGATCCGCGCGGCGCAGACCTGTTCCGCCGGCTCTGCGACCGCGCCGATGCGCTGATCGAAAACTTCCGGCCGGGCACGCTGGAGAAGATGGGGCTGTCGCCCGATTCACTGCGCGAACGCAACCCGGGCCTGGTGGTGACCCGCGTCTCGGGCTACGGACAGACGGGCCCCTACCGCGAGCGGGCGGGGTTCGACCGCGTGGCGCTGGGCTTCGCCGGGATGACCTATCAGACCGGCTGGGCGGACGGGCCGCCCGTGCGCCCCGGCTACATGGTGGCCGACTATTCGGCCGGCGTCTTCGCCGCGATGGGGACGCTGATGGCGCTGCGCGCCCGCGACGTCAACGGCGGCGTCGGTCAGGACGTTGATGTGGCGCTCTACGAGGCGATCTGGAAGCAGTCGGGCACGCACGCGTCGCAGTACGCGATGACCAGCCGCAACCGCGAGCGCAGCGGCAACTACTGGCCCGGCGTGGTGCCGGCCGAGCAGTGGCGAACCGCCGACGGTCATCACCTGATCATCAACGCGACCACGCAGGGCACGTTCGAGCGGCTGGTTGCGGCGATGCAGCGTCCCGATCTGCTGGACGATCCGCGTTTCGGCGTGCACGCCGAGCGCCGCCGCCACTACGAGGCGATCCACGCGATCTTGGGCGAATGGATCGGCGCGCTGACGCTGGCGCAGGCGCAGCGGCTGCTGGACGAGCACGGCGTGCCGGCGACCAAGGTCTACGCGACATCGGACGTGATGGCGGACGAGCATTACCGGGCGCGCGAGCAGATCGTCGCGGTGCCGTCGGAGCAGCACGGCGCGCTGCCGCAACCGGGCATCGTGCCGCGTCTGTCGAAGACGCCGGGCGCGGTCAAGCATCGCGCGCCGACGCTGGGCGAGCACAACCGCGAGGTCTACGGCGGCATGCTCGGCCTGAGCGACGCAGAGCTGGAGCAGCTCGAGGCGGACGGCGTCATCTAGCCTGGCGGCCGCCAGCGCCGCTCTCTCTGCGGGAAGACGGCAGCGTGATACTGCCTCCCGTTCCGTCATTCCCGCGCTTGCCGCGGGAATCTCGCTTCGCTCCGGGAGCGGCCTGAAAGAGGAGGTCATGACCAGCCAGACCATCGAACGCTCGATCACCGCCTTCCTCGACGGCGACGACTCGCTCGAGATCGGCAACATCATTCACTCGACCGCGGGCGCGGCGCGCTACGGCTATTCGGGCCCGCTGGTGGGCGGCGTCACGGTCTACGCCTGGTCGGTTTCGGCGCTGGTCGAGGCGTTGGGCGACGGCTGGCTCGACCAGGGTTGGGTGGAATTTCAGCTGCGGCGCCCGGTCTACCCGGGCGAGGTGATCACGACCCGCGTCGCCGCGCCGGCGGCTCGGGACACGGTGCAGTTCACGATGACCAAGGACGGCGGCGAGATCGCGGTCAGGGGCAGCGCCGGTCTGGGCGTCGCTGACTTTTGCTCGGAGATCAGCGCCGCGGCCGACCGCGCGCCTCAGCCTCGACGGGATGATCGCCCGTTCATCACGCGAGCCGCCGCGCCGCTGGGCGAGGATTTGCCGGCGATGGAGACCGATTGCAGCAGCGGCGACGCGGAGCGCTACGCCGACGAGTTCGCCCGCGACCCCGATCCGCGCTGGCGCGGAGCGAAGGGGCGCGTGCATCCGGCCTGGATCGCGCTGCGGGCGAACCGGCTGCTCGAACACACCTGGCGCTACACCGCGATCCACGCCTCGAGCCAGATCCAACACCTGGCGCCCGTCCACTCGGGCCAACGCTTCGTGGTCAGCGGACGCATCGAATCGGGCTACGAGCGCAAGGGTCACGAGTACGCCGTGCTCGACGTGACGGTATCCTCGCAGGACGGTCAGGACCTGGCGCGGATGCGTCAACCGACGATCTACCAGCTCGCGGAACGCTAAGCCGCGTTGCGCTCGGCGAAGCGGCAGGCGAGATTCCCGCGCAACGCGCGGGAATGACGGCTGCGCGATACCGCCACCCTTTCCGTCATTCCCGCGCGTTGCGCGGGAATCTCGTTTCGCTCTGCGCAGCAGAGCGACCCGAAGGAGGAGATTATGGCCAGCCAGACCATCGAACGCTCGACCACCGCCTTCCTCGACGGTGAGGACTCGCTGGAGATCGACAACATCATCCACTCGACCGCGGGCGCGGCGCAGTTCGGCTTTCAGGGCGCGCTGGTCGGCGGCGTCACGGTCTACGCCTGGGCCATTCCCGCGCTGATCGAGGCGTTGGGCGAGGACTGGCTCGACACGGGCTGGATCGACTTCCGCCTGCGGCGGCCGGTCTATCCCGGCGACCGAATTACCACGCGCGTTTCGCCGATCGACGAGCCGAGCGGTCGGGCGCAGCTGGCGGTCGAGTTTGCGATGGCGAAGGATTCGGGCGAGGTCTGCATTGCCGGAACGGCGGGTCTGGGCGAGGCTGTGTTCTACCGCGGCCTCGCGGTCGCGCAACGGCGCGGCACCGCGCCGGCAGCCGACCCGCCGACGACGCTGACGCGCGGCAATCTGCCGGTCGGCGAGGAGCTGCCCGCGATGGCGGTACCGATGTCGGCCGACGACGCGGCCGCCTACGCCGACCAGTTCGCGCGCGACCCGCATCCGCGCTGGCGCGGCGATCAGGCTCGCCTGCATCCGGGCTGGATCGCCGGGCGCTGCACGCGGCTAATTCGACACACCTACACCTACCCGGCCGGGATTCACGCTGGCAGCCAGGTGCAGATGCTCGGCCCGGCCCAGGCGGGGCAGACGCTGATCATCTCGGGCGTAATGACCGACGGCTACCGACGCAAGCAGCACGAATACTGTCTGCTCGACGTGACGATCAGCAATGAGTCGGGCGGGGACATCGCGCGGCTGCGGCATCGCACGATCTATCAGGTCGGCGCGCCGAGCGAGTCGGGCTAATTCAACCACCGACGCCAGACGAACCACGCGATGGCGAGGATCAGAGCCAGAAAGCCGACGACGTACACGAAGACGCGGACGGTGTCGACGATCGGCTGGTGGTAGACGACGCGCACGTCGAGCGGCGGTGAGTACGTCCACTCCGCGCTGCGCACCTGATCGAGCGTGACCGCCTCGCGCGACGGGAAGCGGGTGCCGCCCCAGCGGCGGTTGGGCCGCACGACCCTGAATCCGAGCGCGACCCCGCCATCGCCCAGAGCGCGCTGTGTCAGGCGCACCCGGCTGGGGGCGTTGGAGTCGTCGTTGGAGAGCATGATCGGGTCGGAGTAGATCGAATGCGGCCGGTCGACCAGGGAATAGTCGAGTGTGAATTCCTGCGCCGCGTAGAAATGCTCGACGCCCTGGTGGTCGGTTTCGAGCACGCCCAGTTCCGCCCGCAGATCGCCCGCGTGGCGCATGGCGATCTGGACTTGGACAACCCGCGCCGGTTTGTCGACGCCGAACGCCCAGATACCCAGGGCGACGAACACGCCCACGATCGCCGCGAGGAGCCAGCGCTGCCAGCTGAGGTCGAGAGATCTCACTGGCGCAGCGTATCGAAAGATCCTCGATACGCCTGAAGCGAGCGCGGTCGTAGAATGTTCGCATGGCGCGAAGCATTTCAGCATTGACGGCCTGGAGGCGGCACACGTTCGCGGCGCTGAGCGACCGGCACTTTCGGGTGCTGTTCGCGGGCACGATGTTCGCCACCTTCGGCTACATGATGATGATGATGGTCATGGCGATCGTCGCCTACGACCTCTCGGGCAACAACACGGCGGTGGGGCTGATCGGCAGCGGCGTGGGGGTGGCGATGCTGCTGGCGCCGTTCGGCGGCGTGATCGCGGATCGGGTCAATCGCAAACGGCTGATCGTCTTCGGGCAGGGCGGCGGCGCGGCGATGCTGATCCTGACCGGCGTCCTGCTCGCCTTCGACCTGATGTCGCTGCCGCTGATGTTCGTGCTGATGATGGCGCTGGGATTCTCGTTCGTGCTGATGGGGCCGGCGCGCAACGCCTTCACCGCCGATCTGGTCGGGCCGCGGCTGATCGGCAATGCCGTCGTGCTCAATCAGTTGGCGCACACCTGGGGCCAGCCGTTCTCGCCCGCCATCGCGTCGCTGGCGCTGGATTCGTTCTTCGGTTCGGGCGGCACCTACATGCTGATGGGCGCGCTGGTCAGCGTCGGCGTGCTGACGATGGCGATCATGCCGAATCGCGGCAAGGTGGCAGCGCGCCCGCAGACCTCGGACGGCCCCGTCCGCAGCGTGCTCCGCGACATCGCCGATGGCGGACGTTATGTCTGGCGGCGGCGGCCGCTGCGGCTGATGCTGGCCGTGTTCGTCAGCGCGGTGGTGATCGGCTTCCTCTTCCGAACCCTGGTACCCGCCCTGCTGGAAGAGCATCTGGGCCGCGAATCGACCGATATGGGGCCGCTGCTGCTGGTCTACGGACTGGCATCCGCCGCCGTGTCGATCTTCGTCGCCGGCGCGACGACCACGCGCTGGGCGTGGCCCGTGGTGCTGGGCATGATGGCGCTGCTGGGCGTGGGCTATCTGGCGCTCTCGCAGGTGCAGAGCTACGGCCAGGCGATGATCGCGATGGCGTTGCTCGGTCCCGGCATGCAGGGCCCCGTGATGATCCTGCAGGCGCGCATGATGATGCACACCGAGTCGGCCTACTACGGCCGCGTGATGTCGTTCACGATGATGTCCTGGGGCGTGCAGATGCTCTGCGGCCTGCCGGCCGGCATCCTGGCCGACGCGCTGGGCGAGCGCGAGGTGCTGGCGGGCGGCGGACTGCTGGCCTTCGTCGTCACGGGACTGGCCGCCTTCGGCTGGCTGGCGATCCGCAAGGACGACCGCCCGGCACCGTCGTCGATCCCCGCGCGCCCGGCCGTGGCGCAGGTTGGCGCGAACGGCGGCGGCGCGGGCGCGCCGGCCCTGCCGCCGCCGATGCTGCGCCCGGTGGCGCTGATGTCGGGTCAGAAGATCGATCACCAGCACCCATAGCGCCCTACGCCATGAGCGGCTATGTCATGAGCGGCGGCCCGTGGCCGTGCCGTTCAAGACTCATCACACGGCGCTCGAGCTCGGTGAGCCGCGCCTCGACGCTGCCCGCGCCGCCCGGCTGTCCCAATTGCCGCACCCGAGCCAGCAGCGCCTGCCAGGGGAATTCGCGGCCCGGATCGGACTTCTGCCGCGTCAGCTCGCTGTGGCCGACGTGGTAGCGGCGATCCACGGGAATCCCGTATCTGGCGCAGACGTGCGCCGACCAGACGGCGACGGTCTCGAACTGACGGCTGCCCGGCCTGAAGGTCGCGCCGATCTCGCGCGCGTAGCCCTCGATCTCGATCAACAGCATGCAGGCGTTGTAGCTGACGTACTCGTCGCGCCACCAGGACGGACGCGGCAGGATCAGATCCTGGCGCCGCACGCCCTGCGCCCAGGCGAAGTCGGCATCGCGCACCATCTGGTACAGGTCGCCGTCCGAGTCGGCGTAGTAGTGCGTGCTCGCGTTGGCGCGCGGATCCTCGAACCAGGCCGGCGTCACCTCGTTGTCGTCCCACGGCTCCTCGGGCGTGTGGTAACAGATCGCGACGAAGCGGCGCGCGGCGCCGGAGTAGGGACGGGTCGAGGCGGCGTAGTAGTTGGACGGATGCGCCGGCCGCCAGATCGCGCGGGCGCCCGCGGGCAGCCCGCGCAATCCAGCCAGATCCGGCGCCTCCGCCGCGGTTGAAGCGGCGTCGCTCATTCGACGCCTCCCGTCCGATCGCCGCGCCCGGAGCCCTCCGAGCGCGGCTCGCGGCTGCGCAGGATGCCGTAGCCGGCGGCGACGCCCACGGCGATCGAGCGCACCGCGTCGGATGCCGGCGCCCCCAACAGCCCCGTTTCGAGCGCCGCCCAGACGCTGATCATGCCCAGCGCGATCACCGCGCGCACGCTGCCGCGCGGCAGCCAGAGCGGATCGGGCGGGCTCGCCGCTGAGCGTGAGGGCGGCTCTGCCGCCGCACGCGCGTGCGGCTCGAATGAACTGGATGAACTGGACGGGCTGGATGATGGTCGACTCACAGGTCGTTCCCCTTTCTACTGGTCCACTGGCGCGGCGGCGTGATCGGGATCAGCCGCCGCGGACGATGAATGCCGAGGCCAGACCGATCGCCGCCAGCAGCACCGTGCCGCCGCCCAACGCGACGTAGAGCCGATCGATGCGGGCCTCGATCTGGTCCAGCCCGCTCTCGATGCGGCGCAGGTACTGCCAGAGCGCCTCGGTCTGGCTCTCGCGCTGACTCTGCTGGCCGGCGCTGGTCTGCGCGCGAACGGTCGGGCAGCCGCCCGACCCGGAATCCAGGTCAGGCGGCGCCGGCGCGCGCTGCTTCACGTGTTGGTCCATTTGATCCATCAGTGCTCCTCCGTGCAAACTCGCTTCGTTCGCTGGGTTCACTCCGCTGCTGCGGGGGCGCGTCAGGCCGGCGGCGGGAACGGCTCCCGACCATCGGCGAGCGCCCGCCACGGCTCGGGCAGCTCGTCCAGCGAATCGGCCTCGCGCCACTCGAGGGCGCGGTGCTTGAGATACTTGACGGCCGGCACCGGCGACCAGCGCTCCGTCTCGCTCAGCTCGCGGCCCGACACGTCGATGCTTTCCGGATTGCGCATCAGGATGTCGTAGTCCTGCAGCCCCTCCCCTCGCTGGCGGACGAGCTGGTACTCGTGCAGGCTGAGCAGCACGCGCTCGGCGCGCGGCAGGATCGCCGGCGGCCCCGACGTCGGCTGCAACCCCTGTTGCAGTTCCGATTGCGGCTCCTGCGGCGAATCCGGGTACGACTGCCGTTGCGGCTTGCGGTTTCTGGCGGGCATGGGGGTGGTTCCGTTCTACCGTCCTCGCGGACGGACTGTTCCGGGTTGATCCGGACTGATCTGAGTGGCGGGTTCGGGTCAGGTAGGTCCGAGGCCGGCCTGGATGTCCGTCTCCAGCCACGGCCGAGCCTCGATCGCGATGAACTCATGCGGCAGCCCGTACGCCGCCGCGGCCTCCAGCAGCAGACGCTCGGCCTCGCGCGCGTCGTGGAAGCCGTGACCCAGCAGCGCGTGATCGCGGCCGAGGTACGGTCGGCCGTGACGATCGCGCTTGGGAGTGCGCAGGTACGCCCGCTGCGCGCGTAGGCAGCCGCCCAGGCTCGGCGGCGAGTAGCGCTGCGAGCGAGTGCGCGAGAAATCGGCCGGCGACCAGCGGCCGCGTTCGTCGATCGGCATCGCTTAGCCTCCGTCCGCGGTGATCTGGCAGCCGTGGTGGACATAGCCGGCGATCCCCGTGTCGTAGTCGGCCATCGAGCGCAGCGTCACGCCCGGCCACTCGGCTTCCTCGAAGATCGACATCTCCCAGTCCATCGAGCAGGCCCAGACCAGCGCCTCGGTGCCGAACATCGAGCAGATGTAGTCGCCCGCGCCGTTGGCGGCCATGTAGCCGTCGACGAACACGGCGGTGCCCATCAGCGGAATCTCCGACACGTGGAAGCGGCGGATCAACCGCTCCGAAATCCCGGCCGGAATCCAGCTGGAGCCGTTGCCCACGCCCGCCGCGCCGAGGTCGTCGAGCACGTGCTCGGCCACGATCGGCGAGAGCACCGTGACCACGTCGCCGCGCGGCGGCCCGCCCCGCGATCGCGGCACCGACTGCAAGGTGCGCCGCGCCGCGCGCAGCCGGGCCAGCGTCAGCTTGGCGCCGGAACGGCCGATGTCGTTGTCCGTGTGCCAGTTGCCGAACTCGCCGGTCAGGTCGGTGTCGATGTCCTGCCCCTGCGACAGCGCCATCTCGTCCGACACCAGGCGCACCAGATCCTCGCGCGAGTAGTTGATCGCGCGTACGTGAATGCGCACGTAGATGGCGCGGAAGGTGGGCGAGATCGTGGTGCTGGTCAGGGTGAACCGCGAGGTGGTCGCCAGTTCGTCGTCCTCGGCCGGCTGCTGCACGGACGAGACGCTCGCCACGCGCGGAATCTGGGCGCTGCTCGAACCCTTGGGCACGATCAGTTTGCGCGCCAACGACAGCATCGGCGCCGACTGCGGCATCTGGGCGATCGTCCGCTCGACCATCGCCGCATACGAGGCCGAGACGTTGCTGGAGAGAGTGTCAGGCATGTGGGGTTCCCTTCGTTCTGTATGTGCTGTGTGCGCTGTGCGGGTCGGACGCGGTCAGCCCGGCCGACCCGCCGGTTTGATCCGTCCCGAGCTGTCAGGCCTCGGGATGCGCCGCCAGCCAGTTGGCGAACTGCGCCCGGCGCTGCTGGCGCAGCTCCTGCCCGTCCGCGTCGCGGATGAACCGGGTCCATTCGGCGACGCTGTCCGGCTGCGGCGGCGGCGCGCCGCCGCGCAGGCCGCCGGTCGGACGCTGCCGCGCCGAGCGCAGCTGCGACTCGAACTCGCGCGTCAGCTCGGCGCGCACCCGCTGCTCGCGTTCGAGCGCCGCCCGCTCCGCGATCAGGTCGCGCCAGGCGTTGGCCAAATCGTCGGGCTGCTCGCTCGACGTCAACCGCGCCCGCTCGTCTTCCGACAGCTCGCCGATCGCCGCCAGCATCGCCTCGCGCAGGCTGCCGGCGCCGTCCGAGCCCGGCTCGGCGCTCTGGCCGGGCGGCTCACCCGCCGTGACTGTGTGCGGTACTGAATCCATCGCGTGCCTCCAACCAAACCATCGCGCCGACGGTCGATGTCCATTCGGCGCTCGGAGGCGCGCAAGTGCGTCGGCGGATAAATATGAACATATGTTCGGAAATCGAGGAAGTCAAGCCAGTCGATGTATCCGGCGAAACCCGCATTCCGAGGTTCCCGCGCGTTGCGCGGGGGTCTTTCCTGCCAGGCGGGGGCATCCGGCGTCGCTTTTCAGCGAAAATCGCCTGGAAATCACCGTCTGGCGTAAATTTTTTGTAAATTTTCGGGGGGGGGGGGGGGGGGTAAATCTATTGATTCAGCTGGCTGTATGGGTGACGATTACCCGTAGTGGCGCATCAGGCGCGCCGCCCATTCGCAGGGAAGGAACGGATCATGATCGGCACGCTGGCGCGGTTGCGCCTTAAAATTCTGGCGGGGGCAGCCCTGCTCGCCCTCGCGGCGGCGATGATCCTGGCCGCGCCGCCGGCTGAAGCGCAGTCGAAGATCGCGACGGGAACGCTGGTGAGCGGCCAAACGGCGGTCTGCATCCTGGAGCAGGGAGGCGGCCCATTTCACACCTGTCGGGTGACGGTGCCCGGGACGGGCCAGATCGCGGTGACGGGCCCGGTGCCGGTCAGCAAGTCCGGCATCGTGAATGGCACCCCGCAGAACACCGGCAGGGATATCCCGTTCATCCGCTCCACCATCGCGTCTGGAAATGCCAATAACGCCAGAGTGGGCACGGCGGTCTGGACGATCACGGACACGAACAGCGGCACGGTGACGACTTACAAGGTCAGCGTGACCGTGTACGCGAGCGGCACCCGACCGCAGGGAACCGCGATAGGGCTCACGGTGAGCGGCGGCACGCCGCCGTCCGGCAACCAGAACACGCCTGCGGCGACGGGCCCCGTGTACAAGATCGAGTTCCTGAACGACGGCGACGGCGTGGTGCAGGCGGGGACGAACGTGGGCCTCAAGATTACGCGCACGAACGGAGATAGCTCACTCCAGTTGATGGACAGCATCAGCATCAGCGGCGGCCTGTCGCTACGGGCGGTGCGGAGGGATTACTACGCCGACGACGAAATCGGGAAGGGAAAATCGAATATTAAAGCCGACGTCGACACCAAGCCTGATGTGCTCGTCACGCCCATCGACATCGGCAGTATCGTCCAGCAGAAGCTGTTCGACTGGCCGGCGGTCTCAACCATCCTTGGCACCGGACTTAACAGAGGCGGTCAGATCGCAGGCATCAATACGATCGCGGGGACGCTCTGCAAGGGGTACGCCAACAACGGCGCCGCGCTCAACAACAGTTGCGCCGAACTCACGCCGCCGCGGCAGCCCAGGACGGTGGGTACGGCGTTCTTCAACCTGGAGGTTGTCGTTCCCGTGGGCACCCCGGACGGCGAGTACGTGGTGGCGGTCAAGGGCGCCAAGAGTGCGACGGACCTGACCCGGGTGACCGTGACGCGGACGCTGACGGTGGGCTCGCCGCCTTCGGTCAGCACGGTGAGCTTCGGCCCCAGCGCGCCGCGCCGGGCGGTGACCGGCGACACGGACGAGAAGGGCGGCGGAACGGACGGGAATTCGGCGGACGGCTACGCGGACGACGCCTCGAAGGCGGAGTCGACGACGATCCCGACCGGCGGGACGACGGAGCTGACGCTGTCGCTGCAGAGCGCGCTGAACAAGCCGCCCGAGGCGGGCACGGTCTCGTCCATCTTCGTTACCACGACGAACGGCACGCTGTCGACGGAGTCGATCGGCCCTGCGAACTCGAAGACGGCGCAGACGGCGAACTGCAAGACGCAGAGCGCGGCGTCGTGCGAGATCAACCTGTCGGCGCTGAGCGGCGCGCTGCCGGCCAAGATCCGGGTGCAGCTGAAAGCGCCGGCGACGCCGGGCACGGCGACGGTGCGCGCGACGGTGATCGCCGGTGGCAAGGTGCACACGCCTGAGCCGGTGACGGTGACGTTCACGGGTCCGGCCAAGTCGCTGAGCATCGGCGAGCCGCCGTCGACGGTGCTGGGCTACAACGTCGGCAAGGATCAGGCGTCGGACTACGACGCAGCGAAGGCGCCGGACCGCGGCGCGGACGCGCGGGACCGGATCACGTTCATGGTCAAGGCGACGGACGGCGCGGCCGGGGCCGGCAACGTGATAACGACGCCGACCCTGACAGTCGCGGTGCACGACAGCGCCGGGGCGCTGGTCTCGATGGATAAGTACGACAAGACGCAGTCGACGACGGGTCTGAAGAACATGCTGACGCTGGACGTCAAAACACCGGCGGCGACGGCGCTGAAGCCGGGCGAGTACAAGCTGACGCTGTCGTCTGCGTCGCCGGCGCTGAAGGCGGAGCGGATGTTCACGGTGGTCGGCGACGGTTCGACGCTGGAGCTGGAGCTGGCGCCGATGTCGGCGGACGCGTTCGGGCAGACGGTGACGGCGACGGCGAGGGTGCAGGACGCGTCCGGGAACCCGGTGGCGGCCGGCACGGCGGTGACGTTCAAGGTGTCGGACTTCAGCGGCGGCAACGACGCGGTGGCGGTGCTGGACACGGAGGGGGCGGTGCTGACCAACAAGGACGGGGTGGCGTCAGCGGCGCTGACGGTGGTCGGCGCGGGCAACGCGGTGGTGCGCGCGACGACGGACAAGGCGGGCGGCGGCTCGCTGCTGAAGACAGCGGTGCTGGTCAGCCGGGCCGGCGCTCCCGCCGACGCCGAGGGCGAGGTCAGTCTGGACTGTCTGAGCGAACTGAGCGGGTTCGCGGTCTGGACCTGCGGCGGTTCGACGGCGTCGGCGCTGTTCGAGCTGCTCTCGGCCCGCGGCGCGACGGCGATCCACCTGTGGAACGGTTCCGTCTGGGTCCGCTACTCGATGGTCGACGGCGCGATGGTGCCGGGCTCCCGCGACTTCGCCGTCGGCAAGTCGGACATCATCTACATCAGCAACTAGCGCTCAACGAAGGGTGAGCCGTCCGCGGGGGCGGGGTCTTGCGACCCCGCCCCCGCGTCGTTTCAGGCCGGCTATCCGCGCCAGCGGGCGTCTTGGCCGCGGGGTGGAGAGGGGATGGTGATGCGCGAGGGGAACGTCGGCATGGAGAGGCTGAATTCGTGCATGTAGCGGTCCGCGTCGAGCAGATCGTCGTTGCGTTTGCGCGGCCTGGGGGCGTGCTCGGGCGCTGACCGATCCCATTGATACTCGCGCATGCGGAGCGGGAACTGGATCATGCCTGGCGTGCAGTAGGAGCTGGGCGGATCGCCGTTGAGCCGCTGCTGCACGAGCGAGATGCCCCAGCTGACCGAGTCGGGGCCGCCCCTGCTGGGCGCGACCTGATGCCCCTGCCGTCGTTGATGATCGATCCAGGCGGATTGCGAGCGGTCGGCGCACCAGCGGATCGGCCCCAGCTTCTGCCGCCAGCTGCGCTGCCACTGCTCCAGACGCTCGGTGACGCCGGGGCCGCGATCCTCGAACTCGCCCAGCCGGATCAGGATGTTGGGGCCGCAGGGCGCCTGATCGCCGGTGACGCCGGCGACGACGCCAGCCGTGTAATGATCGCGAGGCGACTGCCCGCCGAAATCGAGCCCGCCGATGTAGCGCGCGAAGGGCGGCAGCGGAGCATCCCAGCGGTGCCGAGCCGGGTCGAAGTGCTGGTAAATCTGACCCTCGAAGGCGTCGAACCGACCCTCGATGAAGCGCTCGACCCACTCGCCGGGCTGGAGCGCGCGTTGCTGGTCGGCGTAGTTGGCGGGCAGGTGCGGATTGTCGGCGACGCGGGCGGGGACGAACACGATGCGTCCGCCGGCCGCGGACAACGCCTGTTCATCCAGCTCGCGCCGCGCGAACCAGCGCTCGAACCATCCCGGCCAGGGGTTGGACGCGGCGACGAACCAGCGCTGCGGCTGGGCCGGGTGCCGCAGCCGCGTGAGCAGCATCTGCGCGGCTTCCTCCGCCACTTCGCCCGCCTCGTCGATGAACACGGCCCCGTACTGCTCCGAACCCAGCCCCGACCACTCGGTCAGATGCCGAAAGTGAATCGTCGAGCGGATGCCGCGCGGCCAGGCGGCGTCGCGAACGGCGACCCACTGTGGCGACGACCGCTGGCGCTCGACGATCAACCGCTCGGGCAGGCAATCGAAGAACTCGCGCATCGTGGTCGTTTGCAGGTTGGAATAGTGCTGCCGCGCGACCAGGATGTTGGTGCCGGGGAAGGTCAGCGCGGTATCGATCGCCAACTCGGCGATGGCGCGGGTCTTGCCGCCGCCCATCGCGCCGCCGTAGCCGAGCAGCGTCAGGCCGCCGGCGGGCGTCTGCCGCAAGGCTTCATAGACGGCGCGCTGCCGTTCGGTGGGACGGAAATGCCGCTCAACCGCCCGCAGGGTGCGCGCGTTGGTCGGAGGGTGACTAGCGTGAGCGGGCGAGATCACGATGCGCGTCCGGGTTGGGCGGGTCGGTCGGCTCGGGATCGAGCGGGGGCGTCATGCGCACGACCGGCGCGCCGCCGTCGCCGGGCGCGTCCTTGAACATGCCGATGTCCCGCCCCATCAGCTCCCAAGCGCGCAGACTGACCGTCTCCGAGCTGGCGTGGTAGGCGAGCCGACGGATACCGCCCATCACCTCGTCCCTGGTCGCGGGGCCGCCGGGGACGTCCAGCCCGTCAGGGGGCGTAACCTCGCTGTCGGCCATGACATTCTCCGCTCTCGCTCGCGTGTACGTGCGAGCAATCGTACAAGAACGTCAGTGCCAAATATGGTAAGGGCGCAACCATCGGCGAGCGGGCGCCGCGCCGGTCGTCAAACCTCTTACACACGGGCGGGCAGGCGAGACTCCCCGCGCTCCGCGCGGGAATGACGGAGGAAAGCCGCGGGGTTGGTCAGCCGCGCTCGATGATTGTGACCAGGCCGCTGGAGCCGTCGACCTGGAGCAGATCGCCGGAGTGGATGCGCTGCGTCGCGGTCTGGACGTTGACGACTGCGGGGATGCCGAACTCGCGCGCGACGATCGCGCCGTGGCTAAGCACGCCGCCGATCTCGGTCACGACGGCGGCCGCCAGCGGGAAGATCGGCGTCCAACCCGGATCGGTGAAGCGGGCGACGAGAATCTGGCCGGCCTGAATGTCGCGGCCCGTCGCGGGCGAGACCGCCACGTGGGCGAGCCCCTCGACGACGCCCGATGAGGCGGCGATGCCGCGCAGGGTGAACGGCGGGTCGTTGGCGTCGTCGGATTGGAAGTCTGACGCCGCGCGCGACTCGACCACCGCGTCGACGCTGACGCTGCCCACGTCGATCACCTCGCCGTGCGGGCCGCGCAGCGGCGGGGCCGTGGTTCGGTTCCACTGCTCGAATTGGGCGCGCCGGCGGCGAATGCGGCTGCGCAATCTGGCGCTCAGCGCGGCATCGTCCGAGCGCCGCGCCAGACTCGCCAATTCCTCGAAGAGTAGGTAGTAGATGTCGTCCGGCTCGTCGAGCAGGCCGGCCTCGAGCCAGCGGCGGGTCAGCTCGCCCCAGAGCAATCGCTGCTGCTGCGACAACTCGAGCAGGGTGAACTTGGGGTTCTCGCGCAGCGGCTGCAATCGGCGCGCCTGGTGGATTTGGGCGCGGAAGAGCGGCCAGCGCAGGTAGCCGAGCGGGTTGCGATGCAGGATCGCCCTGATCCGCCGTTCGGCGTCGAGCCGGCTCGAGCGTTGGCGTTCGAGCGTTTCGGCTGCGCTCGCTTTTTCCGGGTGCAGCACGTAGTCGCGGAACGTGTCGAGGATCAGCTCAGGCCGCTCGGCCCAGCGCGGTTCGGCGATCTCCAGCTCACCGGCGGCGCGGTGACCGTACTCGGCGATGAAATCGTCGAGCTCACGCCGCAGCCAGAGCAGCGAGGCGGGCAGGTCGCCGGCGTGCAGCGCCGGCCAGAGCGTCGCGGCATCGTGCCGACGAACGAACTTCAGCGCGTCGGACGACTGCCCGGCCCGCTCGGCGACGCGGCGCAGGGCGAGGTTGCCCTCCTGCGTGCGGATGCCCGGGACGCCCTGCAGGACGGATAGCGCCAGATTGCGATGCTCCATCCCCAGCCAGCGGTCGATCGCCCAGAGCAGGCCTTGCGCGGCCCCGTAAACGGCGCTCTGGGCGCGCATCAGGAAGATCGTCTGGCGCTCGCTCTCCTGCGCCGAGCGCGCCAGCTCGCGCAGGATCTCGCGCTCGGACAATTGGGCGGCGTCGAGCGCCATCAGCCGGTCGCGCTCGGCTTCGGCGTCGCGCCGCATCGCCGGCCAGCGCTTGGGCAGCGTGTCCTGATCGCGCAGCCAACGCAGCAGCCAGGGCAGCTGCCGCAGCAACCGCGTCCAGCGAATTCGGGTCGCGCGCGCCGCGCCGTCGACGTCGCGCTCGACCGCGGCCGCCTCCGGACCGCCGACCGCCTCCAGGAAATGCGCCCCCGTCAGACCGAACCGCCCCTGGATAATCTCCAGCATGAGCCCCACGTTGAAGTAGACGTAGCCTTCGTACATGGCGACGAAGCGGCGGCCGACGGTCCAGTCGCTCCACAGGCTGTGGAAGCCGCGATCGAGCGCGTCGGCGATCACCGACCAGCTGAGCGGGGTGATCACGTTGGGGATCACCTCGCCCGCGTTGGCGCGCGACCAGCGGTCGAGCCGATCCAGCGTCTCCGGCAATCCGTGTCCGGGGCCGCCGCCCCAGGGCAGCGGCTCGTCGATCAACCGCTCGTCGCTCGTCGCCGCTCCGCCCGACCCGTCCACGCGCCAGCGCAGGACGGCAGGTCCGCCCAGCGATCGCTCCGCTTCAAGCAGCGCCTCGCGGACGATGCCCAGCGCGTCAGCCTCGGGGTACTCGGTGCGCGCAATCGGTCCCCGGCGCGGCAGCGAAACCGAGTGCGGCGCGGCGCCCTCGAAGTCGATCCGCATGGCGTTCAACTCGACGCCCTGCGGATCCTCCGACCAGGCCAGCCCGCCGCGATGCTCCGTTAACGTTGCGCTCATAGCCTCAGCATATGCCGCCGCGTCCGAGCGCGTCGCGCGCCATTCGCATACATGTCAGGCGCTGTTGGGTAGACACTGTGTCGATAATGTCGACCGACGATCTGGACGCCCTACCAACCGGCAAGCTCCCGCCGGAGCTGCTGTTTTCCGCGCTGGGGCGCATCGCCGACCAGCGTGTGCTGCAAGGGCCAGGCATTGGGCGCGACGCGGCGATCATCGACTGGGGCGACCGCGCCCTGGTGGTGACGTCCGATCCGATCACGTTTCCCGGCCCGGTTGCGTCGAGTGCGGGGACGCCCGACCTCGCCGCGCTCGCCGTCGTAGTCAACGCCAACGATATCTTCGCCGTCGGCGCGGAGCCGCACTGGCTGCTGGCCACCATCCTGGCTTCGCCGCCGACCTCACCGCGCGAGATCGCAGCGCTGCTGCGCGACCTGCAACGCGCCTGCGACGAGGCGGGCGCCGCGTTGGTCGGCGGGCACACCGAGGTCACCGACGCCGTCGCCCGAACGGTCGTCTCCTGCACGCTGATCGGCAGCGCGCCGCTGGATCGGATCATCGCCTCCGACAGGGCGCGGGACGGCGACGCGATCATTCAGGCCGGCGCGTCGGCGGTCGAGGGTACCGCCATCCTCGGGCATCCGGCGCTGCTCGCCAGGCCGGGCGTCAGCATCGCGCCTGCGGCCCAGGCGCTGCGCGAGGTCGACGGCGTCCACGCCATGCACGACGTCACCGAAGGCGGCGTCGCCAGCGCCGCGCTGGAGCTGGCCGAGGCGGCCGCGCTATCGCCGTCGCTTGTGTTCGAAGACATCATCTGGCTGCCGCAGACGTTGGCGGTCTGCGAGTTCCACGGCCTCGATCCGCTGGGGCTGCTGGGCTCGGGCACGCTGCTGGCGGCCGTCGCGCCCGACGCAGCGGCGTCGGCGCTGACCGCGCTCGCCGAGGCCCGGATTCCCGCGTCGGTGATTGGGCATGTCGGCGCGGGGATACCCGCTACACTCAACTATGGCGGCCGCGCGCGACCGCTTCCGCGCTTCACGCGCGATGAAGCGTTTCGCGCGCTGGCCGACTGAATACCTATTGCCCTTTGGCGGAAACCCGCCGAAGGACCCGGGCGGCGCTCGGCGGCCGTCGGCGGCGGACAGGAGACGATGTGAGCGCAACACCGACCACCGTCGGACAACTCAAACAATCCGGCTACCAGCCGCGAACCGTGCGCGAAGAGATACGCGACAACCTGATCAAGCGGCTCGAAGCCGGCGGCCCGCTGTTCCCCGAAATTCACGGCTACGAGGACACCGTCGTGCCGGCGCTCGAAAACGCGCTGCTGGCCGAGCAGGATGTGATCTTCCTCGGCGAGCGCGGACAGGCCAAGAGCCGCATGATCCGCGCCATCACCGGGTTGCTGGACGACGAGACGCCGGTGCTCGACGGCGTCGAAATTTTCGAGGAACCGCTGGCGCCGATCTCGCTCGAGGGCAAGCAGCGGATCGAGACGCTCGGCGATGACGCGCCGATCCGCTGGATCCCGCGCGACGACCGCTACGGCGAGAAGCTGGCGACGCCCGATATCACGATCGCCGACCTGATCGGCGAGGTCGACCCGATCAAGGTGGCGGAAGGCCGCTACCTCTCGGACGAGCTGACCATCCACTTCGGTCTGATCCCGCGCACCAATCGCGGCATCTTCTGCATCAACGAGCTGCCCGACCTGGCCGAGCGTATTCAGGTTGGCCTGCTCAATATCATGGAAGAGCGCGATGTGCAGATTCGCGGCTTCCGCGTCCGCCTGCCGCTCGATGTGCTGATCGTCGCCTCAGCCAACCCCGAGGACTACACCAACCGCGGGCGCATCATCACGCCGCTCAAAGACCGCTACGGCGCGCAGATTCGCACGCATTACCCGTCCGAGCTGGAGACGGAGCTGGAGATCGTCGCACAGGAAGCGGCTCCGATGTCCGCTCCGGGGCGCAACATCCACACGCCCGATTACATGGCGGAGATCGTGGCGGAGATCGTCCGCCTCGCGCGCCGCAGCCCTGACGTCTCGCAGCGTTCCGGCGTTTCAGTGCGCGCTTCGATCGCCGGCTACGAGACTCTGACCGCCAACGCGCTGCGCCGCGCGATCCTGGCCGGCGAGGATCAGGTCGCGCCGCGCATCTGCGACCTCTGGCATCTCGCGCCCGCGCTGCAGGGCAAGATGGAGCTGGAAACGGTCGATGAAGGCGCGGACGTGCAGGTGATCGAGAAGCTGATCGCCGGCGCCATCGCCGTCGTCTTCGGCCGCTACTTCGATCTCGGCGCGCTCGATCCGCTGATCACCCAGTTCAAATCGGGGCTGGCAGTCGAGGTTGGGGAGGCGCTCAAGGCCGGCGACTACGCGGCCATCGTGGGGCGGATCGATGGTCTCGATGAGGCGCTGCAGCCGCTCAACGTCGGCGAGGACGCCGCCTCGCTCGCCGCCGCGGTCGAGTTCCTGCTCGAAGGCCTGCACCTCAACAAGCGCCTCAACAAGGACATCGTCGGCAGCGCCGTCTTCTACCGCGCCTAGCCGTCTGCTCACCGCGGCCGCCCGCGACCATCCCGACCAAGACTGCGGCCTGCCTGGGGGCGGGTCTCCGCCGTTCTCTAGTAGGGTGAGCGGTGAGCGATGCAAAGGATGTGACCATGCCCACACGATTCCGCTACACGCAGTGGGATGGTACGCAGGACGTTCCCGCGCTCGACGCCGACGACGTGCTGCAATCGCTCTCCGACGACCTGCTCTCCTTCGGCGATCTGCAACAGGCGCTGCGCAACATGCTCCAGCGCGGCGTGCGCACGCCCGACGGCGACCGCAGCGACGGGCTGCGCGATCTGCTCCAGCGGCTGCGCCAGCAGCGGCGGCAGCAACTCGAGCGTTTCGATCTCTCCTCGGTCTTCGACGACATTCAGCGCCAACTCGACGAGATTCTCGATCTGGAGCGCGACACGCTGGAGGATCGGCTGGACGAGGTGGGCCCGCGACCGGCCGCCGATCCAGAGCAAACGGGCGGCGCGCAGCCGCAATCTTCTGCAGAGGGATCAGAGGGCGAGCAGCCGCAGGCCGAGGGCGAGGCTCCCGCCGGCGGTCTGACCGAAGAGGAGATGGAGCGGCTGACGGAAGCCCTGCGCCAGCGGCTCGAACGGAAGCAGGAACAGATCGATCAGCTGCCGGAAGACGCTGCCGGCCAGGTCAAAGACCTGCAGGAGTACGAGTTCGAGAACGAGGAAGCGCGGGAGAAGTACGAGCAGCTGCTGGAGCAGTTGAAGCAGTCGATGATGAACCGCTTCTTCAACGACATGAGCCAGATGATGTCCGACATGTCGCCCGAGGACATGGAGCAGATGCGCGAGATGATGCGCGACCTCAACGAGATGCTGGAACGCCAGCGGCGCGGCGAGGATCCGCGCTTCGACGAGTTCATGGACAAGTGGGGCGACATGTTCGGCGACGACCCGCCGCAATCGCTCGATGAGCTGGTCGAGCAGATGCAGCGCCAGGCGGCGCAGATGCAGAACCTGGTGTCGTCGCTGCCGGGTGAGATGCGCCAGCAGCTGGGCGAGATGATGCAGCAGCTGATGGGCGATATGGGTATGGATCAGGAACTGGCGCAACTGGCGCAGAACCTGGAAGCGCTGTACCCGATGCGCGACATGCTCAACCAGTACCCCTTCCGCGGACAGGAAGAGATCGATCTGCAGGCCGCGATGTCGCTGATGGGCGATATGCAGCAGCTCGACGAGCTGGAGCGGGCACTCGAGCGCGTGCAGTACGGCGGCGACATCGACGACATCGACCCCGACCAACTGGAAGAGTTGATGGGCGAAGAATCGCGTGAGATTCTGGAACAGCTCAAGCAGATGCTCGATCTGCTGGAAGAGGCCGGCTACCTGGAGAAGAAGGGCAACGCCTGGGAGTTGACGCCGCGCGGCAACCGGCGAATCGGCGAGAAGGCGCTGGCCGAAATCTACGCCAACCTCAAGCGTCAGAGCTTCGGCAAGCACAGCGTCCCGGAGACCGGCCGCTACGGCGATCGCGCCGACGACACCAAGGCCTACGAGTTCGGCGACCCCTTCCACCTGCATCTTAAGGAGACGATCTCCAACGCCATCCTGCGCACCGCGACGGACGCGCCGCCGC
This sequence comes from Dehalococcoidia bacterium, assembly GCA_965205105.1. GTDB lineage: Bacteria > Chloroflexota > Dehalococcoidia > Bin125 > Bin125 > Bin125. Next base: position 1,142,792 of record OZ242034.1, read on the forward strand.
CCGCTTCGGGCGCGCAGGGCGCGTCATTCCCGATCCGCCTGTCGGCCGACGATTTCGAGGTCTACCGCTCGGAGACGCTGACCCAGACCGCGACGGTCGTGATGCTCGACCTGTCCTGGTCGATGGCGCTGCGCGGGTCGTTCCAGGCGGCCAAGAAGGTCGCCATGGCGCTCAACAACCTGATCCGCATGCAGTATCCGCGCGACTCGCTCTATCTGATCGGTTTCAGCGCCTACGCGCGCGAGCTCAAGGCCGACCAGCTGCCCTACGTGCGCTGGGACGAGACCGTGCTGGGCACCAACATGCATCACGCGCTGCTGATCGCGCAGCAGCTGCTGGCCAAACACAAGCTGGGCACCCGCCAGATCATTATGATCACCGACGGAGAACCGACCGCCCACCTCGAGCAGGGGCGCTCCTATTTCGCCTATCCGCCCTCGCCGATCACGATCCGCGAGACGCTCAAGGAAGTCCGCCACTGCACCAAGAAGGACATCGTGATCAATGTCTTCATGCTCGACCGCAGCTACTACCTCAAGGAGTTCGTCGACCGCGTCGCGCGGATCAACGGCGGCCGCGTCTTCTACAGCCAGCCCGATGAGCTGGGCGAGTATGTCCTGCACGATTTCGTCACCCACCGGCGCAAGACGCTGAGCCGATCCTGATCGGACCCAGAGCGAACCGCCACGATCCGGAAAGCGTCCGTATCGCGTGAGGCGCTGGATCCGATCCATTCTGTACGTCGCCGCCGCCCCGCTCCGACTCACCCGTCGGACCATACGCTTCGTCGCGCCGCTGGCGCCGGAACAGGCGCTGTACCGATTGATCTGGGCCGCCTTCGGACTGTTCCTGACCACGGCCGTGGGCGTGGTCGGGTACTGGGCGATCGACGAATACTCGCCCTTCGACGCGCTGTACCAGACGGTGCTGACACTGACCACGGTCGGCTTCCAGGAGGTGCATCCGCTCAGCACCGAGGCGCGGGCCTTCACCATCTTCCTGATGCTCTTCGGCGTGGGGATCGCGCTCTATCTGTTGGCGTCGATCGCTACGCTGATCCTCGAGGGCGACCTCTACCGCGATGTCGACGGACGGAGGAAGCAGCGGATGATCGACAATCTCAGCGGGCACATCGTCTTCGTCGGCGCCGGGCGCATGGGTCTGCTGGTCGCCGAGGAGCTGGCAGCCTCCGGGCGCACGCTGGTCGTGGTTGAGCCGAGCGAACAGGCGGTCAACCAGGCGCGCGAGCGCGAGTGGGCGGTGCTGGCCGACAACGCCGAGCGTGAACCGATCCTGCGCGCCGCGGGAGTCGAGCGCGCCGAGCGTATGTATGTGATGACCGGCAGCGACGCCGTCAACATGGTGATTACGATCCGCGCCAGAAAGCTGGCCCCGTCACTCCTGATCACGACGCGCGTCAACGAGCCGGAGAACAAGGATCTGATGCGGGAGGTTGGCGCCTCGGAAGTGCTGTCGCCCGGAGAACTGCTAGCTCGCGAGGTAATGTCCGCCGTCGCCGGCCCGCGTTAGTGCTTCGTCCGGTCGATCGCGCTCCGGTCGATTACACCTTGCCCGTCTTCCAGTCGGCCCAGGATTTGGCGAACATTCTCAGTCCGGCTCGATACGCGAACCCCTGAACCAGCACGTTGCCGAAGAACACGCCGGCGAAGTATCCGCCCAGCACCAGGACAATGATCGCGAAGATCTTGGTCCAGTCGGGCAGCACGAGGATCAGCAGGATCGACAGTCCCGTCGCCAGCAGGATCCCTGTCCAGGCGGCCAGGTGCACGTAGAGACCTTCGCGCTTGCGCTTCGCGTGATAAATCTGCGCCAGCTCGCGGTCGATCTTGTCGACCGACGGCGTGCGCTCGGTCGGTTCGCCACAGACTCCGCACGCATCCGCCTGCCCCAGCGGCGCTGAGCAATAGCCGCAGAACCGACCAATGTTCGGCGCGTTGCCCGCTCGAATCTCGGCGATCATCTCGTCCAACTCCGATGAGAACGGCACGGCGCGGGTGGGCACGAAGTCGCCGTTGCGGTAGGTCGGTTCGGGCGCTGCGGTCGCCGAGGGCATCATGGCATCACGCGTTAGTCGGGCCAGTCGGCAGGGCGCCTGCCCGGCAGCCAGGAGTAGATCTGCACCAGCACGCCGCCCGTGTCACGTGGATGGATGAAGAACTGGTTCCACTCGAAATCGCTGTACGGCTCGCTCAGCGGCTCGATGCCCATCTCCTCGCGCACGAACGCGCAGGCGGCGTCGGCGTCCTCGACCTCGACGGTGATGTGATGCATCCCCGGCCCGCGCTGGTCGATGAACTTCTGCACGAATGAGCTTTCGTCGAACGGGCCGATGATCTCGACGCCGGTCTGGCGCCTGGGCAGCTGGAACTGGGCAACGCGGAACCCGCCTTCGTTGGAGACCGTCCAATGGTCGAGGTCCATTCCAAAGAGCTTGCCCCAGAACCTGGCGGACGCCCGCGGGTCCTCGGCCGCAATCGCGATATGGTCGAGCCGCACCCAGCCCAGTCCATCCCGTTGCCCCACGTCGCACTCCCCTGGTTCAGTCGGCTGCTACGCGCCCCGGGTCAGCACGATAACGATCAACGCGATCGTCAGACTCGCCAGAATGCCGAACATCGCCCGCATTTCACGGCGCTGCGCATCGAACTTGGCATTCATTTCATCGCGTAACCCATCGATTTTCGCATTCATCTCATTGCGCAACCCGTCGATCTTGGCATCGACTTCACGCCTCGATGACTCGAATCCTGCCGTTATCTCTCTCCGCAAGCCATCTGCAGCCTCGTTAACGGCTCGTGCCACCTCTTCCTTGGTTGCAAGGACGAACAGCAGCCGCATGACGACGAACTGCAGCGCATTTCGAATAGCGCTGGCGGCCTGCGCGCCGAGCCCCGCCTCGATCAGTTGCTGTTCGAGACGCTCATCAAGGAAGCGTTCCGCATCTGATGATCCAGGAGGCAGCGTCGTCGCCATGCGTATAGTCTACCCCCTAACCCGAAGTGCGCTCGGCGGAAGAATGACGCCGCCGTATGGCGTATGTTGCATGGATGCAGATGCGCCAGGATGACATCATCTTCATCGTCAATCCCAATGCCGGGCGCGCGCTGCAACCGCGAACGCTGAACGCCATTTGCCAGACGGCCTGCGAACAGACGGGGCGAACCGCGCGGGTGATCTCGACCCGCACGCCCGAGGAAGCCAGCGCCGCCGCGCGCCGCGCGCACGAATCGGGTGCGGCGGCGATCTTCGGTTGCGGCGGCGACGGCACGCTTGCCGCCGTCCTGCAGGGGCTGCCGGCCGGCTCCGCAACCGCGCTCGGCGCGGTGCCGATGGGCACCGCCAATGTCTGGGCGTACGAAACCGGTCTGCCGCCGACGCCCATGGCTGCCATCTCGGCTCAGATTGCGGCACTGGACGGCGTGCAGGGCGATGCGATCTGGATTGATACCGGCAGCGTCTGGTCAACTGACGAGGGCGGCTCGCTCGCGTCCACGCGATTCCTGCTGATGGCGAGCTGGGGCCTCGACGCCGCCGCCGTCAGTGGAATCGTCGGCAGCGAGCGTCGGCGGCGAATGAAGCGGCTGCTCGGCGAGCCCGCCTATCTGCTCTCCGCCGCGCAGGAAGCGATCGGGCGCAAGGCGTGGCCGGTCGCCGTGCGGATCGACGGCGAACCGCGCTTCGAGACCGAGATCGGCTTGTTGACGGTCGGCAACACCCGCATGCTGGGCACCTGGCTGGAGGTCAATCCGCACGCCACGGTCGTCGATGGCGAACTGGACCTGCTGATGGTCGAAGGCGCGCCCTGGCGGGCTCTGGCGCTCGCGCCGCTCGCGCGGCACAGCTGGCTGCCCAACGGACCGGGCGTCACCAACGTCCGCTTCCGACGCCTGGAATTGGTCAGCCTGCGCGGCCCGCTGCCCATGCAGATCGACGGCGATCCGGGCCCCGCCACCGCATTCGCGATCGACGTGGAGCCGCGATCCCTGCGCGTGCTCTGCCCCAATCCGACCGCCGCCGTGCTGGGCGGCTGAGGCTCTCTCTGTCCGTGCCGCGGCTCAGTTCGACCTAGTTCTGAGTCACCGCGCGCACCGCGACGACGCCGCCTTCCAGCGGATCGACAATCTGACCCGTCAAGCCCGGGTGCGCGGTGGGTCGGTCGAAGTTGATCGAGGCGAGGTTGGCGAGGTACGCGTCGTGCTGCCGCTGACGGAGCGTCTTGAGCTTGTCGACACCGGCCTGCAGATTTTCGACGCCGCCGGCGAAGAGCACCACCAACGCCTCGCGCTCGGTCGTCGAGAGCCGCATCTCCTGAACCAGCGCCGCTTCGGCGCGCAGGAACTGAATGGCGAGCCGTTTCTCCGCTTCCGGCTTGTAGCGCTCGTACCACTCGAGATGTCCGAGCCCGTAATCGAGGTGGCGGCGCGAGTCCTGCGCCAGCCGCGCGAAGATGTCGCGGTCGAAGTCGGTGTGCGCCCATTCCGAAGCCGACTCGAACAGCGCCACCTCGTAGCTCTTGTAGACCACGTTGAGGGCGATCAGCATGTCGGTAAAGGTGAGGCCCTGGTACCAGCCGCGGTAGATCTGGCCGAGCGGCGCCTTGCCCAGCCCGCCGCCGTTGACCAGCGCGCGCTTGCGCAGCACTTCGACCTTGCGCCCGGCGTCGTACGTCTGGGTCGCCAAGAACAGCTTCACTTCGTGGAAGCCGTATGAGATTTCCTCGAGCCAGCGGCCGATGATCTTCTGCTCGACCAGCCCGTTGTTGGAATAGATGGTGCAAATCTGGTCGAACGCGCGCTCCAGGTCCTCGGGCAGCGCGTCCAGTCCGTTGTCCCAGTCGAGGTCCGTGGCCGGCGCCCAGCGATCCTTGATCGCGTCCTCATAGAGGTCGACCGCGTTTTCGGACCAGACTTCGGCTTTGTCGAAGATCGAGTAGCCGGCGGCCATGATCTGGCCGGTCGACTCGGTGCCTCTGGGCGCGTCGTTAGGCAGGTTCCACTCGTCGGGCACGATGCCGTAGCTGCCGATGTTGATGTCGCGCAGACGCAGCCCGTCGGGTCCGGGCGTCGCCTGGACGCCGATCTCGGCGGGCGAGTTGAAGATGTTGAACGGCGCCTTGGCGAAGGGATTGTCCGGGTTGTTCTCCAGGAAATCGAGCCAGCCGTTGATACGCTGCTCGGGCAGCTTGCCGCGCGCCAGATTCTCGACCTGCGTGTCGGTCGCAGCCGATGACTCAATCCGCTCGATCAGATCGTCCGACCAGCCCGCCTGCTTGGCTCGCGCCCTGGTCGTCATCGACAGTTGCATGTCTCGCCCTATCCATTCGCCCTTGGGCTGGTATCCCGCTGTGGATCACGCCGCCGCATAACGACAGCAAGGGACTGCGCGGCCGTCGCCGAGACGATCAGCGACGCGAGCCCCCGTTGCCGTTCGCGGTGCCGCTCATGCCCGCACGCCCGAGCCGGCGGCCGGGGCGGCGAGGTCTTGCCGCGCTAGTTGTCCTCGCCCAGCAGGGCGCGCACCTCGGGCGCGAAGCGGTCGGTGCGGTCGAGCCCGATCACCTCGAGGCGATGGGCGTACTCGACGAACTGCTTCTTGCGCATCAGCATGACCATGTTGTAGCCCTCGTCGAGGTGCTCGATGCCGCCGCCCGAGAGAATCGCCAGGGCTTCGCCGGTCAGCGGGTTGGTGGTCAGCGAGGTCTGCTGCGACTGGGTCAGCAGCGCTTCCTGCATGTCGAGGATGTGGTGCAGCTCTTCCGCGCGCCACGGCTCGGTTTCGACCGTGTACTTGAGATGGGTAACGCCGAACGCCAGGTGACGGGACTCGTCCTGCGCGGAGAGGCGGAAGATCTTCTTCTCGGCCTCGTTCTGCGCGATCAGCTCGCCCATGCGGAAGAGCGTCTGCACGAAACCCTCGCCGACGAGGTGCAGCAGCGCGGTCATCTCGGTGAAATCGTCCGAGCTGAGCAGCTGCACGGCGCCGAGCCCCGCGCCCGACATCCCGCCGCCGTTGACCAGCGTGCGCTTGCGGAACACGTCCAGGTGCCGCGCCTCGTCCATGAGCTGCGTGCCCAGGAACAGCTGCGACTCGAAGAACTCGGGGTGAATCTGCTCGAGGAAGCGGCCCGGCACGTCGCCGGCGATGAACTCGACCTGGGTCAGGAAGGTGCAAAGCGTGCACATCGCGCGCTCGAGGTCGGCCGGCAGCTCATCGATCGTGTCCCAGGGGATATCGCGCGCCGAGGACCACTGCCGCTGCAGCGCCTCTTCGTAGAGCAGCATCGCCGACTCGGTCCAGACGTCCGCCTTGCTGGTGTACTGCACGCTGCTCGAGGGCGAGCGCCCGTCGGCGACGGCGCCGCGCGGCGCCCACTGGCGCATCCGCGCTTCGTCGCGGTCGTCGACCCCGTACGTCATCTGGTTGATCGCTTCGAGGCGCAGACCCTTGCGCCCCGTCTCGACCTCCAGCCCCTGCTCGGTGTCAACGTTGAGCCAGTCAAGGTTGATGCCGGGAACCTCATGCTGAATCGTGGCCATCAAAACGCTCCTGTGAACGACGGAAGTTCCGCCCGCGAGTTGCGCACATAGTACACGATTGGCTACATGACTGCCACGCGGCCTTGCAAGTCTCCGCGGCTGCGTTCGTATTCGCCGCCCGCCCGCTCCCTCGTAGACTCCGATCCGTGCATCTGACCCGAGTCGAGCTGGCCAACTTCCGATCCTGGACCGATCTGCGGCTCAACCTCGCGCCCGGCCTGACCATGATCAGCGGGGCGAATGCGGCGGGCAAGTCGAACCTCGTCGAGGCGATCTACATGCTCGCCACGCTGCGCTCGACCCGCGCCCAGACCGAGGGCGAGCTGATTTGCTGGTCGGCGCCCGAGCCGCAGGTCGCGCGCATGCTGGGCGAGGCGTCGAGCCTCGGCGAAGCGGTCAGCGTTGAGATCGCCCTCTCCGGGCGCGACGACCCGCGCAGCAGCGCCGCGCGGCAGCGCAGCGGCGCGCCGCTCAGCTCGAAGCGCATTCGCGTCAACGGCGTCGCCCGGCGCGCCGCCGACGCCATCGGCGCGATCCGCGCGGTGCAGTTCACCACGCTCGACATCGAGTTGCTGAGCGGCGCTTCATCCGTGCGCCGGCGTTACCTCGATATCGCGATCGGACAATCCGCGCCCGCGCACGCCGCCAATCTCAGCCGCTATCAGCGCGCGCTGAGTCAGCGCAATGCGCTGCTCAAACGCATCGCAGCGGGCCGCGCCCGCGAGTCCGAGCTCGATCAGTGGGACGATCTGCTCGCCGCCGCCGCCGCGCCGATCTGGCAGGCCCGCGCGGAGGCGGCGCAGGCGCTCTCGGCGCACAGCCAACAGCGGCACGCGACGCTGCGCGCTCCCGATGATCCGGCTGAGACGCTCACGATCACCTACGCGCCGCGCACCGAGCCGGCGCTGCGGGAGTCCCGCCGCCGCGATCTGGCGCGCGGCGCGACCGGCGTCGGTCCGCATCGCGATGAGCTGCTGATCGACCTCGACGAGCGGCCGGCCGCGAACTTCGCCTCGCGCGCGCAGCAGCGGGCCGCGGCGCTGAGCATGCGCTTGGCGGAAGCCGACTATCTCCGTGAGCGCACCGGCGATCCGCCCGTGCTGCTGCTCGACGATGTCTTCAGCGAACTGGACCGGTCCCGACGCGAACGCACCGCCGAGGCGGTCTCGGCGATGGAGCAGGTCATTCTGACCAGCGCCGACGTCGGCTCGACGCCGATTGCCGCGTCGCAACTGGAAGCCTCCTACGCCATCGTCGAGGGTCGGTTGCGGCTGCTGCGCCGCTGAGCGCAGGAGACCGCCCGTCACTTCGCACTCACTTCGGCAGCGGCGTCCGCTGGCTTCGCTTGCAGCGCCGGCAGCGCCAGACGATCGTGACGTGCCGGGCGTGTTCCTCCACGCGGCAGGCCAGCGCGCCCCGCTCGGCGTGTTTGCGGCTCGGACATTCAGGGTTGCCGCAGCGAATCTCATGTTCGGTCGTCATGCCCGCCTCCACGGTTGGTCATTGTTCCGTCGCCGTGCTCCGCCCGGCGCGCCGCGTTACGGGTTCGGTGCGCGGTCGTCATCGACCGCCGTCAGCCGGCCGAGCGGGTCGAGGTGACCCCGAAACCGATCGGACGCGGGCGGCGCCGCCTCGACGGGCGGCTCGGACGCACACGGCGCGTCGCCGCGAACGTCCGCCAGCGCCCGATTGAACCGCGCCTGTTCCATCCGCCACTGACGGTGGCGCGCCAGCACCTGCTCGGCGTGCTCCTCGCCGATGTACTGCTCCAGATACGCGCGCTGATCCAGTGGATCGAGCGGATCGTTGAGCCGCGCGCGGCCGTGCTCCTGCACGGCGATGCGCTGGGCCGAGGAATAGGGGTCGATCCAGACATCGATGTCGTGCGAGGAAATCTGGGCCGGCTCGACGCAGACCGTCTCCCGGCGCTGCACTCTGCCGTTTCTGCCTCTGGCGAACGCCCACAAGGGCGCTCCGAAACCGCCTTCGGCGAGCGGTTTGGACATCACCAACGCCATGTTGCGCAGCATCGTGCGCACGGCTCGGGTCTGCGCCCGCTTGAGCTGCTGCACCTGCAAATTGCGCGAACCCAGCAGCAGGTTGAGCGTGTGCGGCTGCGTGTTCGGGCCGATCTCGCCGCGATCGACCGTGCCGGCGTCCGGGGCCGCGTTGAGCAGTTCGTCCTGGGACATGCGCAGAAACTCGACGAACGCCGGGTCGATGCGAAACTCCACGCGATGCAGCGATGATCCGGGCGGCAGCGTCAGCGTCGCCGCGGCGTCGGGCGTCAGTTCGACGCGGTTGCCCGTCTCGTCGATCTGCCAGGAGCCGTCAGCCAGTTGCACCCAGTACAGCGGCGTCGCCGTCTGCTCGGCCAGGAAGCGCCCCAGCGAGCGCTCGAAGTCGTACAACGGCTTGGCGCGGTAAACGCCTTCCAGGGTCGGCTCCCAGCGGCGCACCATGTCGGGGTGGTCGTTGGTATCCGCCTCGGCGATGGCGAAGGGCGGCATCTCATACGGATGCGGATGCGACTTGATCAACGTCCATTCGCCCGGCGCTCCCTCGCTCGCCGCGCGCGTGGTCGACGCCCGACCATCGAGCGCGGCCAGTTCGTAGTACTCATCCCGCGTCCAGACCGCGGCGACGCGCAGGCGGTCGCCCCAACCGGCGCCCGACGGTTCCTGCGGCAACGGCGCCTCAACCGCCCGCGCGATCCGCAGCGCGGGATCGCCGGCGACCGCGATCAGGCGCAGATCGAGTTCGTCCTGCTCACGCAGCCGACGGCGGTACTCGAACAGGCCGACCTCGCGCAGCACGATCGCCAGCCCCAGCCCGTTGCCCGAGCCGTGATCCTCGACGAAGACGAACTGATCGGGTCGAACGACCTCCACATCCCAGGGAAATCCGGCTGCGGCCTGACGCTGGCGGTCGCGATCGCGGCGGCTCGCTTCGGTTTCGATCCAGGGCAGCGAGGGGCCGTCTTCCGAGCGAGCGCGCCGAAATCGGCGGCGCTCTTCCGCATCCTCGGGACGCGAGCCGCGCTGCTCTCTGGCCGGGAAGGTCGGTATTCGGTGCTGCGCCTGCTGCCAGTGCAGGACGCCGAAGCAAAGACACACCTGCCCGTAACCGAGATCGGCCTGGAGCGAGAGCTGCGTCCGCTCCTCGACGTCGCGCAGGCCCTGCTCCAGCACATGCTCCAGATGGTCCGCCGCCTGCCGCGCGGCGGGTGAGTCGTCGGGCGGCTCGACGTGCACGCGCAAGGGATGCTCGGTCAGCCGCTGCCGCAGCTGCGACCAGGTGCGACGCGGCAAATCCGTCTGCCACGGCTGCGCCTGCTGATGCGGCGAGGCGAAGCGCGGATTCGCTTCCGCGGCGTTGTACAGATGCGCCTCACGATCCCGAATGCGGCTATGCAGGGTCGAGAAGCGGCCCAGCACGCCCGGCGAAGCCGAGCGTCCGCCGCCCAACTGCCCCAGCATGTGGTTCAAATCCGCCTCCGACAGCGTCCGCGCCAGAATCCGCCCCGGCTCGGCCTCGTTCGTTGTTGGTTCATCCAACACCGTCATCGTCGCCATTGCGCGCCTCCTTGTTGGTCGGGCCTGTCGGGCTTGTCGGAACGGCCAGGACGCGATCCCGCGCCTGCGCCATCGATTATAGAACATATATTCTATTATGCAAGTCGAGGCCGTGTATATCCACAACGCCCATCCGACGATCGACATATGGGGGGCGTCCGGCGCGCGCTATCCGCCGTCGTCGGACGCCTGCGCCTCCAACTCGGCTGCCAGGGCGCGCGCCTGCTCGATCAGCGGCTCGGCGACGATCGCCGCGCCCTCGCCGTTGATCCGCACGGTCGGCGTTCGACGCACGCCGGCCTCAACCGCGGCGCGATGCTGCGCCATCAGATCGTCCAGATAGCGCTGCGTGTCGATGCACTCGGCGAACTGATCCGCGTCCAGCCGCAGCGCGCCCGCCAACTCCAGCGCGCCCTCGCGGCTGAAGTCCGACGTCGTCATGTAGTGGTCGTGGAATGCCCACCAGGCGCCCTGCTCGCCGCCGCACTCCGTCGACAGCGCGGCGAACACCGAGGGCGGACCGTGGTTCAGGATGTGGTGATACTCGAACCGCGCCAGACCGCCGCGAATCAGTTCATCGATCAGCCGCGGCTCAACCTGAGCCGCGAATCTTCGGCAGTTCGGTCAAAGAAAGTCCGAATACTCCGCGATCACGATCGGCGCGTCCGGACGACCCAGCGTGTTCCGATTCGCCGTCAGTCCCGCGCGATGCCCGGACTCAATGATCGTTCCGACCATCGCCGCGCCGTCGGCTTGCTGCGCCGCGGGCTGATCGATCCGCTCCGCCTGATCGGCCGGCGCAACCGATTGCGGCGCGTCGGAGCCCGACGAACAGGCAATCATGGCCGCCGCGGCCAACAGCGCCAGACCCGCCATCGATGCCCGCGGGATCAGCATCATTCGTCCTCCTGCCCAGACGACGATTCGGCGGCCGCTCGAATCTGATCGAGGATCGCGTCCAGCGACCGAGCGCCGGGTTGACCGTTGATGCGGAAGCTCGGCGTGCCGCTGATTCCGTCGGCGATCGCTTGCTGCTGCATCTGCAGGATGCGATCACGATGCGCCTCGTCGTCGATGCAGCGCGTGAACGCGGCGACGTTCAGTCCTTCGGCCTGCGCCAGCTCGATCGCCCCGGCCCGCGTGTAGCTGCGCGCCAGCGCGCCCAGCAGGTAGGCGTCGTGGAACTCCCACCAGGCGCCCTGATCGCCGGCGCACTCGGTCGCCATCGCCGCGAACTCCGAGGCGGCTCCGAAGATGATGAAATGGCGGTACTCGTAGCGGGCCAGCCCGGTGCGCACCGCCTGCGCGATGATCTGCGGCTCCAACTGAGCCGCGTAGCTTCGGCAGCTCGGTCACTGGAAATCGGAGTACTCAACCAGCAGCACGGGCGCGTCGGGATCGCCCACCACATTCCGCTCAAACGGCAGGCCGGCCCGATGCCCGAAGTCGATCTCGGTCGGCACGGCCACTCCTTCGCCTCCCTCGCTCACCTCCCCCGATTCCGCCTCCGCACCGTCCGCCGCGACCGCGTCTTCCTGTTGCGCCGCGGTGACCTGCTGATCTTCCTGCTCCTGCTGTTGGATCGACGCCTGACGATACTCCCGCTCGCTGCGCACGGTGCCGCCGGCGGACGATTCATCCTGCCCGCCGGGTTCGCCGCCCGAACCGCAGGCCGACAGCGCAGCCGCAACCACGCCGACCGTAACCGCAATCGCCAGCAGTCGGAGCGGCTTCAGCATCGTTCAAACCTATCGGTCTTCAAGCCTGGCCGCTACGGCGCTGACTCGAGCGCCGACTCCACCGCCTCCGCAATCGCCTCCCAGGTCGGTTCGACCTGCTCACCGTTGACGAACACCGTTGGCGTGGCCCGCACGCCGCGGCTCTCGCCTGCCGCGCGCGACGCGCTCACGCTCGGGCTGGTCTCGCCGTTCGCAGCGCACGACCAGAGCTGCGCCGCGTCGATTCCCTCGTGCGACGCCTGGCGTTTGAGGCCCGGCTCGGTGAACAGCGTGTCGTCATCGGCCATGAAGCGGTCGTGGAAGGGCCAGAACGCCCCCTGTTCGGCGGCGCACTCGACCGCGACCGAGGCGAAGAAGGCGTCGTCACCCAGCACCGGCATATGGCGGAACTCGTAGCGGACGATGCCCTTGGCAATCCATTCGTCGATGATGCGCGGCTCAACCTGAGCCGTGAACTGCTGACAGAACGGTCAAGTGAAATCGCCGAAATGCTCGATCAGGATCGGCGCGTCCGGTTCGCCCAGCACGTTGCGCTGCGACCGCACGCCCTTGTGCTCGCCGACGGCATCCGCCGGCAGCGTTGCTTGCCCCTGCTGGTCGGCGGCTTCGTCATCCTGCGTCTGCGGCTCGGCCGGCTGTGCCTGTTGATCCTGCTGCATCACCGACGCCTGCCGCGCCGCTCGCGTCGAGGTTTCGGTCCCCGTCGGCTGCGCGTCATCGCCCGACCCGCAGGCGGCCGCAACCAATCCGACAGTCAACGCAGCGATCACAACCATCGTCAGGCGTCGCATGCTCTCAGCCTATCGCGCGGCCGTAAGACGCCAACTATCAACTCAGCTGCCCAGACGCGACATCTCGTCCCGCAGTTGCTGCAGGCCCATCGGCCCGAGATCCAGCGCCGCCTGATGGAAGCGTTTCAGATCGAAGGCCTCGCCCAGCGATTGCCGCGCCGCCTCGCGCGCCGCCAACCACTCGCGCTCGCCGACCTTGTAGGAGATCGCCTGGCCGGGCCAGCCCAGATAGCGGTCGACCTCGCTGGCCAGCATCTGCTGGGGAAAGAACGAGCGCTCGATCATGAACGGCAGCGCGATCTCCGCGCGCCAGGTCTCGCCGGGATGGTAGGTCTCCCGCTCGGGAATCGCGAGTTCCAGGTGCATCCCGATATCGACCACCACCCGCGCCGCGCGCATCGCCTGACTGCTGAGCAGCCCCATATAGAAGGCGGGATCCTCGAGGTAACCCAGCTCCGCCATCAGCCGCTCGGCGTAGAGCGCCCAGCCCTCGACATAGCCCGACGTGCCCGCCAGCAGCCGCTGGTAGCGCGTCAGCTGATCACCCAGATAGCGGGTCGTGCCGATCTGCAGGTGATGTCCCGGGACGCCCTCGTGATAGCAGATCGACAGCTCGCGCCAGAGCGGAAAGCGGGTCGCGCCGCCCGTGGGATACCACGTCCGACCGGGGCGCGAGAAGTCTTCCGACGGGCCCGTGTAGTACATCGCCAGCGCTCCGCCCGGCGGCGCGATCATCGCCTCGATCCGCCGCACCGGTTCGGCGATGTCGAAGTGCGTCCCCAGCAGCGCCTGCATCGTCTGATCCTGGGTCTGCTGCATCCACTCGCGAAAGGCGTCTTCGCCCTCGATCGCGCGGGCGTCGTCGCGCTCCAGAACGTCGATCGCCTCGGCTACCGACGCGCCCGGCAGAATCCGCTCGGCCGTTTGCGCCATTTCCGACTGGATGCGCCGCAACTCCTCCCAGCCCCACTGGTACGTCTCGTCCAGATCCAGCTCGATCCCGTTGAAGCTGCGCGAGGCGACCTGATACCGCTCGCGGCCGACCGGATCGCGCGGATTCGCCTTGGGCAGATACTCCCGCTCCAGCCAGTCGCCCAGCGCCGCGTAACTCTGCGCGGCCGCGTCAGCCTGCGCGCCGCCGTCGATCCCCAGGTCGTCGCACAATCCGTGAAAGAACGACGCCCCGCCCCCGCGACCCGACCACACTCGACACTGCTCGACCGCTCCGCGCACCTGCCGCTGCGCCACGACGACGCCTTGCTCCATGCCCGCCGCCAGGGACGACCGGTACTGCTCCAGCGCCAGCGGCACCGCGCCCATTCGCTCGACCAGCCGCGCCTGATCCGTTTCCGTCTCCCGAGGCATCAGGTCGAACACCTGCCGCGTGTTCTGCAGCGGCGAGGCGAGGATGTTGAGCGCGCGCAGATATTCCCGCCGTTGCTCCAGCTCGGCCTCGACCGCGAACCGTTCCAGCATCACATCGCGCGCGACGCGGTCGCGCTCCGTCTCCACCGCCGCCCGCCGCAGCGCCGCCTCCGCCCGACGTCGAATCATCGACCGTTCCGCATGTCCGTCAGGCGAGTAATCCGTCAACTCCGTCTCACGCCCGGCAATACCCAAAGACGTCGCCAGATTCGGGCTCGCCGCGGCCAGCGCCCCAACGTACCAATCAGCAATTTCGGAAATTGTGGATGCGCCGTTCAGTTCGTGAGTCGCCATGGTCGTTCCTGTCTCAGGCAACGCTCGCCCGTCCGCCAAGTGTATGGCCCTGGGCGCGGGAATGACGGACGCGTCAAACGAGCGGCGGCGAGGGTTCGAGCAGCGGTCGGGTCTGGCCGTCGACCAGCAGCGGCATGTAGTCCCAACCCGACAGCAACAATGGGTCGATACCGCGCAGGGCGGCGCTGACGGGTTCCTGGTCGAGACTGTTGGCGAGCGTGAGCATCGCCGCAATGCGAAAGCCGTCTGACGAGCGCAGCGATTCCGCCGCGTCACGCAACGACCGACGCATGAGCCGCCTGATCGCGCGGCCGTCGGCGATCGACATCGGGGGCGCGCATACCGCAATCGGCTCCGCCAGATCCTCGACTCGCTGGATGCGCCAGGTGTCCTCGGTCTGAACCGTTGTGCTGTTGCCGTCAGCGCGAATGCCGTTGGCGACGAGCACGAGGAAGTCGACCATCTGCGTCACCTGACGGTCATCTGCGGGCAGTCGGTGAATGTTGGAAGCGTCGAGCTGATACTCGCCCATCACCTGATTTGTGAACTTTGCCCAATGCTGCGAGAGTCCGCCCAGCACGCTCATGTAGGAGCCCTCTGAGCCGGTTTTGCGAATCGCCACATCGACCTGAAATGCAACCTCGCCCGCCGCGCCAACATCGAGCGAGCGCGCCGCGTCGGCGACCAGGCCGGCGAGGTGATCCGGATCGTCGGGCAGCGCGGCGCCGGGCGGAACCCAGACGGCCACGTCACGCGCGCCGTAGGCGTGCAGCCGCTCCTCAAACGCGGCTTTGCGCGCCAGGCAAGCGCCATCCCCCAGCAGCCCCGAGAGGTCGAACAGCGGACATACCACGAGATCGCCCGCTGAGCCGTTGGCGCGGAACCGCGTGTTGCTCGCACCGGGCTCCGAAGGCGCGAACGACACATCCGCCGCGCCGCCCATGATCAGCGCAGTGCGGGTCATCGCCGACGCGAGGTAGGTCAGTTGTTGCTGTGGATCCATGCGCAAGGTCGGCGGATGCGCCGCACGGCGCACCAAGGCCATCCCGGAATACGGCAGTCTGCAGCCGCTGCGTCAGCGGCCGATCGGACGGCGGTGCGTCTTGATGATCGATCGGCGGCGCCGGCGCGCGGCGCGGCGCTCCGCCTGCCGCTGCTTCTCGCGGTTGCTGATGAACCGCCGACGCCGACGCGCCTCCTGCAACACGCCGTCGCGCTGCACCATCTTGTTGAAGCGGCGGATGAGCCCTTCCGGGCTCTCCTGCTCTTTGCGGCTCACCAGTAGCATGGGCGCTCAGTTCCTTCAGCTGACGATCTTTCGTGTAGTCAACCCCAGCGTAGCAGGCGCGGCGAGGTTCATCACCGTTTCCCGGCGGGGTCCATAGCTTGCGCCCGGCCTACACGCCGCCATCGGAGCGGCGGCTCAGCAGCAGCGCGGCGAACGCCGCGGCGAAGATCAGCAGCGCGGTAATCGCCGCCGCGCGCGGCCAGGCGAAAGGGGCGCTCGAATGGCTGTCGGCCAGGCCGCCGCCGCCCGTGCGCGGCGGTGACGGGCGCACCAGAGAATCAGCCTGATCCAGCTCGTCGGCGGACGACTCGGCCATCTCGATCGTCGTCCCGCCGTTGGCGCGGGCGGAATCGCTGCTCAACGCCAGCCGCACCCGACGCGGGCAGTCGGCGGCGGCGTGGACAGCCCGCAAGCCGTCGACTTCGAAGACGAGATTGCAGTTCACCTCATCGAAGTCGACGCTATCGATATCCAGCACCCATGCGCCGGCGGCGTTGACCTCGGCGCGACCGATCTCAACGCCGTCCACGGTCACCGTGATCACGGCGCCCGGCGGGATCGGTTCGCCGTCCACGGTCACGTCGCCGGCAAAACCGAAGAGCCGATGCCGGGGATGCTCCTGCGCATCCGCCGGAAACACGCTGGCCATCATGAAAGTGAGGAAGGCGGCAAGCACGACGAGCCACAGCGCAGCCGGCGCCGCGAACCGCTGCCAGTTCGCGGCGTGACAACAGACGGCCTGCGCCAATGTGCCTGAATGCATGAACGTCTTCTTCGAGCAGCCTTACCCGCACTGTGCACCGAGCGGACGCGCTCAATCAAGCGCCGAATCACCGACTCCGGGTGAGATTTACGCGCTGACAACACTCGCTTGCCTCGGCTGCTGTCGCTCCGCGTCCAGTTTCAGCATTCCAGCGCTCCGTACGAGAACCTCTCCCCTTCCTTCAAATGCACGTCTTGACAGAGTGCGTTTTGTAAATTCTTTCTAAAATTTTCGGGGGGGGGGGGGGTAAACCTATTGATTCGGTTGGATGTGTGGGTGAAAATGGGTCGGAGCGGTGCTCAGGTGCGTCGCGCGATCCCGGGAAAGGAACGGACGATGACTGGAACGCTGGCGCGGATGCGCCTCAAAATCTCTGGCGGGGCAGCCCTGCTCGCCCTCGCGGCAGCGATGATCTTGGCCGCGCAGCCGGTTGAGGCGCAGGTGACGACGACCGGGACGCTGGAGGCCGGCAAGACGAACCGATGCGTGCTCGAGCAAGAGAGCTCTGACGCCTACCTTTGCGTTGTCACGGTGCCTCAAACCGGCGTGATCACGCTGTCGGCTCCGAATCCAAGTGGCGCGCTATCACATCTGGTGGAGGGGAATGCCCCGCGCGTCGATAGAAATACGCGCGGGATTACATTCCAAGTCTCTGCCAGTGTGCTTGGAAACGCCAACGACGCCAAAGTGGGTAAGTCGACCTGGACGATCCGGAACACGCCGGCGAGCGGGCAGCCTGTGGATTACACGGTCGAAGTAGAGGTCTACGCCAGCGGCACGGTGCCGGGCGGGAAGACGAAGGGGTTCAGCAAGGATACGACGGCGCCGGCCAACAGCGCCCCGGCGGCGGTGCTGGCGCCGGTTCTAACGGGGACGCTGGTGGCTGACCAGACGGTCAGATGCCTGCTAGCGCAAACGAGCGCGGCCAACCTTTGTAAGGTCACGGTGCCGGGGAGCGGCACGATCGCGGTGACGGGGCCGGAGCCGTCCAACAAGTCGGCCATCCTGCAAAACGGAAACGCCCCGCGCATGGTGGCGAGGGAGGTGTGGTTCCCAGTTTCCTTCACTGCGAGTGGAAGCGCCAACCTTGCCAGGATTGGCAAGGGGGTCTGGACGATCACGGATACGAACAGCGGCACGGTAACGACCTACAAGGTTGAGGTAACCGTCTACCGTGGTTTGCCTGGCCTAGGCGATGATAACGAAGCTCCGCTTGGAACCCAGCTGGGGTTCTTGCCACCGGCGACACAGACGCCTGCCCAGCCGGGCGGCAACAATCAGCAGCAGGCGCCAGCGGCCCAGGCGGATCCGAAGGCGTCGATGACGATCAAGTTCCGCAATGATTCGGACGGGATCGTGCGTCCGGGTCAGGACGTGGAGTTGGTGGTGGAGACGACGGATGTGAGCACGTCGCAGATGACGAAGGTGACCAAAGTGACGCTGCAGGGTCTGAACCTGTACGCGAAGGTGGTGACGGGCGAGGGGGCGACGGCGACGACGGCGCTGACGCTGCTGGGTTCGCAGGCCGGCGCCAAACCGTTCCCGGGCGAGGACAGCATCACGCTGACCCAGGCGCTCAAGCCGACCGCGCACGCAACCGGCAGCGGCGCGACCAAGAAGACGTACACGATCGAGATATCGGTGCCGGCGGGGACGCCGGACGGGGAGTACGTGGTGACGGCGTCGGGGAACGACGGCAAGTCGACGGATCCGGGGGCGCTGAGCGCGCCGAACGCGAAGCTGACGGTGAGCAGCACGCTGGCGGGGGTGTCGACGGTGACGTTCGCTCCGAGCGCGCCGCGGCGGACGAAGACGGCGACCGAGACGGACGCATCGCCGACGGGCGGCGACGGCTACGCGGATGACGCCTCGCTGGCGGAGTCGACGACGGTTGCGGCGAAGGGCGGGTCGGTGGAGTTCACGCTGTCGATCCTGAACGCGGCCAACCAGGCGGCGGAGGCGGACGATGTGAACTCGATCTTCATCACCACGACGGGCGGCACGCTGACGACGAAGTACGCATTGATGACGGGCCCGAATAAGGCGGACACGACGGATCGCAACATGACCGCGAACTGCACGGCGGGCGCGACGTGTCAGATCGATCTGTCGAAGCTGAAGGGCGGGAAGCTGCTGCCGAAGGGGATCCGGGTGCTGCTGAACGCGCCGGCGTCGCCGGGCACCGCGACGGTGCGGGCGACGGTGGTGGCGGGCGGCAAGGTGTACCAGCCGGAGCCGGTGACGGTGACGTTCACGGGTCCGGCCAAGTCGCTGAGCATCGACGAGCCGCCGTCGACGGTGCTGGGTTACGACGTGGTCGGCAAGGACAAGGACGGCAATGACGTGGCCGACGACGTGACGAAGACGGGTCACAAGCCGGAGACGGGCGCGGCGTCGCGGGACGAGCTCGCGTTCATGGTCCAGGCGACGGACGGGGCGGCCGGGGCCGGCAACGCGGTGGCGACGCCGACCCTGGCGGTGGCGGTGCATGACAGCGACGGTGCGCTGGTCGCGAAGGGCAAGTACCAGACGAAGCAGTCGGGGGCGTTGATGAACACGCTGCTGCTGGACATCGACGCGCCGAAGGCGACGCCGCTGAAGCCTGGCGAATACAAGCTGACGCTGTCGTCTGCGTCGCCGGCGCTGAAGGCGGAGCGGATGTTCACGGTGGTCGGCGACGGGTCGACGCTGGAGTTGGAGCTGGCGCCGATGACGGCGGACACGTTCGGGCAGACGGTGACGGCGACGGCGACGGTGGAGGGCGCGTCCGGGAACCCGGTGGCGGCCGGGACGGCGGTGAGGTTCAAGGTGTCGGACTTCAGCGGGGGCAACGACGCGGTGGCGGTGCTGGACACGGAGGGGGCGGTGCTGACCAACAAGGACGGCGTGGCGTCGGCGGTGCTGACGGTGGTGGGCGCGGGCAACGCGGTGGTGCGTGCGACGACGGACAAGGCTGGGGGCGGTTCGCTGCTCAAGACGGCGGTGCTGGTCAGCCGGGCCGGCGCTCCCGCCGACGCCGAGGGCGAGGCGGGTCTGGACTGTCTGAGCGAGCTGAGCGGGTTCGCGGTCTGGACCTGCGCCGGTTCGACGGCGTCGGCGCTGTTCGAGCTGCTCTCGGCCCGCGGCGCGACGGCGGTGCACCTGTGGAACGGCTCCGTCTGGATCCGCTACTCGATGGTGGACGGCGCGATGGTGCCGGGCTCGCGCGACTTCACCGTCGGCAAGTCGGACATCATCTACATCAGCAACTAGCGCTCAGCCGAAGGATGAGCCGTCCGCGGGGGCGGGGTCGTACGACCCCGCCCCCGCGTCGTTAACGCGGATGTACGGAATGAAAGGACATCGGAGCGGCTGATCAGGCAGTTTTCCAGGTCGGCCCTGCTGATCCGAGGATCGACGGGCGCGATGGGTGCATCCCAATCGGCATTCAATCAATTGGTGTCGACCGCGGAACAGAAATGCAGATTGAGCGACTCCGCCGCGGCTGCCGTGCAGGGCAGAAGAGCCATGTCTCGACCTCGCGAAGTTGCATCGTGTGGTGATGAGCAGCAGATCTATGGTTCGCTGCGCAAGTGCGGTGAACAGAGGCAGGTACTGGTTAGAGTGGCGCCGCTGCGCCCGACAGCATCGCGGAACCGACTAGGGTGAAGTGGTCGGCGGCGCGATGTACTCGCGATAGCACACCGGCAGATCGACCACTCACAGACCGTCGGTGTGGTTGTTCCGGAGCATCTCGAGCTAGGCTTCAGTTGCCTTCAGATGCTCAAGCGAGGGACGATCACCGTAGTCGGTGTAGACGTAGATCGATCCCAGTTATGTCGCCAACCGCGCAAGGTCTCGTTGAGGCTGACGGCGAACGCGACGCGGTTGCGCTGACCGCCCGCGACGATGCCGCTCTTCTGGTGGAAGATGCGATCGGCACGGATGGCGACCTTGATCTGCATCACTGTGTTGGCAGCCGACCAGCAGGTCAGAAGGATTCCGATACCACGACAGGATCGGCATGTGGTAGCCCCAACGGGATTCGAACCCGTGCTACCAGCTTGAAAGGCTGGCGTCCTAGGCCTCTAGACGATGGGGCCGAGCCGCACTCAGCTTACACCGAGCGGCCGTCAGCCTGACGCCAACTCCGAGATCGCGGCCGCGAAGCCGGGTGCGGCGCCATCGAGCTCGCGCTGCTCGACGCAGTACGAGATGCGGAAATGCCCCGGCATGCCGAATCCGCGGCCCGGCACGACGAGGACGCCGTGACGCTGCAGCGTCGCCACCAGCTCCAGCTCGTCCGCCACCGGCGACTTGGGGAACATGTAGAACGCGCCCTCCGGCTTGCGCACCTCGTATCCCGCCGCGCTCAGCGTCTCGTACAGATAGTCGCGCTTGCGGCGGTAATCCGACGCGTCGACGGCGACCCGCTGCAGATTGCGCACGACCCGCTGCATGATCGCTGGCGCATTGACGAACCCCAGCACCCGATTGCAGAAGATCAGCGCGTCGAGCAGCTGCACGCCCTCGTCCGTGGCGGCGTAGTCGGGATGGACGGCGATGTAGCCGATCCGCTCGCCGGGCAGCGCCAGATCCTTGGCGTGCGAGGTCACGGTCAGCGTCCGCCGGTACGAACGCTGCGGGAACGGGTAGACATGCTCATCGAACAGGATCCGACGATACGGCTCGTCGCTGACCAGGAAAATGTCGCTGCCGAACTCGCTCGATTTGGCGTCGAGTAGACGCGCGAGTTCCTGAATGAACGACTGGGGGTACATGGCACCGGAGGGATTGTTGGGCGAGTTGACGATCACCAGCCGCGTGCGCGACGACAGCTTGCGCTCGAGTTCATCGAGATCGGGGGTGAAATCGGCATCGCAGCCCACCACGACCGGCCTGGCGCCGTGGCTCGTCGCGTAGAAGAAGTACTCGCCGAAGTACGGCGTGAAGATGATCACTTCATCTTCGCGATTGCAGAGCGCGTGGACGATCACGTTGAGCGCCGCCGCCGCGCCGACGGTCATGACGATATCGCTCGCGCCGTAGCGCAGGCCGGTCTCCTCGCTGAGCGCCTCGGCGACCGCCTGGCGGGTCTCGACATAGCCCGCGTTGGGCATGTAGCGATGCGCGCCGGGCGCGTCGCTGGCGGCGACGCGGCGCAGCTCGTCGAAAAACTCGGCGGGCGGCTCGGTGACCGGATTACCCAGCGAGAGATCGAAGACGTTCTCCGCCCCGCGCTCCCGACGCAGCTCGATGCCCAATTCGAACATCCGCCGAATCCAGGAACTGTCCTCCATGCCGCGCTGAATCTCGGCTGCGATCGACATACCGACACTCCGATTTCCCGCCTCACGGACGCTCCGTGCAGACTAGCCCAGCTCCCGCGCCAATAGCTCGCGGCAGTACGCGCCGATCTCGCCGCGGATGCGTCGGAAGACGGCGCCCAGCTGTTCGCCGCTCAGCCCTGGCTGATCGGGGTCCTCGAACGAGCGATGCGCGGTGCGCCGCGCGCCGGGCAAAATCGGACACGTCTCCCTGGCCGAGTCGCACACCGTCAGCGCCAGATCGAACTGCTCGGCGAGATATCGCTCGACGTGATCGGAGCGGTGATGCGAGATATCGATGCCGACTTCGCCCATCACCGCAACCGCGGTCGGGTGGACACCTTTGGGCTCGATCCCGGCGCTGGCGACGTCGATCCGCCCGCCGCCCAGCGCGCTCAGCCAGCCATGCGCCATCTGCGAGCGGGCGTGGTTGCCCCTGCAGACGACCAGGATGCGGAACGGCTGCGCACTCATATCTACCTCGTATCTACACGGTAATCGCGGATGCGATCACGTCGGAGACACGAGCGCGGACGGGCATAGACTCCGACTGGGAGAGCGCGGATGAGCGAGCAACGGGGTTACCGCCGACGACCGGGCGACGTGGTGCTGCGACGGGCTCGCTTGCGGCCCGAGCGTGTCCGCGCGACGCGGCGGCGGCAAATTCGGATCGCCCCGCGCGCGTGGATGGTGGTGGTCCTGTTCGCCGTCGTGATGCTGGTTGGCGGCGGGCTGTTGCATCTGCCGCTGGCCGCCCAATCGGGCGAGTCGATTCCCTTCCTCGACGCGCTGTTCACGTCCGTCTCCGCGGTCAGCGTGACCGGGCTGACGCGCTTTGATACGGCCGAGACCTTCTCGCACTTCGGCGAGGTCGTCACCCTCTTCCTGTTCCAGCTTGGCGGGCTGGGCGTGACGATGTACGCCGGCGTGCTCATCGTCCTCGCCGGGCAACGGCTGGGGATGCGCGGGCGCGCGTTTTTCGGCCTCGAACTGATGACCACGGGCGTCGATGGCTCGGGCGCATCGGTGCTGCTGCGGCGGGTCATGCTGTACACCGTCGCGATCGAGCTTGTCACGTTCATCCT
Source organism: Dehalococcoidia bacterium (assembly GCA_965205105.1). GTDB lineage: Bacteria > Chloroflexota > Dehalococcoidia > Bin125 > Bin125 > Bin125. Next base: position 1,165,615 of record OZ242034.1, read on the forward strand.
GCTCCTGCCCTGGTTCGTGATCGAAGCGCCGGGCGGCGTCTCGTCCGAGCGAGCGGTCTGGCTGGCTCTGTATCACGCAATCTCGGCCTTCAACAACGCCGGATTCGATCTGATGGGCGGCGGCAACAGCTTCGTCGACCAGGCGCACACGGTCTGGCCCATGCTCGTGATGGGCGTCTCCGCCTTCCTCGGTTCGCTCTCCTTTCTGACCGTGTTCAATCTGCGCCTGCCGCGCCGCCGCTGGTCGCTGGATACCAGGCTCGTGCTCAGCGGCATGGGCATCCTGCTGATCGTCGGTATGGCGTTCTTCCTGATCGCCGACTGGTCGCGCCTGTTCGTCGACCAAAGCGTCGGCTCAAAGGTGGTCAACTCGTTCTTCCTCTCCGTCAACCGCACGACGGGCATGACCACGGCGCCGCTCGACCAGGCCGGCAACGATACATCGATGATGATGATCATTCTGATGTTCATCGGCGGCGCGTCGACCTCGACAGCGTCGGGCATCAAGATCGGCTCCTTCATGGTGGCGACGTTCGGCGTGATCTCGGCGCTGACCGGCTCTGCCCGCGTGGTCGCCTTCGGACGCGAGATCCCGGCCTCGGTCGTGCTGCGGGCGAACGCGCTGGCGTTGATCGCGCTGGGCGGCTACGCGATCGGGCTGTTCGTATTCATTGCGGTCGATCCCGGCATCGCGATCTTGCCGGCGGCCTTCGACGTGATGTCGGCCTTGGCCAACTGCGGCTGGTCGCAGGGCGCGTCGCAGGGCGCATCGCAGACCGGGGCGAATATCCTGATCCTGATGATGTTCGCGGGCCGTCTCGGACCACTGATGATCGCCAGCCTGATCCCAGATCGGCCGCGCGAACGTTTCCGGTACCCGACCGAGCCGGTCCGAATTGGATAGGAGCCGAGATGCAGGTGGCTGTGTTGGGACTGGGTCGGTTCGGCGCGCACCTGGCGGAAGCTTTGGATGATCTGGGCCACGACGTGCTCGCCATCGACCTGGACGAGGGCAACGTCAACGAGACTGCGCCGAAGGTGACCGATGCGCGGATTGCCGACATCACCGAGATCGATGCCCTGCGCGCGCTGTCGCTGGCCGAGGTCGACGTGGCGGTGGTGGCAACGGGCGATCTGGAGGCGTCGGTGCTGGCGATGATGAATCTGCAGCAGCTCAACGTGCAAGTGGTCTACGCCAAGGCGTCGAGCGATCGGCACGAGCGCATCCTGCGCCTGCTCGGCGCCCAGCGCGTGCTCCGTCCCGAGCGCGATGGCGCCGAACGCTTCGCGCACATGATTCAGGTGCCGAGAGCGAACGATTTCCTGCCGTTGACCGCCAGCTACGGAATTGGCGTGTTTCCGATTCCCGCCACGTGGGTGCAGCAGACCATCGAGTGGACGCTCGAGCGCGCCGGCGATCGGCGGTTGATCGCCGTCGTGCGCGGCGATGACGTGCTGCTCAATCCGGTGATGTCCGAGCAGGTGCTGGTCGGAGACAAGTTCGTCTTCTCAGCCCGCGACGAACAGCTGGGCCAGCCGCTCGACGCGCACGGCTAAACCGACCAGGGCGCCCCGGACGCCGCCGCGCATATGCATCGCGGATACGACAGACGGCCGATGCCTGGGCATCGGCCGTCTGGGTTGGACGTGGTAGCGGGAGTGGGATTCGAACCCACGACCTCCGGGTTATGAGCCCGACGAGCTACCGCTGCTCTATCCCGCAACGCAGGGACGGTGATGAGATGCGCGTGCGTGGTTGGCGCTTGCTTCCGACTGCCGTACTGCCGCGCGCGTGGGAATGCGCGTGGCGTAGGGCAGGTCAAGCCGTTCGGCCATTAGTACGACTCAGCTGCACCCGTTACCGGGCTTCCACCTGTCGCCTATCAAACGGGTCGTCTTCCCGTGGCCTTATCCGCTCGGTGGCGGAGGGAGCGCTCATCTTGAGGTTGGTTTCGCGCTTAGATGCTTTCAGCGCTTCTCCTGTCCGGACATGGCTACCCAGCGGTGGAGGTAGGCCCTCCAACTGGCACACCAGCGGTCCGTCCACCCCGGTCCTCTCGTACTAGGGGCAGTTCCCCGCAACGCTCCAACGCCCACAGAGGATAGAGACCGAACTGTCTCACGACGTTCTGAACCCAGCTCGCGTGCCGCTTTAATGGGCGAACAGCCCAACCCTTGGGACCGACTCCAGCCCCAGGATGCGACGAGCCGACATCGAGGTGCCAAACCTTGCCGGCGATGTGAACTCTCGGGCAAGATAAGCCTGTTATCCCCGGGGTAACTTATATCCGATAAGCCACGGCCCTACCACTCGGAACCGTAGGATCACTTTGGCCGACTTTCGTCCCTGTTCGACGTGTCTGTCTCACAGTCAAGCTCCCTTATGCCAATGCACGTGACAGGTGATTTCCATCCACCCTAAGGGAACCGTTGCGCGCCTCCGTTACTGTTTGGGAGGCGACCGCCCCAGTCAAACTACCCACCAGACACGGTCCGCGCGCTTGCACACGCGTTAGAAGGACACCATATGAAGGGTGGTATTCCAAGGTTGCCTCCACCGCGCCCGCAAGCGCGATTTCGCCGGCTCCCACCTATCCTACGCATCATAAGGCGACCTCCAATGTCAAGCTGTAGTAAAGCTCCACGGGGTCTTTTTGTCCATCTGCGGGGAGGCCGCATCTTCACGGCCACTTCAATTTCGCCGAGCTCCTCGCCGAGACAGTGCCCAGATCGTTACGCCATTCGTGCGGGTCGGAACTTACCCGACAAGGAATTTCGCTACCTTAGGACCGTTATAGTTACGGCCGCCGTTCACTGGGGCTTCGGTTCGAGCCGTGAAGCCCTCCCCTTAACCTTCCAGCACTGGGCAGGCGTCAGCCCCTATACGTCCGCTTTCGCGTTCGCAGAGACCTGTGTTTTTGTTAAACAGTCGCCTGGGCCTGCTCACTGCGACCTCCGGCCCGGCACCCGAGCGAGTCGGGGCCAAGCCGCGAGGCGTTCCTTCTCCCGAAGTTACGGAACTATTTTGCCGAGTTCCTTAGCGAGGAATCACTCGTCCACCTGGAGGTACTTACCCTCACCTACCTGTGTCGGTGTGCGGTACGGGCGCTGAATGTATTCGCGGCCGGGGGTTTTCTGGCCGAGGATGTCACGCAAGTCGCTTTGACTGACGTCGCCGCTTCCGCGCCGCCTCTGCTTGACCGAGCGGTCTTTGAACCCCGCTCGACGCGTACGCGGCGCGACGGACCATGTCCAATAGGCCCGCTCGCGCTATCTTCCCGGGTCGCCCCTGCCGCTCAGGCACACACTCAGCGGGGACGGAATATGAACCGTCTGTCCATCGCCTACGCCTTTCGGCCTCGGCTTAGGCCCGCCTAACCCTACGCGGATTGCCCTGCCGTAGGAACCCTGAGGTATTCGGTGGGCGTGGTTCTCACACGCCTTGCGCTACTCATACCGGCATTCTCACTTCCGTCCGCTCCAGCGGCCCTCGCGGGTCCGCCTTCACTGCTGAACGGAACGCTCCCCTACCATCTGCGCTCAGCGAACTGAGTGCAGATCCGCGGCTTCGGTATTCCGCTTGAGCCCCGTTGAATTGTCGGCGCCCAATCACTCGACCAGTGAGCTATTACGCACTCTTTCAAGGATGGCTGCTTCTAAGCCAACCTCCTGGTTGTCTGCGCGACTGGACTTCCTTTACCACTGAGCGGAAATTTCGGGACCTTAGCCGGCGGTCTGGGCTGTTTCCCTTTCGACCATGAAGCTTATCCCCCACAGTCTCACTGCCGTCGGTTCGGCCGTGGCATTCGCGGTTTGATAGGGGTTGGTAGGCTGTCCGCCCCCGTACCCAGTCAGAGCCCTACCTCCACGGTCGTTCCCGACAACGCTGCCCCTAAAGGCATTTCGGGGAGAACCAGCTATCGCCAGGTTCGCTTGGCATTTCACCTCTACCCACAGGTCATCCAATCCATTTGCAACTGAAGAAGGTTCGGGCCTCCACGGAGCGTTACTTCCGCTTCACCCTGCCCATGGGTAGCTCACCTGGTTTCGGGTCTACGTCTCGCGACTCGCTTCGCCCTGTTCAGACTCGCTTTCGCTGCGGCTGCGGCACAGAATGCCTTAACCTCGCCACGAAACGTAACTCACCGGTTCATTCTTCAATAGGCACGCGATCAGCGCCGAAGCGCCTCTCACTGCTTGCAGGCACACGGTTTCAGGAACTATTTCACTCCCCTCCCGGGGTGCTTTTCACCTTTCCCTCACGGTACTGGTCCGCTATCGGTCACTTCGAGTATTTAGCCTTGGGAAGTGGGCTTCCCAGCTTCCCACGCGCTTTCACCGTGCCGCGTGGTACTCAGGAACGCTGCCAGCAGGCGGGTCGGATGTCGGCTACCGGGCTCTCACCGTCTCTGGCGGCCCGTTCCAGGGGCCTTCGCCTATCCGCGCGCTTGGTAACTGCCGTCGCACCGCCCTCAGTGCGAACGCAACGCCCTACAACACCGACTGAGCAGAGGAGAGGGCTCCATTAGGCTCAGCCGGTTTGGGCTGCTCCGGGTTCGCTCGCCGCTACTACCGGAATCGTTTCTTTTCCTCGGGGTACTTAGATGTTTCATTTCCCCCGCTTACCCCCGCCAGGCCTATGTGTTCAGCCTGGGGTGATGGCGCATGACCGCCATCGGGTTGCCCCATTCGGGAATCCAGGGATCAGCCTGTTAGACGGCTCCCCCTGGCTTATCGCAGTCAAACCGCGCCCTTCATCGGCTCGAAGTGCCAAGGCATCCACCGTGCGCCGTAGTCACTTGACCTGCGCTACGCCACGCGCACACCGCTGGGCGAGAGTCAGCCGCCGAGGTCGTTGCTCACCCCGGCGCCCCCCGCCCGGTCCGCGCGCCACGCTGTTCCGATCCCCGGACGAACCGAAGACCAGCGCAGTCAAAGCATGTCGTCAGAACCACACACGTACCCCTCGCGCCTCACCGACCGCTGCACGCGGCCAGATCGCGCGAGAGTTTCCCGCAGCCCCCCTTGATGTCGTGGATCCGGCCCTGACGGCCGATTCCAGGGGGGATGCTGTGGACGCATCTCATCACTATGCCCCTTGTCAAGGCGCATCCGCCGTCCAGTCGCCCCGCGCGTTGCGGGGACAGTCGAACGAGGGGTGCAAGAGCCAATGGTAGACAGATCCATGGGCGAATGTCAACAAGCGGTTTACAGAGCCGCCAGCGCGCCGACGAATCCGCCAGCGGCTCGCACCGGTCTAGAACCGGTCCTGATACGACCGCGCCAGCGACTCCGACGGATCCGCCTGGATGCCCAGCGGCGGGATCGGGTAGCGCAGGCCGTTGCGCGACAGCTTGTCCAGCCCGTCCAGCAGCTTGGGCAGATAGCGGGGCGGGATCGCCATCAGCAGCTCATCGTCCTGGACGCCGCCGAAGCGCCGTTCGGCGTAGCAGGGAATGCTGAGCGACGGCTCGCCGGTGCGCAGCGCGCGACCCCAGCTGTCGGCGCAGGCAGACTCGCCGACCGAGGCGAACTCGAACTTGCGGAAGCCCGAGAACTGCAGCCCGTTGATCAGGATGATCATCTGCCCGGGCGTGCCGTAGAGCAGCACGACATCGGGCGGGTCGAGCCGGCCCGTCGCGATCGGCGACAACGCCAGCGCGCGGTAGCGGCCCGAAGGCAGCACGTCCATCGCCTGCTGATGCGCGATCGCGTCCTCATCGGTCTCGAACCAGACGTTGGTCATCGTCGTCCGCAGCCGCCACTCGCCGTCGTCCTCGTTGGGATGCAGGCCCACCGGCGCGCCGCACTGCGCGCCGATCAGATCGTCCATTGTCACGCCCAGCGTGAAGTTGAGCCAGCGCGCCTGCGCAACCAGCTGATCGAGCGCGTAGCGGGTCTGCGGACGCCGAATCCGCTCGACCGCCTGCATCTCCTCGACGGTCTCGAACATCTTCATGCCGACCGGCGTCGCGGTCAGCCGCAGGTAGCGCTGCAACCCCTCCACGATCGACGGCCAGTCATAGCGGTCGGGCTCAGGCGGTGCATCGGGCGAAACGCCCACGGTCGCGGTGCTCATGTCTGCTACTCCATCCTCCGCGTCAGCGCTTCGCGTGGCGCTGCGTTCCCACATGCTAGAGGCGTCCGGGCGCTGCGGAGGAGCAACCCTCACAGCGCGGCAGCGACGGGCTATCGTGCAGCCATCGACGCGAACGCTGCGGAAGGAACGACTGATGCCCGCACTCGACGGCATGCGCATTCTGGATATGACCCAGTACGAGGCGGGCACGTCCTGCACTCAGGCGCTGGCCTGGCACGGCGCCGACGTCGTCAAGATTGAGCAGCCGGGCGTCGGCGACCCCGGCCGCGGCGTGGGCAGCGGCGACGAGATCGACTCGCACTACTTCATCAACTGGAACGCCAACAAGCGCTCGGTCGCCGTCAACCTGCGCGACGAGCGCGGCCGGGCGCTGCTCTTCGAGATGCTGCCGCATTACGACGTCTTCGTCGAGAACTACGGCCCCGGCGTGATGGAGAAGCTGGGCCTCACCTACGAGGCGCTCCGCGAAGCGCATCCCTCGATCATCTACGCCCGCCTCAAGGGCTTCGGGCTCTCCGGCCCGTTCGCCAACTACAAGAGCTTCGACCCCGTGGCGCAGAACGCGGCCGGCGCGTTCTCGGTTACGGGCGAGTTCGACGGCCCGCCGATGCGGCCGGGCGCCTGCGTCGGCGACAGCGGCACCGGCATGCAGCTGGCCTTCGCGATCACCTCGGCCTACATCCAGAAGCTGCGCACCGGCGAGGGGCAGCAGATCGAGATCTCGATGCAGGAAGCGATGACCTACTACATGCGCACACCGGTCGCCGGCACGCAGAGCTGGGGCGATGCCGCCGCCCAGCGGCGCGGCAACGCCTGGAACGGCCCCACCGACCTCTACCCCTGCAAGCCGCTGCCCGGATCCAACGGCGCCAGCGACTACATCTACATCATCGCCCTGACGACCCGTATGTGGGATACGTTCTGCGCTGCGATGGATCGCCCGGACATGGTCGTCGACCCGCGCTTCCGCGACGAGCAGGCGCGGATCGATCACGCGCAGGAGCTGCGCGACGAAATTCGCGCGTTCACGCTCCAGCACGACAAGTGGGAGGCGATGCGGATTCTGGGCGAGGCGGGCGTGCCCTGCTCGGCAACGCACGACACCTACGACCTGTTCCACAATCCGCACTTCGAGGAACGCGGCTTCATTCAGGACATCGAGCATCCCCAGCACGGCCCGATCCGGCTGCTGGGCTGGGCTCCGAAGATGGAGAAGAGCGTCGTGCCCATGCAGGCCGCCCCGCTGTTGGGCGAGCACACGCGCGAGGTGCTCGGCGACGACCTCGGGATTGAGGGTGAGGAATTCGCCAGGCTCGAGGCCGCGGGCGTCGTCAGCGGCCGCCGTGACGCGCCCTCAGGCGCACCCTCGCTCGCAGCCCCACGTGCCCGCTGACACCGTCATTCCCGCGTTCGCGGGAATCTCGTTCAGCGCTCTCTGCGAGGCGCAGCCCGCTTTCCTATCATGGCAGAAGATTCGACCGCGCCAGCCCTTGCCGGGCGCACACGCAGAAGGACGTGACCATGCCTGCTCTCGACGGAATGCGCATTCTGGACATGACCCAGTACGAGGCGGGCACATCCTGCACGCAGGCGCTCGCGTGGCTGGGGGCAGATGTGGTCAAGGTCGAGCAGCCGGGTGTGGGCGACCCCGGCCGCGGCGTGCGCACGGGCACGCTCAACTCGCCCTACTTCATCAACTGGAACTCCAACAAACGCTCGGTCACGATCAACCTGCAGGATCCCAAGGGCCGCGAGCTGCTGCTCGAGCTGCTGCCCCATTACGACGTGTTCGTCGAGAATTACGGCCCCGGCGTGATGGAGCGGCTCAACCTGACCTACGACGCGCTGCAGGAAGTCAACCCGGCGATCATCTACGCGCGGCTGAAGGGGTTCGGGTTGTCCGGCCCCTGGCAGGATTACAAATGCTTCGACATGATCGCCCAGGCGGCTGCGGGCGCGTTCTCGGTCACCGGCGAGCCGGACGGCCCGCCGATGCTGCCCGGCTCGACCGTGGGCGACTCCGGCACTGGGGTCGAGCTGGCGCTGGCGATCACCGCCGCCTACATCCAGCGGCAGCGCACCGGCGAGGGTCAGTTCATCGAGATCGCTATGCAGGAGGCGATGACCTACTTCATGCGCACGCGCATCGCCTACGCCGAATGGGGTGAGAAAGCCGCGCCGCGGCGTGGCAACGCCGCCGGCGCGCCGACCGATCTCTATCCGTGCCAGGCGACGCCCGAAAGCGAGGCGCGCGGCGGCAACAACGACTGGGTGTACATCATGGTCGTCACCAGCCGCATGTGGGACACGCTCTGCGCGGCGATCGACCGACCCGAACTGCTGGTCGATCCGCGCTTCGAGGACATGTGGAAGCGCAACGAGAACGGCAAGGCGCTCTACGCCGAGATCTCGAAATGGACGATGCAGCGCACGAAGTGGGAGGTCATGGACGAGCTCGGCGCCGCCGGCGTCCCCTGCTCGGCCGTGCTCGACACCTACGACCTGTTCCACAATCCGCACTTCGAAGAGCGCGGCTTCGTCCACGACCTCGAGCATCCCGCCCACGGCAACATCCGCCTGTTGGGCTGGGCGCCCAGGATGTCGAAGAGCGAGGTACCCATCCAGCGCGCGCCGCTGCTCGGCGAACACACCGCCGAAGTCCTCTCCGACGACCTCGGCCTGAACGCCGGCGACCTCCAGGAGATGGAAGCTGCCGGCATCATCGGCGGCGAGCCGATCTTCCCCGCCAAGTGACGCGCTCCTCCGCTCCCATCCGGAGAGCGGTTCCAGCGGACTGAAGGGGTGCGTTCGATGCCAGAGCCGCTTCTGCGCGGCATTCCGCCGGTCCTGCCCGATGGCTGCATCCGCGTCCTGATCCTCGGCTCATTTCCCAGCCTGCGATCGCTCGAAGCGCAGCAGTACTACGCCCATCCCCAGAACTGGTTCTGGCGGGTCATGCAGCATTGCGGAATCGTTGCCGACGCCCATGCGCCGTACGAGGTGCGAATCGCGCAGGTTCGCTCGCGCCACGCGGCCATCTGGGATCTCTACGGGCGCGTGCGCCGTCAAGGCTCCGGGGACGACCAGATCCGCGACGCCGCCCCCAACCGCGTTGCGGCGTTGTTGGAGTCGCGCGGCCCGTTCCCGATCCTGCTCAACGGACGGCGGGTGCGCGAGTTTCGGCGCGCCTTCCCCGACCTCGAGGCGCAGCTGATCCCGCTGCCCAGCACCAGCCCGCGCCCGCTGCACTGGAACACCGACGCCTCGCGGGCGGCGGCGCTGGCGGAGTGGCGCGCCGCGCTCTCACCGTTTCAGGACCGGTCCAACCTGGATCGGTCTAACCGCGCCATCAACGACGCCAGCATCGACATCAGCGGACAGTCCACGCCCAACTCGTTCGCCCGCTCGACCGGTTGACGGAAAATGGCGTCGATCTCCAGCGACCGGCGCTCGACGTAGTCGATCACAGTGCTGGGACGATAGGCTCCCATGCCGGCCGTGAGGGTCAGATAGCGCTGGCAGAGCTGATCGCCCTTAATCCGGACCGCTTCGCCGCGCGCGGCGAGGTCGGCGTTGCCCGCGGCGACGACTTCCCGCATGATCTCGTGCGCGGTATGCCGCAGCGGGGGATCGTGGATCACCTGATCCGTACTCACGCCGCCGGCGATCACGCAGAGGCCGTTGAACGGTACGTTCCAGCCCAGCTTCTCCCAGCGCGCCTTGCGCAGGCTGGGTTCCGGTCGGATTTCGACGACCGAGCCATCGAACAGATCGACGGCCCGCTGCAACTCGTCGGGGTCGTCGCCGTGATGGCCGATGTTCAGCGCGCCGAACTCCTGATGCAGAATCCGCCCCGGCTCGCCGCGTGTGACGCCGATGAAACCCAGCCCGCCGAACAGCGAAACATCGCCGGGCAGCTGCGCGGCGATCTGCTCATCGACGCTGAGGCCGTTCATGATCGCCAGCACGCGAACGCCCGGAGCGAGCAGCGGCGCCGTCAGCCGCCCGAGCTCGGGGATCGCGGTCGCCTTGAGGCCGACCAGAACCCAGTCAACCGGGCCGTGCGCCGCCAGATTCTGCGGCGTGCGCTCCACGATCGGCGCGTCCAGTCTGATGCCGCCGAGGTGGCTGGACAGATGCAGCCCATCGCGCCTGACCGCGTCGTAGTCGCGGCGCATCAGAAAGCGAACCTCGTGACCCGCCTGCGCCAGACGCATCCCGTAGTAGCCGCCGACCGCGCCCGCGCCGACGACGGCGATCCGCTGCGCCGGCATGCGCTCAGTCTCCCGCCGCCGATTGCGCCGACGGCGATGGCCGCTCCGAGCGGGCGAGCGGCTCGACAAAGCGATCGATGCGGAACAGTCCAAGATCGTGCCTGGTCTGTCGGTACATGCTGAGATCCGCCAGCGCCTCGCCGATCGCCGGCGAAAACTTGAACCCGTGCCCCGAACAGGGGCTGGCCAGCGCGATGTTGGGCCGCTTGGGATGGATGTCGATCAGGAAGTGATGATCGGGGGTATGCGTGTAGAGGCAGGCCTCGGCGCGCAACAGCGTGCCGGCGGCTTCGGGGAAGGTGTGCCCGAGGAACTCGCGCACCATGTGCTCGTCGGCTTCCGTAATTTCGCGGCTGTAGCCGGACGGTTCGACCTGATCGAGCGGTTGATGCAGACCCAGCTTGAAGCCCTTGCCGACGTCCGGGAATCCGTATGCGGTCTCGACCTCGCTGCGCTCCCACATCCAGAACGGGATCGCGCCCAGCTGGAACGCCTCCCGATTCGCGCGCGGCTGGAACCAGTACATCACCTGCCGCGTGACCGTCAGCGGCAAATGCAACTTGCCCACCAGTCCGGCGTTCCAGGCGCCCGAGGTGATCACCATCCGCTCCGCTTCGTACTCGCCGCGCGGCGTGCGGATCGTGATCGGCGATTCCAGATCGTCCATATCGACGGGCAGCCAGCGTTCGACCGGTTCGTCGAAGCGCAGCTCGGCGCCGTGCGCGGCCGCCTGATCCAGCTGCGCGTTTAGCGCCGCGTCGATATCCAGCATGCCGGCCCGCTGCTCCAGCACGCCGACCAGATCGTCGCTCACCAGAACGCCTAGATAGCGACGCCGCAACTCGGCGGCGTCCAGCTGCTCAATGTGGATGTCGTGCTCGCGCGCGCTCGCGATCACCCCCCGCACCAGATCCGCGCCCTCGACGCCCAACGACAGCGCGCCGGTTTGCAGGAACAGCCGCTCGCCCGCGGCGTCCGCCAGCTCGTCCCACAGCTCATAGGCGCGGCGGACGAACGGCACGTAAGACGGGTCTTCGTAGTAGGCCTCACGGATGCCGCGGCTATCGCCGTGCGAAGAGCCGAACACGTGCGGCGGACGAAAGCGGTCGAAGCCGATTACGCGCTGCCCGCGTTTGGCCAGCTGCCAGGCGGCGGCCGACCCCATCGCACCCAGGCCGACGACGGCGGCATCGTATCGGCGCGGCGGCGCGCTCATCCCGAGCCTCCTTCAGCAGACGCGGCGGCGCGCTCCTGCATTTCCCCTGCTACCTGCGACATCGAGTCGCCCTCCCAGTACAGCACGTGCTCGACGTGCTCGCGGATCGACCAGTCGTCGTTGGGCGCGCGGGCGTCGAGCAACGCGTCGTCCATATGCAGCAGCTGCCCGACCAGCTCGGCGCGTTGGAAGATCAGGTCGCGGGTGAGGTGCGAGAGCGTCGACTCCTGCATCCGCTTCGCCGTGTAGCGCGCCGTCGAAACGGCGCCCGCGTGCATCCGATCGTGTTCGGCGTTATGCACCAGCAGGCGGCGCAGACCGCCGTGCATCGCGCAGCCGTGTTCGGTCGGAAATGACAGATCGTCGTCCGACAGATTCGCCAGCTGCTCGACGGTGTCCGTGAGTTGGCGCAGCAATCTGAGCGCCAGCTCGGTCGATTCCGATCCTGCGGTCATCGCGTCTCCTCCCGTTCCGTCCGCCTCGCCATTGCCTCGGCGAGGAACTCGAGCAGCGTCCTGTTAGTGAACTCGGGCGCTTCCTCCGGGAAGAAGTGCCCCGCGCCGGGCACGCCCACAGCGGTCAGATCGGGGAAGTACATCGGGAACTGGTCGAAGAAGGGATTGCCGGACGGCGCTTCGCGGTCGGACGCCAGACGCGCGTTGCCGTACATCCACAGGGCAGGCTTCTCGAAGCGCTTGTGTCGATCCTCGGGGCCGTACTCCATGAACTCGCGACCCCAGGGGTGCTGGTTCAGGCCGCGACGCCAGACCTCGCCCACCTGCGACGACGTCAACCGCTCGCAGCGGTAACCGCCGGCGACCTGATCATCGGCGCGCATCCGATGAAACGGCAGCGCGTGCCGATAGTACGCAATCGCCGCGGCCTGGGACTCGGGATTGGCGAATGCCCGCTTGTAGACCTCGACATCTTCGTCAGTCGCCCAGCGATTGGGCAGCAGGCGGCGGCCGCTGACATTCCAAGGCGACGCCGGCCAACCGGGCAGCTCGGGGTTGGACGCGCCGGTGAAGATCGTCTCGATGAACTGTGCGTGGTACTCGGCGAAGAAATGCTCCGGCAGCGGCCGCGCCTTGAACCAGAACCCGTGGATCGCGGCCGGCGTCCAGACCGTGCAGAGCGTGTCCAGCAGCGCCACGCTGCGAATCCGCTGCGGCCAGTCGATGGCCAGCTTGAAGGCAATAATCCCGCCCCAGTCGTGCCCGACCAGAGCCGCTTCGTCGATCTCGAAATGGTCGAGCACGCCCGCCATGTCGGCCGCCAGCGTATGCCGCGAGACTGGACCGGGCGGCTTGTCGGACTCGCCGTAGCCGCGCGTATCGGGCGCGATCACGCGGTATCCCGCCTCGACCAGCGCCGGCATCTGATGCCGCCATTCGTAGGACGTCTCGGGAAATCCGTGAATCAGGAGCACGGGCGGACCATCGGACGGTCCATCGGTGAGAACGTTGATCCGAATCCCGTTGGCATCGACGCGCTGGCTCTGCATCCGCTGCTCCGATCAGATTGCCGATGCCGCCCCATGCGAGCTCACGCAGGCTAGCGCGGCAGAGCGCCGCCCGGAGCGAGTCACTCGCAAGTCACCCGAAGGCGGGCAGCACCTCGTTCACCACGCGGTCGTACATCGACTGCTGGTCGTAGCCGACCAGCCGCAGCGTGATCGTCGTGGCGCCCGCGTCGATGTAGCGCTGGATATCGGCGACGCACTGCTCGGGCGTGCCCATGGCGACCCAGAGGTTGAGCGCCTCGTCGGTGTAGGTCGTGGTGTAGTAGGCCTCGAGGTAGCGCCGCGCCTCATCGAGCGCCGCCTGCCGGTCGTCGTTGACGTTGATGTTGTGGTAGACGCAGGTCTCGAAATCGTCCGGCAGCGCGCGGCCGCCTTCCTCGGCATAGCGGTGGATATCGGCGAGGTACTCCTCGACGATCGCGGGCGGCTGAAAGGTGGTCATCCAGCCGTCGCCGAGCCGGGCGGTGCGCTGCAGGCCCGCCTCGCGGTTTCGCTTCAAGTCCGGTCGCGGATTCGACGTCACCCAGATCGGAATCGGACGCTGCACCGAGCGCGGCTCGATCGTCACATGGTCGAAATCGTTGTACTCGCCGTGATAGGAGACGTCATCCTGCGAGGTCAGCAGACGCATCACCTCGATCGCCTCTTCCACCCGCTTCATCCGCGACTCCGGCGCCACGCAGAAGGCGTCGAACTCGTGCCGCATGTCGCCGCCGCCGGGCGCGGCCTGGCCCATGCAGGCGGCGAAAATCGTGCGTCCGTTGGACATGAAATCGAGCGACGCCCACTGATACGCGAGCAGCAGGGCCGGCCGCAGCGGCGTCGAGGCGAAACAGGCCGGACCGATCCGCACCCGCTCGGTCACGACCGCCAGCGCGCCCATCAAGGTGAGCGCGTCCAGCCGCGGCTTGGCCAGGATCGAATCGCCCACCCAGATGCTGTCCCAACGCCCATCCGCATCCGCGCGCCGCGCCAGCGCAATCATGTCATCCAGCGTCGACGCCCCGGTCACCACGCCCCGGTTCGACAGCGTCAGCCCGAAGTTCACCATGATGCCGCTCCTCGCCGCTATGGCTCGATCAAGCTGTTCATCACGCCAGCGGAAACGTTGAGAGCTGAGCCGGCGGCTCGTACACCGGGCGGTGCATCGGGCGGGTGCGCAGGAGACCGTTTCGCTCCGCCTCGACCCGATGGACGCCGATCGCGTGATATTCGGCGTCGATCTCCGCCCCCGCCGCTCGGCGATCGTGGCGCAGCGCGCCCACCGCGGTCGAGGCGACGCCCATGTACGGATCTAGCACCCAGTCGCCCGGCTCGGTCATCGAGAGCACCAGGCGCTCGACCAGTTCGACCGGGAACTGACAGGGATGCTCCGTCTTCTCCACGTGGTTGTGCTTGACGTTGGGGAAGATCCAGACATCGCCCGGGTTCTTGCCCAGCGGATTGCCGGACAGCTGACCCGCCTTCGGCCCCTTGAAGTGGCGCTTGTTGGGATACTTCTGCGGCACGCGGATCGGATCGACGTTGAAGTGATAATCGTCCGACTTCGTGAACCAGGAGATCGTCTCGTAGCGCCCGGAGAAGCGGTTGGTGCAGTGCAGCCCATGCTCGAAGTGCCAGACGACGCGGTTGCGCATCTTCAGTCCGATCTCGTGGAACACGGGAAACAGCAGCGCGTCCAGCGGCACAATCTCGCCGTTGCGGACGTAGTTGCCCGTCTGCCAGCACAGGGAACCATCCTCAGCCAGCACGCGCGCGCATTCCGCAATCACGTCCGACTGGGCCCGCACATACTCATCGAGGGTCTGCGACCGCTCGTAGCGCTTGCCGATGTTGTACGGGGGCGAGGTCGCCACGAGACGGATCGCGCCGTCGGGTATCTCGGCGAGCAGATCGCGGCAGTCGCCGAGATGCAGCACCAGATCGGCGTCCGGGCGCCAGCGAGCCTGCTGAACCGGCGTCTCGCGGGCCCGCGCTTCACTCGTCGCCGAGGTCGTGGTCATGGTCGGCAGGGTAACGCACGTGGTCCGGCCCGGCCGCGCGTCCGCGGCGGCTACGCCGTCACACCCTCGAGGGCGAAGCTGCGCACCAGATCGGCCAGAGCGTCGGGCGCTTCCAGGTCGGCGATATGGCCCGCGCCGGCGATCTCGACCGATTGCGCGCCGGGAATCGCCGAGCGCCAGATATCGCCCATCTCGCGCGCGACCACGTGGTCGTGCTCGGACGTGGCGATCAGCGTTCGCGTGTCGATGCGCATCAGCCGACGGCCGACGCCGGTGTCGGGGATCGGCCAGAGGAACTTGGCGGCGGCGCGCAGATCCAACAGCTCGGTGACGTAGGCGTCCATCGGATCGCGATCGGCCATCAGCAGCTCCGCCCGCTTGTCAGGATTGCTGAACAGCACCGCGGTTGGGAAGCCCGGGTGCTGGGCGAAGATGTCCTCGCCGGGATGCTGCTCGGACCACAGCCCCAGCGGATTGACCAGGGTCAGCGACTGCACGGCGTCGGGGCGGATGGCGGCGATCTCCGCGCCGATCCAGGCGCCGATGCTGATCCCGAGCACATGCGCCGAGCCCGCGCCGAGCGTGTTCAGCAGATCGACGTTGAACAGCACCAGGTCGAGCCCGTCGCGGGCGCCGGGTAGATCGTCCTTGGCCGGTCCAAAGCCCGGCTGATACGGCGCGATCACGTGAAAGTCGCCGGCCAGCGCGTCGAGCGCCTCCCCCCAGCGCGGGATGCCGGTGACCGGATGCAGAAAGAGCAGCGCCGGCGCGTTCGCGTCGCCGCCCTCCCAGACGTGGGCGGTCTGACCGCCGGGGGTGAGATCGAGCGTCTTCAGTTCAGCCATCAGTTCGCTCCTGTGATCGCTCCAGTGAGTTGCGGCGCGCGCCGCTGCTCAGATTCGTTTAGTTCCGTTCGATCGCGTCTGCCGCGGGCGGCCCCTGAGGCCGGTCTCGGCGACCAGTGATCCGCGTAATCGCCCCAGAGATGCCGCAGCCGCGGGATCACCCGCTCCGCGAACAGCCGCGTGTTGCGGTTGGTCAACTCGCTCGGCATATCGCCGAACTGGAACACGCCGATCAGGTGGCCAACGCGCAGTCGAGTGACCAGATCCTCGACCTGCTCGGTCACCCGCTCGGGCGATCCGCCAATCAGCGTACCTTGCGCGATGCGTTCGTCGAAGCTCGGCTGCGGCGACGGCGGCGCCTGCGTCGCGCCGCCCGACGCGCGCAGCGTGCGCTCGCTGTTGTAGCCGGGCGCGCTCGCCCAACGCGGATCCAGATGCTTGCCAACCCGCCAGCCGTAATCCAGATGCGGCTCGTACAGATCGCGCGCCTCGGCGTCGGTCTCGGCCAGCGCGAACGACTGGTTGACGGCGCCCTGATAGGGATTGAACGCGACGCCCAGCTCCGCCAGCCGCGACCAGTAAGCGCCCAGCACCTGCTCGGCGTGGAAGCGGCCGTCGAACGAGAGGCAGGAATAGCTGTAGCCGTGCTGGGCGCAGAAATCCCAGGTCTCGGCGCTGCCGCCGCCGGGGATCCAGACCGGCGGCGGTTGCTGAATCGGCCGCGGCCAGATGTTGACGTAGCGCAGCTTCGAGTACTCGCCGTTCCAGGCGAAGGAATCGGCGTCGGTCAGCGCGCGCATCACCAGATCGTGATGCTCGCGATAACGCTCGCGGATCGTCGCCGGGTTCGATCCATATGCGTAGCAGGCGTCCATCGTCGTGCCGACCGGGAAGCCGGCCACCAGCCGACCGCCCGAGAGCACGTCGAGCATCGCGATCTCTTCGGCCAGACGGGTCGGCGGATTGTAGAGCGGCAGCGTCGCGCCCAGCATGATGATCGCCGCGCGCGACGTGCGCCGCGCCAGCGCCGCCGCCATGATCTGCGGCGACGGCATCACCCCGTAGGCGTTCTGGTGATGCTCGTTGACGATCAACCCGTCGAACCCGACCTGCTCCGCATACTCCATCTGGTCGAGGTACTCGTGGTACAGGCGATGACCGGCGACGGGATCGTAGAAGCGCGAGTCGACATCGACCCAGACCGAGTCGCTGCGTTCGCGGAAATCAGCCGGCAGCCAAGGCCACGGCATCCCGTGAAACCAGTGGAATTTCACTGGCTCACTCCCTCATGCCCGCTTCCCGCCCCGCAATTGGAGGCGGAGGAGCGGGAAATGGCCTCCGCAGCCCGAGCGGGCGTTCAGTTGACGCCGGCCAGCACCGGCGACGGCGTTGCCACGTGCTCGGCGCCGACCGGACTGGGCGACCAGTGATCCTCATAGTCGCCCCAGATGTGCTTGACGCGCGGCATCACCCGCTCGGCGAACAGTTTGGTCGAGGCGCGCGCCTTGTCGTCCGGCATGTCGCCGCAGTGCAGCAGGCAGACCAGGTGACCCACCTGCAGCTTGGTCGCCAACGCCTCGATCTGCTCCGTCACCGAGTCCGGCGAGCCGGCCACGATGTAGCCCTCGCGCACCCAGTCGTCCCAAGTCAGCGTATGCGCCACCCCGAGACCCTGCGCCCCGCCCGCCCGCAGCCCCGCCCGAATCGTGTTCTCGGTGCGGTAGCCCGGCGCGTCGGCGAAGCCGGGGTAGACGTGCAGACACTTGTCGAAGAAGTACTGCAGATGCTCGGTGTACAGCTGCTCGGCCTGATCGTCGGTCTCGGCGACCACGATCTGCTGCGCGAACGCGCCCTGATACGGGTTGAATTCGACCCCCATCTCGCCCAGACGGTTCCAGAACCCCTGCATCAGCGCCTCGCCGCGCACGTAGCCGTTGAACGAGAGGTAG
This sequence comes from Dehalococcoidia bacterium, assembly GCA_965205105.1. Lineage (GTDB taxonomy): Bacteria > Chloroflexota > Dehalococcoidia > Bin125 > Bin125 > Bin125. Next base: position 1,183,524 of record OZ242034.1, read on the forward strand.
CTGTAGTTGTAGCCCATCTCGCCGCAGAAATCCCAGGTCTCGACCGAGCCGCCGCCCGGAATCCAGATCGGCGGATGCGGCTTCTGCACCGGACGCGGCCAGAGGTTGACGTAGCGAATCTTGTTGTACTCGCCGTTCCACGAGAACACGTCCGGGTCCTGCCAGGCGCGCAGAATCAGGTCGTGGTTCTCGCGGTACTTGTCGCGCAGCGTGGCTGGGTTCGAGCCGAGGCAGAAGTTGTCGTCCATCGACGTGCCGACCGGGAAGCCGGCCACCAGCCGACCGCCCGACATCACGTCCAGCATCGCCATCTCCTCCGCCACGCGCGTGGGCGGGTTGTAGAGCGCAATCGACTGACCCAGCAGCAGCAGGGTCACGTCCTGCGTCCGACGCGCCAGCGAGGCCGCCATCAGCTGCGGCGAGGGCATCATCCCGTAGGCGTTCTGGTGATGCTCGTTGACGCCAATCCCGTCGAAGCCCAGCGAGGCCGCGTACTCGAGCTGATCGAGATACTCGTTGTAGACCCGGTGCCCCTCGACCGGGTCGTAGAGCCGCGAGTCGACATCGACCCAGACCGAGCGGTTGGTCTCGCGGAAGTCCTCCGGCAGGTGCGGCCAGGGCATCAGGTTGAACCAGTGGAATTTCATCGGGCGTCCTCCTGTGTGGGTTCCTGCCGCCAGTGTAGAGGGTCGGGCGCGAGAAACCCGGCGAGACCAGAGAGCACCCGCTCCGGCTGGCGCATCTCGCACTCCCAAACGACCAGTGACCGCCAGCCCAGCGCCTCCAGCGCGGCCAGATGCTCGCCGTCGCGCGCCCGCGTGCGGCTCAGCTTGGGCCGCCAATACTCCAGATTGCTCTTCGGCAGCCCCGCAATCGGGCAGCCGGGATCGGGATGCCAGTGCCAGAAGCAGCCATGCACAAAGATCACCGCCCGATGCCGCGGCAGCACCAAATCCGGCCTGCCCGGCAAATCCGCCCGATGCAGCCGAAATCGATACCCCATCCGATGCACCATCGACCGCACCGCCAACTCCGGCTTCATCCCCGTCGATCGAATCTGCGACATGCAGTAGGAGCGCTGCTGCGGGGTGAGGTTGTCCGTCATATCAGGCTGACAGCGCGCGCTCGGCCTCGAATTCGAGCAGCGCCTGCAGCTGATCGTCGTTCATCGCGTCCAGCAACGCCACGCCGCCTCTTCCGTTGAGGCGCCGCATCCAACGGCGAAATGCCTCGCGCTCTAACAGCGGAGCCGTAGGCCCGTCCGATTCCCAGCGGCGGCGCATGAGGCGATACAGCGCGCGAAGCACGTGCGTATTCATGGTCAGGCCGGGACGTTCGAGCACTTGCTGCCGAATCTCCTGCGTAGACAACATGACCTCAAGGAACTGCTCTTCACCCCCCGGCTCGACCCGGTGCGCAATCTCTCCAATCCACCACAACCGCGACACACCGTTCTCGCGGATCAGGCTGCGGCTGCCGCGCACGAAAAAGTGATTCTGAACCGCGCGAATCGCCTCTCGTTCCTCGTCGGGGCGGCTATGCATCCACCGCCGCTTGACGTACTCGGCGCAATGCGTGTGGGCCAACCAGGTCCAGAGCCGTCCGTCGGCGGCCTGCACCGGGGTCAGCATGTCCAGCGCTTGGCGGGCGATCAGGACGTTGGCGCGATCCGTCGCCGCACGCTCCTGCGGGTTGTCGCTCTCACGGGGCATCTGCAGCGACGACCAAAACGGCTCAACCTGGAGCCCCGACTCAAGCTCAGCGCCTGACCGCGCAAGAGGAGGCAGCGGGTCGCGAAGCTGTGGGTGATAGTACCAATCGAGCGTCGCGTGCACCGTATTGTGTAAGGCGGTAACGGTCTCGCGCCGGCAGTATCGCAGCGGGATCATGGTGATCATGGTGATCATGGCGCGTTCGCCGTTTCCAGCAACTGGTTCAGCGGGTGCAGCAGCAGAGCCTGCGCGTCAGCAGCGCGATCCGTGCCGTCTCCCAACAGAGGCAGTTGCGCTTCGGCGAGCGTGGCATTGAGCGCGTCATACCAGCGCCGGTCGGACAGGCCCTCCAACGCGCCGTCGGCTGAACTCTCGCGATCAGCAGTGTCGAGCACGAACAGCAGCGCAGGCAGGTAAATCCCATTCATCAGCCGGGCAGCGTCGCCGTCATCGTGCTTCGCATGCGCGCGGACACGATCCATCAACTCGAATGTGTCAGGGTGCAGTGCCAGCTTCACACGATCACCTCTCAGATCGCAATTCCATCTGCCCGGCTCTACATCTGCGCTCGGGTCCAATTCGAAGATGGACTGCAACGGCCCGCCTTGATCCGCCTCGATCCAGAATGAGCCGACCTCACAGATGGCGAGCACCCCGCCGGATTCCACGTCGAAGGACGAGCTCAGATATTCTGAATTCCATCCATCGACCTTAAAATCAGGAAGGCGGTTCGCTGCAGTGACAAACCCGGTCAGTTCCACTTCGCCCGCCAACTCGCCGCGCGCAAACTCACAGTCCAGAGCCGGTGCCTGTGAGGCGCGGCAAGCACGAAAGTGAGTGCGCGGCGAGCGAATGATCAGAGCGTATTGCGCCTCGCCGCCCTCGATCATGGCTTTGAGTTCGCGGTGCCCGAGCGTGAAGTCGACCTGAAATCGGATGCTGCCGCCATCGTCGACGACGGGAGTGGATGCCGTCCCCTGAAACGCATAGCGGGGATAATCGGGATCGGTTTGGCCAGGCCGCAAGACAGGGTGCGGCCATGATTTGTCTGAATGGTACTTCATCAGGATTCCTGCTTTCGAGCCGTGACTGTCCACGCGCGTTGGCGCACGTCTCCGGTCGTAGACGAGAATTCCAGCACGAGCCGTTCTCCAGCCACAAGGTCGCGCACCCCGTACGCACCGTGATATTGCAAATCGGATCGGATGCTCGTTTCGCTGTCGCCCACTTCCCGCACCTCCAGCCTGGCGGCGCCGCTCTCCACCGGCGTGAACGACAGCCGAATGCGCCCATCGTCGGTAGGCTGCGCGCGCTGCCGATCAAGTGCGATGTAGTCAGGCGAGGGTGGGCGCGGGGGTCTTGGCGGCCGAGGGGGCGGAGGGGTGATCCGTACTAACTGACCTTCTTCCAAATCGCCCAGGTTCGTATCGCCCTCGCGCTTGGTATCGGGTAACAGTTTGGCGAGTTCACTGATCGGTACGGGGTCGCTCATCGGACGCTCTGGCGATGCGCCTCTGACCGACTTGCGAATCTTCTTGAACAGCGCCTTGAGCTGCTGCTCCCGCTTATCGCGCTCATCCTCAGGAAGCCACGACGGCTCGATCTGGTCGTGCTTCGGATTCTCCATACGCCGGATCAACTCGTTTCCCTCAGGATCCTCGAACTGAGCAACGGCCGCGAAGTCGTCGATTTTGGGCGCCCTGAGCCTGAGTCCACCCTGCTCGGTCGTGATCACCATCCCGGTCCCGCGCACCACCGCAATACGAGACGGCAGATTCGGCTCGAATTGCGCCCACACGGTGCAGCGCCCGAAGTGCGGATCAGTGATCTCGGCAGCCGGCTCCGACTCGTTCATCATCTGCCAACATCGGTGCGCGAGCGCCAGGCCCGACATCTCCTGATCCTCTTCGGCGCTCTGTTCTTGCTGCTCGTCTTGCAGCAGGTAGTCGAACCAGGCATTGAGATTGTCGGAGTTGATCGCGTAGTCCGCCACGTTGCCGATGAATCCGTCGTAATCGACAAAGACCTCAAGGTCACCGCGGCTAATCGCCGGGTAGAAGCTCTCGATCACCGTCGCGGCAATCTCCCTGCCCCAGTCCACATGCGGCTGCCAGCCGGCGATCCACAGCGAGGTGCCGCTGCCTCGATCGGTCGATTCCTCTGCCGCACGAATAGGCGGTGGGACGCCCTGAGCATCCAGCTCGCGGCACTCCTCAACCTTGCCGTAGTAACCCGTACCCTGTGTTTGCCCCTTCATGCCGGGCCGCTGGCTTTGGTGCGTCATGAAGACTGCGCGGCCTTGGAACCGCACGACGGACTCTCTCATTGGCTCATCGAACTTGGTCCAGTAAAGTACCGTCCGCAGACGTGAGACGGCATAGGGTGCAAACTTGCCCAATCCATGCGAGCCGCCTGCGCCGGCGTCGTTATCCTTTACCGTCACGGACTGCGCTTTGACCAGCGCGCGCCACTTCTCGCCGTTCAGACCGGTGGTGTTCCAGTCAGCCACCCGCAGGAAGGTGATCTCATCTTGTTCCAACGTCTCGATCGCGGTTGAGATTTCATCCTGCGCGGTCTTGGACTCGTCGGCGTTCCGCTGGCAGGCGCGCAACGCTGCGCGCCATTCACTCACGTGATCCAGCTCGCCGGTTGCAATCGTGCGCAGCTCGAATGCGACGTGAACCGCTTCGTCCCGGTTAGCTCGCGCGTCCAGGGAGTTCTGAATCGTCTCGCGCGCCAGACTGCGCACCGGTGATCCCCGGAAGTGTCCGATCCCGCTGTGACGCCAACCCTGCTCTTCGCCGCCGTTGGTGAGCGGGAAGTTCCATCCTATGGTCGCCATGCTGCAGCCTCCTCCAGTGCTTCTCTCAACTGCGCAGCCGCGATCCGAGCCAAGCCGGGACAGGCGGCGTTGCCCAGCATTCGGTACCGATCGTTCGTCGGCACGGTTGAGGGAAAGAGCGCCGCTTCCGGTTCGGTGAACCCCTGCAGCCGCGCTACTTCACTCACCCGCAGCCGCCGAATCCCCCACTGGTCCTTCAGGAACGGCACATTATGCCCGCCGCCGCCCATGTTGGCTGTTAAGGTCGGGCACAACCCGTCCTGCTTCTCTCTCACGTAGCTGCGACGCACTTGGTACAAGTTATCAGGAGACTGACCCTGAGCCAGTTGTTCCTCGATCATGCCTCGATACTTGTTGCCGTCCGGCAGATAGTCGGCGTCCAGAGCGCGAGTCAACCGATCAACATATAAGTCGATCGGTCGAGTGTTACCTGCTACTGAGTGAACGTAATTTATCGGGGGGGGGGGGGGGGGGTAAAGGGGTTGTAATCGAAGTGCGTCATCGACGCCGCAATCAGGAACAATCGCTCTCGATCCTGCGGCACATTAGTCCACACGCACACGTTCGCGACCCAGCAGGAAGCCTCGTCGAACCAGTAGCCAGCCTGGTGCAACTGCCGCCGAACTTCTTGAAACCAGGACCTGCGCGCCCCGTACAGCAGATACGGAACATTTTCCAGCAGTAGAAACTTGGGGCGTTGATCGGCGGGCCATTCCTGGACCAAGCGGGGGATTTCATAGAACAGCTTGCCCCGCTCGTCTTCCAGGCCGCGTCGATCGCCTGCCTGTGAGAAGCTTTGGCAGGGGAAACCGCCGGCGAGCAGGTCGACGGGGTCCAGCTCGTCGGCGTGGAGGTTGCGGACATCGTCCTTATGGAAGGTGACGCCCCGAAAGCGGTGACGGAAGGAGTCGGCGGCCTGGCCGTCATCGTCGTTGGCCCAGCGCAGCGCGAAGCCGGCCGCTTCCAGCCCGCGCGCCAGACCGCCCATCCCGCTAAACAGACAGCCTGCAGTCGGACGCAACGCGCAACCCTCTCTCCCCGATGCGATCCATCCCAGCATAGCAGCAGGCGGTCGGGCACCGAACATCCCGATAGAATTACCGACACGCCAAGCAACCCGCGAAAGGCCGCGACGATGACGATTGAGCGCCCCGTCGAGACCTCGACCGCCGACCTGCTGCAGGCGGCCAGGGCGGCCCTCGAGGGCGACGAACCGGTCGCCGCCTATCAGCGCGCCATCCGCGCCATTGAGCAGGCCTTCCGACAGATCGCCACGCCCGACAATCCCACCGACGACCTGGGCGTGATCCTCGCCCACTACGAAGATCGTCCCGACCTCTGGAACGCGCAATATCTGCGGATTTCCCGGCTGGAGCCGATCATGGCCATGATCGACCACCTCTGGCGCAGGCGGCCGCAGCCGGACGACCAGTTCCAACTCTGGCCCGAGGAAGCGCAAATCGCCGTCACCATCGCCGAGTCTGTCGTCAACCTCGCCGAACAGGGCTTCTTCGAACTGTTGGATGAACTGACGCCGGAGGAAGAGGCCGAAGACCTGCGGCGAGCGGAGGAGTACCTGGAGCGCAAGCGACGCGGTGTGGAGGAGGAGAGCATCCCGTGGGAGGAAGTGAAACGCCGGCTTGACACCCGCTGGCAGGACGAATGACCAGCGATCCGCTGCGAGCCTATCGGGTCACCACAAAGCCGCGCGTAGAACGACAGCTGGCTCGCCTGGGCAAGCGGGACTATCTGTCGGTTCGACAGTCGATCGACGATCTGACCGACCAACCGAGACCGCGCGGCGTCCTGAAACTGCGCGGAGACCGCTACCGGCTTCGCTGGGGCAACTGGCGTGTCGTCTACGAAATCGACGATGAGGCGCGCCTCGTAACCATCGTCGACGTCCTGCGCCGCAACGAGCGCACCTACCGCGACCTCTAGCCCTCCAACAACCGACCGACCAGCTCCTCAACCCGCCGACCCTCCTCCGACGCCGACAGCCACTTGCGAATCTCCCGACGCGCGACTGTGACCGAGGTGGATTGCCCTTTCGCCTCACGCGCCGCCCGCACCTCGCGCCAGACTTGGGCCGCGCCCGTCGCTGCGGCGACGCCGGCCTCGGCGATCTCAACGTGCAGCAGGTTGGAATCGTCGTACTCGGGTATCGGCAGACGCCAGATGTGTTTCTGAACGTCGCGCGCGCCAAATTGTCCCTTCGACATCAGTGGCGCTACCCGCAACTCGAGTACCTGACTGTTGATGATCGCCGAGAGGTAGTCCGCCTCATCCATCGATGCGACCACGATCCAGAACAGCTTGGATTCGATGATCGGCTCCGGTTGCGTGACGATCGCCGCGGTTGGTCTGCCGGCTGATGCGTAGACGACGCGGATCACGCCTCCGGCAGTATCCGCCTCACCAACGTCTCCACTCGCTGACCTTGCGGAGATTGATCCAGCCACTCGTTGATCGCCGCCCGTGCGATCCTCGACGACGTCGACCTGCCCTGCTGCTCGCGCTCCACCCTCACTTCCTGCCAGAGCGCGGTCGCCCCCGACGCCGCTTCGCGTCCCGCCTGCGCCAGCTCCAGGTGAACCCGGTCGTTCGGATTGAAGCTCGGTATCGGCAATCTCCAGATGTGCTTCTGAACGTGGCGCGCCCCGAACTGGCCCTTCGGCATCAGCGGTGCGAGCTGTACCTCCAACGTCTGACTGTTGATGATCGCTGTGAGGTAATGCGCCTCGTCCATCGTCTCGACTGGAATCCAGTACAGCGTGCTCTCGACGAGCCGAGCCGGTTGCGTGAGAATCGCTGCCGTCGGGCGGCCCGAGCTGGTGTATAAGACCCGGATCGGGTATGGAATGTAGTCTCGAGACGCGTCGAGACGCGTCGAGACGCGTCGAGACGCGTCGAGACGCGTCGAGACGCGTCGAGACGCGTCGAGACGCTGAGCGTTGAGCTTGCTCATATAATCTATCTGTTCCAGCAGGCTGAACTTAGTGTTGCGATTCTTGTGCTGGACCCAAATTTCGTTCATTGTCCGCCAGCGGCGACGCATCCGCTCACCCAATGAAAGCGGATCAATCCCATACCAGCCATCGTCACGCTTTTCCAACTGGCCCGATGTCCTCGATAGTGGCAACACCGCTTTGCGCGGCTCCAACAACACATACGGCGCGACCGTCTCACCCAGATGGACGTCGAAGACATGCTCGGTCTCGATCGTCTGGCTCGCCAATTCCGATAACGCCAAATCCTTCCAGGGCTTCTTCTCTTGACTGGTGCGACGCGGCGAGACGGTCAACGTATTGGCGGCATTGACCAACGCGGTCGACGCTTCAAGGTTGACAAGGAACAGCGCGCGCGGAACAATCACCGCACCTTGGCGTGCCTGATCTCCATATGGCGACGCGAATTCACCAGAAGTATCGGTCAACGGAATCTGCTCCATCGTGAACGGTCCGCCAACCGGCCCGCGCCAGCGGTCGGCCTGTCCGCCGAGCGGCTTGCCGGGCGGTTCGATACGCCTGAGGAATACAACGCTCGATGGCACAGGGAAGAACGTGTTCGGTTCGATTCGCTCGAGATCCCATGCTTGGCGCCAGCCCAGATCAACCGAGAGTGCGCCCCACTGGCCATCGCGCCACTTGGTGTATTGACCAGTTTGCAGCGCGCTGTGCGGCAAGACCATGCCGGCCGCGCCGTTTTGCTTGAGATACAGATCGACACAGCGGGTAAAGAACATACCGGCGATGTCCTGATGCGTCGCATAGCGGCCGCCGGCCCAGATCTCATAGCGGTACTTGCTCTGATGTTCGAGCTCCTCGCGCACCACAGCCTCGGTCTTCTTGTAGGTGATCCATGGCGGATTGCCGACGATCACGTCCACAGGATTCGCCCGCAGCGCGACCGGGCGCACCAGATTGCGCGTGTAGTACGCCCAGATGTGGTCGCGGCCTTCGTCGTGCAGCTGCTTGAGCAGCCGCGCGGTGCGTTCCAGCATCCTGCGGTCTTCACCCTCGCCGACGCCGGCGTCGGCGACCGCCCAGACGGGATCGCCGCCCTGCTCGATGGTCGATGCCATGCCGGTCATCAGGCTGTCGAACCAGTCGGCCTGCTCAACCAGCTCGCGCGGGAATTCGAGCATGCGGTTCTGCCTGCGTTCCGAGTCGGGAGAATCCGGAACGGGAATCGTGACCGTTTGCCCGAACATCTTCTGCGGGTCAGCCTCGCCGCGCAGCTGCAGCGAGTCGCCCAGGTAGATAGGGACGGTCGCCGCGTCTCTGGCTGACCCGCCCTCCTGCGCCGCGCCTTCCAGCGCCTCGCGCGCCGCCAGCGTCCAGGTGGCGCGCGCCAGATGCACGGCGACCGGATGCACATCAATCCCGATCACGCGGCTCAGCAGCCCGTCGAGGCACTGGCTCCAGCTGCGCCCCGCGTCGCGGGCGGCGCCCAGATACCTGCGCACGGCGGCGAAGATGAACGAGCCCGAGCCGCAGGCGGGGTCGAGCACCCGCTGGTTGAGCGGGTCGGTGACGACCGCAGCGACGATCTCGCGCGCCAGCCAGTCGGGCGTGTAGTACTCGCCCAGCCGGCGGCGGTCATCGGCCGGAATGACCGACTCATAGAGAATGCGGGCGATATCCCACTCCGCCTGCGACCAGTCGAACCAGCCGATCCGTTTGGCCAGGTCGCGGATCCATGCCTCGCCGCCCGCTTCAGCGGGCCCTGCTTCAGCCGGCCAGGTGAAGAAATCCGACTCGACCACGCCGCTGACGCCGGTCTCGGCGACGAACCGCTCCCCGTTCAGCAGCGCTGATGCGCTCGCCGCCTCGATCTCGATCCCGAACGCCGCCTGCACCGCCAGCCCCACCACGACCGAGAGATAGGTATGGCGAATGAAAAGCCGGTCAAGGTCGGGTTCATCCTCCACCACTTGCCCCAGCGCGGCGGCGAGCAGGGTACGCCACAGGTCGCGCTTCAGCGCGATCGTCGGATCGTCGCGGTTCGCCTCGTACAGCTTGGCCAACGCCTCGATGTGCCGCTCGAACCGCGGCCCCTCGCCGAGCCGTGAGCGGATTTCGTCCTCCGTCGGCAGGATGTGCCGCTCTTCCAGCGCCTGCGACTGATCGCGCAGCCACTCGTAGAGCGCCAGCCCGTGCCGGGCGTCGGTCAGCGTGAAGGCGTGCGGCGCGTGCGTGCGCACCGGCCCCATGCCAGGCCAGCGCAGAATCCAGTATCTGCCGTCGGTCAGAATGCCGAACCGCTGGGGCCGCCCGCCGCCGATCGCCGCGTCGAGGTAGGCGTCCAGCTGTTCGACGTGCTTCGGCAGCGGGTTGATGCGGTCGCCGATGCGCACCTTGAACTCGATGATCAGGTCGCGCGTGCGCAGATCGACGCGCCCCGTCGAACCCGCCGCCGGCGCCTGCTCCATCTCGATCTCGCCCGCGCGCGCCAACCCGGATGCAACCAGAAAGTCGCGCACCGCCACGCGGATCTCTTCCTCCGCCACCCCCGGCTTGAGGTGGCATTCGAGGATCGATCGCGCGTGATCGTTGAGCAACTCAGGCGTCAGCGGGCTCGGCATGCAGAGAGTGTATCCCGCGAGCCTTCCGTCTCCGTCATTCCCGCGCCCCGCACGGGAATCTCTCCCGCCGCCATACACTGCATCCGATGAGCCAGCGCGACGCGTCCTGCTATCGACACGCCGACACCTGGGCGGGCGTCCTTTGCCAGCGCTGTTCGCGGCCGATCTGCGCGCAGTGCATGATTACGGCGGCGGTGGGGTTTCAGTGCCCCGAGTGCGTCGCCGAGGGACGCAAACGCACGCGGCAGTGGTCGACGGCGTCTCCCTACCGCGTGACCCAGGCGCTGGCGGGGCTGAACGTGTTGATCTGGCTCGTCGCCTCGGCCTACACGGGCTCGCTCTCGCTCTGGGGCGGCGGCGTCACCGAGGTGCACGCCGACTTCGCCCTGCACGGCGCGTTCGTGCACGAGAGCGGCGAGTGGTGGCGGCTGGTCAGTTCCGCCTTCCTCCACTACGGCCTGCTGCACATGGGCATGAACGTGCTCATCCTGGTGCTGCTGGGACGAATGCTGGAGCCGGCGATCGGCTGGTGGCGGATGCTGCTGCTCTACGGCGTCTCACTGACCGGCGGCGCGCTGGGCGCGCTGATCGTGGAACCGAACGCATTCACCGCGGGCGCGTCGGGCGCGGTCTTCGGCCTCGCCGGCGCGGTCGTGATCGCCGAGCGCGCCTCGGGCGTTCGCTGGCAGGAATCGGGCATCCTGATGTTCCTGGTGATCAACATCGTCTTCTCGCTGCTCGTGCCGCGCGTCAGCATCGGCGGACATCTGGGCGGGATGATCGTCGGGGCGCTCGCGGCGGGCGTTCTCTGGAGCTTCCCCAACTGGAGCGGCTACATCCGCGCGGCGACCACAATCAAGCCGCTGCGCCCGCTGCCCGAGCTGCTCGTCTTCGGGCTGGGCGCCCTCTGCGTCTTCCTGGCCCTGAGCTGGGCCGCCCCGCGCTGGGACCAGCCGATCTTCTAGCCCGTCCAACGGCAGAGGCTATTCTTGCCCCGATAGCGTTCCCGAGCGGGATGAGAGGACATGCAGCGATGACCGATCGATTTGCGGGCAAGGCGGCGGTGGTGACCGGCGCGGCGGGCGGCATTGGCCGCGCCGCCTGCGTGCGCTTCGCGCAGGATGGCGCCAGGGTCATCGCCGTCGATCTGGCCGGCTCCGACCTCGACGAGACCGTCGCCGCCGTCGCCAATGCGGGCGGCGAGTGCATCGCGGTCGAGGCGGACGTGACGCAGGAAGCCGATGTCGCGCGTTACGTGTCGCAGGCGATCACGGCCTACGGCCGCATCGACGCCTTCTTCAACAACGCCGGCGTCGAGGGCGTGCGCTCGCCGCTGACCGACCTCGATGAAGCCGACTTCGACCGCGTGATCGCCGTCAATCTCAAGGGCGTCTGGCTGGGGATGAAACACGTCGCCCCGGCGATGCGCGGGTCGGGCGGCGGCGCCATCGTCAACACCGCCTCGATCGCCGGTCTCTCGCCCACGCCCGGCATCATCGCCTACGGCGCGTCCAAGCACGCGGTGGTCGGGATGACCAAGTCGGCCGCGCAGGAGCTGGCGCCCGAGATCCGCGTCAACGCGGTCTGCCCCGGCCCGATCGAGACGCGCATGATGCGCAGCCTCGAGCGCCAGTTCGACCCCGACAACCCCGAGGCTGTGCACGACGCCTTCGCCGCCGCCAACCCCATGGGCCGCTACGGCGAGCCGCAGGAGGTCGCGTCGCTGGTCACCTGGCTCTGCTCCGACGACAGCGTCTACATCAACGGCGCCATGCATACCATCGACGGCGGCGGCAATCGCGGCCGCTGAGCGCGTGCTGGTCTAGCGCTCAGCGGCTAATCTCTAGATGCCATCAAGTCGCGAAAAGCCACGCTGGTATGCAAGTTTGACCAGTGGGTTTTGGACTTACCGATCGCATCAGGACTACGCCCGGAATCATCGCTTGTGCTCTTGGTCTTCTCCATCAACTCTGGCGCAAGTTCTTCCCACATGTTTAATACGCTCTGAAACCCACCTCTCCACCTGAAAGAACCAGTTGCCTGATCGAGTTCGACCAACCAGCGAAATGCAGCTAACATAGGAAATGCGGCCCCCTTCATTAGTCTCCGCTCTCCTTCTTTGTCGATAAAAGGGAATGTCCACTGCTTGGCGCTACCCTTGGCTACCTCAACAAAAGCTAACCCGCCAGCACGACGATTGTCTCCTGCTCTATTGTAAAGATCAGCTGCCTCGGCGCGAATATGCTCGTAGAGCTGCAAAACATCTCTTACTATCGGTCTTGCCTTCTGGAAACTTGCTGTTTTTTCGTCATCCTCAAAGTCATCAAGTACGGAAGCAGGACGCGAATAAGCTTGCATGGGATGCTTCACATCGTCACCTCGTTCGGATAAAGTTCGATGTTCATGCATGCCAGCAGCGCTACAATATCTCGTGCAGTATACTCTCCTGCATCTCCTTCCTTCCAAGCTATGTTCTTAGTAAACTTTGGTATAGCCAGCTCGTCTTTCAACCAATCGAACTTGCCTGCCAAATTTGCGAGTGACATCGGTTGTACTTGTACAGACGAATTGAGTCCGCCGGAGATGGCAGCAATCCACTCGTCAGGGACCTTCGTGAGTATCTCAAATTTGATGAACTGATTGGACAGGTCGATATCAATAATTTGACAATCCTTGATGATTTCGTACGAGTGTCCACCATCAAGAATTCCATGCGATGAGCCGAAGTCAATAATGTAATTTTCACCACTCTTCCGCACGGATTGGGCCACGATTGTGATTCCGCTATGTTTGAGATGAAATGTGCCAGGCACATTCTCGCCTTGGTCAAGAAGACTCCACTGAATCTCGCGATGAATCTGTCTATTGATCTTCGGGGTTCGGGCGTTTGGTGTGTTCGGAATGTTGTTTGGCACATCACAGGCCGCCACGAACATGACAAGGCGCTCCATACCGAGCTCGTGTTCAAAGCGCGGGTCTGGAAATCGACGGACGAAGCGGGGGCGAAACGAGATCGACAAGGTCACACAATCCACCTTTCACAGAAGAACCACCCTTCGCCTACCGCACCTGCGGCTGCTTGAGCTCAAGCTGTGCTCGCATCCACGAACCAGCCACCCGCAGAACGTAGCACGATGCCCCACAGATGTCCAGATCTGGTCGATGATTTCAGTCCAACCGCATTCATCCACGCATCACGCGCGGCAGTGATCAGGTCATCTGAAAGCGAGCGTCGCGTCGATGGAACCCGTCGTGCACGGCTTACCACCAACGCGTTCGGTCAAGGATAGACGCCAACGAGCGAGATTGCTGCGTCAGGGCGTGGCAATGACAGAGTGGAGCCAGTTGCAGTGCGCCAATCCTACTCGACCTGCCAGGTCGAGCGGCCGCGCAGAAGCTGGGCGACGTCCTGGCGGCTTTTGAACTTGGCGACCTCGATCTGGCCGTCGAGGTAGTCGCCGTAGGTGGGCGTCGTCACCTGACGGATGACGCCCATCGGCACGGGCATCTCCGGATAGGCGCAGCGCGCCAGCAGCTGATGCACATCGGGCGACGGCCGGGTGGCGTCGTGCGTGAGGATCAGGCCCGCGTCGGGGCCGTCCACATCGACGACCCGCAGACCGGTCGCCGAGACCGCCAGGCCCTTGTCCTGGTTCTCGCCGAACAGCATCGGCTGGCCGTGTTCGAGGTACAGCAGCCGCTCGTCGCGGACATCGCGGTCGGTGTAATCGGCGAAGGCGCGGTCGTTGAAGATGTTGCAGTTCTGCAGAATCTCGACGAACGTCGCCCCGTGATGCCGCGCCGCCTGCTCGATCGTGGCCGTCAGATGCTGCGGGTCGGTATCGAAGCTGCGCGCGACGAACGTCGCCTCGGCGGCCAGCGCCACCGAGAGCGGGTTCAGCGGACGCTCGGTCGTGCCGATCGGCGAGGATTTGGTCACCTTGCCCAGCTCGGAGGTGGGCGAGTACTGACCCTTGGTCAGCCCGTAGATGCGGTTGTTGAACAGGAAAATCTTGACGTCGATGTTGCGGCGCAGCACGTGCAGCAGATGGTTGCCGCCAATCGACAGCGCGTCGCCGTCGCCGGTGATCACGAAGACCTGCAAATCGGGCCGCGAGAGCTTGAGACCCGAAGCGATCGTCGGCGCGCGGCCGTGGATCGAGTGCATCCCGTAGGTGTTCATGTAGTAGGGGAAGCGCGAGGAGCAGCCAATGCCCGAGACGAACACCATCTTCTCGGGCGCGACGTTGATGTTCGAGAGCGCCCGCTGCATCTGGGCCAGGATCGAATAGTCGCCGCAGCCGGGGCACCAGCGCGTGTCGACGTCGGATGCGTAGTCCTTGCGGGTGAGGTTCTCCTCCGCGATCGGGATGATCGTCTCAAGCGGCTCGTGGGCGGTCGGCGTGTGGAGTACCATCTCGTCGCTCCTGTGACTCTCTGTGGTTCTGCTCGCTGGACAACAGTAGTGGACTCGTGTCGCGCTATGCGTCCGCCATCTCGATGATCGCCTCGGTCAGCTTTCGAGCCGACAGCGGCTGGCCGGTCACCTCGTTGTAACCCTGAGCATCGACCAGGTATTTGGCGCGGATCAGCATCCGCAGCTGCCCGCTGTTGGCCTCGGGAATGAGCACCTTGCGGTAGCGGGACACGACATCGCCCAGGTTGCGCGGGAACGGGTTGAGATACTGGAGATGCGCGTGCGCGATCTCGCGCCCGGCCGCGCGCGCGTCGTTGACGGCGGTGAATACGGCCCCGTAGGTGGAACCCCAGCTCAGCACCAGCAGGTCGCCCGCCTGCGGGCCGTCGACATCGAGCCCGGGGATGAAGTTCGCGATCCGTTGAATCTTCTCGCCGCGCAGGTCGGTCATGCGCTGATGATTCTCGGGCGAGTAGGCGACGTCGCCAGTCACGTCCGACTTTTCCAATCCGCCGATGCGGTGTTCGAACCCCTTCAGTCCGGGCGGCACAAACATCCGCGCCATCGTCTCGGGGTCGCGCTGATAGGGCTGGAAGTCCTCGGGGCGCAGATGCTCGAGGCGTCGGTAGGGCACGTCGATCGGGGCGAGCTGGTCGATGTCCGGCACCGGCCACGGCTCGGCCGTGTTGGCCAGATAGCTGTCCGAGAGCAGCACGACGGGCGTGACGAACTGGAACGCCAGGCGAACCGCTTCGAGCATCATGTAGAAGCAGTCGCCGGGCGACTTGGCGGCCAACACGCAGAGCGGCGACTCGCCGTTGCGTCCGAACATGACCTGCAGCAGGTCGGTCTGTTCGGTCTTGGTCGGCATGCCGGTGGAGGGTCCTGAGCGCTGGACATCGAGCACGATCAGCGGCAGCTCGGTCATTACCGCGAGGTTGAGCGCCTCGCTCTTCAGCGCAATGCCGGGGCCGGACGTGCCGGTCACGCCCAGACCGCCGCCGTAGGCTGCGCCGATCGCCGTGCCGATCGCCGAGATTTCGTCCTCGGCCTGGAACGTGCGCACGCCGAACTCGCGCAACGCCGCCAGCTCGACCAGGACGTCCGATGCCGGCGTGATCGGATAGGAGCCGTAGAACAGCTCGAGGTTGGAGAGATGCGACGCGGCGATCAACCCGAGCACCAGCGCCTGGTTGCCGGTAATCGTGCGGTACTCGCCCGGCCGCAGCACCGCCGGCGGGACGCGGACGTGGGCGTCGGCGACCTCGGTGGTCTCGCCGTATGCGTGCCCGGCGTAGAGCGCGCGGCGGTTCGCCTCGGCGATGTTGGGCATCCGACCGAAGCGCTGCTCAATCCAGTCGAGCGTCGGCTGCAGGTCGCGGTCGTACAACCAGTAGACCAGCCCCAGCGCGAAGAAGTTCTTGGTCCGCTCGGCGTTCTGGGTGGTCAGGCCCAGATCTTCGGCGGCGCTGATCGCCGCGGTCGTGATCGGCGCTTTGATGATCCGGTAGCCGTCCAGCGAGCCATCGCTCAGCGGGTTGCCGGGATAGCCGGCCTTCTTCAGGTTGGCGGACGTGAAGGCGTCCTCGTTGACGACCAGCAGGCCGCCCGGGGTCAGCGCCGACAGGTGCGACTTGAGCGCCGCCGGGTTCATCGCCACCAGCGTGTCGGGTTCGTCGCCGGGCGTGAAGATCTGGTGCTTCGAGAACGAGATCTGGAAACTCGAAACGCCGGCCAACGAGCCGGCCGGGGCGCGAATCTCGGCGGGGAAGTCGGGCAGCGTGGAGAAGTCGTTGCCGAACAGGGCGGTCGCGTCGGCGAAGCGGTTGCCCGCCAACTGCATGCCATCGCCCGAATCGCCCGCAAAGCGGACCGTGACGCGGTCGCGCTCCTGGATCGGCGCCTGGGCGCTGCTCGCTCCGCTCGTCTGCGGTGAAGTGGTGGTCATCTCTCAACGGCCTCCGCGGACGGCGCGGGCATGCGCTGCGCCGACCTGATTACTGGACGACGCCCCCTGCGCGAGCGCCCCGAAGCACTCCTGCGCGCACGGTCGACCCGCGCGACATCCACCGATGCGGCGCGGGATACGCAGGAGCCAAGCGTAGATCGCAGGAAGCAGGGGAATTCGAGCCGCACGGGCTGGTCATGCAGTCACCCTCGGTCTGTCCCCGTCAACTAGAACGCTACGCCGTTGAGCTCATTATCCGCAAGTCGTTCCGTAAACCCCAACCAAAATCCAACCCGACCGCGCAGCCTGGCAAAGCCTATCCTGCATCCATCACCCACGCACACCCCTGCGCGCATATGCGCCGATGCAGGGCGCATACGCCGCGGCGCAAGTGAAAGGCGGATGACATGGCAGAAGCGCTTGACGGGCGGGCGGCGCTGATCACCGGCGGAGCCAGCGGCATCGGCGCGGCCTGCGCGGTGCGTTTCGCGCAGGCAGGCGCCGACGTGCTGCTCGCCGATCTGCTGCCCCAGCGCGCCGCCGACACCGTGGCCGAGATCGAGGCCGCCGGGCGGCGCGCGGTGGTCGTCGAATGCGACACCGCAACCGAAGCCGCCAACGACGCCGCAGCCCAACGCTGCGTGGACGAGTTCGGACGCCTCGACATGGTGGTCGCCGCGGCGGGCATCTCCAGCGCCGAATACGTCTCGGGCGAATCGTCGGAGGTCGGCGAAGATCGCACCGCGTCGTTCATCACAAACCAGAACATCGAGCACTGGGAGAAGGTCCTGGCCGTCAACCTGACCGGCGTGATGCTGACCGACCGCGCCTGCGCTCGCCGCATGATCGAGCTGGGCAACGGCGGTTCGATCATCAACATCGCCTCGATCATGGCCAAGTTCCCGATGCCCGGTGCGGGCAACTACTGCGTCTCCAAGGCCGGCGTCTGGATGCTGACCAAGGTGCTGGCGCAGGAGCTGGTCGGCGACGGCATCCGCGTCAACGCGATCGGTCCCGGCTTCATCGAGACGCCCATGACCGCCGCCATCGCGGGCGATGAAACACTCAACCAGTGGGTGCTCGGCCAAACCCCCATGCGCCGCTTCGGTCAACCCGAGGAGATCGCCAACGTCGCCCTGTTCCTCGCCTCCGACCAGGCCTCCTACGTGACCGGCGAGATCATCCACCCCGACGGCGGCTGGTTCACCGAGTAGTCCGCCAGCCCGCCGACGGCAGCGCTCAGGCGATAGCCTGTGACCAGCGGAAGGGGTCGCCGATGACGCTTTACGAGATCGCCTCGCAGACGATCGACGCTGCGTCCGAGTCGCTGCGCGCGCTCAGCCTCGACATCCACTCGCACCCGGAGGAAAACTACGAAGAGGTGCACGCGCACGCGGCGCTGACCGCATGGTTGTCGGACGCGGGGTTCGAGGTCACGCCGTCGGCGTACGGGATGGAGACGGCCTTCGAGGCGCGGCGCGGTTCGGGCGGCCCGACGATCGCCG
The DNA here is from genome assembly GCA_965205105.1 of Dehalococcoidia bacterium. Taxonomy (GTDB): domain Bacteria; phylum Chloroflexota; class Dehalococcoidia; order Bin125; family Bin125; genus Bin125. Next base: position 1,201,535 of record OZ242034.1, read on the forward strand.
TGCTCTGTGAGTACGACGCGCTGCCCGGCATCGGGCACGCCTGCGGACACAACCTGATCGCGATCTCGGGCGCCGCCGCCGGGCTCGGCGTCGCCGAGGCGCTGGAACGCGCGGGCGTCCAAGGAACCGTCCGCGTGCTCGGCTCGCCGGCCGAAGAGGGCGGCGGCGGCAAAATCCGCCTGATCAACGAGGGCGCGTTCGAGCAGGTCGGCGCAGCGATGATGATCCATCCCGGCACCGGCAACATCATCTATCCCCACGTGCTCGCCATCGATACCTGCCTGGTCGAGTTTCGCGGCAAGAACGCGCACGCGGCCGGCGCGCCGTGGGAGGGTCGCAACGCGCTCGACGCGCTCGTCCTCGCCTACCAGGCGATCGGTCTGCTGCGCCAGCAGTCGCACCCGACCGTGCGCATGCACGGCAAGATTCATCACGGCGGCGAGAAGCCGAACATCATCCCCGACTACGCGCAGGCTGAGTTCTACGTCCGTGCGCCGCAGGAGGCGCGGCTGGACGAGATGATCGCGCGGGTTGAGGACTGTTTCGCCGGCGCCGCCCAGGCGACCGGCTGCGAGTGGTCGGTCGCCTGGCAGGCCGGCGAACGCTACAGCAACATGGCCAGCAACCGACCGCTGGCCGAAACCTACGGTCGGCGCTGGCTCGACCTCGGCGTCCGCGCGGCGGACCTCGACGGCGGCATGCAGGGCAGCTTCGGCTCGACCGACATGGGCAACGTCTCGCACGTGGTGCCGGCAATCCATCCGATGTACCTGATCCCGCACGAGAGCGGCAACCACACGCCGCAGTTCAGCGCCGCCGCCGCGTCGGACGAAGGCCACCAACTGACCCTCACCGCGACCAAGGCCATGGCGCACGCGGCGCTGGACTGGCTCACCGATCCGGACCTGCGCGACCGCGCCCAGGCCGATTTTGAAGCCAGCCACTAGCTTCTGCAACACCCGCGAACGTCATGTAAGCGGCTAAGCGGTAAGCGCCATCCACGCGAGGAGCGAGACCATGCTCGACCACATCGTCCTGGCGACGCCCGACGTACAGGCGTCGGTCGCCGAGATCGAGGCGGCCACCGGAGTTCGCGCCGAACTCGGCGGGCATTTCCAGGGGCGCGGCGTCTACAACCATCTGCTCGCGCTGCAGGACGACGCGTACCTCGAGATCATCGGTCCCGACCCGCAGCAGGCCGACCACGAGGGTCCGCTGCCCTTCGGGATGCACAATCTGGGCGAGCGCGGCGCGCACGTGCCGCACTGGTGCTGCAAGGCCGGCGATCGGATTGAACAACGCGTCGCGGCGGCCAAAGCCGCCGGCTTCGATATCGGCGATGTGCAGCCGCTGGGCCGCGTGCTGGCGGACGGCACGCGGCTCGACTGGCGGCTCTCGGTCGGCGGCTGGCCGCCGCTGCTCGGCGGACTCGCGCCCTTCCTGATCGACTGGGGCAGCGCGCGGCACCCCTCGTCGACCGCGGTCACGGGCGCGCATCTGGCGTCCTGGCACGGCGAGCATCCGAATCTGGACGAGGTGCGCCGCGTGCATGCGGCGCTGGGCGTCGAGCTCGAATTGCGCGAGGCGCCCGAGCCGGCGCTGGTCGCCGTGATCGAAGGCCCCGCCGGCCGGATCACGCTGCGCTGAACGCCCCCGCGGAACGCGCGGGCCACGGAAGGAACGAACGATGAAGCTGGGACTGTCTCTGGGTTACTCGGGCGCTGACATGACGCTGCCCGTCGACCTCGTGCGCAGGGCCGAGGCGTTGGGCTACGACTCGGTCTGGACGGCCGAGGCGTACGGTTCCGACGCGTTCTCGCCCCTGGCCTACCTCGCCGCGGTGACCGAGCGCATCCGTCTGGGCACGGGCGTGATCCAGCTCGCCGCGCGGACTCCCGCCAACGCGGCGATGACCGCCGCGACGATCGACGCGCTGGCCGGCGGCGACCGCGTGATCCTCGGCATCGGCGTCTCGGGGCCGCAGATCGTCGAAGGCTGGTACGGCCAACCCTGGGGCAAGCCCAACACGCGCATCCGCGACTATGTGGCGATCATCCGCAAAATCCTCGCGCGTGAAGCGCCGGTCACCCACGACGGCAAGGAGATCGCGCTCCCCTACCAGGGACCGGGCAGCGCCGGTCTGGCCAAGCCGCTGCGCTCGATCCTGCACATGAACCCCAACATCCCGATCTGGCTGGGTACCGGCACCGAGATGAACGTGCGGATGACCGCCGAGGTCGCCGACGGCTGGCTGCCGCTGGGCCTGACGCCCTACAACGCCGACCTGTTCACTCCATGGGTCGAGGAGGGCTTCAGGCGCGCCGAGGCCAGGAGCGGCTCACCCAAGTGGTGGTCGGATTTTGAGGTGCAGTCGTCGGCCGAGGTCGAGATCACTGACGATCTGCGCGACGCCTTCCGCAAGATGAAACCGCGCGTGGCGCTCTACGTCGGCGGCATGGGCCACCGCACAGTCAACTTCCACAAAATGTCGATGATCCGCCGCGGCTACGGCGACGCGGCCGAGCGCATCCAGGAGCTCTATCTGGCCGGCCGCAAGGCGGAGGCGATGGAAGAAGTGCCGGAGGAATTCCTCGACGAGCAGGCGTTGCTCGGCCCGCCGGCCAGAATCCGCGAACGCTACCAGGCCTGGGCCGACAGCTGCATCACCGGCCTCACCGTCCGCGCCCATCAGCCCGAGGCGGTCGAGCTGATGGCGGAACTGGCCAGAGAGTCTTCAGGGGCATAGAGGCAGCGCAGACCGAGACCGAAAGGAACCAGCCATGTCCGACGCCGAATCGATCGTCAACGCATTCATGGCCGAGTTCGACGCGGAGCATCCCGATGTCGACGCGCTGGCCGCGTACTTCACCGACGACGCCGTCTACCACAACATGCCGATGCCGCCGGCCGAGGGGATCGAGGCGGTCAAGGCCGCCCTGGCGGGCGTCTCGCAGATGACCTCGAAGGGCTGGGAGGTGCTGCACTCGGCGGCCAGCGGCAACGTGGTGCTCAACGAGCGCATCGACCGCTTCGAGATCGGCGGCGCAAACGTTGTTGTGCAGGTCTGCGGCGTGTTTGAAATCCGCGACGGCAAGATCGCGCGTTGGCGCGACTACTTCGACATGGCTTCGTTCCAGAAGCAGATGCCAGACGGTTAATCGCGCGTCGGCTTCAGCACTCCGTCATTCCTGTGCCGGGTGCGGGAATCTCGACCGCCAGTCGGTCAGTGCGCGTCTAGCCCATCCCGAATGCGTCGCGCAGCTCGGCGGCGATCTGGTCGAGCGCCTGACCGCCTTCGGGAACCGCCTGGAAGGCGCTGACGAATCCGTGGATCACCCCGTCGTAGCGGGTGCAGCTCGACTGCACCCCGGCTGCGGCCAGCGCGGCGGCGTATGCCTCGCCCTCATCGCGCAGCGGGTCGTACTCCGCCGTGATCGTCAGCGACCTGGGCAAGTTCGACAGATCCGACGCCCGCAGCGGCGAGGCGTAGGGCTGCGCCCCCTCGGACTCGTCGTTCAGGTACAGATCCCAGAACCAGCGCATGCCCGCCTCGGACAGTCCGACGTCGCCGCGCCCGTTCTCGCGGTACGACTCAGTGCTGAAATCGAAATCGGTCACCGGATAGATCAGAATCTGCGCGTCGATCTGCGGCCCGCCGCGGCCGCGCGCCATCTGTGCGACGACGGCGGCGAGATTGCCGCCGGCCGAGTCGCCGGCGACCGCGATGCGGTCGGCGCGTCCGCCCTGCTGGTCGTACATGCTGTTGATCCAGGCGACCGCGGCGTAGGCGTCTTCGGCCGCGGCCGGATATCTGGCCTCGGGCGCAAGTCGGTAATCGACCGACAGCACACTCATCCCGGCTCGATTGCAGAGCGCCCGGCAGACCGCGTCGTGCGAGTCGAGATCGCCGATCACCCAGCCGCCGCCGTGAAAGTAGACGACCGTCGGCAGGTCGCGCGGATCATCGTTGGGCAGATATCCGCGCGCGGGCACATCGCCGGCCGGACCAGGCACAACCATCTCGTGGACCTGCGCCACCGGCTCCTGCGGGACGCCCTGCGGACGCATCGCCGCCATCGCCTCGCGCGCCTCCGCGGGCGTGAGCTCGTGAAACGCGGGCGCGCCGGCGCGCATCTCGAGGATCGCTTTGGTCTCGCTCGTCAACGGCATGCGGCCGTCCTTTCGCGCGGTTGATTGGCGGTTCGGTTTGGCGGCGCCTAGATGCGCGCGTTGATGAACGCCGCGGCTTCCTTAAGGCACTCGACGCCCGTGGGAATCATCGCGAACATCATGAACGGGTCGTGGACAACGCCGTCGTAGCGGTGCACGCTGACCTCGGTGCCGGCCGCGTCGAGCGCCGCGCCGTACGCCTCGCCTTCATCGCGCAGCGGGTCGAACTCGGCGGTCTGCACCAGCGCCGGCGGCAAACCGGACAGATCAGCCGCCCTGAGCGGCGACGCGTACGCCTCCCGCCCCGCCTCATCGCTGGGCAGGTAGTGATCCCAGAACCAGATCATCGACGCCCGCGTCAGCAGCAGGCCTTCGGCGTTCTCGGTGTAGGACGGGTAATCGTAGTTGTGATCGGTGACCGGTACGTGCAGCACCTGCGCGGCGATGGCGGGGCCGCCCCGGTCGCGCGCCATCTGCGACACCACCGCCGAGAGGTTGCCGCCGGCCGAATCGCCGCAGACCGCCAGGCGCGAACCATCCACGCCGATCTCGGCGCCGTGCTCGGCGACCCAGGCCGCGGCCGCGTAGCAGTCGTCCGCGGCGGCCGGATACTTGTGCTCCGGCGCGAGCCGATAGTCGACCGAGACGACCGCAGCCTGGCCGAGCTCGGCCAGCAGCTGCTTGCAGGTGCCGTCGTGCGACTCGATGTCGCCCAGCACCCAGCCGCCGCCGTGGAAGTACATCACCACGGGCAGGTTGTCTCCCTCCGCTGCGTAAACCCGCACCGGAATCTCACCGGCGGGTCCGGGCACGGTGCGGTTCTCGACCCGCGCCGGCTCGGGCGCGCCGACCTGCATCGCAGCGAAGCCGCCAATGGCGGCGCGCGCTTCATCCGGCGTCTGCTCGGAAATGTCGGGGCCGCCCGCCTCCTCCAGCATCGCCAACAGCGCCTGGGTTGGTGCGTCTACGGGCATCGGTCGCTCCTCACTTGTACTCACCTGTACAACCAAAACGTGTGAACCCGCCCAGAATAGGCGCTCTGGACCGGCGCTATCGCTGCGCGTCCAGCCACTGGCGGGTCAGCTCGGCGTGGCCCACGTGCTCGGCGGTATGCGCGAGCGCGCGGCAGACGAGCTCGTGGCCGCTCAGATTGCGATCCATGAACATGTGATAGTGCGGCCCGGCCCAGGCGTCCTCGGCGAGCCCGCCGAGCGCCGACTCGATCGCCGCCCTGGCCCCGGACCAGCGCTCAGACAACAGACCCAGCGGATCGCCGTGCGAGGCCGCCGTCGAGTCGAACTCCGCCTGTCGGCTGCGGTCGACCGGCCGCCCGGCCAGGACTTCGACGAAATTCCATTCCGTCGCCGAGATCGCGTGCGTCGCCAGCACGAACATCGACGAGCAGCCATCCCACGGCGCGCGGTCGAGCTGCGCCGCCGTCAGTCCGTCGGCGGCGGCGAGGATGCGCTCGATCAGCTCGCAGGCGGTATCGAATGCCGGCTGGGCCGGTCCGTCGAGGGGCATGGCGTCTCCGTCTTCGCTGAGTGTCTGCCGAACGTCGGCCTATACTCCCACTGTTGCGGGACGCTGTCAGTCTAATCCCGCGTGACCGCGCAGTGCCGAACGAATCGAACAGGAGCGCGCGATGAGGCCGGACCCGCAGACGCAGGCGTTGAATGTGATGATCGAAGAGGCATCGGCGCAAACCAAGCCGTGGCACGAGATGGAGCCGCAGGAACTGCGCGACACGCTGGCCCAGGGCGGCCCGTTCGGTCCGCCGCCGCCGAGGCTGGACGAGATCGCGGACGAACGCGCCATCCCCGGTCCGGCCGGCGAGATCCCGATCCGCGTCTTCATCCCGCCGGTGGTGCGCGGCGTCTACCTGCACATCCACGGCGGCGGCTGGGTGATCGGTTCGCACGACGGCCAGGACGAGCGGCTCTGGGCTCGCGCCCAGTCGACCCAGCAGGCGGTCGTCTCGGTCGGCTACCGCCTGTCGCCCGAGCATCCCTATCCCGCGCCCAACGACGACTGCGAGGCGGCGGCGCTCTGGCTGGTCGAGCATGGTCAGTCGGAGTTCGGCACCGACGCGTTCACGATCGGCGGCGAGTCGGCCGGCGGGCATCTCTCGGCGGTCACGCTGCTGCGCATGCGTGACCGGCACGGCTACACCGGGTTCAGGGGCGCCGCGCTCACCTACGGCGTCTACGATCTGCGCCACTCGCCCTCGGCCCGTCTGTGGGGCGAGCGCAACCTGATCCTCTCCTCGCCGATTATGACCTGGTTCATCGATCATTATGTCACGCCCGAGGAACCGCAACTGCGCGATCAGACGGATGTGACGCCGCTGCTGGCCGACCTCACCGATATGCCTCCGGCGATCTTCAGCGTCGGCACGCTGGACCCGCTGCTGGACGACTCGCTGTTCATGGCCGCCCGCTGGCAGGCCGCCGGCCGCGAGACCGAGCTGCACGTCTTCCCCGAGGCGCCGCACGGTTTCGACGCCTTCCCCACCCCGGCCGGGCAGGACGCGACCAACCGGATCAACAACTTCCTCAGCGGATGCCTGGCATAGGGCACGCGGATTGGCTGGGATCCGTCATTACCGCGCCCGCTTGCGGCAATCTCTCCTGGGCTGCGCCAAGCCGCCCACGGGACGCATTGAGCAAGACCGGGCGAGATACCCGCGCTTTGCGCGGGTATGACGAATGGGGTGCGCGGGCGCGGCGCAGGATCGCGCTGCGGCTAGTCGCCGCTCGACTCGACTGCCTCACGCAGTTCCCTGGATCGAAACTCCCGCGCGGCGATCCGTAACTCCTCGGGCTCGGACGCCTCTTCACCTTCAGCGCCGCCGAGCTCGCGCATCTGCCGCGCGCCCTGCAGGAGATTGCCCTGCATCGAGCCGATCCCGTCGTCGTAGGCCTGGACGACTCGGTTGAGCCGCTGACCAAGTTTGGCGTAATCCGCGGCGTGGCGTCGGACGCCGCTGTAGAGCCGCTCGCCGGCCTGTTGAATGGCGAGCGCGTTGCGGTGCAGCTTCTCCTGCTGCGCTTCCTGACGCAGCGCCGTAGCGACGCCGCTGACCAGCGCGATCATCGTGACCGGCGTCGCCAACAACACCCGATGCTCGGCGAAGACGCGCTCGATCAGATCCGGCATCACGCGCGTGGCCCCCTCGAGGATGCTGTCGGTCGGGATCCACATCACGATGAAGTCCATCGAACGTTCAAACTGCGCGTCGTAGCCCGTCTTGCGCAACGCCGCGGCGGTGCCGAACACCGTCTCGGCGTGCTTCTCCAACAGCGCCCGCTGGTCAGCTTCGGAGGCGGCGTCGAGCGCCTCCCGATAGGCGTCGAAGGGCGTCTTCGCGTCGATGATGATGCGGCGGCCGCCCGGCATCCGCACGACGAAATCGGCGCGGCCGGTTCCGTTCTCGCCCGAGACCTGGGTCTGGAAGTCGTGCCCCCTGCGCATGCCGGCCAGTTCGAGGATGTTCTCCAGCGTCGCCTCGCCCCATTGACCGCGGTGACGCGACGAGCGCAGAATCTCTCGCAGGCCGCCGGTCTCCGAGCTGAGCCGCCCCACCTGCTGCTGGGTCGCCTTGATCAGCTCGCTGACGCCCTCGTAGGCGCCCTCGCGCTGCTTTTCCAGATCAACAATCTGCTTGCGCAGCGCATCCAGGCTCTTGCCGACCGGCTCCACCTGCTGCTTCAACTCCTGCTCCGCCAACTCGCGCTGGCGCTTGAAATCCTCGCCGGCCTGCTTGCGGAACTCTTCGTTGCTCGCCCTGGCGACGTCGGCGGCGATGCCCTTGAACAGCGCGTCGATCTCCGCCTGCTTTCTGTTCAGCTCCTCGAGCCGCGCCTCGCGATCCGCTTCCGCCCGCTTCAGATCCTCGCGCGCCAGACCGAGATCATCGCGCAGCTCGGCGTTGCGGCGACGCTCGGCCGACAACTCCTCCGCCCGCTCGCCCAGCTGCGTGGTGCGCTCGCGCAGCTGCGTATCGACCGCGGCGTGCGCCAGCTCCCGCTCCTGCAGCTGGGTTCGCACATCATCCAGGTCCCCGCGCAGACGCGCCGACTCCGCGCGCAGCGCCGACGCCTGTCGATGCGCGATCAATGCCGCCAGCGCCCCGATCGCCAGGCCAATCAGCAGCCCGATCACGACATCCATACCGACCTCCCGGAAATCTGTTTAGAACGCATTTGCGAGTATACCGCAGGTCGCGTCCGGCAAGAAGGTGCAATAATATTCCCTATTCCGCGCCGCTCGCTGGCGGCGGACACGCCCGCCGCAGCCGGATTGGGGAGATGACGATGGAAGTCCCGCTGCTGGTCAACGATTTCCTGCGCCGCGCGGCGAAGCTGTACGGCCCGTCTGAAGCCGTCGTCGACGGCGGCCAGCGCTTCACTTGGTCCGAGTTCAACGCCCGCGTCAACCAGCAGGCGCACGCCCTGCTCGAGGCCGGGATCGGCAAGGGCGATCGGGTCGCGATCATCGCGCCCAACTCGCACCAGTTCCTCGAGGCGTTCTATGCGACCGCCGCGATCGGCGCGGTGATCGTGCCGATGAACTACCGCCTGGTACCGTCCGACTTCGCCTACATGCTCGAGCACTCGGGATCGAAGGCCGCGCTGGTCGACGCCGAGTTCCTGCATCTGGTCGACGCAGTCCGCGCCGAGATCGACGCGGTCGAGCATTGGATCGCGATCCCCTACGAAGACGCCGAGATCCCGCCGGGCTGGACCAGCTACGAGGAGTGGATCGCCGTCCAATCGACCGCGCAGCCGCCCGATCCGGGGCTGGAAGAGACGGACCTGCTCTCGATCAATTACACGTCGGGCACCACGGCGCGGCCCAAGGGTGTGATGATCACGCACCGCAACGCCTACATCAACGCCTATAACTTCATCGCCCACCTGCGCATTTCGCAGGACGACATCGAGATGTGGACGCTGCCCATGTTCCACGCCAACGGCTGGGGCGGCCCCTACGCGATCACCGCGATGGGCGGCAGGCACGTGGTGCTGCGCGCGCCCGAGGCCGCGGACATCTACCGCGCGCTTCAGGACGAGGGCTGCACGTTCGCCTGCATGGCACCGGCCGTGCTCGCGCGCGTCCTCGAATTCGGCCGCAAGGACGAGTTCCAGATCAGCGTCCGACCGCGCTTCACCGTCGCCGGCGCGCCGCCGCCGCAGGCCTTCATCGAGCGTCTGGAACGGGGACTCGGCTGGGAATTCATCCAGATCTACGGCCTCACCGAGACCTCGCCGATCCTCACCGTGGCTGAAGTCGCGCCCTTCCTCAACGCCGACGACGAGGGATACTTCGCCACCAAGGTGCGCGCCGGCCACGACGTGATCGGCGTCGAGGTGAGGGTCGTCCGCGACTCCGGCAAAGAGGTCGCCTGGGACGACGCGGAGATCGGCGAAGTCGTCGCCCGCTCCAATGTCGTGCTGCGCGGCTACTGGCGGCAGCAGGAGGAGACCGACAAGGTGATCGTCGACGGATGGTTTCACACCGGCGATATGGCCACGGTCAACGCCGAGGGCTACATCAACATCGTCGACCGAGCCAAGGACGTGATCATCTCGGGCGGCGAGAACATCTCCAGCATCGAGGTCGAAGATGTGCTCTACGACCACCCGGCCGTGCTCGAGGCGGCGGTAATCGGCATTCCCTCCGAGCAGTGGGGCGAGACGCCGCTCGCGCTGATCGTGCCCCGTGAAGGCCATGCCGTCACCCGCGACGACATCGTCGCCCACTGCCGCGCCAACATGGCCGGCTTCAAAATCCCCCGACAGGTCGAATTCGTCGAAACGCTGCCGCGCACGGCGACCGGCAAGCTCAAGAAGTTCGAGCTGCGCGAAGCCTACTGGCAGGGCGTCGAGAAGCGGGTCAACTAGGTTCCCAGCGCGCTCCGGGCGCTCCGGCTAGTCCAGCTCCGCCGACGGCGTGCGAACGTGTTGGCGGGATCGCAGATACTCGCGCGCCATCATGAACGCGGTGATGCCCTCGCCCACGGCGGCGCCCAGCTGCTTGGTCGAACCCGCGCGAGCGTCGCCGGCGGCGTAGACGGCGGCAATGCTGGTCTGAAAGCGGTCGTCGGTGCGGATGAAGCCGCGCTCGTCGAGATCGACGACGCCTTCGAGGAAGCCCGTATTCGGTTGCAGGCCGATGAACACGAACACGCCGTCCGGCGTCATCCGCTCGCTCCCTCCGTTCGACCGCAACGTGAGACTGGCGCGACCGCCCTCGTCCGCCATCGACTGCACGCTGGTGTTCAGCGAGATCTGCATCCGCGGATGCGATCGCACCTTGTCCTGCAGCACGGCCGAACCCGACAGCTGATCGCCGCGATGGATGATCCGCACCTGATCGGCGAACTGGGTCAGATAGAGGCCTTCTTCCAGCGCCGAGTTGCCGCCGCCGATTACGGCGAGCTGCTTCGCCCCCCTGTAGAACGGGCCGTCGCAGGTTGAACAGAAGTGCACCGACGAGCCGATCAACTCCGCCTCGCCGGGCACATCCAGTCGGCGGTAGGTGCTGCCCGGCGTCAGGATCGCCGCATGCGCCGCGACGCGGTCGCCGCTGGACAGACCGATCTCCACATCCGACGGCGCGGACATCTCGGCCGCGCCCACAGCGGCGAGCAGCTCGACGCCGAACCGCCGCGCCTGGGCGACGAACCGACCCACCAGTTCGTCGCCGTCGATCCCGTCCGCAAAGCCGGGATAGTTGTCGATCCGATTCGTGAGGCCGGCCTGCCCGCCCAGAGCCGAGCGCTCGATCACGACACAGTCGATCCCCTCTCGCGCCGCGTAGATCGACGCCGCAAGCCCGGCCGGGCCGCCGCCGATGATCGCCAGGTCGTAGAACTGCCGCTGCGGCCGCGCCTGGATGCCCAGCGCCCGCGCCAACTCCTCGTCGCTCGGCTCGAGCAGGATGCCGCCATCGGGCAGCACGACGGTCGGAATCGTGCGCCCGCCGCGCTGCAGCTCCTCAACGTAGGCGAGCGCGTCGGCGTCCTGATCGATATCGATCCATTCGTAATCAATCCGATGTTCGCTCAGGAACAGCTTGGCGCGCCGACAATCGGGACACCAAGGCGCGCCATAGACCATGAGGCGCTGCCCGTCTTGCCGACCCCGGCGGCTCTCAGGCATCGACATCCGCCTCCGCCAACGCGGCGATGCCGTCTTCATCAAGCCGGTAGAGCAGCCACTCCGACTCATCGGTCATGCCGAGTCGGTGATAGAACTGGCGCGCCGGATTCCAGTCGAGCACCGAAAGATCGAGTCGATTCCAGCCGCGCGATCGGGCGATCCGGGCGAGCGCCCGCATCAGGGCGAAGCCCGCACCGGCGCCGCGAGCCTCGGGCGTGACATACAGGTCTTCGAGATACAGCGACGGCCGGCCGAGCCAGGTCGAATAGTGCGGAAAGAAGAGCGCCATCCCCACCGCTCGACCGTTGAGCTCCGCGATCAGGGTCTCAAAGCGACGGGCAGCGCCGAACCCGTCGCGGCGGATGCTCTCGACGGTGGCTTTGACCGTCGAGCGCGGCTCGCGCTCGAACTCCGCCAGGCCGATGATGAAATCGAGGATGCGCTGCGCGTCGTCGGGCGCCGCCTCGCGCACCACAACGCCGTCCGCCTTGCCGGCTGGCGTATCGGCGATGTCGGGCATCGGCATCGGTCCTATTCGCCGGTGAAGACGGGGCGCCGCTTTTCGATGAACGACGCCTGCGCCTCGCGCACATCATGCTCGGATCGGGTGGCGTGCGAAATCGCCGTGATCTCGTTGCGCAGCGCCTCTTCCAGCGTGGCGTTGAGGTTGCGCTGCATGACGCGCTTGGCCGCCCGCGACGCGAGCGGCGGCCAGAACGCGATCTCCCGCGCCAGCGCGCGGGCGCTGGCCATCAACTCCTCGTGCGGGACGCGTTGATTGAGCAGACCGATCTGGAGCGCCTCGTCCGACTCGACGAAGCGGCTGGTCTGCACCAGCTCCACCGACTTGGGGTAGCCAACCACGCGCGGCAGGAACCAGGTCATCCCCGCGTCGGGGCTGAGCGAGCGTTCGAGGAACACGACTTTGAAGCGCGCCTTCTCGGAGCCGACGCGCAGATCGCAGGCGAGCGACAGGCTCATCCCGGCCCCGGCCGCCACGCCGTTGACCGCCGCAATGGTCGGTTTGTCGAGCTGCCCGAAGGTCAGCGCCTGATGACCAACCCACCCGTATTCATCCATGCGATCGTTCTGGGTATCGGGCGCGGCGTCCCGCGGCCGCGCGGTAAGGTCGGCGCCGGAGCAAAACCCGCGGCCGGCGCCGGTCACGATCACGACCCGCACATCATCGTCGGCCTGCAGCTGGTTCGCCGCCGCCACCATCTCCAGGTGCAGGTCGCGCGACAGAGCGTTGAGCTTCTCCGGCCGGTCGAGCGTGATCGTGCCGATCTGGTCGGAGATCGCAATTCGCAGATGCTGAAAGGTCATGGTTCGCTCCGTTCACTGCGCAGACTAGCGAGCAGGGTATCGCGCAGGCGCGCGACCTCGCCGAAGCGGAAGCAGCCCGCCTCGTGATCGTTAACGATCCCGACCGCCTGCATGAAGGCGTGACAGATCGTCGGCCCGACGAATCGGAACCCGCGCCGCTTCAGCTCGCGCGACATCGCGCGCGAGGCGTCGCTCTGCGAGGGAATGTCCTCGGTTGGCGCATGGCCGGGCTCAGCGTATGCCCAGACGACGTCGGCAAGCGATAATCCCTGATCGCGCAGCGCCAGCGCCGCCCGCGCGTTGCCGATCGTCGCTTCGATCTTGCCCCGGTGGCGAATGATCCCGGCATCCAGCACGAGCTCGACGACGCCGGCGTCATCGATCCCGGCGATCGCACCCACATCCCAGTTGAGGAATGCCCGTCGGTATCCATCGCGCCGCATCAGAATCGTGTGCCAGGACAGCCCCGCCTGCGCTCCCTCGAGCGTCAACGCTTCGAACAGCGCCGCTTCGTCCCGCGTCGGCGCGCCCCACTCCAGATCGTGGTACGCGATCTCGCGGGCGTCTTCGCCCGGCCAGCGGCAGCGTTGGGGCATGGTCCCACTCCTCGAGCAGCACGAACCCGCATGTGCGGGAACGATGCCGCGCTTAGCCGCGACGGTACCCTGAGTATCCTGACGATATGGCTTATCTGATCGGCGTCACCGGCTCGATCGCCTCTGGCAAATCGCTGCTCTGCCGGCATCTCGTCGACGCCTACGGCGCCAAGCACATCGACGCCGACCGCCATGTCCACACCATGTACGAGCCCGGTAAGCCGGCGTTCGACCGCATTACGGCGGCGTTCGGCGATGGAGTCGTCGGCGATGACGGTTTCATCGACCGCAAGGCGCTGGGCGACCTCGTCTTCGGCAAGCCCGACCGACTGGCCGCCCTGCGAACGGCGATCGGCGATATCGAGGGCGAATTCATGCGCCTGCTCAAGGCGCTGAAAGACGATCCATCGCCGATCGCGGTATTCGAGGCGGTGCGGCTGTTCGAGGGTCCCTACATGCAGCTCTGCGACGCCGGTTGGCTGGTGGCGGCCGAGGGTGACACCGCGCTCAGGCGGCTGATGGCGCGCAACCACCTCACCCGCGCCGAAGCGGAACAGCGCATGGCGTCCGCGATCCACTGGACTGAACGCGCGCCCATGGCGGATCTGGTCCTGCACAACGATTCCACAGTGGATCAGTTCCTCGCCGAGGTCGACAGCGCGATCGGCGCAATCGGCGAAGCGCTGACCGGTTCCGGCGAACCGCCCAGCCGCTAGCCTCTACCAACACTTCGGACTGCACGACTGCACACATTGGAGGCTTCCATGGGCGCCCTCGACGGACTCCGCGTGATCGATTTCGGACAGTACATGGCAGGCCCGCTGGCGTCGATGATGCTGGCCGACAACGGCGCCGACGTGATTCGCGTCGATCCGCCCTCGGGGCCGCTCTGGGACACGCCCGCCAATGCAGTCTGGAACCGCGGCAAGCGGCGTATCTCGCTGGACCTCAAGACCGCCGACGGTCGGCGAACCGCCCAGGAACTGATCGCCTCGGCTGATGTCGTGGTCGAGAACTTTCGGCCGGGTGTGATGGATCGGCTCGGACTCGGCGCTGAAGAATCAACCGCCGGCAACGATCGGCTGATCTACCTCTCGATGCCCGGCTTCTCATCCGATGACGAGCGCGCGGCGATTCCCGGCTGGGAAGGCGTGGTCTCGGCGGGCGCGGGCGCGTACAGCGGATCGCTCACGGCAGACTATCCGCGCCCCGTCTACACGGCGGTGCCGATCGCGTCGTCGTACGCGGCCTTCGTCGGTTGCGCCGGCGTCGCCATGGCGCTCGTCGCGCGCGAGCGGGACGGATTCGGTCAGCGGATCGAGGCGTCGCTGCACGACAGCCTCTATCAGGCGATCGGGATTCGCGGGCTCAAGTTCCTCGACCGCGACGCGCCCGCAGCGCCGGTCCCCTGGGTTGGGCCGTATGAATGCCGGGACGGCCGCTGGATCTTCTTCCATGCCGCCTATTCGCACTTCATCCGCCAGTTCTGCATCGCCGCCGGCGTGCCGCAGTGGCTCGACGAGCCGTGGTCCAAGGCCGCCGAAATCCGACAGGACTTCTCGCTCGCCGATGTCGCGCGCGCGCAGCTCATCAACATCTTTCTGACCCGCACCGCGGGCGAGTGGGAAGACCTGATCAACGAAGCCGGACCGCCCACCGTGCGCGCGCTCGACTCGGCCGAGTGGCTGCAGGAGCCCCATGCGCGCGAGGCAGAGATCATCGTTGAACTCGACGATCCCGAGCTGGGCCCGATGCTGCAGCCCGGCGTCCAGGTGCGCATGTCGAAGACGCCGGGCGCCATCCGCGGCCCGCGCCGCGCGCTCGACGCGGATCGAAACGACATCCTGTCCGAACTCCAGGCTGCCGCTCCGGCCCCCATGCGCGCGCCCGGCAACCGGCTCTCGCAGGCGCTGGAAGGGATCACCGCGCTCGACCTCTGCATCATCCTCGCCGGACCGACCTGCGGCCGCACTCTGGCCGAGTTCGGCGCCGACGTCGTCAAGATCGACAATCCTTTCCGCGAGAACGGCATTCTGCTGCACGAAGACATCAATCGCGGCAAGCGATCGCTGCTGCTCGACCTCAAGCGCGATGAAGGCCGCTCGCTGTTCATGGAACTGGCCGCTGATGTCGATGTGGTCGTCCAGAACTATCGACTGGGAAAAGTCGGCGGACTCGGAGTCGAATACGAGGCGGTGCGCCAGATCAATCCCGGCGTCATCTACGCATCGCTCAACGCCTTCGGCGAGATCGGCCCCTGGGCGCGCCGCGCCGGCTGGGAGCAGCTGGCGCAGTCGGCGAGCGGGATGCTGACCCGTTACGGCGATACCGAACCGACGCTGCAGCCGTTCGCGATCAACGACTACGGCACCGGCATCAACGGCGCGTTCGCGGTCGGCATGGCGCTCTATCACCGGCTGCGCAGCGGCGAGGGGCAGCAGGTCTTCACCGCGCTCGCGCGAACGGCGAGCACGCTGCAGTCGAACATGCTGCACGACTACGAAGGCAAACGCTGGAACGAACCCTCCGGGCAGAGCGCCGTTGGCGAAGGTCCGACCCATCGTCTCTACGAGGCTGCCGACGGCTGGCTCTTCGTCGGCGCCCAACCCGACCAGGCCGACCAGATCCCCGCGGAGGCGGAGTTCAAAGCCCGCAGCGCCGCCGAGTGGGTCGCACAGCTAACCGCCCGCGGAATCGGCGCGGCGCAGGTCGGCACGATCGAGGACGCGATGACCAACGAACGCGCCGTCCGGCTCGGCCTCTCCATCACTCGAGAGCACGAAGGCCGCGGCCGCGTGCGCACCAACGGCCCATCGATCCGCATGAGCCGAACACCAGTTACCGTTGGACGACCCGCGATGACGCCGGGAGCGGCAGCTGCGGACGTGCTGGGCGACCGATCGCGCTCGCTGTCGGAGATCGGTGTCGTCGTCGCAGCAGACTGAAGAGCTGAAGAACGGAACCCGCATGACGCTGAAGTTGGTACGATCGAAACCAGAGACGACAGACAGGAGACCGCCAATGGGCGCTGTGCACGTCACCGTCACCATTCGCAACCCGGCCGACCGCGACCGCGAATGGAGCGGCCTGTTCCTGGTCGACACCGGAGCCACTGACAGTCTGGTGCCTCGCAAGCACCTGGAGGCGATTGGGATCGAACCCCGAGGCCATCGCTCTTACGAACTGGCAGATGGAAGTGGCTTGCGGCTCGACATCGGCGCAGCGGAGATCGAGTTCATGGGTGATTTCACCGCTGGCGTCGTCATGTTCGGCGCCGACGACGCCGAGCCGCTGTTGGGCGTCACGGCGCTCGAATCGGTGGGGATCGAGGTCGACCCCGTCAACCAGCGCCTGAAGCGCCTGCCCGCCGTCCGCCTCAAGGGCGCCCGACGCTGACATCCGCCGCACGGCAACACCCGCCGCACAGCTATGTGGCTATCCTCTCTCGGAGACGTAAGAGAGGTGTCGCATGGCCCTGGCGCTTTCCGATGTTCGGATTCTGGACTTGACCCAGTATGAGGCGGGTACATCCGCGACCCAGGCGCTCGGGTGGCTGGGCGCGCAGATCGTCAAGATCGAACCGCCGCAGCGAGGCGAGCCCGGCCGGCGCCTCGGCGCGGTCAACGGCGACGACTCGACCTACTTCATCACCCTGAATAACAACAAGCGCTCGCTGACGCTGGACCTGAAGTCGGAAGAGGGCCGCGGGATTTTCCTCAAGCTGGTACCCAATTTCGACATCGTGGTCGAAAACTTCACCCTCGGCGCCATGGAGCGGCTGGGGCTGGGCTACGAGACGCTCCGCGAGCTGCATCCGACGTTGATCTATTGCACCGTCAAAGGATTCGGCGCGAGCGGCCCCTGGGCGCCGACGAAGTCGTTCGATATGGTCGCCCAGGCGACCGGCGGCGCGATGGCGCTGACCGGCACCAGCGAGACGCTGCCGCTCAAGCCCGGCCCAACCATCGGCGACACCGGTACCGGCGTGCAGGCGGCGATCGGCATCCTGGCGGCGCTTTGGCAGCGTCAGCGCGATGGCATCGGCCAGAAGGTCGAGCTGTCCATGCAGGAAGCGGTGACCAACTACACCCGCGTGCCCATGACGCGCCGAGAGGTCGCCGGCGACCCGGCCCCGCCCTACGGCGACGGTCAAACCGCGCCCACGGGACTGTTCCCCTGCAAGCCCGGCGGCCGCGCCGACTGGGCCTGGATTGTGGTCGCCAACAGCCGCATGCGCGAAGCGCTGATGACGACGATCGGTCGTCCTGACCTGATTCCCACAGGCGACCAGCGCGGCGGCATCACCCGCACCGACGGTGAAGCGGTGCGCCAGGCGATCGAAGCGTGGACGCGCGAGCGCACCAAGTACGAGGTCATGGAGACAATGCGTGAAGCCGGCGTTCCCTCAGGGCCGGTGCTCGACTCAGGCGAAATCTTCACCAACGAACATCTCAGGGAACGCGGGATGCTGATCGACATCGAGCATCCGACCCGGGGCGGCATGACCCTGCTCGGCTGCCCGATCCGGCTCAGCGAGAGCCCTGCTGTCCACCGCCGCGCGCCGCTGCTCGGCGAGCATACAGCCGAGGTGTTGACGGAAGAGCTGGGTCTCGGCGGCGGCGATCTGGCCGCGCTCGTCGAGTCGGGCGTCGTCTAGGCGAACAACGGGTACGCTCACAGAGACACGGCGGCACCGACGTCGGCGAACAGCGGGTGATGCGTGGCCGAACCGAACTGGGCGTCAGGCACCGTCTGGACAGGCGACTGCCTGGACGTGATGCGGGGCATGAACTCCGAGTCGGTAGACCTCATCTACCTCGACCCGCCGTTCAATTCCAACACGGATTACGCTGCCCCGATCGGATCGGCCGCCGCCGGCGCCGCGTTCAAGGACACCTGGTCGCTCTCCGACATCGATGTCGAATGGCTCAACCTGATCTCGCTCAAGGAACCTGCCGTCTACCGCGTGTTGCTCGCGGCGATGACCAACTCCGACAAGTCCTACCTCGTCTACATGGCGGCGCGGCTGCTGGAAATGCCTCGACTGCTCAAGCCGACCGGTTCAATCTACCTGCACTGCGATCCGACGATGAGCCACTACCTCAAGTTGCTGATGGACGCGATCTGGGGTCGAGGCAATTTTCGCAATGAGATCGTGTGGGGTTATCGCACAGGCGGTGTGAGCAAAAGGCGATGGCCCAGAAAACATGACACGCTCCTCCATTACGGTCAGTCGAGGAGTGGAACACTACACATTCCTCTCCAGGAGCGCGTCTATTACGAGACACCATTCTTTACCACGGAACAGGATGAAGAGGGTAGATGGTTTGCCGATGTCTACATCCGGGACGTATGGGAGGACGTGAAACCGGTACTGAATCTCGACAAAGAACGGATTGGCTATCCGACCCAGAAGCCGCTCGCGCTGCTCGACCGCATCATCCGCGCCAGCTCGAACGAGGGCGACATGGTGCTCGATCCGTTCTGCGGCTGCGCTACAACGATGGTGGCGGCGGATCGGCTCGATCGCCGTTGGGTGGGAATCGATATCTCGGACAAGGCGGCGGAGTTGGTCGTGCAGCGGGTCGAGGCGGATCAGGGGTTGTGGCGCAATATCGTGCACCGACGCGACACCCCCGCGCGCACGGACCTCGGTTCGCTCCCACCCTATAACTCGCGCGAAAACCGCCAGACGCTCTACGGACAGCAGGGCGGCGACTGCGCCGGCTGCGGGACCCATTTCGCGCCGCAGCATCTTGAGGTCGACCACATCATCGCGCTCGCGAAGGGCGGCACCGACCATATCAGCAACTTGCAGCTGCTGTGCGGCAACTGTAATCGCATCAAGGGCGACCGCGGGATGGAATACCTGAGAACCAAGTTGCAGTTGCGCCCGGCGAACTAGCCGACGGCGGCATCCCAGCGCTCCGCGCAGTTGGCTACGACGAGGTCGATGTCCTCGGCGAGAATCACGCCTTCCTCCGATCGCGCGATTGCATCCGCTCGGACGCGCCGAAGATAAGAATCCCGATCGCCGTAGCGGCGAATAATTTCGTCGCGGTCGAACCATTGGGTCAAACCCACGAAATGGCTCATCAGATCGGACCCGCCGGTGTCGGGGTGACGCGGGTTCCAGCCCGTATGCACGCCAAGCGGCTGGGTCAGATCGGGCAGCCGCCAGCCGGCGGCTTCGTTGCCGTCGTCGTCAAGAGTTGAGACATAGCCGGCGTAAGTGTCGCCTTCCGACGGCGGCAGCGCGCTCAGGTCGAGCGTCCGCACCCGTGACAGACGTTCGGGATCAGGGACGCTGAACATGCTGAACCCGTCCGACAGCTGGGCGAGGACCAGGTCGCGCGACGCTGCTGTGCCGCCCGCGATCGTTGGCGTTGAGGACGGCGGCGGTTCGACGCCCTCGGCGAGCCAGCGATCGAGGTGCATCTGCGCGGCGCGAATCAGCGGGCCGTGATCGATGGCGTTGTGACGGTACGTACTGCGGTCGCCGGTGAGGTAGAAGGAATCGGTCGCCTGCGCCATCCCCACCGAGTGCTGCGTGCTGGCGAACATGTAATGCCGCGAGTCGGGATGCTGCGGGATGTCACGCCCCGCGGCCGGGTCGATGTGGATCAATGACGCGTCGCCGCGCCAGTACTCCCAACTCGTATTGGTAGCGATCACCTTCGGCGTCGCGCCCTGCTCATCGCAGCGAGCGAGCAGGCCATCGCGTCGGCCGGTCAACGGATCGTCCAGCGCGGCGTCGGCAAATGGAAACTCATGCGTATGGCCGGCCAGAAACAACTGCGAGGGCTGACCATAGCGGCAATTAAACTCACCGCGCAGCCCGCCGGCGATATGCACGTGGACACCGTCGTACGCCTTCACCCCATCAGCGCCCCGGTTGAGGCCCAGGTAGAGCAAATGGCGCAGAAACCGCCCGCTCTGCGACGCCCCAAACGCGAGCATCCGCTCATAGCGATGCTCCCAGCCGCGCAGGAACAGCGCGGCGTCGCGGAATGCGAGCAGTCCCGCGCCGACCACCGGCGCGCGGTCGGTGCGGTAGACCACCTCATAGATCTTGCCTGGCAGCAGGCCGCCGTCCAGCCAGACATGGCGGGCGCTCGAAACAACCTCGCCATCCCGCTCCACGGCGAATCGCCAACGGTCGCGGGTAATCTCGCGCGGCTCATCGTCCTCGAAATCGCGGACGTACAGACGAGCGGATGGATCGTCGATATCGGCAACGGGATAACCGGGCTGCCCCAGATGCAGAATCGGCATGGAACTGAGAGGCGAGGACGGACGCAGATCGGCGATCGCCTCGGTCGGGCCGCCGGCCGGCGCCTGTGAGAGGTCAGCCTCGGGCGCGCTGAACTGCAACAGATCAGGCAGCGCGGGCGCGTTCCACTGCCAACCGACGAACCCGACGCTGAAGCCATGCCGCATCAAGAACCCGTCGCCCGGCGCGTACGGGTCGGCCGTGGCGACCTCGGCCGGAACCGAGTTGAACCGCCCGACCATAATCGGCCGTCCGCGATTGGGCACATCAACCAGCATCGCCCCATTGCCGCGCGAGGGATCGACGGGCGTGATCAAGACCACATCCCCATGGAAGCGCACGCACCCATCGCCATCGCGCGGCGCAAGGTCGAGATCGAAAATCCGCGACTCATCCTCGCCGTCAGGATCAACGGCATAGCGCGCCGTCGCGCGAATGATCTCGTACGCCCCTGCTGCGCCGAATTCCCGTCCGTCGGCGTAGGGCTCGCGGGAGATGATGTCGAATCGTTCAAGGGCCATGGGTTCACTCTTTCACGCCGGTTATACCGGCCTTCAATTTTCCGGTACTGTCCGTCTGATAGTCGCCTCAGCTCATTTCGCCTGAAGGAGCCGCTTTGCTCGTTCCGGATCCATGAAGCCTTCAATCGTCGACGGCCATCGATGAATCGCCCAATCCGCCAATTGTTCGCCGCGTTCGCGGATCGACTTAGCCGTCCACGTCTCAAACTCATCCACCAGTGTACCTGTGGAACGGAATGGAACCCCGCCCGGCTTGGACAACTGCGGACGTATCTGCGTATACTCCGCAGCGGACTTGGCCATATTCATCTTCGGCGGCAGCAACACAAGGTTACCCCACGTATGCAGCAGGTTCTGGTATTCTTCCTGTCTACCGCCGGGCCAATCCTTCGGATCGAATTTCTGCGGTAAGACGTGGTCTACATGAAATTGGTTGGTGTCCGTAGGCGCTAACTGCTGACCATCATCTTGCCAGCGTTCATATTCGGTCAATACATATCGGCAACGAGACATTTTGTACAGGTTCTGGGTGAGGATGCCCTGCCGCAATTCATCATCAGTCGGTAGTTTCAGTTTCTCCTGCAGCCACCTGAGTAATTTCTCGCTCGACAAGTCTTCCCACCGTAAGTCTTTGAACGCTTGCTGGAATGCAGTCATTTCACGACCCTCGAGCACCCGTCTCGCAACTGCGGCTTCGACGATCTCGCAGAACAGCGCGAATCGTTCAGCTTCGATTTCTCCTGCTCGGCGAGCTTTGATAAGCGGCAGAAAGAAGCTGTAAGTCATGGTCGGAACATTGGCGCGACGCAGTCGCCTCACTGCCAGAGCACTAGCCTCATCCAAGAGTGACTGGTCTGACAAACCAGCAATTTCTCTGAACGGTTCCTGAAACTCGCGAAGATCATCCATGATTCGGTTCGCCAGCATCTGGCCGGTCAACCCGTGCGTGAACCCCTCGTCCATCCACCGGTGCTGCAATGATGTGTACGCACCAGCTTTAGTGGCTTTAGGGTTACGTATGAGTGCCAGTGGATACCAAAATTCTGCAGCTCGATCGCCCAACCGCTGCTCAAATCGGTTCCATTGAGTGTTATAGAAATTAGCTCCTATCCCATGAGAATCTGCAGCCAAGGTGCTGAAAACAAAGTTTCGCACCAAGTCGATGTCATCCAACCGCTTGCCGCCCTTGTTCAGGCGTTCAAAAACCTGATGCGCAGTAGCTTTGTCGAATACGGATATCACAACCAGGTGAGTTTGTTCGACCAACTTAGACTGTAGCAGCTCAAGTCGGACGGTGGAAAGGCCTGTTTCGCTCTCCGGGTCTTTGGCAAAGTCGCGCACCTGCTCGCGAATCCACTGCCAGGCTTCGTAAAGCGTTCCTACAGTATCCCCATGTCCTATCTCATCGATCCGAGGGGGCGGGTGTTTGATGGACGTCACGATGCGATTAAACTGGTTGGAGTCGTGGATCGCAGGAGTAATCTGTGGCCGATTCTTGAAGTCGGCCAACTGCAGGAACAGGTACTGCTGGGCAATATCCCCTGCGCTTCCCTCCTCTCCTGCATCTTGGTACGCCTCTGCGATCGCGGTCAAACATAGATACAGGGTGAGGAGACGTTGCTGACCATCGATAATGTCATATCTGGTAGGATGTCCGAAGCCGCCCTCGGCAATCCGGTGCAAAACAACCGCTCCCAGAAAGAGCGGTGCACCCCCCTCGCCATCCCACAGACCGGTGAGGTCGGACCAGAATCGGGGTAGCTCCGTATTCGGTTTGGTGCGCCACACGTACGTGCGTTGAAATTCTGGCACACGCAGAAGCGGGTGCTCGTGGAACAGCTGGTGCAACCTAACAGGAGAGCTATCTATGGGTGCATGGTTCATCTCTGAGTTCTCCACGTGATTGGAATGCTCGTTGGGCATATGATAGCGCTATCCCGGACAGGTCTCAAGGGCTCGACAGAGAAAACACGCCCGACACGAGAATTTCGCCCCTAACCGACCCGACGCGAATAGCATTCCCTCTATGGCCATCGACGCATCCACCATCGAACCGACGCCGCGCCGACGCTGGCGGCTTGGCACGCTCTACTACGGCTGGTGGGTGCTGTTCGGGATGGCGTTGGCGATGATCGTCGCCGAGGGGTTGACCTTCGGCTCGCTGAGCGCCTACATCGAACCGCTGGAGCAGCAGTTCGGCTGGTCGCGGGCGCAGGTGTCGATGGGATTCTCGGTCACGGTCGGCACGGTCGGCCTGTTCGCGCCGATCATCGGCCGGCTGGTCGACTCGGTCGGGCCGCGGCGGCTGATGCTGATCGGCGCGCCGGTCTGCAGCGCGGCGTTCATCCTGCTCGCCTTCATGACCGAGCTCTGGCAGTGGTACGCCTACATCGCACTGTCGTCGATTTCGCTGGGCATGGTCGCCTACATGCCAGCCCAGGCGCTGGCCGTGCGCTGGTTCGACAAACGCCGCGCCCTCGCCACCGGCATCATCGGCGCCTCCGTCTGGATGGGCCAGCTGATCATGCTGCCGATCGTCCAGATCATCATCACCTCGCTCGGCTGGGAAGACGCCTTCCTTTACTCGGGCATCCTGATCGTCGCGGTCTACGCGATCGCCTTCATGCTCGTCCGCGACAGGCCGGCGTCCGCGACGGACGACGCCGCGCCCGACCCGGGCGAGCAGATCATCCTCGCTGGCCTGACCCTGCGACAGGCGATACGCACGCCGCTGTTCTGGGCGCTGGTGCTGGGGCTGATGCTGTTCTACTTCGTGGTCTTCGGCTGGCTCTCGCAGGGCGTGCCCTACTACGGCTCGGTCGGTTTCTCCGACACCTGGTCGGCGCAGATCGTATCGCTCACGGCGGGCGGCGCGGTGATCTGGCTGCTGACCGCCGGCACCCAGATCGAGCGGTTCCGCCGACCCGAGCGCGTCGCCTCGGCCTGCGCGCTGTTCGTCTGCGCCTCAATGCTGGTCTACGAGCTGAGCGAGGGCTCAATCGCCGGCGTCTCCGTCGGCGTGATCCTCTACGTGATCGGCTTCGCGGCGGCGCCCTCGCTCGAGGCGATCATGATCTCTCGCGCGTTCGGACTGGCCAACTTCGCCACGATCATGGGCACGGCGTTCATGTTCCAGACGATCGCGATTTTCTTCTCGCCGATCATCGCCGGGACGATCTACGACGAACGCGGCAGCTATGACCTGATGCTGCTGATCTACGCGGGCTGCGCCGCCGCCAGCTGCCTCGTCTTCCTCGCCGCCAGCCGATTGCCGCAGCCGATCACCCGCAGCGCCCGGAGTGAACTCCCGCGCCGCTAGCCCCCTCGTACGGGACAATCCCGAGGCCGGCGCGTCAGGCCGCGACCAGGACCGCGATGGCGATCACGGCCAGGATCAGGAAGATTGCGTCCGGGAGGATGTCTGCGCCGCGCGAGTTCATGCCGCCCTCCGAATCCGTCGCGTCGCTCCGTGTTCGTTCTCTGCCGTCCACGCTATGCCGATCTGGCGCGGGCTGTTCGACGGCAAAGTAAGGAACGTTATGCGACTGTCAACGGATCAGGACGGAGCGAACCGGAAGCCGGAAGGGCGTGGATGGTCGGGGAGAGAGGATTTGAACCTCCGACCTCTTCGTCCCGAACGAAGCGCGCTGCCAGGCTGCGCCACTCCCCGACATGTCCAGCTTACTACCTGTGCCACCTGTCGCGGGACGATCCGCGCTCGTCGTGCGATTCCAGCATTTTCGGTCTGGATACTGCGACGCACCGACCAGAGCGGAGGCGGAAACAAGCGCACTCGGCACCGCGACGGCTCCAAGCCGCCGTGCAGACCGGCTGGCGGCCAGGTGGCGCTAGCGGCGATCCTCAGCGCCGTCGTAGACCGGCTCGTTGAGGATGATGTCGCCGTTGCGGATTTTCAGGTTGAAGAGGCACTTCGGGTCCGTGCAGACCCAGGCCTTGTAGTGCACGGCCGCGCCCTGCCCCCCGAAGTCCGAGAGCGGAACGAGCGTCGCATCTCCACATTTCATGCAGCGCGGGAACCCGCTCTGTCCGCCCTGCGCCGTGCCCGAATCGTCGTTTGCCATCTCCCGCACTCCCTTCGGGCCTGCTCTCGCACCGGCATCAGCAGCACAGTCCCGCACAGCAGCGCCCACAGTGTCCGCTGCCTATGATAGCGCTCCGCGCGCTGTCAAGTCATGCCAAGTCATGCCCGCGCCCGGCGCCGACAGCAACTCGGGCGTCAGCTCCGTCAGCCCTGCTCACCCGCCTCGATCCGCCACTGGCCGCGGTGCAGCAGGTAGTACTCGTAGGCGTCGGCGAGCGCGAGCCAGGACGCCTCGATCACGTCGGCCGAGGCGCCCACCGTCGTCCAGGTGTGGCGGCCATCGGTCGATTCGATCAGCGCGCGCACCTGCGCCTCGGTACCGGCGTCGGTATCGATGATGCGCACCTTGTAATCGAGTAGGGAAACGGCGGCGAGCTCGGGGAAGGCGAGTTCCAGACCCTTGCGGGCGGCGCTGTCCAGGGCGTTGACCGGGCCGTTGCCGTCGGCGGTGGTGTGAAACAGCTGCTCTCCCACGCGAATCTTGGTCGTCGCCTCGGCCATCATCAACGACTCGTCGGCGGCGCCGGCCGCAGTCGTCGAGACGGGGCGGCGGCGCTCGATGACCAGAAAATCCTCCAGCTCGAACAGCGCCTGATAGCCCGGCCGCGAGCGCAGCGCGAGTAGCTCGAACGACGCATCCGCCGTCTCGTACTGGTAGCCGCGCGATTCCATCTGCTTGACCAGATGCAGCAGCGCCGTGGTTTCCGACGGCGTCAGAGGCAGATCGTGTCCGCGCTCGGCCAGCTTGTACTGGATGTTGCGCCGACCCGACAACTCGGAGACCAGCACCCGGCGTCCGTTGCCGACCAGTTCCGGCTCGATGTGCTGATAGGTCATCGGATCCCTGCTCACCGCGGCGACGTGATAGCCCGCCTTGTGCGCGAACGCGGACCCGCCCACGTACGGCGACAACCCGTTGAACGGCAGGTTGGCCAACTCGGCCACGTAGCGCGACGTGCTCGTGATCTCGGCGAGCTGCGCGTCCTCGACCACCCGCAGCCCCATCTTGAGCTGCAGGTTGGGAATGATCGAAGAGAGGTTGGCGTTCCCGCAGCGCTCGCCGTAGCCGTTCAGGCAGCCTTGGATCTGCTCCACGCCGGCGCGAACTGCGGCGAGCGAATTGGCGACCGCGAGATCGCAGTCGTTGTGCGTGTGAATCCCCAGTTTGGCGCCGGGCACAGCCTCCCGCACGGCGCGGATCGCGGCGACCAGCGCATCGGTCATCGCGCCGCCGTTGGTATCGCAGAGAATCAGATACTGCGCGCCGGCGCGATGCGCGGCGCGCAGCACGCTCAGTGCGTAGTCGGCGTCTTCCTGGAAGCCGTCGAAGAAATGCTCCGCGTCAAAGTGGACTTCGCGCCCGAGCGAGGCCATGTACTCCACCGACTCGCGCACCATCGCCAGATTCTCTTCGCGCGACGTGCTGAGCACCGACTCGACCTGCGAGGCGATCGCCTTGCCGACGAAGGTCACCACGGGCGTCTCCGCCTCGCGCAGGGCGACCACATTGAAGTCTTCGCTCACCTCGGAGCCGGGCTTGCGCGTGCCGCCAAAGGCGACCAGCCTGGCGCGCTCCAGCGGACGCCGCTTCATCTCCTCGAAAAACGCCTTGTCCTTCTCGTTCGAGCCGGGAAAGCCACCCTCCACGTAGTGCATGCCCAGCGAGTCCAGCCGCCGCGCCACGGCGATCTTGTCCTGCAGGGAAAACGCGATCCCCTCCATCTGCGATCCGTCGCGCAGCAAGGTGTCGTAGAGGGCGATCGGCGAGTCGTCGAATGCGGTCATCGCTTGTGTAGGCATGGATTGTGCAGACATGGCTTGAGCCTACAACCGATTGGCTGGTTGTCGTCCACATCGGTGACGGAACCGATCAGTGGCGGAACAGCCGCTGGCCGGTCAGCGCCATGACGATGCCGTACTCATTGCAGGCGGCGATCGTGTCTGCGTCAGCGATCGAACCGCCCGGTTGCAGAATATGCGTCACCGCCGACGCCTGAGCGCGGTCGACGTTGTCGCGGAAGGGCATGAACGCGTCGTGGCTGAGCGAGGTTCGGAAGCCGCCGATCCAGCCGCGCCGCTCGGCCTCCGTCAGCGGCCCCGACCAGTTCAGGATCTGCGCCCGCAGCCGATCGCGCTCGGGCTGCGACAGCTCCGACCAGGCGATGAACTGCTCGCGCCCTGCGAAACGGTCGGGACGCTTCAGCGAGGGATCGAACCGCAGATCGAGCACGCGGTCGTGCTGCTGCAGCATCCAGCGGTCGGCCTTGCCGCAGGCGAGCCGCGTGCAGTGGATGCGCGACTGCTGACCGGCGCCCAGACCGATCACCTGGCCATCGGCGGCCAGACAGACCGAGTTCGACTGCGTGTAACGCAGGGCGATGGTCGCGATCAGCAGATCACGCCGCACACTGTCGGGCACCTCAGTGCGCTCAGTAACCGGATCGTCGAAACACGCCTGGTCGATCGGCCGGCGATCGACCGGCTGCTCGAGTCGGACGCCGAAATGATCGCGCCGCTCCACTGGCGGCAGATCAACGGCCGGGTCGGCCTGCAGGATGAGGTAGCGGCCGCCCTTCTTCTTGCGCAGGATGTCGAGCGCGGCCGGGTCGTAGCCGGGTGCGATGATCCCGTCGGAGACCTCGCGCCGCAGCAATCGCGCCAACGACTCATCGACCGGATCGGAGGCGGCGGCGAAATCGCCGTAGGCGCTGACCAGGTCGCCGCCGCGCGCCCGCGCGTAGGCAGCCGCGATCGCCGACAGCTCCAGGTGATCGACTTCGTACGATCGCGCCAACCGCTCGCCCAGCGGCAACCCGATCGCAGCGCCGGCGGGCGACACGTGCTTGTACGACGCCGCGGCCGGCGTGTCCAGTACGTCGCGCAGCTCGCGCACCAGATGCCAGCCGCTCATCGCGTCGAGCAGATTGATGTAGCCCGGCTGACCGTTGAGCACCTCGAACGGCCAGAGCCCAATCGCCGACGCGCTGGCCGGCTCCTGGTGCGGATTGATCCCGTAGCGCAGACGGATCGGGTCGGATATGGCTGGATCGGACAGGGCTGAATCGGACATGCTGCCGCGCGGCCCTGCCTATCCGACCAGATCCTCGAGCGCCGCGTCGATATCGGTGAACGTGAAGCGGTAGCCCAGATCGAGCGTCCGCGTGGGCAGAATGCGCTGCGAGGCGAGCAGCACGCCCGCGCCTTCGCCGAGCATCAGCTTGAGCGCCAGCGGCGGTACCGGCATCAGCGCGGGACGCGAGAGTGCGCGCCCCAGCGCCCTGGCGAACTCGCTGTTGCGCACCGGGTTCGGCGCGGTCAGGTTGATCGCGCCCTCGACGTCTGCATGTTCCAGCGCGTAGACGATCGCGCCGACCACATCATCGATGTGAATCCAGCTCCACCACGACCGGCCGCGCCCGATCGGGCCGCCCAATCCGAGTTTGAACGGCAGCAACAGGCGCGGCAGCGCGCCGCCCTCGGTCGAGAGGATAATCCCGATCCGCGTCGTCACCGTGCGCACGCCGGCGCCCTGCGCCTCCGCCTCCCACGCGGCGCATAGACTGGCGAGGAAATCATCGCCCGCCGGCGCCAACTCGGTCGACTCGCGCTCGACCTGGCTGCCGTAGTAGCCGATCGCCGAGGCGCTCACCAGCACGCCTGGCTTCTCGCCCGCCGCCGTAATCGTCTCCACAACCTGGCGCGTGGTCTCGACCCGGCTCGAGCGCAGCGCGGCCTTGCGTTCGGCCGACCAACGCTGGTCGACAATCCCTTCGCCCGCCAGGTGGACCACGCCGGCCGCGCCGGACACCGCGTCCGCGAGCCCGTCCCAGCCGATCCAGGTCACCCCGGACCGCGCCGCGTGCGAACGCGGGTTGCGGGACACAGCGGTTACGGCGATATCGCGCCGCCGCAGCTCGTCAATCAACGCGCCGCCCACCAAGCCGCTCGCGCCGGTGATCACTACATGCATGACCTGGCTCCTCTCCGATTGCCCGCTCCTGCGCTGCCGTTCCGGCGGGCGGAAGCGGTCTCGCGCTAGCCGCCCATCTACCCGCCCATGTTCGGCCGCACCGGATCCAGTCCGTGCATGCCGCGAATCAGATTGATCTCGCCGCGGTGACCGTTGAGATGGGTACACAGATGGAGCGTGATCGACTCGCCCAGCGTTTCGGTGCGGTCGCCCAGTTTGACCTCGCGCGACAGGTCGTCGTCGCTGAGCGAGTCGAGGAAGGCGTGGGTGGCGGCGTTGACGGCGTCCTGGTACGCCCAGAATTGGTCCAGATCGCCGATCTCCACGCTCGATGCATCCTCGGTCGATTGACCGGTGCCAAACCCGCGCTCGGGCAGCCCCGTCTTCCCGGCCCAGCCGCCCTCGCTCCAGATTTCCGGCTTGCCCTGCCAGGCGCCCTGCACGAGCAGATCCTCGACCCGCGCCGCGTGCCACAGCACCCAGGCCACGGAATGCGACTCGCCGTCGGGCACGAAATGCAGCTGCTCGACCGACTGCCCGCTCCGCGCATCGCGGAACCCGCCGTGGATGAAGCTGAGCATGTCCTTGATGTAGCCAACCGCCGAGTTGCTCATGACGCCGATCCTCTCTGCTCATCTTCAGGATCTGTCGAGCCCGAAGCATCAGGTTCTTCCACGGTACCGCCATCGCTGCGCCGGTCGTCCGCCTCGCCGGCGTTCGCCTGCTCCTGCTCCGCCTCGGCCAGCAGCTCATCCAGCTGCTGCAAAATCTGCGGATTGAGCCGATCTGACTCATTGTCCGATGCATCATCCGACGCCGCCGCGTCCAATGTATCCCGCTGGATCCCATCCCTGGCCTCGTCGAGCGGCGGCTCCAGACCGAACGCGCGCGACAACTCCCGCGCGATTTGCGGATCCAGTCCGCTCGCCTCGGCCAGGCGCTGCGCCATCTCGCGCAGCTGATCCTCGCTGACCCCCATCGACGTCAGCGTCTCGCGCACCAGGCGCTGAACCTCCGAGTGATCCTGGCGGATCAGCGCGTCGGCGATCTCCAGCTGGCTCTCGATCGCGCGGAACCCGAGCCGCCGCTGCCCCTCGTCGCGCTGCAGCAGGGTCGACATCAGCTTCGTGAACAGGGTCGTCGTGCGGGCAATCCGCATGCGATCGTCGGGGTGCTCCGGGAAGTCGCCGGTCACGGTGACTTCAAAGCCCGTCTCACGATCTCTGGCCACGTATTGCTCTGCCATAACGTCGATACTACGCCAGAACCACTACGCCCGACAGGCGAACTAGTCGGGGTCGTCCTGCGCCGACCGAATCAGAAACTCGGTCACGGCGTCGAGAAACCCCGCGCTGTTCTGCGAATGCACATTGTGACCGCAATCGGGCACCGTCACCAGCCGCGCGTTGGGCAGCTCACTCACGAAGCGCCGAGCCGCGTCGGCTTGCAGGATGTTGCTCGATTCGCCCCGCACCAGCAGCGTCGGACCGGCGAACTGATGGAACCCGTCCGCCACGTCGCGGCGGTCGGCGGCTGGCCGGCGGAAACCCGGATCATGCAGGATCCGATCCGACTTGGACACGTACTTGCCATCCGAGCGGTGAACGAGGTTGTAGCGCGCCGTGCGCTCCATGTGCGCGCGTGAACGGAACGGATCGTAGGCAGCGACGCGGTCAATGAACTCGTCCAGATGATCGAACTCCACATTGCGAGTGACGAAGTTGCGAATCTGCTCCGCGCCGCGCTGCGACACCTCGGGGCCAACATCGACCAGCACCACCGCGCGCGGCAGGGACGGCTCGCGCGCGGTCAGCCGCATGGTCACCATCCCGCCCATCGAATGACCAATCACGATCGGCCGCTCGATACCTCGTTCGCGGACCAGCTGCAGGGCGTCGGATGCCATCTGGTCGGGGCCGTAGTCCGCGTCGCGCGCCCACTCCGAGTCGCCGTGTCCGCGTTGGTCGGGCGCGACGATGTGAAATCGGTCGGCCAGGTGCAGCGCCGCCAGATCCCAGCTATGCGCCGACTGATTGCCGCCATGCAGCATCAGGATGCTCGGATGAGACGGATCGCCCCATTCGAGCAGATGCAGACGCAGGTGATTGATCACCGCATTGCGCGAGACGTAGCGAACGCTCGGGGCGTGCGTGATGCCGAGGTCGGCGGCCGACTCGCAGAGCGAGGCGAATTCGTCCGTCTGCGTCATGTCGATGGCGTCGGCGGTGGGAGCGAACGTGTTGAGGTAGGCCACGGTCAGATCTTCGTCTTCCGGTTTGCCTGGGCGGCGGTGCCTGTTCTGCGCGCTCTGAGGTAGTCTATCGCCGCGAGCGGTTAGCCTGACCACATATCACCGGCGACCCCACGGCGACCCCCATGTCGACCATGTAGGGACTATGTGGAACGGAGCGGGCATGACCGCAGCAGACACGACATTCGCGCACCCCGAGTACCTCGTCTCGACCGATTGGCTGGCGGCGCATCTCGACGATCCGGATATCCGCGTCTTCGAAACGACGGTCTTCCTCCGACCGCGCGACGGCGGCGGCTACCGGGTCGAATCGGGACGCGCCGAGTACGACTCGGGGCACATCCCCGGCGCCGGCTTCCTCGACCTCCAGGCCGATTTCTCCGATAACACCCAGCGCCTGCGCTTCATGATGCCTTCGGCCGAATCGTTCGCCGAAGCGGCGGGACGGCACGGCATCGCCGAGACATCGAAACTGATCCTCTACGACCGACTCGGCTCGATGTGGGCGGCGCGGCTCTGGTGGATGTTCCGCTCGATGGGTTGCCAACGCGCCGCCGTCCTCGACGGCGGCTGGCGTCGATGGTCGGATGAAGGCCGCGCCACCTCGACCGAGCCGGCGGCCTACCCGCCGTCCAGGTTCAGGCCGAGCGCAGACCCCGACCGCTTCGCCGACCTCGACGAGGTCAAGGCGTTCGTCGAGTCGGGCGGCAGCTGCCTGATCAACGCGCTCGGACGCGATCAGCATTCGGGCGCCGACGGCGGCCGCACCTACGGCCGCGCCGGTCACATTCCGGGATCGGGCAACATTCCGGCGATGGAGCTGATCGACCCCGAGACCGGCCTCTACCGGCCGGCGAGCGACCTGGCCGAGCTGTTCGCCCAGGTCGCGCCCGACAAATCGCAGCGCGTCGTCACCTACTGCGGCGGCGGCATCGCCGCCTCCAACGACGCCCTGGCGCTCAGCCTGCTGGGCTACGAGAACGTCGCCGTCTACGACGCCTCGATGTCCGAATACGCCGCCGATCCGTCGCTGCCGCTCGAAGTCAGCTAATCCGCCGCGAGCGCGGGGCGAATCAGGCCAAATCGAACCGATCGAGGTTCATCACCTTGCCCCAGGCGGCGGCGAAATCGCGCACGAACTTCGATTCGGCGCCGCTCGACGCGTACACCTCGGCCAGCGCGCGCAGCTCAGAGTGCGAGCCGAAGATCAGGTCAGCGCGCGTCGCGGTCCACCTGGCCTGACCGCTGCCGCGCGAGCGGCCCTCGAATAGCTCGTGGTCGTCCGAGATCGCCGACCACTCAGTATCCGAATCGAGCAGGTTGACGAAGAAATCGTTGCTCAACGTCCCCGGTCGATCGGTGAGCACACCGTGCGGCGACTGTCCGGTGTTGGCGTCGAGCGCGCGCATGCCGCCCAGCAGCGCCGTCATTTCGGGGGCGGTCAGCGTCAGCATCTCTGCCCGCTCGATCAGCAGGTCTTCCGCCCGACCGCGACGCCAGGTCTGCAGGTCCTGGCTGAAGAAGTTGCGGAATCCATCGGCTTTCGGCTCCAGTACGTCGAACGAATCGGCGTCGGTCCACTCCTCCGTTGCGTCGGTGCGGCCGGGCGTGAAGGGGACGGACACGTCGTAGCCGGCCTCCGCGGCCGCCGCCTCGACGGCGGCGCAGCCAGCCAGCACGATCAGGTCGGCCAACGAGACGCGCACGCCGTCGCCGCGCGAAGCGTTGAACGACGTCCGGATCGCCTCCAGCCGCTCCAGCGCGCTCGCAAGCCGCGGCGGATCGTTGACCGCCCAGCCGCGCTGCGGCGCGAGACGCACGCGGGCGCCGTTCGCGCCGCCGCGCTTGTCGGTACCGCGGAACGACGCCGCTGACGCCCACGCGGTCGCCGCCAGCTGCGAGCGCGGCAGGCCCGAAGCCAGCAGCTCGGACTTGAGCGCGGCGATTTCGGTCTCGCCGATCAGCTCATGATCGACCTCCGGCACCGGGTCCTGCCAGATCAGCGGCTCGCTCGGCGCGAGCGGGCCCAGATAGCGGCTGCGCGGGCCCATGTCGCGGTGGATCAGCTTGAACCAGGCGCGCGCGAACGCATCCTCGAGTTCAGCTGGATTGGCCAGAAAACGCTGCGTGATCTCGGCGTAGACCGGGTCTTCTCGCAGCGCCAGGTCGGTCGTCAGCATCATCGGCGCGTGGCGAACGTTCGGGTCGTGCGCGTCGGGCACGGTCGCCACCGACTCCGCATTGGTCGGGGCGTACTGCCACTTGCCGGCGGGGCTCTTGGTCAGCTCCCATTCGTGTTGGTAGAGGTTCTCCAGGAATCCGTTGTCCCAGCGGGTCGGCTGGTCGGTCCAGGCGCCTTCAATTCCGCTCGTGATCGCGTCGGCTGCCACGCCGGAGCCGTGCGCGCTGTCCCAGCCGATCCCCTGACGCTCGATCGCGGCGCCCTCCGGCTCCGCGCCGACGTGCGACTCGGGCGCCGCGCCGTGCGCCTTGCCGAACGTGTGACCGCCGACGATCAGGGCGACCGTTTCCTCGTCATTCATCGCCATGCGCATGAAGGTGCGGCGGATGTACTCGGCCGCCAGACGCGGATTCGGCTCACCGCCCGGCCCCTCCGGGTTGACGTAGATCAACCCCATGTGGTCGGCGCCGAACTGTTCGTCCAGCACGCCGTCGGCGTCGTGCCGCTGATCGCCCAGCCATTCCTCCTCCGCACCCCAGTCGGTCTCGTCCGCCTCCCACGAATCGGGGCGTCCGAAGGCGAACCCGAACGTCTTGAAGCCCATCGACTCGAGCGCGCAGTTTCCGGCGAAGATCAGCAGATCGGCCCACGAGAGCTGGTCGCCGTACTTCTGCTTGACCGGCCAGAGCAACCGCCGCGCCTTGTCCAGGTGGGCGTTGTCGGGCCAGCTGTTGAGCGGCGCGAAGCGCTGCTGCCCGGCTCCGCCGCCGCCGCGGCCGTCGCTGATCCGATACGTACCCGCCGCGTGCCAGGTCATGCGGATAAAGAGCGGACCGTAATGGCCGTAGTCCGCCGGCCACCAGTCCTGCGATGTCGTCATCACCGCTTCGATATCACGCCTGAGCGTCTCGACATCGAGCGACTGCAACGCCTCGGCATAGTTGAAATCGGCGTCCATCGGATCCGAAGCGGCCGTATTACGCCGCAGCGGCCGGAGGCTCACCTGCTGCGGCCACCAGTCCTGATTCGTAGTCATCCAGATCTGTCCCTTCACGCGGTCGAACGCCATTCGAAGCGTATCACCGAGCGCTGAGGTCGGAGGCGTCCCCGGCGCGCGCGGCGCGAGAATGACGATGGACAAGCGGCGCCGGGCGGCATCGGGGCGCGGGGCGTTCGTTACGCTTCCAACAGACCTGATTAGCAGCTTGGCTGGGGGTTGGGGATGACCACAATCCGGGAACTGGACACGCCGGCGCTGCTGGTCGATCTGGACGCGCTCGACCACAATGCGCGGCTGATGGCGCAGCGCTGCGCCGATGCGGGCATCGCCTGGCGTCCCCATGTCAAAGCCTGCAAGTCACCGGCGATGGCGTTGCGCCTGATCGCCGCCGGCGCGGTCGGCGTCACCTGCGCCAAGGCGTCGGAAGCGCTGGCCATGGCTCAGGGCGGCGTCGACGACATCCTGATCGCCAACGAAATCGTCGGCGGGCGGAAGCTCGCGCGGCTGATCGAGACGGCCAGGCTGGCGTCCCTCTGCGTCGCCGTCGACGACGCGGCCAACATCCGCGAGATCTCGGACGCCGCCGATGCAGCCGGGGTGACGATCGACCTGTTGGTCGATATCGACGTCAATCTGCACCGCTGCGGCGTCGCGCCCGAGTCCGCGCCGGCGCTCTGCGCGCTGATCGCCGATCTGCCCGCCGTGCGTCTGCGCGGGCTGATGGGTTACGAGGGCCACGTGATGGGTTTGCCCGATGAGGAAAAGGAGCGCGAGACCGCAGCCTCGGCGGCGATTCTGGAGCGGGCGCGCCAATTGTGTCTCAATGACGGCCACGAGATCGGCGTGCGCTCGGGCGGCGGCAGCGGCAACTACCGATACGTCCTGGCGCAGGGCGTCCTGACCGAGCTGCAGGCCGGCGGCGCGGCGTTGATGGATCTCACCTATCGGCAGATGGGGGTCGCGGGACACCGACAGGCGCTGAGCCTCGTCTGCCAGGTGGTCTCAGCCGTTGATCCCGACCGCGCGGCCGCCGACGCCGGCTGGAAAGCCAGCGGCCGACACACCGGATTGCCCGACGTGATCACGCCCGTGGGCTGGCGCTGCGCCGGGCTCAGCGCCGAGCACACCCATCTGGCGCGGCAGGGCGGCGATGCGCTGCGCGCCGGCGACCGCGTGGAACTGATCCCGCATTACTCCGACAGCACGGTGCTGCTGCATCGAATGCTCTACGCGCACCGCGCCGGCACGGTCGAAGAGGCGTGGGAGATCAGCGGCGCCGGCGCACTGCAGTAGGGCACAGAGCAACAGGCGCGGAGCGAAGCTGGGGCGGGGCTGGATCAGGCGCGCCCGCCGCTCTTGCGATACTCTGCGATCGCTGGGCGAGAGGAATGCCGGCGAATGTTACTGACGCCCTATCGCGTGTTAGATCTGACCGATCAGCGCGGCATGCTGGCCGGTCAGATCCTGGCCGACCTCGGCGCCGACGTAATCTGCGTCGAGTCGCCCGACGGCTCGCCCGCGCGCGCGGTCGGACCGTTCGCCGGCGACATCCCCGATCCGGACCGCTCGCTCTACTGGTGGGCGTATGCGCGCAACAAGCGCGGCATCACCTGCAACCTCGACCACTCCGACGGCCAGCAGCTAATCCGTCAACTCGCCGAGACGGCCGACTTCGTGCTCGAATCCGACGAGCCCGGCAGGATGGCCGCGCGCGGTCTGGGCTACGACGATCTGGCCGCGATCAACGGCGACCTGATCTACACCTCGATCTCCGCCTTCGGACAAACCGGGCCCAAGGCCGGCTACCAGGCCACCGACCTGATCTTGATGGCGGCCGGCGGGCCGCTGATCCTCGCCGGCGGCGCGGGCGAGGCGCCGGTGCGCGTGTCGGTGCCGCAGGCCTGGTTCCACGCCTCGGGTGAGGCCGCCAGCGCGGCGATGATCGCGCTCTACGCCCGCCGCTCCATCGGCCGCGGTCAGTACATCGACATTTCCGCCCAGCAATCGGTCGCCGCCGCCACGATGTCCGCCAACCTCGCCGCCTCGATCGGCGCAAACGAAACCGCGCGCGTCGCTGGCGGCATGGCCGTGGGACCCTTCACCGGCAAACTGATCTGGCAAGCCG
Organism: Dehalococcoidia bacterium; assembly: GCA_965205105.1. GTDB lineage: Bacteria > Chloroflexota > Dehalococcoidia > Bin125 > Bin125 > Bin125. The sequence continues at coordinate 1,238,217 of OZ242034.1, forward strand.
CCGACGGCTACATCTCGCTCACCTTCCTGTTCGGCTCCGGGATCGGGCCGTTCTCGCGACGCCTGTTCGAGTGGATGTACGAAGAGGGCGAATGCAGCCGCGAGGATCGCGATCTCGACTGGATCGGGCTCGGCGCCGAGTTCATCTCCGGCCAGCGGCCGCTGTCTGAGTGGGATCGCCTGTTGGGCGTCGTGGGCGACTTCCTGCGCACGCGCAGCAGAGAGGAACTGTTCAGCGAAGCGCAGGCGCGCTCGTTGCTGATCGTCCCGGTGACGACGGTCGACGAGGTCGCCAACTCCGAGCAGTTCGAGGCGCGTGAGTTCTGGCGCGAGCACCAGATGCCCGCCTGGCCAGAGCCGGCGCGCTTCCCCGGACCCTTCGTCAAGCTCTCCGCCAGGCAGCTCGAATACCGCCGCCGCGCCCCGAACCTCGGCGAGCACAACGGCGAGGTGTACGCAGAACTCGGTCTCGACGCCCACTCGCTCGCCAGCCTGCGGGAACGAGGAGTGATCTGATGCCGTCCATACCGCCCGCCTCGCCCCTGCTATCCAACGCGCCCGGCCTCCCGACCGAGGGCGCGCTGGCCGGCGTCAAGGTGCTCGACCTCATGTGGGTCGTGGCCGGACCCACCGCGACGCGCGCGATGGCCGATTTCGGCGCCACCGTGATCCGCATCGAATCCGCCAATCGCATCGAGACCGCCAGAAGCATCGGACCGTTTCACAACAACGAGCAGGGACCCGATCACTCGGGACTGTTCGGCAACATGAACATCAACAAACTCGGGCTCTCGCTCAATCTGGCGGTACCCGAGGCTCGGTCGGTGCTGCTCGATCTGGTCCGATGGTGCGACGTGCTGGCCGAATCCTTCTCGCCGCGCGCCATGCGCGCCTGGGGGATGGACTACGAGACGCTGCGGGAAATCAAGCCCGATCTGATTATGCTCTCGACCTGTCTGTTCGGACAGGCCGGGCCGCTGTCCCGCGTGGCGGGATTCGGCACGATGGGCGCCGCGATCGGCGGCTACATCGCGCTCGCCGGCAATCCGGGCGAGGCGCCGATCGGCCCCTATTCCGCCTACACCGACTACCTCTCGCCGCGCTTCTCACTGCCCACCATCCTGGCCGCGCTCGACCACCGCGATCGCACCGGCGAGGGTCTCTACATCGATCAGGCGCAGGCCGAATCCTCGCTTCACTTCATGAGCGCCGCGCTGCTCGATTACACGATCAACGGCCGCGTGCCGCAGCTCGTCGGCAACGCCGACCCCGATATGGCCCCGCACGGTTGCTACGCCGCGCAGGGCGAGGATGAATGGGTCGCCATCGCCGTGCGACACGAGGGCGACTGGGCCAACCTCTGCGCCGCGATGGGGATGGGCGAACTCGCCTGCGACGAACGCTTCGCCGACCTTGCCGCGCGTCAGACCAACGAGGATGAGATCAACGCAATCGTCGCCGGCTGGACCGCCGGGCGCAGCGCGCTCGAGGTCGAGTACATGCTGCAGGCCTTCGGCGTCCCCGCGCACGCGGTCTCGAACAGCGGTGCGTCGGCGAACGATCCGCAGATGCGGCATCGAGGCCACTTCCAGCGCATGGAACATCCCGTCCACGGCGAAACTGCCTTCGAAGCCGCCAAGGGGCAAATGTCCGAAACACCGCCCAGCTACCGCTCCGCGGCTCCCTCCATCGGCCGCGACAACGACCTCGTCCTGCGCGATATCCTCGGCTACGAGGACGAGCAGATCGCCCAACTCGCCATCGCCAACGCCCTGACCTGACGGTCGGCGTGTGTAGGGCTTCCCACCCCTCCTGCTCGCGCGCGTTCAGCCAGCGATCGCGCTGCGGCGAGTAGACGCTGACCTCCACCCACAGCCGGTGACCGATCCCGCTCGATCAGCCGCTCCCATGCTCTGTCATTCCCGCGGGCGCGCGGGAATCTCGCTTGCGTTGATTGTGTGGATACCGACCTGAGCCGTCCGCGGGGGCGGGGTCTTGCGATCCAGCCCCACGCGGACGGCTCACCCTCCGGTTGAGCGCTAGTTGCTGATGTAGATGATGTCCGACTTGCCGACCGTGAAGTCGCGGGAACCCGGCACCATCGCGCCGTCGAACATCGAGTAGCGGATCCAGGCGGAGCCGTTCCACAGGTGGATCGCCGTCGCGCCGCGAGCCGAGAGCAGCTCGAACAGCGCCGACGCCGTCGAACCGCCGCAGGTCCAGACCGCGAACCCGCTCAGCTCGCTCAGACAGTCCAGACCCGCTTCGCCCTCAGCGACGGGAGCTCCGGCGCGGCTGACCAGCACCGCCGTCTTCAGCAGCGAGCCGCCGCCGGCCTTGGCCGTCGTCGCACGCACCACCGCGTTGCCCGCGCCCACCACCGTCAGCGCCGCCGACGCCACGCCGTCCTTGTTGGTCAGCACCGCCCCCTCCGTGTCCAGCACCACCACCGCGTCGTTGCCGCCGCTGAAGTCCGACACCTTGAACGTCACCGCCGTGCCGGCCGCCACCGGGTTCCCGGACGCGTCCTGCACCGTCGCCGTCGCCGTCACCGTCTGCCCGAATGTGTCCGCCGACATCGGCGCCAGCTCCAGCGCCAGCGTCGAACCGTCGCCGACCACCGTGAACATCCGCTCCGCCTTCAGCGCCGGCGTCGTAGACGACAGCGTCAGCTTGTACTCGCCCGGCTTCAGCGGCGTCGCCGCCGGCGCGTCGATGTCCAGCAGCAGCATGTTCATCAACGCCCCCGACTGCTTCGTCTGGTACTTGCCCGTCGCGACCAGCATCCCGGCGCTGTCATGCACCATTACCGTCAGGGTCGGCGTCTTCACCACGCTGCCGGCCCCGGCCGCGCCGTCCGTCGCCTGGACCATGAACGCGAGCTCGTCCCGCGACGCCGCGCCCGCCTCCGCCTTGTGACCCGTCTTCGTCACGTCGTCGGCCACGTCGTTGCCGTCCTTGTCCTTGCCGACCACGTCGTAACCCAGCACCGTCGACGGCGGCTCGCCGATGCTCAGCGACTTGGCGGGTCCCGTGAACGTCACCGTCACCGGCTCAGGCTGGTGCACCTTGCCGCCCGCCACCACCGTCGCCCGCACCGTCGCCACGCCTGGCGCCCGCGACGCCGGCGCTTTCAACAGCACCCGAATCTTCGCCGGCAGCAGCGCCCCGCTGGCCAACCCCGAGAGATCAATCTGGCAGGTCGCGCCCTTCCCGCACTTCACCGACGCCGGAACGTTCTGTTCCTTCGCCGCCGTGTCCGTGAGCAGCTTGTAGCTCGTCGTCAACGTGCCGTGCGTCGTGGTGATGAAAATCGAGTTCACCGCGCTCTTCTCCGCCGCCGTACCCAACGGGTTCAGCACCGACAGCGTGAACTCCACCGAACCGCCGTTCGCCGCAGTCGTCGTCGACTCCGCCAGCGAGGCGTCGTCCGCGTAGCCGTCGGCCGAGTTCTTGTCCGCCCCGCCGCCCTTCGAGTCCTCGCTCGCGACCTTCGCCCGGCGCGGCGCGCTCGGACCGAAGGTCACCGTCGCCACCTCCACCAGCGCGCTGCTCACCGTCAGCTTGCCCCTCGCCATCGGAGAACCGCCCGCCCCCGACGCCGTCAACACGTAATCCCCGTCCGGCGTCCCCGCCGGCACCGAGATCTCCAGCGTGTACGTGTTCCCGCTGCTCGTGTGCGCGGTCGGCTTGACCGCCTCGGTCAGCGTCACGCTCTCGCCAGGGAACGGATTGCCGACGGCCTGCGAACCCAGCAGCGTGTAGGTCGGTTCGCCCGTGCCGGGCTGCTTCTTCGCGTACAGCTTCAGACCCTGCAGCGTCACCTTCTGCACCACCGCACCGCCAGCTGCCGTCACCGTCAACTCCACGTCCTGCCCCGGACGCACGATCCCGTCCGAATCGTTCCGAAACCCGATCGTCAGCGAAGGCGGCACCGACGCCGCAGGCGCCGTATCCCCACCACCGTTACCACCGTTGCCGCCGCCGCCCTGCGACGCCGCTGGCGCCGTCGCCTCTCCGAAACCCTGCCAGGGGCTGGCTCCGCCGCCGTTCTTGGCGCGTACTTTGAAGTAGTACTTCGTCCCCGGTACCAAGCCCGTCACCACGAAGCTCCGCGTCGACGCGGTTGAACCGGGCATCGGACGCGTCGTACCGACGATCCCGACCTTCGATGTCTCGTACCAGTAATCGTATGATGTGATCGTCCCGCTACCCGTCCTCCAGCGCAACGTCACCTGGCCCGCGCCAGGCCCCGCCGTCGCCGTCAGAGTTAGCGGCTGGCCGGGCGGCGACGGCGGCGCCGTCACCGTCACCGCGCTCGATGTCTCCACATGCGCGCCGTTGCCGGCCGCGTTCACCGCCCGCAGACGGAACAGGTACGACCCCGCCGACAATCCCGTCACCGTGTACGTCTCCAGCGCCGACGAACTCGCAATGTCCTTCCACGGATGCGTGGTTCGGTTCCACGCGCCCCCGCCCCGCTTCTGCCGATACTGATACTTCGTGATCGCCCCCGACGGCTTCGACCAGGTCAGCACCGCCTGACCCGCGCCGCCCGCCGCCGCGAAACTCGTCGGCGCGGCCGGCGCTGACGCCGGCGCCGTCACCGTCGCCGTGCCCGACGTCGCCACCGCGCCGTTGCCGCCCGCGTTCACCGCACGCAGACGGAAGCGGTAATCACCCGCCGGCAACCCCGTCACCGTGTATGTCTGCAGCGCGGACGAACTCTCGATGTCCGTCCACCCAGCATCCCAACCCGAACTCCTCTTCACCTGGTACTGATACTTCGTGATCGCCCCCGACGGCCTCGACCAGGTCAGCACCGACTGGCTCACCCCGTCCGCCGCCTTGAAACTCGTCGGCGCCGCAGGCGCAGGCGCCGTCACCGTCGCCGCGCTCGATGTCGTCGCCACTGCGCCGTTGCCGCCCGCGTTCACCGCACGCAGACGGAACCACCACTCTCCCGCCGCCAGACCTGTCACCGTGTATGTCTGCAGCGTGGACGAACTTGGAATGTCCTTCCACGGGTGCGTCGTGATGTTCCACGCGCCCCCGCCCAGCTTCTGCCGGTACTGATACTTCGTGATCGCCCCCGACGGCCTCGACCAGGTCAGCACCGACTGGCCCACGCCGTCCGCCGCCGCGAAACTCGTCGGCGCGCCCGGCGTCGACGGCGTTGAACCGCCCGTCACCGTCACCGTGTTCGACTCGGCCGATGCCGTGCCCGCGAGCGTGCTGAAGGCGCGCACCTTGAACTTGTACGAGCCGGCCGACAACCCCGTCACCGTCCCGCCCGTCGATGCTGCGGCCGTGCCCGTGATGTCCAGCCACGACCCGTACCCGGCCGAATCCTTGTTCGACTGGTATTGGTACTTCGTGATCGCCGCCGTTCCCGCGTTCGATGGCGGCGTCCAGGCCAGCGTCGCCTGGCCTACCCCGCCCGTCGCGGTCCCGATCGTCGGCGCTGTCGGCGCCACGACCGACGCGGACACCGTGACCGCGCTCGCCGTTACCGCTGCCAGACCGTTGCCGCTGCCGTCCGAGTTCCGCGCCCGCAGCTGGAACCACCACGAGCCCGCCTGCAGCCCCGTCACCGTGTGCGTTTCCAGCCGCTCAAAGTAGCGCGACGCTGACCCTTGTGGGCGCTGGATGTTCGTCCACGGGTGCGTCGTTAAATTCCACGCGCCCGAGCCCCGCTTCGCCCGGTACTGGTATCCGGTGATGTTAATCCCCGTCTGCCTGTTCCAGGTCAGCGTCGCCTGGCCCGCGCCGCCCGTCGCCCGGAAATCCGCCGGGGCCGCCAACCCCGACTCAGGATCCACCTGAATGACCGACACGGTTTCGTCGGCGAAAAACCCCAGCTGCGTTCCCAGCGGCGCCTCGTCAGAGCTGCCGGGGGCACCATAGGTCGTCACCTTCACCGGATAGGTCTTCACCGTGCTGCCGTCTGTGTTCGTGATCGTCCAGGTACCCGTGCCGATGTCGGCATTTCCGCTCGCGACGCTGGAAACGCGGAATGTCACCCTCCTCCCGCTGACGGCCGGCGTGCCGCTCAGGATGCTCGATGCGCTGCTCGGGTTCGGGTCCGACACCGTGATCGTGCCGCTGCTGCCCGGCACCGTGATCTGGCACTCGCGGGCGGGGATGGGGCTGTCTTGCTCCAGCTTGCATGCGGCCGTCTTGCCCGCCACCAGCGTCCGAGACCGGGCCGGCTCCGGCACCCCATTCGGGGCAACGTTGGTGGGGGCCGTCGTGTCCTTGCTGAACCCGGTCGTGACCCCCTGCGGCAGATCGCCGGCGGCATAGACGATGATCTCGACCGGGAAATTCGATGTGCTGCCTCTGGGAGTGGTGTTGCGGATCGTCCAAGTCGCCCTGCCGATTCTGGCGTTGTTGGCGTTTCCGACCGCGGCGGTCGAGACGCGGAACGTCACGCTCCTGCCTGTGACGACGCCTTGGGGAGTGCTAGAGGGCGTACGATGGTCGATGCTCGGGCGGTCTCGCAGGTGGTTCGTCCCGCTCTTCGGATTCGGAGCCGAGAGCGTGATCACGCCGCTGCCGGTTACCCTGACCGTACAACTGTCGGCGGCTGAGTTCCCCTGCTGCAGCACGCACCTGTTCGTCTGCGCGCCGGGGATGCCGGCGCGGGCGCCCACAGTCCCGGTAATCTGCGCGTCAGCCGGCTGCGAGTCCAGGAACACCCCCGCCGCGAGGGCGAGCAGGAGGACGAGAAGGGCTACCCCCCCATAATTTTGAGATTTGCGAGACGCATCCGCGCCGCCTGTCCGTTCATCGCCCGTCCCTTTCATGTTCCCTCCACGCGCTCAGCCTGATTCGGTCTACGCGCACAAGGCATCGTACTACCGACCTCCAGTATCCCGCCCGCCTGCCGCCATAGCAACAGCATTACCCCCCCCCCCCCCCCGGAAAATTTACAAACAATTTACGCCCAACTCCCAATTTTTCGCGCCTGACATAAGGAAATTCGGGAGGCGTCCCCAGTCTCTCTCATTCCCGCGCTCCGCGCGGGAATGAGAGAGACTGGGGCAAACGATATTTAATGTTTACCCTGTCGGCGGACCCACTCCTCATCTTGATCTGGAGGCGAACTGATGGCCGTTCTTCCCAATAGCCTGCGCGAGCTGCTGAACGCCGATCGGCCGACGATTGGCACGCACTTCCTGTTCAACGATCCGGACATCGCTGAGCTGATCGGCGATACGGGGCAGTTCGACTACGCCGAGTATGTGGCGGAGTACTCGACGTTCGATATGAAGACGCTCTATCACCTGGCGCGGGCGGCGCAGTGCGGCAATCTGCCGCTGATGATCAAGCTGGATCAGGCCGACCAGAGCTTTTGGGCGCAGGCGGCGCTGGGGGCCGGTTTCAAGGCGGTTCTGTACACCGACATTCGCACGCCCGAGGATGTCGACCTGGCGCTGCAGGCGATTCGCCCCGACAAGCCCGGGACGCTCGGCATCGGCGGACACATGGGGGTGAAGACGCGGCGGCCGGCGCTGGCCGGATACGCGGACAGCTACGGCGACGACCTGTACGACATCGTCAGCGTGATCATGCTGGAGAAGCGGGCCGCGTTGGAGAATATCGACGCGATTTTGGAGCGCGCCGCCGAACTGGGCGTCGATATGACTCAATGGGGGCCCAGCGATTACGGGTTCTCGTTCGACGAGCGGCCGGCAGCGGACGAGATTCGCGCCGCCGAGGAGCTGGTGATCGCCAAGTCGCTGGAGTACGGCGTGCATCCGCGCATCGAGATCGGTGCGGTCGAGCAGGCGCAGCGCTACCTCGACCTCGGCGTCAGGCATTTCTGCATCGGCTGGGATCGGTTCCTGCTCAATCAGGGCTACACCGCGCTGGGCCGCGGTCTGCGCGAGCTGATGGCCAACGAATAGGAGCCGCAGATGGTGACGAACAACTTCGCCTGGCTGGCGGGCAATCAGGAAGCGGCGGTCGATCCCGACCAGCGGATCATCGACCCGCACCATCATCTGTGGGACGCGCAGCCGGATAGTCCGCGGCTGCGTTACTTCCTCGACGAGTTGCTGGAGGACACGGCCGATCTCAATGTGCGTCAGACCGTGTTCATCGAGTGCGGGGCGATGTACCGCGCCGACGCCCCGCCCGAGCTGGCGCCGGTGGGCGAAACGGAGTACGTCGCCGGCGTCGCGGCGCAGAGCGCGAGCGGTCTGTACGGCGATCTGCGCGCCTGTACGGGGATTGTGGGTCACGCCGATCTGATGCTGGGCGCAGCGGTGGGCGAGGTGCTCGATGCGCACATGTCGATCAGCGCGCGCTTTCGCGGCATTCGCCACCATGCGAGCTGGGATGCGTCGCCGGATGTGCCGAACTCGCGGATCGAGCCGGGGCCGCAGATTTATCTCAACCAGACGTTCCGCGAAGGCTTCGCCGAGCTGGGCAAGCGCGATCTCAGCTTCGAGGGCTGGCTCTACCATCCGCAGATTCCGGAGCTGGCCGATCTGGCGCGCGCCTTTCCAGAGACCACGATCATCCTCAACCATCTGGGCGGGCCGCTGGGCATCGGGCCGTACGCGGGGCGGCGCGGCGAGGTGTTCGCCGAGTGGCGAGCGTCGATCGCGGAGCTCGCGGCCTGCGAGAACGTGGTCGCCAAGGTCGGCGGCATCCAGATGGCGATCAACGGCTTCGGCTGGCATCAGCGCGAGTCGGCGCCGTCGTCCGACGATCTGCTGGCAGTCAACCGGCCTTGGTACGAGCACACGATCCAGTGCTTCGGGCCCGAGCGCTGCATGTTCGAGAGCAACTTCCCGGTCGACAAGGTCTCGTGCAGCTACACGAACATGTACAACCAGTTCTTCAAGCTCGCCACCGACTATCCGCAGGACGAGCGGGAGCTGATGTTTCACGACACGGCGCTGCGCGTGTACCGCCTGGAACCGCACTAGGCGGGGATGGCTACTCCAGCGTGACCAGGATTTCGTTGCGCCGCTGGGAAGCCGGGGTGCGCGGAGCGTCGTACGTGGCCAGCTTCCAGTCGCCGAGATGCTCGATCTCGTTGGCTTGCAGCCATTCCGCCAAGCGCTTGCGGTACGCTTCTCCTCGCCGTTCGTTCAGGCGGCCGCTGAAGCTGATGCTGGCCACGCGGTGGGCCGGCGCATCGGTCAGGGTGACGGACCCATTCATGGGCGCGGGTGAATCTTCCAGCGTGTGGCCTTCTGGCAAGATGAATGAGATCGTCCAACGCCGCGCCTGATCGAGCGGCTGATCCTCTGCCTGGCTCTTGTCGTCCGGCTGGATGAGCGCGATAGTCACCGCCCGATCGTCTGGCTGGGCCAGCACCGGCGCAGTCATCGCCATACTGGTTCTGGTGTGATTCTGCCCGGAGATGTATCCGTAGAGCGGCCTGAATGATCTCCCTGCCGCGCGCGCGTATGAGCCGTTGAAGCTGATCTGCGCCATGACATAGCCGGCATAGCAGCGCAGCTCGATTGCGCCATCCCGCTTTTCCACCAGGTACGGCGGTTCCTGCAATGATCTGTGCATCTTCTTGGTGGCCTGTTCGGCTTGAGATGCCAGGCTTTGGTCGTCGCACGCGCGTTCTTCGCCTGTTCTAGAGCCCCAGTCGGCAACCGCGACGTGGTTGGCCCATGCTTCGGACGCGAGCGCCGCAAGAAGGACCGCGCCCAGCAACAGGCCGAACACAGCGGGTCGTGATACCCCCATGTCGATCCCCTCATACGGATGCTACCTCCAGTCTAGCCGTGAACGGCCTGTGGCTCGACTTGGCGTAGTGTTTAGGAGACCGGACTCGGCCGGCGCAGCCCCTCCCGTACGCGGTGTCGATGCGTGTCTGTCGTAGCATTCAGCCAGCCCGAGTGAGCGAACAGTAAGCGAAGGAAAGCGACCGACCATGCCCACGATTGTCCAGGCGGTGCCGATTGAGGATGAACTGCACGACCAACTTGCCGTGGCCGGCGATGTCCGCGTCGTGGACGGGCGTGATCGGGGGGCGTTTCTGGAGGCGGTCGCGGACGCCGACGGGGTGCTGCTCTCGCCGTTGGTGCGGATCGATCAGCAGGTGCTGGATCTGGCGCCGAATCTCAGGGTGGTCGCCACGACATCGGTGGGCTTCGACGCGTTCGATGTTCCGCTGCTGACCGCGAACGGCGTCGCGCTGTGCAACACGCCCGGCGTGCTCAACGCCGCCGTGGCCGATCTGACCATGGCCATGCTGCTGATGCTCTCGCGGCGGCTGATGGAGTTCGAAGCGTATTCGCGCTCCGGCGGCTGGGGGCGGCGCGATCCGTACCCGGCGTTGGCTCACGATCCGTTAGGCAAGACGATCGGCATCATCGGCTTCGGCCGGATCGGGCGCGAAGTGGCGCGGCGGGCGGTGTTCGCCGGCATGCGGGCGCTCTGGTACGACATCTTCGACGCGCCGCCCGACGACGCGCCGCCGGCCGAAAAGCGCACGCTGGACGAGCTGCTTGCCGAGTCCGATTTCGTCAGCGTCCATACCGACCTCAACCAGTCCTCGCGGCACCTGATCGGCGCGCGAGAGATCGCGCTGATGAAGCCGACGGCATACCTGATCAACACCTCGCGCGGGCCGGCCGTGGACCAGCGGGCGCTGCACGAGGCGCTGGCCGCCAACCGCATCGCCGGGGCGGGGCTGGACGTGCTGGAGCAGGAGCCGCCCGATCCCAACGAGCCGATTGTCAGGCTGCCCAACGTGATCACGTTCCCGCATATCGGCACGGCGACCGAGGAGACGCGCTACGCGATGCGCGCGTTGGCTGTGCGCAACGCGGTCAACGTGGTGAGCGGCAACCACCCCGAGGCGATCGTTAATCCCGAGGTGCTCGGCTGATTCTCACCGTCCTGGATGCGCCCGGCGCGCCCGCGTGTCAGGCGCGGCTCAGCACGAAGTCGGCGATCGCCTGAGCCGCCAGCTCGCGATTGCCATCCTCGCTATGGCCGGAGCGCTTGCGCGGCGCGAGCCCGTGATCGCCGTCGGGGATCCAGGCGAGCTGGATGCGGGGCGACAGCGCGTAGCGTTCCACCTCGTCGCGCGCGCCGTATTCGTCCCGCTCGCCCTGCACGATCAGCGTCGGCGTCGCCAGCTGTTGCAGATGCACGGTGATCGCCGATGCGGGATCGTTGGGCGCGTGGAAGGGATAGCTGATGCAAACCATGCCGGCCGGCTCAACGGCGTCAGCGATGTAGCTGGCGATTCTGCCGCCCATGCTGCGTCCGCCGATGAACAGCTGCGCAGCGGGCACGCCCTGCTCGGCGAGCTGCTGGATTACCTGGAGCCAGGTTGCGGCGAGCACGTCTTCCGGATCGGGCGGCCAGGGGCGGCGGCCCTCCGCCTGCGCGCGGCGCATGTAGGGGAAGTCGAAGCGGGCGACGCGGACGCCAAGCGCGGCGAGCCGCTCGACCAGCCGCGTCGTGTTGGGATGCGTGGACGGCGCGCCCGCGCCGTGCGTGAGCGCCAGCGTCGGCGCGGGCGGCGATGCGGGCAGATTCCAGATCAGCGGCGTCTGCACCGTCACGCGCTATCCGGCGGTCCGCGCGATGATCGGCGTCATCTCGTCGATCAGGTCGTTGGCGGCGGCCGGATCGAGCGCGGTCAGGGCGAGATGATCGACGCCGTGCGATGCGGCCCGCTCCGACTTCTCGATGATCTGGTCGGGCGTGCCGATGATCATCTCCTCCAGCCGGTCGCGCTGGACGAAGCGGGACTCGCCCTCCTTGAGGTAGCTGTAGTGCCCCTCGTGCACGTCGAGATAGAGCCGGTCCAGCGGTCGGGCGCGCGCTTCCGCGTAGCGGGTGATGTACTGGTTGTACTCAGCGGCGGCGTCGGGGTTGACGCCTTTGAGATTGCCGCCCCAACCGCCGTACTCGGACTCCCACAGGGTGTGGTTGTAGACGGCGGCGACCGCGCCGGCGCGCTGGATGACGCGGTCAGACGTGATCTCCTCGCCATCGTTCAGCACGCAGGCGCCGGTCAAACCGACGGTGTACGGATGTTCGGTCGAGCGGCCGGCCGAGCGCGCGGCGTCCTCGATGATCGGGAAGGCGGTATCCAGCCAGGGGCCGACGCCCGATGTGACCCAGCCGTCGCCGACTTCACCGACGACGGCGGTCGCCCTGGGTCCGTTGGCGGCGATGTATATGGGGACTCGATCCTTGATGTTGTAGAAGTCCGGATGTTCTGGGTGAATCAGGCGAATCCAGGTTTCGCGGCCGGTGACGTCGTCGGCGTGCAGGACGTCCTTGCCGTCGAGCAGGTCGCGCACCTGTTTGGCGTACTCGCGGAACTTGGCGACCGGATATGAAGGCAGCCCCATCGTATTGCGGCCGGTGTAGCCGGTCCCCAGCGCGAGGATCGTGCGGCCCGGCGCGAGCTTGTTGATCGTGGCGATGGCCGAGGCGGTCACAGGCGCGATACGGTTTGAGGGAATCGAGACCAGTGTGCCCAGCTTGATCGTCGAGGTATGTTCGGCCGCCAACGCCATGGCTGCGTAGCAGTCGGACCAGATCAGCTGCGAGTCGGGAAACCAGGCGTGGGTGAAGCCGGCCGCTTCGGCGCGCACGACTTCCTTCCACATGTCGATATAGGTGGGGACGAGCAGTCCATAGTCCACGTCGTACCGCCTCAGGTTTGCGATCCGTCGCCCGCGCTCAGTCTGCCAAGAGCATACCGAGCGGTTGCCGGGGCCGGGAAACTGGACGGTAAGGCGTCTGATTGCACTTTCGCGCGTCCGCTAGCCGCGCTTGCGGATCACCTCGCGGGAGAAATCGTCGATGATCTGGCGCGCGCCGTCGGGGTCGTTGGCGGTCAGGGCGACGTTGTCGACGCCGATCGATTCCAAGTGTTCAAGCTTTTCGATGATCTCGGGGCCGCTGCCGACCAGGCTGCGTTCCAGCAGCTGCGGGAAGACGAAGCGCTCCTCGCCGGGCTTGAGGTAGACCATGTGGCCTTCGTGCACGTCGAGGTAGAGGCGGTCGTCGGGCGTGCCCCTGGCGGCGGCGTACTCGCGGATGTAGCGGTGGTACTCGCCGGCGAGGTCGGGGTTATCCATGCCCAGGTTGGCGCCGGGGCCGTGCGCCGCCTCCCACATGGCGTGGACGCCGGGCACCATGGCCGGGCCGAGGATGCGCAGCGCGCGCTCGGAATCGAATGACTCGCCGTCGCGCAGGACGAGTCCGGAGGTGAGACCGACGGTGTAGGGCTTTTCGGTCGATCGGCCGGCGGCCTCGGCGGCGGCTGCGATCACGGGGAAGCCCTGCTGGGCGTTGAGTCCCATGCCGGTCGTGACCCAGCCGTCGCCGACCTGTCCCACAACCTCCAGCGCGCGCGGGCCGTTGGCGGCGACGTAGATCGGGATGAAATCGTCGAGGTTAAGAAACTCGGAATGCTTGCCGTGGATCAGGCGGATCCAGCGCTCCTGGCCGGTCACGTCGTCGGTGAACAGGACGTCCTCGCCGTTGAGCAGTCCGCGCACCTGGCGGGCGTACTCGCGGTAGCGTCGGATCGGATAGGCGGGCAGCCCCATCGTGTTGCGGCCGGTGTAGCCGGTGCCGATGCCGAGGATGATCCGTCCCGGCGCGAGCTTGTTGAGCGAGGCGACGGCGGAGGCGGTCACGGGCGCGATGCGGTTGGAGGGGATGGCGACCAGCGTGCCCAGCTTGATCGTCGAGGTGTGATGTGCGGCCAGCGCCATCGCGGCGTAGACGTCGGAGTAGATCAGCTGCGAGTCGTAGAACCAGGCGTGCGTGAAGCCGGCCGACTCGGCCCGTTGAACTTCCTGCCAGGCGTTGATCCAGCTGGGGATTCCGATGCCGTAGTGCATGTGCGCCTCCTCGATCCGATCGGCTGCCGCAAGGCTAACGGCCGCGGATCGCCGCCCGGGAATTGGATCGAAATGCACCGTCTTCGAGGCATTACCGCGTGAATGGACGAGGAACTGACGCGGCGAAATCAATCAGGTGCGCGTTTGCAGCGGGAATTGAGAGGCGCGCGCCCGAATTGCCCTTAATCTGCGCCTACTTCTCCCTGTTTCGCGCCCAATTCGTCTCAATTCAGCCCAATCGGCGCGAGAAATGGATCACGGAAATGGATCGCGTGCATTTTCTGTCTCATTTCTTGTCGCGTTGCCTGTTGCATTTCGTGCGGGGTGTCGATCAATCGATTTGGCGCGGCACGTAGTGCGAACCGCGGCCGCGGCCGCGTGCTTCGACGGCGCCGCGCTGGCAGAGTCGATTCATGAGGCGCTGGACGCGGGCGCGCGAATAGCCGGTGAGCTGGCGGATATCGGCGTTGGCGAGCCGACCGCGCAGGTGCAGTTGGTCGAGGATCATGGCGGCCGCGGCTTCCTGATCGAGCGGTCTGTCCGCGCGCTCGCGGGCGCTGGCGCTAAGCAGGTGTTGGTAGGACGGGGCGAGACGATATGCGGTGTGCAGTCCGCGGCCCTGCGCCCGCAGCAGTCCGCGCTCGCGCAGCGAGACGAGCGCGGCGGCGGCGTTGGCCTCGGGCAGCTGCAGCAGCGCCGCGGCCGATACGCGGTCCAGACTGCCGCGATCTGCGATCTCCCGCATGATCATCAGGTCGTTGAGCCTCAACGGTGTCCCGCTGCGCGCGCTGGCGGCGACGAATCGGGCGAATGCCAGGTCGGTCTCGGTCGGCAGGGTCAACTCGATCGAAAGGCCGATATCGCGGTAGCGGGGCATCGCTTTGCCCAGCGAGAGATGCTCCTCGATGATCCGGTCAACGCCGAGACCGGCTCGGTTGACCAGTCCGATCTTCTGCAACACTTCGGCGAGCAGCGGATTGCGCCGTTCGGGCGCGTGCCGCAGCAAGTTATGCGCGGTTACCCCGCGCACAAAGCCGCCGGGGCTGGTGACGACCAGGCGATCGGCGTGCAGTTCGATCTGGATCGACGAACTGATCACGTAATCGCGGTGCAGGACGGCGTTGAGCAGCGCCTCCCGAGCGGTGAGCTGCGAGACGCGCGGGATTTCGGTGTGGTAGAAACCGTCCTGGATCGTATCGACGGAGAGATTGGGCGCCAGCCACTGCTCGAACTCGTCCAGCAGCGCGAGCAGGGGGCTGCGCGAGTCTTTGCGCAGGTCGTAGGCGGCGTCGCCGGACATACGCAGCATGACCACTTCGTGCGCCGGCGCGGCGCGGTGTATCGCGGCCGGGCTGCCCAGCAGGAGCACCGCCGCCAGGCTGACGCTGGTCGCGCTGGCGAGTCCCAGCGCGACCAGCAGGTCGTCATCCGAGAGCGGCAGCAGGTCTCGCTGACCGTCGCTGGCGGCGAGCAGATTGCGCAAGCGTTCGATCTCGCGCGGCAGCAGGTCGTCGCGGCCGACATCGGCGACCGGCTCCGCGCTCAGGTCGAATAACCCGTGAGCGGACCCGCACGTCGTCGAACTGCATGACGGATTTCCATTGTGATCGATTTATTGAAATGGATCATATCATTCGTGAATCATTTCCTGTTTCATTGTCGCATTTCGGGTGCGTCATTTCGGCCTGGTCCGGTCTCCTCCCGGTCTCAGCGCAGACGGTAGGTGGGGGGCTGTTTCCAGCGGTCGGTGGGCGGGTTCTCCTGCTGGGCGAGGGCGCTCGCGCGGGCCTGTCGTTCCAGTGTTCGTCCCCGGGTGATGATCTTGCGGTTCTGCTGTTCCCTGAGCTTGCGCTTGGCCGCGGCGGCCGGGTTGGGCGTGCGCTTGACGCCGCGGGTGGACTGGACGATGCCCGAGCGCTGGAGGCTCTTGAGGTGCGCCTGGACGTTGCCGTCGGCGGCGCGGCGCAGGCGTTTGTCGATCGTGTCGCCGTAGATCGCCTCCATGATCTGCCACGAGGTTTTGGCTTCACCGTCCTGCAGCTGCTCCAGGATCTGATCCTCGCGCATCTGGCGGTGGGCCACGTACATCTCGAGTCGGTCGCGCGCCCTGGCCTCGTCGGTATCGCGGATCAGCGGGCCGTGACCGGGGCACAGCACGCGAATGTTGGGCAGCGTCAGCAATCGGCGCAGCGAAGCCATGTAGGCGTTGACGTCGCCGACCACAGTGGTCGTATTGCCCAGGATCGTGTCGCCGGTGAAGAGGATGCCCTCGGCTTCGATGTAGTAGCAGAGCGAATCGACCGAATGCCCGGGGCTGGCAAGCACCTCGACGCGAATGCCGCCGTCGAGCTCGATCACGTCGCCGTCGGCGTAGGTGCGGACGCCGTCCTTGGGCAGACGGCCGCGCAGCAGCCTGACGCCGTTCTCGGGCACGGCGACCTCGGCCTTGAGATGTTCGTTGACGTGTTTGAGGTTGCCGGAGTGGTCGAAGTGGTGGTGGGTGATCGCGGCGACGCCGATCTCGGAGTGGTCGATCGCGGCCAGGTAGCCGCGCAGCATCCAGCGGAACTTGTCGATCGCTTCGCCGGAATCGATCGTCAGCGTTTGGCCGCCGCGTTGACCGATGATGTAGATGTTGGTCGAGGTCGGCCGCATCGGCTGGTCTTCGGGGACCGGCACCATGCGGACGTTGTCGCTGATCTTCATCTCGCCGCCTTTCCGGCTGTGCTGCGACTGGCTGACTGACTATCAGACCGTTCGACGATCAGAAATCGATCCGGGCCGGATACCCCAGCACCGAGCGGATATTGAGGATCTGGCCCAGATGGCCGTTGCCGTGCGCGATGCAGGTCTGCATGATCTGCTGCGATCTGGACTGTCGGCCGAATTGGACCACGCGCACGGTCTGGGCCAGGTCGGCGTTGGTGCAGGCGTTGAGGTAGCCCATTACGTCGGCGTGCACGTCGTTGAAGTAGCCGATCAGCGCCGCAGTCGAGGGGATGCGCAGCGCCTGCGCCTGGCCGCGTTCCATGTCGGTGCCCTGGGCGACCTTGGGGAAGTCCCAGGCTTGGTTCAGTCCCTGCCGCAGCCAGACCGGCGGGTTGCGGTCCTGACAGACGAAGTTGATGATGTTGTCCTTGGTGCGGACGTAGTGCCAGGCGTGGAAGCCGGGCGAGACGGCGCGGTCGTCGTAGCGCCGGTTGAGTTGCTCGTCGGTCAGGTCGTCGAGCGCGGCGAGGTAGCCGTCGTGCAGAGTCTGCATGAAATGGAGCAGCAGCGCCTGGACGTTCATGGGCGACTCCCCGAGTTGCGGCCGCGTATGGGTCGCGGCGGCCGATGATGCCTGAGCGCATGGTAGGGGTCGGACGCGGCGGGGCGGCCGATCAGCGGGCGAAGCCGATGGCATCGTCCAGCGCGACCACCTTGACCGCGTCGCCAGGCCGCCAGACGCCGTTGGTGGGCAGGCGAGCTTCGACCGTCGCGCCCGACGGCAGCCGCACGCGAACGACCTGATCGTGGCCGTAGTACTCGCTGTCGATCACGCTGCCCGCGTTCAGGTCGGCGTCGTCTGCGGGGGTCAGCGACAGTTGCTCCGGGTGGATCAGCACGTCAATCGCCTGTCCATCGTCCACGTTGTTCATATCGCGCGCGTTGATCAGGCCGATGAATCCCAATTCGGTCTCCGCGCCCTGTTGCCCGCCGCGCCGTGTGCTGCGACCGCGAAGGAGGTTGGCGTCGCCGACGAACGAGCCGATGAAGCGGGTGGCGGGTCGGTAGTAGAGGTCGTCGGGCGCGCCGATCTGTTCGATTCGCCCGTGGTGCATCACCGCGACGCGATCGGCGAGCGAGAGCGCTTCCTCGCGGTCGTGGGTGACGAAGACGGCGGCGGTGCGGGCGGCCTTGAGGATGTTGCGCATTGCCAGCCGCAGGCTGGAGCGCAGATGCTGATCGAGGTTGCTGAACGGTTCGTCGAGCAGGACGGCCGCCGGCTGGGGCGCCAGCGCGCGGGCGAGCGCCACGCGCTGCGCCTCGCCGCCCGAAAGCTCGTGCGGGTAGCGATCCCCGAACTCGGCCAGATCGATCAGCGCCAGCATTTCGCGGACTCGGGGCGGCGCCGGCTGGCGGCGGAAGCGGCGCAGCGGCCGCGTCCACCAGGCGCGGTGTCCGTCGGCCAGGCCGAAGGCGATGTTCTCGGCCACGCTGAGGTGGGGGAAGAGCGCGAAATCCTGCGGCACGATGCCGACGCGCCGCCGCTCCGGCGGCTGCCAGCGCCCGGGCGCGACCACCGTCTCGCCGTTGATCTGTACCAGCCCGCGGTCGGGCCGTTCGAATCCGGCGAGTATCCGCAGGGTGGTGGATTTGCCGCAACCGCTGGGGCCGAGCAGGGCGAGGATTTCGCCGCGCTGCACCTGGAACGTGACTTCGCGAACCGCCGCGGTGTCGGCGAACGACTTGGACAGGTCGCGGGCGAGCAGCGCCGGTGAGTCAGGGGCGGAGGTCACGGTCGTCTCCGAACAGCAGGATCATCGGCACGGCGGCGCAGCCGAGCAGCAGCAGCGCGTTGGCGGCCGCGCGGGCGAAGTAGACATCCTCCTGATGCCCCCAGAGTCTGGTCGCCAGGGTGTCGAACTCGATCGGCGCCAGCAGGAGCGTGGCCGGCAGCTCCTTCATGGTGGTGAGAAAGACCAGGGCGAAGCCGGCCAGCACGCCGGGCGCGATCAACGGCAGGGTGACGCTCCAGAACGTCTGCCAGGCGTTGCGGTTGAGGGAGCGGGCGGTTTCCTCGAGTCCCGGCTGGACGCGGACCAGCGAGGCGCGCAGGCCGGAGATCGCCTGCGGCAGGAAGAGCACGGCGTAGGCGAAGACGAGCACGGCGAGCGTCTGGTAGAGGCCGGGCATGACCCGCAGGGTGAAGAAGATCATCGAAAACGCGATCACGACGCCGGGCAGCGCATAGCCGATGTAGGCGGCGCGGTCGATCAGCCGCGAGAGCCGGCCGGGTCGGCGGACAACGATGATCGTGATCGGAATGGCGGCGGCGACGGTGACCGCGCCGGCCAACGCCGACGCATAGACGGAGTTGAGCGCCGCCTGCCAGAGTCCGGGAAAGGTTTCGCCCTCTTGCAGGCCCACGGCGAGCCAGTGGCAGAGCACAGCGACCGGGACGAGCAGTGCGGCGGCGGTGACGGTGAGCAATGCCATCGAGGCCGGCCAGCGCAGCCGATTGAGGCGGATCAGCCTCGGCGCCCGCGCGGCGCCGCTGCCGAGTCGGTGATAACGCGCGTTGCGGCGCTGACGCCAGTCGACGGCCAGCAGCATGGCGACCAGCGCGACCAGGACGATCGAGAGGACGGCGACGCTGGAGCGGTCGAAGGCAGAGCCGAAGCGCACGTAGATGGCTCGCGTGAACGTGTCGAAGCGCATCATCGAGACGGCGCCGAAATCGGAGATCACATAGAGCGCGACCAGCAGACTGCCGGCGGCGAGCGGGACGCGGAGCTGCGGCACGGTCACGCGCCAGAACGCGCCCCAGGCCGACTGACCGAGCGAACGGGCGGCTTCTTCGAGGCCGGGGTCGAGGTCGCGCAGACCGGCGCGCAGGACGATCAGCAGATAGGGAAAGCTGAACAGCGTCAGCGCCAGCCAGGCGCCGACGAAGCCGTGGATGTCGGGGATGCGCTCGACGCCCAACGGCGCGAGCAGGTCCTGGAGCGATCCGTTTGGGCCGAGCGCGATGATGAAGGCGAACGCGCCGACGTATGAGGGAATGGCGAGCGGCACGATCGTGATCGCGCGCCACCAGCGGGCGAAGGGCAGATCGGTGCGTTCGGTGAGCCAGGCGATCGGCAGCGCGAGCGCGATCGAGGCGGCGGTGACGGCGGCGGTCAGCGCGGCGGTGTTGAGCAGCAGACGCCAGACGCCGTCGGTGAAGAGCCCGGCCCAGTCGTCGGCGTCGGCGTGGGCGGCGCGGGCGATCAGGTAGACGAGCGGAATGCAGGCCGCGCCGGCTGCGGCGATCGCCAGAATCCAGAGAATCGGGATATGGACGCGGAATCGGGCGGGAAACTGGGCGACGCCGCTGCGGATGGTCATGGCGTGAGATTATCGGAGCATCGCGCTATGACGACCGTCCGCGCGCGCTGCGCCCGCTCCCTCTGGCAGGAAGCGGGCGCACAAACAACTGCGCAACTGCAACTGACGCGCGCGGCCCGGTTAGGGCAGCGCGCCGACGGCTTCGAGCAGCGCGAGCGTGCCTTCCAGGTCCGAGAGCGATGTCAGCGCCAGCGAGGGCGGGTCGAGCTCGCCCAGCGGCGTCAGATCGGCGCGCGCGCCGACCCCGGCCGATACCGGGTATTCGTTGGTCTCGTCGCGGAAGTAGGTCTGGCCTTCCTCCGAGAGCAGGAAACGGATGAAGCGCAGCGCGTTGGAGCGGTTGTTGGCGGAGTCGAGCATGGCGACGCCGGCGACGTTGACGAGCGCGCCCGCCTGTCCGGGATCGGTGAAGTGGTTGGCGGCGGGCCAGTCGTCCTCGAAGCGGAAGCGGTAGTAATGGTTGACCAGTCCGATGTCGAGTTCGCCGTCGCCCACCGCCTGGACCTGCGGCGTGTTCTTGGGGTAGACCCTGACGTCGTTGGCGATCATGCCGCGCAGCCAGGCTTCGGTCTCGGCTTCGCCGTGGATCTGGCGCATGGCGGTGACAAAGGCCTGGAAGCTGCCGTTGGTCGGCGCCCAGCCGACGCGGCCTTTCCACTCGGGCTTGACCAGATCGAAGACCGAGTCGGGCGGATCGGACACTCGCTCGGTCGAGACGATCAGCACGCGGGCTCGGCCGGACGTGGCGATCCAGCGTCCCTGCTCATCCTGGAATTTGCTATCCACGAGCGCGGTGATGTCGACCGGGAGCTGGGCCGCGAGTTCCTCTTCGGCGAGGAACGAGAGCGCGCCGGCGTCCTGTCCGTAGTAGACGTCCGCGGGCGAGCGCGAGCCTTCCTCGGCGATCGCAATCGCCAGGGCAGCCGTGTCGCCGTAGCGAATCTTGACATCAATGCCGGTCTGGCGTTCGAACCGCTCGATCAGTTCGCCGACGAGCGACTCGCCGCGCCCGGAGTAGATCACGAGACTGCCGGCGTCGTCGGGCGAGGTCACGCTCACGGCCGAGGAGATCAGCCAACGGTTGGGAACGGTATCGGCCGGGAACTGCCGGCCGGTCGGCCAAAGGTCTTCGCCGTCGGCGCGAACGCCGAACTCGGTGCTGCCGTTCGCCAGTCGGCGGGCGATGACCTGCAGTTGGACGCCGTGCCGCTCGACCGCGGTGCTGACCAGCAGGCGGCCGGGTGTAGCGTCAGCGGGGAAGAAGCGGCGGGTTGGGGTGAGGTTCTGGCGGTCGGCGCGGAGCGCGAACTCGATGCGGCCGTCGTCGTGCAGTTGCGCGCGGACCTGTACGTCGAAGGTTCCGCCGCTCTGCGCGCCGGTGCTGCCGAGCGCGCCGAACAGAGCGGCGAGGAGCGCGCTCAGCGCGAGCAGCGTCAGCAGCCGTGGCTTCGGTCGGAACCTGGCGGTTCGTGGGCGGGTTGCGGGCATGGGGCAGTCCTTTCATTGGGGACTCTGGTCGCGCGAGGTTGGGTTACGCGCGTAATTCAGAGTTTATGCATAAGATTGCATAATATGCAAGAAAGAGATAAACGCGGCTCATCGACCGACGCGCAGCCAAGGGCGTCGGCGTCCTGTTCGGAGCACCCTGTCAGGAGGCTCGCGAGTTGGCAGCGACCGAGGGGCGGTTACCAGGAGCTTTTGCGGACGCCGGGGAGCAGGCCGAGGGACGCCATCTCGCGGAAGGTGATGCGACTGAGGCCGAATTTGCGCATGTATGCGCGCGGCCGGCCGGTGACGACGCAGCGGTTCTTGATTCGCGTGGGCGAGCTGTTGCGCGGCAAGGCCTGAAGCTGGAACTGGATGTTCTGCTTCTCGCGCGGGTTGTTGGACTCTTTGAGCTGCCGCTTGAGCGCCGCGCGCCTGTCCTTGTACTTGTCGTGCATCTTGCGGCGCTTGAGGTCGCGGTGGATGTTCGAGGTTCGAGCCATGCGGTGTCCAGTCGTCCTGTCGTGCGGTCGCCGTTCTCTGTGAGCGTAACGCCAGTTGGGGCGGTCAGACCAGCGCCGCCTGCGCCGGCGCCGCGGCGCGAGCGCGATCAGTCGCGGCGTTTGCGTTTTTCGATGGTGCGGCCGCTCTCTTCCTCCAGCCGGCCGAGGGCGCGTCCCTTGTCGGGGTGAGGGTCTTCGCGCACGCCGTAGATCGCGATGCCCTCGTGTCCTTCGGGGAGATATTCGGTGATGGGAAGACCTTCCTCATCGCAGAAGAGCAGTCAATGGCAGTATTTCCAGCGCTGCATCTCCTCGCAGGGGCAGATCCAGGTCGACGATTTGACCTCTTCCGCCTTGTCCTCATAGAAGTTGCAGGGGCAGAGCGGGCGTCCGTAGTCGTCGATGTGTTTGGCCAGGCCGATCACGAGAAACTCGGTGATTTCCTCCTGCGGGTGCAGATACGAGCCGCTCTTCTGGGCGAAGTTGCGGGCGAACTTCCACATCTTGTTGAGGTTCTTCTCGGACGCCTGCTGGCGGTCGTCGTCGCTGACGTGTTCCACATCCGGCATCATGCGTCGCCGATCTAGCCCGGGCGGGGATTGGCTGTCTGGTTCACTGTAGAGCCTGAGCCGACGAGCGCGCAGAGCGGTCGCTTGGCTGCCGACTACTGCCACCTAGTGGTTGTCGCCGCTGTCGCCGCCCTGGCGGAAGAAATCTTCCAGATCGGCGATCAGCGCGTCGGCGCTGGGCAGTTCGCTTTCCTGCTGCGTCTGCGGTTCGGGCGTCTGGGCGGCGGCTTCGAGTTGGGAGACGTAGTCGCGCAGGTCGCCGTTCTCGCGCAGCGCCTCTTCGAGCTGCAGGTTGAAACGCTCGATGCCCTGTTCGAGTGGCCCGTAGTCCATGTGCAGGCCGGTCATGTCGCTGATCGCTCGCAACAGCGCCTGCGCGCCGATGGGGTTGGTGATGCCCTGCAGATAGTGCGGCACCGAGGCCCAGAGCGAGACGCCGCCGATCTCGCGTCGGCGGCAATGATCATGAAACACGCCGACGATCCCGGAGGGCCCTTCGAAACGGGACGGATGCATGTTGTAGTGCTCGGCGAGCGTCGGGTTGTTGGCGGAACCGCGCACCGGAACCGGCATCGTGTGCGGCGTTCCCGAATCGACGGCGCCCAGGGAGAGCACGAGTTTCGCGCCGATCGCGTCGACCAGCTCGGACAGCGCCGCGATGTAGCGCTTCCAGCGGTAGTGCGGCTCGATGCCGATGCCGACCACGATGTCGCGGCTGGCGCCGGAGCGCCGTAGCTGGATGAAATCGGTCGTCGGCCAGGAGATGTAGCGCTCGCCGTCGCGGTAGCGCGCCATGGGGCGCGCTTCGGTGAAGTCGTAGAATTCCTCCGGGTCGACGGTCGCGAACTGCCGCGCGCCCAGCTGCTGGATCAGATACTGGGCGGCGGTGGATGCGGATTCACCCGCGTCGTTCCAGCCTTCCCAGGCGAGAATCAGGATCGGATCGATGAGCTCGGGCAACCCGTCCAGGTTGAGGTCAGGTGAATCAGTCATGGGCCAAGTGTACCCCAGCGATCAGTCGGGTGACGGGCGCGAGGATGCGCTCGGGCTCGCGCGGGAATGGTCTCGGCGCGTGATCGCCAATCGCGAGCAGGCCGAGCGGGTGCGCGAGGAACCGGACGAGGGCGATCACTACCGGCCGCTCGCCGCCGCGTTTCGCGCCGACCCGCGCCGCAGCGGCGACGCGGCGCTGGAGGCGCTGCTCGCCGTTGCCGCGGCGGATGACACCTGGCTGGACGTCGGGGCCGGCGCGGGGCGCTTCAGTCTGCCGTTGGCGCTGCGGGTGCAGCGCGTGATCGCGGTGGAGCCGTCGACGGCGATGCGGGCGGAACTGGCCGGTTTGCAGATCGAACACGGCATCTTCAACATCGACGTTCGGGATCAGCGCTGGCCGTCCAACGATCCATCCCTGACCGGCATCGCCGATGTCGGGTTGATCTCCCACGTCGGCTACGACATCGAGCCGATCGGCGCCTTTCTGGACACGCTCGAGCGCGCATCGCGTCGTGAATGCGCGGCGCTGATGTTTGATCGCTCGCCCGGCTCGTTGTTCTGGCAGGTCTGGCCCGCCGTGCACGGGGAAGCGCAGGCGCATCTGCCGGGCGCGTCGGAGTTCATCCGTCTGTTGCGCGCCCGCGGCGCGGAGCCGGATGTGGCGGAGGTCGGCCGCGGCTCGGATCGGCAGCGGTTCCGCTTCGAGTCGCTCGACGGTGCGATGGACTGGGCGCGCCGACGATTATGGTTGGCGGAGGACTCGGCCAGACTGCCCTCGTTGCGCGAGGCGATCGCCGAACTGCTGATCGAAGGGGACGACGGCTGGTCGCTGCCCGATCAACCAACGCAGATGCTGATCCGCTGGAGGACGACATGAACCGCGTCACGCCGCTGAGCACCGAGGAGCTGCTCCAGGTTGCGCCCTATCTCTCGTCGATCCAGCGGGCCGGCGGTACGATTCCAACCTCGTTTCACGTGCTGGGGCGTCGGCCGAGGGTGCTGGAAGCCTTCCAGCCGTTGTTCGGCTCGATCATGCGCGAGGGGGACGTGCCGACCGGTCTCAAGCAGCTGATCGCGCACGTCGTCTCGCGCTCGGCGGGCTGTCTGTATTGCCAGGCGCATACCGGCCACTTCGCGCATGCGCTGGCGGGCGAGTCGTTCGAGCGCGTCGAGGCGGTCTGGAGCTTCGAGACCTCGGCGCT
The DNA here is from genome assembly GCA_965205105.1 of Dehalococcoidia bacterium. GTDB lineage: Bacteria > Chloroflexota > Dehalococcoidia > Bin125 > Bin125 > Bin125. The sequence continues at coordinate 1,262,917 of OZ242034.1, forward strand.
GTTCACTGATGCGGAGCGGTCGACGCTGCGGCTGGCGCGCGACGCGGGACTCCAGCCGAACGCCGCCACCGACGCGCACTTCGACGATCTGCGGCGGCACTGGTCGGAGTCGGAGATCGTTGAGATCGTCAGCGTGATTTCGATGTTCGGGTTTCTGAACCGGTTCAACAACACTCTAGCCAACGAGCTGGAGCCGGACGCGGTGGCGTTCTCCGACGCGCACCTGGCGCAGTCGGGCTGGACGATCGGCAAGCACGGCGGGCGGGACTAGCGGGGCTTGCGCTCCAGCGGATTGTCGATGCCGTCGAAGAACGCCCCGCGATAGCCGCTCGTGTCAGTCCGAACTCGCTCTTCCCACTCCTGATCCGTCATCGCCTCGCGCAGGCGGATCGTCTGCAGGGTGTCTTCACCGATCGGCCAGCGCATCGGCAGGCGCTGCTCCAGTTCGACGATGTCGGCCACGGCGGTGGCGACGGAGCGCGAGCCGGGGCGGGTCGCCGCGCGCGTGCGAAAAGCGTTCAGGGCGCGCTCGGTCGATTCCTGATACGGCGAGCGGCCTTCGCGGATTGCGGCGGCGACGTCGAGGTTGGCGGTTTGCCAGTCCGAGGCGTACATGCCCGGCTCGAGGATGGTGACGTCGACGTTCCAGCGCGAGACCTCGTAGCGCAGCGCTTCGGACATCGCCTCGACCGCCCACTTGGACGCGGCGTACAGACCCATGAGCGGGGCGACGACGCGCCCGGCCAGCGAGGAGACGTTGATGATCTTGCCGTGCCGGCGCTCGCGCATCGCCGGCAGCACGGCCTGCGCCATGCGAATCTGGCCGATGAAGTTGGTGTCCATCTGGCGCGAGACCTCGTCGTCGGCGAGATCTTCGACGGGGCCGTAGAGTCCGTAGCCGGCGTTGTTGAACAGAGCGTCGATGCGGCCGAAGCGGCGCAGCCCCGCCGCGGCGGCCGCTTCGATTGAGCCGCGATCTGTGACGCCGCACGGCGCGATCTCGATCAGCGCGGGGTCGATGCCGGCCAGGTGGGGCGCGTCGCGATCGGGGTCGCGCATCGTGGCGATCACGGGATGTCCGCGCTGCGCGAGCTCCTTGGCCGCGGCCTGTCCGAACCCTCTCGACGCGCCGGTGATCAGCGTGACCTGCCGCTCAAGTACCATGGTCGAACCTCTACACTGTGACGTACTGCGTCGCTCGCGTGTGCTGATGTTAGCGAGCAGCCCGGCTAGCAAGAGTGTTCCGTGGACTGGCTGACCGACCCCTGGTCGTTCGAGTTCATGCACCGGGCGCTGCTGGCGGGGCTGATCGTGTCGGTGGCGGCGGGTCTGGTCGGCGTCTTCGTGGTGCTGCGCGGGTTGGCGTTCATGGGCGACGCGGTGGCGCACACGCAGCTGGCCGGCGCGGCGGTGGCGCTGGTGTTGGGCGGCGGCGCGGTGTGGATCACGCTGGGCGCGGGAGTGGCAGCGGTGCTGACCGCGCTGGGCGTCGCGCTGCTGACGATCCGCGGCCGGCTGCGCGAGGACACGGCGATCGGGATCATGTTCGCCGGCTTCTTCGCCCTGGGCGTAATGCTGATCTCGCGTCAGCGCACGTTCGCCGTCGATCTGGGCTCGCTGCTGGTCGGGCATATCCTGGGCGCCTCGTGGAGCGATCTGCTGACGATGGCCGCGCTGACGCTGACTGTAGCGGTGTTGGTGCTGGCGTTTCTGCCCGAGCTCAGGTTCACCGCCTACGACCCGGAGGTGGCGGCGGTCTCGGGCGTCCCCGTCACGCTGATCCAGGTTGGGCTGCTGGTCGTGATCGCGCTGGCGACCGTGGTCGCGTTTCGTCTGGTCGGCGTGATTCTGGCGGTGGCGATGCTGGTCACGCCGGCGGCGTCGGCTGTGCTGCTGACTCGTCGGCTGTCGTTGATGATGCTGATGGCGATGCTCGCGGGCGCTCTCGCGACCGTGATCGGCCTGTATGCGTCGTTTCACTTCGATCTGGCCGCCGGCCCTTCGATTGTGCTGACCGCGGTGGCGCTGCTCGGGCTCGCCTTCCTCATCAGTCCGCGCGGCCTGCGCGGCACGCTGCCGTCTCTCTCGTTCGCCGGCGGCGGGGCGGACGAGGAGACGCGCGTCTTGCGGCGCACCGCCCGCGTCTGCTGGGGCGCCTGCTGTCAGATCGGCGGTGTCTGCTGGGGGGCGTGCTGCCGATTCGGCGCGCGTCTGTTGGGGGGCGGCTGATCGCGTCAATGCGTGTATCAGCGCGCGGGCTGGAAAATCTGCTCTCGATACCAGCGCAGCTCGTCGATCGATTCGCGGATGTCATCCATCGCGCGATGCCGTTCCTGCTTGACGAACCGCTCGTGGCCGGGGTGCCAGCGCCGGGCCAGCTCCTTGACCGTCGAGACATCGATGATGCGGTAGTGCATCCAGTCGGCCAGGGTCGGCATTTCGTTGTACAGAAAGCGTTTGTCCTGGTGCACCGTGTTGCCGCACAGGGGCGCGGAGCGCCTGAGCGTCCAGCATTGAACGAACTCGAGTATCGCCGCCTCCGCCTGCTCGACGGTTACCGTCGACGCCTTGACCCGCTTGATTAGCCCGGAGCCGTGATGCGTGCGTCGATTCCAGGCGTTCATCACGCTGAGCGCTTCGTCCGAGCGGTGGATCGCGATCTCGGGTCCGTGGGCGACGATGTTCAGGTCGCCGTCAGTGATCAGGACGGCGGCCTCGATGATCACGTCCCTGGCCGGATCGAGCCCCGTCATTTCGAGGTCGATCCAGACCAGGTTGTGTTTCGAGGGCGTCGGCAGCGGCATGGCGCCAGGTTTGGCGGCGGATTCAGACATCGCCGCCAGCCTAGCGCTCTGAGCCGCCCGTTTCTGCGCTATTGCAGACCAAGCTGGCCGGCGATCGCCTGCGCGTTGCCGACCAGGATGCCGATGTAGGTCGGGTTGTCGTCGGTCGGCTGCGACCAGATGATTCCCCGCCCGGCGCCAGTTTCATCGGCGACAGTATCGAGGATGGTGGAATCGAACTGCGGCTCGTGGAAGACCGTCTCCACGCCCTCGCGCTCGATCAGTTCGATCAGCCTGGTCAGCGCGCCGGCGCTGACGCCCTGCTCGGGTCCCTCGACCACGAATCCCGCCACTTCCAGACCGTAGCGCCGGGCGAAGTAGCCGAAGGCGTCGTGGAAGGTGACCAGCAGGCGGCGGTTGTCGGGCAGGTCGGCCAGCAGCGCTTTGACTGAGGCGTCGGCGTCGCGTATCGCCTGCTGGTACGTGTCGAGCAGATCGGAAATCGTGCCTGCCGATGACGGGTCGAGTTCGATCAGCGCGTCCGCGATTGCGGCGACCGCCGACTGGGCGAGATCGGTGTCGAACCAGAAGTGCGGGTCCTCGTCGCCGTGCGCGTGGCCGTGATGGTCGTGTCCGTCGTGCTCCTCTTCCTCGTGCTGTTCGTGGTCTTCGTGGCCGTCATGATCGCCATGGCCGTCGTGATCATCGTGATCGTCATGGCCCGCTTTGATCAGGCCGACGAATGCGACGCTGGCGGGCGCGCCGCGGAGATGCCATTCGGCTTCGATCTCCATGTCTTCGAGGTGGACGGCCCACGCATGGCCGCTGTTGGGATCGACGAGGTAGAGCATCTCGCCGGCGATGGTGAACGCGGGAGCGCCAGCCTCGCCCGGCGCGGCGAGCTGCATGGTCGAGTGCAGGTCGCCGTCGTGAGCGTCCAACCCGTGCAGCACGCCGTCGATGCCGAGCACGTACAGCATTTCGCCGTCGCTGGAGAACATGGCGTTGACGCTGGGTTCACTGAAGACCTGCCGCATGCCACCTCGGGCCACGTCGATCAGCCAGATGCCGTCATCGGCGAAGCCCTGCCCGTCGAAGTAGGACGCCCTGCCGAAGAAGTGCTCGACGTGATGGTGGCCGTAGACGGATCCAATTCGGGACTCGCTGCGCATCTCGGGCGGGTTGGCGATGAACTCGTGCTCGTACTCGCCGTCGTGGGCGTGCAGGAAGAGCACGCCGCCGGTACAGCCGAACGCCGCGCCGTGGGCGTTGTGCGATTCGCCGTGCAGGCCGGGGCAGGATCGATCGCTGGCGTCGTAGATGACCGCGTCGTTGAGGTCGCGGACCTCGACGCCGAGCGGCAGGCTGCTGTCGGACTCCTCTGGGAAATCGGGGTTGTTCGAGGAAACGATCACGTGCTCCTCGGAGATCGCGAGCGCGGCGCCGTGTTGCGGTCCGGCGTCCAGCACGATGGGCTGGTAGTCGCCCTGGGAGCTGATCAGCGCCGCTTCGTCGATCATGAAGACGCGGCCGCGCGCGTCTGTGAAGATGGCGCTCCAGCCGTAGCTGTTGACGAAGTGGATCGGCAGTTCCTCGGCGATTTCGAAGGCGTGCCGTGAGACCGGTTGCGTCACGAGGTCGAAGTGGTCACCGTGCTCGACCTCGAACACGCCGCCGTCGAAGAGATGTACGCGGTCGTCGTCGTCCTCGGGGCCGCGCGCGAGGACAATGCCGTAGCGGTGGCTGGGGCTGGGGTAGACGCGCGCGCCAGGGGCGGCGACCTCGAACACGCCGCTGGAGATTTCGCCCGAACTGAGGTCGATGACGGAGAGCTGCGCCGACTCGGCGTCGGTGATCAGCAGTCGGCCGATCGCGCTGACCGAGCCGTGTTCGTCTTCGTGGTCTCCGTGATCGTCATGCTCCTCGTGTTGTTCGTGCTCTCCCTCGTGATCATGCGCGTCATCGTCGCCGTGATCGTCATGCCCATCGTGGTCATCATGTTCTTCGTGTTCGAGCTCCATGACCATGGCGCTGAAGGGAGCCAATGTGAAACCGTCCACCTCGATTGCCTCGGCGAGGTCGAGGATGCGGTCAGAGTTTTCCAGGATCGCGTCCTGATACGCCGCTTCCAGCCCGGCCCCGTTGATGATCACGAGGTCGGCGTCGGCGACCGCGCGGATGTCGGAGACGCTGAGTTCGAGCGTGTGCACGTCGGCGCCGGCGGGCATGAGCGCGCGCACGTTGACGCGGTCGCCGCCGACCTGGCGCACCCAGTCGGCGATGATCTGGGTCGAGACGACCACATCGAGCGGCTCAGCCGGCTCCTCCTGTTGGGGTTGATCCTGCTGGCCCCGTTGGCCGTCTTGCTGGCTCTGTTGGGGCTGCGATGCCGGGGTTTGCGAGCTGGACGACTGGGCGTCGTCTGCCTGCTCGGTCTGTTGCGGCTCAGTCTGCGGCTGTTCCGCGACCTGTTGCTGAGGTTGCTCCTGTTGTTCATCGTCGGAGCAGCCGACGAGGAGCGCTGCCGCGAGGGACAGCGCAAGGGCGGCGCTGAGCGCCAACTTGCAGAACCGGGACATGGGGGAATCGATCTAGGCGGACTGGGTGTTGGGTGCGTTCAGCGGCCCGTCCGCAGGGCCTTGAGGACCGCCTGGCCGTGATCGGCGGCCTTGGCGCGCTTCCAGACTTTTGTCAACGCGCCGTCCGGTCCGATGACAAATGTAGCACGAGTCATGCCGATGCTGGTACGTCCGTAGAGCGTCTTCTCGCCCCAGGCGCCGTAGCGCGCCGCCACCGCTGCATCCTCGTCGACCAGCAGCGGGAAATTGAGCCCGTGCTTGCGACGGAACGCCTGGTGCGATTCGGCGCTGTCGGTCGAGACGCCGAGCACGACCGCTCCCTCTGCGGAGATCGCCTCTATCTCGTCGCGGAACGAACACGCCTGCCTGGTGCAGCCTGGCGTGTCGTCGCGCGGGTAGAAGTAGAGCACCACGGTGCGGCCGGCGTAATCGGCCAATGCGTGAAGCTTGCCGTCCTGATCTGGCAGCTGAAAGTCGGGCGCCTGATCGCCTTTCGCGAGCGTGACGGGCATGTCGTATCTCCTCGTATCTCCGCTTGCTGATGGTTGTGCGTTTACTCGGTGTGCAGCACCGGGCTGCCGTGGTGGTGGATCAGGAGCCAAGTATTGGCGGGCGCGTCGGTGTTGTCGGTCAGATCGGCGCGGTTCGAGCGCTGGTAGATGTTGGTCGCCACGATCGGGACGCCCGCCACGACTTCGCGGCCGGCGACGATGCCGATGTCGCCCACGACGCGGGCGTCCTCGGCGGCGAACACGATCTTCGCCTGCTGCGGATTGGTCAGGATCGCGCGCCAGGTGCGCAGGATGTCGGCGTGTCCCGTGGCGATGTTGCGGTGCGGGTGGATGCAGGTCGCGTCGTCGCTGCGCAGCCAGAGGTCGGCCATCGCTTCGACGTCGCGCGCGTTGAAGGCCTCGTAGAAGGCGCGGTTGGCTTCCAGCACGGCCTGTCGATCTTCCTGTAGGTCGCGCTCCGGAACGGGTTCGGGGTCGTCCGTCATGCCACCGCTCCCTGCGTCCGCTGCCCGCCGTTTGGGCGCGTATGATCGAGCCTATGCAGAGCATACGAAACGGCCGCCCCGTTCTGCGATTGTCCGGTCTGATCGGCATGATCGGTGCGGCGGCGTTGCTGCTGGTGGGTGCCGCCTGCGGCGGCGAGATCGAGCGCTCGCAACCGCGCGAGCAGGCCGACTCGCAGCAGCAAACAGTTGCGCGGGAAGCATCGCAGCCGCAAGAGGCTGCAACTGACGGTTCGCAGTCCGGGCAGTCTCAACAACCTGAACAGCCTGAACAATCCGGCCAGATTGAGCAATCGGAGGCGGTTCAGGAGCAGGCGGCGCGGGCGTCAGAGTCGGTCCAGCGGCAGGAACAACCGGAACAGCAGGAGCGGGGTTTTACGCCGATACCTGAGCGTCCAACGTTTCTGCCCCGCGACGCCGCGGCGACGGCTGAGGGGATCCCGATCATCCGCGACAACGAGCGGCCGGCTCATTACGGCCTCGACTGGTCGACCGAGTGGGGTATCCGCCTGATCGATCTGGACGAACTCTCGCAGGGCGCCTGGCGCGACGCGATCCCGGCCCTGAGCGGCCCGCTCTACGTCACGCTCGAAGAGGCGTCGGCGTACTACGACGACGCCGAGCCGCTGGTGCAGGTCGGTGTCAACGGCGATGTGCGTGGTTATCCGCTGGAGATTCTGACCTGGCACGAGATCGTCAACGATGTCGTCGGCGGGATGCCGGTGGCGGTCACGTTTTGCCCGCTCTGCAACACGGCGATCGCGTTCGAGTCGCAGATCGGCGAGACGGTGTATCAGTTCGGCGTCTCGGGGCTGCTGCGAAACTCCGACCTGGTGATGTACGACCGCAGCACGGAGTCGCTCTGGCAGCAGTCGTCGGGCCGCGCGATCATCGGCCGCATGGTCGGCGCGCGGCTGGCGTATCTGCCGGCGTCGGTGGTCAGCCTGGGCCAGCTGCGCGACGCCTACCCCGACGCGCTGGTGCTGTCGCGCGAGACGGGCTGGGAGCGCGACTACGGACTCAATCCCTATCGCGGCTACGACGACCCGGAGCGGGGCGGGCCGTCCGCCTCGTTTTTCGATCGCGACACGATCGATCCGCGCCTGCCGCCGATGGAGCGGGTGGTGGCGATTGAGGGGCCCTCGGGCGCGGCGGTTGCGTACGCCTGGTCGGCGCTGGAGCGCGAGCGGGTCATACAGGATTCGTTCGACGGCATCGACCTGGTCGTCTTCTGGACGCCGGGGGCGCGCTCGGCGCTGGATGACAGCGTGATCGCCGATGCGCGGGAGATCGGCGCGACGGCGGTCTTCGAGACCTCACTGGACGGCGCCGCGCATTCGTTCCGGCCGAATGCGGATGATCCGAGCGGGCGCACGTTCGTCGATGAGCAGACCGGTTCGGTCTGGGACATTTTCGGTCGGGCGGTTGCCGGGGAACTGTCGGGCGCGCAACTGACGTGGGTGATCCACAGCGACCATTTCTGGTTCGCCTGGCAGGCGTTTCACCCGGCCACGCGCGTATGGCCGGCAGACGCCGATGACGACGATCAGGCGCGCGGGCCCTAGTCGATCAGCTCCACCGGGTCGCCGACGTTGATCGCGCCGCCTTCGGCGACGTAGCAGTAGCTGCCCAAATGCTGTTTGGTGTGTTCGATCAGCGCGCGGCCCACGGCGCGGCTGGCGCCGAAGTTCCGCTGGGCGTGCGCGGGGACGGAGCAGCGGACGGTGGTGGTTTTCAGTTCGAGCACGACCTCGCCCAGACGCAGCCGCTTGCCGGTCCAGTCGACTTCCAGCAGCCCCGACGCGTCGCCGGTGTCGATGACCACGTTGGGTCGGAAGCGGCGCACGTCGACATCATCGCCGCCGCCGAGGGCGGCGAGCTCGTTCAGTGACGCCGTGGTCATGATGTGCATCGGGTAGCAGTCGAAGTAGGTGCCGGGCGGGGTCGAGAATCCCTGCAGCTCCTGCGGCAATCCCGAGAGGTCGGGAATCGGATCGTCGGCTTGCATGCCGAGCAGCTGGCGCAGGGCGGTCATCTGGTCGACGCCTTCCGGCAACGCGCCGCGCGCGTACCAAGCCAGGTCGTCGGCCGGATGCAGCGGAGTGAGCATGACCGGCCGGCCCAGGATGACGCTGAGGCGTTGGTCGCGGTCGTCGTCGGCCGATTGCACCTCGCGGTCGTCGGGGGTGGTGATCGTGACCGCCGGCGAGCGATGCTCGAAACTTGGCGATTCGGCGTAAGCGGCGGCGAACTGGAGCAGCCCGGGCATTTCGCGGGCGTTGCGCGTGACATCCGCCTCGACCTCGCGGACGGCCCAGCCGCGGTCGCCGGCGACGCCGTTGCGATCGATCTGAGCGGACTCGAGATGTTCACCCGCCATCGACTTGACCGGGTATCGCCAGAGTTGGCTTACGGTTCCCACGGACATCGGTCGCCTCTTTTCTTTCTGATGCGTTTTTCAGATGCGTTCAGGCGCACCAGCGGCGGTTGTGTGTTCTCGTGTACTCGCGCGCTGGCGGTCAGGATAACCGCTGCGTTCATATATGAGTGATCCAGTAATCTTGGTCAAGATTGAAACAGATGGGTTGAAACGGGGTAACCGCACGATGGCCAATGCAACCGCGACCGCAGCGCCTGTGTCAGGCGGAGGCGCAGGCCCGCTGGATACGTTGTCGTGGCTCGAGGCTGAGGGGATCCACATCATCCGCGAGGTCGCGGCGGAGCTGGAGCGTCCCTGCCTGCTGTTCTCGGGCGGCAAGGACTCGATCGTGATGCTGCGGCTGGCGGAGAAGGCGTTCTGGCCGGCGCGGATTCCGTTTCCGGTGATGCACGTGGATACCGGCCACAACTTTCCCGAGGCGATCGAGTTCCGCGACCGCCGCGCGGCGGAGCTCGAGGTTGAGCTGCTGGTGGCGTCGGTGCAGGACTCGATCGATCAGGGTCGCGTGGTCGAGGAAGCGGGGCCGCGCGCGTCGCGCAATCGATTGCAGACCGTCACGCTGCTGGACGCGGTGCTGGAGCACCGCTTCGACGCGCTGTTCGGCGGCGCGCGGCGCGACGAAGAGAAAGCGCGCGCCAAGGAACGCATCTTCTCGTTCCGCGACGCCTTCGGGCAGTGGGATCCGTCCAATCAGCGGCCCGAGTTGTGGAACCTGTACAACGGCCGGTTGACCAGCGGCGGGCACATCCGCGCCTTCCCGCTCTCCAACTGGACCGAGCTGGATATCTGGCAGTACATCAAACGCGAGCGGCTCGAGATTCCCTCGATCTATTTCGCTCACGAACGCTCGATGTTTCGGCGCGACGGCATGTTGTTTCCGGTCTCCGACTTTGTCTCGCGGCTGCCGGGCGAGGATCCGTTCGAGGCTCGGGTGCGCTTTCGCACGGTGGGCGACATGACCTGCACGGCCGGCGTGTTGTCCGAGGCGCAGACGCTGGAGGCGGTGGTGGCGGAGATCGCCGCGACGCGGATTACGGAACGCGGCGAGACGCGCGCGGACGATCGCTTCTCCGAAGCGGCCATGGAGGATCGCAAGCGCGATGGGTATTTCTGATGACGACGCAGCCGCTCGCGGAAGCGCATGATCCGCGCGACATGCACGATTTGCACGATCCGTTTGCGCCCGACCGCCGCACGCTGCTGCGACTGGCGACCGCGGGCTCGGTCGATGACGGCAAATCGACGCTGATCGGCCGGCTGCTGTTCGACGCCAAACAGACGTTCATCGACCAGATGGAGGCGATCGAGCGCACGTCGCGCACGCGGGGCGAGGACGATATCAATCTCGCCTATCTGACCGACGGCCTGCGCTCGGAGCGCGAGCAGGGCATCACGATTGACGTCGCCTATCGCTACTTTTCCACGCCTCGGCGCAAGTTCATCCTCGCCGACACGCCCGGGCACGTGCAGTACACGCGCAATATGGTCACCGGCGCCTCGACGGCGGACACGGCGCTGCTGCTGGTCGATGCGCGGCGCGGCGTGCTCGAGCAGACGCGTCGGCACGCGTATCTGTCTCAGCTGCTCGGTATCCGCCATTTCGTCCTCTGCGTGAACAAGATGGACCTGGTCGATTGGGATCGGTCGGTGTTCGACCGGATCGCCGAGGAGCTGACGCGGTTCGCCGGCCGCATGGGCGTGACCGACGTTCGCGCGATTCCGATCTCGGCCAAGCACGGCGACTGGGTGGTGTCGCCGTCGGAGCGGATGGCGTGGTACGCGGGGCCGCCGCTGTTGGAGCTGCTGGAGACGCTGGAGGCGTCGCAACCCGCCCGCCACGACGCGGCGCGATTCCCGGTGCAGTACGTGATCCGCCCGTTGCGCGAGGCGCACCACGATTACCGCGGCTACGCCGGGACGATGGCTTCAGGCGTGCTGCGGGTCGGCGATCGGGTGCGGGTGATGCCGTCGGGGGCGGAGACCCGCGTGATCGGCATCGACGCTTTCGATCAGCAGCTGTCCGAGGCCTCGCCGCCGATGTCGGTGACGGTGCGGTTGGCGGACCAGCTGGATGTGCGGCGGGGCTCGATGATCGTCTCGGCCGAGCGGCCGCCGCTGGTCGCTGCGTCGATCGACGCGCACGTCTGCTGGATGAGCGAGCGCATTCCGCTGCGAGCGCGGGATCGTCTGGTGATCAAACACACCACGCAGACGACGCGGGCGATGGTCGAGGAAGTCGGCGCGCGGCTGGATGTGAACACGCTCGAATACGACCTGACCGCGTCGCAGCTGTCGCTGAACGAGATCGGCCGCGTGCGGCTGCGGCTCATGGCGCCCCTGTCGATCGACGCATACGCTGAGTCGCGGGCGACCGGCGCCTTCATCCTGATCGACGAAGCCAGCGCCGCGACCGTTGGAGCGGGGATGATCACCGCCGGCGAGTAGCGTGCGGCGAGGGCCGGGGAGGAACGATGAGCCGAGCATCGGCGCCCGGCTGGTTGACGCAGATCTGCGCGGCGCTGACAAGTCTGGCGCTGGCGGGCATCCTCGCCGCCTGCGGCGGTGAGCCGGGCTACAACCGCGGCGAGCTGATCCTGGCGACCACCACGTCGCTGAACGACTCCGGGCTGCTCGATGAACTCGTGCCGATGTTCGAGGCGGAGGAGGGGATTGCCGTCAAGGTGATCGCCGTCGGAACCGGGGCGGCGCTGCGCATGGGCACCGAGGGCAATGCCGACGCGCTGCTGACGCATGCGCCGAGCGCGGAGCGGGAGCTGGTCGACGCCGGCGACGTCACGGCGCGCACGTTGGTCGCCTACAACGACTTCGTGATCGTCGGCCCGCCCGACGATCCGGCCGCGATCGGCGGGATGCCCGACGCGTCGGTCGCGCTGGCAAAGATCAGGACCTTCTGCGCGGGCGGGGTGTGCGAGTTCGCTTCGCGCGGTGACGACAGCGGCACGCACAAGAAGGAGCTGGCGCTGTGGGGCGACGCAGAGATCGAGCCGGCCGACATCGGCGGCGGCTGGTACCTCGAGGTGGGGCAGGGCATGTCGGCCACGCTGACCGTCGCCAATCAGCGCGGGGCATACACGCTGACCGACCGCGGCACCTACCTGGCGCTGCTGGAAGACATTCCAGAGCTTGCGGTGCTGGTCGAGGGCGACGCGCGTCTGCTGAACTTCTACAGCGTGATGGAGGTCGACGGCGGCAAGGGTCGGATCAACACGGCCGCGGCGCGGGCGTTCAGCGAGTTTCTGGTTCGCGACGACGTGCAGCGGATGATCGGCGAGTATCTGCGTCAGGAGTACGGTCGACCGCTGTTCATCCCGGCCGCGGGGGACAGCGAAGACGCGGTCGCGGCGCGGGGCGGCGCGCCGCGCTGATGCCGCGCTGCGACTGGGGCGCGGCTACAGTGGCGGCATGGATCTGATCTGGGACGGCTTCCGCGAGGCGGCGCGGCTGTGGTGGTCGGGCGACGGCGAGATCATCGAGATTACGCTGCGGACGCTGGCGATTTCCTCGGCGGCGACGGCGTTGGCGCTGTTGATCGGCATTCCGCTGGGCGCGGCTCTGGCGCTGCGCCGATTCTGGGGGCGAGGGCTGATCGTGGCGGCGGTCAACACCGGGATGGGCATGCCGCCGGTGGTGATTGGGCTGCTGGTCGCGCTCGTCCTCTGGCGCACCGGTCCGCTGGGTGATCTCAATCTGATCTACACGCCGACCGCCATGGTCGTGGCGCAGTTTCTGCTCAGCCTGCCGTTGGTGGTGGGATTCTCGCTCGCCTCAATTCAGTCCGTGAACCCAAGACTGATCGGTCAGATGTGGGCGATGGGCGCGAATCGCGTGCAGGTGCTGTGGCTGCTGGTGCGCGAGACGCGGCTGGGTCTGTTGGCTGCGGTGATGGCCGGGTTCGGGGCGGCGATCTCGGAGGTCGGCGCGTCGATGCAGGTGGGCGGCAATCTGGCCGGCGAGACGCGGGTGCTGACCACCGCCACCGTGCTGGAGACCGGCCGCGGCAACTTCGAGGTGGCGATCGCGCTCTCGCTGGTGTTGGTGCTGCTGGCCTTTCTCGTCAATCTCGTGCTGACCGCCGTTCAGCAGCGCCGACCCGTGACATGAACGACCGTCCCGACGCGCGCCCTGATCCAAGCGCCGCCGTCAGCCGCGACGTCCATCTGCAGGTGCGCGATCTGGTGGTGCAGCGCGGCGGCGTGAGCGTGTTGCAGATCGACGCGCTCGATATCCCGCGCGGGTTGGTGACGGTGGTGATCGGTCCCAACGGATCGGGCAAATCGACGTTGTTGGGCGCGCTGCAGCTGGTGCTGCATCCGCTGCGCGGCGCGCTGACGCTGGACGGCGAGCCGATGGACGCGGATCCGGTTCGCACCCGTCGGCGGATGTCAGCGGCGTTTCAGGAGCCGCTGCTGCTGAGCATGTCGGTGCGCGCGAATGTGGAGCTGCCGCTGCGCCTGCGCGGCGTCGGTCGGGCGCAGCGCCGCGCGCTGGCCGAGCACTGGCTGGAACGCTTCGGGATCGCGCCGCTGTCGCGGCGGCACGCCAGGCAGCTGTCGGGCGGCGAAGCCCAGCGGGTCAGCCTGGCGCGGGCGTTCGCCTCGCAGCCTGAGGTGATGCTGCTGGACGAGCCCTTCGCCGGCGTCGACGCGCCGACGCGCGAGGGGTTGATCGGAGATTTCGCCGACATTCTCGCGGAGACGCGGCCGACGACCATTCTGGTGAGCCATGATCGCGATGAAGCGCTCAGGCTCGGCGACCTGGCGGTGCTGTTGATCCGAGGTCGCGTGCGTCAGACCGGTACGCCGCTGGAGCTGTTCGATCACCCGCGCGACCGCGAAGTGGCGGAGTTCGTGGGTGTCGAGAACATCTGGCGCAACGAGGGTCTGCCGTTTGCAGTTGAAGCGCCGCCCGGGTCGTTGGTCTGCGTGCGCTCCGAGCACGTCGTGTTGGGGCCGGGCGCGGGCGGGGTCGTGCTGCGCGCCGATCTCTCCGGCGCGATGGTTCGGGCGCTGCTGGATGTGGGCGGCGCGCAGATCACCGCGCAGTCGCCGCGGCCGGTCTGGAACGGGCTTGGCGTCGGAGTGGGCGACTCGGTATCCGTGTGCATCCCGCCCGAGGCGGTGCACGTGATCGACGAGTCGCGTTCGGAGCCGGGCTAGGAGCGCCGAAGGCGGGAGAGGACGCCGCTCGACGATTGCTCTTTGGGCGGCTCGACGCCGAAGATGCTGACCAGCTCGGCGCGGCTCGGTTCGGTGGCGACGTGCTCGCCGTCGATCAGGATGGTGGGCACCGAGCGGTTGCCGCGGTTGAGCGCTTCGACGATCGCGACCGCTTCGGGTTGCGCCTCGATGTCGATGGTGCGGTAGGGAATCTCGTGCTCGTCGAGGAAGTCGACAGCGCGGCGGCAGTCGCCGCACCAGACCTCAATGTAGAGCAGCACATCGCGCTCGGCGTCCGCTGACGCGGCGCGCGCTTCGATGGGCCCCGCCGCTGGATCGATCTCGCAGGCGTCGCCGATCTGGATGTCGGGCGCTGGCGCGTCGTGAGTCATCTGGACCTCCCGCTCGGTGTGCTGGGTGCGCGTTCAGGATATCGAAGGAATTTTGTGGAGTTTGAGGAAGTTGGTCGGCTCGCCGCGTCCGAGCGGCAGACCGCCGGTGACGACCACCGAGTCGCCTGCGTCCAGCCCGATCTCCTGCCAGGCGGCGCGTTCCACATCGCGCAGCATCTCTTCGATGGTATCGGGCGGGTCGCAGTAGCGCGGATCGACGCCCCAGCTGAGCGCCAGGCGCTGAAGTACCGAGACGGACGGGGCGAGGACGATGGTGGGGACGGGCAGGCGCACCTGCGAGAGCAGCCGTCCGGAGCGTCCCGAGACGGTGAAGATGATCACCGCCTTGACCTGCGGATGCTGCTCGACGGCGGTTGCGACCGCCTGACTGATCGTCCGCGCCGTATCGCTGCTCAGCTCGATCGAGCGCGCGGCGCGATGCGGGTTCGCCTGCTCGGCGGTGCGGATGATGCTGTCCATCATCTTCACCACTTCGACCGGGTGTCTGCCGACCGCCGTCTCGCCGGAGAGCATCAGCGCGTCGGCGCCGTCCCAGACCGCGTTGGCTACGTCCGACGCCTCTGCGCGGGTTGGACGCTGTCGATTGGTCATCGATTCGAGCATCTGGGTGGCGATGATCACCGGCATCAGCGCGCGGCCGGCGGCGGCGATGATCGCCCGTTGCGACACGGGCACCTCGGCTGGTCCGACTTCGACGCCGAGGTCGCCGCGGGCGACCATGGCACCGTCCGAGGCGTCGATGATCGAATCGAGGTCGCTGATCGCCGAGAGCGTCTCGATTTTGGCGATGATCGGCAGATCGCCGCCGGCCGCGGCGACAGCCTCGCGGGCCGCGTCGAGGTCGGAGCGGTTCCTGACGAACGAGAGGGCGAGAAAGTCGAGGCCCTGCTCGACGGCGAAGCGGGCGTTGGCGCGATCGGCGTCGGTGACCGCCGCCAGCAGCCGCCCGCCGCCGGGCGTGTGCAGCCCGGCTCGGGACGTCAGCAACCCGCCGCCGCGGACCGTGGCGGCGATGCGAGCGCCGTCGATCGCGTCGATCAGCAGATCGAGTTCGCCGTCGCGCAGGTAGATGCGCCCGCCGGGTTCGACCTCATCGATCAACGCGGCGTAGGCGCAGCTGAGGTTCAGCGCGCCGTCTTCGTCGACCCAGCCGGCGGCGTCGGAGTCGGTCAGGATGTTGACAGGTTGGCCGCGCGCGATCTCCGTGCCGTCGGGCACGGTACCGATGCGGATTTTGGGTCCCTGCAGGTCGCCCATGATCGAGATCGGCTTGCCGCTGTCGCGCTGCGTGCGGCGCACCGAATCGACGGCGCGCCGCCAGGAGCGCGGGTCGCCGTGAGAGAAGTTGATTCGGGCCACATCGAGTCCGGCCTCAACCAGTTGCCGCACCTGCGCGGGGCTGCTGGACGCAGGCCCGAGCGTGGCGACGATCTTGGCGCGGCGACGTGCGGTCATCGGTGATCCAGTCCGTTCAGATCACTCTATGCCTGAACCCCGGTCGCGGAGATGCGCGGTCGGTAATCGTGGCGGAGGCTGCGAAGCTGACAGTTGATACAGAAACGGAAAACAGAGCGGCCGCCCCGACGGGGCGGCCGCTCTGGCGGTTGCCTGTTCCGGGCTCAGGGCGTCGGCTTAGTAAGCCGGCGCGGGCGGGACCGGAGCCGCGTTCTCTTCCGGCTTCTCGGTGACCAGGCAGTTGGTGGTCAGCACCATGCCGGCGATGGATACGGCGTTCTCGAGCGCCGCCCGGGTGACCATGGCCGGGTCGGCGATGCCCATGTCGATCATGTCGCCGTAGTCGCCGCTGGCGGCGTTGTAGCCGTAGTTGGCGGTTTCGGCGTCCTTGACGGACTGGACGATGACCGAGCCGTCCTGACCGGCGTTGATCGCGATGCGGCGCATGGGCTCTTCCAGCGCGCGGTTGAGGATACGCACGCCGGTCGACTCGTCGCCGTCGAGCTCGACATCGTCGAGCGCGGGGATGACGTTGATCAGAGCCACGCCGCCGCCCGGCACCATGCCCTCTTCGACCGCGGCGCGGGTCGCCGAGAGCGCGTCCTCGACGCGGTGCTTGCGCTCCTTCAGCTCGACCTCGGTGGCGGCGCCGACCTTGATCACGGCGACCGAGTTGGACAGCTTGCCGAGGCGCTCCTGCGCCTTCTCGCGGTCCCAGTCGCTCTTGGCCTGCTCGTACACGTGACGGATCTGGTTGACGCGGTCGTCGATCGCGTTCGGCTCGCCGTTGCCCTCGATGATCGTGGAGTTTTCCTTCGAGGCGATGAAGCGGCGGGCGCGGCCGAGCTGCGAGATTTCGGCGGCGTCGAGCTGTCCGCCAAGCTGCTCGGAGATGACTTCGCCGCCGGTCAGCGTGGCGATGTCGCCCAGGTTGTCCTTCTGGCGGTCGCCGAAGCCGGGCGCCTTGACGGCGATCACGTTGATCGTGCCGCGCAGCTTGTTGACGGCCAGCGTGGCCAGCGCTTCGCCGTCGACGTCGGCGGCGATGATGACGAAGTTCTTGGTCACCTTGAGGACCTTCTCGAGCAGTGGCAGGATGTCCTGCACGGCCGAGACCTTCTTGTCGGTGACGAGGATGTAGGGGTCCTCGATTTCCGCTTCCATGCGGTCGGGGTTGGTGACGAAGTAGGGCGAGATGTAGCCGCGGTCGAACTGCATGCCGTCGACGTACTCGACCTCGGAGCGGATGCCCTTGCCCTCCTCGACAGTGATCACGCCGTCCTTGCCGACCTTTTCCATGACCTCGCCGATCAGCTCGCCGATGGCCGGGTCGGCGGCGGAGATGCCGGCGATCTGCGACATCTGCTCGCGGGTGGTGACGCGCACAGCCTGCTCGCGGATGCGGTCGGAGAGGACTTCGACGCCGGCTTCGAGGCCGCGCTTGAGCGCCATCGGGTTGGCGCCGGCGGCAACGTTGCGCATGCCCTCGTTGACGATGGCCTGGGCGAGCACGGTCGCGGTGGTCGTGCCGTCGCCGGCGATGTCGTTGGTCTTGGAGGCGACCTCCTTGGCGAGCTGGGCGCCGATGTTGTGGAACGGGTCCTCGAGGTCGATGTCGCGGGCAATGGTGACGCCGTCGTTGGTGATCGTCGGCGCGCCGAACGTCTTGGCGAGCACGACGTTGCGGCCCTTGGGGCCGAGCGTGATCTTGACGGCGTCGGCGAGGGCGTCAATGCCGTCGCGCAGCGCCTGACGCGCGTCCTCGTCGAACAGAAGTGCCTTGGCCATCGTTGCGTGTCTCCTTCGCGCTTGCTGCGGTTGGTGAAGCCTGCCTGCGGTTGATTGCTGATTAGCACTCGCAGGTCGAGAGTGCCAACGCCTGCATTGTGCCGAATTTCGCGCCGCAGCGCAAGTGGCGGACGCGCGATCGGTTCCGCTCGACGGTCTGCTCGCGATTCGCTGTTAAGTCGGCTACAGCCAACTGAAGGGGTCGAGGCGGCAGAGCGCGACCGCCTCGACCTGCGACTCGGGCACGGGGCCGAAGCGGCGGCTGTCGGTGCTGCGCGACGGCTGATCGCCAACCGCGAACCAGCCACCGCTCTCGCGCGCCAGCGCGCGCTTGAGGTAGAGCGCGCCGCCGCGCCGAAAGGCGATGATCCGCCCCGGCCGCGCCGCGCGCAGACGCGGCGTTAGCGCGAGCAGCCGATCGCCGTGGCGCAGCGTGGGTGACATCGAGTCGCCCTCGACCTCAATCATGTAGAGGACCCTGCCGAGCATGGACGCCGCGCCAACCCGCGTCGAGCGGCGCGGCTAGAAGTCGTCCATCCCGAAATCATCCATGCCGAAGTCGTCATGGCTGTGACCGTGGTCGCCCATGCCGCCGCCCATACCCATGCCAGGCATGTCGTCCATGCTGAAGTCGTCGAAGGATGAGGACGAGGCGCCGGTGTGGATCGCGACGCCGGCGCCGAACACGCGGGCGCCCTCTCCGTCGTCGCAGGCCGGACAGTCGGCCGATTGCGGGGCCTGTCCCATTCGGGCCAGGACGTCGAAGACCTTCGCACAACTCGAACACTTGTACTCGTACATCGGCATGGGATCGCTCCTTCCGCGAGGGGTGTCGCCCGATTGAGGTGTTCGGTCATATCTTACGACGGTGAGCGGCGCTCACGGCAGCCGCGGTGGCGCGAGTTGATCAGAGAAGCAAGGAGAGATCAATGCCCGATATCCGAGACTTTTGCGACCGTCTGTGGCGGGGCGAGATCGACACGATCCGCGAGGCGCACCCGGTGACCTCGACCTGGAACGGCCGCGAGCCGGAGGAGTTGGCGGACGGGTTTCTCTACATCAAGTCGGCGGCGTCGATGAATACGCTCGACACGGGCGGCGGGCTGGTGATGATCGACACGGGCACGGCGCGCGACGCCGAGGGGCTGTACCACGGCGTGCGCGGCTGGCGGCCCGGCGAGCCGCTGCGCGCGGCGGTCTTCTCGCACCACCACGTCGATCACATTTTCGGCGTCGGCAAGTTCGATCAGGAGGCGGAGGCCGGGGGCGGCGCGCGGCCGATCGTCTACGGACAGCGGCAGATTCCCGCGCATTTCGACCGCTACCGGCGCACCGTGGGCTATAACACGGCGATCAACTCGCGCCAGTTCATTCGACCGGGCATGGACGCCGAGCAGGTGCGCCTGCCCTGGCCGGACGCGTTCCGCTATCCCGACGTGACCTTCGACGACGCGGTTCGCTTTCGGGTCGGCGAGCTGACCTTCGAGGTGACGCATACGCGCGGCGAGACCGAGGATGCGGCCTGGACCTGGGTGCCGGAGCGCAAATGGCTGTTTCCCGGCGACCTGTTCATCTGGGCGGTGCCCAACGCGGGCAACCCGCAGAAGGCGCAGCGCTGGGTGGGCGAGTGGGCGGCGGGGCTGCGCCAGATGGCGGGCAAGGGCGCGGAGCTGATGAGCCCGGGCCACGGGTTCCCGATCTTCGGCGCTGATCGCGTCGCCGAGGCGCTCAACGACACCGCCGATCTGCTGGACGAGATCGAGAATCAGACTCTGGCGATGATGAATCTGGGCTACACGCTGGATCGCATCCTGCACGAGATCGCGATGCCGCGGCATCTGCTGGACAAGCCCTGGCTGCGCTCCGCCTATGACCATCCCGAGTTCATCGTGCGCAGCGTCTGGCGCTACTTCGGCGGCTGGTACGAGGGCGAGCCGGATCGGCTGCTGCCCGCGCCGCGCTCAGCGGAGGCGGCGGAGTGGGTAACGCTGGCCGGCGGGCTGGGGCCGGTCATGGAGCGGGCGCGGGCGCATATGCGGAACGGCAACCTGCAGCTGGCCTGCCACCTGATCGAGAGCGCCGCGCTGGCGGCGCCGAACAGCCCCGAGGTGCATGAGCTGCGGGCGGAGATCTACGACGCGCGGGCGGCAGAGCAGGAGTCCTCGATGGCGCGCGGCATCTTCACCTTCGCCGCGTCGTCGAGTCGGCACGGCAAGCGGGATGTGTTCAACCCGTAGACGCCGTAGCGACAGCGGTCGCTTCGTACTCCGACAGCAGCCAGCGGGCCAGCCCCAGCGCGCTGCCGACCCAGGATGGCTGGTGGTACACCACGTACGTCGCCCGCTCCGCCTCGTCGGCTCCATAGATGAGCGCAGTATGATACTCGAACTCGTACCACGCGGCGGCGAATATCACATGCAGGGCGTCCGTGAGGAATTCTCGGTCGGGTTCGCCCAAGTCGTAGAACGGCAGCCACGATTTGAGCGCCGGCTCGACCGACATCGTCCTTGCCGTTGACGCCAGCAACTCAGCCCGCGCCGACACGTCTAATGGAGCCCACACCCCGTGCACTATACAATCCAATACGAGACAGGATTGCAACCGCGCCTGCTCGAATTGATCCAGAAAGCCGTTCAGTACCGCCAGCGCCGAGGGTAACGCGTCTGCCTGTGATTGTGTATCTGCGAGCCCGGACAGTGCGATCAGGCTCCGGTCCAGGCGATCTACATACATGGAGTGAACGCGATCTATGACGCCGCGCTCGACCATCCGTTCGGCGGCGTATTCAATATGGTCGGCTGCGTCGAGGAAAGCCTCGACAAGTGACTCGTTCCGGGCGTCGTCGTGCTCGTCCTGATTGACGAAATAAGACAGGACAAGTTGCTTTTGCTCGTAGAATGACGGCAGCCTCAATCGCAACGCTTCCTGCCGTATATGCCTCGTGTACTGTATCTGCGCGACGTCGAAACGATCTAGTACGCCTGTAAGTATCCCACTGCCGGAGCGACCGAGAATAGCGAACAGCGTTCGCGCCGTCGTCGAGAATTCAATCGTGGCTCTGAGTCGTTCCGATTGGTCGACCGCTAGCGCGGATACGACTCCCGGCTCAGAGACTGGGTCATCCACGGAAGGAATTACATCCCGGCAGCCGACGCAGAGTACCGCCAGCGCAAGCGCAGACAATGCGATCAGTCCGCGTGATAACCACCTGCGATCACTTTGCGCAACTCTTGCTTGAGTTGACATCATGTTGAAGCGTCCAATCGGATTGCCGTTCGCATACTCAGTGTATCTGGCGGCAGCGTCAATGCGGCAACCGGGGCGTCTGGAAATGGTGGGACGCGAATGCGGTTCCGCTTGTGATCTGAACCATCGCCCGATCGCCAATCAGCTCGTTCGACGTGCCCTCGTTCAGGCCGCGTGTGAATGTTGCGTCGGAGAGCGGCCACTTGAGACCCACGGTGGTGATGCCCTCGACCCGATTGCTGACCGCGGTGATCGATACGTAATCGCCCGGATGTCCGTGGAAGTGGGCTTGCGAGACGCCGCCGCCGTTGAGCACGGTCAGCGCCGTCCAGCCGTCGACCGCCCAGGCGGGGATCTGTTTGAGATCGGGATGCGCGAGCAGATACAGGTTGGCGACCGCGTGATCGTAGCGCGGGCCGCCGAACGATCCGAGCACGATCAGGCTGGTCGCGCCGTGCTTGAGCGCGTATGCGATCGCCACGTCTCCGTCGGTGCGCTGCTCGGGGTCGGGATGGGGCGCGAACTCGACGCCGACCGATTTGAGCTGGAAGAGATCCTCGCCGGCGAGCGAGTCGAGGTCGCCGATCACGACGTGCGGCAGGATGCCGAGTCGACGCAGCCGGTTGGCGCCGCCGTCGGCGGCGACGATCAGCCCTGCGCCGCCAAGGGCGCGTCGGACGAGCGCGGAATCGTGGATTTCGCCAGCCAGGGCGACGACGGCTTGCACAAGAGTGGCTTTCATCCGCCGAGCGGCGGCAGCTCTTCAGTTTTGGTGGGCTTCCACAACCCGCTTTCGAAAGTTGCCTGTGGCGGCCCCTGGGCGGTATGCATGAGCCGTTCGGCCAAAGCGATGCCCTGTACCTTGTCGATGTCGTCCTTCGAGCGGGGCGGCAGCACACAGTTGGGGCATCCCCGCGCGCAGCTACACGCCTTGGCTATGCCCACCCCGGCTTGCAGAATATCTCGCCAATTTTCCAGCGCTTTCCGGGCAATACCGATTCCGCCTGGATAGTTCTCCACCAAGTACGCCTTTTGCCCTTTGATATCGCAATGCGGTCCAACGTCGTGCGCATCCAACGGGATCGTGAATAACGCTCCAATCCTCAGCAAATGCTGCAAAGTCACGAACGCGCCCGCCATCTCCTGATCTTCAGTTTCCAGACATATCCAGTATGCGTGTGAATGCATGGACTGAACTCTGTTTTCACTCGGTTCCCATCGGTCGATAACCTCGCCGCTTCGTTCATCGATTTCATTGACAGCGGTGATCTCCTCGATCATCTGCACCTTGCCATAGTAAGTACTGATCATTGTCTCGTTTCGCGACCATCGGTTTCCTGCGTATATGTCTTCTCCGATCAGTCTGTTAGTCAAAATAGGATCAGTTCTCAGATATGGTTTAGCATTATCTACAGTAATCTCATTTTCGCTACCCCCCAGCGAAATTGCTTTCACTCGGTATCTCTTACCGCCGTGTAAGTAGATCGCATTCAGATAGGCTTCTCGGAACTTCTGTTTTCCTGACAACGTGCCAATCTCCGAATCACCGCCCTTGACCGTGAACTGCTGCCCTTTTGGGCCGCGAAGGTCTATGGTCTGGTGGTGGCGATATCGCGTGCTGCGATCCGGGGTGGCGCCACTTTGCTGTTCAGCTTTGGCGGCAACATACAGCGGGTTGTCCAGTATCTCTGCTCCACCAGCAAGATCATTAGTCTCGAACAGCAGTGCAGGGACGTGTCTTTGAATCAGCTCTTCGTTGTCGGCGCTTGCGACCAGGTCATCAAACGGCTTTTGCAGGAATGCAGTCAGATTTGATGCATAAAAAGTATCAAGTGGATTGTTGCGAGGATAGTACAGAGCGAAAGACTGGGACTGCCAGTTTCGTCCTGCTCTTCCAATCTGCTGCCAGGCGGACATCGTGTTTTCTGGAAATCCGGCGAGGATCACGCCGTCCAATCCTCCGATATCCAATCCCAGTTCCAGTGCATTGGTTGTAAAGACCAACCGCACGTCACCGTGCTTCACGCTTGCCAGAATATCCTCGCGATCTTTTACTGACAAACCATCCCGGAACACGCTGACTGTTTCTGGGTCAAGCGATACTCCAAGATCGTTGCGTAAACGCTCGATCTCGCGTTTCGCTCTACCAACGCAATTTTCTGCGAATTTGCGCGTCGGACAGAACACCAGTAGCGATTTACCTGCGTGCAAACAGGCCAAGGCTGCGTTGACGACTCTCAGCCGCAGAATCTCCCAATACTCGAAATCGGGAATGCTAGGTCGGGGATCGATGAATGCGAATTCACGTGCTGGGCGTATGCTTTCTGCCGCATTCACCTCGACAAAATCCAATCCAGTCAAATTCTCAGCATGCTCTTTGGCGTTGTTGCACGTTGCAGAGCAAAGGAAAAACTGCGGGCGCACCCCTCTTTTTTCGAGATGGAACGCAAAACGTCTGAGCAACAGTGAAACATTGGAGCCAAAGTATCCTCGATACTCGTGCATTTCATCAACGATCACCCAGCGTAAGCCGGACAGAAAACGGTCCCAAAGATCAGAGTATGCGAGGAACGTGCTGTTCACCATTTCCGGTGTCGTAATCAAGATGCGGGGCGGCTTTTTTCGCAGTACCTTCCGCGTCTCCCTGTCTGTGTCGCCGTTATACCACCAAGCTTCGATACGGCGATTTGGCACCTGCTCGATCAACTTCATCAATTGATCTCGTTGATCTCGCGACAACGCTTTCACCGGATAGATCATCAGTGCATGGCTGCCGGGATCCCGAACCAGGCTGTCCAGCATTGGGAGTTGAAAGGCGAGTGTTTTACCGCTTGCCGTCGGTGCTTGCAGCACGACATTCTTGCCGTCGAGCGCCTGACTGACAGCCTCTTCCTGGTGCGCGTACAGTTGGTCGATCTGCAAGCCCTTGAGAGCCGTCTGGATTTCGCCGGAAAGCCGCTGAATAGTCGTCCCATCCCCATATTGCGGTGGGATTGCGGGAAGTGAACCCGTCTGGACAATGTCAGCTTCACGCAACGCGTCGAACTCTCGCAGCGCATCTAGCAGATCGTGCATGACAACTCCTGGTTTCTTGCTCCAGCTTTGGCGGCGATGGATCGCAGGCGATCCTATTGAGGAAGCAGCCGAGGATCGCCTAGTCGGCGACGGGCTCGGCTTCGGAGGGCGACTCGGCGCTGTTGTCGGATGCTGCGGCGGGTTGGAACTCGGGGGGGAGTTCTTTGCCGGCGTCCTGGAAGGCTTTAGCCATTGCCTTGGCGCCGGCGCCGAAGATGTCGAGCTGGCGATCCTCGACGAAGTCGCGCGAGGCGACCAGGCGGTCGAGTTGGCCTTGGTAGCGGGGGGCGACGTAGCGCATGAGCAGCTCGAAGCTGCGCCTGGTCGCTTCCGTCGAGGCCCACTCGTGGTGCATGCCCAGCAGGCCGCCGATGCCGCCGGAGCGCTCGTGCATCGCCTCGATCTGATCGACCGCGTCGTCGGGCGAGCCGACGATCACCATGTTCTTGTCGATCGCTTCCTCGATCGTATCGGCCATTTGCAGGGCGATGCCGCCGCGCCGCCCCGGATCGCGGACGTCGCCGACGTAGGCGCGCCTGAGGAACCCGGCGCGCACGTCCTCGATCGCCTGGGCGCGGGTCTCGGCGATGTGGATCGCGGTGACCACGCGCCAGCTCTTGCGCGAGACCTGATGGCCGTTCTCGGCGGCGGCTTCCTCGTACCACTGCCAGACCTGCTGCATGCGGTCGGAGTCGGCGCCGGCGACGGACAGCAGGCTGGCCCCGTGCCTGCCGGCGAGCTGCGGACCCGACGGCGTCAGGATCACGGCGACCGCCAGCTCGGGGTGCGGGTCGGAGTACCAGGCCATCTGCAGGCGCGCTTCGGTCAGCGAGAACCAGTCGGTCTGGATCGAGACCGGCTCGTCGCTGCGGGCGAGCTGGACGATGGCGTCGAAGGCTTCGGCCATGCGCTGGCGCTGCGTGGTCGGTTCGATGCCCATCTGCACGGCGTCGGAGGTGAGCGCGCCCGGGCCGACGCCCAGCATCACCCGACCGCGCGTCATGTGGTCGAGCTGGAGCAGGTCGTCGGCGATCATCAGGGGGTTGTGATAGGGCAGCGAGACGACGCCGGTGCCCAGCTTGATGTGTTTGGTGCGCTCGGCCAGGGCGGCGATGAAGATCATCGGGTTGGAGATGATCTCTCGCGCGAAGGAGTGATGCTCGCCGATCCAGGCCTCGTCGTAGCCGAGCGCGTCGAGGTGTTCGATCAGCTCGACGTCGCGCTGGAGCGCGAGCGTGGGATGCTCGCCGACGTGGTGGAAGGGGGCCAGGAAGAGACCGAATTTCATGCGCTTGGGTCGCCAGGACATAGGTGCGCCGTCCGTTCCGTGCGTCTGCGCGGTCGCGCGCAGGCTTTGCTGTTTATCAGGCGAGGATAGCGCTGCGGCGGCGGGTCAGGAGCGCCAGACGACTGGCGCCGGGCGGCGTTCGCCGGACGGTTCGCGCATTCCCTCGGGCGGATAGCCGAGGAAGAGGAAGGCGACGATGCGATCCCGCTCGCCGACGCCCAGCCAACGCTTGGCGGCCGGATGCTCGGCCAGCGCGCCGGTGCTCCACTTCGAGGCGATCCCCCGCGCGGTGGCGGCGAGCAGCATGTTTTGCACCGCGCAGCAGACGGCGGCGTAGTCCTCGCGGTCGCGGATCGGATCGTCAGCGACCATCCGCTGGGTCACGGCGATGAACTGCGGCGCGCGGCGCAGCTTGGCGCGCGGGTCCTTGGCCGCGGCTTCGTCGGACGCCAGCACCGCTTCAGCCAGATCGTCCCGCGCCGCGCCCGAGACGACGTGGAAGCGCCACGGCTCGGTCTGTTTGTGGTTCGGCGCCCAGCGCCCCGCCTCGATCAATTCCGCCAGCAGCTCCTGCGGCAGCGGTCGGTCCGAGAACACGCCCACGGTGCGGCGCGCTCTGATTGCCGTGTCGACATCCATTGGTCGCCCTCCAGCCGGTTTCTACAGACGGTCCCTCACCCGCAGCTTACGATCAGGGGACATGATTCGCGCGGGCATCGGTCAGACGTTTGAGGCCTTTGGCGTCGGCCTGTTCAGGCTCCACTGGCTGCTGACGGTGATGGCGTTCATGTCGTTCTCGATGAACTTCGCGGTGCTGCCCGTGGTCGCACATGATTTGGGCGGGACCAATGCGTCCGTCGCCATTGCCATGGCCGGCAACGGGGTTGCCTGGTTTTTCATTGGCCCGTTCGCGGGGGCGCTCACCGATCGCTTGCCCAAGCGCCGCCTGATCGCGCTCGCGCAGACTGCGATCATGATCAACTTCGCCGTGATCGGCGTTCTGATTCTGATCGACCAGATCGCGGTGATCTGGCTCACGGTCAGCACGCTGTTGCTTGGCGCCTGCTTCGCGTTCACCGGTCCGGCGCGCCGCGCCTATATTGCCGATATCGTGCCGCCGCGGCTGGTCGGCAACGGCGTTGCTCTGCTGCAGACCGCGCTCAACTTTCCCCAGTCGGTCGGGCCGGTGCTCGGCGCGCTGCTGTTGATCGTACCCTTCATCGGCGCGCAGGGCGCCTATCTGATTATGGCCGGCATCCTCGCGGTCACGTTGGTCTCGCTCTATCTGATGCCGCCGGGCGCGCCGCGCAACGTTGCGCGCGGTTCCGTGCTGCGCGAGGTCATCCTCAGTCTGCGCTACGCGATCTCCGAGCCGCGGCTGCGCGTTCTGCTCGGCATGCTCTTACTCGTCTCGGCCAGCGCCGGCCCGTTTCAGATTATGCTGCCCGGTCTGCTGCAGAACGCCTTCGGCATTGAGGCGCGCAATCTGGGACTTGTGACCTGGCCGCAGGGGGTCGGTTCGTTTCTGGTTGGACTCTCCGTCGCCGGCGTCGTTGGTACGCGTTGGGCGCGGGCGGGGTGCTGTTGGTCACGAGCTGCGCCTTCGGGCTTGGCGTCGCGCTGCTCGGTGTGACGCCGAACGCGCTGATCATGCTGCCGGTGATCTTCCTCGTCGGTTCAGGATTCTCCGCCTTTCAAACGCTCAACACGGCCGAAGTCATCCGCCAGTCCAGCCCCGAGTTCCACGGCCGCATTACCGCCCTCACCTTTCTCCCGTTCGGCGTCCAGTCCTTCACCGGGCTGGGCTTCGGACGCCTCGCCGATATGATCGGCGAGCAGGAAGTGTTCATCATCATGGGGATCAGCGCAATGATCGTCAGTCTCATCTTCGGTACGATCTATCTGCGCATCAAACCGCCAACCGTCCAGGCGCCGCGCGCCGTCGAACGCGTGATCAGACGCGCGCTGAGACCGGTCGCCGCCGTGATGCGCCCACAGAAGTAGCGGGTCCCGTTACTATACGTACTGATCGAACCAGGCGACCATTCTCGCGTAGTACTCTTTGACCAGCGCTGGATTGCCGATGCGCATCATCAGGTGCGAGCAACCGGGGAAGCGCACCATCTGCGCTGTCTTGCCGCGGTAGCGCAGGCCGGCGAAGTACTCTTCGCCCTGCGAGATCGGCACGCGCCAGTCCTCGTCTCCGTGCAGGATCAGCACCGGGCAGCGGACGTTCTGGACGTAGGTGATCGGCGAGCGCTCGCGGTACCAGTCGAAGTGGTTGTCGGGCACGCCGCCCCACTGGTAGGAGCCCCACGAGGGGCCGATGTCGGAGACGCCCCACATCGACCACAGGTTGACCACCGGCGCGCCCGCGACCGCGGCCTTGAAGCGGTTGACGTGACCGATCAGCCAGGCGGTCATGTAACCGCCGTAGGAATAACCGTGCACGCCCAGCCGGTTGGCGTCAACATACGGGCGCTCGCAGACCGCGTCCAGCGCCTGCAGCAGGTCGAGCGCGTCCTCGCCGCCCCAGTCGACGGTGACGGCGTCGGTGAACTGCGCGCCGTAGGTCGAGGAGCCGCGCGGATTGACGAACAGTACCAGGTAACCGGCGCCGGCGATCACCTGGTGCAGCGCGTTGAAGCCCTCGCCGAAGAATCCGTTCGGCCCGCCGTGGATTTCCAGCACCAGCGGATACGACTGTTCGGGATCGAATCCGGGCGGCAGCATTAATCCGCAGGGGATCTCCCAGCCGCCGCGCTCGACGGTGAAGAACTCGACTTCGGCGATCTCGTGCGAGGCGAGGAAGTCCGCCGAGGCGCGGGTCAGCGTTGTCGCTCGATCCGAAGCAGATGACGGATCCTGCGCGCGCAGCGTCACGATCTCGGCAGGCGCGGACGGCGTCGCGGCGGCGATGGCGATTCGCTCGCCGTCGGCCGATACATCGAACCCGTTGATCAGCTCCGCCTCCGCGCGGATCGCCCTGGCTGGTTGCGATCCGTCGGCCGGGACGCGGTAGACGCCCGAGCGGCCGCGCGCGTCGGCGGCGAAGGTGATCTCGTCTTCATGCCAGACCATCGGCGGCGGGCCGGCGATGGGGAAGAACCCGCTCTGCGGGTTGACGCGGTCGTCCGTCAGGCGCGTGCGTTTGCCGCTGTGGCGCTCGACCCGTTCGAGGTACGCTTGGTGGCGTTGCGATGCGTCGGTGAGCGAGACCGCCAGCGCCGATCCGTCGGGCGACCAGCAGGGCCTGCCCGCCGACATCACGCCCGGCGTGAGCCGTTCGATGTGGCCGCCGCGCGCGGCGATGACGCACAGCTCGGAGCCGAACGGACGCCGCTTCTCGCGATCGATGTGGCGATCCGCCGTGAAGGCGACCCAGCGGCCGTCGGGCGAGACGACGGGGTGGGCGTGGTTGTAGGTTCCGCGCGTCAGTTGCCTCGCGCCGCCGCTCGCCGCGTCGATGCGGAAGAGCTGGTTCCAGGCGTCCTCGCGGTATCCCAGCGCGTCGCCGCGGTAGTAAACGCCGCGCACGACGGTCGTGTTCGAGCCGTCGCGGGCGCCGCGATGCGGGTCGATGTCAACAACGGCGATCAGCGCCGAGCCGTCGGGCAGCCAGGCGAGCGCGTTCACCACGTGCGGCAGGTCGGTCAGCCGCTGCGCCTCGCCGCCTTCTGCGGGCAGCAGCCAGATCTGCCGCGTCGCCCCCGGCTCGGTCGAGGCGGGACGCAGGAACGCCAGTCTGGAACCGTCGGGCGACCAGACCGGCCCGGAGTCCGAGCCGCCCGAGGTCAGGCGGCGAGCCTCGCCGCCCTCGAACGGCGCGCATTCGATCCAGGAGACGCGCTTGCCGTCCCGAACCTGCGAGCGGACGAACGCGACCCGCGACCCATCGGGCGAGATCGCGGGTGACCCCACGCCGCCCAGATCGAGCGCGATATCGGGGCCGATCGGGGTCTTCATGGCGTTTCTCCCTATTGTCTCCCCGCCGCCTCCAGGCGGGCGGATCCTGACAGGATTCGACCTCTATCCTAGCCAGCAGCCACCCCTGCCCGATTACTGCACCCGCATTCTGCAACCGGGCTGCAATGGAGACGAACCATGCCCAGCATCGACCGAGACGGCGTCGGCATCCATTACGAGGCTCAGGGCGATGGGCCGGCGATCCTGCTGTCGCACGGCTACGGGGCGACCTCGCAGATGTGGGCGGGGCAGATCGAGTTGCTGTCGCGCGATCATCGGCTGATCGTCTGGGATATGCGCGGGCACGGGCGCAGCGACTCGCCCGAGGAGCAGTCGCGCTACAGCGAGTCGGAGACGGTCGCCGACATGCTCGCCATCCTGGACGCCGAAGGCGTCGAGCGCGCGGTGATCGGCGGGCTGTCGCTGGGCGGCTACATGTCGCTGGCGTTTCATCTGGCGCATCCCGATCGCACGCGCGCCCTGATGCTGTTCGACACGGGGCCGGGCTACAACAATCCGAAGGCGCGCGAAGGCTGGAACACGGGCATGGCGATCCCCCGCGCCGAGGCGCTGGAACGCGACGGCCTCGCCGCGCTGGGCGGGTCGGAGGAAGTGCGCGTGTCGACGCATCGCTCCGCGGGCGGTCTGGCCAAGGCGGCGCGCGGGATGCTGGCTCAGTTCGACAATCGCATCATTCAGTCGCTGAGCGGGATCGACAAGCCGACGCTGGTCCTGGTCGGTGAGCGCGATGAGCCGTTTCTGGCCGGTACCGATTACATGGCCAACCGGATTGCGGGCAGCGTGAAAGTCGTGATCGCCAACGCCGGGCACGCGGCCAACATTGACAATCCGACCGACTTCAACGATGCCGTGTCCGCGTTCCTGTCCACGCTCGCCTGATCCATCGGAGCTCGCCAGTCCGTCATGACCCGCGAAGGCGGGCATCTCGCCCGCTCCCGCACAGTCCCGCTCCCGCACAGTTAGGACGCCGCCATGCAGGTCAGCCTCTTCTTCCTCCCCTCTGTCGGCACCCGCGCGGACATTGAAGCGGGGATGGCGGGCAATCGGCCGGAGCTGTATCAGGAGATGCTGGCCGACCTGTCGGCGTTCGCCCGGGCGGGCGACGCGCTGGGTTACGACTCGATCAGCTTCACCGAGCATCACTTCCACATCGAAGGCTTTGAGGTTTCGCCGAATCCGATCATGCTCGACCTCTATCTGGCGATGCAGACGGAGCGCATTCGCGTGGGGCAGCTGGGTCTGGTGCTGCCGGCGCAGAATCCGATTCGGGTGGCCGAGGACATCGCGATGCTCGACCACATGTCGGGCGGGCGCGCGCTGGCGGGCTTCGCGCGCGGCTATCAGCGGCGCTGGGTCGATACGCTGGCGCAGCAGATTCACGGCGTCCACGCGGCGCGTCCGGGCGATCACGACGCAATCGACGCCGCCAACCGCGCCGCCTTCGAGGAGCATTTCCAGATCATCCGCAAGTGCTGGACCGAGGAGATGGTCTCCTACCAGGGCAACGCCTGGCAGATACCGCCCGAGGGCACGCCGTGGGATATCGAGGCGACGCGGCTGTGGGGCCGTGGCGTGGATGAGCAGCACATCGTGCGCGAGATCGGCGTCGTACCCAAACCGCTGCAGCAGCCGCATCCGCCGCTGTTCCAGCCCTTCGCCTCGTCGGAGCGGACGATTCGCTGGTGCGCGCGCGAGGGCATCACGGCGATTCTGCCGCCGATGTACCCCGAGCTGCAGAACCGGCTCTACGAGGTCTATCGGGAGGAGGCGGCCGCCGCGGGCCGCGATCTGCAGCCGGGCGAGGGTCTGGGCGTGCTGCGCGACGTGATCATCGCCGACACGGACGAGGAGGCGATGGCGCTGTGGCGCAACTCGGCCGCCTTCACCGGCGGCGCCTGGTTCGCCCCATTCGGCTTCGCCGAGGCGCTGCGCCCGCCGGGCGGCGAGATCATGACGCCCGACGAGCAGCTGGCCAACGGACTGCTATTCGCCGGCACGCTGGACAGCGTCAAGCGCCAGGTGCAGTCGATGCTGGAGATAACGCCGGTGAGCTGGATCTTCATGTGGCAATACAACGGCCTGCTGAGTCGAGGTCAGATCCTGCGTTCGATGGAGGAGTTCAAGGAGCGGGTCCTGCCGGAATTTGGCGGGTGAGAGAAGGATGCGGTAGGCTGGCGTAATGGCGAACTCGCGACTACCGAACCACTTGGTGGCGACCTTGGCGCTGTACCTGATTGGCGGCGCTAGCTCTAGGCAGGATGCCGAAGAGGTTGCGCTTAAATGCTACGAGTTGGCCCCGCAGCGCTTTTGTTGGCGCAGGTACCCGCAGCACCCGAGCGAAATTCGAACCCGCGTGGCGCTTCGCGACGCGAAAAAGGCTAAGAATGGGTCTTTGGTCACCGGATCGTCTCAGAGTGATTGGATCCTGACTCCGGCAGGGATTAGTTGGTGCCAGGACTACCAGTCATCCAAGCAGGATGACGGCTCAGTTTCCGGTTCAACTAAGCTCACCTTGGGCAGACAGCGAGACCTAATGTCGCTCACCTGCCATCCACAGTTCGAGCGTTTTCGGAACAGTGAAGCCCCACCAAGCCCGGCAGCAATCGCAGACGCTGTTGGGCTTTTGCCGGATGCACCAACTGCTGCCGTCTCGCGGAAGATCGAGAATCTCATGGCCGCTGCGAGATCAAGCGAGCTGGAAGAAGTCGAGAGGTTTCTGACATGGATGATGACATCGTAAGCACTGGAAAACTTGAGCGTACCGATCGCGCATACCGGGAGGATCTCGAACTCGCGATGGGCACCGATATCCGCCGGGCGATTATCGAGCTGGTCACTAATGCCGATGATTCATACACTTTGAAAAAGGTTCCGGGAGAAATTTTAGTCGAAGTAGAACATCGGCGAAGTCAGCCGAAGTTGCTCGAAGTAAGTGACAACGCGGAGGGAATGACACTGGCTGATATCAAGGAACGATTGGCAGTCGAAGGAGCCGAGACGAGTGGCTTTGCGCAAGGGATCCCTGTCCGTGGTTTCTTCGGCCGAGGTGGCCGAGACGTCGTCCATTTTGGACCGGTGTCATGGACAACGTGGAAAGGCGGAGAGCATCATGAGTTTGCACTAACACACGAAAAAGCTGCAAGTACGAAGTATCAGATTAAGCGCTTGGCGCCGAGGCACCCAAGAAAGAGCGGGACCGTTGTGCGGCTTGAGATTCGAAACCAATTTACTATACCTCGGCACTCAACGCTGCTTGAGGACCTGGGCCGTCACTATGCACTGCGTCCAATTTTGGTCGATGGAAAGCGTTCTAAGATTTTTCTACGTGACCGCGGTAAACAGCGCAGTGATGAGCTACGTTACCTCGATCCTAACGGCAAACTGCTTGAGAGTACAGAACTTTCCATCAAAGACTATTCAGACGCAATCGGCGATGTCCGAATCTACGAAGCTGCAGATTCGCTCAGCGATGGTAAGGATCGACCATATTGGCGTCACTCTTTACTCATAACATCTGAGGGTGCAGCCTATGACGTATTCCCAGGCGGCGTGTTCGCCAAAGAGCCAGATGCATCACATTTGGCTAGGCTGTATGGAACTGTCGATATCCCTAAGCTAGCAAGCTTGATACGCGAGTTCGACGATCGTGAACGACAAGGCCTCGATCAAACTGCCAAGAACCCCACCCGAATTGTGCGCCGAGATCGAACCGGGCTCGCTCGAGAACACCCCTTTGTGATGGCATTGTATGAGGCGATAGAAAATACTCTGAGGCCTCACATCACCCGATTGCAGAATGAAGCCAAGGCACAACGCAAGGGTCAATTGTCTGAAAAAACCGAGCAGGGATTCAGTGCTGCGGGCAAAATCATAAGCAAATTTTTAGATGCGGAAGATGCACAGGTGGATGGCTCGCTAAGCGGACCGGTGGCCACCCGGCAAGGGTTGTCTATCATTCCATCGTCTCTGGTACTTGAACCAAATACTGATGGTGCCTTGACTATCCAATACAGGGCGAAGGACGGAACGACCATCTCACAGGCACCTACTGTTTATATTGATGTTACATTGCAGAGCGGAAGAAGCTATCGATTCTCTCAAACCCTCAAGGAACGAAATGGCTATTTTAGTAAGGGCATAATTATTGCTGGAGAGAAGGAAGGCGAAGTCGCCGGTGTACATGCCAGAGTACATTCCAGCGCTGAAGATGGGACCGTGAGATGGAAACGACGTGAGCATCAACAAGTGGATACTTTGCAATGGCATAAGCGATCCTATGTTTTGGCTGAAGGCAAGAAACGCAAAGCTCTTTTGTATGCCCCTTGGCAGATTGTGTCAGGCGACGAAGACTGGCATCTTACTCTGGAGCCACCGACTGGTATTACTCTTTTGTCGAAAAGCCCTTTTATGTACGATTACGACAAAGAAGCTGGTGTTAGCGTTGTTGAATTGATGAACGAAGATATGGAAGGCACTGGGAAAATGATCGCGTCTGTTGGCGATCAAACAGCTCCCGCTGATTTGAGACTTAATCGACCCAACCTAGGCGGATTGCAGGTTAAACATACTGTTGAATCGATACCACGTCGGGCCTGGTTGAACGAAGGGGAAGGGATACTTTGGGTGAATTTCGGCCATCCCGTAATGGCGCGCCTGTTGGGCAAAGAAGACGACGGGTGGCCGGGACAGCGTGAGATGGCATTCCAATCGATGCTGGCAGAATTACTTGCCGTTACAGTGGTGCGCCACAGCATGGCGCGAAATGAAGAATACAGTCGTGATTCTGACATCAACTCACTGTTTTCCAACTTAGACACTAAGGCAACCGAATTAGCAGGCCAATTACATGAGGTCCTGCTAGATCGGGGCCAGCTGTTCGAGGCGACCCATCTATGAATTTGATGTGTACTGACCTATGTTCACACCCGCGTCAACAGCGCCGTGACGGCGATGATCACTGCGGCCATGGCGAGCATCGCGATTCGCAGGCGATTGACTATGCGATCCTCCAGCTCGGACAGGGCGCGGGCAAGGTCGTCCCTGGTGACCAAGTCCCGGACACCCTCTTGCAGCGCCTCCGTGAACTCGTCGGCCTGCTCCGGCGTTGCGCCGATGGCTGCGATGCTGCGGCGGATGCGGATTGGGTTCAGCGCCATGTCTCAGCCTCCGACGCTCAGTCTAGCCCAGACGGGACAGGATGCTTGCCAGGTTTGACGGGGTTGGGTGCAGGCGGCCGACGGGGAAGCTGCGGACGACCTCGGCGACGGCTTCGTTGACTGGGGTGGGGACTTCGACCTGCCGGGCCTGCTCGACGACCCAGCCGTTGAGGGCGTCGATCTCTACTCGGCGGCCGCGCAGCACGTCCTGGAGGAAGCTGGGGCGGCCTTCGCCGAGGGCTTGCGCGCCGGCGATCAGTTCGGCGTCCAACTGCGTTGGGTCCGCGCCGTGCGCGACGTCGACGAAGCGCTGGGCGTCGATGCCCCAGACGCTGTCGATCTGGTGGCCGTGCGCGCGGCCGACTTCGACCACCTCGGCGGCGATGCGGATGCAGAGCCAGCGCGTGTCGTCGCGGCTGCGCACCTCGCCCGAGCCGTAGCCGGAGAGGCCGGCGATCGGGTTGGCCATGCAGTTGACGGCCAGCTTGCCCCAGCGCTCGCCGCGCAGATTGGTCGTCGGCTCGGCCCCGGCGACGCGGTTCATCATCGCGGCGATGCCTCGCGCGCGGTCGGAGTCGGCGCCGTCCAGCTCGCCGATCTTGAAGCCCAGCGTGCGGGTGTCGGTGCGGATGCAGTGGCCCGGCTCGTAGAGGCCCGCGCCGATCGTGATCACGCAGCCCAGCGTGCGCTCGCGGCCGACCACGGCGGCGACGCGATCATCGTTGATCCCGTTCTGGAAGTCGATGATCGCGCCGTCGTCCCGGACCAGCGGCGCGATGAAGGCGGACGCCCACTCGGTGTCGTAGCTTTTGACCGCGACGATGCCGATATCGAACGGCTCGTCGAGCGCCTGCGCCTCGTACAGGTGCATCGCCTTGACGGGCGCGCGGATATCGCCGATCAGCGGGCCGCTCAGCCGCAGGCCGCGCCGCTGCATCGCCTCGATGTGCGCGGCCCAGTGGTCGAACAGCGTCACGTCATAACCGGCGCGGGTCAGCATTCCGCCGACGACACCGCCGATGGCGCCGGCGCCGATGATGCCGATGCGGGTCATAGTTATTCCTGTTTCAACAGTCTCAGACTGAGCGGGTTCAGATCGGATGGTGGCGAAAGGATAGCGGCCAGCTGGTTGGCGGCGGCAGCTCTGACTATTCGTCTTCGTCATTCCCGCGCGTTGCGCGGGAATCTCGTCTGCCTGCACCACAGCTCGACGGTCGCTCGTTGTCCTGATGCGCGCACGAGGAGCAGGCGAGATTCCCAGGCGAGCTGGGAATGACGGAGGCGTGCGTTGAGGATGGCGGGCTTAGCCTTCGCTGCGCGGGCCGAATGGTTCGGGGATGAACGGCTCGTCGCGGGCGCGCAGGAAGGCGCCGAAGCCGCCGGTTTCGCGTGCGGCGTCGAGGTGGGCGATCTCGGGGCCGTCCGCCGACGCTTCGACCATTGTTGAGAGCATCGAGCCGACGTTCAGCGCGTTGCGCAGCCCCATCGCCTCGAGGCCGCGCGCGGTGATCAGCTTGTTGTAGCGGACGGAGTGCGAGGGCACGAGCGCGAGCCGGCGGGCCAGGGCGTCGGCGCGTTCCATCAGCTCCTCGGCCGGCGTGATCTCGTTGATCACGCCCAGCCGCAGCGCTTCCCGGGCGTCGAAGTGGTCGCCGGTCAGCGCGTAGCGATGCGCTGCCTTCCAGCCCGCCAGCGCGGCGAAGAGCACCGAGCTGTTGGAGATCATCCGCACCTCGGGCTGGGCGAAGACGGCGCGCTCCGACGCCAGCGTGATGTCGGCCGCCAGCGAGTACCAGAAGCCGCCGCCGATGCACCAGCCGTTGACCGCGGCGATGATCGGCGTTTCGAGGGTCATCAGGTGCATCATCATGTCGGGGTTGCGCGATGAGAAGCGGAACCAGCGCTCGAGGTGCTCGGAGACCGGCCGCATTGCGCCGCCGACCTCGCTGTCGATCCCGCCGCCGGCGATGTTGTAGCCCGACGAGAAGGCGCGCCCGGCGCCGGTGAAGATGATCGAGCGGGCGGAAGGGTCGGCGTTGGCGGCGTCGAGCGCGTCGTGGAACTCGCGCTCCAGCGCGGGCGTGATCGCGTTCAGCGTCTCGGGGTTGTCCCAGGTGATCGTGACGACGGGGCCGTCCTGTTCGTAGCGGATGTTCTCGTAATCGGGCATGGCGCGGCTCGTCTCTGGGAGGCTGGGGTTGTCTGGCAAAGTCTACTTGCCCTGCGCGCCTGCGCTTCGCCCGCTTGTCGGGTGCGGCGCGTCGGGTGCGGCGCGAATCGACCTCGCATACCCTGCCTGATCGAGGGAGGCGCGTATGCCCGGGCCGTTGGATGGGGTCAAGGTGCTGGAGCTGTCGCAGATCATCGCCGGGCCCTACTGCGGGCTGGCGCTGGCTGATTTGGGCGCGGATGTGGTCAAGATCGAGTCGCCCGCGGGCGACGCGGCGCGGGCGATTGGGCAGTTCGCGCCGAGCGAGAGCAAGGCCTTTCACGCGCTCAATCGGAGCAAGCGCGGGATCGTGATCAATCTCGCCGCGCCGGCGGGCCGGCAGGTCGCGCACGAGCTGATCCCGCACTTCGATGTCTTCGTCACCAATCTGCGGCCGGGCGTGGCGGAGCGGATCGGGATGGATTACGAGACGCTGCGCGCGCTGCGCACCGATCTGATCTATCTGGACGTGACCGGCTTCGGCGACCGCGGTCCCGGCGCGCGCCGCTCGGGCTCCGATGTCGTGGTGCAGGCGTACTCGGGGTTGCTCGCGGGCGACCTCAAGGTCGGCGCCGACGGCGCGCCTGAGGCGATCACGGCGACCGCGCCGGCCGACTACGTAGCCGCGCTGGGCGGCGCGATGGCGATCTGCGCGGCGCTCTACCACCGCGCGATCACGGGCCAGGGGCAGCGCATCGCCGCCACGTTGCTGGCCGCCGGTCTGGCGCTGCAGGCGCCGTGGGCGGCGCAGGTGCCGGTCTCGGACGCCATCCTGGTCGAACCGCTGCGCCGCCTGATGTCGGAGCTGCGAGCCGAGGGCGCGAGCTACGCGGAGCTGATTGCGGCGCGGCGCAGCCGTCCCAGTCAGGGCAAAGCGTTCCGCGTCTACTACTCGGGATATCCGGTTCAGGACGGGGCGATCATCCTGGGCGCGCTGACGCCGCAGAATCGCGACCAGATTCGCTCGGCGCTGGGCATCGCCGACGATCCCACCGATGATCCCGATTTCAACGCGGTCGGCCCCGACGCCGATGCGATCGTGGCGCGCGTCGAGGCGCAGGTGCGGGAGACGTTGGCCGGCGGGACGATGTCGGACTGGATGGCGCGTCTCGACGCCGCCGGCGCGCCGGCTTCGCCGATCAACTGGCTCGAAGAGATCGCCGACGATCCGCAGGTCGCCGCGATGGGGCTGATGCGCGACTACGATCACGCGCTGACCGGCCCCGAGCGGCTGGTCGGTCCGCTGGTCGAGATGTCGCGCACGCCGACCGGCAACGGCCGCGCCGCGCCGACGCTCGACGCCGACACCGACGCCCTGCTGCGCGAGCACGGCTGGAGCGACGATCGAATTGCGGCGTTGCGGCGCGAGGGCGCGATCGGCGTCCCGCAGCGCCGCCGATGATGAGGGCGATCACGCTCATGACGGACAGAGGATGATGTGACGATCGAGGCGAGCCGCGAGGCCGTGATTGAGGCATGATCGGACCGGCTGGAGGAAAAGCTGGTCGAGGCCGGGATGGATCAGCCGCTCGATCTGCTTATCTGGAGGATGGGGCTGTGGTTCGTCGGAGTGTTCGGCCTGCTGGGCGCGATCCTGTCCCGTCTGTAGGCTGCGGTCGCACCCCTCCACCATTTCCGCGCAGAGCGCGGGATCTCGCCTGCGGATTTGACGGTTGAGGCGGGAGCA
Organism: Dehalococcoidia bacterium; assembly: GCA_965205105.1. Lineage (GTDB taxonomy): Bacteria > Chloroflexota > Dehalococcoidia > Bin125 > Bin125 > Bin125. The sequence goes on from OZ242034.1 coordinate 1,301,215, forward strand.
AGTAAAGTTTCCTCTTAGCTGCATGCATGGTCGGTCCCGGCATGACCGGGGATTGGAGGCGCCCAAATGGCTCAGTGGTTCAAACGGATGCTCTCTACCCCCCCCCATTAACTCGCAAGGGTGTTCTCACTGGTAAGCGCTGGCTTGTTGTCTGGGGGTTGCTGGCGGTAGCTGGATTGGCGACGACGGTATCGGCGCAGAGTGGCGCGCCCAACCCGCCGACCGGGGTCACGGTGACGGCAGGACCCGGATCTGCCCAGATTTCCTGGAGCAGCGGTGGCGGTGCGTGCACGCCGCAGGGCTACCATGCGCGGGTCTACGAGATGACGCAGGCGTTTCCGATGGTGGCGGAGTCGACGGACATCGAGGGTCAGACGACCTGGTTCGTGGACGAGTTGAACTACCTGAAGCCTCATTACGTGGAGGTATACGCGTATGGCTGCGGAGAGGAATCGGAGTTGGCGACGGCGACGTTCTGGACGAGTTCGGGCAACAGCCCGGCCGCGCCGGCGACGCGGAAATTGAAGACGCCTGCGCCGGTGCGGAACCTGTCGGTCACGATGTCGTCGGGCAACGCGGTGATCAGCTGGAAGAAGCCGGCCGACATCGGCGCCAAGCGCAGCAAACGCTGCGCCTACGTAGCGCAGGGCGGCAACCACGCGTCGAAGTCGATCGAGTACAACTACATCCTCTACAACGTGTTGACCGATGAGACATACGCGGACGAGTACTTCTATTCGTCGCAGACGAACCTGTCCAAGACGGTCAGCCACAGCAGCCTGCCGTTCGGGATCGGTTACCTGCTGCGGGTGGAGGTCAGCGCCTACTCGGAAGAGTGCGACCACTGGTCGAACACGCGAGAGCACGAGTGGTGGAAGTAAGCGTCGCCTGGCGTTGATAACGATAACAACGCATGGTCCCGCGGGTCGCCGTCGGGCGGCTCGCGGGACATATGCCTCCCGTTGTCCGGTGATACTGTCCATCACTCCGTCATATTGTCCGTCATTCCCGCGCTTGCCGCGGGAATCTCGCCCGCTGCGCATAAGCGCGCCCCGGAGAAAGGGGAAACGAGATTCCCGCGGCAAGCGCGGGAATGACGGAGGGGTGCGCAGCGGCGTCTGGTTGCGTATCCTCAGTGCAGCCCATGTGAGTCATGTGAGTTCAGCGGAAGGGAAGCACGATGCCAGGCGCGCTTGACGGAATCAAAGTCCTGGAGGTGACCCAGATCATCGCCGGGCCGATGTGCGGGGTGATGCTCTCCGACATGGGGGCGGACGTGATCAAGATCGAGTCGGCCGCCGGCGACGGGATGCGCCTGCTGGGGCAGTTCGCGCCCGGCGAGAGCAAGGGCTTCCACGTCTTCAACCGCGGCAAGCGCGGGATGGTGCTCAACCTGCAGAATCCCGACGGCCAGGCCGTCGTGCACCGCCTGATCCGCGAGATGGACGTGTTCCTGATCAACGCGCGGCCCGGCGTCCCCGAGCGGTTGGGGATCGACTACGAGAGCCTGCGCCCGCTCAACCCGTCGCTGATTTACCTCGAGAACACCGCCTACGGCCCGACCGGGCCGTCCGCCCACCGCGCCGGCGCCGACATCATCGCGCAGGCCTATTCAGGGCTGATGGCGGGAGACGAGAAGGTCGACGAGCACGGCGGCCCCGATCTGATCACCGCGACGACGCCGGCTGATTTCGCCGCGGCGTTTTCCAGCACGATCGCGGTCTGCGCGGCGCTCTTCCACCGCGAGCGGACGGGCGAGGGACAGAAGATCGACACCTCGCTGCTGGCCGGCGCGATGGTCTTGCAAAACGCGTTCACATCGCGGCTGCCCGTGTCCGACGCGGTGTTGCTCGATCCGATTCTCAGCGGTCTCGCCGAGGTGCGCGCGCGGGGCGGCGACTATCAGGAGTTGCTGGGCGCGCGAGGCGGCATTCGCGCGCTGGTCGGCGGCGCGTTCCTGCTCTACTACGGCGGCTACCAGACGTCCGACGGCGCGATCATGCTCGGCTGCGTGACGCCGTCCAACCGCCAGCAGGTGCGCCAGGCGCTGGAACTCGAACCGGACGACGATCCCACCGACGGCGGCGAGTTCAACCCGCTCGCGGATGGATCGGCGGAGGTCGTGGCTCGGGTGCGCGCGTTGATCACGGAGCGCTTCGCCGCGCAGACGACGGAGTACTGGATCGCGAAACTCGACGCCGTCGGCGCGCCGGCCGCGCAGGTCAACATCCCCGAGGAGATGATCGACGACCCGCAGGTGCAGGCGCTCGGCATCATGGTCGATCTGGAACATCCGCTCACGGGCCCCGAGACGATGGTCGGCCCCCCGTTCAGCATGTCGGCCTCGCCGCTCGCAGCACAGGGATCCTCGCCCCCGCTCGACGGCGACACCGACGAGGTGCTGTCCGAGTACGGCTACCACCCCGACGAGATCGCCGCCCTGCGCGCATCGGGCGCCGTCGGCATACCCTCGGCCGAGTAAACGCGCTCCGGGTCGGTCGGGGCTGCCGCCCATTCCCGCGCTTGGCGCGGGAATGACGAGGTGGAGGCGGTCGGGACGCTTATGCGCCGAGCAGGATGCGTCGCCCCTGTTGGTAGGCGTCCAGGGCGCGGGCTTGCAGCTCTTCGCCGCTGGCGCTGCCGATGGGGTGATCGATGAGGGCGTAGCGGAAGTCGGGCATGCCGAGTGTTTTGGCGATCATTCGGCTGGTCGGGTCGAACGGGTGCGTGCAGAGCACGAGGCTGGGCTTGCCGCACTGTTCGAACGAGATGCCGTCGTGCACACTGCACGTCGAGCAGGAGCCTCAATCGCCCACTGCGGTGATCAGGAAATCGACATCGTTGGCGATGCGTTCCAATACCTGCGGTTCGGCGATGCGGCTGGCGTTGGGCTTGCCCTCGTCGATGATGACGCGGCAACCGGCTCTACGTTCAAACACGTCTGCGGTGTAACGCAGCAGCCTGTCGGCGTTGACCTTGCCATTCGAGAACAGGCCGATCCTGAGACCGTCGATACCGGCCAGTCTGGGCGCGGAGGCGTAGCCCGTTGGGGTTGGCTCGCCGGTGGGGTTGAGGAGTTCGAGCGGCATGGTGGGCTCCGGTGTGTTCGTCTGGCGCGCTCGACGGCCGGCTGAACGATCGGCTTAGCAGTCGAGGCAGACGCCGATCGCTTTGGTTTGGTAAATCGAGTTGCGGCCGCGGCTCCACGAGGGCAGGAAGGCGGAGTGTCCGCCCGCCTCGCCGCCGGCGACGACGAGCAGGATGTCCTCGGGGCTGCGGCCGCGGTGGAAGCGTCCGGCGCCGCGTTCGCCCTCCGCCAGTCCGTCATGCGTCTGCACCGCCGGCCATTTGCCGGCGCCGACCAGCTCGTCTGGATCGCGGCTGGCGTGCTCGAACAGATACGCCTGCGCGTCCTGTTTGGACATTCCGCCCGACGCGGCGATGGCCGCGTGTTCGGGAGACATGACGACGAGCGATTGGCCATCGGTCAGCGCGCCGAGCGACGCCATCGCGTCGGCGAAGGTGTCGAGCAGCCGCTCGGGGTCGCTGGTGTAGTGATTCTCGATGTTGTAGAAACCGGACGCGGCGAAGACGGTCGCGGTCGAGACCTCGGGCGGGAAGCCGAGCGATTCGTGCAACGGCTCCCAGGGGCTGTTGAGGATGTTCTCGGCGATGCAGCAGGCGTACTTGCCGGGCCAGCCGGTGGTCGAGCGGTCGGAGACGCCCGGGATCATCTGGAAGATGTTCATGATCACCAGGCGGATCGCGCGACCGATCGTCGCGTTGGCGCGATTGCCGGGTCCAAACACGTTGACGCCGGCATTCATGCCGATTTCGTCGCGGATCTCGCCCGAGACGATCACGACGGGCGCGGAGCCGCCGGTGCTGGCGGTCGATCCGTGGAAGTTGTAGGCGTCTTCGTTCATGCCTTCGAGCGCGGCCAGCAAGGTCGGGAAGTACTGCGGCAGGCAGCCGGCCATGACCGCGTTGATCGCCGCCGCCTGCACGCTGCACTCGCGGCCCGTGGCGGCGTGCCGGGCGACGATCTCCTCGGGCGGCCTGCCGGCGGCCATGAGGAACCGCTCGACCCGTTCGCGCACCGGCGGCACGACCGGCAGCCCGTCGGTCCAGCCCTGCTCGTAGCAGTAATCGATGGCGGAGCATTCGTCGTCGAGGACGTGCAGATCGGTCGAGGCGGTCATGGCGTCAGTCTAGACTGGCGTTGCGGCGCAGCCCGAGCGGCTCCGAACCGGGATTTGACGAGGCGGCGATGGCGCACGGGAATGGTTCGAGCGCGCGCAGTGCCGCTGGGGCGGACGGACAGCCGAACGACGACCGTCCGTTGGTGATCGGACCGTCGCTGGGGTCGATTCCCTATCACTGGGTGGCGGCGATCGTGGTCTGCGTGGGTACCTTTCTCGGGGTGATGGACAACACGATCACCAACATCGCACTGCCGACGCTGGAGGACGAATTTGGACGGCCGCAGGACGATGTGATCTGGGTCGCGCTCGCGTTCATCGTGGTCAGCACCGGCCTCTCACTGACGATGGGGCGGCTGGGCGATCTGTACGGGCGCAAGATGCTCTATACGTGGGGGTTCGTCCTGTTCACGGCCGCCACGTTCCTCTCGTCGATTTCGGGGTCGCTGGAGGAATTGATCGGCACGCGGGTGTTGCAGGCGATCGGCGCATCGATGACGATGGCGAACGGCGCGGCGATCATCACGGCCGCCTTTCCGCCCTCGAAGCGGGGGACGGGGCTGGGGTTGATCGTCTCGACCGTGGGGGCCGGCGCCGCGGCGGGACCGGTCCTCGGCGGAGTGCTGATTGATCTGTTCGACTGGCGGGCGATTTTCTGGACGCGCGTGCCGTTTGGGCTGATCGGGGCGTTCCTGGCCTGGCGCCTGCTGACCGATGCACCAAGCGAGCAGCGCCCCAAAGGGCTCGACATTCCCGGCGCGGTACTGCTCTTCGGGATGTTGGCCTGCCTCACCTTCGGGATCAACCGCGTCCGAGACCTGGGCCTGACCTCGACCACGGTGTCCCTCGTGCTCGCGGCGGGATTGGTGCTCCTGGTCTGGTTCATCATCGTCGAACGTCGTTCACCCTCGCCGGTCGTCGATCTGGGACTGTTCAAGAGCCGCGGATTTTCGTTCGGCATTCTGGCCGCGATCCTGCAGTTCTTCGGGATGAGTTTTACGTTCTATCTGGTACCGAAACTGTTGCAGCACGGGCACGGATTCACGCCGACGGACACCGCGCTGATGATGATGCCGTTGTCGCTGATGATGCTGCTCTGGTCGCCAATTTCGGGCCGCTTGTCGGATCGCTTCGGTTCGCGTCCGCTGACCACGACGGGGATGGTGATCGTTTGCCTGTCTCTGCTCCTGCTCTCGCGCGCCGGCGCCGATACTTCGCCGCTCGACTTCGCCCTGCGCATGCTGCTGTTGGGCATCGGCACTTCGACCTTCAGCTCGCCCAACACGTCGGTGATCATGTCGACGGTGCCGCCCGACCGACTGGGCACGGCTTCCGCCTCGCAGACGACCGCGCGCACCTTCGGCAATGCGTTCGGCACGTCGGTGGGCGTCGCGGTGATGACCTCGGTGGCGGCCGGCTTCGCGCTCGACCAGGGCGTCGCGGCGGACAGCGGCGGCGCTGTGATCGAGGGCTTTCGCGCCGCCCTGGTTGTCGCCGCTCTGGTCGCCGCCCCGGCGATCGTGCTGTCAGCGCTGGGCGGACAGCGCGGAGTCCGCGCGGCTCGTGAGAAGACCGCCGAGCGCGTGCAGCTCGTGCGCGAGGCGATTGCAGGCGAGGTTGCCGACATCGTGCACGCGGTGCCGCTGTTTCGCGGCCAGAAGGCGGTTCTCTACCGCGACAATGGAAGCAACGGCGCGGCTGCGCGGCGATCCGTGCGGTCAGCCGCCGCAGAGAAGGAGCCAGGATGACGCATGTGATCGTCGTGGGGGCGGGCAACGCGGCGCTCTGCGCGGCGCTCTCGGCGCGGGAGCACGGCGCGCGGGTGACCGTGCTGGAGAAAGCGTCCGAGGCTGAGCGCGGCGGCAATACCTACTTCACCGGCGGCGGGTTTCGCTTTCCCTACGACGGGATCGACGACATCCAACGCATCATCCCCGACCTGAGCGAAGCGGAGCTGGCGCGGGTCGATGTCGGCGCCTACAGCGCGGCGCAGTTCCGCGACGATCTGGCGCGGGTGACGGACGGGCTGATCGACGACGGCATGGCGACGGCCCTGGTCCGCGAGGCGGGCCCCGCGATGGCGTGGCTGCATGATCAGGGCGTCGCATTCGCCTTGATGACCGGTCGGCAGGCGAACGAGGTCGGCGGCAAGCTGGTCTTCTACGGCGGGCTGACCGTCGAGGCCGTGGGCGCGGGCAAGGGGCTCTCGGATCAGGAGTTCGCAGCCGCGGAACGGGTCGGCGTCGAGATTCGATACGGCTGCAAGGTGGTCAATCTGCTGCGCGAGGGGCGTCGGATCACGGGCGTCGAGCTGTGGTCCGACGACCGCGCTGAATACGCTGAGGCGCTTGAAGCCGACGCGGTGATCCTGGCGGCCGGCGGCTTCGAGGCGAACGTCGAGATGCGCACGCGGTATCTGGGGCCCGGCTGGGATATGGCCAAGGTGCGCGGCTCCCGCTTCAACACCGGCGACGCCATCCGCGCCGCCATCGCCGCGGGCGCGCAGCCGTTCGGCAACTGGTCGGGCGCGCACGCCGTGGCCTGGGATCTGAACGCGCCGCCGACGGGCAACCGCATCGTCGCCGACCTCTATCAAAAGCACTCATACCCGTACGGGCTGATCGTTAATCTCGACGGCGAGCGCTTCGTCGACGAAGGCGCGGACATTCGCAACTACACCTACGCCCGCTACGGCCGCGCGATTCTCGAGCAACCGCAGCGGGTGGCGTTTCAACTGTTCGATCAGCGCACCGCGCACCTGCTGCGCGACGAGTACCGCGTGCGGCAGGCGACGATGGCGCAGGCCGGCACGATCGGCGAATTGGCAAACGTGCTCGGCATCGACGCGGATGGACTCGAGCGCACGATTGCGGCGTACAACGCGGCCTGCGCCGAAGACGGCCCGTCGAGGTTCAATCCGTCCGCGCTCGACGGCGTGAGCGCGACGGGAGTCCAACCGCCGAAATCAAACTGGGCGCTGCCGCTCGATGCGCCGCCGTTTCTGGGCTATGCGGTCACGTGCGGGATCACGTTTACGTTTGGGGGACTGAAGATCAATCCAGGCAGCGGCCAGGTACTCGATACCGAAGACCGCCCGATGCCGGGGCTCTACGCGGCGGGCGAGCTGGTCGGCGGGCTGTTCTACAACAACTACGCGGGCGGTTCGGGACTGATGGCGGGCAGCGTCTTCGGTCGCATTGCGGGGCGGAGCGCAGCCGGTGTCGACCACAGCTGAGGGCATTCTGGCCGACCTGGCGTCTGCGCCGCAGCCGTTGCGGACACCGTCGATGCGCGCGATCGCGCGCGCGGTGGCGGGCGAGCTGCGAGCCGAGCCGGGCGCGATGGCGCTCGAACTCGCCGACGCGCTGATCGAGCTGGACGATCAGGGCGCGCGGGCGGTCGCGTTCGAGATTGCCTGCCGGCATCGCGGGGCGCGCGACGCGCTTGACTGGCGCTGGCTCGAGCGCCTGGGACGCACGCTGGACGGCTGGGATTCGGTCGACCATTTCGCGCGCAAGCTCAGCGGTCCCGCCTGGCGGCGCGGCCAGATCACGGACGCCCGCGTGCGCCGCTGGGCGGCCTCGTCCAACTTCTGGTGGCGGCGGGTCGGTCTGGTCTCGACCATCGCCCTGAATGAGCGCCATCTCGGCGCGGGCGACGCGGCGCGCACGCTGGCGATCTGCGAGCGGTTCGTCGACGACCGCGCCGATCTGCACGTGAAGGCCTTGAGCTGGGCGCTGCGGGAGCTCGGGCTGCGTGATCCGCAAGCGGTCGCCGCCTATCTGGAGAAGCGGACAGACCGCCTGGCGCCGCGCGTGGTTCGGGAGGTGCGCAACAAGCTCGAAACCGGTCACAAGCAGGGCAAACCGTCCGAGGCCATGCAGCGCCGGATGCGTGAGCGTCGGATCGCGTCCGACGGCCGGAGCTGACAACCGGAGCTACAGGCAGGTCGGCCAGCTGGCGAGTTCGCGCGTCTCGCCCCGCCGCGGCGGCGTCACGGGAAAGCGCTGGACGGCTTCGAGCAGCCATCGGCGTGTGTCGGCGGGATCGATGATCTCGTCCAGGTTCATGATCCCGGCTGCGCCCCAGGGCTCGTGACCGAGCGTCCATTCGTCGATCAGGCGCTGGCGTTCGCGATCCGGATCGGCGGACTCGGCGATATCGCGGGCGTGAACGACGTTGACGCCGACGCCCGGGTCCATGAAGGAAATTTCGGCTCCGGGCCAGGCGGTGACGAGGGCGTTGTCCATGCTGCCGCCGGAGAGCGAGAAGTAGGCGAGGCCGAACGCCTTGCGCAGCACGATCGTGATGCGCGGCACAGTCATCAACGCCAGCGCCTCCATGAACATGATCGCCTTGTGCAGCAGACGCGCGTGCTCCGGCTGCGAGCCAACGATGAAGCCGGGCACATCCTGCAGCCAGATGGTGGGGATGTTGAACGATTCGCACAGGCAGACGAATTGCGCCGCCTTGTCGCAGGTGTTGGGGTCGAGCGCGCCGGCGTTGAACATGGGGTTGCTGGCCAGTATGCCGACCGTCTGTCCGCCGATCCGCGCCAGGGTCGTGATCAGCGAGCGTCCGAAGCGCGGCTTGAGTTCCAACATCTCGCCGTCGTCGACGATGCGCTGGATCACGCGGTGCATATCGTACGCCCGCTGGCGGCGGGTCGGCACCAGATCAGCCAGGCCCGGATCGGGCGCGGCGTGGTCGTACCCCTCGCGTACGGGAGGCGTTTCCCAGCAGTTCGAAGGCATGTAGGCGAGGAATTGCTTGATTTGACTGATCGCGTCGTCTTCGTTCTCCGCCGAGCGGTCGATTTGGCCGGTGATGTCGAGATGGACATCAACGCCGCCCAGCTCCTGCAACGAGATTCGCTCGCCGGTGGCGATTTCGATCACGCGCGGGGATGAGACGTTGAGCGCCGAGCCGCGCGTCTGGACGACGAAGTCGGAGTAGGCACCGTGAAAGCTGGAGCCGCCGAAAGATTCGCCGACGATCGCCGTGGCGAGCGGAATCCGCCGCCGCCGCCGCCCCATCTCGATTCCCGCCGGAATCTTGCTGAACCCTTCCGAGCCCAGCGCGTCGGGCAAGCGCGCGCCGCCGGTCTCGCCGAAGTAGACGTACGGAACGCCCTGCCTGAGCGCCTGCTCGTAGATGCGCTTCATCCGCTTGCCGCCGACGACCGATGACGATCCGTGCAGCACGGTGACATCGTCGCCGCAGGCCGCCGCGGCGCGGCCGTCAATCTCGCCCCAACCGCCAATCTTGCCGTCCCCCGGCGTGCGATCGCGCACATCGGGCATCTCGGAGACCGCAAAGGTGCCAATTTCGCGGAAGCTGCCCGGATCGAACAACCTGTCCAGGCGTTCGCGGATCGTCAACCGACCTTTCGCATGCTGACGCGCGACGCGCTCGGTCGATCCCATCTCGGAGATAATCTGCTCTCGCCGCCGAGCAAAGTCGTCGCGAATCTGCTGCGGCGTAAGCGGGTCAACGGCCATTCAGCGCTCCTAGCATGATGTCGGTTGCGATTGACGATACCGCCAGGTCGATCGACGGAGCGATCCGAGCGCTGCGAGCTGGATTGACTCGGGTCCGTGCGCCTTAACGACGCGGGGGCGGGGTCGTACGACCCCGCCCCCGCGGACGGCTCATCCTTCGTTGAGCGCTAGTTGCTGATGTAGATCACGTCGTTCCTGCCGACCGGGAAGTCGCGGGAACCTGGCACCATCGCGCCGTTGACAACCGAGTAGCGGATCCAGGCGGAACCGTTCCACAGGTGCACGGCGCTCGCGCCGCGGCCTGAGACCACGGTGAAGATCTCCGACGCCGTCGTCTCGCCGGTGCAGGTCCAGACCGAGAACCCGCTCAGTTCGCTCAGACAGTCCAACGGATCGTCGTCGTCCGCCGCCGCGGGGGCTCCGGCCCGGCTGACCAGCACCGCCGTCTTCAGCAGCGTGCCGCCGCCCGCCTTCGACGTCGTCGCACGCACCACCGCGTTGCCCGCGCCCACCACCGTCAGCGTCGCCATCGCCTCGCCGTCCTTGCTCAGCATCGCCCCCGTCGTGTCCAGCACCGCCACCGAGTCGCTGTCGCCGCGGAAGTCCGAGACGCGGAACGTCACCGGCGTCCCGTCCGCCACCGCGTTCCCCTCCGCGTCCGTCACCGTCGCCGTCGCCGTCACCTCCTGCCCGAACGTGTCCGCCGACATCGGTTCCAACGCCAGCTCCATCATCGCCGCGTCGCCCGCCACCCTGAACATCCCCTCCGCCTTCAGCGCGCCGGAGGTCACCGTCAGCTTGTACTCGCCAGGCTTCAGCGGCGCCGACGCCGACGCGTCGATGTCCAGCAGCAGCATGTTCATCAACGTCCCCGACTGCGTCGTCTGGTACTTGCCCTTCGAGACCAGCGACCCAGACCCGTCATGCACCGCCACCGTCAGGGTCGGCGTCTTCACCTCGTTGCCGGCCCCGGCCGCGCCGTCCGTCGCCTTGACCATGAATGTGATCTGGTCCCGCGCGTCCGCGCCGCGGTCCGGCGCCTTCGCCGCATCGTAGTCCGACGCCTGATCCTTGCCCACGTCGTAGCCCAGCACCGTCGACGGCGCCTCGCCCAGGCTCAGCGACTTCGGCGGTCCCGTGAACGTCACCGTCACCGGCTCAGGCTGGTGCACCTTGCCGCCCGCGATCACCGTCGCGCTCACTGTCGCCTTGCCAGGCGTCGTCGGCGCTTTCAGCTGCACCCGGATCTTGGCCGGCAGCGCGCCGCCCGAATCCTTCAACGGCTTCAGGTCGATCTCGCACGACGACGCGTTCTGCGTCTTGCAGTTCGCCGTCTGCGCCCTCTTCGTCACCTTGCCGATCGATTCCGTCGACAGCGTGCCGTTCGTCGTGGTGACGAAGATGGACGAGACCGTGCCCGCCTCGGGCGGCTTGTTCAGCGCGCTCTGCAGCGACAGCGTCAGCTCCGTCGTCTCGCCGGTCGCGATCGTCGTCGACTCCGCCAGCGAGGCGTCGTCCGCGTAGCCGTCCGCCGGCGTCGTGTCCGTGTCGCCGGTCACCGCCCGGCGCGGCGCGCTGGGACCGAAGCTCACCGTGGTCACCGAAGGCGCCGAACCCACCGTCAGCGTCCGCGTCTCGGTCACCACTGTCCTGTCCTTCAGGCTCTTGTAGCCCGTGACCGTCACCGTGTACGTCCCGGGCGTCGCGCTAGGAGGAATGACAATCTCCAACGCGACGACGTCCGTACCCACATCTCCGCGGCTCTTGGTGCCGGGATCGTCACAAAGCGCGTACCCATCGGTCCGGACCCAACATTGGTTCCGCATTGCTGCAATGTTTTCGATGAGATCTCCACTGAAACTCGGGAATCCCGTAATCGCATTCTGTTCATCGATAACCGTAAAGGTTTCATCGTACACCTGACCGATATCCTTCACGAACACGCGTACATCGGGATCCGTATCCGGGTCCATCTCGTTATTTCTGGTATATGTGTTGTCTTCATAGTACAGCCATTCCACAACCCGCAACGACAGGCCGCTGATGCTGACGCTCTTCACTCGGAAACGCATCGCCCTATCTTCCAGGGTCGCACCCGTGCGCGTAACTTTCAGGACGACGTTCTTGCCGGCCGGCACCACGCCGTCAGAATCGCCCACGAAGTCGATATTGAACACCTTCCCGTCGCCTCTCGGCGGCCAGAGCCCCGTCGGGACCCCCTGCGGGCGGTCGCCGCTCGGGTACGTGCGCACCTCGACCTTGTAGGTCACCGCCGAGCCTGAAGCGGGCGTGTTCGTGATCGTCCAGGTCGCTATTCCTATTTTGGCGTCATTGCCGCTCTCCACTACGGTGGAGCGGACGAACGAGATCTCCCTGTTGCTCTCAGTCGGGGTGCTGGCCACGATGCCGGACTTGCCGGCCGGGTCCGAGGCCGAAACTGCGATCGTGCCGGTCCCGGGCACCGTCACCTTGCAGGTGTGGTACGTACCGCCTCCCTGCTCCAGGATGCAGACGACCGTTTCGCCCTCCACCAGCGTCCCCGTCGAGACACCCGCCTGCGCCTCGGCCGGCTGAGCCCCCATCATCAGGGCCGCCGCGAGAGCGAGCAGGGCTACCCCCCCCCCCAGAATTTTCAGGCGCATCCGCGCCAGTGTGCCGATGCTGATCATGATCCGTCCCTTCCAGAATCTCGACGCGCACTCACGCGCCACTGAAAACGCAGCTTGCCACATCCTCGCCCGCCGAATCAATAGATTTACCCCCCCCCCCCCGATAATTTACAAACAATTTACGCCCAACCCCCAATTTTCGCCCCTGACGCAGGGAAATTCGGGCAGGCGGCGTCCGCCCGGCGGGCGAGATTCCCGCGCGGGGCGCGGGAATGACGGGATTGGGGCGCGAGCGCGGTGATTGGCCCGACTACGCTGTCAGCATCCCGACTACGCTGTCAGCATGATGTCCGTTTTGACCGCGGATCAGGCAGCCGCCGCTCGCTGCGCGTACCCTGTCGCCATGACGCATTGGGCGGACAAAGCGGACAGCGCAGACCCTTCCGAGCTGGCGGAGCGGCTGGAGGCGACGCCGCCGATTCAGTCGGCGATTGACACGGCCTCGGCCGAGTTCCGCGAGAATGCGGACTGGATGCGCGGGCTGATCGCGGAGCTGCGCGGGCGCGAGGCGGCCGTGCGAGCGGGCGGCGGGGCGCGCAGCGTTGAGCGCCACCACGCGCGCGGCAAGCTGCTGGCGCGCGAGCGGATTGAGCGTCTGCTCGACGCCGACTCGCCCTTCCTCGAACTGTCGCCGCTGGCGGCCGACGGCATGTACGACGGTGAAGCGCCGGGCGCGGGCATCGTCAGCGGGATCGGGCGCGCCGCCGGACGCGAGATCGTGGTCGTCGCCAACGACGCCACCGTGAAGGGCGGCAGCTACTACCCGATTACGGTCAAGAAGCATCTGCGGGCCCAGGAGATCGCGGCGCAGAATCGGTTGCCGTGCGTCTATCTGGTCGATTCCGGCGGCGCCTACCTGCCGATGCAGGCCGATGTCTTCCCTGATCGCGATCACTTCGGGCGCATCTTCTACAACCAGGCCGCGATGTCCGCCGACGGCATCGCGCAGATCGCCGCGGTGATGGGTTCCTGCACGGCCGGCGGCGCGTACGTGCCGGCGATGTCGGACGAGGCGATCATCGTCGACGGCGCGGGCACGATCTTCCTGGGCGGGCCGCCGCTGGTGCGCGCGGCGACGGGCGAGCAGATTTCAGCCGAGGAGCTGGGCGGCGGGGTGGTCCACACGCAGATCTCGGGCGTCGCCGATCAGCTCGCCGAGGACGATGCGCACGCGCTGGAACTGGTGCGCGCCGCGGTCGCCAACCTCGGCGGCGAGCAAACCGCCGACTGGTACGTCACCCCGCCCGATCAGGTCGAGCCGCCGCGCTACGACCCGCAGGAGCTCTACGGCGTCGTGCCGCAATCGACGCGCAAACCGTTCGACGTGCGCGAGATCATCGCGCGGTTCGTGGACGGCTCGCGGCTGCACGAGTTCAAGCCCTCGTACGGCGCGACACTGGTCTGCGGTTTCGCCCGCGTGACGGGGCATCCAGTGGGGATTGTGGCGAACAACGGCATTCTGTTCTCCGAGTCGGCGCTCAAGGGGGCGCATTTCATCCAGCTCTGCGCCCGGCGCGGGACGCCGCTGCTGTTTCTGCAGAACATCACCGGCTTCATGGTCGGGCGGCGCTACGAGCACGAGGGGATCGCCAAGCACGGCGCCAAGATGGTGACCGCCGTGGCCTGCGCCCAGGTGCCCAAGTTCTCGATCGTGATCGGCGGCTCGTTCGGGGCCGGCAACTACGCGATGTGCGGACGCGCCTACTCGCCGCGTCTGCTCTGGAGCTGGCCCAACGCGCGGGTCTCGGTGATGGGCGGCGAGCAGGCGGCCAACGTGCTGCTCACGATCCGCCAGGACGCGCTGGCGCGGCAGGGTGAATCGATGACGACCGAGCAGCAGCGCGAGTTCATGGCGCCGACGCTCGCCAAGTACGAGCAGGAGGGCGCCGCCTGGTACGGCACGGCCCGCATCTGGGACGACGGCATCCTCGATCCGCTCGACACCCGGCAGGCGCTCGCGGTCGGCCTCGCCGCCGCGCGGCGCGCGCCCGTGCCCGAGTCGCGTTTCGGCGTGTTCCGGATGTGACCCGCGATGGCGTCCGAGCCTTTGCTTGATGGCATGAAGGTCGGGGGGATCGGGCGGGCGTCCCCGCAGCGGGCCGGGCAGCCAGGCGGCGGGCGCGGTCTGCCGCGGCTGGCGGGGCTCGACGGCATTCGCGGGCTGGCGGCGCTCGCGGTCGTCCTCTATCACGCCGGCGTCTCCTGGCTGCCGGCCGGGTTTTTGGGCGTCGATGTCTTTTTCGTCGTCTCCGGCTTCCTGATCACCGCGCTGCTGATCGCGGAGCGCGAACGCGACGACCGTACTGACCTAATCGAGTTCTGGCTGCGCCGCGCGCGACGGCTGCTGCCCGTGCTGGCGCTGGTCCTGCTCGCGACCACCCTCTACGCCGCCATCGCCCTGCAGGACACTCTGATCGATCATCTGCGCGAGGTCGGGGCCGCCGCCGTCTACATCACCAACTGGGATCAGATTCTGCGCGGCGTCTCCTATTTCGAGATGTTCGAGCGCCCATCCCAACTCCGACACCTGTGGTCGCTGGCGGTCGAGGAGCAGTTCTACATCGTCTGGCCGGTCGTGTTCGCGCTCGGCGCTCGGCTGTTGCGGCTGCGCTGGCTCTGGTGCGGCGCGGTCGCCGCCGCCGCGCTCTCCATCGTCTGGATGGCGATCCTGTTCACGCCGGGCGACGAACCGTCGCGCGTCTACTTCGGCAGCGACGCGCGCGCCTTCACGATCCTGATCGGCGCCGCCGCCGCATTCGTCTGGAAGCCCTGGCGGCGCGCGTGGGCAGGCCCGCGCGGTCGTCTGATGGACGCGCTGGCACTGGCGGCGCTGATCGGCATCGGCGCGATCATGGCGGTCGGACGCCACTGGAGCGACTGGATGTATCCGTGGGGGCTGCTGGCCGTGTCGGCGGCGACGATGACGCTAGTCGCCTTCGTGATCCGTCCCGGATCGTTGATCGGGAGCGCGCTGGAGATCGCCCCGCTGCGCTGGCTGGGCGAGCGCAGCTACAGCATCTATCTCTGGCACTGGCCGATCATGCTGGCGTTGCAGTGGGAGTTCGGTTTCGCGCCCAACAGCCTGGCGATCGTCGGCGTCGGCGTGATCGCCACCTTCGCCTGCTCCGAACTGAGCTATCGCCTCGTCGAACGGCCGATGCGCCGGCCCGACTTCTGGAGTCTGGAGCGCATTCGCGGTCGGCTCGCCGACGCGCGGCCGTTTGCCGTCGCCGCCGCGTCGATCGCCGCCGCGGTGCTGTTGGCGCTGGTGATCGGCTTCACCGTTCTGCCGGGTCGGTCGCCGTCGGAGCTGCTGTTCTCCGCCTCGGCCGGGCAGTCCGATCTCGCCGAGCCGCCGCCGCGCGCACCTCACACCGCCGCGATCTCGACGCCCGACACCCGTCCGCAGGCTCCACCTGCACAGGCGGAGGAAGTGAACAGCGCCTCGATGTCGAGACCGACTTTGCGATCCGCCAGCCCAGACAGCCGCTCGGCGCAAACGGAGACGGCGGCGTCCCGCCCCCCGCAGCGCAACGGGCCAGCGCAGCCGGCGGAGGATGAACCCGACACGGCATCCGCCGAGGATCCCGCCAACGACAACCAGTCGGCGCCGACATCGAGCAGCGAGCCGCCTGGTAGCTACGCCATGATCTACACGGTGCGAGCCGGCGACTCGCTCAACCGGCTGTCGCGGCAGTTCGATGTCACGATCGACGAGTTGGCCGCGCTCAACGGCCCGGGCATCACGCGCATGATCCACCCAGGCGACGCGCTCAGCATTCCCTGTCCGGGAGCCGCGCCGTGCGTGTTCCTGAGACTCGACCAGATCGGCGAGGGCTGCGTCGAGCTGCATTCGACGTCGGCGAACGAACCGGCGCGGGTCTGCGACTCGCGCACCATGCTGGTCTCGCTGCCGCTGCGGCTCAGCGCGGCTCCCGGCGGGCCGCTCGATTCGCTGCCGAAGTGGACGTGGAACGGGTCGGCGAGCGAGGCGTGGGATTTCACGCTGCCGCCTGACGCGGTCGAGCGCGCCGAAGCGGTCGGCGGCGCTCCAATGGTCGTCGAAGTGCGTCACGGTCTGCCGCCGCTGGCGATCGGCGACTCGGTGATGGCGGGCGCGGCGGAGCGGCTCGGCGCGGTCGGCATCGAGGTCAACGCGGAGGTCGGCCGGCTGGCACTGGAAGCGCTCGCCGTCCTCGCCGACGACGCGGCGCGCCGCGGCCCGCGCGAGGTAGTGATCTTTCAGGCGGTGGGCACCGGCTTTCTCGACGCGGATGGATTTCAGACGCTGCTCGACGCCGCGCAGGGGGTGCGGCACCTGATTGTGCTGACCCGCCAGTTCCCGCCGCGCGAGCCGCTGCTAAGTTACGAGCGCGAGACCAACCGGATGCTGCGCGAGCAGTCCCCGTTGTACGACTGGGTCACGCTGGTCGACTGGAACGCGATCAGCAACGGCCGCGAGGATGAGTTGACCTGGGACGGCACGCACCTGAAGCCGCTAGGACGCCAGCTCTACACCGACCACATCCTGTCCGCGATCATGAGCCGCCCCCCGCCGCAGTTCCGCAGCGCCGCCGAGCCAACCCCCCAAGCCGGCGGCTAGCGGTCGGCTCCGCGATACCTCGCCCGTCAGCTCTGATCCACCACCGCGATCGCCTCGACCTCGATCAGGAACTCCGGCGCGGCCAGGGCCTGCACGCCGATCAATGTGCTGGCCGGCGGCGGCGCGCCCTCGAAGACGGCCTTGCGGGCGTCGTTCAGCGCCCGGCTCATCGACGGGTCGTAGTTGACGATGTAGACGTTCGTCTTGACCACGTCGGCCGGCGCCGCGCCCGCGGCTTCAAGCGCCACGGCGAGGTTCGCGTACGCCTTTTGCGCCTGCGCCGCGAAATCGCCCTCGCCGACGATGCCGCCGTCGGCATCCCAGGCGACCTGTCCCGAGATGTAGATCGTCCTGCCGCCGGTCACAGCGACGACCTGCGTGAACGAGCGCAGATTGACCAGCCCCTCAGGATGAATGTGCTCCAGCGCCCTGTCACTTGTCCTGTCACTCGTCATGTCGATTCCTCCGTACTCGGCGGCTTGGCGTCTACGATAGCGTCGACCGCCGCCGCCCGCCGAGTGATTGAGAGGAGCGGACCATGCCGCGTTATGGACGACTGGGACTGCCGCTCTACGAAGCGATCTACTCGATGCGCGCGATTCGCCGCATGCGCCCCGACCCGATTTCGGACGAGGACCTGGCGATCATCCTCGACGCCGCCCGCCAGGCGCCCAACGGCGGCAACGCCCAGCCGTGGCATTTCCTCGTCGTCCGCGACGCGGCCAGGAAGACGGAGCTGGGCGCGCTGTACCACGAAGCCTGGTGGGCCAAACGCGCCGACGAAGGCATCGAGGGTCCTGACCATCCCGCGCTCGAGCATCCCGTGCGCCGCTCGGCCATGCGCCTCGCCGACGAGATCGGCGAGGTTCCCGTGATCATCCTGCTCTGCGCCACCGCGCCCGGCGCCGGCGCGGCGCAGTCGGTGATCCCGTCCGTCCAGAACCTGCTGCTCGCCGCGCGAGGCCTGGGTATCGGCGGCACAATCACCACGCTGCACCCGGTGGTCGACGAGCGCGTCAAAGCGCTGTTCACAATCCCCGATGACGCGCAGATCGTCTACTGCGTCCCGCTCGGCTACCCGAAAGGGCGGTTCGGACCGCTGAACCGCAAGCCGCTGCGCAAGATCGTCTCCGAGGACCGCTGGGGCGCGCCGCCGGACTGGGTTTCCTGAGGGAACCGCCTGGCGCGCCCGACTCCGTCATTCCCGTGTTTGGCGCGCGGGAATGACGCTGGCGCGAGCGGCTCAACGCGCCCATGGCGCTTGCGGGCCCATCTGCGGCTTGATACCATAAGACCCGTTATCCAAGTCAACGTGGCTTGGCAGCGCGTGCACGGAGGTTTCGCAATGCTTTCCCCCCCCCCCCCCCCCCGAAAATGAGTTCTGTGTTTAGGCGGTACGCGCACGCGTGGTTGGGAGTGCTGGCGGCAATCGGGGTATTGGCCGGGGCGGTTGCGCTTGGCTCCGGCGCGGCGGTCGGGGAAGATCCTCCGACGTCTGCGCCGCTGAAGCTGGTCGGAGTGAGCGCTACCGGCGGCGCAGGGCAGGCGACGCTGAGCTGGACGGATCCGGAGAACGAGGGCATCACCAGGTACGAGTACCAGCAGAAGTGGGGGGACGGGAAGTACGGGGATTGGACGCCGATGGCCGGGGTAAAGGCGGACGGGACGAGCTACACGGTGACAGGCCTGCTGCCAGGGAAGTACGTGTACCGGGTGCGGGCGGTGACGGAGGGCGGGAGCGGGCCGGATTCGGAAGAGACGACTGCGGTGACGGTGACGCTGGGGGCTCCGCTGGAGCCGGATGAGTTGGCGGCGGTGGGCGGCCCGGGGAGCGCGAAGCTGTTCTGGTCGGCCCCGCTGCATCTGGACTGGACGGAGATCCTCAAGTATCGGTACGTCACGAAGTACCAGTACCAGGTGAAGCAGGACGCTGGCGAGTACGGGGGGTGGGTGGACATCCCGGATTCGGCGATATCGTCGTCGTACACGGTGACGAAGCTGGCGCCGGGTTCGTACACGTTCCAGCTGCGCGCGGTGAACGCCGCGGGAATCGGGCCGGAGCTGACATCCGCGGCGGCGACGGTAACGGCGGTGACGGCGTCGGTACCTGCCAGCCCGGCGAATCTGAAGGCGACGTTCACCGCGCGTGGGAGAGGGCTGTTGAGTTGGGACGACCCCGGCAACACGACGATCATAAGGTATGAGTACCGGCACAAGGAGCTCGACGATACCACGTGGTTCGGCTGGTACGGGGAGACCTGGCCGGAATCGGGCACGGCCCCGACGTCGATCCAGTACAGCAGTTCCGCTTTCGCTGCTGGCGGGGTGTATCAGTTCCAGGTTCGGGCGGTGAACCACCTGGGTGCTGGCCCGGCGTCGGAGGTGCAGGCGACGCCGCCCGCGGCGGAAGCCACCACCGAGCCGACGGGGACGGTACCTGCCGCGCCGGCGAATCTGAAGGGGACGTCACCGCGCGTGGGGATGGTGCAGTTGAGTTGGGACGACCCCGGCGACGCGACAATCACGCTGTATGAGCGCCGGCACAAGCGGGTCGACGCCACCGCTTGGTCCAGTTGGCGCGGGTTTACATGGGAGGAATCGGATCCGTTCCCAACGTCGATAGGGTATGGCATCCCCGCTTTCACTGCTGGTGGAGAGTACCAATTCCAGGTTCGGGCGAAGAACCACATAGGCGTTGGCGCGGCATCAGAGGTGAGAGTGACGCTGCTCGGGGTGCTGAAGGCGCCACCGGCGCCGACGGGGTTCAGCGCGACCGGAGGCGTCGGGACGGCGACGCTGACGTGGGATGACGGTACGTCAGTTCCATTGGATGCCGATGTAGGAATGAACATCTGGCATGAATATCGCTATCAGACAAACGGCGGCTGGAGCGAGTGGACGAGGACGCTCGAAGACCACCTGATTGGTAGCAGGCAGTTGACGTACGAGGTAGACAACCTGGGGGCTGGAGAGTACCTGTTTCAGCTGCGGGCGGCGAACCACGCGGGAACGTCTTCGCCAGTGGCGGCGCCGACGGTGAAAGTGACGGCGCCAATCGCGGCGGCGCCGACGGGCGTGAGCGCAGTCGGCGGGGTCAGGATGGCGACGCTGAGTTGGACGACCCCGTCGAACGCGAAACTGGCGATGATCACGAAGTACCAGTACCAGTCGAAGCTGGGCAGCGGTCAGTACGGGTCGTGGGCGGACCTGAAGGGTACGGACGGGAGTTCGACGAGCGGGACAGTGACGAGGTTGACGGAGGGTTCGTACACGTTCAAGGTTCGTGCGGTGGGCGCGGCCGGCAACGGCGCGGCGTCGGCTGAGACGCCGGCGGCGACGGTAACGGTGGCGGTCCCTGACGCTCCGGCGAACCTCAAGGTGACGACCCCGCGCGTGGGGTGGGTGCTGTTAAGTTGGGACGACCCCGGCGACCCGACGATCACACGGTATGAGTACCGGGAAAAGCCGGTCGACGCTGACACCTGGCCTTTGTCGTGGTACGCGGTTACACGGCAGGGAGCGGATCCGATCCCGACGTCGAGACAGTACGGCCGCCCCGCTTTCAATGCTGGCGGGGAGTACCAGTTCCAGGTTCGGGCGGTGAACCACCTAGGCGTCGGCGCGGTATCGCAGGTGCAGGCGACCATGCTCGCGCCGCGTAATGCGCCGCCGGCGCCGACTGGATTCAGCGTGACCGGAGGCGTCGGGACAGCGACGCTGACGTGGAACCCAATTTGGGCAGGTCTATTGGACGAAGACGGCATAGGCGACCTCATCTACTACGAGCATCGGCATCAGACAGGCAGCGGCGGATGGAGCGAGTGGACGCTGGGTGGTGAGCAGAGCCCCCTCAGTCGGAAGCTCACGAGTAAGGTGAGCGGCCTGAGGGCTGGAGAGTACCAGTTTCAGCTACGCGCGAGGAACCACGCGGGCGCGTCGCCGACGGTGACGGAGCCGTCGGTGAAAGTGACGGCTCCGTTGGCGGCGGCGCCGACGGGCGTGAGCGCAGTCGGCGGGGTCAGGATGGCGACGCTGAGTTGGACGACGCCGTCGAACGCGAAACTGGCGATGATCACGAAGTACCAGTACCAATCGAAGCAGGGCAGCGGTCAGTACGGGTCGTGGGCGGACCTGAAGGGTACGGACGGGAGTTCGACGAGCGGGACGGTGACGAGGTTGACGGAGGGTTCGTACACGTTCAAGGTTCGCGCGGTGGGCGCGGCCGGCAACGGCGCGGCGTCGGCTGAGACGCTGGCGGCGACGGTAACGGTAGCGGTCCCTGACGCGCCGGCGAACCTGAAGGCGGCGACACCGCGCGTGGGGATAGTGCAGTTGAGTTGGGACGACCCCGGCGACCCGACGATCACACGGTATCAGTACCAGCACAAGCCAGTCGACGCTGCCACCTGGCCTGTGTCGTGGTACTTGCTGATACAGCAGGGATCGGATCCGCTCCCGACGTCGACAGAGTATGGCATCCCCGCTTTCAATCTTGGCGGGGAGTTCCAGTTCCGGGTTCGGGCGGTGAACCACCTGGGCGTCGGCGCGGTATCGCAGGTGCAGGCGACCATGCTCGCGCCGCGTAATGCGCCGCCGGCGCCGACTGGATTCAGCGCGGCCGTAGATGCGGGCGTGGTGACGCTGGCGTGGGACGAATTTTGGCCAAGTCGATTGGACGAAGAAGGCATAGGCCACCTCATCCACTACGAATATCGGTATCAGGCAGGCAGCGGCGGATGGATCGAGTGGACGAGGGCTGATCTTGAGGGCGGGGGATACGTCCCGCGGAAGTTCACGAGCGAGGTAGGCAGCCTGAGGCCTGGGGAATACCAGTTTCAGCTACGGGCGGCGAACAAGGCTGGCGCGTCGCCGCCGGCGGCGGCGGCGGTGGAGGTGCTGCCGGTGACGCTTTCGATATCGGACGTGACCGTCAGCGAGGGCAGTCGGGGCAAGACCACCATGAACTTCGTCGTCACGCTCAGCGGCTCGCCCAGCCATGAAGTCGTCGTGCGCGCGAGGCCCAGGGACGGTACGGCCACTCACGGCAAGGACTTCGTTCACTACCACGCGGACCGGACGATCGTGTTCGCAGCGAACGCGACGGGAGACGAACTGTCCCAGACAGTGCCGGTCTACGTGCTCGCCGACACGGTCGCTGAGGACAACGAGACGTTCACGCTGCTGGCCAGGATCGAAACAGATGATCGCCGCGTCATTCCCGAGGGCGGTAACCGACCCGAGGCGACCGGAACGATCATGGACGATGACGACGAGGCGGGCCCCAGTCATACGATCTCGGTGACCGGGGTGACCGTCGCCGAGGGGAATCGAGGCAAGACCGCCATGAACTTCGTCGTCACGCTCAGCGACTCCCCCAGCCACGACGTCGTCGTGCGCGCGAGGTACAGGGACGGTACGGCCACTCACAGCGAGGACTTCACTCTCTACCACGCGGACCGGACGATCGTATTCGCTGCGAATGCGACGGGAGACGGCTTGTCCCAGACAGTGCCGGTCTACGTGTTCGGCGACACGGCCGCTGAGGACGACGAGACGTTCACCCTGCTGCTGCGTGGCATCGAAACAGATGATCGCCGCGTCATCTTCAAGGGCGGCAGCCCGCTTGAGGCAACCGGCACAATCACGGACGATGACGGCGAGGCGGATATCGGTCATACGATCTCGGTGACTGGGGCGAGCGTCGCCGAGGGCAATTCAGGCAAGACCGCCATGAACTTCGTCGTCACGCTCAGCAACTCGCCCAGCCATGATGTCGTCGTGCGCGCTGGATACAGGAACGGCACGGCCACCCACGGCGAGGACTTTGTTCTTTACCACGCGGACCGGACGATCGTGTTCGCAGCGAATGCGACGGGAGACGGCTTGTCCCAGACAGTGCCGGTGTATGTGTTCGGCGACACTGCCGTCGAGGGCGACGAGACGTTCACCCTGCTGCTGGCCGGGATCGAAACGGCCGATCGCCGCGTCATCTTCGAGGGCGGCAATCGGCTTGAGGTAACCGGAACGATCATGGACGACGATGGGGGCTGACATGGCGCGAAAGTGTTCGGCATGGTCTCCGGTACGTGGCACCAGCGACGCGCACCTTAGGAACGGCCCCGCCCGGATTCGCTGCGCGTAGAGGAGAGCGCTTACTCGCCCGCGTTCGACCAGTGGTCGAACGCGGGCGAGCGCGAGTGGTGGAAGCGGGCTGCGCAGCCTCAAGAAGCTGGAACGCTAGTCGCCGACCCGCTCCAGACGGTAGCGCAGGAAGAGTTCCCCTGTCTCTGCGGGCGTCGCCTGGAGGAGGTCGAGCCGCCTGCTCCCGGCGTGCGCGGGCGCGCCCGGCCACTGGACGGCGGGGTGGGCGCTGTCGCCGCCGACGATGATCGGAGCCAGCGTCAGGAACAACTCATCGACCAGGCCGCGACGGATCAGTTCGCCGTTGAGCGTCGCGCCGCCCTCGACCAGCACGCGCCTCGTGCCGAGCTCGGTGCGCATATGTTCCAACGCCGACGCCGCTTCGCCGCCCTCGGGGACGACCGCCAGCGGTCGACCGCGTGCCTCCAACTCCGCTCGGACGGCGTTCGGCGCCGCGCTGGAGAGATAAATGACAGCGTCGAAGCTGTGGTCGGTGAAAAAGCGGCGCTGGGGCGGGAGATCGCCGCTGCGGGTGAGGACGGCAGAGATCGGAGACGCGCTCATACCGCGCGCCGCGCGCCAGCGCTCGAGTCGCGGATCGCCGAGCCGCGCCGAGCTACCCGAGGCGCGAAAGGTCGCCGCGCCGTTCAGAACCACGTCGAAATGGATGCGCAGCTCCCGCATCAGGCGTTGGTCAAGCGGCGAGCCGAGCCCGCGCTCCGTCCCTTCGACCACGGTCCGCCCGTCGGCCGACATGACCATATTGATCGCCACGAACGGGCGCTCCGGCGGAGGCTCGGGGAAGCTGAGTGCGGTGTAGTCGATCTCGCGCTCGGTCATACGCTCATGCTAGGTTGCGCGTATGTCTGAGCAGGATCAGCACCCGGACGCCGAAGCGGACCAGCCGGACGAACCGAGTGAGACGGGGCGCGAGTTCCTGTTCATCTCGGCGGGCGCCCGCTTCACGATCAGCGGCAAGCCGCTCGCGCTGGACGACTTCATCGACATCACGACCGGCGACATCGCCAACCGACCGCCGGTCGAGCCGCAGCCGCAGCCGGCGCCGATGCCCAAGCAGGTGATTTGGAACGCGCGGCGTCCGCCGGCGGACTAACCAGCCGCGACGCCTTCGCCGTAAGCAGCCTCCCAGGTGATCGCAATGGCGTCCTTGACGCTCTCGTGGGCGGGACAGCCCGGCGCATGAAACCTGACCGCGCGCTCGGCGGCGGCGCGCTGTTCCTCGGCGACGCCGGGGATATGAAAGACGACGTGGATCCGGGTGATCCGAATCGTCTGGTTGTCCTCGCCCTCAATCGTGCCTTGTACATCGGCCGTGTAGGTGTCGGGGTCGAACTCGACCTTGCGCGCGGACAACGCCCGCGCGAGCGTGCCGTACATTCAACCGCCCACCGCGGCGACGATGTGGTCCAGCGTGGCGGTCATCGGCAGCGCGTCCTCGGGCACGCCGTAGTGCTCCTTGAGCTTGCCCTGCACCCCGTAGACGACCGGCTCCGCCACCTCACCCAGCGTCGCGTGGCGCAACCCGCCGCGCAGCTCCAACCTGCTGCGCGAGATGTATTCGAACCTGCTCATTGGCGACTCCCCTCACACGATTGCGGCTCGCCGTGACGCGGGCCGCGCTAGCTCTCGGCCAACAGACGGCGCATCCTGTCGACGCCCTCGATGATCTCCTCCAACGACGCCGCGTAACTGAAGCGCAGGTAGCCCTCGCCCAGATGTCCGAAGCTGGTACCCGCGATCACGGCGAGCCCGGCCTCTTCGAGCAGACGTTCCTGCAGCGTGCGCGAGTCGATGCCGGTCTGGGAGATGTTGGGGAAGGCGTAGAATGCGCCGCCGGGATCGACGCAGCTGACGCCCGGCACGTCGTTGAGCGCCTGGACAATCGCGCGCCGCCGCTCGTCGAAGGCGGCGGTCATGATCTCGACGGCCTCCTGCGGGCCGTCCAGCGCTTCCAGCGCGGCGTACTGCGCGGCCGCGTTGGGACACGAATAGCTGTTGATCGCGAGACGCTCGGCGAAGGGAAACAGATCGGGCGGGAAGACGCCGTAACCCAGGCGCCAGCCCGTCATCGCGTAGGTCTTGCTCCACCCGTCGAGCACGATCAGCCGGTCGCGCAGCTGCGGGTAGTCCAGCCAGGAGATGTGCTCGCGTCCTTCGTAGAGGATGCGCGAGTAAATCTCATCGCTGAGCACGACTACGTCCGGCCACCGCTTCAGCCCATCGACCAACCGCTCAACCTGCTCGCGCGTGTAGACGCCGCCGGTCGGATTGGCGGGGCTGTTGAGGATGATCAGCCGCGTTCGCTCGTTGATCTGTCCCAGCACCTGATCGGGATCGAACGTGAAGCCGCTCGATTCGTGCAGCTCAATTGGGACGGGCGTCGCGCCCGAGAAGCGGATCACCGACTCATAGATCGGGAAGCCCGGATTCGGATACATGATCTCGACGCCGGGCTCGCCCAGCAGCAGGGCCGCGAAGAACATCACCGGCTTGGCCCCGGGCGTGATCAGCACGCACTCGGCATCAACCTCCGCGCCATGCCGACGCCGCAGATCGCGAGCCACAGCGTCGCGCAGCTCAGGAATGCCGGCGGCCGGCGTGTACCCGTGCTTCCCGTCGGCCAGGGCTCGCGCCCCGGCCTGGACGATATGATCCGGCGTCGCAAAGTCAGGCTGCCCGATCCCCAGGTTGATAATCGAGCGCCCCTTAGCCGCCAGACGATTGGCGCGCGCAAGAACTTCAAAGGCAGTCTCAGTACCCAGACTGCGAGCCGCCCCAGTCGGCAACATCATTGCTCTCTCCCCGTTCCATCAGCATCCAGAGACTAACAGGCGGCGTCTTGGAAGCTGATGGAATGGAACGACAGCAGGCGCGGGGATGACGCTTGCGTAGACGAGTGGATTGTTCCCCTTAACGACGCGTGGGCGGGGTCGCAAGACCCCGCCCACGCGGACGGCTCACCTTTCGCTGAGTGCTAGTTGCTGATGTAGATGATGTCCGACTCGCCGACGGTGAAGTCGCGGGAACCCGGCACCATCGTCCCGTCGACCACCGAGTAGCGGACCCAGACGGAGCCGTTCCACAGGTGGATCGCCGTCGCGCCGCGGGCCGAGAGCAGCTCGAACAGCGCCGACGCCGTCGAACCGGCGCAGGTCCAGACCGCGAACCCGCTCAGTTCGCTCAGACAGTCCAGACCCGCCTCGCCGCCGGCGTCGGCGGGAGCTCCGGCGCGGCTGACCAGCACCGCCGTCTTCAGCAGCGAACCGCCGCCCGCCTTGGCCGTCGTCGCACGCACCACCGCGTTGCCCGCGCCCACCACCGTCAGCGCCGCCGACGCCACGCCGTCCTTGTTGGTCAGCACCGCCCCCTCCGTGTCCAGCACCGCCACCGCGTCGTTGCCGCCGCTGAAGTCCGACACCTTGAACGTCACCGCCGTCCCGGCCGCCACCGGGTTCCCGGACGCGTCCTCCACCGTCGCCGTCGCCGTCACCGTCTGCCCGAATGTGTCCGCCGACATCGGCGCCAGCTCCAGCGCCAGCGTCGAACCGTCGCCGACCACCGTGAACATCCGCTCCGCCTTCAGCGCCGGCGACGTAGACGACAGCGTCAGCTTGTACTCGCCAGGCTTCAGCGGCGTCGCCTTCGGCGCGTCGATGTCCAGCAGCAGCATGTTCATCAGCGCCCCCGACTGCTTTGTCTGGTACTTGCCCGACGCGACCAGCATCCCGGCGCTGTCATGCACCATTACCGTCAGGGTCGGCGTCTTCACCACGCTGCCGGCCCCGGCCGCGCCGTCCGTCGCCTGGACCATGAACGCGAGCTCGTCCCGCGACGCCGCGCCCGCCTCCGGCTTGTGACCCGTCTTCGTCACGTCGTCGGCCACGTCATTGCCGTCCTTGTCCTTGCCGACCACGTCGTAGCCCAGCACCGTCGACGGCGGCTCGCCGATGCTCAGCGACTTGGCCGGACCCGTGAACGTCACCGTCACCGGCTCCGGCTGGTGCACCTTGCCGCCCGCCACCACCGTCGCCCGCACCGTCGCCGCGCCCGGCGTCGCCGGCGCGTTCAGCAGCACCCGGATCCCCTTCGGCAGCAGCTTCCCGCCCTTCAGCTTCGACAGATCGATCTGACAGGTCGCGCCCGCCGTGCAGTTCGCGGTCATGTTGCGATCCGTCGCCGCCGCCTTATTCGGACCCGTCATCAAGGCGTAGCTCGTCGTCAACGTGCCGCCCGTCGTGGTGATGAAGATCGAGGCCACATCGTCCGCCTCCGCCGCCTGGTTGGCCGCGTTCAGGATCGACAGCGTGAACTCCACCGAACCCGTCTTCGCCGCAATCGTCGTCGACTCCGACAGCGAGGCGTCGTCCGCGTAGCCGTCGCCGCCCGTCGGCGATGCGTCCGTCTCGGTCGCCGTCTTCGTCCGCCGCGGCGCGCTCGGAGCGAACGTCACCGTCGACACCCCAGCCAGCGTGCTGCTCACCGTCAGCTTCGCGTTCGGCGCGCTCAGCGCCCCCGGATCCGTCGACTTGCCGTCGTTGCCCGACGCCGTCACCACGTAGTCCCCGTCCGGCGTCCCCGCCGGCACTGAGATCTCGATCGTGTACGTCTTCTTGGTCGCGCCGCTGCCGGTTGCGTGCGCGGTCGGCTTGAGCGCCTGGGTTAGCGAGATGCTGTCCTCGCCCGGGAACGGAGCGGCGCCGGCTTGCGAACCCAGCAGCGTCAGCGCCGTCGTCGCCGTCGCCCCCGAACCCGTCACCACCTTCGCGTACAGGTTCAGACCCTGCAGCGTCACTTTGGTCACCTTCGTCATCTGCGACGTGCTCACATCCGTCGTCTCCACCACCAACTCCACATCCTGACCAGGACGCACGATCCCGTCCGAATCGTTGCGAAACTTGATCGTCATCGACGCCTTCGGATCCGGTGTCGCCGTCGTCGTGGTCTGGCTGCTGTCGCCGGACTGCTGCCCGCCGCTGTTGCCGCCCGATTGCGCGGGCGCCGGCGGCGCCGAACCGCCGGTCACCGTGAGCCCAACGTTGGTCCCGTCCGGACGAGTGCCGCTCTCGTACGTGGTCACACTGACCATATAGGTCACCGCCGCGGCGCCATCGGGCGTGTTCGTGATCGTCCAGACCGCGGTACCCGTATCGGTAGTGACAGTCTTATCGATGTTGGAGCGCGCGAACAACACCGTCCGTTCGACTGGGTTGATCACCGGGGTGTACTGCACGATGCCGGGCGTGTTCGGATTCGGGTCCGACAGCGTGATCTCGCCGCTCCCTGGCACCGTCACCTTACAGGTGTGATATGCGCCGGCTCCCTGCTCCAGGATGCAGTACGCCGTTTGGCCGCTCACCAGCGTCCCCGTCGCGACCTTCGTCTGCGCCCCTGCCGGCTGCGCCGACATAAGCACCACCGCCGCGAGGGCGGCGAGCAGGGCTGCCCCCCCCCCCCCAATTTTGAGGCGCATCCGCGCCAGCGTTCCCGTCATGGTCCGTTCCTTTCCTGCGAATGTACGGCGCGCCTGATGCGCCGCTCCCAGTAATCTTCACCCATACAGCCAGCCGAATCAATAGATTTACCCCCCCCCCCCCCCGAAATTTACAAACAATTTACGCCCAGCGGCAATTTTCAGGCGATTTTCGCTGAAAAGCGACACCGAATATCCTCGCCCGGCAGGCGAGATTCCCGCGCCCCGCGCGGGAATGACGGAGTTGGAACAGGGAAATGACGGGATTTAGGATGCGAAACCCTTGCGCAGCGAATGTCTGAGCGCGTCGTACTCCGACTCGGTCAGCGGCGGGCCGACGAAGCCGGGGCAGGCGGGATCGCGGACGACCTGCGTTTGCCCGTCGGCGTCGGGCGCGAGGCGGAACGGGTAGCTGCGGCAGCCGTTGGGGCGCGCGTCGTAGGCGCGGCAGCGCAGATCATCGGACAGCAGCGCGCAGGCGTCGTCGATCTGACGCAGCAGCAGCATTGCGGCGCGCTCGTCGATCAGGTCGGCGACGTTCACCTCGCCGGCCAGACGGGCGAGCTCGGATTCGCCCAGGTCGACGCGGTAGGGGTTGCGGCAGCACATCGCGCCGCACTGGTCGGCGAGGCAGCGGAATGATGGCGATCCGGGCCGCACGACGGGGTCGGCGGGCGGTTCCGCTGTCATCATTCTGGGCGGCGGCACCGCTAGAGGCCGGCCGCGGCGGAATCGAGCAGCTGAATGCGGGTGTCCGGGCGCGACCAGGGCGAGCCGTCCTCGGCCAGCAGTTCGCGCAGGCGCGCTTCGTAGAAGAACTCGCCGCCCTCGGCCGGCTCCAGCTCGTCCAGCCAGCTGGCGGTGTCGGAGTATTTGGCGAAGAACGGCCTGCCGACCCAGTCGGGGTCGCGGCCCTGCAGAAAGCGGAGCACGATCAGTCGCTCGCCGCCGTGCTCGGCGACGCCCAGCACCTGCACCTTGCCCGGACCGGCCGACATCGACGGCCCGCGCACCGTGCGCGCCACGCCCGAGACGCGCTGGTAGGCGCCGCGGAAGATCTCCTGACACTGAACCAGGGGCAGCTCGAAGTAGCGCTTGGCGCCCGTGTCGCGGGCGACGAACAGGTAGTAGGGCACGCAGCCGGCTTGCGTCTGCTCGGCCCACATATCGGCCAGCAGCTGCGGGTCGGCGTTGATGTGGTTGAGCAGCGGCGTCTGGGTGCGAATCTGCGCGCCCGTTTCGCGGATGCGCCGCACCGCCTCCAGCGCGACCGGCGTGCGCAACTCGGCGGGATGGTTGAAGTGCGCCATCAGCGCCAGCTGCAGGCCGGCGTCCGTCACCTCGCGGAACAGGTCGAGCAGATCGTCGGCGTCATCGTCGTAGACGAAGCGGTGCGGCCAGTAGGCGATCGCCTTGGAGCCGATTCGCACGGTGCGCAGGTTGTGCCCCGCGTCCGATTGCGCCAGCGGCCCGATGTACTCGCGCAGCGTCTTCGTTTTCATGATCAGCGGGTCGCCGCCGGTGAACAGCACGTCCGAGATCTCGTGATGCTCGGACAGGTATCCGCGCAGCAGTTCGCCCTCGCGCATGGCGAATTTCTTGCCCTCGAGGCCCACGAACTGGGGCCAGCGGAAGCAGAACGTGCAGTAGGCGTGGCAGGTCTGCCCCTGCGAGGGGAAGAACAGCGCCGTCTCGCGGTACTTGTGCTGCATGCCGGGCAGCGGCTGGCCCTGGTAGGAGGGCATGTTGTGTTCCATCTGCCCGGCCGGGTGCGGATTCAGCGTCATCCGAATTTCGTCCGCCACCACTTTCAGCTCGCGCGCGTCCTTGCCCGCGTCGAGCGCCGACGCCATACGGTCGAAGTCGGCCGGAGCCAGCATGTCCCGCTGCGGGAAGGTGAGCCGGAACATACCGTCCTGGAGCGGGTCGCTCCAGTCGATCAGGTGGTCGACCACGTAGCGGTTCGACTTGAACGGCAGCACGCGGCCGACGACGTTGATGTCGTAGACCACCTCCTCAGGCAGCGCCTGCACCTGCTCCAGCTGCTCGAAGTTGTGCAGGTTGATCGCCTGGTAGCGCTCGGACCCGAAGTCGGGCGATTCCAGATTGGCGACGTCATACTCTCGGGTAACCATCGGCAGTTCTCCTCACATCACCGCAGGCCGAGGCGACCGAACATCAGCGCGAGCAGCGAACTACTTGTCATACCGTCTCAGTTTCCACTATAGCGACCGCACGGATGCGAGGCGCGGTTCAGCCGCTGGCGGCGCCGGACAGCGTCAGCACGGCGATCTCGGGCCGGCAGGCGAACCGCAAGGGCAGGTGGGCGGTGCCGAAGCCGCGGCTGACGACGACCTGCGTTCCAGTCACATCGAATACGCCCGACGCTTGGCGGCGGCTGACGAGTCGAGAGTGGCGCAGCGGCGCGCCCCAGCCGGGCACGCGGATCTGACCGCCGTGCGTATGCCCGCAGAGCACGAGCGAGGGGCCGGCCTGGGCGCGCGGAGGCAGCCGCAGCGCCGCGTCGGGCGCGTGCGTGAGCAGCAGCGAGAACCCGTCCGAACGACCGGGTTGATCAGCGCCGGGCGGCGGCAGCGCCGACTCCAGCCGCGCTATCCGGGCCGAGTCGTCGCCGGCCCCGCCGATGCGCAGCGGCTCGCCGCCGATCTCCAGTGAGCGCCACTCGTTGCGCAGCACGGTGACGCCGGCCGTTTCCAGCCGCTCGACGAACGGCCGAGGATTGACGAAGCGGGCGCGCGAACCGAGCAGCCGACGAAGGCTGAACGACGCCCATTCGCCCGCCGTGCGCGCCGGCGCGCAGTAGTCGTGCGCGCCCAGCGTGGCGAAGACGCCGAACGGCGCCCGCAGCTGGGTGAGGGCGTCGGCGGCCGCATCCCAGCCGGCCGCGGTCTCCACGTAATCGCCCGTGCAGAGGGCGAGGTCGTAATCGAGCGGCTCGACGGCGTCGAGAAACCGCCCCACCGAATCGCCCGAGGCCGGAAAGTGCGTGTCGGAGATGTGCAGGATGCGCAGCCCCTCGAGTCCCGGCGGCAGATCGGCGAATTCCAGACGCCGCCGCGTCACCTCGACCGCCGTCGACTCCCACCAGGCGTAGAGCGCCGCGCCGACGCCGACTGCGCCCGCTGCGGCGAACCTCCCCGCCAGACCGGCGGCGGGCAACGCGCTAGCCGAGGATCTCGTCGACGGCCGCGAAGTCGTCGGCCGACAGGTCCCAGCTCAGGGTCGCGGCGACGTTCGCCTCGATCTGCTCGGGCCGGGTCGCGCCGGCGATCACCGACGAGACCGCGCGGTCGGACGCCAGCCAGCTGAGCGCCAGATCGAGGATCGTGCGCCCGCGCTGCTCGGCGAAGCGGGTCAGCGCGTCGAGCCGGTCCCAGTTGGCGTCCGACGTCAGGGCCTCGATCCGCGCCGGCATCGCCTTGGACCAGGCCGCCAGCCGCGTGCCCTCGGGCAACTCGGCGTCGCGCGTGTACTTGCCGGTCAGAAAGCCCGACGCGAGCGGGAAGAACGGCAGCTGGCCCAGCCCGAACTGTCGGCAGGCGGGCATGATCTCAGGCTCGATCTTGCGCTCGAGCAGGCTCCACTCGTTCTGCGCCGAGACGAACCGCGCGTACCCCTTCGTCCGCGCCGTCCATTCGGCGTCGGCGATCTGCCAGCCGCTGAAGTTCGAGTGCCCGATGTAGCGCACCAGACCGCGATGGACGAGGTTCGACAGCGCGTCGAGCGTCTCCTCGATCGGCGTGTCGGGATCGGGCTGGTGCATCTGGTAGACATCAATGTAGTCGGTGCCGAGCCGCCGCAGCGAGCGCTCGACGGCCTTCTCGATGTAGTGCCACGAGCCGCCCCGCGTGAACGGCCCCTCGCCGACCGGCATTCCGAACTTGGTCGCGATCAGCACGTCCTCCCGACGCGCCCCCAGCGCCTGGCCGAGATATTCCTCCGACTTGCCGCCGCCGTAGATGTCGGCGGTGTCGAAGAAGTTGATCCCGGCGTCGAGCGCCGCGTCGACGACCGATTTCGAGCGCTCGTAATCGAGCCGCATCCCGAAGTTGTTCGTGCCCAGCCCGGCCAGCGAGACCTGCAGCCCGGACGACCCCAGTCGTCGATATTGCATTCGGCAAATCCTCTCCGGCGGCGCCATGCGCCATTCACGCGCGGTCCAATCAATCGTCCAACCCGATCCGTCGATCCATATGGTACGCCCCGCCCCAACCCCCGCTTTCGTCATTCTCGCGCAAAGCGCGGGAGTGACGAAAGCGGGGCGGGCGATAGAGTACGGGACAGACGACGCTCGGTTGGCGTCCGGGGAGCGGCATCGCGCCTATGCGTATGAGGGTGCTGGTGTATGCGCTGGCGTTGGCCGCGCTGGTCGCCGCCACGCTCGGCGCGGCGGCTGACGCCGTCCGCGCCGCGGGCGGCGTGCCGCTGCCCGCGCCCGCGGGGACGACCTGGAGCATCGTCGCCGGCTACAACACCGGCACCCACTCCGAGGGCGACGGACAGGATCCGCACGCCATCGACCTGGTCCGCACCGACGCGGCGACCGACTGGACCGCCGTGCTCTCGCCCGCGGACGGCGTCGTGACCTGGCGCGGCGACAGCTGCCTCACGATCCGCGACGCGAACGGCTACGCGCACCTGCTCTGCCATATCGCGCCGCACGAGCCGATCGCGCGCGGCACGGCGGTCAGCGTGGGCGACGAGCTGGGCCAGGTCTTCCCGGCCGGCTACGACGCCAACGGCGGTATCGCGCACATTCACTATGCGATCCACCACACCACTGGCAGCGGGAGGCTCGGCCGCAGCATTCCCTTCGTCGGCGCCTACGCCGTCGAGGGGCGCGAGCTGCCCTACAGCGACTCCTACAACCTGCACGCGGGAACCGAATTCACGTCGTCGAACGCCCGCGGCTGGACGCCGCCGGCGGGCTCGCCGACCAGCGTGAATAGCGTGAATGATGTGAACAATGATGTGAACAACAGGCCGCAGCAGGACGCCGCCGCGCCCGCGTCGCGCACCGAACCGCATACCGGTCCGCACGCCGCGCCGGCGCAACCGGCGACGCCTGGAGCCCGGACTGCACCCCTTGACGCGCCCGTCGGCGGCTGGCGCGCGGTCGGCGTGCACCAGCGCACGTCGGTCGCCGGGCTGTTCGCCAACCTGCAGTCGCCGCTCGTCGCGCTGGTCGTCCACAATCCATTCCTCGATACCTACCACCGCTTCGATCCCACGGATGCGGGCTCCGCGCAGGTCGCGGTGCAGTCGCTGCAACCGGGACAGGCTGTCTGGGCCGAAGTGCAGGCGGACGCGCGCTGGCTGCCGCCGCCATCAACCCCGCGCGAGGTCGCGCTCGCGCTCGTCGAGGGTGCGAACATGGTCTCCTGGCAAGGCTCCGAGCACTCCGTCGGGGAGGCGCTCGCCAACGTCGCCCAACTCGAACGCGCCTACCGCTACGACCCGCACTCGAAATCATGGCGTCTCTACGACCCCGCCGCGCCCGCCTTCCTCAACACATTCGGCCTCTTGCGCCCCGGCGACGCCTTCTACCTGCAAGTCGGCGCCGCCTCAACCTGGACGCAGCTCCCCTAACGCCGCCCTCGCCATTCCTCGCGCCGCCCAGATTCCGTCATTTCCGCGCGGAGGGCGGGAATCTTGCCTGCTTTGGCGTTGTCCTTCGCCGCCTTACTTGACAAAACATCCAATAATCACTGCTGGGCGTAAATTCTATGTAAATTTTTCGGGGGGGGGGGGGGGTAATGCTATTGATTCGATGGTAGATATAAGGCGAAGGTTGGCGAATGGACGCCTCGATCCCGGCGTTTGAGCGGCTGAAAGGAACAGGCAATGACTTGCAGCATGGACGCGAATGCGCGTGAGGTTGGTGCTGGCGGCAGCGGCGCTGCTGGCGCTGGTCGGTGGAGTGATCCTTGCGACGCAACCGACCGGAGCGCAGCCAGGCCCGGCCGCCCCGACGAATGTCACGGCGACGGGTGGCGCGGGCCAGGCGACGCTGTCGTGGACGCCGCCGCCGGGGACGATCACGAAGTATCAATACAAGACAAGGAAGGGCGTTGCGCAGTGGTCAGGGTGGAAGGACATCCCGGATTCGGCCTCGAAGACGAGCTATGTCATCACGGGGCTGCAGCCGGGATTGTGGCGGTTCATACTGCGGGCCGTTAGCGCAGCAGGTGGTGGAGCGGCTACGGTGCCCCCGCTGCCGAGGGCGACTGTGACGTCTCCGCCGGCGACGCCTGGTGCGCCGATGAATTTGACGGCGACGGGCGGCGCAGGCCAGGCGACGCTGTCGTGGACGCCGCCGCCGGGGACGATCACGAAGTATCGATACACGACAAGGAAGGGCACGGCGAAGTGGGCGAAGTGGACGGACCTCTCGGCTCCGCGGACGAGTTACACGATCACGGGCTTGTCGGCCGGGTCGTACCTGTTCCGTCTGCGGGCGGTGAACGCAACCGGCAATGGCTTGGCGGTGCGGACGTCGAGCGCGGTGGCGGTAACGACGCCACCGTCGCCGCCGAGCGCCCCATCGAGTTTGCAGGCGACGGGCAGCGCTGGCCAGATCGCGCTGTCGTGGGGGGCGCCGTCAGGGGCGCTGGTGAGGTATGAGTACCGGACGAAGAAGGGCAGTGATGATTGGGGCGGATGGGTGGACGTCTCGGCCCCGCGGACGAGTTACACCATCATGGGCTTGTCGGCGGGTTCGTATCTGGTCGATCTGCGTGCGGTGAACGGAGGCGGGGCTGGTCCGTCGGTGCGTTCGGACGCGGTGACGGTGACGGCGGCTGCGGGTGGGGATACGGCACCTGCGGCGGCGGTGCCGGCGTCGCTGACGATCGGGTTCCGGAATGATTCGGACGGGATCGTGCGTCCGGGTCAGGACGTGGAGTTGACAGTGACGGCGGCTGGCGGGGCGGTGGTGCAGAAGGTGACGCTGCAGGGTTTGAAGCTGTACGCGAAGAAGCAGCCTGGCACGGGCGAACCGACCTACACGCTGCTGGGTTCGCAGGCCGTCGGCAATCCGTTCCCTGGCGAGAGCGTGACGCTGGCCCAGGCGGTCAAGCCGACCGCGCACGCGAGCGGCGGGAACACGTACACGCTGGAGATATCGGTGCCGGCGGGGACGCCGGACGGGGATTATGTGTTGACGGCGTCTGGGGCGGGCGGTTCTCCGATGGCGAGGGGCAAGCTGACGGTGAGCAGCGCGCTGGTGGAGGTGTCGACGGTTCGGTTTGGTCCGAGCGCGCCGCGTCGGGCGAAGGTCTCGAGCGAGGACGCGAAGGGCGGCGGGGCGGACGGGAACTCGGCGGACGGCTACGCGGACGACGCCTCGCTGTCGGAGTCGACGACGGTTGCGGCGAACGGGGGGTCGGTGGAGTTCACGCTGTCGGTGCTGAACCCGTCGGGTACGGCGGCGGAGAAGAGCGCGGTGAACTCGATTTTCATCACCACGACGCACGGCACGTTGACGACGAGCTACCCACTGACGACGGGACCGAGCACAGACAAGGGGGAGCGGAACGTTCCGACGACGGTGGCGTGCGCGGAGGGCGCGACCTGCCAGATCGCTCTGTCTGGGCTGTCGAGCGGGGCGCTGCTGCCGAAGGAGATTCGGGTGCTGTTGAAAGCGCCGGCGTCGCGGGCGCCAGGCGCGGCGACGGTTCGGGCGACGGTGGTGGCGGGCGGCAAGGTGCACCAGCCGGAGCCGGTGACGGTGACGTTCACGGGTCCGGCCAAGTCGCTGAGCATCGGCGAGCCGCCGTCGACGGTGCTGGGTTACGACGTGGTCGGCAAGGACAAGGACGGCAATGACGTGGCCGACGACGTGACGAAGACGGGTCACAAGCCGGAGACGGGGGCGGCGTCGCGGGACGAGCTCAGGTTCATGGTCCAGGCGACGGACGGCGCGGCCGGAGCCGGCAGCGTGGTGACGACGCCGACCCTGACGGTGGCGGTGCACGACAGCGCCGGGGCGCTGGTCGCGGCGGGCAAGTACCAGACGAAGCAGTCGGGGGCGTTGATGAACATGCTGCTGCTGGACATCGACGCGCCGAAGGCGACGGCGCTGAAGCCGGGCGAGTACAAGCTGACGCTGTCGTCTGCGACGCCGGCGCTGAAGGCGGAGCGGATGTTCAGGGTGGTCGGCGACGGTTCGACGCTGGAGCTGGAGCTGGCGCCGATGTCGGCGGACACGTTCGGGCAGACGGTGACGGCGACGGCGACGGTGCAGGACGAGGCCGGGAACCCGGTGGCGGCCGGGACGGCGGTGACGTTCAAGGTGTCGGACTTCAGCGGGGGCAACGACGCGGTGGCGGTGCTGGACACGGAGGGGGCGGTGCTGACCAACAAGGACGGCGTGGCGTCAGCGGTGCTGACGGTGGTCGGCGCGGGCAACGCGGTGGTGCGTGCGACGACGGACAAGGCGGGCGGCGGTTCGCTGCTGAAGACGGCGGTGCTGGTCAGCCGGGCCGGCGCTCCCGCCGCTGAGGGTGAAGCGGGTCTGGACTGTCTGAGCGAGCTGAGCGGGTTCGCGGTTTGGACCTGCGGCGGTTCGACGGCGTCGGCGCTGTTCGAGCTGCTCTCGGCCCGCGGCGCGACGGCGGTGCACCTGTGGAACGGCTCCGTCTGGATCCGCTACTCGATGGTGGACGGCGCGATGGTGCCGGGCTCGCGCGACTTCACCGTCGGCAAGTCGGACATCATCTACATCAGCAACTAGCGCTCAGCCGAAGGATGAGCCGTCCGCGGGGGCGGGGTCGTACGACCCCGCCCCCGCGTCGTTAAGGGGAACAATCCACTCATCTACGCAAGCGTTACTCCCGCGCATGGCGTGGAACAACGGGGGCAGCTGGACAGAGCAGAGTTTCGTTGCCTCCGATATCGCGGCATCGCCCTGATATCCTGCTGGCACGCAACGACAACCTGGAGTGAACCATGCCCACGACCTACATCCTCGGCGGATACCAGTCCGACTTCGCCCGCAACTGGCGCAAGGAGGAGCACAACCTGCGCGATGTGATGGCCGAAGCCGTGCACGGGGCGCTTGACGCCGCCGCCATGGAGCCCGGCGACATCGACACCGCGCACGTCGGCAACTTCGCGGGCGAGCTGTACGCCAGGCAGGGGCAGCTGGGCGGGTTCTTCGCCGAGATCAATCCCGACTTCGGCGGAATGCCGACGTCGCGGCACGAGGCGGCCTGCGCGTCGGGCAGCATCTCCATCCTGATGGCGTCGGCTGAGCTCGAGGCCGACCGCTACGGCACGGCGCTCGTGCTTGGCGTCGAGCAGATGAAGACCGTCAGCCCGGTCGAGGGCGGCGACTTTCTCGGCACCGCCGGCTGGTACGAGCTGGAAGCCGAAGGCGTCGAGCTGCCCTTCCCCAAGCTGTTCGGGCGGCTCGGCGACGTGTACGACGAGCGCTACGGCCTCGACGCGGCGCATCTCCAGCGTCTGGCCGAGCTGAACTACGAGAACGCCCAGCGCAACCCGGCCGCGCAGACGCGCGCCTGGCTCGGCGACGTTCCGTCGGACCTCGCCGCGGGCAAGTACGTCGCGCCGATCACCGGCCGGCTGCTGCTGCGCGACTGCTCGCAGATCACCGACGGCGCCGCCGCGCTGATCCTCGCCAATGAGGAGCGCGCCGCCGAATGGGCGGAATCGCGCGGGATCGATCTCGCCGATGTCCCGACCATCGAGGGCTGGGGGCATCACACCGCCGCGCTGACGTTCGACGAGAAGATCGCTCAGGCGCAGGGTGACGAATACGTCCTGCCGCATACCAGGCGCGCGATCACCGACGCGTTCCAGCGGGCCGGGATCGACGGGCCTGGCGATCTCGACCTGATCGAGACCCACGACTGCTTCACGACCAGCCATTACATGGCGATTGACCACTTCGGGATCACCGCTCCGGGCCGGAGTTACGAGGCGATTGAGGACGGCCGCATCGATTTCGGCGGTGAGCTGCCGATGAACCCGTCCGGCGGCCTGATCGGCGGCGGGCATCCCGTCGGCGCGACCGGCGTGCGCCAGGCGCTCGACTGCTGGAAGCAGGTCACCGGCGGAGCCGGCGACTACCAGGTCGAGAACGCGCGCCGCGCCGCGATGCTCAACATCGGCGGCTCAGGCACGACCTCGGTCTCCCTCGTCATCGGCCGTTAGCGAATCTCGATTCCCGCACCAAGCGGGAGTGACGTAAGCGCATCTACCCGATCACGCCGTCGGCGGAGAGCGCGGACAGCTGTTCGTCGGAGAGGTTGAGGCGCTCTCTGAGCACCTCGGCGCTGTGCTCGCCGAGCGATGGGGCGTCCCGGCGCAGCGTCGCCGGCTGGTCGTGCAGCAGCACCGGGTGAGTCAGCGTCGGCATCGGGCCGAGGTGACGATGGTCGTGGCTGACCAGATATTCGTTGGCGATCACCGCCGGATCGTTGATCAGATCGCCGATCTGCTGCACGCGGGTGACGATCAGGTTCGGCTCCCGCCGCAGCCGTTGCTCCCACTCCTCGCGCGGGGCCGACGCGAATCGCTCATCGAGCCGCGCGATTAGCTCCCCACGATGGCGGCCGATCGCCGCCAGCGTGGTGAAACGTTCGTCGTTGGCGATCTCGTCCAGATCCATCGCGCGGCAGAACGACGCCCAGTCGCGCTCGGCTTCGAGGATGCCCAGCATCAGCCATTGGTCGTCGGCGCAGCGGTAGAGGTTCCAGAGCGGGTTGGCCGCCTGGCTGCGGTCGAACCGCGGCCACTGCTCCAGGCCGTGCATGAGGCCCACGCTGATGCCCCAGAACTGCAGCCACATCGTCGCCATGATGTGCGAGACCTCGATGCGCTGGCCCTTGCCGCCGTTCAGCTCCCGCCCCGCGATCGCCGCCAGCACGCCGTAGGCGAGGCAGGTCGCGCCCATCACGTCGGCGATGCCCAGCGTGTTCCAGTTGGGCGGGTCGCCGGGCGCGCCGCCCGAGTACATGAAGCCGCCGCGCGCCTGCCCGACCGCGTCCAGCGCCGGCAGGTGCGCCTCATCGCCCTTGAATCCGTAACCGGCCGTGGCGGCGTGGATCAGGCGCGGATTGATCGCGAGCAGCGCGTCGGTCGAGAGGTCCAGCTTCTCGAACGTGCCCGGCCGATAGTTCTCGATGAACACGTCGGTATCGGCGATCAGATCGCGGAACAGTTCGCGCCCGCGCGCCGACTTGAGGTCGAGCGCCAGCGACCGCTTGTTGCGGTTGACCGCCTCGAACAGAGCGGAATGCCCGCCGGGCAGCATGTTGGGAATGCCGGCGACCGACTCGACGAATCGGGCGGCGTCAGGCCGCGTGGGTGACTCGATCTTGATCACGTCCGCGCCGAGATCGCCCAGCATCATCCCGCCGATCGGGCCGAACCCCCAGGTCGAGCACTCCAGCACCGTGATGCCGTCAAGCGGTCCAGCCATTGGGCGATTCCCTTCGGAGGCCGAGCTGATTGGGTTGCCGGAAGGATAGCCGTCAATCCCGCGAGTCGCTTGGGAATCGCTGGTGGGATGCGCTTACCTCCGCGAGGGAGTCAATCAGTTGCTCCGCCTCCTGCCGTGCTGAAACCCCAGATCCTTGAGTATCATCTTGTTCTCCGTGTCGTCCACTTATACTCGATCACGGTTACAACAAGTGTATGTTCTGTTTCTGTCCCATCGTCTGCCGTGTGCGTAATCGTTAACGTAACTGCACCGAGGGTTTCCTCGTTGTTATCAAATGATGCGGTCGAAAAGATGTTCACGCTCCAACTTCCATCTCGGTGGCGGAAGATCAGCCATGGAGGTTCACCTTCAGACAGAATGGAGCGTTTACCAGACGCAATTTGTACTACCAGCGTTCCGCCAGGTATCCCGATTGTCCTGCCGCACATTCTGGTTGTATATATTTGGAGCGTGCAAGCCTCGAGCGTCACCGGCTTCGTCGGCGTTGCTGAGACCACCGTCGATTCAGCGCCATCGCCACCGATGCTTTGCGCGCGCACGATGAGCTGGTACTCGGTCTTGGCTGCCAGCGACTCCAGTGTGTGTGTCGTGGCGGTTCCCACCGACTTCCAGCCGCCCCACTCGGCGTCGGACGCCTGCTTGTAGCGAAGCTGGTACTCCGTGATCACGCCCGCAGGGGCGGTCCAGTTGAGCCGCACTCGATTCGGTCCCGCGACTGCTGTCACACTAGGCGCGGTCGCTGCAAGGACTGCTTCGACTGATGCTTGGGCCCCGTTGACAGCGGTGTTGACCGCGCGGACGAAAAACTCGTACCTGACCCCTGCATCCAACGACCTCAGGGTGTGTGTCCTCGTGTTCCCGACAGATGTCCATGTGATCCTCGGCTCGCCGTTTCTTGCGTAACCGACCTGGTACCCCGTGATCGATCTGCCGATCGATGCATCCCAGCTCAACTGGACCTGACCCGGCCCGGCCGCCGCCGTCAGATTCGCCGGCGCCGTCGGTCGGCGCGGCAGCAGCGTCGCCGATACCGACGCCGACTCCGGGCCGGCGCCGGCCGCATTCACCGCGCGCAGCTTGAACTCGTACGACCCGGCGTCCAACCCGAAGATCCTGTAGCTCGTCAGAGCGGCCGAATTCGGAATCGGCGTCCACGCGCCCCACTCGCCGTCGGGCGCCGCCCGGTACTGATACTCATATCCAGTGACGGAACCCTCTGGCGCCGTCCAGGTCAGATCCACGTACATCGGTGTAGGTCCCGCCAGCGCCATCTCTGGCGACGACTCCGGCCGCGCCGCCAGATTCGTCGGCACCAGCTCCGTCACTTTCACCGCGCCCAACGGCTTCGCCTGCTCGCCGTCGCCGGCCTCGTTCACCGCCCGCAGCCGGAAGGACCATTGCCCCGCCTTCAGCTCCGTCACCGTGTATGTCTCCAGCGCCGCCGAATTGGGGATGTCCGTCCACGGATGCGAGCTGATGTTCCACGCGCCCGAGCCTCGCTTCGCGCGGTACTGATATTTCGTGATCGGACCCGGCGGCTTCGTCCAGGTCAGCGTCGCCTGGTTTGCGCCGCCTGTCACGGTTCTGAACGTCGGCGCCTCAGGCGCCGGCGCCTGAGGCACAGCCTGTTCATCTTCGTCATCGTCGATGATCGTGCCGGTCGCCTCAAGGCGTCGTTTGCCGCCCTCGAACATGACACGGTGATCAGATGTTTCGATCCTGGTCAACTGCAGGGTGAATGTCTCGTCGTCCTCAGCGGCCGTGTCGCCGTAGACGTGCACCGGTACGATCCTGGATAACTCGGCGCCCGCCGCGTTCGCTGCGAACACGATCTTCCGGGAACTGTGGTAGAGATAGGCGTCCTCCCAAGTCCCGATGGTGGCCGTACCGCCCATGGTCGCCACGTGCACGGTGACGTCATGGCTGGGCGAGCCGCTGAGCGCGACGGCGAATTTCATGAGGACCCTGCCTGAGTCGCCCTCAGTCACGCTTGCGTCCGACACCGAAACCGTCACAGAGTCCGTCTGCGCCCAGGCGATTTGCGTCGCCAGCAGCGCGCCCAGCGCGAGCGCGAGCAACGCAGCGAACAGCGGCCACCGAGTTCGCTTCATCCGAACGTTAGTGCTGGGGGGGGGG
Organism: Dehalococcoidia bacterium; assembly: GCA_965205105.1. Taxonomy (GTDB): domain Bacteria; phylum Chloroflexota; class Dehalococcoidia; order Bin125; family Bin125; genus Bin125. The sequence continues at coordinate 1,343,446 of OZ242034.1, forward strand.
GGGGCAGTGTCATCATCGAACTCCATTCAGATGGTCGACACAGATTACCATAAGCAGCAACCGGCGCAATCCCACGACGATTTCCGCGCTCACCGGCGGACTGGCCACTCGAACAAGATTTCGCGCGCTGCGCGGAATGACAGGGAGCGCCGCTCAGAGCACGACGTGCTCGCGGTGTTCGCCGAAGACGTCGCGCAGGGTGTTCATGATCTCGCCCAGCGAGCAGTAGCTGTTCACCGCGTCGAGCATCCAGGGCATCGTGTTGGCGCGCGGGTCGCGGCAGACGTTGGCGAGCGACTGCAACGCCGACGCCGCCTGCTGTTGATCGCGCTCCGACCGCGTCCGGCGCAGGCGTTCGAGATGGCGCGCCTCGCCCTGTGGATCCATCTTCAGGATCGGAATCTCCAGCGGCTCTTCGATCACGAAGTCGTTGACGCCCACGATCGTGCGCTCGCCGCGCTCGATCTCGCGCTGGAAGCGCGCCGAGGCGTCGGCGATCTCCTTCTGAAAGTAGCCGGACTCGATCGACGCGATCACGCCGCCCAGCGCCTCGATCTGTTCGAAGTACTGGTAGACGTCGCGCTCGATCTCGTTGGTCAGCTGCTCGACGAAGTACGAGCCGCCCAGCGGATCGACCGTGTTGACCGCGCCCGACTCGTGCATGATCACCTGCTGCGTGCGCACCGCCAGCCGCGCCGCCTTCTCCGAGGGCAGCGCCAGCGCCTCGTCCATGGCGTCGGTGTGCAGCGACTGCGTGCCGCCCAGCACGGCCGCCAGCGCCTGGATGGTGACCCGCAGCAGATTGACCTCGGGCTGCACGTCGGTCAGCGAGACGCCCGCCGTCTGCGTGTGGAAACGCATCCACCACGATCGCGGGTTCTCGGCCCCGAAGGTCTCGCGCATTTCGCGCGCCCAGATGCGCCGCGCCGCGCGAAACTTGGCAACCTCTTCGAAGAAATCGTTGTGCGAGTTGAAGAAGAACGACAGGCGCGGCGCGAACTCGTCCACGTGCAGGCCGCGCTCGACCGCCCAGCGGACGTACTCCATGCCGTCGGCGAGCGTGAACGCCAGCTCCTGCGCCGCCGTCGAGCCGGCTTCGCGGATGTGGTAGCCGGAGACCGAGATCGAGTTCCAGCGCGGCATGTGCTGCGAGGCGAACTCGACCGTGTCGGTGACCAATCGCATTGACGGTCGCGGCGGAAACACGAACTCGTTCTGCGCGATGTACTCCTTGAGGATGTCGTTCTGCAGCGTGCCGCCCAGCTTCGAGCGGTCGATGCCGCGTTTCTCGGCGGCGGCGATGTACATCGCCCAAATCGGCGCCGCCGGCGAGTTGATCGTCATCGACGTGGTGATCTGATCGAGCGGCAGCTGGTCGAGCAGGATTTCCATGTCCGCCAGCGACGAGACCGCCACGCCGCACTTGCCGAACTCGCCCGCGGCCAGCTCGTCGTCGTGGTCGTAGCCCATCAGGGTGGGCATATCGAAGGCGATCGAGAGGCCGGTCTGGCCGTCGTCGAGCAGGCGTCGGAAGCGCGCGTTCGTCTCCTCGGCCGAGCCGAAGCCGGCGAACATGCGGATCGTCCAGGGTCGGCCCCGATAGCCGGTCGGATGCACCCCGCGGGTGAAGGGATACTCGCCCGGCAGCCCCAGATCGCGCGCGGCGTCCCAGCCCGACTCGTCCAGCACGGTCGCGTCGTACAGGCGCTCAATCGGCCGCGATGACACCGTCATGAACGGCCCCGGCCGCTCTCGCCCGTCCCGCGCAACCCGCGCGTCCCACTCCGACCGAGCGTCGCGCAGCGCTTCAATCGTCGCCGAATCCAGCATCGCCAACTCCCGCCCGTGTGGCTCGCTATTCGTCGAGTATACGAACAGCGCTGCGCGCCATCGGCCTTAACGACGCGGGGGCGGGGTCTTGCGACCCCGCCCCCGCGGACGGCTCATCCTCCGCTGAGCGCTAGTAGCTGATGTAGATGATGTCCGACTCGCCGACAGTGAAGTCACGGGAACCCGGCACCATCGTCCCGTCGACGACTGAGTAGCGGATCCAGACGGAACCGTTCCACAGGTGGATCGCCGTCGCGCCGCGAGCCGAGAGCAGCTCGAACAGCGCCGACGCCGTCGAACCGCCGCAGGTCCAGACCGCGAACCCGCTCAGTTCGCTCAGACAGTCCAGACCCGCTTCGCCCTCAGCGGCGGGAGCGCCGGCCCGGCTGACCAGCACCGCCGTCTTCAGCAGCGAGCCGCCGCCCGCCTTGTCCGTCGTCGCGCGCACCACCGCGTTGCCCGCGCCGACCACCGTCAGCACCGCCGACGCCGCCCCGTCCTTGTTGGTCAGCACCGCACCCTCCGTGTCCAGCACCGCCACCGCGTCGTTGCCCCCGCTGAAGTCCGACACCTTGAATGTCACCGCCGTGCCGGCCGCCACCGGGTTCCCGGCCTCGTCCTGCACCGTCGCCGTCGCCGTCACCGTCTGACCGAACGTGTCCGCCGACATCGGCGCCAGCTCCAGTTCCAGCGTCGAACCGTCGCCGACCACCCTGAACATCCGCTCCGCCTTCAGCGCCGGCGTCGCAGACGACAGCGTCAGCTTGTACTCGCCCGGCTTCAGCGCCGTCGCCTTCGGCGCGTCGATGTCCAGAAGCAGCATGTTCATCAACGCCCCCGACTGCTTCGTCTGGTACTTGCCCTTCGCGATCAGCGCCCCGGCGCTGTCGTGCACCATTACTGTCAGGGTCGGCGTCGTTACCACGTTGCCGGCCCCGGCCGCGCCGTCCGTCGCCTGGACCATGAACGCGAGCTCGTCCCGCGACGCCGCGCCCGTCTCCGGCTTGTGACCCGTCTTCGTCACGTCGTCGGCCACGTCGTTGCCGTCCTTGTCCTTGCCGACCACGTCGTAACCCAGCACCGTCGACGGCGGCTCGTCGATGCTCAGCGACTTGGCCGGACCCGTGAACGTCACCGTCACCGGCTCCGGCTGATGCACCTTGCCGCCCGCCACCACCGTCGCCCGCACCGTCGCCGTGCCCGGCGTCGCCGGCGCGTTCAGCAGCACCCGGATCCCCTTCGGCAGCAGCTTCCCGCCCTTCAGCTTCGACAGATCGATCTGACACGTCGCGCGCGGGTCCGGACAGTTTGCCGTCATGTTGCGATCCGTCGTGTCCGCCTTATTCGCGCCCGTCATCAATTCGTACTTCGTCGTCAGCGTGCCGCCCGTCGTGGTGATGAAGATCGAGTTCACATCGTCCGCCTCCGCCGCCTGGTTGGCCGCGTTCAGGATCGACAGCGTGAACTCCACCGAACCGGTGCCCGCCGCAATCGTCGTCGACTCCGACAGCGAGGCGTCGTCCGCGTAGCCGTCGCCGCCCGCCGGCGATGCGTCCGTCTCGGTCGCCGTCTTCGTCCGCCGCGGCGCGCTCGGAGCGAACGTCACCGTCGACACCCCCGCCAGCGTGCTGCTCACCGTCAGCTTCGCGTTCGGCGCGCTCAGCGCCCCCGGATCCGTCGACTTGCCGTCGTTCCCCGACGCCGTCACCACGTACTCCCCGTCCGGCGTCCCCGCCGGCACCGATATCTCGATCGTGTACGTCTTCTTGGTCGCGCCGCTGCCGGTTGCGTGCGCGGTCGGCTTGAGCGCCTGGGTCAGCGTGATGCTGTCCTCGCCCGGGAACGGTTTGGCGCCGGCCTGCGAACCCAGCAGCGTCAGCGCCGTCGTCGCCGTCGCCCCCTCGCCCGTCACCACCTTCGCGTACAGGTTCAGACCCTGCAGCGTCACTTTGGTCACCTTCGTCGTCTGCGACGTGCTCACATCCGTCGTCTCCACCACCAACTCCACGTCCTGACCGGGACGCACGATCCCGTCCGAATCATTGCGGAACTTGATCGTCATCGACGCCTTCGGATCCGGCGTCGCCGCCGCAGCCGGCGCGTTCCCGTTGCCCGTGTTGCCGCCACTGGGGCGGGCCGGGGCGGCAGGGCAGGTGTTTGGCTCCGTCGTCCCCTGCGGGGCTCCCTCGATGGTAAGCGAGATCGAATCCGCCGACTCCGCGCCGTTGCCGATCGCGTTCACTGCACGCATCTTGAATGTGTACGCCCCAGCCGCCAATCCCACCACCGTGTGGCTCACCTGCGTCGCGCCCTCCTCCGAACCCGGCGTGATGCACCTCCACGTCGTCTGGTAGTCGCCGCTGCCCCGCTTCCACGTGTACTCGTATCTTGTGATCGGCGAATCGCCGTCCCAGTCGGTCGGACTGCCGCCACTCGCGCCGGGGTACGCGCCGATCACCCGCCAACTGAGAACTATCTCGCCTGGCTGCCCCTTGGTGATGCCGATAGGGGCAATTCTCCCAGGCACCGTCGGTACGAAGATGCGCCGCAGAACGCTAGTCGACCCCGCCTCACCGTTTCCCACAGAGTTGACCGCCCGCATCTCTATCGTGTAGGAGCCCGCCTCCGTCACCGTGATGTCGTACGTCGTCAACGACGCCGAACTCGGGATCCGCGTCCACGTATCCGGATACCCGGCGCTGTCCTTGTCCAGCCGGTACTCGTACCGCTTGACCGCCGGCGTCGCCGTCACCGCCGTCCAGGTCACCCGAATCTTCCCCGTATCGTCCGGGTGTCGATCGGCCTGCGTGATGGTCACCTGCCCAGGCACCGCATTCTGCGCCTCAGCCGGCTGAGCCGCCAGCAGCAGCGCCGCCGCGAGGGCGAGCAGGGCTACCCCCCCCCCCATAATTTTCAGGCGCATCCGCGCCAGTGTTCGGATCATCGTCCATTCCTTCCAGAGTCGCGACCGGCACACACTCGATGCCAGTCCCTTCCATATCTACCCGCGCCTCGCGGAGAAATCAATAGGTTTACCCCCCCCCCCCGAAATTTTATGAAGAATTTACACGAGACCGCTATTTCGCGCCCGATGCGAGGGAATGACGGAGTTGAGATGCAGACTCAGCTGAGGATCGCGCTCGGCAATCCGAGCACGCCAAGGACCCCACCACTCAGGTCAGCAGACTGAGGCAATCGAGATACATCAAGCAGTTGAGTGCGGCAACGGTTCGCGTAGATGGTCGGGCGGCGCGTACACTGGATCAGAGATGATTGGGTGGAAGATGCGCTTCAGGTTGCGATGGGGACATTGTCGTGTCGGCCTGGCGGTTGCGGCGCTGCTGGTGGCGGCGGTTCTGGCTGCCGGGCTGACGGAGTTGAGCGCCTCGAACCAGCGGGTGCTCTCGGTGACGGCGTTTCCGACTGCGATCTCGGCCCGTGACGGCGAGTCCAGGATCACCGTGCGGATTCCCGCCGCGGCGGCCGGCGCGGATGATCGGGTTCAGCTGTCGACCGAGCTCGGCGCGTTTACGGCTGCCAGCGGGCCGCCGGGGATTTCGGCGGTGCTGAGCGATGTGGGCAACGACATGCTGGGCGCGTCCGTGCGGCTCGTGGCGGACGGACGCGTGGGGGCGTCGGTGGTGACGGCGCGGGTCGGCTCGCTGGTCGATACCGTGACCGTGCGGTTTGTGGGCGACGCGGCGGAACTGCGTCTGGTATCGCCCAGCGACGACGCGAGCCTCGACGCTTCGCGCTCGCATCAGATTCGGATCGAGGCGACCGACAGCGCCGGCGCGCGGGTGCCGTCGGCGACCGTCACGATGGAGTTGCTGGTCGCTCCTGTCGGCGCGATGCTGCGCAGCGGCGCGGACTCGTCCGAGGCGATGCTGCAGGTCACGACCTCGCAGAACGGCGAGGCGGGCGTGTCGCTTTCGTCGGCTCCGGGCGATGTGATCATGGAGGCTCGGAGCGGGGACGCCTCGCTGACGGCTGAGTTCCGCTTCTACGGATCGCCGACGACGCTGCGCATCGTGCCGATCGCCGAATCCGTGATCGAGCGGGGGACGATTGGCGAGCCGCGCTCGCTGCAGGTGCTGCTGCTCGACGATCGCGCGCAAGGCGTTCCGAGCGGGCGAATCCACTTTCAGGCTGAGGGCGGGCTGACCGCGGCTGCGGATGGCGACGGCGAGTCGCTGGTCACGGACGATTCGGGTCGAGCGCGGGTGCACCTCGACGCGAGCAACGCCAACCTCGGACTGCGCACACTGACCGCCAGCTGGACCTCCGGTGAGGTGACGCTGAGCGATCAGATGGAGATTCTGGTGACCGGTCCACCGGCGGCGTTGTACCTCGTCGCCGAGGCGTTGCCGCCCGAGGCGGACGGCGGGTTGATCGAGCAGATTGCCAGGCGGACGCGCTATCGGGTCACAGCTGAAGTCGTTGATGCGCTTGGCCAACCGGTCAGCGGGGCGTACCAGGTTCGCTGGCGGCCGCTGGTGACGGATACGCCGGCGCACGTCGATCCCGTGCAGAGCGTCACGGAGGGCGGAAGCGCCAGCGCGGTATTCAGCATCGAACACGCCGAAGGCGCGCCGAGTGTGGAGGCGACGCGGGTGGAGGCGTGGTTGGTATCGAAGGCGCAGGTCAACGATCGCGGGTTGATCGCCGACCTGCTCGGCGATGGCGTGCCGTTACGGGCGAGTTGGAACTACATCGTCTGGCGCGGCCCTGACGCGCGCATCAGCGAGATTATCGAACCGATTCGGCACGTGGTTTCGTCGGCATGGCGCAAGACCGAAGCGGGCTGGCAGGCCTGGTTCGCCGCTGATGTGCCGGGCGCGGTCGACTTCACGCTCACGCCCGGCGACAGCTTTCAGCTCGTCCTCACCTCGGCCGCGCGGCTGCCCAGTGTCGAGCGGCGATAACGTCGGCCGGGTCGGCAAGGCTTCAGGATTGGGCGCGGCCGTATCGGCTACACGAGGAGCTTATGCGCGACCATGCGCGTTCATCCTGGAGTGGGGCTGTGAACCTCCGCGCCGCGGTGCTCCTGGCGTGCGGCGCACTGGTCGCCGGCTGGATGCTGCTGGGCGGACTAACAGCGTCGGCGCAGACGACCTCCGACTGGCTGGTGGTTTCAGACGCCGACTCCGGGGCTGGCACGCTGCGCTGGGCGATCGACGCCGCCAATGAGTCCGCGGGCGGCGATCGGATCCGCTTCGCCTCCGCGATGACGATCCGTCCGCGTTCACCGCTGCCGTCGCTGTCCGATTCGGGGATCGCGATCGACGGATCGAGCGGCGCGGTGACGGTCGACGCCGTGCCTCGAGTCTGGCTCGACGGCGCGCGCGCCGGCGATGCGTCCGGTCTGGATCTGATCGCGGCTCGCGGCAGCGTGCGCGGACTGGGCGTCCTGGGCTTCGAGCGGTACGGCATCGGCGTGCTGGGGGCTGACGCGGCCGACGCCGAGATCGTCGGCAACTGGATCGGTCTGCGGGCGAATGGCGGCGTATCGCCAAACCGACTTGGCGGCGTCGCCGTGCTGGCCGGGGCGGCCGACGCCCGAATCGCGCAGAATCGTCTGGGCGGCAACAGCGTCGAGGGGCGCACGGGGCACGGCATTGTCGTCGGCGGAGGCGGCAGCGTCGGAGCCGAGATCGTGGACAACGTGATCGGCATCACAGCCGACGGCGGGTCGGCGCCGAACGACGATGGCATCCTGATCGTCGATTCCGCGCAGGCTGCAATTCGCGGCAACACGATTGGCAACAGCAAAGTCGCGGGGATCGAACTGCGCAAGACGAGGCTGCCCAGCCATGTCGAGGGCAACCGCGTGGGACTGCGCCGCGACGGCGCCGCCGCGCCCAACGACGTCGGCGTGTTCCTCGGTCCGGGCTCGGTCGGCGCGCGGATCGGCTCGATGGGACTGCCCAATGTCATCGCCGGCAATCGCGTCGGCATCGCGGTCGAGCAGGGCGCGCGCGAGGCGTTGATTCAGGACAATTGGATCGGACTGGTCCCGCCGCGCGGTCAACAGAGGCTCTCGGCGCGTGACCTGAGGCAAGCCTTGCCGCAAGCCGTCAGCATGCCCAACCGCATTCGCGGCATTTCGGTCATCGCGGACGCCGCTGTAATCCGCGTGGCGGACAACTACATTTCGGCCGGTACGTACGGGATTGTGGTCGATGGCGCGGGCACGACGCAGGTCAGTCTGACCAGAAACATGGTCGCCGGATCGCCGAACGGGGCGACCGTGGCGGCGATTGATGTGCGCGCCGGCGCCGAGATCAACCTGGGCGGCGACCAAGGCTACGGCAATCACGTCTGCGGCGCCGAATACGGGATCCGCGCCGCTGCGACGGAAGAGATCAGCATTCGTTCCAACAGGATCGGCCACCCTGCGGCGACGAAGGTGACATTCGACAGCAACGCCGAGATGCGCTGGGGCATCTATCTGACGGACGGCGTCAAGCGCGCGCGGGTGCACGAGAACTACATTGCCGACGTCTCGGACGCCGCGATCGCCGTCGCGGGCGAGAAGTCCCAGGACAACAATCTGAGCCGAAATCGGTTCGGTTGGAACGCGCTTGACATCGATCTGCAAGGCGAGGCGAACCAGTCGTTGAGCCGACCGATGATCACGAGCCACAGCGTGCGCCACACGGGTGCGGGGAATTACAGCTCAACGTTCGCGGGGCGGGCGCCGCCCGGGTCCTACGTGGAAATCTATGTGTGGCGCGACGACAGTTGGGAGCGCATGGCGCGAAGCCGGCGCGCGAACCAGAACGGTGAATGGAACGCGCGAACGGCGGTGGTGCCGAGCACGCCTCTGCGCGCGCTGGCTGTGACCGCCGCCGGTTCAACCTCCGAGTTTTCCGATCCATTCCTGCCGTCCCAGCGCGTCCGCCTGCGAACAGAAGAACGCGGAACGCCGTTCGTCTGGACCGGGCCGGCAATGTCGATTGCGGACGCGCTGGGCGAGCTCGACCAATGGATCGAGACCGCCTGGCGTTGGGACGCGGCGCGAGCCGGTTGGGTTGGTTGGTCGCCGCGCGTCCCGGATCGCGTGAACGGCGCGCTGCGGCAGGTGCGCACCGGCGACGTGCTGCGGCTGCAGCTCAGCGGTCGACCGCCGCGCGAGTTCTTTGTCCCGGCGGGCGGCGCGCTGTCCGATCCGGAGACGATCTCGCTCTCGGCCGGCTTCAACAATGTCGCCTGGCTCGGCAGGCGCGTGAGCGGCCTGGATATGTTGGAACGTCTGGATCTGGCTGGTCACGGCATCGAAACGGTGCGGCAGTGGGATAGCGACGGGGGCGAGTGGCGGCTCGTCTGGCCGCGCTCTGCCGGAGCGCAGGATCCCGGTATGTGGGAGCTGCCCGTGTTCTGGATTCGCGCTCAGCGCGAAGTGGTTCTCGATCCGCAATAGCGAGGTCCGCGCTAGGCGCCGCCTTCGGCTTCATCGTCGGCTTCACGGTCGGCGGCGAGCATTTCCACTGCAATCAGGACGACGATGGCGCGGTCGCCCTCCTGAGCGATGCGCAGCTCGCCGCGGAAGGCGGGGTTGTCAGCGTCGCGGAAGGTGATGAAGTCGACTCCGGCGCGCTGCGGGTCGGCGGTCACGCGCCAGGGGTCCGTGTCAAGCCGCGAGCGGTACCAGCTGAACAGATCATCGGCGTGTTCGTCGCGCGACTGCCAGCCAACGATCAGTTCGCGGCGCGTTTCCGTATCGGTGAAGGCCGAGCCGAGCAGTTCCAGCTCGGCCCGCTCGGGAAAGCTGGTCGGCAGTTCGTCGACCAGCGCCTGCACGCGCACATCGGCGATGGCGGTGCGGTCGGACTGGAGTAGGTAGTTGCGGAACATCCGCTGCGCCGCCAGACGCTCTTCGTCGTCGTCCCCGCCGCAGGCGGCCGCGAGGCCGGCCAGCGCGGCGATGAGCAGCATCAGAACGAGCGGCAAACGAGCCATCGCGGAGTTCTCCGACGTTGCGCCCGCGTTCGCGGGCCGGGATGTGGATATCGCTGGGGTGGACGGTGGGATTCGAACCCACGAATACCAGGGCCACAACCTGGCGCCTTAGGCCTCTAGGCGACGCCCACCACGCGGTTTGGGCGCGACGCTGCCGTGCAGCGTCGCGCCCTGTCAGCGTATCACCGCGATGCGATCGGTCGATGTGAAGCGCCACTTTGCACAGATGGGATTCTCGTGAATGCGAGGGCGTCAGGCGATCTGATTGATCAGGAGCGCCGCCAGGCCAAGGAAGAGGAGGAAGCCCAGAATGTCGGTCGCGGTGGTGACGAAGATGCTGGCCGCGAGCGCCGGGTCGGCGCCGACCGCGCGCAGCATGATCGGGATCAGCAGGCCGAATAGCCCGGCCGTGATCATCGTGCCCAGCATCGCCGCGCCGACGGCGACGCCGAGCCAGGCGTTGTCCTGCCAGACCCAGCCGACCACGCCGACCAGCAGTCCGAAGGCGATGCCCGAGACGACGCCGATCAACAACTCGCGCGGCAGCACGGTGCGTGTGAAGTGCCGATCGAACTCGCCCAGCGCCATCGCGCGCACGGCGAGCGTGGTGACCTGCATGCCGGCGTTGCCGCCCTGACCGGCGATGATCGGCAGGAAGATCGCCAGCGCCGCGACGCGCGCCAGCGTGTGCTCGAAGGCGGCGACCACCGCAGCGGCGGCGAACGCCGTGGCGAGATTCAGCAGGAGCCAGGGCAGGCGCCGCCTGAGCGCCGTCGCGATCGGCGCCGTCAACGCCTCGTCGTCCACCAGGCCGACCAGCCGATACATATCCTCGGTCGCTTCCTGCTGCGCGATGTCGAGCAGATCGTCCGACGTGGTCACGCCGACCAACCGGCCGCCGCCGTCGAGCACGGGCAGCGCGTGCAATCCGTAGCGGTGCAGGATGTTGAGCGCGTCCTCCTGATCCATGTCGGTGGTGGCGGTCTGGCCGACCGGCTCCATCAGATCGCGCAGCGCCGTCATCGGCGGCGCGAAGACGAGCGTGTGCAGGGCGACCGAGCCCAACAGCACACCCTCGCTGTCGACGATGTAGACCGCGTCGCGCACCGACGGCGCGGGCGTGGTGGCTCGGAGCAGCGTCAACGCCCGTTCAGCGGCGAGGTGGGGGCCGAGCACCATCAGCTCGGGCGCCATGATGCCGCCGGCGGTTTCGTCGTCGTGCTCGAGCAGCGGTTCGACGAGACCGGCCTTGGGCAGCTGATCCAGCACCAGCTCGGCGTCGCCCGCGGGAAGCGCGTGCAGCACGTCGGCGCCCAGTTGCGCCGTGCTCTCGTCGAGCGCCGCGGTCAGCTGCGGCAGCGCCACATCGGGCGCAACGTGCTCCAGCTCCTCGGGCGTCAGAAATGGCAGCAGTTCCGCCAGCGTGTGCGAGTCGATCCGATCGAGCAATCGCCGCCGCTCGTCGTGGTCGAGCGCCGCCAGGGCGTCGGCCTGATCCGCGGGATGCAGGTTGTGCAGCAGCGCGGCGGCGGTGGCGAGTTCGCCCGAGTCGACCCGCGCGACCACATCCCAGACCGCCGCCGAGGGCTCGTCGGCGACGCCGGACCGCCGAGCCGTGCGCGCGTGTTGACTGGGTGTGCGTTGCGCCATCGAAGCAATCCAGTGTGAGCGCGGTACGCTGAGACCATAGGCTGGGAGTGTGCGCCCGTAGCTCAGCGGATAGAGCACCAGGCTTCGGACCTGGGTGTCGGGGGTTCGAGTCCCTCCGGGCGTGCCAGACTCACATTCGAGCCTTCTCAGATCCTGTCAAGCCTCATCAAGCGTATCGAAGCGCGGCGCGAATCCGATCCGTGACTGGCGCGATTTCGTGACTCCTGATCTGTTGCGCGCGGTCGTGCGGTACCTTGCAACCAGTCAGGGTCGCTGGCTGGCCCGATCGAGCGACGTTCAAGCGATGTGTTCACGCGATGTTGGGAGCGGCTGATGTTCATTGCCTGGTTCACCGAGCGTCCCTACCAGGACCCTCAGGCATCCTGGTGGGGACGCACGGGGCGGCGGTTGACCGACCTCGATTCATCCAATGATGAGTACGACCCCGTGCTGGGCGCAGACCTCTACCACCGCTACCTCGACGAGGCGGTCGCGGCGGAAGCGGCCGGCTTCGACGGGATCGTGCTCAACGAGCACCACTCGACGCCGTTCTGCATGGGTTCGGTGCTCAACGTCGAGGCGGCGATCCTGGCGCGGATTACGCAGCGGGCGAGAATCTGTCTGCTCGGCAACATTCTGCCCATCTGGGAAGACCCGCTCTGGCTGGCCGAAACCCTGGCCGAGATCGACATGATCTCGGGCGGGCGGCTGATCACCGGCTGGGTGCGCGGGACAGGCCGCGAGTCGCTCGCCCACAACTCGCAGTCGCCCTACAACTGGGAGCGCTATCAGGAGGCGCACGATCTGGTGGTCAAGGCCTGGACCGACGCCGGCCCATTTCGCTGGGAGGGCGAGCACTACGACTATCGCTACGTGAACCCGTGGTCGAAGCCGCTCCAGCGTCCGCATCCGCCGATCTGGATTCCCGGCGCGGTCTCGCAGCGCACGGTCGCCTGGGCCGCCGAGCGGCGCTACCCCTACGTGATGCTCGCGACGCGCCTCGCGCCGACGCGCGACTCGTTCGCCTACTACGACCAGGTCGCAGCCGAGTTCGGCTACGAGGCCGGCCCGCAGCATCGCGGTTATCTGTGGAAAGTCCACGTCGACGAGACCGAGGAGCTGGCGGAGGAGGTAGGGCGCAAGTACCTCACCGGCCCCGGCAACATCTTCCTCGAGGGATCGCGGGGCGACGTCAAGCGGCACATCCAGAATCTGCCCGGCATGATCGACCGCCGCCGTCTGCTGCCGACCGCAGGCGTGCGCTTCGTGGAGCAATCGCGCGGCGCCGGCGGTGTCGGCCCCGATGAATACCGACGGCTCACCCTGGACGCCGCCGAAACGTTCGTCGACACCGACGAGACCTATCGCGGCCTGACCGAGTCCTACAGCATCATCTCCGGCACGCCAAAGACGGTCATCCCCAAGATCCGCCACGTGCTCGAGTACCTGCGGCCGGGCAGCATCTGCTTCTGGGACGGCGACGGCTCGATGTCGCACGAGGACTCCATGCGCTCGCTGCGCCTGATGGGCGAAGAGGTGCTGCCAGCAGTCCGCGAGATGGCCGCGGAGCTCGATCTGCCCGGCCCCTTCGATCTCCCCGAAGACGCCGACCCCGTCGGCATCTCCCCCGCCGCCCTGTCCACGCTTGGCTAGCTAGTATTGCTCAAAACATCCGTCATTCCCGTGCTTGGCGCGAGAAGCTCGACTGCCTCTCTATGCACCCACGTTAACGACGCGGGGCGGGGTCTTTGCGACCCCGCACCCCGCGGACGGCTCATCCTTCGGCTGAGCGCTAGTTGCTGATGTAGATGATGTCCGACTCGCCGACGGTGAAGTCGCGGGAACCCGGCACCATCGTCCCGTCGACCACCGAGTAGCGGACCCAGACGGAACCGTTCCACAGGTGGATCGCCGTCGCGCCGCGGGCCGAGAGCAACTCGAACAGCGCCGACGCCGTCGAACCGCCGCAGGTCCAAACCGCGAACCCGCTCAGCTCGCTCAGACAGTCCAGACCCGCTTCACCCTCAGCGGCGGGAGCGCCGGCCCGGCTGACCAGCACCGCCGTCTTCAGCAGCGAACCGCCGCCCGCCTTGTCCGTCGTCGCACGCACCACCGCGTTGCCCGCGCCGACCACCGTCAGCACCGCTGACGCCACGCCGTCCTTGTTGGTCAGCACCGCCCCCTCCGTGTCCAGCACCGCCACCGCGTCGTTGCCCCCGCTGAAGTCCGACACCTTGAACGTCACCGCCGTCCCGGCCGCCACCGGGTTCCCGGCCTCGTCCTGCACCGTCGCCGTCGCCGTCACCGTCTGCCCGAACGTGTCCGCCGACATCGGCGCCAGCTCCAGCTCCAGCGTCGAACCGTCGCCGACCACCCTGAACATCCGCTCCGCCTTCAGCGCCGGCGTCGCAGACGACAGCGTCAGCTTGTACTCGCCCGGCTTCAGCGCCGTCGCCTTCGGCGCGTCGATGTCCAGCAGCAGCATGTTCATCAACGCCCCCGACTGCTTCGTCTGGTACTTGCCCGCCGCGACCAGCGCCCCGGCGCTGTCGTGCACCGCCACCGTCAGGGTCGGCGTCGTCACCACGCTGCCGGCTCCGGCCGCGCCGTCCGTCGCCTGGACCATGAACCTGAGCTCGTCCCGCGACGCCGCCCCCGTCTCCGGCTTGTGACCCGTCTTCGTCACGTCGTCGGCCACGTCATTGCCGTCCTTGTCCTTGCCGACCACGTCGTAACCCAGCACCGTCGACGGCGGCTCGCCGATGCTCAGCGACTTGGCCGGACCCGTGAACGTCACCGTCACCGGCTCCGGCTGGTGCACCTTGCCGCCCGCCACCACCGTCGCCCGAACCGTCGCCGCGCCTGGCGCCCGCGACGCCGGCGCTTTCAACAGCACCCGAATCTCCTTCGGCAGCAGCGCCCCGCTCGACAGCCCAGACAGAGCGATCTGGCAGGTCGCGCCCTCCGCGCACGCCACCGTCGTCGGAACGTTCCGCTCCCCCTTGTCTGTGCTCGGTCCCGTCGTCAGTGGGTAGCTCGTCGTCAACGTGCCGTGCGTCGTGGTGATGAAAATCGAGTTCACCGCGCTCTTCTCCGCCGCCGTACCCGACGGGTTCAGCACCGACAGCGTGAACTCCACCGACCCCCCGTTCGCCGCAACCGTCGTCGACTCCGACAGCGAGGCGTCGTCCGCGTAGCCGTCCGCCGAGTTCCCGTCCGCCCCGCCGCCCTTCGCGTCCTCGCTCGAGACCTTCGCCCGACGCGGCGCGCTCGGACCAAACCGAACCGTCGACACCTCCACCAGCGCGCTGCTCACCGTCAGCTTGCCCCTCGCCATCGGAGAACCGCCCGCCCCAGACGCCGTCAACACATAATCCCCGTCCGGCGTCCCCGCCGGCACCGATATCTCCAGCGTGTACGTGTTCCCGCCGCTCGCGTGCGCGGTCGGCTTGACCGCCTGGGCCAGCGTCACGCTCTCGCCAGGGAACGGATTGCCGACGGCCTGCGAACCCAGCAGCGTGTAGGTCGGTTCGCCCGTGCCAGGCTGCTTCTTCGCGTACAGCTTCAAACCCTGCAGCGTCACCTTCTGCACCACCGCCCCGCCAGCCGCCGTCACTGTCAACTCCACGTCCTGACCCGGACGCACGATCCCGTCCGAATCATTCCGGAACCCGATCGTCAGCGACGCCGGCACCGCCGCCGCAGGTGCCGTATCCCCACCCGCAGCCGCCGTCACCGTCACCGCGTCCGAACGCACCGACGGACCAGCCCCGCCTCCGTTCACCGCACGCAGATCGACCAGATACGAACCCGCCGACAAGCCCATGATGGTGTAACTCGTCCGCGGGGCCGAGACGTCCACCCATCCGCCCCAATCATCACTGCCCTTCTTCGTCCGGTACTCATACCTCACCAGCGCCCCTGACGGCGCCCCCCACGACAGCGCGATCTGGCCAGCGCTGCCCGTCGCCTGCAAACTCGATGGGGCGCTCGGCGGCGACGGTGGCGTCGTTACCGCCACCGCGCTCGACGTCCGCACCGCCAAGCCATTGCCGGTTGCGTTCACCGCCCGCAGACGGAACAGGTACGACCCGGCCGACAAGCCCGTGATCGTGTAACTCGTCCGCGGAGCCGAGAGGTCCGTCCACTTCGCCCACTTCGCCGTGCCCTTCCTTGTCGTGTATCGATACTTCGTGATCGTCCCCGGCGGCGGCGTCCACGACAGCGTCGCCTGGCCTGCGCCGCCCGTCGCCGTCAAATTCATCGGCGCACCAGGCGTCGCCGGCGGAGACGTCACAGTCGCCCTCGGCAGCGGGGGCACCGTAGCCGCTCCACCACCTGCTGCGCTAACGGCCCGCAGTATGAACCGCCACAATCCCGGCTGCAGCCCCGTGATGACATAGCTCGTCTTCGAGGCCGAATCCGGGATGTCCTTCCACCCTGACCACTGCGCAACGCCCTTCCTTGTCTTGTATTGATACTTCGTGATCGTCCCCGGCGGCGGCGTCCACGACAGCGTCGCCTGGCCCGCGCCACCCGTCGCCGTGACATTCGTCGGGGCGGCCGGGCCTGGCTGCGCTCCGGTCGGTTGCGTCGCAAGGATCACTCCACCGACCAGCGCCAGCAGCGCCGCTGCCGCCAGCACCAACCTCACGCGCATTCGCGTCCATGCTGCAAGTCATTGCCTGTTCCTTTCAGCCGCTCAAACGCCGGGATCGAGGCGTCCATTCGCCAACCTTCGCCTTATATCTACCATCGAATCAATAGCATTACCCCCCCCCCCCCCGAAAAATTTACATAGAATTTACGCCCAGCAGTGATTATTGGATGTTTTGTCAAGTAAGGCGGCGAAGGACAACGCCAAAGCAGGCAAGATTCCCGCGCTCCGCGCGGAAATGACGGAATCTGGAGTGGCAATGGCGGATGAATTCGAGGAATGCCGGGCTTGTCTCACCCGAAAGGAACAGGAAGAATCGCTCTCAGCTCGCTCCCCTTGCGGAGATCAAATCAGCGGGACAGGCAGCGCCTCGCCTGTGGCGGTGAGCAGCAGGTAGGCCTCCGCCACGTCGACGGCTGCGGCGGCGAGCATTGAAGCGTACTGGCGGATCTGGCGGTGGTATGCGTCCAGGCGTTGCGGCGGTATCGAGGCGTCGGACTTGTAATCGACCAGAACCCACCGATCATGCTCCGAGCCGCCTTCGGAGAAGAGCAGATCGGCGACACCCTCGGTGATCGTGGTTCGGTCGTCCTCGTGATCATCGATCGTTGCCAGCGGCAGCTCTCGGAGGACCGCGCCGGCGGCTGCGGCTCGCCGCAGCAGGGGCGAGCGGATTGCTCGCTCGACGTGCGCGAGCACCTCGTCGTGCGGCGCCAGCCGCCGACGGCAGATTCTGGCGGTGCGGCGCCGGGTGACCTCTGAATCGTCGAAGTCGGCGGCCTCGAGCGCCTCGTGGACGGCGGCGCCGAAATCGAGCGGGCTGAACGACTCGAGCGGATCGCCGCGTTCGCCGCCCGCCTCGACGAGCGCCAACGCCTCTTCGTGCCCCATCCGCGATGGCGCGCGCGCCTCGATCTCGCGCTGACCGTCCGTTGCCTGCCGATGCCGTTCGCGCCACTGATCGCGGAGGTCGTCGACCTCGGGGACGGTCAGCTCCGCCGTTGGGTTCGGGGCGGCGTCGAAATCGCGCGGCGTGCGCGCGACGACGTCCGGATCGGCGGCTTCACCCAAATCGGGTTGCAGCCAGTGCGGCGAGGCTTCATCGAGAACCGTGTGGAACGAGTCGCGCCTGGCCAGGCTGTCGGCGGGGAACGATGGCAGGAACAGCCAGTCGCGGGCGCGCGTCGCGGCGACGTAAAGCATGCGCCGGGCTTCCGCGTCGGTGTAGGCGGCGTCGCGGCGCAGGGCGGCGGCGTAGCCCGATGTGCGGAACGGCGCGCGGGGGTCGCCGAGACGAAATTCGAGCCGCTGATTGGGTCGATCGACGATGAAATCGGCGCCGAAGCCCGGCTGGTCCTGCAGCTTGGGCAGGATCACGACAGGGAACTCGAGCCCCTTGGCCTGGTGAATGGTGAGCATGCGCACGGCGTCGTCGTCAGCCTCGGTGGTGGGTGACTCCGACTCGGGCAGGCTGCGCAGGCCGCGTTGCGACAGCCAGCGGACGAAAGGCCGCAGGGCGTCGTCGTGGTCCGCGAAGCGCGCCGCGCGTTGGACCAGCATGCGCAGGTTGGCCTGCCGCTGCCGCATCTGCGCTGGCCGCACGCCCGACGCCTGCGCGATCAGGATGTCCGAGGCGCGGATCACATGGTCAACCAACTCGGGCAGACGGAAGCGGTGCAATTCCGCTCGGAGCGCGCTGAGTCGCTCGATCGGCTCGCGCAGGCGCCCCTGATAGTGGGACGGCAGGAGCGCGGAATCGAGCCTGATCGGCGACGCGCCGAGCAGCGTGCGCAGCTCGAGCAGTTCCTGATCCGAGGCGGCGATCAGCGGCGACTTGAGCACGGCGATCGCCGCGACTTCGTCGCCCGGATCGTCGAGCGTCTGCAAGAGCTGGGCGACGGCGCGGATTTCGGCTCGTTGATAGAACCCCTGCCCGCTGTCGAAGTGCCAGGGGATGCCAGCTCGGTCCAGCGCCTCGGTGTAATGGTCGGCGCCGGTGCGCGTGCGGAGCAGGATCGCGATATCGCGGAACTGCGGCGGGCGCGAGCCGTTGGGCGTCGGCAGTTGCCCCAGCGGCGAGACGGCGGCATGGATATGCGCGATCAGATTCGCGACCGTCACCGCCTCGGCGCGGCGAGCCTCGTCGGCGCGCTGAAACTGGCGCTGGCTGGCGACGACCGCGACGCCGGCGCCGCCTTCGGCGCGATGCGGTACCGTCGCCACCCAGCGAGCCTGGGCGCGGGGGAAGTCTGGGTTGGGCGTGAGCACGCGAGGCAGCACGCGGTTCTGCCATGCACAGAGCCTGGGTTTGGCTCGGAAGTTGACCCGCAGCGCCGCAACGGCGCAGGTCTCGGGCGAGCGGGCGAAGATGTCGCGCACCTGCTCGTAGACATCGATGTCGGCGCGGCGAAAGCGGTAGATCGACTGTTTCGGATCGCCGGCCAACACGAGCCGCCCGGGACCGGGCCGCGCCTGCGTCCAGTCGTCCGTATCGGGATCGGCAGAGAGCAGCAGCGCGATCTGGGACTGGAGCGGATCGGTGTCCTGGAACTCGTCGATCAGGATGGCGCGGTAGCGGCGTTTCAGATCGCGCCGCGCCTGCGGGGCGTCGATCAGCAGATTGCGCGCCTCGAGCAACAGGTCGTCGTAGGTTAGCTCGCCCGCCCGCCGGCGTTGCGCGGCGGCGGCGTCGACGAACGCGCGGAGCGCCTCGGTCAGATCGGCGAGCGCGGCGTCGCGTCGCTGCTGATCTTCCGCCGCCTCGTTCAGCGCGCCCGGCGCTGCAACCGGCGTGTCGAGGTCGCGGTTGCGGGTCAGCTGTTCGGCGGCGAGCTGTATGTCGCGCAGCGAGAGCCCCAGTTCCAGGGCGCGTTGCAGTGCTGATTGCGGCGCGTCGCCGCTCCACAGCCAGGTGCGCCAGGATTGCGTGAAGCGCAGGTCGGCCTGGAGCTGGTCGAGGACGCGGAAACCGGGGTCCAGTCCGGCGTCGAGCGCGCGCTCGCGCAGGATGTCGGCGGCGAAGGCGTGGATCGTCTGGATCGGCGCGGCATCAACATCCTGCAGCGCCCTGAGCGCGCCTTCTGCGGCCAGCTCGGCGCGAATCCGCTCGCGCAGCTCGCCGGCCGCTTTCTCGGTGAAGGTGATCGCCACGATCTGCGGCAGCGCCCAGCCCTGCCGCACCAGATGCGCAATGCGGCCCACGAGCACGGACGTCTTGCCGGAGCCGGCCCCCGCCTCAAGGAAGAACGAGGTATCGATCTCGCGGATGATCCGTTCGCGCACATCCTGATCGATCGGCGGGGGCGTTTCGGCGGCTTGTCTGACCTCAGGCGCGGTCATATGCGCTGCCGCCTGAGGATGAGCAGATTTCGAACCGGATCCGGGTCGTGCCTGGTCTTGTACTCCACCCGACGCGCCAGATCGGGCGTGCAGGTTGGCTCATAGGCGCAGCGCGCGCAATTGGGACGATCTTTGGGCGGATGACCCGGATTGGGGATGAAGCTCGCGGCCTCGAGCTGATCGGCGAGGAGCGCGAGCGTGTCGCGCAGACGCTCGCCATCGCTCGGCGCGGAGGCGCCGCCCCGCGTGAGCAGCGACGCGCCGAGCAGCCGCTGCGAGCTCAATCCACCCGCGCCGGTGATCGAGCGATGCTCTACCTCCGCCTCGTGGACTGGCGCGCCGCGCTGGAGCAGGCCGCACAGGCTGACGATTGAGGCGAACGAAGATCCGTTGACGAACCCGCGCACGTCGGGAATCTCCGAGCCGGCGCAGAACCTGAGCGCTCGCTGTCGGCCGTCGTCGTGCTGATCGATGCGGTCGATCCGACCGCGCACGAGCAGCGTGCGGTTGCCCGATACGCGGATCGGCGCATGGTCGAAGTCGACATCGACCGCCGCGGGGCGCCAGCCCTCTCGGGCTTCCGCAGCCTCGCGGCGGCGCGCCCGATCGAGGTCGCGCAGCATCTCGCCGCGCTGCGCAGCGGCGACGGCGTCCGGCCCCAGCGCGCCCGACTCGGCCGCGGCGTCGAGCATCCGCTGCGCGACCGCATTCAGGTGCGCGGCGCTGTCGGCGTATTCGAGCCAGGTGTGATCGTCGCTGCCGTCCTGATACCGCTGAACCCACATCGACAGAATCCGACGCATCAGCCTGCCCCGCGTGGCGCGGCGATGCCGATCCGGCCGCTCCGACACGCTGGCGGCGCGCGCCCCGATGATGTGGCGCAAGAAGAACCGGTACGGACAGGTCGCATACGTCTCCAGCGCCGCCGCCGACCACGACCGCTCCAGCGGCCGCCAGTCGCTGATCTGATCAGGGTCGAGCCGGCCGTCGAACTCGGTGAAGCTCGGAGCGCTGCGGCGCTGTCGGGCGCGCAGCGCGTCGGCGGCATCGGGCCAGAGCGGCGGCAGCGCGGCGTCGATGTCGATCTGCGGCAGGGAGAGGATTGCCAGGTTGAAGGACTGCGCATCGGCGGCCCGCAGCAGATCGTCAGCGCCGGACGGCTCGACGCTGCCCGCGGACGGGATGCGCTCGATGCGCCCCGCGGCGGTGAGCGCCGCTTCGCCGCTGTCAGGCGGGGGATCGAGCGAGGACGCGGCCGACTCGAGCAGGAACGAGGAAGGCCGCGCCGGGCCGCCGACGGCGCTGCTGCGGCGGCTCCAGCTGGCGCTGAAGCGCAGCCGCGCGGCGCGGCGCATGAGCTGCCAGGCGTGCCGTTCGCTGTCGGCGCGATCTCGCTGCAACGGCAGGGCGTAGGGAATTCGGGCATTGATGGCGGCGCGGTTGTCGTCGCTGAGCAACGGGTCCTGCCGCCCGACCGCGGGCATGACGCGCTCGGCGGCGCCGGCGGCGAAGACGGCGTCGTAGCGAATCCCGCGCGCCGGCCCCGTCGCCGCGCCGACGTTGACGCCGCCGATCAACCGCTGCGGGTCGCGCACGACTGTCGATCCGAGCGCCCGCTCTAGCGCGGTCAGCGCATACGCCGGCGACCATACAGCGTCCAGCGCGTCGTTCGCCGATATCCGTTCGATCAGGTCCAGCGCCGCGCGGCGCGGCGCGGAGTCGTCGTCGCGGTCGTCGATGTAGGCGTCAACAGCGGCGGTGGCGACTGCGGCGGCTTCGCACCAGGAATCTGCCGCCTCGAGCGCCAGGCTGCGGTCGGCGAGATCGGCGACGATCGTCGCAAGGTCTTCGCCGGCTGCGCCTTCAATCGAGTCGCGCCGCGACTGCATGCGCTCGCGCATCTGACGCAGCCCGACGCCGAGACCGGCCTCGACTGTGATCCGTTCCCAGTCGCGCCGCGCGGGCGCGACGCCGAGCGGGTTGGCGCGCAGCGCGCGATGGGAAAGCCAGTCGAGCAACGCGGAACGCTCCACCGCGTCCGGGTCGAGCAGAAATCGCAGCAGCGCGCGCACGGCATGACCGATCGGTGTCTGCGCCAGCTGTCGACCGCCGATGCGCCAGCTGGGGATCCCCGCTCGTTCCAAAGCGGCGCAGATGCGATCGTCGGCGGACGCGCCCTGCTGGTGCAGGATCGCGACCTGATGAAATTCGATCCCGTCGCGCCCCAGCTGCAGCAGCCGTCGCGCGATCTCGTCCGCCTCGGCCGTCGGATCGCCGACGCTGAAATAACGCTCGGGCGCGAGCGGAGTCGGCGCAATCGGCGACTGAACGACGCGAGCGCCGATCTCGCGCCGCAGCGCCGCGCAGGTACGCTGCGGCGGCGAGCCGGGATCGGCCGAGGGCGCGACCAGCAGCAAGTGAACATCGACCGCTTCGGCGACACGGGCGAGCAGCAGCCGCTGGACGCGGGTCAGATCGTAGATGCCCGAGACGATCAGCGGCGCGCCGCCCAGAACCTCGCGGAACGCCCTCAGCGGCGTGGCCGGATCCAGCGCGTCCTCGTAGCGCGAGGTTCGATCCGCCACCGCCGCCACTACCTCGCGCCAGGCGGCCAACGCAATTTGCAGGTCGGCGACGGGCAGAGTGTCGGGCGTGAGCCCCGCCTCGCGCAGATCGGTCAGCGTGCGCAGCAGCGCCGCGGCGACGCCGGGCGCGTCGGGATCGAGCCGTTGCAGCGGGATGCTCGCGAGCAGCTGACGGAGCGCGGCCAGATCCGCCCCTGGCGGCCATTCGACGCGCTCCGCGGCGTCACCCAGTCGAACGGCGGCCTGGGCCAGATCGACCGGCGTATAGCCGTAGACCGCCGCCAGCGCCCCTCCGCTCGACCTGGCCAGCAGCCGCTGGGTGGACAGCCGCTGTAGGGCGGAGCCGTGCAGGATGTTGATCCGTTCGAGCGGTGATGATCGCTGCTCGACCAGCTGCGTCAGCCGCAGATCGTTGGCGGCCGGATCGGGGAGCAGCTCGATCGTCAGGGGCATCAGGCCGTCAGGGTAAACGGGCGGGATTCCCGCGCAATGCGCGGGAATCCCGCTTGGGCCCCGCTCCGCCCGCGGGCGGAGCGGGCGTGCCTCGTCAGATATCCTCAGACGGCGGCCGGGCCGCGTTCGCGGGTGCGAACGCGGACGGCGTCCTCGACGTCGAGCACGAAGATCTTGCCGTCGCCGATCTGGCCGCTGGCGGCGTTGTCGAGAATCGCGTTGATCACGTCGTCCAGCGGCGTCGTGTTGATCACGATCTCGATCTTGATCTTGGGCAGGTAGTCGACCTGCACCTGCTGCCCGCGAAACTCCTGCACGACGCCCTTCTGCGCGCCGCGCCCGCGAACCTCCGAGATCGTCATCGAGACGATCCCGATCTCCTCCAGCGCCGTGCGAACCACGGACAGTCGTTCGGGGCGGATGATGGCGATCACCATTTTCATGATCGTGAGCCTTTCCGGTGTCTGAACCTGCGTTCAGTCGTCTGCACTCGCGTCTCTACCTGCGTTTCTACCTGATTGTGCCGCATCCCGCCCCCCGACGCGCGCAGGAGCGGGATGCGCGGCGCTGCCTCAATCGCCGCCGGCCGGAGCGGCAGCCGGCGACTCCTCGACCGCCGAGACCTCCACCGCCACGCCGGGCGCGACCGTCGGGAACTCGGGGTACGCGCCGATGCCGTGCTCCTGCACATCCAGCCCGGCCAGCTCCTCGTTCTCCGAGACGCGCAGGCCGATGGTGTGTTTGATCGCGAAGAACAGCGCGCCGGCGGTCACCGTGACCCAGGCGAAGATGGCGAGCACGCCGATCAGCTGCTCGAGCAGGGCGCGGAAGCCGCCGCCCATGAACAGGCCGTGACCGGGCGCGCCCCACGCCTCGGCCGCGCCCGCGGTGGCGAACAGCCCCACGGCGAGCGTGCCCCAGACGCCGCAGGCGCCGTGCACGGAGATCGCGCCGACCGGATCGTCGATCCGCAGGCGGTCGAAGAACTCGACCGAGAAAACCACGATGCCGCCGCCGATGGCGCCGATGATCAGCGCCGCCCACGGCTCGACAAACCCGCAGCCGGCGGTGATCGACACGAGCCCCGCCAGCGCGCCGTTGAGGGTCAAGCCGAGGTCCGCCTTGCCGTAGCGGAGCCTGGCCATGGCCACGGCGACGATCGCGCCGGCGCCGGCCGCCAGCGTGGTGTTGATCGCGATCCAGGCGGCCTCGGTGGCGAGCCCGCCCGAGAGGCCGAGGGTTGAGCCGGGGTTGAACCCGTACCAGCCGAACCAGAGGATGAACATGCCCAGCGTCGCCAGCGTCATGTTGTGGCCGGGGATGGCGCGCACCTCCGAGCCCACGTACTTGCCGATCCGCGGTCCGACCAGGATCGCGCCCATCAGCCCGGCCCAGGCGCCGACCGAGTGCACCAGCGTCGAGCCGGCGTAGTCCATGAACCCGCGACCGCCGAGCCAGCCGCCGCCCCAGCCCCAGTGGATCACGACCGGGTAGATGATTCCGGTCACGAACACCGTGTAGAACAGGTAGGCGCTGAACTTGGTGCGCTCGGCCAGCGCGCCGGAGACGATCGTCGCGGCGGTCGCGGCGAACGCCCACTGGAAGAAGAAGACCGCCGCTTCGGATACGTCACCAGTCTCGGTCAGTCCGCCCAGCGCGGGGGCGAACGAGTCGCCGCCGAACAACCCTCCCTGGCTGCCGCCGAAGGCGATGCCGAAGCCCAGCGCCCACCAGACGACCGCGCCCAGCGAGGCGTCGAGCACGTTCTTCATCAGAATGTTGGTCGTGTTCTTGACCCGCACGAAGCCGGCCTCGAGCAATCCGAAGCCCGCCTGCATGAAGAACACCAGAATGCCGGCGACGACGAACCAGATCGTATCGACCGCCAGGATGATGTCGGCCAGCGCCTCGGCGTTCTCCTCGACGCTCTGCCCGTAGGCGATCCCCAGCGTGGCCGCCATGCCGCAGAGAATGCCCAGGAACAACCCCAGTCCAGGTTTGCGAACCGCGCCCATCGAGCGCCCCACCGAGATCGTCGGTGCGATGGACGGGGTCCTGACCAATCGGGCTATTGTCACAAAAGCCTCCCTTCCCGATTGCCGGTCTATCCGCAACCTATGGAGGGTGGAGGCGTGAATGGTTTCACAAGCGTTGCGCCTGGATGTCAGACTGATTGCGCGCAGATGTCGCCCGAATGCCCAGTGTTTCGTCGATGTTTCGCCGTAAGTCGTCTGCGCTTTATCGCTCAGGTACCTTTGCGCGAGGCGCGGGAATCTCGTCCGTTTCGCCGCATGTTGTATTGTTCGCCTAATCTACCTTAAACGACGAGGGGCGGGGTCTTACGACCCCGCCCCTCGGACGCTAGCCTGATGCGCTTAGGCTCGACGGTGGCGGTGCACGGCGATTCCAAGCGTCGCTGCGCCGGCCATCACCGCAGCGATCCACAACGCGATCTGCGTGGTCGAGGAACCTTGATCCAGCAAGCCGCCGGTGCCCGAGTCCGGGTATGCCGTCCCGGCGCCGTCCGTCGCGCCATCGTCCAACGCCGCATCGTCGGACAGCAGATCTTCCATCAGATCGTTATCCGCCAACTCATCGTCCTCACTGAGCAGATCATCCGCCATGAGCTGTTCATCTTCGGCCGGATCGCCATCGGCCGCCGGATCTGAATCGGAATCGATCGCGGAACTGGACGGCCCAAGGATCGCTACTCGGGCTTGGTCGGCACCGGTCACCGACACTCGAACATTGACCGAGGTGCCGTTGAGCGAGAAGTCCAGCATGTCCATCCTGTCGGTGTGGCAGTCTACGTCGATGTGCCAGTCACCCGACGTCGCTACTCGGGTAACCCCGAGCTCATCACCGGTCTCGTTTGACACGCGGATCATGTCCCCCGCGGTGCCGCTGCCGTAGAGTCGCAAGGGCGGTTGAGGCTGCGCTGCCGCCGACGCCAGCCATGCCAGCGCCAGCAGTGCCGTCGCCGCCATGAGCCCAATTCGCCAAACTCGTGCTGTGTGTGCGTACTGCATGTCCGCCTCCATTCGTATGTCACACATTCCACCAACCGCAGACGTCGCGCCAGCCGATAATCAGTTATCCCGAAACACCCATTACCTTCTTGCAACAAAACTCTCTGCTTCCTGGCCACACGTTCCAATTCGTCCTTCCCGCGCCTACCAAACTCCGTCATTCCCACGCGCGGCGCGGGAATCTCGTCTGTCTTAACGACGCGGGGCGGGGTCTTTGCGACCCCGCCCCCGTGGACGGCTCATCCTTCGCTGAGCGCTAGTTGCTGATGTAGAGGACGTCGTTCCCGCCGACGGTGAAGTCACGGGAGCCGGGCACCATCGTCCCGTCCACCATCGAGTAGCGGACCCAGACGGAACCGTTCCACAGGTGGATCGCCGTCGCGCCGCGGGCCGAGAGCAACTCGAACAGCGCCGACGCCGTCGAACCGCCGCAGGTCCAGACCGCGAACCCGCTCAGTTCGCTCAGACAGTCCAGGCTGACCTCGCCGTCGGCGTCGGAAGCTTCGGCGCCGGCGCGGCTGACCAGCACCGCCGTCTTCAGCAGCGAACCGCCGCCCGCCTTGGCCGTCGTCGCACGCACCACCGCGTTGCCCGCGCCCACCACCGTCAGCGCCGCCGACGCCACGCCGTCCTTGTTGGTCAGCACCGCCCCCTCCGTGTCCAGCACCACCACCGCGTCGTTGCCGCCGCTGAAGTCCGACACCTTGAACGTCACCGCCGTGCCGGCCGCCACCGGGTTCCCGGACGCGTCCTGCACCGTCGCCGTCGCCGTCACCGTCTGCCCGAATGTGTCCGCCGACATCGGGGCCAGCTCCAGCTCCAGCGTCGAACCGTCGCCGACCACCGTGAACATCCGCTCCGCCTTCAGCGCCGGCGTCGCAGACGACAGCGTCAGCTTGTACTCGCCAGGCTTCAGCGGCGTCGCCTTCGGCGCGTCGATGTCCAGCAGCAGCGCGTTCATCAACGCCCCCGACTGCTTCGTCTGGTACTTGTCCTTCGAGACCAGCATCCCGGCGCTGTCGTGCACCGCCACCGCCAGGGTCGGCGTCTTCACCACGCTGCCGGCCCCGGCCGCGCCGTCCGTCGCCTGGACCATGAACGCGAGCTCGTCCCGTGACGCCGCGCCCGCCTCCGCCTTGTGGCCCGTCTTCGTCACGTCGTCAGCCACGTCGTTGCCGTCCTTGTCCTTGCCGACCACGTCGTAACCCAGCACCGTCGACGGCGGCTCGTCGATGCTCAGCGACTTGGCCGCTCCCGTGAACGTCACCGTCACCGGCTCCGGCTGGTGCACCTTGCCGCCCGCCACCACCGTCGCCCGCACCGTCGCCACGCCTGGTGCCCGCGACGCCGGCGCGTTCAGCAGCACCCGAATCTTCGCCGGCAGCAGCGCCCCGCTGGTCAACCCCGAGAGATCAATCTGGCAGGTCGCGCCCTCCGCGCACTTCACCGTCGTCGGAACGTTCCGCTCTCCCTTGCCCGTGCTCGGCCCCGTCGTCAATGGATAGCTCGTCGTCAACGTGCCGTGCGTCGTGGTGATGAAAATCGAGTTCACCGCGCTCTTCTCCGCCTGCCCCCCCGACGGGTTCAGCACCGACAGCGTGAACTCCACCGAACCGCCGTTCGCCGCAGTCGTCGTCGACTCCGTCAGCGAGGCGTCGTCCGCGTAGCCGTCCGCCGACTGCTTATTCGTCCCGCCGCCTTTCGTGTCCTCGCTCGCGGCCTTCGCCCGGCGCGGCGCGCTGGGACCGAACCGCACCGACGACACCTCCACCAGAGAGCTGCTCACCGTCAGCTTGCCCGTCGCCATCGGAGAACCGCCCGCCCCCGACGCCGTCAACACGTACTCCCCGTCCGGCGTCCCCGCCGGCACCGATATCTCCAGCGTGTACGTGTTCCCGCCGCTCGTGTGCGCGGTCGGCTTGACCGCCTGGGCCAGCGTCACGCTCTCGCCAGGGAACGGATTGCCGACGGCCTGCGAACCCAGCAGCGTGTAGGTCGGTTCTCCCGTGCCGGGCTGCTTCTTCGCGTACAGCTTCAGACCCTGCAGCGTCACCTTCTGCACCACCGCCCCGCCAGCCGCCGTCACCGTCAACTCCACGTCCTGCCCCGGACGCACGATCCCGTCCGAATCGTTCCGAAACCCGATCGTCAGCGACGCCGGCACCGCAGGCGCCGTATCCCCGCCGCCGTTACCGCCGTTACCGCCACCACCATCCCCGCCCTGCGACGCCGCTGGTGCCGTCGCCTCTCCGAAGCTCTGCCAGGGGCTGGCTCCGCCGCCGTTCTTGGCGCGTACTTTGAAGTAGTACTTCGTCCCCGGTACCAAGCCCGTCACCACGAAGCTCCGCGTCGACGCGGTTGAACCGGGCATCGGACGCGTCGTACCGACGATCCCGACCTTCGATGTCTCGTACCAGTAATCGTATGATGTGATCGTCCCGCTACCCGTCCTCCAGCGCAACGTCACCTGGCCCGCGCCAGGCCCCGCCGTCGCCGTCAGAGTTAGCGGCTGGCCGGGCGGCGACGGCGGCGCCGTCACCGTCACCGCGCTCGATGTCTCCACATGCGCGCCGTTGCCGGCCGCGTTCACCGCCCGCAGACGGAACAGGTACGACCCCGCCGACAATCCCGTCACCGTGTACGTCTCCAGCGCCGACGAACTCGCAATGTCCTTCCACGGATGCGTGGTTCGGTTCCACGCGCCCCCGCCCCGCTTCGCACGGTACTGATACTTCGTGATCGCCCCCGACGGCTTACTCCAGGTCAGCACCGCCTGACCTGCGCCGCCCGCCGCCGCGAAACTCGTCGGCGCGGCCGGCGCTGACGCCGGCGCCGTCACCGCCGCCGTGCTCGCTATCGTCACCGACGGGCCGTTGCCACTCGCGTTCACCGCCCGCAGCTGGAACCACCACGACCCCGCCAACAGACCCGTCACCGTGTACGTCTCCAGCGTGGACGAGCTTGGAATGTCCTTCCAGACTTCCACCTGCGTCCACAAGGTCCTGCTTCCGCCCCGCTTCGCACGGTACTGATACTTCGTGATCGCCCCCGACGGCCTCGACCAGGTCAGCACCGACTGGCTCACGCCGCCCGCCGCCGCGAAATTCGTCGGCGCCTGCGGCCTGAGCGTCCCTCCGGCGGTCACCGTGACCAGCGGTGAGCGTGTCCGGCTACCTGCGCCCACGCTATTGTGCGCCCGTACCTGGAACCGATACCGCCCCGCCGCCAGACCCGTCACCGTGTACGTCCCGATATCTGCCGAATTCTCGATGTAATTCCACTCGCTCCACGTCTGCGCGGACACGGTAGTCAGGCCCGCGCTCGGGTCCGTCGAAAATTGGAACTGGTACGAGTGCTGCGTCACCCCCACGGATGACGCTTTCTTCGTCCAGGTCAGTACCACCTGCCCCGCCCCGCCCGTCGCGCTGAGGTTATCGAGGGTTCCCGGCTGCGCCTGGGCCGGCTGTGCGGTCAGGAACAGCGCCGCCGCGAGGCTGAGCAGGATGGCGAGAAGGGCTACCCCCCCCCCCCCCATAATTTTGAGATGTGTGAGGCGCATCCGCACCGGCTGTCTGGTCATGGCCTGTCCCCTTCATGTTCCCTCCGTGCGATTCCGGCCTACGTACACTCAGGCATCGTACGACCGCCCTCCATTATCCCCCGCGCCTCGCGCCGAAGTCAAGAGGTTCACCCTCCCCAGAAAATTTACAAATGATTTACGCCCAACCCTCAATTTTCGCCCCCGAGACAAGGGAATCCGAGCAGGCGACGCCTGCCGGGCCGCGAGCGCGGGAAGCGCCAGGCTCGGCGCGCTACAGACGGGTCAGGATCGCGGCTATCAGCCCGAACAGTCCCGCGAACCCCAGCCCGATCGCCCAGGTGAGCAAACCGAGCCGCTTCTCCAACGCCGCAAACCGCACATCCATCTCGCGCCGCAGATCGTCCCGCATGTCGATCATCTCGCAGCGCAGATCGCTCAATCCCAGCCGAAACTCTCGGCGGTTCTCCGCCAGGCCGTCCTGCAGCTCCTGGCGCACCTGCGCCAGGCCGTCCTGCAGCTCCGGCCGCGTCGCGGTTTGCGAGATCACCCGCGTCAGACCCAGCTCGAACGCACGTCGATACGCCCGCGCCATGCCCGCCTCGACCAGCTCTTCCTCCAGCTGGTCCGACCAGGCCTCAATCACGGGATCGCGGGTCGTCTCGGTCGTCATGCCATCCTCCGCCGCATCATGAGCGCCATTAGACGCGCCGCGCGCCGCCTGAGGCTGACCAGCGGGTGATCCGATCCGGCCGCAGACGCAGCAGCGGACGCTCCTCCAACGCCATCGACTTGTACTGCGGATACTTGGCGCGCAACGAGGCGATTGCGCGGGACGCCTCATCCGCCTCTCGCCGGCTCGGCCAGAGCACGTCCGCCGGACCGCGCAACAGAATCCACCAGAGACGGCTCCAGTCATCGTCGTAGTGGTCGACCAGCAGCGCGAATCTGGGGTTCTCCTCAATATTCGTCAGCCGGCGCAGGCGCAGGGTCGTCTTGGGCTTCTCGTCGATGGCGATGTAGACCGACTCGCCCAGCGCCTGGAACACGACCGGTTGCAGGTGCGGTTCGCCATCGAGCGACGCGGTGGAGAGATATCCGTGCCGAGCCGATTCCAGCGCCGCGCGGACGGCATCGATGGACTCGAAGGTTGGCATCCGATTTCCTGTACGCTTGGCGGGCGGCCGCATCGACATGATCGACATGGAGGTTGAGGAGGTTGACATGCCGGATCGACGCAAGCTGGACGATTCCGAGATTAGCGCCCGTCTGTCCGGAATCTCGGGCTGGAGCTATACGGACGGCTCGCTCAACCGCAGGTTCGAGTTCGACGACTTCGTCGCTGCATTCGGCTTTATGTCGTCAGTCGCGCTGCTGGCCGAGAAACTCGACCATCATCCCAACTGGTCCAACGTCTACCGCACGGTCGAGATCGCGCTCAATACGCACGACGCCGGCGGTGTGACCGACTTCGACTTCGTCCTCGCGCAGCGGATCAACGAGATCGGCGGCTAGGCATCCGCAGCATCCAGCCAGCGCAGCAATTGGGCGCGGGTCGCGTTGGCGCCGCTGATCACGATCACCACCCGCTTGCCCGCCAGCCGCTCCCGTTCCTGCTCGGCGGCGGCTACGGCGACCGCGCCCGACGGCTCAGCCATGACGTGCTGCGTATCCCAGAGCAGGCGCAGCGCATCGAGAATCCGCTCGTCGTCGACCAGGATGAAATCGTGCAACCCCGCGCGCAGGATGTCGAGGGCGAACTGGAACGGCATGCCGGTGGCGAGGCCTTCGGCGAGGCTGGCGTTGGGGCGCGCTTCGAGTCGGCCCGAGCGCCAGGCGTCGTGCGCCGCCGGCGACTGCGCCGACTGCGACGCCCAGATCTCGACCGGGTGCTCAAGCCCGTCGCGCA
Source organism: Dehalococcoidia bacterium (assembly GCA_965205105.1). GTDB lineage: Bacteria > Chloroflexota > Dehalococcoidia > Bin125 > Bin125 > Bin125. Next base: position 1,374,398 of record OZ242034.1, read on the forward strand.
CCGTCACCCAACCGCTGGATCCTGTGCCGCCGCCCAAGGGCAGCAGGACGAGGTCCGTCTGCGGCTGCTGATCCTCGAGCACCTCCAGCGCGGCCGTGGCGACGCCGGCGATCAGGCGCGGTTCGGCCACCGGCTCGACATAGCGCGCGCCGCGCTCGGCCGCGAAGTCCTCCGCCGAGCGGCGCGACTCGTCGAACAGCGCACCGACCAGCTCGACCCGACCGCCCAATCGCTCGATGGCGGCGATCTTGTCGGGATTGGCGTCGGTTGGCATAAACACGGTCGCTGCGACGCCGATGGACGCCGCGCCGAAGGCGATCGACTGGCCATGGTTGCCGGTCGACGCCGTCACCAGACCCGCTTCGCGGTCGGCCGCCGCCAGCTGCGAGGCAAAATAGACGCCGCCGCGCACCTTGAACGCCGAGGTTGGGGTCATGCACTCCAGCTTCAGCGAGACCTGCGCCCGCCATCGCTGCGAGAGGCCGGGGCTGTGCACCAGCGGCGTGGGCAGCGACAGCGTTTCCCCGATGATCTTTCGCGCCCGACGCACCTCGTCGAGCGTCGGTGGGATCAGCGCGTCACCCGCGCCGCTCATGAGCGGTACTTCGCAATCTGCTCGTCCTGCCTGGCGGCAATCGTCTCCGCCGATCGGAAGTAGATGTCGGGCGGGTTCCAGCCATTCAGCCCTGCATAGGTATCGATCTGCGAGCGGTGGTGAATATCGTGCTCCATCATCATCAGCAGCACCCGCCAACCGGACAGCGCCGCGCCCGGCGTGTCGATCATCTCGACCTGCCGCGTCAGTCCGTCCGCTCCCGCTTGCGTCACCAGCCGGCTGAACTCCTCGAAGCTGGCATCCAGCGCGGGCGCCCAGAGTTCGGGGCGTGAGACGTCGGGCGGTTCAGGCGAGATCCAACCCTCGCCCCGATAGGCGCTGGCGAAGTACAGGCGCGAGCCGCACATATGGCCGATCAGCTTGTTGATCGACCACGCCATCTCGCCGTCCGCCTCGGAGCCGTCCGCGAGCGGCGGCGTCCAACCGTCCGCCTCGGGCGGCAGCGCGGTCACATCGCGTACGGCGCGGCGATTGACCGAGCGGAAGTAGCGCAGAAACCCGTCGATATCGGTGAACATGCCGTCCTCCAGATCGGCTTGAAGCGACGCCGCCTGTGCCGCCAGTCTACGCACAGATGGCTCTAGCATTATGCCGATTGCGCAACCGACGGCTTACCGGAAAGGCGAACTGATGACGGAACCCAACAGCGATGCGACGGTCATCCTCGACAAGCGCAGCGACGGCGTCGCGCTGATCACGCTCAACCGGCCCGAGCGGATGAACTCGTTCGGCGACGATCTGCTGGAGCGGCTTTCGGAAGCGCTCGTCGATTGCGAAGACGATCCGCAGGTGCGCTGCGTCGCGCTGACCGGCGCCGGGCGCGGCTTCAGCGCGGGCGCGGACATCAACAACATGGGCCGCCGCTCGGACGCGCCGCCGCCCGGACCGGGTGTGGTCAACCGCCGCAGCCATCGCAGCCAGCAGCAGACCACGGGCATGCTGCGCGAGATGGGCACGCCCACGGTCTCGCTGGTCAACGGACCCGCCGCCGGCGGCGGTCTGGGGTTGTGCCTGGCGACCGACTTCCGCATCGCGTCGGAGCGGGCGCGCTTCGTCACGGCGTTCCGCACGATCGGCGTCTCGGGCGACTACGGCGTCGCCTGGCTGTTGACCAGCATGGTCGGCGGCAGCCGCGCCCGCGAACTGCTGATGCTCGACCGCCGCATCAACGCCGACGAGGCGGAAGCGCTCGGCATCGTCAACCGGGTCGTCCCGCACGAGGAGCTGATGTCGGAAGGGCTGGCGTTCTGCCGCGAGCTGGCGCAGGGCCCGACGGCGGTGCTGGCGATGATGAAGTGGACGCTCAACTACGCCGCCACATCGACGCTGAGCGACTCGCTCTACCAGGAGGGCGCGCACGTGATGCTGTCCTTCAGCGGCGAGGACAACAAAGAAGCCGCGCGGGCGTTCCTCGAGAAGCGTCCGCCGAATTTCATCGGCCGCTGATCGGCTCAGAGCGCGGAAGGCGTGGATCGGGCAGATACACCGAACCCCCGGACGTGATGTCCGGGGGTCGGCAGGAATCGGGGACGGGCGAGCGAGAAACCCGTGCCCCTGAGCGCGCCGGGCGGTCGCTCCCGGCGTGACTCTCGCGTTGTCGGCCGATTGCTGCGCGTTTGCAGACGCAGCGTGGCTGACCGCTGGAGCCGTGCCCTCAGACACGGGTTCTTGGTCGCGCAGCGGCTTGCAGCCGCTGCGCGGTCTCCCTCGGTCGCCTACGGGGTTAGCTGACGGGTTCGGCGCAAGGGAGCGCGCCGTGCGATTCTGCTTGCTCGCCGGGTCGGCGAGTGGGTGAATCGCATTCACCCCAAAATGGTGGGTCCCCCGCTCCCCGCCCGGCGATCACGCCATGCGGGGATTCGGCCCGAATATTCTGTTGTGCTCACCATCTTAGCAACTCGGAGATGCAATTGGCAACCTCTGACAGCATCGCAATGGCCAAAGCCCGCCCGCAGGCGCTTTGCCGGCGGCCGGTCTCGACCGGTTCCCGCGCGTCGATACCGCATGCGAACGGGCCTAGGGCTGACAGCCCAGAGCCAGCAGCTCCTTACGCAGATCGTTGATCCGGTCGTAGATGCGGCGCAGCTCGGGATTGGGTCTGCCCAGGGGGCCTTCACCCGGCTGCGGAGGCAGCTTGCCGGGCATGTCGTCCGTCAGCGCGCTCAGCCGCGCGCGCTCAGCCCGAATTTCTTCACAGCGTCCTTCGTCGGTCATCTGCGGCCCTCCTGTTCACTTCGCTCTCGATGCGCCCGATCCAACGCTTCCGCCTCAGCGCGCGGCAACGCGGGGCGCGAACGCAGGGTCAGCCCCAACGCGGACGCCTCGCGGCCGATGCGAAACAGCGACAGCTCATCGGGCGTCTCGATCGTCAACGACAGGCCGTCGTCCACTTGCAGCACCTGCCGCAGCTGACCGCCCGTGCGCTGCACGATACCGTCCAGAGCCTCAAGCGCCGCGTCCAACGGCTGCGCCGCGTCCCACCGCGCGTCCGACAGATAGATTGGCATGGGTCGTATCGTAATCGCAGTCGAGCGCGGGAATGGAGTCGGCGATGGAACGCATCGGGTTGATCGGGCTGGGCATCATGGGCGTGCCGATGACGGCGAATCTGATCCGGGCCGGTTTCGCGCACACGGTCTGGAATCGGTCGCGCCCCGGCATCGACGCCTGCGTCGAGTTGGGCGCCAGCGAAGCCGCCTCGCCGCAGGCCGTGGCTGAAAGCTGCGACGTTTTGATCACGATCGTGACCGATTCCGCCGATGTCGAGTCGGTCCTGGTCAGCCGCGCTGACGCCGCGATCCACGGACTGCGCCCCGGCTCCGTGGTGATCGACATGTCGACGATCTCCCCGGCGGTGACCCGCGACCTCGCCGCCCGGTTATCCGAGCACGGCGTCGCCATGCTCGACGCGCCGGTCTCGGGCGGCGACAGCGGCGCCAGGGCCGGAACGCTGTCGATCATGGTCGGCGGCGAGGCGGATGTGCTGGAACGCTGCCGCCCCGTCCTAGAGGCGATGGGTTCGACGATCACGCACTGCGGACCAACGGGCGCGGGACAGACGGTCAAGCTCTGCAACCAGGTCGCGATCGCCGGCGCGCTGCTCGGCGTCTGCGAGGCGTTGTCGCTGGCCGACAAATCCGGCGTCGATCCGCAGCGCATGCTAACCGCCATCTCGGCCGGCGCGGCGGGCAGCTGGCAGCTGTCGAACCTCGGCCCGAAGATCGCCGAGCGCGACTACGCGCCCGGCTTCATGGTGCGGCTGATGCAGAAGGATTTGCGGCTGGCGCTCGAAGCGGGCGCCGACGTGCTTCAGCCGCTGCCCAACACATCGTTGGTGCACCAGCTCTACTACCAGCTGCAGGCGTCCGGACTCGGCGAGGAAGGCACGCAGGCGCTGGCCCGCGTGATCGCCGGGCTGGGACGCGATCTGGCCGATGCGGACTAGCGCTTCAGGCTAGTGCGAGTGCATCTCGCCGATGGCTTCATCGGCGTGCGCCAGCCGCTCGGCGACGTGCTGCAGCATCGCCCAGAGCACGGGAACGCTGGCGCCGTCCTCGAACGTGCTGCGCAGCAGCGAGAGACACTCGGTGTCGGACTTGGCGACAATCGTCGCCGAGCGGGGGCGGCCGAGCAGCAATGCCATCTCGCCGAAGAAGTCGCCCTCGCCGAACGTCGCCAGATGCTGCTGGTCGTCGTTGCCGTAGTGCTGGAACACATCCACCGATCCGCTGCGGATGATATGCAGCGACGTGCCGAGATCGCCCTCGCGCTCGATCACCTGCCCCGCCGAGTAGTTCTGGATCTGAACCCAGCCGGCGATGCTGTGCAGTTCATCGCGATCGACGCGCGAGAACAACGACGTGTTTGCGAGCATGTCTTCGATCGAAACAGGCATCTGAGCCTCCCGAGCTCTACGAGCTGATTGCCAACCACCGGGCGCGGCTGCGCGCTCGCATGCGTGCAGGATAGCCGCTCCCGATTCGGCGTGAGCTGATCCGCCTCCGCCGATCCGCGCCGTGCTCAGGATGCGACCAGAACCTGTGGCGCAGCTTGCGAAGCGAGTGGCGCGTCGTTTACGCCAGTTCGTCGCGGAAATCCGGGTGCGCAATGCCGCGCAGCGCCGCCGCCCGCTGATCCAGCGTACGACCCGCCAACTCGGCCGCGCCGTGCTCGGTCACGATTCGGTCGGCGAGCGTGCGCGGCGTCGTCACGACCGCGTCGGGATCGAGCCGCCTGACGATGCGCGACACCGCGCCGCGCGCAGCGGTCGAGGGCATCGCGACGACCGAGACGCCGCCGTTCAGCATGGCGCCGGCGGCGAAGTCCGGCTGACCGCCGGGGCCGGATATCTGCCGCGCCCCCAGCGACTCCGCGTTGATCGTCCCGTCCAACGCCACCTGCACCGCCGAGTTGATGCCCACGAAGTTCGTCTGCTGCGCCAGCACCTGCAGCGAGTGCGTGTATCCGGCGGGCGCCATGCAGACGCTCGGATTGCGATCCAGCCAACCGAAGAACTCGCCGCTGCCCGCCGCCTCGGTGGTGATGATCAGTTCCGGCGCGGTCGCCTTGCGCGCCCCATTCAGGGCTCCGCTCTCGACCAGCCCCATGACGCCATCCGAGATCAGCCCCGAGTGAATTCCCAAATCGCGACGATCGCCCAGCATCCCCATAATCGCCTCCGGTACGCCGCCAATCCCGAACTGCAGCGTCGCGCCGTCGCTGACCAACGCCGCCACCGCCGCGGCGATCTCGCGCTCCAACGCGCCAGGCTCGGCGCGGCGCAGTTCCAGCACCGGACTCGCCAGCGGTATCAGCCAATCGAACTCCTCGCGCCGCAGCTCGGCCGCGCCGAACGTGTAGGGCAGGTTCGGATTGACCTGCGCGATCACCAGCGGCGCCGTGCGCACCACATCGACGATTCCGCCCACCGACGTGCCCAGCGAGTACATCCCTTCCGGCCCCGGCTCGGACACCTGGATCAACACCGCGTCGGCCGGCAGCGCGCCGTCCTGTCGGAAGAGCCGCGCTACCTGCGCATACGTCGCGGGGATATGCTCCAACGCGCCCGCCGCCTCGACCTCGCGCAGCGGCGCGCTGGTCTGATAGGTCGAAAATCGAAACGGCGCGCGCGGATGATCGAGCGGCGGCAGGTGCGCAAACAGGTTGCCCGTAGCCAGCTCGATATCGGTCCAACCCGCGCGAATGTCGTCCAGCGCGGCCAGCAACCCAACCGGCGTCGCCGACATCGGCGGCACGACGACGCGCGCCCCGTCGGGAATCTCGCGCAGCGCCCGCTCCGCCGCCCCCTCAAGAGCCTGCCGCGGAGCCGCCCGCGGCGGGAGATAATCGTCGAAGTCGATCATGCGACCGAAATCATGCGGAGATTGCGCGGATTACGCAGCTCATAGCCGCGCCCGGCAGGGAACAGGTCACCGTCGACCTCAATCTGAGCACCCCTCTTATGAGCCTCGATTGCCATCGTGTAGTCGTCTGTACCCAGCTCTGTTTCGATGCGCTGGACATGACCTTCGAAATCCACAAGCAATCGCACTCTGCCCACTGGATCACTCGGTTCCCGTTCCAGCAACACGACATCGGCCGTGATGCGCTCGTCAAGAAACGAAGCGCGGGTCCGAAGGTACCTGCCCGCCTCGCCCAGTCTGTCGGCAGCGTGAAAACTGAACGGAAAACTCACAGGCGTCGGATCAGGCGGCGGTCGCAAGTGCGCCCAGTTGAGACTGACTCGAAACGCTCCGCTGAAGTCCTGTGCCTGCACCGCGAGACCAGCGAGCGCACCGCAGAGATTCGCGCTGACACCGATGTCAATGCCCTGATCAAGCCGCTCCCTGGTCTCAGACTCGGAGGTTGCCGACAGGGCGTGCTCGACGGCTGCAAGTCCGCGAGCAAGGTTGCGCGCAACCTTGCGAGAGAATGGCTCGCCGCTCCACAAACCCGTTTGTCCGTACTCCGACCGCTCCGGCAGCAGCAGACGTAGACCAAACGATGAGAAGTCCATTGGAGCAGGGGTGACCGCAGCGACGAATCCAGCGACCTCATTCGTCACTGATCCCAGGTACGCCGCACGCGGTTTCTCGGTCGACCTGGCCGCAGCGGTGATCATCGAAGAGGACAGCCCCATCAAATCTTCTGCGACCCGAATAGACAACGCGCCGCTTACCCCGTTGTTCGCGGCATCGATGCTCACCACGTCTGCGGTCGTTGTCCTGAGGTCGAACAAAACATCCATGGGAGGCCGCCGCTCTAGATCAGCGAGCAATTCGATCGAGCGTTCCATGTTTACCGCATAATCGGCAAACGTTTCCCGCAGCGGCACCCAGATGCGACGCTCACGCCCGTCGACGGTCTTGACGTACACGCTTGCGGCTTCGGGCCAGTCGTCGGCGTGGCGCCAATCGTGCGTCGTCAGATATGCCGCGAGGGACGCCCGGGATATCGAGCGCAGCGTCCACTCATCGTGCACTGGATCTGCCATATCGCTCAGCTCCTCGGCTCCGAATGGATGCCTTTGGCCGTCTCCATCAACGACGCGAGCCCGTCGCAGTCGAATCGATTCGTCGAGGGAATGGGGATCGTGACGCTCGTCTGATTGCCCACGGCATCCCGGCCGCGAAGCAATTCCCAAACAGCGTGTCCTTGGAGGCAGAGCTGCTCATCAGTCTGGCTCAGCCATTGACTCGGATCATCCGGCATCTTGACGACCACAAGAACGCGCAACGCCATTGCATCCGGGTTGCGCAGATCGTCGTAGTTCTTGATCGGTAGTGGGAATCGGAACTCCCCGTTCCGCTCGACTTGCTGCGCAGTCGCTTTAGCTTGGAATTCGATGATCGCTAAATCGGAGATAATCTGCCCGTCCACACTGTCTCTGTCCCTTCTGGGAAGCTCGACCTGAAACCCCGCGGTCGACGCCACCGCGTGTACAAAGGCAAACGAAAATTCCTCTTTCTGATCGTTCAATTGCATGAGCGTAGTACTCCGCGAGGATGAGGGTATCCGCAAAACCGTGCGCGCCACCCGAGCAATTGGGCGGCGCGCACGTCAAAGTCGTCAATTGCGACAGGGGCAGAGCTATGGCTGCGAGATGTCGAGCACGCCGCGGGCGACCTCGCCGGCCTGCATGGCGGCAAACGCCTCGTTGATCTGGCCCAGCTCGAAACGCTTCGAGACCAGCCCGGTCAGGTCGAGCTTGCCCTGCCGATACAGATCCAGCAGCTTCGGCATGTGCTCGCGGAAGCGCGTCGAGCCGTACATGCAGCCGATCGCCTTCTTCTCCTGCAAAAACTCGGGGCCCGGCAGGCTGACCTCGGAGCCCAGCGGCATCATGCCGACGATGCAGGCGGTGCCGCCGGCGCGCACCATGTCCCACGCCTGCCGCGCCGCGTTCACGTTGCCGATCGCCTCGAACGCGATCTCCACACCCATGCCGCCGGTCAGCTCCTGCACGGCCTCGACCGCGTCGACCTGCGAGGCGTTGATGCGATCGGTGGCGCCGAACTGCTCGGCGAAGTCGAGCTTGTTGTCGAGAATGTCGACCGCGATGATGCGGCTCGCGCCGGCGATCCTGCAGCCCTGAATCACGTTCAGGCCGACGCCGCCGCAACCGATCACGGCGACCACCGAGCCGCCCGGCACCTTGGCCGTGTAGAGCGCCGCGCCGACGCCAGTCATCACGCCGCAGCCGACCAGCGCCGCCTCGGCCGGCGGAATGTCCTCGGGAATCTTCAGCACCCCCGACTGGGTGGTCAGCATGTACTCGCTGAACGAGCCCACCGACGCCATCTGCACGACCGGGCGGCCGTCCCAGTTCAATCGGTCGCGGGCCAGGGCAGCGTCGTTGGGCGCGGGGCACAGGTTCGGCTCGCCGCGCAGACACCAGTAGCACTCGCCGCAGAAGGGGCGGAACGACATGATCACGTTGTCGCCCGGCTGGACGTAGGTGACGTCGTCGCCGACCGACTCGACCACGCCCGCCGCCTCGTGCCCCAGCACCGCCGGCAGGCCGCCGAAGGCCGCCGCCCACTTGCCGTCGACAAAGTGGAGGTCGCTGTGGCAGACGCCGCTGGTCGTCGTCCGTACCAGGACTTCGCCCGGCCGCGGATCGCGCACGTTGATGTCGTGCACCTCCAGCACGGAGCGGTCGCCGTCTTTGGCCTGGTTCGCGGGATCGAAAATGGCTGCCTTCATGTCGGGTCCTTCCCAGGGATTGCTCCAACCCCGCGCGATGCCGCGCGGCTCTCACGCAGCATAGGCGAGCGTTGTAGCCCGCACAACAACCCTCATCCTCCGTCATTCCGCGCTCGCCGCGGACGGCGCGACTGGCTAGGCGGGCGGCAGCAGACCGAACAGGCGACGCTTCTTCGGCGGCGGGCGGCGGCGTTCCTGCGCGCGCCGGGCGGCAATGCGGATCAACTCCAACATCCCCCGCGGCGACCAGCGATCCTCCTCCAGCCAGGCCGCCAGCCGCGCGTCGGCCGCCTCGACCGCGCCCTCGATACGGCGCGCATGAAATCGCTCCAGCCGACGCGCAACCCGCCAGGCTGTCAACGAGACCTTGACCACCAATACGAGGAAGACCAGCGCCGCCGCGCAGGCCGTGACGCCAACCACAATCAGTACCGCATCGCGCAGCTCCGCTAGATCCTCGAAGACCGCCAACTCAGCCATCGGCTATCCTGTTCACAGGAGGTTGACCATGCCCAAGCGCGGACCGGCCGAGAGCCTCATTCTATTCCAACTGCTGTTGGGCGCCGGCTTCCTCGGCATGGTCGCCTGGACCCTCTTGGCCTGGATCGGCGTGTTCTAGGACGACTGGTCAAGCTATGGACGCCGCTCAACCCATCACCGTCGAGGCGCGCGACGGCTTCAGCATCTGGCTGAAGTACGCCGACGGCGCCGCGGGTGTCGTTGACCTATCGGACCTGGCTGCCCGCCGTCCATTTCGCGCGTGGCGCAATCGTGAGTTCTTCGAAGCCGTTCACGTTTCCGACCATCGAACGATCGCCTGGAGTGACGAGATCGAACTCTGTGCCGATGCGCTCTATTCAGACCTGACGGGGCAGAGTTGGGACAAGATGTACCCGTCGGCGCCAGGTCATCGAGCGCATGCCTGACGCATGCCTGAATTGTGCCGGTTCAACAATATCGTCATCCAAATGTACTGGGGCGACCACGGTCCGCCTCATTTTCATGCATTGTACAATAACATAAACGTGCCATATGACATCTACCCCGTACAAGCACGGGCAGGGCAATTGCCTTCTCGCCAACACGGCATGGTCGTCGACTGGGCGCAGCGGCGACAGCGCGAGTTGCACAACGCCTGGCGATCGGTGCAACAGGACACTGATCCTGGCAGGATCTTGCCCTGAACGCACTGATAATGCTTCGTGCGCACGAGAAGTAACAGATGATCAGTTCTTGCATCACACAGTGAGGGAACCTTCGTACTACACAGTCAGACCGACTGAGTGGATAGATAGGTACTTGCTAAGCACCAGCCCTACCCAAAATATCGGCCCTGTATGTTCCGCGCGATCACCATGCGCTGAATCTGATTCGCGCCCTCGAAGATCTGGAAGATTTTCGCGTCGCGCATCCACTTCTCCAGCGGCAGCTCGCGCATGAAGCCGACGCCGCCGCAGACCTGCACGGCGTCGGTGGCGACCTTCATCGCCATGTCCGAGGCGAACGTCTTCGCCTTGCTCGCCTCCTCCAGATCGAAGGGCTGGTTGGAAGCGGCCATCTCGCCCGCGCGCCAGGTCAGCAGCCGGGCGGCGTCGATGGCGATGTCCATATCGGCCAGCATGAAGCCGACGCCCTGATGCTCGATCAGCGGCCGCGTCATCGTCTTGCGCTCGCGCGCGTAGTCGGCGGCGTACTCGAACGACGCGCGCGCCAGACCGACCGCGAACGCGCCGATCCACGGGCGCGTCGCCGCCAGCGTGCCCAGCGCGCCGCGACCGCCGGAGCGGAAGTCCGGGTCCGGGTCGCCGAGCCGATTCTCCAGCGGAATGCGCACATCATCGAAGGCGAGATCGGCCGTGTGCGAGGCGCGAATGCCCATCTTGTCCCAGACCTTGATCTGGCTGAACCCCTCGGCGTCCTTGGGCACGACGAAGGCCGAGACATCGCGCCAGCCTTCGGAGTCCGACTCGCGCGCGAAGACGACCGTGATGTCGGCGATGCCGCCGCCGGTGATGAACCGCTTGGTTCCGTTGAGCACATACTCGTCGCCGTCGCGGGTGGCGCGCGTCCTGATCATCCCGGCGTCGGAGCCGGCGTCCGGCTCGGTCAGCGCCAGCGCGCCCAGCCGCAATTGCCCGTCGTCCGACGTGCACTCCGGCAGCCAGCGCTCATTCTGCTCCGGCGTGCCGATCACCGAGATCGCCGTCGCCGCCAGCCCTGAGACCTGCGTGCCCAGCGCGATCCCCGCGCAACCCCAGCTCAATTCCTCGGCCGTGATCATCGCCGTGATCCCCGGCGCCGCCGAGCGGCCGCCCAGCGGCACCCCGGTCAGCCCGATCTCGGCCGCCTTGGCGGCGACATCCCAGGCGAACTCGTTGCGCTCGTCGTACTCCATCGCCACCGGCCGCACTTCCCGCGCCGCAAACTCATGCGCCGTCTGCCGCACCATGCGGTCGGCCTCGGACAAAGAAAAACTGGTCATCGGACTCTCCTGTTGGTAATTCCTGCGCGCCCGGCGCACTCTCCGTCGACTGATGAGGTCTAGCGTATCGTCAAACGGGATTAGGCGCGCGGCTGCCAACCGTATGGCCGGAGCAGCACCGCGCGCAGCCCATCGATCGACCCGATCGCCTTCCGGATCATCGGCTCAACCTCGCCCCAGTCCAGTCCGCCCAGGTCGCATCCCAGGGCAGGGATCGCAATCGACTCGATGTTCTTGGCCTTGATGACCTTAACCAGGTCCACGAGGCCGTCGTCGATGTAGTCCAGGCGACTTGGGCTCCGCCAATGCTTCTTGGTCGGGAAATTGATGATCCACTTCGGGCGCATGCCTGTGGGTTGCCTCGGCTCGTTATCCTCGTCGGAAGTGGGGAGCGTATCAAAAAAATCCAATTGCACCTCATCCGGAGGTCTCTCAGTGACAAACATTTTGCCTATTCGCACTTCACCATGATCGCAGGCTCGTTTGTATTCATCGAAGTTGGCTTCGAACTTTCGCCTGAACTGTAAAGCCAAACCCTTACCCATGACACCCGCACAGTTGACCGTGTTGACAATCGCATCGACGTCCTCCTCGAAGATGTCGCCGCCCCGAGTTTCGATCTCCGCCATGATCAGTCCTTTTCTCACTGGTAGTACCAGCCTGGCGCAAGTTCCACTTGCGGTTTGCGCGTCGCGTCACTTAGCATACCATCCACCTGCTCCTTGATCTCAGGTAGATTTACGCAAATGCGCTGCACCAGAAGCCACGGGAATGATCGTTCGATCAGGAACTCCGCTTGCTTGCCGCGATGGTCCTCAGACCGATAGTTGCGGTGCTGCACGGCGTCCCAGTCGATCCTGTCGAGATTATCCAGACTCGAGAAATCCTCGAAATCTCTCGCGCCTGCATTCGACGTCGTGAAAGCCCAACGCTGGCTATGCGCATCTGCGTAGCGGACGGCATCCATGAGGTTAGCCTCCAGATAGATGACCGGATCTTGGCCGCCGCTGTACCCCAGATCCGGATCCCGCCGATGAATGACATGCAACATCGGCGGACGGACACTGAAGTAGAATGGTACACAGTCTCCGACATGCAGGCCCGGGCGGCTCTGGAGTGTAGCCTGTGTCAGCCGCCAGTCTTTGATACGTTCATAACCGATCCTGGTCAGCTGCGGGTGATGCTCTCGAACTTGCGCATCCGACCACAGGCAACCATCCTGCACGATCGACGGCAGGTTGTCAATGTGCGTGATGTGGTAAATGAAGCGTTTTTCGGGGGGGGGGGGGTAGGCATGTGAACGCTTTCTATTGCCGCAGCGGCGGCAAGTCCTGCAGCAGGCGCGACGCTGCCCGGCTGACTTCATCCACCGCCTGCTGGAATGCCTGTTCGGTGCGGGCGGACGGGTGTTGGATGCCCGAGATCTTGCGCACGAACTGGCGCGCTGCCTGCTCGATCTCGTCCGCCTCGGCCTCGACGCCGGCCGGTTGGCGCAGACGCTTGATGCTTCGACACATTCGAACGACCCTGAAATCCTAGAAACCGCTGAACTTCGGCTCGCGGCGCTCGACGAACGACTGCACGCCCTCGACACGGTCGAACGAGTTCTGCACCAGCGGCAGCACGGCGCCGGACAGCTCGAGCGCCGACTCGTAGTCGAGGTTCGCCGTCCGATACGCCATCAGCTTGCCCACCTTCTGACCGATCGGCGGCCCGCTCTCGACCTCCTGGGCGAACTCGCGCAGCCGCTCCTGAAAATCATCGGGCTCGACCAGGTAGTTGCTCACGCCCGCCTCGTGCCCCTCTTCGGCGCTCATGAAGCGACCGGTGAACATCAGCTCCATCGCCTTGCGCCAGCCGATGATCTTCGGAATCGCCCAGAACCCGCCCAGATCGGCGTACAGGCCGCGCTTGACGTAGGCGACCTGGTAGCGGGCGTTCGTGGACGCCACCAACAGGTCGGACAGGCAGGCCAGGTCGAAGCCCGCGCCCACGCAGGCGCCGTTGACGCCGGCGATCACGGGAATGTCCAGCCGCCGCAGCTCGGCGAAGGTTTTCGTCTCGTAGCGGAAGTTGAGCCGCTGGCCCTCGTTGTCGGGGTAGCCCTCGGGAGCCGGCGAGCCGACCAGCGGATCCGGGTGCTCGTCCCAGAACTCGTTCCCGCGCGCGCCGCCGCCGTGATCCATCCCGGCGCAGAACCCGCGCCCCTTGCCCGTGATCACGAGCGCCCGCGCCGTCCGATCCATCCGGATTTTGTACAGCGCGTCCAGCATCTCGGCCAGCATCGGGAAGGTCAGCGCGTTCAGCTTCTCGGGACGGTTGAACTCCATCCAGATCGTGCCGTCCAGCGCGCCCGTACGCTCGACGGTAATGAATTCGTAGTGCATCAGCGTCCCTCCTTACCGTTCAGTCGGTTTCGACTGTCCATCTCCGATTACTGAAAATGCGGCATCACGTCGTTGGTGAAGCGCACGAACGAATCGTGCGAGAACGGCGAGGCGATCAGATACTCCAGACCGATCGTCTCGCGCAGCTCCTCGATCTGGTCGATCACCTTCGCGGCGCTGCCGTGGATCACGACCTGGTTGGCGTAGCGTTCGATGCGATCAGCATCCGGCATCTGGCGGGCCGGGTTCGAGTTGCCGCTGACCTTCTCGTTGGCGTAGGAGCCGATCGTCCACTGCGCGCCGTTGCGGGCGATCTGCTCCGCCTCGGCGTCGGTATCGGCGACCGCGATCAACCGCGCCATCGGGGTCACGCGCGACTCGGTCTCGTGACCATGCGCCTCGAGCGCCTGCATGTAGCTGCGCCGCTTCTCGCCGATCTCGGCGTGCGTCGCGTGCGGATCCATGAGGATCGAATAGCCCTGCTTCGCCGCCCAGCCGATCGCGTCTGGACCGCCCGCGGCGACCCAGAACGGCGGCGTCGGCCGCTGATGCGGTTTGGGCAGCACCTCGATCTCGTCGAAATCGAAGTAATCGCCGTGCCAGGTGATCCGATCCTGCCGCCAGGCCTCCAGCACGACCTGCACCGACTCGCGAAAGCGCGGGTAGGACTCTTCGATATCAACGCCGAAGACGCGGAACTCGGTGCGGTCGAAGCCGCGCCCCGCGCCCCAGTTGACGCGGCCGCCCGAGAGGATGTCGAGCAGCGCCACCTCTTCGGCGATCCGCAGCGGGTGATAGAACGAGGCCAGCGTCACCGCCGTGCCGATGCGGATGCGCTGCGTCCGCCCGGCCACGTGCATGCCCATCAGATGCACCGACGGGCAGACCGAGTAGGTCGAAAAGTGATGCTCCGCCAGCCAGACGCAGTCGTACCCGGTCTCGTCCATGATGTCGACGCGGTTGAGCGCCCGCTCGTAGACGGTCTGCAGCGGCACCCGACGTCCGGGCCAGCTGAAGAACTGCAGCACGCCGAACTGCATCTGGCCGTTCTCAACGCTCATACGGGCAGACTAACGGGCTAGCGGCCGGCAGCGCGCGTCCGACGGACCGTGACGCCCGACAATGCCTCCAGCACGACGCGGTTGCCCAGCAGCGCCGTCACCTCCGACTGGTCGTAGGCCGGCGCCACCTCGACCACGTCCATACCGAGCAGATTCGATTCCATACCGATCCGCCGCATCGCGTCGAGCAGTTGGCGCGAGGTCAACCCGCCCGACTCCGGCGTGCCCGTGCCCGGCGCCATGCCGGGGTCGACGACATCGACGTCGACCGAGAGGAAGACGCCGTCGCAATCCGCAGCGGCGCGCTCCAGCGCCTCGTCCAGACAGGCGTCCAGGCCGCGCTCGACGACTTCCGTCATTTCGAACCAGCGCATCTGCTGCTCGGCCATCCACTCCAGGATTGGCGGATCCGGCCAGTAACCGCGCAGGCCGATCTGCAGAAAGCGGTCGCCGCGGATCGCGCCGCTCAGGATCAGGCGGCGCATCGGCGTCCCGTGCCCCCACAGGCCGCCCTCGGAGTCGCCGGTATCCGCGTGCGCGTCGAAATGAATCAACGCCACCCGGCCGAACCCGTGATGCTTGGCGACCCCCTGCGCGGTCGCGTAGGTGATCGTGTGGTCGCCGCCCAGCACGACCGGGATCGCGCCGGCCGCCGCCGCGACCCGGCAGGCTTCCATCAGCCGCGCGAGCCCGCCCTCGCTGTCCAGCTGCGGCATGTAGACATCGCCGACGTCGACCACGCCCAACTCGCCCAGCGGATCGACGCGCAGTGCCAGGTGCGGCCGGTAGCCGCTGTGCGGAATGTAGTCGGTCGAACGAATCGCCTGCGGACCGAATCTCGCGCCCGGCCGATAACTCGTGCCGGCGTCGAACGGCGCGCCGATCACCACGGCCTGCGCGTCGGCGAACGTCTCGGGCTCTTGCAGGCGGGCGTGCGGCACGCCCAGGAATGTGTTGCCGGGACCGTAGCGGTTGGGCGGTCGATTGCGGGCCTGCGCTTCGGCGTAGGAGCGAGGCGGATCGGTCTGATCGGACATCGAGCTCCTGCCTTCCCGCCCGCCGTCGGCGCCATGCGCGCGCATACGTACAATGCTATCGACAGGCAATGTGATCGACGGAGCATCCACGACGACCTAGCGCGTCGCAGGCGGGGAAGGAACGGGCGGCGGTGACCAGCGAGACGCCATCCGAGCCCAGACTCGCAGAGCTCCGCGAGGCGCTGTCCGTCCTGCCGCGCCGCCGCGCGCAGGCGCTGCCGGCTCTGCACGCGGTCGACCACGTATACGGCTGCCTCGACGCGGCGGCCCTGGAGGCGGTCGCCCGGTGGATTCATATGCCGCGCGCCGAGCTGTTCGCGGTCGCCACCAGCTACACCGAGTTCCGCTGGTCGCCGCTCAACCAGGACGCCGCGCGCGTGTGCCGCGGAATGTCCTGCCGCATCGCCGGCGGCGATGCGGCCCTCGAAGGCGAGCCGCACGAGTGCATGTTTCTCTGCGCCGCGGCGCAGGACGCGCCCATCGTCGTTCGCGGCGCGGGCCGGATCGAGGCGTCGGTCGACGACGGCGTGTTTGACGCGGCGCGGACACTCGTACCGGGAGGATTGACGCGCGTCAGCAAACGCCGCAGCGCGGATCCGCCCCGCTGGCTCGGCTGGGAAGCGGCGTCGCAGCGCAGCCCGGCTCAGTTGCTGACGCTCGTCGCCGAGTCGGGACTGCTCGGACGCGGCGGCGCCTACTTTCCGGTTCACCTCAAATGGCGCGGCGCGGTCGACGCGGCGGCGCGCAACGGTCAACCGCTGCTCGTCGCCAACGGCGAGGAGGGCGAACCGGGCACGTTCAAGGATCGCTGGCTGATGGAGTCAGACCCGCAGCGCGTGCTCGAAGGCATTCGCATCGCCGGCTACGCGCTCGGCGCCGCGCACGCGTTCTGGTACATCAACGGCATGGCCGACCGCGCCGCCGCCGCCGCGGAAGCCGCGATCACGACAGCCCGGTCGGCGGGACTGCTCGACGGACTGACCGTCGAAGTCCGCCGCGGCGCCGGCGGCTACGTCTGCGGCGAGGAGTCGGTCATCCTCGAGTCCATCGAAGGCCGCCGCGCGGTACCGCGGCTCAAGCCGCCCTATCCAACCGAGCGCGGCCTGTGGGGGCGGCCGACCGCGATCAACAGCGTCGAGACGCTCGCCAACCTGCCCGACATCTGCGAATACGGCGCCGACTGGTTCCGTGAAGTGGGCGCAGAGGCGATGCCGGGAACCAAGCTGATCCAGCTCAGCGGAGCCTTCCGCAAGCGCGGCGTCATCGAGCTGCCGCTGGGTACGCCGGTCTCCCGAATCATCGAGTTGGCCGAGCCCTCAGAGACGCTGGCCGGGATCACCATGGGCGGTCCGTCGGGCGGCTTCCTGGCGCCCGAGCATTTCGATACCCGCATCGCCCCCGGTGCGATGGACGGACACGGCGCGCTGCTCGGCGCGGGCGGAATCATCGGCATTCCACAGTCGTTCGGCATCGAGCGGGCGCTCAATGTCTGGGCCGAATACAACGCCAACGAATCGTGCGGCAAATGCACGCCCTGCCGGGAGGGATCGGGGCGTCTGGCCGAAGCGCTCGCCAACGGCAACTGGGCCGACGTCGACGCGCTCATCCCGCTGATCACGGCCGGTTCGCTCTGCGGACTGGGACAGATGGCGTCCAATCCCGTCACGTCGGCGCGGCATCAGTTCGGCGGCTCGGCGCTCTGACCGTCCGCGCCCTGCCGCCCCGATCCCTACCGCCTAGTCGTCCGACGCGCTCAGCCCGCCCCGAGCGATCAGCAGCGGCGCGGCCGGCGCCTCGGATGTGATCTCGAGCGCGTACAGTTCCGCGATCTGTTCCTCGTCGTAGCCCAGCTGCGCCAACACCTCGTGGTTGTGCTCGGCGAATCGGGGCGCCGCGCGGCGGATCGACGGGCGCGTGCGGCTGAACCGCCAGGGCCAGCTGGGATAGGGATAGACGCCAACCACCGAATGATGAACCCAGTGATAGAAGCCGCGCGCGTGAATGTGCGGATCGTGCAGCACCTGCCAGTTGGCCAAGACGGGCGCAGCCGAGATACCGGCGCGCTGTAACTCCCACGACGCCTCGTACTGCTCGCGCTGACTCGTCCAGGCGCGAATCGCGGCGTCCAGCTCGTCCTGCCGCTCGCGGCGGCCGGCGAGCGTCGCCAGAACCGAATCCGCCAGCAGGTCGCCGCGATCGATCACGCGGCACAACGCCGCCCAGTCGGCGTCCGATTGCACGCTCAACGCGATCCACGAATCCTCGCCCATCGCCCGATAGACGCCCTGCGGCGCGTAGCGTCGGTCGCGGTTGCCGTTCGGCCGCAACACGGT
Source organism: Dehalococcoidia bacterium (assembly GCA_965205105.1). Lineage (GTDB taxonomy): Bacteria > Chloroflexota > Dehalococcoidia > Bin125 > Bin125 > Bin125. The sequence continues at coordinate 1,392,519 of OZ242034.1, forward strand.
TCCCGTGGTCTGGTATTCCATCAGCGACTCGAAGAAGTACGCCGCGCCCGCCTCGTTGAGGGCGACATCGATGTACTGACCCCGCCCAGATCGGTCGCGGTGTTCCAACGCGGCGAGGATGGCGACGGTCGCATGGTTGCCCGAGACCGGATCGGCGTAGAACAACGACGTGCGGCGCACCTGATCGGCGCGGTAGCCGGTGACCGATGCCAAACCCGATGACGCCTCGATGTTCGAGCCGTACGCCGACCAGTCCCGCCACGGCCCCGTCGCGCCGAATCCGGACATCGATACGTAAATGATGCCTGGATTCTCCGCCCGCACCGTCTCATAATCCAGGCCGAGATTGGGCATCACGCGAGCCGAGTTGTTTTCGACGAACACGTCTGCCTCGCGCATCAGCTCCATGAAAATCTGCTTGCCCTCGTCCGCCGAGAGATCGATGACGAGGTCGCGCTTGTTGCGGTTGAGCAGATTGAAGTACATCGCGCGGTCGTAGGGATACCGCTGCGGGTCCTGCGTCGGACCGGGCATGAACAGCGCCCGCGTCGCCGGCCGCGCCGCCCACTCCAGCTTGATCACATCCGCGCCCAGATCGCCCAGGTGCCGACCGACGATCGGCCCCGCCCAGTTGCTGGTCAGCTCGACCACGCGCAGACCGGCCAGTGGCAGATCGGTCGTCGCCATCGACGGCGGCGGCTTCGGGATCGCGACCTCGGCGAACTCCTCCTGCAACGCCGACGTGTGCTCGCCCAGCGCCGGCGACGCGCCCGACCGCTCCGCCGGCGTCGCCGACATCATGTAAGCCGGGCCGGGGAAGCGCAGCGCGCCCCACTCGGCGTCGCCGCCCTCCTCCCACCAGCTTCGAGCCGCCAGTTGAACATTCTCGTCCAAACCCTTCGCGTCCAGCACCGGCGTGCATGCGATACGCAACTCCTGCGCCCGCGACGCGACGTCAATCGCATCATGATCCTGCGCCCACGCTTCGACATCGTCGTACAGCTGCGCCAACTGCGCGCGCCACTCGTCGATGTCGTTGATCGCGACCGACTCCATCCTCTGCGGCTGATCGATCAGGAGAAAGATGTTCGGGTTCGGCACCGCCCGCATGAACAGCGCCCAACCGTCCCGCGTCCTGGTGAAATCGTGCGGCGTCCGATTCAGCGGCGTCCCGCTGGCGATCCAGGACGAAACCAGCCAGGCGTGCGCCGACAGGTTCGCCTCCAGCGCGGCGATCTCAATCGTCTGCCCGTGCCCCGACCGCCGCCGCTCGCGCAGCGCCGTCAGGGCCGACAGGGCGGCGTGGACGCCGGCGTGCAGCTCCGATTGACCGCCCGGCAGCATCAACGGCGCGCCGTCGGGATCGCCGGTGAAGAACATGTAACCGCCCATCGCCCAGGTCGCGATCTCCGAACCGCGCCAGCCGGCGTAGGGGCCGTCTGAACCCCAGGGCGACATCTCAACGCGGATGACGCGCTCGGGCAACACGCCGGGCAGCTCCGCGCGCCAGTGCGAGCGCTCGTCCAGGATGATCACGTCGGCGGCGCGCGACAGCCCGCGCAGCAATCGCCGAGCCGCAGCCGCGTCGTCGGGCGCTGCCGACTCCTTGCCGCCGCTCAGGTGCGACCAGGGGCCTCCCCACGCCTGCTCGCCGGCACCCCACCCCCGCAGCTCCGACCCGTCCGGCGGCTCGACCAGAATCACGCGCGCGCCGAGGTCGGCGAGTAGCTTCGACGCGTATGCGCCGCCGAGTCCCGCGCTCAGATCGACCACCAACAGTCCCTCAAGCGCTCTGGCGCTCATGTGGTTTACTCCGTCATTCCCGCGCGCTGCGCGGGAATCTCGCTTCCCCGGACTCAAAACACGGCTTGAAGTCTATCGACCGACGAACCGACTCAGATCAGCGGCCACGGATAGGAGCGACGATCGGCGGGCGGCTCAGGCAGCCGACCCTCGCGCACGATCCGTTCCGCCCGGCGGCGGAGCGCGTCGATCTCCGCCTGGCTGAGTATTCCCGCCAACGACTCAGCGGCATCGCCGCCCGCCGACAGACGCTCGATGAGCCGCTCCACGTCCTCGATCAAATCTGGCGCGATCGGCTCGCCTGCATAGTCCCAGATCACGGTGCGCAGCTTCTCGTCCTCATGAAACGAGAGACCGTTATCGATCCCCCACAACCGATCGCCGGCGCCTTTGAGTATGTGTCCGCCCTTGCGATCGGCGTTGTTCGACAACCAGTCGAACAACGCGAAGCGGCGCATTGTTTGCGGATACTGCTCGCGCAGCTCGAAAAACGTACAGTGATAATCGGTCGGAATATACGCCTGCAGCGAACCGACGCCGTACTCCATACCGTCGGCGCGTTCGATCGTCGGCGGGATGACGTCCCAACCCAACGCCGCCGATAACCTGTACGCGGCGACCTCGCGCCGGTACAGGTTGGGCGGAAAGTCCCAGAGCGGATTCTCGCCCTTGCCCGGCTTGTAGACGGCATAGCCGGGCGCCGCTTCGTCTTCATGACGCAGTTCCAACAGAAACACATAGTTGGATGCAAAGGGAATGCGCGCGACGTCGGTCACGATCGCCGTCGACAACCACGCTGGCACGCGCTCGTCCAACGGGTCCCACGACTGCTCGGGAAATCGCTCCATGGTGCGCCAGATTAGCGATGCCCCGGTCAACCGACGACGCTGATCGCGTCACCCACGCGAACCTCGCCGCCGACCAGCACGTTCGCCTCGACGCCAAAGTTGAGGTGGCTGTACTCGTCGTGCAGCAGCTTCATCAGATCCATGTCGCGACCAGCCCCGCTCGGCGAGGCGTTGACCGCGTTGCAGCGCTGGATCGGCGCGGTGACGTCGATCTCGACCGCGCCGCCAATCCGCAACCGCTTGCCGACCCATTCAAACTCGCCCCACTCGTCCAGGCCGTCGACCGAGAAATTGAGCCGAAAGCGCCGCATATCGACATCGATGCCCGCCCGCTGCGACAGATTGCCCAGCGCCGACAGGCCGCCCAACGAGATCTGCGTGGGCCCGCGGTCGGTGAAGCGCGATCCGCCGTCGCCGAGCAACCGCAGCGGCTCTCGCTCGGGACGGCCGCGCAACGGATTCTCGGGCAGGCCGAGCACGACATCGGTCATCCACTCGGCCAGGTCGGCGCGCGCAGCCGGATTGTCGATCTCGGCGCTGCGCGTCTGACCGTTATCCCCCTCGACGGTGATCGACAACACGCGCGCGTCAGCGTCCCAGCCCGCCTCGATCCAGGCCAGATGGGGCGTGTTCAGCATCGTCACCGATTGCCGTTTCGAGACCCAGCCGTGCTCGCCCATCGGTTCGGCGTTGCCAAAGGCGAAGATGAACGCCCGGTCGCCAACCGCCGATTCGCCGCGCCGCAGCGTCAGCCCCGCAACCGAGTGCGCCGTCAACCCCTTAACCGGATACGTGTAACAGGCGGCGATCCGCACGGTTCTCCCCGTTCTGTTCTCCTCGTTCTCGCGCTATCGTCCAGCCTGCGCCGCGGCGAACGCGCGGCAGGATCGCGCCCGTGCGGCCTCATCGACCGCTTCGCGCAGTTGCCGCGCCAGCACCACATGCTCCGCGCCCAGCTCATCCAACAGCGCCTGCGAGCGCTCGATGATCCGCTCCGACGGCTCCAGCTGGGCGGGATACAGCGCGCCGAAGAAGCGCGACGCGTATTCCTTGTCCATGCGCTCGAAGACGCCGGCGATCTCGTCGAAAAAGCGGTCGATGTACGGCGCCAACAGCTCCGCCTGCGGCTTCCACCAGAAGCCGTGCATTGACGCAGTCAGCATCTGCAACGAGGCGTCGGAGTGCTCCAGATAACGCCTCCAGGCCGCCGACTTCACCTCGGCGTCGGCGCGCGAGGTGCGGATCTGCTCCGCCGCCCGGCGCCCGCGATCCGATCCGTCGCGCGCCAGCTCGCCCTCGAGCCGTTCGTATCCGCCCTCGATGCCGTATGCGGTCGCCTTGGCGATCAGCGACCAGCGCATGTCCTGATCCAGCTCATAGCCGTCGATGCCGCTGCCGCCGTCAACCAGCGCCAGCGCCTCGGCGATGTGCTCGACCCGCTGCGCGGCGCCGATCATCACCCGCGACCACATAATGCGAAAATCGGGCTCCGGGGTTGCGAACAGCTGCCCGCGCGCAAATCCGTACAGCTCAGCGGCGCTCGCCAGGCGCATGTCATCGGGCAGGTACGAGCCGATCGCATGCAAGGCGTTGTACGCCACCGTCTGCGCGATCTCGAGCGTGCGCTCCGAACCCAGCTTGTCGACCGCCAACGCCGCATAATCGCGAGCCGAAAACTGCTGATCGCGCACCATGTCCCACAACGTATGCCAGAGCAGCAACCGCTGGAATCCGTCCGGGAATCGATCCAGCTCCTCGCGCACGAACTCGAGCGAGCGATCGTCCAGCGCGATCTTGGCGAAGGCGTGATCGTCGTGGTTCGGGAACACCGCAGCCGGCGCGGGCGCGCCCGACAACCCCTCGATCACCGTCGAAGCGCCGTCGATGTCCACCGGCTGCGCGTCGCGCAGTTGCGGACCGGACTCGGAACGGTCGTAGACCGCGATCTCGGTGCGATGCGGACGCAGCGTCGGATGCTCGTCGGGGGCGGTCTGTCGGATCGTGAACGAGTTGACCGCGCCTTCGGCGACATCCCACTGCGGCGCGATCGTGTTGACGCCCGCCGATTCCAGCCAAGCCTCGGACCAGCGCCCCAGCTCGCGCCCGGAGCCTCGCTCCAGCGCTGCCAGAAAATCCGCGAGCGTCGTATTGCCCCAGGCGTGGGTGCGGAAGTAATCGCGCATCCCCTCGCGGAAGCCGTCGGCGCCGATGAACGCCACCAGCTGCTTCAACACCGCCGCGCCTTTGCCGTAGGTGATCCCGTCGAAGTTGAGGAACGTCGCGTCGGTGTCGGGCACCTCGCCGGCGATCGGATGCGTCGTCGGCAGCTGATCCTGCTCGTATGCCCACGCCTTCATCCGCGCGTGAAAGGCCGACCAGGTGCTGCCCGACCAGCGCGTCGCGCGCTCCATCGCCAGATAGGCCATGTAGGTGGCGAACGACTCGTTCAGCCACAGATCGTTCCACCAACGCATCGTGACCAGGTCGCCGAACCACATGTGCGCCATCTCGTGCAGCACCACCTCGGCGCGGTTGAGCCGCTGGATCTCGGTCGGCGGGTCGCGGAAGATCATGCGCTCCGAGAATGTGATGCAGCCCACGTTCTCCATCGCGCCCATGTTGAATTCGGGCACGAAGACCTGGTCGTATTTGTCAAACGGATAGCGGAAGTCGAAGAACTCCGAGAAAAACGTCAACCCGTCGCGCGTGACCTGAAAGAACTCGTCCGGGTCGAAGTGCGGCGCGATCGACTCGCGGCACAAGACGCGCAGCGCCGTCTCGCCCTCGCCGTCCGACCAGGTGTCGGAGAACGTCTGGTAGGGCCCCGCGATGAACGCGAACAGGTAGGTCGAGATGCGCGGCGTCTCGGTAAACACGTGCGTCGTGCGGCCGTCGCCGGCGTCCGAGGACGACAGAACCGGATAGTTGGCCGCCACTTCCCATTCCGAGGGCGCGGTCACGGTCAGATCGAGCGACGCCTTGATGTCGGGCTGGTCGAAGCAGGGAAGCAGCCGGTGCGCGTCGTACGGCTCGAAGTGGGTGTAGAGATACTCCTCGCCGTCCTCCGGATCGACGAACTGGTGCAGCCCCGCGCCAATGTGGTCGTACTCGTTCGTGTAGGCGATCTCGACCAGGTTCGCCTGCTCCAGATCGGCGCCGTCCAGGTACAACCGATTGCGCTCGTGCTTCGCCGCGGCCGCGACGCCGTTCACGGTCACCGAGTCGATCGACCTGGAGGTGCAGTCGAGGAAGACGCCCGCCGCCGGATCGGCGAGATGGAATCGAATCCTGAGCGCCCCGCGATAGGTGGACGATCCCTTGCTCAGGCTCAGTGCCAGCGCGTAGCTCACGTCCGAGACTCGCCCCGCCCGCTCCTGCGCCTCCGCCTCCGTCAGCACGTTCAACGCGTCCTGGTGCAGCGTGTCCTGAGTCGTCGTCTCGGCCATGTCGGCTCCCGTCGCTCGCTGACAATCCGCCTACTCAGCGAGGGTATCAGCGCCATTGTCGTACCATGCCGCACGACGGCGCGTGTTCGCGAGCGCGAGTCAGGGCGAGCCAGAGAGGGGCAGCGCATGTCCGACGGATACACCGAGTCCAGCATCGAAATCGCCGGCCTGCCCATCCAGATTCGCCGCGGCGGCGACGGTCCTGCCATCCTCGTCCTGCACCACGAAACCGGCAATCCCGGTTGGCTCGAGTTCCACGACGCGCTCTCGGCGAAGGGCGACGTGATCCTGCCGACGCTGCCGGGCTGGGACGGCACCAAACGAGCCGAGTGGATGCGCAGCGTCCGCGACCTGGCCGCAGTCTGCTCGCTGCTGCTGGACGCGCTGAATGTCGCAGAGGCGAGCGTGGTCGGGCTTGGCTTCGGCGGCTACATCGCGGCCGAAATGGCGACCGCCAATCAGTCGCGGCTCAGCAGCCTCGTACTGGTCAACGCCATGGGATTGCAGCCCGAAACAGGCGAAATTCGCGACCAATTCCTCGAGGCGCACGCCGACTACGTCCGCTCCTGCTTCGCCGATCCCGCCAACTTCACCGCGCTCTACGGCGAAGAGATCGCGTCCGAACAGCTGATCGCCTGGGACGCCAACCGCGAGATGACGGCGCGAACCGCGTGGAAGCCGTTCCTCTACAGCCAAACCCTCCCCCACCTGCTGCGCAGCGTGCAAACCAGAACCACGGTCATCCGCGGCGCGGGCGACACGGTCGTCCCGGCAATCGTCGCCGATCAATACGTCGAGCTGCTCGGCAACGCCAGCTTGATCGAGCTCGATGGCGGCCACAATCTGGAGTCCGAAGCCGCAGAGGCATTAGCCGAGGCGATCGTCGGCAAGGCATGATCACGCGCCCCGTTCGATCCGTTGTCCTGATGTCGCTATTGGCGCTCCTGGCGTCAGCCGTCTCATTCGCCCTGACGCCCGTGCAGACGAGCGCCCAGGCGTCACATGGCGTCGAGCTGCGGCTGGCCGCGCATGGCAATGACGACGGTTCCGTCTCCGTCGGCCTGCAATACCGCCTGGGCGCCAATGACAACTGGCGGCCCGTGCAGCCGACGCGAAACCTGTTGCCGGCGACGGCCGAGACGGATCGCTGGCATGTGACCAACGCCGCCGAGATCGAGGTGGCTCAAGCCCAGGTCGAGATCGGCGTGCTCAACCGCGCCTGGTCGGATCAAGCGGGTCCAGACCAGTTCACCGTCGCAGTCGATGACACGCGCTTCCGCGCCCGTTGCGGCTACCTGCATCTGGAGCTGAGCGATGACGGTCTGACGATGCAGTCGGGCGCGCCCGACTGCGAACACTCCGTCGTATTCGGCGAACGGCAGCTGTCGAATCCCACAGGCGTTGGCGCGATGCCGCTGCGCATCGCCGCGCGGCGGGTTGCGGATGGCGTCGAGGTGGGCATCCAACGCCTGGTCCAGGGACGCTGGGAAGCATTGCGTCAACCGAACGACCCGCTGTTCCGCGCATTGCCCCAGGGTCAGTGGCGCTTCAGCAGCGAGTTCGGCCTGCCCGCGCCGCCGGCGGCCGTCTTCGGTCAACTGCGCCGCGGCGCAACGATCACAACACGCGACGGCGAGTTTGTCCTCGATGTCGACGGGCGAATATACCGGACTCCCTGCGGCCGACTGTACCTGCGCATTCTGACCGAGCGCATCCTGGTGGACACCTTCGACAAAGATTGCCATGAGTCAGCGCCGTTACTCACAATCTGCCCCACATCGGATTGCGACGAACAACAGAATGCGGCGTATGCCTGGGAGTCGCGTCAAATCGGCGCAACCCTCGATACCATCGAACTCACCCTGCCCCAGGCGAGAGGCGTGGTCAACGCGCTGTTCGCCGACTACTTCCCGCGCAGTACCCCGCCCACAGTGTCGTTCAGCGACAACCAGTCGCATGGCCATGGGTCGCAACGTGAGATCGTACTCGGAACCAACACCCGTGTTCTGGGAGCGACCGTGCATGAGCTCGCGCATGCATTAGTCGGCCGGGCCGGCGAGCGGGCAGCCGGACACAACGGCGCGTTCACCGCCATGTTGCTCGATCTGTGGGAACGCTACTTCCCGATCGCCGACATCAGCGCGGCGCGGGACGACGCCCGGCGCTCCGGAATCGAGATCGCATCCCAGCCGCCCGCCCGCGCAGTCAGCGATCGCGCCCTCGAGACACTCAACGACCTGCTGTGCGGACGCCGCCCGGTTTCGGAGCAGTTGTGCCAGTCATTCGTCGGCGCGATGCCGCAGGCAGCGGGCGGTTCCGTTGACGGTCACTACGTAGGTTACGGTTGGCGTGGTGAAAATCTCCTTTGGCAAGCGTATGTATACCAAGGTCGGTTGGCGTCATCTATCGATCTGGAATCGCGAGAGACAAATGATGGTCACTCCGTCGCTGAATTAGGTGTCGGTTGCCACTCCTATCACACCGATGGCAGTGAGCGATTGTATGTCGTCGTTCGGTGGCGTAGTAAACCTACGCTAACATCTGTAGTTAGCTATCGATTCGGTGACAGCGAATGGCGAGCTAGCCAATGGGAAACAGGTACATGGGGGGAAAACAACTGGAATATGCATCATGCGCCTGATGCTTCTCACTGGCTACGCGTAATGAGTTGGCACGCTCATACTGGCCAAACCTTTGAGGTGAACTATCGCGGCCAAAGCCGCAATCTGACAGCTACGTTTGACTTGGCGGGCATCTTCGACACCCCGGTCCAACCGCATCTGACCACATGCGGTAGCGACTCGATAGTCGATCCTGACGCTCCCGTGATCGATTGGGGAAGATTCGGCGATGACTTCTTCTGGGGTGTCGACCAGGACGAGGATCCGCTGCAATCCTACGTCGTCTCTGATAGCACCATCAACGGATCCAACCGCGAGGCACGGCTGAGTGTGCAATGTCAAAACGGTAGGTTGGAAATCGATCTCCACTGGGACGCCGACCAAGACCTTGATTGGACAGTACAGTACCGCATCAATGCCAACCAGTGGCAAAGTGGAGAGTGGTACTCCGGCTGGAGCAGTTGGAACGATATCGAGTACAAATGGACCGGACTCAAACAGGCCGAAAACCTCGTCGCCCAACTTGCATGGGCGGCTCAGTCTGGTGGAACGTTCACCGCCGAGGTCCACGAACGCGACAACGCGAATCGCCGCTACACCGCCACCTGGCCGCTCGATGGCCTGTTCGAGACTCCCATCCAACCCAACCTGGCCCGTTGCGGACGCTAGCCGAACGCCGCCAAGGCCGACATCGCCGCGATAATCAATGCCGTCGCCGCACCGATCACTCGGTAGATGCGGACTTCGAACTGGGCGAACCGAGCATTCATCTCCGCAAACCGTGCATCCATCTCGCCACGCATCTCCGCGAACCGCGCGTCCATCTCGGCGAACCGTGCGTCCATCCGCGCCATCATCGCCTCGAAACGGGCATCGGTCTTCGTATCCAGGGCTTCGACCCTGTCCTCGACCTCCTCCACCGTGGCCGCCGGTTGCAGCGCCGCCGAAATCGCCTCCGCAAACTCCTCGGCCTGCTCGCGCGGCACCTCTCCCTCGACGAGGATGTTGGCAATCCGCAGCTTGTCGACGAACAACGCCATGAACGCGCCTCCGCGTAGCAGATTATCAAACGCCCAGCACCGACCAGATGCCGGGCGCTAGCCGAACTCCGCCAACGCCGACATCGCGGCGATGATCAGCGCCGTGGCAGCGCCGATCGCTCGGTAGATGCGGACTTCGAACTGGGCGAACCGAGCATTCATCTCGCCTCGCATCTCCGCGAACCGTGCGTCCATCTCGCCTCGCATCTCCGCGAACCGCGCGTCCATCTCACCTCGCATCTCCGTGAACCGTGCGTCCATCCGCGCCATCATCGCCTCGAAGCGGGCATCGGTCTTCGCATCTAGAGCAGCGACCTTGTCCTCGACCTCCTCTTCCGTGGCCGCCGGTTGCAGCGCCGCCGAAATCGCCTCCGCAAACTCCTCGGCCTGCTCGCGCGGCACCTCTCCCTCGACGAGGATGTTGGTAATCCGCAGCTTGTCGACGAACAACGCCATGAACGCGCCTCCACGTACCAGATTATCAAACGCCCTCGGTACGCACGACCAGATGCCGGGCGCTAGCCGAAAGCCGCCAACGCCGACATCATCGCTTCGAAACGGGCGTCGGTCTTCGCGTCCAGGGCTTCGACCCTGTCCTTGACCTCCTCCGTGGCCGCCGGGTGCGACGCTGCCGAAATCGCCTCCGCGAACTCCTCGGCCTACTCGCGCGGCGCCTCTCCTTCGACGAGGATGTTGGCGATCCGCAGCTTGCCGACAGACCGCGCCATATTGCCCCGCCAGGTGCCAGATTACCATCGCCCCAAGCCGCTAGACTGCGCAGCGAATCCTCGACGCCGGGAAAGGGCATGCCATGCACCTGATGTACTTCACCGAGCAACCGATGTCGGCCTACGACGAAGACGCGGCTGAGGAGGGCGTCACGGCGCTGCTGTTCTCCAACGCCAACTTCGATCCCGCCGCCGGCTCCCAGCTCTACGCCGACCGTCTGGCCGAGTACCGGCTGGCCGAAGCGGTCGGCGTCGACGGGATCATGCTCAACGAGCATCACAATGCGCCCTTCTGCATGCAGGCCAAATGCAACATCTGGGCTTCGGTTCTGGCCGGCGCCACCGAGCGGGTCAAAATCGTCCTGCTCGGCAACCCGCTGCCGCTGGCCGACAACCCGATCCGGCTGGCCGAAGAGCTGGCCATGATCGACATGATCTCGGGCGGGCGCCTGGTCTCCGGCTTCGTCCGCGGCGGCGGCACCGAGCAGCTCGCCACCGGCGTCAACCCGGCCTACAACCGCGAGCGTTTCGAAGAGGCTCACGACCTGATCGTCGAAGCCTGGACGCGGCCCGGACCGTTTCGCTGGGAGGGCCGGCACTACCAGCACCGCGTGGTCAACCCCTGGGCGCTGCCGATGCAGCAGCCCCACCCGCGCATCTGGATTCCGGGCGTGCTCTCGCGCGAGACCGTGATCTGGGCGGCCAAACACCGCTACCCCTACATCGCGCTCAACACGACGATCGAGGCGACCAAACGCATCTGGCAAACCTACGACGACGCGGCGCACGAAGTCGGCTACGACCCCGGCCCCGAAAACCGCGGTTACCTGCTCCGCGTGCACGTCGCCGACACGACCGAGAAAGCGCTCGAAAACGCCTCGCAATTCATGTGGATGCAGGGTGAATTCACCGGACTCGCGCACCCCGTCTGGTCGAATCCCGCCGGATACGCCTCGCCGCGCAACCGCGAGGCATTGGTCGAGGTAATGAACGGCCGCCGACCACCGCCGCGCGCGCAGTCGTTCGACCACCAGATCGAGAATCTGCAGATCATCGCCGGCACCCCCGACGAGTGCATCGTCAAGCTGCGCACGATCCTCGAGGAAACGCGGCCCGGCATTCTCGCCCTCTGGGGCAACGACGGCCGCGTCAGCCACGAGGACTCGATGCGCTGTATCGAGCTGCTCGGTACCGAGGTCATGCCCGCCCTGCGCGAGATCGGTGCGGAACTCGACCTCGACGGCCCGTTCGACTCCAACCCGCCCGTCAGCATCGAATACGACGAAGCCGCCAAAGCCCGCTCCGCCGCTGCCGCGGCAGCCGGTTCCGGCGGCTAGACAAGGCAGAACAACGCTGCGCGGAACGACGACGCGCGTGTGAGGACACTTCAGTATGGCGACACTCGACATCATCCTGCCCGGCTACTCATTCGGCAGTGACTCCGGCACTCCGGCGTTCTGCGCGGTGATCCTGGTCGAAGCCGATGGCCGCCGCATCCTCGTCGACACCGCGCACGTGGGGCGTCGGGTTCAGCTTCAGGAGCGACTCGCCGCTCGCGGTCTGCGCGCCGCCGACATCGACCTGATCGTCATGACCCACGCGCACTGGGATCACGTCCAGAACTTCGACGCCTTCCCGGACGCGCCGATGGCGATCCACCCGCACGAGCGCCAGTACGCCTCGGCGCCGCACGTCAATGACTGGGCGACGCCGCAGTGGACCGGCGCCGCGATCGAGACGCATCCAATGACCGAGGTCGTCGAAGGCGACGAGCTGGCCAGGGGCGTCAGGGTAATCCACCTTCCCGGCCATTCGCCCGGCAGCATCGGCCTGTTGGTCGAGACTGAGGCCGGCCTCTGCGGCATCACCGGCGACGCGATGCACACCGCCGCCGTCGGCAAGGCGGGGCGCAGCCCGCTGGTTTTCTACAGCGAATCGCAGGCCAACGAGTCGATCGCCCGCGTGATGAGCCTGTCCGACATCCTCTATCCGGGCCACGACCGGCCATTCCGGATGATCGACGGCGAACCCGAGTACGTCGAGGAGTATCAGCTCACCCTGAGCGGCGTGCGCCCCGATATGCCCGGTCTCACCTTCGCCGACCCGCCGACCGAGCTTGTCACCTGGGTCATGCCCGGCATCGAAGAGCAACCTCAGTACGATTAAGCAGCGCGGCTACCAAGCGCGGCTGCATGACGCATGCGCCTCGCGTTGATCAACGGACGTCGCGTCGCCTATGAAATCGGCGGCGACCTTGACGGCCGTCCGGCGCTGATCATCCATGGCGCCTGGGGCGGGCCGTCCTCGACGCTCTGGAACGGCCGCCGGCTCCGCTGGCTGGCACCGACCGGCGGTCTCAAGCTGATCCACTACGACCGCCGCTGCGCCGGGTTGTCGCACTACGACGCCGAACCGTTCACACTCGATGACCTGGTCAACGATGCCATCAACCTGCTCGACTACCTGAACATCGAGCGGGCGGCGGTCATCGCCACTTCAGCCGCCGGGCCAATCGGCATGAGGCTGGCGCTGGATCATCCCGAACGGGTGGATGCGCTGGTACTGCTCAACACCGGCGCCTCGCTGATGTCGATGCAGCCGCAGGGCGTCGATCTCGATGATCCGCTCGTCATCGATCGGCTGGGTACAATCGCCAGGCGGCAGGCGCTGCTCGATTTGCTCAGAGCGCAGGGTATCGATGCGGCGGTAGCGGCTTCAGAAGACGAATGGCGCACGCCGCCCGAACCGGAGGCGCCTGAACCCTCGCTCGAACTGTTCCGTGAGCATCGACGCCGGGCTCTGCGGCAGCTGCCGCGGCGCGAACTCAACCGTCTCGCGCTGGGGGCGCTACGCAATATGCAGGCGCAGCGAGATATCGATCTGCTCGATGAAATAGCGCAGATCCACTGTCCGACGCTGGTCGTGCACGGCGGCGCCGACACCACAGTACCGATCGCCTACGGCCGCGCGCTGTCAGCGGCGATGCCCGCCGCCGAGCTCGCCGAACTGCCCGGGGCTGAGCACGGACTGATCGTCAACTCCGAGGCTCAGCGAATCGTCGTCGACTGGCTGCGCTAGTCTTCCTCGTCGTCGTACCAGTCACCATCGTCATCTTCATACAGGTCTTCAAAGCGGCTCAGTCCAAACGATTCGTCATCTTCATCCGCGGCGCTGCGGCCGCGCTCGTACATCCAACGCGCCGCGATCCGCGTCGCGAGAGAGATACCGCCCCGCTCCAGCGCATCGCTGATCCGCGATTCATAGCCATGAATGTTAACCAGCGCTCCTGTGCCGCACCAGCCGGCGTTGCGGTGCTCCTGAGTTCGACATTGCTCCACGAACAGCCACAGGACACGTTCCGCATCAGCTCTACCGAGTTCCGTGCGCAAGTTCGCCGCCTTGCGCGTAAAGTCGAGCGCGAGCTCGAGATGGGGCTCTTTCTGCGTTACCGTGCGCTCGGCGGCATCCAACACTGCTTGCCACTGTTCGAGTAACGAATCGCTTTCCTCCGGGTCCAGCGTTCGCTCCAACGAATCAAACGGTTCGCTCAGTTTCTCAATCCGCCGCATGATCGGGTTGCGGTATTGCAGCGCGTGGAACGGAATGCCCTTGTCCCAGATGTCGATAATCCGCTGGATCTCTTCGGCGCTGCGCGAATGCCTGGACGTTACCATGAGGTGTGCTCCCTGCTTCTGTATATCAGCTGCATGCATCAACAAGTATATGCTACCGCGAATGATTAGAGGGAGTCAAGCACCTCTTCCGTGTGTTCGCCCAGCAGCGGCGGGCGGCGCGTGATCCGCCAACCGCCTTTCGTCAGCTGATACGGCGCACCCGGATAGATCACCTCGCGGCCCAGCTCCGGATGTTCAACCGCAACCTGCATCCCGCGCTCGACGAAGTGCGGATCCTCCAACGCTTCCTCAGGGCTGTGAATTACGCCGACCTGGAAGCCGAAGTTCTGCGCCTTGGTAAAGAACTCGTATGCGGTCAGCCGCGAGGCGAGCAGATCGAACGCTTCACGGCCGGCTCCGAAGATCGCCAGCAGCTCCTCGTTGTTTCCGCTGAAGACGTCGGCCAGGGAAAAACTCTCCAACTCCGCCCCCGCTTGCAGCAACGCCGCCTCGGGCAGTTCATCCAGCAAGTCCTCTTGCTCCAGCCACTGGTAGACCAGCCCGAACTCGCGCGGGCGGCGCGGCGGCAGACCGGTATTCACGTAGCGGCCGTCAGCGCAGCGAACCTGCGACGGCATCGACGGGGTAACCCCCGCGTGCCGACCCGTCTGACGCTGGACGGTTGCATGCGCGACCAACCATGAGTACGAACCGGCCTCAGTCGTGACGTTGACCGCGCCGTTGATGTTCACGTTAATGTGCTGCCCGACGCCGGTGGCGTCGCGGTGCAGCAGCGCGGTCAGGATCGACATGAAGGCGTAGTGCGAACCCGTGTGATACGCCTGCTGACCGCCGCCGCGCACCGGCGGCAGCGCGTGATCGTCATAGCCGTTCATCCAGGCGAAGCCGCCGTTGGCAGCCAGGGTTAGGTCCGTGTGCGGCTCCTCGTCTCGCGACGAGCCGAAGCCAAAGTTAGTGATCGTGCACCAGATCAAGCCCGGATGATCGGACATGATCCGATGGTAATCCACACCGAGCCGGCCGACCGGATCATACGTATTCGTATCGAGGATCACATCAGCCGAGGCGACCAGTTTGAGAAATGCGTCGGCGTTGGATCGATCGTCGAAGTCCATCACCATGCTGCGCTTCGAGGTGTTGTAGTACCAGAAGAACAACGAGCGCTCGGGGTGCGGCTGATCGTCGACGAACGGCTCGTAGCGGCGCGACGGATCGCCCTCGGGCGGTTCGATCTTGATCACGTCCGCGCCCATATCCGCCATCAGCTTGGTGCACCAGGCGCCGCGTTCATCGCCGATCTCAAGCACGCGCAGATCGTCCAGCGCCATCATCGGGACGCCGCCTGTCGTCTCCACCATTACAGCACGCCTTCCTCGTACAACCCGGCGATCTCGGACTGGCTCAACCCCAGCAGCTCGCCGTAGACGTAATCGTTGTCCTCGCCCAACACCGGCGCGCCGCGCGTCATCGACCAGTTAGTTGTGGTGAACCGGGCCGGAATCCCGTCGACGCGCACGCGCCCCATCTCCGTCTGACGAATCGTCGGCCACAGCCGCCACTCGGCCGAGTTGACGTCCTGGTCGATCCGCTGCTCGGGGGTCTGCACCGGATTCGACGGCACACCGGCGGCGCGCAACAGCTCCGTCGACTGAAACGGATCGCGGCGCAGGCACCATTCGCCGATCTGCGCGTCCAGCTCATCCTGCGCCGCCAGACGGCCGGCAAGCTGCTCGTAAGCGCCGCTCGCGGCCCAGTCGCAGCCGTCGGCGACGAGCACCCCGCGCATCGCGCGCCAGTCTTCGTCGCCGCGGCAGGCAATGGCGATCCAGGCCTCGTCGAACGAGCCGGGAATCGGTTGCGCCGCATAGATGTTGTGCGGCGCCATGGCCGGATGCAGCGAGTGATTGGCGTCGGGATAGCCGTCCCGGCGCAGCGGGCGGCCGTTGACGGTGTAGTCGAGCAGCACCGGCCCGTTCAGCGTCAGCGCCGCCTCGGTCGCCGCGACATCGACGTACTGCCCCTCGCCCGTGCGGTTGCGATGGTGAATCGCGAGCATGATCGCCATCGCCATGAAGTACGCGCCGGTGTGATCCATGTAGGAGTACCCCCAGCCGGCCGGCGGCTGGTCGGGAACCGCCGACGACATCGTCAACCCGCTGGTCGCCTGCACGATCGGCCCCCAGGTCTTGAACCGCTCGTACGGGCCCGAGTGTCCGAACCCGCAGTTGGAGACGTAGATGATGTCTTCGCGGATCTGCTTCAGCCGCTCGTAGTCGTAGCCCCAGGAGCGCATCACGCCGGAGGAGAAATTCTCCGTCACGCAGTCAGAGACGGCAACCAGCCGCTCGAACAGCTCGCGCCCT
Organism: Dehalococcoidia bacterium; assembly: GCA_965205105.1. Taxonomy (GTDB): domain Bacteria; phylum Chloroflexota; class Dehalococcoidia; order Bin125; family Bin125; genus Bin125. The sequence continues at coordinate 1,409,003 of OZ242034.1, forward strand.
TTCTCGGTCTTGATGTTGAGCGTGATGCCGAGCTTGCCCACGTTGTGGTTGTTGAACGGCCCGCCCAGCTCGGGGCCGCGTCGATCATCGACATAGGGCGGCATCCCGCGCAGAATGTCCCAGCGGCCATGATTCGTCGGATCCTCAATGCGGATCACCTCCGCGCCAAAGGCGGCCATGAACTTGGTCGCGCCCGCGCCGGCCAGCTGACCGGTGAAATCGCAGATGCGCAGGTGGGAGAGCGCCTGGCTCTTGACGTGATGGGGCATCGTTCTGCTCCTTCGGCGAAAGTCTAACGGGCGAGTATTCTGAGCGGCGAGACCGGAGCGAAACCTGGAGCAGGAGCGTCAGATGGCCAAAGTCGCGTTGATCACCGGAGCCAGCCGAGGTATCGGCAAGCAACTCGCCGTCGATTTCGCGCAGTCGGGCTACGACATCGCCGCCCTCGCGCGATCCACCGCCGACACGCCGACCAAACTGCCGGGCACCGTCGACGAAACCGCGCAGCTGGTCGAGGCGGCAGGCCGAGAGTGCCTGCCGATCGGCGCCAACCTGGCCAGGGTCGAAGACCTCGACCGCGCCGTGGCCGAGACCTACGACCGCTTCGGGCGCATCGACGTGCTGATCAACAATGCCGCGATCGCGCCGCCCGGCAAGGCGCTCGAATCCGATCGGCGCCTGTGGAGCCTGGCCGTCGAGGTCAACGTCAACGCGCCCTTCTACCTGACCCACGCCGTCGCCCCCAGAATGGCGGCCGGCGACGGCGGCGCGATCATCAACATCGGCTCCGGCGCCGCGATCAGCCCCGAGTTCGGCCGCGCCAGCTATACGACCACCAAGCGCGCGCTGGAAGCGATGTCAGAGTCGCTCGCCAGCGACCTCAAGGGCAGCGGCGTCTCGGTCAACTGCCTGCGCCTCGAACTCTCCGTCTGGAGCGAGGGCTACGCCTTCACGCTCGGCGAGCGCGCCAAGGAGATGGACTTCGAGGACCCGGTGATTATGTCCGACGCCTGTCTCTGGATCGCCGCCCAAGGCCCGGACTGGACCGGCCGCATCGTGACCATCGCCGACCTGCGCAAGTACGACGCGGTCAGAGGCCGCACCAGAATGACATTCGAGGAATAGCGGGCGAGGAATCATCGGGTTGGTGGAGCTGGGGGGACTCGAACCCCCGGCCTTTTGACTGCCAGTCAAACGCTCTCCCAGCTGAGCTACAGCCCCACGGATGCCGGTACCGCTCAGCGTAAACCGGCGACTGCTGACGCGCCACTGTCGCCCGCGACGAATGCCGTGAGGGAATTGGACAGAATTGATCTGCGAATCGGGCTGACCGGCTCGCAACTTCGATTTACGCTGGTCTAACCGAAAGAGCGATTCTGATCGTTCGTCTCAGCGCCGAGCGCATACATTGACGATACCGGCGCCGGGGCTGACCGGGGGAGCAATGACGATCCTCGACCGAGTACGGGAGTTGTGGGTCGAGCGCCCGTTGGTGGTGGTCGCCGCCGGCATTGCGCCGCTCGCCTTCGCCGTCACGCTGTTGGTGCTGTTCCTGGCCATCGGCAGCGGCGATCCGGGCCAGACGCAGCAGCAGACGGCGTCACAGCAGCCGCTCCAGGACAGCAACGCCGACGGATCCGAGCAGGGGGGCGGGACCACCCAACCGGCCGTCACCGTGATCGTCCGCGGCGACCAGCCTGAGACGCCGCAGTCCCAGTCGTCCGGCGACGAGGATCAGCAACCGGCGTCACCATCTGGTTCAACCAGCGAGGACGGGCAGCAGGTCAATCAAGGGCAGGCGCAGGCAGGGGATCAGCAGGGAGCCGAGCAGACAGCGCCGCGGCGGATCGCCGGGTTCGAAGTCGTTGCGCTCAACCATCTGCTGGAGGACGGGTTGGACGAGTCGGCGCTGAAATACGGCAGCGACGGATCCGAAGGCCCGATCCTGCCAATCGGCAACGGCATCGTGCGCTCCAGCGGCCCCCGGCACGACACTCAGTGGGAGCTGATCATCCCCTCGGCCGGTCTACGCAGCAGCATCGTCTCGCTCGGCTATACGCCCGGCGGCGCGATGGGCTCGCCCGACAATCCCTACGTGGTCGGCTGGCTCGACACCACCGCCGCCCCCGGACAAGCCGGCAACGCGCTCCTCGCCGGCCACCGCGACTACGAAGACGTCGACGGCGACATCGGCACCGGCGTCTGCTGGGAACTGAACAACACCCAGGTCGGCGATTTCATGCTCGTCTGGGACGACGATCTGAGCGTCTACTACGTCTACACCGTGATCGAGGCGCTCACCCTGGATCCGACCGACCCCGACTCGGCTCGCTACCTGCACAACACGGAAGAACCGGTCATCACCCTGATCACCTGCACCGGTTCGTTCAACACAGAAACGCACAGGTACTCGCACCGGCTCGTGGTAGTTGGCGAGCTGGCGGCCGTCGCGGCGCCGGACGCCTAGGGCGGTCGAGGCCAGCCGATGCCCCGCATCTGCGGCAGTCTGATCGCCTGCCGCGACGATCTGCTCTGGAGCCTGAGCGATCTGCGCACCGATCGGCCGCGGCTGTTCGGAGTGTTCGCCGCGCTCGGCGCGGTGCTGCTCGGGCTGCTCATCGCCGCGCCGCTGCTGGCGTTGAACCCAGACGGCGGCGCGAACGATCGCCCGCTCACCAGCCAGTCCGATCGCGCGTCGGCGCAGATCGCGAGCGAGCGATACGTTTCCGACAGCGAACTGCCCCGCCTTGACGCCGCAGACGAGGTCCAGTCGGGGCTGGCGTCGGGCGAGACATCCGAGCCGCAGACAGTGGCGCGGCTCTCCGACGTGCTGCGCGAAGAGATCAACGAGGCCGACCTGATCCACGGTTCGGACGGCTCTGAAGGCGGCATCCTGCCGCTCGATAACGGCGTCGTGCCCTCCAGCGGACCCCGTTTCGGCACGAGCTGGGAGATCATACTACCGGCCGCCGGAATTCGCGCCTCGGTCGTGCAGGTCGGGCTGACGCCGGACGGCGCCATGGGCGCGCCCGACAATCCGTTCGTGTTCGGCTGGTTCAATCGCTCCGCCGTTCCCGGAGAACCGGGTAATGCGCTGCTGGGCGGCCACCGCGATTACGAGGACATCGACGGCCGCATTGACGTCGGCGTCGGCTGGGAGCTGGACGAACCGCGCGTCGGCGAGCAGCTGATCATGCGCAACGCGGCGACGAACCGTTACTTCGTCTACGAGATCGTCGAGACCGCCACGATCAGCCCCGATTCCCCGGAAGCGATCCGCTATCTCAGCCAGACCCGCGAGTCGGTCGTGACGCTGATCACCTGCGCCGGCGACTTCGACGAGGCAACCCACAACTACGCCGAGCGGATCATCATCGTCGCCCTGCTCAGCGCGGTCGCCGAGCCCGACATCTAAGACATCTCACCGGTTCAGCCCGCCAATGGCCGCTGACCAATCTTACCCAGTGTCTTACCAGTCTTACCAATATTGACGGCGCTTGCCGCGTTTCCCGCGGGCGTCCGAGTGGCGCCACTCGCTCGGATCGCCGGCCCGCTCGACCGCGACGGCGCAGACCTTGTATTCGGGAATCCGCGCGACTTCGTCGTAGACATTGTTGGTCAGCCAGTTCGCCGCCGACTCGGCGAGACGGACAAAGGGCACGAACACAGAGCCTTCCGCGACATCCTCGGTGATGAAGCCGACCCCTTCGAGTCGGCCGCGACGCGAGGCGACCCAGACGACGTCGCCGTCCACGATCTCCAGACGCGCCGCGTCGCCGGGATGGATCGCGACGCGCAGTTCAGGCCAGGAGTCGACCAGGCCGTCCACGCGCCGCGTCATCGTCCCGCCGTGCCAGTGATACAGGACGCGCCCCGTGTTCAGGATCAACGGATAGCGCTCATCCGGCGCCTCCGCCGAGGGCGGCAGCTGCCGCACCGGGATGAACTTGCCCAAACCGCGCGGGAACGACTCGTCGTACAGACGCGGCGTGCCGGAATGCTCCGGCGTCGGGCACGGCCACTGGATGCCGCCCTCCTCGTCCAATCGTCGATGCGAGAGCCCTGCCATGATTGGCGTCAGCGAGGCGAGCTCGTCGAAAACCGAGGCGGCTGAACCGTGCTCGAACCCGTCGCCCGGCATCCCAAGCCGGCGGCTGGTGCGCCGCGCCAGATCCTGGACGATCTCCCAGTCCGCCCGCGACTGGCCGACAGGCGGAATTACCTGCCGAACCCGCTGCACGCGGCGCTCGGAGTTGGTGAACGTGCCCTCCTTCTCGGCGAACGAGGCGGCCGGCAACACCACATCGGCCAGTTCGGCGGTCTCGTGCAGGAAGATGTCCTGGACGACGAGAAAGTCCAGCCGCGCGAACGCCTCGCGCGCGTGGGCCAGATTGGGCTCGGTCAGCAGCGGGTTCTCGCCCACGATGTACATGCAGCGGAGGCCGTCATCGGCGAGAATGCTCTCGACCATCTCGGTCGCGCGCAGCCCCTCGACCTGCGGCAGCTCGGCATGCCAGACGCGCCCGAACCGATCCAGCGTCTCGGTCGTGTAGCGCTGGTAGCCGGGCAGCGCGTCGGGGATGCAACCGGCGTCGCCGGCGCCCTGCACGTTGTTCTGCCCGCGCAGGGGCGAAACGCCGTTGCCAACGCGGCCGACCTGACCGGTCAGCAGCGCCAGGTTCAGCAGCGCGGTGGCGTTCGCCGTGCCGTTGGTGTGCTGCGTCACGCCCATGCCCCAGATCAGACACGAGCCGCCCGGCCCCGCTTCGCTCGGATTGGGCTGGGCGTACACGCGTGCGGCCCGAACCAACAGATCGGCCGGCACGCCCGACATCCGCTCGACAGCCTCAGGGGTGTACTCGTCCAGCGCGCTTCGCCATTCGGCGTAGCCTTCAGTGCGCTCGGCGATGAACGCCTCGTCGGCGAGCCCCTGATCGAGGATCACCCTGGCCATGCCGTTGAGCACAGCGACATCGGTACCCGGATACTGCCGCAGCCACAGATCGGTGTGATCGCACAGCTCAATCCGCTTCGGATTGAGCACGATCAGGGCGGCGCCGCGATCCACGGCACGGCGCATGCGCGATGCAGCCACCGGATGGTTCGACGATGGATCCGCGCCGACGACGAACAGGCAATCGGCCGCTTCGTAGTCGCTGTAACTGTTTGAAGTCGCGCCCGAACCCAGCTGAGCCAGCATCGCCTCGACCGATGGCGAGTGGCAGAGCCGCGTGCAGTGATCGATGTTGTTCGTGCCCATGATCGCGCGGACGAACTTCTGCAGCATGTAGTTGTCCTCGTTGGTCGCCTTGGCCGACGAGAACGCGCCGAACGCCCCGCGATGCTGAGCGAACTTCTCGGCGACCAGATCAAGCGCCTCGTCCCAGCTCGCCGCCCGCAGACCCTCGGGCCCGCGAATCAACGGCGTCGTCAGCCGATCGGCATGATTCACAAACGCCGTGCCAAAGCGCCCCTTGACGCACAGCAATCCGTTCGAGGATCGATTGTCCGGATCGTCGTCGACGTGCGTGAGGACGCCGTCGTCGGCGGTGATCCGGATCCCGCAACCGACGCCGCAATAAGGGCAGACGGTGGAGACCGTCCGCACGCCCGGCGCAGTGCCCGCCACGGCGCGCCTGGGCGTCAACGCCTCGGTGGGGCAGGCGGCGACGCAGGATCCGCAGGACGTACAGGTCGACTCGCCCAGCGGCTCGTCGTCGAAAGCGGCGATTCTCGCCGCCTTGCCCGCGCCCGCAATGCCGATCGCGCCGATGTGCTGGCGATCCGAACAGGCCGAGACGCAGCGCCCGCACAGAATGCAGTCGGCCGCGTCGAAGCGGTAGAAGTGGTTCGTGGCGTCCTGATGAGGGTTGACCCGCGCAACCCAACGCGAGGCATCGGCCCGGTGCGCGCGGGCGTGATGACCCAGTTCGGTCGTCTCCGAACCGTTGGCGCGGTCGGTCATCGCGAGCGTGAGCTCGAGGATGCCCCGACGCGCCGAGCGAGCGGCCTCAGACGCCGTGCGAATGACCTGTCCATCGGTCGCCGGGGTGTGGCAGGCGGCGGGCAAGCCGCGCACACCGTCGATTTCGACCAGACAGGTGCGGCACGCGCCCAGCGCGGGACCGTCGTCGTCCTTGCACAGATGCGGCAGATCGACCCCTGCGCTCAGCACCGCGTCGAGCACCATCGCCCCGGCGCAGGCCGCAACCGAGCGCCCGTCGACCGTGACCGTGACCGTCTCCACCGCCGCCTCGTTCGCCATCTGCGCTCCGTTCACAGGCTCATACCGAAGCTCATACCGAAATGGTAGCCAGACGCCGAGCCGGGTCAGTCGGGCTGCCTCAGGATGATGCGGGAATCGGTGCCATCGATCACTTTGACCGCCAGCGCGATCCGATTATCGCGATCCAGCGCCTCCCAATAGGCGTCGGCGACCCGCTCGGCGGTTCCGCTCAGCGGCAGCCATAACGGGTCGCCGGCGAAGGACGGCAGCGGATCGCCGTCGTGCCGATAAGTGGTCATCCCGTAGCCCAGGCCGCGCGGCGGCGCGGGAAAGCGCCAGACGACCCGATCAGTCAGGTCGGCGTCGGCGGCGTTGGCGCGCAGCATCGCGAACGCCAGCGCGGCGGAGCCGTGCAGATCGAGCATCGCCGCGATGCGGGGCGTGTAGTTGGGCGGATCGTCCTCCCGCTCGCGCACCGCCAGCGCGTCTTCGAGCCGGCCCGAGCGTTCGATGGCATCCCGGATCGTGTGCGTGTGGTCGCCATTCGAGACGTAGTAGACATCCGGCGACTCGAGCATCGCGTCGTAGATGATGTGGGTCGGGTCGTTCACGCGGGCTGGATCGCGCGCTTCCGTGCGCAGCTCGCGCCCGCCGCCGCCGACTACGAACCTGCGATTGCGGCTGTTCTCGCTGCGGCCCATGATCCAGTAAATCTGCGCCCAGATATCGGACCCGCCCGAGGTCTCCAGGCGTCCGACGACGATGCCGCGGCCGGGATAGCGGTTGGCGGCGATGTGCCGTCCGAAGTTCTGCTCGGCGAAGACGCGCAGTTCATCCAGTTGCGAAGCCATGGCTCCAGAATATCCGCCGACAGTCGGCGCGGTTCGGTCGGGGATAGACTCAGGGCATGTCCGGCGACGCGCGGCTCCCCTCCAGTGTGTTGATCGCCAACCGCGGCGAAATCGCCTCTCGAATGATCCGCACCTGCCGCGCCCTGGGCATCCGCAGCATCGCCGTCTACTCCGACGCCGACCGCAATGCGCCGCACGTCGCGGCGGCCGATGACGCCGTGCGGATCGGCCCCGCGCCGGCCGCGCAAAGTTACCTCGATATCGAGGCGATCATCGACGCCGCGAGATCGTCCCGCGCGCAGGCGGTGCATCCCGGCTACGGGTTCCTCTCCGAACGCGCCGACTTCGCGCGCGCGGTCGTCGACGCCGGCCTGATCTGGGTCGGCCCGCCGCCCGACGTGATCGCGGCGCTGGGCGACAAGGTCGCCGCCCGGCGTCTGGCGGTCAGCGCCGGCGTTCCCGTCGCCGAAGGCGTCGAAACCGACGAGGGCGACGCCGCGCTGGCGGCGGCAATCGCCGAGCTGGGGCTGCCCGTGATGATCAAGGCGGCGGCGGGCGGCGGCGGACGCGGAATGCGGCTGCTGAGCACGGCCGCCGACGCGCCCGACGGCCTGGAAGCGGCCGTCGCCAGCGCGAGGCGCGAGGCGCAGGCCGCGTTCGGCGATGGACGGCTGCTGGTCGAGCGGGCGTTATCGCAGGGACGGCACGTCGAGGTGCAGGTGATGTTCGACGCGCACGGCAACGGCGTGCACCTCGGTGAGCGCGACTGCTCGGTCCAGCGGCGGCGTCAGAAAGTCATCGAAGAATCGCCCTCGCCGGCGGTCGACGATTCGCTGCGCCGCGAGCTGGGCGAGGCGGCGCTGCGAATCTGCGCCGCAGCCGGCTACGTCGGCGCCGGCACGGTCGAGTTCCTGCTGCTTCCAAGCGGTTCCTCGACCAGCGGCTGCGTATTCCTGGAAGTGAACGCGCGCATTCAGGTCGAGCACCCGGTCACGGAAGCGGTCGCCGGTCTGGATCTGATCGAGTGGCAACTCCGCGTCGCGGGCGGCGAGCGGCTGTCGATCTCGCAGGACGACGTGCGACTCAACGGCCACGCCATCGAACTGCGCATCTACGCGGAAGACCCGTCGCGCGGCTACGCGCCCTCGACCGGCCGCCTGCGCTGGTTCGAGCCGCTGGACCGGCGGGCGCGGCACGATCTGGGCCCCGCCAGCGGCGACGTCGTCACCGCCCACTACGATCCGATGCTGGCCAAGACGATCGTCCACGCCCCCACCCGCGCGCAGGCGCTCGATCTGGCCGCAGAAGCGCTCGACGGCTGGGCGATCGACGGTGTGACGACGAACACAGGCCAACTCCGCGCCATTCTGGCATCCGCGGACTTCCGACAGGGGGCGGTCGATGTCGGCTGGCTCGATCGCGCCCAGATCACGGGTCTCACCGACGATCAGCCGCCGACCGCCGCGCTCGCCTTCGCCGCCATTGCCGAGTCCGAACAGGGCGCCTGGCGATCCTCGGGCGAGCTGCTGCGCAGCTATGCGCTGCACGGCCGCCTGTACGAAGTGCGCGCCACACGCGGCCTCGACGGCTGGCGCGCCGCCGTCGACGGCGCAGCCGCCCAGCCAGCCGCCTTCGGCCGCGAATGGTCAGCCGACGCCTCCGCGCGAGGCGTCGTCGTCGCCAACGGCGGGCGGCGCTGGGTGTTCCTGCGCGATCGACGGCGTCGCAGCGGCGGGTCACGCTCGCGCACGGCCGGCGCCAACGTCGTCCGCGCGCCCATGCCCGGCACGATCATCGAGATCCTGGTGGCGGTCGGCGACCCGGTCAAAGCGGGCCAGACCCTGGCCGTGATGGAGGCGATGAAGATGGAACATCTGCTCACCGCGCCGAGTGCCGGCGTGGTCGCCGCCGTGCACACCTCGGCCGGCGCCGCGGTCGATGAAGACGCGCTGTTGATCGAACTGGGAGCCGCCGAATGAACGATGCAGAGGCGTTGCGCGAGCGGCGGCGGCGCGTCGAAGCGGCGTGGCGCTCCGCCGACTTCGAGGGCCCCGTCCTGGTCCCCGCCAGCCTGCCGATCCCGATTGACGGCACCGACCAGTTTCACGACTTCCACGCCCACCCAGAGTTTCAGTATCTGAGCGGCGCCGCCGAGCCCGGCGCGGCGCTGGCATGGGAACCCGACGCCGGTTGGACGCTGTTCGCCCCGTCGCTCTCGATTGACGACCTGGTCTGGATGTCCGCTCCGCCGTCGGCCCAGGCGCTGTCGCGCGTCACCGGCGTCGAGCGTTCCCTCGACCGCTCGAACCTGGCTGGCTGGCTCGAAGCGCGGCGCGGCCAGAAACTCGCCCTGCTCGGTTCGCGCGACATCGAGTCGCGCGCCTCGGAGTACGGCGTCGACGCCTGGCCGAGGCTGGAGGCGGTGATCGACGAGGAGGCAACCGACCGTCTCGGCCGGGCGCTGGCCGAGCTGCGTCGGGCCAAGGACGCGGTCGAGCTGGATCGGATGACGCGCGCGGTCGACGCCGCCGTCGCCGGCCACCTCGCCGCGCAGCGGCTCGCCAGACACGGCCTCAGCGAACGCGCGCTCCAGATCGAGATGGAAGCCGAGTTCTTCCGACACGGCGGCGCGCGCACCGCCTACGGATCGATCGTCGGCTGCGGCCCCAACTCCGCGATTCTGCACGGCACGCCCGGCCGGCGGGTGATGTCGGACGGCGAGCTGGTGCTGATCGACGCCGGCGCCGAGATCGACGGTTACGCCTCCGACGTGACCCGAACCTTCCCGGTCGCCGCCGCGTTCAGCGGCGTCCAGCGCGACCTCTACGAGGTCGTCCTGGCCGCGCAGCGGCAAGCGATTGCAGCCGCCGCGCCGGGCGTCGAATACAAATCCCTGCACCTGCGGGCATCAGCGACGATCGCGCAGGGGCTGATCGACCTCGACCTGCTGCGCGGCGACGCCGACGCGCTCGTCGCCGCCGATGCGCACGCGCTCTTCTTCCCGCACGGGCTGGGCCACATGCTGGGACTGTCCACGCACGACTGCGGCGGCTACCTGGAGGGTCGGGCGCCCGAAGATCGCTTCGGGCTCGCCTATCTGCGCGCCGACTTGCCCCTGGCGCCCGGTTATGTCGTCACCATCGAGCCGGGCGTTTACTTCGTCCCCGCGCTGCTGACCGATCCCGCCCGCCGACGGCGCTACGCCGAGATGGTCAACTGGGATCTGGTCGATACCCTGCTCGACTTCGGCGGTATCCGCATCGAGGACGACGTCCTGATCACCGCCGATGGATGCGAGGTGCTCAGCGGCGCCCTGCCGAAGTCGGCGCGAGAGATCGAGGCGATCCGCCGCGAGGCGCTGGGCGGCTCGAATGGCTAGACGCCTCACGATCTCGGATGTCGCCGCCTATCCGCGTCCCGGCATGGACGCGCCGGGCATGATCGGCTTCACGCCCGACAGCCAGGCCGTCATCTGGCTGCACGCCGACGACGGCGGGCTGGTGCGCTCGCTCTGGCGGATCGACGCGGCCAGCGGCGAACGCGCGGTGCTCGCCGGACCCGGATCCAACGCGCCCATGTCGCGCGAGGAAGAACTGCTGCGCGAGCGCACCCGCACGCGCGAGCTTGGCGTGTCCGCCTACGCATGGGCTTCGGAGTCCGACGTTCCCGTGCTGATCATCCCCGGCCCCGTCGTGCGCGTCTCGGTCGATAGAGAGCCATTGCGCGAGTTGGACGGCACGCAGGGCGGACTCACACCGACCCTCAGCCCCGACGGCGCCCGGCTCTCGTTCGTGCGCGAGGGCGAGCTGTTCGTAACCGCCACGGACGGTTCGTCGCCGCCGATCCAGCTGACATCGGACGCCGAAGACGGTCTGACCAATGGCCTCGCCGACTACATCGCGCAGGAAGAATTCGGCCTCCTGCGCGGCCACTGGTGGTCGGGGGATGGACGCATCGCCTATCTGCGCGTGGATCAGCGGCATATCGCGCCGTACCCGATCGTCCATCAGGGCGGATCGGACGTCGATGTCGAAACTCATCGCTATCCGTTCGCGGGCGGCGACAACGCGCGCGTTTCGCTGCGGGTCGTCGCGGCGTCGGGCGGGACGGCACTTCCGATGCCCCTGCCCAACCAGGACGACAACGAGGACGGCTATCTGGTTCGCGCGGCCTGGTGGCCCGACGGCGCGGGCGGACAGCGGCTCGTCGCGCAATGGCTGAACCGCCGTCAGAATCGGCTGCGCCTGCTCGCCTTCGACGGCGATACGCCGACCACGCTGATCGACGAACACCAGGAACCGTGGCTCAACATCGCCGACGACGCGCGCGGCCTCAACGATGGAACCTTCCTCTGGTCGTCCGAGTCGACCGGCTTCCGCCATCTGTCGCGGCACGCAGCGGATGGCGCGGTCATCCGAACGCTCACCGGGGGCGGCTGGATCGTCGACGGCGTGATCGGCGTCGATCAGGAAGGCGGCTGGGTCTACTTCAGCAGCACGCGCGGGTCGCCGCTGGAGCGGCAGGTCGAGCGCGTCCCGCTGTCCGGCGGCGAGATCGAGACGCTCTCGCCCGCGGGCGGCGTGCACAGCGCCGCGCTCTCGCCGAACGGCAGCTGGCTGGCGATGCTCAGCTCGTCGCTCGCCGAACCGCCCTCGATCTCTTTGCTGGCAGCCGACGAGACGGCCGACGGCTCAGCGCGGCGGCCGCTCGCTCAATCCAGCGTCTCAGCCGAGCGACTCGGCATCCGGCCGCCGCAGCTGCGAACCTTCCGCGCCGCCGACGGTGCGACCCTCTACGGCGCGCTCTATCAACCCGAGACCGAAGGCCCGCATCCCCTGCTGGTCGCGGTCTACGGCGGCCCGCACGCGCAAACGGCGCTCGACGCCTGGAGCCTGACCGTCGATCTGCGCGCGCAGTACCTGGCGCAGCAGGGCTTCCTCGTGCTCAAGCTGGACAATCGCGGCATGGCCGGTCGCGGGCTGGCGTTCGAGGCGCATCTGCATCGGCGCATGGGCACGATCGAGGTGGACGATCAGGCCGCCGCGGTCGAGCAACTCGCCGCCGAAGGCCTCGCCGACATCGACCGCGTCGGCATCTACGGCTGGTCGTACGGCGGATACATGACGGTCATGTCGATGCTGCGCCGACCCGACCTGTTCAAGGTCGGCGTCTCGGGCGCGCCGGTCTCCGATTGGGACGGGTACGACACCGGCTATACCGAGCGTTACATGGGCGCGCCGCAGGACAACGCCGAGGGCTACCGCGAGGGATCGCTGCTGACCCACGCCGACCGGCTGCGCGGCCGCCTGCTGCTCATCCACGGCGGCGTCGACGAGAACGTCCACTTCCGACACACGGCGCGTCTGATCACGGCGCTGACCGCCGCCGACCGCGACTACGACCTGCTGATGTTCCCGGCCGAGCGTCACATGCCGCGCGACCAGGCCGGCCTCGAATACCAGGAGCGCCGCGTCGCCCGCTACTTCGAGCGCCATCTGTAGCAGGGGGCTTCATCTGATGACCGTCTGGGTGAGCCGTCAATCCTGGGGAGAGCGAGAGGAATTCTGCTTGACCCATGGCGTCGCATGCGCCGGATGGAAGGACGCGCCCAACTTCCGAGACTTCGGTTCTGTAGACGAGATCAAAGCGTTCTTCGGCGACGCCGGTTTTTCATCGCCCAGCCAGCTCGGCGTCCAGGCCAACTCGATCTGGCGATTTGCGAACGAGATCGCGCCCGGCGACTGGATCGCGCTGCCCTCGTATCGAGACCCCAGGCGGGTGCACATCGGCCGGGTCACGCGCAGCTACTGGTATGAGGCCGCTGAGCCGAACCCGTGGCTTCGGCACCGCGTCGGCGTGGAGTGGTTGGCTCGAAACCAGCGGCGCGACGCCTTGAGTGCATCGGTACAGAAGAGCCTGCAAGCCCAAGGCTACTTCTATCGGATGCGTGCTGAGACAGCCGAGACCGAATTTGAGCGCTTGACGGGCGGCAACGACCAGCCAGACCGATATGCCGATGGAGTGTGACGATGCCGATTCCCAGCACACCGTCCGACGCCGCAGCCCTGCTCGGCGTCGGCCTGACCGCGGACCGCGACACGATCCGCGACCGCTATCGCCGTCTGGCGCGCATCTATCACCCCGACGCGAACCCCGACGACGAGGCCGCCGGCGCCCGCATGCTGGAGTTGAACGCCGCCGTCGACCTGCTGCTGGGCGCTGACACGCCGACCATCGAGGAGGTAATCGAGGCGGCGCCCAACCCTCGCGCCCTGACCACGCGCGAGCGTCGGCGCGAGGCCGGCATCCGCTCCGCCCTGCAACATCTGCCCTACGGCGTCTATGTGATCGGCACGGTCACGCCCGAGGGTGAACCCAACGCAATGGTCGCCGACTGGGTAATGCAGGTCGCCTTTCGACCGCGCATCATCTGCATCTCGTTCGAGCGCGACGCCGCCTCGCTGCGAAACCTGCGCGAGACGCGCCAGCTCACGGTCAATCTCCTGCCCGAGTCGGGAATGGACCTGGCAGCCAGATTCCTGCAGCCCAGCGATCCATCCAAAATCGAGGGGCGCTCCGCCGATTTCGCCGCCCCCGACAAGATGCGCGGCGTACCGCATCGACAATTGCCCCACGGCGAGCTGGATCGCGGCGCGCCGGTGCTCGATGACTCGCTGGCCTGGATCGCGGCCGAGGCGCAGCAGTTCGTCCCCGTCGGCGAACACAGTCTCGCGCTCTGCCGCGTCTTCGACGGCGATACCGCCATCATCGACGAAGGCCCACTGACCTCGCTCTACACCGGATGGCACTATGGCGGTTAGCCCGCCCTCCCGCTCCGTCGTCGCCCGGCGAGCCGGACAACACCCCTATCAGACCGACGCGCCGGCCGCCCCTCAAAACGGACAGCGCGCCGCCGCCGCCAACGGTCTGCGATCTCCGACGACGACGCAGCCGCAGAACCGCGTCTTCGGTCGACGAATGCGGACGTTCGATTCTCTCCACGACGCCGCCTTTCGCTGGTTTTTCATCTCAACGCTGGGCCAGATGTACTCCGCCATCGGGCAGATGTTCGTCCGCACCTATCTGGTCTACGAACTGACCGAGTCCTATGCCGACGTGGGACTGGTGGCGCTGATCAGCGGCGCGGTGCAATTCCTGCTGGGCCCGTACGGCGGCGTCCTCGCCGACCGCTTCCCCAAGAAAACCGTCACCCAGGTGTTCCAGTTCGTCGGCTTCATCAACGCCTTCGCGATCGGCACGCTGGCCATCCTCGGCATCCTCGAATTCTGGCATCTATTGATCTCGGCCGTATCGCAGGGCGTCCTCGTCGCCCTGATGGTGCCCGCCCGACAGGCGATGGTCTCCGAGATTGTCCCCCGCGAACTGATCATGAACGGTGTCGCTCTCAACACCGCGGCGATGAACATCATGCAGTTCGCCGCGCCGTTGATCGGCGGTGTGCTGCTGGCGACGATCGGCGCCGCCGGCGCCTTCTACTCGATGGCGGGCTGTTACGCGCTGGCGATGCTGACCATGCTGCCGATCCCTACTGTCGCCGCGCAGGCCGGTCGCGGACGCGGCGGCGCGCGCGAGGCCTTCCGCGACATCAGCGACGGCTTCCGCTACATCGCCCGTCACCGCGCGCTGCGCATGATCCTGCTGCTCGCGTTCTTCATCTCGATGCTCGGCACTCCGCTGCAGGGTTTGCTGCCGGGGTTTGTGCAGGACGTCTTCGACGCCGGCCCGGCGCTGACCGGCGTGTTCCTGGCGTTCTCCGCGCTCGGCGCGTTCCTGGCCGCCCTGATCATCGCCTCGCTGCGGCGCAGCGGTCGCGGCAAACTGCTGATTCTGATGGGCGTATTCCTCGCCGCGTCGATCCTGGGCATGGCCATCTCACCCTGGATCTGGCTCAGCATGCCGATCATGATCCTCATGGGCATCGGCCAATCGGGACGCATGGCGATGGCGTCGGCGCTGATCCAGGAACAGGCCGAGCCCGCCTACCGCGGGCGCGCGATGTCGGTGCTGATGATGCAATTCGCCGTCATGCAGGGCGGCGTCTTCGTGCTCGGCATCGCCGCCGAGCTGGTCGGCATCCGCCTGGCCGTGTTCGTCGTCGGCGTGATCCTGCTCGCCGTCCTCGCCCTGTTCGGCGCGTTCTCGCCAACGCTTCGACGACTGCAATAGCCCGCACAGCCCGCAACCGCTCGGCAGCGCCGTGAACGAAGCGACCGGTGCGGTTACCTTGATGCCAGCGGTGAGCGATCGAGCCGCAAGCGACTGGGGGCAAGCATGATTACGCACCTGGATCACGTGGGAATCGTCGCGCGCACGCTGGATGAAGCGCTGTCCGTACTGATCGACCAGCTCGGACTCGAGCGCGACACCGAGCGCTCGCCGTATCCCAAGGGCGGCTACTTCGCGCCCGAGCGAACCCGCATCTTCTTCGTCAAGGTCAACCTTGGCGAAACGCGAATCGAAATCCTGCTGCCCGAAGACAACCGCAGCGGCATCGGACGCTTCCTCGAACGACGCGGAGCGGGACTGCACCACCTCGGCTACGGCTCAACCGACGTGGTCGGCGACACCAGGCTGTTCATCGAGCGCGGCCTCGACTACATCGACTTCGGCGGACCGATCGACGAAATCACCGCCTCGTTCTTCCATCCCCGAACGGCCGGCGGCATCCTGACCGAGCTCGTGCCCGACCGCCGCCCGCAGACCTGAGCGGCGAGCGGCGCTGATGCCACCGCTCCCCCAAGCTGATGGCGACGCCGCCGAGCGGCGGCTCGCGCTCGTGCTCAGCGGCGGCGGCGCCTCCGGCATCGTCCAGGTGCCCTTCCTCGAAGAACTCACCCGACGCGGCATCCGCCCCGACCTGATCGTCGGATCGTCGGTCGGAGCCGTCAACGGCGCCTTTCTGGCGCTGCATCCGGACAACATCGACGGGCTGGCTGAACTCTGGATGCAGTTGCGCAGCACCAAACTCTGGCACCGCAACCTGCTGCGCATCGGCCGCAACCTGCTGTCGCGCGGGACGTCGCTCTATTCCAACCGCTTCCTGCGCGACCTCTTCCGGCAACACGTGACGTTCGACGAGGTCGCGGCGACCGAAATCCCGCTATTCATCGTCACTACCAGCCTCTCCAACGGCTGCAAGCGCGTCATCGCCAGCGGCGAGCTGCTGGCGGCAGTGATGGCGTCGATCGCCGTGCCGGGCCTCTTCCCGCCCGTGCGGCTCGACGGCGACTGGTGCGTCGATGGCGGCCTGTCCTCAGGACTCGACCTGGAAACCGCGCTGTCCAACGGCGCAACGCACATCCTGGCGGTCGACCTCGGCGTCCGCCCGTCCCCTTACCAGCCGCGCGGCCTGGTCGACCTGCTGACCCGCTCGATGGAGATCGCCGTGCAGGAGCGCACCAAGTCCGAGATCGACAGCTTCGGCTCCCTCGCCCCCACCATCGTCTGGCGGCCGGGCCTGCGCGCCGAGTCGTTCGGCTCCTTCCACGATGTCGCCGAACTCTACGCCGCCGCGAAAGACCTCGCCCCAGCCATGATTGACCTCGCCGTCAACGAAAACGGCGGCTGGACTCCCGGCGTCTACGAAGGCGTCGTCCCGCTGGCCAAGGTCTGACAGCCCGCCGCCCATCGTCATCGTTCGCCTGAACGACGCGGGGGCGGGGTCGTGCGACCCCGCCCCACGCGGACGGCTCATCCTTCGGCTGAGCGCTAGTTGCTGATGTAGAGCACGTCGTTCCTGCCGACCGGGAAGTCGCGGGAACCCGGCACCATCGTTCCGTCGACGACTGAGTAGCGGATCCAGGCGGAGCCGTTCCAGAGGTGGATGGCCGTCGCGCCGCGGCTCGAGACCAACTCGAACAGCTCCGAGGCCGTCGAACCGCCGGCGCAGGTCCAGACCGCGAACCCGCTCAGCTCGCTCAGACAGTCCAGACCCGCCTCGCCGCCGGCGGGAGCGCCGGCGCGGCTGACCAGCACCGCCGTCTTCAGCAGCGAGCCGCCGCCCGCCTTGTCCGTCGTCGCACGCACCACCGCGTTGCCCGCGCCCACCACCGTCAGCGTCGCCATCGCCTCGCCGCCCTTGGTCAGCATCGCCCCCGTCGTGTCCAGCACCGCCACCGAGTCGCTGTCGCCGCGGAAATCCGAGACGCGGAACGTCACCGGCGTCCCGTCCGCCACCGCGTTCCCCTCCGCGTCCGTCACCGTCGCCGTCGCCGTCACCTCCTGCCCGAACGTGTCCGCCGACATCGGTTCCAACGCCAGCTCCATCATCGCCGCGTCGCCCGCCACCCTGAACATCCCCTCGGCCTTCAGCGAGCCGGAAGTCACCGTCAGCTTGTACTCGCCCGGCTTCAGCGGTGCCGCCGCCGACGCGTCCACGTCCAGCAGCAGCATGTTCATCAACGTCCCCGACTGCGTCGTCTGGTACTTGCCGCTCGAGACCAGCGACCCAGACCCGTCATGCACCGCCGCCGTCAGGGTCGGCGTCTTCACCTCGTTGCCAGCCCCGGCCGCCCCGTCCGTCGCCTTGACCATGAACGTGATCTGGTCCCGCGCGTCCGCGCCGCGATCCGGATCGGTCGCCGCGTTGTAGTCCGACGCCTGATCCTTGCCCACGTCGTAGCCCAGCACCGTCGACGGCGCCTCGCCCATGCTCAGCGACTTCGGCGGTCCCGTGAACGTCACCATCACCGGCTCAGGCTGGTGCACCTTGCCGCCCGCGATCACCGTCGCGCTCACTGTCGCCGTGCCAGGCGTCGCCGGCGCTTTCAGCTGCACCCGGATCTTGGCCGGCAGCGCGCCGCCCGACGTCTTCAGATCATCCAGATTGATCTCGCACGACGACGCGTTCTGCGTCTTGCAGTTCGCCGTCTGCGCCGTCTTCGAGTTCGCAGGGCCGATCGACTCCGTCGACAGCGTGCCGTTCGTCGTGGTGACGAAGATGGACGAGACCGTGTTCGCCTCGGGCGACTTGTTCAGCGCGCTCTGCAGCGACAACGTCAGCTCCGTCGTCCCGCCGGTCGGAATCGACGTCAACTCCGCCTTCGAGGCGTCGTCCGCGTAGCCGTCCGCCGAACTCCCGTCCGTGCCGCCGCCCTTCTCGTCCGTGTCGCCGGTCACCACCCGGCGCGGCGCGCTGGGACCGAACGCCACCGTGGTCACCGTTGGCGGCGGACCCACCGTCAGCGTCCGCGTCTCGGTCACCAACGTCGTGTCCGTCAGGCTCTTGTAGCCCGTGACCGACACCACGTACTCGCCCGATGGCGCATCGTCTGGAATAGCAATCTTCAGGCTGAGGGTCTCCGTGCCAACTTCTCCGAGTTGCTTGTTGCCGCTCGTGCCGCACGTACCGTAACTATTGGTCGTATCCCAACATACACCTGCCAGGAATGCATTTCTCGAAGCTTTCCGTACGGTGACCCTCGGAAATCCACCTCCTGCTGCGACAGGGGGGAAAATGACCCACTGCGCATCAAACACCTGACCGAGCAGCTGATTTACGCTATAGATATCAGGATCGGAATCTGGATCTGTTTTCCCGTTTGCCGTCGCCGTGTTATCGGCGTAATAGATTCGTTGCGCAGCGATCAACGACAAGCCGCTGATGCTGACCCGTTTCGTCATCAAGTCATTGTGCTCGCCATCCGTGCGCGTCACCTTGAGGCCCACATTCTTGCCCGGTTGCACCACGCCGTCAGCCTCGCCCAAGAGCTCGATCTTGTAGACGGATGTCGTCTGCGCCTCAGCCGGCTGGCTAGCCAGGATCAGGGCCGCCACGAGGGTGAGCAGGGCTACCCCCCCCCCCCTAATTTTCAGGCGTATCCGCGCCAACGTGCCGATCATGATCCGTTCCTTTCCTGCGAATGTGCGATGCGCCTGATACACCGCTGTAAGTAATCTTTGCACACACGACCCGCCGAATCAAGAGCTTTGATCCCCTCTCCGAAAAGATTTTACATAGGATTTGCAAATCCAGCCTTGTCGAACCGTGCATTCGGAAGGAGGAGGGGTTCGCCAGCTCCGGTGTAGGCTGAGCGCAGTCAGCGTGTTCAGTTGCGCACGGTGCGCATAGTGCGGTGGATCGTTTGAGCTTCCTGCGACGGCTGTTGAACAAACCGAGCGAGGCTCCGCCTGCCGCTGCGTCCGATCCGCCAACACCGCCCGCCGAGCCGCCTGCATCTGAGAACGACGCGGAGGGCGCGGACACCGGGCCGCCTCGACGTCGACGCAGGCGGAAACCCCGCTCGGCCAAATCTGCGCCTCAACCGTCTCAACCAGCACCGCTGTCTGAGGCGTCGCCGTCCGACGCGCCGCGAACGGCCAGGCGGCGCCGACGCAACCGACGCAAACGCGGCGGCGCCGACGACCCGGCCGCGGCACCGCAGAGCGCCACGCAGCGGGCGCTGCTCTCGGGCGGCTACAGGCTGCCGGCGCTCGACGAGCTGGACCGCGTCTCACCCGACGACTGGCCCGCGCCGTTTACCGCGCTGAGGCTGTCGGAGCGGATGCTCTCGGCGCTGACGGCGCTCGGCTTCGCGGAGCCGACGCCGATCCAGGCGCAGTCGATCCCGCTGCTGCTGGGCGGCGCCGATGTGGTCGGCCAGGCGCAGACGGGCACCGGCAAGACGGTCGCCTTCGGCCTGCCGGCGGTTGAAATCTGCGACTCCGGGCAAGGCGAGTGCCAGGCGATCATCCTCACCCCCACGCGCGAGCTCGCGCAGCAGGTCGGCTCGGTGCTCGACTTCTTCGCGCGCGCGAACGGCCTGGAAGCGACGATGCTGATGGGCGGGCGGCGGCTGGCGGACGATTTCGCCAATCTGGAGCGCCGGCCGCAGATCGTGGTCGGCACGCCGGGCCGGGTGATCGACCATCTCGAGCGCCGCACGCTGCGCCTGGATCGGGTGCGGATGGCCGTCCTCGACGAGGCCGACCGCATGCTGGACATCGGCTTCTACCCGGACATGCGGCGCATCCTGCGCCGTTGCCCCGCCGATCGGCAGACGGCGCTGTTCTCGGCCACGATGCCGACCCCGATCAAATCGCTGATCCACCAGTTCATGCGCGAGCCGCAGCATGTACACATCGAGCCGGAGGTGGCGACCGCGCAGGGCATCAGCCAGCGCTACTACGAGGTCGCCGACCGCGACAAGATCCGCGCCGTCGAGGAGCTGCTGCCCGAGCTGTCGGGCCGCACGCTGGTGTTCTGCAATATGAAGGTGACGGTCGACCGCCTGGTCGCGCGGCTCTGCGAGCGCGGACTGAACGCGGACGCGATCCACGGCGATCGCGATCAGCGCAAGCGCGATCGGGTGATGGGCCAGTTCCGCGCCGGCGAGCTGCAATTCTTGGTCGCCACCGATGTCGCCGCGCGCGGCCTCGATATCCCCGATGTCCAGCACGTGGTCAACTTCGACCTACCCCAGACCGCCGAGGACTATGTGCACCGCGTGGGCCGCACCGGCCGCGCCGGCGCCGAGGGCTCGGCGATCTCGTTCGCGGGCGAGTGGGATCTGGATCGGCTGGAGAGCATCCGCAAACTGGTCGGCGGCGATCTGCAGCGCGGCCAGTTGGGGCTCTACTCGTCCGGCTAGCGCCGCCCCGTTGGCCGTGCGTCCGGAGCTCAGATCACACTGACTTACGGACTCACGCCGTCCCAGCCGACTCGAGGAATTCACGCAGCAACTCCGCCACGACCTGCGGTTGCTCCTGCTGAACCCAGTGGCCCGCGCCTTCGACAAGGTATTGGCCCAACAGCTTCGTGCAGGCGGAATCGCGCATGCAGTCGAAGGCGCCTGGCGACTGATAGACGCCCCAGTCCGCGGCGCCGCCAATGAACGCCGCAGGTACGTCGATCGTCTTGCCGTGGAAGAGCTGTAGCTGCGACAGGCACAGCGGATCGCGCGCCGCCCGATACCAGTTCAACCCGCCCTGGAAGCCGTTGCGCTCGTACTCGGCGGCGTAGACGGCGAGCTCGGCGTCGATGAGCCAGGAACAGTTGGCGATCTCCGCAGCCGACGGCATCTCATGCGCCACCGTCGCGGGCATATCCTCGGCCAGGTCCATCACGTAGTAGGTGGGCAGCTTGGCCAGTTCGCCCGCCGTCCAACCCGCGAGCGGACGCGGTTGGTTCCGCTTCCAGTCGGCGCTTTTGTGGTGGTAGTAAGCGCGAAGGAAGTCATGCACGCCCTGCGGCGCGTTGCGCATATCCGCGTCCGCCTGGCGGGTGCAGTAGTAGAGCTGATAGTGCTTGCGCGGACGCTCCAGCGCGGCCAGATCGGCGGCGATGCTCGCCGAGCCCGCAGCGCCCGAACCGCGATGCTCGCCGGCGGGTAGACCGGGCGGCCCCGTAAACGGCCCGCTCATCGTCACCACCGAGCGGAAGATATCCGGCTGGATGAGCGCGCAGTAGGCCGCGACCGGCGAACCGAAATCGTGACCAATCACGCCGTCCACGGTCTCCCAGCCCAATGCGCTGACCAGGCCGACGGCGTCGCGGGTCAGGTTCAGCATCCCGTAGGCAATCAGGCTGTCGTCGTAGTCCGCCGTCCAGCCGCTGGTGCGGCCGTAGCCGCGCTGGTCGGGCGCGACGACGTGGAAGCCCGCCGCGGCGAGCAGCGGCATCAGCCGACGCCAGCTGTAGGCGAGCTCGGGAAAGCCGTGCAGCAACAACAGGCGCGGCCGCTCGCCGTCAGCCCATCCCGCCTCCAGGATGTGGATCGTCAGGCCGTTGACGCCCTCGACGAATCGCGAGCGGATACTCGCGTCCAAGGTGTCGGCGCCGTAGCCGTACAGCCCGCTCATCGCTCCGCCTTCCAGCGTCCGCTGTCAGCCCGCGATCCTGGCAGCCTCGACTAGCGGCCCTTGAATTGCGGCGTTCGCTTCTCCATAAACGCCCGCGGCCCCTCGATCGCGTCCTCACTGCCGAACGCGCGCGCGCCCAGCAGCGACTCCAGGCTCCAGGCCTGCTCCCACGACATCCCCATCGCACCGCGCACGGTGATCTCCTTCGCGGTGCGCACCGCCAGCGGCCCGTTGGCGCAGATCAGATCGGCGATCCCATGCGCGGTCGGCATCAGCTCGTCCAGCGGCACGACGCGGTTGATCAGTCCGCAGTGCAGCGCCTCCCGCGCGGACAGCCGGCGCCCGGTAAGGATCAGCTCCATCGCCCACGCCCACGGAATCTGGCGCGGCAGGCGGATGTGCGCGCCCTGATCGGGCACGATCCCCCAGCGCACTTCCTGCAACCCGAACTCGGCGTGCTCGGCGGCGACGCGAATGTCCGTGCCCAGCATGTACTCAAGCCCGCCTGCGATGCAATAGCCGTTGACCGCAGAGATAATCGGCTTGTAGACGTGGTGCAGATTGCGCGTGTCCTGCACCCGCAGCGGATTGTCGCGCGCGCCGGCCGACTTGGCCGGAATCGTGCTGCCCAGATCCGCCCCGGCGCAGAACGCGCGCTCGCCCGCGCCGGTCAGAATCGCGACCCACATCTCAGGATCCTCGTTGAAATCCTCAGTCGCCTCGCGCAACAACCGCAGCAGCTCCTGCGACATCGCGTTCATCCGCTCGGGACGGTTGAACGTGATCACGCAGCGCCGATTGGCCGGGTCTTTCTCGTAGATCAGGGGAAGGTCGGACATGGCAGGCTCCTCGAATCGGTGCTCGTGCAGTCAGGCTACTGCCTCGGATCGCTATCTTGACGGCATGGATGTCGATCATGAGATGCGTCTGGCCGCATTTCGTCAGCTGGCTGCCCTGCAGGCTGACGGGCCGACGCTGCGCTGGGCCGACCTCCAGTACGGGTTTGAGTACGGCGGCCGGCGCGTCTTACTCGCGTCGCAGCAGGGCATCTGGAAGCCGAAAGAGATGGAGTACGCGCTGTCGCTGCGGACGGGGCGCGGAAGCGATGCGAAGCGGTATGTCGATCACCAGATCGCGGAGCAGGGCGCGCTGTATGAGGGCGCCGACCACATTCCGTACGCATTCCGCGGGGACGACCCCGAACATCGCGACAACCGCAGCCTGGCCGCGGCGTACGCGTCGGGCGCGCCGCTGATCTACCTGCTCGCAATTGACGGCGGCGTCTATGTGGCCGGCGCGCCGGCCTACATCGCGGTTGCCGACAGCCTGAAGCTTCGCTGCGAGCTCGTCTTCGGCGCACCGGATCGCGGCCCCGCCTTCGGGCTGCCCGACGCCGCCGAGCGTCGAGAGGGAATGCGAGCCTTCCGCGAGCGGCTCAGAGCAGCCGCAGGGTGAGCTGGACACGCTTGTCGTTGGCGGCGGAGTAGGGTGTGTATCGAAATTCTCGGTCGCCTAGCGCAATAACCGCAGCAACTCCTGTGGCCATCAAGCATCGAGACACGCTCAAGACCGCAGGCGGCTAAAGCACGCGCTTCTGCATGGAGGAACTATCCTTCGAACACGTTTTGGTACCAACCTGCTCGGTCAACTACTTAACCGACTAGGCGTCATCGCCGCCCATCAGCTGGCCCGTGTCAGTGCCGCCGCCATCGTCTGCAGGTCCCGTCTCCATCACATCCTCTTCATCAGCGCTGGACCCGCTCAGCCCACCGCTCCGAATCGTGAAGGTGAACCAGTTGGTCGACAGCCAAGAATCCACGGTAGCGGTCAGGTATCGGAACTCGTTTTTCGTCGGACAAAGGCGTGATCCGCCCTGTGGAGTAAAGCAGACGTCGAGATAAACCAAGCTCCCTCTACGAAGCCGCGCCACGGTAATCTTTCCGAGCGTACGCTGTTGATTGTTCACAACGGCGCTGACGTCAGTGCTCTTGATCCAGCTGCCGAACGCCAAGCTCGTGGGCGTCACGTAGCGGCCTGTTGGACAACTCCGCATCGTCTGCCCGGAAAGCAGGAAGCAAAATTCAACTCGTCCGTCGGAGCGCTTGCGCGCAACCAATTTGCCAGTTACGTCAATAGTCGCCGGCGCCGGCGGTCTGCGCACGGTTGCCGAGATCGTGCCGGAATCCACCAGCTGCGGCGTGCTTGCGTCGCTCACCCGATAGCTGAAGCTCTGAGCGCCAAACGTCGTTCCGCACCTCACGGTCACAGAGCTCGACCCGCTTGCAACGCGTTTCCCGTCGATCGACACCGCGTATGGCGGCGTCCCCCCGCTCACTCTCCAATTGAGCGTCGCCTGTCCGCCCGTGGTGCACGCCGGTACACCTCCTGAGCGGACCAACGTCAACGGTGCAACCCGCGTGATGGACACAGTGCCGGTCACCCGTTGCGAAGGCGACGAACTGTCCTCAACCGCTATCGTAATCAACGAACCGGACGCCGGGCATACTCCGCTGACATTTCCGCTGGCCGCCGAAGCCGATACTGCGGTTCCCCCAGCTGAAACTCGATACGGCGGCTTGCCGCCAGACACTGACCAGGTAATCGGAACGTCCCGACTGCCAGCAACGCAGTGACGCGACGTCGTCGCAGCGCTGGTCAATGCCAATGCCGGCCTCGGCTCGATCACATCAACATTGATTGCCAGCGCAGCGCGCTGCGCTGGCTGGCTGGCGTCATTCACCGTCACCGTGAACGTCTGCGTCCCGGCATTCGGTTGACATCTGACGACAGCAAACGCGGACTCCGGGGTAGCAACGCTGCCGGCAACGCTAATCGAATACGGCCCTCTGCCGCCGCTTAGTCCCCAGGTCAGCCTGACAGTACCACCTGGGGTACACCCCGGTCTAAGATTGCCGCCATCTGCGGCCAATCTCAGAGCTTCCACCGAGCGAACTGCGAGCACGGCAGATTTCTGCTGCGGCGGGGTCGTCGAGTCACTCGCGGTCAGGCTAATGGTGGAACCAGAAATACTAGGGCACGTCGCAGTAATGGTTCCGAATCTATCCGAAGTCATCCTGGATACGCCGCCAACCTGCCTGATCGCGTAAGGCGGGCTGCCGCCGGAGATCGCCCAAGAGACTGGCACGGAAACCGTTCCCGCCGCACAATCTTGCCAGCTGCTGCTCGCCGTGAACGAGAATCGCGCGCGTGGAATGATCGATTTGAGATAGCGATCGCCGCCGCTTTTGCTCAACGCAAACACATTGATCGTCTGCTTATCCTTCCCTTCTTCTATTCGGCAAGTCACACTGGCAGTCGCCTGCTTGCCCGTTCCCAGAGTGATTTCCGTGTCATCGATCCAAGCACGCATCCCTGCCGGAATCGGATTGGCGAACTCGATAGTTAAGTCGACCGTATCCCCTTCAATGCAGCCGCCAAGGGGATCGGTCGTCACGCTCGTGATGTCTACCTTGGGCAGCACTGGCAGCACAGTCAGACCTAGCGTAACCGTCTCCGTCAGCGCAGCGTTGCCAGAGCCCGAGGTGACCGCAACCCGCACCGGACGGCCGCTGCTGAGCTCGCTCGCCGACGGCGCCCCAGCGCACACGTATGCGTGGGAGCCGCTGTTGTCTGTCGACGTATGCGAGCCAATACGCACTGTGTTCGAGCGCCGACCGCCGCTGATCGTCCAACTCACCTCAGTCTGCCGCAGTTCTGAGGCGGCTGAAAGCACCGTATCGGTTGTGGGATAACAATAGACAGGGCTCGCGCTCGCGCTGACGATGAGGGCATTCGCAGCGGTACTCACTCCTCTGATAATCGTCGGATCGCCCTCGAAATACAGCTGGCTCGAAGTATCGCTTCCACCCTGAAAATTCACTCGAGCCGCACCTGGTCCGTCCAGCGTGCCCGCCCGTGTCAACGCGACGAGCTTGTGCTCTCCAGGCACAGTGCCGGTCGTTTTGTACGAGAGCTTCTGCATCGAATCCTGAGACCCAACCCGGATCGATTCGGACGCCCGGAACTGCCAGCTCCCATTCGCGGCGGCTCGACTGTACAGAGCGACGTACTTCGCGTTGTGCTCCGCCTCAGCTTGCCCGGCTTTGCTCCAGGTCACGGTAACCTTTGTCGCAGATCTCCTGTTCTTCCGCGCCTTCGTTACTGAAACGCCAACATCGGTGATCGCCGGCGCGCGATACGCCTCATGCAGATCGCGCATGTCGCGCTCTGTAATCAACTTCGGCGATCGACAAGCATTTCCGCGCGGCGCCATGATCACGACGTCATCCAATTGCGGATCCGCATCGATCGAGCGAACCGCATCGCACGTGGTCGCATCCTGAGCTGCCTTGCTGTCGTAATCCGGTAGCCCAAGCACGTGCCCGATCTCATGGATCAAACTGGAAACTCGAATCGGCGTATGCGTCGGATAGGCGATCAACGCAGGGGCTGTCTTCTTATATTTGAATACTCGTACATCACGATCTAACAGTCTGTCAGCAAGATAGCACGGGTTATGCTTAGTAACCAGTATTCCGCCGAGTTCCACCGAGTACGCACACTGATTGAGAAATTGCACTCGCACATCCGGGTTCACGCACGGCGTGGGGTTGGCGATCACGTCGAAGCCGATTGCGCCAATTCTGTCCTCCCAAGCCTTAATCGCAGCGGCGAGAGGCGCAACGAGGGTTGGCTCGGCCGTGCAGATCGTGGTGGGTTTCCCGATCAGGAAGTGAGGATTCAGACGCACGTTCGCGTCGCTGTCGGTCGTCGCGTTTCCATGCGCACCGGGCGTTACCGGCCTCGCATCAGTCCCGCCCGTTATGGCACGGAGCAGGTTCGGCGGCACTGGGTTGTTGAGCTGATCACCCGCGGACGCAAAATCGCCAGGCGGTTCGGTATGGAACAGGCCGGCTACGGCTATCGCCGCCGCCACACCGAGCAGTACTGCCGCACAACGGTGCATCAGCGCCCCTCCTCAAGCTCGCCGTTGGGCAGGCGACCGAAGCTTTCAGCGAGCAGGTCGAATGCGCGGGTTTCATCAGGTGTCAGGTGTCCAAGTGGAGGTTCCGCACCCAACACGCCCATATCAGAACGAATGTGGACATGGTAGTCGGCCACACGACCGGAATCGTGGATACCGATCATGACATCACGGATCGGATTTGAATCTGCGATCGTTAGGTAAGTGGTAGAGCCGCACATCAGGGCCGGAGTATACTCGTCACACTCCCTATCGACTACAGGCAGCGACTCACTCCAATCGATGTTGATGCCCGCAGGGATGGTCATCAGAATCCCCAAGACCCGATACGTCTTCCCTCCTTCGAGCACGTCAATATCTCTGCTGCCGTAGGTGTCGAGCACCACGTCCATCGTCGCCGTCGCCGAAACGCGGTTCCCCTGCGCGTCCACCACCTCCGCCGCAATCGTCTTGACCCCGGAATCGACCAGCGGCTTCTCCTCGTAGCGCCGCTCTCCGGTCATCTCGTCCCGCTCGGTCGGGCCAGTCCGCAGCGCGCAGCTCACCTCCGCCGCCCCGATCGCCGCCGCCGTAAAGGTCTCGTCATCCAACGTCAGCGTGTAAGGGGCTTCCCCGCCCGTGATTATCCAGCCCACTTCAACCTCGTCAACCCAACCCCACCAGCGATCCACGATCTTGTTCGGCTGAGTCGGGTCGTCCCCATCCGCCTCAACCTCAACGAGCGATCTGGCCGTTTCTGTTTCGCACATGGCCGGCGGCGACAGAGACAGCGTCAATGGCGGCTGATCGTCCGCCTCGGTCGGATCCCACAGACCCAGTCCCCACACCGTCAGCAGGGTGATCGCCGCCGCCAGCGTCGCGATCACCGCAAACTCCGCAGCCTTGCGCGGCTGCAAACGCCTGACCACCAGCATGGTTCTCCTCCGTCCCGAGGGTCGCTATACTGCCAGTCTAACAGACCTCACTTTCTCTCAACCGGCCAGAGCAGCCCTAGCTCCTCGGCAGACCCAGACCTCGCGTGGCGATGATGTTGCGCTGGATCTCGTTGGTGCCGGAGTAGATCGTACTGGGCACGGAGAGCAGGTACTGTTCCGGCATGTCGCCGCGCCAGGGCGCCGTCGGCTCCTCGGGGATCAGCTGACCGCTGAGACCGAACATCTTGATCCCGTAGTTATAGATCTTCTGACCCAGCTCGGACTGGAAGATCTTGATTACCGACGCCTCGTAGTTCGGCACATTGCCGGTCGCCTGAATGTGACCGATGCGGTAGCCGAGATACTTGGCGACGTTGTTCGCGACTACCAGGTCGGCCAGGCCGAGACGATAGCGTTCGCGCTCCTCGACCGAACCGTTCTGCAACTCTTCGGTCATCCCCTCGAGCGTCCGCCGCTGACCGGCCGTGGTGCCGATCCCGCTGCGCTCGAAGTCGAGCAGCGTCATCCCCACGTACCAGCCGCGATTCTCCTCGCCGATGCGATTCCTGGCCGGCACGCGCACGTCCTCGAAGAACACCTCGTTGAAGTGGTGCCGCCCGGCCATGTTGACCAGCGGGCGCACGGACAGCCCCGGCGTGTTCTTAATGTCGTCGATCAACAGGAACGAGATGCCGCGGTGCTTGGGCGCGTCGGGATCGGTGCGCACGAGGCAGAACATCTGGTTGGCGCGGTGGCCGCCCGAGGTCCAGATCTTCTGCCCGTTGATGATGTAGTCGTCGCCGTCGCGGACGGCGCGCGTCTGCAGCGAGGCGAGGTCGGAGCCGCTGCCCGGCTCCGAGTAACCCTGACACCAGATGTGTTCGCCCGAGGTGATCTTGGGCAGATACTCGGCCTTCTGCTCGTCCGAGCCGTGGATGATCAGGGTCGGGCCGATCATGCCGACGCCGAAACCGCGCGTGCCGGTGTCGGGCGCGCCGTGGTAGCCGAACTCCTCGTTGAACACGATCTGCTCATAGATCGAGGCGCCCAGGCCGCCGTACTCTTTGGGCCAGGCGGGAGCGATCCAGCCGCGGTCGGCGAGCTTGCGGTTGAAGTCGAGGGCGTTCTCGAAGTCCTCGTCGTTCTCTCGCGCGCCGCCCGGCCCCTCGCTGGACGCCGGTTCGGGGATGTGGTCGAGCAGGAATTGGCGGACCTCGCCGCGCAGGGTTTCCTCGGCCTCAGAGAATCGCAGTTCCATTCGTGTCTCCTGACTGTTCCGGGCTGTGCCCGGTCTGGGCCTCTCTCGAATCTCGTGGAGCGGGAGATGGGATTCGAACCCACGACCCTCTGCTTGGGAAGCAGATGCTCTACCCCTGAGCTACTCCCGCGCGCAACGCCCCGGCAAGACCCGACAAGTGCGGAGCGCTTTATTGCATCGTACACGTCAGAGCGGTTGCGAACATGCCGCTGCTCACCACTCGGAACGCTTGTCGGGGAACTCGCCCCCGCGCTCGACCCTATTGAGCCAAACGATCGCCGCCGCGGCGGCGGCGACCACAATCGCCGACGCCGCGCCCACAATCGCCGCGTTGCGAACCAGCATGCCCAATGCGTCCGCCGCGATCCACCAGAGATCGGCGCTGAACGAATCGACCGCGCCCGCCGCGTGACCCTCGAACGACGACTGCACCAGCACGGCGACCAGCCAGACGATCGCCGCACCGAACCCGATGGCCAACGCCGGCGCGCCAAACCGGGCGGGGCCGCGCGCTTGCGCCGATGCCGCCAACGCGAGCAGCAGCGCCAATGTCCCGCTCACGATCAGCGCCACGGTCGCCAGACCGTGACCGCCATGCGCGAGCCTGCCAAGCGTTACGTCAACCGCCGCGCCGCGAGAGATCAGCCGGAACGCCTGCGGCGTATCGGCGAACACGTCCAGCCCGTCCTCGTAGACCAGCGCCGCGGTCGCCGCTGCGATCTCATCCGCGACGCGCTCCGGCCCCTGCGCCACGCCATCCGGGTCGAGCTGCAGCCCCAGCGGAAATCCGTCCAGCGGAATCGGTTCGCGGTTGCTCGCCGCGGCCTCGATCAACGGCCAGGTATTGGCGACGAGCCGGTCAATCTCCAACAGCGATGACGCGACGATGGTCAGAACACGCTGCGCCGTGTTGCGCTCGGTGAGCTGGGTCGCCGTGATGCAGATCACGGCGATGGCAGAGACCATCGCCGCCAGCAGCATCGTGATCGCCAGCACCGCTCGCCGCCAACCGCGATCCGCCGCCGATGGTGGAGGGTAGACGCCCGCTGCCTGGCTCACGTGCGCTCGGTTTCGATCAACGCCGAGCCGGACAGAATCTCCGGCAGGCTGCGTCCCTGCGGGTCAATCCAGGGCCACCACATGCCCACGGCGAGCAGCAGCGCCGACGGCCACCAGAGCAACCCTCTGATCACAAACGTCCGAAGCCCGCCTGCAGGTTCCCGCAAGCCCAGCGCCCGTGCGCCAACGGTGCGCCCGCCCAGTCCCGCGTACAGCGAGGACAACGGAATCCAGAGCAGCGCCACGGCATAGCCCACGCCCCATTCGCCGGCCGTGGGATCGCGCTCGAACGGATTCACCTGAAGCAGCATCGCGAGCGCCGCCAGAGCGAGGCAGACAGCGCCCAACGACAGCACCACCAGACCATCGATCGCCGCCGCCACCAGTCGCGCTTCCCGGCGGACGATCCTGGTGCGCCGTGCGCGCGGCGGATTCGACGCGGGTGCGGCCATCTGTCCACTGAGCGTAGCATCGGAGCCATGCAGCCCGGCAGGCAGCCCAATCGACCGAAACGGGTCGCATTCGTCATTGTTCTGTCGATCGCAGCCCTCGGCGCGGCCGCCTTGCTGGTTTCGCTCGCCTGGCTGCTGGTGCGCGCTCAGGCATCACCGCCATTGGAAGATCCGATCGCCGAAGCGACCGACGGACATCGCTTCGACTTCCTCCGCTTCGAGGTCACGCATCTGCCCAATCGACTGCTGGCCAACGTCGCCAAATGGTTCGACGATCCCGAAGTCGATCACGAAGCCGCGCTCGAACGTTGGTTTTCGGATCGCGACGCTCGCGATCGCATCGCCGCCGAGCGTGTGCTCGAACAACAGCTCTCCGAAGCCGCCGCGTCTCTCGACCTGCGCGCGTCGCTGCCGTTGTTCGACGACGTCGAGATCGTCTGGCCGCCCGTCGATGTCGAGCTCAGCGAGCCGCTGCGCGTGCTCGCCGTCTCGCCCAGGGATGAGGTGCGCCTGGCCCGCTCAATCCTGCTGACCGCCGATGTCGAGCGGGGCGAGTTCGAGTGGATCGAAGCGATCGTCGAAGCCGGCGGCGAGTGGTCGGCCTGGGTCACGTCGGTTGGTGGCGTCGCGCTCTATCCCGCGCCGATCATCACCTCGGGCGACTATCAGCGCACCCTGCGGATTATGGGGCACGAATGGACTCACCACTACCTCGCCTTTCATCCGCTGGGCCTCGCCTACGGCGACGGCTCAGACATGCGCACGATCAACGAGACCGTGGCCGACATCGTGGGCGACGAACTGGGCGCGGCGGCGGCATCGAGGCGGGCAGCGGAGATCGAGACCGGCGGCGACCCCGAGTGGGCGGCCGTGCGCTTCCGGACGGACCCGATCCTGCGGGCGCTCAGGCTTGAGGTGGACGCGCTGCTGCGCGAAGGGAAGATCGATCAGGCCGAGCGCAGAATGGAGGCGGTGCGGCTGCAGCTGATCGAGCTCGGCCGTCCGTTCCGCAAGATCAATCAGGCGTTTCTGGCCTTTCGCGGCGGCTACGGCGCGAGCGCCTCCTCAGCCAGCCAGTGGGGCCCGCGCCTGCTCGCGCTGCGCGCCGACAGCGACAGCCTGGCCCAATTCCTCGAGACCGTGCGCGTGATCCACTCGCCGAAGCATGCCGACCAGCTGCTGCCCCAGACGCCGGCTTCCGACCGCTAGCCGCTGGAAGCCAGCGCAGCTACTCATCAAAGTCGACAGAGACGCTGGTATCGACAGGCACCGAAATCTCGATCTGATCGACAATCGCGCCGAGGTACCGGTCCTGTACCTCGAGCCGCAGCTGATACATGCCGGCCGCGGCGTCGCGGCTGTCCCAGCGGCCGAGGATGCCGCTCGAAACTGGCGCATCGCCCTCGGCGATCACGAAGCGCTCTTCAGCATCGAGCTGATCCAGTCGGTCGATCCGCCGCGCGGTCAACGTCCAGCCGACCAGCTCGGGGCTGTCGGCGCGACCTGTGATCGCCAGTCTGCCGCGCTGAACCACCGCGTCGTCCGCGGGGGAATCGAGGCGGGCGGGCGCATTCGCTTCCTCCAGAGTGCCTGGTTGCAGATATGCGACGTGGTTGCTTCGCAGCCAGTCGACCGCGACCGGATCCAGCGCCGTGGCGGCGCCACGGGCGATCGTCGGCGCCTCCAGCCACACGCCGCGCTCGACGAACTGCTCCGGCGTGCTCGTCGTGGCGCGTTGCAGCGTGCGACGGTCCACGTCGACCTCGCGGCAGACGCGATTGTCAATGGACGGCGCCACGCGGATCGAGACGAAGAGCTCTGCGCTCGGGGCGTCGCACGGATTGCGCGGCTCGCTCCCCGCCTCGACGGGAGCGCTCAGCGGCGTCACGGCGGGAGCGTACACGGGCGCGCGGTGCATCCCCTCCGGCTGCTCGAAGCGCGCGACCGACAGGTCGGCGTGCGCCGCCCGCATCACCCGATTCCAGATCACGCCGGCGGTCTGCGCCGAAGAGCCGCCGCTCATCGGCGACTCGTCCGCGTTGCCGACCCATACACCGACAGCGAGCTGGGGCGTATAGCCGATCGTCCAGTAGTCGCGGCGGACATCATCGCGGCCGGGATCGCCGGCGGTACCCGTCTTGACCGCGGCGGGGCGGTCCAGCTGCAACGGGCTGTCGAAGCCGTAGAGCAGCGAGCGGGCCTGGTTGTCGGAGAGGATGTCCGTAATCTGAAACGCCTGCGCCGGCCGCGCGACGACGCGCGCGTCCGGCTCGCCATCCGCCGACCATTCGTAGAGCACGCGCCCGTCGGCGTCGCGAATCTCGAGCACCGCCACGGGGTCGAGCTCACGGAACCCGTCGGGCAGGACGATCGTCGTCGGACGCCCAGCCAGCTCGCCGCCATTGGCGAGCGCGGTATAGGCGTAGGTCAGGTCCAGCAACGACACCTCGCCGCCGCCCAGCGTGAGCGACGGCCCGTACGCGCCCGGATCATGCATCGTGGTGATGCCCATGCGGTGCAGCGTGTCGAGCAGCGCGCCGACGCCGATCCGATCGGCGACCTTGAAGGCGGGCACATTCATCGAGTTGGCCAACGCGCTGCGAATCGTGACCGGCCCGCGAAACCGCCCGTCGAAGTTGGTCGGACTGAACCTGGCGCCGTCCGCTTCCGTATAGGTCGTGGGCACGTCCCACAGCACCGTCGCCGGATGCCAGACGCGCGGATCGATCTGAAACGCCGCCAGATAGGTCAGCGGCTTCAACGCCGACCCCGGAGAATGCGCCGCCGTCGCCAGATTGACCTGGCCGTCGATCGATTCATCGAAGAAATCACGGCTGCCGACCATGGCCAGAATCTGACCGCTGGCAGGATCGATGGCGACCAGCGACCCGTTGCGCGCGCCGGTCGACGCCTCGAACCCGGCGATGGCCGAGCGCAGCTCGACCTCCGCCCGCGCCTGCAGCGCGAAATCGAGCGACGTGGTGATCCTCAGCCCGCCGTTGTCCATCAGGTTGTCGCAGCCGCCGGCGCCGGCCGGCGGCGTGAACCGGCCCAGCGCGCACAGCCGCTCGACCTGCTCGCTGACGTAGAACACGTAGTGCGGCGCGTTGATCTCGAACTCGGCCGAGTCGAACTCCAGCTCTTCGCGAAATGCATCCTGAGCCTCGGTCAGACTGATGTAGCCGTGCCGCACCATCAGCGTCAGCACCTGCCACTGCCGTTCCCTGGCGCCCTCCAGATTGATCAGCGGGTTATAGCGCGAGGGCGCCTGCGGCAAACCCGCCAGCATCGCCGACTCGGCCAACGTCAACCGCGAGGGCGGCTTGCCAAAGTAGCGCTGGCTCGCCGCCCCGATCCCGTAGGAGAAATTGCCGTAAAAGATCGAGTTGAGGTACCACTCCAGCACCTGCTCCTTGCTGTACTCGTTCGTCAACTCAACCGCGAGGATGGTCTCCTTCAGCTTCCCGCGCACCCGATCCAGCGTCCGCCCCGTCCGCTCCTCGGCCGGAATCAGCACGTTCTTGACCAGCTGCTGCGTGATCGACGATCCGCCGGAACCGCCCAGAAAGTCGGAACTGCCGACGCCGAAGTTCTCCCACGCAGCGCGCAGCAGACCGCGGAGGTTGACGCCCTCGTTGCTCCAGAAGGATGCATCCTCGGTGGCGACGGTCGCGTCGATAATGTGCTGCGACACATTGCGCAGGCGCACGGGCGCGCGCAGGCCCTCGTGCGGCCGCGCGTATTCGAACAGCAGCACGCCGTCCGCGCCGTTGCGGTCGAAGATGCGGCTGCTGCCCAGCAGCAGCTGGGTCTCCTCGATCCGATCGGGCGGCACGAGGTCGCCGGCGATATCGGAGTAGACGACGTAGGCGGCGCCGGCCGCGGCGCCGAGCAGGATCATCGGAATGCCGAGCGTGAGCGTCAGCGCGATCATCCAGCCGCGCATCCGCGGCGCTTCGGCCCGCATGCCCCGCCGGCGGCGGCGCGAGCGAACCGCCAGCCGCGTGGTCAGACCAAGCCGCCGCTCACGCCGGCCGCGATGCTCGATTGGCATGCCGATCCTCCAGCCCATCATCCACATTACGCCGCCTGCCGTGAACCGATCAGGCGCGATACGCTGCGGGCAGACCCGCAACCAACCCGCGACACCGAGCCATGCCCGACCGATCAGCGCCCGCCGACGCAACGCAATTCAGCAGCCAACAGGTACGCCACCTGGCGTCGCTGGTGCGCATTGAATTGACGGAGGCGGAGGTGGAAGAGTTCCGCAGCGAACTGGCCGGTATCCTCGCGCATATCGACGCGCTCGCGGAGATCGATACCAACGGCGTGCCGCCGACCAACAACGGCGCCGACCTGCTCAACGTCGAAGCCGAGGACATCTCGCGCCCCTCCATGCCGCGCGACGACGCGCTCGCCAACGCCCCAAGGCGTGAGGACGATTACTTCCGCGTCCACGCCGTGCTCGACCAGACCTGACCGCCGATGACCGCATCCAGGACCTCCGACACAGACGCCGACCTGCTCTCGATCACGCTGGCTGAGGGCGCGCGGCGACTGCGCGCGGGCGAGATCACCTCGCGTCAACTCACCCAGGCCTGCCTCGATCGGATCGCCGCAACCGACGACCGGATCCACGCCTTCGTCACCGTCACCGCCGAGTCGGCGCTGGAACAGGCCGAACAAGCGGACGCGCTGCTGTCGCGCGGCGACGCGGACGCGCCGCTGACCGGTTTGCCCGTCGGCGTCAAGGACGTGCTGATGACCAGAGGCGTGCGCACGACCGCCGGGTCGCGGATGCTCGACACGCTCGTCCCGCCCTACGACGCGACGACCGTCGTGAAGCTGCGCGAGGCAGGCGCGATCTCGCTCGGCAAGACCAACATGGACGAGTTCGCCATGGGCTCCTCGACCGAACACTCCGCCTGGTTCCCCACCGCCAATCCATGGGATCTCGCGCGCGTGCCGGGCGGCTCCTCGGGCGGTTCGGCCGCGGCGGTAGCGGCGCGGCAGTGCATCGCCTCGCTCGGCTCCGACACCGGCGGCTCGATCCGCCAGCCGGCCTCATTCTGCGGCGTCGTCGGACTCAAGCCGACCTACGGACGCGTCTCGCGCTACGGGCTGATCGCCTTCGCGAGCTCGCTCGACCAGATCGGGCCGTTTACCCGCACGGTCGAAGACGCGGCCCTCCTGCTCCAGGCGATCGCCGGCCCCGACCCGCTCGATTCCACCTGCTACGACGTCCCCGCTCCCGACTTCAGCGCCCGGCTCGATCGCGGTCTGGACGGCCTGCGGATCGCCGCGCCGCGCGAGTTCTTCAGCGGCGGCATGGACGACGATGTCGCCGACGCGATCGAAACCGCGCTCGACCTGCTGGCCGCCCATGGCGCGATCATCGACCGCTCGCCTTCGATGCCCACCGTGCCGATGGCGCTGCCGGTCTACTACGTGCTCGCCCCATCCGAATGCTCGGCCAACCTGGCCCGCTTCGACGGCGTCAAGTACGGCTACGCCGCGCGCGGCGGCGAGTCGATCTGGGCCGACATGGAAGCGACCCGCGGGCGCGGCTTCGGCCGCGAGGTGAAGCGCCGCATCCTGCTGGGCGCCTACGCCCTGTCGGCCGGTTACTACGACGCCTACTATCTTCAGGCGCAGAAGGTGCGCACCCTGATCCGCCGCGAGTTCGACCGCGTCTTCGCCGAGCACGATCTGATCGTCGCCCCCACCGCGCCGACCGTAGCCTTCGAGCGCGGCGAGATCACCGACCCCTACCAGATGTACCTCAACGACATCTACACCATTCCCGCCAACATCGCCGGCCTGCCCGCGATCTCGATCCCCGGCGGATTCGGCGCGCAGGGCATGCCGGTTGGTCTGCAGTTCATCGGTCAGCGTCTGGATGAACCGACCCTGCTCGGCGCCGCCAACGCCTACGAGCGATTGACCGCCTGGCCCACTTCGCCGCCTACGGGCGCGCCGCCCGCAAATGTTGAGCCAACGTAACGAAACGTAACGATCTGTACGATCCGAATCGATCAGCGCAGACACGGCCCGTTCCTTCGCATACAGTGCAATCCTGATGGACGCAATCCTCGAACCCGTGCTCCGCGAACTGGCGCGCGACGGACGGCTCAGCGCCGCCCGGATCGCCGAGAATTTGGGCCGCGGCGAGGCCGAGGTCGCCGAAGCTATCCGCGAGGCCGAAGAACGCGGCATCATCCTGGGCCGCGGCGCCAAAATCAACTGGGAAACGCTGGGCCTGTCGACCGTCTACGCCGTCGTCGAGGTCACTGTCGAGCCGCAGGAAAACGTCGGCTACAACGCCGTCGCGCGCCGCATCGCCCGCTTCGACGAGGTGCAAACCGTCTACTTCGTCTCGGGCGCCTACGACCTGCTGGTCATGATCGCGGCCGACAACATGCGCGGCATCTCCGACTTCGTCGGCGAACGCCTGGCCACCATGTCGGGCGTCAAGGGCACCACCACCCGCGTGCTCATGCGGCGCTACAAGGAAGACGGCGTCTACATCGATTCCGATCTGCAGAGCGGCCGCCAGAAAGTCGTCTTCTGACCCGGCCGCCGCAACCAGCGCAGGAGCCCGAGCGAGAGTCCCATGCCGATAGCCTCGAACGACCGCAGCTACGCCCGCGACGATGATCCTCGGCGTACCGGCGCCGCGGACGCCGCTCCGGCGTCCGCGGCTGAAACGGCTGAACCGACGGCCGAGTCTCGCGTCGCCCAGCGCGTCCAGGCGGTTCCCGGCTCCGGCATTCGGCGTTTCTTCGACATCATCGCCTCGATGGAGCACGTGATCTCGCTGGGCGTCGGCGAACCGGACTTCGTCACCCCGTGGCCGATCAGCGAGGCCGGCATCCGCGCCATCGAACGCGGACACACCCACTACACATCCAATCTCGGTCTGATCGAGCTGCGCGAGGCGATCGCCGCCGACCTCGCCCGACGCTACGGCGTCGAGCGGGACCCGGTCGACGAGATGCTGATCACGACCGGCGTCTCCGAGGGCCTGGACCTGGCGGCGCGCGCCATCATCAATCCCGGCGACGAGGTGATCGTCGCCGACCCCTCCTACGCCGCCCACGCGCCGTCGGTCCTGCTCGCGGGCGGCGTCCCCGTTCCGGTCGCCACCAGCGCCTCGCAGGGCTTCGCCCTCGACCCGCACGACGTCGAGGCAGCCGTCACGCCGCGCACCAGAGCGCTGCTGCTCGGCTATCCGTCCAACCCGACCGGCGCCGTGCTCGACCGCCAGACGCTCGAAGCGCTCGCCAAGATCGCGCAGCGGCGCGACCTGCTCGTCATCTCGGACGAGATCTACGACCGGCTCGTCTACGGCGGCGCTGTCCACACGCCCGTCGCCTCGCTGCCCGGTATGCCCGAGCGCACGATCACGCTAGGCGGCTTCTCCAAATCGCACGCGATGACCGGCTGGCGCGTCGCCTGGGCGACCGCACCGCGCGACCTGCTCGACGGGATGCTCAAAATCCACCAGTACTCGATGATGTCGGCCCCCACCATCGCCCAGCACGCCGCCCTCGAAGCAGTCCGCGCCGGCGAGGAATACGTCGTCGCCATGCGCGAGGAGTACGACCGCCGCCGACAGCTGATGTGGCGCGGCTTCAACGACCTCGGGCTCGCCTGCGCCGAACCGCGCGGCGCGTTCTACGCGTTCCCCTCCGTCGTCCGGACCGGCTACGACGACGAGACCTTCGCCGAGCAGCTGTTGCTGCGCGAGCAGGTCGCCGTCGTGCCCGGCTCCGCCTTCGGCTCGGCCGGCGTCGGCCACGTGCGCGCCTGCTACGCGACCGGCTACGACGAGATCGAAGAAGCGCTGCACCGCATCCGACGCTTCCTGCAGCACGCGCCCCTGGCCAAGTAGCCGCGTCGGCTCAGACCGCTAGCCTGCGTCCATGACGTTTCGTCTCACACCGCCGGCCGGCGATTCGCAGCCCGAAGACCTCACGCTGCGGATCACCGGCGTGCAGGCGCGGCCGCGGACCAGCGATGATGGCGCGCCTGATCCCTCGCGGCTTGAGCTGCGTCTGGCGACCACGCGCGGCGAGGTCTCCGCCCTGCTGGACGTGAGCGAAGGTCAGACCGGCGCGCTGATCACCTGCTCGGGCGCGATGGGCGGCGAACACGAGACGCGAGGCCCGGCCGACAACGTCTATCAGCGCCTGGCCGAACGGCTGCCCGGCGAGGGCATCTCCACCCTGCGGATTCACTACCGCATGGCCGGCGAGTTCGAGGAATGCGTGCTCGACTTGCTGGGCGCCTGTTCCTTTCTCAGCGGCATCGGCGCCGAGCGGATCGTGCTCGCGGGGCACTCATTCGGCGGCGCGGTCGTGATCAAGACCGCGCAGATCCTGCCGCAGGTGCGCGGCGTGATCTCGCTCTCGCCGCAGCTCTTCGGCACCCGTCAGGTCGACGAGATGGACAAGCCGCTGCTGCTGATCCACGGCACCGCCGACGGCATCCTGCATCACCAGGCCTCGCAGGACATCTACGAGCGCGCCAACGAGCCCAAAAAGCTGGTGCTCATCGACGGCGCCGGCCACGGCCTGGCCGAAGATCCGGCAATCGTCATGTCGGAAATGCACGCATTCGCGCATCGACACGCAGGGCTGCAGTAACGGGGCGGACGACGCCCGATCAGCCGCTGCCGCCGCTATTGCCGCCGTTGCCGTTGCCAGAAGCCACGCCCACGCCCAGCCGCTCGGCGATCGAGCGGGCCGCGTTGGTCAGTTCCATCGGAATGATCCACTTGGTGCTCGAGCTGTTGGCGAGGTTGCGCAGCGTGTCCAGGTACTGAAGCCCCATCGTGTTGCCGTGCGCGCCCTGAGCGGCGGCGTTGATCGCCTCAAGCGCGTTGGCGTACCCCTCGGCCTCCAGAATCTGCGCCTCGCGGTGACCCTCGGCGCGCAAAATCTGAGACTGCTTCTCGCCCTCCGCCGCAAGAATGGCGGCCTGCCGCTCACCCTCGGCGACGTTGATCTGCGCGTCGCGCGACCCTTCCGACTCGGTGATCTGGGCGCGCCGCGTCCGCTCCGCCGACATCTGCCTGGTCATCGCCTCGGCGATCGCCGGCGGCGGCTCGACCTCGCGAATCTCCACCGCCGTCACCTTGACGCCCCAGCGGTTGGTCACGTCGTCCAGCTTGATCTGCATCTGAGCGTTGATATCGTCGCGCCGCGAGAGCACCTCGTCCAGCGCCATCTCGCCGATCACCGCGCGCAGCGTCGTCGTTGCGAGTTGCCGCGCCGCGCCCAGATAATCGCGAACCTCAAGCACCGTGCGCTCGGGATCCATCACCCGCAGATAGACGACGAAATCGACATCGACCCCGGCGTTGTCGCTGGTGATGTTGCGCTGCGGCGGCACGTCGAAGTACTGCTCGCGCATGTCCACCTTGGTGCCGGCCTGGATGATCGGGATGATCCAGACCAGACCCGGCCCTTTCATCCCCACGTAGCGGCCAAGCTGAAACTTGGCGATCTTCTCGTAATCCCGCACCATGTTGAGAATGGCCATCGGCGCAACCTGCCTCTCGTGACGCGCACACCGGGCGCAATAGGGGTTTATGACGAGTATACGCAGGCGCGCAGCGGCGCGCCTGCCTCCTCGCTCCGACTCGCTGCCAATCTACCGAGGCGGCGTCCGCAGATCGGCGCATAAGCTGACGGCGTGACCGACCCGCAACCGCCCAACCCGTCCGACCCGCCCGACTGGCGCATACGGCTCGCGCGAAGCCGCTTCATCGCCTGGGTCGAGCTTTCCCGCCCCCAGACCAGCATCTGGCTGATGGCGGTTGCGGCGCTGATGGTCGTGACCGCGTCGCACGGCGAGATGTCCTGGAGACGGCCGATCATCTACTGCGGCATGATCTTCACGTTCTCCTGCGCGGCGAGCATCATCAACAACGTGCTCGACGCCGAGATCGACGCGCGCAGCCGGCTCTGGCGGCCGATGCCCGCCAGCCGCCTGACGACGCGGATGGCGCTGCTCGGCATGGCGCTCCCGCTCGCCATCGGCTCGATCGCCGGTTTCGCCGCCGACTGGCGGCTGGGCGTGATCGGCTGGGCCATGCTCGGCGCGATGACGCTCTACAGCATCGCCTGGCGCGGCTCGCTGCTCAGCGTCCTTCCGTTCGCGCTGGTCGGCGTGCTGCTCCCCGTCGGCGCGATCCAGGCCAGCCAGATCACCTTCCCGGGCGACCACCTGCTCTGGATCATCCCTCTGGGGGCGCTCAGCGGAACCGCCACCTTCCTGATCTACAAACTGCCCGATTTCGAGATGGATGACGAAGACGGCGCCCGCTCGATCCTGCACTGGCTGGGGATCGACATGGCGGTGCCCACCGCCTGGGCCAGCGTCACCGCGGCGCTCGCGCTCGCCGCCGCCGCGATCAACATCTCCGGCGGCGACCTGGTCTGGCTGATCGGCCCGCTCTGCTATCTCATCCTCGTCGGCCTCGCCTGCATCTGGAGGTTGATGCGCCGCGTCACCGAGGCTCGACTGCTGGTCCAGCGCGTCCTGATCGTGCCCATGCTGCCCGTGCTGATCATCTGCTGGCTCGGCGCGGCCGCCTCCGCCTGACCCGCCGCCGACAACCCTACAATCAAGACAAGCCGATCAAGCCGCGAAGGAGCGCGTCCATGTCCGACATCTTCAGCGTCGACCCCAATCTGCCCGACTGGATCCGCGACCACACCGAGCAGTACCTCAGCTCGGGCGGCCAGGAAGGCCACATGTGGGATCGCCCCGACGGTTCCGGTTCGATCTCCTGCCTGCTGCTCGCGGCCAAAGGCCGGCGCTCGGGCGCGTGGCGCACGCTGCCGCTGATCTACGGCGAATCGGACGGCGCCTACGTGATCGTCGCCAGCAAGGCCGGAACGCCCAGCCACCCGGCCTGGTACCTGAATATCGACGCCAACCCCGATGTGCAGCTGATGGTAGGTACCGAGCAGTTCGAAGCCGCCGCCCGCACCGCCGAGGGCGTCGAGCGCGACATGCTCTTCGCGATGATGGCCAAAGAATTCGCGCCCTACCTCGACTACGCAATCCGCGCCGGCAACGCGGGCCGCCAGATCCCGGTCGTCGTGCTGGAGCGCAAGTAACCGCGCAGGCAGGCATCGATGTCGAACGCCTCGCAGCGGGCGGCGGGGCGAATCGGGCTACGAGACGTTGGCGACCTCGGGCAGCGACGCCGGCAGGCCCATGGCGTCCTTGACATCGGCCAACACCTCAGCGGCGATCACGCGCGCGCGGCGGGCGCCCTCGATCAACAGCTCATCCACCGCGCCCGGATCGGCAGCCAGCTCATCGCGC
Organism: Dehalococcoidia bacterium; assembly: GCA_965205105.1. Lineage (GTDB taxonomy): Bacteria > Chloroflexota > Dehalococcoidia > Bin125 > Bin125 > Bin125. The sequence continues at coordinate 1,450,910 of OZ242034.1, forward strand.
CGCGCGCGGATCGGCGCAAAGTAGTCGTTCACCGACTCCGCCAGCTGCCGCTTGCAGTCAACGCAGCCGATCTCGGCGCTGCGGCAGGCCGCGTCGATGCGCGGCTGCTGCTCGGGACCGAAGAACCCGTGCAGCGAGAAGACGTTGCAGACGTCGGGATCGCCCGGATCGGTGCGGCGCAGGCGCTGCGGGTCGGTGACGGCCGTGCGGATCGCCTGCGCGGTCTCCTCGGGCGTCGCCGCGATATCGACGGCGTTGCCGTACGACTTGGACATCTTGCGATTGTCGAAACCCAGCACCATCGGCGCGCTGGTCAGCTCCGCCTCCGGCTCCGGGAAGGTGTCGCCGAACAGGTGGTTGAAGCGGCGCACGATCTCGCGCGCCAGCTCCAGGTGCGGCAGCTGATCCTCGCCCACCGGCACCTTGTTGGCGCGGTACATCACGATATCGGCCGTCTGAAGCACCGGATAACCCACCAGCCCATAGTTGACGTTGTCGGGCTGCGACTTGGCTTTCTCCTTGAACGTGGGCACGTTCATCAGCCGCCCGATCGGCGTCACCATCGAGAGCAGCAGATGCAGCTCGGATATCTCCGGCACATGGCTCTGCGCGTAGAGAATCGTCTCTTCGGGACGAATCCCCGCGGCGAGCAGATCGAGCGCCGTCTCGCGCACGTTGGCGCGCAGCTGGTCGGTGTCGGTCAGCGTCGTCAGCGAATGCAAATCGACGATCGAATAGATGCACTCGTAGCGATCCTGCAGGGCGACGAAGTTCTGGATCGCGCCCAGATAGTTGCCGATGTGCTGCCGCCCCGTGGCGCGGATGCCGGCGAAGACGCGATCCTGCATGACGCCCTCCTGCATGTGGAATCCTCCGAACGCTTACATCTCATCGGGCGCGTCGACGCCGATCATGCGCAGCGTCGATGCCAGCGCCGACTGCGCGGCGCGGGTCAGCGTCAGCCGTGCGCCGGATCGGGCCGCCTCCTCCGGAACAACGATCCGACAGGCGTCGTAGAACTGCGTGAACGCCTGCGCCAGACTCTGCGCGTAGTAAGTCAGATGATGCGGCTCGCGCTTGACCGCCATATCGGCGACCAGCTCCGGCAGACGCAGAATCTCGCCGATCAGAATGTCCTCCTGCTCGGCGTCGAGCAGATCGAGATGCTCCGCCGACGCCGCCAGATTGGCGTCGGCCGCAGCCCGTAGCACGCCGGCGCAGCGCGCGTGCGCGTACTTCACGTAGCTGGCCGGATTCTGACGCGGATCGGCGGACGCGGCGGCATCCAGATCGAAGTCCATCTGCGCGTCGGCCGAGCGCTGCAACATGAAAAACCGCGCCGCATCCGCGCCGACCTCCTCGATCAGCTCCCGCAGCGTCACGATCTCGCCGGTGCGCTTGGACATCCGCACCCGCTCCTCGCCGCGGCGCAGGTGCACCAGCTGGTAGAGCAACACCTCCAGCGCCTCGCCGTCGCCGCCCAACGCCGAAACCGCCGCCTTGGTCCGCGCCACGTGACCCTGATGATCCGCGCCCCACACGTCGATCACCGTGTCGAACCCGCGAACCAGAAACTTGTCGTAGTGATACGCCACATCCGAGGCGAAGTAGGTGGGATCGCCGGACGACCGAATCAGGACGTTGTCCTTGTCCTCGCCCAGATCCTCGGCGCGGAACCAGACCGCCCCCTCTTTCTCGATCACGTACGCGCCGTCGCGCAGCCGCCGCATGGCGATTTCGTAGGTCGACTCGCCCGCCGCTGCACCCGCCGCCCTGTCGTACAACGCCGATTCGCGCTGCCAGTGGTCGAACCTGACCCGCAGCAGGGCGAGGTCGTCGCGGATGCGCTCGACCATCAACTGCAGACCGCGCTCGGAGAGATCAGCGGGCGGATCGTCGCGGTGATCCAGCCAGCGCTCGCCCGCTTCCTCGCGCAGGCGGGCGGCGAGGTCAACCATGTACGCGCCCTGATAGCCGCCCTCGGGCACGGACGCCTCGCGGCCGAACTGCTGCTGGTAGCGGGCGAAGAGCGTGCGCCCGAACAGTCGAATCTGCGCCCCCGCGTCGTTGATGTAGTACTCGCGCTGCACATCGAACCCGGCCGCGTCCAGCACCGACGCGAGCGCGTCGCCGAGCACGGCGCCCCGGCCATTGCCGACCTGCAGCGGCCCGGTCGGGTTGGCGGAAACGAACTCGACCTGCACGCGCCGGCCGAGGCCCAGATCGATCCGACCCCATTCGTCGCCGGCCTCGATCACCGCCAGCAGCTGCGCCCGCTGCCAGGCGCGGTCCAGGGTCAGATTGATGAATCCCGGCCGCGCGACCTCGACCTCGGCAATCGGCTCGGTGCGCAGCACCCGCTGCGCGATCGCCGACGCCACGTCCATCGGCGGCATCCGCACCGCGCTGGCGAGCTGCAGAGCGACGCTGCACGAGTAGTCGCCGTGCTCACGCTCCTTGGGCCGCTCGATCCGCAGTTCCATGGGCGGAATCGGTGGCAAGGCGCCGTCCGCCTGGGCCAGCTCCAGGGCGTTGCGAACCAACTCTCCGACCAGATCACGCGTCGCGCGCATCATATGCAATCGCACTCCCGGCATCCGCCGACGATTCAACGGCTCAAAGTCGCCGCACCGCTCACGCTACTCACACTAAAGGCCCGCGGGCCGAAGGCTCAGGATACCGCCGTTCGGCCGCGCTGCAGGTCTAATGCACGGCCGTAGCGCCCGACACATCGAGCTTGCCCGCCTGAGCGCGCAGTGAGCGGTGCTCGGGCGCGCGCAGATGCGGATCAACATCGAGGATGCGATTCGCCCAGTTGCGCGCCAGACTCAGCGTCCGATGATCCGTCAATTTAGCCACGCGCAACTCCGGCAGGCCCGACTGTCTGGTGCCGAAGTATTCGCCCGGTCCGCGCATCTCGAGGTCAGCCTCGGCCAGCTCGAAGCCGTTCGACGTCTGCACCATCAGATCGAGCCGACGCTGGCTCTGCTCGACCTCCGTGTCCGAGATCAGGTAGCAGACCGAGGCCAGGTCGCTGCGGCCAACCCGCCCGCGCAGCTGATGCAGCTGCGCCAGCCCGAAGCGCTCGGCGCCCTCGATCGCCATCACCGTCGCGCGCGGCAAATCGACGCCCACCTCGACCACGATCGTCGAAACCAGCACATCCGCCTCACCGCGCGCCAGATCGGACATCACTCCGCGTTTCTCGTCCGCTGACATCCGCCCGTGCAGCAGACGAATGCGCGGCGCCAGATCGCGCAACGGTCCATCGCGCAGAAACTCATACTGCTCGGTCGCCGCTTCCGATTCGAGATGCTCGGATTCCTCGACCAGCGGACAGATAATCAACGACTGCCGACCCTGCCGCGCCTCCTCGCGGATACGCCGATACACGACCTCCTCGCGCTGCGATGGATCCACGATCTGCGTCCGCACCCGCTGGCGGCCGGGCGGCAGTTCGTCGATCACGGATGAGTCGAGCTCGCCATAGACAGTGAGCGCGAGAGTGCGTGGAATCGGAGTCGCGGTCATCACCAGCAGATGCGGGCTGCGCCCCTTGCCGCGCAACGCGTCGCGCTGGAGCACGCCGAACCGATGCTGCTCATCGACCACCACGAGGCCCAGATCACTGAATTTGGCGCTGTCCTGAATCAGCGCGTGCGTGCCGACCACCAGATCGAGCATGCCCGACTCCATCTCCTGGTGAATCTGCCGCTTGCGCGCGGCGCGGACGCTGCCGGTCAGCAGCGCCATCCGCAGCGGACGATCGAGCGCCGGCGCGAGGCTGTAGTTGTGCCAGCGCAGATCGCCGCCGCCCTGCTCCCGACCGGCGAAGAGGCGCTGAAAGGTCTCGAAATGCTGTGAGGCCAGCACCTCGGTCGGCGCCATCAGCACCGTCTGATGCCCGGCTCGCACTGCAGCCAACATCGCCGCCGCAGCCACAACCGTCTTGCCCGAGCCGACATCGCCCTGCAGCAACCGCGCCATCGGCTCGCGGCGCCACATATCGTTGCGAATCTCGGTCAGGACGCGCTGTTGCGCCGTCGTCAATTCAAACGGCAACGCTCCGATAAACCGGTCCAGGAAGTCGCCCGGCATCGGAATCGGCGGCGCGTCCGCGCGCAGCCGCGCCTCGCGCTTGCGCGCGAGCACCGCCAGCTGAATCGCGAGCAGCTCCTGAAACGCAATCCGCTCCTTCGCCCGCTCGACATCCTCGAGCCGCTCCGGAAAGTGGATCGTCCGCAGCGCCTCCGCCTCGGACAGGAACTGCTGCTCCATCAGGATCGAAGCAGGCAGCGTCTCATCCAGGAGCGGCAGATAGTCGCGCACGGCGGCGTGGGCGAGGCGGCGAATGGTTCGATTGGGCAAGCCGCGCGTCTTGGGATACACGGGGGACAACCGCCCCACGTGAACGGTGTCGTCGTCAGGATCGTCCAGCCGCTCCCACTCCGGCGAGTCCATCTGCAAAAACCGACCGCGCAGCCCGACCTTGCCCGACAGACCCACGCGCATGCCCGGTTTGAGCGTCTTGGCCAGATACGGCTGCTGCCACCACCAGACGCGGATGCTGCCCGAACCGTCCCGGACCACCGCTTCGGTCGCCTTGCGGCCGCCGCGCAGATGCTTGACCTCGATGCTGACGATCTCACCCACGATCGTCAGCTCGATATCCTCCAGCGCGTCGGCGATCGCGCGAACGTTGCGCCAGTCCTCGTATCGAAACGGCAGATGCCAGAGCAGATCGAAAATCGTATCCAGGCCCAGCGACGACATCGCCTTGCGTGAGATCGGCGGGATCACGCCGAGCACCGACACGTCACGGGCCAGAGGATTCTCGCCGTCGAACGTAGGGACGGGGCGGCGGCGGCCGGAGCGTGAGCGCGCGCGCGGCTTCGGCGATTCGGAAGCGGGTGGATTCTTGCCCGCCGCCTTCGACGCCCGGCCGCCGGGCGCGGAGGATTTCTCGGTTGCCGTTCGCGCCGGTTGGGTCGTCTGATCCCTCTGCTTCGTCACAGCCCTGGGCGATGAACCGGGTTGCAGCGCGGACAGAACTCCCGTCGCCCAGCGTTCACGCTCCTCCGCCGACAGGGCTGCGTAGCCCTGCTGGGGCAGAGGAGCGACAATGCGCTTGAAGAACTGAGCCTGCTCGCCGCCCTCGATCTCGTTGCGCAGAAATCGATCCAGCCCGCCGGTGACGGCGCGATCGTTGAAGCCCTGCCGCCGTTCGAGCGCCAGGATGCGTTGCAGCGTCTGCGTCGGCCGCCGCCGAGCGGTGGTCATGCGCCGACGCTCACACGCGCCGGCGCACGGCGACCCCGACCGTACCCGGCCCGACGTGCGCGCCCAGGACCGGCGAGCTGAGAATCACCGGCGTCTCCATCCCGCCGCAGGCTTCCGACACCCGCCGCGCGAGCGCATCCGCGTCGGCCTCCGCGGCGCCATGCAGGATCGCGACCCGTTCAGGCTGACCTTCCGACATGATCTGCGCGTACAACCGATCGAGCGCCTTCCTGCGCGTGCGCGGACGTTCGACGGCGGCGACTTCGCCATCGACCAGTTCCAACAGCGGCCGCATGCGCAGCAGCTTGCCGGCCAGCTGCCGCGCCCGGCCGATGCGTCCGCCGCGCAGCAGATAATCGAGCGTCTCCACAAACAGCAGCACCCGAGTCTGCGCCGCGCTCGCACGCGCCGCCTGCGCCGCCTCGATCACGCCCGCGCCCGAGTCGACCGCCCGCCACGCCGCCTCCGCCGCCCAACCGACGCCCATCGACGCGCTCTGGGTATCGACGAACTCGATCGGCGGCGCCTGCGCCAACAGCGACGCGCCCTGCCGCGCCGAGTTCAGCGTCCCCGACAGCTTGCCGCTCAGATGCACCGAGACGATGCCATCGGCGCCGTCGTCGATCAGTTGCTGGTAGACATCCCGAAACGCGCCCGGCGCCGGCTGCGAGGTGGTCGGCAACGCGCCGCCGGTTTGCAGCGTGCGATCCAGCCGCTGCCAGAACTCAGGCTTCGAGAGCGTCACGCCGTCTTCGAACACATCGTCGCCGAAATGCAGATGCAACGGCACGACCGCGATGCCGCTCAGCTCGCCCTGCTCCAGATCGGAGGCGGAATCGGTAACGACGGCGACAGACATGCGATGAACCTGACGCTCCTCGGACGCGCCCGCTACTCAAGCGCGAGCAGCCACGGGTAATGCGGCTGCCCGCCGTCGACGAGATCGACTTCCAGACCGGTATGCTCCTCGATCATCTCCGCCAGCGAGTCGGCCCGCTCTTCGGATACGTCCTCCCCAACGTACAGCGTGAACAACGACGCGCCCGCCAACGACCCCGCCATCCGCTGGGACAGTGAGAGCGCGACATCGTCGATCGACGCGCCCGCGCCCACGATCTCGCCATCGAGCATCGCGAACGGCTGCCCCGCCGCAATCGGCAGATCGCCCTCGAACTCGCGCGCCGCGTATGCCACTCGACCGATCCGCACAGCCGCCAACGCCTCCTGCATTTCCGCCGCCACATCATCGACCGGCACGCCGCCGATCAGCGCCGCCAGCGCGGCGACGCCCTCGGCCTGGCTGTCGTTGCGGATCACGTGGATGCGCTGCGGCGGATCCGCGGCGGCGGCCAGTTCGCCTGCGCGCCCGGCCGCGGGCGCAACGTTGTGGTTGTTGGGCAGCACGATCACGTCTGCGCCCTTGACCGACTCGGCAGCGGAGAGCAGCATCTCGACCGACGGATTATCCGCCGCGCCGCCCGAGACGATCGCGGCCGCGCCCAGTTCGCAGAACACGCGGACGAAGCCGCTGCCCTGCGCGACCGCGATGATCGCCGGCTCTGACGCGGACTCGTGCGTCCGCGCCGCCTGCGCCCGCATATCGACGGCGCGAAACGCGCGCAGCCGCCCGGCGGCGTCGGCGGCGGCGTAGGCGTCGGCGGGTTCGGCGGTGTGCAGGTGAATGCGCAGATCGTCGCCGTCGGGCACCAGCATGACCGTCTCGTCAGCGCCGCAGAGCAGCTCCCGCAAACCCTCGACATCCTCGACCCCGGCGACGACCAGCTCGGTGCAGAACCCGTCGAAATCTCCGTTCGAGTCCAGACGGCGCGCCAGCCAGTCCGGATCGATCACGCCCAGTTCGGCGGGCAGATCGGGAATCGGTTCGCCCGCCAGCGCGCCCGACATGCCGCGCAGCATGAACTCGAGCCCGCGCGCGCCCGCGTCGACGACACCGGCGTCCCGCAGCACGGGATTCTGCTGCGGTGTCGCTTCGACCGATTCAAACGCGGCCTGCACCGCGATCCGCAGCTGAGCGGACGGAGCGCCCGTCGTCGCGCGGACGGCGCTGGCGATATCGGCGGCGACGGAGATCATGGTGCCGTCGCGCGGCTCCGCGACCGCATCGCGCGCGGCGGCCGCGGCGGCGGCGAAGGCGGCGGCGAGCGAGCCGTCGTCGGTTGCGGCGAGCCCCTCGGCGAATCCGCGCAGCCACTGCGCGCCAATCACCCCGGAGCTGCCGCGCCCGCCCAGCAGCGCCGCCGACGCGGCCGCCGACGCAATGGTGTGCGCCGCAGCCGCAGCATCCGCCGCAGCCGTCTCGGCCGCCTGGCTGGCGGCGGCGAGGGTGCGCCCCAGATTGGCGCCCGTATCGCCGTCGGGCACGGGGAACACGTTGATCTGATTCAACGCCTCGCGATGCAGCGCCACCCAGCCGGCCGCGCCCTGGATCAGGCGGAGCATGTCCGACCCGCTCAGGGCGGCGGCGGGCGGGTCCTTCTCGGCCATCTGTCGCCTCCCGCATAGAGGATGCAGCAGGCGCGCAGCCCGGCGCGCCCCGTGCTGTTATGATAATCAGCGCGAGGCGGCGACTGCCGCGCTCAGCGCGTGAGCGTGAAACGGATCGAGGACGGATCGATGGCCGGCAAGTGCGATCTCTGCGACAAGCGGACCACGTTCGGCCGCAACATCCGCCACAAACACTCGGGCCGCTGGAAGCGCAAGGCGCCTCGCACATCTCGTACGTTCAAGCCGAATGTTCACCGACACAAACTAACGATTGACGGCAAAACCCAGCGGCTTAACGTATGTACCGCGTGCCTGCGCACCATGATGAAGCGGCTCGCCGCCTAAGCTCAGCGCACACGCCCGTACGCCCGCCCCACACTGCGATCGGAAGACTGCACGCCCGACAGCCAGCGCAACGGACGAAGCGTCCGCCCCTGACTACCCGACCGAGACCGATTTCAGCGCCGATGCGCTGACAGACCGAGACCGAGGAACATGCGAATCTACGTTGGCAACCTCCCGTTCCGCACCAACTCCGAGGAACTCCGCACCCTGTTCGCCGAACACGGCGAGGTGCACGACTGCGTCATCCCGGTCGACCGCGACAGCGGTCGATCGCGCGGCTTCGGCTTCGTCGACATGGACGACGACGCGGGCCGCACCGCGATCACCGCGCTCAACGGCTACGACCTCGACGGACGCGAGCTGCGCGTCAACGAGGCGCAACCGCGCCGCGAGGGCGGCGGTTACCGCGACGGCGGCGGCTACCGCGACAATCGCGGCGGTGGCGGTTACCGCGGCGGCGGTGGCGGCGGCTACCGCGAGCCCCGCTACGACGACCGCGGCTCGCGCGACAGCTACTCCGACCGCGGCCGCTACCGCTAGCGGCGGCTGCGGCGGAGACGCTCCGCGACCAGCGCCATGACCACCGGCGTCCGGGTTCGGCCGATTGGCTTCGGACGCCAAGCCGCGCCCTTCATCGATGTGCTCTGGACCGTCTACCAAGACGATCCGCACTGGATCCCGACGCTGCGGCGCGTGCAGCGCCAGCGTCTCGATCCTCGCCACACGCCGTTCCTGCGTTACGGCCAGGCGCAGCTGTTCCTGGCCGAGCGCGGCGGCCGGCCGGTGGGCCGCATCTCCGCTCAGATCAATCCGCTGCACAACAAGAAGTGGAACGAGTCGGCCGGATTCTTCGGCCACTTCGACTGCCTGAACGACCCCGAGGCCGCGAGCGCCCTGTTCGACGCCGCGCACTCGTGGCTGCGCGAGCGCGGCGCCGCGTTCGCCCGAGGCCCGTTCAACTTCACGATCAACGATGAGGCCGGCTGCCTCGTCGAAGGATTCGACACGCCGCCGATGGTGGCGATGCCCCACGGTCGGCGCTGGTTCCCCAATCTGATCGAGGCCAACGGCTACGAGCAGATCAAGGACCTCTGGGCCTACCGCTACCCCGTCGACGCGCCGCTGGGCGAACGCCGCCAGCGCGCCTGGTCGCGCATCCACGAACATCCGCGCGTGAACGTGCGCGCGTTCGACAAGCGCAATTTCCAGCGCGACGTGCGCATCGCCGCCGAGATCTTCAACGAGGCCTGGTCCGAAAACTGGGGCGCGGTGCCGATCACCGAGGCGGAGGCCGACCGCCTCGCGCACGACCTCGCCCAGTTCGCTGATCCCCGCCTGACGGCGTTCGTCGAGATCGACGGCGACCCGGCCGCCATGGTGATCTCGATCCCCAATCTCAATGAGTGCGCCCGCGACATCGACGGCCGGCTCTTCCCGCTCGGCTGGGCGCGGCTGCTCTGGCGTCTGCGCCGCGGCCCGCAGAGCGGCCGCGTCATGCTGCTCGGCGTGCGGCGCAAATGGCGCACGCGCGAGTTCGCCCAGCTCGGCGTGATGCTCACCGCCGAGATCCAGGTGCGCGGCGCTGCCCGGGGTTACCGTTGGGCCGAACTCGGCTGGGTGCTCGAGGACAACCATCTCCTCAACCACGCGCTCAAGCGCACCGAAGCCGAGGTCTACAAGGTTTACCGCATCTACCAGCAGCCGCTTTAGCCCCTCAACCGGCAGTGGCGGACAGCGCGCGCCGCAGCCGCGACACCGCGTCTGCGACCGACTCGCGCTCGTTGAACACCGCCGACCCCGCAACCAGCCAACTCGCGCCTGCCTCGACGATCGACGCGATCGTCGACTCGTTCACGCCGCCGTCAACCGCGACGTGCGCGTCTTCCTTGCCGCAGGCGTCAAGCATCGCCCGCGCCCGACGGATGCGCGTCAGCGATTCGGGGATGAACGACTGGCTGCCCCAGCCCGGATTGACGCTCATGATCTGCACGCGGCCGCAAATCGGAATCAGCGGCTCGATCACATCCAGCGGAGTGCCCGGGTTGAGCGTCAGCCCGGCTTCGACCCCAGCCGCCGCGATCCGCTGCAGCAGTCGATGCGGATGCCGCGTGGTCTCGACGTGGATCGTGACGCACTCGACCCCCGCCGCGATGAAGTCGTCGACCTGATCCTCAGGACGGGCGACCATCAGGTGCGCTTCAATCGGCAGATCGGTCAGCGAGCGCACGGCCGACGCCATCCGCGCGCCGAAGCTGATCGGCGGCACGAAATTGCCGTCCATCACGTCGAGCGAGATCCAGTCAGCCCCCGCCGCCTCGGCTTCGCCGATCTGCTCCGCCAACCGAGTCCAGTCGGCGCTCAGGATCGACGGCGCAATGGCGACGGGTGGCGGCATCTCGGTTTACCGCCCGGCTCGGCGGGCGGCCGCTCGCTCGGCGGCTCGGCGCTGGGCGCGGTTGAGCCCGGTCTCGGGCCGCTGCTCGGTCGGCGGGGGCGCAGGTTCCGACGCCGCCTGGTCCGATGCTGTCTGGTTCGCCGGCTCTAGCTGCAGCCGCTGCTTCGCCTGATCGAGCGCCTCCCGCACCTGACCCGGCGCCGTGCCGCCCGCGACATCCCGCGACGCCAGCGCCGCCTGCGCCGTCATGCCCACGGCGTCGGCCTCAAAGGCGGGATGCTCCGACCTGAGCTCGTCCAGCGACAACGCCGACAGACCGCCGCCGCGCGCCTCACAGAGCTTGACCAACCGCCCGACCACGCTGTGCGCCTCGCGGAAGGGGACGCCCTTGCGCGTGATGTAGTCCGCGTAGTCGGTGGCGAGAATGAAGGGGTCGTCATCGACCATCGCCCGCGCGCGCGCGCCATCGACCCGCGCCGTCAGCAGCGCGCGAGCGAGCACGTGCAGCGTGCCGATCAGCGTCTCGGCCGTGTCGAACAGGCCCGATTTGTCCTCCTGCAGGTCGCGGTTGTAGGCGAGCGGCAGCCCCTTCAGCGTGGTCAGCAACGCGGTGAGGTGCCCCAGCACCTTGCCGCTGCGGCCGCGCGCGAGCTCGGCAATATCGGGATTGCGCTTCTGCGGCATAATCGACGAACCGGTCGTGAACGCGTCGGCGAACTGGAGCACGCCGAACTCGGCCGAACTCCAGAGGATCACGTCCTCGCACAGCCGCGAGATATTGACCATGCAGATCGCCGCGTTGGCGAGGAACTCAGCGATGTAATCGCGCGACGAGACCGCGTCCATACTGTTGCGCGAGACCGATTCGAAGCCCAGCTCATCGGCGACCGCCTGTCGATCGAGCGGGTAAGCCGCGCCAGCCAGCGCCGCGCTGCCGAGCGGCATGATGTCGGCGCGGGCGAAGGAATCGATCAGACGATCGGCGTCGCGGTCGAGCATCTCCAGGTAGGCGAGCAGATGATGCGCGAACAGCACCGGCTGCGCGCGCTGCAGGTGCGTGTAGCCGGGCATGTAAACATCGAGCGAGCGCTCGGCGAGATCGATCAGCGAGGCCTGCAACCCGCGCACGGCGCCCACTGACTGCACGATGGCGTCGCGCACGAACATGCGCGTATCGAGCGCGACCTGATCGTTGCGCGAGCGGGCGGTGTGCAACCGGCCGGCGGCGTCCGCCCCGATGATCTGGCTCAGCCGCGCCTCGACATGGGTGTGGATGTCCTCGAGCTCGTGATTGATCTCGAACCCGCCCGACTCGATCTCGGCTTCCACCTGATCGAGACCCTGCAGAATTCGATCCGCGTCGCCGGCGTCGATGATCCCCTGCGCGGACAGCATCCGCGCGTGCGCGCGCGAGCCGGCGATGTCGTGCCTGAACAGGAGCAGATCCGTCTGAATCGACGACGTGTACGCCTGCACCAGCGCGTCGGGCGCTTCCGCAAACCGTCCGCCCCAGAGCCGCTGGCGCTCGCCATCGGCGTGCTCGGAGTGATCAGCCTGGTCCGCCCTGTCGGCGTCGATCATCCGCCATCCGCCCGTCGCTGATGCGTTCGCCTAGTCGTCCGACGGCAGCCTGGCCAACCCGGCCGCGTCGATCACGGCGTCGATCTGCTCCGCCGACAGGTCGCGCGCGCGAATCGTCTGAATCGCCGGCGGCTCAATGCCCTGCCCGATCTGCGCTCGGTAGAGGTGCTCGCCAATGACGCGGATCACCGCCTGCGCCTGATCGTCGTCGAGCGCGCCGCACAGCGCTTCGAACGCCTGCCTCGCATCCAACGCCAGATAGAGCGCGCACTCGAGCGACGCGTGGCCGGGGCGGCTGATCTGGAAATCGGCCGCGTCGGGGCCGCCCGCGGTCGGCAGCGCGGTTTCGTACTCGATGGCGATCGCTGCGTCTTCAGCCTGCGTCGTCATGGCAGTCGTCCTGTCCGAGCGCCCTGTTACGCGCCTGTTATGCGCGCTGCCCCGATGATACGTCGAGCACGCCGCCGGGCTGCTTCAGCAACTGCTTCTCGGCCTGCACGCGGACCGGCAGACCGAAAATGTCGATGAAGCCCACGGCGGAGCTCTGATCGTAGATATCGCCCTCGTCGTAGGTCGCCAGCGAGTACTGATAGAGGCTGTTGGGGCTCTCGACGCCGACCGCCACGCACTGCCCCTTGTACAGCTTGAGCCGCGCCGTGCCGCTGACGTGGCGCTGCATCGACGATGTGAACGCGGCCAGATCCTGGTGCATCGCCGTGAACCAGAGGCCGTCGTAAATCAGGTCGGCGTAATCCTGCATCAAGCGGTGCTTGAGCCGAATCTGCGTCTTCGACAGGGTCAGCGTCTCCAGCGCCTGATGCGCAACGCGCAGCGTGGTCGCCGCGGGCGCTTCATAGACCTCGCGCGATTTGATCCCCACCAGACGGTCTTCGACCATATCGATTCGACCGACGCCGTTGGCGCCGGCGACCTCGTGCACGCGAGTGATCAGGGCGACCGGATCGAGCGTTTCACCGTCCAGCGAGACGGGGCGGCCGTGCGCGAACCCGATCTCCAGATAGGTCGGCTCATCGGGCGCCCGCTCGGGATTGACCGTCCACTCCCACACGTCGTCGGGCGGCTCAGTCCAGGGATCCTCCAGCGGTCCCGCCTCGATCGAGCGGCCCCAGAGATTCTCGTCCGTCGAGTACTGCTTGTCGACGCTCACCGTGATCGGAATGTCGTGCGCCTGGGCGTAGACGATCTCCGATTCGCGCGTCGTCAACTCCCACTCGCGCACCGGGGCGAGGATACGCAGGTCGGGCGCCAACGCCTGCACCGAGACATCGAAGCGCACCTGATCGTTGCCCTTGCCCGTGCAGCCGTGCGCCACGGCGGTCGCGTTGTGCGCCCGGGCCACATCGACCAGTGCCTTGGCGATCAGCGGTCGCGCCAACGCGGTGGCGAGCGGATAGCGGCCCTCGTACAACGCGCCCGCCATCAACGCGGGAAAGCAGAATGATTGGGCGAAATCGTCGCGCAGGTCGAGCATCTCGAACCCGATCGCGCCCGCCGCCAGGGCGCGCGCTTCCAGATCCTCGTCGGCTTCGAGAAAGCCCATGTCCGCCGTAATGCAGACGACTTCCCAGCCGCGCTCGGTCAGCCAGCGCGTTACCACCGAGGTGTCCAACCCGCCGGAGTAGGCCAGCACCACGCGCTTCTCATCAGTTCGTCTTGGCACCTAGCGCTCCCTGCTACGTGCGGATCCTGTCGGGGTGGTCAGTCGGGCTCGGAGATCGCTCCCAAGGCGTCGTCGATTATCCCGATCGCCTGATCGATCTCATCCTCGGAAATGGTCAGCGGCGGCACCAGCCGCAGGACGTTCGGCTTGACCACGTTGCAGAGCATCCCGCGCTCGCGGATGGCGGCGACCAGGGCCGGCCCCACATCGGCGCTCAGCTGAATCGCCACCAGCAGACCCTTGCCGCGCACGTGATCGATCAGCGGCCGCCGATCCTCAAGCGCGCGCAGGCCGGAGATCAGCTGCGCGCCGCGAGCCGCAGCCTGCGCCGCAATATCCTCCTCGACCATCACGCGCAGCGTCTCCAGCGCCGCCGAGGTGGTGAACGGCTGCCCGCCGAACGTCGTGCCGTGGTCGCCCGGCTCAAGAATGTCGCCGCGCTCGTTGGCCACGATCGCGCCGATCGGCACGCCGCTGCCCAAACCCTTGGCCAGCGCCATCACGTCGGGCTGGACACCCTCGTGCTGCCAGGCAAACAGCGCGCCCGTCCGGCCGATGCCGGTCTGGACTTCGTCGAGCATCAGCAGCAGGTTGTGCTCGTCGCAGATCGCGCGCAGCGCCGCCAGGTAGCCGTCATCGGCGACGTTGACGCCGCCCTCGCCCTGCAGCGGCTCGACGAGAATCGCCGCCGTCTGCGGCCCGACCGCCGCCCGCACCGCCTCGACATCGTTGAACGGCACATGGCGAAAGCCGTCCAGCGCCCCGAACGGCTCGCGGTAGCGCGGATTGCCGGAAGCATTGACCGAGGCCAGCGTCCGGCCGTGAAACGCCTCGTCCATGACGATGATCTCGGACGCCCCGCCGCGCCGCGTCCGCCCCCACTTGCGACCGATCTTGATCGCGCCTTCGGTCGCCTCGGCGCCGCTGTTGCAGAAGAAGATGCGGGACATACCCGACTGCTCGAGGATCAGATCGGCGAGATCAAGCTGCGGCAGCGTGTAGAAATAGTTCGAGACGTGCAACAACGTCTCGGCCTGCCGCCGGATCGCCTCGACGACGCGCGGATGGCAGTGGCCAAGATTATCGGACGCGATCCCGGCGACGAAATCGAGATACTCGTTGCCCTCGTCGTCCCAAACCCTGGAGCCGGCCCCGCGCACCAGCGTGACCGGCAACCGACCGGCCGACATCATGAAGACAGCGGACTCTCGCTCAGCAGTAGTAGGCATCGACCATCACTCCGTTGCCCGGCAGGGCGGCGTCAGTTGCACTCAGATTACGCGAGGGGCTGGCGCGCGTCTATGCAGGTCTATGCAGCCGATCGCGTTCGCGCGGCGCCCCTCGCCAGCGCAGGAGAGGCATCTGACGCCGGCGTCACTCCGCCGTCTCGGACAACCGCTCCAGGATCTGCCCCAGACGCTCAATCGCTTCGCCGTACCCGGCCCAGTCGCCGGCGCGCTGATGCTCCAGCGCTTCCTCGAAGGCGGCCTGCGCCTGCTCGGCCAGCTCGGCCGCGTCGTCGGAGAGCTGAAGCGGCGGCCGAGCCGCTTCCCGCTCCTGCGGCTCAGCATCCTCGGCCGCGCCATCCCCGGGCGACTCGCCGGGCACGTCGCCGAGGAACGACAGCCCCTGCGCCGTGCGGTTGCCGAGCGCAACCTGCACCGCGCGGGCGAACGTGTCCTCGAACGCGATCGTGTCGCCGTTGACCACGATCACCGCCTTGAGCTGCGGATAGCGCCCCGTTTCCGCCTGCAGATAGATCGGCTCGACGTAGACGTATGAGTCGCCCACGGGAATGAACAGCAGGTTGCCGCGGATGACCTCGGAGCCTTGCTGGCCCAGCAGCGTGAACTGCCGCGAGACCGCAACGTCCTGATCGATGCGATTCTCGATCTGCTTGGGCCCGTCCACGTTCTTGTTCGCGGGGAAGCGGAATGCGAACAGCTTGCCGTAGTTCTCGCCGTCCGAGCGGCCCGCCATCCAGGCGATCGAGTTGAGCCGGTTGCGCGGCGTAAACGGCAGAATCAAGAGGAATTCCGGTTCCTCCTGATCGGGCAGCCGCAGCGTCACGTAGTACGGCTCGACCGCGATCTCCTGCTGGCGCAGCAGTTCCTGCGGGATCGCCCAGAGGTCCTCGCGGTTGAACAGGCCGCGCGCCGACTCGATGTGATAGGTCAGATACTGGTCGGCCTGGACCTGGAAATAGTCCTGCGGATAACGCCAGTGGCTCTTCAGGTCGGCGGGAAACTCGTCGGCCGGCTTGAACAGCTTGGGAAAGATGTCCTGCCAGACCTGAATAATCGGATCGCTGTCGTCGACGACGTAGAAATCGACGCTGCCGTGATACGCGTCCACCACCGCCTTGACCGAGTTGCGCACGTAGTTGTAACCCCGGCCGTGCGGCTGCGAGTAGGGATAACGATCCGTCACCGTGTAGGCGTCCTGGATCCAGTACAGCCGGCCGTCATCGCCGACCACGATGTACGGATCCTGGTCGAGCTGCAGGAACGGCGCCAACTCCGTCACCCGCTCCTGGATCAGTCGTCGGAAGAGGATGCGGCTGTCGCCGTCGATCGAGCCGGAGATCAGGATGTTGGCGTCGCCGAACGACCAGGCGAACGCCAGCCGGCGCAACAGGCCGCCCAGCTCGATCCCGCCCTCGCCCGAGTAACGCGTCGTCGCCTGATTGGCATCGCCGCTCGCCTCCTCGCCGCTGAGCGGGTAGTCGAACTCCTCGGTCTCGCTGTTCGCGATCACGTAGGCGTCCGTAACCTCGCCGTAGTAGATGCGCGGCTCGGCGATCTCCAGCTCAAACGGACCGTACGTCGTCTGCTCGGCGACCTCCGGCGGAATGTTCGAGACCCAGAAGACCGGCTCGCCCGACGGCGAGACTTCGTCGACCGGCGTGATCACCACGCCGAACCCGTGCGTGAACTGCAGCCGTCGGTTGACCCAGCCCTGCTGCGTCGATTGCAGATTCGACTGCGCCAACTCCCGCGCCGCCAGGAAAACCTGGTGCTCCTCGCCGCCCACGTTGTAGCGATCGACATCGACATCGGGGAAGACGTATAGCGGCCGAATCGTCTGGATCGTGTTCAGGGTGTCGTTCAGCGGCCGATGATCCCACAGGCGGACGTTGAGCAGCGCCTCGGGATTCTGCTCCAGATCGGCCTCGCTCACGACGTCATCCGCTGGAAACTCGCGTTCCTCGATCGTGTCCAGGGCAAACGCCGAGCGGGTCGCCGCGATGTTGCGCTCGATGTACGGCGTCTCGCGCTGCAGCTCGTTCGGCTCGACCGTAAAGCGCTGAATCGCGGCCGGCAGGATCGCCCCGCCGACGATGGAGACGAGGATCAGCGCCGCGATCGACGCGACCGGGAAGCGCAGCCGCTCGTGAAACGGCCAGGACAGCACGCCCAGGATGACCAGCCCGCCGGCGACCATCTTGACGATCTGCACCGGCGCGCGGATATTGTCGTCGGTGTAGGTCGCCCCGAATACGAACCCGCCCGGATTGAGCGCCAGCTCGAATCGCGCCAGCCAGTAGCTCCAGACGAACAGCCCCATCACCGCCGCGATGGTGATCGCGAGATGCAGCCGCACGCCCAGCGTCGAGCGCGCGTTGCCGCGATGCATCATCAGGCGCACGCCGTAGGTCGCCGCCGTGGTCAGCATCGTCATGATCGCGAGGCCGGTCGCCCAGCCTTTCATGAACTGCAACGCCTCCAGCTCGAACACGTAAAAGCCGAAGTCCTGCCCGAACTGCGGATCCGTCTCGCCGAACGATTTGGCGTTGAGGAACTGCAGGATCAGCTCCCACTGACCGGCGGCCACCGAGCCGAAGATGATCGCGAGCAGGATCATGGCGACGGCGGCGATGATGTGAATCACGCGCGCCAGACGCGGATCATCAATCGCCGGCGCCAGCGCCTCGACCGGCATCCGCCAGGCGACCGCATAGCTCGCGCCCAATACGACCAGCGCAATCGCCGCGCCCGCCGCGAACAGCCAGACCTGGGTCGTAATCCGCAGATCGAACACGCCCTGATAGCCGACGTTGCCGAACCAGAGCCGGTCGACATAGATATCGATTCCGATGTTGAGCAGGATCAGCAGCACCAACAGCGCGACGCCGGCCACGACCACGCGCGGCCAGACCCGTCTGCCGTCCGGCGGCTGCCCTTCGGCGGCGGTGTAGGGCGGCGGCTCATCGTCTCCGAACCCGCCCAGCCCTTCGCGGAAGACCGGCGGCGGCGGGCCCAGCTGCCCGGAACGCCCTTCGTCCGAGGGCGGCACCTCGCCCGGGCCGTCGCCGCCGTTGCGCCACTCACCCTGCGTGCGCTGAATCCAGCCGAGCGCCGAGGCGCGCGCCAGACGCGTCATGAACGTCATATCAACGCCGTTCCGATCTTCGCGCCATCGATAACCTGCCGCACCACGCGCGGCTGCGTGCCATCCACGATACGCACGCGCGCGCCCGACTCGAGCGCCTGCCGACCCGAGCGTAGCTTGGGCAGCATCCCGCCCGCGATCGCGCCGGACTCGGTCAGCGCCGCCTGCCTGCGCGCGTCCAGGCAGTCGATGCCCTGGCCGCCGCCGTCGCGCACCTGCGAGACGTCGGTGAGGAAGATCAGCATCGATGCGCCGAGCGCCGCCGCGACGGCGCCCGCCGCGCTATCAGCGTTGATGTTGAGCATGGTCGAGGCGTCGTCAGCCAGACCGACCGGCGCCAGCACAGGCAGCAGGCGCTGCTCGAGCAGCGTCCGCAACAGGCGCGGCGCGCAGCGCGGCGTCTCGCCGACGAGACCGAGCCGCCGCGACGCCGGCGAACACAGCGTGCCGCCGTCAACCCCGCTCAGCCCCACCGCCGGCGCGCCCAGCTGTTGCAGCTGCCGTGCCAGATTCTTGTTGATCAGTCCGCACAACACCGCCACGACCACCTCCAACGCTTCCGGCGTCGTCGTGCGCAAGCCGTCAACCCAGGCCGACTCGGCGCCCAGCCGCCGCTGCCAGTCGCTGACCGCTGCGCCGCCGCCGTGGACCAGCACCAGCGGGTATCCCGCGCGGTGCAGATCGGCGCAGTCGGACAACGACGTATCGTGCTCGCCCAACGTCGAGCCGCCAATCTTGATCACGATCGGTCCGTCAGTCGGCGATGCGCTCATCAGATCAAGCCTAGCCCACGCCGCGTTCGCCCTACGCCGCTTCAGGTCACATAGTCGGCGTTGAAGCGCACGTATTCCTCAGTCAGGTCGCAGCCCCAGGCCGTGGCCTCGGCAGAACCTTGCCCCAGATCCATGCGCAGAAAGACTTCCTCGCCCTGCGTCTTGGCCGACGCCTCCGCCTCGGGAACGCCCGTCGCCGTACCGTCGAACACGCACAGGTCGGCAATCCAGATCTGCACCCGATCCAGGTCGTAGGCGACGCCGGCGCGCCCGGCGGCCATCAAAATCCGCCCCCAGTTGGGGTCGTACTTGCTCAACGCGGCCTTGAGCAGCGGCGACACGACCACGGTGCGGGCGACATCGCGGGCGTCCTCCCACGACCGCGCGCCCGTCACGGTCATCGCGATCCGCTTGGTCGCGCCCTCGCCGTCGCGCGCGATCATCTTGGCCAACGGCGCCGCCGCTTCCAGCAGCGCGGCGCCGAACCCGTCCAACGCCTCTCCCGACAGCGAGTCGCCGCCGGCCGCGCCGTTGGCCAGAATCACGGCGGAATCATTGGTTGAGGTGTCGCCATCGACTGTGACCATGTTGATCGACCGATCCATGGCATGACGGAACGCCGCGTCGAGATCGGGCGCGTCGACCGGCGCGTCGGTGGTGAAGAACGCCAGCATCGTCGCCATGTCGGGATGGATCATCCCGGCCCCCTTGGCGCAGCCGCCGATTGTGTAGCGGACGCCGTTCGCCTCGAACGTCGCCGACGACTCTTTCGGGAACGTGTCGGTGGTCATGATCGATCGGGCGAACGCCGCGCCGCCGTCGGGCGAGGGCGCGAGCTGCGGAATCGCGGCGCGCAACAGGTCCATCGGCAGATAGTGACCGATGATCCCGGTTGAATTGACGAACACATCCGCCGCCTCACAGCCGACCAGCGAGGCGGTCAGCCGCGTCATCTCGCGCGCGTCCGCCAGCCCCTGCGCGCCGGTTGCGCAGTTGGCGTTGCCCGAGTTGACCACCGCCGCCCGCAGCCGACCGTCCGCGGCATGCGCCTGGCTCACGCGCACCGGAGCGGCGGTGGTCTGATTCTGCGTGAAGACCGCCGCCGCCGCCGCGGGCCGATCCGAGACCAACAGCGCCAGATCGGGCAAGCCCGATTCCTTAATCCCCGCCGTGAACCCGGCGGCGGCAAACCCCCGCGCGCGGGTGACGGCGCCCGCCGCGCCCGCGTCGGCGTTCAGCGCCCGATGCGGCGCGCCGCTCACGGATACACGCCGATCTTGCTCAGCCCCAGCTCCTCGGGCAGACCGAAGATCAGGTTGAAGCACTGCACGGCGGCACCCGCCGTGCCTTTGACCAGATTATCGATCGCGCTGATCACCATCACCTCGTTGGTCATCGGATCGACCATCGGGTAAACGATGCAGGCGTTGGAACCCAGCGTCTGCTTCGTCGACGGCGCCGTCGACGCAACGTGCACGAACGGCTCATCGGCGTACCAGGACTCATACACGTCCCGTAGCGCCGCCCCGCGTTCCTCCGGGTTGCGCGGCAACGCGCCGTCGAGAATGGACGGGTAGCAGGTCGCCAGAATGCCGCGCGTCATCGGTACGAGATGCGGCACGAAGGTGACACTCAGCTCTGCCTCGCTCTCGGCCGCCCGCTGCAGCGCGCCGAGTTCCTGCACCATCTCCGGCTGGTGCCGATGGCCCGACAGACCGTAGGCGGAGAAGTTGGAATCGACCTCGGAGAAATGCGACGTCAGCTTCAACGAGCGACCCGCGCCCGATACGCCGGACTTGGCGTCGACGACCGTGCGGCCGTCCAGCCAACCCTGCGCCGCAAGCGGCGCCAGCGCCAGGATTGCGCTCGTCGGATAACAGCCCGGCACGGCCACCAGCCGCGTCTCGGCGATGGCGTCGCGGTGCAACTCGGGCAATCCATATACCGACTGCGCCAACAGCTGCGGGGCCGGATGCTCGCCGTACCACTGCTCGTAGACGTCCTCGTCGTACAGACGGAAATCGGCGGAAGCGTCGATCACCGGCACGCCGCGTTCGATCAACGGCGCCAGCCGTTCGGCGGCAGCCGCGTGCGGCAGGCCGGAGAAGACCACGTCAACGTCTGCCTCGACCTCCGCCGCAATCGGCAGATCGACCGACCAGAGATGCGGAAACACCTCCGGCAGCCGCTTGCCCGCTTCGGAACGGCCGGTGACAGCGGCGATCTCGACGGCTGGATGCTGCGCCAGCAGCCGCGTCAGCTCCGCCCCTACATAGCCGGTCGCGTTGACGATCGCCGCCCGAATCGGCGGCCCCTCGGTCAAGCTGTTCACCGCGCCGTCCCAATCATGCTGTTCCCGTCATCCCGCCCAAGCCAGTGCATCCAGTACGTACTGTCGGTACAGGCGGTAAAGGCTGAATGTACACCGCACCGCCTGAATGTCACCTGTCGTACCTTACTCGGTATGTCACCCGATATGCCGCAGACAACGCCCGCAGCGCTCAGCCCATACTCAGCCATCGACCTGACTGCGGAGATCGGCGGTCTGTCCACCATGCTGCTGGCCGGGCTGGGCATCGACGTGATCCGCGTCGAACCGCCTCAGGGCCACCCCACGCGCAAACGCGGGCCGATGCTGCGGGATGACGACGCATCCTCCCTCTACTGGGCGCAGATGAACGCCGGCAAACGTTCGATCACGCTCGATCTGGAGTCGCCGACCGATCAGGAGCGCCTGCGCGTCCTCTGCGAGCGCGCCGACTTCCTCTTCGAGTCCGACGCGCCGGGCGCAATGGCGGCTCGCGGGCTCGGTTATGACGACCTGCATCAGCGGGCGCCGCGGCTGATCTACGTCTCGATCACGCCGTTCGGCCAGAGCGGACCCAAATCGATGTGGGCGGCGTCCGATCTGATCGGCCATGTCTCGGGCGGACTCAGCTCGCTCTGCGGCGATCCGGATCGCGCGCCGCTGCGGCCCTCGGTCGAGCAGGCCTACAACATCACCGCCCTCAACGCCGGTTCAGCGGCGCTGATCGCGCTGCACGCGCGGCATCTGACCGGACTCGGGCAGCATGTCGACGTCTCCATGCAGGCGGCGATGGCGAACACGTTGGGCAACGCGCGGCTCTACTACGAGATGGACGGAATCATCACCCGGCGCGCGGGCGGCGCCCGCGCCTTCGCCGATCGCGCCACCCGCATCATCTACCCCTGCGCCGACGGCTACGTCGCCTTCGTCCGCGTACCGGCCTCGATGATCGCGCTGCATCAATGGATGACCGCCGAAGGCGAGACGCCGCAATTCGATCCGCAGCGTTGGGCCGGCATCTCGATCGCCGGCGACAACCTGCCCGCGGACGAGGAGATCGCCGAGCTGGAGACGGAGATCGAAGCCTTCTTCGTCGCTCGCGGCGCGCAGTCGCTGTACGTCTCCGGACAGCGGCGCCACGTGATGATCTGCCCCGTCAACACGATGCGGGACATCGTCGACAGCCCGCAGCTCGCCGCCCGCGCCTTCTTCACCCAGGTCGACGACCCCGCGCTGGGTCGGCTGACGACGCCGGGCGCGCCGCTGAAGATGTCGGCGACACCCTGGCAATCGCGTCCGGCGCCGACCGTGGGCCAGCACAACCATGAGATACCGGCATGAGATACCGGCCGACTGAGGACCAACGCCAATACAGGGAGGCAGGACATGAGCAACGACCATCTGCTAATTGAGCGGCGCGACCACGGCGTCGTGCTGGCGACGCTGAACCGGCCCGAAGTGCTCAACGCGCTCTCGCCCCGCATCCGCGAGGGCCTGCGCGAGGTGACCGCCGAGCTGCGCGCCGATCCCGATGTCCGCGCGCTCGTGATCACCGGAGCCGGGCGCGGATTCTGCTCGGGCGCTGACCTGTCCAATCGCGAGGAGCGGGTCGCGGCCGAGTCGCAGCCCGGCCTCGCCTCGACCGAGCTGCGCTACGGGTTCGCAGCCGAGTTGCAGCAGCTGGAGATCCCCGTGATCGCCGCCGTCAACGGCGCAGCGGCGGGAGCCGGCTTCGCCATCGCGCTCGCCTGCGACATCCGCCTGATCTCCGACCGCGCCCGCTTCCACCCCGCCTTCATCCGCATCGGTCTGGGCCCCGACTGGGCCGCCTCTTGGACGCTGACCCGCCTGATCGGTCCCTCGAAAGCGCTGGAAACCTTCTGGACCGCCGATCCGATCGACGCCGACCGCGCGTTGGAGCTGGGCATCGCCAACCGCGTCGTCCCGCACGACGAGTTGTTGACGGAAGCCCTGGCGCTCGCCGAACGGCTGGCGCAGAACGCGCCCTGGGCGTCGGCGCTGACCAAGCGCGCGATCTATGCGGCGCTCAACAACGACGCCACCCAGCAGGCGCAGCTCGAAGAGCTGCATCAGGCCTGGCTGCGCAACTCGCTCGACGCCCGCGAAGGCGCTCGGTCGTTCGTCGAGAAACGCCCGGCGCAGTACCAAAAGCGCTAACGGGAAGCACACCGCATGAGCGGCAACGACCTTCCCGGCGCGCACATCTTCGACGGCATCCGCATCGCCGACTTCGCCTGGGTCGGCGTAGGCCCCAACGCCACAATGCAGATGGCGTTCCACGGCGCGGAGGTGATCCGCGTCGAGTCCTCGCGCCGCCCCGACACCTTCCGCTCCGGCGGCCCGCGCCCGGCGGGGGTGCGCTCGCTCGACGGCTCCGCTTATTTCGCCAAGTTCAATCGCGGCAAACGCTCGGTCGCGATCAATCTCGCCCATCCGCGAGGCGCGGAGGTCGCCAAACGACTGATCGTCACCGCCGACATCGTCACCGAATCGTTCGCGCCCGGTTTCATGCAGCGCATCGGCTTGGGATACGAACAGATCCGCGCGATCAAGCCCGATCTGATCATGTGCTCGATGTCGATGGAAGGCCAGACCGGTCCGCACGCCGGATTCCGCGGCTTCGGACTCACCCTGCAGGCGACCGCCGGCGTCACTGGAGTCACCGGCTGGCCCGACCGCAGTCCCGTGGGCACCGGCGTCGCCTACACCGACTGGGTCGCAACGCACCTGGGCATCATGGGCATCCTCGCGGCGCTCGACCACCGCCGGCGCACCGGCGAAGGGCAGTACATCGATCTCTCTCAGCTGGAAGCCTCGACGCTGGTGCTCGACGCGGCGGTGATCGACGCCGCCAACAGCGGCCGCGCGGCGCAGCCGCTGGGCAACCGCGACCTGCGCCACGCCCCGCACGGCGTCTACCCCTGCGCTGACGACGAACTCGGCGGCGACCGCTGGGTCGCGATCGCCGTCACCACCGACCAGCAGTGGCGCAGCCTGGCCGCGGCAATGGAACGCACCGACTGGCTGACCGCAGCGCACCTGCGCACCGCCTCGGGACGCCTGGCGGCGCAGGATGAGTTGGACGTGGCCATCGGCGAATGGACCCGCGTGCAGACCGCCGCTGATGTCGAGCGGACACTCCAGTCCGTCGGCGTGCCCGCGCACCGAGCCTCAAACGTCCGCGACGCGCACGACGACCCGCAACTCGCGCACCGCCATCACTGGTGGCAGAGCGACCATCCTGTCATCGGCGCGATGTCATACGAGAGCCCGGCCTGGCGGCTGAGCGCGACGCCGCCGCCGATGCCGCGACGATCGCCGCTGCTGGGCGAGGACTCCGAGTACGTCTACCGCGAGCTCTGCGGCTACAGCGAGGATCAGTTCCAGCAGCTGATCATCGACGGCGTGGTGGAGTAGCCGCTCCGGCGATCCGGGCGATCAGGGAATGGATCGACCAGCGAGCGCGCCCGTCGGGCGGCCGCCGTCCACGGCCAGCCGCCCGTTGACCAGCACGTAGGGAATCCCCGCCGGCGGCGTGCGTGGATCGTTGAACTCCGCCGTGTCGATGATCGACTCAGCGTCGAAGACCACGAGATCGGCAAAGTTGCCCGCGTCGATCACGCCGCGCTGGGTCAGACCGAATCGGCCGGCCGGCAACGACGTCATCCCGCGCACCAGATGCTCCAGCGGCACGCCCAGCCGCCGCCGCAGCCGGCCGAGAATTCTGGGAAACGTCCCGTACGCCCGTGGATGCGGCACGCCGTCGTCGAACGGAATCCCGTCCGACCCGACCATGTAATCGTCGCGCGACAGCAACGCCATCACATCCGCCTCGATCTGCCGCACCACCGACGGGCTGGACGGCAAGCCGTCGCGGAAGCCGCACCGCAAGCCCGACTCGCGCATCACGTCAACGTCATCTCAGAGACCGACATGCGCATCCGCGCCGCCGCCTCGGCGAACGAGACGCCTTCGAGATGCTTCAGATGCTCGGCGCCGATCCAGGTCCAGGCCGCCTGATCGTTGCGTCCGGGAAACAGGCGCTCCAGCGAATCGACCAGCCGCTCGCGCCAGGCGGGATCGCCCAGCCGCTCGATCAATCGATCCACGCCGCCGACGTGACACTCGCCGCGCAGAAAGTAGCCCGGCACAGTCGCCGCCGCGGCGTAGGGGTAGCACTCCAGCGTGACGTCGACGCCGTCCGCTTTCGCCCGGTCGACCTCCGACATGATCGAATCGATATCGCCCGCATTGCTCGGGAAGGTGCGGTAATGCGAGATATGCACCTTGACCCCGCTGCGCCGGCCGATGTTCATCGCCTCGACGATGCCCGATCCGTCGGGCGCGCGCTCGTCGTTATGGTTGCGAATGTGGGTCACGTAGACCCCGCCGTAGCGCGCGACCACCCGGTTCAGAGCGACCAACTCCTCGGTATCGGAGTACGAGTTGGGATAGTACGAGAGCCCGGTCGAGAAACCCGCCGCGCCCTGCTCCATCGCCTCGGCGACCATCCGCTCGGCTCTGGCCAACCCCTCGCCGACCAGCGGGACATCCTCGAACCCCACGCTCTCCAGACGCAGCGGACCATGCGGCGCCAGAGCGACGACGTTGCAGCCTGCACCGTCGTAGTGGGCGCGGAACGCCGCCATCGTCGACATATCCAACCCGCGCGGCGGCGAGCCGTACAGCCCCGCGATGTAGCGGCCGTACGAGTCCAGGTTCTCGTCCGAGAGCAGCGCGTAGGAGAGCCCGTCCTGGGTGATGCACTCGGTCGTCACCCTCTGCGCGAGCCCGTGCGCGTGCAGCGGATCGCGCAGCAGCACGCCGTCGGAATGGGCGTGCGTATCGATCAGGCCGGGCGCGACCGCCAGCCCGCGAGCGTCGATCTCGCGCGCGGCCGGCATGCCCGACAGATCGCCGACAGCGTCGATACGGTCACCAACGACCGCGACATCGGCGGCGCGGCCCGGCGCGCCGGTGCCGTCAATCACCGTGCCGCCGCGCAGGATCAGGTCAGCCATGTCGCCACTCCCCGCCCGGCGGCCGATCACGACCGATCATTGGCGTCCCAGGCACGAATCTTGTCGTCAATGTAGCGCCAGCGTTCGTCGATCTCGGCGTGCAGCGAGTCCACCGCCGCCCGCCACGCGCCGTAGCCCGGCCCGTTGGCGTCGGCGGCGATATGCGGGTCGATCAAATCAGCCAGCCGCTCGACGCGCTGATGCATGATCTCCAGCGAGATCGTCTCGCGCATCAACCGCCGCGACGCGTCGATGTAGCGTTCCCAACCCTGCGCCGCCAGAGTCCGAAGGATCGGATCGCAATGCGGCGCGCGCGCGTCGAGATCCCAAAACACCTTGCGCATCCGACAGCTGCGATGCAGATCATCCCAGTCGGGCATTCCGTAGTACTCGCGGATCGGGCTGACCCCCCGCCAGGTGTGCTCGACATCCCAGGGAATCAGCGTAAACCCGCCCGATACGCCGTCCTGGTACCAGAAGTAGTTATGATTTAAACACTCGGGCACGCAATACCAGCCCACGATGCCATCCCAGTTGTCGGTCAGACGGTCGGCGGCGAGATAGTTGAAGATATCCACTTCGTCCTGTAGCTGCGACAGCAGCGCCCGAAACCGCGCCTCATCCGTCTCGGCCGCGTTCACCGATTCCGTGAACCGAATCATCCCGTCCGGTTCCTTCTTGCCCCGCACGATCGCATCCGCCAGCGTCGCCTGATGCTGCCACAGTGCGTCGGTATTGCCCGGCCAGACCTCCTTGTAGAGAATCCCCCGACCGCGATCTCGGAAGCGATCGCGGACAAACACATCGTCAATGTCCTCGGTCAACGTAAACAACCCCAGCGGCTTGCCGTTCAGCTCCAGCCGCGCATGGACCGAACGCGGCGCGACCACCCCGGCGTCGCGGAAGACTTCATACGTCAGAACCTCGCGCATCTGCGCCTCGTCGCCGCCCATCGCGTGAAAGTTCAGACGCTTCAGTCCGTGAAAGCGCAGGGACGGCTCATACTCGTTGAACTTCAGCTTCCACGACAGCTTGGGGCAGACCTGGCGTCCACCCACGAAACAGGCGCGCAGGACGCCGAAAAACCCCTTATAGCGAACGCCGACCGGCTCGTACCGCTCGCCGTCGATATCGACTGCGGCGGGCACATACCGCTCCGCGGTCGGATCCGATTGCAACTGCGCCCAGGCGTCGTCATCGATCAGGATCCGGTAGCTGCGCACCGTGTCCCGGTCGAAGACGATGTCGAACGGGTCGGCGCGCTGTTGATCGACGCCGATCGTCCGGGCCGCCGCCACCGACGCTTCGCGCGGCTCCTGTGAGACGCCCACCGTCGCCACGAGCACGGCGAGCGCGATCACCGCCGCCGCCAGCGTGAATCCCAGCACGATGCGACCGTTCATCAGCTCATACTCCCCGCCCTACGTTAACAACCCGTTAGTCTGTCGCCATGACGCTGACACTGACGCGACGCCGACCGCCGGCGCAGACCACGCCGCCCTCGACAACGCGGGAAGAGCGCAAGTATCCGCTGCCCGCCGCCCGGGCCGCGCTGCTCAGCGCCTGGCTCGACGCGCGCCTGCCGCGCGAACCCCGCTATCCCGAGGGAATCGTGACCAGCTGCTACTACGACACCCCGCAGCTCGACGCCTACCAGGAATCCGCCGACGGCGAGTTCAGCAAACAGAAGCTGCGCCTGCGCTGGTACGGCGACCCGATCGATCCGCTCGCCGGCGTCTGGCTGGAAGTCAAACTCCGCGAGGGCGCGCGCGCACACAAACATCGGGCGCGGTTCCCAACCGCCGGCGCGCCGCATCCGCTGGGCGTGATGATCCCCGCGCGCGAGCAACTGGCCGGCTGGCTGCGCAGCGTGGAGGCGGTGGAGTCGACACGCCTCAGTCCGACTCTGGAGCCGACCGCGCTGGTTCGATACCGCAGGCTGCGCTGGCAATCCGGGGATCAGCGCGTGCGCGCCTCGCTCGACGTCGAGCTGCGCGCCGCCCCGCCCCGCGGCGCGCCGATCTGGCTGCCCATCGCCGACGGCGCCGTGCTGGAGCTGAAATCCGCCGGCGAGTTGCCGCCCCAACTGGCGCGGCTGGGCCGTCTGGGACTGCGGCGCGCCGCACACTCGAAGTACGCGCTCGCCGTCGAACGTCTCTACGGCGGCGAGCGGCCGCAGACCCGCTAGCGAACCGAACCAGCCGAATTGGAGCAGTAATCGATGCCCATCGTCATGATTGAATGGCCGGACATCTTCGGCCCCACCTCGGAGATCGCATTCGAGGAATACCTCTTCCCCATGATCGTCTCGCTGGCGGCATCAGCCGCCACGTACACGCTGTATCTGATCTTCTATCGAGACTGGCAGCGCGGGGCGGGCATCCACCGCGTCTTCCTGCTCGCCGGGCCGGCGATCACCCTGCTCTTCCTCGCCATCCAGTGGTCGCTGCCGCTCTCGCTCGGCCTGCTCGGCGCGCTCTCGTTCGTCCGTTTCCGCACGCCGATCAAGGATCCCGCCGAGATCGGCTACCTGCTGGTCATCATCGCCTCCTCAATCGGGGCTGCCACCTACAACTACGAGCTGGTCGGCATCCTCTTCGCCGCCGTCCTGCTGGTGCTGGTCGCGCAGCGCCTGTTCAGCGGTACCGGACTGGGCGGCTTCAGCGTCGGCGCGCGCGACCTGATCATCACCATGCCGGCCGACGACTACACCCGCCACGAAACCGCGCTGTTCAGTTTCCTCGACGCCAACCTGACCAGCCGCAAGACCGCCTCGGTCACCCAGAACGCAAACTCCGCCAGCCTGCACATCACCTTCCGACGCTCCCGCTTCGGAGACCGCTGGGCCGAGTTCCGCCAGGCGCTCGAAACCGACATCGCTCCGGCATCGATCGATCTCTACGTCGGCTAGGCTCACAATCAGGGGAGCGGAAGGGGACCGGTGTCCTCCACAGTCTTCAACACTGATGCGGGGCGGCCCGCGCCGTCCCGGGTGGGTTCGACTCCCATGCGCTCCCGCCAAACCCGCTGACAGCTGATCCAGAGCGGCGGACGCCTACAGCGCGTCGATCACGGCCTGTGCAAAGTCCTCCGTGCTTGCCGACCCGCCCTGATCCGGCGTCAGACGCTCGCCCGCCTCATAGACCGCGTCGATCGCTGACTCCAGGCTCGACGCCTGCGCGTGCAGGCCGAGATGATGCAGCATCATCGCCGCCGAGAGCATCGTCGCGGTCGGATTGATGCGGTGCAGCCCGGCGATATCGGGCGCGGTGCCGTGCACCGACTCGAAATATGCCCAATCCTCGCCGAAACAACCCGACGGCGCCAGCCCGAGCCCGCCGATCGTGCCCGCTCCCTCGTCCGAGAAGATGTCGCCGTACAGATTGGGCAGCAGCACCACATCGAGATCCTGCGGCGAGGCGACCAGACGGCGCGCGAAATCGTCGGCGATGAACGACTCGAACTGCACATCGGGATAACCCGAGGCGACCTCGGCCGCGATCTCGACGAACCAGCCATCGCTGCCCGCCAGCACATTCGTCTTGGCTGAGCAGGTCAGTTTGCCGGCATAACCCTCAGCCCGGCGCTGCTGCGCCAGCCGACAGGCGAAGTGCGCCGCGCGCTCGACGTTGGCGCGCGTGAAGTACTTGATCGCATAGCGCCCCTCCGCCTCGGCGAAGTGCCCGAACCCGCCCGGCACGCGCGTCCGCGAGACGCCGCCGAAGCGCGGACGATCGGCCAGCCCCGACGCCGCCAGTTCCGACAGCTCGCCCTCGATCCCGGCGTACAGATCCTCCAGATTTTCGCGCACGATGATGTAGTCGATTCCCTGCGGCCGCGCCAGCGGCGAGCGAAATCCGGGACGCCACCTGATCGGCCGCACATTGGCGAACGTCTGCTTGCCCCAGCGAAAGTAACCCACGCCGGGCGTCTGACCGTTGGTCGAGCCGAACAGCACCGTGTCGCACCGCTCGGCCGTCTCGATCACCAGCCGCTCGCCCTCCGCGCGCGGCATCTCCCGCGCCAGCTCGGCCCCGTCGGGCAGGACATCGAAGACGATCGGCAACTCCATCGCCTGCAGCACGGCCATCGAGGCGTGCACCGCTTCGGGCGCCGCGTCGTCGCCGGGCAGCACGCCCACCGTTGGTTGCCGCTGCTCAGTGGTCATCGGTTTCCATCCCTTGCCGTTCTGTTTCCAGCGAGCGGAACCAGGCCTCATCGACGGCGATCACGCTGCCCCGATCATCGAGCTCGACGCCGACTGCGCGCGCTCGCATCAGCTCTGCCAGTTCATCCCCATCGATCAGGCGGATCCGGTGCGCCGCGCCGTCCGACCCGCTGGCGCCGCCCGCCTCATCCCGCGCCGAGGCGGTGAAATCGCCGTTCGTAATGTAGAGGCCGTCGCAGTCGCGCTCGCGCATGCGCTCACGCAGCTCGCGCACCTGACTCGCGCCCAGCGCGCCGTAGGAGCGGCGAAAGATGACATACACATCACCGCCGGCGTCCGCGCTCGCGGCGACGCACTCGACCGCGCCATCGAATGCGGTGCGCTCAACTCTGATATCACTCAACCCGATCGCCGGCAGGAACTCCAGCGCAAATCGGCGAAAGCCGCCGGAACCGAGGTTGCGGATCACGGAATCGACGCGCGATCGCCACTCGAAATCCGACAGCGGCGCCGCCGGCTCGACTTCCCGCTCCCGCAGCTCGCGCGTTCGCTGTTCCGCCTCCTGCCGCTGCCTGCTGCGCCGCACGGTGCGCCAGCCCAGATAGATCACCGCCAGCACCAGCGGCCCGAACTGCACCCAGACCGGCGCCGTCTCCCCCTCCTCAACCCCCGCAATCCGCGCGAAAACAGCCGTGCCGATGATCAGAATGATCATCGCAATCAGAGCATCAAGCAGCACACCGCGCATCGAGGTCACGGGGCATCCTCGAACTGGCCGAAGTAGCCTTCGTCGATCACGACGTCTTCAACGGTGCGCAGCGTCACCTTCACGCCAAGCTTGTGCTCCTTCAAGAGGTCGCACAGCGCTTCCCCATCAATCAGGTCGACGGGGTTCGCGCCCGGCCGCGCCGCTTCATCACGCGCGTCGCGGGTGAACGACCCGGTGGTAATGAAAATCCCCCGATCCGAGCGGCCGATGAACGAACCGCGGAAATCGCGAACCGCCGAAGCGCCAACACTCCCCTGGTAGCGCTTGCACTGAAACGCCGTGTGAAAGGTGATGAAGCCTGATGGCCGGTACATCCCGATCCCGTCGATCCCGCCATCCCCGCTGCCGCCGGTAACCTGCACATCGTCGAACCCGGCAGAGGTCAGCAGCACCTTCGCCAGATGCTCAAACGCCGTCGGCGACATCGATTTGAGTCGCTCCAGCAGCTGAATACTCCATGGTTCGGGCGGCGAATCGGGCCCGCTGGGAAGACCGTCTTTCGGCCCTCGGCGCGCTGCATGGCGCTCTTCGACCGTCTCCAGCGTCATCGTGCGACCCTCATCCGTCAGGCGGTACAGGCCACGCCGCGGTTGGTCAAAGGCGTCAACCCATTTCAGATCGTTGAGCGTCCAGCCGATCGCGAACTGGTAATAGAACCGGGCGTTGCCCGGCCCGGGAACAGCTCGCTGCTCGGCGCTGAGCCCCAGATACTCAGCAACCGCCTCCACCGCGTCGCGTCGAGCGACCGGCTGCGGCATTCGCCGCGCCACGTCGAGCACCGTGGCCCGCAGTTCAGCTGCCCCCGGCAGACCTGCCTTTGCCCGTGCCGATTCCGTCGTTTCCATCGCTTACTCCTTCACCTTCGCAGTCTACTCGCTCAACCAATCGGCGACGCGGATATCACGCCAGAGGCCGTGACGTAACATCCCGGATCAGACATCCCGGCCAAACAAGGCGTAAGAACATCAAATAGGGTGGAGTGCATCGAGATCAGATCACTCAAACTGGCTAAAGTAGGTTTCATCCAACGTGACGAGTTCAACAGTTGTCGTCCGGACCCCTAACCCATACTCCTTCAGTAATTCGGCTAACCGCATACCATCGATCAGGTCCACGGGAAAGGCACCAGCAGCCTTGGCTTGTTCTTGTGCCGATTTCGTAAAGTGACCAGTAGTGATTAGAATGCCTCTGTCCGCTTTGCCTGAACTGGCACCCTGAAATGCTTGGACTCTGTCCGGCCCCACACCACCAGTCCAGCGTTGACACTGTACAGCAGTTCGGAAGGAAATCAACCCTTGAGGTCGATATTCCGCAAAGGCGTCAACGCCGCCATCGCTAGATCCCTTGGTGACCGTCACATCGTGAAACCCGGCAGCCTCAAGCAAAGCGCCGGTTAGGTGTTCAAACCCTTGTGGTTTCATCTTGAGTAGTCGCTCAAGAAGAGACTCCTCCCACGCATCGGTAGGGTTCGATTTCACGGAAGAGCCCTTATTTTTGATCCTTGTTCGATGCAAATCTTCGACCTGATCATCCGAAATCGTCCGGCCGAGTTCAGTTAATTGATACAGACCTTTGGCTGGTTGCTTACAGATACCGATATGTTTTAGGTCGTTGCATGCAAACTCGCTCCACCAACTAACATACGATCTTGATTGGCTCTGACCCGGCTGCCTCACAGCTCGTTGCGACTCAGTCAGACCAAGATGATCGGCTACAGCGTCACCAATGCTCAATCGGTGTACCGGCATCGGCATCGTCCTCAACACCTCAAGCACCAGCTTTCTCATACCGCGTCCAGTCGGCAATCCAGCCTGTTGTCGTTTCGACGCCATCGCTCTCTCCGTTTCCCTACAGACTAACCGCCCAGACGCTCCTGCAGATCGGGCGACGGACGAAAGACGAACTTCTTGCCGGAGCGTTCACGGCCGAGATAGCCGCGCTCCGCCAGATCCTGAAGATCGGAGCGCGCCGACCAGTACGACACCTGGTGCTCGCGCTGCTGTTGCGCAATCGTGAACAACCGATTCGGTTGGTCGAGCGCCGCGTTGAGAATCGCCAACTGACGCTCGCTCAATCCCGATTGCCCCAATCGCTCGACCAGGCCGCGCATCGCCGCCGCCTGTTCCTGGAGATCGCGCTCCAGCAGCGATACCGCTCGCTGCATGACATCGAGTTGATGAAGCAGGAAGTGGGTGACGTCGTTGCCGTCCGCCGTTACATACTGATATGCAAGCGAGTACTGCGCAGGCGCCTGCAGCAGAAAATGGGAGATCGGCAGGTACGGCGCCAGCCACCAACCGGATCGGAGCAGCGACCAATAGAACAAGGACCGAGCCGTGCGGCCATTGCCATCCACGAACGGATGGTCGTAGCCAATCATGAAGTGCAGCAGGATCGCGCGGATGATCGGCGGCAAAGACTCGGTGTCCAGTCCTCCGCCGGCGAAGTCGCACAGGCGCTGCATCCGCTCTGGCAGCTCGTCCGCCGCAGGCGGCTGATGCACAATCTGCTGACTCGCCGAGACGACGTATACCCGCGCCTCGCCCGGCGCCTGCAGGCGGCCCGCGTCGTGTTCGTCTCGCAGCGTGCCTGATGTGACAATGGCGTGCAGACGCAGGATGTGCTCCCGGTCTATGGGATCGCCTTCCGCGGCCCAACGCGCGACCGCTTGCATGGCGGCGTAGTTGTTCGCAATCATGCGCTCGCTCTTGTCGCGCGGCGGCGAGCCGTCGCGCAACATCTCACGGGCCAGCTGGCGGCTCGTGTTGGCGCCTTCGAGCCGACTCGATTCAATCGACTCTTCCATCAGCCCGCGCTGGAACCACCGCTTGCGGGCGGCGGTCGTCATCAAGGTCTCATCGCCCAGGACATGGGAGTTCAGGGTCTGATCGAGCCGATTCAACGCATCCAGCAGCAGGGGCGTGTTTGAGTACCAGAACGGTTGCGCCCCGCGCCCCAGCAACGGCAGGGTCTGAGCGGAACTCCGCCGCGCCATCGACATGCCGAACCAGTACTGGCGGACGGTGAGGCCCTGGGGCGGCGTCCGGTAGCGGATCTGGTCCCAGGGCAGATAACGCCCCTTGTCGTCCAGCGCGCTGGCGCCGTCGATCAGGTCGACTTGCCGGTCAACGTCCAGGGCGGCGAAATCCGCCGTGAGCGAAGACCGCGAGGGCGCGGGATCGGGAAGCGGCATCGGGCTGCCTCGCTCTGCTGTTGGCCGTGCTCACGGTTTCTGTGAAACCGATAGTAACGCGAAGCGCTCTGCCTCAAACTGCCTCCCTCGATGCCGTGGTGTTGATTTGCTCACGGTTTCTGTGAAACCGTGAGCAAATCCGCGCTCCCCTACGCCGGCAGCGCCGCGCGGTCGATCTGGTACAGCCGCTGGACGTTGCCCCAGACCATCTTGTCGACGTCCTCCTGCGGCACGCCGGCCATGATTTCGTCCAGGACGCGGCGTGAATTCGGCCAGATCGCGTCGTGGTGCGGATAGTCGTTGCCCCACAGCAGGTTGTCGACGCCGATGCCGTCGCGCGTCTGCACGCCGATCGCGTCGTCCTCGAAGGTGACCATGAAGTTGCGGCGGAAGTACTCCGAAGGCAGCATCGGCAGCTCGGGCGTGCGCTCCACGGCTCGCGCTCGGTAATAGGCGTGATCCCAACGCTCCAGCGTGTGCGCAATCCAGCCCGTCTCCCACTCCGCCATCACGAACCGCAGGCTCGGATGCCGCTCGCAGACGCCCGAGGTGACCAGGTTCGAGACCGTGTTCCAGGCCGCCGCGTGCGCCAGCGTGTAGCTGACCACCTCGTCCCACTCCTTGGGCAGCCCCATACCCGGCTCCGCGCCGCAGAAAATGTGCATCGTCAGCGGCAGCCCGACCTCCTCGGCCGCGGTCCAGAACGGCTCGTAGTACGGGTCCGAGTAGGGCTTGTCCTTGGGCGCCGTGCAGGGAATCGCGAGCCCCTTGATCCCCATCCGGGCGCAGCGCTCAAGCTCGGCGATGCCCACCTCGACATCGCGCAACGTGATGCAGCCCACACCGATCAGACGCTCGGGGCTGTGCGAGCAGTAGTCGCGGATCCAGTCGTTGTGGCGCTGGAAGACCGCGTTGACCACCTCGACGTCGTCGACCATGTAGGTGAGCATGTTGATCGAGGGGTACATCACCTCGCCGACCACGCCGTCCTGATCCTGCTCGGTCAGCCGCGCCACCGGATCCTTGACGCCGGGATTGATCAGATCCCAGCCGCGCTGCATCTTCTCCCGCGTCTCGGGCAGATTCAGGTTCGCCCCGGCGATGCCCAGCCGACCGACCAGCATGGCGAAGTCGATCTGCGGCCAGGCCAGGTAGACGCCCTCGCGCCCCTTCCAGCCGTCGACCACGCGCG
This sequence comes from Dehalococcoidia bacterium, assembly GCA_965205105.1. Classification (GTDB taxonomy): domain Bacteria; phylum Chloroflexota; class Dehalococcoidia; order Bin125; family Bin125; genus Bin125. The sequence continues at coordinate 1,486,534 of OZ242034.1, forward strand.
GCGCGCGGTCGCCGTACTTCTCCACCAGCCCGTCGAAGACCTCCGGCCCTTCGACCACGTGGGAATCACAGGAATAGACAATCTCGCTGACCATGACGAACGTCCTCTCAACTTCCAGCTCAGGATAATGCGCCCGATACGCTGATGTCAGATCCGGTCAGATCCCGCCAAATCCGCAGTCGGGCAGCCGGCGGAGCACCCATGAACCTTCGATATATCGGCCGGGGCATCGCCGCGCTCTTCCTGATCGTCATCCTGGCGAGCGCCTGCGCCGTTGACGAGGAGGTGCCGCCGCAACAGCAACAGGCGACCCAGCGGCAGGCGGCGCCGCAGCCGCAACAGGACCAGCCGCAGCCGGCCCAACCGCCGCCAAGCCAGCCGCAACCGCAGCCCGAGGAGCCGCAGGCCCAGCCGCAACCCGAACCGCAGCCCGACATCGAGGCGCAGCAGCAGGCGCAGCCCGATCCCCACGCGGCGCTGCTCGGCGGGCTGCGCATCGCCGCCGAGTCGGACGGCGACATCGATTATGACCGCGATCTCTACATGCCGCGCGGCTGGCGCTGGACCGATCGGGACGAATGCAGCGTCCGCGAACTCGTGCTGATCGCTGAAGCCCGCTCGATCTCGCGGATCGACCAATACTGCCGACCGCTCGACGGGCGCTGGTACTCCTGGTACGACGGCGAGACCTTCGACGACCCGTCCGATCTCGACATCGACCACATGGTGCCCCTGGCCGAGGCGCACGATTCGGGCGCGGCCGGCTGGTCGGCGGAGCGCAAGTCGGACTACGCCAACGACCGCGACCTGGCGGCAGCGTTGACCGCCGTCTCCGCATCCAGCAACCGCACCAAGAGCGCCGCTGATCCGGCCGAGTGGAAACCGCCCCGGCGCAGCGCCTGGTGCCAGTACGCCCGCGACTGGATCGCGGTCAAGCGCAAGTGGTCGCTGACCGCCGACCGGCGGGAGATCGCGGCGCTGCGCGTAATGCTCGACACCTGCCCCGCCAACTACGCGCGCCCGAACGAACATCCGCAACGCCGACCGACCGTCGTCGAAAGGCAGCGGCAGAGCGCGCCGCCGTCCGCGCCCACCACACCGCCCGACGGCGCATACGCATCCTGCGACGACGCCGAAGCCGCCGGCCTCGCGCGCCAGCGTGGATCACGAGGCAACGCCAAGGGCTTCCCCGCCCATCTGGTCCCCTCCGCCCGCGACGGAGACGGAGACGGCGTCGTCTGCGAACGCTGAACCGGTTGACGCCAGCCAAACGCAGACAAGTTCAACCCAAGGCCTCGAATCGCGAGGATGCTACGATGTGATCGGCTCGGATATAAGCATCAGAATGGAGGCTCCCATTCCTCCATTCGCATCCTCACCTCGCGGTACTGATCATCGAGTGTGTAGACACTTCCAGAGTACTGCTGGTCCAAGGCGTTGACCCACCTGCCGAAGTTCTCCCAGTCGTCCCTGAATCGTTGCAGCAGCGCCGACACTTCTGCGGCGAGTGCAGCCTCGATCTGGTCCGCAACCAACGCTGGAAGCGAGTCAATGCCGGTTTTCCATTCGTCCTTGATCAGAAAGGCTCGATCCCCGTGTTTCACGGTATCGCCCTTGAGCGGCACGAGAAGCTCATCCAACGTACGCAGGGGCTGGATGCCGGGCCTTGCCGCCAATTTCAGATTCCGCCTCATGCGATCGAGGTGCAGGCTGTCGAACAACTTGCGCTGCTCATACAGATGCTTGCGCGCCCGTTCGAGCTTTTCCCAATCCTGGTCCAGGGAATCGACCTGTCCGACGATGTGTTCGATGATCTCGGCCATCGATTGATACGCCTGAGCAACGCTGCCGGACGGCACCTGCGCGCCGAGGGCGTTCCACTCCGGCAGGAGACCCCGCAGACTCTCGCGGATTGCCAGGCTCTCCTGGACCAGATCCACCTTGCCCCCCAGCAGGCGGTCGCCCTTAGCGTGAAGAGCCCTGAGCTCCTCCCCGAACTGATCGGCTGCGCGTTCGCCCGGAGTAACCATGATAGATATCCCTTGTCATATTCATATTGGGTCCATCGTACCAGATCGAACGCCAATCGGCAAATGCGCGCTGCGGGCCGCCCTGCAGCATGCCGCCCGAGTCGCCCGATCCCGCAGCCCCCGCATGGTCAGATGAAGCGGAGCGCCGCGATTTCGCTCCCGCAGGCGCTTTGCGCGATCGCCGAGGGCGAGGCAGCGGCTCGGCCGTCAGTCGTCAGCGACCAGCAATCCGCCGTCCGACATCCCGCGCGCCTCCCCGCTCGTCTGCGCGGCGCAGACGATGAACTCCAGATCGTCCGGCCCGCGGCTGTAGATCTGGTGCGCGATGTCGGCCGGGAAGAAGAGAAAGTCGCCCGCCGCCGCCGTCGTCCGCCAGGGGCCGCAATCGATCTCGGCGTTGCCCTTGAGGAAGTAGTAGACCTTCTCGACATCCTCGTGGATGTGCCGCACGTTGGTTTCGCCGACCGGCAGCACGTTGTAGAGCACAAACTGCAGCGAGCTCTCGAACCGCCCCTCCGCCGCGGTGAACATCCGCCGCGCATGGATATTGCGCCCCACGCTGATCGGCGTCTCCGCCATCGGCTTGACCACGAACCGCGCGTCCGCGGGCGGCGCCACCGGCTCTCCCTCGAGCGCCGGCGCGACGGGCGGCATATTCCGCTCAGGCGTCTGCTGAGTCATCGGTTCCTCCTCGGCATCGGACAATCGCCGCTGCAGGATAACAGGCTCGCAGGACGGGCCGCGATCAGCTCGCATCGGGCGCCGCAGCGGCGAGAAATTCGTGATAGACTGTGCGCATTGACCATGCATTGACCTCGCATTGACCGCATGAAGGAGGCCGCGTCGAGCATGACAACTGAACATGATGCCGTTGCCATAGCAGATCTAGCCGAGCGGATACCAGGATTCATTCAACAACTGGACACAACGCCGCTCCACGCCGACGAAATCGAACAGATACTCCGCGCCGCCCGAGGTGCGCCGCGCAAGGCAGGTCGATCGTGGCACGGCGTGATGGTGACGGACTCGTACAAGCTGGCTGCCGTCAAGTCTTGGATTGAACAGCGGTATTTCCCGAGTTGGCGGCAAACGCTTCAGGACTGGAGCGACGCAGCGAACAGGGAGAGTTGGGACAAACTGACGAGGATCGAAGAACGCGCCCGCCAGGAGCTGCATAAGGCTCCAGCGCTGGCGGTTCTGTGTGCGGCTGAGTCCGGGGAGGTCGGGCGCTTCTGGGCGCTGCAAATCGGCTATGCGGTGCTCACGGCAGGCCGGGTGCTTGGCGTCCAGGGCACGCTGTTCCCACTCGCTCCGCCTGGGCGCTCCGAGCTGGTGAACCAGCTGAGGCTCGACGAGCAGCTTGACCCGACCTGCATCTTGACGATGGGCTATCCGTCCCATTCCCGGCAGATCAATCGGACGCCGCTATCCGACGCGTTCAGCCTGGATCACTACGGAAAAGCGCCAGGCTACTGGCGTACCAGCGCCGAGCAAGCCGAACCGTCTTCCAGGGAGCAGCAACAAAGCGCTGCAAACGAATCGCTTGCGCTCAGTGAAGCCCAAATGCTGGCGCATATGCTACCGACGCAACTCGGGCGGCACGGCGACTCTGATCTCATCGAACAAACCGCCGCGCTGCTATATCAGATCAACCAATGTATCGAGACCAATCGATGAGCAAAACCACCTCGAATCACGCATACCGATCAGAAGTCGGACACCAGGTCCATCGCGCCCAAATGCGCGGAGGCAGTATGGCTTACCTCTACATCGACGAGTCCGGGGTGCCCAGAACGCGCGAGCGCCACGCATTCTCCCGCTCGTTCCTGTTGGCCGGTGTGGTCATGTCCGGGGCGCAGGAGAGAGATTGCCGTGCCGGCATTGATCAGCTGAAGCAACGATTCTGGCCGCGCTGGCCTGCAACGCGCCCTCCGATTGTGCTGCACGATGTGGAAATACGCCACGGACTTTCGCCGTTTTCCTTTAACCAGTACATTCGCAAACAACGCGAACTGCGCAGGCATCTCACGAATCTCATGGACTCCCTGTCGTACACCGCCATCGCCTCCATTATTCGCCGCAGCGCCTTTCAGGAGAATGAGGTGGACATGGAACCGCAAACCGATTCGATCCCCGACGATCTACTGGCATTTCACCTGCTGATAGACGCGTTTCTCGACGTGCTGCAATCCGATCCGCATTATCAGGTTGGCCGGATAATCATGGAGGCGTCCAGCCAGCCGCAGCATGATCGATACTCCGCATACCTGGACGGCATCAGACAACACGGCACACCGAATGTGGATGCCCAAACCGCAAACGCACTCATATATCCCCAAATTGCGTTTGTCGCGAAGAGGCGGGTTGGCACCCATCCGATCGAGCTTTGCGATCTGCTCGCGGGTGAACTGAATCGGTGGAACAGTTCCGCGTGCACAACATCCTCCAGCCTCTGGCGGGTATTCGCGCGCAAAGTCTACGTGCGCGGCAACCGAGAGACTGGCCGCCTGGAATCGTTTGGGTTGCGAGTCTTTCCTACCAGCGACTCGCCGCAGCTGCATGAACGGCTCGAGCAGTTCAGCCGGCAGGTGTACCAGGATCGGCAAAGACAGACAGATATAGCCTCGGACATCTAGAACGGCAGACCGAGCGCGTTGGCCAGGAACGCCATCCAGCCCTTCGATTCCCGAAACCGCTCGACCGAGTACTCGACGAAATCGGGCGCGGTTGCGTCTTCGATATCCATCCGGTGGGTGATGATGAAGTGCTTGCGCTTGATGTCCTCGATCATCGGATCGTCAGCCGAAAATCCGCGCGGCGGGCGCTTGAGCGCGTCGTGCCCGCCGTCGACGCTCCAGTCCGCCGACGCGGCGAGCCGCCTGACCTCAAGCCACTCGCGGGGATGCTCCGAGACGGCGCGGCGGTAGGCGAACAACGCGTCGCGGTCGGGCATCCAGCTGCCGGCTCCGATGAAGCACTCATCCAACCCGATATGCACGTAGTAGCCGGGTGCGTGCACATCCTTGCCCGATTCGTGGCGGAATTGGATGCCCAGGTTGAGCTTGTAGGGCGACTTGTCGGGCGAGAAGCGAACGTCGCGGTGAATGCGCATCAGCGATCCGCCCTGCTTGCGGTCGGAGGCGCGCAGGTGCGGCGAGATGTCGGCCAGCGGGCCGCTCAGCTGACGGATGTACCCGAGCGCCGGCTCGCGCAGGACGGACTCGTACTCGTCCCGGCGCGCGTTGAACCACTCGCGGTTGTTGTTGGCCGCCAGCTGGGCGAGGAAGTCGATCAGCCGTTCGTCGAAGACCATCACCGAGTCCGTTCTCTCATCGCCGCGTGTAACGGGCGTGCTCAGCCCGGCGGCGTCTCTACAGCTCTACAGCCGGATCGGCCGCGCGGTAGCGGCTGATCGAGCGCCACAGCAGGCCGATCAGCAGCGTCGCGCCCAGCCCGATCGCGCCGCCCATGAAGTATGTGTTGTCGACCCCGATCTCGTCGCCCCAGAAACCGACCCAGATGATACCGATGTTATTCGCCGTCTGCGCCATCAGCACCATGAGCGAGAACGCGCGCCCGCGCATCTCGTCGGGCGTGGTCAGATGCACGGTCACCTGGCGCACCGCCACGGTGACCGCGTCGGCCGCGCCCAGCATCGCGATCACGATCATCCCCAGCCACAACCAGCTCGCCGCGCCCAGCGCGAACAGCAGCGCCGCGTAGACGGCCGAGGCGGCCAGCACCATGATCCCTTTGGCCCGATAGTTGACCAGAAACAGCGACAGCAGCATGCCGCAGGCCGAGCCCACGGCGTTGACCGTGCCCAGTCCGCCCGCCGCGCCCAGGCCGGCCATGAACAGCCCCGTCGCCAACAGCGGCAGAATCTCGCGGTAGTACGAGATCACCGTGATCCCCCAGTCGAGGATGAACAGACCGGGCAAAATCGGATGACGCGCCACGTAGGTCAGGCCCTGCCAGACCATCCGCACGGGCGATTGCCGCTCGGAGACGGCGCGCGCGGAGGTGCGAATCCAGATCGGCGTCAGGGCCGAGAGCGCGGAGAACCCTGCCGCGACCCAGAGCATGCCGATCGCGCCCAATCCCAGCGCCAACGCGGTCACGATCAGGCCGCCCAGAATCCAGCCGCCCATCTGCGTGCTGGTATCCAGCGTCACCGCCGCGCTCAGATAGCGCGGCGGCACCACGCGCGGCGTGATCGTCGCGCGCGCCGGCTGCACGAACGTGGCCAGTCCGCCCAGCGCCCCCAGCGCCGTCCAGGCCATCCAGAACTCGAGCGCATCGGCGCTCGCCGCGGCGGCGACGAGCACCAGAATCACGAATACCGCCGCGTTGCCGCCCGCCATGATCCAGCGGCGGTCGAAGCGATCCGCCAGGACGCCCCCGAAAAGCACCGCCAACGCCTGCACCGGCAACTGCACCGCGCCGATGATCGCCACTTCTCTGAACGATTCATCTCCGGTCTGATCCAGAAACCAGCGCGGAATCGCGATGAAGCGGATCTGCTGCGCGATGATCATGCAGAGCGCCGCCGCCCAGAGCACGCGGTAGTCGTGGATGCGAAACAGGCTCAGCAGCGGCGGTCGGGCGAAGCTCGGGCGCTCGCTCACGACGCGCCCCGGCCGGGCCGCGTCGGGCGGAGCGAGTACAGCATCAAGTACGGCATACTGTGCGTCGGACGTCGTCGCGGTCGCCGCATATCTGAGGATGGTACCGCCCGATCGAAGCGCAATCAGTCGGATAGTTTCGGGAGGTCAACATGAAAGTCGGCATCTATCTGCCTCAGGTGGGCGGCGTCGCCAGCCCGGAGCACGTCGCGCGCGTCGCGCGGGCGGCCGAAACGAACGGCTACGACTCGCTGTGGACGTTCGATCACGTGGTCCTGCGGCCGGACCAGGGTTCGGACTATCCCTACTCCGAGGACGGCCGCTTTCTCGTGCCCGCCGAGGCGCCCTTCCTCGAGCCCTTGACGCTGCTCACCTACGCCGCCGCCGTGACCGAGCGGGTCGAGCTGGGCACCGCCGTCCTGGTCGCGCCGATGCGCGCGCCCGTCCTGCACGCCAAAATGATGGCCACCCTCGACCACCTCGCCGGCGGACGCCTGATCCTGGGCGCCGGCGTCGGCTGGTGGAAAGAGGAGTTCGAGGCGCTGTCGATGCCCTTCGATCGGCGCGGCGCGCGAATGGACGAGTACCTCCAGGTGCTGCGCGACCTCTGGGAGAACGAGATCGGCTCGTTCGCGGGCGAGTTCTACAACACCGCGGGCTGGTACTGCCGCCCGCAGCCGCCGCGGCGCGTGCCGATCCTGCTGGGCGGCAACCATCCGCGCCAGCTGCGCCGCGCAGGCCGCTTCGCCGACGGCTACCTGGCCAACCCGGCCATGCTCGACACGCTGGACGCCGACTGGGCGCTGGTCAGGGCGGAAGCCGAGTCGCACGGCCGCGACGCGTCGCAGCTCCAGCTGATGATCAACCGCATCACCGTCATTGGCGAGCGCACGATCGACGAAGCCGCCGCCACCCTGGCCGAGATGAAACACCGAGGCTTCGACCACGCGATCGCCGGTCTCGATCCCGCCGACGACACCGAAGCCGTCCTCGCCGAGTTCGCCGGCAAGCATCTGCGGAACCTGCAGACTGACTGAGGAAACCCAATTTCAAAAACAGCGGCCAATCCTTGAAATGCGTCGTCCAGAATTCAATTTTCATGCCTGATATTTGCATTGCCGCCAGGATATTGCAAAGATGACGGGCAAATCTTGAAATTGGGGGCTCGATATGGAGCGCAAGGGCAACGGGCGATTCGAAGTCACGACCGTCGGCACAGAACAGGTCCGGGCGTTCGTGCCGCGACCGCTGCCGCCCGAACCGCCGCTTGACCTCAGCCGCATGCAGCGAGAACTGGAACGGGCGAGCATCGCGCTCGGGCAATTGGACTCGGAGTCGCGTCTGCTGCCGGACCCGGAGCTCTTCGTGTACGCATATGTCCGACGAGAGGCGCAGCTCTCCTCGCAGATTGAAGGCACCCAATCCTCGCTGTCAGATCTGTTCGAGCTTGAGCTCAGGGGAACCGCTGACAGCTGGAGCGACGACGAAACCGAGGTGTCCAACTACGTCGCCGCCCTCGAACACGGTCTTCGCAGAATCCACGAGGGCTTCCCGTTGAGCAACCGTCTGATCCGCGAAATGCACCGCCTGCTCCTGCGCAGCGGCCGCGGGAGCGGAATGCTGCCCGGCGAATTCCGACGCTCTCAGAACTGGATCGGCGGCACGCGGCCCGGTACCGCCGCCTATGTTCCGCCTCCGCACACGGAGGTCGAGCAGTGCATGGCCAAGCTTGAGCAGTTCATTCACGCAGGAGAAGACGGCATCTCGGCCCTGGTGCGCGCCGGACTGGCCCATGCCCAATTCGAGTCCATTCACCCGTTTCTGGACGGGAACGGGCGTGTGGGCCGCCTCCTGATCGCGTTCATCCTGCACAACGAAGCGGTGCTGCAGCGACCGCTGCTCTACCTCAGCCTCTACTTGAAGCGAAACCGCGCACGCTACTACGACCTGTTGTCGCAATTGCGCGAGCAAGGGGACTGGGAAGCATGGCTGGAGTTCTTCGTCATTGGAGTGCGGGAAACAGCCGAGGACGGCGTGCAAACCGCCAGGCGGCTGTCGGTTCTGTTCGATGCCGACCGAACGCGCATCGAACAGAGCGGACGGCGCGCCAACTCAGCGCTACGAGCGCACGAGGTGCTCAAACGCAGTCCGGTCGTCTCCATCCAACACGTACACGAACGCACTGGCCTGTCCTGGCCAACCGCCGCCGCGGCGGTTCAACGCCTGACAGAACTGGGCGTCGCGCGGGAAATTACGGGCAAGAGCTACGCCCGCCTCTTCGCCTACGGCGCCTACATCGACATCCTCAGCGAAGGCGCCGAGCCGCTCTCGTAGCCCCCGAGTAACCTAATTCCCAAACGAACAGGAGCACCCCATGGGCGACACCGTGACCTACGAACGCAGCGGGCGGATTGGCACGATCACCTACAACCGACCCGAGGCGCTGAACGCGATCAACCACGAGCTGCGCCGCGACCTCAACGCCGCCTGGGAGCAGTTCCGCAACGACGACGAAGCCTGGGTCGGGATCGTCACCGGCGCGGGCCGAGCCTTCTCGGCCGGCGCCGACCTGCGCTCGCCGGCGCCGCCCGAGGAGCACACGTTCTGGGAGGTGCCCTCGCTGACCTCGCTCGAATCGGGCATGGAGGTCTGGAAACCGACGATCGCCGCCGTCAACGGCTACGCGCTCGGCTTCGGACTCACGCTGGTCGCCGCCTGCGACTTCGTGATCGCCTCCGACCGCGCCCAGTTCGGCTTCCCCGAGGTGCAAATCGGCGTGCCCACCATCCAGGGGTCGATCCGCATGCCCAAGCGCATCGCCTGGCACTACGCGATGGAGCTGCTGCTGATCGGCGACCGCGTCGACGCCTGGCGCGCCAAGGAGATGGGGCTGGTCTGGGAGATCGTCCCGCACGACGACCTGATGCCCGCCGCCCGCAATCTCGCCCAGCGGCTCTGCAAGGGCGCGCCGCTCGCCGTGCGCGCGACCAAGGAGGTCGCCCACCGCGGCCAGGAGCTGCCCTTCGTCCAGGCAATCCGCTTCGGCGAAACCATGCGCCGCGTCGCCCGCGAAACCGCCGACGCCAAAGAAGGCCCGCAAGCCTTCCGCGAAAAGCGCCCCCCGCAATGGGACGCACGCTGATGCCGGACCACGGCCGCCGCTTCTACCGGGCTGCGCGCGTCGCCAATGCGGACCTCGACGGCTGGCTGCCCGACCATGCCGTCGGCGTCGCGGGCGGTGTGATCATCGACATCCTGCCTGCGGCGGATGCGCCGCTCGATGAGACCGTCGACCTCGGCAATGTCTCGCTACTGCCGGGGCTGGTCGAGGGGCACACGCACATCCCCTGTCCGCCGCGCGTCGACGCCTTCGAGATCATCTCGCAGGAAGCCAACGAACCCGCCCTGATGCGCGCCGCGCACGCGGTGGGGCTGGCGCTGCGCAGCGGCGTCACGACGATGCGCGACCTGGGCTCCAGGAACGAGGTCGTCTTCGCCGTACGCGAGGCGATCGCGGCTGGCGTCATCCCCGGTCCGCGGCTGCTCGCCGCGGGCGCGCCGATCACGCGCACCCGAGACCACTGCTGGTTCTGGGGCGGCGAGGCGGACACGCCCGAAGCAGTGCGGGCGATGGCGCGCGCGCACGTCGATCAGGGCGCCGACGTGCTCAAGGTGATGGCATCGGGCGGCAACTTCACGCCAACCTCAAACCCGCGCGACCGGCAGTATCCGTCGGAGACGATCCGCGAGATCGTCGAGGCCGGCGCCGCAGGCGGCGTCGAGGTCGCCGCGCACACGCACGCGGCCGAGGGCATCCGCGCGGCGGTCGAGGGCGGCGTTCGTCACCTGATCCATTGCCGCTGGCTCTCCGCCAACCCGGATGAAGGCTTCGCCTACGACCCCGACCTAGCCCAGCGCATCGCCGACGAGGGTATCTGGGTCAACCCCACCATCGGACTCGGCCTGCTCGCCGCCGAGGCGCGCTCGCGCGGCGACGCCGCCCCGCGCCGCAACCCCAATCTGCGCGGACCGTCGCCGCGCGAGCAAGGACTCGAGATCCTGCGCGACATGCGCGAGCGCGGCGTCCGCTTCAGCTCCGGCCTCGACATGGGCATGGCCTACGCCGACTTCAACCGCGCGCCCGCCGAAGCGTGGGCGTTCGTCGAGGATGTCGGCCTCTCCGAGTGGCAGGCGCTGCGCATCATGACCTGCGACACGGCCGACGCGATCGGCGTCGGCGCGCAGGTCGGCCGCCTGCGCAAGGGCTATCAGGCCGATCTGGCTGCCTTCCCCGGCGATCCCGCCCGCAACATCCGCAACCTCGACCGACCCGCATTCGTACTCCAGAGCGGCCGCATCATCGTCTGACGCCGATCGACCCCGTCATCCCCGCGCACCATCCGTCATTCCCGCGCCTGCCGCGAGAATCTCGCTCGCCGCCGCTCGCCCGCTACGGCAGTTGCAGCACGATCTCGCGCACCTGCCGCGATTCCAGGTCCAGATGCAGGACACGGTGGTTGTTCGTGTCAGCCACCAGCAGCGAGCGTCCCGGGCCCCTGCTAAGACCGCCCGGTTCGTCGAGCCGCAGATCGCCGAAGCCGCCCAAGGCATCGCCGTGCCCGCCGACCAGCGTGGTCACGTGCTCGGTCAGCGGAAACACCTGCTTGATCTTGTGGTTGAACGTGTCCGCCGCGTAGAGCTCGTCGCCGACCCACGCCACATCCAGCGGATGCTGCAGCCGCGCGACCGAGCGCCCGCCGTCGACGTCGCCGAAATGGAACAGCCCGCCCTGCCCGGTCTTGCCGATCCACGTCGTCGTGCGGCCGTCCGGATCCCAGCGAACCTCGCGCACGCCGCTCGACTCCGAGTCGGCGAACGCCAACCCGCTCGGACCGACCGCGAGACCCGACACCTGCGCCAGCTCGGACTGCATGCGCGGCCCGTCAACGATGCCCTCGCGCCCCGACCCGGCCCAGGGACCGACATATGACCCGTCCCCGGCCGCGTCGCCCAGGGGCATCCGCCAAATCTGGTGGATGCCGGCCATGGCGATGTAGAGGCCGTCATCATGAACCGCGACATCCCACGGCGAACTCAGCGCCGTCTGACGGGCGGGATCCCCCGACGGCATCGCCCGCGCCTGCTCGCCGGTGCCGGCGATCGTCGACACGCTGCCGTCCCGTAGATCGATCCGCCGAATTGCGTGATTCTCGTTGTCGGCGACAAACGCGTAGCCGCCGTACACCTCAACCCCCTGCGGCTGGTTGAACTGCGCTTCGCTGGACGAACCATCCACGAAGCCGGCCTGCGAACCACCGATCACCCGCGAGACGCTGCCGTCGAGGTCTGCCACGATGATCCGGTCGTTGTTGCTGTCCGAGACCAACAACCGCCCCGAGTCGTCATCCCAGGCGACCTTGCCCGGGAACGAGAGCCCGCTGTCGCGCCCGGTCTCGCGCACCAATCCCGGATCGGTCCGCGTCAGCAGCTGCTCGGCCTCATACTCCGCCAGCCAACCGTCGATCAGTGGCGCGGCCATCTCCTCGGTCAGCTCGCCCTCGTGGATGCCGATCACGTTGCCTCTGGGGTCGATGAAATAGAGCGTCGGCCAGGCGCGCGCGCCGAACGTCTGCCAATACTGAAAATCGGCGTCGTTGAGCACCGGATGCTCGATCCGCAGCCGCAGCACCGCCTGGCGCAGGTTCTCGGTCTCGCGCTCGGTGGGGAACTTGGGTGAGTGAACCGAGACGACCTGCAGCGTGTCGGCGTAGCGTCGTTCAAGCTTCCGCAACTGCGGCAGCACGTGCAGACAGTTGATTCAAGCGTAGGTCCAGAAATGCAGAATCAGCAGCCGACCGCGGAAATCGTCGAGCGACAGCTCGCGCCCCGCGTTCAACCAGGTCATGCCGCCGGGAACAGCGGGCGCGGGAGTGGCGCCGAAGGCTCGCGAGGTGGTCATGGGCAACTCGATTCCTGTCCGCTCAGGCTAGCGCCCGGCAGGTATCAGCCGGTAAATCGGCCCGCCGAACACGAGCGCGTGGATCTCGCCGTCGTTGTCAACCGCGAATGAGGCGATCCGCCCGCCAAGCTCCAGCCCGGTCTCAACCACCGCACCGGCGTCGATCGTCCAGATCGCCCCAGCGCAATAGTCGCCGAAGATGTAGCGGCCATCCAAACCGGGTATCGCCGCGCCCCGATAGACGATCCCGCCCGTAACCGAGCAGCCCATCGGATGCGAATACACCGCGACCGGCGGCGCGGCGTCCACCAGGTCGTCGCAGCGTTCCTGAGAGCGAAAGCAGTCGGCTCCCTCGAAGACGTTCCAGCCGTGATTCTCGCCGCTTCCCACGATAGCGATCTCCTCGAAGCGATCCTGCCCCACATCGCCGACCCAGAGCGCCCCCGTCGCACTGTCGAACGCCATCCGCCAGGGGTTGCGCAGCCCGTACGCCCAGATTTCGGGACGAAACCCGGCCCGGCCCAGGAACGGATTATCGATCGGAATTCGATACGGCGTCGAGGCGCTGATCTCGCGCACGTCAATGCGGATGATGCTGCCCAGCAGCGTCTCGGTGTTCTGGCCGTGATCGTGCGGATCGTTGGCCGCGCCGCCGTCGCCGATTCCCAGATAGAGCATCCCGTCCGGCCCGAATCGCACCGCGCCGCCGTTGTGATTGGCGTAGGGCTGCTCGACCTCGATGATGACCAACTCCGAGTCCGCCAGCGCCGCGCCGCCGCGCATCTCAAACCGGGACAAACGCGACAGGTTCGTTCCGCGCGGCGAGTAGTAAACGAACAGGTACGGCCGGGCGTCGAAGTCGGGCGCGAGCGCCATGCTCAGCAGCCCGCGCTCGCCTCGAAACACGATCGACTCGGTCAGATCGAGCACACCGAACTGCTGCACCCCGCCATCCCGCTCGACGAACCGGGTAATCGAACCGCGCTGTTCGGCGATCAGCATCGACCCATCGGGCAGCATCGCCATCTCGATCGGTTGCTCGAAGCGGTAGCCGCCCAGAATCGGCTCCACCGCCAGCGGCGGAATCACTCCCGCCTGCGGCTCGGACGCCGGCGTGTCGGACGCTTCCTGTCCGCCGTCCTGCTGCGGCGGCTCGTCCGACTGAGCCGCCTGCGCGGTCTCCTCAGCCCGTTGCCGTTCAGGCTGCAACTGCTGTCCAGTCTGCGTCTGCGACTCGTCGCCGTCGTCCGACTGCGCTTTCCGCCCGTCCGTGGTCTGAGGCGCATCGTCGGGTTGCGCCTCAGGCAGCGCAATGGGCAACGGCGAGCCGTCATCGCTGCAGGCGAGTGTGAACACCCCTGTCAACAGCAGAGCTGCCGCCAACCCGCTGACGGCGCTACGAAGCGGGTTCATACCGCAGCAGCGTCGTCTCGGTCCCCTCGATGTCCTCGAACACTGGACGGACCCGCATGCCGACGCGGATCTCGTCCTCGCGCACATTGACCAGCGTGGTCGTCAGCCGCGGTCCTTCATCCAGCTCGACCAAGGCGATGATCTGCGGTTCCGCGCCGGCGAAATCAGGCGCGGTTGGACGCCGCGCGATGGTGTAGGTATACAAAGCGCCCGTACCCGCGATCTCGCGCCACTCCAGATCGTCGGACAGCGTCAGCGGCGCGTGCGAGCGCGGATAGAAGACCCAGCGGCCGCTCGATGGCGAATACTGGATTCGCACCTTGCGCTCGCGCAGGCCGTCCCAGAACGGCTGCGTCCGATCAATCGGCGTCGGCAGCGGACGCTGCGGGTGCTGCTCCGGCATCAGTCGCCCTCCAGGATCAGCGCGACCTGCTCCGACATCAACCCGCCGTTGCCCGTGACGAACGCGATATCCGCGTCCGGCACCTGCCGATCCTCGCCGCGCCGCATCAGCTGCCGCGCGCCCTCGGTGATGTGCGACATCCCGCCGGCCAGCCCGGCCTGGCCGAAGCCCAGCTGCCCGCCGTGCGTGTTGCAGGGAAAATCGCCGCGAAACGACAGGTCGCGCTCGCGGACGAACGCCTGACCCTCGCCGCGCGGACAGAACCCGGCATCCTCAATCGTCATCAGCACCGTGATCGTGTAGCAGTCATAGACCGAGATCAGGTCGACCTCCTCCCGCGTTCGCCCGGCCATCGCGAAGGCCTGGTCGGCCGCCGGGATCAGCGCCGTCGAGAGCAGGTCCTCGGCATAGGTCGGCGTCTTGTGCAGCACCCGCTCCCCGAAACCCGTAATCCAGGCCGGTCGATGCTTCGCACGCCGCGCCGCGTCCTCGCCCGCCACCACGATCGCCGCGCCGCCCGCGCACGGCATCACGATCTCCAGCATATGAATCGGATCGGCGATCATCGGCGAGTTGAGCACGTCCTCGACGCTGATCGGCGCGTGATGAAACACGGCGGCGGGATTGTGATTGGCGGAGACGCGCTGATCGACGGCAATCTTTGCCAGCGCTTCCGCGTCGTAGCCGTACTCCGCGCCGTACTTCATCGCGATCTGCGCGTAGCCGCAGTTCTGGGCGACGTTGCCGTAGGGAATATCGAACTCGGCCTGCGGCGACCCGTAATTCGCCGACGACGCGCCATAGCGCCAACCGCTCGGCGCGCCCCCGGACGAGTTCGGCGGCCGCGGCGAGGGCCACGATGGCGCCGCAATCACGACGACATTGCAGAGCCCCAGCTCAATCGCCGCCGCCGCCCGCCAGACCATCGCCGCGCAGGAAGCGCCGCCCAGATCGACGACCTCGGCGAAATTGACCTGCATGCCCAGATATTCCGTGATCGTCGAGGGCACGAACGAGTCCGCCTCGCGGATATTGGTGCAGCAGATGCCGTCCACCTCGCGCGGGTCGATGCCCGCGTCGTCGAGCGCCTCGCGAGCCAGCTGAGCCCACTGCTCGAGCGTGAAGATCGGCGGCGTCAAGGGGCGCCGCTCCGGCTTCCATTCCGCCATCCCGACAATCGCCGCCTCGCCGCGCAGTCCCATAGTCCGCTCCGTTCCATCGACCGCATCAGTCTACGCCCCGCCGCCAACACGCTGTGCCAGACGCATATCAGGCGCACAGACGCGGTCCGCCATAGGCCAGACGGGTGCTGTCGGGCGACCAGCTGAACATCATGCAGGGATAGCCGAACATCAGCCAGCGGCCGGCGAGCGACGCATCCGCCGCGTGGAGCCGCAGCTCCACGGGCGGCGGGTATGAATCCCGATAACGCTCCAGTCCGAGCCAGTTGTGATCCAACAGCCGCCGAAGCGATTGATCTGTCGGCGTCAAATCGGCGACGACCGCGACCCATTGACGATCCGGGGACCAGATGCACTCGTGCAGCCGGCGGCCGAACACGTCGCGCTCCCTGTTGCAGGGATGCTCATTGCGCAGGGGGCGCGATACCTGGCCGCGCAACCTGGCATCCAGAAACCATTGCTCAACGTAAGGCTGCGAGCTGGGCGGCCTCGCGCTCCCGTGCGGTATCATGCCGCCGCGGTCGTAGATGGAATAGGAAAACGCGCCGCCGACAGATTCGTTATCTCTCGCAGCCCGCTCCCGCAGGACCACGTAACGCCCGTCCGGCGACCATTCCGCGTGGTCGGCGGCAGGTATGAACCTGTCGCTCGACAGGAGCAACTGCTGAGTGCCGATCCAATGCACGCGACCATCAGCTTCTGCGATGAACACGTTGAACATCCAACCCTCGGGAAACACAACCTCCGTCCGGTTGTGCACCAGCACCGCGCCGCCAACCGGAGACGGCAGCACATGTCCGGCAATGTCGTAATCCTGCCGCTCGCCTACTGAGCCATCCGATTCGAACGACGCGCGGCTCAGGTAGCTCGGGCTGTCATCAGAATAGTCATCAGGCAACCGATGAAACCACAAATCGCCGCTCACTGGATCCCACGCCCAACTGTTCCACGACGCCAGCTCCACGACTTGAAGCGGCTCGACATCAGGATCGATCGACACAACCCAGACACCCCCATCCAGCACCCGAGGATGCTCATCCCCCGCTTCCCGATAAAGCGGAACGGGAAAGGGATACGAGAGATCGCCCCACATCGACGCCCTTGACCCCGCGAGCGCCAACACCAAACCCAACAAAAACACAGCCATGTCCACCATGATACTCCTCTCATCCGAGGCTCACGATAGCACATGCATGCCCTGCACTTTCGCGGGTGCAGAGGTAGCTGGTCGATCAACTCACCTCGGTCCGGCTCAATCCTTGGCGACCAGCCAGAAAATTTCCCTGAAGGCCTGAATCAAAATCAGGCCCATGCCTATTCCCTGGGCAACAGCCCAACTGCATATCATCAGCGATCGGAGCCGACAGGTTAGCCGATTTGACTCTCGACAGACATCGTGCTACTGTCTGTCTAAAGCCAAGTTCAACACTTCCTCGAAAGGAAAACCAAATGGCTCTCTACCACGTCCGTAGCCCCTTCAACAGCACCGCATATCTTGGTACTCGAGACAGCGGAACCAACCCTTGCTCAACTGGTTCCACCAAATACTGGCACCTGAGCGGCACGGTCGCAACGCGAGGGTTCGACATGGAGCCGTGCAAACAGGTGGTAGAGGTGGTGAGCCGGTCTTCGCCCGCCTGGTGAATGGGCTTGCGATAATCGCTGGGGTATATGCCAGACACTTCCCTTGCGGTGTAGATATTGAGATCAGATCAGTGAGTGGCTCTCGTCGTCTCCGCTACTATCACGTAAATTCCTCAGCGGCTATTGGCCAAGGAAACGGAGACTGGGTGAGCATCGGGACGTTGCCTGCGTATGGCTCAACCTCAATTCAGGTCGGGACTGTGTATGGCGGTGGCACGTGTGGCGTCAGCAATTTCCCGCACGTTCACATCGACACGGCTCACCGAGAAAACCCATCGGCGGGTGATCATTACGAGTGGATCAATTGCCTGATCGAGCAGCCGAACACAATCAACGTTCCGATCAGCTCAGCGACCACACTCTTCTATCTGTGATCGGGATCGAACAGGCTACGCCATCCGACCGCAGACGCTCTACTCGCCGCTGCATCCGACTCCGCCGACAGCCAGAACCTGACTCGCGGGCGACCATTCGATTTGGGCGCAAGACGCCACGCGAACCGCCGTGGTGAGTGCCCCATCCGTCGAGTATATCCGCAGTTGTAAAAATGATGGGGTCAGGCTGACGATGCCGTCTGAGCGATGCGGCCGCGTCAGCAGCGCCAGATGACGGCCATCAGCGGACCAACGCGCGTCCAGGACAATTGCGCCGAGCCACGTCCGCTGTCCGCTGCGCAGGCTTGCCATGTACCAACCATCGACCGCCCGATACGCATATCGCTGGCCGCCTGGCGCCCAGACCACCCGTTCCGCAGCCCAGATCCGCTCCACGACGCCGCGCGCGTCGACGAGCAGCGCTCGGCTGTCAATTTCGCTCACGATCACAACGAGCTTGCCGCCAGGGTGCGGCGCAAGCCCGCCCCGCGCTGGCGCCGGCAGTCCGATCTCGTACTCTCGGCCATCCGCTTCGATCCGAAACAGAGAACCGCCGCGAAGCAGCCATATCGAACGCCCGTCGGCGTCAAACACGGCATCAGCCGCGAGTCCCAATTCAATACCGCTGCGCCCGTCCAGATCATGCAATGTCACCGGAAATTCCCCGCCCGATCCAGTTGGCGTCAGTCGGTCAAGCGACAGCAGCGCCGCCTCATGGTCCGACCACCGAATCCGCTCACGCAAGCTGGGTATCGGAGTGCCAAGCGTGTTCTGGGATCCGATCTCTTGCGCAACACCGTCATCTCGAATCAGCGCCATCGGTTGGCGATGCGCATTGACCGGCCCATACGGGAGTATGAGCACGTCCTCCCCGGACGGAGATACGGAGATACGCCCCTTCACTTCCTCGGCAAGAACTTCTGTCTGGCGAAGCAGCAGGTTTAATCGCCTCAGCGTTCCTGAACGCTGATCATATGGATGATCATCGTCCAGGTAGATGATGCTGTCCGGGCCGCTCCAACCCCACGAATCTGGTCCGACGCGGGGCAGTACCTGAATCGCCGTGAACGCATTATCAAGCGGAACCAGCCAGAGGCCGGATGCGAACGCGACCGGCAACTCCGCGTGTATCGCCTGCCCATCCGCGTCGGCGGCGGCAATCCATCCGTGCCGATGATCGTCCACCCCGGCTACGGAGTGAGTCAACAGCCAGTCGCCGTCCGCTGACCGTCCTTCCAGCCAACCGCGCGCCGTTGCGGGAACCTCGCGCCATACATCTCCGACCTGCGGCTGTTCATATATCCGCGTCCCGGCGCGCACGCGCACCGATACCGGCTCAGCCAACACCTCGGGCAGCGCCGACAGTACGGAAGCCTCGAGATCCAACTCCCGGCCAGTTACCCACCCGTCAACACCGTCGAGAGAGCGAACCCGCAGCCAAGCGCCCTGATTCTCCGCCGCTTCCCCATCACTCAATCCAAGCTTCCCCAGAACGCGCAACTGGTCTGCCTGCTCGACCGACTGCCGCACCGCCCAGTGAACATTCGGCCCCGCATAGATCGAGACGGAGTTGGGCGCTGGTGATCGCGCGTCCGCAGGCGAAGCGCGCGGAATGCCATCATCGCAGCCGGTCAGCAGCAACGCCAGGCTGATCAACAACGCGAATTGCAGCCAATAGCGGTGGATCATTATGAGTGGATCAACGGTTCACTGCCAAAGAATCCGCCCTACCAAACCGGCCGGGTAGCGATCAGCTCGATGACGACGCTGTTCACCCTCTAACGTCCTCGGTTGCCGTGAGGACGCGCTCACCCCAGCGCAACCGGCTCCGACCAGACCACGCCCTCCGACCGCAGACGCGCAATCTCTCCGCCGCGGCCGATCTCCGCCAGGATCGCGTCCGTGTCCTGACCCGCCAGGACGCCGGGGCCGTAGTCGCCGCGGCCGCCGGCCATTGTGGTCAGCGCACCCCAGCGGCGCACCTCACCCAGCCGACGATGGCGCGCCACCGGATTGAACCCGTTCGCGAGCACGTGCGCGTCGCGGCTCAGGAACTCGCCGACCGTCGCCGCGTCAGCCTGCACGCAACCGACGCCGAACGGCGTCAGGCGGCGCTCCCACTCCGCGGCCGGCGCTTGCGCAAACACCTCGACGAGCGCCGCTGCCAGCGCGTCCTCGCCGATCGCATCTCGATCCGCCAGCTGCGGCGCGGCCTCGCGGCAGAACGCCGACCACTCGGCGTCGGTCGGCGCGGCGAGGAAGACCCAGCCCTCCGACGCCTGGTAGAGCCGATACCACGGCGCCGTGCCGTGCAACTCGGCGTCCACCTGCCGACGCGGCGGCTTGTCCGCGTACCGCAGGAAATCGTCGCTGTTGGCGTAGGCGTTGGCGGTCAGCATGTTGACGTAGATTTCCTGCCCCACGCCGTATCGCCGCTGCGCGCACAGACCCAACAACGCCGCCGAGGCGACCAGCAGCCCCGTGTTCGGGTCGGGGTTCGCCTCGTTCGCGCGCATCAGCTGGCGCGCCGCCTCGCGGATCTCGTCGATCGTCTCGCAGCCGGCGGGCGGCATCGCCGCGCCGGCCTGGAACAACGCCCCGCCGATCGCCGCGCCCGGGATCGGGTGCGCCGACGGACGGCGCGCACCCGGCGCGTCCGGCCCGTAGCCATTCGCCGAGACCCAGACGATCTCGGGCTTGATCGCCCTGGCCGTCTCATAGCCGATCCCCAGGCGCTCCGGCACGTCCGGTCGGTAGTTGTGCACGATCGCGTCCGCGCGGCCGATCAGATCCGCCACGATCGCCTGACCCTCCGCGGACTTGAGATCGATGCAGATCGACTCCTTGGCCGCGTTCGTCTTCGACGCCAGCAGCCCGCGCAAGGGACCCGCGCCCATTCCGCGGAACGGATCACCGCCGATCGGCTCCACCTTGATCACCCGCGCGCCCAGATCGGCCAGCATCGACACCCCGATCGGCGTGGCGATAATCGTCGCGAACTCCAGCACCGTGAAGCCGTCCAGCGGCTTGCCCGACGGCGCCGCCCCGCTGGGTGAGCCCAGCATCGGAACATCATCACGCGGCGTCCAGGAAAGTCCATTCGCCTCGCCAACCGTCGGCGCCGGAGCGCGAACCTCGGCCGGCGTCTCGCGCAGATGCGCGATCGGCCCCGCCTGCCTGACCGGACCCAACGCGGGATCATCGATCGTGATCACGTCGCCGTTGGCGGCCATGTCGAGGTTGTCGACCGCTTCGTGCGTCGGCGTGAACGGCTCCGCGGCGACATTGCCCTGCGCGCGGAAGATCTGCATCCACTCATCGCAGCTCCGCTCCTGCATCCGCTCGAGGATGCGGTCGCGCATCTCCTCCGTCGCCTCCGCCGTCCATTCCGCCTGCCCGCCCTGCCATCGCTCCTCGGCGAACAGCGGCGTCAGGTCGGCGGCGTCCATGAATGCGTAGAACAGGTGCTCGAGCAGATTGCCCAGCTGAATCCAGCGACCGTCCCGCGTCATCACCGGGTGATAGTTCAGCGTCGGCATCCCACCGCC
Organism: Dehalococcoidia bacterium; assembly: GCA_965205105.1. Taxonomy (GTDB): domain Bacteria; phylum Chloroflexota; class Dehalococcoidia; order Bin125; family Bin125; genus Bin125. Next base: position 1,507,711 of record OZ242034.1, read on the forward strand.
GATGTTGAACAGCTGCGGGTACACCTCCGGCTCGCGCTCGGAGAGCTGCGTCAGCAGCAGCTGCAGCAGATCGAACGGCATCAACCCCTGCAGCAGCGACGTCTCGACGATCTGCCCATGCCCGCAGCGCTGCCGCTCGATCAGCGCCGCCACAATGCCTTGCACCGCGCCCTGCGACGCGCCGTGCGAACCGACCGGCACGGCTGCGAACCCGGGCCCTTCACGCAGCCGCTGACCGGCGAACGAGAGCATCCGCCCCGACTTTGCCGTGACCACGCCCTCGTAGGCCGGATATTCCGCGTACGGCCCGGCGGGGCCAAAGCCGGTGATCGAGCAACAGACGGCCGACTCGTTCAGCGCCCGAATGTCGGCGTACTCCAGCCGCCGTTCCCGCGCCCGGGCCGGCGAATCCGTCGACACGACGACATCCGCCTGGCGGATCAGCTCTTCCAGCCGCCCCCGCTCCGCGACTGCATCCAGTTCCAGCGAGCGTTTGCCGCGCAGCCACATCGGCGACGCTGCCAGCGACCGCCACGGATCGCCGCCAGCCGGCTCGACCTTGATCACCTCAGCCCCAAAATCAGCCAGCACCATCGTCGCCACCCCACCCACAGGCCCAACGGACAGGTCGAGAACGCGGATATCGGTCAGCGGTGGGGGCATCGGGATTCCTTTGCAGCGGTGCGCGTAGGGCGAGTATATTGCCTAACCTGCCCTCATGCGGAACACGGGGTTGATGGCCATACTCTGCGCCCCCACGGAGATTCACGATGAACGACTGGCACAACCAACTCTACTTCGGTGACAATCTTGCTGTGCTTCGTGAGCACGTCGCCGATGAATCTGTCGACCTGATTTACCTCGACCCGCCCTTCAACTCCAATGCCACCTACAATGTCCTCTTCAAGGAACGATCAGGAGAGGACTCTGCCGCTCAAATCACAGCGTTCGACGATACCTGGAAATGGACCATCGAATCCGAGCGTGCATACCAAGAAGTCATCACCAATGGCCCTGATAAGCTCGGCAAACTGCTCCAGTCCATGCGTGATTTTCTTGGGCAAAACGACATGATGGCTTATCTCACTATGATGGCGCAGCGCCTTGTCGAACTTCACCGAGCTCTCAAGTCAACCGGAAGCATTTATCTCCATTGCGACCCGACGGCCAGTCATTATCTGAAGCTCACCATGGATGCGATTTTCGGTCCAGACAACTTCCTAAACGAAATCGTCTGGAGGCGCACCGGCTCTCACAACTCCGCCAAGCGGTTTGCGCCGATACACGACATTCTCCTGTTTTACAGCAAAAGCAGCCGTCGAAAGTGGCGTAGGCAGCGCCGGCCGTATATGAACGGCCATGTTGAGGAGCACTTCGTCAAAGACGAGAATGGTTGGCGCACCAATTACTACGGAAATGTGCTAACGGGTTCGGGTACTACAAAAGGATTATCCGGAAAACCTTGGAAAGGCATTGACCCAACGGCGAAAAACCGCCACTGGGCAATACCGAGCAGGCTGCTTGATGAAGTATCCGAAGACCTGTCCGACCTCGATCAACACCAAAAGTTGGACAGACTATTTGAACTTGGCTTTATCACACTAAAACCAGGAGCAGCTTGGCCAGTCTACCAACACTACATCACTCCTGACGATGGTCAACCGATTTCAGATGTCTGGGCGTATCAGCCGTATACACAAGGAACGGTGTTCGGTATAAAAGACGGAATCGATGAAGACGTAAAATGGCTGAGCCCAACCGGGCAGAAGCGACTTGGGTATCAAACACAGAAACCTGAAGGGTTGCTGGAACGAGTGATCAGGGCTAGTAGCGACAAAGGTGACATCGTTCTCGATCCTTTCTCTGGTTGCGGTACCGCCGTTGCAGTTGCCGAGCGTCTCAACAGGCGATGGATAGGCATAGACATTACTCACTTAGCGATTTCACTCATGAAACGCCGCCTGCACGACACATTCGGTGACGCCCTTTCCCCGTACACAGTTATCGGACTCCCTCAGGATGTCGCCAGTGCACGTGCACTGGCGATCGAGAGTGACCATGATGGGCGCTACCAGTTCGAATACTGGGCGCTCGGACTCGTCGATGCACGACCGGCAACCGGGAAAAAGGGGGCTGATTCCGGTATCGACGGATACATCAACTTCTTCGACGACAACTCCAAAAAAGCGAGACGCATCATTGTTCAGGTCAAAAGCGGCCACGTCAACCGCTCACACATCTCTACACTTAAAGGCGATATGGAGCGCGAAAAGGCTGTCATCGGCCTATTCATTACCCTCGAAAAGCCTACTAATCCGATGCGTCAAGAGGCGATCACCGCCGGCTTTTATGAATCTGAGAGCCTGACCAACAATCGATATCCTAGAGTCCAGATACTCACCATTGAAGAGTTACTTAACGGGGATCAACCGGAGTATCCGCGTTTCGCATTCCCGCAGACGTTCCATAAAGCCCCCCGTCGGGGACGGCGGGAAGGCGTCCAATCAAAACTCAACGATTAACAGGTGCGGATATGGGTGTGCTCGTGGCCTGTCATGCACAGTAAGACCTCAATTGCTGAGGTAACGCAATGCGCCCGCGCTAACCGCACCGATCCAGCCCTACTCGGGCTGGATCGGCATCCAGCGGTTGTCCCACTCCAGCCTGAAGTCCAGCGCGCCCAGATCATGGCTGTCCTCGAGGTCGTAGGTCCGAATCTCTTCCCCGCCCAGCAGATGAATCCGACCATCCAGCGGGAGCGCGCGCAGCGCCCGGCCGTGCACTCGGAGCGTCGACTCGTGGCTCAGCCCCTCGGCGCTCACCCGCACGCCCAGGAAAGCGCCGTCGTGTCGCCCCCACAGGTACCCGTCGGCGGGGCCGACCGGAATCCATGCCACGCCGTCCTGGTAGCGGAACGCCTTGTGGTCGGATTCGACCGGGCTTTGCGCGTCGTCGCCCAAGGGCAGCACCGACAGCTGGCGCGGCTTGGCCGGATCCGAGACGTCGAACAGCGAGGCCTGCAACCCGCGCTCCCAGCCCGTTTGCGGATCGGCGTCGCGGCCGATGCCCAGCAGCAGCCCGCCGCTGAGCGGATGCAGGTAGCGCGAGAACCCCGGGATCTTGAGCTCGCCCACTGATCGCGGATCGGTCGGATCGGACAGGTCGAGCACGTACAGCGGGTCGATCTGGCGGAAGGTGACCACGTAGCCCACATCGCCGGCGAATCGCACCGCGAAGATATCCTCGGTCACCCCCAACCCGCTGACCAGGCCCACCTGCTCCAGCGACCCTGCATCGCCCTCGCGCACCCCCTCCAGCACGAACACGTTGCTGACCGTAGGCCAGCGGTCCTGGATCGTCGTGGCCACGCGCAGGTAGCCGTCGTGCTCCGACATCGACCACTGCGACAGGAGCTGCCCGCGCACGACGCCGCTGCCGAAATAGGTCGGCTCCAGCGGATCGCCGATGTCGAAACGGTGGATTTGCGTGTCGCGCCAGTCCTTGCCCGGCGTGGCCAGGTACAGCGAACCGATGGAGGCGTAGACCGTCGGATGATCGCTCATCACGCCGACGCTGCCGCGCTCGGCCAGACCCTCGCCCAAATCGAAGGAGAGCATGTAAGACACGCCCTGCGACCAGGCCGGGCTGGCCTCGGGATCGGGCGCGTACGTCCGCTCGCAGGCCAGCGCGTAGCCGCTCTCGTACTCGCCGCTGACGTGATCCTGCAACCCGAACAACGGGTGCCACTCCCCCAGCTTGCTGTCCTTGATGATCGCTTCGTTGGTGTCGCGCGCCTCTTCGTCCGTACCGAACTGCCACGGGGAGGCGAGGATGCTGTTCGGCTGAAAGTTGATCACGACCCGCACTGCGCCGCCGACCATCCGCGCGCTGACGAAATCGCCGTCCACGCTCAGCTCGCGCAGGAACCGCGGCGAGTCGGGACTGCTCACGTCGATCTCCAGCAGCTCGGACTGCGCTCGATACTGTTCGGTGTTCCACTGCCTGTCCTCGGACACTCGCGCGCTTACCGAAGACGTCATACCTTCCAGCTGACGCGCCACCAACACCTTGCCCGCGCCGATCAGCATTTCCTGCCGCAACGACCGTTGATCGAACGCAATCCGCCCCACCTCGACCGGCGGCCCGTCCTCGGCGATTTCGGCAATCACCAACATCTGCGGACGCAGCACGTAGAGGTACTTGCCGTCGGTCTTGAAAATGTCCGTCTCGTCGACGCCGCGCTCCTGCACGTTCGTGCCGCTGGCGGAGACATCGCCCCCATCCGACGGCGCCGGGGCGCCGGACGAACCCGACTCCTCCGTCGCCGCACCATCTGATGCAACGGATTCAAAATCAGCCTGCTCCACCGCCGACTGCTCGTCCTCCTCCTCATCGACGCCGTAGTAGTGATCCTGCGCCGCCTGCGCGCGGCGCATCTCATCCTGATAGTGCGCCAGCAGATCGCCGCAGGACGAGAATCCGCGCAGCGGGCGAGCCGCCGCCGACTCCGAGAACGCCACCAGGTTCGCCGCAATCAGCGTCACGGCCAGCAACGGCGCAGCGGCCAGCAGCCATCGCCGGCGGATCGGTTTGAGTAGTGATCGGAACGACATGAGAACCTCCTCTGAGTGCTGCGAGCCTCTGCTCGCTCACTCTAAGGAACGAACCGCGCAGGCAGGATGTTCCCCCTCCGCAATGCCGAATCTGCGCGCAATGCACGCGCAATGCGTAAAACGTGCGCACAATGCGTAAACACGATGCCGCACGCGAACGGGGCGGCCGCTGGCCGCCCCGTTGGGATGGGTCGATGGAAGAAACGATTCGGCGCGCTAGCCCCGAGGCAGGCCCAGACCGCGCGTGGCGATGATGTTGCGCTGGATCTCGCTGGTGCCGGCCGCGATGGTGCCGCTGACGCTGCTGACGTAGCTGCGGCTGAGCCGGCCCTGCAGCGCCGCGTACGGACCCTCGGACCAGATGTTGCCCCGCAGGCCGAGCAGATCCATGCCGGTGCGGGCGACCCGCTGCCCCAGCTCGGAGCCGAACAGCTTCGACATCGACGCCTCGTGATTGGCGACCACGCCGTGCTCCTGCATGTAGGCGATGCGGTACGCCATGTAGGTGCCCACCTCGACCTCGATCGCGCGCTCGGCCAGCTCGTACCGCGCGTTAGGGCGTTCGTCCAGCAGATGCCGGTTGTCCCGCGCGAACTGGGTGATCTCCTCGACCGTTCGCCGACCGCCGGCGAACGCGCCGATGCCGCTGCGCTCGAAGTCGAGCGCGACCGCCAGGTGATACCAGCCGCGGTTCACCTCGCCGACCACGTTGATCTGCGGCACGCGCACATCCTCGAAGAAGACCTCGTTGAACCCGTGCCCGTCGGCCATGTTGATCAGCGGGCGCACGGTCACGCCGGGCGCGTCCATGCGCAGCATGAACATCGTGATCCCCTTGTGCTTGGGCGCGTCGGGATCGGTGCGTGCGGCCAGCCAGCCCCAGTCCGCGACGTGCGCGCCCGACGTCCAGATCTTCTGGCCGTTGATCACGTAGTCATCGCCGTCTTTGACCGCGCGGGTTTGCAGCGAGGCGAGGTCGGAGCCCGACCCCGGCTCCGAGTACAGCGTGCACCACCAGGTCTCGGCGTCGGCGATCCCGTGCAGATGCGCTTCCTTCTGCTCGTCGGTGCCGTACAGCATCAGCGACGGTCCCACCCACTGCACGCCCATGTTGCCGCCCGCCCCGGGCGCGCGGTGATAGGCCATCTCCTCGGCCATGATCATCTGCTGCGAGTGCGGCGCCTCGAGACCGCCGTACTCCTCCGGCCAGGCCATCGTCAACCAGCGGCGCTTGGCCATCTCCGACTGGAACGTCCGCGTGACCTGCATCACCTGCGGGTCGTAGCCCTCGCCCTGCGGTCGGCTGCCCCAGTCGCCGGGCAAATTGTCCGAGATAAACGTCTGAACTTCCTTGCGGAAGTCGACGATCGTCTGATCCTCGCGGTAGTCCATCTGCGGTATCCCCTCTGCGAATGCAGCGAATCGCGGCTTCCGTTCAGTCTAGCGGCTAACGCGCGGCCTCGATCACAGCCCCAACTCGACCATGACTGGTAACCTGAAACTCAGCGGGGTTCGAGGACTCATCCGGCATGCAGGACGCGCCACGACTACCCGGCGGCAGGATCGGCTGGCTGCTGACGGCGCTCCTGGCCGTCGCAGCGGTCGCGCTCAGCGCCTGCGTGTTCGGCGGCGAATCCGAGCGAGACCTCTCCGAGTATTTTCCGCCGCCGCCAGCCGAACAGCAAGGCGGCCAGGCAGCAGACCAAACGGGCGGCTCGGATACCGCCCAGACTGAGGCGCGCGTCGGCGCCACGGGCTACATCCCGCCGGCCGAACGACTTGAAGACCTCGAAGTCGCGCCCGCCTCGGCCCGCTTCGCCGTTCAGAGCTTCTTTCACCTCATCGCAACCGGGCAGCTGCGCAGCGCCTACGAGCGCACTTCAGCCGAGACCCGCGAACGCATCTCCGTCGAGGCGTTCGAGCAGCGCTACCGGGATATCTGGGCCGAAGCCACGATCGGCGGCTTCAGCTGGGACGTCGTCGCCCCAGACGACGAGAACGCCGCCTCGCACGAGGTGGCGCTGCGCTATCAGACGACCTTCTTCGGCGAGATCGAAGAGACTGTGCAGGCGCGAACTCTGCGCCAGCCGCACTGGGTCGTCGACTGGACACCCGATCTGATCTTCACCGGCCTCGGCTCGCCCGGCTATCTGATCCACACGCAGATCGAAACGCCGCCCCGAGGCGCGATCCTCGACCGCAACGGCGTCACCCTGGCCGGCGAGACGGAAGTGGCGATCGTGGGCGTGCACCGAGACTCGATCACCGATGAAGCCGCCGTGCTCGACTTCTTCATCAACCGCCTGCAGATGGAAGAGGAAGCCGTGCGCGAGCGCATCTATCAGGACGTGCCGTCCTACCAGTTCATCCAGGTCGCGGTGCTGCCGCTGGATACCTCGCCGGAGGTGATCGCCGAGTTTGAGCAGCTGGCAGAGAACGGCATCCTGCTGACCAGGCAAACGCGGCGCTTCTATCCCTTCGGCGACCTCGCCGCACACGTGATCGGCTACCTGCAGGAGATCAACCCGGAGGAGCTGGCGGAGTGGTTCGTCGAGGGCTACCGCGCCGGCGACTGGGTGGGCCGCGACGGGATCGAGCAGACCTTCGAGCGCGTGCTGGCCGGTCGGCGCGGCGGCAGCCTCTACATCATCGACCAGATCGGCCGGCCGGTGCGCGAGATCATCACCCGCGCCGCCGCGCCCGGCGCCGACATCCGCCTGACCCTGGACGTTCGCGCGCAGCAGCTGGCGGAAAGCGCGCTGGGCGACGAGCCGGGCGCGGTCGTCGCCATCGATCCGCGCAGCGGACACGTGCTGGCGATGGCCTCCTATCCGCGCATCGATCCCAACACGATCGTCGACGGCGTGACGCAGGAGGAATACGAAACCTACTTCTTCGACGAGCGGCAGCCGTTCATCAATCGCGCCGTCGAACAGCTCTACGCGCCGGCCTCAACCTTCAAGGTCGTCACCCTGGCGGCGGCGCTGGAGGGCGCCGATTACGAAATCACCGACCGCATCTCTTGCCCCGCCCAATGGATGAAAGTCGGCGACCAACCGCTGCGCAACTGGAAGGACGAGGATCAGGGGTTGATCTCGCTGTCGCAGGCGCTGGCCGAATCCTGCAACACCGTCTTCTACGAGATCGGCCTCAACCTGGACCGCCTCGACGAGTCGCTGCTCCCGGCGATGGCGGCCGGCTTCGGCTTCGGCCAACGCACCGGCATCATCGGCCTCAACGAAGCTCCCGGCCTCAACCCCGACCCCGACTGGAAGATCGAACGGTTCAACGAGGCCTGGTACACCGGCGACACGCTGAACATGAGCATCGGACAGGGCTTCGTCGCCGTGACTGTGCTGCAGATCGCCAACGCCTACGCCGCGCTGTCCACCAACGGCGTGGTCGGCACACCGATCATCGTCCAGTCGATCGAACCCGGCGGCGCGCCGCCGCAGGTGATCGAGCGGCGCTCGATCAGCGTGCTGCCCGTCTCCGCCGACACGCTGGACCAGCTGCAGGGCGCCCTGCGCACCACCGTCTCGCGCGGATACGGCACCGCGTTCACCGTCTTCAGCGGCACCGCATTACGCGTCGCGGGCAAATCAGGCACCTCCGAGGATCGGGTCGTCGATCCTGAGATATTGGCGAACGTGGACGAAGAAGACGAAGAACAGGACGCGGACGCCGATCAGGGGGGCGAGATCGAGGTCGAGCTGAACAGCCAACAGACGGATGGGCAGGCGCAACAGGAACGCTCGGCGGAGGTCGAAGACGACGAACCGGCCAGGCGCGTGACCCACCACGCCTGGTTTTCGGCCTGGGCCAACGTCGAGGACCCGCGGCTGGTCGTGACCGTGGTGCTGGACGACGGGGCTTCTGGTTCCGACAACGCCGGCCCGATCGTCCGTCGTGTGCTTGAAGGCGCGATTCTCAACAACTGGGTACCGTAAGCGAATGCGACGCTCACGATTTCGCCGCCTGGTTGAACGCGCCCTGGACGAAATTCCCGACGAACTGGCCGCGCGGATGGACAACGTCGTCATCCTGCTGCGCAATCAGCCGACGCAGGATGAACGCGAATCCGTCGGTCTCGGCCCGCGGCAGACGCTGCTGGGACTCTACGTGGGCCGCCCGCTGACCAGCCGCGGCTGGTACGGCGAGACGCTGCCCGACCGAATCATGATCTACCAGGAGCCGATCGAGAGCATCTGCCGCAGCGAGGATGAGGTCGTCGCACAGGTGCGCGAGACGGTCCTGCACGAAGTCGCGCATCACTTCGGCATCGACGACGACCGACTGGACGAGATCGGCATCGCGCCGCCGCGCCATCATCATCACGCCGCGATCAACCTCACCGAACGCCGGCAGCCCTATCTCGGATAGCGGCGCAGCAGCCGCTCGACCGCGCTCGGGATCAGCTCCCCGGCTCGCGCCATCGCCTCCGCAACGGGCATCCCCGGCGGCGTCGACGCCTCCACGTCCGTCAAGCCCGGCAGCGCCGCCGATCCGCTCACGAGACCGGCCGCCACAAGGCAGGGCGTGCCCGCATCCGCGCACAGAGCCCCCACGCCGGCCGTCGTCTTCCCGTAGCTCGACTGCGCGTCGAGCCGACCCTCGCCGCTGATCACGAGGTCGGCCGCCGCGATCCGAGCCGCCAGCCGCACGGCGTCGGCCACGGCGTCGAAGCCCGACTGCAAGCTCGCGCCGCAGAAAGCCAGCAACCCGGCCGCCAGCCCGCCGGCCGCGCCCGCGCCGGGAACGTCGGCAACGCGGACCCTCAGATCGCGCTCCAGAATGTCGGCGTAGTTGGCCAGCGCGCGATCGAGCAGCGCCGCGCAGGCGGCGTCCGCGCCTTTCTGCGGCCCATAGACGGCGCTCGCCCCATCCGGCCCCAGCAACGGGTTGCGCACGTCGCAGAGCACGCGAATGTCCACTCGTGCCAGTCGTGAATCGAGTGGGCTGACATCGATCGAAGCCAGATCGGCGAGCGCCGCGCCGCCCGGCGGCAGACGCCGCCCGTGTTCATCGAGCAGAACGGCGCCGAGCGCCTCCGCCATGCCCGCCCCGCCGTCGTTGGTCGCGCTGCCGCCCACGCCGACAAGAATGCGCCGCGCCCCGGCCTCCAGGGCACGCAGCATCAGCTGACCGACGCCATAGGTAGAGGCGCGTCGCGGATCCAACTGCTCGGGGCGCAGCAGCGTCAGCCCCGACGCGGACGCCATCTCGATCACCGCGCAGCGGCCGTCGTCGATGCGGCCCCAGCGCGCGTCGACCGGCGCGCCCAGCGGTCCGTCGACGCGGGCGATCGAGATTCGCCCGCCGGCGGCCCGCACCAACGCCTCGACGGTGCCGGGCCCGCCGTCGGCCAGCGGCGCGGTGTCGATCTCCGCGTCGGGCCAGACCCGGACGACGCCGCGCCGGATGGCGTCCGCCGCCTCAACGGCGCTCAGGCTGCCCTTGAACTCCTGCGGCGCGATCAACACGCGCATGGACTTAGAAACCCCTGCCACCGACACCGAAAATGCGCAGCAAACCGATCGTGAGAATTACCGCCGCCCAGAGCAACGCGGCGAGGCGGATGCGGCGGTACAGGCTGAGCACGCTGCCGAACTGCAGGTACCCCATCAGCCAGAGGGCGGTAATCACCGCAAACACGATGCCGAGCAGGACGACGCCGTTCACACCGCTCACTGTACGTCCTCGGCGCTGCGGGCCGGAACGATCGAATGCGATTGGGGCAATAGTGCGTCAGTGCGTCGATCAGGCGGCGCGTCGGCGCCCGCCGTGTGATCGACGGCGGCGAAACGTCCTGGGCTGTGAGCCGTATCCGCAGACGACGCAGACGGCCAGACGGCCGTGTCGTCCCATCGGCCCAGCACAGTGCGGACACGCCGTCTGATCGACGCGGCCCCGCGCCGTCTGCATCGGGGGCGCGGGCGGGAGCATCAGCGGCAGCTGCGCGCCGCGGGCGAGCGGGGCAGGGCGAGGATGAGAGCGTCGGGTGCGGGCGGCGCCGGGCATGTTCGATACCTGCACATTCGTTCTATCTAGAACAAATGTAGCGCACGGGTATCAGGTCGTCAAGCGGCGCGAGCCGTCGTCGACGGCGGCTACTCCTCGGGTCGATCAAGCCAATCGACGAAGTCGCGCATCTTCTCGTTCAGCGTGTCGTACCGGCCCCGATCAGCGGCGAGCAGAATGCTGATGAACAGGATGGCCAGACCGATCTCTACCATATTGCGCCTCCCGTACCACTCTCTACGGGTATCGTAGTCTGGCATGGAACGGATTGCACCGCTCGACGCCAGCCGCGACGCGCCGCTCGTTGCCACCCTGACGCTGGGCTGCAAGCTCAACCAGGCCGAGACGCAACAGGCGGCGCGCGAGTTGCAGCAGCGCGGCTGCGTGACCGTCGATCGACCCGCCGCCGCCGACGCATATCTGATCAACACCTGCACGATCACCCACGTCGCCGACCGCAAGGCGCGGCGGCTGATCCGGCTGGCGCGCAAGCTCTCGCCCGACGCCCCCATCGTCGTCACCGGCTGCTACGCCGAACGCGCCCCCGCCGAGCTGGCCGGGCAAGCGCAAGTCCAGATCGTACCTAACCAGCGCAAGCGCGAGGCGGCGCGCGCCGTCCTGACCGCCCTGACGAACCTGCCGAACGCGGATTGCAGAGACGCCGACCCCGAGACGCCGCCCGCGTCGAGCGCGCGGACGCGGGCCTTCATCAAGATCCAGGAAGGCTGCGACGATGTCTGCGCCTTTTGCATCGTCCCCCGCGTGCGCGGCCGCGAGCGGGCGATTCCGATCGACGAGATCGTCTCCGCCGTCCAACAGCGCCTCGACGACGGCGTCCAGGAGGTCGTGCTGACCGGGACGCAGCCCGGCGCCTACGGGCGCGACCGCTCGGACGGATCGTCAGCGGCGGCGCTGATCGAAGCCCTGCTCGCGCAGACCGACGCGCCGCGCATTCGCTACTCGTCAATTCAGCCGCAGGACGTTACGCCGCAGTTGCTCGCCTGCTGGGACGACGCGCGCCTGTGCCGTCACGTCCATCTGGCGCTGCAAAGCGGTTCCGATGCCGTGCTCTCGCGCATGCGCCGGCGTTACACGGCGGCCGAGTTTCTCAACGCCGTCGCCGCCTTCCGCGCCTCGGTACCGGGTATCTCGATCACCACCGATATCATCGCCGGCTTCCCCGGCGAAACCGATATCGACCACCAGGCCACGCTGTCGCTGATGCGCGAGGCGCGGTTCACCGATGTGCACGTGTTCCCCTATTCGACCCGTCCGCGCACTTCCGCCGCGCTGCTCGAAGACGACGCGCCCGCCGGGATCAAGCGCGCCCGCGCCGCTGAGCTGCGCGAACTCGGCGCAGCGCAGCGCCGAACCGCGCTCGAAGCGGAGACCGGCTCGCTGCATTCCGTGCTGTTCGAGCACCATGCATCGGGATTGACCGATACCTATCTGCCCGCGCGCATCTACGCCCCAGATGCCGCGCCTGACCTGACGAATCAGATTCGCAGCGTCCGCGTCATCGGCTCGGACGGCCGGCGGCTGCTCGGCGAGCTGGTCGGATGACCGCAGAACCCCCTGCGCCTCTGGAGCCGCCCGAGGATCTGCGGATGACGATCGAGGCGCTGCTGCTGATCGCCGAGTCGCCGCCCACGCCGCGCCTGCTGGCGCAGGCGACCGGTGCCGCCGTACCCGCCGTCGAGGCGGCGCTGGCGGAGCTCGAGGCGGATACCTCGCGCGGCGTGCGGCTGCGCCGCCACGAGGACACCGTCGCCCTGGTCTCGGCGCCCGAAGCGGCCCCATACGTAGAACGGCTGCTGGGCCTCGACACGCCGCCGCGACTCTCCAGGGCAGCGCTCGAGACGCTCGCGATCATCGCCTACCACCAGCCCGTCTCCCGCGAACAGATCGAGCGCGTGCGTGGTGTCGGCGCGACGGGCGTGATCCGCTCCCTGCGCGCCCGCGATCTGATCGCGCCCAGCGGGCGGCTGGACACAATCGGACAACCGCTGCTGTGGAGCGTGACGCCGCGCTTCCTCGACCATTTCGGCATGTCGACGCTGGCGCAGCTCCCGCCGCTCGCGGATATCGAACCTCCCGCCCAGCAGGCCGCGCTGCCGCTCGACCCGAACGACGCATGACCTTCGTCACCGTGCTCACCATTGAGCTGCAGATCTTCGAGTCGGCGTCGCTCAAGGACAAGCGCTCGGTCGTGCGGCAGGTGTTGCAGCGCGCACGCAACCAGTTCGGCGTCGCCGCGGCGGAAGTCGGCGACCAGGGCGACCGCTCGCGCGCCAGGCTCGCCCTCGTCGCCGTCTCATCGGACGCGCAGGTATCGCACGCGACCGTCCAACGGGCGCTCGCCTACATCGAGCATCTGCGCCTCGATTGCCAGATCGGCGAGGTCTCGACCGAAACGCTGGCGCTCTAGATCGATCCCGCCGCTCAGATCGGCTCAGGAGCCGCCGCCCGCGGAATTGCCCACAGATCCCCAAAGATCGTGGCCCAGCGCTTCGACGATCTCGACCTCGACGATCTCGCCCGGCTGCGCCTCGCCCAGAGCGAACACCAACCCGTCCACCTCGGCCGCCTCGCGGTAGGTGCGGCCGGCGATGATCGGCTCGCCGTCGTCGGTGGTCTGGCCCGGCTCCGACTCGACCAGCATCGGCAGCCTGCGCCCAACCTGCGCCTGATTCTTGCCCGCCGAAATTTCGCCCAGCAGCGTCATCAGCTCGTCATATCGGCGGCGTCTGGCTGGTTCGGACACCTGCTCGGTCAGCGCCGCGGCCGGCGTGCCGTCCTGCGCCGAATACATGAACGCGCCGGCGCGATCAAACTCAGCCGCGCGCGCGAAGTCGAGCAATTCCGCGAACTCGGCATCGGTCTCGCCCGGAAAGCCGGCGATGAACGTGGTGCGCAGCGCGATATCCGGCATCGCCCCGCGCAGACGATCCAGCGTGCCGCGGACCATGCCTATGTTGTGCGGGCGCTTCATCCGCCGCAGAACGGTCGGCGAGCCGTGCTGGAGCGGGATATCCAGATAGTTGCAGACCTGCGGCGTCTGGCTCATCACTTCGATCAGTTCGGGCGTGACAAAACCGGGATAGGCGTACATCAACCGCAGCCACTCGGCGCCCGATTCCGCCGCCAGGCGCTCGATCAGCCGAGCCAGCCCGTTGGCATCACCCCACTCGACGCCGTAGGCGGTGCTGTCCTGCGCGACCAACACGATCTCGCGCGCCCCGCGCGAGACCAACTCCCGCGCTTCAGCGACCAACCCATCAGGCGCCGCGCTGCGAAACTGCCGACCCTTAATTCCGGGGATATTGCAGAACGTGCAGGGACGCGAGCAGCCGTCTGAGATCTTCAGGTAGGCGGAGGGTCCGATTCCGGTCGACGTCTCCGGGATATCGCGTTCCGTCGCGGCTCGGCCCGCGTGATCGGCGATCTCGTCCCAGGCCTCGATCCCGAAGGCTGTGTCGATCCCGTCGATCGCGATCACCTGCTCGCGCTCGATCTGCGACCAGCAGCCGGTCACCACGACCTGCTGCGCGTCCGTCCGCTCGGCGGCCAGCAGCTCCGCGACCTGACGCGACTCCGCGCGGGCGTCGTCGATGAACCCGCACGTATTGAGGATCACCAGATCGGCGCGGTGATGATCGGCGGCGGCGTGGCCGGCAGCGTCCAACGCGCGCGCGATGCGGTCCGAGTCGGTCGTGTTCTTGGGGCAGCCCAGCGTGACGATCCGATACCGCATCACTCGCCCCCGCTCCCGCTGCCGTCCGCTCCGCCGCCGACGCCCGGCCGCGGCCCGCGGCTGACGACGAGCGTGACCACCGCGTCCTCGTGCGGCTCCACGCCCGGCTGCGGCGACTGCTCGATCACCGTGCCGACCTCCGAATCGTCGTACACCGTAATCACCACGTAGGGCACGTTGAGCAGCCTGACATGGCTAATCGCCTGGCGCGAACCCAGCAGAGTGAGATCGGGCAGCGGATCGAAGTCGGTATCGACCGGCGCAGCCGACGCCGCCCGCTCCAGCTCGGCCGAGACAGAGTCGATGCCGGGCACGTCCTGCGACGTATCGACCGGCTCGACTTCATCGCGCAGGCTGACCACCGCCACGACCCCGGCGATGATCACCAGCACCACCACAGCGGCGGCGAGCCAGGGCCCCAGATGCACGCCGCCGGGGCGCAGCTCCTCGCGCGGATGCCCGCTGCGCTCCAGCGCCTGATCGGACTCGCGCGTCTCGTCGGTGAGCTGCAATCCGTCGCCCGGCGAGGTCGGGCCGAGCGGAAACCGCTCCAGCAGCGGCCCGTCCTCCAGGCCCAGGTACTGGGCGTAGGAACTCAGGAATCCGCGCGCGAACGGAGCCGCGGGCAACCGCGCCCAGTCTTCGTCCTCAAACGCCTCCAGATACTGGCGCGCGATGCGCGTGGCCTGATTCGCCTGCGCAATCGAACGCCCGCGGCGGATCCGAGCCTGCCGCAGCTCCTCGCCGATACCGGTCAGCTCGCCCCGGTCGCGCCGCATCATGCCGCGGCCGTCACGTTCGGTCGTCCGGCAGCACAGCGGTCTTGAGCACGGCGGGATCATCGCGCGAGGTGTAGGCCTGGTCGGCAGACGACAGACTGAAGCGATGCGAGACGATCCGGTCCACGGCGTCCAACAGCGGCAGCAGCGCGGCGGTGCGGCGAAACTGATCGGGCGTGGCGTTCTGCGTGCCCGTCAGCGACACCTCGCGGTAATGCAGATCGTTGACATCGATCACCGCGCTCGAGTCGGGCGGAAACCCGGCGAACAGGTTGACGCTGCCCTGCCGCCCCGCGGCGCGCAGCGCCGTCTCCGTCAACCCGTCCGCGCCGACTGAAACGATCACGATGTCGCAGCCGTCGCCGCCGGTGGCGTCGCGCGCCGCGGCGACGAGCGCCTCGGGATCGCCGTCGCAGACGATGCTGGCCCCGATCTCGGCGGCGGCCTGACGGCGCACCTCGACCGGCTCGGCGACGATGATCTCGCCCGCCCCGAGCGCGCGGGCGAGCAGCACGTGCAGCAACCCCATCGGTCCCGCGCCCAGCACGGCGATGCTGGCGCCGGCCCGAAAGCGGCACGACTCGAGCGAGTTGAGCACGCAGGCGGTCGGTTCGGTCAGCGCCGCCCGACCCCAGTCAGCGCCCTCGGCGAGCTTGACCGCGTGCCCCTGCGCGACGAGCGCGGCGGGCAGCAGCACCCGCTCCGCCAGACCGCCGTTCGCGTCGTAGCCCAGCGTCCGGCGCGCGGTGCAGCGGTTGCGCAGGCCGCGCCGACAGAACTTGCAGCCGCCGCAGGCGATGATCGGATACACCGCGACGCCGTCGCCTGGATGGAGATCGCTCACGCCCGCACCCAGCGCGACCACCCGACCGGCGAACTCATGGCCCGGCACCACGCCCGGTTTGGCGTACTTCTCGCCCCGATAGACGCGCAGGTCGGACGCGCAGACGCTGGCCGCGCCCACCTCGATCACCACTTCGCCGGGTCCGGGCTCGGGCGCGGGAACATCGCCGACCCGAATCTCGCCCGGTCGGTCGAAGATCAGTGCTCGCATGTATCGCTCGCCGTCTGCGCCCGTCGATGCGCGCGCGTCGTTCGCTGAACTCCGCCGAATTGGGCTACGGCGTGCGGGCCGGCTCGGGAGGACGACTGCGCGGACGGCGCGTCTGGTCGGGATGGCGCGATGCGTGATACTGGCGCAGCAGCCGCGACTTCTTGCGCGCGGCCGTATTGGCGTGGATGACGCCGCGTTGAGCGGCGCGGTCGAGCGCGCTGACGGCTCGCTGGATTGCCGAATCCGCGTCGCCCCACTCCTGACGGTCTACAGCGTCGTCGATCGCGTCCAGCGCCGCGCGGACTGAGCCGCGGGCGTAGGTGCGGACCGGCTTGTTGCGCATGCGCCGCTTCTGGCTCTGGCGCAGATACTTGATGGCGGCAGCCTTGTTGGCCACGATGACTCCTCTTCGCAATCGTTTCTATCGTACCAGCCGATCTCCGACTGTCTAGCAAGCGCGGCCCCGCAGATGCCCCTCAGATGCATGGGCAGATGCATGAACAGATGCATGGCCCGCGTCCGTTTGCAAGAGTGCGGATATGAGTGAGATATGAGTGCGCGCATGAGCGCCGAAACGCCGACCTCTCGAAGCGACCGCTTCTTCGGCCGTCGCAGCGGCGTGATCGGCGCGATCGCGCTGATCGGGCTCTCCTTCCTCGGCTCGCGGCTGCTGGGCGCCGGACGCGCGGTCGTGATCGCCGACCAGTACGGCGCCACGGTCGAGCTGGACGCCTTCTGGGTCGCCATGCGCCTGCCCGACCTCGTCTTCCAACTCCTGGCCGGCGCCACCCTGGCCTCAGCCTTCATCCCCGTCTACGCGCGGGTGCTGCAGGATCGCGGCGAAGCGGCCGCCTGGCGGCTGGCGAGCATCGTCCTCAACTGGGTGCTGCTGGGCACCATCGTCCTGGCGGCGGCGGTCTTCCTCGCCGCGCCCTGGATCGTGCCCGCGCTCGCTCCCGGACTGGGCGAGGACTCGGGCGTGCAGGACGCCGTGATCGCCGACGCGATCTTCCTCACCCGCGTCCTGCTGCTGTCGCCGATCCTGTTCGCCGTCAGCGGCATGCTGACCGGCGTCCTGCACGCGCGCCGACACTTCCTGCTCCCGGCGATCTCGCCGATGCTCTACAACCTGGCGATCATCCTCGGCGCCCTGCTCCTGCCCGAAACGCTGGGCGTCGAGGCGTTGGTGATCGGCGTGATCGCCGGTTCAGGGCTGCACCTGATGATCCAGCTGCCGGCCGTGTCGGCGGCGCTGTCGCGGTCGGGCGGCGGGCTCAGACCCGACCTCAACCTGCGCGACCCCGACGCGCGCGAGGTGCTGCGCCTGATGGGGCCGCGCGCGCTCGGCCTGACGGCGGCGCAGATCAATCTGATCGTCCTGACCTTCTTCGGCTCGCTGGTCGGCGACGCGTCGATCTCTGCCCTGAACTTCGCCTGGCTCCTGTTGATGTTCCCGGTTGGCATCTTCGGCATGTCGCTGGCGACCGCCGTCTTTCCCAGCCTGGCCGAGCGCGCGGCGTCCGGCGGCCCCGCAGCCGTGCGGGCGATGGTCTCGCAGACCCTGCGCGTCACCCTCTTCCTCGCCGTGCCGGCCTCGATCGGCATGCTGCTGTTACGCGAATCGATCGTCTCCACCCTGCTCGAACACGGCGCCTTCGACGCCTCCGCTGCCGACCTGGTCGGCGACGCGCTGCTGTTCTACGCCATCGGACTGTTCGCGCACGCCGCCATCGAGATCGTCTCGCGCGGGTTCTATGTCCTGGGCGATACCCGAACCCCCGTAGGACTCGCCGTCGCCTCAATGCTGCTCAACGTCATCCTCTCGGCACTGCTGGTTGGCCCGATGGAGCTGCAGGGACTGGCGCTGGCGTTGTCAGTATCGGCGATCGTCGAGTTCGTCTGCCTCACCCTGCTGCTGCATCGAGCGCTGGCGCGGCGGTTGTTGTCCCGCGAGTTCTGGCTGTCGACCCTGCGCACGATCCTCGCGGCGGCGATCATGGGCCAGATCGTCTGGCTGCTGATCGAACTGCTGGCGCGGCTCGATATCGCGCCCGACTCCTGGATCACGCTCGTCCTGGGCGTCAGCGGCGGAGCGGTCATCTTCCTCGCGCTGAGTCTGCTGGCGCGGCAGGAAGAGGCGGAATTGCTGTTCCTGCGCGCCGAGTCTGTCATCTCCCGCGCAAGACGCCGCTGAACCTCCAACCCGCCGGGACGGCTCTGATAGAGTTGAACCCGTCCCGGACCGATCGGCGAAACAGATTCCGGTCGGCGAGCATCGAGCACAGTGCGAGTGACCATGGCATTGCAGGATCGAGAGATCGCCTGCCGCGATTGCGGCAGCAACTTCGTTTTCACCGTCGGCGAGCAGGAGTTCTATCAGGCCAAGGGCCTGCAGAACGACCCCGTGCGCTGCCCGGAGTGCCGCTCGGCGCGCAAGTCGGTGCGCAACTCGCCCGAAGCCGAGGCCGGCTACGTGCGCTACGGCGGCGCCGCCTCATTCGGCGGCCGCACCCCGCGTCAAATGCACCCGGCCGCCTGCGCCATGTGCGGCGACGTGATCGAAGTCCCGTTCATGCCCCGCGGCGACCGACCCGTCTTCTGCACCACCGTCAAGCGAATCATGACGCTGGGCTACCAGATGGACGAGATCCAACAACGCTGGGGCATCCGACCCTGCCAGGTCGACGGCATCAACCAGGACCTGCGGCGCGGACTGATCCCGCCCAAGCCCGGGATCGAACTGCCCGAATACGAACGCTCCCGCTCCTGACCCTCAACCCTCCCGCTGGGAAAGCCGACGATGGCTGATTCAGCTGCACCCGCTTCCGATTCAGAACCCTCCGACCAGGCAGACGCACCCCATTCGTTCCGCCCCGTGGGCGCGATGATGCCGCACCGCGAACTCGAGGCGCGCGTCCGCGAGTTCTGGCGCGAGCAGGACATCTTCCGCCGCTCGGTCGAGGAACGGCCGGCCGACAACGTGTTCTCCTTCTACGAGGGCCCGCCCACCGCCAATGGCGCGCCCGGCGTGCACCACGTGCTCGCGCGCGTCTTCAAGGACCTCTTCCCGCGCTATCAGACGATGCGCGGCAGGCGCGTGCCGCGCAAGGGCGGCTGGGATACCCACGGCCTGCCGGTCGAGATCGAAGTCGAAAAAACGCTCGGACTCGACAGCAAGCCGGCGATCGAGCGTTACGGCATCGCCGAGTTCAATCGACACTGCCGCGAATCGGTGATGCAGTACGTGCAGCAGTGGGAGGACATGACCGAGCGCGTCGCCTTCTGGATCGATATGTCCGACGCCTACCGCACCTACACGCCCGAATACATCGAGTCCTGCTGGTGGATCTTCAAGACGCTCTGGCAGGCGGGGCTGATCTACGAAGCGCGCCGCACCACGCCGCACTGTCCGCGCTGCGAAACCTCGCTGTCGAGCCACGAGCTCTCCCAGGGCATGCAGGACGGCGTCCGCGACCAGGCGGTTACCGTCCGCTTCCGCGCGCGCAACGACGACCTGCCGCCGCGCCTGCGGTGGAACGGCGCCACGGATTTCCTCGCCTGGACGACGACGCCCTGGACCCTGCCGGCCAACTCAGGCCTGGCGCTCAGCGCCGACGAGTCCTACGCGGTGGTCGAGATCGCGCCCGCGGAACGCGTCATCCTGGCCCAGCCGCTGCTCGAGTCGGTGCTGGACGGCATCGTCGAGCAACCGACCGTCGTCGCCGTCGTCGAGGGATCCGAGCTCGTCGGCGCGACCTATGACGGCCTCTACGAACCCGAACGCTGGGGCGTGCCGATCTATCGGTTCGATGGCGCCCGCCTGATCGAATGGCGGCCGGAAGACGGCGGCGACGGCGAGCCGCCGGCGCGAACGGTCGCCGCGGGCGACTTCGTCGAGATGCAGAGCGGCACCGGCATCGTCCACATCGCCCCCGCCTTCGGCGAGGACGACTACCAGCTGGGGCGGCAGGCGGGCCTGCTGTTCCGTCAGCCGGTCGACCTGTCCGGGCGGATCATCGGCGACCCCAAAGCGCTGTCCGCGCCGGCCTTCATCGGCGAGCGGGTCAAGGACGCCGATCCGATCATCATCGACGACCTGGAATCGCGCGGACGGCTGCTGCGCCGCGAGGTTTACGAACACACCTATCCCTACTGCTGGCGCTGCGACACGCCGTTGCTCTACTACGCGAAACCCAGCTGGTACATCGCCACCTCGCAGGCGAAAGACCTGCTCACGCGCTCCAACGCCGAGCTCATCCACTGGCATCCCGAGCACACCGGCAGCGGACGCTACGGCGACTGGCTGGCCAACAACGTCGACTGGGCGGTCAGCCGCGAGCGCTACTGGGGCACGCCGCTGCCCTTCTGGCGCTGCGCCGACTGCGGTGACGTGTCCTGCATCGGCTCGTTCGACGAGCTGCGCGAGCGGGCCGCCGCGCTCAGCGGCGTCGAACCCGATCTCTCCGATCCGCACCGGCCGTACGTCGACGAGATCGAGATCGCCTGCCCGCGCTGCGGCTCGGCGGCGCGCCGCTGCCCCGAAGTCGCCGACGCCTGGTTCGACTCGGGCGCCATGCCCTACGCCCAGTGGCACTACCCGTTTGAAAACCGCGACCGCTTCGCCGAACGCTTCCCCGCCGACTTCATCTGCGAGGCGGTCGATCAGACGCGCGGCTGGTTCTACTCGCTGCACGCCGAGGCGGCGATGCTGCACCGCGCCGGCGCGGCGCCAGAACCGACTTCGTTTCGCAACGTGATCTCGCTGGGGCACATCCTCGACGAGTCGGGCGAAAAGATGTCCAAATCCAAAGGCAACGTGGTCGATCCATGGACCATTCTCGACGAGAACGGCGCCGACGCCCTGCGCTGGTACTGCTACGTCGCCTCGCCGGCCGGCAACCCGCGCCGATTCTCACAGCGGCTGGTCGGCGAGGCGCAGCGCCGCTTCCTGCACACGCTCTGGAACACCTACTCGTTCTTCGTCACCTACGCCAACATCGACGGCTGGCAGCCCGGAACCTCGTCGGACGCTCCAACCGTGGAACTCGACCGCTGGATCCTGAGCGAACTGCACAGCCTGATCGGCCGCGTGACGAACGCGCTGGACGACTACGATCCGACCTCCGCCGCGCGTGAGATCGACCGCTTCGTCGACGCGCTCTCGAACTGGTACGTGCGGCGCAGCCGGCGGCGCTTCTGGTCATCGGCGCGCAGCGGCGCGTCAGCCGATCTGGGCGCCAAGCAGAGCGCCTACCGCACGCTCTACGAGGTGCTGACCACGCTGGCGCGCCTGCTCGCCCCGATGACGCCGTATCTGGCCGAGGACATCTGGTTGAATCTCGTCGCCGAGCGCGACGCCGACGCCGCGCCCTCGGTGCATCTGGCCGACTGGCCCGCCGCCGACCCCTCGCGGATCGACGAGGCGCTCAACCAGGACATGGATCTGGTGCAGCGGGTCGCGTCGCTGGGGCGCTCGGCCCGCAGCGCGGCGTCGATCAAGGTGCGCCAGCCGTTGGCGGCGGTCTCCGTCGCCGTGCGCAGCGCGCGCGACGCCGACGCGGTGCAGCGGCTCGGCGGCACGATCGCGGACGAACTCAACGTCAAAGCCGTCCGGCTCGCCGACCCCGCCGCGAACCAGCGGCGCTACACGATCAAACCGAACCTGCGCGCGCTCGGACCTCGGCTGGGGCCAAGGCTGCCGTCCCTGCGCGAAGCGCTCAGCGATCTGACGCCCGAACTGGCCGCGCACATCGCCCGAGCCGCGGAAGCGGGCCAGCCGATCGAGATCGAGGACGTCGCGCTGCAGCCCAGCGATCTGCTGATCGAAGTCGATACCGAAGCGGACGCCGCCGCCTCAGCCGAGGACGAACGCTGCGCCGTACAGCTCTCGACCGAACTCACGCCCGAGCTGCTCGCCGAGGGCAAGGCCCGCGAGGTGATCAACCGCGTCCAGAGCCTGCGCCGCGACTCCGGCCTCGACCCGGACGATCGCATCGCCCTGCGCCTCGCATCGGGCGACGACGAGCTGCGATCGGCGCTGGCGGTATTCGAATCATTGATCGCCGCCGAAACGCTGGCGACCTCCATCTCGATCGAGGGCGCGTCCGCGCAGCGCGCGCAGCATGATGCGGAAACGGATATCGATGGCGCAGCGATCGTCCTGTCGCTGGAACGCGGCTAGCCGCGCGTCGTCAGCCGTCGCCGAGCCGTCGGCTGCGCTCCGACGCGCGGCGTTGACGGCGCGCGTCGCGAGCCTCGGCCCGCGGCGCATTGGCGGGAATCTCCTGCTCGTGCCGAAGCTGACGCACCGCCGCGTCCTTCAGCCGCCGCCGCAGCGACACCGGCTCCGCCTCATCCGCAGGCTGATCCGGATCCGGCTGCTCGTCGTAATGACCGTGCATCACGCGCGGCCACTCGGCCGCGATCTCGGCTCCGAAGAGCAATACGCAGGCGCCCAGATAGACGAAGAACAGCAGCGCGATGGCCGCGCCCAGCGACCCGTAGATCGCGTCGTAGTTGGAAAAGTTGCGCAGATAAACCGAGAACCCGAACTTGAGCAGCTCGAACAGCAGCGCCCCGACCAGCGCCCCGGCGATCACGTCGCGCTTGCGCACCGTCACGCTCGGCACGATGACGTAGATGATCCAGAAGGTCAGCCAGGTGAGCAGAAACGGCAGCAGCACGGCGGCCAGATTGAACAGCCCCGTCGCCTCGGAACCGAACGGCCCCAGGCTGTCGGCGAACGAATCGGAGACCTCGCGCCCAACCTGCAGCACGGCAGTCGCCGCAATCGACAGCGTCAACAGCGCGCCCACGCCCAGCACCAGAGCGAAATCAACCAGCTTGCCGCGCACGAACGGTCGGCGAAATTCCAGATCCCAGACGCTGTCCAGGCTGAACCGCAGCGCCGACATCATCCCCGTCGCCGCCCAGATCAAACCCAGAATCGAGACCACGCCCACGGCCGAACGTCCGCTGGCGATCGGGTCGATCAGCGACTCCAGATCCTCGCGCCCCGCCCCGGATTGCAGCGGCAGCAGATCGAACAGGCCGTCCACGACATCCCGGCGCAGGCTGTCGTCGGTCAGCAGCACGCCCATGATCGAGACGGCGAGAATGGCCAGCGGAAACAGCGAGAAGAACACGTAGTAGGACATCGACGCGGCCAGCTGCGGCACGTGATCGTCCATGAATTCGCGCACCGACCGTTTGGCCAGCAGCCACAGGTCGCCGCGCCACCAGCGCAGATGCAACGCCCACCAGCGCCGCCAGCGCACGACGCGGCGGCGCAGACGGTCCATACGATCCATATCGATCCGCAAGCGCGCCCGCATGTAATCATTATGAGCCTGCCCCGCGGGGATCAACGACCGGACAGACGATTGCGGACGCGGACGGCGGCATGAGCGAGTCGCAGCCCCGACGGATCATCTGCAAGCTGGGCACCAACCTGCTCACCTCCGGCTCAGACCGGCTCGACCCCGCGGTGCTCGACGCAGTAGTCCGCCAGGTCGCCGAACTCCGACTCGGCGGCGCGCAGGTCGCGGTCGTCACATCCGGCGCCGTGACGGCCGGCCTCGCCCGCGTCGGCGCGGGCGGCGCGCGCAGCTCGGTCGGCGCCCGGCAGGCGCTCGCTGCGATCGGCCAGGCCCAGCTCGTGCAGCGCTATGACTCGCTGCTCCAGCGCTACGGCCTGACCGCCGCACAGGCGCTGATCACGCGCGGCGACGTGACCGAGCGGCGCGGCTACCTCAACGTCCGCAACACCCTGCTCAGACTGCTGCAATACGGGGTCATCCCGATCATCAACGAGAACGATGTGGTCGCCGACGAGGAGCTGCGCGGCGGCGCCTTCGGCGAGAACGACGCGCTCTCCGCCCTGATCGCCAACCTGATCGACGCCGACCTGCTGATCCTGCTCAGCGACGTCGACGGCGTCTACGATCAGGATCCCCGCGTCTGCCCCGATGCGAAGCGGATCCCGCTGCTGCGCGATCCGCTCTCCATGATCGACGCGGCCGGCGAGGTCGGCGAGCGCAGCCGCGGCGGGATGCGCGCCAAACTCGAGGCGGCCCGACGCGCGTCAGCGGGCGGCGCCGACGTCGTCATCGCCTCCGGACGCGAACCCAACGTCGTCACCCGCGTCGCCGGCGGCGAGCGGCTGGGCACGCTGATCCCCGCCGACACGACCGTCCGCGACAGCCGCGAGCGCTGGCTGCTGGCCGGCCTGCACGACGGCGCCGGCCTCGATCTGGACGAAGGCGCGGTGACCGCGCTGATCCAGCACGGCCGCAGCCTGCTGCCCGCCGGCATCGTCTCCGTGCGCGGCGCGTTCGAGCGCGGCGATATCATCCAGCTCTACGACCCGCGGCAGCGTCCGATCGCGGTGGGGATCAGCAACTACTCAGCCTCCGAAACAGCCCGCATACAGGGCAAAAAATCCGCGAACATCGTCGAGGCGCTGGGCTATTCCTACGGCTCGTCGGTCGTGCACCGCAACAATCTGGCGCTGCTGCCGCTCATCGACTGATCAGCCAACCGCCCGCACCCGCATGCTCCGTCATTCCCGCGCCTTGCGCGGGAATCTCGCCCGGATACGCTGCGACCATGACCGCCATGACCGCGCTCACCGACTACCCCGCCTCGCAGGTCTACTTCTCGCAACGCCTGCGGCTGCATTATGTCGATTGGGGCAACCCCGCGGCGCCGCCGCTGATCCTCGTCCACGGCGGACGCGACCACTGCCGCTCCTGGGACTGGGCCGCCCTGGCGCTCAAGGATCGCTATCATGTGATCGCCCCCGACCTGCGCGGACACGGCGACTCGGAGTGGGTCAACGGGGCGGGCTACGCGATGATCGACTACGTCTACGATCTCGCGCAGCTGATTCGCCAGAAGCACCTGGCGCCGGTGACGCTGATCGGACACTCCCTGGGCGGGCGCATCTGCATCGAGTACGCGGGCGTCTATCCGGAGCGCGTGGCGAAGCTGATCGCGATCGAAGGGCTCGGCCCGTCGCGGCACGAGACCGATCCACACTCGTCGCTCCCCGCGCATCAGAGGATGAGCGAGTGGATCGCCGAGCGGCACCGCTTCGCCGGCCGACTGCCGCGCCGCTATCCCACCCTCGAAGACGCGGTCGAGCGGATGCAGGAGGCCAACCCCCGCCTCTCGTCCGAGCAGGCTCTGCACCTGACCACCCACGCCGTGCACCAGAACGAGGACGGCACATTCGTCTGGAAGTTCGACAACTACGCTCGCGCCCATTCGCCCTATCCCTTCAACGAAGACGACGCCCAGCAGATCTGGTCGCGCGTCACCATGCCGACATTGCTGATCAGCGGACTCGAGTCAGCCGGCGATCCCCAACACGACGAACGAACCAACGCGTTTCCCGCAGCCGCGAAGATCGGCGTCGGCGACGCCGGCCACTGGGTGCATCACGATCAGCTGGATATCTTCCTCGATCACGTACAGCGGTTCCTCGACGCACCTCAGACTGAACAGCCCTGAACCGGCGCGTAGACTCTGCGCATGAGCCAGACAGACGCAACCCGCAGCGCGCCGACCTTCAGCTGGTTTGTCCCGATCGACGGAGACGGCGACCGGATCGGCACGCGGCGCGCGCAACAGCCGCCCACGTTCGCCTATCTGCGCGACGTCGTGCTGAACGCCGAGCGGCTGGGCTTCCACTCGCTGCTGATCCCCACGCGCTTCGCCAACGGCTCGTTCGAGCATGCGGCGCCGCTGGCCGAGACCTGGACCACCGCGAGCGCACTGTGCGCGGTCTCATCACGAATCCGCCTGCTGATCGCGGTGCGGCCCGGCGTCATGCCGGCCGGATTGTTCGCGCAACAGGCGGCCACGCTGCACGAGATCTCCAACGGCCGGATCGACATCAACATCGTGCCCGGAGGCATCCAGGGCGACAACGAACGGCTGGGCATTGGCGGATCGCACGACGACCGCTACACGCACGCCGACGAGTTCATCGCCGCCTGCGCCCAACTCTGGCGCAGCGGCGGTCCGCTCGATTTCGACGGAACCTCGGTGCGCCTGAACGGCGCAATCGTCTCGCCCACGCCGACGCCGCCCGCGCCCGCCTGGTATCTGGGCGGCGCATCCGACGCCGCGCTGCGCCTGGCCGCCGAGCGCGCCGACGTGCTGCTCTGCTGGATTCAACCACCGGACGCCATGCGCGCGCTGCTCAACCGGGCCCGCGCCGCTTTTACGGCGGCTGGCCGCGCCCCGCGCTTCGGGCTGCGCACGCACCTCGTCGTGCGCGACACCGAAGCGGAGGCGTGGGACGCGGCGTCGGCGCTGCTCTCCGAAGCGCATCCCGACGTGCTGGCGCAGCGCGCGGCGGCCGTGCGCGCAACTGCCATGGTCGGCGCGGCGGCGCAGGCGCAGCGGGTCGACGACGACCGCCTGAGCGACCGGTTGTGGAACGGCATCTCGCGCGTGCGGGTCAATCTCGGCACCGCCATCGTCGGCGCGCCGCAGCAGGTCGCCGACGAACTCTCGGCCTACTGGCGGATGGGATTCGACGAGTTCATCCTCTCGGGCTACCCCCATCTTGAGGAGGCGGAGCGGATCGCGCGCGACGTCATCCCGAGCGTCGCCGACACCATTCCCGCGTGAGGAGGCGCGCATGGGCTGGCCCATTCATCGACCGATCGGACTCACGCACCACGAACCGTCCCGCTCCTGCACGGGCTACACGCTGGTCTGCGGGCTGGGCGCCCAGGACGCGGTGCTGCTGGATATGCAGGGTCGCGCCGCGCACCGCTGGCGCCTCGACGATCGGCGCCTGTTCAATGTCGAACTGCTCGCCAACGGCAACCTGCTGGCGCTGGTCTCCCCGCTCAGCCCGCCGCCGCCCCGGACCGGAGAACGCACCACCCGCTTCAACCTCGATCCCGGCGCGCCGCCCGACATATTCAACTACCTCGGCGGCCGCGGCGTCGGGCTGCGCGAGCTCGACTGGGACGGCAACATCATCTGGGACTACGAAAACATCGCCATCCACCACGATTTTCATCGCCGCGAGAACGGCAACACGATCTTCCTCGAGTGGGTCGCCATGCCCAAGCAGGTCGGCGACGCGGTGCTGGGCGGCGGCCAGCTGCCCGGTCAGCCCGGCCCGCCGACGATGCTGGGCGACGACATCGTCGAGATCGACGCCGCCGGCAACGAGGTCAGCCGCATTCATCTCTGGCAGCTGCTGACCCCAGAAGACGCGCCCAAATGTCCGCTCGAACACCGCTGGGAATGGACGCACACGAACAGCATCCAACAGCTGCCAGACGGCGGCTTGCTCTTCTCGTCGCGCGACACCAGCATCGTCGGCATCATCGACCCGCCCGATCACGGCCACGCCGGCAGGGTTGGCGGGGCGGCGACGCTGCGCTGGACGTTCGGTTGGCCCGAACTCTCGCACCAGCATCACGCCACCCTGCTCGACGACGGCCGAATCCTGGTCTACGACAACGGCATGCACCGCCTGCAGGACCTGAGCTACTCGCGCATCGTGGCGATCGATCCGACGACCGACCAGGTCGACGTGATCTATCAGGGCGAGCCGCGCGAGCAGTTCTTCTCGGCCCACATCTCCGGCGTCTCGCAGCTGCCCAACGGCAATTTCCTGGTCACCGAGGGCGCCGCCGGGCGGCTGTTCGAGATCGACGGCCGGCGCAACGTGGTCTGGGAGTGGGTCTCACCGTTCCAGGTCACCCAGCGCGGCGACGTCTGCAACTGGGTCTTCCGCGCGTGGCGCTACAGCAGCGACTACCCCGGCCTGGCGGGCCGCAGCCTCGACGCCGGCGACCACGCCGACTTCAACCGCCTACACGACCTGAGCGACTGAGCAACCGCTCACCCGTTGTTCACACGCCCGTGCTCCGCCATTCACGCGCTCGACGCGGGAACCTCGCCCGCTCTGAGGGCAAACCGCAGGAGCGCTACGACCCCGAACGGGGCGACTTCATCCGCCGCGTGGCCACCAACAGGTCGTGGGTCTTGCCGTCGGCGTCGATCACGTAGTCCCAGAGCACGGCTTCGCGCTGGAAGCCGAGCCGGCGGAAGACGGACTGCGCGGCGGCCTGGTCGAGCACCATGCGCGCGGTCAGCAGCTGCAGCTCGAGCAGCTGCGCGATCGCGTAGATCTCCTCGGCCAGCACGCGCCCGAGCCCGCGGCCGCGAGCGGCCGGCGAGAGCAGCAGCCGAATCTCGCCCAGATGCCGCGTCCAGTCGGCGGAGGCGTAAAACAGATCACCCTCGCCCAACAGCTCGTCGCCGTCGAAGCCGAGCACAGTGAACGTGCGCTGCGCCGCGACCTCGCGCATCCACTCGTCGACCGCCGCGCGCTGCGTGATGTCGCGGCGCAGGAACAGCAGATCGTCGGCCGGCAGCGAGCGGGCGAAGCCGAGAATCAACTCCTCGTCTCCGGGCGCCATCAGGCGCAGGTTGATGCGGTGCCCGTCGCGCAGAGACGCGGAACGGGGATAACGAACGGCGATCTGCTGCTGGGCGGCGGATGAGTCGGCCATACGGGCGAGCCTCTCTGGTTTGTCCAGTCGATGAATGTCTGCGCGAACTCGAATGAGCTGATCGTGAACAGGATAATGACGCGCGGCCAGAAACAGCGGCTGAGCGCACCTGCGGCCAACGCGCTCAATCGCGTGGTTTACGCTCCGCCGCCGAGCGAAGCCGCGTTACACACGGTCGGCGGGGAAGTCCGGATGCGTGGTGTCCATCGAAACCTCCCGACGCCAGTGCCAACCCTCGCGCTCCCAGACCTGATGCGTCGAGCGGTATGGCGCGTGCAGGTACGGCCAGTGGATCGACGTGTCGATGCCGTTGCCCATCACCGACTGAGCCGCGAATCCATCCAGACCGTAGCGCTCATCCTCGCCGAGCAGAATCCACGACACCTCGCGCGCCATTTCGCGCCGCTCCTCCGCATCGAGCGTGACCTTCATTTTGGTCACGATCTCCGCCACCGGCGGAAAATCGTACTTCTCCCAGTTCTCACCGCCGCCCGGCACCAGTCGCGAGTTCCAGGCACCGGTCGGGTCGCCGGTACCCGCGCCCACCCAAATCGGGTACGAACCCGGGTAGCGCCCTTCAACCAAACGCTGTGTAATCCCGTCGTAGGGGAGCAGCTCAATCTTCGACTCGATACCCAGCGCCTGCCGGTATATGTTGGTGTACAACTCGGATGAACCCGGGTACAGACCCTCGAAAATGTCAGCCACAATCATGGTGAATTCGGTACCCTCCTCGACGCCGGCGGCGCTCAACAGCTCGCGCGCCATCTGGACGTCGGCTTCTTTGTCGGGCCGATAGCCTGGCAACGTCCGCGTGGTCTCCTGATCAATGGCCCAGCCGTGGTACCAGTTCAAATGCTGAATGGTCGAAGGCTTGCCCTTGCCCAGATACACCGAGTCGATGATCAGGTCGCGATCCATTGCCACGTGGAACGCGTATGGAACACGCCGATCCAGCCACGGATTCTCATCCCAGTCCGCGTTGTAGTTGAACCGCATCGCCAACGGCAACACGACGCCCCGCTCGTAGCGAACGTGGTCCGGGAAATCGGCTGCGATACCCTCGATCGCCAGCGCGTTGAGGCTGACGTTATCGAGATCGCCATTGCGGTAGGCGGTCTCAACAGCGATCTGGTCGCTCAGAATGACCCAGGTGAGCGAGTCCAGGAACGGCATCTGCTGACCGCCCAAACTCTTCCAATAGTTCGGGTTGCGTTCGAGACGCAATCGACTCTCCGGCTCGAACACCGTAGGAATGAACGGGCCGCACCCGGATACGAGATCCACGTTGGTCTGTTCATCGATCCAGTCGCTCGACCACAGTTCCATCGCCTCGATGGACGTCATGAACGACCACTGCATATGCACCGACTCGAGGTAAGTCGAGTTGGGGCCGTCGGTTTTCAGCGTCAACGTCTGCTCGTCGGGCACATCGACAACCGACGTCTGCGCATAGATGGACTGGCGGGCGAAGCGAGTGTCAGGCACGCCGTCGGCGTCGAGCGCGTCGATCTGCCGCCGAATATTGGCCGCCGCATCTTCTGCGGTGAAGAATCGCCCGCCTTCGGTTGGATAGCGATCCCAGAATCGAGCACCCTGATCGATGTTGAATATGTACGTCTCGGCATCAGGGATCTCCGGCAGCGACGACAGGTTGGGGCCATAGACAGGCCCGGCGTTGTCGTAGATCTCCACCAGGCGGCCCATCGAGTCATTGAACACCTGGAAGGGGTGAGCCAGATTGGTGCGATGCGGGTCGAATCCATCCCAGTTTGCAGCGGTGTATACCGAATAGTGCCCCCCATACTGACGATTGCCGCTCGCCTGCACGACCTGCTGCTGTTGCTGCGGCTCGTCCTGCTCGGCTGGCGGGGTCTCCTGCTGAACCTGCTGCTGAGCCTGCTGATCGGCCCGCCGCTCGGTCTGCTGCGGCTGTTCCTGCGGCTGCGCCGCCGGTTGATCCTGCTGCGGCTGTTCCTGCGGCTGCGGCTGCGCGGCGGCCTGCTGCGGTTGCGGCTGAACGTCGTCGTCATCGTCGCCGCAGCCGACCAGCGCCAGACCGGCCGCGCCGACCCCGGCCCGACCCGAGGCGCGCAGCAGCGCCCGCCGACTCATCCGCGCGCGCCGCATCCGCTGCCAATAGCTCCTGCGTTCCATCATTCGCTCCTTTGCACAGCCGCCTCTGCCGGACGACCAATCCAGGCGCACCGCGTTATGCACAGAGGCTAGCACTCCGTCCGCGCCCTTGCGCGGACTCGGACTGATCCGCTGGACAGGAAGCGCGGGACATGGTGCCCGCCGCCCGAATCGCTCGCGCTGCGCAGCCTGCAAAGCCCGCGACATTCCCGCAAGACCTGCGCCGCACCCGCGTCTGCGGCGCGGGCGATACGATGCAGAGGTTCGCCCGCCGCACCCATCCTGCGGGCCCGCTCTGCGGCATTGTCCATTCGCCCACGGCGCGGCCATGGGTGGTCTGAGACCGTTGTGATCGCCAAACTCCGTCACGCCTATTACGGCTGGTATCTGCTGATCGCCGCCGTGATCGGCATGGCGATCGCCTCGGGCGTCTCCTTCTGGATCCTGGGCTACTACGTCACGCCGCTCGAGGAAGAGTTCGGCTGGTCGCGCACCCTGCTGCAAACGGGGATTTCGGTCTCGCTGCTGATCAGCGGGATCGCCTCGCCGCTGGCCGGACGGGTCATCGACCGCTACGGCCCGCGGCGCTCGATCATCTGGGGCACCGTCTTCACCTGCGGCACCTACCTCCTGCTGGCCACGACCTCCTCGATGGTCGAGTGGTACCTCTATTTCTCGATCAACTCGTTCTTCCGCGGGTTCATGTTCTACATCCCCTTCCAGGTGCTGATCTCGCGCTGGTTCGACCGCAAACGCGGCCGCGCCGTCGGAATCATGGCGATGGGCTTCTCGCTGGGCGGATTCCTCAGCCCGCTGATGCAGCGCATCATCGACAACGCCGGCTGGGACGTCTCATTCCTCTTCGCCGCCGCGCTGCTGGCGATCTTCTTCCTCCCCCTCGGCCTGTTCATCGTGCGCGACCACCCGCACGAGCGGGGACTCGAAGTCGATGGCGAGCGCACCCCGGTCGGATCGCAGCCCCGAGGCCCGCAAGTCTTCACCGGACTGACGGTCAGGCAGGCCGTCCGAACTTGGAACTTCTGGGTGATCGCGCTCGCCTTCGCCACCTTCTTCTTCGCCATGTTCGGATGGATGTTCAACGGCACGCCCGTCTACGAGTCGATGGGCATCAGCCGCGAGACGATCTCGCTGCTGCTCACGCTGCAGGCCGCCGGCGGGTTGATATCGCGGCCCGCGTTCGGCCTGCTGGCCGAGCGGATCCCCTCAATCGAGCTCGCCTCGGTCGGACTGGCGGCGATCATGTCGGTCGGCATGCTGCTCCTGTTGCTGCTGCACGACGCCAATCTCACCCTGGCGATTACGCTGTTCCTCTGCTGCTGGCTGATCGGCTCGGCCGGCGGGCCAGTGCTGGAACCGCTGATCCTGCCCAAGACCTTCGGCCTCGCACACTTCGGCGCGATCATGGGCACGCTGTTCATGATCGAGACGATCGGCCAGTTCCTGGTACCGACGGTGGGCGGCGCGATCTACGAGCTGACCGGCGCCTACGACCTGCTGCTGGTCGTCAACATCGGCTGCCTGATCGCGTCGATGATGTTCTTCAGCCTGGCCCACATCATTCCCAACCCGCGCTTTCCCGGTCCACCTTCGATGTCCCCAGCGCGGATCCTGCGGCCGTTGGTCACCAGCCTCGTCGCCCGAGCCGAGCCGCAGCACCAGTTCGCCAACGGAGCCGTCAATGGCGTTCGCGCGCCATCCGCCTGGCAGCCGAACGGCGTCGAACAGGTCGGCGCAAGGGTCGAGCCGGCGGCGCGGGTGGAAACCGGCGATTAGACGACTAGAAGATGCCCAGCTCGAACTTCGCCTCGTCCGAGCACATCTCGCGCGGATCCCACGGCGGCGAGAACACGATCTCGGACTCGACGTGGTCGACGCCCTCGACGGTCGAAGCGGCCTGCTCGATCTGCGCCTTGATCATCGGCCCCACCGGACAGGCGGGCGAGGTGAGCGTGAACTCGACCTTGACGCTGTCCTCCGTCGGCGTCTCGACCGCGTAGACGAGGCCGAGGTCGACGATGTTGATCCCGATCTCGGGATCGAACACGGTCTTCAGCGCTTCCAGGACATCTTGCTCGGTGGCCATAATCGGCTCCTCACTGCCTAACTGCTGGTGATGCGGGTGGGAATATCGCTGTCCGCGTCGACGGGTTCGCCGTCGGCGTCGGCCAACGCCTGATCGAGCACCTTCCAGGCGAGCAGGCCGCACTTGATCCGCACGGGAAACCGGGCCACGCCGGACAGCGCTTCGAGATCGCCCAGGTCGACCGCGTCCAGATCGAAACCGTCGTCGGTCAGCATTCGCTGCACATGACGCGACATCTCACGCGCCGACTCGACGCTGCGCCCGGTCAGCGCTTCGGTCATCATCGAGGCGGAACTCTGCGAGATCGAACAGCCGCTGCCGCCGAAGCCGAGCCCGCTCAGCGCGCCGTCGTCGATCGCGACCGAAAGCTGAATCTCGTCGCCGCAGGACGGGTTAAACCCTTCCGCCGATACGGTTGCGTCCGCGCGCGCGCCGCGATTGCGCGGACGGCGGTAATGATCCAGGATCACGTCGCGGTACAGATCGTCCAGATCGACCGGGTTCTGCGCCTCTCGGTTTGCCGCCATGCTCAGCCCCCCCGCTCGAACCCGAACCGCTCGCCCGCCTCCAGCAGACCGTCGACCAACGCATCGACTTCGGAGCGTTCGTTATACAGATAGAACGACGCCCGCGCCGTGGCCGGCACGCCCAGCGTGCGCATCAGCGGCTGCGCACAGTGGTGCCCGGCCCGAATCGCGATGCCCGAGCGGTCCAGGATCGTCGCCAAATCGTGCGAGTGAATGTCGCGGTAATTGAACGCGATCACCGCCGACCGATCGGCCGCATCCGCAGGGCCGTAGATGTCCAGCCCCTCCAGGCGCGAAAGCTGCTCGACCGCGTAGCGGGTGAGATCGGCGTCGTGCGCCGCGATCGCGTCCAGGCCGACTTCTTCGAGATAATCGAGCGCCGCGCCGAACGCGATCACATCGGCGATATTCGGCGTGCCCGCCTCGAACTTGTGCGGCAGCGCCGCCCACGACGACTCCTCCCGCGTGACCACGCTGATCATCTCGCCCCCGCCCAGGAACGGATCGAGGTCGGCGAGCAACTCCTGACGCCCCCAGAGCACGCCGACGCCGGTCGGCCCCAGCATCTTGTGCGCGGAGAAGGCGAGGTAATCGACGCCGAGCGCCTGCACGTCGATCGGCATGTGCGGCGCGCTCTGCGCCGCGTCGACGATCATGGTTGCCCCCACCGAGCGAGCCATCTGCGCGATCTCGGCCACCGGCGCGATGCTGCCCAGCACATTGGACATATGCACGACGGAGACGATCCGCGTGTTGGCGTTGATCGCGGCGCGGGCGGTGTCCGCGTCGATCTGCTGGTCGTCGTTGAGTTCAATGAAGCGCAGCGCGGCGCCGCTTCGCTGCGCCGCCAGCTGCCAGGGCACGAGGTTCGAATGATGCTCGGCGGCGCTGAGCGCGATCTCGTCGCCCGGCCGCAGTCGAGCGCCCAGCGTATAGGCGAGCAGGTTCAGCGACTCGGTCGTGTTGCGCGTGAACACGACCTCGCGCCGGCTCGACGCGCCGATCAACGCGGCGACCTGCCCGCGCACGTCCTCGTACGCCGATGTCGCCTCCTCCGCCAGCGTGTGCAGGCCGCGATGGATGTTCGCGTTGATCGTTGAGTAGTAGCGCATCAACGCGTCGATCACCGATTGCGGCTTCTGCGTCGTCGCGGCGTTGTCGAGATAGACCAGCGGCCGCCCGTGCACCTCGCGCGACAGGATCGGGAACTGCTTCCGAATCGCGGCCGTGTCCAGCGGCGCGGCGGTGGTCGTGTCGGTAGTCATGTCAGTCAACTCAGTCAACTTCGATCTGCACCTGACCGTCCGCGACCGAGACGGCGAAGCAGCGCACCCGGCCGATCGCCGGCAGCGTCAGCGCGCGCCCGCTGGTGACGTCGAACAACGCGCCATGCCTCGGACACTCGATGCGGTCGCCGTCCAGCTCGCCCTCGCCCAGCGGACCGTCGTCATGCGTGCAGCGATTCTCGATCGCGTAGAGGCCGCCCGACTCCACCCGACAGAGGGCAATGCTCTGCCCGTCCACCTCGACCACCCGCGCGGTGCCGGGCGTGATCTCGTCCAGGCTGCCGACCGCTTCCAGAGTCATCCGAGCGCGCTCCCGGGTTCCAGCTGGATTTCGACCAGCTCGTCGATCACGTCGCGCATGTGCTCGTCAGGGACGCCGTCGGCGATCTCGGCCAGGAATCCGCGCACCACCATGCGCTCGGCGACCCGGGGCGGGATGCCGCGCGCCTGCAGGTAGAACAGCTGATCGCGGTCGACCGGCCCCACCGCCGCGGCGTGCGAACATTTCACATCGTCGGCTTCGATCTCGAGCATCGGGATCGGATCCGCGCCGGCCCCGTCGTCGATCAGCAGGTTGCGCATCGTCTGATGCGCGCTGGTCTGCTGCCCCTCAGGCTCGATCCGAATCAGACCGTACTGGACGGCCTGCGAATCGTCCGTCAGCACGCCGCGGATCAGCAGATCGCTGGCCGCGCCGGGGCCCTTGTGGTGCTGCCGTGTGACGTGCTCGATGTGCTGCTGGCCGTCGCCGACGAACAACCCGCGAATCTCCGCCTCGCCGCCGCGCTGCGACATGTCCATATCGATCCGCTGCTTGTCGAGGTCGGCGCCGAACGCCGCCGTCGTCACCCGAATCGACGCGTCCCGCCCGACGCGCCCGCGCATCGTCGAGATCGCCGCGCTCTGTCGATGCCAGCGCTGCACCGACGCGAACTGCAGCTGCGCCCCGTCCTCGGCGATCAGCTCGACGGAGGCGTGAATCAGCGGCGCCTCGTCGAGCGCGGCGCGCCGATCATCAGCGTCGCCGGCGTCGATCAACGACAACTGCGCTTCGCGCTCCGCCACGACCAGCGTGTAATGCCAGTGATCGCCCGCCGCAGCGTCCTGGGTGACGAGATAAAAGAGCGACTCATCGACCGCCGCGCCGGGCGGCGCGTAGACGAACACCCCCTGGGTCCACAACGCCCGGCCGAAAGCGTCGTAGCGGTCGAGCGGCGGACCGACCGCACCCAGCCAGCGTTGCGCCAGCTCGGCGTGTTCACGCGCGGCGACCGAGAGCGGCTTGACGATCACCCCGCGCTCGGCGGCCTGCGGATCAAGATCCGCGGCCACGACCCGCCCGTCGT
Source organism: Dehalococcoidia bacterium (assembly GCA_965205105.1). Lineage (GTDB taxonomy): Bacteria > Chloroflexota > Dehalococcoidia > Bin125 > Bin125 > Bin125. Next base: position 1,543,879 of record OZ242034.1, read on the forward strand.
ACTGATGCACGAGGCCGGCATGCGCCTGCGGCGCAAAGGCGTGCGGCGGCGTTGACGCGCCGCGGCCGTTCACGGCGGCGTGAACGGCGCCGACCCGCGCGCGGCGCGGCAGCCGATCGCGCGGCGTGCGCCGCCAAGATTCCTCGCTGCCCGTCCACCACTCCATCGACAGCGCCTGCTCGAGGCTGGCCAGCCGGAAGGCGAGCAGCCAGTCGGGCTCCGCCTTGGCGCGGCTCAGCGCCGCCACCTGCGCGCGCAGCTCGTCCGGCCTGATCTCCGCCTCCGACGGCGCGTCCGGCGTTGCTGTGGTCATCGCCCGCCCTTCACCTGTCTGTCACCCATCTGCCGCGCCGCCTAGCCGATCGCGCCGTCCATCTGCAGTTCGATCAGGCGGTTCATCTCGACCGCGTACTCGAGCGGCAGCGATTTGATGATCGGCTCGACGAAACCGTTGACGATCATCTTGGTCGCCTCCGCCTCCGACAACCCGCGCGCCATCAGGTAGAACAGCTGCTCGTCGCCGACTTTCGAGACGGTCGCCTCATGGCCGATATCGACCCGCTTCTCGTCGATCTCCATCACCGGGTAGGTATCGGAGCGCGAGTGCTCGTCGAGCATCAGCGCGTCGCAGCGGACGTTGGAGCGGCAGCCGTCGGCGCCGTCGTAGACCTTGAGCAGACCGCGGTAGGTCGAGCGGCCGCCGTCCATCGAGAGCGACTTGGAGGTGATCACCGACGTCGTGTTGGGCGCGGCGTGAACGATCTTCGCGCCCGCATCCTGATGCTGCCCCTGCCCGGCCGAGGCGATCGAGAGCACCTCGCCGTGCGCGCCCGGTTCCATCAGGTACACGGCCGGGTACTTCATCGTCAGCTTCGAGCCCAGATTGCCGTCGACCCAGGTCATCACCGCGTCCTGATAGGCGGTCGCGCGCTTGGTGACCAGGTTGTAGACGTTGTTCGACCAGTTCTGGATCGTGGTGTAGCGGACGTTCGACCCCGCCTTGCAGACGATCTCGACGACCGCCGAATGGAGCGAGTCGGAGGAGTAGATCGGCGCCGTGCAGCCCTCGACGTAATGCACCTGCGCGCCTTCGTCGGCGATGATCAGCGTGCGCTCGAACTGCCCCATGTCCTCGGAGTTGATGCGGAAGTACGCCTGCAGGGGAATGTCGACCGTGACGCCGGGCGGCACGTAAATGAACGATCCGCCCGACCAGACCGCGGTGTTGAGCGCCGCGAACTTGTTGTCGTTGGGCGGGATCACCGTCGTGAAGTACTCACGCACCAGATCCGGATACTCGCGCAGCGCCTGGTCGGTGCCCAGAAACAGCACGCCCTTCTCTTCCAGATCCTCGCGAATGTTGTGGTAGACCACTTCGGAGTCGTACTGCGCGCCCACGCCGGCCAGCAGCCCCTGCTTCTCGGCCTCGGGAATGCCCAGCTTGTCGTAGGTGTCCTTGATGTAGTCGGGCACGTCGTCCCAGGACGACTCATCGCGGTCGGTCGCGCGCACGTAGTAGTGAATGTCGTTGAAGTCGATCGCGCCCAGTTCGCCGCCCCACTCGGGCATCGGGCGGGCGTTGAAGTGATCCAGCGCCTTGAGCCGCAGCTTGCGCATCCACTCCGGCTCGTCCTTGATGTCGGAGATCGTGTTCACCACCTCGCGCGAGAGGCCCTTGGGCAGCTTGACCAGCGCCTCGACATCGTCGTGGAAACCGAACTCGTACTCGCTGCGCCGCGAGACCGGAGCCTCGGCGGCGGGTTGCGCGGTTGGCGTCGTTGGTGTGGTCATGAGGTCAGCATCTCTTCCCTGGCTCGCGCCATGAATGGTTCGTAGCCGTCGCGCTCAAGCCGCTCGGCCAAGCTCGCGTCGCCCGATTCCACGATCCGGCCGTCGAGCAGCACGTGGACGTGGTCGGGCTGCACATAGCGCAGGATGCGCTGGTAGTGCGTGATCAACAGGATCGCGTTGTCGTCCGAATGGAACGTATTGATGCCTTCGCTGACGATCCGCAGCGCGTCGATGTCCAGGCCCGAATCCGTCTCGTCCATCACCGCGACCAGCGGCTGCAGCAATCCCAGCTGCAGAATCTCGGCGCGCTTCTTCTCGCCGCCGGAAAAGCCGTCGTTGACGTAGCGCCGCACGAACTGCTCATCCATCTGCAGCCGACCCAGCACCTCGTTCAACACCTGGCGAAACTCGCGCACCGGAATCTCTTCGCCGCGCCGAGCGCTCATCGCGCGGCGCAGGAAGTTGATCATCGAGACGCCCGGGATATCGGTGGGGTACTGGAAGGCGAGGAACAGCCCCGCGCGGGCCCGCTCATCGGGCGCCAGATCAATCACGCTCTCGCCCTGCAGGCGGATGTCGCCGCCAGTGATCGCGTAGCGCGGGTGGCCCATCAGCGCGTTGGCCAACGTGCTCTTGCCCGAGCCGTTGGGACCCATGATCGCGTGCACCTCGCCGGGGCGCAGCGTCAGGCTCAGGCCGTTGACGATCTGTTTGTCGCCAACCGCGACCTCCAGCGCATCGATCTCAAACAGTGGCGGGGTCATTCAGTAACGCTTTCTCACGCGCGCGACGGCGCGCGCGGTTCATACGGCCTGCTGGTAGACGGCGTCGAAGGAGATCGGTTCCAGCGGGACGATGTAGACGCAGCCGTCGTCGCCCTTGGCCAGCCGCGCAGTCTGCTCGACCTCGACGCCGAGCAGCTTCTCGATGGCCAGCCGATCCGCGTCGCACACGCACGAGCTCGCCGCCGCGGCGCCAATGTACGGGCAGGCGTTGTTGACCAACCGCAACGCGCTCTCGGTGCGCTGCCAGTGATCGAGAATGCCCTCCGGGCGCAGCGCGTCGACGACCGCGTCGACCCGCTGCTCAAGCGGTCCGTGCGGTACTTTCGCGCGGTGCGCCTCGGCCACCTGATCGGCCAACGCTTCCGAGATCGAGGACTGCTCGATCGGCAGACGCGCCATCTCGGTCAGCAGCCGCTCGGCCAGCGCAGACGTATGGTCGCGCACGGTGCGCACGCCCGTCTCGGTCGCCCGATACAGATACGAGGGACGCCCCGGCCCGCGCCGCAGCGCCTCCACCCGCAGCAGCCCCTCGGCTTCGAGCCGATCGAGATGCCGCCGTACTGTGGCGTCGGAGATATCCAGCTCGGCGGACAGCTGCGCAACCGTCGCGCCGCCGAGCTCGACCACGCGCTCCAGCAGACTCGTCCGAGTTTCACGCGGCCGCATCTGTGTCTCCGTCTCCGCAACCCGGCCCGTCTGGACGTACCAAATCGATCGATACCGGGCTGCTACTTCGAGTTTATCGCCAACGACGCGAAAAAATGCGCAAAAGACCAGAATGATCGAATATCCGCCGTCGACTCCTGTTGACCAGTCCACAGCGCGGCAGGCGGAGCGCATCCAACTCAGCTTCGCTCTCGGGATACCGAGGCCGGCAGCGGCACCAGCAGCGGACGTTCCAGATCGGGGTGCGGTTGGAGCGCGAACTCCAGACCAAACACCGGCGTCAGCACGGCGGGATCGAGCGCGGCCTCGACGGGTCCGCAGGTCACCGCCTGGCCGCGGTGCAGGATCAACGCCGTGTCGGCGTACATGGCGGCGAGATTGAGATCGTGCAGCACCGCCACCACGGCCGCGCCCTCGGATGCCAGTTCCCTGGCCAGCTGCAGGACGAGATGCTGATGACGCAGATCGAGGTGCGCGGTCGGTTCGTCGATCAGCAAAATCGGCGTTTCCTGCGCCAGCACGCGAGCGAGCGTCACGCGCGACTGCTCGCCGCCCGACAGCGAGGGGTACTCGCGCACCGCGAAGTCGCGCGTATCGGTGAGCCCCATCGCATAGTCGGTCAGCCGCGCGCCGTGTTCCCGCTCGCCGCGTTCGCCCTCCCATGGCGCGCGCCCCATGCGCACCACTTCCCGCGCGGTGAACAGGAACGGCAGGTACGAGATTTGCGGCATCACCGCCCGACGGCGCGCCAGCTCACGCGGACTGAAGTCGCTCAGCGGGCGCTCATCGATATAGACGCAGCCTTCGTCCAGTGCCAGGTCGCCCGAAAGCGCCTTGAGCAGCGTCGTCTTGCCGGCTCCGTTCGGCCCCACCACGCCGACCAGCTCGCCGCCGCGCACGGCGAGGCTAACGCCGTCCAGCAGCGTCTTGCCGTCAACGCGCACGCGCAGGTTGTCGCCGCGAATCGCAGGAGGTGCCGCTTCCACGCCCTCAGCTTACCCCTGTCCCGCCTCTGCACCGCGCGCTCGAACGAGCCGCACACGACCATCCATCACCACCCGGCCCGGGCCAGACTGCGCCGCGCGCGGTGGATGAGATAGAGAAACACCGGCGCGCCGATCACAGCCGTGACCACGCCCAGCGGCAGCTCGGCCGGCGAGACGATCGTGCGCGCGCCCAGGTCCGCGCCCAGCACCAGAATCGCCCCCGAAAGGGCGCTGCCGGGAATCAGCCGTCGGTGATCCGGACCCACCACGAGACGCACCAGATGCGGCGCGACCAGCCCGACGAAACCGACCACCCCGGCCACGGCCACGCCAGCCCCGGTCGCCAACGCGGCGGCGGTCACGATCGTGAACTGGGAGCGCTCCACCCGCAGCCCCAGATGACGCGCCTCGGCGTCGCCCAGACTGAGCAGATTGAGCGCCCGCGCTTGCCGCACCAGCACCGCGATCGCGATCAGGATCAGCGGGCCGGCGCTGATCGCGTACTCCCACACCGAACCGCCCAGCGAGCCCAGAATCCAGTACACGATGTCGCGCAGCGCGCCGTCGTCTGAGAGCGACAGAATGAACGAGATCGCCGAGGCGAGCAGCGCGTTGACGGCGATCCCGACCAGCAGCATCGTCGCGATCTGCACCCGACCGGCCGAGCGCGAGAACAGATAGATGCCCAGCGTGAAGATCAGCCCGCCCACGAACGCGACCAACGGCTGCACGAAGAGCGCGGTCGAGGTGAGACCCAGCAGCACGGCCAGCGCCACGGCGAACGCCGCGCCGCTGGACACGCCGATCAGGCTCGGTTCGGCCAGCGGATTGCGGAAGATGCCCTGCAGCGCGGCGCCCGAGACACCCAGCCCCGCCCCCACCAGCGCCGCCAGGACCATGCGCGGCACGCGGATCACCCAGACCACCGCCTCTTCCGCCGCCGTGTACTCGACCCCGATATCGATGCCCAGCTTGCCGAGCAGGATCGCGGTGATTCGTTCGACGCCCACGTCGAACGCGCCCAACGCCAGATTGGCGAGCATGCAGCCAAGCAGCAGCGTGACGAGAAAAACCCACGACAGCGAGCCGCGCATGCGCGGAAGCGCGACGGCGTGATCGCCGCCCGATGGGCGGCGATCACGAAGCTGCGTCAACGGCCGGCTGACCATGAACTTACCGACCCGACTCGCCGCCGGCCTCGTCCGACGCCCGCGCTGCGGCTCGAACTTCGGCCAGGTAGTCCCGTAACTGCACGATAGAGTCAGCCATCCGCGGACCGAAACCCAGCAGCAGGATGTCTTCCATCACGATCACGCGGCGATGCTTCCCGGCCGTGGTTTCGCCCATGCCAGGAATTTCCAGCAGCCCGTCAAGCCCGCCGACGGCGTTGTAGCCAAGTTCCATCACCAGATAGACATCGGGATTGATCGCCAACAGCGCCTCGGGGCTGAGCGGCTGCCAACCCTCGATCCCGGCCGCGGCCCCGGCGTCGATGCCGCCCGCCGCCGTGATAATCGTCTCCGCCTCGCGGCCCGCGCCGGAAACCAGCTGGATGCCGCCGCGCCGGATGTAGACGAACAGCACGCTCAACCGTTCTCCATCGCCCGCCTCGGCAACCGGCCGCGCGGCCTCGATCTCCATCTCCACTCGCTGAGCGAGCGCTTCGGCTCGCCGGGGAATGCCCAGGGCCCGCCCGATGGCGCGAATCTTGACGCCCGGTGCGTCGAGGCCGACCAGCTCAGGCAGCACCAGTACGTCCACGTCCGCCTGCTGCAACTGCTCCAGGACGCCCGGCGGGCCGGGCAGCACGATGCTGCCGCCGATCACCACACTGGGGCTCAGCGACAGCACGCCCTCGGCATTCAGCGCGCCGGCGAAGCCCACATTGGGCAGCTCCTGCGCTCGCTCGGGATACACGGACGAGACATCGACGCCGACGAGGTATTCCTCAACCCCCAACGCATACAAAATCTCGGTCACGTCACCGAACAAACTCACCACTCGCGTGCCCGGCGGCGGCTGTTCAACCTCGGCGTCAGCCTGCTGCGGTTGCGGCGTCTGCGCCTCCTGCGCCGCACCGACGGGCTGATCCTGTTGATCCTGTTGATCGGGTTGCGCGGCAGCCGCAGGCTGCGCCGGGCCGTCCTCAGTCTGCGCGTCCTCCATCGCGGATGACGAGGCGGACGGTTCCGATTCCTGCGCGGCGGCGGGCTGCCGCTGTTGCGGCGGCGACTGCTCGCTGGCGGCGGGCGGCGCGGCGGATTCGGGGTCAGCGCATGCCGCGAAGCCGATGGCGACACCGGCGAGGAGCGCGGCGAGCATCGCCCCGATGACGCTGCGCATGCGGCTAGAACTCCACGACCGCGCCATCGGTAGCGATGAGCACATCGATATCCAGACGCCGCCGCGCCTCCCGGGCGGCGGCGGCGCGATCGGCGTCGTGCCAGAAGTGGGTCAGCATCAGCCTCCCGACGCCGGCCGAAGCGGCCAACTCCGCCGCCTGATGCGCCGTCAGATGCCCCCGCACCGGCCCGCACTCGGGTTCGTCCAGCGTCGCCTCGGCCAGCAGCAGGTCGCTGCCCGCCGCCAGATCGCGAACCTCGGCGCAGGGCGCCGTGTCGCCCGTGTAGGTCAGGCTCGACGAGCCGTCGATGCGCACCGCCCAGACGGGGATGTAATGCACGCCGTCCGCGAACCGGGCGCGCAGATTGGCGCCCAGTTCGAGCGCCTCGCCAGGCCGATACTCGCTGACCCGCCAGACGGAGTCGAAAAAGCTGCGCGGAAACGACACCGCGTCGAGCAGCAGCTGCATCGCGCGGATGCCGCCCGGCGGCAGGTGCAGCTGTCCGGCGGGCGCGTCGAGTCCGGCCATATCCTTCGTGATCGCAAAGCGCAACGGCAGCAGATCGATGAAATGGTCGGCGTGCATGTGCGAAATGATGATCTGATCGATCGATTCAGGCGGCGTCAACCCGATCAACGTGCTGGCCACGCCGTGACCGCAGTCGAGCAGCACCCGCACGCCGTCATCTTCGAGCAGATAGCCGGAGCAGTTGCCCCCGGCCCCCGCGCACGCCGCCCCGGAGCCCAGCACAGTCAGTCGCATGCCGATCCGCATTCTCCGACCCGCCGCGCCTGCGCGCGGGCGGGCAGTTGGCTGGGCGCCAATCGACCAGTCGATCAATCGATCTGTGAGACAATGCTACGCACGGCTCCGACCGAGTATCAAGCAATCAGTCAGCCGTTTGCGCTGCCGATGACACTCACCGAGATTCGCTGGGGGCTGTGCGCCAGCTGCCGCTGGGCGCGGCCGGTGCGCACCAGGCGCGGCTCGACCTTCCTGCGCTGCGCCCGCTCGGAACACGACCCGCAATTCCCCAAGTACCCGCCGCTGCCGGTGCGCGACTGCGCTGGTTATGCCAAACAGCCGCCGCCCGACGAGCGAGATGAACGAGCGGTCGTATGATCGCCCCACGACTTCAACCGCAGTCCCGTATCTAGTTGCGCTTCCACGCCCATGACCTCGCTCGCGCCGCGATGGCTCCAGACGACATCTGAAATCGCCCTCCGCGCGCTGATCATCGCCGCCTTCCTGATCCTGCTCGGCCTGGCGATGGATCGCCTGCGGCTGATCTTCCTGCCGCTGCTGGCCGCCTTGATCATCACCTCGGCGCTGCTGCCCGCCAAACACGTCCTGATGCGGCGCGGCTGGCCCAACCCGATCGCCGCGCTGACCGTCGTGGTCGGCGGTCTGGCGGCGCTGGGCGCGCTCGGCTACTTCACGATCAGCACGTTGACCTCCGAGTTCGACGAGCTGGAAGTCGACATCGAGGCCGGCTTCAGCGAGGTCGTGCACTCGATGGGCAACTGGGTCGGGGCGTCGGATAAGGATGTCGACCAGGCGATCGACGACGTGCTGGACGGCGTTCGCGGCAACGCCGGCACGATCGCCGGCGGCGTCTTCTCCGGCGTGCGGCTCGCCACCGAAGTGCTGGCCGGCATGATCCTGCTCGCCGTGCTCACCTTCCTGCTGGTTAACGACGCCGAGGCGATCCAGCGCGGCATCGCCCGCCGACTCGGGCGGCGCCGCAGACGCGACTTCATCATGCTCAGCTCCGGCCTGGTCGACATGCTGGGCCGCTACATCCGCGGCGTCACCATCGTCGCGCTGCTGGACGCGCTGCTGATCGGGATCGGGCTGGTGATCATCGGCATCCCGTTCGCGCTGCCCTTGGCCGTGTTGACGTTCTTCGGCGCGTTCATTCCCGTGATCGGCGCCGTCCTGGCCGGCCTGGCCGCGTTCCTGATCGCGCTGGCGACCGAAGGCGTCACCGCGGCGCTGATCGTCGGCGGTCTGGTGCTGGCAGTGCAGCAGATCGAGGGCAACCTGCTCGCGCCGATCATCCTGGGCCGCTCGATCTCGCTGCATCCAATGCTGGTCATCCTGGCGGTCGCGACCGGCGGCGCGCTGTGGGGCATCCTGGGCGCCTTCGCCGCGGTGCCGCTGACCGCGATCGCCGTCGCGCTGCTGGACTTCTTCACGATGACGGGGCGCTTCGCCTCGCGCCGCTCGCGCAAACGCAGCCCGACCACCGCCGAACCCGAACCTCAAGCCAGGAGATAGAGCAGCGCGCTGGACGCCGCGTACAGACCCAGCAGCGCCGCCGCCTCGGGTTTGCGGAACCGATGACCCGGCCCACGCGGACGCGACATCACGCCGGCAATCACGACCATGGTCATCAGAATCGCGATCAGCCCCGAGACGATGTGCACCCCCGACACCTCCGACCAGACCGTTCCAGCGGTGTAGGCCAGATCGTCGAAAAACAACACGAACCCCATATTGAAGACGTTGCTGCCCAGCACATTGGTGATCGCCAGGTCGGGCGCGTTGAGCCGCAAAGCGGCCAGGGAGGTCCCGATCTCGGGCAGCGACGTGCTGATCGCGAGAAACTGGGTGCCCACGAAGCTCTCTTCCCAATGCATCGTCTCGGCGATCGACTCGCCCGTGTTCGCCAACCAGACAGCCGCCCCGACCACCACCGCGGCCGAGACCGCATAGATCGCCAGCGCGGTTGACAGCTTCTGCCCCGACCCGCCCTCAGCCTCCTCGCCGCCGCCGTTAACCGCCCCGTCGTCCTGGGACGCCTCCTGAGCCTGCCGGTCCTGTCGGTAGATCAGGAGCATGGCCAGCGCAAAGCCGAGCAGCAGGATGATCGTGACCGGGCTGAGATACCAATCGGCGGTCGTGGTCGTGACGCCGTAGAGATAGATCGCAATCGTCCCGATCGCGATCAGCCCCGCCCCGAGCGCGGCGATCGTCGCCGAGGTGTAGGTCACCGCCGTCAGCACCGACCCGTTCTGCCAGTAGAGGTCCGCCAGACCGATGATCATCAGGTTGAACAGACTGCTGCCGAACGCGTCGCCGATAGCTAGATCAGGCGCGTCGAGCAGCGCGATCGCGCTGACGCCGGTCGCCAGCTCCGGCAACGAAGTCGCCGTGGCCAGCATGACGACGCCGATGAACGAGCGTCCGAGTCCGGTGCGCTCAGCGACGGTATCGGCGGAGCGGGCCAGAAAGTGAGCCGCCAGCAGAATGATCACCGCCGAGCCGGCGAACTGCACCCAGAGCTCTGCCATGCAATCGGTCCTGCCCTGTCGAAGCCGAACCCATCCAGACGCGCCGAGCCGTCAAGCGGCAACTATCGTATCGCGCCGTCGAACCCGCGCCCTGCGTCATGCCCGCGCATTCCCGCGACAGGCGCGGGAATGACGCCCGCTAGTCCCAGCTCGGCCGCTCCCGACCCGATGCGCCGCGCATCAGCTCGCGCTCGTGGGGCGCGTTGGTTCGCGCGCCGCGGAAGTCGCGGAACGGGCCGTCGCGCCATTCCAGCGCCGCCTTCAGCCCGTCGCGGCGGACGCGCTCGCCCCACTCGCCCGCCTCGGGCCGATGCTTCGACATCGCCTCGACGTCGGTGCCCGAGATCATCGCCGTCTTGTACCCCTGAATCTCGTAGGCGCGATTGACCGAGCGCTTCGAGTACATCAGCAGATGATTGTCGATATGCCCCATGCGCTGCGCGAACTCCATCGTGAACTCGTCCAGCTCCTCGGCCGCGAGCGCGTAGTTGGCCCAGCCCCAGCGGTACATGTCCGCGCCCGAGTGCGGATCGCCCAGATAAGCGAACTCGCGCGCCTTCGCCTGAGGCAGATGCCAGGGCGCCCACATCGCGTCCATCGTGCCCATCGCGCGCACCGGCGGATAGCCAACCTGACAGTCCTCGGCGATGATCCGCAGGTCGCAGGCCGACGCCAGCTCGGTCGCCCCGGCCAGGCAATAGCCGTGCACCTGCGCGATGACCGGCTTGGCCAGCTCCCAGATGATGAAGTTGCCCATCACCGCATGCCGCGACCAGTCGTAGTGCTGCGGATGCGTGGTGCCCGTATCGGGCAGCCCGGTCCACTCGTTGGTGTGCGGATTGGACAGGTCGGGCGCGGGCTGTAGATCGTAACCGGCCGAGAACGCGCGCCCGGCCCCCTTGACAATCACCACGCCGACGCCGGCATCGGCCTCCGCCGCCTTGAGCGCGTGAAACATCTCCCCGCGCAGCTCGTTCGAGAGCGCGTTGAGCTTCTCCGGCCGATTCAGCGTCACCGTCGCCACCCGCCCGTGGACGTCGTACAGAATGTGGTCGTAAGGCATCGAACACTCCATCCGGTCAGCGCAATAGGTCGCAAGCGAGTATAGAAGCGCCCGGCGGGCGCTCCGTCACTGGTCGCGTTCCGGTTCATCCGCATACTGGTTGCGCCCCAGGCCGCGCACGTGCGGCTCCCGATGCAGCAGCAGCCGCAGGCGGGCAAGCTCGTCCGCGTCCCAGCCCATCGCCTCCGCCACCGCCTCGTCCCACAACCGGCGGACCTCGCATTCGCCCTCTCGAAACGGCGGGACCGTCATGTCCCTGGTTCGCTCCCAGCAATCGGCGAGGATGCCGCGTATGCGATCGTTATCGATGTCGGGAATGCGAAGCTTCTCGACTTCCGCGACGCTGTACCGAGGAAAGTCGAGTTTGCGACCTGCGGTTCGCATCAGTTGCAGGCGACCTGGGGTGGAGTTGACGAAGATCGCGGCCGCCTTGGCCTGCTCGGGCGAGGTGCCGCCAACCGGTATCCAGCCATTGCCGACGTGCCGCTCGGCGCCGGCGACTGCGGTCAGGCGCGAAGCGCTCGCGTCTTGCCCGGCAGTAACCAGCAGATAGCCTGCCTTCGCCAGGATCCGTTCAGCCTCGGGATAGACACCGCCATAATGCGCCAGCATCCCCTCGTCGCGCCGCTTCGGAAGCCAATGCTCGTCGGGAGCGCTCGTGATCGTCGTTTGCGCGTCCGCTCCAGTGGATTTGAGGATCGGGAAGCTGCCCGGCGCGCCGGATGCTGCCGGCTCGAACGAGCCGCGCAGCATCCGGCCTGTCGCCTGCGGCGACAGGCCAGATGCTTCCATGCTCCGCAGATCCGCGTGGCTCGCGTAACGGCGGGCGGCTTCCGCCAGTTCGGGCGACCGCCACAGGGCGGGCGTCCAGTCGCCCGCCTTGATATAGCTCGCCGGCCAGTGCGAGACCTCGCCCCAGCCCTCTGTCATCAGCCCCCGTTCGCACTCAAGCAGGGCGCGGTGCAACTCCGCGACTTCCGCATCGTCCTTCGGCATCCGGTCGAGATTGACGAACCGCGTCGGCGGTTTCGATCCATCATGACGCCGCAGCACCACCACGCTGTCGTTGATGTTCGTGTGCTGGCTGAAGCTGATCTGTTTCGGCTGATGGCAGGTGACCACGGTGTGGACGTGGAAGCGCCGGGCGAGTATCTGACGCTCCCGCAAACCTGACGGAGCACTCAGCGCGATGGTTGGATTAATCATGGTCAGCACACCGTCGCGTTGATCCAGGATGTGATCCGCCAGCGCGACGAACAACGGTCCCACTGAGTTCTTGTCGACAAAGTTCTGTAACTCCAGATCTCTGCGAACCAGCGTCTGCTCCATCGCGTCCACGCGGCGGCGCAGTGCGCGCTGGTCCTGCTCAGGGAACTTCTCCCCCAATTTCGATCGATTGGTGAAGGGCGGATTCATGATCACGATGCGGACGTCTCTGACCGCGTCGAGCGCGTCTTCCAACTCCGCCTGATCCGCCGGCGCCCACACTGACTGCGAGGCGATGGCCTCATCCTCCAGGTCGATTTCACCACGCGGCTGCACGACGGCGCGCTGCCCCAGCAGCTCGAGCGAGCCGGACCAAGCCCGGTTGGGATCGTGGACATCAGGCCCGTACGGCATCCGATGCAGCCCCATGCGGCGGTACCCGACCTGTCGGTTGCCCGCGGTCAGCTGCGACGCCGCCAGCTGAAGCGAGACGGGATTAATCTCCAATCCCCTGATCACATCCTCGACCGCCAGCTTCTGAAGTTGAGCGAGCTCATCGGATGTGCTACCCCCCCCCCCCATCAACAACAGCCCGGCGCTTCATCTCGGACAGCAGCGCCGCGAGCAGCGTGCCGCTGCCGCAGGCCGGATCCAGCGCCTTGTGCTCGCGCCATGTGTTCGGGTTCGTCCAGTCCTGCTCGCCGCAGACGTCCAGCGTCAGCCGCGCCGCGATCGCGGCCGCGGCGGGGCGCGTAAAGAACGCGCCGTCCGAGGCCTGATCGCCCATCACGCGGTTGAACAGCGGTCCGGCGTGGTCCGCCCCCATATCCGCGTACGTCTCCGCGATGCGTTCCGCCTCCGCCGCCAGATGGCGCAGCGCGCGTTCCAGTCCGGCGGTCTTGCCCGTCCGCTCGATCGCGTCGATCGCCTCGACGGCGGGCTCAAGCACCGGACGGAAGTCATGGCGCATGATGCGCTCCCATTCGCGGCGCAGCGTGCGGATCACGTCGACATCGTTCTTGACGTCGGACAGGCCGCTCACGCCCGACAGCCACCGGCCGTTGGCGATGCGCTGATGCAGCATGGCGGCGTTCATCATCAGCAGCGTGGCGGTCACGCAGCCGTCCGCGCGCTTGCTCTTCTTGTGCTTGCCGTCGTCCGCCTGCTTCAGCCTGTCCAGTCCCAGATGCCGGTTCAGCTCCGGCAGCAGCCCATCGCTCTTCAGGTGACGCGCGGCTTCAGACACGCTCGATTCCAGGATGTTCAGATCGCGGGTCACGCGGTTGCCGGTCAGTCCCGATCGTTCGAGCAGGTTCATGCTGATCGCGGCACCGTGATCCTCCAGCCCGCTCAGCCGCAGCATGCGGGCGCCGCGATCCTCCGGCGGCGGTTTGGGCTTGGCGCGCTTGCCCCTGGGGAGTGGAATTCCTCTCTTGCCCTCATTGATCATCTCGCGGGCCCTGGCCTTGGACTTCTCGATGTTGACCGCGCCGCGAGTCTCTCCCGCCTTGGGCGTGTCGCGCTGGACCGAGTCCATGCGGATCTCCACGCTCCCGTCTTCATTCTGCTTCCCGGTCAGGATCTGCGTCGGCCCGCTCTGCTCGGACGTTCCGACCCCGCCGTACGGCGCCCGCGGCTCTTCGCCGACGCGCCGCATCCCCGCGTCGGCGGGTTTCTTGCCGTCCAGAACCTGTTCGAGCGCCTCTTGCGCCGCGCCGGGCGGTCCCTCGAACTCTCGGTACACGATGCGCCGCTCTTCCTCTCTGCCGATCGCGATCAGGGTGCGTTCGACAGGCGGCGGCTTGGGGATGTAGAGACTCAGGATGCCGGCCAGGTTCTCCTCGATGCGCTGGTCGTGCGCGCGCAGGGCCCGCAGTATCTGCCCCAATTCCTGCCAGCCCTCGTCGGGGGCGCTGGTGCTGAGCCAGGTCTCCGGATCAGCGCTCGGCGGTATCTGGATCGGGCAGATGATGTAGCCGTGCTCCTTACCCGGGGCTGTGCGCATGGCGCGTCCCACGGCCTGCACCACATCGACCGGACTCCTGCGCGGCTCCAGGAACGCGACCGCGCTCAACGACGGCGAGTCCGTACCCTCCCCGAAGATGCCGACGTTGATCACGGCGTGCGGCTGCCCGGGGCTGGCGGCGGCGAGGCGACGCTTGGCGTCTTCGCGCGAAATCGCCTTGCTTGTCGCATCCAGATGCTCAACGCGGTAATCGGCGGCTTGCCGCCCGTCGCCATTCTCCTGCAGCCAGCGCTCGACCCACTCCTTTACCGGGTCGGTCTGCAAGTCGGCTGCCATGTGCCTGGATTTGTCCACCGTGTTCATAAAAGCGATGCATGAGCGGATGTCCACGCCCTCGCCCTGCGTCGCCCCGCCGAGAGCCAGGGCGAAGGCCATGCCGCGAAGGTAGTTGTCCGACGTCAGCTTGCCGCTCTTCGTGCCCTTCGCCAGCGCGTTGGCGGTTGCGAAGGCATCCGGGTCGTTGACGCCCATGGCGATGATGCGATAGTCGGACAACCAGCCGTTCCGAACGGCTTCGAGGTAGCTCTTGCGGTACAGCTCCACACCGAAGACGTTCTCGTCGTCCATCGAACGCACAATCCAGTTGGCGTTGCCGGTCGTTGCCTTGCCGTCATAGATTCGGGGCGTCGCGGTCTGGTAGACGCGGTAACGGACAGGGAAGCGCTTCTGGTCGTGGCAGACCGTGAAATCGCGGATGCGTTGTTCTTGCTCGCTCGCGCGCCTGGAGGTGGCTCTCTGGCGCTTCAGCCCCGCCGTTCGGTGCGCCTCATCCGCGATCAGCACCCGCGCCGTGATGCCGGTCCGGTCCAGCGCCTCGGACACCCGCATACTGCTCTGGTACGTGCCCACGAGCACGTTGACCCGGCCCGATCGGGAAGAACGCATCCACTCGGCTATCTCATCGACGCTGGTCGTGACCTTGCCCTTGACCTCGGAGGCGCTCACATAGCCGTTGTCGACGGTGGGGTCCGTTGCGGCGTTGAGACTACTCTCCTTTTGAGGGTCGTAGCCCGCCGTGTCATCGGAACAGACCGCCAGGATGTCCAGGTCCGTTTCTGCGTGCTGCAGGTACTCGCGCCGTATCTGAGCAACCAGAGCAATGGACGGACACAGGACAACTGCAAGCTCGCCCGGCGGCGTCAGCCGCTCAATGATGCGAAGCGATATCCGCGTCTTGCCCGTACCGCAGGGCAGGATGATCCTGCCGCGCGCCTCGCCTGTCGGCAGCCCGCCCGACTCGGAACGCGCCAGATCCTCGAGGAGGCGGACGCTGCTTCGGACCGCCTCATCCTGCATGCAGGTTCGCGTCTGCCCCGGTTCGGGCGGATCCGGGTTCAGATCCGCGCGACAGTGCTCGCATTCCTCGACTGGAGCGTTCGCCTGTTGTTGCGACAACAGGTCCTTCGTGACGTTGACAAGCCTTAACGGCCTGTCGCCCTGCATGGCGTTCTTCTGCTCCGAGCCGCTGGTCAGCGGATTCTCGCCGTTGGTCACGATCCAACGCTCGCGCCACAGCGGTGCAGTGGCGTTTGCGATGAATTTGTCCACCTCGTGGGTAGGGATCGAGGCGCCACGGCCAGCATCATCCAGCTGCCGCGACTTGCACTGGATGGCGACGTACCGCCCGTCGCTGCGGCGTCGCGCTACGACGTCTATGCCCGTGTCCTGCTTGGTGGAGACGGGAAAGTGTTCCTCCCGGTCGGGCCAATCCGCGAAAGCCCAGCAGTCTGCTAAGTCCCACTCCTTGATATGCGGACCTGTCAGCACGGTCAGGTCCTGGAGCCACTTGCCGTCGGTTTTGGACCGGTTCCACCGGTCCGTCTCCTCGATGGCCCAGTCGATGATCGTCTTCGTCCCTGGATCGCCCATCAGCTCCTACCTCGCCTTTCAGCAACGGACCCGGCGACCACTGAATCTCATAAACGCGATTGGCTGAGCGCTTCCGGTTCATCGACGGTGATGGTCGCGCCGTTCGGTGTGGCGGCAAATTCTGTCGCCCCAGGTCGTAGTCGGAGGTTCGTCTCCGCAGGGTGCGTGTGCGACGGATTATAGCCCGCACTCCAGAACCCGCGTACGCTTGATCGCGATGCGACGCGTGCTGATCTATTCCCTGCTGCTGCTCGTCGGGCTGGGCCTGTCGCAGGCGCTGCCGACGCTGGCCGGCGGCGCGCACGACGGGATCGCCAACGCCGTGCGGGTCATGACGATGATCGGCCTCGCCTTCATCATGATCCACGTCGGCTTCGAGTTCCACATCGACAAATCGAAACCCCGAGCCTACGGCTGGGATTATCTCGTCGCCTTCACCGCCGCCTCGTTCCCCTGGATTTTCGTTACCGGCTATTTCGTCCTCGTCATGCTGCCGCCCGAATTCTGGGCCGACTTCGACGCCTGGAAGGAAACGCTGCTGGCCGGCCGGTTCGCGGCGCCCACCTCGGCCGGCGTGCTGTTCAGCATGCTCGCCGCCGCCGGTCTGGGCGCCACCTGGCTCTTCCGCAAGGCGCGGATCCTGGCCATCTTCGACGACCTCGACACCGTCCTCCTGATGATCCCGCTCAAAATGCTGATCGTCGGCATCGCCTGGCAGCTGGGCGCGATCGTCGTCTTCATGCTCCTCATGCTGGTCATCGCCTGGATCTGGCTGCACCGCATCACCATCCCCGTGACCTGGCAGTTCGTCCTGCTCTACGCGGGCGCCATCGTCGCCGTCAGCGAGGTGCTCTACGCCGGCAGCAAGGTGATCGACCCGTCGGTGCCAATTCACATCGAAGTGCTGCTGCCCGCCTTCGTGCTCGGCTGCGTCGCCCGCCGACGCAGGATCGAAACAGCGGACGGCGCCAGCGACCCGATCGCCGTGGAACGGGATCTACACGAAGTACTCGAGCGCCCCGGCGAAAAGCGGGCCGCGCTCGTGGTCTCCGCGGTGTTCATGCTGGTCGTCGGCCTCAGCATGCCGCAAATCTTCGATGGCCCCGACGACCAACATCCCGAGCCCACACCGGCCGGCCTGCACGCCGCCGCCCCCGCCGAAGCCGTTGACGATCCGGGGCTTGACACGGAACTCACCGTCACCCGCAGCCAGCCCAGCATCGGCTGGGGGATGATCGCGCTGCACGTCCTGGCGCTCACCGTGCTCAGCAACATCGGCAAGATGTTCCCCGCCTTCTGTTATCGGCGCGAGGCGCACTGGCGGCATCGGCTCGCCCTCGCGATCGGCATGTGGCCGCGCGGCGAAGTCGGCGCCGGCGTGCTCGTGCTCAGCCTCAGCTACGGCATCGGCGGACCGATCGTCACCGTGGCCATGCTCTCGCTGGCCCTCAACCTTGTGCTGACCGGCGTCTTCATCCTGATGGTGCGGCGATTGATCGGCGGCGTGCCGCAGGAGCCGGAACCCAGACCATCGCCGGGCGGCGCCGACGCGAGCCTGCCCGCATGACCGACGAGCTCGCCACCGGCAGCGTCCGCTTCGAATGCTCCGACCGCGTCGCCACGGTCACGCTCAACCGACCCGAGGCGATGAACGCGCTCGACCCCGAGACGCTCGCCGCGCTGGCCGAGATCTGGACCGAGATTCGCGACAACCCCGAGATCTGGGTGGGGATCGTCACCGGCGCGGGCGGCCGAGCCTTCTGCGCCGGGGCCGACCTGAAGAAGACGATCCCAACCCGACCAAGTGCCGACGGCGTGAACTGGCCCGTCTTCCAGCCCTCGCTGCGCAACACCATCGACGGCGGCATGCAGATCTGGAAGCCGATGATCGCCGCCGTCAACGGCTACTGTCTGGGCGCGGGGTTGACGCTGCTGTCGGCCTGCGACCTGCGCGTCGCGGCGCAGCACGCCCGCTTCGGTCTGCCCGAGGTCGCCCGCGGGATCGTCCCCACCCTGGGCGCAACCCAGCGGCTGACCCGGCAGCTGCCCTGGTCGATGGCGATGGAACTCCTGCTGCTGGGCGGGCAGATCGACGCGCAGCGGGCGCTCGCGGTGGGTCTGATCAACCGCGTCGCGCCGGCGGAGGACGTCATGCCGACCGCTCGCGCCTGGGCCGAACAGCTGACGGCGGGCGCGCCGCTCACCCAGCGCGCGATCAAGGAAGCGGCGATCCGCGGCCTGTCGCTGCCGCTCGATGAAGGCATCCGACTGGAAGAACTGCTCTCGGCCCACATCCGCAAGACCAACGACGCCCGCGAAGGCCCCAAAGCCTTCGCCGAGAAACGCCCGCCGATCTACACGGGCAACTAACTCGCGCAATCGTCATTCCCACGCTCGACCTCCGTCATTCCCGCGCTCCGCGCGGGAATCTCGCCCGCCCGACGCCGCAGCGCGCCGCAGACGCGAAGTCGTGAAGTAGTAGCTTTGCCGCAGGAAACCACCGGCACCGGACACGAGAAAGGGCGACCATGACCATGCGGCTCAGCTTCGGAGCGCAGATTCCCGGCAACTCGACCGACTTCTCCCTGATGCGCGATGTCGCGCAAACCATGGACGCCACGCGCTGGTCGTCGGCCTGGACCTACGACCACTTCGTCCCGCCGCTGGCGTTCATGGACGAATCGCAGGACTCGCTCGAGGGCTGGATGTCGCTGGCCGCGATCGGCGAGGCGACCTCGAACCTGATGCTGGGCACGCTGGTCTCAGGCGTGACCTACCGCAACCCCGGCCTGCTGGCCAAGATGACCGCGACGCTCGACCACAACACCGGCGGACGCGCGATCCTGGGGCTGGGCGCCGCCTGGCACGAGCGTGAGCACGAAGCCTACGGCTGGGATTTTCCGCCGCTCAAGGAACGCTCCGACCGCCTGGAAGAGGCGACCGAGCTGATCCGCGCCCTGTTCCACGCCGAGGGCTCGGTCCAGTACGACGGCGTCTACTATCGACTCGGCAACGCGCCCTTCGCGCCGCGCGCGCATCCCGACCATCCCGGCGGCTTCATCCAGATCATGATCGGCGGCAACGGCGAGCGCCGCACGCTGCGCACGCTGGCTCGGCATGGCGACATCTGCAACGTGCGCGGCACGCCCGAGGAAGTCGCGCACAAGATCGACGTCATCCGCCGACACTGCGAAGACGTCGGCCGCGATCCCGCCGAGATCGTCCTGACCACGGTGATGCGCCCCGCTCTGGTGACCGAGCAGGGCAAGATCGACCGTCTGCGCCAGATCCACGGCGAGGGCATGTCGGACGAGCAACGCGAACGCCTGCCGATCGGCCCGGCCGAACACCTCGTCAGCCTCTTCCAGGAATACGAAGCGGTCGGCATCAGCGGCTTCGTATTCGAATCGATCCCCAACAATCCCAAACTGTACGAGCAGTTCGACGCGGACGTGTTGAGCGCCTTCGACGACTGACCGACAGGCGGATACCCGATCGCCGATCACGGGCGTCAACACTATGTCGACTTGCCAAGCTTGACCGATCGGCTCGATCCGATTGTTTCGGTTCACGATATCGTTTCTACCAACCGCGCACGGCTCGACTGAGCCGTGATCAGGCTCTGTGCGAGAAGGGACATGCGGAATGACAACGCTCGTTGGCTTCACTGGACGACGCATACGCGCGCTGGCGATCGCATCGGTTGCCGCGCTCGCGCTCGGATTGTTCGCCGCCTGCGGCGGCGATGACGCGCAGCAGCAGGAACAGCCGGCTCCATCCGGCGCGGCCCAGCAGCAGGGGCAACCCGCACAAGCGGATACCCCAACCGCCACGGAGCGTCCGCTCAAGATCGGCTTCCTGGCCGACTATTCCGGCGCGCTCGCGGAGTTCGGCCCGGCGATCCAGACGGGCGTCGATCTCGCCGTCACGCATCTCAACGCCGCCGGCGGCGTACTCGGCCATGATGTCGAGCTGGTGACCGGCGACACGGGGCTGGATCCCACCCAGGCGAACGAAGAGGCGCGCCGCTTGATCGAGGTCGAGGGCGTGCACGCGATCGTCGGTCCGTTGGCCTCATCGATCACGCTGGCCGTGGTCGAGTCGGTCGCCGCGGCCGCCGGCGTGCCGATCATCTCGCCGTCCGCTACCTCGCCCCAGCTGACCATCGCCGAAGACAACGACTTCCTCTTCCGCAGCACGACGTCGGACGCCGCCCAGGGTCCGGTCCTGGCTCAACTCGCCGCGGATCTGGGACTGAGTAACGTCGCCGTGCTGTACCTCAACGACCCCTACGGGCAGGGCCTGTCCGACGCATTCGCCAACTCCTGGGGCGGCGAACTGACCGCGGTCTCGATCGAGAATGCGCAACCGTCGTACCTGTCCGAACTGCAGCAGGCCGCCTCCAATGGCGCGCAGACGCTGGTCGCCATCGCCTTCCCGACGCAGGCGGAAGTCTTCCTGCGCGAGGCGCTCGAACAGGGTCTGTTCGACCGCTTCCTGTTCGTCGACGGCACCAAGAGCCAGGAAATGATCGACGCGATCGGCGCGCAATATCTCGAGGGCATGCAGGGCACCGCGCCGGCGCCCAACCCCGATTCCGACTCGCTGCGCATCTTCAACGAGGAATACACCGCCGAGTACGGCGAACTGTCGCCGCTGCCGTTCATCGGCGAGGCTTATGACGCCGCCATCGCCATCGGTCTGGCCGCCGCCGCTGCCGGCTCGATCGACTCCGCGCTAATTCGCGATCACCTGCGCGAGGTGGCGGCGCCCCCGGGCGACGCCCACCCGGCCGGCACCGCGGGCGTCGCCGCCGCGCTCGACGCCATCCGCGACGGCCGCCAGGTCAACTTCGAAGGCGCCGCCACCTCGCTCGACTGGGATGAACACGGCGATGTCGCTTCCGGCTACATCGGCGTCTGGCAATACGCCGACGGCGCAATCGAGGAGCTCCGCGTCACCGCCTTCGATCTGAGCAGCGGCCCAATGGTCGCCACGCCCCCCGCACCGCATCTCAAGATCGGCTACCTGGCCGACTACTCCGGCGCGCTGGCGGAGTTCGGACCGGCGATCCAGACCGGGGTCGATCTGGCGCTCAAGCAAATCAACGAAGCGGGCGGCGTGCTGGGACAGCCGGTCCAGCTCGTGATTGGCGATACCGCGCTCAACCCGATCCAGGCGGTCGAGGAAGCGCGGCGGATGATCGAGGTCGAAGGCGTGCACGCGATCGTGGGCCCGCTCGCTTCATCGATCAGCCTGTCTGTGGCGGAGTCCGTCGCCGCCGGCGCCGGCGTCCCCGTGATCTCGCCCTCGGCGACCTTGCCGCAGATCACCATCGCCGACGACAACGACACGCTCTTCCGCAGCACCGTCTCCGACGCAGCGCAGGGGCCGGTCCTGGCGATGCTCGCCGAGGAGAGCGGCTTCAGCAACGTCGGCGTCCTCTACCTCAATGATCCCTACGGTCAGGGGCTGGCCGAGGCATTCGCCGCCGCGTGGAGCGGCGGCATCAACATGGTCTCGATCGAGGACGGCCAGTCGTCCTACCTGTCCGAGCTGCAGCAGGCCGCCGACAACGACGCCGAGGTGCTCATCGCCATCGCCTTCCCGTCGCAGGCGGAAGTCTTTCTGCGCGAGGCGCTCGAGCAGGATTTGTTCGACACCTTCCTGTTCGTCGACGGCACCAAGAGCCAGGAAATAATCGACGCAATCGGCGCGGAGTTCCTGAACGGAATGATGGGCACGGCGCCATCCCCCGGCCCGGACTCGCCCGCCTTGCTGGTCTTCAACGAGTCCTACCTGGACTTCTACGGCGAGGTGTCGCCGCTGCCGTTCATCCGCGAGGCGTACGACGCCACCGTCGCGATCGCCGTCGCCGCGCAACACGCCGGCTCCCTCGACCCGTCCGCGATCCGCGACAGCCTGCGCGTGGTCGGCGGACCGCCCGGCGACGCCTACGCGATCGGCGGCGAAGGCGTCGCCGCCGCCCTGGCCGCCGTCGCCGCCGGCTGGGAAGTCGACCTCGAAGGCGCCGCCACGACGCTCGACTGGAACGAGCATGGCGACGTGACGACCGGCTACATCGGCATCTGGACGATCGAGGACGGCGAGATCGTCGAGGTTGGCCTCCCCGTCCCCTTCGACCTCGACTAGCCCAACCAGGCCACGCGCCGCCCTGGGGCTGGTGGAGATCCGCATCAACCTGACCGCGCGGCTGCTGAGCGAGCATCGCTGAGCAGCCGCGCGGCAATCGGACGCGCCCATGCCCCGCATCCCGTTGCTCGCTCCATTACTCGCCCCGCTGCTCGCATGGTGCTGCTTCGCGATCACGCTGACCGCCTGCGCGGAAAATGATTCCCCGACCCAACCGCGTTCCGAACCGGGCGCGATCCAGGCCGGGCAGGCCGAGCAGCCTGAACCCGGCGCGCCGCTCAAGATCGGATTCGTCGGCGACCTCAGCGGCGGCCTGGCCGAGATCGGCGTCGAGATGCGGGACGGCTTCCTGCTGGCGATCAAACACCTCAATCAGGCCGGCGGCGTGCTGGGGCAGCCCGTCGAATACGTCATCGGCGACACCAACACCGATCCGACCATCGCCGTCGAAGAGGCGCGGCGGATGATCGAGATCGAGGGCGTGCACGCGATCGTCGGTGCGCACGCCAGCGCCAGCACGCTGGCAATCGCCGAGAGCGTGACCGGCCCCGCCGGCATCCCGCAGATATCGCCCGCCTCCTCATCGCCGCAGCTGGCGGCGGCGCAGGACAACGACTTCCTCTTCCGCGCGACGCTGAACGATCGGGTCCAAGGCCCGGCGCTGGCGCAGCTCGCGGCCGAACGCGGCTATGACAACGTCGGTCTGGTCTACCGCGACGACGCCTGGGGGCAGGGCATCGCCGACGCGTTCGTCACCGCGTTCACCGAAACCTGGGGCGGCCAGGTCACCGCAGTCGCTGCGGCCCCGCAACAAACCACGTACCTCAGTGAACTGCAGCGGTCGCTCGCCCACGATCCGCAGGCGCTGGTCATGCTCGCATTCGTCCCCGAGGGAACGATCATGCTGCGTGAAGCGATCGAGCACGGCCTCTACGACCAGTTCATCTTCGGCCCAACCAGCCGCAACCCATCGCTGCTCAAGGCAATCGGAGCCGAGCACCTGGCCGGCATGAGCGGCACCGCGCCGGGCACGGCGCCGGACACGGAGTCGGCGCTGCTCTGGGAATCCGCCTACATCGACGAGTACGACCGGCCGTACGGCTTCCCCTACACCAAACAGATCTACGACGCCGTGATCGCGTTCGCGCTGGCGGCCGAGGCGGCGCAATCGACCGACGGCGCGGCGATCCGCGACCAACTGCGCCGGGTTGGCGGCGCGCCGGGGCAGCAGGTGCTCGCCGACATCGGCAGCATCCGACTGGGCCTCGCAGCCGCCGCGCGCGGCGGCGACGTCGATTACGAAGGCGCCGCGAATACGCTCGAATGGGACGAGTTCGGAGATCTCGACAGCGGTTTCGTCGGCATCTGGCGGTTCACGTCGGATGGCGCCATCGAGGACATCGGCGTAATCCCCTACGGCGACTAGGCCGCTCGCGGTCGCAGCGCGACGAGCGCGCAGTCGAAGGAGACAACCGTGACGATCATGACGAGGCTGGGAACGCTGAGCGCGCGCGCCGCCCTCACCGCGCTCATCACACTGGCCGCCCTGAGCGGCGTCCTCGCGGCCTGCGGCGGCGGCGCGGACTCACCGCCGCCGGCCGATCCACAGGACGCGCCAGAGGCGCAACCAGCGCAACCGGCCGCCGCCGATCAGGAACAGGCCGACGATCCCGCGCAACCGTTCAAGCTGGGGATCATGCTCGATTTCACGGGCGGCCTGGCCGAGTACGGCAACGAGATGCGCCGCGGCTTCGACCTCGCCATCAAGCATCTCAACGCCGCCGGCGGCGTCCGGGGACGGCCGATCGAGACATACGTCGCCGACTCGACGCTCGACCCGACCGTCGCCGTCGAGGAAGCGCGGCGCCTGATCGAAGTCGAAGGCATTCACGCCTTCGTCTGCTGCACCGCGAGCAGCATCAGCCTCGCCGTGTCCAGCATCACGTCCCCGGCCCGAATACCGCAGGTCAGCCCCTCGGCGACCTCGCCGCAGCTCACCCTGGCCGATGACGATGACTTCCTCTTCCGCTCCACCCTCTCCGACGCCGCCCAGGGGCCCATCCTGGCGCAGCTCGCCGCCGACCGCGGTTACGACAATGTCGGGCTGATCTACCGCAACGACGCCTGGGGGCAGGGCTACGCCGCCACATTCGCCGACGCGTGGGACGGCGAACTGGTCAGCATCGCCACCGATCCGGCCCAAACGACCTTCATCGCCGAGCTGCAGCAGAGCGCCGCCGAGGGCGCCCAGGCGCTGATCGTGGTCACGTTCGTCAGCGAAGCGGAGATCATGATCCGCGAGGCGCTCGAACAGGACATCTACGATCAGTTCGTGTTCAGCAACGGCGCGCAGAGCCCGCAACTGATCACGAACATTGGAGCCGAGTACCTGGCCGGCATGTACGGCGTCGGCCCCGCCTCAGCCTCCGACAACGCGTCCGCCGCCGCCTGGCTGGACGCCTACGTCGACGAATACGGCGAACCGCCCGCGCTGCCCTACGTCCGCGAAACCTACGACGCCGCCATCGCCCTGGCGCTCGCCGCCGAAGCGGCCGGCTCGAACGACGGAACGGCAATCCGCGACGCGCTGCGCTCCGTCGGCGGCGCGCCCGGCGAGCAGATCATCGCCAGCCCGGATTCGCTGGCGCGCGCCATCGCCGCACTCGCCGAAGGCGCGGAGATCGACATCATCGGCTCCGCTACGGCCCTGGATTGGGACAAGCACGGCGATCTGTCATCGGGCTACACCAGCATCTGGCGCTACACCGAGAACAACGACTTCGAGGAACTCGAAATCGTCCCCTATCAGGCGGAGTGACCGCCCTGACCGGCAAGCGAGCTATCCGCGCGCTCGTTGCGTTGGTCGTGCTCGCGGCGCTGGGCGCCGCCGCATGCGACGGCGAGGCGGACTCGCAGACGCCGCATGCACTCACTGATCACGACCAGACTGACAGCCCGTCCAGCCCCTTCCGCCTCGGCCTCATGCTCGACTTCACGGGCGGTCTGGCCGAGAACGGCATCGGGCGCAAGCGCGCCTTCGACCTTGCCGTCAAACACATCAACGCCGCCGGCGGCGTCTGGGGTCAGCCAATCGAGACGGTCGTCGCCGACTCCCGGCTCGACACAACGGTCGCCGCGGAGCAGGCGCGGCGGTTGATCGAGGCCGAGGGCGTCCACGCGCTGGTCTGTTGCAGCGCCAGCAGCGTCAGCCTCGCGGTATCCGATGTCACCTCCACGGCGCGGATACCGCAGGTCAGCCCCTCGTCGACGTCGCCCCAGCTGACCCTGGCCGATGACGACGACTTCCTCTTTCGCACCACCCTCTCCGACGCCGCCCAGGGACCGGTCCTGGCGCAGCTCGCCGCCGAGCGCGGCCACGACAACCTCGGACTGATCTATCGCAACGACGCCTGGGGGCACGGTTACGCCGACGCCTTCGCCGGCGCATGGAGCGGCGCACTGACCAGCATCGCCATCGATCCCGCCCACACATCTTTCATTCCCGAACTGCAGCAGAGCGCCGCCAACGGCGCCCAGGCGCTGGTCGTCGTCATGTTCGTGCCCGAAGCGCAGATCCTGATCCGCGAGGCGATCGAGCAGGACGTTTACGACCAGTTCGTGTTCAGCAACGGCACGCAGAGTGAACAGCTGATCGCAACCATCGGCGCCCGGCATCTGGCCGGCATGTACGGGGCCGGCTCAGCCTCGGCCAACGACAGCCAGTCCGCCGCCGCCTGGCTGGACGCCTGGATCGACGAATACGGACAACCGCCTGCCGTGCCCTACGTCCGCGAGACCTACGACGCCACGATCGCCCTGGCGCTCGCCGCCCAAGCGGCCGGCTCACATCACGGCCCCGCAATCCGCGACGCGCTGCGCGCCGTCGGCGCCGCGCCCGGCGAGCAGATCACCGCCAGCCCCGAGTCAATCGCGCGCGCGATCCGATTGCTCGCTCAGGGCGGCGAGATCGACCTGAGCGGCGCTGCGTCGGCGTTGGACTGGGATGACCGCGGCGATCTGTCATCGGGCTACACCAGCATCTGGCGCTACACCGAGGACAACAGCTATGAGGAGGTCGACACCGTCCCCTACCGGGCGGAGTGAGCAGGCGGCGTGACCGCGTCGAGCCGCCGCGCGGCGGCTCAGCGCGAGACCGCGCCGCGGATACGCTCCCAGATCGCGCCGGACCCGGACGATTCCTGCGGACCGCGCGACACGAACCGACTCACCCGATCACGCTCGGCCAGCAGGCCCTGCGGCCGCCAGAGCAGGAAGACCACGATCAGAATGCCGATCAACAGCTGCCTGACCTGGAACACGCGGCTGCCCAGCCAGTCGGGCAGGCTCTCCTGAATCAGCGGCGTGCCGAACCAGAAGAACCCCACCACCAGCGAGCCCAGAATGACGCCGCGATGATTGCCGCTGCCGCCCACGATCAGCATCGCCCAGACGAAGAACGTGCCCAGCAGGTCGGTGAAGGAAAGCGGCGAGATCGTACCGATGCGATGCGCGTAGATCGCGCCGGCCAAACCCATGAACATCGCGCCCAGGATGAACGCGCCCATGCGGAAGCGCACCGTGTCTTTACCCGACGCCCTGGCCGTGTCCTCGTTATCGCGAATCGCCCGCAGGGTCCGACCCCACGGCGACGCCGAGGCTCTGGACGCCAACCAGTACACGGCGACCAGCACGATCAGAGCGATCGCCAGCTCGACCCATTTGTAGCCGCCGCTGGCCACCTGATCCTCCAGCAGGCCGTCGATCCCGTTGAGCCCGCGGCTGCGGTTGACCAAACCTTCCACCGAGTTGGCGATGCTGCGCAGGATCGCCGCCACGCCGATCGTCGCGATGGCGAGAAAGTCGTCCCGCAGGCGCAGCGTGGGAATGCCGAGCAGCAGGGCCAGCACCGCGCCCGAGACGGCCGCGAAAATCCAGCCGATCGGAATCGGCAAGCCCCAGCCGGCGACATAGGCTTCCAGACCCTCCGGCGCGGGCAGCGTCAGCACGGCCGAGACATACGCGCCGACCATGAAGAACGCCGCCACGCCGAAATTGAGAATGCCGACGCTCCACTGCACATTGAGCGCCAGCGCCAGCACCGCGAAGATGCTCACCGTGGTCAGAAAGCCGACCGTCCAGTTGACCGCGCCATCGAAGGTGACCAGGGTGACGATGAGCGATTCCATCTCAACGCTCCTGCCCGAACAACCCGCGCGGCCGCAGCAACAGCACGCCGATCACGATCACGAACGGCACGCCCGGCTTGAGCCCCGTATCGATCCACTGCGTCGAGACCTCCTGCGCGATCCCCACGATCAGGCCGCCCAGCAGCGCCCCCCACGGATTGCCAATCCCGCCCAGCACGACCGCGGCGAAAAGCGGCAGCAGCAGGCGGAACCCGGCGTCGAAGCGGACCTCCGCCTGCAAACCGAGCATCACCCCGGCCAGCGCCGCCAGCATCCCGCCCACGATCCAGGTGCCGCTGCGAATGCGGTCCGTATCGATCCCCGAGGCCCGTGCCAGGTCCGGATTGTCGGCCGTGGCGCGCATCGCCTTGCCGAATCGGGTTCGATACAGCAGCCAGTAGAGCAGCGCCGCAGCCAGGATCGTGATCCCGACGATGAAGAACTGGTCGGGCTTCACCCGCACCCCGTCGAAAATCTCCGTAGCCGGGAAAATCCCCGGCGTGTAGCGGAAGTTCGACGGCCCCCAGATCATCTGCAGGATCGCCCGCAGGCCGATCGAGATGCCCAGCGAGGCGATGGCGAAGACGAAGAACGTCCCCCCGGCGGCGCGCAGCCGACGAAAGACGAGCCGTTCGCCCAGGAACGAAATGGCCGCCACGCCGACCATCGCCGCGACCAGCCCGATTACCAGCCCCCAGCCAAACGTCAGCGGTTCGAAGCGGCCGCCGTCGAACCCGAGGTTGGCGCCCTCGGACGAGACCACGAAAAAGGCCAGGAACATGCCCCAGCCCATCTTGTCGCCGTGCGCGAAGTCGCCAACCCCCAGCACGCCGTAGACCAGCGTGAGCCCCATCGCGCCCAGCGCGATGATCGACCCGACAATGATCCCGATCGCCACCAGCTGCGCGATCTCTATGATCGCCCTCCTTCCTCGATCGTGAAGCCCTCGCCCTCCGCCTGACCCAGAAACGCGCGGCCCACCTCCGGGCTGGTCAAGATCTCCAGCCCGGTTCCCTCGATCACCTTCTCGCCATCGACCATGACCACGCCGCGATCCGACCAGACCAACGCCTCGGTCGCGTTCTGCTCGACCATCAGAATGCCGACGCCCGAAGTATGAATGTGGTAAATGCGGCTCAGCAGCTCGCCGCGCGCGGCCGGCGACAGCGCCGCGGTCGGCTCGTCGAGGCACAGCATGACCGGGTCGAGCATCAACGCGCGCGCCATCGCCAGCATCTGCCGCTGCCCGCCCGAGAGCCGTCGGGCGCGCTCGCCCGGCCGACTCTCCAGGTCGGGAAACATCGCCAGCACCTCGGCGATCCGCGCGTCCAGACCCCGGCTGCGCATGTAGCCGCCCATCTCGAGGTTCTCGCGGATCGACATCGAAGTGAACACGTTCTCGACCTGCGGCACATAGCCGATCCCGGCCGCGATCATGCGCGGCGTCGACCAGCCGCTGACGTCCTCGCCGCGAAAGACCCGCCGCCCGCGTTCATACGGCAGCGCCCCCACGATCGCCTTGAGCAGCGTCGATTTACCGGCCCCGTTCGGCCCGATGATCGTCAGAATCTCGTCCTGATACAGGTCCAGATCGACATCGTGGATGATCTCGATCCCGTCGACGTATCCGCCGCTCAGCGCGTCAACCTGCAACAGGGGCTGGCGCGCGCTCACGTCCGCTGTCCGCTCAGATAGGCGGCCTGCACCTCGGGATTGGCGAGCACAGCGTCGGGCGAGCCAATGTCGAGCACCCGCCCCTGCGCCATGACGATGACCGGATCGCACAACTGGCGAACGAAGTCGAGGTTGTGCTCGATGATCAGAAAGGTCAGCTCCAGCTGTTGGCTCAGCTCGCGGATGTGCTCGGCCAGCCGCCGCACCAGGGCCGGATTGACGCCCGAGCCGGGTTCGTCGAGCAGGATCAGCTTCGGTTCCGGCATCAACGCGCGGGCCAGCTCGAGCAGCTTGCGCTGACCGCCCGACAACGCGCCGGCGCGGATGTACGCCTGATGCCCCAGCTGGGTCTGCTCGAGCACCTCGCGCGCCCGCGCCTCCAGACGCTCCTCCTCCGCCCGCACCCGGCCCGGCGACAGCCAGTTGCGCCAGACCGTCTCACCCGTCTGATGCTCGCCGGCCAGCATCAGGTTCTCCAGCACCGTCATCGTCTCCAGCTCCTGAGGGATCTGAAACGTGCGCACCAGCCCTCTGGCAAACATCCGCTGCGGCGGCAGGCCGGTCACATCCTCGCCGGCAAAGCGGACGCGGCCTCCATCGGGTTTGAGAAAGCCCGCCACGCAGTTGAAGGCGGTCGTCTTACCGGCTCCGTTGGGGCCGATCATGCCGGCGATCGCGCCCGAACCGATCGAGAACGAAGCCTGATCGCAGGCGCGCAGACCGCCGAAATGCTTGTCCAGATCGCTGACCTCGAGCAGCGCCTCCATGTCGGGCAAGGCGGGCATGGCAGTCCGCTCAGCCCGGCGGCCAAGACAGCGCGCGGCCGCCCAGCACATGCAGATGCAGGTGCGGCACGGTCTGCCCGGCCGCCTCGCCGACATTGACGACCACGCGCCAGCCCTGCTCCTCCAATCCTTCCTGCCTGGCGACCGTCTGCGCGGCCTGCATGAGATGACCCAACAGCGCCGGATCGGCCTGATCGGCTTCCTGCAAACCGGCAATCGCCGCGCGCGGGATCACCAGCACATGCGTCGGCGCCTGCGGATTGATGTCGCGGAACGCGATGCACTGCTCATCCTGATAAACGATGTCAGCCGGGATCTCCCCGCGCACAATCGCCCCGAAGATGGTCTCGGACGACCGCTCCGAGTCGCTCACGTGTCATCCCCGTCCATACGCAGATCGCCA
Source organism: Dehalococcoidia bacterium (assembly GCA_965205105.1). Taxonomy (GTDB): domain Bacteria; phylum Chloroflexota; class Dehalococcoidia; order Bin125; family Bin125; genus Bin125. Next base: position 1,574,112 of record OZ242034.1, read on the forward strand.
AACGCCGCACGGCGCGGCCAACCCGCAGCGCCGAGCGGCCACGCGCAGGATAGCCTGCGGGCATGAGCAGCGACTCGGCCTCCGCCAACCTCGTGCTGGTGCGTCATGGCCAGAGCCAGTGGAACCTCGAGAACCGCTTCACCGGCTGGATCGACGTCGATCTCACCGAGCAGGGCGTCTCCGAGGCGCGCCGCGCCGGACGCCAGATCCGCGAGGCGGGCATCGAGTTCGACGCAGCCTGGACATCCGTCCTGCGGCGCGCCATCCACACGCTCTGGATTATCCTCGACGAGATCGACGCACCCTGGCTGCCGGTGACGCGCGACTGGCGGCTCAACGAGCGCCACTACGGCGCGCTGCAGGGATTGAACAAGGCCGAGACGGCGGCGCAGCACGGCAACGAACAGGTGCGCATCTGGCGGCGCTCATACGACATCCCCCCGCCGCCGCTCGACCGCGACCACCCCGATCACCCGCGCCGCGATCGGCGCTACCGATCGGTGCCGCCGGAGGCGCTGCCGGCCGCTGAGTCGCTCAAACTCACATTGGAGCGCGTGCTGCCCTGGTGGGAGTCGCAGATGATCCCCGCGCTGCGCGCCGGCCGGCGCGTCCTGGTCGCCGCGCACGGCAACAGCATCCGCGCCATCGTCAAACACCTCGAGGCCATCCCGGACGACGAGATTGCCCGGCTCAACATTCCCACCGGCATGCCGCTGGCGTACTCGCTCGACGCCGGGCGCTCCGAGGTTCGGGTGCTCGACCGCCGCTATCTGGCAGGCGAGGCGGCAGCCGCCGAGGCAGCGGCCGCGGTCGCAGCGCAGGGGCAGGCGCAGCCGACCAGCCAGGGCGGTTAGCCGGCGACCGCCTCGCGGTACTCGCGCGCGGCCGCGATGTGCGCGTCCACGTCGGCCAAGCCGGCGTTCATTGTCGCGATCGAGATCGCCGTCGCGCCCAGATCGAGCCAGCGCTGCGCGTGCGAGCGCCACAAATCGGGATTGCCGCCGCGGACCTGCGCCTGCGGTTCGATGCCAAAGCCGTCTACGTCACGACCGTTGTCGCGCAGGTAACCTCGCAGCGCATCAACCATGGCGGCGGAATCGGCGTTGGGCGCGCCGATCGGGAACCAGCCGTCGCCGATCCTCGCCGCCCGACGCAGCTGACGATCGTGCGAACCGCCGAACCAGACCTCGATCGGCTCGCTCGGCCGCGGCTCGATGCCCGCCGCCGTCATCGTGTGAAACTCGCCCTCGAAATCGACCAGGTGGTCCGACCACAACCCCCGCATCAGCTCGACCTGTTCCTCCTGGCGCCGCCCGCGATTGCGGAAGTTCTCGCCCAGCGCCTCGTACTCGACCTGATTCCAGCCGCTGCCAACGCCCAGCCGGAAGCGGTTGCCGGACAGCACCGCGAGCTGCGCCGCCTGCTTGGCGACCAGCGCCGTCTGCCGCTGCGGCAGCACCAGCACCGCCGTCGCCAGACCCAGATCACGGGTGCAGGCGGCGATGAAGCCAAGCGTGACGAACACCTCATGGAAGGGATGCTCGTCGGTGTAGGGACCGGTCATCCGATGAACCGACGGATCCGCGCCCAGCACGTGGTCGTAGATCAACAGATGATCGAAGCCCATACCCTCGACCGCCTGGGCGAAATCGCGGATCGCCGACGGATCTGCCCCGATCTCGTTGGTCGGCAGAACCGCGCCCATCTTCACGTCGATCGCCATATGCTTCTTCCTTCTCACACACACAAGACTGGTGAACGCCGCGCTGCCGCCGCATCGATGATATCGCTGCGCCGCGTGGTCATCTTCGGCGGATAGGGACTGCGCGTATCGTGCGGGAGATACTGGCGGCACAGGCTCAAAGCTGTATTCAGGAGTTCGACCGATGGCCACGCCCCGACAATTCTTCCGACCGCTGGCGCTCGGCGCGCCCCCGCCGCCCGCCGAGATCCCCGCCTATCCCTCGCGCATGATCCACTTCTTCGACCCGTCCAACGAGCGCATTCGCAATCGACTGCCCGAGCTCGCGCCGACGGTGGACATCCTGCTGGGCAATCTCGAGGATGCGATTCCGCCCGACGCCAAAGAGTCCGCGCGGGCAGGATTGATCGAGGTGGGCCGCAGCCTCGATCTCGGCGCGACCAGGCTGTGGACGCGGGTCAACGCCGTCGACAGCCCCTGGTTCCTCGACGACATGCTGGAGCTCACAGCCGAAATCGGCGGCGCGCTCGACACCGTGATGCTGCCCAAGGTCAACAGCCCGCAGGAGATTCGCTTCCTCGATCAGCTGCTGGCGCAGCTCGAAGCGCGCAACGGCTTGCGCCGCCCCATCCTGATCCACGCCATCCTGGAAACCGCCGAAGGCGTCTCCAACGTCGAGGCAATCGCCCAGTCCAGCCCGCGCCTGCAGGGCATGAGCCTCGGCCCGTCCGACCTCGCCGCCTCGCGGCGCATGAAAACCACCCGCGTGGGCGGGCCGCACCCCGGCTACGTCGTCCGCGCCGACGCCGACCCGCAGGACGCCGCCGCGCCGCGCACCCCTTGTATCCAGGATCCGTGGCATTACACGCTCGCCCGCATGGTCGACGCCAGCGCCGCCAACGAGATCAATCCGTTCTACGGCCCGTTCGGCGATTTCTCCGATCCGGTCGGCTGCGAAGACCAATTCCGCGCCGCGTTCATCCTCGGTTGCGTCGGCGCCTGGACGCTGCACCCCAACCAGATCCCGATCGCCAAAGCCGTGTTCCGACCCAACCCCGACGAAGTCTCGTTCGCGCGCCGCGTGGTCGAGGCGATGGAAGCGGCCGGCGGAGCCGGCGGCGTCGCCGTCGTCGACGGCAAGATGCAGGACGACGCGACCTACAAGCAGTGCCGCGTCCTGCTCGACCTCGCCGAGATGCTGTCCGCCAAAGATCCCGAACTGGCCCAGCTCTACGCGGACTGACTCAGACTCAAACTGACCTGGTCTCGATCAGACCGCCCGACCGCGAGAGGCGAGTTCCTCGTACCGCTGACCCGTCAGCCGCCGGATGATCCGGGCTGAATAGGTCGAGAGCGCCCACTTGCCGGCCATCGCGACCGCCACGGCCGCGACGATGATCGCCCACTCGCCGGCGGAGAGCGGCGAGAAATCGAAGAAGCTGCGCAGCGGCGGCGTGTACAGCGTGAGGATGAACACGCCCAGCAGCGCCAGACCGAAAAACGTCACCAGCGCGGGACGCATCAGGCTGTCGCGCGTCGCCCCCTGATAGCCGATCACCTCGACCATGTAGGCGAGCCCGACGATGCCGATCGTCGTCGATACCAGCGTCCGCGCATCCTCGACCGGTCGGCCCAGAATGCCCTCGGTGAGCAGATGCACCGCCACAGCAGCGACCGCCAGCGCCAACGAGGCGGGAATCGCGAAGCGCATCGTCGACGAGAGAAAATCGTGCCCGGCCGCCCGCGGCGGCCTCGTCAACGTGATGAACACCGCCGGTACGCCGAGCGTGAACAGCGCGGTCAGCGATCCGTGCCGCGGCAGGAAGGGAAACTCGAGCCCCATCATGTTCGAGATGAAGATGATCAGGAAGGCGTAAAAGCTCTTGGTGACGAACAGCTTGGAGAGTTGCGAGGCATTGCCGAGCACGCTCTGCGCGACGCCCGTCCCCTGCACCAGCGCCCCGAACGAGTCGTTGCGCAGCACAATCGCGGCGACCCCTTTGGCCGTGCTGGCGCCTGATTCCATCGCCACGCCGACGTCGGCCTGGCGCAGCGCCCGCACATCGTTGGCGCCGTCGCCAACCATCGCCACGTAGCGGCCGTTCGCCTGCAGCGCCCCGATGATCCGCTCCTTCTGCTGCGGCGCAATCCGACCAAACACCGAGTGCACCTCGACCGCGTCGGCCAGCCCGTCCGCATCCAGCCGCTCCAGCTCCGTCCCGCTGATCAACCCGCCCGGCAGCTGGATGCCGAGCTGCTGGACGAGCGCCGCCACGGTCGACGGATTGTCGCCGCTGATGATCTTCGGCTCGATGCCCAGATCATCCATCATCCGAAACGCCTGGGCGATCTCGGGGCGAAGCTGATCCGCGACGGTGATCAGGGCGACGACCCGCAGCTTCGACATCGCGTCGCGCTCGGCGTCGGGCATGGCCGCGGCCTCGGCGAAGATCACACCACGCAGTCCGCGCTGCGCGGCGCGCTCGTACTCCGCCGCCAGCTGCGCCCGCGCCTCGCCGTCATCCCCCTCGGCCCGCAGCAGACGCTCCGGCGCGCCCAGCACGAACACGCGCTCCTCGCCGTTGACGCGCAGCCGCGCCGCACTCCAGCGGCGCTCGGAGTTGAACGGCTCGTCCGCGATCGACTCCGCCCCGTTCGACTGCCCCGCGAACGCGGCCGCCAGCGCCTGGGCGGTGCGGTTGTTCGCAGATGTGCTGACCGCGAACGCGCCCAACCACCCCGCCAGCGCCCGCCCGCCCGGCGCCCAACGGACATCGTCGACCTGCAGACGATTCGCCGTGATCGTCCCCGTCTTGTCCAGGCAGATCGTGTCGAGATAGTTGAGCGCCTCCACCGCCGTGTTGTCCTGGACAATCGCGCCCAGCCGCGAGACGCGCAGCGCGCCCACGGCAAAGGCGACCGTGAAACCCAGCATCAAGCCTTCGGGCACCACCGATGTCGCCGTCGCGATGGTCGCCTTGACCGCCTCATCGAACTCCCGGCCGGTGATCAGGAACGAAATCAGCACGAGCAGGCCGAGAATCGCCGTGGCCACGATCAGGCCGTCGAGGATGCGCTTGAATCGCAGCTGCAGCGGCGTCTCGATCCGCTTGAGCTCGCGCGCGTCGCGGGTCTCGCGAACCGCCCGCGACTCGCTGCCCACGCGCGCGGCTCGGTAGTAGCACGAACCGCCCACGCAGAACGCACCCGATTCCAGCTCGTCGCCCGGGCCGCGGCGCACCGAGCTGGTTTCACCGGTCAGAATCGATTCGTCCAGCTCCGCCTCATTCCAGACCACCGGTCCATCGGCGACCACCTGGTCGCCGCCGCGCAGCAGGACGAGATCGTCCTCGACCACGTCCGCCGCCGGCACCTCGATCTCGTTCCCGCCGCGCACGACCGTCGCCGTGGGCGCGGTGAGCGCGACCAGCTGGCGCAGCTTTCTCGTCGCGCGGAGTTCCTGGAACGTGCCCACCAGCACATTGGCCAACACCACGATGCCCACGAACGCGGCGTCCTGCAGATGATCGGTCTTCTGCTCGGTCACCGCCAGCACCAACAGGATGCCGATCAGACCGAACAGGATCATGTTGAAATAGGTGAAGACATTGGCAACGACGACATCGATGTCGCGGCGCTGCTTCGAGCGATCGCGGTTGACGCGGCCGTCGAGCACGCGCTGGGCGGCATCGCGCTCGCTGAGGCCGTCCAACGGCGGCGGTTCGGCGGGCGCAACACGTCGAGACCGCTGCGTCTCCGTCAGGGGCGCGGGTTCGCCCAGCAGCGGACCCGCGGCGTTGTCGGTCTCCGACCGCAGGGGCGGCGGCGTCTCCCTGATCGACGCGCCCGGCCAGTCCGACAACCAGGCGCCGTCGGCGCGATCTTCGAGTTCGGCGAGCGCCGCGTTGACGCGGATCAGCGTCTCGGCGTCGAGCGGCGGCTGACCCTCCTCCAGCGCGGCGAGGTCGAACAGCGGCGGTGTCTCATCAAACGGATCGGCGCTGGAGCGCGGGACGTCGCTGACCATATGTCAAGTCTAGAGAGGGAGCGGCCGCGCTCGATCTCCCCAACCTAATCATTCAGCGCGCGCTCGAGCCCGGCCAGCCGCTCCGCGCGGCGGGTGGCGCGGTGTCCGCGCCTCGACTCGACCGCGCCCCAGACCAGCGTCAGCGCGAACACCGCCGCCTGCACCAACACCACCGTCGCGCCCGACGATACATCGACGAACCACGAGAGATACACCCCGACAAACCCGGTCAGCGCGCCGATCACGACCGCGATCGCAAACATGCGCGGCAGCGAGTCGGTCAGCATCCGCGCCACAACCGGCGGGATCACCAGCGCCGCGGCGATCAATGTCACGCCCAACACCTGCAGCGCAGCCACCACCGTCGCCGCCAACGCCAACGAGAAGATCGTCTCCACCCAGCGCACCGGAATGCCGTACGCGGGCGCCACGTCGTGATCGAAGGTGATGAACACCAGCTGCTTCCAGCACACGAACAGCACGACTCCGATCAGCGCGATCATGCCAACGGTCATCAGCAGATCCTGCGTCGTAATGCCCAGGATCTCGCCGAACAGCGCCGCCTCGAAATCTCTGCTGAAACTGCGCGCCCGCGAGATCACGGCGATGCCGATCGCGAACGCCGCCGTCGTGATGATCCCGATCGCCGCGTCGCCCCCGATCTGCCGCCGCCGCGCCGCCTGATTGATCAGGAACACCGAAAATGCGCCCCAGATGCTGGCGCCGAGGAAAAAGTTGACCCCCAGCGTGAACGACACCACCGCGCCGCCGAAAATGCTGTGAGCCAGCCCGTGCCCGATGTACGCCAGATGGCGCAGGATCACGAACACGCCGACCGCCGCCGTCACTCCGCCGACCAGCGCCGCGGCGATCATCGCGCGCTGCATGAAACCGAACTCGAACGGCTCAAACATCGCGTCGATCCGGCTCATCTGACGATCGCGGCGCAACCACGCTGATCTCGCCCAGCGGCGCGCGCTCGTCGTCATCCTCGTCGTGCGCGCCCGGCGCCTCCTCAGGCATGGGCAGAACGAAGATCTCACGACCGCGCTTCACAATCGCCACCGGCTGGCCGTAGGCGCGCTCGAGCACGTCCATTTGCAACACCTCCGACGGCGGGCCGTCCGCCAGCACGGTCTGTTCGCCGAGCGCGATCAGTCTGGGCAGGTGCGAGGCGACGCCGTTGAGATCGTGAGTCGTCAACACCACCGTGACGCCGGCCTGATTGAGACTCGCCAACTGATGCAGGATCTCGTGCCGGGTCTTGATATCGACCCCGGACGTGGGTTCGTCCAGCAGCAGCAGATCGGGCGAGCGAATCAGGGCGCGCGCCAGGAAGGCGCGCTGCTGCTGCCCGCCCGACAAGGCGCGAATCGGCCGATCGACCAGATCGCCAATCCCCAACTGCTCCAGCACGGCGCGAGCGCGGCGGCGCTCGCGACGGCTGGTCCAGGGCAGCCAGCGCCGCGTGCGCCAGCTGCCCAGCAGCGCCACCTGCTCGACCGTGATCGGGAAGTTCCAGTCGACCGTTTCCACCTGCGGCACGTAGCCGACCCGCGCGTCCGCCGCCACCCGCGCCTCGCCTGCGTAGACCTCGGCCTGTCCCAACAGGGCGCGAAGCAGCGTCGTCTTGCCGCTGCCGCTGGGGCCGACGATGCCGATCAGCTCACCCGGCGCAATCCGCACCCGCACATCGCGCAACGCCACCAAGCCCTCGTAGCCCAGCGCGACGCCGTCCAGGCGGACCAGTTCGCCTCTGTCTAGCGCGATGGCCGCCACGTGCCGCTCACATCGAAGCCGTCCAACGCCGACGCGTCGCCGCCCAGCGCGGCGACCATCGTGCGGACGTTCTCCACCATCATCGCGACCAGCGTGTTCTCCGGATCACCGGGTTGTCCAGGCAGGTCGTCATCGGACAGCGTCGAAATCTGCACCGCGCCGGCCTCGCTCGCGATGCTCTCCAGCACCTCCGACGGAAACACCTCCGAGCCGAAGATCGCCGGCACGCCGGCCGCCGCCACCTGCGCGATCAGGTCCGCCACCTCGCGCGGCGACGGCTCGGAAAAGTCGGACGGCTGAATGGCGCCGATCACTTCCAGCCCGTAGCGCGGCGCGAAATAGGGGAACGAGTCGTGGTAGGTGATCAGCTTGCGGTGCGCCTCAGGGATCGTCGCCGCCGCCGCTGCGATCGCGGCGTCCAGCTCCCACAACCGCTCGATCAGCCGCTCGGCGTTGGCGGCGTAGTACTCCGCGTTGTCCGCATCGACTTCGGCGAGCGCATCGCGCACGATCTCGGCGTACTCCACGGTCAGGTGCGGCGCAGTCCACAGATGCGGATTGGGATTGCCATCCGCCTCGGGGAAGGAAAAATCGAACACGTACTCGTCCGGCGACACGGCCTCGTCGCCAAGCAGCACGATCGGCGCCCCGTCGGAGGCGTTGGCCTGAGCCAGCTCCAGCGTGGGCAGTTCCAGATTGAGCCCGTTGATCACGATCAGCTCGGCGCGCTCGATCTGCGCCACGGCCGAGGGCGGCGGCTCGAAGGTGTGGCTGTTGGTCCCCTCCGGCACCAGCGCAACCACCGCAACGCGATCGCCGCCGACATCTTCGATGATGCTGCGCAGCGGCGCGACCGTGGTCACGACGAGCAGCCGCCCGCTCTGCGCATCCTCCGCTCCGTCCGAGCAGGCCGCGGCAACGACCGCGACCCCGATCACAACCGCCCACAGCCGCCGCAATCCGATACGCAACATGTCGCAGTCCTCCTCATTCCTGCGAGGTCAGAGTAGGAGGAATGCGCCCTTGTTGCAACTACTTGCAAGAAGCCGCGAGCCGCAGCGCCAGACGACGCCAGGCAACGCCAGGCGCAACGCCAGACAATCTCAGACGAGACCGGGTCGGATGCTGTTGCGCGGGAAACCGCCCGCGCCCAGCGTGTGCGGCCAGACGTCGAACAGCGTGTCGATCTCGATGCGGTTGTCGTCGAAGTGCAGGTAGCGTTCCAGCACCGGCTCCGAAAACAGCGAGATCCGATGCCCGCTGGCGCCGAACACCCGTCCGTTGGCGGCGTCGGACCGGTCCGAGGCGAGCCATGCCACGATCGGCGCCACGTTCTTCGGATCGCGCGCCGTGCCCGCAGCGGCTTCCGACGGCGCCGGCCCCGCCTGATCGACGCCGCGCCCGCGATCGGTCATGCGGGTCGACGCGCCCGGCGCGATGCAGTTGGTGGTCACGCCGTATCGGCTCAACGCGCCGACGTTGGAGCGCATCAGCCCCAGCTTGGCCGCGTGCGCCGCAGAGTAGTTGGGCTGACCGGCCGAGCCGCGAATGCCGGCGTCGGACGTGAAATAGATGATCCGCCGATGCTGGCCCTCGCGGTTGGCGCGCCAGTAGATCGAGGCGAACTTGGTCGGCGCGAAGCAGCCCTTGAGATGCGCCCGCAGCAGGCCGTCCCACTCGTCCTCGGTCATGTTGAAGATCATCCGCTCGCGCAGAATGCCGTGCGCGCAGACCAGCGCATCGAGCCCGCCGAACTCGTCAATCGCGGTCTGGATCATCCGCTCGGCCGTGTCCATGTCGGCGACATCGCCCACGAACGGCGCCGCCTCACCGCCGGCGGCGCGGACCTCCTCGACGATCGCCTCCACTTTCGACGCGTCCATGCCGAAGCGGCCCTCGACGTCGAACCCGGTGTCGGCGACGATGACTTTGGCTCCCTGCTCGCCGAACACGCGGCAGAGATGCGAGCCGATCCCGCCCGCGCCGCCGGTGATGATGCAGGTACGGCCCTGCAGATGCTGCGCCATGGTTCCCACCTCTTCCTGGGGAGTTGAGCAGAGTGCGGAAGCGGCGAAACGCTAGGGAAACTGCCGCGGCGGCGGTCCCACGCCCTGCTGTTCGAGCGTCTGCGGCATCAGCTCGAACAGCGTGTCGAGATTCCAGTACGGCTCGACGTTCCAGATCGTCTGGTCCCACTCGGGCTCTTTCCAGATCGTGATCTTGTTGCCCGTCGTTCCGACGACGCGCCCGCTGATCTCGGCGCTGGCATCGGAGGCGAGATACGTGACCACCGGCGTCACGTTGTTCGGATCCATCGCCGTGCCGGCCGCGCTCAGGCTGGGCGCTTCAACCGACTGGTCGACGCCGCGCCCGCGGTCGGTCATGCGGGTTGAAGCGCCGGGCGAGATGCAGTTCGAGGTCGCCCCGTACCGCCCCAGCGCTTCGGCGTTGGAAAGCGACAGCCCGATCTTGCCAGCGTGCGCCGCCGAATAGTTGGGCTGCCCCGCCTCGCCGCGCACGCCGGCGGACGACGTGAAGTAGATGATCCGTCGGTTGCCCTTGCCGCGGTTGGCACGCCAGTGGATCGCCGCAAATTTGGTCGGCGCGAAACAGCCCTTGAGGTGAATCCGCACCAGTTCGTCCCACTCATCCTCGCTCATGTTGAAGATCATCCGCTCGCGCAGAATGCCGTGCGCGCAGACGAGAATGTCGAGGTCGCCGAAGCGCTCGATCGCCGTCTGCACCGCGCGCTCGGCCGTATCCATCTCGGCGATGTCGCCGGCGACCGCCGCGGCCCGCCCGCCAGCGGCGGTGATCTCGTCCACGACCGCCTGCACGCGGGACGGATCCATACCGGCCCGGCCCTCGACATCGAAGCCGGTGTCGCAAGCGACAACCGCAGCGCCCTGCTCGGCGAAGACGCGGCAGATGTGCGAGCCCATGCCGCCCGCGCCGCCGGTGACCAGCGCCACCTTGCCATCGAGGTGCCCCATCACATGCCCCCATCTCCAGCCTGAACGTTCTCGAATGTCGCGCGAGGCTAGGCGCGCACGAGTGAACCCGTCAATCGCTCCGACTCAGCCAGCCCGGATCGAGCAGCCGCCGCACCGCCCCGATCGCCTCGCTCTTGTCGTAGCGCAGATAGGACTGCGACTTCGAGACCTGCTGATCGCCGAAGAAGAAACGCTCGTAGAGCTCCTGCCGACCGGCCAGCGACGTCCCGACCACGTCCCAGGCGAGACGGAAGAGCGGCACTTTCTCGATCCCGTCCTCACTCATCTCGGCGGCGCCGCGGAAGTAACGCTCGACCGACGGGCCCAGCGCCTCGCTGATCGCGTCCATGTTCCGCTGCGACGGCGCCGACATGAAGTTGCTGCCGCCAATCTGCTTGATGTGATCGATGATCTGTACGTAGTACTCGGGGAACAGCCGCAGCCCGGCGGTGATCGCGTCGGTGTTGCAGTACCAGACCCCGTTGGCGGGATCTTCGAACGCGCCCTCGACGGCGGCGATCGAGATCGACTCCAGCGTCTGCAGCATCGTCACGATCTCGCCCAGACGAATCTGGACGTTGATGAAGGCGTTGGTCTGCGCCGATTCGGCGATCAGGTGCGCCAGGCCCAGCAGGAACCGAGCCTTGGCTACGTTCTTCACAATCACGTGATGCCCCAGCGATTCGTGAAAGTGCATCGCCGGCAGCGCCATGTTGTGAATCTGTTCGTCCCCGTAGTCGAACACGTTCTCCCAGGGCACTTCCACATCGTCGAACACGGCGATCGTGTCGATCTCCTCAAAGCGGCTGGAGATCGGGTAGTCGCGCGTCGAGCGGTCTGGATCGAACGAATCGCGGCAGACCCAGTGCAAACCGGGCGCATCGACCGGGATGGTGAAGCCGAGCGCGTACTTGCGCTCCGCCTCGCCCTTGACGATCGGCAGCACGAAGGAGACGTTCTCGTCCGAGAACGGGGCGAGCGTGCCCAGCACCCGCGCGCCGCGCACGATCACGCGGTCCGACGCGCGTCTGACCACCCCCGCGTTGAGGAACGGCTCCTGCTCGCCGAGCGGCGTCTTGCGGTCGATCTGCGGCGTAATGAACGTGTGCGTCAGGCAGACGTCGTTGCGGCGGCAGTGGTCGAGGATGCGCTGCGCGTGCTCGCCCAGCTGCGGATCCTGCTGCCCCCAGTGGTGCCGAGCCGCCGCCACGCCGACCATGGCCGCATTCATGTAATCGGGCGCGCGGCCCAGCTGTCCGCCCGTGTGCTCGGCCCAGGCCGCGAAGGCCGTGCCGCGATCGCGCAGATCCTGCTTCGAGCGCGGAATCTTGAACGAGCGGTGCGAACGTTCACCGTCCTCATCCTCGTACGAGATGATCTCGCGATTGGTCGGATCGCACTGGAAGTCGTAGTACGCCGCGATCGTGCGCGCCGCGTTGGCGAAGCCGGGCGCGCAGGTCACGTCATCGACGAGCGCGCCGTCGTGCCAGATCCGACGTTGATCCCGCAACCCGGCCAGATAGGCCGAGCCGTCGCGCATCGCCATCGGTCGCCGGCCCTATGAGGCGCCGGTGAAGGCGGGCGTGGGTTCGTCGACCAGCGCCGCCTCGCCCTCGGTGGGCAGCGCCTCGGCGTAGTTCAGCGCCCCGTCGATGTCGCCCTCCCAATGCTCGCGCGGCAACTCGTACAGTACCTCGATGCCGTGCCCGTCGGGGTCGTTGATATAGACCGAATGCGTCATCCCGTGGTTGATCCGCAGGTTGAACTTGACCCCTTTGGACTGCAGAAAGGCAATCTGCTTGAGCCACGAATCGCGATCCGGGTAATGCACGGCCAGGTGATTGAGGCCCGGCCGTCGAGGCGCCATCGACCAGTCGTCCGACGCCTCCGACTCGCCCATGATCTCCGCCAGGGCCAGATCGTGATGGCTTTCGGAGAGGCCGTTGTAGAAGCGCATCTTCATCGAGCGCTCGCCGCGTGGCTTCAGCGATCCAATGTGACGGAAGCCCATCACCTCGGTCCAGAACTCGTGCGCGACCTCGATATCACGCACATTGAGGACCAGATGATTGACGCCAACGGGGGTCATCGCGCGTGCTGGTGCGTCGCTCATGGCAATTCGTCCTTCCGATTCGCGTTCCGAAGCGGCCAAGCGCGTCAAAGGTAACAAATCCGCCTACCGATCGGGGAAGCTCCTTCGCGCTACCGCAACCGTTTCAGCGCCGCCGCCACCGACTCGCCCTCAACGCCGTCGCGATCGGCCGCTTCGACGACATCGCGGAAGCGCCGCACCGTCTGCTGCAGTCGGATGCGGCGGAAGAGCGCGGCGTCGGCGGTCGAGCCAAGCTCGCCGTAGCGCTCGACGATGCGCCAACCCAGATCCGTGCCGTAAGCGTCGATCAGCGCGGCGAAATCGAGCGCCGGATCGGCAATCCGCAGCCGCTGCCAGCCGGTCACCGCGGCCAATTCCTGGACGAGTGGATCGACCAGCAGCCGACTGATCTCGATCCCGCCGTGTACCAGCGCCGGCTGCGCCTGCCAGACCGCCTCGTCGTCCAGCAGCGCCGACCACCAACGGCGCGCCCAGACCCGATCCGACCAGCTGAGCAGCGGCCGCAGGATCGCCTGCGACCGTTGCGCCAGCGCGGCATGCTGCTCCCGCCAGGCGCGGAACGGGGCGACGCCCAGACTGCGCGCCCGCTCGACCGAGAAGCCGTGCAGCTCGTGAACGAACCGGGCCAGGTCATTCACGAGCCGCTCGCGATTCTGGTCGACGATCAGCTGCGGATGCAGCGGCCGGCCGACCGGCGCAGGCGCGGCGAGCCAGGAGCGGCGCCGATCGCCCGCAGCATCGACTTCGCCCGCCGCCTCCCAGATCGGAATCGCCGGACTCACAAAACCGCGCAGGTGCGGCGTCACCGACGCCATCACCCGCAACCGCTCGGCAGCCGCCTCCGAGCGGGGAAACAGCGCCTGCCATCCGTCCCAGTCGACGAGCGTCAGATCGTCCTCCGAGCGCACCTCGAACGCGGCCTCACGTCCGGCGAGTTCGGGGAACTTCGCCTGCAGGGCGCGCGCATAGTCGATCGGCGCGTCCTGGACGCCATCGGCGACTGCGGCGTTGGAGCTGATCGGCATCAGTCGAGTGTATCGGCCGCCCCCGCCGCGTCTTCAGCCCGAATCGCCCCCGCGACGGGCAGCGGCGGGCGCGGCGCCTGCGTCCACTGGATCGGATCGACATCGACGCCGCGCACGATCACTTCCCAGTGCAGATGCGGGCCGGTCGAGAGACCGGTCGTGCCGATATTGCCCAGCCAGTCGCCGGCCGCAACCTCCGCCCCCGCGCTGACCGCGATCAACGACATATGCCAGTAGCCGCTGTAAACGCCCGCGCCGTGATCGATAATCACCCCGCTGCCATGGATCGCCAGATCACCGACCCAGACCACCGCGCCCGGCGCCGGGGCCACGATCGGATCACCATGATCGGCGGCGATGTCGTGTCCGTGATGCCAGCCGTCCGAGGGAACGCCGTCGTAGGCGCGGTACGAGCCGAACACGCCGCTGACCTCTCCGTCAACCGGAAGCAGCCAAGGTCCGTCCCAGCGCGGCGGTCCGCTGACGGCGATGTGCTCGACGAAGCGGACGTCATGGTCGCGCTGCACGGCCGCCGCGTCGACCGCGATCCCATTGCCGCCCAGCGTGATCTCCTCGAACGGAGCCGGGTTGGCCAGCACCAGCAGCGGCGCGGACAGCGTGGAGAGCCAGACCCCGTCGGGGGCGTACAGATCAACCGCGACATCGCTCAGGCCCGTCGCGCCATCGCGCGGCACCGCGGCGACGCCCCACCAACCGCCCGCGTCCGCTTGCCCCACTGGCGACAGGTTCCAGCTGCGAGCGCCGCCGCCGACCGTAGCCGCCGCGGAAGCCGCGTCGCCCCCCGAAACGATCAGCGCGAACGCCTCGCCCTGTCGGATCGTGTCGGGAACGATCGACACCGTCGCGCTGGACGCCTGTTCGTCACCGGCGATCTGAGCCGTCTGCGGCTGCGCGTCCGCGCCGCCCGGCGACGTCTGCGCGGCCGGTTGCGGTTCGGCGGGCGAGGCCGACTGCTGCAGGTCCGAAGCGGGTTGCCGAACCGTCGCCGACTGCGTTGCTTCGGACTCGGGAGGCGTCTGCTGCGCCTCTTGCGGTTCGGCCGCGGCGACGGGCCGCTCGACCGGACGCGCAACGGGCGCGATCGCCCGCACTTCGGCCGCGGGCGGCTGGTCGCCGCCGCCGCTGAGCGAGATCGCCAGGCTCGCGCCGATTGCCGCCGAGACGATCGACAGCAGCAGCACCGCAACCCAGAGCCGATCGCTCAACCACAAGGCCACGACGCGCGATCTCCAATTCGACGATGCAGCAGCGCAGCAATGCTCGGCAATTCGGCGGCATTCATCCGTCGGCGCGCCGCGCGCGGTTGGCGCATGCCACCGACGCTCATACCCTCACTGTAGTAAGAGGTAGCCAGGATTCCCGCTGGAGCTTGCGACGTGTCCACCAACTCGCCGGCCTCGACCATCGCGCCCGAAGATGCCGGCACGCCGCCTATACACATCGACAAACCATGGGGCGAGGAACTGATCCTGAGCCGAACCGCGGGCGAGGTCGTCAAGCTGCTGCGCGTCCGACCCGGACACCGACTCTCGCTGCAATATCACCGGCGCAAGTCCGAAACGCTGATCCTGCTCAGCGGCGAGGCGCAGCTGACCATCGGCGGCGACGTTCGCCAGCTGGTCGACCACCCGCTGCGCGTGGGCGCGCGGCGGGTAGTCGCCGCCGGGGTGCTGCATCGGCTCAGCGCCGGCGCCGTCGGGGCAGACATCCTCGAGGTGGCGTCGCGCCCCCCCGGCGACGCCGAGGACATCGTGCGCCTGGCCGATGACTACGGCCGCGCCGCGCCGACGCCTGCCGCAGCCGATTGACGACCGCCGTGCCCCGCTCCGACCTCTACCAACGCATCGTCAGCGGCGACGAGATCGCCCTGCGCGACGCCTTTCGCGCCTACGGCGCGCCCGCGCGGGCGATCGCCCGACGCATCGTCGGTCCCGAACAGGCCGACGACGTGGTCGAGGAAGTCTTCCTGCTGATCTGGACGCAACCGCAGCGCTGGGCGTCGCCGGCGCTCGATGTGCATCTGCTTCGAGCAACCCGCGACCTGGCATTGGCCGTGCGGCGGCGCGGCATCGTCCCCCGCCTCGCGGCGCTCGATCTGCAGCCGTTCCCGATCTCGCCTGACCAATCCACGCCGGATATCGCGCGCGAGATCGACCATCAGGCGCTGGAACGCGTCATGCTGCGCTTGCCCGACGACCTCGCGCGCCAACTCGAAGACGCCTGGTTCGAGGGTCGGCGCGGCGATGACGCCGCGCTGACCGCCGCGCTCGACGCCCTCGCCGACTGCTTCCGCTCCGGCCAGCTGGACAGGCGCGAACCGTGACCCGAACGCGTGCGGAAACCGCCCAATGACCGATCGCGAGCCGCCCGTCGCGGCGTACTTCCTCGGCCTGCTCGACGACGCAGAGCGGATCGAGGTTGAAGACGCGCTCCGCAGCGGCGGCGAACTGGGCCGGCGCTGCGCAATCTGGCCCAACGTGAGCGCCGCGATCACCTTCGGCGCGCTGGCGATCGATCGCCATTCGGCCGAGGGCCGGCTCGAACAACGCCTGATCCAGCGCGCCCGGGCTGAGCGACCGCCGGCCGTGCGCTCGTATCCCGCGCTGCGCGCTGCGAGGCGCGGCGCGATCTGGGCCGCCCTGGCTGCCGCGGTCACGCTCGCCGCGCTGTTCGGGTATCTCGCCTTCAGCCCGCAGGAACCGATCAGCGGCCGCGCCGTCGCGCTGACCGAGGACGGCGCGACCGGCGTCCTCTTGCCGCGCTACGAGGAGCGCCTCTTCGCCCTCATCTTCTGGGGGCTGCCGCCGCTGGACGGCGAGGACGCCTGGCAGATCTGGCTGGTGCGCGAATCGGGAGCGGTCGAGCCCGGCCCCGTCTTTCGCGAGGACGGCGAGGGGCGCGCCGCGATCACGCTCAACCCCAACCTGATCGAAACCGACGACGCGCTGATCGGCTTCGCCGTCTCCCGCGACAACCCTGCCGAACGAGCCAGCGAGACGCCCTCCTCGGACAACATTCTGTATCAGTTCCCCAGGCGATAGCGTGCGGGGCGGCGCGCAGTTGGGCAGCACGCAGGCAGATAGACTGAATCTGTCAACCGAATCGACACGTGAGGGCGAACGATGGAATTTGAATTCAGCGCCGATCAGGAAGCCTGGCGGAACGAGATTCGCGGCTGGATCCGCGACGAGTTCGGACCAGACTGGAACGGACTCGACGTCTCCAACGACGAAGAGGGTTCCGACGAAGCCTGGGCGTTCTCCTCGGGCATCCGCGCCAAGCTGGCGGAGAAGGGCTGGACCGCGCCGGCCTGGCCGCAAGAACACGGCGGCATGGGACTCTCCTTCGCCGAACAGGCGATCTTCAACGAGGAACTCGCCTACCACCGCGTGCCCGGCCCCGACCTGATCTCGGTCGGCTACGTCGGCCCGACCCTGCTCGTCTACGGCAGCGACGACCAGAAGAGCCAGTTCCTCGACGACATCGTCAACGCGCGCGCCTCCTGGTGCCAGGGCTACTCCGAGCCCGGCTCCGGCTCCGACCTCGCCTCCCTGCAAACCCGCGCGGTGCGCGACGGCGACGACTACGTGATCAACGGGCAGAAGATCTGGACCTCGAACGCGCATCGCGCCGACTGGATGTTCGCGCTCGTGCGCACCGATCCCGACGCGCCCAAGCACCGCGGCATCACCTATCTGCTGGTCGACATGAACACGCCCGGCATCACCGTGCGCCCGCTGATCAACATGCTGGGCGGACACGGCTTCAACGAGGTGTTCTTCGAGGATGTGCGCGTCCCGGTCGAGAACCGCGTCGGCGAGGAGAATCGCGGCTGGTACGTGGGCATGGCGACGATGGACTTCGAGCGCAGCGCGCTCTCGGGCAGCGCCGCGCTGCGCCGCAACTTCGAGGACTTCATCGACTACCTCGGCGACAACCCCGCCGCGACCCGCGAGGCGAAGCTGGGCGTCGCCGACACGGCGATCAACATCGAGGTCTCGCGCATGCTCTCGCTGCGCGTGCTCTCGATGCAGCAGGGCGGCCTGGCGCCCAACCACGAGGCGTCGGTGGCGAAAATGTTCTCCTCGGAGCTGTCGCAGCGCTTCGCCCGCTTCGGGATCAACACCATGGGCAGCTACGGACAGGTGCGCAAGGGCGACCCCTACGCGCAGATGAAAGGCTGGTTCACCGAGCAATACATGTCCTCCGTGCCGGCCACGATCGCGGGCGGCTCGTCGGAAATCCAGCGCGGCATCATCGCCACGCGCGGGCTCGGTCTGCCGCGCGCCTGAGACGCTCGCGCAACACGCCGCACATACACCGCACACACGCCGCATGGCCACGCTGTACGACGACTTTCTGGATTACTTCGAGCAGGCGGCTCAACACTCACGGCACGACCCGCGACTGCTCGATCAGGTCAGAACCTGCAACAACGTCTATCAGATGGCCTTCCCCGTCGAAAACGAAGACGGGGAGATCGAGGTGATCGAGGCGTACCGCGCCCAGCACAGCCACCACCGCATGCCCACCAAAGGCGGCATTCGTTATTCGACGATGGTCGACGCGGACGAAATCAAGGGCCTGGCGGCGCTGATGACGTTCAAGTGCGCGATCGTCGACGTGCCCTTCGGCGGCGCCAAGGGCGGCGTCTGTATCGACCCCTACCAGCGCTCGCCCGAGTTCGTCGAGCGCGTCACGCGCCGTCTGGTGATCGAGCTGAACCGACACCACTTCATCGGCCCCTCGGTCGACGTCCCCGCGCCCGACTACGGCACCGGCGAGCGCGAGATGGCATGGATCGCCGACACTTACCGCACGCTCAACCCGCACGACCTCGACCATCTGGGTTGCGTCACCGGCAAACCGCTCTCGCTGCACGGCATCCCCGGCCGGCGCGAGGCGACCGGGCTGGGCGTCTTCCACGGGATCATCAACTGCCTGGCCGATCCGCAGGCCGGCCACGACCTGTCGCCCGGCCTGGACGGCAAGTGTGTGATCGTGCAGGGGCTGGGCAACGTCGGCTATCACGCCGCGCGCGAACTCGCCAGTCACGGCGCGCGCATCGTCGGCATCGCCGAGCACGACGCCGGCCTCTACGATCCCAACGGCCTGGACGTGGAGGCGATCGCCCGGCACCGCTGGGAGCACGGCGGCGTCGGCGACTGGCCGGCCGGTCAGGTCTTCGCCGATTCGCTGGAGACGATCGAGCAGCCCTGCGACATCCTCGTCCCGGCCGCGCTCGAACATCAGATCACGGCTGCCAACGCCGGCCGCCTGCGGGCGCGGGTCGTAGCCGAAGCGGCCAACGCGCCGACCACGCCCGATGCTGACCGCATTCTCCGGGAACGCGGCGTCACGATCATCCCCGACCTCTATCTCAACGCCGGCGGCGTGACCGTTTCCTACTTCGAGTGGATCAAGAACCTCTCGCATATCTCGTTCGACCGCATGCTGATCAGCACCGCGGATGTGCAAAGCCGGCGCCTGCTCGACACCATGCAGGCGATCACCGGCAGCGCCGTGCCGCTCCAGGAACGCGCCCTGATCGAGCGCGGCCCGGCCGAAATCGACATCGTCCACAACTCGCTCGCCAAGACGATGGGCGAGTCCTACCAGCGCATCTCCGACCTGCGGCGCGAGCGCAGCCTGCCCGATCTGCGCACCGCCGCCTATCTGTACGCCCTGGAACTGGTCGCGCAAAGCTACCTCGACCTCGGACTCTTCCCCTGAACCGACCGCTCGCCCCCATAACCGCGCCTGTACGCTGTCCGCAACCGCCAGATCCGACCGGATCTGCTTGGCGAGACAGGAGCGCGGCCATGGGCAACCCCGAGATGTACGTCGACCTGACGCCCGAGTTCACCGATGCCGGCAAGCCGCTGATCAAGTTCACCAACGACGAGGACGCCAACCAGCTGCTGGCGGACGACCCCAACGCGCTGTTGATCGCCCTGGTGCTGGACCAACAGATCACGACCAACAAGGCGTTCAGCGGCCCGAGAGACCTGAAGCAGCGGCTGGGGCACCTCGATCCCGCCCGCATCGCCGAGATGGATGAAGACGAATTCCTGACCATCTTCCGCGAGAAGCCCGCCATTCACCGCTTCCCCGCCTCGATGGGCAAGCGCGTCCAGGCCGCCTGCGCCACCGTGCGCGACGAGTTCGACAACAACGCCGAGAACATCTGGGACCACCAGCCCGACGCCAAAACAATCATGAAGCGTCTGGGCAGCGTCCCCGGCGTCGGCCCAGCCAAACAGAAGATCGCCATCCTCCTCCTCGCCCGCTACTACGGCATGGACATCCCCGGCTGGCGCGAGGTGATCCCGGTCGAGCTGCCGGACTGAGGCAGCGGATCCCAACTCCGTCATCACCCGCGCTCCCCAATTTCGTCATTCCCGCGCAGCGCGCGGGAATCTCGCCTGCCGCCACACGCGAACATCCACGCCGGAGAGATCCGTTCGAGCGCTATCCTCCACCCATACTCATTAGGTGCGCGCGCCGACCCGTCGGCGCTGAGGGGAGCGATGACCCGATGGCCGTATCATTCGGCGTCCACACCGGACAGCAAAATGTGACGATGGCCGACCTGCGCCGCCTCTGGTGCTGGATCGACGATCAGGGGATGGACTGGATCTCGGTCTGGGATCACTTCTACGAGGCGCCGCCGGTCGACGGGATGTCGCCCCACTTCGAGGCGCTGACCTGCATGGCCACGATCGCCGCCGAGACCGAGCGGGTGCGCATCGGCTGCCTCGTCTTCTGCGTACCCTATCGCAACCCCGCCTATCTGGCCAAGTCGTTGATGACCCTGGACCACATCTCCAACGGCCGCATCGAGCCCGGCCTCGGGGCCGGCTGGCACCAGATGGAGTTCGAGGGCTACGGCTACGGCTGGCCCAGCCTGGGAACGCGCTTCGAGATGCTCGAGGAAGGGACTCAGATCATCAAGGGGATGCTCTCCCAGGAACGCACCAGCTTCGAAGGCGTCCACTACCATGCGCTCAACGCGACCAACGAGCCGCGCCCGGTGCAGGAGCACGTCCCGCTCTGGATCGGCGGGCGCGGCGAGCGCAAGACGCTGCGCATGGCCGCCCAGTACGCCGACGGCTGGAACGTGCCCTACATCGGGCCCGAGGAATTCGCGCGGCTCTCGGGCGTGCTCGACGTCCGCTGCGCCGAGCAAAATCGCGATCCGTCCACCATCGACCGCACCGTCAACCTGCAATTCAATCTCAGCCCGACCGAGGCCGAGGCCAGGATCGCCCGCGAGAAGCTGGAGGCGCAATGGGGCGAACAGGCCGAACGCGTCTCCGAAGGCGCGCTGCAGGGCACGCCTGAGGATGCCTTCGACCGCGTCTCGATGTATTGCGACGCCGGCGCGGCCGGGGTCAACGTCGCCCTGCGCGCGCCCTGGAGCGAGCAGGCGCTCGAAACCTACGTCACCGAAGTCGTCCCCGCCCTGCGGCGGAAGTACGGCGCGGTCGAACGCTGACGCTCCTTGCCTGACCACCCCTGAGCGCGCGGCAGGGGCTACCCTCAAACCCATGAGCAACGCACGCATCGACGACGCGCTCAGCATCGACGGACTGCCCGACGATTTGCGCAGGCCCGTTCTGGTGCTCGCCTTCTTCGGCTGGAACGACGCCGCCGAAGCGGCCACCGACGCCGTCAAATTCCTCCGCAACCTCGACCCCGCCGCGCCGGTCGCGTCGCTCGACGCCGACGAATTCTTCGTCTTCACCGAGCATCGCCCAACCGTCAAATGGATCGACGGCGAGCAGACGCGGCGCGAGATGGTCTGGCCATTGACCGAGTTCACCATCCTGCGCCGGCCGCAGGCCGAGCACGACCTGATCCTCGGGCTCGGCACCGAGCCGGACCTGCGCTGGCGCCGCTACTGCCGCGCCGTCCTGCAGGTCGCCGAACTGGCCCGCGTCGAAGAAGTCGTGACGCTCGGCGCGCTGCTCGCCGATGTCGCCCACACCCGACCGACCCGCGTCTCCGCCGGATCATCCAACCCCGAGCGCCAGCGGCAGTTCGGCTTCCAGCCGTCCCGCTATGAGGGTCCGACCGGTATCGTCGGCTCGATCGGCGACGCCTGTCGAATCGCCGACGTGCCGCACATGGGCTTCTGGGCGTCGGTGCCGCACTACGTCACTTCGCGGCACAACCCGGGCGCGACTCAGGCGCTGCTCGCCGAGCTCGACCGCGTCTTCGCCCTCCAGCTCGACCTGCGCCACCTCGACGGCGCGCAGGAGCGCTACCGCGCCCAGATCGACTCCGCGCTCGACGACAAGCCGGACATTCAGGACTACGTGCGCAATCTCGAAGCCCAGGCGGATGAAGAGCTGAAACAGGAGACATCCTCAAGCGCGCCGCTCGACAGCGACGACATCATGGAGGCCGTCAACCGTCTCCTGCGCGGGGATGAGTCCGACTAAATGACCGATCCGCAGCAGGACGCCAGCCCCGATCAGGACGACCAGCGAGACGACGCCGGCGAACAGCCCTACGTCAACGAGATCGAGGTCCGCGGGCTAATCGTCGGCGCGTTCCAGGAGAACTGCTGGGTGATCGGCAATCGACGCACGCGCGAGGCGATCTGCATCGACCCCGGCGAGCAGGCCGACGACATTCTGCACATGGCGTCCGAGATGGGCGTCGCGATCAAGCTGATCGCCAACTCGCACGCTCACCTGGATCACGTCCTCGGCGTGCGCGGCGTGCAATCCGACAACAACGCCCGCTTCCTGCTTCACGCGGCCGACCTCGACATCCTGCAGGGCGCGGCCGAGTCGGCGGCGCGGTTCGGCATGCAGGTCGAACAACCGCCCGACCCCGATCACTTCATCGAGGACGCGCAGCAGGTCGAGGTCGACGGCGTCGAGCTGCGCGTCATCCACACGCCGGGGCACACGCGCGGCTCCGTCTGCTTCTACGGACACGGCGTGCTGTTCTCGGGCGACACCCTGTTCCGTAACAGCATCGGCCGCACCGACCTGCCGGGCGGCGACTTCGCGCAGGAGATGTCATCGATCGTCGACAGGCTGCTGACCCTGCCCGACGACACGATCGTCCTGCCGGGGCACATGGATCAGACCACGCTCGGCGCCGAACGCGTCCAGAACCCCTTTATCCTGCAAACCCTTCAGCAGCGCGGAGTACCACCAGGCGAGCGCCGCACCCCCGGCGGTCTGATTCTGCCCAACTGAGCCTGTTCCATCGCACGCCAGACAGCGTTTGGAGTCCGACATGACCGATCGAACCGCGACCGTGAACGCGATGGCCGCCGCCAAATCGACCCTCGACGCGCGGCTCGACCGCATCGACGAGGCCCACGGCTCATGGCAGGGCGCGATCGGCGACTGGTCGGTGACCCAGCTGCTCCAGCACATGGACGGCTGGTTGGTGGATATGACCGCCGCCGCTGAACGCATGATCGCCGGACAACGACCCACCCCGGAAGGCGTCGATTACTCCGACCCTGAGGCCTGGAACCCCAAATTCGTCTCCGACCGCGGTGAACAGACCTACGCGGAAGCCCGCGCCGCGTTCGACCGTTCGCACGACCGCTTCGCCGCCGCGGTCGGCCAGGTCGACGCCGAACGGTTCGGCGAGGGCAAGACGATCAACCGGATGGTCGAAGGCGTCGTGACCCATCACTACGCTGAACACTGCGAGGACCTGGACCGCTATCTCGGCGGTGAGCACTGAGGCAAACACTGCGGCAAGGCCGTAGCGCCTGAGCCGCGCCGGGGCGATACTTGAGATGCTTGACGGGCGCAGCCCAACCGAACAAGTCCAATCCAGCGGATCAATGCAGAGGATGCGACATGAGCGATGACGAAAGCCTGATCACGCCGGCCATGGAAGCCGCCGTCGGCTCCGAGGGCGAGCCGCGCACCGCCACCATCGACAAGGAGCTGGTGCAGCGCCTGATGGTCGCGCTGGACGAGGACGACGAGGAACTGATGGCCGCCGTCGAGGCTGGCGACGCCTCCTACCCGATCCCCACCTACGCGCTGCTGACGACCAGCACCTCGCAGCGCCAGCTCTCGGTGCCCGACGCGCCCGAGCGCGCCCTGATGGCGGCCGACGCCTGGGAGGTCAAGGCCGACATTCACCTCGGCGACACGATGACCATCGTGCCTCGCATCGCAGATATCCAGGAACGCATCGGCGGCCGCGTCGGACACTCGCTGTTCATCCACCACGAGTGGGTCTACACCAACCAGCACGATGTCGAAGTCGCGCGGGTGCGCCGCACCGTGACCCACTTCCAGCAGCGCCACAGTGGCGAGTAGGCCGAACCGGCGCCGCCAGATTGGACTCAGCATGACGCTCAGCTACGACGACCTGCGCGAAGGGATCGAACTGCCCACCGAACAGCGCACGCCCACGACCGAACAGGTGGTAGCGTTCTGCAACGCCACCGGCAATCAGGGCCCGCAGTTCCTCGACCCCAACTTCGCCAAAGAGCGAATGGGTCTGCCCGGCCCGATCATCCCCGGCAACATGAAGCAGGGCTTCCTCGATCAATACCTGCGGCGGCAGTTCGGCCGCAACCAGATCACGCGCCTGCAACTCAACCACCGCCGCCCCGACGTGCACAACGCGGAAATGACGATCGGCGGCGAAGTCACGCGCGCCTACAACGCCGAGGGGCGGCGCATGGTCGACCTCGAGGTGCACATCGACAATCCGCAGGGCGACCGCTCGGTGCGCGGCGCAGCGACGATCCGCTTCGACTAGACAATCCGGAACTGGCCAGCCCGGTGCCGCTGCCGCGCCTGATCGACCTGGACGCGCTCGCCGAGGGCATGCGCTTGCCCGAGCGCGTCCTGTCGCCCGACATTATGGATGTCGCCCGCTTCATCGGCGGAGCCGGCTTCGCCATCCCGATCTTCCTCGACCCCGCCGCCGCCCGAGACACAGGCCTGGACGGCCCGCTGATTCCGGCCGAGTACAAGTCTGCGTTCCTGCTCGGCTACCTGCGTCAGATCGCCAGGCCGAACGGACGCATCCTGCGTCTGCAATCAGCCTTTCGCCGACCCGACTATCACGGCGGCCAGTTCACCATCGGCGGCCAGATCACGCGCGTCGAGGCTGCGCCGGACGGACGCGAAGTCGTACTCGAACTCTGGATCGAACAGGCGTCCGGCGAGCGCAGCGTCCGCTCCTCAGCCGCCGTCTTCCTGCCCCAGCCTCGGATATGATCAGTAGCTGCACTGGCGCTCGCACTGGCGGCGGCGAGAGCACTTGGCGCACCGGCACACAATGCCGCCCTCTTCGCCTTGGGGAGCGACATGACCATGTCGCGCCCGCTCGCACGACGAGGGAGTGCTCCATCATCGCCGCGGCCTGCGGCGTCCCTGAGGCAATCGCCGCGCTCGACGAGCTGCGCGATCGTCGGATCATCAGCGTCAACGAGGTGCGGGCCGGGATCGGACTTGACCCGCTCGACGAAGCCGAGGCCGACGATCACCGCTTCCTGTCATCGCCGTATCAGCCTCGGCGGGCGAGCCAGCGGGCGGCTCGCCCGCCGAGATTGACGCTGGCTAGCCGCCACTCACAGTCATCCAGATCGACCACCCGGACTCCGCGCCGTGGCCGCGTTAGAGGGCGTTGACCATCGCAGCGTGATCTGACGCCCGCTGTTGCCTTGCACCCACAGGCCCGTCGGAGCCGTGCCCGCGGGCGCAGGCGGCGGCGCACTAACAGTCACTCAGCCTGTCCACTCCGACTTTGCACCGAGGCCCAGCACAGCGCCCCAAGGGCTTTCGCAAACTTAGAACATGCAGTGCCTGATACACCTGACCCGAATCTATTCCGCGCAAAATCCTCCCACGACGGAAATGTCTCAAATGCATGATCTGATTTTATGTTGATACTACTAGGATCGCGGGATTAAACACTCAGCCATGTGGTAGATATAAGAATAGCAGTCACCACCACAGCGATTATCCCAACAAGCACGACCCAGTTATTACGCCGCGTATAACAGGATACAAAAAACATGGAAATTGATAGCGCCAGCGCAGAGACCAAGATTGATCCCCACCCTACCAGACCTGACCTCTCCACCCACATCCAAATAATTAACACTGATAGTCCGTAGGCAGCCAAGGCGCTGGCAAGCACATCAACAACGATCGGGTGGTTGCTGTGAAACATACGTCTAGCTTTGGTTCTCAGGCTCACCAGTGCCTGCCTTTCTCCGCCTCCGGCGAGCACAGTCGAGCGCGGACGCCTGTTCGCCGCTTATGTTATCCGACGGCGTGTACACCCTCACGGGAGGGACGGGATCACGCCCAGTGCGAAACGCGAGCGGTTGACCTGCAAAGTGAACGCCGAGGAACGGGCGGCGATCTGCGAGGCTGCCGCCAACAACGTGTATCCGAGCTTCAGCGCGCGCGGTGCGGGATTTGCCGCGCCTGCTGGTCGACGACTGATCTGCTAACGCAGCGCCAAACCGCTCAGACGCCGCTGACTGTCATCCGTGAGATCCGCAGCGTGGGCGCTGCTGTCGCGCCAAACCACTGCGCGTCATCGCCGACGGCGTCGATCCGCTGGAACATCTCCAGCAAGTTGCCGGAGACGTTGATTTCCTGCACCGGCTCGGCCAGTTCGCCGTTACGAATCCAGATGCCCGCCGCGCCGCGCGAAAAGTCGCCCGTCGTGTAGTTAATCCCGAACCCCATCAGCGTCGTCAGATAGAGGCCGTCCGCCACCTCGCCGATGATCCGCTCGGGCGGCGCATCGCCCGGTTCGATGATCAGATTGCCGCTGCCGATCTGCGGCAACCCGCCCACGCTGCGCCAGGCAGAGCCGGTACTCACGGCGTCCAGCCGGCGCGCGTTGTAGGAATCGAACAGGAAGCCCTGAAACACGCCCGCGTCGATCAGCGTGTTGCGCCGCGTGACGACGCCTTCGCCGTCGAACGGACGCGAGCCCAGCCGACCGCTCAGCGCGCCGTCGTCGGTGATCGTCAGCAGCGGCGACGCGACTGCCTCATGCTGTCGGTCGGCGAAAAATGTGGCGCGCCGATACAGCGCGTCGCCGCTCGCCGCGCCCGCGACGATGCTCGCCAGACCGGCCGCCATGCGCGGTTCCCAGACGACCGCGACCTCACAGGTCGCGGCCTTGCTCGCGCCAAGCTGCCGCAGCGCCCGCGCCGCGGCCTCGCGGCCGACATCCGCGGGATCATCGAGTCGATGCAGGCTGCGCTCCGACGACGACCAGCCCGCGTTGCGCATCTGACCGTCCGCTTCCTCCGCCATCACCTCGACCCGGATCGAGGCTGAGGTGTCGGCGTAGGCGCCGGCGAAGCCGTTCGAATCGACCAGCGCGAAGTGGCTCACGCTGGTGTTGAAGGTCGCCCCGCCGCTGTTGCGAATCCGCTCGTCGGCGTCCAGCGCCGATTGCTCGCAGACCATCGCCTGCGCGAGCCGATGGTCGCCGTCGAGCTCAGGGATGCGCTCGTCGAACAACGCCAGCTGCGGCGCGTTGCGCGCCTGCGTCTTGGGATCAGCCAGGCCGGCGTGCGGGTCGGGCTCGGAGACGCGCGCCAGTTCCATCGCGGTTCGGACGGCGTCCGCGAGCGCTGCATCGCTCACGTCGCTGGTCGAGACGGTCGCCTGCCGACCTCCCAGCAGCACCCGCAGACCGACCGACCTCGCGGTCGATTCCGACACCTTCTCCAGCGCCTGCAGGCGCACGGTCGTCGAGGCGTTGGTCGATGAGACCGCCACCGCGTCCGCCTGCTCGGCCCCGGCCGACCGGGCCAGCTCGAGGACGCGCGAGGCGATCTCAAGCGGCTCGGTCGACAACGTCGAAGCTGCGGCACCCGCCATCAGGCGCTCATCCCGGCGCCGGCGCGCATCTGCGTACCGCCGACGGTGATGCCCGAGACCAGCACCGTGGGAATCCCCACGCCGACCGGCACCGACTGACCGGACTTGCCGCAGGTCCAGCGGCCGTCCGACATCTCCAGATCGTGTCCCACGCCCGTCACTTTGGACAGCACATCCGGACCGTTGCCGATCAGGTTCACGTCACGGATCGGCGCGCTGATCCGACCGCCCTCAATCAGATAGCCCTCAGTCACCGAGAAGACGAAATCGCCGTTGGTGATGTTGACCTGCCCGCCGCTGAACGCTTTGCAGAAGATGCCGTAATCGACGCGGCGCACCAGATCATCCGGATCCTCCCCGCCGGCGGTCATGTAGGTGTTGGTCATGCGCGGCATCGGCGCGTGTCGGAAGGATTGCCGCCGGCCATTGCCTGACGGCGTCACGCCGTAATGGTCGGACGAGATCCGATCCTGCATATAGGCCGCCAGCCGCCCTTGCTCGATCAGCAGATTGCGGCCCGCCAGTTCGCCCTCGTCGTCGACGTTGACCGATCCGCGCGAGCGGTCGAGCGTTGCGTCGTCGATCACCGTAACCAGCTCGGACGCGACCGGCTGCCCGATCCGGTTCGAGTAGTTGGATGTGCCCTTGCGGTTGAAGTCGGCTTCGAGCCCATGCCCCACTGCCTCGTGCAGCAGGATGCCGGAGTCGCCCGCCGCCAGCACCACGGGCAACGTGCCGGCCGGCGCCTCGCGCGCCTCCTGCTGGAGCACCGCCTGCCGCGCCGCCTCTTCAGCCAGTGCTTCGGGCGAGTGGTCGTCGAAGTACGCCATCCCCATTCGTCCGCCGCCGCCCCAGCGCGCGTTGCGGCGCTCGCCCTCGATCTCGGACAGGCAGGACACGTTGATCCGCAGCAGCGGCTGATAGTCGGCGACCATACGTCCATCGCTGCGAACAATCAGCACCCGCTTCTCCTCGTCCGCCATCGAAGCGTCCACGCGGGTAATGCTCGAGTGCCAGCGGCGGGCCGCCTCGTCCGCGCGGCGCAACAGCTCGACCTTCGCCGTCAGCGGCGTCGACGTGCTGGGCGCGGCGATCGCGTAGCGATCCGCGGCGTAGGACTCGGCTGTCACGTCGATCGGCGCGGCATCGCGCGATCGATGGGCAATCTGCGCGGCGGTCCGCGCGGCGCGGCGCATCGCCTCCAGCGACAGGTCCTCCGTGTAGGCGTACCCGATCGCGTCGCCCTCGACGACGCGAATGCCGACCCCCTGCGAGAGCGACGCCTGAGTCGATTTGACCTGCTGATCCTCGAAGCTGAGTGATCCCGATCGCTTGTGCTCGAAGTACATCTCGGCGAACGAGCCGCCGCGACCGAGCGCCGCGTCGAGCACCGACTCGGCGGCCGCCTCATCGACCCCCAGTTGGCTGGCGTAAAAGTCGATCACGTCGGCCGGCGAATCACTCATCAACAAACCTCTCCCCTGGAACCTTCGCGCTCAGTCGGGCAGCGCCCCGCAGTCCCGCAGCGCGGCGATGGCGTCAACGCTATACCCGCACTCCGACAGAATCGAGTCGGCGTCCGCGTTCAGTTGGGGCGCGCCGCCCTGCACCGCGCCGGGCGTGCGCGAGAATCGCCACGGCAGGCCGGTCGCCCGACGGGCGCCGAAACGCGCGTCGGGAATCTCGGTCAGATAGCCGTTCGCCCAGACCTGCTCGGACGCCGCCACATCGGCGTAGTCGTTGACCGGCGCCGAAGGAATGTCGGCCTCGCGCAAGCGGCGCAGCCAGTCGTCGCGGTCGGCGGAGGCGAAGCGCGCCTCGAGCAGCGCTTCCAGATCGTCGCTGTGCCGCAGGCGGGCGGGCGCGCTGGCAAAGCGCTCGTCGCGCTCCCACTCGGGATGCCCCAGCAGCCGGCAGAGGGCGCGCCAGTTTCTGGCGTCGACGACGCCGATCACCAGCCAGCGTTCGTCCGCCGCCCGATAGAACGTGAACGTCGGCATGCGCCGACGCCGCATGCGCGGCTGCCGGCCGTCGTGTAGAAAGCCGGTGATGTAGACCGACTGCAACGCGATCTGCGAGCCCAGCAACGACACGTCCACGTGCTGCCCGCGCCCCGAATCCTTCGCCTCGATCAGCGCGGCCAGCATCGCGATGCAGGCCTGCATCGCCCCAACCTGGTCGGCGAAGCCGCCGGGCAGCGTGCGCGGCTCCGCTTCGTCGCCCAGCGCCTGCAGCGACATCACGCCGCCCGTCGCCTGACCGATCACGTCATAGCCGGGCTCGCCAGCCTGCGGCCCGCTGGAGCCGAAGGCGGATGCAGAGACCATGACCAGGCGCGGATTGCGCCGGCTCAGCGTGTCGTATCCGATACCGAGCCGTTCCATTACGCCCGGGCGGTAGTTTTCAATCACGCCGTCGCAGCGCTCGACCATGCTCAGCACCACCCCGATCGCGGACGGCTCGCGCAGGTTGAGCACGATCGAGCGCTTGCCCCGGTCGTGCGCCTCGAAGTAGCGCGAGAAGCCGTCGTCCGACAGGTCCGAGTTGCGACCCGGATCGCCGCCCGGCGGTTCGACCTTCCAGATCTCCGCGCCCAGATCGGACAGCTGCACAGTGGCATACGGCCCCTGCTGGTAGCGCGTGAAATCGAGGATGCGGTATCCGTCCAGCGGTCCCGCCATCGCAGCTGCCGATCCGCTCGTTCCCGGCTCGCGCGCAGGATACCGTTGCGGCTAGCTTGAGCGCATGCCGCCGCGCGTTCGCCTGTCCGACGAGGAAGCGCTGCGCCTGCCCGATCTGCTGGCGCGCGTTGAGGACGCACGCGCGCAGTTTCCGCGCCGCGCCGACCCGCCGCAGCAGGCCGCCTGGATCCGCGAGCGGTATCGGGGGCAGGACGAAATGCCGCCAACGACGCCGCTGATCGCGCTGCTGCTGTTCGAGCACGGCGTGCATCGCTCGGTCGATCAGGTCGCAGCCGATCTCGCTATGCTATGCAGAAGCGCGGACGCCAGTGAACCGCGCTAGAAGAGAGGCAAGGCAATGGCACTCGACACAGCCGACATTCTCGAGATCCTGCAGCTCGCGGCGCGCTACAACCACGCCCTCGACTACGGTGACCCGGAGGCCTGGGCCGGCACCTTCACCGAAGACGGCGTCTTCAACGGTGGCCCGCAGCCGGTCAGCGGTCACGAGGGCCTGGCCCAGTTCGCGGCCGGCTTCGGAACCAGCATGGCCGGCGCGCGGCACTGGACCAACAACCACGTGGTCGACGGCGACGGCGACAGCGCCACCCACAGCTGCTACCTGAACCTGGTCCAGACCAAGGACGGCGGCAGCAGCATCGTCAGCGGCCGCTACGACGACACGCTCAAGAAGGTCGACGGCCAGTGGCGCTTCGCCGAGCGCAACGTCACCCCGGACGCCCGCGACTAACTCGCGCCGCGCACGAACACGGCGGCGCGCCGTCCAGTTCTGCAGTTACAGCAGAATGGACGGCGCGCACCCACGTGCATCCAGTGGATCCGTAACCCTGACCGCCCTACTCCGACATGGAGTAGGCGTCTGAGTCGTCGTCTCCATCTGACGCGCCGCCGCCGGTCTGAGCTTCGTCATCCTCGGCGAGCATGTCGTCCTCATCCGACGCGGCAGCCGTGCCATCCGTCGTTTCGGTCTGCCTCGACGCCTGAACATCGGTGACGGTCTGCTGCGTGTTGAGCTCGACGCCCGGTACTTCGCCCTGATAGCCGACCGGGACGCGCAGCGCGTCGCCGACGAAGATCAGGTTCGAGTCGGTCAGGCCGTTGAGCGCCATGATCGCCTGGATCGAGGTGCCGTTGGCGCGGGCAATCGCGTCGAGGCTGTCGCCGTCCTCGACCGTCACCACCGCGATGTTCGACCAGCTGTCCAGGTCCTCGAACGACCCGCTGGTCGGAGCGGTCGGCGCAGCGGCGTCGCCGCCATCGCCTTCAGTTGCTGTCGCGGTCGCAACGATCTCTTCCCCGAAGCCGACCGGAATCGCCAGCTCCTGACCGACGCTCAGCGACTCCAGATCCGTAATCCCGTTGAGCGTGGCGATCGCCGAGACGGTCGTCTCATACGTGTACGCGAGCAGCCAGAGCGATTCGCCGGATGCCACCTGAATCCACTCGATATCGGGCCAGGCGGCGAGACGCGCCGCCGGTTCGAGCGTTGACAGGTCAACCGTCTGGGCCGGCTCGGTAGTCATGTCGGCGGTTGTAGCGGCGGGCGCCGCCGCGTCCGTCCCCGATGCGTCCGATGTCGTCACGGCGGTCACCGTGGTCGTCGCCGTGACGGCGGGCGCGCCGTCGGTCGCCGCAGGCGTCGTCGGCGAGACAACCGCCGCGGGCGTATCGACCAACTCCGTCTCGGCGGCCGGCGTGCTCACGCGGGTAACGGTCGGCGTGGGCGCCGCCTCGCCGCCGAACAGCTGCCAGGCGACGATCCCGGCGATGGCGGCGGGGACGACGATCGCCAGGCTGACCACCGTCCACGCCCGACGGCGTTTGGCGCGCATATCGTCGTGATCCGCGTCAAGCGACGCGCTAGCGTCGCTCGGCGGAATCTCGTACGGATTCGCGAACGGCGACGCAGCCTGCGCCTCAGCGCGCGGCGCGTCGTCATCCACCATTGGCGTCGCGAACGGCGAGTCGGCCGGCTGAGGCTCAGCCGGCTGCGGCGGCCGCGCGCCGAACGCCCCCGAAGAGGCAGCTTCCTGTAGGGACATCCCGGTCTCCAAACCGAGTCGCCCCGCCGCGCTGGGTTGCCCGAAGGCTCGTCGCCTAGCGGAATTTCGCGGGACGCTTCTCAAGAAACGCCGCGATGGCTTCCGCATGCTCCGCTGTCTGCATTGCCCACTCTAGCGCCTGACCCTCGCGTTGTTGCACCAATCCGATATCCGTTTCCAATTGATTTTGTAAAAACAGCGCTTTCACACGCCGCATAATCGCGTCCGGATTCTCGGCCAGTTCGTTGCCCAGCGCCACGGCGCGGTCGAGCAACTCGTCATCCGCGACCACCTCGCGCACCAGCCCGGCCTCGCGCGCTTCCTGCGCGCCGACAAAGCGGCCGGTCAGGCACCAGTCGAGCGCGCGGCCGGCACCGACCAGGCGCGGCAGCAGCGTGGTCGACGCCGCCTCGGGCAGCAGGCCCATCTTGACGAACCGAAAGCCGAACTGCGCGCTCTCGCCGGCGATGCGGAAGTCGAACGGCAAAATCGTGGTGACGCCAACGCCGACGGCGTAGCCGTGCACGGCGGCAATCAGCGGCTTGCTCCGGGCGCAAAAGTCGGTAAAGGTCTCGTCATGCCGGTCCGCCCGACCGGCGCGCTGCGACGCCTCGCCCGATGAGACGTCGCGCTGCTGCTCCTGCAGATCCAGACCGGCGCAATAGGCGCGGCCGTTGCCGGCGAAGACGATCGCCGCCACCTCGGGATCGTCGTTGAACGCGGTGATCGCGCGCTGCTCTTCGGCCGCCATCTCGCGGCTCCAGGCGTTCAGCTTTTCCGGCCGATTCTTGCGGATGATCCCCACTGGACCGCGCCGCTCGACCTCAATCAGTGCGTAGCTCATCGATCGTTCCTTCCCGCGCCATTCGCTATGGCGGGCGTTACGTCTACTCGAAAAAGTTTGCAATCGCTTGACATTTTCCGGCGATTCTCGCCCCGCCAACGCGCTGCAAATGCTTAGAGTGACGTATGCGCCGCATTCATCGGATCACTCGCAGGGTAGCAATGCCGGCGTCGCTGGCGATCCTGTTGGCCGTGCTCGGCGCATGGCTCGGCGAGTCGTTCAGCGTGTCCAACTGGGAATGGGAGCGCGCCTCCGCCGACACCTACACGGTCGAGGAGGGCGACACCCTCTGGGATATCGCCAACTCATTCTCGATCCCCGTCTCGGTGCTGCGCGAGCTCAACCCCGGCATCGGCGAATCCGGCGACATCTACGCCGGACAGAACATCACGGTCCCCGACAACGTCGGCGCATCCGCCGCCTCGGGCCCGCCCGCGTTCCACACGGTTCGCCCCGGCGACACGCTCAGCGCAATCGCGGAAACCTACGGCACCACGGTCACAGCCATTCTGGCGCTCAATCCGGGCCTGGAACCGCGCAGACTCCAGGAGGACGCGAAGATCGCGATCCCGGCTCGCGCGCCCGAACCCGCGCCGGCCCCGGCTGAGCGCGACGAATCCTCGCCGCAACGGTCGATCAACGCCGGCGTCGCGACGCCGCAGCAGCCGAGCGACGTCCAGCTGGCTGAGTACGTGGTCAAGCCGGGCGATCACCTCTACGGAATCGCCGAGCACGCCGGCATCTCGTTCGACGAACTGATAGCGCACAACCCGGACGTTCAGGGCGGCAGGATGCTCCATCCCGGCGACATCATCTACATCCCGACCCCCAACTACCGCGTGCCGGCGATCGACCCCCGCGAGGCGGGGCGCTCGATCACGATGCCCTATGTGGTGCGCAGCGGCGATAACGCCACGATGATCGCCGAGCGCTTCGAGATCAGCCTGGCGGAACTGCGATCGCTCAACGGCGGAGAGAGCCTGAACACCATCTTCGAGGGGCAGACGCTCAACGTGCCCTGGTCGCCCAACGCGGCGACCGCCGACGCCGGCACCGTCCCGGCGGTCGAGCGTCGGCGGCGCACCTATCGGGTGCAGAGCGGCGATACCTTCTACGACATCGCCCAACGACACGGGCTCGGCATGGAGGAACTGCGCGCGCTCAACCCGACGCTGCGGGTTGAGCTGCTGCTCGTCGATCAGCTGCTGTACCTGCCCGGCCACATCGATCTGCCGGTGGTCTCGGAAGCGCGAACTCTGAACGCGACGGACCTCGTGCAGTACGCGGCCGCCCAGCTCGGCGTGACGCCGCACACGCTGATCGCCAATCACGGCTGGCTCGAACCGGGCCAGTGGCTCGAAGCCGGCACCAGCTGGCGGCTTCCCCTGCGCGAGGGACTGCTGGTCACCGTCCAGCGCGGCGACACGCTGCAAGCCATCGCCAACCGCCACGGCGTCGACATGCAGGCGATCCTCGACGACCCCGCGCACGGCGTCGATGATCCCAACGAAATCGTGATCGGCCAGGAGATCATCCTGCCGCTCTCCCTGCCCGAGTTCGTCTGGCCAGCCCAGGGCGAGATCACCGATCCGTTCGGCCTCTGCCGCAGCTGGGACTGCTCCTACCGACACAAGGGGCTCGACATCGCGCTCGACTACTCCGAACCGATCCTCGCGATCGCCGACGGTGTGGTGACATTCGTCGGCGGCGACGAAACAACCGGGTTGGGCTGGTATGTCGAGATCGACCACGGCGGCGGCTGGAGCAGCGTCTCCGCGCATCTGTCCGAGTTCGCCGTCTGGGAAGGTCAGGAAGTCGAAGCGGGCGACATCGTCGGCTACAACGGCAACAGCGGCTACAGCACCGGACCGCACCTGCATCTCGAGGTCCATCACAACGACTGGTACGTCGATCCGCTCGTCGTCCTGCCCTAGCTCCATGCGAGCCGTGCGCGACGCGCGCTAATCGATGCGCCGCTGGAGATCGACGCAGACTCGACGCAGTGCGTCGATCTGCGGCTCGCCATATATCGCGCGGGCACGCTCCTGATAATCCTGCCGCTCGCGCCAACCCGGCGACGCCGCTTCGATCACGCCGTCGATGTCGGCCGCCGCCGAGATCGCGCACCAGGCCGCGCCGCTCAGATCGTCCGCGGCCAGTAGCGCGCCGCTCCCGGCCCGCGCCGGCGCGACCCCGCGCTCCAGACGCGGCGTCAGTGCCGCGCCCACCTCCGGCAGCCGCGCCTCAAGATGCGCGCCGCATAACGCCCGCAACCGGTCCACCGCTTCCCACGACGAGCGCAACGCATCCTCCGATCCCTCCGACTCCGAGAGCCGCAGCGCGTCGGCGACCGTCTGCCAGAGCTCAAGCATCTTCAGCAGCCGCCCGGCCGCCCGCATCCGGCGAGGCATGCGCAGAAAATCAACCGGCTCGCCCACGAGCGCGCTGACAGCCGGGAAGATGCCCGTGCGAACCGCGTCGATCGCGTGGATTGGCTGTCCGCTGGCTGCGGCATCGTCGAGCGCCACGCGAGCGCGCTGCAACGCCTGCGCCGCGCGCTGCCGCCGCCCCTCCGCGGAGTAGTACCGATCCCGAAATGCGGCCAGTAATGAACGCAAAGCCGGATCCGCCATCCGCAGGGCATGCATATCAGCCAGGTTCGCAGCCAGCGGCTCGACCTGGAGCAGGCCCTCCAATTCGACGAACACTCCCGACGTGATCGTATCGACGACCGCGGCGATCCCGTTCTCGGTCGTGATCCCGCCCTCGTCGATCAACGCCTCGTCCCGATGCCGAATGAGCAGAATCTGCAGCAGCGAGCCGTCCCACTCCTGATGACGCGCGTAATCACCGAGCACGGCGACGCCGCGGATTAGCGAGTCGCGGCCGCGGTATCTCGCGCTGATCCGCTCGGCAAGCAGTTCCCACTCGGCGCTCATCGGCAGCTCGCCCGACGCTCGGCGCCCGCTCAGAACCCGCGATAGCGATTGGCGATCGGGAAGCGCCGGTCGCGCCCGAAGGCGCGCGGAGTGATCCGCAGCCCCGGCGCCGCCTGGCGGCGCTTGTACTCCGCCCCGGTCACCAGCGACATCACCCGCTTGACATCATGCTCGGCAAAGCCGGCCGCCACGATTTCGTCGAGCGAGCGATCTTCCTCCACAAACGCCTCCAGGATCGGATCCAGACGCTCGTACGGCATCAACGATTGCTCGTCGAACTGATCGGGCCGCAGCTCGGCGCTGGGCGGCTTGGTCAATACCGATTCGGGAATGATCTCGCGTCCGGCCCGCCGGTTGACCAGCGCCGAGAGCCGGTAGACCAGCAGCTTGGGCACATCCTGGATCACGGCGAGCCCGCCAGTCATGTCGCCGTAGAGCGTGGTGTAGCCGGTCGCCGACTCGCTCTTGTTCGAGGTCGTCAGAACCAGCGACCCCGTCTTGTTCGAGATCGCCATCATCAGCACCCCGCGGATGCGCGCCTGCAGGTTCTCCTCGGTCACATCCTGCGGCAGGCCGGCGAACAGCGGCGCGAGCGTGTCGAGGCAGGACTGATACGGCGCCTCGATCGGCAGCACGTCCATCTGTATGCCCAGGTTGTCAGCCAGCGCGCGCGCGTCGGCGACGCTGCCCTCCGATGAGTACCGCGACGGCATGGCGACGCCGCGCACGTGCTCTGCGCCCAGCGCGTCCACGGCGATCACCGCCGTGAGCGTCGAGTCGATCCCGCCCGACAGCGCGATCACGACATCGCTGAAGCCCGTCTTGTGCACATAGTCGCGCGTGCCCAGCACCAGCGCCTCGTAGACCTGCTCGTTGTCGTCGGGCAGGTCGGCCATTTCAGCCAAGTCGGGCTCGGACAGCGCCGCGCGCGCGGCGCTCGACGGCGTCGACACCGCGGCCAGCGCCGCCTCGGTCTGTGGCAGTCGGCGCAGGCGCGGATCATGCAACCGGGTCTGGCGCACATCCTCGACATTCAGGTCGACCGTCAGCAAATGCTCGCGGAACAGCGGCGCGCGCGCGATCAGCTCGCCGCCGGGCCCGTAGACGGTCGAGCCGCCGTCGAAGATCAGGTGATCCTGCCCGCCGACCAGATTGCAGTACAGGGTCAGCACGGCGTTGTCGGCGGCGCGGGTCGCCAGCATCTGCTCACGCTGGATCGACTTGCCCGCGTGAAACGGCGAGCCGTTGATGTTGACCACGACCTCGGCTCCGGCCAGGCACTGATCCTGCATCGGTCCGGCCGAGTACCAGATGTCCTCGCAGATCGTGACGCCCACGCGCGCGCCGGCGATCTCGAACAACTGCACGCCCTCGCCGGGCCGAAAGTAGCGAGCCTCGTCGAACACGCCGTAGTTGGGCAGGTACTGCTTGTGATAGGCGCCGAACCGTTCGCCGTCGTGTAGAATCGCCGCCGCGTTGAAGATGTCACGCTGATAATCGACGAAGCCGACCACCGCCGTGACATGCCGCCCGATGGTCGCCTCGCGAATCCGCTCGAGCGTGGCGATGTTGGCCTCGACGAAGCCTCGCCGCAGGACCAGATCCTCTGGCGGATACCCGGTCACCGCGAGTTCGGGGAAGGCGACCAGATCAGCGCCGAGCGACTCAGCCTCGCCGATGCAGTCGATGATCCGGTCGGCGTTGGCGTCCAGATCGCCAACGGTCGCGTTGATCTGAGCCAGAGAGACGCGCAGAGGCCGCACGATACCTCCCGAAACTCGCCTCAACTCGATACGCCGACCGACGAAACGCAGGGTATCGCACCGCAGATACACTCGATCCCGTGCCCACAAGCAGAGCCGCAGGCGTCGACGATCGACCCGCCCAACTCAGCGGAGCCGCCTACGCTTGGCCGGGCGGCCGCGGCGTTTCCCGGATCAACCTCGCCGTCGATGGCGGCAAGACGCTCGCGCTGCTGGGTCCCAACGGCGCGGGCAAATCGACGATCCTCAAGATGCTGAGCGGAGAGATTGCGCCGCAGCGCGGCGGCGTGCGCATCTTCGGCATGCCGCACGGCCCCGACGCGCGGCGGCGCATCGGCCTGGTGCTGCAAGAGCCCAGCAGCGACGATCTGATGACGCTGCGCGAAACGCTGCAGCTGCACGGCCGCCTGTTCGGGATGCGCGGTGGCGGATTAAATCGGCGCTGCGATGAACTGCTCAACTCGCTGGGCATCGGCGGGCGGGCCGGCGACCGCTGCGAAACGCTCTCCGGCGGCCTGCGCCGGCGGCTCGACATCGCCCGCGCCCTGCTCCACGATCCCGACCTGCTCCTGCTCGACGAACCGACCCTCGCCCTCGACCCCGACTCCAGCGCCGCGATCTGGCGGACGCTGCGGGAACGCGCCGCGAACGGGAACGCCATCGTGATCGGCTCCAACGACACGGCGGAAGCCGAGGCCAACGCAGATCGCGTCGTGATCGTGAGCGAGGGACGAATCCTGGCCGACGACACGCCCCGCAATCTCACCGCGGGCTTGAAGCGGGACGCGCTCGAACTCGACTGGCCCGCAGCGGGCGACGACGAGCTGCGCGAGCTGAGCGGCTGGAGCGGCGTCGGCGGCATCGTCCGAACCGAGACCGCGCTGCTGCTCACCGTCGACAGCGCCGCCGAGATCACCCCGCGCCTGTTCCAACGTTACGGCTCGCGGATCCGCGGCATCCGCATCCGCGAATCGAGCCT
The DNA here is from genome assembly GCA_965205105.1 of Dehalococcoidia bacterium. Lineage (GTDB taxonomy): Bacteria > Chloroflexota > Dehalococcoidia > Bin125 > Bin125 > Bin125. Next base: position 1,612,900 of record OZ242034.1, read on the forward strand.
GCGCGACGCCTGGTTCCAGATCGTCGGGCGGCCGCTGGACGATCGCCGTCCCGATCGGGACGCTGAGGGCGGCGCTCGATGATCGACGCGGCCGCCGCCTCGTTGGCGCTGTTGCAGCGCGACCTGCGTGCGGTCGCCCGCTCGCGCTCGCAGCTCTACTCCTCGTTGCTCTTCCCCCTGATGCTGATGGCGCTGCTGGGCGCCGGCGTCTCCAGCGGACTGGCGCCGACCTCGCCGCGGATTCTCGACGGCGACTACACCTCGTTCCTCGCGCCCGGCATGATCGCGATGACGGCGCTCTTCTCCTCGACCTTCTCCAGCGCCGGCTTCTACCGGGACCGCGAGAGCGGTCTGCTGCGCGCCATGCTGGCGTCGCCGCACAGCGTCCGTACCATCCTCTTCGGCAAGGCGCTGAGCGCCGTCCTGATCGGATCGCTGCAGGCGTTTGCGGTGCTGGCGCTCGCCGTGGCGATTCCCGGCATCGACCTCGCCTGGCAATTCGGCTGGCTGGGCGGCGCCGCCGCCGTCGTCGCGACCGTATTGGGCATGAGCTTCATGCTCTCGGGCCTCTCGCTGTTGCTGGCGCTGCGCGTCAAGACGATGCAGGGGTTTCACCTGATCTTCAATCTGGTCCTGTTCCCGCTCTTCTTTCTCTCCGGCGCGTTCTTTCCGTTGGACGAGGCACCCGCCTGGCTGGAGCTGATCGGCTACGCCAACCCGCTGACCTACGCCGTCGACCTGCTCCACTACGCAAGCTACGCTGACTCGCCCGACGGCTTAATCGGCCCGCTGACCGACGGCGCGGTGCTCGGCGGGCTGGCGCTGCTGTTGTTCGCCTTTGGCCTGCGCCGCGCGCCCGGCGCGGTGTGATCCGATGACCAAGGCGCGACTGCGCTCACTGCCGCTCGCGCTCTGCCTGCTGCTCGGCGGCGCAGCCGCCGCCTGCGGAGCGGACAACCGCGCCGTCATCACGCCGACCCAGGCCGCGTTCGTCCCGGTAATCGAATCCTCCGAATTGCACGTCGGCATGCCGCGGCTGGTGCTGACGCTGCTCGACCGCGACCGACAGCCGCAGTTTGGCGGCGATGTCACATTCCGCATCCGCTACTTCGACCCCACCGAGGGCGGAATCAAGTTCCACTCCGAGGCCGAGCTGCAACCCATCAACGTCGAGGGATTCCAGTACCTCGTCGCGAACGACGCGCCCTTCGATACGCCCGGCCAATGGGCGGTCGCGGTGACCGTCGAGATGCCCGGCGGCACCGCCGCGAGTAGCCCGCGGCTGCCGATCCTCGTCCACCAGAGCGCGCGGGGCATCACCTCTCTCGACAACGCGCCGACCGTCCCCACGCCGACCATCGCCGATGGCATCCTCGAACGGATGGCGGCGGTCGACGCGGCGCGGCTGCCGATGTACGAGCGCTCCGCAGCCGAGCTACTCGCGGCCGGCGAGCCGTTTCTGATCGTCTGGGCGTCCGCCGAGCGCTGCGCCGGCCGGCGCGCCTGCGCGCGCGCGGTCGAGCAGGCCGCATCAATTCTGGACGCGGGCGGCATCGCCGTCGTCCACGTCGAACCGTTCGGCCGACCGCGCTCCGCAGAGCTCCAGTCGATCATCGACGCCGCCAACCAGGCCTGGGTGATCGAGGCCGAACCGCAGCTCTTCGTCGTCGATGCCGCCGGCAAGGTGGCCAGCCGATTCGAGATCGTGGTCGAGACGTCCGAGCTGCTGGAAGCGATCGCGGCCGCGTCGCGCTAGACCAACACATCCAGCCCCACGGCGGCGAAGACGATGAACAGATAGGCGATTGAGGCGAAGAACAGCCGCATCGGCGGCGCCTGCTCGCGCCAGACCTGCCACGCGATCCAGATGAAGACCGCCCCCGACAGCGCGCAGGTGGTCTCATAGCACCAGCTCAGGTGGCCGCCCAACGGCCCCAGCAGACTGACCGCGACCAGACCCACCGAGTAGATCAGCAGCTGCCTGCGCGTCTCGCGCTCGCCCGAGACGACCGGCAGCATGGGCACGTTGGCTCTGGCGTAATCGTCGCGGTACTTGAGCGACAGCGCCCAGAAATGCGGCGGCGTCCACATGAAGATCACGAGGAACAGAATGAAGGCTGTCCAGGACACATCGCCCGTGACGGCGGCCCAGCCGACCAGCGGCGGGATCGCCCCGGCCGCGCCGCCGATCACGATGTTCTGCGTCGTCGTTCGCTTGAGCCAGATCGTGTAGACGAACACATAGAACAGGACGGCCGCCTCGGCCAGCAGCGCGGACAACAGGTTCACGGTCAGCGCCAGTTGCACGCCGCCGAGCGCCGCCAGCAATATGCCCCACGCCAACGCCTGCCAGGGCTGAATGACGCCGGATGGCAAGGGCCGCCCCGCGGTGCGCTCCATGATTGCGTCGATGTCGCGATCGAACCACTGGTTGAAGGTGTTGGCCCCGCCCGCGGTCAGCACGCCACCCAACAGGGTGAGCGCGATCAGCGCCAGACCGGCTCCCAGGCTGTCTCGCGGCCAACCGTCGGCGGCGACGATCATCGTCGGTACCGTGGTCACCAGCAAGAGTCCGATGATGCCGGGCTTGGTCAGCTCCCACAGTCCGCGGACGACCTCAATCGCGCGGCGGCCGCTGGGCAACGCGGCCGGACGCGCGGGACGATCCAGCGTGAGTGGACGCTCGGTCATCCCGGACGCTCGCTCCCCGCCGGCGCCGACGACGCAGCCGCTGGCGCGATTTCGTCATCGCCGGCAGCGCCCAGCCAGCCCGCTCGGCAGGCCGCCGCCAACGCTGCCGACGCCGTGAGCAGCCAGACGATCGAACCCATCGAGAGGTGCAGCGCCCGCGACCAGGCGTCGAAGTTGATCCAGATCATCGCCGCGCCGATGAAGACCTGCGCCAGATAGAGGCTCGCCGCGCCGTGCAGCAGGATCGTCAGCGGACGGCTCCGAGGGCGCAGCATCACCACTCCCATGGCAGCGCTGAACAGCGCCAGGCCCGCGACCACGACCAGCAGCCGATGACCCATGTTCCATTGAGCGTACTCCCCATCGGGCCACAGGTCGCCGTAGCAGAACGGCCACTGATTGCCGCAGGCCACGCCGCCCGGCCCCACCTGCGCGCCCGCGTCCGGGTCCGCTCCGACATGGGTCACGTACGAACCGACGACGACCACCGCATAGACCAGGATCGCCGTAATCAGCGCCAGCCGCGCGAATGTCCGCGCCTGCGACGGCGCGCTGCCGCCCAGCAGCGACTCATCCTCGACCGTGACCGCCCGCCACTCGAATGTGCTCAGCCAGGACACCGCCACCGCAGCCAGAATCAGCATCGCCGTGGCCAGATGCAGGGTGACGATCAGCGCCTCCAGCCGCTCGGTGACCGTCAGTCCGCCCAGCACAACCTGCAGCGCCAGCAGCGGTACCGCCGCCGCGGCCGGCCCCCAAACGCGGACGCGATCCCGATCCCGCCTCCAGAGCGCAATGGCGTAGCCGATGACAATCAACCCCACCAGCGCCGCGGCCAGTCGATGCGTCCACTCCAACCAGACCTGGTAGGCGGCGAACTCGCCAAAGTCGCCCGAGGGAATCAGACCGCCGTAGCAGGCCGGCCAGTCGGGGCACGCCAGCCCGGAGCCGGTCACCCGCACGATGCCGCCCAACGCCACCAGCGCCAGCAGCGCCAGCACCAGTCCGAGTCCAGCGCGTTGCAACCGGGTCATGGATACCCCGCCCGTTGTTCCCTGCGCCCGGCTGCGGCCTCGCGCCGCCGCCCGATCGCAGCCTGACCCAATTGTGTCACGTCAGCGGGTGTCGGCGACCCATCAAGATGCATGAGGCGCACAAATCCGCTCCCTGTTTGCAGCCGTCACTGCTCGCCGGGGCGCGGCCCCAGCGTCGGAATCTCGCCGTGCACGCGGATCTGCATATCACGCACCACGTCGTTGCGGCGATCCTTGAACCCTTCGCGCTCCGCCCAAAAGTAGACCGTGACGATGATCGCGAGCGCGAACATCATCGAGCCGGGCACCCACATGATGCCGGCCCCGATGCGCTGATCGATCAGCGCCGTCGGCCCCCACTCCCGCACCGCCGCGGCCGCTGCGTAGGTGTCGTAGATCGGTTCACCGACGTTGATCAGGATGAGCCCGAGGCCGATGTTCTGCAGGATCGCGAACACCAGCAGCACGCAGCGCCAGACGTGATGCGGCCGCAGCCTGCTCGCGTCGACGCCGATCACCAACCACCAGAGCAGCACCGCGCCGAACAGGAAGACGCCATGCTCGACGAAATGCACTACCTCCGACGCGATCGCGGCGTCGTAGGCGTCGGGCCAGTGCCAGCTCCAGACGCTGGCGATGTAGATGACGATCGCCGCTGGCGGCCAGGTCAGCCAGCGCACCAGACGCGAATTGAGCAGCGGGACGAGATAGGTGGCGCGCACGCGCGGCGAGGCGGCGCGCAGCGCCAGCGTCGCCGGCGCGCCCAGCAGCATCAGCGGAGCCACCAGCATGGTGATGAACACGTGCTGCACCATGTGCACCCAGAACAGGTCATCCGAGTACGTATCCACGGGCGAGATCAGCCCGAGCAGCATGAACACCCAGCCGGCCGCGAAACACCAGACGTGCCAGCGGGGAAAGTGGAAGCCGGGCGAGTCGCGCCGCAGCCGGTAGTAGGCCCAGCCGTACAGCCCGCCGACCAGCGCCAGCAGCGCGACGCCCGGCGCGTCGATGCTCCAGATCGTCAAGGCGTTGAGCAGGTCGCCCGACTCGGCGTAGCGGCCGTCGTGCGCCGCGATCGGCGTCGTCCCGACGACGACGCCAAGAGACGCCGCCGCGATCACCGCCAGCGCTGTCCGCGCTCGCGGGATCGCGCTCAACCGCACCGAAGCGCCCACGTCAGCTGAGGAAGAAGACGAGCGGGAAGATCACCAGCAGCCATACGAAGCCCACAAAGTGCCAGTAGAGCGTCGCCGCCTCGACCGCCGTGTTGCGCCTGGCGTCGAAATGGCCCAGCAGACCGCGCAGCCACTGGGCGAAGATGAACAGCAACCCGCCGATCACGTGCGCCCCGTGGAACCCTGTCAGGGTAAAGAAGGTCGCCGCGTAGGGACCGTCCGAGATGCCAAAGTGGGCGTGCTCCCACTCGAAATACTGGTTGATCATGAACGCCGTGCCGATCACCAGCACGATGCCCATGTTGATCAGCATCGCCCGACGATTGCCCTTGCGAATCGCGAACGCCGCGAACTGCATCGGGATCGAGGTGCTGACCAGCAGCGCGGTGAACAGGATCGGCCGCCACTCACCGCCCTCCAGTCGATGCGCGCCGTTGGTCGGCTCCCAGACCAGCGTGTCGCTGTGCAGCGCCAGCATGGCCGCGATCAGTCCGGCGAAGAACATGATCTCGGAGAAGATGAAAAAGATGATCCCCCACAGACCGGTCGTCATCGGCTCCTCGCCGACGAGGAAGTTGCGCACCGGGTGGACGCGTCGTTGCGAGATCGCTCCTGTCGCCATCGTTAGCCCTCCTCCCGCGCCGACGCTGAGGGCGCCTTGGCTCCGCTGCCCTGACTGCCGCTATGCCCGTTGCCGTTGTTGACGTGGTAATGCGGGTCGTCCTGCAGCCGCTCGCCGAAGCGCAGATCGAACAGCGGGCGCTCCGAGCGGATCTCCGGCAGCGAGTCGAAGTTGTGCGGCGGCGGCGGCGAGGTCGTGGCCCACTCAAGCGTGGTGCCCTCCCACGGGTCGGCGCTGGCCCGCTCGCCCCACTTCAGCGAGTAGAAGACGTTGTAGAGGAAGACCATCATCCCGGCGGCCGAGACGAACGCGCCGATCGTGATCAGCATGTTCATCAGCTCCCAGCCGGGGTTGTCGGCGTAATCGTTGATCCGCCGCGGCATCCCGTCCAGACCCAGCAGCAGCTGCGTGAAAAAGACCAGGTTGACGCCGATGAACAGCAGCCAGAAATGCAGCTTGCCCAGTCCCTCGTTCATGAACTTGCCGAACATCTTGGGGAACCAGTAGTAGCAGCCGGCGAGGAAGCCGAACGTCGCCGCAATCGACATCGTGTAGTGGAAATGCCCGACCACGAAGTAGGTGTCATGCAGCGCGAAGTCGACCGGTACGGCGGCGTGGAAGACACCGGTGATCCCGCCGATCAGGAACAGCATCAGGAATCCGATGCTGAACAGCATCGCCGTGGGGAAGACGTTCGAGCCGCGCCACATGGTCGCGATCCAGTTGAACATCTTCACGCCCGTCGGCACGGCGATCAGGAACGTCGCGCCCATGAAGAAGGGCAGGAACACCCCGCCCGTGGTGAACATGTGGTGCGCCCAGACGATAAAGCCGAGCAGCCCGATCCCGACCAGCGCGAGCACCATCGATCGGTAGCCGAAGATCGGCCGCCGCGTAAAGACCCCGAACACGTCAGAGACGATGCCCATGGCGGGCAGGATCATGATGTAGACAGCCGGATGCGAGTAGAACCAGAACAGGTTTTGCCAGAGCAACGGCTGACCGCCGGCGGCGGGGTCGAAGAACGCCCCCTCGGCGCCGTTGCGATCGATGAAGCCCAGCACCAGTGCGGCGGCCAGCACGGGCGTCGACAGCAGAATCAGCAGACCGGTGACCAGCGTCGTCCAGGTGAACAGCGGTAAGCGCCACATCGTCATCCCCGGCGCGCGCATCTTGAAGATCGTGACCAGGAAGTTGACCGAGCCGAAAATCGACGCCTGCCCCAACAGGATCACGCCGACCAGCCAGATATCCATCCCGGCCCCGGGCGGTTCGGCGTTGTTGCCGGTGTCCAGGGTGACCGGCGGGTAAGCGGTCCAACCGGCCGAGGCGGTGCCGCCCTCGACCGCGAAACTCGAGGCGAGCAGCGCGCCGCCGAAGAGGAAAATCCAGAACGACAGCGCGTTGATCCGAGGGAACGCCATGTCGAGCGCGCCGATTTGCAGCGGCATCGAATAGTTCATGAACGCCGCGCCGACCGGCAGCAGGAAGAGGAAGATCATCACGCTGCCGTGCATCGTGAAGATCGAGTTGTAGGTCTCGGCCGAGATGATCGTCCCGGTCTGCGCGAGCTCGGTGCGCATGACCAGCGAGAAGGCCATGCCGACGAGCCCGAACGCGCCCGCCGCCCAGAGGTACATGATGCCGATCTTCTTGTGGTCGACCGTGGTCAGCCACTCAAGGATCACGCGCCACGCATTCGCGCCGGCATACGGTGTCGTCTGCGCCCCCGCCAGTGTCGCCATCGTGTCGCCTCCCTCTCGTAATCCCCCGGGCCGTCGTCTCGCCGGCGGAGCTAGCCGCCGGCCGCAATCAGTTCAGCCAACTTGCTCGGCACTTCCTGCGACGCTGGCGGCCGCTGAAGCGTCTGCAGCCAGGCGTAGATATCGGCGATCTCCTCGTCCGATATCTGGTCGGGCGGGAACGCGGTCATCGCCTCCAGCGGTTCGCGGTACTGCTGGATCACGCGATCCAGCGGCACCACCGTCATCGCGATGGTCGGCCCGACCAGGCCCTCGCCCTGGTCGCCGTGACAGACGTTGCAGCCCATGGCAAAGAACAGGCTCTGCCCGTTGACCGGGTTGCCCACCGCGCCTTCCTCCTGCTCGACCTCCTGCTCGCCGCCGAAGTCGCCCTCGACAGGCTCCGGCGCGCTGCCCGCCTTGTTCTCGAACCACGCGTCGTACTCGTTCTGCGGCAGGGCGCGGACGGAATAGATCATCCGCGCGTGATCGCGTCCGCAGTACTCGGCGCACTGGCTCTCGAACACCCCGGCCTCGTTGATCCGCACCCACAGCGTCTGCACCCGGCCGGGCACCGCGTCGAGCTTGGTCAGGAACTGCGGCGTGTAGAACGCGTGCAGCACATCGGCCGAGGCGATATTGAAGCGAATCATCTGCCCCACGGGCACCGTCACGATCGGCGTGTTGTCGGCCGCCTGCAAGCGGCCCTCGGCCACCGTGTCGGTGCCGTTGAACACGCGCATCACCTCGCTGCCGGCGCGGTGTCCGATCGGCACCGTCCCGTTGACGGCGCGCTCGACCGTGACCACATCGCCCGTTCGGGCGACCACGCGCATGTGCTCGACGCCCAGCTTCAGCGTCATGAACGCAACCACGCGCGACGGATCCTCCAGGTGCAGCTCCACGTCGGACGGATCGTTGGACAGATCCTCAGCCAGCGGCGTGCCCAGCGGCACCGCGTAGTTGAACGCCCAGGCCCACTGACGCCCCTGCACATCGACCACGGTGACCGCTTCGCCGTCCTCGGCTCCCGCCTGCACATCCTGCAGCACGAAGAACGAGGCGATGAAGAGCACGACCACGATCACCAGCGGGATGCCGGTCCAGAGAATTTCGGCGGTCGTGTTGTGCGCGATCTGGGTTGGCAGCTCATCGTCGGACTTGCGCTTGTAGCGGAATACGACCCAGAGGATCATCGCCTCGACGATCACGAAGACGATCACGCCCACCGCGAGGACGACGAAGAAGAGCGCGCGGATGTCGTCGCCCTGATCCGACACGGCTTCCGGCAGCGCGACCTGCGCGCCGGCCAGTCCCGAGAGCGCGAACAGCGCCATCGCCGCGGCGCCGATGATCAGCGTCAAGCGGCCCAGCCGCGTGCGCCACAACCGTTGATATGCCGTCACACGCCCGCTCCCTTCGCTCCCGTGTCCATTCAACAATCCGTTGTCGCTCAGCCGGCGCGCTGCTCGGCCGCGTCGGCGCCGTGCATGAGCGGCGCGTCCGCCGCGCCGGCATCATGATGCTCGTCGCGGTGGTGATCATCGTGTTCGGGCGCCTCAAAGTACTGGATGTCCTCCAGGAACCAGCCCGCGCTGCCAACGATGATCAGCGTGATCCCGGCGCCCAGCACCTGGTTCGTAAACACGGCCCCCGCCGCCGTCAGGATCAGCCCGACCGCGAACAGCAGCGGCGAGAAGCTGGGCGGCGGCATATGCACGCCGGGCGGCGGCGATGCCTTGGGCATCACCTGCAGTGGGTTCTGGCGGTACTCAGCCGGACCGCCGGCCTCGAAATACCCCATATCTTCGACGAACCAGCGGATCGCCGAGAGCACCAGGAACGTAATCCCGACGCTGAGCATCTGACCTACGAAGACCGCGCCGACCGCCGTCAGGATCAGCCCCAGCGCGAACAGCAGCGGCGCCAGGCTGGGCGGCGGCAGGTGCGATTCGGGCGAATCATGCTCCCCGTGCGCTCCATGTTCATCATCCAGCCCCGAGGGCAGCGCCAGCGTCGCCGCCGGTTGCGGAGCCGGAACCGCCAGCGCCGGCACGTCGCCGCTGCGGGCGGCCGGAGCAGGGTTGAGGTACCCGTCCACAACTCGCGCGCGCTCCTGCCGATACGCCATCGGACGCAGCGCCGGCGGCAGCAGTCCCGCAATCGGCCGAAACAGATCCGGCCCGCTGTAGGCGGTCTGCAAATCGATCCCGAAGCCCGCGGGCCGTTGCCGATAGGTGACCAGCTTGTGCAGCGTGATGCCGTTGATGCGGCAGAGCCGCATCGCCCGCCCGCTCTGACCCATCGGCACGTAGAGGATCAAGGGCGCGGCCTGCGCCAGCGGCTGCCAGCGCTCCACCGCGGTCTCGTTGTTGACTTCGTGCGTGAGCGCGAGATCGGCGGCGAGGGCGATGAAATGCCCGGGCTCGTCGGTCACGACCAGATCGGGGTACAGCCAGCCGCCAGACCGGACGCGCACGCCCAGCTGCTGCTCGGGGAAGTTGAGCGTGAGTTCGCGATCGGGAAACTCGTCGTTGGGATAGCCGTACGACGCCTCAGCGATCTGCTGCAGGACGGTCGCCCGCTTCTGCCTCGCCGATTCCAGCGTGGGCATTGCCGTCTGTTCGCCTCTCGCTCAATCCCCCCGCAGGCATGCGGCGTGGGTCGATCTCAAAGCTTACCCCAGCCCCGTGACAGAGGCTATCCGCCAACCAATCCTCGGACGTGCTCCCTCAGCCGGACGCCCGACCGCCGACCGACTGTTTGGGCTGGTTGATCGGGATGTAGCGCGGTCGGTAGATCGCCACACCGCGGCCGTTGCGCGCCCGCGTGCGCTCATCGACGATCTGCGCGCCGATGCCGGCGATCCGTGACCAGCCGAAGAGCGTGGTGTAGTAATCAGGGTCGGTGAAGCCCAGCGCGTTGACCAGACTGCCCGAGATCAGGTCGACGTTCGGATACGGATTCGAGACCTTCGGGTTCTCGCTCAGCACCTTAATCCCGGCCTCGCGCACGGCCTTGACGACCCCGAACCAGTGATCGTCGGGGCACAGTTCCTCGCCCACCCCCAGTTGCACCCGGGCGCGCGGATCCTCCTGCCGCAGCACGGCGTGACCGAAGCCGAAGATCAGCCCGCCCTCGGCCAGCCGCCGGCGCAGAATCTCGGCCGCTTCCTCCGCGTCGGTCGTGTTGACCTCGCGCACCATCTTGAATGCATCCTGGTTCGCCATCCCGTGCCGTGGCCCGGCCAGGGCGTTCATGCCCGATGCCATCGAGCGGTACATATCGGCCAGACCCGAGGCGACCGCGCGGCCGGTGAACGTCGACAGATTGCCGCCGCCGTGGTCGGCGTGCAGGTTGTAATAGACCGAAAGCAGGCGCGTCAGCGCCGCCTCGTCGCCGCCGGGCATGCCCAGCATGTGGACGAAATTGTTCACGTAGCCGCGCGTCGGCTCCGACGCGATCAGCTCGCCCCAGCCCTCGCGCAGACGAAAGATCGCCGCCAGCGCCGTGGGAATGCGGGCTACCAGGTTGAGCGCGTCCTCGTAGTAGTCATCCGTCTTGCCGGTCATGCCCAGAATCTGGATGGCGGCGCAGAACAGGTCCATCGGATGACCCGACATCGGCAGCGCCGAAATCGCCGCCAACGCCTCGTCCGACACCTCGGAGCGCTCGGCGATGTCGTCCGCCACCGCCTGCCGCTCGGCGTCGCTGGGCAGTTTCTTGTTGAACAGCAGGTGGATGATGTCCTCAGCCGGCAGGAAGGCCAGCTCGGCGATCGGATAGCCGACGTAGGACACGCCTTCTTGCGGATCGACATAGCTGGTCTCGCAGGTACCGACCGGATAGCCGCGCAGGCCGGTATCGAGATGGTCGTTGGTGATCGTGAACTCAATCGTCGGGATGTCGGACACGGTCGTCGCTTTCGCCGCGCGCACCGAGATGGACACGATGAACGCCGCAACCCGGTGCGCGCGGGCCGCGGCTCATCTCGCTCCTGATACCACTCGCTCCGACCGCCGCATGCGACCGCGGCTAACCGCTCACGCCGAGCAGGCGAAACCGCTTGCGGCCGCTGGGCGCGTCGATTTCGATTCGCCCGTTGACGGTTTGATCCAGCAATCCACGGCCCAGCGGACTCTCGACCGAGATCCGCCGCGCCGCGGCATTCGCTGCCGCTGCGTTCGCTTCGGTGGTCCCCACCAGTTCGGTGGTTCCCACCAAAGTGTACTCTCTGGCCTCGCCCAGCGCCTCGCCGCGCTCATCGATCTCGACCACCGATACGCGGCTGCCCAGCTTCGCCCGGCCCGTCTCCCGCTGCTCGCGCACCACCGCATGGTCGATCTGGTACTCAAGCTCATCGATGCGGGACTTGAGCCGCTCCTGGTACTCGCGCGCCGCTTCGAGCGGCGCGTTCTCGCGGATGTCCTTGTCCTCGCGCGCGTCGGCCACGGCCTGCACCGCCATCGGCATCTCCTGCTCGAGCTGGGTGCGCTCCTGCTTCAGCCGATCCAGCCCCGCGGCGGTCATCTCGAAGACTGTCGCTTCCTCGTGCTGGAATGAAGATGAATCGCGCTCCACCGCCGCGGTTCGCTTGACGCGCAGGAAGTTGCCCAAATTGAGCGCGCCGCCGCCGTCGGCGTCCTGCGTGACGGTATATTCGCGGTCCTTGCAGAAGCGCAGGAATTCCTTGACTGGCTGCAACCGCGCCACGAGATCCAGGGTGTTCGCGCCAATTGTCTCCTGGAATCCCTCCATCGACTTGGGCGACAGCTCGGCGATCGGCGTGTGGGCGCCGAAGTGCCACAGAAATCTGGTCACGGCTTCACGAGCCGCGGCGTCGAACACGTATGCGTCGCGCTTCGCGCGTGCGCGGCTCGACGCCTGGCGCGCGCGCCTCGCCGACCGCTGCTCCTCCCAGACGAAGTACTCCATGACCGCCGCCTCGAGCGTCAGCGGCGCCGCCTCGAGCGTCAGCGGCGCCGCCTCGGCAGCCACCGCGTCATCCGACTCGGACTCCGGCGGCGCGTCGACGAGCTCCGCCTCTCCTTCTACTACGTCGTCCGCCGGACTCTCGGCGGTCAGCGCGTCGTCCAGGATTGCCATGCGTCGTCTCCCACTGGTCGCCGCCAGTCGCTGGATCAGCGCCGACGTCGACTTGACATCGAACAACGGCAGAGCTGCGGACAGCTCAGGTGTCTCTATCCTACCCCCCAACGCGATGACGTACCTGACCGATGAGACAGACGAGCACCAGATCATCCGCGCGCTCGACCGCGCCGGGTTGCACGACCTGCCGCCATTGCACCCGCAGCTCGCCCGCCAGCTGAGCCAATGGCTGCGCGCGATGCTCGCCGAACCCCGCAATCTGACCGCGATCCGCGACCCCGACACCGCGATCGCACGGCACGCCATCGAACCGCTGCTCGGCCGGCGCCAACTGATCGACGCCGACCTGCCCGTCCCGCACGGCCCGATGATCGATATCGGCAGCGGCAACGGCGCGCCCGGATTGCCGTTCGCGCTCTGCGAGCCGCAGCGCGAGGCGGTGCTGCTTGACGCGCGAGCGGCGTCGGCCAGATTTCTGCGCGCCGCCATCGAGCGGACCGGCGCGGCGCGGATCAGCGTGCTCGATCAGCGCGCCGAGCTGGCCGCGCGCGCGGAGGAGTCGAGAGCGCGCTTCGCGCTCGCCCTGAGCCGCGCCGCCGCGCCGCCGCCGATCGCGCTGGAGCTGGCAATCCCGTTCCTCTGCGTGGGCGGCATCGCCATGCTCTGGACCGGCGAGCTGGACGCTGACGCCGTCGACCGGCTCACCTGCGCCGCCGAGACCCTGGGCGCGGCGCCGACCCCGCTCGATCCGCCGTGCGGCATCGCCGTCTTCACCAAGGTTCGGGCGACCGATCGCCGCTATCCGCGCCCCTGGAACCAGATCCGCCGACAGCCCCTGCCGGGCCCGATACCCGGCCAGACGCGCGTTTCGCTGGCCGTACCCTGAGCGCGATGTCTACCTCCCCCACCGCCGCCCGCTCGCAGATCGATCCCGCCCGGTTCAGCCGCAACATTCGCGTGTTCTATCTGTTCCAGGCCGCGACCGGTTTCATGGTCTTCCTGCCGATCTGGATCATCTACCTGATCAACGGGCGCGGCTTGACGCTGACCCAGGTCGGCGTGTTCGAGGCGGTCTTCTGGATCACGATCATCGTGGCCGAAGTGCCCACCGGGGCGATCGCCGATCGGTTCGGCCGGCGCGTCTCGCTGGCGACGGGCGCGTTCCTGTTCGCGGCCGCCACCGTGATCTTCGCCATGGCCGACAGCTTCGCCATCCTGCTGGGTTCGTATCTGGTTCTGGGCATCGCCATGACCCTCTACTCCGGCGCCGGCGACGCGCTGCTCTACGACACACTGCGGGTGCTGGGGCGGACCCGGGAGTTCGAGCGTCACGCGGGCCGCGCGCACGGCCTGTTCTGGGCCATGATGGTGCTCGCCACTGCGGTCGGCGGCCCCATCGCCTATCTGATCGGCTACTCGGCGGCGATCCTGATCTCCAGCCTCTTCTTCCTGGTCTCGGGCGCCTGCGCGCTGCTCCTGCGCGAGCCGCCGCGGCACGAGGCGGACTTCCCCCTCGATCCGCTGCACGCGCCGCCGGCCGCGGTCGCGCACGCGTCGACCAACGAACCGCCGCGCGGCGCCGCGATCGCCCACGAGATGGTCGAGGGCTTCCGCATCGTCTGGCGCATCCGACCGGTGCGCTACCTCGTCCCCTTCGCCGCCGTGCTGATCGCGCTCTTCGACATGCCGCGCTTTCTCACCCAACCCTTCGTCGCCGAACACGGCCTCGACCCGCTGGCGAGCGCGTCCCAGGGCATCCTCTGGTCCGCGCTGCTCGTGCCCGCCTATCTGGGCTCGATGATCGGCATGCTCTCGGCCGCCCCGCTGATGGCACGGCTCGGCGAGCGCCGCTCGTTCCCTGCGGTGCTCCTGTTCGGCGCCGCCTTCATGATCCCGCTGGCGATCTGGAACCATCTCGGCCTGCTGGGCGCAATCTTCTTCGTCAGCATCGCGCAGGCCGCCGTGCGGCCGATCGCCAGCGGCTACATCAACCGACGCATCGCCTCCGATCAGCGAGCCACCGTGCTGTCCATCTTCTCGCTGGTCGGCGGCGGCGCGATGGGCGTCATCCTCGTCATCGTGGTGCCGATCGCTGACCTGGTTTCTTACCCGGCCGCATTCGGCCTGGCGTTGATCGCGGCGGCGACGTTCGGCGTGGCGTTGTGGCGGCTCTGGCGGTCGGCCCACCGACGCGATCAGGCCGCAAGCCAATCATCGCCCCGCATCTGATCACTCTGCGCCTGCGTCCGCGCCAATCTCGCCGCCGCCCGTCAACGGCCGCGCCGCCGCGAGCGTCGACGCGGTTCTGTACTCAAATACGCACAACGCCGGCCACGCCGCCGCGATCACGCCGCCGCCCGCGCGCCCAACTGCGTAGCATCTAGCCCATCGGTGGCGACCAGCCGCCCGTTCGTGGTGTCCCCGATGTCGCAGACCCAACGCTACGCGCGCAACATTCCGATCTACTACCTGTTCCAGTTCGCCACTGGCTTCCTGATCTGGGTGCCCGTCTGGATCATCTTTCTGCAGGACGAGCGCGGCCTGTCGCTGACCCAGGTCGGGCTGATGGAGGCCGTGTTCTGGATCTCGATGTTCGTCGCCGAGGTGCCCACCGGCGCCATCGCCGACCGCTGGGGGCGGCGCGTCTCGCTGGCGCTGGGCGGCTTCACGTTCACCTGCGGCACGTTCATGTTCGTCATGGTCGAGGGCTTCGCCGGCCTCGCCGTCAGCTACGTGATCATGGCCGTCTCGATGACGCTCTACTCGGGCTCGGGACACGCGCTGCTGTTCGACACCCTGCGCACCCTGGGCCGCACGCGCGAGTACGAACGGCACATGGGACGCTCGGAAGCGATGATGACCGGCGCGCTGCTCGGCGCGGCGCTGTTCGGCGGCCCGATGGCCGGGCTCTGGGGACTCGAAGCCGTGTTCCTGATCGGAGCCGGCACGATGGCCTTCGCCGGGCTGATCGCCCTGCTCCTGCGCGAGCCGCCGCGCACGGAAGCGGAATTCAGCGCCGACGGCCTGCACGCCGCCCCGATCTCGTCCATCGACGCAGCCGCCGGCGACCATTCGCCGCAGGGCGTCGCCCACTACATCCTCGAAGGCTTCCGCATCGTGCTGCGCCAACGCCCGGTGCTCTGGATCATCGTCCTGGCCGGGCTTGTCACCGTCGCCTACGAGATGCCCAACTTCTTCGTCCAGCCCCTGCTGCGCCAGCACGGGCTGAGCCCGGACGGCAGCTTCATCGACGGCGCGACCTGGAGCGCGCTGATCGTGCCCGGCTTCGCGGCGATGTCGGCCGGCTCGCTGCTTGCCGCGCCGTTCGTGGCCCGCGTCGGCGAACGCCGCGCGCTCACCGCGCTGATCTTCGGCGGCGTCTTCCTGTTCATTCCGCTGCTGCTGTTCGACCATCTCAGCATCGTCGCCCCGATCGCCATCCTCGGCGGCATTCACGCCGCCATCCGCCCAATCGCGACGGGCTATATCAACCGCCGCATCCGCTCCGATCAACGCGCCACAGTGCTCTCGATCTACGAGCTCGTGATGGCCGCCCAGATGGCGCTCATCGTCCCCGCGATCTCCGCCTCCGCCGACAGTATCGATTTCCGCTTCGCCTACGGGCTCTCGCTCACGGTCGTGATCACCATCGGCGCTGCCTGCTGGATGATCTGGAGGCGTTCGCACCGCCGCGATCAGGCCGAGCGCCTGCGGCGGCTCGGCATCCGCCACGCGCCGCAGGCGGCAGCCGCGGCGCGGCGCAACGGTTTGGATGCGATGCCCCCGGCCTATGCCGAGCCCGGACTCGCACCAGGACTCACACAGGGCGTCAACGGCGCGAAGGGCGCCTACGCCACGATCTCGCGCTCGCGCAGCGAAGCGGCCGCGTCGGCGGCGAAGCCCAGCTCCGACAGCAACGCCTCCGTGTCCTGACCGCGCGCCGGGGCGCCGCCGCGAATCCGCCCCGGCGTCGCCGACAGCTTCGCCGCCACGCCCGCCTGCCGCATCCTGCCGCCGTCGGGCGTGGGCACCTCAACCACCATCCCGCGGGCGATATTGTGCTCGTCGCTCAGCGCTTCTTCGAGCGAGAGCACCGGCTTGGCGCACACGTCGGCATCGTTCAGCAGCCGGTGCCACTCGTCGGCGCTGCGCGTGCGGAAGGCGGCGGCGAACGCCCGCCGAATCTCCTCGCGCCGCGACGCGTCGGCCGTGCCCTGATCGTCGATGTAGCGCTCCAGGCCGAGCGCCCGGCAGAGATTGGCGTAGAAATACGGCTCCATCGAACCGACCGAAAACCAACGCCCGTCGGCGGTCTCGTACACCTGATAATGCGGCTCGCCGCCGTTAAGCACGTGCGCCGCCGGCGACATGTCGGCTGCGGCGCCCTCATACCCCGCCAACGCCGACGTGATCAGCGAGAGCACCCCGTCGGACATGCCCAGATCGATGTACTGACCCTCGCCCGTCCGCTCGCGCGCCTGCAGCGCGCAGACGATCGCGAACGCCGCCATCAAACCGCCGCCGGCGAAGTCGGCGATGATATTCGCCGGAATCGCCGGACGTCCGCCGGCCGCATAGTCGCCGATCATGCCCAACGCGCCGCCGATCGCGATGTAGTTGATGTCGTGGCCCACGTGCGAGGCGTACGGCCCCGTCTGCCCGAAACCCGAGAGCGAGCAGTAGACCAGCCGTGGATTGCGCGCCGAGAGCGTCGGCCAGCCGACGCCCAACCGATCGACCACGCCGGGGCGAAACCCTTCCAGCACGACATCGGCGCTATCCGACAGGCGGTAGAAGATCTCGCGCGCCTCATCCGACTTCAGGTTGAGGCCGATCGATCGCTTGCCCCGCCCCAGGGCGTAGGACGAGTAGCGCCGACGCTCCTCGTTCGGGTCGCGCGTCAGATCGCGCCGCCCCTGACGGCGGCCGGCCTGCTCGACCACGATCACCTCGGCGCCCATATCGGCCAGCAGCATCGAACAGTACGGGCCCGGCGCCAGCGCCGAGAGGTCCACAACGCGCACACCGTCCAACGGTCCGTCCAGCGGGCCGCCCAATGCGCTGTCCTGCGCGTTCATCGCGTACTCCCTTCAGCCGCCGCGTGCCTGGTCGATCAGGCTACGCCGTGCAATCCAATTCGCCTTCCGATTCGCGGCGCCGATCTCCGCGCCAGGGCGAGGCCTGGAAAAACCAGAGGCAGATCAGGCCGACGAACGACACGGGAATGATCACCAGCGCGTGCAGCACGGCGGCGAAGGCGACGGCCGTCGCTTCGGCGCTCTGCCCGCCGACCGCGCCCAGCGTCGGCAGCCAGATCAGCAGGGTCGCCTTGGTCGCCCACTCGAACGGTCCGACGCCGCCGGCCGTCGAGGGCGCGGTGATCAGCAGATTGGCAGCCGCTGCGACGAGCAGATAGACGGGAAACGGCAGACCCAGATTGAAGGCCTGTCCGACCATCCAGTACATCAGCGCTTCCAGCGACCAGGCGACCAGGCTGGCGGCCAGCGCGCCCGTCACCTGCCGGCGGTTGGCCTGCGCCGACATCCCCGCGATCAGCGGCCGCAGCCACGTCCACTCGCGCTCCGACTGTCCCGGTACGCGCGCCAACGCGCCGCCGATCACGCGCTCGGCATCCGCCGGGCGACGCGCGATCGCGCCGAAAACCAGAAACGCGCCGCTGACGCCGAAGACCAGAAACGACATCGCGGCGGTCAGCTCCGCGCCGGCATCGCTCATTCCCCACAGACCGACCAGACTGGCGATCACGCCGATCACCAGAAACAGCGTCAGCATCAACCCGTCGTAGACGCGGGTCATGAAGATGCTGGACAGTCCGGACAACCGCGAGATCCCGTGCCGCTGGTACAGGACGTGGGCGCGCACCAACTCGCCCGCGCGCAGCGGCAGCACGTTGTTGACCCCGAAGCCGATCGCCACGATCGGAAACAGCCGCCACCAGTCGATCTGCTGGAGGTGCAGCAACAGCCAGTGCCAGCGCCAGGCGCGAGCCGCGATCCCGGCGAAATAGACCGCCAGCGCCGGACCGATCCACCAGGCCGAGACCTCGGTAAACGCGCGCCCCACCTGATGGAAATCGGCGTTGCGCAGAAACAGCGCCAGAAACGCCGAGCTGCCGCCCAGCCCCAGCGCCAGGCGCGCCCCGGTTCCGCTCGCCCAACCCGGCAATCGTCGCGTCATCAGCGAGCCTGCCGCACGCTTGGCGGCGTATGAAGGATTAGCCCGTTGGAATCCGCATCGGCGGCAGCCGCAACGCCTCGCGCAGCCAATTGGCGACCCGCGCGCGGCGCTGCGCCAACGCCTCGCTGCGGCGCTGCAGCCAATACCGTGCATAGCGCCCGCCCTCGACCGCGCCGAACGCGAACGCTGCCACCGCGCCGCCGGCGATGATGTCGGCGATGTAATGCTCGCCCAGGTAGACCAACGAGAAGGTCAACGCCGCCGAGTACAGCAGCGCCACGCCGATCAACCAGCGCGAGCGCAGCACGATTCCCACGCCGACCACCACGAACGACGCGGCGAAGTGCAGCGACGGCATCGCCGCCGACGGGTTCGGCTCCGCCATCGCCTCGAACGCCCAGTCGTAGAAGCCGCTGCCCAGCAGGGCCGGGCCAACCCCGTGCATCCCGCGCACGACATCGTCGATCAACCCCTGCTCGGCCGCCATCCAGGGCGGCGCCGTGGGGACGGTGAAATACAGAATCACGCCCAGATAAAACGTCAGGGCGACGACGATCGTCACGCGCCACGCCATGCGCCGCACGAACAGCCAGGCGCCGATCACCGCCGCGTGGGGAAAGACGAACCACGTCCAGTGCACAACGGCGGCGAACACCGCCGCGAAACCGGGATCGGAACCGGTGCCGCCAATCCGCGACTGCAACCAGGCCGACGGCGTGACGCCGGCGAACATCCACAGCTCCCAGTCGATCACATAGGCGGTCAGCGTGCGCAGACCAGTCTCGTCGGCCGCGTCGCGCAGCTGCGTAAAGAACCCCATCGCAACGAGATAGGCGACGAGGATGCCCCAGTCGGGCCAGCCTCGGGCGAGCACAAAGACGCTCACAACAGCAATACCGGCCAGCGGCGCGAAGACGAGGACATCGAGCGACGCGATCAGGCGCAGCGCAACGGCGAGCACGCCCACCGCCAGCGCGGCCCACGAGACCGCACGGATCACGTCTCTGCGCCGAATCCCGTTGCTCATCTTCTTGCCCGGCTGCACGCCCGTCCCGCCTCTCCGATTCGCTGTCGATGTACGCTCCCGCAATGTTGGTTCGGTTGGTTCGCAAATTGTTGGTTCGGGCGAACCATCAACCTCAACCACTCAGGCTAACAAACAACGCCTGGCCGTTCACCGTCATGCCATTCACCTTCACCTGCTGGACGCTCCCTCTCGAATCTATTGAGCGGCGGCGAGCTGCTCCGAGATCGCGAACGCGATCCGATCGATGTCGGTCAGCGGCGCGGTTGCGCCGCTGTCGCCGCAGATCGCCGCAGCGCCGTCGTCAGGCTCGTCGCTGGTTACCTCGATCACACTCTTGAGGAACACGACCACGCCGTTCTGGGCGAAGACGAGCAGTTCGGATCGCCAGCAGCCGGCGCTATGGCCGTGCAGCAGCTCGATCGACACCGACGCGTCGCCGACATTCGGCGCTTCCTGGAACGCCGCCTCGAACAGATCGTGTTGGGGAACGATGAGCCGCCCCGTCGAGGGCGGTTGCGAGGCGAGGTGTCTGACCCATTCGATCGCCGCGCCCCGCGACTGATCAGTAAACACGTGGATCCAGAACGTCTCGTCGGTGGGGCTGGTCAGGCTCGGCTGATACAGCGCGCCCACCGACGCCTTGGCTCGGCCCGGCAGCGCCGCGATCGCCGGATCCTTGGACGCTTCCAGCCAGAATTGCAGCCCCACTTCGATCTCGGTCGCCTCCAGGTGATCACCGATCACCTCGAAGGGCACCTCGAGCGTGAAGCCCTGATCGGCTTCCGAAACCGCCTGCGGGGCGTCGCCGCTGAGCGTCTGCGATCCGTTCGGCGTCGATCCGGCCGGCGGCGACGGGTCCCCGCAGGCAGCGGCGAGGCTGACAGCGCAGAGCGCGCCGAACAGGAGCGCCCAGGTCCAGCGGCCGGCGAGGCGCGGGGCGGCGGGCGGCGGCATCTCAGCCCCGCTCCCGGCCATCCGCATTGGCGGCGGGCAGCACAATATGGAACGTCGTACCCACGCCCTGCTCGCTCGACACCCGGATCTCGCCCCCCTGCGCCCGCACCAGCTCACGCGCGATCGCCAGACCTAACCCTGTGCCGCCCTGCGCGCCGGGGCGGTCTGACTTGTAGTAGCGGTCGAACAGGTTCGGGATCGCTTCCTCGGGGATGCCCACGCCCGTGTCGGCGACCGCAATCGACACGCTGCCGCGGCTCTCCACTCGCGCACTCAACTCTACGTCGCCGCCGGGCGGGGTGTGCCGCAGAGCGTTGTCCACCAGGTTGCCCAGCACCTGATCCAGACGATCCCAGTCGCCCAGCACCTCGCCCGCGTCCGCCGCGCCGCGCGCGCCGTTTGCGCCGCCCGCCGCCACCGACAGCGTGACTTCCAGCTCCTGCGCGCGCAGCGTGAACAGCTCGCCAATGTGATCCAGCAGCGTCGCCACGTCGACCGGTTTCGCTTCCACCTGCACCTGGCCGGCCTCGATCCGCGACAGATCCAGCAGCCCCTCGACCAGCCGCAGCAGACGGCGCGACTCGTCCTCGATGATGCGGTACGCGTTCTGCTGCTCGTCGTCTTTGACCACCTCGTCCATCAGCGCCTGGGAAAACCCGTTGATCGACGTGAGCGGCGTCTGCAAATCGTGCGACACGTTGGCCAGGAAATCGCGCAGCGCCGTCTGCTGGCGCTCCACCTCCTCCGTCATCTGGTTGAACGATCGCGCGAGTTCCTGCGCCTCCTGCGATCCGCCCACATCGACGCGCTGGGTCAGCTGCCCCCGGGCGACGCGGCGCGACGCCGCCGCCACGCGCTGGATTGGCTGGTAGATCGAGCGTGAAACGAGGAACCCCACCAGCGAGGCGACGACCAGGGCGACTCCGCCGGCGATCAGCAGCTGCGGCGTCAGATCGGCCAGGATCGCGGTGCGCGAGCCGCCCACCAGCGCCACCACAATGCAGCAGTACCCCTGCCGCTGCGCCTCTTCCCCGCCCAGACTGGTCAGCACATAGGCGAGCCGCTCGCCGTCCGCGGTGGTGACCTGGCCCTCGACCACGTCATTCTGATCGAGTCCGCCGAAGTGCAGCGCCAGACGCTCGCCCAGAAAGCGGTTGCCCGGCTCATACGCGCGCACCACCTCGCCGGCCGAGCTGACGCCCAACACGACCACGTCCAACTCGTCGACGATCGAGCCGATCAAGCGCTGCTCGGTCTCGAAGCTCGACAGCGTCCGGCTCAGAGTTCGTGTCGCCCGCTCCTCCGAGAACAGCTCGGGACCCCAGGCCGTGGCCAGCTCGCGCAGGCGCGACTGGTCGACGCGATCCTGATAACCGCCCAGCAGCAGAAAGGTGGTCAGCCCCGCGACGATCAGCGTCAACCCGACGATCGCCACCAGCGTCACGTAGATGCGCGAACGAATGGTGGCGAACTGGATGCCGCGCAAACGGATGGACGCGAAGGCTGAGAGACGATTCGCCACGCGGGACGACATACGGGACGACATGCGCGGCCAGCTCACCGTCCGCTGACGAACGCGAACGGTCCGCAACGCCGCCGCCTAGCGATGGTCGGAGGGCTCGCCATTGGTGGAGCTGGTCGGGCGCGCCGCGGCAAGCGCCAGCGGCGACGGAGCGTTGCACAGGGCCAGCCGGTAGCCCACGCCGCGCACCGTCTCGATCTGCAGGTCGCTGCCCTGCAGGTAGTGGCGCAGGTGGTTGACGTGCACATCGACCGTTCGCGTATCGCCGCTGTACGTGTAGTTCCAGACCAATGAGATCAGCTGTTCGCGCGACATCACCGTCTGTAGGTTTTGCGCCAGCGCGAACAGCAGGTCGAACTCCTTCGTGCGCAGCTTCAGCAGGTTGCCGGCCAGCGTCGCTTCGCGCGTCTGCCGATTCAGGGTCAGGCTGCCCACGACGACTTCCATCCCCGAGCGCACGATCCCGTCGGCGCGGCGCAGGATCGCCCTGACCCGCGCCACCAGCTCCTTGGGATTGAACGGCTTGGTCAGATAATCGTCCGCGCCCAACTCGAACCCGGCCACCTTCACCGCGTCCTCGCGGCGCACGGTCAGCATCAGGATCGGCACATCGGAGTCCTGACGGATGCCCTTGGTCACCTCGAAGCCGTCGAGTTTGGGCATCATCAGGTCGAGCACGACCAGGTCGGGTTGCAGCATCACCGCCTTCTCGAGCGCCTCCTGGCCATCGGAAGCGAACTCCAGCTCGTACCCCTCGCGCGAGAGGTACAGGCGGACCAGCTCGCGGATGTGCGGTTCATCGTCGGCTATGAGAATTTTCATGGGCGTATCGCCTGCCAGCCAACCCGAATTCACTATAGACCGTCGATGCTTCCCCCGCAGCCGACGCCGGATGATCGGCGATCGTGGCCTGCGGTCGCGTTCGAGGCGCAGCCGCGTTGATAATCTCAGTGTGACCGCGAGATAACTGCGAGATAACCGCGAGCAAGGGGGATGACCATGTCACGACGCGATCTGCCGGCCGGAGTCGAGGTGCGCGCCGCCAACGCCGAGGAGATGGAGGACTTCCGCTTCGTCGCCAACATCGCCCTAGCCGAACACGGCAATCCGAAGCGCGATCCGGTCACCTTCCTGCAGCCCGAATGGTCGACCTGCGTCTTCGAGCACGGCGAACTCTCGACCACATTCGGCGCCTGGCCGTTCTCGATGCGCTTTAACGGCGAGCGGGCGCATGTCGCCGGAGTCACCGCCGTCGGCACGCTGCCGACCAGGCGGCGGCGCGGCTACCTCCGCCTGGCGATGGAGCACGCGCTCGATGAACAGTACGAGCGCGGCCAGTCGCTGGCCGCCCTGTACGCCTCGCAGACGGGCATCTACCAGCGCTTCGGATACGCGATCTGCTCGCGCCGCGCCCGCTATGAGATCGACCCGCTCGACCTCAACTTCATCCACGCGCCCCAGCCCGGCGGACGGCTGACGGTCATGAACGCCAAAGACATGCCCGACGACGCAGGCGTGATCCGCGACCTCTACCGCGCCTACATGCAGCCGCGCAACGGACTCCTGCATCGCGGTCTCAGCCTCTGGAACGCCGAGGTGCTGTCCGAGCCGGAGGACATCCACGAGGGTCCGGTGCGGGTGCTGCTCTACGAGGAGGACGACCAGGCGCTGGGCTACATGGTCTACACCAGCTGCGAAGACCGCAACCTCAACGAGTTCAGCGCCGGACAGCGCGATCATCGGATGACGATCCGCGAGTACGGCTGGCTTACGCCCGCGGCCTACACCGCGCTCTGGCAGTTCGCTGCCAGTCAGGACCTGACCTGGCGCATCTACGTGCACGACGCGCCGTCCGACGATCCCATCCAGCATCTGGCGCGCGACCCGCGCACGCTGCGCGTTCGGCTCTCCGACGGCATCCTCGTGCGCATCGTCGATCTGCCGCGCGCGTTGATGATCCGCCGCTACCCGGTCGAATCGGAGCTCACCTTCCGCGTTATCGACGATCTGTGCGAATGGAATCAGGGCACCTGGAAGCTCTCGACCGGACCCGAGGGCGCGGACATCCGCCAGGTCGATGCATCACCGCAACTGAGCATGGATGTGTTCACCATGGCGCATCTCGCCACGGGCGCGCTGTCAGCCTCGTATGCGCATCGGCTGGGACGGATCGAGGCGGCCACTCAACGCGACCTGCTCGCCGCCGACCAACTCTTCGCGACCGACTATGCGATGCACTGCATGAACCACTTCTAGCTCAGACCGCTTCGCCCAGCAGATAGCGGCCGACCGCCTCTTCCAGCGCGCGGACCTCGCGCGGGTCGAGGTCGCGGTGCGGCGGCCGCGTGTGTGTCAACGGCAAGCCGCTGGTGATCTGGATGAGCTGCTTCAGCGCGCCCATCCTGGGGAACAGGTTGAGGATCGCGTGCAGCTCGTTGAGCTGATCCTGCGGTCGCTGCGGCTCGCCGCCCTCGCGGTGCGCGAACTGGATCGTCTTGACCAACGCCGGCACCGCGTTCGCCAGACCCGAGACGCCGCCCAGGCAGCCCGCCGCGTAGAGCTGCGCGTGCGCGGCGTCGGAACCAGCCATCACCCGAAACGCCGCACCCGGACCATCCGACGGTACCTGCGCCATGTAACGCTTCGTCCGCTCGGCATCGCCGCTCGAGTCCTTGATCCCCATGAGCTGATCGGGATGACGACGCAGCACAGCGGCCAACACCTCGTCGGGAATGTCGATCCCGGCCTGGGCGGGCATGTTATAGAGCAATGCCCGACCCTCGGCGGGCAGCGATTCGATCACGGCGCTGAACCAGTCGATCATGCCCCGCGCGTCCACCTGCTTGAAAAAGAACGGCGGCAGCAGCGCGACGGCGTCGGCGCCCGCGTCGAGCGCGTCGTTGGCGGCGCGAATCGTATCGGGCAGGGACGGACAGGTCGCGCCGGCGATCACCACCATCCCGCCGCCGATGCCGCGCGCAGCCTGCTTGACCGCACCGATCACCCGCCTGCGCTCCTCCAGCCCCACCGACGGACCTTCGCCATTGGTGCCCAACGTGAGAATCCCGCCGATCCCCATCGTGCGCATCCAGTCCGCATGCGGCCCGATCCAGTCCAGGTCGACATCGCGGCCGCCGGCCGTGAACGGCGTCACCTGCGCCGCCATCAGCCCGTCCAACCGCTCGTACTGCAACGCCATGGCCTCACCTTCCCGGTACACCTGCTGCCGCAGGCTAGCCCCCGCGCGCGTCACGGTCGGCGCGCGGCGCCGAACGATTAATCTCCATCCCATGCCGCGCATCTTCCTCTGCAGCGCCACCGGCGCGCTCGCCACCGACGCTGCGCCCGTCGGCGGAGGCGTCGCGGTGCTGGAAGCGCTCGCGCCGCATACCCAACAGGCCGGCTTCGACCTGACCCTGCTCACGCCGGGACGGTCGGAATCGCTCGACGGAATCAGACAGACCCTGCCGGTACGCACCTTGGCGGCCGCCGACCCGGAACGGATTCTGCGGCTGAACGCTCGACGCTACGCCCGCTTCGCGATCGAGTGGGAGGCGGCGCTCAGGGACTATTTCTCTGACATCGACCCGGCCGACGCGGTCGTCATCGCCAATGACACGTCCGAAGGTCCGCCCTTCGCCAAGCTGCGCGCCAACGGGTTTCGCCAGATGGCGCTGCTGCACGTGATCGTCAGCGAATTGGTGAGCCGCCGCTACATCTCGCAACCGACCGGCCTGCCGCTCAACGGCGCCCGCCTGTCCGCCCTCTGGCGTCTGGCCGAGCGTTGCGGCATCGCCCGGCGCGCGCCCGACATCGCGCGACTGGTCTGGTCCAAGGAGGGCGATCTGGCGCGCAACGTGGACGCGCCGATCGCCCCATCAGCGGCGGTAGCCCGCTCGCTCGACCGCTGCTATCCCGGCGTCGGCCTGGCTCAACGGACGCGCGTCGTGCCCTGGGGCGTGGTTGGCAGCGCCGATCCGTCGTTGCGCGCGCAGCGACGTGAGACGCTGCGCGCGATCGGGGCCGACCCCAACCGCTTCACCCTGCTCACGCTGAGCCGCATCTCGCCGGAGAAACGCATCCATCTCGCGCTTGAGGCGTTGCGATTGATCGAGCGGCAATCGCCCTCGTCCGCCGACCGGATTCAGCTGATCGTCGCCGGCGCGCCGGCCTACATGGGCGGCGACTCGTACAATCGCAGGCTGCGCGCGGCGGCCGCCCGACTTCGCCGAGCCAATGTGCTGTTCCCCGGTTACCTTGGCGGCGATCAGAAATGGCGGCTCCTGGCCGCCGCCGACGCGTTCCTCTCGCCCAGCTACTACGAGGCCTACGGCCTGACCATCGCGCAGGCATTGGCCAGCGGAACGCCCGTGATCGCCGCGCCGCACGCCGGCGCTCAGGAAACCGTCGAGCCGGCGCACGGCTGGATCGCGGACGCATCGCCGCCCGCGTTCGCCGCGGCCATGCGCCGCGCCCTCCACGCCGACGAAACCGGCGAGATCGAGCGGCATCGCGCCGCGGCCGCCCGCTGGGGCGCGGCGCATCCGTTCGCCGACGCGGCGCAGCGCATCCTGACCATCGCCCATACACTCATCCAGGGAAGCGAAGGCGGCCCGGATGGCGAGTGACAGTGGAGCCGGCTCATGAGCCAACGCGCGGTACTGTTCGACTTCGGCGGCGTGCTGATCCGCATGGACTGGGACGGCTACGACGAGTTCGGCAGGCGCTGGAACCTGCCGCCGGGCGCGCTGGTCGACGCCTTCTACCGAACGCCCGAGTGGCACGCCATCGAAACCGGGCAAGGCAACTGGGATACCTGGCAGCGCGGCGTCGAACAGCGGCTCGCGCCCTACCTGCAGGCCGATGTCGCGCAGTCCGTGCAGGACCTGCTGGACGCCTGGTACGCCCAGCCCTGGCAGTACCACCTCCCCAACTTCGAGCTCGCTCACGACCTGCAGGCCATGGGACACCGGGTCGGCGTGCTCTCCAACGCGCCCGACGATCTGCGCGAGCGCTTCCTCTCCGACCTGCCGGTCGAGGTCGACTGGGACGCGATCGTGGTCTCGGGCGAGATCGGTCTGCGCAAACCCGATCCGCGCATCTTCCAACACGCCGCCGAGGCGGTCGGCGTCGCGCCCGAGCAGTGCTTCTTCATCGATGATCTCGAGGAGAACGTGCTTGGCGCGCACGCCGTCGGCATGG
This sequence comes from Dehalococcoidia bacterium, assembly GCA_965205105.1. Classification (GTDB taxonomy): domain Bacteria; phylum Chloroflexota; class Dehalococcoidia; order Bin125; family Bin125; genus Bin125. The sequence goes on from OZ242034.1 coordinate 1,640,179, forward strand.
GCGGCTATCACTTCACCCGCAACAACTACCGCGCGCTCAGGATCGCGCTGCGCGCAGCCGGCATCGAGAGCTAGGCGTCGCGCAGGCGCGTCAGCGCGCGCCCGGATCAACGGAGCGATCACGCAGCAGAGCGTGGAAGAGCGACGCGATCAGCGCGCCCAGCCCGGGCGCGACCCAGTAGATCCAGTGATCGCTCCAGAACCAGGCGATCGCCGCCGGACCGAAGGCGCGCGCCGGATTCATCGAAGCGCCCGACACGCCGCCCGCCATCGTCACCGCCGCCGCCACATAGAAGCCCACCGCGATGGCGAACACCGCCGCCCCGCACCTCCGATCGGCCAGCGAGAGAATGACGTAGACGAGGAAGAACGTGATCACGATCTCCGCGCCGAACGCCTGGATCAGCGGCCCTTCGCTGAAGTTGGCGCCCAGCCACGACTCGCCCTCGCCGGTGTGATTGCGGAACAGCCCGTGCATCACCGACGACGCAATCAACGCGCCCGCCAGCTGCGCGCCCACATACGGCGCCAGCAGCCGTCCCGGCAGGCGACCGCTGAGCCACAGCGCCAGCGACACAGCCGGATTCAGGTGCGCGCCGGAGATCGCCCAGAAGGCGAAGATCATCACCGCCACGCCGAGCCCGTTGACCAGACCGACGCCCAGCGCCCCAAGCTGCCCGCCCGACCACCAGTCGACATGCGCCGAGCCGGCGCAGAACAGCACCAGACCAAAGGTCCCCAACACCTCCGCCATCAGCCGCCGGGCGGTCGCTTCCGCGCTCGGCCCGTCGAGGCGCAGCGCGCTGGTCAGCGGACGCAGCCGGCGCAGCATCGGCGCCAACGCCTGCTCCATGGGGCTCATACGGCATCGCTCCCAGCGTTCAGGCGCTCAACCCATTGCCCGAGACGCAGCAAAACGCTCACGATTACCCGCGATCCGCGGTTGACGCCGTACCTGCCCGCCTCGCGCGGCGAGCCGATCGAGGTCGGAGCCGAGGGCGGTGTGCCGTGTTCGAGTTCGCCAATGGCGAACGCATCGGCGCAGCCGGCACCGCCGGGGTGCAGGGTATCGGCGTCGAAACCATGCGCGCCGCGGGCCGCTCGACCATCGCCGCCGCCTTCGGCGTCCCAGAGGCGCTGCCAGGCGGCCTCAACGATGGTCAAGACCATACAATCGGCCTGGCGCGTATACACGAGGGTGACCGTGCCGCGGGCGGCCACCTTGATCGAGTCCGACCTTTCGTTGCGCTGATCTTCCGCGCCAGTCCCGGCAGCGCATGAGCGTGAACGCCGCGGCTGCGTCTGAGGGCTTTGATTTCATCATCCTCTCAGTAATTTCTTATCTCGTGCCTGATGATGTAGATTTGCTGAAAGCGAGTCCAACAGGGTTTACCCTCGTTAATACCAATGCCGACTTACGTGAACTCTGTATACTCGGCCTTGAAAGAACTTGCCTAAGAATGCTGATCCATGCGTGCACCCGGCATTGACATATCGTATGTCTTTGAGCTATTCGCAGGTTTTGTAATCGACGAGCGCAGATGATCTCGCAATAACATAACCCATAGCCCCACTTCCCCACGGATCACGATAGTGATCTTCCGCTGTGCTCTGACTGCTCGGAGGATACGCGCCTGCTACTCGAATTGCGAAACAGATATCCAAACAGTGAGCAGGGTCACCGCTAGAGCTGCAAGTGTAACCATACTCACTGGCGGGCGCGCGAAAAAGTAGAATCCGAAGCCGACAGGAACAGCTAAACCGAAGAACGCCCCGGTGTTTATTGGCATCACCCAGAGCAGGCCGCAGGCTGCGGCATATGCGGAGACTGCCAGCGCGATCTTGCCACGCCACCCTCCCCATCCCACATTCATGAAATGTTCGCTCCTCCCCCGCGGATACACCAGCCGTTCGATCTTCGCCCACTGGAGCGCCATCAGTGCTTGCCGTTATCCGCGCCGCCGAGCGCGTGCGCGAGTGCAGCGCACCTGGGTGCGCGGGTGGTCGCCGGCCTCGGAGCCAGTCTATCGCGCTGACGTGCGCGGGCCGACCGCCACCCCGTAAGCTAGCCGACGACGTGTACACATACGCGCTGTTAAGGTTGAGGCATGCCTAATCGACTCGCCGACGAAACCTCCCCCTATCTGCTGCAGCACGCGGGCAATCCCGTCGACTGGTACCCGTGGGGCGAAGCAGCCTGGGCCCGCGCGCGAGCCGAGGACAAGCCGGTCCTGGTCAGCGTTGGCTACGCCGCCTGTCACTGGTGCCACGTGATGGAGCGCGAATCGTTCGAGGACGAGCAGATCGCCGCGCTGCAGAACGAACTCGTGATCAGCATCAAGGTCGACCGCGAAGAGCGGCCCGACGTCGACGAGATCTACATGGACGCGCAGCAGATGCTGCACGGCCACGGCGGATGGCCGCTCAACGTCTTCTGCACGCCCGACGGTCGACCGTTCTTCGGCGGCACCTACTTCCCGCCGCAACGCCGCACCGGGATGCCCGGCTGGGGCGACGTGCTGCAGGGCGTGTCGCGCGCCTTCCGCGAGCAGCGCGAGCAGGTCGAGCAACAGGCGACGCAGCTCACGCGGCATCTGAACCTGCGCGTCGAGCTGGCCGGCGACGAGATCAACGAGACTCCCGCGCAGATTCGCGCCCGCGCCGCGACCGCGCTGCTCCAGTCAGCCGATCGCGCGCACGGCGGATTTGGCGGCGCGCCCAAGTTTCCTCAGCCCTACTATCTGCAACTGCTGCTCCAGCAGGCGCTCGACGGCCAGGCTGGCAACGCCGACGACGCCGCGGAGCACCTCGCGCGTTCGCTGCGCAGGATGGCCGAGGGCGGCGTCTACGACCAGCTCGCCGGCGGCTTTCACCGCTACGCGGTCGACGAGGTCTGGCTGGTCCCGCACTTCGAGAAGATGCTTTATGACAACGCGCTGCTGATCCCGCTCTACCTCGACGCGCACCGCCTGCTTGGCCGCAGCGCCGGCGACCCGCTCTTCGCCCGCATCGCCGAGCGGACGGCCGACTATCTGCTCAACGAACTGCAGACGCCGGCGGGCGCGTTCTACGCCTCGACCGACGCCGACTCTGAAGGCGTCGAGGGCAAGTACTTCATCTGGACGCGCGACGAGCTGCGCGAACTGCTGCCGCCGCAGGACGCCGAGATCGCCTGCCGCCGCTGGGGCGTCGATCTCGGCGGCAACTGGGAGGGCAAGTCGATCCTGCTGGCCGCGCAACCGCCCGAGGCGGTCGCGCGCTGGCTCGACCTGCCGCCCGCCGACGTCGAGGCGTCGCTGGAACGCAGCCGCCAGACGCTGCTGGCGCATCGCCGCACGCGCGTCCCGCCCGCCACCGACACCAAGATCATCGCCGCCTGGAATGGCATGGCGATCGACGCGCTGGCCCAGGCCGGCGCCGTGCTCGACGCGCCGCGCTTCACCGACGCCGCCGCGCGCGCCGCCCGCTTCACCCTCGACCACATGCGCGGCGGCGACGGCAGCCTGCTGCGCATCCACTCGGCCGGACGCGCCTCGGTCGACGCCTTCGTCGAGGATTACGCCGCCCTCGCCGACGGACTGATCTCGCTTTACGAGACGACCGGCGACGAATCCTGGTACCTCGAGGCGCGGTCGATCGTCGAGCTGATGATCGACCGCTTCTGGGATCACGAGGGCGGCGGCTTCTTCACTGTCGGCCGCGGCGGCGAACAGCTGATCGCCCAACGCAAACCGATCCAGGACGGCGCCACGCCGAGCGGCAACTCGCTCGCCGCGCGCGCGCTGGCGCGGCTCTACGCGCTCACCGCCGACGGCCGCTACGCCGACCTGATCGAAGCCATGCGCACGGCGTTCTCCGCCTATCTCAGCAAGGCGCCGACGATGCTGGGGCTATTCGTCTCCGTACAGGACTGGCTCACGGAGCATCGCTCCGTCGCGCTGATCGGCGCAGCCGACGACCCGCAACTGGCGCAGATGCGCCGCGACCTGCGGCTCGGTCGTCCGCGGCCGATGTTGCTCATGCAGCACCGGCCGGCCGTGGACGAGAGCGCCGTGCCGCAACTGGCCGATAAGACCATGCAGGACGGCCGACCGACCGCCTACGTCTGCCAGGCGTTCGCCTGCTCCGCCCCCGTGCATACCGCGAGCGATCTGCGCCGCGTGCTCGACGAGCCGTTATCAAATGGATACGCTGCAAACCCACAATCTGATCGGAGGCTGACATGAGCCATCAGACCGTTGTCCCGAGCCTGCGCTACGAAGACGCCAACCGGGCGATCCAGTGGCTGCACGACGCGTTCGGGATCACCGAGCACTTCGTGGTCCGCAACGAGGACGGGTCCGTGGCGCACGCGCAGCTCGCCTGGCGCGGCTCGTTGGTCATGCTCGGCGACCTGCACGGCGACCAGTACGATCTGCCCCACCGACACGGATCGATCAGCATGACCGCCGAGTCCGCCGAACAGGTCGATGAGGTCTATCAGCGCGCCATCGCCGCCGGCGCGACCGTCGTGCAGCCGCTGACCGACACCGACTACGGCTCGCACGCCTTCACGGTCGCCGACTACGAAGGCAACCACTGGCATCTGGGCACCTATGACCCGTTCGTGGGAGAAGCTGGATAGCGCCGACCATGCGCATCCCAGAGCCCGAGCGGCTGCACCTGCCCGACAGCTTCGGCTTCAACGTCGATGACTATCCGTTCACGCCGATGTCCTGGGACTGGGTGATCGAGCAGCTGCGGGCGGCTCGCAACTACTGGGTCGCCTCGACGCGGCCGTCGGGCCGGCCGCATTCGGTGCCCGTCTGGGGCGTCTGGGCCGACGACGCCTTCCACTTCGCCACCGATCCGCTCGGCGTCACCGCCCGAAACCTGACCGCGAATCCCGAAGCGGTCGTCAATCTCGAATCGGGCGACGATGTCGTCATCCTCGAAGGCCGCTTCACACTGGCCGACTCGACGCCCGGCATCCAAGCCGCGTTCAACGAGAAGTACGAGATGCCCTGGGGCGCGGAGGAGACAATCCCCGTCTTCACGCTGTCCGTCACCAAGGCGCTCGCCTGGACCGAGGCGAACTACCCCGCCAACACGACGCGCTGGCGCTTCCCGCCGCCCGAACCCGGCTAACCGCGTCTAGCCGCCCGTGAACGCCGCCGGGCGGCGCTCGTTGAACGCGGCGACGCCCTCCCGCATGTCGTCGGTATAGGCGAGACGCTCGAAATAGAGCTGCTCGATCCGCAGCCCCTCGTCCAATGATGTCTGCATCCCGCGCACGGCGGCCGACTTGCAGGCGCGAACCGCGAGCGGTCCGTTGCGGCAGATCCGCTCCGCCAGCGCCCGCGCGGCGTCCATCAGTTCGCCTGCTTCGACCACCTGATGCAGCAACCCAATTTCGAGCGCCCGCTGAGCCGTCAACGGATCGCCGGTCAGCATGATCTCCATCGCCCGGCTCTCGCCCAACAGTCTGGGCAGGCGCTGCGTCCCGCCCCAACCCGGCAGCAGCCCCAGCCCCACCTCGGGCTGACCCATCTGCGCGCCCGCCGCGGCGATCCGCAGGTCGCAGGCGAGCGCGACCTCGAGCCCGCCGCCGAAGGCGTAGCCGTTGATCGCGGCGATCAGCGGTTTGGCGATGTACATCCCGCGCATGATCGTGGGCGGCAGCTCGAAGCGCTCTTTGGACGGTTCGTCCATCAGCGCCGGGATCATGTCGCGCAGATCCGCGCCGGCCGAGAACGCACGATCGCCGGCGCCGGTGATGATCGCCACCCAGGCGTCATCGTCGTCCCTGAAGCGCGCGCATGCCTCAGCGAAGGCGGCGTACTGCTCGCGGTCGAACGCGTTCAGCGCCTGCGGTCGATCGAGCACGATGGTCGCAATCCGATCCGCCACGGTGTACGTCACTGCCATCGATCCGCCCTCCGCGTCAGCAAGTTCGGCGCAGCATACGGCGTACCGCACCCAATGCAGGCTATCCGACGCGCACCGCTAGGCTGATCGGGAAACGGCAGGAACCCCAATGCGAAGAGGAGCCGCAGATGAGCCGACGCATCGGTATGGGATTCGACTGGCAAGGATCGATCGACCGCGAGGCCGCCCTCAAGCGGGCGCAGATCGCCGATGAGGTCGGGATCGACTCGATCTGGGTCGCCGAGGCCTGGGGTCAGGACGCCTTCACAACCCTGGTCCAGCTCGCCGAGCGCACCAACGGTGTGCAGGTCGGCACCAGCATCGTCAACATTTACTCCCGCACACCCGCCGCGCTGGCGCAACACTTCGCCACCATCGACGAACTCTCGGAAGGGCGCGTGATCGTCGGTCTGGGCAACTCGGGGCCGCAGGTGATCGAGCATTTCCACGGCGTTCCCTTCCAGCCCGCGTTCAAGCGGATGCGCGAGACCGTCGAGATCATGCAGATCCTGTTCTCCCACGAACCGCTGCACTACGACGGCGACATCTTCAAGCTGCAGCGCGGCTTCACGCTGCGCTTCGAGCCGCTGCGCAAGCAGCTTCCGATCTATCTGGCCACCCTGAACCCCCGGTCGGTCAGGATGACCGCGGAGATCTCCGACGGCTGGCTGCCGGTGATGATCCCCCTCGACCGACTGGGCGAGGAGATCGCGCAGGTCAACGAGTGGGTGCGCGAGGCGGGCAAGGACCCGGCCGATTTCACCGTCCGCGCGCCGGGCGGCGTGACCGTGGCCAACACGCCCGAGCACCAGGCCCGCGCCCGCGCCGCGCAGGCCGGCACGCTCGCCTTCTATTGCGCCCGCATGGGTGAGTTCTACTACCGCCAGCTCTCCCGCCAGGGCTACGAGGACGAGGCGAACGCCGTCCGCGTCGCCTGGAAGGACGGCGGCGGCACGGCCGGCGCGTCGGCGATCCCCGAGGACATGCTGCTCCAGTTCGGCTTCGTCGGCACGACCGAAGAGTGCGTCGAGCGGCTCGAACAGGAGCAGGCTGCCGGCGCGCTGCTCCACTCGGTCAACGTGATGGAGCAGGACCCGACCGAGTTCGGCCGGATCCTCGAGGCGCTCAAGGGCTAGGACAGCGTCCGATCTTCGCGCCAGCAGTCGAGATTCCCGCGGCAAGCGCGGGAATGACGAACCAAGACGAATCAACTGGAGCGGGAATCTCGACCGCCAGACTCCGCGACGGCTACGCCGCCCACTCAATCCACCAGCCGTGCGGCGACGGCGTCGCCAGCCGCCGGCGCTCGCCGGAACCATGCTGGAAACGGGTCAGCGTCAGTTCGGTCGGGCGGCCTTCCATGGTGGCGAACCAGATCGGGCGCTCGCGGCTCTGCTCGGCCAGCGCGTGCATCACCCGATCGCGGCCGTCCTCGCCGAACTGATACAGCGCGATCGTCGCGTAGACGACCAGCGCCGCGTCGGCGGGCGCGCCCGCGATCAGCGCGGGCAAGCGCTCCGCCGCGTCGCCGCGGTGCAGCCGCACCGGCGATGCCTCCAACTCCGCCGCCGCGTCCTGCAGCAGCTGATGCCGCTCGACGTGTTCCGGCCAGATCAGGGCGCGCAGCCAACGCAACTGATCTGCGTCGCGCAGATCGATCGGGTTGATATCCACGCCCGCGCGGCTGACGATCTCCAGCTCATCCATCAGCGGCGGCATCGCTCCGGCCCCGCGCAACTCGGACTCGATCAGAACGCGCGCCGAGCCGCGGCCCCAGCAGCGTTCCTCCAAGCCCCCGCGCAGGTAGCGGTAGCGGTAGCGATCGAGGTTGAGATTGATCCCGCCCGAGGCGCCCAGATCGATCAGCGCCAGCGGCCGCCCCGACTCCCGCGCCGCCATCGAGCACAGCGGCAGCAGACAGCTGCAACGCCGCACCACATTGGTCTGCGTACCCCGCGTCCGCACCAGCTCGAGCACCTCATCGCGGTAGCTCAGGACGAAATCGCGGAACAGACCCGAGGCCGGCTCCGCAGGCCGCTCCGCGCCGCAGACAATCGGATAGTGCGCCGCCAACGGATGCTCGGCGTAGGGCGATCCGCCCAGCAGCAGGTACTGGACAGCGGCGAAGAACGTGTTCGGAGCCATCTGACCCCACGGCTTCTGCATCGCGATGCGCAGCAGCTCGTCGTCCAGCGAGACGGCGTAGCTGAGCTCGGCGTAGATCGGCGAGTCCAGCGCCGGTGCTTCCTGCCGCGCGAACATGTGAAACAGCCGCCGGGCGCTGTCCAGATTGTCCGGATTGAGCCAATCGTCGCGCCAGACCATGCCCCAAGCGTATCCCGCCGCCCGGGGTGCGGTCGGGGCGGTCTGGCCGCGCCCGGGTCAGTTGCTCAGGAACTCGCTCATCCGGGCCAGCAGCGCCTCAGGCTCCTCGACCTGCGGCATGTGCCCCGAAGCGCTGAACATCGCGACCTCCGAGTTGGGAATCGCGCGGTTGAAGTCCTCCGCGTACTGCGGCGGGATCAGGCCGTCGGACGCGCCCCAACAGATCAGCGTGGGCGATGTCACGCGGTGGATGCGCTCGGACAGGCGCTTGTCGGGAATCGGCCACATGAAGCGTGCGGCCGTCTGCAGCATCTTGGCGCGTTCGACGGTGGCCGCGCGCAGCACGTCGGGATCCTCGGGCGGCGGCGCGGTCATCATCTTGGCGCCGGGATGCTCGGTGTCGTGGAACAGCGCCGGGACCAACTCGTTGGGCAGCATGGCGAAGAAGTCGACCACGGGATACTCATCGTTCCAGAGGCCGGCCGGCGCGATCAGGACCAGTTTGGACACGCGACCGGGCTGCATCGCCGCAACTTCGGCGGCGAACCAGCCGCCCATCGAGTGACCGACCACGATCACATCCTCAACCCCCAGCGCGTCGAGGAAATCCCAGTAGAAATAAAAGACGTCGTGGTGGTCCATCAACCACTCGACGCCGGTCGAGTTGGCCGTGCCGGGCAGTTTGGGAGCGATCACGCGGTAGTGCTGCGACAGCTGCTCGAGGAACGGGTCCCAGATCAGGCCGCCGGCGCCGTGAATGAAAAGCAGGTCCGGCCCCGAACCGGCTTCCAGGTAGCCCACGTTGAATCGCCCGTTGACGAGCGAGATGGTCTTGTCTTCCATCCGGAATCCTCCAGAAACGCGCACGCGAGTATCGACACGCTGCAAGGCTATGAGTCAGCCGCGATCAGTGTCAAACCGCCGCACCGCGCTGCCGCCGGCGCCAGACCATCGCGGCGACCACAATCAGCAATCCGAACACGAGCGTGCCCGCCACGGCGCCGAGGTTGGACTCCAACTGACCGAGAACCAGGCTCAGGCCGGTGGCGTAGACGCCGATGATCCCGAACAGCAGCTCGATGCGCTCGCGTCGAACGGCCCCAACCCCCAACAGCGCGAGCCCCCAGATGATGCCGACGGCGGCGAGCGCCTCGTGCTCAACGGCCAGGATCGACGCGGCCGCCACGCCGCCGCAGAGCAGCGCCGCCCGCCAGAAGGGGGTGAGCCAGTGATCGGCGAGCGGGCCCAGCAGCGCCGGGGCCGCCATCCCCAGCATCGTCACCTGGAGCGCCGTGAACAGCGCCACGATCGTCAGGCTGAGCCGCAGATCCGAGCTGAGATCGGAGAGGCCGCCGGCGAGCGATCCGAGCAACAGCAGCGCCGACGCCGGCAGCAACTCCATGCGATTGCGGCGAAACGCGAGCACGGTCACCAGCCATCCGACGAGCAGCGGCATCCAGTCGAACGCGTACTCGGGCGTGGCGCCGGCCAACCAGAGGATGCTGATGCCCGTAGCCAGCGAGGCGCCCAACCGCGCCCAGGGCGCCGCGTCCGCGTCGAGCAGCCGGCTGGGATGCAGCATCGCAATCTGCGCCGCAACGCCGACCGCGCTCACCGCCGCGAACGCGCCCCACAGCTCCCAGCCGACGACCCAGCCGGACCCGCCCTCGAAGCTGAACACGTGCAGGGTGGTGTCCTGCACGGCGATCGAATAGGGCAGGAGCGCGAACGCGAGAGCGGCCAGGAAGGTCGCCAGACGCGAGCGAACCAGGCGCGCCATCGACCCGCCGGCAGCCAACACGCAAAGGCAGATCAACGCGAAGCCAAGCTCGTACTGGTCGCCGCCAATCTGATCGAGCCCGAAACCGAGCGCCACGGTCAGCAGGATGACTGCGCTGGCCGCGAACCCGTCGGCGAGCGCGGAATATCCGAACCGCCAGGTGAAACGCGCCAGCAGCGCCGACGCCAGCCCCGTGCAGATCGGCAGGACCACGATCGCCAGATCGTTCGTATCCATCAGCCCGACCGCGAGCAACGCGCTCGCGAGCACGATCGACACGCCCAGGTAAGACAGCGCGTCGACCAGCCGGGCAGCCGGCGAACTCGCGTCCCGCCCCGCCTCCCAGGCGCGGATCTCAGCCGCGGTCGATTCGCTGAGCAGCCCGGCCTCGGCCCATCGATCGAGCGTCGATTCCCAGTCGCGCCGACCAAACCCGGATGCCATCCCGCGCCGCCTCCCACGCTGCGCTCAGCATAAAGTGACGCTATGCCGATTAACGATCCGCACAGTGAGGACGCACACGGCAAAACGGCGCCAGGCGAGATCATCGCCAGCGAAATCGTGCGCGCCTACGACATCCGCGGCACGACGCCCGATCAGGTCAATCCTGAGGTCGCCGAGCACATCGGCGCGTCGTTCGCGCAATGGCTGCGCGAGCGCGGCGCCGCGGCGATGGTCGTGGGGCGCGACACGCGCGCCACCTCCGCTGAACTCTACGAAGCGGCGATCGCCGGGGCGCTCACAACCGGCATCGACGTGTTCGCCGCGGGACTCGCGCCCACGCCCGTGATCGGCTGGAACATCGATCGCGCAGCGCACGGCGGCGGCCTGATCGTGACCGCCAGCCACAACCCGCCGCAGTTCAACGGCTTCAAGCTGCTGGCCGAGTCGGCGGAGCCGCTGCTGCCGGAAGACATTCGGCACGCTGTCGGCCATGCGCCGCGCAAGCAATTGCTGCGCGGATCCCGCCGCGAGCTGGACGCGATCACGCCCTATCTCGACCTCCTTCGGCAGCGCTTCGGCCGCAGCGCCGACCTCAGGCTGGCGATCGACTGCGGCAACGGCGCGGCCTCGCAGACCGCGCCGCAGGCGCTGCTCGACGCCGGCGCGCGCGTCCACGCCATCCGAACCACCGCCCGCCCGACGCCGCGCCTCGCGGCCGACCCGCAGAATCCCGAGACGATGCGGGACCTGGCGCGCGTCGTGCGAACGCTCGACGCCGATCTCGGGATCGCCTGGGATGGCGACGGCGACCGCATCGGAGCGCTCGATCATCTCGGCCGGCGCTACGAAGCCGATTGGCTGACGGCCGTGCTGGCGCGTCCGATGCTCGCCCGACGACGCGGAGCCCCGGTATTGCTGGACCTGAAGACGAGCAGCAGCGCCATCGAGGACGTGCGCCGCCGCGGCGGACAGCCGTTGACCGCCAAGACCGGCTACTCGTTCTTTCGGCGCATGATGCGCGAGCAGCGAATCGCGTTTGGCGGCGAGACGAGCGGACACATCATGTTCGGCCCCGACTATCGCGCGGGCGAGGACGCACCCTGGATCGACGACGGCGTCTACGCCGCCTGCGCGCTCGCCGCCTGGCTCAGCGCGTCCGGACGCACGCTGGCCGAGGAAATGTCCGAGATCGAAGCGCGACCGATCTCGCCGGAACTGCGCCTGCCCTGCCCCGACGACGACAAGACGCGCATCGCCAACGCGCTTGGCGACTGGTTTGCGCAGCGCAACCCCAACGCCGACATCGACCGCTCCGACGGCGCGCGCGTGCAGCTGCCCGACGGTTGGCTGCACGCCCGCGCGTCCAACACCGCGCCGGCGCTCAGCCTGCGCTTCGAGAGCGACACCGAGTCAGGCTACGCGCGACTGGCCGAGCAACTCGCCGCCGCCCTCCAGCTCCACCCGCAGATCGCCGGACTCGAGCAACTCAACGATCCGCCGATCATCGGCCCGCAGACACTCGTCTGAACGAGATCACCTGACGAACGGCTGTGGATCGATGCAGCGGAGCCGCATTCGACGAGCGATTTTCCGCGCCTATGACATCCGCGGCCGCGCCCAAGGCGCGGATCCGCCGCTGACGCCCGCGCTCGCCCGGCGGATCGGGCAAGCCTACGCGGAACACATCGCCCCGACCCGGCAGGTGGTGATCGGCGGCGACCAGCGCGTGACCACGCCGGCGCTCAAGCAAGCGGTCATCGCCGGGCTGATCGCTTCGGGCGTCGATGTCATCGATGTCGGACGCGCGCCCTCGCCGCTGGCCTACTGGTCGACGGCGCTGCGGCAGATCGAGCGTCCGACCGGCGGGATCGTGATCACCGCCTCGCACAACCCGCCCACCGACAACGGGATCAAACTGCTCGAAGCAGGCGGCATGCCGCTGCTCCCCGAGTCGATCCAGTGGATCGCCGATCGCATCGAGCAGCGCCTCGATCAAGACGCGCCGCCCGCGAGCAACACCGGCAGCCGCGCCGCCTGGGATCCCAAACCCGAGTACCTGCGCGAGTTGGGCGGCGCGCATCGGCTGCGCCGGCGGCTGACCGTCGCGATCGATCCCGGTAATGGGATCACGTCGGTCACCGCCGCGCGCGCGCTGACCGCGATCGGCGCGGATGTCCTCGCGATCAACGACGACCCCAACCTCCCGCCGGCCCATCCGGCCGACCCGCAGCATCCTGAAAACGTCGCGCAGCTGGCCGATTTCGTCCAGCGCTCGGGCGCGGACCTCGGATTCGCCTTCGACGGCGACGGCGACCGGCTGGGGTTGGTCGACGGCCGCGGCCGCCGGGCGACGCCGGACCAGGCGCTCGCCATCCTGGCGCAGGAATGGCTGCGCGCGCACCCAGGCGCCGAAATCCATCTCGACGTGAAGACCTCCCAGGCGGTCGTTGACCATGTCCGACGGCTCGGCGGACGCGCCCGCTTCGGACCGGTGGGCCATTCGCTGGGCAAGTATTCGATGCAGGCGCACGGGATCGACTTCGGCGGCGAGGGATCGACGCACTACTTCTACCGTCTCGACCACCCGCCGCAGATCAGCGACGACGCCGTGCGCACCGCCTGTCGACTGGCGCAATTCGCCTCGGAAACCAACCTTGAGGCCCTGCTCGACCGCGTGCCTCGCTACTACAACTCGCAGGAGGTCAAAGTGCCGTGCCCCGACGAGCGCAAACACGCGGCCGCCGCGCGCATCGCCGAGGACGCCAGGCGGCAGTGGCCCGTGAACGACATCGACGGCGCGCGCATCGACCTCTCAACTCAAGCCGGCGGCGATCAGGACAGCGCCCCGGACAGCGCCCCAGACAACGCATGGTGCCTGGTTCGCGCCTCGAACACCACGCCCTGCCTGACCGTCGTGGTCGAAGGCCGAACCCGTGCCGACTACAAAATAGCCAGAGACATCGCTGGCCGCCTGCTGCGCGAGCAGGGACTCGATCCGACCCCGCTGCTCAACCAACCGCCGCTGCGCTGAGATCGGGCGTCGGCAGCTCGAACGCGTCCGCCAGTAGCTGGTAGGAACGCATGCGCGCGGCGAATTCGTAAGTGATCGTCAGAACGATCAGCTCGTCCACCCCGTATGCGCTCGCGATTTGCTCCAGCCGCTCGCGCACCCGCTGCGGCGAGCCGTGAATGCTGCGCTGCTGCATGTAGGCGATGTAATCGAGCTCGGGCTGCGAGTAGGGAAAGTTGAGCGCCTCATCGACGGACGGAATCCCGCCGCGCGCGCCGCGATTGCCTTTGATCCGCCAGCACCAGCGGCTCCAGCACAGCTGCTCCGCTTCCTCGTCGGTCTCGGCCACGGTGACGGAGACGCCGAGCGAGGCGCGCGGCTCGGCGCTGACCGGCGAGGGCTGAAACCGCTCCCGATACTTGCGCACCACCTGCTCGCCGCCCTCGGGCGAGATGAAATGCGCGAAACAGTGCGACCAGCCCAGCTCGGCGGCGACGTGACCGCCGTAATGGGACGAACCCAGCAGCCACAGCTCCGGCATCGGCGCGTCCGGCGGCGAGGCGCGCACCTCGCGGTACTGATGATCGCCGGGCAGATCGTCGGCCAACCAGCCGTACAGGTCGAGCAGCTGCTCGGGGAAATGATCGATGCCCAGCGCGCCCGGTCCATGCACGAGCGCTCGCGCGGTGCGTCCGTCCGAACCCGGCGCGCGGCCGACGCCCAAGTCGATCCGACCGGGAAACTGCGTCGTGATCGTGCGAAAGTTCTCCGCCACCTTGAGCGAGCTGTAGTGCGGCAGCATGACGCCGCCCGATCCGACCCGGATCGTCGAGGTGCGCGCGGCGACTTGCGGAATCAGGATCTCGGGCGAGGCGCAGGCGAGCGAGCCGGCGTTATGGTGCTCAGCCAGCCAGTAGCGGGAATATCCCAGCCGATCGCAGTGCTGCGCCAACTCGAAGGTCTCGGAGATCGCCGTCGCCGCCGTGCCGCCCTCGCGGATCGGGATCTGATCGAGCACGCCCAGGTGAATGCCGCGCGCCCGGCCTCCGTACATGCCGTCATCGCCGTCACCCATGCCGCCAGCCTACAACCGAACCGATATCCCAACCCGCGGCCTCGCGTAAGCTGAAGCGACACGCGGCGCGCCGCGCCGCAGCCGTGGAGTGCTCCCCCCATGACAACGAAGACAACGAAGACGACGAAATCCCAGCCATCCGACGCCGCAATCTCGCCGCTCAGCAGCAGCGCCGCCGACGCCGCGCGCGAGGCGTGGAGCAGCTTTCCGGCGCTGCACACGGCCAACTCGGCCAACCAGGGGCTGAACGCCGGCACCGCCACCGCGTGGGGCCTGTCGGAGCGCTCGGCGCTGACGCAGCTGCCGCCGATCTCGCTGGGCGGCGGCATCCCCGACGCCGATACGCAGCCGCGCGCGGAACTGCTCGCCGCCGTCGAGCGCGTGCTCAGCGAGCCGGGCGACGCGCCCCTGGTCTACGGCGGCCCCTTGGGATACGAGCCGCTGCGCGAGGAGGTCGCCCGCTTCTTCGCCCGCAATCACCCCGCCAGGCCCAACGCCGACTGGTACCTGCTGACCAATGGCGCCGCCGGCGCGATCGAGTCGATCTGCGCCGCCTTCATCAACCCGAGCGACATCATCATCACCGAAATCCCCACCTTCACCGGCTCGCTGCGCACGATGCGCGGCAAGCAGGCCCGAGTCGTCGGCGTCAGTATGGACGCGGAAGGACTGAAGCTGGACGAACTCGAAGCGACCATCGATCGGCTCGAAGCGGCGGGCGAAACGGTCAAACTGATCTACACCCAGCCAACCTTCCACAATCCGACCGGGCTGACGACCTCGCTCCAGCGCCGGCTCGACCTGATCGAGGTCGCCGCTCGGCGCCGCGTCCTGCTGATGGAGGATCACGCCTACTCCGAGCTCTATTTCGACGAACCGCCGCCGCCCACCCTGTCGGAACTGACCGACGGCTGGGGTGTGCTCACCGTGGGGACGTTCTCCAAGGTCATCGCGACCGGCCTGCGGGTCGGCTGGGTGCAGGCGCGGCCGGACTGGATCCAGGCCATGGTCACGGCGCGCTTCGACATGGGGAACAGCCCGCTGCTGCACCGGATGCTGCACGAGTACATGGTGCGCGGCGATTTCGAGGCGCATGTCGAGCGGATGCGGCAGCTCTATGCGCGAAAGATGCAAACGCTGAGCGCCACGCTGGAACCCTTCGGCGAGCCGTACTTCGACGTCGACCAACCGACGGGCGGCTTCTTCCTCTGGCTCAGGCTGCGCCAGGGGCTGGTCGGCGACCAGGTTCGCGATTTCGCCGCCGAAGACGGGCTGACGTTCCCGTCGGGCAACCGCTTCTACCCCGCCAACGACCCCGGCGGCGACGGCGAGTCGCTGCGCCTCTCCTACTCCTGGCCGCGCCTGGAGGCGCTGGAAGCGGCCGCCGAACGGCTGGGGCGCGCCTTCCACCGAGCGGCCAGCGGCGGATAACGGCGGAACACGTTGCCCTGCGGCAAGCCAACCGAGCGGCGCGCGTCCATCGACGGCCGCCAGATCACCTACGACCTGCACCGCAGCCATCGTCGGCGCAAGAGCATCAGCCTGGTCGTGGACGACAACCGTCTGCGCGTGCTCGCGCCCAGTCGAACGACGCTGCCCCAGATCGACGAAGTGGTGCGCAAGAAGGCGGACTGGATCGCTGAGCGGCTCGACGCGCCGCCCACGCCGCGGCTTCGCGATCAGCTCCGTCCCGGCGGACGGCTGCCGCTCCTGGGCGAGCAGCTCCCGGTGCGCGCCGGCGCGGCGCGCTTCCAGTTCCACGACGATCCGTCCGATCGCTCGGCGCGGCATTTCAGCGTCGATCCGCATTCCGCACAGGCCGCCGAGCAGGCGGAACGATGGTTTCGCTCAGCCGCGCGGGAGCGATTCAGCGCCCGCGTCGCATGCTGGTCGGAGCGGGTCGGCGCGCGACCCGCGCGAATCCAGATCCGCGATCAGAAAACGCGCTGGGGCAGCGCCTCATCAAACGGCACGCTGAGCTTCAACTGGCGTCTGATCTTCGCTCAGCCGGAGATCATCGACTACGTCGTGGTGCACGAGCTCTGTCACCTGATCGAACCGAACCACAGCCCCGCCTACTGGGCTCTGGTCGAGCGAATCATGCCCGACGCCCAGCACTGGCGGCGACGCCTGAAAGCAATCGGCGACACCCTGACGTGGTGAGCGCGATGGCTCGAATTCTGCAGAACTGCTGATACGGTTTCCGTACCGGACACGCGTGGATACGAGATCAGGACAATAACCGCCGTTTCGCTTGCTGGAACTCGGCATCGTCCAAGGCACCGGATTGCCAAAGGTCAGTCAGGCGTTCCAACTCGTCGAGCCACATCGGCTCTTGTGGCACATCGAATTCAGGAATCTCGATCTGGTCTTGAAAAGAGGAAACCATGCGCCACGAATCAAACTGGTCAACGAAATACTGACCAAAGCTGTCCATTCGATCCTTATCCATGCAATTGAAGTGAAGCTCCTCTTTGCCCCGCCAGATGTCCAGCCGCCCGAACATGCGAGTGCGCCTGTACCCGTCGAACACCAGCTCATCGAATGGGATGATATCCAGCTCGAAGCGACCTCGTCTGTGCTTGAACGCCACAATGAGTCTCTGATCGGTCAGCGCGAGCAGACAGTTGCGATTCTTCGCGCCATCCATAGCTTCTATAAATGTCAGCAAATCCTCATCAGGAAGGATTTCATCGCGGATTGCGAGTAAGATCGTGAAATTGCGCTTCACATGATCGTTCGTTTCCGCCAGAATTTTTCGGTATTGATCATGCGACATCCGTTGCAGCGCCCAACCGAGTGCCATGGCGTCAATTCCTCGTCTGATGATAAAGAGGTGAGTGGACTCAGTCCGAGGCGGCTTCGGCGGGGGGCTGGAGGAACTCGGGGACATCCTGGCCGGCGTCGCGGAAGGCCTTGGCCAGCACGTCGGTGCGACTGAACGAGACCGCGCCGCCGCCTGAGGCGACCCATTGCTGCGTGCCCTCGACCGAGGCCAACTGACCCTGGAACCTTGGCGCCACATAGCGGGCGAACAGCTCGTACGACTTGCGGATGCCGTCGCGGTTGGCCCACTCATGGGCGAGCATCATCAGACCGCCAAAGCCGCCCGAGTTCTCCTGCAGAATCTCGATCGCGTTGGCTGCGTCGTCGGGCGAACCGATGATCGCGCCGCCGGTCGCGACGGCGCCCTCGGGCGTCTCGGCCGTGCCGGGCAGGACGGCCTGCAGCGTGTCGCGGAAATAATCCAACTGCCAGGCGCGCCAACCCTCGCGGCACTCGGCGAAGGCCTGCTCGCGCGTCTCGGCGATGTACATCGGGATCACCAGCCGCCACTTGTTGCGGTCGACCACCTGTCCCTCGCGCTCGGCAACCTGCTCGACTTCGGCCCACTGGCCTTCCAGGTTCGAGCGTCCGCCGGGCAGGTACACGCCGATGCTCAGCATCCCCATCCCGTACCTGCCGGCCATCTGCCGACCGGCGGGCGAGACGGTCGAGGCGACCGCCATCTCGAAATGCGGTTTCGTGTACGGCGACAGCTGCAGCCGCGCGTCGGTCAGCTCGAACCAGTCCGTCTGCATGTTGACCGGACCGTCCTGCCTGAGCAGCGCCAGAATCGCGCGCAGCGACTCGTCCATGCGCTGACGCTGGAGCAGCGGGTCGATGCCCATCATCCTCGCGTCCGAGGAGAGCGCGCCCGGCCCGACGCCCATCATCACCCGACCGCGCGTCATGTGATCGAGCTGAATCATGCGGTCGACGACCATCAGCGGATGGTGATAGGGCAGCGAAATCACGCCCGTGCCCAGGCGGATGCTGCGGGTGCGCTCGGCCGCGGCGGCGATGAAGACCTCCGGCGAGGCGATCAGCTCCCAGCCGGCCGAGTGATGCTCGCCGATCCAGGCTTCGTCGTAGCCCAGCTGATCGAGCCACTCGATCAGCTCGAGGTCGCGGTGGATCGCCAACGACGGGTTCTCGCCGACGCGGTGAAACGGGGCCATGAACACCCCAAAGTCCATCCGTCCGTCCGTTGCCATCTTGATCCCCTGTCGTGTTGCCCAACCCGCGGCCGGGCGGCGTTACCTTAACCGCGAGTGTAACCCGCGAGGATCACGATCAGCCCGATCAACGGGCGGCCGACAGGGAACGCGATGACTTCGTCTCTCTACCTGCAACAGCGCGAGTCTCGGTTCGACCCCTCGATCGCCTGGCGAGACGTCTATGCGTCGCGGCTGGCGACGCCCGAGATGGCGGCGCAGCGCTTCAATTCGGGCGACCACCTGTGGATGCCCCCCGGCCACGCTTCGCTGCAGGTCCTGGAGGCGCTGACGGCGCGCCGGGACGAGCTGCAGGGCGTCGAGGTGCGCGCCGTGATCGTGCCCGACGCCGGCTGGTTCACCGAGGACATGATGGACGCGTTCAAAGTCGCGCCGCAGTTCGGCACGCTGTTCGACCGCGACGCCGTCAACAGCCGCGTCGCCGATTACCACCCGTACTGGCTGGTCGGCATTCACAAGGCGCTCGACGCCGGCCGCGGCGAGGGCGAGGCCTGGCCGATCGACGTGCTGCAGATCCGCTGCTCGCCGCCCAACGAGGCCGGCTACGTCTCGTTGGGCGCCTCAGTCTGGGACGGCGTGACCTCCGCCAAGCGGGCTCGAACCGTGATCGCCGAAGTCAACGAGAACGTGATCCAGAGCTTCGGCGACTCCTGGCTGCACGTATCCGAGATCGACTGCTTCGTGCCGGCGGACGCGCCGGTCGTGGTCAACCTCCAGCATCCCGAGCCGAACGACATCGACCTGGGACTGGCGCACTACGTCGGCCAGCTGGTCCGGGACGGCGACACGATTCAGGTCGGTGTGGGCTCGCACACCGGCGCGCTGCCGCGGCTGGGCGCGTTCGACGAGCGCGAGAACCTGTCCTACTTCGCCGAGCTCACGGTCGAAGGCCTGGTGCCGCTGGTCGAGCGCGGCGTGATCACGGGCAGGTACTCCGACACCCACCCCGACAAGTTCGTCGCCACCGTAATCGGCAACACGCCCGAGGAACACGCGGTCGTGCACCAGAATCCGGCCTTCGAGACATACGGCATCGAGTACCTACTCGACCCGCGCCAGATCGCCCGCAACGAGAACATCGTCGCGATCAACGGGGCGCTCACGGTCGACCTCAGCGGACAGATCGGCGTGCACACGATCGGTCCGCGCGTCTACGCCGGCGTCGGCGGCCACCTCGCCTTCGCGATGGGCGCCTATCTCGCGCCCAGGGGCCGTTACGTCACGGTGATGCCCTCGACCAACCGCGCCGGCGACATCTCGACGATCATGGCCCAGTTCGACCCCGGTCAGATCGTCACCGTGCCGCGCGACATCGCCGACACGGTCGTGACCGAGTACGGCATCGCCAGACTGCTGGGCAAAACCGTCCGTCAGCGGGCCGAGGAACTGATCGCGGTAGCGCATCCCGACTTCCGCGCCGAGCTGCGCCGCGAGGCGCAGAAGCTCTATTACCCGTAGACCAGCATCCTATCTCCTCATTCCCTGCGTAAGCAGGGAATCTTGCCCGCCCCAGCGCACGCCGTCTCGGCGACAGGCGAGATCCCTGCGCCCAACCTCGTCATTCCCTGCGCAAGCAGGGAATCTCGCCCCTCCAACGCACACTCCTGCCGCGACGGGCGAGACTCCCGCGCAAGCGAGGGAATGACGGAGCCTTGCGATGATCACCAAGTGTCGGATGCTAGGCGTGCTGGTTGATGAACTCGCCGATGCGGTCGATCGCCTGCTGACCCTCGGGCAGCATCGGGGCGAAGGCGTGCCAGACGTGGAACATCTCGTCCCAGACCTCTTCGACCACGTCGACGCCCGCGGCGCGCGCCCGCTCGGCGACGCGCGTCGTGTCGCTCAGCAGCACCTCGGCGTCGCCGACCTGCAGCAGCAGCGGCGGCAGACCCGCGTAGTCGGCGTAGAGCGGCGACGCCAGCGGATCGGTCGGCTCGGCGCCGCCCAGATAGGCGCCGGCCATGTTCCGGATCATCGACGCATCGGTGAGCAGCGGATCGGAGTCGGCGCGCGTCCGGATCGTCTCGCCGGTGATCGCCAGATCAGTCCAGGCGGAGATGCCGATCGCGGCGTTGGGCTGGTCGACGCCGCGATCGCGCGCGGCCAGCAGCGCCGCCAGCGTCAGCCCGCCGCCGGCCGAGTCGCCGGCGACAAACACCGCGTCGGCCGCGCCTCCGCCATTCGGGCCGTGCTCCTGGATGAACCTGAGCCCGCTCACCGCGTCGTCAACCGCCGCCGGAAACGGATGTTCGGGCGCGAGCCGATAGTCGAGATTGAGCACCACGCAACCGCCGGCGCGGGCGATGTCCTCGCAGAGTCGTCGATGCGTGACCGGCGACCCGATCACATACCCGCCGCCATGCACGTAGAGCAGGCGGCGATCCGGATCAGACTCGGCGACCGTCACCCATTCGCCGGGCACGCCGTTCGCATCGACCGGCGTCACGGTCGCCGCGTCGGTGGCGGGAAACGCGGTCGCTTCCATCCCCGCCCGCATACCCTGGATGTCGGTCTCGCCGCCGCCGATCGGGCGCTGCGCCATCAGATCAAGCACCTTCTGGAGTTCCGCTGAAGCCACGCGTTAGTCCTTTCCCTGGGCGCTGATTGTTGATCTCTACGCTGACAGGGTAGCTGCCCGATTGCGCGATACTGCGATCTGCTCCCGATGTTGCAGGACGGACACGAACAATGCGCATTCTCTCTCCGCCGCTCGCCCCGACGCTGGCGGGCAAACTCGACGCCATCCGCCAGCTCGAAGCCGACGGCTTCGCGGGCGCCTTCCTACCCTCGGTCGGCCACGACGCGATGACGGTGCTGGCGCTGGCCGCGGGCGAAACGAACGCCATCGAACTGGGCACCTACGTGATTCCCACCTACACCAGGCACCCCGTGGCGATGGCGCAGCAGGCGCTGGCGACCAACGCCGCCGCCGGCGGCCGCTTCACGCTGGGGCTGGGACTCTCGCACGAGGTGGTGATCCGGGACGCCTGGGGCCTGGATTTCGACCATGTGGTCCGGCACATGCGCGAGTACCTCGAGGTGCTGCAACCGCTGATGCGCGGCGAGCAGGTCGATTACGAGGGCGCCGAGTTCCGCGTCCACGCCAGACTGGAGCTGCCCGACTGCGAGCCGCCGTCCGTGGTCGTGGCGGCGCTGGGTCCGCAGATGCTGCGCCTGACCGGCCGCCTGGCGGACGGCACGGCGCTCTGGCTGGCGGGCCCGAAATGGATCGAGGAAGTGGTCGTTCCCGAGCTGGGCGCCGCCGCCCGCGAAGCCGGCAGGCCCGACCCGCGCATCATCGCCGGCGTGCCGATCGCGATCACCGCCGACCCCGACGGCGCGCGCGAACGCATCGCCCGCGCCTATGCGATGTACAACACGCTGCCCTCCTATCAGCGCGTGATCCAGGGCTCGGGAGCAGACAACCCGGCCGGCGTCTCGATTGTCGGCAGCGAGGAGCAGGTCGAGCTGGAGCTGCGCCGCTGGCGCGATCTGGGCGTGACCGACTTCTACGCCGCTTTCGAGGGATCGAACGCCGAGGAACGTCGGCAAACGCGCGAGTTCATCGCGTCGCTCGCGCCGAGCCTCTAGCCGCCCGCTAATTCGCTACCTTTGCCGCAGCCTGAACCGTTTGAGGAGCGCCCCATGTCCGTGTTTCTGGAAGTCCGCCACCGCATCAAGCCGCTGACCAACACCGCCTTCGACCTGTTCGTCGATTTCTACGCCGAAACCGTCGTCCCCGCCACGGAGCGGCACGGGATCGATCTGATCGGCGCCTGGAAGATGACCGGCGGCGAGATGGGTTGGGATCTGTCGATCCAGCGCTACGAAAGTATGGCGCATGTTGAAGACTGCCTGACGGCGCTGGTCGAGGACCCGGTGTTCTGGTCGGCGTCGGAGAAGCTGAACGGCGAGATCGAGATCGAGGAAGTGACCAAACTCGCCTTCCGGACCCCGTTCTTCCCCACCGAGGAGCGGCTGCAGGCGGCGTTGGACGCCAAACCTGACCAACCGCGTCAGTACATGCTCGCAGTGCTGAAAACCATGGCCGCCGGGCTGCCATCGGCATGTGAAGGGGTCGGCAAGCTGGCCGACACGATGGAGCAGGCGGGAGCGCTGCAACTCGTCACCTCGTATGTCTCAACCATCGGGCGCTCGGGCGAGCTGACCGATCTCTGGATCCTGCCGCAGGGCCCCGGGGGGATGCTCCAGTACCGCGCCGGCGATCCGCTCAGGGAGATCATCAGCCCGCTGCGCGAGCACGCCCCGGAGGAGTCGATCTACTTCCTCAACCCGCTGCCCTACTCAAAGCTCCAGTAAACGGCGCAGCGCCCGCCGAAGCGGGCGCTGAACCTCATTCTCGCCGCGCTCGCCCATAGCGAGCGGGCAAGCGTGGTTGCCTGCCGGGCTACCGGCCGGTCCAGTGAGGCTGACTGAGCTTCGGGTCGGCGGGCAGCGGCTTGGCGATCTCGCGCATGGGAGCCGTGCCGTCCATCAGGGACGAGAAATACTCCCACGCCCTGTCACCGATGCCGGCGCCGATCTCGAGTGACGCGTCGACTGCGGCGCGGAAGTGCACGCCCGCCCAGAGGCGGCTCTCGGCGCATTTGTGCACGTAGTCGCTCCAGGAATCGAACTTCAGGGTGACCGGCTCTTTGGGCGCCATCCCGCGCTCGATGTTCGATGAACCGGGTGGGCGCGTACCGGCAAAGCCGTGCGAGTCGAGGTAGGTCGTACCGGTCGGCGTCATGCCAGTCGGCAGCCCGGTCGTCTCCGGAATCTCGTCCGTGCCCGTGTAATGCCGCGCGGCCTGGGCGTAGGCGGCGCAGAAGATGGTGGTGGCGGAGGGATACTCGGGGTGATCGGCACTGGGCATATAGCTTTGCCACTGATTCGCGGGCATCGTCACGGTTCCGCGTCCAGGCCCGCCCCAGGCCTTGACCGGCGCGTCGCCGTAGAGGTATCGAATTGCGCTGATCGGACGCACGGCGTCGTAGCGGGTTTTTTCCTGCCAGACCACGATGCCGGCGTCGTACGCCGCCATGTGCACCAGGAATTCCAGCTGCACGTGCTCGACCACGCTGTGCTTGTTCTTGATCCAGGGCAGGAAGAGAGCGTCTCGCGTCTTGTTGTCGAAGAATTCGGCGTACAGCTTCTGCTCGTCGGTCAGGTTCGCGGAGATTGCCAGGATCTCGTCAGCCTGGGCTCTGTACGCCCACATGTTCTTATGATTGCTGGCGGTGGGCGGCGAGACGCGAATCGAGCGCGGGTTGAAGCCGCTGTACGGCGCCACGTTAGCCCACTGAGGCGTGACGTACTGCTGGACGGCATAGTTGCCCGTTCGGACGCGCTGAACCTGCGGTTGCCAGCGCGACGGGTCGCTCAGCTCGAAGGCGGTGTTGGCGGGCGCGTATCCGGTGGTGTCCGCAAAGGGCATGCCGCCGGTCTCGTCGCCGAACACGTTCAGGCCGTCGTGGCGTCGGCCTTCCAGCATGCACTTGGCCGCGAGGTTGCCGATGGCGGCCGGCGTGGTGGCGTCGTTGTCGACGCAGTCCTGATCCATCCCGCTTTCGTCATCGGGGTCGAACCCGTGCGCCGAAAGCATGCCGCGCCATTGCTCCGCGCGATGGGGCGCGTACGCCATCATCGAGCGGTAGATCACATACAGCACCGCTTCGTTGGGCAGCAGGTTGTTCTGCGACTCCTCTGGCGGCCGGCGCTCAAAGCGCGAATACATGCCGACGGCCGTGGGGTGATAGGGGGCCACCGCGTCGAACCCGGCTGTCATCAGGCTGGTCACATAGAAGTGCACCAGAGAGGCGTCGCCGCCGGGGGTGGACGGCGCGGACACTTCATTCCAGATGTAGTCGCCGACATTGGGCACGACCACTCCCCACAGCGCATTGCCGGAAACGAAGTCGAACGGCTTGCCCGGCATCGCAAAGCCAAGCCGTTGCGAGTCGTCCAGCATTGCGAAGTCCACCTTCGCATCAGGGTCCGGCTGCGCGGTCTCATGCTCATCCCCGCGCACCGTTGCGAACAGCCCGATCGACAGAACCACACCGAACAGAATCAACGCGTACCGTTTCATTATCTCCTTCTCTCTCTCTCCCCCCCCAATTTTTCTTGAGGTTTGGGGAAGGGCTGTAGGCACTGTAAACGAGTACACCAAGTGCAGCAAGCGCGGATCCGCGCCGGGCGGCTCCGATACATAACCTTCCAGAAGTGCAGCGATGATCGACGCCGCTGACCCAACTAGGTCACCATTCGACGCACGATCTCGTAGGTCAGCTCGACGCCCATGTTGAGGTTCTCGATCGTCATGTGCTCGTCGTTGCCGTGGAAGCCGGCTGCTTCCTCAGGGCTCAGCAGGACGGGGATGAAGCCGTAGGCGGGAATGCCCTGCTGGCGCAGGAAGCGATTATCGGTGCCGCCGACGCAGGTGCTGGGCACCACGGTCGCGTCCTCGACCGCGTCGTTGACGACCGCCTCAATGGTGCGGTACAACTCGGTATCCCAGTCGACCTCGACCGGCTGCTCCTGATCCCAGCCCGAGAACTCGACCTCAATGCGGTCGTCGTCGATCACCTCGATCACCTGCCGCCGCCAATCCTCGCGGTCCTGGCCCGGCAGCAGGCGGCAGTCGATCACCGCCTCGGACCTGGCCGGAATCACGTTCGCCTTGATGCCGCTGTTGATCATCGTCACGTTCAGCGTGTTGATGAACATCGCGTGCGTCGCCGGATGATCGATCACGTGCGCGCTCAGCGCTTCCGCGTCAGCGATCGGCGGCAGGTGACCCTCCTCGATCAGCCGGTCGAGCCAGACCCGGGTCGAGGGCGTGATCGTCACGGGGCGCTCCCAGGCGGCCAGCCGGGAAAGCGCGTTGACCAGATGCACAGCCGAGTTGTCGTAGTGCGGCCGCGAGCCGTGGCCGGGCGTGCCGACCGAGGTCAGCTTGAGCCAGCAGATGTCCTTCTCGTTGGTGGCGACCGAGAAGATGTTGGCCGGCTCGCCCATCAGCTGCGTGGAACCGGAGCCGCCTTCGGAGAGTTCGAACTCCACATCGACCAGGTCGGGGCGGTGCTTGTACAACCATTCCATGCCCCAGACCGAGCCGGCCTCCTCATCGGGCACGCCGCAGAAGACAAGGTCGCGCCTGAGCAGCGCATTCTGGCGCTTGAGCAGCAGCATTGTCATCAGATGCATGATGCCGCAGCCCTTCATATCGACCGCGCCGCGCCCGTAGACCTTGCCGTCCTCGATGCAGCCCTCAAAGGCCGGCTTGGTCCAGTAAGCCGCCTCGACCGGTACGACGTCGGTGTGGTTGCAGAGCATCATCGGCCGCTTCGACCCATCGCCGCGCAGCCAGGCGAAGATGGCTTCACGCTCGGGCTGAATCTCGACGTACTCGACCTCCAGCCCCGCCTCGGCGAGAATGCCGCCCAGCCAGCGCGCCGCCGGCTTCTCGTTGCCGGGCGGGTTGGAGGTATCGATCTGCAGATAGCGCACGAAGTAATCCAGCGCCTCGTCAAAGACGGGCTGCCAGGCGATCGGGGTGGTCATGGCTGTCTACTCCTGGAAATGGCTGACACCGTTGAAAAGCTGCCACTCATCGTACGATCACCAGAGCGATGGCTCCCCTTGATCCGCCTATGCGCTACTGAATGATCGAATCGAGTATCGCAGCCCAGCGAGCGCGAAGCGCCGGTTGGGTCGCTGATCGATTAATCTCGCTTCCGATCTCCGTGAGCAGAATGCCCCGCGCCCGTTCGCCCATCAATGCCAGGACGACATGGAGCAACTCGGGCAGCGATCGGCGGTACACATTCGTGCCTTGCGCCCACTCGGCCCGGATGCGCGCGTCAGCCTGCTCAGTGTCCGAATCGGCGATGGCAGGGGCCGCGAACAGGAGTTCAACAACGCCGGCCCGACGCGCTTTGGTAATCGACGCATTCAGCTCAAGCAGCGTCAGATCGTGGTCCTTGACCTCCACCGAGAGCACGATACGAGGTGGTTCACCCAGGTAGCAGTGAATATCGCCGGGCGCGCCGGATGCCGAATCTGCCTCGTTGATTCCCTGTCTCACCACGTCATCGAACAAAGCGAACCGCTGTCCAATCACTCGGAAAAGCGCAGCCGCGGCAATCTGCGGAGCTTCGCCGCCCGAGGCTTCGGCGACGAATTGAGCAAATGCCAACTCACATTGCTCGGCGCTGACGCGGTTGGGAACGGCGTAGGCGATCTTGAGCCGAGCGTAGAGACGGGCGACGCCGGCGATACATCGCCGGAGCATCGCTTCGGTATGGGCTGGTTCATTCCGCTTTTGCACCTCAGAGAGTAGCGCTACCAATTGCTCCCAGGTGGCGCGACCTCGCAAGGCCACCGACCAGTCATCGAGGCGGCGGCGGCGCAGGGGTCTGTTCACGTAGGGATCGGAGCTGCTTCCCAACACATTGTCGTTCGCCTGTACCCATGGGACGACGATCGCGGTGCAGAAGCTTCGCGGATCCCAACGACCTGCCTCAAGCGCTCCATCGGCGGAACCGCGCTGCAAACAGAGGGCATCGCGACGATGATCAGCGTGCTTACCCAGCAGCTGCGTGATCAGGGCGTAACGCACCGAGACCAGTTTTGACTCGCAGAGTTCGTCGATAATCGAGTCAGGATCTGTAGGTACAGCCGTCAGTGCGGCTTGCCAGGCATTGGCAAGCCAGGCGGCTGCTTCAGGATCAGTCATCCTCTCGCGTGACCGTGAAGAAATGCTGCGCCGCTGCGTCGGTTCGTTGGCATGGCTCATAGTTCACCCAAAGGGACTCCTGGCGGCTGGAACGGACAGAGTGGCAAAGGCGCGGATCAGCGTCGATGCGATTCCAGTCGGCGAACAGTTCGTCATACAGGGTCGAGCGATAGCCGGAGATCGCAGCGCGGCCCTTGATCGTGTGCAGCAGATCAGCAAGCTGGCGATGATCGTCGTCAGTCATTTCTGCGCCGTACGCAGCGGTGTCACCGCGTACCTCGTGGACATAGGGAGGGTCGAGGTAGAAGAGGGTATCGGGCGTATCGTAACGCTCGATCACTTCGAGGGCCGGAGCATTTTCGATCTGGATGCGTTGCAACCGCTGGACGATTTCGGAAAGACCTTCGACTGAGCCGAGCCAGCGCGAAACGGCGCCGGCCATGCCCGCGCGGGACGTGAGCAGACAATGCGCCCAGCGGCCCTCGGAGGCAGACTGGGCCAGACCGGTTCGCGTCTGGCGCGCGCGAACGAAGAAGCGCCGGGCGCGTTCGAGCGGATCAACTCCTGAGACAGGCTCGCAGGCCAACACCAATTCTTCACGCGAGAATGGAGTCAGCCCAATCGCTTTCACTAGGTCCTCGCTGGTGTTCGGATCTCGCAGGACGCGAAAGAAGTTGACCAGCTCGGAATCGAGGTCATTGTACGTCTCGACGGGCGCAGGGGCGCGGTTGATGACGACGGCGGCCGATCCACCGAATACATCGCAAAAGTGACGCTCATCGGTCGGCAGATTGGGCAGAATGAAGTCGAGGTGGCTAAATTTCCCGCCGTACCACCCGAACGCGATCATTCGTCGTCGTCGGCGAGCCGCGTTCTTGACGATGCGGCGAGTGGGCATCGGCAGCCTCCTCGATGATTCGGGCAAATGTTCGCATGATTGCCCTGATCAGGCAAGTGGATCGCGAGGCTGCGCGAAGAAGGCGCGCATTCGCGTGTGCCGGCGCGGACAGAATCTACCACCGGGCTGAGCACTGGGCACTGGAATGCGGAGAGCGCACTCGATACGATGCGGAACATATGAGCCAGACTGCGGCCCCCGTGCTCGACGCCTTTCAGCCCATCGTGCGAGACTGGTTCGCCGAGCGATTCGGCCAGCCCACGTTCGCGCAGGAAGAGGGCTGGCCGGCGATCCGCACCGGCCAAGACTGCCTGATCGCCGCGCCGACCGGGTCCGGCAAGACGCTGACCGCGTTCCTGGCCGGCATCGACGAACTGATCGGCGAGGGCGCTGATGCAAACGGCGGCCCGCCCGATGCCGTGCGCATTCTCTATGTCTCGCCGCTGAAGGCGCTCTCCAACGACATCCGCCGCAACCTCGAGGAGCCGTTGAGCGAAATCCGTCAACTCGCCGACCAGCGCGGCGTCGAGCTGCCGCGCATCCGCGTCGGTCTGCGCACCGGGGATACGACGCAGGCCGAGCGGCGAGCGATCGTCAAGCGTCCGCCGCAGATCCTGATCACCACGCCCGAGTCGCTCTATCTGATGCTGACCGCCCGCCAGTCGCGCGAGATCCTGCGCAGCGTTCGCACGGTGATCGTGGATGAAATCCACGCCGTCGTGCGCGACAAGCGGGGGTCGCATCTGGCGCTCACGCTGGCGCGGCTCGATCACGTCGCCGATCAGCGGCCGACCCGCATCGGACTCTCGGCGACGCAGAAGCCGATGTCGGAGATCGCCGCGTTTCTGACCGGTCTCGATCCGCACGGCCAACCGCTGCCCTGCCGCGTCCTCGACCTGGGCCACCGACGCGAACTGAAGCTCTGGATCGAGACGACCGATGCGCCGCTGCAGGCGCTGGCCACGCACGATCACTGGGGCGCCGTCTACGACCGCCTGGCGGAGCTGATCCTGCAGCACCGCACGACGCTGATCTTCGTCAACCGACGCTCGCTGGCCGAGCGCGTCGCGCACGAGTTGGGCATCCGCGTCGGCAAGGAGCACGTTTCGGGGCATCACGGCTCGCTCTCCAAGGAGCGGCGGCACGTGATGGAGCAGCGGCTCAAGAACGGCGACCTGAAAGCGGTCGTGGCGACCGCGTCGCTCGAACTCGGCATCGATATCGGCTCGGTCGACCTCGTCTGTCAGGTCGGTTCGCCGCGGCGCATCGCGACCTTCCTGCAGCGCGTGGGCCGCTCGGGTCACGCGCTGGGGCTCGTCCCGCACGGCGCGCTCTTCCCGACCTCGCTGGACGAGCTGGTCGAGTGCGCGGCGATGGTGCGCGCGGTCGAGCGAGGCGATCTGGATCGCATCCGCCAGCCCAAGGCCCCGATCGAGATTCTGGCGCAGCAGATCGTGGCCGAGACGGCGTCGGAGGAAGAATGGCGCGAAGACGAGCTGTACCGGCTGATGCGCCGCGCCGCGCCGTACGGCGGGCTGGAGCGATCGGCCTTCGACGACACGCTCGACATGTTGGCGAGCGGTATCGGCGAGAGCGGCGGACGCTCTCAACCGCTCGTCCACCGAGACCGCGTCAACGGCATCGTGCGTCCGCGCCGGGCGGCGCGCATGACCGCGATCCTCAACGGCGGCACGATTCCCGAGACGGGCGACTACCGCGTGATCAAGGAGCCCGAGGGCGCCTTCATCGGCACGGTCAATGAGGACTTCGCCATCGAGACCGCCGCCGGCGACATCTTCCTGCTGGGCAGCACCTCGTGGCGCATTCGCCGCGTCGAGAACAAGGGCGTCGTCCGCGTCGAGGACGCGCACGGGGCGCCGCCGACGATCCCGTTCTGGCTGGGCGAGGCGCCCGGCCGCAGCCTGGAACTCTCGGCCGCCGTGGGCGAACTGAGGCGCGACGTCGGGCGCATGGCCGACGATCTGGAAACGGCGGTGCAAACGCTGCAGCGCGAGTGCCGCATGCAGGCGATCGCCGCCGAACAGATCGTCGAGTATCTGTCCAATGCGCAGGATGCGCTGCAAGTGATGCCGTCCGACACGGATGTCGTGTTCGAGCGCTTCTTCGACGAGGCGGGCGGGCAGCAGCTGGTCGTCCACGCGCCGTTCGGCTCGGGCGTCAACCGCGCCTGGGGGCTGGCGCTGCGCAAGCGATTCTGCGTGCGCTTCGACTTCGAGCTGCAGGCCGCGGCGAACGAGGAGGGCATCCTGCTCTCGCTCGGCCCCACGCAATCGTTCCCGCTCGAGGAAGCGTTCGACTACCTCAAGGCGAACAACGCCGAGCAGTCGCTGCGCCAGGCGGTGCTCTACGCGCCGTTCTGGAACACGCGCTGGCGCTGGGCGGCCACCCGCGCCCTGGCCGTCCCCCGGCGGCGGGGCGGCAAGGAGGTGCCGCCCTACCTGCAGCGGATGATCGCCGACGACCTGCTCGCTGCCGTCTTCCCGGCTCAGGTCGGCTGTCAGGAGAACCTGGCCGGCCCGCTCGAAGTGCCCGACCATCCGCTGATCGCGCAGACGGTGGACGACTGCCTGCACGAGGCGGTCGATACCGACGCGCTGATCAGCGTGCTGGAGCGCATCGAGCGCGGCGACATCCGATTGCACGCCCGCGACACCGTGACGCCCTCGGCGATGGCGCAGAGCATCATCAACATCAACCCGTTCGGCTTCCTCGACGACGCGCCCCTGGAGGAGCGCCGCGCCCGCGCGGTGATGACGCGGCGCACACTGCCCAACGAACAGCGCGACCTGGGCAAGCTCGACGCGGGCGCGATCGAGCGGGTCCGGGATGAGGCCTTCCCGCCCGTCCGCGACATCGAGGAGCTGCACGAGCTGCTGCTGTCGGTCGTGGCCGCGCGGGAAGGGGCGCGGGAAACGGCGCTGCCCGCCGCGCCGTCGATGCTGGCGGAGCTGCGCGCCTCCGGTCGAGCCGCGCGCGCCGATGGTCCCGACGGCGGCGTCTGGTTCGCCGCCGAACATCTCGAATCGATCCGCCAGCTGTTCCCTGATCACGCGGTCGATCCGACGTTCACCGTCCCCGAATCGGCGTTGATCCTGCCCGACGACCGAGAGGACGCCCGGCTCAAGCTGGTGCGCGGTCACCTGGAAATCAGCGGCCCGCTGACCGCGCGGCAGTTGTCGGAGCGTTGCGGGCTGACCGAAGCCGACTGCGGCCGCGGCCTGGCACAGCTCGAGGCCTACGGCGAGCTGATGCGCGGACACTTCACGCCCACGCTGACGCCGGACGACGACGAGGAGTACTGCGACCGCCGGCTGTTGGCGCGGATTCACCGCTACACGATCGCGCGGCTGCGCGCCGAGATCGAGCCGGTCACCGTCCAGCACTACCTCCGCTTCTTGCTGCGCTGGCAGCACCTGACGCCGGACACGCGGCTGGCGGGCAAGGCGGGCGTGCGCGCCGTGATCGAGCAGTTGCAGGGATTCGAAGCGCCGGCCGCCGCCTGGGAACGCGACCTGATCGCGCCGCGCGTGTCGGACTACCGCGAGGCGTGGCTGGACGAGCTCTGTCTGGCGGGCGAGATCGCCTGGTCGCGGCTGACGACCCGCTCGGCTCGGCGCGCGCCAACCAAAACGACGCCGATCACGCTCGCGCTGCGGCGCGACTTCCGCTCGCTGCTCGCCGCCGTGCGGCGTCCCGCGCCGACGCCGGCCGCTCGCGGACGCGCCGCGGCTGAACCGCCGCCCGATGTCGCCGCGCAGCTCCACGCCGAGGGCGGAGCGGCGAGCCAAATTCTGCGCCAGCTCGACGAACGCGGGGCGCTGTTCTTCGACGAGCTGGTCGACGCCACGCGCCGTCTCGCCACCGATGTCGAGGGCGGCCTGCGCGAACTCGTCGCCTCGGGGCTCGCCCACGCCGACGGCTTCCAGGGGCTGCGCCAACTGATTCGCTCCAGCCGCCGGCCGCGCCGCCCGCGCTACGGAGGCGGCGGCGTCTTCATCGGCGAAGGTCCGGCCGGCCGCTGGGCGGCGTTGCCGCACGCGATGGCCGCGCCATCCGACCCCGAGCAGGCGGACGAACTCGCCGAACGGATCGGCCGCATCCTCCTGCATCGCTACGGCGTCATCTCCCGGGAGCTCGCCACTCGCGAGAGCCTGACCATCCAGTGGCGCGACATTCTCCGCGCGCTGCGCCGCCTCGAGGCGCGCGGCGAGATTCGCGGCGGACGCTTCATCCAGGGGTTGATCGGCGAACAGTTCGCGCTGCCCGAGGCGATTGACCGCCTCAGAGCCGTCCGGCGCAGCGCCGCGAACGGCGAGCGAATCACCATCGCCGCCAGCGATCCGTGCAACCTGATCGGCGTCCTGCTGCCGGGCCAAAAGGTCGCCGCGCGGCTCGGCTCGACGCTCACCCTGATCGACGGGGCGCCCGAGCAGGAAATGCCCGCAGGTATGGCGGCAGCGGACTAGGCGGGGGCCGCCGCTACGACGAAGCCGGCTCCGGCGGGCGCAGATGATCCACCACAAGAGACAGCTCAGCGCGCGACAGGCGGTAACCCAGACGCTCGTGCAGGTCGGAGATGCTGGCGTCGGGCGTCTCGCTGAGCAACCGCCCCACCAGTCGCACCACCTCATCGGGCGGAAGCGAACGCCGCAGATCGATCTCCAGCCCCTGCCTGATTGCGGTCTTGAGATGAGACGCGATGGTGCCCGGCGACAGCATCCGCCGCTCGGCGATGGCGAGCACCGTATGGCCGTCCCGATAGAGGTCGACGCTGATCCGCCAGCTGGGAGCATCGTCGCCGGAAGCGGCCGGCGTCACGGTTTCGACCACAGGCGCCGGAGCAGGGCGGACGCCCAGCAGCTCCAGCAGCTGATCCGCGTGCCGCTCGATGACGGCGCCGCCCACGCCCTCGACCCGGCCGAGCGCGTCCGCCGTGGACGGCGGAGTCTGGGCGATCTGGCGCATCGCAGGCAAGCTCAGCAATGCGGACGGATCGCACGCCGCCTCGGCGCTGGCGGCGGTGCGCCACTCGGCCAGGGCGTTGAACCGCTGCTGCCAGGACTCCGGCGGCGGTGAATCGGCCTCGTCCGTCGTCAGGCTCGTCATCATGTCCATCGTCATGCTCGTCACCCCCTCCGTCGGCATCGATTCCGCAGCGGCATCCAACTCCATCTGCATCGATGGCTGCTCCTTCTGCTGCCGCTCGTCCGACGGTTGCGACTGTGCGCGCCCGACATGCTCGGCGATCACGGCGAGCAGCGCCTCTCCGTAATTCTCGACCCGCTTGGGGCCGAATCCTTTCACAGCGAGCAGCTGAGCCAGCGTGGCGGGACGCGATCGGGCCAACTCGTCCAGGTCCTTGTTGCTGGCGATCACGTAATCCGGCAGCACCTCGGTCTTGGCCATCTGCCGCCGCCACTGACGCAGCGCTTCGTACAGCTCCGACTCTTCGGCGCTCAACGACGACGACCCCGCGCTGCCCGGCGGGGGCGGCGGATTTTCCGGATCCACCCGCCGCCGCGGCTCAGCGGCGGACACTTCCACCGCGTCCAACTCCGCCGCCGAATCGCCGAGGCAGTTGTCGCAATGACCGCAGGCCTCGGATTGATCCTGATCGCCGAAATAGCTGAGGACGCGCTGCCAGCGGCAACGCGACTGCTCGCAGAAGTTCATCATCGTCCGCAGCCGGTCGAGGCGCCGCTGCCGCTCGACTTCGTCCTGCAGCTGGTTGATGAAGAACGTCTGCTGATGCCAGACGCCCTTGGTGTAAAACATCAGGCACTCCGACGCCTCGCCATCGCGGCCGGCGCGCCCGATCTCCTGGTAGTAGGACTCGATGCTGGGCGGCATGTCGAGATGGGCGACCAGCCGGATGTCGGGCTTGTCGATCCCCATCCCGAATGCGATCGTGGCGCAGATCACCGGCGTCGCGCCGCTGAGGAAGCGATCCTGCACCGCGTGCCGCTCGCCGCCGGCCATTCCGGCGTGATAGTGCTCGGCCGCAATCCCATGCTGGCGCAGTTGCTGGGCGAACAACTCGGTCGTCTTGCGCGTCTGACTGTAGACGATCGCCGACTGGCCCGGCATCTGCGACAGCCGCGCGATCAGACGCTCCTTGGCCTTGCGCTTGGGGACGATGCGCAGCGTCAGATTGCCGCGCATGAAGTTGGTCACGAAGGTACGCATGCGCGGACGGTCGAGCTGTTCCACGATGTCGCGCTGCACCTGCGGCGTGGCGGTCGCCGTGCAGGCGACCGTCGGCACATCGACGAAGCGCTCCGTCAGCCGCCGCAGCACCCGGTAGTCGGGCCGAAACTCGTGACCCCACTCCGAGATGCAGTGCGCCTCGTCAATCGCGATCAGCGATGGGGCGCGGCGTTCGAGCAGTTCGCGAAACCGTTCGGTGTTGACCCGCTCGGGCGCGACGTAGAGCATCCTGACCGCGCCATCGACGATCGAACGCTCGACATCCGCCGTCTCCATCGGCGAGAGCGCGCTGTTGAGCACGCGCGCCTCGGCGCCGATCCGCCGGAGCGCCTGGACCTGGTCGTGCATCAACGCGATCAGCGGCGAGACGACGACGGTCAGACCGTCGGAGAGCATCGCCGGCAACTGGTAACAGAGCGATTTGCCGCCGCCGGTTGGCATCAGAACCAGAGCGTCGCCGCCCGAGAGCACGTGCTCAACCGCTTCGCGTTGCTGCGGCCGAAAGCGCTCGTATCCGTATCGTTCCTTGAGCGCGCCGAGCAGGCGATCCGTCTCAATCACGACAGGCCGCCGCCCCGTTCACCGATCCATCGCTGCGAGCCGCAGTCAAAGCCTAGCGCCGACCGCGCGGCACTGACCAGCGCGGCCGCGCGCTGATCCACACCATCCACCGCCGCCTGTGGAAGCCGCCCCGGTCATCCGAACGCGCGGGCACCCCGATCGAGCGGCCGCTCGCCGGGGCATCCGCGCGTCATACCCGGCCGGGCCAGATCCGGTCGGCGCGTTTGCCGACCGGCCGGCCCTCCATGCGCCTACTGCGTCCAGGTGAACTTCCGATATCTGGACCACAGGCCGCAGTCGGACGAATAGGTCGCCACCTCTACCCGGTACTTGGTCCCGGCGGTCAGGCCGGTCAATGCCACCTCCCTGACCTGATTAGCAGTCTTGGTGCCCGCCGCCACGTTGGTATTCCCGTCGATCCCCGTGTAACTCCCCACCGTCTCGCCGGTGGCCACATTGAATACGCGGTATGCGTGCACTTGATACGTGTCGTTTACCGAGCAACGCTTGCTCCCGCCGTTCGTCCTCGACCCCTTGAAGCTCAAGGTCGTTTGAGTAACGCTCTGACCGGCCTTCTTGGCGACGCTCACCTCTCTCGGTCGAAACGGCCACTTCTTCACGTTGCTCGCCGGCTCGCTGGGATCACTGCCGAAGCTGGTCGTGTTGGTCGTAAAGTTCACATACTCGGAACTGGGAGAGTACGTACCGCAGCCGCCATCGGTATCGATGGCGTACACGTGGGCTCGGTACGCTTTGCCGGGAGTCAGGCCATCCAGATACCACTGGTACCTCGCCGCGTTGGTCTTGGAGATCATGGCGGAAGAGGCGACGTTGTGCGTCTCCGGGTCGGTTGCGTAGCGGTCGTACACGTACACGGTAAAGGCGCGAACGGTACAGCCGCTCACGGGGGCGCCTGCCTGCCAGGAGATGAGCGCTTCCGTGTCGCCATGCGTTGCCGACACATTCGTCGGCGCCGGCAGAGCGGGGTTCTGGGCGCGCACGGTCTGGGGGATCAGCACCGCCGCGAACAGCAGCGGCGCCAGTGACGCGGCGAGAACGCTGAGGCGGCGGATCATGCGCCGGCCCTCGCTCGGCTCAGATTTTTTTGGGGGGGGGGGGTAGACCGTTTCGGATCGGGACGGCGAACGCGACATGATTCCTCCTCTGCTTCGCGGCGCTGCGGATCGCTCGTCGCCCAGAGCGGACGACAACGACCGAGCCTAACACAGGAATCTACCGCCTGCGACAGGATGAATCGGCGCGGCGGCATACCGCCGCGCATAACGGATTATATGGAGGGCGGCCCGATCAGCCGCCCGCCGAGGACGCTTCGCCGTCGCCCCCGGCCAAGTAGGCGCGGGCGCGCCGGATCCACTCGGGACGGCCGACCTCACCAGCTTGCGCGCCGGTCTGCCGGCCCCAGGTCGGGCCGTCCGCCCAGAATCCTTCGGGGATCATGAAGCCGCGCATCATCAACAGCGGCGGGTCGCCCACCTCGTCGATCCGCCGGCCGATCTGCAGCAGCGCCCGACCCAGAGCGGTCTCGTTGAAGATCCAGGCGTGCATGTCACGCTGCAAGGGCGCGGCGCTGCCCGGCCGCGAGGTCACCGCCTCCTGATAGTAGGCGCGCAAATCCTCGACCACATAACGCAGCAGGATCGGCATCGGATGGATCCAGTCCGGCCCCGCCGCGGCAGCAGGTACCGATGCGAACCCGGCCCCCTCGGCACAGGCGGCGACGAACGCAACGACGGACTCGATCTGCTCGGGCGTCGCGCCGCTCATCCCGACCGTGCTGCGCCCGCGACGGCGACGCGCCTCCTCGTACCAGGGCGTGAGCAGATCGACCTCCGCGAGCAGGGCCGCTTCCAGATCGCCGCGGTCAGGCTGCGGCAGTGAGATCGAGCAGGCCCAGACGCCGTCGCCATCGGGCGCCTCGCGCGGATAATCCACGATCGTGGGTTCGCTCGCCGTCCCGAACAGCCGCAGCGCGCCGCGCAGAACATCCAGCTGGAATGCCGGGTCGTCGGCAACGCCGAGCGGTTGCGCCAAGAACAGGTTACCCTACCCTACACATGCTGCGACTGCACCGACGAAAGGCGAACAATGGCCCACACGGACAAACCTCGCGCCTACCGCCGGCTACCTGTGCTGCCTCGACAGCCTCTCACTCAACCGGCGAGCACGTGCGTGAGCAGGTCCACATGGAACCACATCGCGCTGCTCTGGGCGCTGATCCCGCCCGGGCGCTGGGGCTACGCAACACCCATCTCCTAGCATTGCCGCACAGATGCAAAGCGCTGCTCAAGAGCTGATCGGCAAGCACTGGCTCGACGAGAGGTTAGTCGCATGACAGCCGCTACACAGTCAGACTTCTTGCGGCGAATTCGGGGAGATGATTCCGAAATCCCTCACGACGACCGCAATTTCTCTCACCTGCTGAACACCGTGGTGAATGGCGACTGCATCGAGGTGATGAGTTCGCTTCCACGAAACTCAGCACAACTGGTGTTTGCCGATCCTCCTTTCAATCTCAACAAAAAGTATCTGACCTATCACGACAACCGTGATTTCAATGAGTACATGGCGTGGACAGAGCAATGGATCGACGCCGCGCTAAACACTTTGCGGGACGACGGCACATTGATGATCTACAATATTCCCAAACTACTCACCTATACAGCCGGTATCCTCAATGATCGAGCCGAATTTCGGCACTGGATTGCCTGGAACTCTGGTGGCAAGCCGCTCGGACGAACACTGCAGCCGTCACACTACGGCATCCTGTTCTACACAAAAACGAAAAACAGTAAGTTCTACGACGTTCGCGCTCCTCACAAATCGTGCAAGAAGTGCAACGCCTACCTCAAAGACTACGGCGGCAAGGAACACCTTCGACATCCTTTCGGGTATCAGATTGGGGATGTCTGGGACGATATCCATCGCGTCCGCCACGCATCGAAGCGTATCGACAATCACCCGTGTCAGCTGCCTGTTCACTTAGTCGAACGCCTCATCCTGATGACAACTGATCCAGGTGATGTAGTCATTGATCCTTTTTGTGGCGGTGGTTCTGCGGCGGTCGCAGCAAGACAGCTAGGGCGGGATTACGTCGGGGCTGAGATAGACCCACATTATCAGCAAATTTCACAAGCTAAACTCGATGCGGCATCTCCCACAATGGCCGGTTCTGCATTTGCATCATTTCACCTCGGCAGCATCGTCTCCATTCGCGATGCAGACATCGAAGCTGGTTTGACATGAAACAGCCCGCGAAGCTTGAATTCGAGCAGTTGACCGCCGACATGGAGACATTTCTTCATTTCCCTGACGTCGAGAATGCTATGAAAGACGAGAAGCGTAGGCGAATACAGGAGGCAAATGTCAGCGGATCGTTCGCTGATCCGTCTGACGGGCCAGTCGCCAAGATACTCAGTGTACTGAGTGCCGGCAATACGGATGAATACAAAACTCGGATGAAGTATTTGCTTGCCACATCAGGCGGATCGCTGGAGGCACTCGATAGAGTCTGCGCCGAGATATGCCCGGATGTCGATACGTGGGCCAAGCGCTGGCGTTCTCGAGATGCAACCAAAACCATCGCAGAGTTTCTATACAACCCCACGGAGTTTGAAAGCATTCCGTGGTTCGTCGCAGAGCAATTTCGGCTCCCGGATCAGTGGGTTGAAATGATGCGAGCAAATCTTTCAGGTCAGATTCACCGGAGCCTCAGGTCCCTGTACAGCACCAAAACCGGACTGGCATTGGAAACTTCGATTGGCAAAATAGTTGAGGGTGCTGGGTATACTTGGAACAAGGGGTTTGTGAAATTCGTTGATGACAAAGAAGTTGACGTATCAGTGCCTGACTTAGAATTACCACGTGTCCTCATCATGGCAAGTTACAATCTCACTACGTCATCAGCTCAGAGCGAACGAGCCAGAGCGCAGCAGTCAATGTATGAGAAACTTCGGACATACAACTCTACTCGCGCACAGGCCAAATCACCCGATGTGCAGTTGGTGAACGTGATCGATGGTGGAGGCTGGATTAGCAGAGACAGCGATCTGCAAGAAATGCACAGACACTGTGACTACGCTTTCGCATTCAAACAGCTTGGGCGACTACCGGATGTTCTCCACTACCACATGAAAATCGAAAAAGAATCCTGACGTTTGGTAGAACAGGCCAAGGCATCGCGCACGCCAACATTGCTCGACGCCCGCTCAAGGCGCTTCCTCGATCGTCGCCGAGAGCGAGCCGCGGCAGTGCGGAATCCTCGGGTCGGGACCCCAGCCGTGAATCTGATCCTGATGGCCGCGGACGGTTTCGTAGTCAGCCGTCTCGACAATGCCGCGGCCGTGACCATCGATCATCGAGGCGATCGCGAACGCCTTCTCCTTTGAGTAGCCGAACACCGCGCCGAGCATTTCAATCACGTACTCGTATGTGTGATCGTCGGAATCGTGCAGGAACAGGTGGTAACGCTTCTCCAGCTCGCTGCCTGGTTCGAGGTCGGGATCATCCGCGGCGAGGACGTCTGGCCGGGGCAGGGACGGCTGCGTAGTCATGCGGGCGTCCCGTTCAACGCATGGCGCAGCGCGCGCAGTTCCGGCGCGTTCGCGTCGCCGCCGGCCCAAAGTTCGGCGGCGCGGCGATAGGCCGCGCGCGCGTCGTCCAGCTCGCCTTTGGCGGTCTGCGCGCGGCCCCAACGGAACAGATCCCGCGCGGTCGCGCCGCGATCGAGCCGCTCCTGCAGCAGCGCCAGCGCTTCCTCGGTCCGCCCGGCGCGCAGCCGCGCCTCGATCAGAGTCTCCTCGAACACGTCGCGCTGGACGTTGGAACCGCCCAACGCGACGAGCAACTCGCGCACCTCGCCCAGTCCGTTGGCCGCCGCCTCGTAGTCGCCCTGCCCGAACGCTGCCAGCGCCTCAACCACCGGCGCGACGACCGTGCCGGCCGTCGGATGCCCCCGCTTCGCCGCCGCCCGCAAGCCGTCGATCAACTCGCTCAAGCCGACCGCATCGCCCAGCGCGGCCAACGCCATCGCTCGGTGGACATCGACCCAGGCGGTGCCCGGCCGCGGGAAGGCATCTTCGGCCAGCCGGGCAATGGCGCGCCAGTCGGCTTGCGCGCCGTTCGTCCCGCCGCCAACCGGATCGCCCGCCGTGTCGTGCAGCCGGCAGCGCCAGAGCAGCGAGGCGGCGTCGGCTACGCCGCCCAGCGCGTCGCCCTGTTCGTCGGCGGCGGGGCGGATCGCGTCGTCGTGCAGCGCCAGCGCGGCGGCGCGGCGGCCGTCGGCGAGCAGGAACAGCGCGTGATGCCAGGTCAGGTGGCGAAAGAATCCGGCCCGCTCGGGGAATTCCACGAGCCAGCCGTCGAGGAATTGCGCGCCGCCGCCGATGTCGTGTTCCTCGAAAAACACGTGCGACATCGCGTGCGCCGCCTGACCGTTCTGCCGGCGCAGCGCCAGCGACCGCTCGACCAGCCGCCGCGCCGCCTCCAGCCGATCCATCTCGTGGTTGGCGAAGGCGTGCCAGCTCAGGAACCACCAGTCGTCGCCGTAGGCCGGCGCGAGATGATCGAACTGCTCCAGCATGCGCTCGCGCTTCTCGACCCCGCCGCCGTAAAAGTTGCCGCCCAGCCACTGGAGCACGATGGGCGCGTCGCGCGGCGTCTCGCCCAGATGCTGCGCAATCAGCGCCGGCGCTTCCGACGCCTTGCCGCGCGCCGCCGCGCCCAGAATGGCGGCGTGGCGCTGCTCGCGCGGCGTCGCCCGCGCCGCCAGCTCGTGCGCCGTAGTCGCCAGCTCGGCGGCCCGTTTGCCCTCGCCGCGGAAGAGATGGAACAGCCCCAGCTGCGAGTGCGCCAGCGCGAAGTGCGGGTCGAGCGCGATCGCCCGCTGCAGGGCATCTTCGACCCCCAGGGTGTAGGAGAGCATGCGGTCGACGCCCAGCCGATACGACTCGGCCGCTTCCGTCGAGGTGGTCAGGGGCAGACCCCAGGCATCGTTGGGCAACGTCATTCGTGATCTCTCCCCGCTCGTTCGCAATCCACTCAGGGCGTGTTCAGGGTAAGCGGTTCAACAGGGGCAGCCCCGCTGCACACGGAGGACAAGCTGCCTAGACTGAGCGGAGCATGGCGACACCCGAAGACACCGGCATCGTCCGCCAGGCGCCGCGGCTGGCGTCGCTGCTCGCCGATGCCGCGCCTGTACCAATCGACCAGGACCGCGCCCGCGGCGTCCTGCTCGGACTGGCGGTCGGCAATCTGCTCGGGCTGCCGGTCGAGGGCGCGAGCCGCGCCGCGATCGCGCGCGCCCACTCGGGCGGTCTGCGCGAGATCGACCCGCGCGAAGCCAGCCGCCCGATGGACGACGATCTGGCCCAGGCGGTCGAACTCGCCGCGGCGTTGGCCCAGGATCTCGATCCGATCCAGGGATTCGCCGAACGGCTGGTGCACTGGCGCGCGGCCAACGGCCGCGGCATCGGGATCATGACCGCGACCGTGATCGACTATCTGGAAGTCGGGCTCGGCGTACCCGGCGCCGCCCGCGCGTTCTGGCGCGAGCGGGGCAGTCCGCAGACGCAACCCAACGGCGCGCTGATGCGCTGCGCGCCCGTTGCGCTGCGGTACGCGCTCGAACCAGCCGAGCTGATCGCGCAGACCGCAGCCGCCTGCGCGGTCACGCACTACGCGGCGGGCGCGCAATGGTCCTGCATCCTCGTCAACATCGCCATCGCCATGCTGCTGCGCGGACGCTCGCCGAAACGCGACGATCTCATCCTGGCCGCAACGCAGGACGGCGCGCCGGCCGAGCTGATCTCCTGGATCCTCGCCATCCCCGACGCCATCGACGCGCGAATCGCCGAAGAGCAGATGGTCGGCCACACCTATCTCTGCATGCAGGCGGCGCTCTGGTGCATCGACGCGGGCGACGATCTCGAAACGGCGCTGATCCGCATCGTCAACGCGGGCGGCGACACCGACACCAACGCCGCCGTCGCCGGCGCAGTGCTGGGCGCCAGGTACGGCGCGTCGGCGATTCCCAAGCGCTGGCTGCCCCGCATCCCGCAACGCGAACGGATCGAGTCGCTGACCGAAACGCTGCTGAGCAGCGGCCGCGCAGCCAACGAGTTCTGGCATCGCCGCCGCCGCACGGATGCGAAAGCGTAAGGCCGCACCGGGCGCGATCGTACTCCACTAGCTGGTATATGGCAGCGCCAAGATTATCCAGTGACCTGAACTCTCGAACCGCCTCGATGGTCCCAACCGGGATACTTGAATGCCAGCCTGACAGCCAGATCGCATGGCCGGTCTTCTGTGCACGGCTTCGGGCGCAGCAGTCGGTGGTGCGGCCGCGCCGTCCGGGCACTTGTCCGGCGCGGTCGCGGTTCTGAGTGATCCAGCACGGCCAGCGCCAGCAGCAGTGGTACTGACAACAGTGCGAACAAGAGGAAGAACGCTATGGCGACAGCTCCCGCTGCCGCCGCAACTGTTACGGCAACCACCACGGCAGCAACAATCAGCGCGCCAATGACCACCAACGTAGCCGCCAGTACCAGCCATGCCAACACAGTAACGAGCAACGTCCACAGCGAGCGCCACCACGGCCCGCCGTTGCCCGCCCGCTCGCCACCGTTGGCCTGGTTGATGACAATCACGTCATCGCGTTGCAGCGGCAGCTGTAGCTCATGCAGCGCCCGGTCAGCGCGGCGCGGCGTGAGATGCCTGGTCGATCCCGTATCCAACATTCCACCTACTTCGTAGACCCACCGACAACGGGTAGGCCGCTAGCCGAGCGCGCATTGAAGGCTCGGCGCAGTTGCGTGTTGATCACTCTATGTCGGCTCTCATAGAATCGATATCAACCATCCTAGCGCACGGACCGAAAAAAGTCAAGCAACGATCTGTGCCGACGGCGACAGAGTGCGTGATCGGCATTGCTGGCCGACTCGCTGCTGATCGGCAGCCGCGCAGCCAACTAGTTATCGATGACCCACCTGTACAGCACAGGAAAACCACTCGCCAATTTCGGCAGGGTGAGCCGGGCAACGCCGACCGTAACGATCGGCGCGATAGACAACAGCCACAAGTACAGAAAGGACCGCATGTACCCGGTCTCATCAACTAGCGGTGAAACGAGCAGCACCCCTATCGCGACAGACCAGATAGTCACCATCGCGTTGTAGATCGTCGCCGCCCCGTTCTTGTGTCTGCTCCACCTGAACAGCGCGGGAGATCCGTGATTGCGGATAATGTTGACAAGGTGGATGACGACGAGCGGGACGACGCCGAACAGCATCACGAGCAGCAGGATCAGCGCAGCTGTCTCCTGGGATTTGTTGAGCGCGAACAGGCCGCCCGCGATCGGTATCGCAATGCAGTATGTCGTCAGCGCCCAGCTCTGAGGCTTCGTCAATCCCTGCCGCTCGGGAACGAATCAGATTGCCTTCGCAGCGTGCCAGATTCCCGCCGCCGCTGTCCAGGGCGTCATTGACCGACCCCCATGATCGCGCCGGAGCACCTTACGGCGAATCCAGGATTCAGACGCGGGCAGTGGCGGCGCCGTCGACGGCGATGGTCTCGCCCGTGATGAAGCCGGAGTCGGCGGCCAGCGCAACGACCGCCGCGCCGACATCTTCGAGTTTGACCAGCGCCTTGGCCGGCAGCATGCGGGCAAGCCGTTGCGCGGACTCGGCGTCATCGCCGAATCCACGCTGCCCCTCGTAGATGCCCACCTGGAGCGCGTTGACGGTGATCCCCGTTCGCGCCCATTCCTGCGATAACGCGCGGGTGACCGCCAGCACGCCGGCGTGCGCGGCGGCGTAGGCGGCCGTGTTGGCCACGCCTCTCGCCGCCAGGACCGAGGCGATGTTGATGATGCGGCCGTAGCCATGCACGCGCATGACC
This sequence comes from Dehalococcoidia bacterium, assembly GCA_965205105.1. Taxonomy (GTDB): domain Bacteria; phylum Chloroflexota; class Dehalococcoidia; order Bin125; family Bin125; genus Bin125. The sequence goes on from OZ242034.1 coordinate 1,684,117, forward strand.
CGCGCCGCCGCCGCCGCGGTCATCGACGGGGCGAGCAGGTTGGCGGCCAGAACACTCTGCCAGTCGGCCGGGCTCAACTCGTCAATCGGCACCGCGACCGGCAGGTCCGCGGCGTTGACCAGAATGTCGAGCCCGCCCAGTTCCGACGCCGCGCGCGCGATCGCGGCGTCGACGCTGTGCTGGTCGCCGGCGTCCAGCGCGATCGCGGCGTTGGCGCGTCCCAACGACCAGATTTCATTGGCGACCGAGTTGACCCGCACCAGCTCCTGCGGGCCGTCGCGCAGGCTGGCGGCGGCGACATCGGCGCCGGCCTCGGCCAACGCCACCGCCGCCGCGCGGCCGAGCGGATCACCCGCGCCGACGACCAGCGCGACGCGCCCCTGCAGCGAGAACGGATCCTGGGGCGGCTCGGGATTGGGGGTTGGAGCGAATGCTGACATCGCCGGCTCCCCTAGCTCGGCTCGGTCAGGGGCGCGTGCGGGGCCCAGCCGGTCGGCCCGATCGCCGCCAGTCCGCCGCCGTCCTGGGCGATCGTCTCGCCGTTGATCCCGGCCGCCGCGTCGGAGGAGAGGAATACCGCCAGCGGCCCCATCTCCCAGGCCAAGCCGGCTCGGCCGACCGGGATATAGCGGCCGCCGCGCCAGCGCTCCAACGCCTGCGGCGTATGCGGAAAAATGCCGGGCGCGATGCAGTTGGTGCGCACCCCGGCCGGGCCGTAGGTGACCGCCAACGATCTGGTCAGGTTGACGACCCCCGCCTTGGCCGAGACGTACATCCAGTTGTCGCGCCCGCCGCGCAGCCCGAACCCGCTGGCGACATTAATGATCACGCCCGAACCGCGCTCGACCAGATGCGGCAGCACGGCGCGCGCGCAGAGCATCTGCGAGGTCAGGTTCACATCGATGCCGCGGCGCCACTGCTCGTCGCTGAGCTGCTCCAGCGGCGCGCCGTCGCCGTCCGCGCCGCCGCCGGCGTTGTTGACCAGCACATCGACGTGGCCGAAGCGTGAGATCGTCTCGGCGGTCATCGCTTCGACCGCCGCCGGATCGGTCACGTCGGCGGCGATGGCGATCGCCTCGCCGCCGCGCGCACGGACGAGCTCGGCCGTCTCATCCAGCTGCGTCAGGGTGCGGGCGGCGCCGGCGACTCTGGCGCCGGCATCCGCATAGGCGAGCGCCATCGCCCGCCCCAGGCCGCGTCCCGCTCCGGTGAGCAGGACGACCTGGCCGTCCAGTCGAAATCGCGCTCGGGATGCGATGGCCATGCTGCACGCGCCGCTCTGGCAGGTATCTGGCAAGTATCTGACAGGCCGGACTAGCGGGACGACTCAGCCTTGCGGGCCTGGGCCGCTTCCGAGCCGCGTCCGTCGCCGAAGCGATTGTCGCGCCACTCGAGCGCCGCCTTGAGCCCTTTCTCGCGCGCCATCTTGCCGAACTCCTGCACCGCCGGCGCCAGATGGGCGCGGGCGTCATTCTCGGACGCGAGCCGCTGCAACGTGCGCGCCCCCATGATCTCCAGACCCAGATTGACGATGCGCTTGTTGGCGGAGAGCAACTCGTGGTCGATCATCGCCATCTTGTCGGCCAGCGCCTCGACCTCGCCGTCCAATCGGTCGGCGGGGACGGCGTCGTAGACCAGGCCGCGCCGCGCCGCCTCGGCGCCCGAGATGCTGTCGCCGGTCAGCAGCATCCGCTTGGCGAACTGCGGGCCGCCGTGATAGAGCCACATATGCGCCGGCGGCGCGCCCATCGCGCGCACCGGCGGGAAGCCGATCACCGCGTCCTCAGCGGCGATGATGATGTCCGAGAGCAGCACCAGGTCCGTGCCGCCGGCCAGACAGTAGCCGTGCACCTTGCCGATCACCGGCTTGTGCATGTCGAAGATCGCCATCCGCGCCCGCTGCGCCCGCTCCATGCCCCAGGTGTCGTCGTCGAAGCTGACCCGGCCGCGATAGACCTTGTCGTAGGTCTCCTGCGAATCGCGGGTCGAGCCGGTCAGGTCGTAGCCGGCCGAGAACGCGCGCCCGGCGCCGCTCAGAATCACGCAGTGCACGGCGGTGTCGTTGTCCGCCTCCCACATCGCCTCCGCCAGCTCCTGCTGCAGCGCGTTCGAGAGCGCGTTCAGCTTCTCGGGGCGGTTGAGGGTGACATAGGCCTTGCGGTCCTGCACCCGATACAGAATGTTCTCGAAATCAGTCATCTCACGCTCCATAAATATGGCCTTCGGCAGCGTCAGTCTAGCGAAGCGAGCTAGCGAAGCGGGGCGATATCGCCCGCCTCAAAGGCGATGATCACGTCCAACAGACCATGCGGCTCCCAGGCCCGATAGCGGCGCGACTGGCCAAGCGGCGCCAGGACGCCCGCATCCTCCAATTGCGCGAACGCCGCGTTGACCGCCGGCTGGCTGCGCCCGGTCGCCTCGACCGCGTCGCCCACCGTGATCGCGGGAAAGCCCGGCAGCTCGTCGATGACCGCCCAGGCGGCAGCGTCCGCCCGCGGATTCGAGGCTGCTGCAAGGCGATCGCGCCAAAACTGGAGCAGGTCGCGGATGAGCTCGCCGTAGTGCAGCGCCAGCTGCGCCGCCTGTGCGGTCGCCGCGGCGAAACTCCGGATCCAGTCGACGACGCGACCGTCGCGAAATCCCACCAGCCCATCGATGTAACGCTCGCGCTGCTGGGACAGGACCACGCTGATCGGCGGCACGAAGCGCGGCGCGAGCCCGCGGCGGCGCAGGATCAACTGCACCAGCGCGCGGCCGGTGCGTCCGTTGCCGTCGTCGAACGGGTGAATCGTCTCGAACTGCGCGTGGGCGATGGCCGCCTGCAGCATCGGCGAGACCAGCTCCGATTCGACGAACGCGCAGAGATTGTCCAGCAGCGGCGCCACCTCATCCGGGGGCGGCGGCACATAGGCCGCGCCGCACGGGTTGTAGTCGTTGCCGCCGATCCAGTTCTGGCCGTCGCGCAGCTGTCCCGCCAGGCGCGAGGCGGGAAATCGGTTCATCAGCGCCGCGTGCACCTGGCGCAGGTCATCGACGCTGAACCGTTCCGCTTCCGCCGCCTGGCGCACCGCCCGCTCCATGGCGTCGATGTTGGCGATGATCTCGTTCGCCTGCTGTCCCACGCTGCGACCGGAGCGGCGGCGCGCCTCGGCCATCGCCAGCGCGCGAGCGTCGGCCTGCATCCCCTCGACTTTGGAGGAGGCGATCGACTCGGTGCGCAGCAGCAGACGGGAGAGCGACGCCAACGCCTGGTCAGCGGTTCGGTTCAATCCGGCGATGCGCGCCTCGACCTCGGACAGGGTGGCGATCAGCTCGGCGGGCAGCGTCAACCCGCCCTCCACATCCGTGTCGAGCGGATCCGGGATGAAGGCGTCGTAGCTGCAGGCGCGCCGATAGCGCGGCGGCGCGTACAGCGATGGATCGTGCCTCCAGGTTCGATGGACGTATCGACCGGGCACGGCAGTTCCTTATCCGAATCGACGCTCTTGGATAAGGGTAATGATTATCCTTATCCAAGAAGGATTGGTTCGATTGACTTCGGAAGACTTTGCAGACGAAACATGCTTGGCGATCTTGGCGAAACATCTGCGCTTGAATAAGGATAGCCGCGATCCTGATACAAGCGCTCGCCCTGCATCGACATGCGCAGACATGCGCAGACATGCGCGCCACTTGCAGGCGCCTCCTATAGGTGCTTCAACACCCCGCCGTCGACCTGGATCGCCTGACCCGTGACGTAGCCGCTCGCTGCCGACGCCAGATAGACCGCCAGCGGCGCGGCCTCCCACGCTTCGCCGAAGCGGCGCATGGGAATGAAGCGCAGCAGCAGGTTCTCATCCACGCTCGACGGCCCGCGGCCGGGCGCGACGTCCGTCCAGCCGACGACGATCGCATTGACCGTGGTCCCGCTCGGCCCCAGCTCCTGGCTCAGCGCGCGAACCAGACCGATCACGCCCGACTGCGCCGCGCTGTAGAGGCTGAGGTTGGTCAGCCCGCGCACGGCCGACGCGTCGAGCACGGCGATCAGCCGGCCCGGCCGCCCGCGGAACTCGCGGCTGGCGCTGCGGAAGGCGGCGTAGGCGCCGCCCAGATTCGCCATCAGCACGCGCTGGATGTCGGCGTCCAGCGTCTTGCGCAGCGGCGCCGCGTGATAGAGTTGCGGGACAACCACCGCGATCTCGAGGCCGCCCAGCTCCTTGCTGATCTTGCGCGTCGCGACCTGGATGTTGGTGCCGTTGGCCAGGTCGACCGATTCGTTTGGGCCGCCCTGCGCCGCTTTCTTGAGACGGAACAGCGAGGTGCCGTCCGTGTTGGCGCTGGTCACGCCGACCACCGCCCCGGCCTCGCGCAGGACGTCGACGATCGCCGCGCCGACGGGCTTCTCCGCGCCGTAGACGATCGCGCGCCGACCGGTCAGGTCGAAGCCGCGCAGCGCGCCGCCGCGCGCGTCGGGCGGCGGCAGCGGATTCTGCAGACCCGCGCGCTCACTCACCTGCTCGCTCACGACGGCACGCCTCCGATCCCCGACTGCACGTCCCAGCCGGCCGGCGCCAGGCCGCCGGCGAGGCCGCCGCCATCGATCACCACCGCTTCCCCGGTCATGTAGGGCGAGGCGTCGGAGGCCAGATAGACCGCCAGCGGTCCCAGTTCCCACGCCTCGCCGATGCGGCCGACCGGAATCCGCGAGCCCTGGTTGCGGGCGCGCTCGATCTCGCCGGCGTCCTCCAGGGTGCGCTGCGCGACGAAGCCGGGCACGATGCAGTTGACCCGAATGCGCTCGCGCGCGAGCTGCGTCGCCAGCGCCTGCGTCAGGGTGATCACGCCCGCCTTGGCCGCGCCGTAGACGAACAGGCGCGCGTCCCCGCGCATCGCCGTCCCCGAGGCGACGGTGATGATGTTGCCGGGCTTCGACTCGGCGCGAAAGTGCCGCGCCGCGGCGCGGGCGCAGTAGAAGGCGCTGGAAAAGTTCAGATCGACCGTATCGCGCCAGTCCGCGTCCGACACCTCGGTCACGTGCTTGCGCGACGCCGCGCCGCCACCGCCGGCGTTGGCGATCATCACCTCGAACCCGCCCCAGGCGTCAATCGTCTGCTGCGCCATGGCATCGACCTGCGCCGAGTCGCTCACGTCGGTCGGGATCACCAGGGCGCGCCGGCCCAGCGCTTCAATCTCTTCCGCCACAGCGGCGATCTGGGATCGGGTGCGGGCAGCGCAAGCGATGTCCGCCCCGGCCTCGGCCAGGTGCAGCGCCATCTGCCGGCCCAGACCGCGACCGGCCCCGGTCACGATCACCCGCTTGCCGTCCATACGCAGCGACTCGAGCATGTCGGCAGTGTACGCGGCTCCCGCCGCGCTGCCGACGGCGGGAGCGCTAACATATTGCCCGAACGGATCCACATCCACGAAACTGCGGCGCGCGCCGCAGCCGCGCAGAGCCAGGCAGAACGGAATGGAGCTGAACGATGGCAATCGGTCTGACGGTGGAATTCACGATCGCGGAAGGCAAGAACGACGCCTTTGAGGCGTTCATGGCGGGCGCCACGGCCAAAGTCAAGGCCGAGGACGCGGGCTGCAACCACTACGACCTGTTCCGCTCGGTCGACGACGACACCCGCTACATCCTGTTCGAGAACTGGGCGACCGAGGAGGATCTCACCGCTCACGGCACATCCGAGGCGATGAAAGGCATGGCCGGCATCCGCGAGTTCACCACCGCGCGGCCGGTGCTGCACCGCTACGAGGTTCCCGACTAGCCGGACCCGAACTGAGCCGCTTAGACGCTCCCGCGCCGCCATCAGGCGCGCATAGCGACCGGAAAGGACGCGACATGGTTGACCAGATGGGTTCCGAGCTGCTGGCTCGACAGATGGTGCGGGAGGGCGTCGAGGATCTCTTCTACATCATGGGCGGACCGATCATCGAGGCGGCCGGCTTCGCCGCCGAGCACGGCATCCGCACGATCGACTGCCGCCACGAGCAGGGCGCGGCGATGGCGGCGCACGGCTACGCGCGCGTCAAGCGGCGGCCGGGCGTCTGTATGGCCGCCTCCGGGCCGGCTACGACCAACCTGCTGACCGGCGTCGCCAACGCCTATCTCGACGGCGTGCCGATGGTCGCCCTGGGCGGCGCGGCCGCGTTCTCGTCGTTCGAACGCGACGACTTCCAGGAGTACGACCAGCTCGCCATGGCCATGCCCGTCACCCGCTGGGCCAGCCGCGTCACGCATTCGGCGCGCATGCCCGAGTTCTTCAACCTCGCCTACCGCGAGGCGCAGGGGCCCAAGCCTGGGCCGACCTACCTGGACCTGCCGGGCGACACGCTCTATCACCAGTCGGACGACGAGACGGTCTGGTTCCCAGGCACCGGCGCGGCCCGCTCGCGCCCCGGCGCCGACCCGGATCAGGTCAAGCAGGCGATCGAGCTGCTCGCGAACGCCGAGCGGCCGATCGTGCTCACCGGCACCGGCGTCTTCTGGTCGGACGCGTCCCGAGAGCTGCAGGAGTTCGTCGAGACGACCCAGATCCCGTTCTACACCACGCCGCAGGGGCGCGGCGTGATCCCCGAGGATCACGACCTCTGCTTCCTCGCCGCACGCTCCAAGGCCTTCCGCGAGGCGGATGTGGCGCTGGTCGTGGGCACGCGACTCAACTTCGTCGTCGGCTCCGGCCTGCCGCCGCGCTGGGCGCCCGACCTCAAGGTGATCCACGTCGACACCGACCCGACCGAGATCGGCCACAACAAGGAGGCGGCGGTCGGCATGGTCGCCGACGCCCGACGCGCCCTGGTCGCCCTGACCGCCGCCGCGCGCGAGGCCAACCTCGCGCCGCCGACCAACTGGATCGCCGACCTGCGCGAATCGGACGACAACCGCCGCCAGCAGTCGCTCGAACAGGCGCACTCGTCGACCGTGCCGATCCACCCGCTGCGCCTGGCCGACGAGGTCGTGCAGCGGATGGATCGCGACGCCGTCGTCTGCGTCGACGGCAACGCGACGCTGGCCTTCGCGAGGCAGTACATCCCCTCCTACGCCGAGGGCGGCCGGCTCAATCCCGGCCCCAACGGCTGCATGGGCGTCGGCCTGCCGTTCGTGCTCGGCGCCAAGGCGGCGGCGCCCGAGCGGCAGGTGATCGGCTTCGTCGGCGACGGCTCGTTCCTGATGAACGTGCAGGAGATCGACACCATGGTGCGGCACAATCTGCCGGCCACGATCGTGATCTCCAACAACGCCGGCTGGACGGCCGGCTCCAACGACACGCCGGGCCGGCCGCTGGGCTACGGCCAGCGCTACGAGGACATCGCCATCGCCCTGGGCGGTCACGGCGAGCACGTGACCAAACCGGACGACATTGGCCCCGCGATCGAGCGGGCGATGGCGTCGAGGCTGCCGGCCGTGGTCAACGTCGAGGTCGAGCAGCACGCGATGCCCGGCCAGGCCCGTTTCGGCGGCTACTCGGCGACGCTGAGCCGCTAAGCCGCGGGCAGACAGCCGGACACAGAGTTGGAGCCGATCATGGCCTCAGTGCCCGCCGAGCACGCCGACCTGGTTGGCGCGCCGCACTTCGCGCATCTGGTCACCGTCAACCCGGACGGGTCGCCGCAGACCTCGCCGATCTGGATTCGGCCCGAGCGCGTCTCCGCCGACGGCGCGGTCGAGTCGATCTTCTTCGTCACCGGGCTGGGCTACCGCAAGGCGCGCAACATGCAGCGCGAGCCGCGCGTGGCGCTGTCGATCCACGACGCCGCCGATCCCTATCGGACGCTGGAGCTCGTCGGCCGCGCGACGATGGCGGAGCGGCGCTCCTACGACGAGCTGGACGCGATCTCGAATCAGTACCTGGGCACGGACTATCCCTACAAGAGCGACGACCCCTCAGGCTGGCACGTGAGCGTCGAGATCGAGCGGATCCATGCGCCCGGCGGCTTTCAGCCGCCGCCCGCGGTCGATCCGCCGGCGTCCGGTTCCGACCTGCTCAACCCGCCGCACTTCGCGCACGTGGCGACGGTTAGCGCCCAGGGCCAGCCCCGCTCCTCGGTGGTCTGGCATCGCCGCGCCGCCGACGGCGGCGAGCACGACATCGAGTTCTGGACATCGGGCGCAACGCTGAAAGCGCGGCACTTGCGCAACAACCCGGCGGTCGCGGTCAGCATCCACGATGAGGCCGACCCGTACCGCTACACGGAGTTGCGCGGAACAGCCGAGATCATCGAGGTCGACAACCACCAGCTGCTGGACGAGCTGACCCCGCGCTACTGGCGCGTCGATCGCTATCCGGCCGAGGGCGGCGAACCGATGCCGGGAGTCGTGATCCGCGTCCGCACCCGCAAGCGGATCGGCTGACGATCCGGACTGGTCAGGCCGGACTGCTCAGACCTGCGCGTCGATGGCGGCCTGCGCCTCTTCCGCGCCCACATCGCGCAGATGCTGATGGAACCACCAGACGCCGCCCTCCGGGTCGGCGACGCGATAGGTGCGATCGCCGAAGAACTGGTCTTCGGGCGCCTGCAGGATCGTCGCGCCCTCGGCGGCGGCGCGGGCGTGATGCGCATCGACATCGTCGACGTAGACCATCACGCTGGCGTGGCGATGCGGCAGCGAGCCCGGGCCGCCCAGGCCGCCTTCGGGATACGCCGACGCCAGCGTCAGCTCAGCGCCGTCGCTCAACAGCGACGCGTGGCCAATACCGCCGTCCGGCATCTCCAGTCGGAAGCGCTCGACGAATCCGAACGCGCGGCAGAGAAACTCGATCATCGCCGGCGCGTCGTCGTAGGACAGCGCCGGCACGATCCGCTGCCGCAGGCCGGGACTAAGGTCGGGTTCGCTGGTCATCTGTCTGCTCCCCCGCGCCCGCGGTCACTCGGGCGCGTCCATGTTCGCCATCGACGCCGCCATTTCTTCCGGCGACACATCGCGGATGTGCTGGTGGAAATCCCAGCCAACCCCTTCAGGATCCAACGCGCGGTAGGTGCGGTCGCCGTAGAACTGCTCGGTCGGCTCCTGGACGATCTGCGCCCCGGCGGCCGCTGCCTGCTCGTAGTGGGCGTCGAGGTCATCGACGTAGACCACGACCGAGGCGTGCACGCCGCCGAGCGAGCGCGGACTGCTGAGGCCGCCCTCGGCGAACTCGCCCGCCAGCATGATCAGCTCTCCATCGCGCAGCAGCTCGCAATGCATCACGCTGCCGTCCGGCCCTTCGAGCAGCAGTCCCTGCTCGAAGCCGAACGCCTCGCGGATGAACGCGATCGCCGCCTGCGGATCGGCGTAGTTGAGGTACGGCAGGATCCGCTGACTGCCCTGCGGCGGGTTCTGAACCATGATCGATCCCTTTCGCTTCGACCGCTTCACCGATGCCCGCGCCAACGGGCGCCGCACGGCCGGTGATCGTTGGCGCAATCATATCGTATGTATGTTCGCCATTGCAACCGCTGTGATCGAACGGTCGCTTCCATCTTGCCGCGCCGCGTCCTGCTCGGACCTATCCGGGCTGCCGCACCAGGCCGAGAAACTCCAGAATGCCGTCCGCCGTCGCCTGCGCGATCCGCTCCCGCGCGGCCGGATCGCGCAGGATGCGCGCGTCGTCCTCGTCCGTGATGTAGAGCAGCTCGAGCAGCGTCGTCGGCATCAGATTGCCCCGCACGATCTTGCCGGGGCCGATCTGCGTCTCCCGATCTATCAGATCGATCGGCCGATCGCCGCGCGTCAGTTCGCTCCTCCAGAGCCAGTCGTTGGACGGCGGCGCCCACGGATCGTCCGACAATCCGAGCGCGGCCGGATCCAGGCGCCAGCGCTGCGCGGCGTCGGCGTCGATCAGCAGAAACGGCGCCAGCACGTAAATCGGGTCACAGCGGCCGTCGACGATCTCCCAACAGGTCGCGTCGTAGCTCAGCGTCGTCGTCGGGTAGCCGTAGTCGGCGAGCGCGCCCCGCACGTGCGCGAGGATCGTGTCCGACAACCGCTGGTTCTCGCCGTCGCCGTTCCATCGGGGCAGATACCACGCTTCGAGGCCGCTGGCGGGCGTGTTGTAGTTCGCGTTCGAGTGAATCGAGACGAAGACATCGGCCCCGGCCAGATGCGCGAGTTCGGCGCGCACCCGGAGGTCGGCGCGCCGCATGACGCCGTCGAGGGCGTTGCCGGGGGTGTGATCGAGATTGAGGTACGGCCGACCCGCCGCGCGGCGCGTCTGCACCACGCTCACGCCTTCGGCCTCCAACAGCTCCTCGACGCGCAGCGCGAAGGCCAAATTCGAGTCGGCCTCGCGCACCCGATTGTCCCAGGCGCCCGTATCGACGCCGTGTCCGGCGTCGAGCGCGACGACGATCGCGCCATCCTCGATCCCGGCGGCCACGCCGGCCGCTTCGAGTTCCCGCGCCCAGCGCGGATCTTCCGATCCCGCCAGTTCGCGGGTGGGCCAAATCTGCGGCAGCGCCGGAGTCGGATCGGGCACCCTCAGCAGCGCCGGTCTGGAGACGGTCCAGTCGCCGCCGCTGTTCTTGACGCTCGCCTGCCAGCGAATCCGCTCCTCAGCCGTGCGGCCGCTCCAGGGCAAGACCAGGGTCTCGAAGCCTTGGGCTTGCACGGCGACAGAACCGATCCAGCGTTTCTCGGCGAACGACCAGATCGACGCGCGTCGGCCGTCGTTGGAGCGGAGCAGAAACTCCCAGTCGTCATCTTCGCCCTCACGGGCGCCGGCGCCGGGATTGGTGTCGATCCAGACCCGCAGTCCGCTGTTCGCGCTGATCGGGCCCCACTCGCCGCTGAAGCGGAAGCGGGCTTCGCCCTCGCCCGACACGGCATCGATTGAGCGGATCCGCAGCCTCGAGCTGAGACGCGGCGGCAGGCTCAGGTTGGGTTCCGGCGCGGAACCGAGGCGGGTCACGCCGAATGCGTAGCTGCCCAGCATCCACGACTCGCGGCCCCGCACGGCGATCACCGCCAGGCCGTCGTCGCTGACCTCGATCAGATCGCTGAAGGCGTCGCCCTTGCGTCCCAACTCGCGAAACGACTCGGCTGCGGGCTCGCGGACGCGCGCCGCCAGCGACGGCGCGGAACCGGTCAACGACCAGACCAGGTAGCGGTTGCCGGCGGCCACCGGGAACGCGAACCAGTCGACATCGCCGCCGTTGTCGATGCTCGAACGTTCGACCAGCGTCCCGTCGGCGGCGAACGCCGACAGCCTGGCGCTGGTCAGGTCAGCCCCGATGACGTCCTGATGCTCCCCGATCATCAATCGATATTCGCCGACCGCCGATTGCCGCCCCGCCACCCGGACTCGCCAGGCGCCGCTCTGCGGAGCGGTCCAGATCAGCGGGACGCCGTCGGACGACGCCTGGGCGACCATGCGCGGCGGCGCCGCGCCCGCCGACGGCTTCCAGATCGACAGCGCCGACCTCGGCAGGGTGATGCGTTCCAGCGTGAGGGCATAGGTGCGCCCGGCCAGGGCGAAGAGCGGGTACCAGTCCACATCCTCGGCGCTGCCGATCGCGCCCTCGTGGCTCTCCGACTGTCCGACCTCGGCCGAGACCCGCTCGATCTCAGTCCCGAACGGTCCGGCCAGAGCGCTCAGGCACAGATATGCGAGCGCGCCGAGGAGCGCGATGCCGATCCTCGCTGTCATCCTCGTTGTCCATGCGGATCCCCGCCGCACGGGACGCGCGGGCAGCCGATGATCCGGCTTCGCACCTCTCGTCAACGGGCCGGCGCCCGGCAAATTTTCACCGCACACCCCACGAGCATACCCGCGAGGTCGAACGCGAACGAAGCCTCCGCAAGTCGATCGGTAGCGCAATCGGCGAGTATCCGATAGTCTCATAAGCGCTGCGCGATGGCGCATGCGCGCGCACAAACCGTGCGTGAATTCGGATCGGACGCAATCAGCGGACCCGTCCAGGCAGGGCGGGCGCGATGGAGGATAGACATGGACCTCGGACTGACGGAAGAACAGGAACTGCTGAAGAATTTCGCCCGCGACTTCCTGACCAACGAGTGCACGGAAAAACTCGTGCGCGACATGGAAGAGGACGAGCGCGGCTACACCGATGATCTCTGGAACGGCATGGCCAACCAGGGCTGGATGGGGCTGATCACCGCCGAGGAACTCGGCGGCGCCGGCCTGACCTTCCTCGACCTCTGCGTGCTGCTGGAAGAGTTCGGCCGCGCGCTGGTGCCGGGACCGTTCATCAACACCGTGATCACGTCCGGGCTGGTCGAGGCCGTGGGATCGGACGAGCAGAAGCAGCAGTACTGCACCGCGGTCGCGGCCGGTCAGCACGTGATCACGTTCGCGTTGACCGAACCGTCCGCCCGCTTCGACAGCGCCGGCATCGAGACGACCTACACGGCCGACGGCGACGGGTACGTGCTCAACGGCGTCAAGCTGTTCGTCCCCGACGCGCACGTCAGCGACACGATCGTCGTCGCCGCCCGCGCCGCAGGCTCCCAGGGCGACGACGGCGTCTCGATGTTCCTCGTGCCGGGCAACGCCGAGGGGCTCTCGACCACCGTCCTGCAGACCATCGCCGCCGACAAGCAGTGCGAGGTCAGGCTGGAGAACGTCCGCGTGGCCGGCGGCGCGCTGCTCGGCCCCGAGGGCGGCGCCTGGCCGATCATCGAGATCGCCAAGCGCTACTACACCGTCGCCTACTGCGCCTACCTGGTCGGTCTGGCGCAGCGCGACTTCGAGATCTCGGTTGACTACGCCAAGGAGCGCATCCAGTTCGGCCGCCCGATCGGCTCCTTCCAGGCGATCCAGCACAAGGCGGCGGACATGATCACCGATGTCGACGGCTCGCGCTTCATCATGTACCGCGCCGCCTGGGCCGTGACCGAGAACGAAGACGACGCCGACCTGCAGGTCGCCATGGCCAAGGCCTGGTGCTCCGACGCGACCCGCCGGGTCGTCGCCCACGGCCAGCAGATCCACGGCGGCATCGGCTTCACCAAGGAGTACATCATCCAGCTCTACTTCCGCCGTCAGAAGATGGCCGAGCTGATGTGGGGCGACGCCGACCATCACCGCGAGAAAGTCGCCGACCTGCTCGGCATCTAACCGCGCCGCCAGGCACGCCGCTCGCAAGAGTCACAGCGGGGCGTCTTCCTTCGCGAAGGCGCCCCGCTCGTTTCTCTCAGCCGCCGATAGCCGGAGCGCCCTCAGTCAGGCGAATCGATCCGCGATCGCTTGCGCAGAAACCAGGCGCCGATCAGCAAGCCAACCGCACCCAGCGCCGCGGACACGATGATCGCCGCGATCCAGGTCCAGAGCGGCGCCGAGTAACGGCTCTGCGAGGCGGCCAGCGCGTCCGCCAGCGCCGGCGACGCGCCCGCCAACCACACGACGACCGTCGCAGCCGCGCCCAACAGGCGGAGCATCCGATAGCCTCTCAACATGGCGCGCAGACGACGACGGCGGCCCGCGCAAGCGTCCGCATCAACCCAGCCGACCACACGCTCATCCATCGTGCGGCTTTCCTTCCCGAATCAGGATACGCTGCGCCTGCGCACGTTCTGGTCGCCGCTGCCCAACTGGGCGTACGGCGCGATTCCGGCCGCGATCACCGCCCTGATCGCGCTCGCCGCCTTCGGCGGCGACGATCCGTTGGGCGCCGCCATCATCGGACTGGTCGCGGGTTATTTCGGCGGCGGCGTTCTCTGGGCGATCCTCGGCGTGGTCGGCGGCGACGTGCTCGAGATCGATTTCGACCTCTCCGATGACATCGCGCGCGTCCGACAATCGATCCTCTGGCTAATCCGCCGCCAGTGGGACTTCGACCTCTACGACGTCGAGGCGATCACCATGACCGAGCGCCGGACCCGGCCGCTGCTGCTGCAGTTTGGCGGCTCGCATAGCGCGCACCTCGCCTTCGCCGACGGCAACCGAATGCGGATCGCCCGCTTCCCGACGCATCAGGAAACGCTCGATCTGGCGCGCGCGGTCTCCGACTTCATCGGCGTGGAGCTGCAGCGCGACCAGGCGGATGACGGGCGTCGAGGCCGTCGATGAGTGCGACCGCCACCGACGCCGAAACGATCCGCGCGCGGTTCGCGGGCGACATGCGCGAGCGGCCAGGTAAGTTTCGGCGGCACGTCGAGCGGGTGGAGCGGGAAGCGCGGCGGCTGGCGGCGATCCACGAGCTGGATCGCGACGTCTGCGCCGCTGCCGCTGCCGGACACGACCTCTTCCGACACTGCGGCGACGACCAGCTGCTGGCGCTCGCCCGCCACTATCGGGTTCCGATCGGCGAAGACGATGAACGCGCGCCGATCCTCCTGCACGGCCCGCTGGCGAGCGCATATGCCCGAGCGGCGCTCGGCGTCGAGCATGACCTGATCCTGGACACCATCGCCTATCACACCACCGCGCACCCCGACTACGCGCCCGAGTCGCTGGCCGTCTTCCTGGCCGACAAGATCGAGCCGGAGAAGGCGCGCCGCGATCCCGGACTGGCGGCCGTCGCCGCAACCGCCGAGCAGGATCTCTACGCTGCCGCGGCGCTGTTCCTGGAGCGGCGTCTGGCGTCGCAACTCAGCAGTGGACAATCCCTGCATCCGCTGGCCGTCGCCAGCCGCAACGCATTCCTGCGGCGCCTGCACTGACTGGGATGACCGCGATGACGACAGCGGATGAATCGGATCAGCCGGCGCCCGGCATCGACGAGGAGGGCGCAGCCGCCGGTCGGCTGATCGACGCGGCCGAGCCCGATCACGACGCGCCCGACCCCGCGCTGCGCCCCACGCGGCTGGAAGAATTTGTCGGCCAAACGACGGTGCACGCGGCGATCCGCATCGCCGTCGACGCCGCCCGGCAGCGCCGCGAGGCGCTCGATCACCTGCTGCTCTACGGACCGCCCGGACTGGGCAAGACCACGCTGGCGCGGATTGTCGCCCGCGAGCTGGGCGTCAACCTGCGGCCGACCAGCGGCCCGGCGATCCAGCGCGCCGGCGACATCGCCGCCATTCTGACCACGATGCAGACGCACGACGTGCTGTTCATCGACGAAATCCACCGCGTGCCGCGCTCGGCCGAGGAAGTGCTCTACTCGGCCATGGAGGATTTCCAGCTGTTCATGATGATCGGCAGCGGCCCCGCCGCTCGCAGCGTGCAGCTCTCGGTCAAGCCGTTCACGCTGATCGGCGCCACGACCCGCTACGCGATGATCTCGCCCCCGCTGCGAGACCGCTTCGGCATGGTTCAGCGGCTCGATTTCTACAGCGTCGAGGAACTCGAACAGGTCGTCGAACGCTCGGCGGCGGCGCTCGAGGTCGAGCTGGCGGCGGGCGGGGCGCGCACGCTGGCCGAACGCGCTCGAGGCACGCCGCGCATCGCCAACCGACTGCTGCGCCGCGTCCGCGACTACGCCGAAGTCCGCGCCGACGGCACAGTCACCAGCCAGGTCGCCGACGAGGCGCTGCGCGCCCTGCGGGTCGACGCGCTTGGGCTGGACGAACATGATCGCAACCTGCTGCGCGCGCTGATCGAGGGATTCAACGGCGGCCCGGTCGGTCTGGACACGCTCGCCGCCGCCGTCGCCGAGGACGCCGATACCGTGATGGACGTCTACGAGCCCTACCTGATTCAGCTCGGCTTTCTGGCTCGCACCCCGCGCGGACGGGTCGCCATGCCCGCCGCCTGGACCCATCTGGGGCTGACCCCGCAAGCGGCGGCGGATCAGCCAACCCTGTTCGACGACGCGGCGGGCGAACCCTAGCCTCGCTCCAGACGGTCGCCGCAGCCGCTGCAAAATCCGGCCTCAGCGCGATTCCGGCGGCCGCAGTTGCCGCACCAGAGCGGCGCGTTGAGCGATGCCAACACCAACCCGCAGCCGCCGCAGAAACGGGCGGCGACGCTGACCCGACGCCCGCAGCGCGGACAACCAATCTGCGGATAGTTGCGCCGCAGTCGGAAAGGCGACGCGCGGCGCGCCTGGCGCAGTCGCCGCAACACCCACCACAATCCCGCCGCGATGATCAACAGGCCCGCCCACCAGGCGGCCGTCACCGCGACATTGAACAGTCCGTGCACGATCGCCGCTGCGGCCAGACCGAGCGGCAGCCCGAAGCGGCTCGCGGCGCCCGCCTGCGCGCGCCGTCCCAACGCCTCGCCCCAGAAACTGGCGAAGACGACATGGCCCAACGTGCTCAGCGGCGCGCGGAGCAGCATCACCGCCGGGCCAAAGGCGGCGATGTAGCCCACGTTCTCGAGCGACGCGAAGCCCAGGCTCGCCGCCGCCGCGAGGATCAGCCCGTCCGACGGCTCGTCGAAGTACGCGCTGCGGAAGGCGTAGAGCCGCACGGCGAGGAACTTGCATGTCTCCTCGACAGGGCCCACCACCAACAGCATGGCTGCCGCCGCCGAGAGCGGCTCAACCGTGTCAATATCGAGCTCGCTGAGGCCGAAGATCACGATCTCCAGCACGCCGGCGGGAATCGTTGCGGCGATGCCGAGCGCAAAGGTGATCAACAACACCCGCCGCGGCGTGGGTCGATAGCCGTCGCGGCGGCGAAAGAACCAGAGCCAGAACAGACCCGGCGCAAAGCCCAGCGCAAACGCCAGCAGCGCCGACATTCGCGGTCAGCGATCCCGATAAACGACGACCGTATCGCAGATCAGATCGTGTAACGCCCGCTTGTCGTCGCGGAACCCGATCATGATAAACCCGCCATAGAGCAACAGCGCCGATGGAATGTACGCCAGCCAACGAGCAACGGCCCGAAGGAAGCTGATCCTTGAACCATCCCGACGCAGAACGTAGGCGCCAATCGTCCGCTTGCCGATCGTAGTCGACCACCCAGCAACCCCGATCGTGTAGTACAGAATGCCAATCGGAGCGGTGGCCCAGAAGGCGATCGGATCGAACCCGGGGCCACCCCCGCTCGCAAGCGCCAGTCCCACGCTTGCCACGATGACATTGAGTACTCCGACAACCACCGAATCGACGATCCAGGCAAACAGCCGCGCCCAGAACCCCACCGGTCTCAAGCCAGCCGCGAACCCGCTGCCCGGCGAGAAGCGCGCGCCGGCGATCGTATCCCTGTCGAACGGCAGGCCGCAGGAAAAGCAGTACTGCGAACCGGGCTCGCTGACCGACTCGCAGCGCGGGCACGTCACACTCGGCGCGTTGGGCATCGACGGATCGCGCCGCGGGCCGCGACCCCAGCCGAGCGGCTCGCCCGGCCCGCTCGGTTCAGCCGACAGGCGTGCGCCGCATTGCGCGCAGTAGACGCTGCCGTACGGGTTCATCTCCTGACAGGACGGACACCGCTCCCGCAGCCGCGCGCCGCAGGCGTTGCAGAACGCGGCGTCGCCGGGAACGGCCGCGCCGCAGCGCTCGCAGGCAGACCCGGACGCGCCCCGCTGGACCATGCCGCCTCCGCTGATGCCGATACGCGCAGCTAATCGACCGTGACTGCCGGCTCGGCCTGCCCCGCCGCCGCGCCGGCGCCATGCGTCCCGTTGCGGCCGTTGGCGTTGGTCCGCTCCCGCATCCGGTCCAGCACCGCCAACGCCGCGTCCTCATCGAACTCCACCGACTCCTGCGCCGCGTACATCATCCGATACAACTTGGAGTAGTAGCCGTCCATCTGCAATAGCTCGTCGTGGGTTCCCTGCTCCATAATTCGGCCGTACTCGAGCACGATAATTCGGTCGACCGCGCGAATCGTCGAGAGGCGGTGCGCGATCACGAACGCCGTGCGGCCCTTCAGCACGCGGGCGATCGCCTGCTGAATCAGCGCCTCGGTCTGCGAGTCCACGTTGGCGGTCGCCTCATCGAGGATCAGAATGCGCGGATCGCTCAGAATCGCGCGGGCGAACGCGACCAGCTGGCGCTGGCCGATGGACAGGTTCTGCGCCCGCTCGGCCAGCGGCGTGTCGTAAGCCTGCGGCAGCCGCTCGATCCACTCGTCCGCGCCCACGACTTTGGCGGCGGCGATCGCCTGCTCGCGCGTCGCCTCCAGATTTCCGTACCTGATGTTGTCCAGCACCGTGCCCGAGAACAGGAACGGATCCTGCAAGACCACACCGACCCGATGCACCAGCGACGCCCGGGTCAGCTCCCGCACATCGTGTCCGTCGATCCGCACCGCGCCCTCGGTCACCTCGTAGTTGCGCGTGATCAGCGAGGTGATCGACGTCTTCCCCGCCCCCGTCTCGCCGACCAACGCCACCGTCTCGCCCGGCTGAACCTCCAGATCGAGATCGAACAGCACCCGCACGCCGTCCACGTATTCGAGCGAGACTTGATCGAAGCGGACGTGGCCGGCGATGTCCGACAGATCGCGGGCGTCGGGCGCGTCCTCGATTTCTGGTTCCGTGTCCAGCACCTCGAACACCCGCTCGGCCCCAGCCATCGCGCGCTGGAACATGGTGTACTGCAACACCAGGTCGCGGACGGGATCGAAGAAGCGTTGAATGCCGATCGCGAAGGCTATGATCGCCGCCACGCCGGCCGCCTCGTCGAGGTTGCCGCCACTGAGCCGCGCCGCGGCGACCACGATGATCAGCGCCGTCGCCAGCGCGATCAGGATTTCGACCAGCGGCATGATCGCGGCCGAGAGCAGACCCGCGCGTCGCGTCGCCCGCAGGTTCCAGTTGTTGATCCGGTCGAAACGCTTCGCGTTCTCCGACTCGCGGTTGAGACTCTGCACGACGCGCACGCCGTTCAGATCCTCGTTCAGGGTCGAGTTAACCGCCGCGATGGCGACGCGCGTTTCCAGGAACGCGCGCCGCGCCCGCTTGCTCCAGAACGCCATTGAGACGATCAGGATCGGCAGCACGGCGAAGGCGACCAGCGCCAGCTGCCAGTCGATGTAGAGCATCACGCCCATAATGATCGCCAGCCCGAAGATGTCGCCGATCACGGTCAACACGCCCGAGGTGAGCATCTCCTGCAGCACCTGCACGTCCGAGGTGACGCGCGACATGATCGCGCCGACTTCGCCGCGGTCGTAGAAGCGATGCTCCAGGCGCATCAGATGATCGAAGACCTCCTGCCGCATCCGCCTGAGAATCGGATGCCCCACGTTGGCCATCAACCACTGGCGCGTGAACTCCGACGCCCACGAGACGATGATGATCACGGCGAAGTAGATCGCGATCTCGTCGAGCTGCGAGAGCACCCCGTTCTCCAGCGCGCCCTGCAGCGCCTCGTAGACAACCAGCACCTGGATGTTGAAGGCGACCGCGAAGATCACGTTGGCGATGATCGCAGCCGTCAGCCGATGCCGGTGCGGCCCGATGTAGCGGCCGAAGCGGCGCACCAGCTGCGGGTTGTAGAGCGCGCCGTACTCTTTGTCCCAACCGTCGGCCATCGAGGCGGACGAGGCCCAGGCGCTGCGCGGCCCATGCCCGCCGCCGCCGATGTTGGAGGACCAACCGCCGGCCATCCCACCGCCCATCATGCCCATCTCAGCCGCTCCCGCCCGCCGCCGCGGCCGCCTCGACCGATTCAGACGCACCGTCAGCCGCGTCGCCGCCCGGCGTCTGCGCCGATTCCTGATCGCGCAGCTCCAACTCGTAGATCTCGCGGTAGAGACCGCCCTGCCGCAGCAATTCGTCGTGCGTGCCGCGCTGGACGATCGCGCCCTGGTCCAGCACCAGAATCTGGTCCGCGTCGCGCAGCGAGCGCAGGCGATGCGCGATCACGAACGTTGTCCGGCCGCGCATCAGCGCCGCCATCGCCTGCTGAATCTCGAACTCGGTGGCGGCGTCCACCGATGAGGTCGAGTCATCGAAGATCAGCACGCGCGGGTCCATCAACAGCGCTCGGGCGATGGCGATGCGCTGTTTCTGGCCGCCCGAGAAATTCGCCCCGCGCTCGCCGACCCAGGTGTCGTACTGCTCCGGCAGCCGACTGATGAAATGGTGGATGCGCGCCAGCTTGGCGGCGGCCTCGATCTCCTCATCGGTCGCGTCGGGGCGTCCGTAGGCGATGTTCTCCTTGAGCGTCGCGGCGAACAGGAATACCTCCTGCTGGACAATGGCGACCTGCCGCCGGAGCGCCTCCAGCGGCCAGTCGCGCACGTCCTGCCCGTCGAACTCGACGCTGCCGGCGCTGACGTCGTAAAAGCGCGGGATCAGATTGACCACGGTCGACTTGCCGCTGCCAGTCAGGCCGAGCAGCGCGATCAGCTCGCCCGGTTCAGCCTCCAGCTCGATATCGCGCAGCACCGGCGAGCGTGGGTCGTAGGCGAAGCTCACGTGATTGAAGCAGATGCGACCCTGCGGATCAGTCGGCGCGACCGCGTTCGGGTCGTCCCGCACTTCCGATTCCTGGTCGAGGATTTCGAAAATCCGAACCCCGGCCGTCGCCGCGCGCGGGACCATCATCACCATCCAGCCCAGACCGCGAATCGGCATCTGCAGCACGGTCAGGAACATCAGAAACATGGTCAGCTCGCCGACGCTGAAGTTCCCGTTCACCACCTCGCGCCCGCCGTACCAGATCGTCAGCACGATCGTCACCGCGCCCAGCGCCGTCATCAGCGGCATGTTGACTGCCTGCACCATCGAGGCGTCGTAGGAGCGTTGCTGCAACCAGCTCGCCGAGCGTCCGAACTTGCGCCCCTCGAACTCAGCCCGGCCGAACGCCTTGACCACGCGGATGCCCGACAGCGCTTCCTGCAGCACCGTGCCCAGCTGCGCCTGCGACTCCTGCACGTCGTTCCAGATCGGCCGCAGCCGGCGCGCGACGATGGCCGAACGCACCGCGATGATGACCATGATCGCCCAGACCATTAGCGCCAGCTGCCAGTGAATCGCCAGCATGATCGCCAGCGTGCCGATCCCCAGCACCAGCGTGAAGGAGAGCTGCACACCGCCGAAGTTGATGAACATCCGCACCACTTCGACATCCTGCGTCGCGCGCACCATGATCTGTCCTGTCTCGGCGCCGTCGTGGAAGCGGAACGAGAGCGTCTGCAGCCGCTGGTAGATCGCGTTGCGCAGGTCGTAGGCGACGGTCTGGCCGACCCATTCGGCGAGATAACGCTGGACGAACATCGAGACGCCGCGCATCACCGCCGCGCCGATCAGCGCCAGCGCAGCCACCGCGACCAGCCAGCCGCTGATTGCGACGACCGTGTCGCCGCCCACGATCTCGGTCGAGATCGCCGTGTCCACCGCCCAGCGCAGCAGCCAGGGCGTGGCCATCGCAAAGCCGGCGGACGCGAACACCGCCAGCGCGGTGATCGTCAGACCCTTCCAGTAAGGCAGGGCGAAGCGCAGCACCCGCCCGATGACGAGCAGGGAGATCGGCAGACGCAGCCCTCGACGGGGATGGGATGTCGCGGTCAGTGCGGTCAATTTCGGCTCCCGAGCGGGCGGCGCTCAGATGCCGCCTCGGCGTCGGTGCGCCGCTCGAACTCAGTCATGTGCGCCACCAGTATAGTGCGCGTTTATCGAGACTCCCAGCGACCGACTTTCGAAATGTGACTCATGTGACGCCAACCGCGCTGCTGCTGCGCCCGATGACCGTCGACGACGTGGATCAGGTTGTCGAACTGGACCAGCGCGCCTTCGGCGAATCGAGCTGGAGCCGCCGCCATTTCGTCGGCGAGCTCACCGAATCGCCGATCAGCGTGTTCTACGCGCTCACCGACTCCATCGCGGACCGCAGCGCCAGTCCTGACGAGCGGCTGCTGGGCTATTTCGGCGTCTGGCACATCGTCGATCAGTTGCAGCTCTGCACCTTCGCCGTCGATCCCGCGCAGCACGGCTCGGGGCTGGGCGGACTCCTGCTCGGTTGCGTCATCCGTCTCGCGCAGCGGTTGGCCTGCGAGATGATCCAGCTCGAGGTGCGCGAATCGAACGCGGTCGCGCGCCAGCTGTATCGAAGCCGCGGGTTCGCCGAGGACGCCGTGCGGCGCAACTTCTACACCAACCCGCGCGAGGACGGCATCCAGATGAGCCTCGCCCTGATGAACCACGCCATGCCAACGGCATTCGAGGCCCGTCTGCACCCGCGCGCCGCCGAACGCTGGCCGGGCGGGCTGCGGCTGACCTGGCGCGACCGCGGCGGTCAGGCAACCGAGCACTGGACGGCTGACTAGCGGACGCCGTTGGGCGCTGCGATACACTGAGCGCCATGGACCTCAGCCAACAGATCGACCAGCTGCTCGAACGCGCCCGCTACATCCGCGCGATCGGTCCCACGACCGAAGATTTCATGCGCTGGCGCGACACGACCGAGGAGCTGCTGATCGACGCCGTTGGCGCAGACCATCCGCTGCTCGACCGCTACCGCGACGCGATCGGCCCGCGCGAACGGCTGGACGCCGAAGGCCTGCAAATCCACGGACAGTTCGGCATGGCTCCGCGGCTGATCGCCGCGGAAGCGGTGCTGCGCTCGCTCGTCAGCTAAGCCCGATCCCTCAGACCGCGGCGAGCGACTTCTTCTCGACCACCGACGCGACCAGATCCGCCGCCTGCACGTAGGTGAGATGAGTGGTGTTGATCACGATGTCGTAAAGCAGCGGCGACCAGACATCGACCTTCCAAAACTTCTGGTGGAACGCTGCCCGCCCCTTGTTGAACTCCTCGATGCTGCGCGCCGCCGCTTCTGCGTCCACGCCCTCCCATTCCTGCACCCGCTCCAGCGCGACCGCCGGGTCGGCGACCAGCTGCACGTGCGTGGCGTCGGGCATGTCCCTGAGGATCATCTGTGCGCCGCGGCCGATGATCACCACGTTGCCGCGCTGCGCGATCGACTCGATGATCTGCGAGGTCGTTTCCAGGATCGCGCGATCGTCGACCACGCCGGAACCGGCCTCCGTCAGTTCCTGGTAGCTCTGCGAGAGCATCAGCTCGAGGTTGCCCGAACCCAGCATCGGATCGATCGCGCCGCCCGCCGCCGAGCGCTCCAGCGCCCGCTGCAGGAAGTGCCCCAGACGGGCGCGAAACGAATCGGTGCGCTCGTCCTTGACCGCCACCTCCGACACGGTGCGCCCCAGCTGCCGCGAGGCGTCGACGAGCACCGTCTGATCGATGTACTCAAGCCCGAGCTCGCGGCACAACCGCCGTGAGACGTCGCGGGCACCGCCGCCGTACTGGCTGGATACGGTCACGACCGGCATCGCGCACCTCCCGTGCTCTCCTGGCTCTGGACAGGGTACTTGACAGGCGGCTGGCGAGGCCTCTCAGCCCTCCAGCATCTGCGACCCCAGCGGCAGCGAGCGGCGCAGACTCCAGCCGCTCGGCCCATCCGTCTGCGCCGCGGCGTCGAACACGCCCACGTGGGTGACGACCAGGAAGTAGCGCTGGGCCGACAGCGACTCGGCCGCGCTGATCGCCTCCGCCTCGCGTCGGAAGCGGCCCAGCGTCAGCGCCGTGCGCTCCAGCGGCGAGCGCGAGCGCACCAGCGCGTCCGGCGCCTGCTCAGGGAACAGATCGCGGTAGACGATCGACGAGATGCGCCGGGCGTCCTCGCCGCCCTGCTCGGCGACCATCTGCAACAGGTGCTGGCCGTCGTCGTACCACGACCGCGGCGCGCCCAGCTCGAGCATGAAAGGGTGGAACAGGCCGAGGACGATCTCCAGCATCTGCTGCAGCTCCTCGAGGCCGTAGTGGTCGTCGAACTGATCGGTCAGCGGAATGTGCGGCGGGGTCGCATCGACCCGCTCGCGGTCATACAGCGCGCGAACCAGATCGATCTGCTCGCGCGCCTGCTCATCCGGTACCAAAGCCAACATCCGCTGCACCATGCGGATCAGGTTAAACGACGGAGGCTCTCCCGCTCCGGGAGAGCCTCCGTCAATCCGTCTGACCGTCTTGCGCCGCCTTACCGCTGTCTTGCCGCCCGGAAGAGCGGCCGCCAGCCGACCGGAGTACGCGCTACTCCGCCTCGTCCTCCGCGACCAGCTCGGTGGCGGCTTCGCTGACGGGCGCCGTGCTGATCGCGATGCGCTGCGGCTCGGCCGCCTCCGACCTCGGCAGGGTCACCTCCAGCACGCCGTTGGACAGGCGCGCCGAGATTTTCGAGGCGTCGTAGGCCGGGTCCAGGCGGAAGCTGCGGGTCAGCACCGTCCGCGTCACCTCGCGGCGGCGGTAGGTGCGCTCCGCGCCCGAACCGTTTCCGGTCTCCTCGTCCGACGAATGCTCGGCGTGGATGCGGAGTTGGCCGTCGTCCACGCTCACCGAGATCTCGTCCTCCGAGAAGCCCGGCGCCCAGGCCTCGATGCCGATGCCCTCGTCGGTCTCGTAGACGTTGACCGGCAGCGTCCAGTTGGCGGTCGGCGTCGAGGCCGCCCGGCGGCGGGCGCGCCGCCCGAACGGCGCCAGGCTTGTGCTGAACAGGCTGTCGAACTCGGCGAACGGGTCGCGGATCAGGATCTTGCTCATCGCGGGTTCCTTTCGACCGATGGGATGTGGGATGTCGGGGTGTTCCATCGGCTGTAATGAAACCTTATGCATGCGCTGTCAAGATGTCAATATCTGAGTGTATTCCAGTCAATTATCTGATGAACATCGATATTCGGACGGTTATCTGATAGGATTGGACTCAAGAACAGGGACGGATCGCTCAATGGCTCAGGATTTCTACCAGGTCCTCGGCGTGGCCCGAGACGCCTCCGACAAGGAGATCGCGTCCGCCTACCGCCGCCTCGCCCGCCAGTACCACCCCGACGTGACCGGCGGCGACAAGGCGTCCGAGGAGCGCTTCAAGGACGTCAACGCAGCCCACGCCGTGCTCTCGAACCAGGACAAGCGCGCCGCCTACGACAAGTGGGGCGACCAGTGGGAACACGCCGAGCAGCTGGAAGAGATGCAGCGCCAACAGGGGCATCACACGGGCGGCTTCGGTTTCGGCAATGGCGGCGGACGCTCGTTCGGCGGACCCGACGGCAACGTCCGAGTCGAGTTCGGCGACCTCGGCGATCTGGGAGACCTGGGCGGCATCTTCGGGGGCCTGTTCGGTGAGCAGCGCGGCGCGCCGACCCGACCCGCTCAGGGACGCGACATCGAGCACCGAGTCAACATCTCGCTGCGCGAAGCCTTCCACGGCACGACCCGCACGCTCCAGCGAGGCGCCGACGGGCCGCGCCTCGAACTGACCATCCCCGCCGGCGTCCGCGACGGGCAGCGGATCAAGTTCACCGGCAAAGGCGAAGAGATCCCCAACGGCCGCGACGGCGACCTCTACCTGATCGTCTCGGTCGACGATGACCCCGCCTTCGAACGCCGCGGCGACGACCTCACCGTCCCCGTCAACGTGCCGATCGCGACCGCCGCGCTGGGCGGCGAGGTCGCCGTCCGCGCCCTGAGCGGCAGCGGACGGCTGGCGCTGCGCATCCCCGCCGGCACGCAGAACGGCCGCGTCTTCCGCCTGGCCGGACAGGGCATGCCGCGCTTCAGACGCGCCGGCCGCGGCGATCTGCTGGCCGAAGTGCGGCTGCGCCTGCCCGAACCGCTGACGCCCGAACAGACCGAGCTGTTCCGGCAGCTCCGCGACCTGACGACCGCAACGGAAGGCGACGACCAATGAGCGGAATCAGCGACCGACCGGTCTACACGATCCGCATCGCCGCGCAGATGATCGGCGTCCATCAGCAGACCCTGCGCGCCTACGAGCGAGAGGGGCTGCTGACGCCGGCTCGCTCGGCCGGCCGCCAGCGCCTCTACAGCGACGACGACATCGCCCGTCTGCGGGTGATCCGCCGACTGATCGACGACCTCGGCGTCAATCTCGCCGGAGCCGACATCATCCTCCGCCTCAGAACGCGGATCACCGAGCTGG
The DNA here is from genome assembly GCA_965205105.1 of Dehalococcoidia bacterium. GTDB lineage: Bacteria > Chloroflexota > Dehalococcoidia > Bin125 > Bin125 > Bin125. The sequence goes on from OZ242034.1 coordinate 1,709,839, forward strand.
AACGCGAAAACCGGCAACTGCACAGCGAAATCCAGCGTCAACGCGACCAGCAGCTGCCCACAGTCCGACCGCCCATCATCCGAACACGAGAGCGACAATCAGGGGAGCGGCGATCATGATGAGACGAGACCGATTCACCAACCAGGCCCAGCAGCTGCTCGAGGCATCGCAGCAGCTCGTGCGCGAGAAGCGGCACGCGCAGTGGGACGTCGAGCACCTGCTGGTCAGCATCGCCCGCGTCGAGGACGGCCTGGCCAACGACCTGCTCAACGCGCTCAACGTCGACCGCGCCCGCCTGCGCGCTGACGCCGACGCCGCCATCGACGCCGCGCCTCGGCTCAGCTACGACGTGGTCCAACTGACCGTGACCCCGCGCGTGGTGCAGCTGCTGGAGCGCGCCAACGTCGAGGCCGAGCGGCTGAACGACGAATACGTCGGCGTCGAGCATCTGCTGATCGCGATCAGCGGCGACACAGGCGGGGCGGCAGCGCAGATCCTGCGCGCGCACCAGATCACCGCCGAGCGGCTGTACGCCGCGCTGCGCACGATCCGCGGATCGCGCCGCGTCGATCAGCCCGACGCCGAGTCGCATTACGACTCGCTCAATCGCTACGCCACCGACGTCACCCGGCTGGCGGCCGAGGGCAAGCTCGACCCGGTCATAGGCCGCGACGTCGAGATTCGCCGCGTGCTGCAGATCCTCAACCGCCGCACCAAGAACAACCCGGTGATCATCGGCGAGGCCGGGGTCGGCAAGACGGCGATCGCCGAGGCGCTGGCCCAGCGCATGGCCGATGACGACGTGCCCGACAACCTGCGCGGCAAGCGGCTGATGTCGCTCGATATGGGCATGCTGCTCGCCGGGGCCAAATTCCGCGGTGAATTCGAGGAACGGCTCAAGTCCGTCATCGACGAAGTCCGAGAGTCCGACGGGCAGGTGATCCTGTTCATCGACGAGCTGCACACCGTCGTCGGCGCCGGCGCGGCCGAGGGCGCCATCGACGCCGCCAACATGCTCAAGCCGGCCCTCGCCCGAGGCGAGCTGCGCGTCGTCGGCGCGACCACGCTGGACGAGTACCGCAAGCACATCGAACAGGACGCCGCACTCGAACGGCGCTTCGCTCCCGTCTACCTCGACGAACCCTCCAGCGAAGACGCCGTCGCCATCCTCAGCGCGCTCAAGCCGCGCTACGAAGCGCACCATGGCGTCGCGATCGGCGAAGACGCGATCGAGGCCGCGGTCCGACTCTCGCAGCGCTATCTGACCGAACGCCGGCTGCCCGACAAGGCGATCGACCTGATCGACGAGGCCGCATCGCGCATCGTGATCGCCAACCAGTCGCCGCCCGCCCGCGTGGTCGAGCTGCAGCGCCGCGTCGACGAACTCAAGGTCGAGCAGGAAGCCGCCGCCCAGCGCGAAGACTACGAATCCGCCGCGCGAATCAAGCAGGAACTGCTCGCCATCCAGGAGGAAGCGAAAACCAACCGCGACGAATGGGACGCCGAGCACGTCCAACGCGACACCGTGAACGAGCGCGATATCGCCGAACTGATCGGCGAAATGACCGGCATCCCCGTCAGCCGCATGCTGGCCGACGACGACGTCAAGCTGCTGCGCATCGAAGAGGAACTGCACAGCCGCGTGATCGGCCAGGCCGAGGCGGTCACCGTCGTCTCTGACGCGATCCGGCGCGCGCGGGCCGGGCTCAAGGACCCGACTCGACCGGTCGGCTCGTTCATCTTCGTCGGGCCGACCGGCGTCGGCAAGACCGAGCTGGCCAAGGCGTTGGCCGAGTATCTGTTCGACTCCGAGGACGCGCTGGTGCGGCTCGACATGTCCGAGTACCAGGAACGCCACACCGTCAGCCGCATCGTCGGCGCGCCGCCCGGCTACGTGGGCTACGACGACGGCGGCGGCCTAACCGAACTCGTCCGCCGACGCCCTTTCCGCGTCGTCCTGCTCGACGAGATCGAGAAGGCTCACCCGGACGTCTTCAATCTGCTGCTGCAGGTTCTGGACGACGGCCGCATCACCGACGGTCAGGGCCGCACGGTCGATTTCCGCAACACGATCGTGATCATGACCAGCAACCTGGGCACGAGCGCGCGTCTGGATACGCGGCTGGGCTTCGCCAGCTCGCACGCCGAACGCGCGCGCGACAGCGAGCGAGCGCTGCGCGACTTCTTCCGTCCCGAGTTTCTCAACCGCGTGGACGAAATCGTCTGCTTCGATCCGCTGAGCGAGGACGAACTCCTGCAGATCGTCGATCTGATCGTCGACGAAGAGCGGCGCCGACTGGCCGACATGGGCCGCGACATCGCCTTCACCGACGCCGCCCGCCGCCAGCTGGCCAGGGATGGATACGACCCGGCCTTCGGCGCGCGCCCGCTGCGCCGCCTGATCCAGCGCCGCGTCGAAAATCCGCTCAGTAAGATGCTGATCAGCGGCGCATTCGCCGAGGGTGAGACGATCCTGGTCGACTGCGCCGACGGCGACTACACGTTCCGCAGCGCGGACGGCGTCCCCGACGCGCCTGCGGAAGCGGCCGCCACTTCCGCCTAAACGTCCCGCCAATCACCGACCAAGCGCGCGGCGCGCGGTCGCGGGTACACTCAAAGCGAACAGAACGATGCATGCACAGGAGGTTCCATGACCACTCTGACCGCGCCCGCGACCGAGACGCTGCTCTACGAAGAGCGCGGGCATGTCGCGATCATCACGCTCAATCGCCCAGAGCGGCTCAACGCCATCTCCCGCGAGATGCTGGAGGCGCTCTCCGCCCAGCTGATCGCCTGTCAGCGCGAGCCCGACATCCGCGTCATCGTCCTGACCGGATCGGGGCGCGGCTTCTGTTCCGGTCTCGACCTGGTCGACCAGCAGCAGCGCATGGCCAGCGGCGAGGGCCGGACCGGCTATTCGCTCTTCGACCTGCGCGACGAGCCGCCGGTGGTGCTGCAACGCATGGACAAGCCCGTCATCTGCGCGCTCAACGGCGCCGCGGCCGGCTACGGCATGGACATGGCGCTGTTGGCCGACATTCGCATCGCCTCGGACCGCGCCAAGATGGGCGCCGTCTTCGCCCGTCGCGGGGTGCTGCCCGAGTCGGGCGGCACCTGGATCCTGCCCCGCCTGCTCGGCTGGGCGCGAGCAGCCGAGGTCGCCTTCCGCGGCCGCGTGCTCGACGCGCAGGAATCGCTCGATGTCGGCCTCGTCAACGAAGTCGTGCCGCACGACGAGCTGATGGCGCGCACGCTCGAACTGGCCGAGGAAATCGCCGCCAACGCGCCGCTCTCCCTGCAGGCGACCAAGCGGATGATGCGGCTCGGCATGGATGAGCCGTTCGAGGCCGCCGTCGATCACATCTACCTGCAGCTGCTGCCGCTCTTCCAGTCTGATGATTTCAAGGAAGGCGTGCGCGCCTTCATGGAAAAGCGCGACCCCGAGTTCGAGGGCCGCTAACCGCCCGCGAGATTGAAAGCCTGGAGCACCGCATGCCGCAACGTCCCATCCCCACCGACGAGATCGAACGCGTCTCCAGCTACATGCTGTCGCAGGGCGAGAAGTACAGCTGGCTGGAACTCTGGCCGCGCGTGGTCGCCGGGCGCATCGAGTTTCTCAACACGCTCAACCGCGTCAGCCCCGAGCAGGCGGCCTGGAAGCCCGCACCCGACGACTGGAGCATCGAAGAGGTTGCCCAGCACGTGCTCGACGGCTCGCGCCGCACCGCCGACCTCGTTCACGAGCTCTCGCACGGGCGTGAGCCGTCTCTCGCGCCGCAGGAGATCGGCGGCGCCATCGATCCCGCCCAGCGTGAAGCCGACCTGCCCTTCACCGAGCTCGTCGCGCAGCTGCTCCGCGACTCGCGCGAGTTCAGCAACGTGATCGACGGCCTGCCCGAGCCGCCCGCCTTTGAACCGACGCGGCCGCACCCGTACTTCGGCGAGCTGCACGGACGCGCCTGGTTCATCTTCCAGCGCGTTCACGACCTCGACCACGTCAACCAGGTCAACGCGATCAAGGAAACCGCGGGCTTCCCGTCCTGACGCGTTCAGCAGAAACGGAGCCAGCCATGCGAGTCGCCATCGGCCTGCACCGCGACGGCGTCGACGACTGGGATTCGGCGGTCCGCTACGCGCGCGAGGCGGAGCGGCTGGGCGTCTACTCGATCTGGTCGGCCGAGGCCTGGGGGCACGACGGGATCACGCCGCTCGCCTATCTGGCGGGCCAGACGGAGACGATCAGGCTGGGCACCGGCATCATCCAGGGCGGCACGCGGACGCCCGCGCTGGTCGGGATGACCGCGATGAGCCTGCAATCGATGTCGGGCGGGCGCTTCATGCTCGGTCTCGGCACGTCGGGGCCGCAGGTCGTCGAGGGCTGGCACGGCGTCCCCTTCGCCGGCGCCGTGTCGCGGCTGCGGGAAACCGCCGAGATCGTACGCATGGTCTGCAGCGGCGAACGGGTCGTCTACGAAGGGCGTCACTACACCCTGCCGCTGCCCGGCGGCGAGGGCAAGGCGCTGCGCAGCGGCGCCCCGCCGATCGCCCCGCCGCCCGTCTACTTCGCCTCACTGGGCCCGCGCAGCCTCGAAATCTGCGGCGAGGTCGGCGACGGCTGGCTGGGCACGTCGTTCATCCCCGAAACCGCCGACGTGTTCTTCGACGACATCCGCCGCGGTGCCGAGCGCGCCGGGCGCAGCCTCGACCAGATCGACCTCGAAGCCGCCGCGGGCATCGTCTTCACCGATGATCCCGAACCGCACGCGCGCCAGCACGCGCGCGGCCTCGCGTTCACGCTCGGCGCGATGGGCTCCGCCGCGACCAACTTCTACAACGACGCCTTCTGCCGCCAGGGTTGGGCCGACGTCGCCAAGGAAGTGCAGCGCCTCTGGATCTCGGGCGAACGCGATCTGGCGCGGGAACGGGTACCCGTCGAACTCGCATTCAAGGTCAATCTGATCGGCAACGATCGGGAAGTCCTCGATCGTCTGCGCGTCTACCGCGACGCCGGCGTCGACACGCTGCGCGCGATGGTCGAGGGTGAAACCGTGCGGGAGCGCATCGCCAACCTCGAGCGGCTGATGCATCTCGTCAACGAGGTCAACGCGGAGGCGTAACGCCGTCAGTCAGCACCCGCAGGCGCCAGCGCCGCCAGGTTGGCCAGCAGCCAGGCGGAGGCGGCGCACAGCTGCAGCCGATCCACGCCGGATTCGATCCCGTACGCCAGCTGCTGCCCACCCAGCACAGGCTGGCGGCGGTTTGCCCCAACCGTTTGACGCTCAACGCCCGCTCCAGACAGCTGCGCCTCGCGCCGCTCAAGCACCGCGAAGCTCTCGATGCCGGCATGCATCAGCGTCACCGCAACGCCCACCCCAGCCGCGCCCGCGCCGGCGACCACGACGTCGTAGACGTGTTCACCGTTCCTGCCAGGCATAGGGGAAATCGATCCGGGCGGACTGTGTGTTCCCAACGGCCCGCCCAGTCCTCTTTTCAAGACAGCCGAGGCGCACACCCCTGCTCTGCCGCCTTCTCAACATTTCCCTCAGAGCGCGAGGGCGGAGTACTACCGGCTCAGCACTTCGTAGCTCGATTCACCTTCAACGACTCGGATGGTTATGTTCGCCGGCACCCCGATCAGCCTCGTCACCACACCGCTGGCAGGCCAGCGAATCACGACGTCGGCCATGGGCGCGCCGCCGAGTCCGAAATGCAGCGTTTCCTCGCTCTGCCCCAGGAAATGGGTTGACACCCCGACCTCGCGAATCTGCTCCGGCAAGCCCTCGGCGAACACCGACACCTTCGCGCCCAGACCTTGCCAATTGCTGGTCACGCCGACTAGCGAGATCCGCAACCAGCCCCCGACCCCGCGCGACACATTGCGGTACAGCAACGGCGTCGACGCGTTATTGACGACCAGGACATCCAGGCCGCCGTCGCCGTCCGCGTCGAAGACCAGAAGCCCTTTGCCGTCCTCGATATCGTCCAGACCCGCTTCGGTGCTCCGCGCCTGGAAACGGCCAACGCCGTCGTTCTCCCAGTAGCGCGAGGTGTCGGCGTCGAAGCCGAGCATCATCTCCATCCCGTTGGTCATGGCGAGGTCCAGATCGCCGTCATTGTCGGCGTCGAAGAACGCGGCGCCCCAGCCCCAGGAGCCATTACGCACGCCGGCGGCGTCGGTCATGTCGGTGAAACGCCGATCTCCCTCGTTGCGATACAGACGATTACCGTCGCGCAGGCCCGGCTCGCTCGACCCGGGGCTGCCGCTGCTGAACGAAAAGACAGAGGTCACGAACCAGTCCAGATCGCCGTCGGCGTCGTAATCGCCGAACGTCGTGCCCATCGCGTTCTGCGCCGTGCCGACGCGGGCGTCGAGAGTGCCGTCGCTGAACGTGCCGTCTCCGTTGTTCCAGAACAGGCGGCTGGTGCCGAAATCGGATGCGACCGCCAGGTCGGGCCAGCCGTCGTCGTCAAGGTCGACGAAGGTGGAGCCGAACGCGAACGTTCCCTCGGTCAGCTGGTCCTGCGTTCGCGATACCACCCCATCCATACCCACGCCGGCGGCGAGCGTCACGTCCTCGAAGTATCCGGGCGCTGCCGCGCCGCGGTTACGCAGCAGGCGCACGCCCGCCACCGCCTCGCCGACCAGCTGCGAGGGACGCCACTCGGTCACGTACAGATCCAGATAGCCGTCGCGGTCGTAGTCGCCGAAGGTTGCCGAGAAGCCGATTCGGCGGTCGCCCGTCTCGACCGCTGCGCCGCGTTGCCGCGCCGCTTCGGAAAACACGCCCGCGTCGTTGACGAACAGGTAGTACTGCGTATCGCCCACGGTTGTCAGAAACAGGCCGAGGTCGCCGTCATTATCGATGTCGCCCCAGACCGCGCCGTTGGTAGCCAGATTCCAGCGGCTCAAGCCCACCCGATCCGAAATGTCGTCGAAGCGCCCGTCGCCGCGATTGCGAAACAGCAGATCGTGCCTGTCGAGCCGCGTCACGAGCAGATCGACCGCGCCGTCGCCGTCGACATCGGCCGCCGCCGCGCCGCCGGTCATGCGCTCGGCGTCACAGAGGCTGCCGCGGTGGGACGCGAGAGATTGTCGAACAGACAGTCGCCCGACATCCGCGCGCGATGCTGGATGTAGACGAGCCCGGCTGCTTCCGCCGACTCCAGAAACCGCGTCTCCACCGCCGGCGCCGCGACGACGGGCGCCTCGGGCTGGCGTGGAATGCGGTCGTCGCAGGCGGACGCGAGCACTCCCGCGCAGGCGACCAGAGCAAGCGGCGCCAGGCGCGCGAGGAGCGCGACGACCCGCACACGTAAGCCGAATATCGCAGATACTGCCCGCATTGCATCCTCATCCGCGACGCAGCGCCGCTCCGACGAGCGCCAACAGGCATCGCTTCCGCGAAAGGATAACGACCATGACCGCTCAGACCACCACGCACGACGGTTCGCCGCACCGCGGGCCGCTGAGCGGCATTCGCGTGCTCGAGTTCTCGCAGATCATCGCCGGGCCCTTCGGCTGCCAGAATCTCGCCGATATGGGCGCCGACGTGATCAAGGTCGAACCGCCCGAGGGCGAGGCCTGGCGGCAGTTCGCCCAGTTCATGCCCGGCGAGTCCAAGTGGTTCCAGTCGCTCAATCGCGGCAAGCGCTCGCTGGTGCTCGCGCTCAGAGAGCCGGAGGCGCAGGCGATCATCCACAAGCTGATACCAGAGACCGATGTGGTCGTGATCAACTACCGGCCCGACGTCGCCGCGCGGCTCGGCATCGACTACGACACGCTCCGCGCGATCCGCCCCGACCTGATCTACGTCGACAACACCGCCTTCGGCCGGCAAGGCCCGTGGGCGCAGCGGCCCGGCTACGACATCATCGCCCAGGCCGTCTCGGGTCTGATGGCGCTGGACGGCAAGCTCGATGACAACGGCACGGCGCCCACGCCCGTCTCGTCGCCGGTGGCCGATTACGGCACCGGCATCGTGATCGCGCTCGGCGTCTGCGCCGCGCTCTTCCATCGCCAGCAGACAGGTGAGGGGCAGATGATCGAGACGACGCTGCTGAGCACGGCGTTGGCGATGCAGGGCAGCAGCGTGATGCAGCTGCCCGCCGCCGACGCCCTGCCGCAGGCCAAGATGGAACAGGTCAACCAGCTCCGCGCCGAGGGCGCGCCCTACGCGGCAATCCAGCAGGCGTACAAGGATCGCGGCGCTCAGGGCGCGCTGAACATCTACTACCGCTGCTACGAGACCCGCGACGGCGCGGTCGCGATCGGCGCGCTCTCCGCCTCGCTCTGGGCCAAGGTGCGCGCCGCGCTCGAGACCGATTTCCTCGGCTTCGCCGACCCCGACCTCGACCCGACCGATCCGCAGCAATACACCGAGGCGGTTGCGCGAGTGCGCGAGATCGAAGCCCGCGTGCGCGCCCACAGCACCGAACACTGGCTGCAGCGGTTCGACGAACACGGCGTGCCCAGCGGGCCGATCAACTTCGCCGAGGAGCTGGCGGAAGAGCCGCAGGTCGTCGCCAACGGCATGGTGGTCGACCTCAACCACGACCTCGCCGGTCCGCAGCGGCAGGTTGGCCCGCTGTTCAAGATGAGCGCCACGCCCACCGCGCCGCAGGGATCATCGCCGCCGCTGGGCCGCGACACCGACGCGATCGTCGCCAGCGCCGGCTACAGCCCCAACGACCTCGCCGACCTCAGGTCGCGCGGGATCATCGCCTGAGCGGATTTTCGGGTGGCAATCTCGACAGCGTCTGTCTCTCAGTGCTGTAGAAAATCTAACAGTACTTCCGTTCCCGCTCGTAATGTTCCTCCATAGGCGTCCAGCCACCTTGGAGGACTCGCAAATGCCACTCTCATCCAAAGAGTGTCACGCCCTGCCGACCCGCCATGTTGTGGTGAAACACCTTCAGGCTGCTTAAGGAACTCGCGCTTTGGAACAACCTACAGTCGCGCCTCATATGGAGCAACACCTAAACATATCACAAACCGGTAGTCTTGATCGCGTATCTGCTGAAACACGACCAGTCCGCTCTCCCAAAGTGTCGAGAACTTCACCTCAACGCGTATCCCTCCTACCATGAGATCGCAGCCCGAGTCCGGAGAGGGTTCGACCTCCAGACCGGCCTCTACACACCAGCCCGCTACCAACTGTTCTCCTATCTTCCCTCTACGGCGAGAGGATTCTTTCCTAATCCACTCAAATGGGCTCCCTTCCCACAGGAAATTGGCACCTGCTGCATACTGCTCCCTGAGCTCGGTTGACAAATGTGCTAACGTCGCAAAACCCACTTCGCTGTGTCTGTTCGTACTCACACAAGTGTTCCTTGCCTCGGTGTTGCGCCTTCAACAGCGACCTCAAATCCAGTCAACTCAGGCTTAGCGTATGCCAGCCGCTGCGCCATAACCGTAACAGCTTCGCGGCTTGAATCGATCAATAGAAATCGCCGCCCATTCTTTGCAGCTGCGTCGCCAGTCGTGCCAGAGCCAGCAAAACAGTCCAATATGATATCGCCTGGGTTTGAATGAACCTTTACGATTCGATCGAGAATTGCGAGTGGCTTCTGCGTCGGATATCCGGTGCGTTCGGGTCCGTTTGTGGGCACAATCGTCTGCCACCACACATCCGTCGGTATTTTGCCTTTTGCGGCTTTCTCCTCACCAACCAAACCTGGCGCCAGATATGGTATACGATCGATGTCATCGTATCGATACGTGTACCTGGATCGATCCTTGGCGTACCAAAAAATATTGTCGTGTTTGGCTGGCCATCTCGTTTTTGATCTACCACCGAAATCGTAAGACCAGATTATCTCATTCATGAATTGTGCGCGACCAAAAATGCCGTCAAGCATTATCTTGCAGTAGTGTGCTTCCCGATAGTCAATATGAAAAAACAACGATCCATTCTGCTTAAGAATTCGATGCAGTTCAACCAGCCTGTGCTTCAGGAAGTCGATGTAGTCTTCAAATTCGTCTTCATAGGAAGAGGCCATATTCTCATACATCGTCCGGTATCGGCGACCCTGAAAGCCGACACGATCTCCACGGTCTTCATCTCGCACCACCTTCATTCGCTTCAGTGTTTGCTTCTTGCCTGTATTGAAGGGAGGATCGATGTAGACAAGATCGACAGTCTCTGAAGGGATGTCAGGAAGTACATCCATGTTGTCTGCGAATACGATCCGGTTGTTCATTTCTGTTCCTCTTCAATATTGATTCCGGCCTGTCTCCAGGTTGGTTGTCTAGCGCACGCCGTCCCAGGCGGCGACTTCCTCGGCACGGAAGTTTTCCTCGAGCCGAGCCGACTCGCCCAGCACGACCGTTGGCCGCGTCTGCGCATTCCACTGCGGCCAGGGGAGATTGTCGGTCGAGGGGTTGCCGGTTCGGGCGAAGGCGAGCCAGGTGTCCATGGTCAGTTCGGCCAGCGCGTTGGCGGCGACGCCCTCGCCGGCGAACTCGGACGCCAGCGTGTGGGTGCCGAAGACGAAGGGGATATCGAGCGCGTGGCAGGAACCGAGCGCGCCGTCGAGCATCGGCGATTTCCAGTCGAACAGGTAGCTCCAGGTCTGATCGCTGTGCTGCGCCTGCGCGTCGAGCAGACGCAGGGCCGGGACGCGGAACAGCTCGTCGCCCGAGGCGGCGGTCTGGATCTCATACGGCGTGATCAGCTCGCCGCGAGCCTCGCGCGCGGCGCGGTAGATGTCGTACAGCCGACGACCGTCGCCGTGCAGACTGTCCAGCACCGCCACAGCGTCTTCCTCGTTGGGCGGCTCGGTCGGCACCATCGCGGCGAACAGCTTGCTCTCCTCGTCCAGACAGCCGATCAACGCGGCGACCCCTTCGGCCTGACCCGCCCGCACCGCGTCGATCGGCATCTCGGTCAGGAATTCGCCGTCGATCGTGGGGCGGAACGGCATCTCGGGCTGCTTGCCGGCCTCCATGGCGACGTACAGCATGCGCTCTTCAAGCTTCGCCTGCGCCGCCAGGATGTCCGCCGCCGAAGCCGCGCGCAGCGCCGCGGCATCATCCGCCTCCACACCCAGCAGCTCGCAGAACTGCCGTCCGCGCTCGACCGCCTGCGCGTCCTCAATCCCGTGATGCCCCGCGCCCGACTGCGGAATCGCCTTGTGGAACAGGCCACGCGCCTCGGGCGAGCCCATCAGCGAGGCGACCGACATGCCGCCCGCCGATTCGCCGAAGATCGTGATGTTGCCCGGGTCGCCGCCGAAGCGCGCGATGTTGTCGCGCACCCAGCGCAGCGCGGCGACCTGGTCGCGCATGCCGAAGTTGGACTCGTCCAGCGACGGCAGATGCAGAAAGCCCAGCGCGCCGAGTCGGTAGTTGATCGTCACCACGACCACGTCGCCGCGGGCGGCGAGCATGGACCCGTTGTAGATGCCGTCGCTGCCGGAGCCGAGCGTGAACGCGCCGCCGTGGATCCAGACCATCACCGGCCGCGCCGCGTCATCGACGCCGGGCGTCCAGATGTTGAGGAACAGGCAATCCTCGGACTGCTCCTGCGGGACGGCGCCGATCATCGCGTCGAGCGCCTCGTTGGGCACCTGCGGCGCGATCGGTCGGAACGACTCACAATCGAGCACGTCGCCCCAGCCCGAATGCGGGCGCGCCACGCGGAAGCGCAGGTCGCCAACCGGGGGCGCGGCATAGGGGATGCCGCGGTAGACGCTCAGCCCGCCTTCCGACGCTCCGTGCACTCGGCCGGCTTCGGTCTGGACAATCGCTGCCATCTCGGTCTCCAATCAGGGAATCAGACGCTAAACGATTCCATGCGTCCTGCTCAGGCTACGCGAATCGCGCTCGCCATGCCGGCTCTCGCGCGGAATCTCGACTAGCCTCAGAGGGATCGGTTCCCACCACCAACAACGGACCAGGGCATCAGCATGACCGCGACCGCAGGCAATACCGGGATCAGCATCGAGGCGTTGGCGCGCCTCGACCAGCACCTCCTCAACCGCTACATCGAACCGGAGAAGATCGCCGGCTGCCTCACGCTGATCTCCCGACGCGGCGAGATCGCGCATCTGTCGGCGTTGGGGCAGATGGATATCGAACGCGGCAAGCCGATGGCGGTCGACACGATCTTCCGTTTCTACTCGATGACCAAGCCGATCACGTCGGTGGCGCTGATGCAGCTGCACGAGCGCGGCATGTTCCAGCTCACCGATCCGGTCCACCGCTTCATCCCCGAATGGCGCGACCTCCAGGTCATGAGCGGGGGCGGCTGGCCCCGCTTCACGACCAGACCCGCCGAACGACCGATGACCGTCCGCGACCTGCTCTCGCATCAGAGCGGCCTGACCTACGGATTCATGGAGGGTTCGCTGGAGCGCGCCTACAACCGAGCCGACGTCTACAGCGCCGGCACCATGCGGGGGCGCGACCTGCAATCGATGATCGACCGACTGTCCGAGCTGCCACTCAAGTTCTCGCCCGGCGAGCGCTGGAACTACGGCGTCTCGACCGATGTCTGCGGCTATCTGGTGCAAACCATTGCCGGCCAGCGCTTCGACGAGTACCTGCGAGAGCGCATCTTCGAGCCGCTGGGCATGGTCGATACCGCCTTCGACGTGCCGACCGAGAAGATCGAGCGATTCGCCGCCAACTATGAGCGCGGCCCCGAACGAACGCTGCGCCTGCTGGACGATCCGGCAACCAGCGGCTACGCCGAGCCGCAGACTTTCTTCTCGGGCGGCGGCGGGCTGGTCTCCACCGCGCAGGATTACCAGCGCTTCTGCCAGATGCTGCTCAACGGCGGCGAGCTGGACGGCGCCCGCCTGCTCGGTCCCAAGACGATCGCGCTGATGACGATGAATCATCTACCCAACGGCGACGACCTCTCGGCGCGCGCGTTGGGCACGTTCTCCGAGACGGCCAACGACGGAGTCGGCTTCGGGCTGGGTTTCGCGATGATCGTCGACCTCGCCCGCAGCCAGAATGTCGGCTCGTTGGGCGAGTACTACTGGGGCGGCGCGGCCAGCACGATCTTCTGGATCGATCCGGCCGAGGAGCTGATCGTGATCTTCCTGACCCAGTTCATGCCCTCGGGCACGTTCAACTTCCGCGGTCAGATCAAGCAGATCCTCTATCCCGGGCTGGTTGCCTGAACCGATCAGCGGCAACCAACCGCCGATCGGGGCGGCTAGAATCCACTGGCGCTCTCACTCGTTGAACCTGGACCACCAATGGCCGACATACCCGACGCTCTCCCCACCTACGACCAGCTTCCCTACAAGCCGGGCAACCCCGCCAAGACCGCCTGGGGACTGTTCGGCGACGACGACCAGGTGGGTATGTTCAACCTGCAGACGCCCGAGCGCATCGTGCAGGCGGCAAGCCTGATCCGCAGCGGCAGGATGTTCCCGATGAACTGGGATCAGTCGCTGCCCAGCCCGCCGCTCTACAACCGCGGCGCGGTTCGGCACACCGTGATGCGGCGGGCCGGCTTCGGACACCACGGCGACGACGTGCTGGACAACTTCTACACGCAGCAGTCGTCGCAGTGGGACGCGCTGACCCATGTCGGCGACTTTGAACACGGCTTCTGGGGCGGCTTGACCAACGAGTGGCTGATCGAGCACCGCGACGAGCCCAGGCTGGGAATCGAGCACTGGGCGCGGCGCGGGATCGCGGGCCGCTGCGTCCTGCTCGATCTGGGACGCTGGTTCGAGTCGCAGGGCGAACCATTGCCGATGGACGAGTATCGACCGATTACGGCCGATGAACTCGAAGCCTGCCGCGCGGCGCAGGGCGTCGAACTGCGCGACGGCGACGTCCTGCTGATCCGCGTCGGCTGGATCGGCTGGTACGAGCAGACCGACATGCGGAAGCGGCAAGCGCTGTCGCAGATGCCCAATCTGGCCTTTCCGGGTCTCGGCTGCTCGGAGGAGATGGCCGCCTACCTCTTCGACCACCATCCGGTCGCGGTCTGCTCGGACAACCCGGCCCTCGAGGCCTGGCCGCCGCCCAACTTCGCCGATCCCGACGGATTCCTGCACCACTGGATCATCGGACGGTTCGGAATGGCGATCGGCGAGATGTTCACCCTCGACGCGCTAGCCGACGATTGCGCGGATGACAGCATCTACGAGGCGTTCTTCGCCGCCGCGCCGCTCAACGTGACCGGCGGCACCGGCAGCCCGCCCAATGGCCTGGCGATCAAATAACGCGGACGATATCTCTAAGCTGGGAGTCGCAGCACGTCGGGGAGCGCGGCAGATGACCGACACGCAGATCGAGATCGTCCAGGGCGACATCACCCAGCAGGATGTCGACGCGATCGTCAACGCCGCCAACAACCATCTCTGGATGGGCGCCGGCACCGCCGGCGCCATCGTCCGCGCCGGCGGCCGCGAGATCGAGGATGAAGCGATCCGACAGGGGCCGATCTCGGTTGGCGAGGCGGTGGTCACCGGATCGGGCGACCTGGCCTGCAAGCACGTGATCCACGCCGCAGCGATGGGTCAGAATCTGGTGACATCGGCCGACAACATTCGCGCCTCGACTGACAACGCGCTCAAGCGGGCCGAGGAACTTGGCGTCGCCTCGGTTGCGTTTCCCGCGTTGGGCACCGGCGTCGGCGGCTTCGACCACCGCCGGGCGGCCGAGATCATGCTCAGCGTCTGCGCCGAGCACTCCGGCGCCGAACGCAGCGTGCGGACGATCCGCTTCGTGCTCTTCGATCAACCCGCCTTCGAGGCGTTCCAGCAAGCCTGGCGGCAGATCGAGGCCGCCCGCTAGCCGCTCACCCACACCACAGGAGCCATCATGTCCCGCCGCATCGACCACTGCGCCCTGCAGGTCCAACTCACGCCCGACGCAAACGAGTGGACGCCGGTCGCCGAATTGAGCGAGGCGGAGTGGACCGGCTTCGCGCCGGCCGGCTGCGGCGTCGACCAGGGGCGAGTCATCGCCCTGCCCGAGCAGGCCGGCTCGCCGCTGCTGGATGCCGACGCGCCCGACCGCATGTGGCGGCTGGTTGACAAGCGTGGCGAGCCGCTGTTCGCATTCCTGGGCTATGTGGACGACCGGCGGCCGCGCAAGGCGGGACGCATCGTGCTGGGCATCAGCACCACGCCCGAGCTCATGGGCGCCTGGTCCGAGCTGCAACCCGCGCCGACGCTCGACTAGCCGCATCAACGCATCAACAGGTCAGCGAGCACAGCGCGGGGATACAATCTCCCCATGCCGCATTACACCCGCTCGGGAGACGATGGCGAAACCACGCTGTGGGGCGGCGGACGCATCCCCAAGGATCACCCGCAGCCTGAAGCGTACGGCGCGATCGACGAGGCGTCCTCCGCGCTGGGACTGGGCCGAGCGCTAGCGACCGACCCGCGCACGCAGGAGATCGCCATCGATATGCAGCGGCGTCTGTATCTGATCATGGCCGAGCTCGCCGTCTCGCCGCAGCGGCCGATCCCGGACGACTTCGCCACCCAGAGCGAGGACGTCGAGCAGCTGGAGGCGTGGGCGGTGGAACTTGAGGAACGCGCGCCGCCGCCGGGCGAGTTCGTCCTGCCGGGCGGTTCGCCCGGCGCAGCCGCGCTCGACCTCGCCCGCACCACCATTCGCCGCGCCGAGCGCGAGACCGTCCGCCTCCGACGGCACGGACACCCGGTCAACGACGAGACGATCCGCTATCTGAACCGCGCCTCGTCAGTGTTGTTCGATCTCGCCCGATACGAGGAGCAGCAGTCCGGCGTCCAGCCGATCCGCTCGCGCGCCGCTGACTCCGCGGACAGCGGGTAAGCCGCGGTGCGCGACATGATCCTCACGCCGCTCGCGATCATCTCGGAAGATGGTTCCCTGAACATCGCGCAGATCCAGGAGGACGGCGGCGACTGGAGCGCGGCGCTTGACACCCGGCTCGATATGCGGGCCGAGGGCATGGTCTTCATGTGGCCCTCGTGGTCGCCGAACGGCGATCTACTCGCGGTCTCCGCCTCTTCGCAGCGGCGCGAAGACCCGAGGCTCGAGCTGTGGCGCGTCCCGCTCGACGACGATCCGACCCAGGTCGTCTTCCGCAATCCCCGCGACGGCCGCCAGATGATCGCGCCGGGGCTGGCGCATTACGTCAATTGGGCGCCGCCGGGCCGCGCCCTGGCGGTGGTCGGCAATGTCGGCAGCGGACTGGCGCTCAACCTGGCCGCTTCCAGCGGGCAGGGTCGTCCGCGCCGGCTCGTCGACGGCGCGCCGCTCTACTCCGCCTGGTCGCCCGACGGCCGCGCCATCCTCGTCCATCGCGCCGCCCAGCTAGTGCTCTTCGATCTGACCAGCGGCGCGGAAGGACCGCTGCAGATCCAACGCGCGCGTCCGAGCTTCCGCTCGCCCGCGTGGTCGTCGGACGGCGCGTTCATATATTTCGCCAAACCGAGGCCGGGCGGCGGCGCCATTCTGACGCGCGCGCCGCGCGGCGGGATCGAATCAGCGGACGAGCGCGACGAACTGATGGAGCTGACCGGTCCGGCCGCGTTCGTCGTCTCGCGCAGGGACGAGCGGCTGGCCGTGCTCACGCTCGGCCCCGGCGACGCCGAGGGGCGCCAGCTGACCGTGCTCGATCCCAGAACCAGCGAACAGACGCCGATCTCCGATCGAGCCATGAACGGCGTCTACTGGG
The DNA here is from genome assembly GCA_965205105.1 of Dehalococcoidia bacterium. Taxonomy (GTDB): domain Bacteria; phylum Chloroflexota; class Dehalococcoidia; order Bin125; family Bin125; genus Bin125. The sequence goes on from OZ242034.1 coordinate 1,726,482, forward strand.
CGCCCGACGGCCGCGCGCTCTTCGCGTTCGAGCCGCAACCCTCGAGCACGATGATCGCCCTGACCCGCTACGACCTGGACGGCGGCGGCCAATACGCGGGCGGCACCAGGCTGGCGCGCTTCCAACCCTCGGCCGAGTTCGCCACGATGCTGAACTTCTTCGACCAGTTCGCCCACTCGCACCAGATCGTCAGCCCCTGCGGGCGTTGGATCACGTTCGCCGGCCTGGCCCTGGGCAACGGCGGCGCGGGGCGGCGCGGATTCGGGCCGCAGAACGGCTGCTATCTGGTACCCACCGACGGATCGGCGGCCCCGCGGCGGATTTCGGCCGGCAGCATCGGCTTCTTCCCCAGATCGCTCGAGAGTGCGGCAGGCTGATCGCGCAATGCCATGCACCACCGAGTCGGAAGACCTGCTGCGCAGCAACGACCTGCGCGTGACGCGGCAGCGGCTGGCCGTGCTCAAGGCGCTGCGCCACGCCGACCAGCACATCTCGGCCGCCGCCGTCTATGAGCGCGCCCGCGGCGACGCGGAGGATCTGAACCCGTCCACCGTCTATCGAACCCTGACCCAGCTGCGCGACCTGGGCCTGGTCTCGCAAACCGATCTCGGCGGCGGCGAGCGCACCTACTCGTGGCGCTCGGCGCGGCCGCACCACCATCTGGTCTGCAGCGCCTGCGGTTCAATGAGCGAGTTGCCGCACGACCTGCTGGCCAACTTCGCCGCACAGCTCGATCACGAGTTCGGCTTCGAGGTCGATCCCGATCACTGGGCGGTCTACGGCCGCTGCCGAAACTGCGCATCCGTGAAGCTCTCAACGTGACCGACATGGCCGCCCCGCCGACCGCGCTCACGCGCCATCACGAGGCCGTGCAGGCCGAAATGCGGGCCGCGTTTCCGTCGGTCCCGCTGCCGATCTACGACATGGCCCGCTACGCGCTGGGTTGGCTCGATCAGGCCGGCGGCCCCGCCAACGCCTCGGGCAAAGGCGCGCGCGCCGCGCTGGCGATGCTGGGGGCGGAAGCGATCACCGACGATCCCGCCCGGCTCGCGCGCGCCCGCGCCGGCGCAGCGGCGGTCGAGCTCGTGCACAACTTCTCGCTCGTCCACGACGACGTGCAGGACGGCGACTTGGAGCGCCGCGGTCGGCCGACGGTCTGGAGCATCTGGGGCGTCGCGCAGGCGATCAACACCGGCGACCTGATGCGCGAGCTGGCCGACGCCGCGCTACGCCGCACCCTGCTCCACGGCACGCCGGCCGAAGCGGCGCTCGACGCGATCCGCCGACTGAACCGCGCGACGATGTTGATGATCGAGGGTCAGTACCTCGACCTGACATTCGAACAGCGACTCGACGTCGAGGTCGAGGAATATCTGGCCATGGTCGAGCGCAAGACGGGCGCGATGATGGGCGTCTCGCTGGCGATCGGCGCGTCGCTGGCCGGCGCCTCGACCGAGCAAGCGGATGCGTTGGACCGCGCCGGCCGACGGCTGGGACGCTGCTTCCAGATGCGCGACGACTGGCTGGGCATCTGGGCGGATCCGCAGGCGCTGGGCAAGCCGACAGACGCCGACATCCGCCGCCGCAAAAAATCGTTCCCGATCCTCTACGCCCTGAGCCACGCGCCGGCGGCGGCTCGTCGGGAGCTGATCGAGCTCTATAAGCCCCGCGGCGGCGGCCACTCGGACTTGCCCGATCCGCAGGTCGACTGGGTGCACAACCTGCTTGGCGAGATTGGCGCCGACGCGGCGACCGATCGCGCGGCGCGGGAAGAATACGACGCCTTCCGCGCCGAGCTCGCCGCCAGCCGACCGCGGCCGCAAGCCGTCGCCGATCTGGAGGCGCTGGCGCGCTTCACGCTCGAACGCGACCGCTAACGTGGCGCCATGACAGCATCAAGGCCAGCATCACAGACAGCCTCACGCGCTTCGGTTGCGGACGCGGCGCTGGCCCGCACGATCGCGCGGGCGGCCGACTGGCTGATCGACCAGCAGGATCCGGCCGGCTTCTGGTGGGGCGAGCTGGAGTCGAACGCCTCGATCACCGCCGAGTATCTGCTGCTGACCCACCACCTGGGCATCGGCGACCGCAACCAGTGGGACGGCATCGCGCGCTATCTGCGCGCTCAGCAGCGCCCGGAGGGTTTCTGGTCGCAACATCTCGACGGCCCAGGCGACATCTCGACCTCGATCGAGGCGTACTTTGCGCTCAAGCTGGCCGGCGACGACCCCGACGCGCCGCATATGTCGCGCGCCCGCGAGTGGATCCTCGATCAGGGCGGCGTGGTCAGCGCGCGGGTGTTCACGAAAATCTGGCTGGCGCTGTTCGGCGAGTTCGACTGGGAGCGGCTGCCGGCGATGCCGCCCTGGATCAACCTGCTGCCATCCTGGCTGCCGATCAACCTGTACGAGTTCGCCAGTTGGGCGCGCGCGACGATCGTCGGGATCACGGTGATCATGACGCTGCGACCCACCGCCGCGCTGCCGGCTGGGGCCGGCGTCCCCGAGCTCTGGGTGCGGCCCTCGGATCGGCGCCGCTTCGCCGTGCCGCCGCCCAGGAATCCCTTCTCGGCCGCGGGCGTGTGTTATGTCGCCGACGCGGCGCTTCGGTTTCTCGACCGCAATCGGATCCGCCCCTTTGAGCACCGCGCCCTGGCCTGCGCCGAGCGCTGGCTGCTCGACCGGCAGGAAACCGACGGCTGCTGGGGCGGCATCCAACCGCCCTGGGTCTACGCGATCCTCGCGCTGCGCGCCATGGGCTACTCGCTCGACCACCCGGTGCTCCGCCGCGCCTTGGCCGGCTTCGAGCGCTTCACTTGGATGCGGAGCGACGACGGCGATCGTGCCAGCAGCGATCATGCCAGCGGCGAACAGATCTGGACCGAGAGCTGCCAGTCGCCCGTCTGGGACACCTGCCTGGCGACGGTCGGGCTGCTCGACGCCGGGCTCGATCCGCAGCATCCCGCCCTGCAACAGGCGGCGCGCTGGATGCTGCGCGAACAGGTGCTGTCGGGCGGCGACTGGCAGGTGAAAAACCCCGACACGCCGCCCGGCGGCTGGGCGTTCGAGTTCGACAATGACGTCTACCCCGATATCGACGACACCGCCGTCGTGATGATGGCGCTGGAGCGCATACCGCTGCCCGGGCTGGAATCGGAGCGTCAGTTGGCGCTCGATCGGGGCCTGCACTGGATGCTCTCGATGCAGTCCGCCAACGGCGGCTGGGGCGCGTTCGACGTGGACAACGACAAGTCGTTCCTGGCCGAGATCCCCTTCGCCGATTTCGGCGAACTGCTCGATCCGCCGACCGCCGACGTCACCGCGCACGCGCTGGAGTACATCGGCCAACTGGGCTACAGCGGTGAGTATCCGCCAGCCAGCCGCGGCCTGCGCTTCCTCTACGACCTGCAGGAGCCCGATGGATCGTGGTGGGGGCGCTGGGGCGTCAACTACCTCTACGGGCTGGGCGCCGCGCTGCCCGCGTTGGCGGCGTTGGGCGAACCGATGTCGGCGGCGCCGGCGCGCAAAGCGGTCGAGTGGTTGTTCCGCCACCAGCTCGCGGACGGCGGCTGGGGCGAATCCTGCGATACCTACGCCGATCCCTCGCTGCGCGGTCTGGGGCCCTCGACCCCGTCGCAAACCGCCTGGGCGCTGATGGCGCTGATCGCCGCCGGCGAGGCGGAGCACGAGTCGGTCGCGCGCGGCGTCCAGTATCTGATCGATCGGCAGCGCGAAGACGGCAGCTGGGATGAGCCGCAGTTCACAGGCACCGGCTTCCCGTCCGATTTCATGATCAACTACCACCTCTACCGCCACTATTTTCCCCTGATGGCGCTGGGCCGATACGAGCGCGCGATCGCCCCGCGCTGACCATCCGGGACGCACAGGCCACCATCGAGCGCCGTTCGGAAACGGCTACCATAGCGATCCATCAGCGATCCATCGAAGGGCGAGGCTGATCGAAAGGCGGCAGCATGACGACCACACCAGGCGCTCGATCAGGCATCGACGCCGACACCGAGATGCATCAACTGCCCCGCGACCTGCACCGCGGCGACCGCACCATTCGACTTCGCCACCTCGCCAGCCACGACGGCAACGCATTGCTCGAGTTCGGCCGGCGGCAACCCAACGAAGATCTGCTGTTTCAGGAGCGCGACATCACCAACGTCGCCGACATCGGCGACTGGATTCACGACACCGAGGCCGGCCGCATCCGCTCCGTCGTCGCCGAAGAGCGCGGACAGATCATCGGCTACACGACGATCGAGCGCGGCCGCCTGCGCTGGACCCGTCACGTGGCCGAGATTCGCGTCATGGTCGATGTCGCCGCGCGCCGGCTCGGGTTGGGGCACGTGCTGCTCGGCCTGGCGTTCGAGAGCGCGCTCTCGGACGATGTCGCCAAGATCATCGCCCAGATGACGCCCGACCAGGTGGGCGCGCGCAAAATCTTCGAGCAGCTGGGATTCATCGAAGACGCCGTGCTCACCCGCCACGTCGCCTCGGCCGACGGCGAACTGCACGATCTGGTCGTGATGCGGTTCGACACCAAGCAGCGGCTGATCTGCGGGGAGTGCGGACAGCCGGCGCTGACGCTGATCCCCATGCAGGGCAAACAGCTCTGCTGGGCCTGCTACGAGATTCTCGACCACGAGCTCGGGTCCGGCTAGCGCCGGCAGCCTCGATCCCGATCACCCGGCCTCAGCGAAGCGCGTCACCGAACAGGAGGAACACATGGCGGAGCATCGAGACCACACCTACAAGATCGTCGAGCTGGTCGGTTCCTCGCCCGATGGGGTCGATCAGGCGATCCGCAACGCCATCGGGCGCGCCGGCGAGACGCTCAAGAACCTCGACTGGTTCGAGGTGCGAGAGATCCGCGGACCGATCCAGGACGGCGAGATCGGCTGGTTTCAGGTCAAGCTGGGGGTCGGCTTTCGCATCCTCGATCCGTCCGATCTGGACGACTAGCACCGCAATCCTCGCAGCGAGCGAACCGGTATGACGACCTCGGGCTCCGAGACCGCCTTCGCCGGCGATCCCGCCGACGCCCTGCGCTGGTGCCGTCGCTACACGCGGCGGCACGGCGAGAACTTCACCGTCGTCAGCTGGTTTTTGCCCCGTTCGCTGCGCGCGCCCATGTTCGCGCTGTATGCGTTCTGCCGGTTCACCGACAACATCGGCGACGATCCGGACGCGGCGCCCGCGCAGCGGCTGGAGCGGCTCGACGCCTGGCAAGCCGATCTGGAGCGCGCCTTCAACGGCTCGCGTCCGCAGCATCCGATCAACCTCGCGCTGCAGGACATCTCCCGGCGCAAGCCGCTGCGGGCCGATCCGTTCCGGCGCCTGATCGAAGCCAATCGTCTCGATCAGCGCCAGAGCCGCTGCGAAACCTTCCAGGACGTGCTCGCCTACTGCGATCTGTCCGCCAATCCGGTCGGCGAGCTGGTATTGCAGATCTGGGGCATCGATACGGAGTCCGAGGAAGGCCGCTACCGCGTCGATCTCTCGGACGCGACCTGTACGGCGCTGCAGCTGGCCAACCACTGGCAGGATGTGCGGCGCGACTATCTGGATCAGGATCGGCTCTACCTGCCGCTGGAGGAGTTGCGCGGGTTCGGGCTGTCCGAAGATGACATCGCCGAGGGCATCCGCAACCGCCGCTGCCCCGACGCCTACCGCGAGCTGATGCGCTTCCAGGTCGACCGCGCCGAAGCCTACTTCCGCAAGGGCGAGCGTCTGATCGACGAAGTGCCGTCGGAGCTCGCCATCGATCTGCGTCTGTTCACCGACGGCGGTCGCGCGGTGCTCGCGGCGATCAAGCGGCAGCGCTACGACACGCTCAGCCGGCGGCCGCGGGTGAGCGCGTTCACCCGCGCCTGGCTGGCGTTGCGCGCCGCCGCGCAACTAAAACTACGCTGACGCCACGATGTTGCGAAGACTCGATCCGCAGATCGCCGACGCCTATCGCGAGTGTCAGGCGTTCACGCGCCGCCGCGCGACCAACTTCTACATCGCGTTCTCAGCGCTGCCGCCGCCCAAGCGCCGCGCCATCTACGCCGCCTACGCCTACGCCGGCACGGTCGACGACGCCGTCGATGAGGCCGGCACGCAGGCGGAGCGGACGGAGGCGCTGCGGCAGGCGCACGGGCTGCTCGACGCCGTGTTCAGCGGCAGCGCGGCCGATCCGCCCTGGCTCGCGATCGGACTCGCCGACGCCGTTCAACGCTTCGACATCCCGCGCGATCACTTTGAGCAGCTGGTGCTCGGCATGGAGAACGATCTGACCGTCACCCGCTACGAGACGTTCGCCGAGCTCGAACAGTACTGCTACCGCGCCGCCTCGGTGATCGGCCTGATCTGCCTCTGCATCTTCGGCTACGACCGCAGTCAGACGCAATTGGCGATCGGGTCGGCCGTAGCCATGGGCAAGGCGCTGCAAATCACGAACATCATGCGCGATGTGCGGGAAGACGCCGAACGGAATCGGATTTACATCGCGCAGGAGGATCTGGAGCGTCACGGCGTCAGCGAGCGGGACATCCTCGGCGGCGTCTACCACGAGCCGTTCCGCGCGCTGATGGCCGATTACGCGCAGCGCGCATACGCGCTGTATCACCAGGGCGACCGACTAATCCCGCTGCTCGACGGGCCGCGCAGCCGCGCCTGCTGCAACGGTTTGCAGGGAGTCTATCGGATGATCCTCGACGCGATTGTGGCTCGCGAGTATGACGTGTTCAGCCAACGCGTCGCGCCGTCCAGAATCGGCCGCGTGGCGCGATTGCTGGAACTCTGGATGCTGGGCGCGCTGCCCAACTTCGCCCGCGACCGCTGACACCGCCGTGAACAACCGCGACGGCACTCCCCGAGGCGCGCCCATCGCTGTCGTCGGGGCCGGTCTCGCGGGATTGACCGCGGCGCTCGATCTGGCCGAGGCCGGACGCCAGGTCGTCCTCCTCGAACGCCGACCATTCGTCGGCGGCAAGGCGTACTCCTTCACCGATCCCAAACACGCCGTCACGCTCGACAACGGCCAGCACATCACGATGCGCTGCTGCACCGCCTATCAGGCCTTCCTGGAGCGGGTCGGCTGCACCGATCTCGTGCGCTATCAGCCGCGTCTGGAGGTGGCGGTGATCGATCCGCAGGCGCGCGGACGCCGGGTCAGCGTCTTGGCGGGGAGCCGCTGGGGCATGCCCGGCCGAGCCGGAATACCGAGCCTGCCCGCGCCGCTGCACCTGGCGCCGTCGATGCTCGGATACGAGCACCTCAGCCTCGCCGAGAAGGCGCGGCTCGCACTGGCGCTGGAACCGATTCGCCGCATGAACGCGCACGACCGACAGGCGCTCGACCGGCGCTCCTTCGCCGACTGGCTGCGCGCCCGCCGGCAATCCCAACGCGCAATCGACCGCTTCTGGGATCTGATCGTGCTGCCGACCTGCAACGACCGCTGCGAGGATGTCTCCGCCGCGCAGGCGATCCAGGTGTTCCAGGTCGGGTTCAGCAGCGCGCCCGAGGCCGCCGATATCGGACACTTCGTGCGCGGCCTCGGCGAGGCGGCGGAGGCGGCGTTGCGCCGCCTGCGCGAGCTGGGCGCGCGCATCGAACTGGGTGCGCGGGCGCACGGCATCGTTATGGACGGTTCCAACGCGGCCGCCATCCGCTGCGGACGCGGCATCGAGCTGGAGGCGGCCGCCATCGTGCTCGCCCTGCCGCCGCGCCAGACGCTCGACCTGATTCCCGCCGCCTGGCGCCGCCGCGAACCCTTCTGGAGGCTGAGCCAGCACGAAGTCAGCCCCATCGTTAATGTCCACATGCAGTGGGATCGAGAGGTGATGAGACGAGACTTCGCCGCAGTGCTGGACGCCGACGCGCAGTTCATCTTCAATCGCTCTAGGTTGCACGGTTGGCCAACGCCGCCGCATTGGATCTCGGTGTCGCTCAGCGGCGCGCATGACCTCATCGACCGACCGCAGCAGGAAATCATCGAGCGGGTCGAGCGCGCCGTGCGTCGAGCGCTGCCGCGCGCCGCGGAGGCCGATTTGCTGGCGACGCGCGTGATCAAGGAGTCGGAGGCGACCTTCCGCCCCAAACCGGGCATTCACGCGCATCGCGTCGGAGCGAGAACGCCGATCCACAACCTCGCGCTGGCAGGCGCCTGGACGAACACCGGCTGGCCCGCGGCCATGGAATCCGCCGTCCGCAGCGGCCACGCCGCCGCGACGGCGCTGCTGGAACCGCGCGAGCATCAGCCGCAGGAAGGTCCGTTATGAGCGACCGCCGACGCACATCCTCGAACGGCCCCTACGCCGAGCGCTTCGCCTATTGCCGCGCGATTCGCGCAGGCAAGCTGATCCACGTGAGCGGCACCGCCGCGGTCGAGCCGGACGGCGCTGTCACGCGCGGCGGCGTTGAGGCGCAGACCGCCCGCTGCCTCGCCGTCATTGCCGCGGCGCTGGCGGAACTGGGCGGGCGGCTGTCCGACGTCGTCCGCATCCGCATCTACATCACCGATATCAGCCAGCACGAAGCGACCGCCGCCCCGCTGCGCGCGGCCTTCGCCGACGCGCCGCCCGCGGCGACGATGGTCGAGGTCAGCGGACTGCTCGATCCCGAGATGACGGTCGAGATCGAAGCAGAGGCGATCATCGACGCAGGGGACTGAGCCCCGCGCCCTCGCGCAGCGCGTTGGCAGCCGACCAAAGCTGCGGCTCGGACGCGAACAGCTTGACCAACTGGTTGGTCGAACAGCCGAGCAGCGCGGCGCAATCGCCGACCGAGCCGTCGACCGACGCGAACAGGTCGAGCAGCAGCGCCGCGCCGGCCCAGAATGACGGATGGCGCGGCCCCACTCGCTCGCCGAGCGTCACATCCGCGGACGCGCCGCGCGGCCGGACGAGCAGAATGCGCTGCAACGCCGCGGGCGGATGGTAGAACTCGAGATCGACATCGGCGCGCACGCGCAGGGCGATCTCACGCCGCAACCGCGCAAGCGCGACCGCGCGGTTCTGATGCTGCGAACGGCGCTCCGACGCGTAACCAACTGCTCCGCTCGGTTCGTGCGTCAGCCGTACCGCCGAGTCGGTCTTGTTGCGGTGCTGACCGCCGGCGCCCGAGACGCGAAAGCGCTCGAAGCGGCAGCGCCGCAGCAGCTCGTCGTCCGACAACGCCAATACGTCGTCACGCGCCCCGCGTGACATTACGCGAACTGCGCGCCTGAGGTGGACGCTGCGTGCCGGTCGATGATGAACGAGACATAGTGCCAGCCGGAGATCGACGTATGGCTCACGTGCGAGGCCATGCGGCTGAGCAGTACCAGGCCGAGATCGTTGAGCTCGTCCGCGTCCGCCTCCAGGAGTTCCGCGGGAACGTTCGGCAGCTCGACGTCCCGCACGTCCGAGTGGTCCGTGACCACGACCTCGACCTCATCCTCGCTGGCCGACGCCACGATCCGAATCGTGCGATCGGCTTCGCCGTCCTCGACCACGTGGCTGAACAGCTCCTCCAGGCACAGTTCGAGCCGGTTCGCCGGCCCGGCGTCGAGCCGCAGCTGCCGCGCGACGTCCTGGCCGAACCGCGTCACCGAATCGAGCGCATCGGTCGAGGCGTCGCCGCGCCAGCGGAACCGTTTGCGCGGGATCAGCAGGAAGACGGCCGACAGCGCCACCGCGATGATCGAGCCGGTCGAGATCGCGTTGCCCAGAATCGGCTCAGCCGCCGCGGGCATCAGATCGGGGAAAAACAGGTCCCGCTCGGCCGCGAAGCCGCCCCAGAACGCGAGCGACACGATCAGCGCGGTGCGCCCGTTGATGCCGGCCTCGACGACGATCTGTACGCCCGTGATGAACAGTAGCAGAATCGAAACGAACGTGATCCCGCCGACCGCCGGGCCCGGCAGGTCGAGCACGAAGCCGGTCAGGACCGGGAAGAACGCCATCGTCGCCATAATCCCCGCGCCCGCCAGACCGACCCAGCGCGAGGCGACGCCGACGATCGGGATCATCCCGGTCGGCGAGGAATAGGTCGTATTCGGGGTCGTGCACATGATCCCGGCCAGCGCATTGCCGACGCCGTCGGCGTTCAGCGCGCCGCGCACCGAGTCGTAGTCGATGCGGCGGAAATCGCGCTGCGACACCTTCTGCACGGCGATCGCGTCGCCGACCGTTTCAAACGTCCCCGCCAGAGTGGCGATGATGAACGCGCCCAGAATCGCGAACGCCTCAGCCGAGCCGGGGAATGTCGGCGCTTCCCACTCGCCGATCGGAAACCCGACGATCGCCGCTTCGCCGGTCTGCGTCAGCGACCAGTCGCCGGTCGCCAGGGCGACCAGACAGCCCGCGATCAGCCCGGCGATGGGCGCCCAGAGCCGGTATCGGGACGGCGCGCCGACGATCATCGCCACCATGACCAGCACGGCGGCGCCGCCGATGGCCAGGTTCTCGGTCGAGCCCGCCTGCGCGGTCCCGGCGCCCTGCCAGGCGTCGATGGTCAGCGGCACGATGGTGACCGCGACGCACATCACCACCACGCCGCCCACAGTCGGCGTGAAAACCAGACGGAAGATGCGGAAGAACCAGGCGATCAGCCACTCCGCGGGCGCCGCGATCAACGCCAACGCCGCGACGAATCCGATCCCGGCCAGCTCGATCGCGTCGATCGTGGCGGCGAAAAACGCACCGGACGTGCCCATGAAGAGCATGAAGCCGGAGCCGATCCGACCGATCCGCCATACCTGCACCGCCGTCGAGATGCCCGCCGTCAGCAGCGTCGCCGAGACGAGGAAGGCGGCCTCGCCATCGCTGACCAGCCCCTGCGAGCGCATGAAGATGGGCAGGAAAATCGCCCCGGAGATAACAAAGATCGCGTTCTGAAAGCCGAGCCCGAGCATGACCGGGAGCGGCGGCCGCTCATGCACGTCGTAACGAAGCGTCGATCGCTGCTGTCGCATGTCGCGCGTAGTCTATAGGCACAATCGGCGGGCGCGGCGCTCGACCAAGGCAGGGCAAGGCAAGATGCATAACGCGACGATCCACGTCAACGGACTCGACCTGCACTACATCGACCACGGCGGCGGCGCCGATCTGAGCGCGGTGGCGCTGCACGGCTTCGCGCTCAACTGCCACTCGTTCGACGAAGTCGCGCCGCCGCTCTCGGCGCAGCTGCGCTGGTACGCGCTCGACCAGCGCGGGCACGGACTGTCCGACCGCGCCGCCGAACTGGCCGACTACTCGCGCGATCACATGGCCGACGACATCCGCGGCTTCATCGCCGCGCTCGGACTCGACCGCCCGCTTGTGATCGGCCATTCGATGGGCGGCATGAACGCGATGACCTTCGCCGCCCGGCACCCGCAACAGCTGCGCGCGCTGGTGCTGATCGATGTGGGGCCCGGCGTCAGCGTCGACGGCGTGCAGCAGGTGCGGCAGTTCGTCGCCGGACCGTACGAGCTCGACTCACTCGACGCCTGGGTCGACCTCACCCATCAGTACTACCCGTTTCGCTCGAAGGAAGGCATCCGCAAGCGGCTCGAGGTCTCGCTGCGCCGCACGCCCGAGGGCAAGATGGCGAAGATGTTCGACGAGCGCTTCCGCCAGGCGGACTTCCGCGGCGTCGCCGACGGGCGCGACGGCATCCAGGAGACGGCCAGAGCCCTGACGGTACCGACGCTGCTGCTGCACGGAGAGAACAGCCCCGTGCTCAAGCGCGAACAGGCGCAGGCGTTCGCCGATCAGGTCGATGCCGTGCGCCTGGTCACGATCCCGGAAGCCGGGCACTCGGTCGCCGGCGATCAACCCGAAGCCGTGACCGAGGCCATTCGCGGGTTCCTCAACGATGTCTTCTGAGGACGCGCCGACCGGTCCGGCAGCCGCGAGCGGCCGCGGGCGGCGACGCTCGACGCTGCTGATTCCTCTGATCGGTGCCCTGATCGGTTTTGCCGCGGCGCTGTTCCTGCTGCGCGAACTGGACATCTTCGAAGGCGAACCGGCGCCGGACGGACTGCAGCTGGCGGAGTCCTGCGATTACCCGGCCGGTACCTACTTCGAGCGGCTCTGCTCACTCGTCGGGCGGGCAACGCTGGACCTGCAATCCACGATCGACCCCGGCACGGCGGCGCGCTGCGCCGAGCGCGGCGTCGATTGCCGCCTCCACCGCGAGCATCTGCGCCAGGGGCTGCCGGCGAGCGAACGCTTTCGCGACGCGCTGTTCGATCTCGAACCGCCCGGGCAGGCGGCCGATTGGCACAACCGCTATCTGACCGCCGCCGCCGCGCTGCACAGCGGCTACAGCGCCCAGTTCAACGCGCTGCAGGACGACGACCGCGAGGCGTTCCTGGACGCGCACGAGCGAACGCGGGCGGCCGCGGCGGAGGCCGGCGATCTGTTCGACGACTTCCGCATCGCCTTCACCGACGAACGCGCGCCCTGAGCGCCCTGCGCCTCACTCAGCCTCGCTCGCGCGGCCCGACTCGAGCAATGCCTTGAGCTGCGCCAGTTCCTTCTTCATCTGCCGACCCATCATCAGCTTCATCAACGGACGCAGCACGGTGAACATGATCGACGTCAGCAGATGGTCGCTGCCGGCGGTCATGGCGTTGCTGACCGAGGTGCCCGGCCCGGCGCGCTCCAGCGTCAACAGACCGCTGAACGGGAACGGCCCTTCCAGCGCTTCGATGCCCAACCGGCGGCCCTCCCGAAACTCGGTGATCGTGATCAGCACCGGCGCCGAGCCGCCGCCGTAGGTGTACGTGCCGCGAATCTGGCTCCCGCGCCCGATCGGTCCGCCGCCGACCAACTCGGAATCGGACATCCCGTCCACCCACCGATCCTGATTGGCGACGTTCGAGACGAACGCCCAGACATCGGCGGGATCGCGGTCGATCGTGATCGCGGCGCTGGCGGTGATGCTGACCATGAGCGAACTCTAGCGGAATGGCTCCCGCTCGATCACGGCAGATCGCCTCCCGCCCGCGCCGGACGGCTCACTGCGTCCAGGCGAACATCCGGTACTTCGAGTAGTCGTCGCATTCGCTCGAATACGACGATACGTACAGCGCATACCGGTTGCCGGAGGTCAGCCCGGTCAGATCGGCGCTGACGTTGCGGCCGTTGTTGGATACATCGCCTTCCACGATTGCGCCCGTCGTCCGATTCTCCAGCAGATAGCCGTACTCGCGCGGATTGCTCAGGTTGCAGCGGTTGCCGCTGGATGCGTTCGCTCTGGGACGGGTCCAGGTCGCCGTGGCGCTGTCGCCCGAGCCGCTGACGGAAAGCTCGCGCACCCGGAACGGCGCTTTCTTGGCGTTGCCCGCCGGCGCAGCGGGATCGCCGCCGGAGTTGGCTGCGTTGGTGGTGAAGTGGACGTGCAGCGCCTGTTCCGAACTTTCGTCGCAGGTCTCCCCGTAGCTGTTCACTTCGGCGAGGTAGCTGACACCGGGCGTCAACTCATCCACATACCAGCTGTGCTCCGTGAGTTTGCGGGGGATGAATGTGGATTCCTCAAAGACGGCGCGATTGGTCAGATCGTAAATCCGCACGTAGTACTCGGTCGTCCGACAGGCTCCGTTGCCGCCGTCGCGCCAGCGGATCAGCGCTTCGGCGTCTCCGACCTGGGGGCTCATACGGCTCGGCGTGTTGGGATACGGGTCGCCATCGTCATCCACGATGGTGATCGTCAGCGTGCCAGAACTCCAGCCAGGCGCGCTGGCGGTGATGATCACCGTTTCATCTCCCTCGGCGCGCGTATCGCCGAGGATATTCAACGTTGTTGCCGTTTTCGTGCTCTGACCGTTTGCGAGGATATAGGCTGACGCCAAACAGGCGTCCGCCGTTGAACTACAGCTGCTTAGACTGTTCGTCGTCGCCGTCCCGCCGGCTGAAAGTGTGACCCGAAAGCCGTTCGCGGGCGCCGCCTCGCCCAAAGTGGCGGTGATGCTAACGAAGACGCGTCCCGAATTACCTTCGGTGATCATCGTGCTGGCGGTCGACAGCGTAATCGTCTTGGTCGACTGCGCTTGCAGGGGCTGGGGGATCAGGACGGCCGCGAGTAGAGGCAGCAGAAGCAGGAGTGGAAGCGCAAAGGTGAGATCACGATACGTTCGGCGGCGGCCAGTGTTACTGTTTCGCCTCGAATCTATGGGGGGGGGGCAATAGAATGAGTCGCGCCGGCCCTGAGCCGCGGCGCTGTTCGCTCTGTCATCTCAGACCTCCTCGCCGTCGTTGCGGGCTCGCCGCCCGGCAGCGTACCGCAATGCGCCCCTTAGCGGAACAGATCCATCTCGGCCGGACGCACCAGCGAGGAGTGATCGTATTCCTCGAGCGGGATGTTGAGCCCGCGCACGACAGCGACAGGCACCTGGTCCAGCTTGTTCATCACCGGCTCGGCGGCCGATGCCAGCTCGTCGACGATCGCCATCTCGGTCACGCGCAGATCGTAGCCCGCCTCATCGACCTCGCCGATGTAGGAACGGATCGGGTTCATGCCGCTCACGCCGATCGCCACGTTGGTCAGGCCGTTGCGCCAGGGGCGGCCGAAGGTGTCGGTGACGATCACCGGCACATCAACCTGGCCGCGCGCAGCCAACCCCTTGCGGATTGCCGCTGCGGAGGCGGAGGAATCGATCGGCAGCAGGGCCACGGCCAGGCCGCCGCCGACGTTGGACTGATCGACGCCGGCGTTGGCGCAGACCCAGCCGTGCCGCGTCTCGGACAGGATCAGGCCGCGCGTCATGCGCACGATGCGGCTCGACTCGCGCAGCACCAGCTCGACCGCGCGCGCGTCCCGCTCCCACTCCGCCGCCCACGACTCGGCGAAGGCGCCCGCCTCAACATCGTCCAGCCGCACCACCCGCCCCTCGGCCTTGGACACGATCTTCTGGGTCACAATCAACACATCGCCCGCTTCGAGCGGCGTCTCCTGCGCGCGCAGGGCCGAGTCGATCAGCGCGGCGAGGTCGTCGCCCTCGACGACCTCGGGTATGCCCCCGACGGCGAAGATGCGGTACTCGGACGGCGCAGGCATCAATCGCTCCCCGCGCCGCTCACGTCGATACCCACCATGCGCACCGCCGCCTGCGTCCGGTAGCGCATGTTCATCCCGATGATCAGCGCGGTCAGGTCCTCGACGAACCGGGACATCGACAGCGGCCCGGCGTCGATCGGCCGCAGGTCGGGCATCTTCCCGACCAGATCGACGACCGTCTGCTTGGCATCGGCGTCGTCGCCGGTGATCAGCACGTCGCCCTCCATCGGGTCGGACAGCTTCTGCAGCTTGCGGGCGCTGAGGTTATGGAACGCGCCCACGACCTTCGCCTCGGGCAGCAGCGCCTGCGCCTGTTCGGTGGCGGAGCCCTGCGGCACGGCGGCGATGCCGGGCACGCGGTTCTCCATCGTCAACGGCACGGCGGCGTCGATCACCAGCTTGCCGCCAATTGCGCCGCGCAGATCGTTGAGCGTCGCTTCATGGCCCTCAAAGGGCACCACGACGACCACGAGATCGGACTGTTCCACCACATCGCGGTTGACGCCGCCGCCGGCGTCCGCGCTCGAGCCGGCCGCGCCAACGGCGTCGCGAATGGTCTGCGCCGCTTCCTCGGCGCGCTCGATCCGGCGCGAGCCGATCAGCACCCGCTCGCCCGCCGCGGCCAGCCGCATCGCCAGCCCCAACCCTTCCGGTCCCGTGCCGCCGATGAAGCCGATGGTCGCCATGCCCGCTCCCGATCTGCGCGCAATCTGCGCGTACACTGAATGCCAAGAATGCGAACCGCCCGAACGCACGATACAGCCCCGCATGCAGGGCGGCGCTCAGGGCCGCGTCAAGGCTAACGCCTGCAGGCCGCAGGTCACCAGGTCAGGCTCTTCGTTCCGTGTCCAGCATCAGCATCGCCCCACCGACCAGCGCGCCGCTCGTGATCAAACATCCGATCGAGCCCGAGGCCGAGCCGGCGGTGCGCATGCGCGACGCGCGGTTGACCTACCGAACCAAGGAGGGCGCTCCGCTCGACGCCGTCGCCGCGACCTCGCTCACGGTCCGCGCCGGCGAGTTCACCGCGCTGGTCGGACCATCAGGCTGCGGCAAAACCTCGCTGATGCGCATGATCGCCGGGCTGACGCCGCTGTCGGGCGGCGAGCTGACGGTGTTCGGCCAGCCGCCAGCGGACGCGCAGCGGCGCAAGCGCTTCGGCCTCGTCTTCCAGGAGCCGGCCCTGCTCGCCTGGCGCAGCGTCGAGGACAATATCCGACTCGGCCTCCAGCTCAATCCGGGCGAGACGCATTCGCCCGCCAACATCGACGCGCTGATTGCCGCCGTGGGCCTGCGCGGCTTCGAGCGCTACCGGCCGTCGGAGCTCTCCGGCGGCATGCAGCAGCGGGTCGCGCTGGCCCGCGCGCTCGCGCTCGACCCGCCGCTGCTGCTGCTGGACGAACCGTTTGCGGCGCTGGACGAGATCACCCGCGAGCACATGCGCTACGAACTCCAGCACCTCTGGGGAATTTCGCACGATCCGACGGAACCGCCGCGATCGGCCATCTTCGTGACCCACTCGGTGCCCGAAGCGGTCGCCATCGCCGATCGCGTGCTGGTCATGTCGCCGCGGCCGGGCCGCATCGTCGCCGACGTTCCGATCAACGCGCCGCGGCCCAGACGGCCCGAGCAGGAACACTCGGATCGCTTCGTCAACGACACCGCGATCGTCCGCGCCGCGCTGCGTTCGCCCACCACCAGCGCCGTTCCGCTCGACGCCGCCTGAACCTCGACATGAACCCGGTCTCAGCACCATGACCACCAAGCCGCTGCACCAACTGAACCCGATCGAGGCGCGCCCGGCGCGGCGCGGCGCGCTCTCGCCGCCGGCGCTGCGGCCGCTGCTGGGCTGGGTGCTGCCGCCGCTGGCGGCGCTGCTTCTGCTGGGCGCCGCGATCGAGATCTGGGTGCGCATCGGCGACGTATCGATCTGGCTGATGCCGCGGCCCACGGCCGTGCTCGAGCACTTCTTCGTCGATTTCGGACGCTACTTCAACGAAGGGCTGAAGACGCTCGCCGTTTCCCTGGGCGGCCTCGCCGTCGGCACGGCCGCCGCCACCCTGCTCGCGGCCGGTGTGGCGCACTCCAACATCCTCGAACGCGCCATCCTGCCGATCGCGATCATGGTCAAGGTGACGCCGGTCGTCGCCCTGATCCCGTTGTTCGTGATCTGGCTCGGACACGGTTGGAATCCCAAGTTCGCCATCGCCGCGCTGATCACCTATTTCCCCGTGCTGATCAACGCCATCGCCGGGTTCCGCGATATCGATCCGCGCGTGCACGATTTCTTCCGCTCCGTCGACGCGTCGACCTGGGAGATCTTCCGCCACCTGCGTCTGCCGGCGGCGATCCCCTATCTCTTCGCTTCGCTCAAGATCTCGGTCACGCTGTCGCTGATCGGCGCGGTGGTGGCCGAGTTCTTCCTCTCCGGACAGGGCGGGCTGGGCGCGGTGATCTGGATCGAGCAGAATAATCTGCGTCTGGAGCGGGTCTTCGCCGCCGTCCTGATGTTGACCGTGATCGGGGTGACGCTGTCGACCGCCGTCGTCGCCGCCGAACGGCTCTGGTCCTGGCGTCTCGACCAACCGCTCACCGCCCCCTAAGCTCGATATCGGGAGGCCATATGACCAGCGCCGATTCGTCCGCTTCGCCCCACGACGAGACCGAGAACACCGACTACCGCCTGCCCCGGCAACGGGAAACGCAGCAAGCCGACGCGGTCGTGATCAAGTTCTCCGATGACGACCTCGTGCTCGAACTCGAGGGCGACGACGTCGACCTGGGCACCGACCTCAAGGTGCGCAACGAACACCGCCTGATCGCCGAGTTTCGCCGCGACGCGGTCGACGGCTGGTGGTTCAAGTCGGCGGTGATCACGGAACCCACGCGGTTGCAGGCCGACAGCTAGTCACCGCCCGCGTCGACCCGCATCACTTCCGCTTGCGTCACTTCCGCTTGCGCCAAGATCGCTGCGACCTGTACGCTGCCGTTGGTCGCTGTCGCCGCGGCAACCCCGCGGAAGCGGCTCCGGCTAGCCGGCCCGGCCAGAGGATTTGTCCGGCAACCGTTGAGCCCAGGAGTCAGCCACCATGCCCTCATTCGACGTGTCCGTCCGCAATCCCATCCTCTCAATCCTCGCCGCCGTTGCGGCGCTGACCGCCGTGTTCGCCGCCGCCTGCTCCGGCGACGACGCCGACGACGTGCTCTCGATGACCTACATGGCCGGCTTCAAGGCCCAGGCCAACCTGCCCTTCGTCTCCGTCTACGTCGCCGAGGACCAAGGCTTCTTCGCCGACGAAGGGCTTGAAGTTGATATCCAGCACGCCGGCTTCACCGGCAGCCACAAGAGCCTGATTCTGGCGGGCGAGATCGACATCACCACCCTGCCCGCGTCCGAGATGCTGCAGGTGCGCGCCAACTCCGGCGCGCCCTATGTCGCCGTCATGCTGTTCGGGCAGCGCGGCGATTTCGGCTACGCGGTGCTCGACTCGTCGGAGATCGCCTCTCCGGCCGACTTCGCCGGCCGCGACGTCGGCTTCAAGGGCATCGTCCAGTCCGAGTTCCATGCCATGCTCGCCGCCCACGGGCTGACCACCGACGATATGAACATGATCGACGTCGGCTTCAACCCGGTCGTCCTGGTCGAGCAGCAGGTCGAGGTCTACCCCGTCTTCCTCTCCAACGAACCGGACACCCTGAGGCGCAACCTGAATCAGGAGATCACCGTCTTCGAGGCCGCCGACCATGGCGTGCCTACGCTGGGCGTCGTCTACGTGGTCACCGAGGCGTTCCTGGAGGACGACACGAACCGCGAGAAACTCGAGCGCTTCCTGCGCGCCACGGTGCGCGCGTTCGAGTTCGCGGTGGACGATCCGGCCGCGGCCATCGAATCAACCCAGCGATTCCTCGCCGAGGACCCGCCGCCCGACCTGGTGCACGAGCGCTTCATCCTCGACACCGAACTCGAAAACGCGGTCAGTGATCTGACCCGCGCCAACGGCGTCGGCTGGTTCACCCAGCAACAGTTCCGCGCCCTGACGGATGTGCTGCTGGAGTACGGCGCGCTCGAGAACGACATCGATGTCGAGCGCGCGATCGACCGTTCATTCCTGGAAGCGGTGCACCGCTGAGCGGCTGCCGCCGCGGCAGACCGCAGCGCCCGAGAGCGGCGTTGAACGATTACGGGCTCAGGCTCGGCTGCGGACGAATTTTTCCTGACCCGGCGTCGGCTTGTCGCCCGGGTAGTGCAGCTTCTTGAGCATCGGGCGGCGCGGGAAGATGTGCACGGCGTCCCAGCCGCAGGACTGCTCGCAGAGTCGGCAGCCGGTGCAGTTCTTCTCGATCACCACGGCCTGTCCGAAGAAGTCCGAGGCGGCTTCGGTGAAGTTCAGCTCCAGCGCCTCGAAGGGGCACACGTTGATGCAGAGCTCGCAGCCCGACCCGATGCACTTGTCCGCGTCGACCTGGGCCTTGGGCCATTCCTTCTTGGCGAACTTGCGGCAGATGTCGCCGTCGTCGTCCAGGATGCACTCGACCGGGCAGACCGCGCCGCAGGCGCCGCAGTCGATGCACAGGGCCGGGTCGATGTAGTGGATCGCGTTGCGCTCGCCCCAGATCGCGTTCGTGGGGCAGCGGTTGGTGCAGGCTGTGCAGCCGATGCACGTTTCGACGATTTCGTATGCCACGACGCGCTCCTCTGGGCTGCTCGGGTTTCACACGCGCTCGATCTAGTATATCCGCCGTGCGGCGCACGCCTCAATCAACCGCAGCACCCCGCGCCGACGAACGTCGGATGCGCGTATAGTGGGGATGAGGCGGCGGGGCCAGAGATTGACCATGCATACGCTATGTAGACGTGCGCCGCGCGCCATGCTCGCGCTCTCGCTGGGACTGATGCTGCTCGCGCTCGCCGCGGCCTGCGGCGACGACGCCCCCGACTCCGTGCAGGAACCGGCGTCGCAGACGCAACCGGCCGACCCGGCGCAGACCCAGCCGCAGCAACAGACCGAGCCGATCGACGCCGCCCAACCGCAAGAAGACGCCGACCAGGCGCAGTCGGCGCAACCCGACGCGCAGCAGCAGGCAACTCCGCAACAGACCCAGCCGCAACAATCCGAGCCTCAGCAATCGACCGCGTCGGAGCAGATCGAAACGCCCGAGACGCAGCAGAGCCAGGCGCAGCAACCCGATGACGACCCGAATCGCGACATCCTGGTTGAGGGCGAACGGTTCGCCTCCTCGATCGGGCCGGAGCAGACCGAGCGCCAGTTCCGATTTCAGGCAGCGACCGGAGCCTGGCTGCGAATCTTCGTCGACGGGCAGGGCGGCATGGACCCGATCGTCACCCTGCTCGACCCAGAAGGCGTCGAAATTGGCGTCAACGACGACCTCGCGCAAACCAATCGCGACTCCCTGCTGATCGCGCAGATTCCCGGCGAAGGATTGCAGTTCGTCCGCGTGCAGCCGTTCGACTCCAACAGCCGCGGCGATTTCGTCATCCAGATCGAGACGCTGTCGCCCGGCGCCGACGATGACAGCGCCATCATCAGCCTCGGCAGCCAGGCCGACGGCCGCCTCAACTCTCCGACCGATGTCGATGTATTCGAGTTCCAGGTCGAGGCCGGGCAGCAGGTGTTCGTCCAGGTCGACGGCGACACGGGGGTCGATGTCTACGCACAGCTCTTCGCCCCCGACGGCAATCTGATCCAGACCGACGACGACGGCGGCCACGGTCTTGACGCCGAGATGTACTTCACCGCCGACACCGCCGGTCTCTGGCGGGTCGAAGTCTGGCCGGCCTCGAACGGCGCAGGGCAGCGGCAGCTGATCGGTTCATACCGGATCACGGCGCGAGCGGGGCTGCCGACGAGCGCCGTCGACGACGCCGTCGCATCCGACCTCGCCGCGGCGGCGTTGACCTTCCTGCAGGCGTTGCGCGACGGCGATGCGCTCACGATCCTCGCCCTCGCCGGCCCTGAGGCGCTGACGATCTGGGGTTGGGACGACGACGCTGACGTGGGACGCGATATCGCCAAGATCCAGTCCATCCCCCTCGGCGGCGAAATCCTGCAAACCGCGTCCTTCGGCGATGTGTTGCAACCGGCTCGCGGCCGGGTCTACTTCCAAATCAGCGAAGAGACCTGGATACGGGTTGAGCTGATCCAGCTCGACGGTCGCTGGCTGGTCGATGACTGGGCGCACAGCATCGGCCCGCCCAGCTAGGCGCGCTTCTGGCCCCAACCCTCGTCTACCGGTTCTGCTGATATCTTCACGACGTATCTCGACGGGTCGATATCGGCGGATGGAGTCATCACTATGTCTGAACCGCAGCCCGACGCGCCGCTCGACGGCGTCATCGTGATGACCAAAGGGGCGGAGGCGAGCTGGTCCAACCATCGCTCGGGGATGGCGATCCAGTTCGGCGTATCCGGCGACCTGTCGGGCTCCGAGGAAGTCTTCATGACCCGACAGAAGATTCCGCCGGGAATGTACTCGACGCCGCACTGGCACGTGAACTGCGAGACCGCAATCTACATCCTCCAGGGCCCGGTCGTGATGGCCTTCGGGGAGCGGCTGGAACACGTCCATCAGTGCGAGAGCGGCGACTTCCTCTACGTCCCGCCGCGCGCGATCCATCAGATCAGCAATCCGCGCGACGATCGCGAGGCCGAGGTCGTGCTCTGCCGCAACGCGGCTGAAGAGATCGTCGCCGAGGTGGACATCCCCGGCGCGCCGGGCTGCTCCGCCGCGGAATAAGCCGCTACCCCGCCGCCATCGCCGGCGAGCGCTCCGCTTGCAGCTCCTCCAGGTACGCGAGCATCGCCGCGCTGGCGGTGTGCGCGCCAGCCAGCGCGGTCACGACCAGGTCGGCGCCGACCACGTTGTCGCCGCCGGCGAACACGCCGGGACGCGAGGTTCGACCCTGTTGGTCGACGATCACTTCCCCCCAGTCGTTCACGTCGATCCCCGAGCCGCCGTACAGGTCGCGGCCCACGTCGTAGCCGACGGCGACGATGAAGGCGTCGCAATCGATCACGAACTCCGAGCCGTCCAGCGGCACCGGCCGGCGCCGGCCGCTCTCGTCGGGTTCGCCGAGGCTCATGCGCACGCACTCGACGCCGACCACGGCACCGTTCCTGCCGATCAGGCGCACCGGCGTGGTCAGATATTCGAAGCGCACGCCCTCTTCGCGCGCGTGGCGGCGCTCCTCCTCGCGGCCCATCATTTCGTTCTCGGTGCGCCGGTAGAGCAGCGTCACCTGCTCGGCGCCCAGACGCACCGCCGAGCGCACGCAGTCCATCGACGTATCGCCGCCGCCGACGACGACCACATTGCGCCCAACATCGGGCGTGGAGCGCAGCGCCGCGGGCAGGAACTCGTCGTTCAGGTTGGCGCGGACGAGAAACTCGGTGGCGCTGTAGACCCGGGCCAGCTGCTCGCCCTCGACCCCGAGCCGCTTGCCGATGCTGGCGCCGTGCGCCAGGAAGACGGCGTCGAAGGCGGAGAGCGCATCCCAGCCGAGGTCGACGCCGACCCGCGTCTCGAAGCGGAACTCGACGCCCGCGTCAACCAGCGCCTGCGCCTTCTCGTCAACGATGTCCTTGGCCGTCTTGAAGTTGGGAATGCCGTAGCGCAAGACGCCGCCCGCCGCCGGCCAGGCCTCGAACACGGTGACGCCATGCCCGGCGGCCCGCATCCGTTCGGCCACCGCCAACCCAGCCGGTCCGGAACCGACGACGGCGACCCGCTGCCCGCTCTCGCGCTCCGGGCGCGGGATCGGAAATCCGCCGCGCTGCCGGCGATCCCAATCGCCGAGGAAGGCTTCCAGCTTGCCGATCGCGACGGGCTTGGCGTTCTTGCCGACGACGCATACGCCCTCGCACAGCGCCTCCTGCGGGCAGAGCCGACCGCACAGCTCGGGCATCTCCGATGTGCGACGGAAGACCGCTGCGGCATCGCCCAGCTTGCCCAACTCGAGAAACGCCA
The DNA here is from genome assembly GCA_965205105.1 of Dehalococcoidia bacterium. Lineage (GTDB taxonomy): Bacteria > Chloroflexota > Dehalococcoidia > Bin125 > Bin125 > Bin125. The sequence continues at coordinate 1,749,485 of OZ242034.1, forward strand.
GCGCGCCGGGAATGTCGTTGTCAATCGGGCAGGCCTGCGTGCAGGGGGCGGCGGGGCACTGGATGCAGCGCTGCGCCTCGAACATCGCCGGGCCGGCGGTGTAGCCGAAGTAGACCTCGTCCCAGTTATGGACGCGATCGTGCGGCGTCTGCTTGGTCACGTGGTGCGGCGGAATCCGCAGCCGCTGCCGGCGGTCGAGCGGCTGACCGGCGCGGGTCAGCTGCGGTTTGGAAGCCCGCTGCCTGTTGGCTGCCCCGCGTTTCGGCGGGGGCTCCGGCTCGGTATCGCTGGGTTCTGTCGTCTCGACCGGCATCTCAGCCCACGCGCTGCTCGCTTCGAATCGCGCGACTTGATCACCATCATACGACTGCCGCCCGCCCGCTGCCTGATAGCCTCATCGCATGCCATCTGACGACGCGCGGCGGTCCGCACATTCTGTAAATTCTGTAACCGCGAACGATCTCCACGACGATCTCCGCCTGGCCAGACAATTCGGCGCGCTCGTGAAAGGCAGCGAACACGCGGTTCGGCTCGACCTCTGCTGTCTGATCATCGGGCGGATCGTCGATCCCGGCTTCGACCAGTTGCGCGCGCTGGCGCAGCTCGACCAACTCGCCGGCGAGACGCGGCGCGGTGCACCCGCCGATCTGTCGGTGCCGAAGCGGGTCGAGCGCCTCTGCGGGGTGCTCTTCCGCACGCACCGCTATCGCGGCGATACCGATAGCTACTACGAGCCGGCCAACTGCTGCCTGCACGCGACCCTCGAAACCGGGCGCGGCATGCCGATCACGCTGGCGGCGCTGATGATCGAGGTCGCCCGACGCGCAGGGCTGACGCTGCACGGCGTCGGCGCGCCGTTCCACTTTCTGGTCAAGTATCACGACCCGGACCGCGGCGCGGAACGCTTTCTCGACCCGTTTCACGGCGGTCGGGAGATCGACCAGGGGGCGCTCGCTGAGCGGCTGCGAGCCACCAACCGCGGGGCCGGGCCGAATCCCGAGTCCTTCCTCGCGGCGGTGACCAAGCGGCAGATGCTGCAGCGCATCCTGACCAACCTCAAGGGCGCCGCGGTGCGCAAACGCGACTACCGCGCCGCCATCGCCGCGACCGACTTTCTGCTGGCGCTGACGCCATGGTCGCTCGAGGATCGACGCGACCGCGGCCTGCTCTGCTACCAGACCGGGCAGTACATCGAGGCGCTCGACGATCTGCAGCAGTATCAGCAGCACGCGGCCGACGCGCCTGATGCCGAGCGGGTCGCGGATTTCATCGCCCGCGTGCGCACGCGCATCACCGAATCCGGCGCTTGAGTCGCGCCCGACGCGCCCTGCCATGCGTGACGCGCGCTTCGCTCAGCAACGGCGGAGCGCGATCAGGTATATTCACTGGTAACGGCCGCCGGGAATGCTGCAATCGGCGGCCCGCTCTCATTCTTCATCCATCATCTCGCAGCCTGAGAAACAAAAGGGGAATGGCCAACGCGACAGCCCTGCGCAGCGCGAATGGGGCTGTGGTGAACAACGACCTGCACGACAACGCCTTCCGTCATGTGCACGACGAACTGCGGTACCGCACCGACGCCGGTCCGTCGTTCCGCGACATCACCGAAGCGGTGCGCGAACTCGTGCATCGCTCCGGGGTTGGCTTCGGTCAGGTCTCGGTGTTCTCCCAGCACACCACCGCTGCCATCATCCTGCAGGAGAACGAACCGTTGCTCCTCGACGACCTGCGCGATCGGTTGATCGCGTGGGCGCCTCCCAACGTCTACTACCGCCACAACGATTTCGAGATCCGCACGGTCAACATGCACGAGAACGAGCCCGAAAACGGCCACTCGCACGTCCAGCACATGATGCTGGGCACGTCCGAGACGATTCCCGTGCTGGACGGCGACCTGCACATCGGCGAGTTTCAGTCCATCTTCCTGGTCGAACTCGACGAATCGCGCGATCGCCGCGTCAGCGTGACCGTCCTCGGGGTCCCCGGCGAGTAACTCGGACTATCCGGCGGCTGCATCGAGGCGCAACCAACGAACGGCCGCCCCGGCAGATGCCGGGGGGCCGTTCGTATACTCAATCCATGTCCACGAGCGGCCCGACGACGTTCAATCCACTGGCGGTCGACCGTCCCTCGCTCAACACGCCGCTCGCCCGCATACTCGCGGAGCGCATCCGCCTGAACGGGCCGATCCCGTTCCGCGACTGGATGGACGCCTGCCTCTACGAGCTTGAGCGCGGCTACTACCGGCGCGGCCGCCCGACCGTCGGGCGCGAGGGCGACTTCCTCACCAGCCCCGAAGTCCATCCGCTGTTCGGCGCGGCGATCGGGCATCTGGCGGCCGAGATCTACCAAAGGCTTGGCCGACCGGCGAGCTTCCGCATCGCCGAAGTTGGGCCGGGCAGCGGCGCGCTCGCAGAGGCTCTGCTGCGGCACATGCCGCGGCAGCGGCGCGAGAGCGATCGCGCCCTGGCGGCCTCCCTGAGCTACACGCTGGTCGAGCGCGATCCGCGCGCCGCCGCAACCCAGCGCGCGCGGATCGCGCCCTTGGCCGACGTGGAGATCATCACCGACCTCGCTGACCTCGCCGATTCCGGATCACCCTGTCAGCTGATCGTCGCCAACGAGCTGCTCGACGCGCTGCCCGCGCACCTGCTCCGATGGCGCGACGGACGCTGGCGGGAGCGCTACGTCGATTACGCCGCCGAGCCTGGATTCTTCGCCGTCGATGGAGAGCTCAGCGATCCCCGACTGCTCGATCCGCTGCGCGGCCTCAGTCCGGTCGACGGTCAGCTCGTGGAAGTGGCGCCCGAGCGCAGCGATGTCGTTTCCGCGCTCGCTCGCTCGCTCGCCGATCGCGGCGTGCTGCTGCTGTTCGACTACGGCTATCGCCGTGAACGCCTGTACGCCCCGTGGCGGCGAGACGGCACGCTGATGACCTTCCGCCGGCACATCCCGGGCGACGATCCGCTCGCGTATCCGGGCGAGCAGGACATCACCGCGCACATCGACATCGATCAGGTCGAGGAAGCCGCGGCGTCGGCGGGGCTGCGTCCGCTATCCCCGCTGAGCCAGGCCGAATGGCTGCACCAGATCGGCGCGGCCGCGCTGCCGGCCGCCGCCGACGCCGGCGGCGACACCAGCGCCTATCTCGCGGCGCGGCGCGCCGTCGAGACGCTCACCGACCCGGCCGGGCTGGGGCGGATCGCGGTGATGGGCTTCACGCGCGGCAAGCTCTCGCCCTTGCCCGGCTGGAAGGACGCATGATTAAATCAATGATCGAGCCTGGCGACGAACTACCGGATACCGACCTCAATCTGCGCAGCTATCTGGCGGACGGCCCGCTGCTGGTGCTGTTCTACACCGAAGCCGGCACGCCGCTCTGCACCCAGCAACTCTGCGCGTTTCGCGACGACGAGGAGATGATCCGCGAACTCGGCGGCTCGGTCGTCGCCGTCTCCAGCGATCCGCCGACGCAGCTGGAGCGGTTCCGCCGCGAGCACGACCTGCCCTTCCCGCTGTTGTCGGATCCCGATCTACAGACAGCCGCCGCGTTCGGCGTCGATGACGCGGACAGCAAACGAGCCAGGCGCGCCGCGTTCGTCGCCGACGCGCAGGGTGTCATCCAACTCGCGATTCCCTTCTACCAACCGAACAACCTCGACGATTACCAGCGCGTCTTCGAGGCGTTGGGCCTGGATATCTAGTGCCGGCCCGCTTCGACGAACAGGCCGACGCGATCCTCGAGGAGCAGATCGCGATCTGCGAGATCGCCGCGCCCACCGGCCAGGAGGGGGCGCGGGCGGATTACATCCAGCGCCAGCTGGCCGCCCTGGATCTGGTGGTCCGGCGGGACGAGGTTGGCAACGTGATCGCGCGGCATCGGGACGCGTCCCCGCGCCCAATCGTGCTGAGCGCCCATCTCGACACTGTGTTCGGCGCCGATCAAGCCGTCGCAGTTGCCCGACCGGGGCAGCCGAACCCCTACCGGGATGGCGAGCGCGTGCCTGAGGGTGAGTATCACGCCCCCGGCATCTCGGACGCCGCCGCGGGACTCGCCGCGATGCTCGCCGTGGCCCGCGCGCTGGCGGACCACGAGGCGGCGCGGCGCATCCTCTACCTGGCACGGTGGGCGAGGAAGGGCGCGGCGATCTGCGCGGCGCGCGGCAGTTCTGCAATTCGGAGGCGGGGCGCTCGGCGCGGGCGTTCATCACCATCGACCATTCCGACGCGGCAGCCATCGTCCACAGCGGCATCGGCTCGCGCCGCTACCACGTGCGGTACCGCAGCGGCGGCGGACACAGCTGGGCGCACTTCGGCCGCTACAACCCCGCCTTCGCGCTCGCCGCGGCCGTCGACGCGCTCGCGAACATCCGCCTGCCTCACAGCCCGCGCGCGACCTACAACGTCGGTGTGCTGCGCGGCGGCGAATCGGTCAACGCGATCCCTGAACGGGCTGAAATGGAGGTCGATCTGCGCAGCGAATCTCCGTCCCAGCTCGACCGCCTGGACGCCGACCTGCAGGAAATCGTTCGGCGGGGGCATCAGCGTGAATTGCGTCGGCGCGGCGCGGGGGCGGCAGAGCCGATCGTGGCTAACATCGGCGATCGGCCCGCGGGTACGACGCCGGCCGGTTCGGCGCTAGTGCGCGCCGCCTGCGCCGCTCTCGAAGGCGAAGGGCTGGCGCCGCGCCTGATCGCCGCCTCCACCGACGCCAACGCGGCGATCGCGGCGGGCATTCCCGCCGTCGCAATGTCTTGGGGCGGCCGCTCCGACAATCAGCACAGCATTCGCGAGTGGTTCGACCCCGCCGATCGCAGCCGATCGCTGCGCGCGCTCACGCGGATGCTGCTCGACCTGGCCGCGCAGCCCGCTGATTAGACTTGATCCCATGCCCGGCGAAGACCTGCGCGCCTACAGCGACATCGTGATCGACCACTTTCAGCATCCGCGCAACGCGGGGCCGCTGGACGACGCCAACGCGGTGGGCGAAGACCGCAATCCCGTCTGCGGCGACCACATGAAGCTGATGCTGCGCGTCGACGGCGGGTCGATCGCCGAGGCGCGCTTCCAGACGCGGGGCTGCCCCGCCGCCATCGCGACCAGCAGCATGGCGACGGTGATGCTGAACGGTATGAGCGTGGACGAAGCGTCGCAACTCACCCGACAGGACTTCGTCGACGCGGTCGGCGGATTGCCCAAGGCGAAAATTCACTGCTCGGTGCTCGCCTCAGCCGCGTTGCGCAAGGCGCTGGCGAACCATCGCGCGCAATCTGCAGCCGGCCAGACCGCGTGATCGAGCGGCGCTTCGCGCTCAGCCAGTCCGTGCTCGACCTGCAGAGCGGCGGCGATCGCACTCCCAACGATGCTCTCAACGACTGGTTCCGCATTGGCGACTCGGTCTCGACAATCCGCATCTGCCTGGAAGACCCGCGCCATCAGGCGCTGGCGGCGGCGTTGATCGTGCTGGACGCGCAGCTGGCGCTGGTCGACGGCGCGCGCTCGCGGGTGGACGAGCGTCTGTTGGCGGAGGGCGGCGTCGATATCGACGGACGCGACGACGCGCCCGCCGCCGAGGCGCTGTGCATCCCCAGACTGCCGCGCGGCGCGCAGACGGCGCTGGCGGCAGCCAAAGCCGACCGGAGCCTGAGCGCCGCCGGGCGGCTCTCGATGAACGGCGACGCGGCGGTCGTGTTGGTCGGCGTCGCGCCGCATCCGATTCGGGCGCGGCAGATCGAGTCCGCGGTCCGCGGACGGCAACTGACTGACCGCATCATCGACCTCGCCGCGCAGACGGCACGCAGCGAGGCGCAGCCCTACGGCGTCGGCGAACTCACCGCCTCGACCGCCGTCAACCACGTCGAAGACGCCGTCCGACGGCTGTTCCGCCTGCTCCGCGACCGGATCGACGAAGCGCAACCGCATGATCGCCGCCATCCTCCTCGCCGCCGGTGAGTCCACCCGCATGGGCGAACCCAAGCAGCTGCTCGACTGGCGCGGACAGCCGCTGGCGGCGGCGCAGGCGGGCGCGCTGCTGACCGCCGGATGCCGACCGGTCGTGGTCGTGCTCGGCGCTCACGCGCATCGCGTGCGTCTCATCGTCCCCGCCCGAGCCGATGTGCAGATCACGACGAATCACCAATGGCGGCAGGGACGGGCATCCTCGATCCGCATGGGCGCGCGCACCGTGCCGCCAGGTATCGACGCCGTGATCGTCGCCTCGGTCGACCAGCCGACCAGCGCCTTCGTGGTCAGCAGCCTGGCGGAGGCGCTGGCGTCGTCAGAGGCGTTAATCGCCGTGCCGCGACACGCGGGCCGCAACGGGCATCCGCCTGCGTTCGACGCGTCGCTCCTGTCCGAGCTGCGGCGCGTCACCGAGCGGCAGGAAGGTCTGAGGCAGATCAGGAAGCGCTACGCCGACCGTACGCGGTTCATCGACCTCGACGATCCCGTCGTGACCATCAACCTCAACTGGCCCGAGGATTACCGCCGCGCGCTCCAGCGCAGCGCCCCGCCGTGATCTCGGCGTTGACGATCAGCTTGCGACTGGTGGCAAGGTCGGATTCGACGCCGATTGAGTGGAATTCAACCGAAACTGAGACCACAGGACGCCGCTCACGGCGTTTTTCGACCTCTACACCCCAAGGACGACGGGTGCAGCACCGAGGATTCGGCGCTGCACCCGCGCGTAAGGCTGATGATCAATTCTTATCCCGGCGCCCCGTCGGCGGCTGTGGCGTCGCTGGAGCTTCATCACCCTCACCGCTTATATCAATTCCGTCTCTTAGCGGCGGCGGCGGCTGCGCCGGCCCGCCACGCACAGTCACCCAGATTGACCACGCCGACCTTGTACCGCCGCCGGTTGCGCCTAGGAGATCAATCCAACCGGACTTCTCTTCGACCCACGCCGGCAGAGGATCACCGGGGCACCAGAACATATGCCCATTATCTATCCACTGATACTCCCACTTGTAACCATGTCCAGGAATCCATTCATTAGTTGAGCTATACATCCAAACCTTCTCTCGAAAATATCGACAGTTATCCTCTCTGATCAGATGCTGCCGGACATGTACTAGGTTTGAATCTTTCTTAAAGAAAGCATAGGCTTCATTCATTAGCGCTCCTCAAGTAATGACTTTGCACGCAGGAGTCAATACCAAAACACCGCTCATATTAGCAATCCAACATCCTGCCGCACTACCATAGACAAGCTCTCCGGGCACAATGCCAGTAGTGCCGTATCTGTAGTGCCAATCGCCTTGTGCATTTCACTGGGAGGGGCAGCAGATGTCTTGTCTGCATTCGCAGGAATTGCTATGATACCGATCACGATTATAGTTATAGCTAGAATCGACGTGAGGCTCGGCGGCTTGCGAACGGCGAAGTAGGTGGCAATCCCGAATGGTATTGATAAAACGAGGGATAGGAGCAATCCTGTCAAGCCTCCTCCTGTGGCTAGCATCCCCAAACAAAAGCCTGCCATATAGCAGCCGGTCAGCATCCGGCGTTGCCCAGGCACCGCGTTCCATTCGAGGTTCGTGAACTGGCGTTTGTCACCTCGCGGATAGATCACCCGTTCGAGCGAGATTCCCCGGATCGCCATCAGTGCCTGCCTCTCTCCGCCTCCGGCGAGCGCGTGCGCCTGCTCACCGTTTATGTGAGCCACCGAAGTGTACACTCTCAAAGCAGGATCGAGATTATGTCTGGTGCGAAGCTGGAGCGGTTGATCTGGAAAGTGAACGCCGAAAGAGCGGCGGCGACCCGCGAGGCCGCCGCCAACAGCGCGTATCCGAGCTTCAGCGCCGCGTTGCGCGATCTGCCGCGCCTGCTGGCCTACGCGCCCGCCGAGACGCAGGACGAGGCGAAACGCGCGCTTCGGTCCCGACTCGGGTAACCTGCAAGGGATGCGACCATCTCGCGCGGATGACGGCGCTCCCGTCGGATAGAGTGGGCGAACCATGGCCACACCGCTGAGGCAGACTCTCAACGTCGGCAAATATGTCGTCGGCAAACGCCTGCGGCGGGTCGAGCGCTACCCGCTCGTGCTGATGCTCGAACCGTTGCTGCAATGCAACCTCGAGTGCGCCGGCTGCGGCAAAATTCAGCACCCCACGGATATCCTGCGCCGACGGCTCACGCCGCAGCAGTGCTGGGGCGCGGTTGAAGAATGCGGCGCGCCGGTCGTCGCGATCGCCGGCGGCGAGCCGCTGATCCACCAGGACATCGTGGAGATCGCCAACGGATTCACCGAGCGCAAGAAGTTCGTCTACCTCTGCACCAACGCCATCCTGCTCGAACGCAAGCTGTCCGAGTTCGAGCCCAACCCGTACCTCACCTTCTCGGTGCACGTGGACGGCCTCGAGCAGGATCACGACGACTCGGTCTGCCGCGACGGCGTCTGGGACGTCGCCATCCGCGCCATCGAAGCGGCCAAGGCGCGCGGATTCCGCGTGACCACCAACAGCACCTTCTTCCTCGGCGCGCAGCCGCAGCGGATTCGGATGATGTTCGACAGACTGATGGCAATCGGCGTCGACGGACTGATGATCTCGCCCGGCTACCCCTACGAAAAGGCACCCGACCAGGAGCACTTCCTGGCCCGCAACCAGACCAAGACGCTGTTCCGCGAGATCCTGAACGATCCGCCCAAGCACTGGAACTTCAACCACTCGCAGCTGTTCCTCGACTTCCTCAAGGGGGAGATCGAGTACGACTGCACCCCGTGGGGCAACCCGACCTACACAGTCTTTGGCTGGCAGCGGCCCTGCTACCTGATGGACGAGGGCTACGCCGACAGCTTCCGAGAGCTGATCGAGGAGACCGACTGGAGCAACTACGGCGTCGCCTCGGGCAACCCCAAGTGCGTCGACTGCATGGTCCACTCGGGATACGAGGCGTCGGCGGTGATCGACGCGACGAGCAACCTCAAGGCCGGCCTGCGCAGCTTCGTCGGCGCGATCCGCTAGAGCCTCCTCAGACCAATCGGAACCGCACGCCGCAGAGCGTGACCACCGATTCATCATCGGACACATCGAGGTCGTGATGCCGCGCCGTCGCGGCCACGTGCGCGCGATCGGCCGTGCGCACGTCGAGTCCGCCCAGACCGTCACCGCGACCGTCGGCCGCCTCGACGAAGCGCAGCACGGCGTCGTCGAGCGCGATGGTTGGACGCCCGTCCACGTCGGACTGGAGCGGCAGGCCCAGCACCTCGGACCAGCGCGCGGCCATCGCCGCGGGATCGTCGCTCTGCAGCTCGGCGGCTGACATGGCGGTGATCACATGCTCCCGCCGCGCCGCGGCCCAGTGATCGCCGGCGGGATTCCACGGGCCGCCGGGTTGGTCGCCCGCGTTCCAGCGCAGCTCGGCGATCGCCCCCGGCACGTCCTTGGGATGCAGCTGGATGCCGTCGGTCTGCTCGTTGCCCGAATCGATGATCAGGCGAATGCCCAGGCTGGCGGCGCGGGCGCGTCGAGCGGCCATATCGTCGCACTGCATAATCACCATGTAGCCGCCGTCGCCGCCGCGCCGGCGCAGGAAGCGCCCGCCGGCCGTGCCGGGCGTGATCGGCGAGACGACCTCGAGGAACGAGTCGCCGATCGGCATCAGGAAGTTGTGCAGGCCGAAACGCCCCACGCCGGGGTCGCGGTGGCACACCTCCAGCCCGAAGACGCCGCGCAGATGCGCCTCGATCATGTCCAGATCTTCCGCGACCAGACAGATTTGCCGCATTCGCAACATCGCGCACCCCGTTTCCGATGCTCAGCCGCCCGCGATGACGGCGGCGCTCAGCGGCCGCTGAACACGGGCCGACGCTTCTCGACGAACGCCCGCCGCGCCTCGATCGAATCCTCGCTCTCGCCCACGCGCCGCATGCGGTCCGCTTCCCGGCGCAGGGCTTCCGAGAGCGGAATGCTGAATGCGTCGTTGAGGTTGTTCTTGATTTCGGCGATGGCGCCGGGATGCGAGTCGCGCAGCTGCTCGGCGATGGCGCGCACACCGGGCATCAGCTCGTCCGCTTCGAAGACGCCGTTGGCCAGTCCCAACGCTTTCGCCTGCTCCGCCGCGACCCGATCGGGCAGCAGATACATCTCACGCGCCAGCCCCATGCCGACCAGACGCGGCAGCAGCCAGGTGCCGCCGAAATCGCCCGAAAACCCGACCCGCAGGAAGGCGGTATAGAGATAGGCGGTCGTCGACATGTAGCGCAGGTCGCAGGCGAGCGTGAGCGAGCAGCCGGCCCCGGCGGCGCCGCCGTTGATCGCGGCGATCGTCGGCTTGGGCATCTGGTGCAACAGCACCGAGGCGCGCTCCTGATTGGCAAGCGAATAGATGCTCTGCTCGATGTTGCGGATATCGCCGCGCCCCGTGTCCTTGAGGTCGCCACCGGCGCAGAACAGCCGACCCGAGCCGGTGAGGATCACAACCCGCACATCGCCGTCGGCCGCCGCCGCTTCACAGGCAAGCGGCAGCTCGTTGAGCATCGCGCCGTTGAGCGCGTTGAGCGACTCCGGCCGGTTCAGCGTAATCGTGCAGATGCCGTCGTCCACGTCGTAGAGCAGTGTGTCGTACATATTCAGGCCCCGTTCACGATCCTCGTCGCTGCAATTCGACTATCAGCCGTCTGCGTTTCATTCTACTTATCAGCCGCCGCTGCCATAGACTGAGCGCCGCGCTGAAGCAGTGACGCCGACATCCAAAACGCCGAGGGAGAGTCCGCCATGCCACGCTTCGTAGCCGTCGCGATTCTCGTGGCGTTGATCACCGTCGCCGCCGAGGGCGACGTCTGCACGTTGGAGCCGACCAACGACACGACGCGAGGCGGGCAGTCCGTGCCGAGCGACCAAGCGCAAACCACCGACGACCCGCTGCTCGCGCTCGAGCGCCGCTGCGACGCCGAGCGTGATCGGCTGCGCGCCGACGCGCGCGACGCCTGGTACGAGCACTGGACAGGTCCGTACGAGGTCGTGCCGATGGCCGTCTATCTCATCACCGCGCAGGACGCTGCCGAACGCGGCTCGGACGACTGGCGCTGTCATCTGCTTATGATGGCACATCACCAGCTGGCGTACACATTCTCAACGGATGGCGAAGAGCAGCGGACGCATCTGAGCATTGCACGCGCGGCCGAACTGATGGCACATATGCCGACGTGGGCGCATGTCATTCGCTCACTGGACGAACTCGACCTGCTCATATTCACTGAGCCGCCCGTTCAGGCGGGCGAGGAGTACTGATGCCGCGCTACGACGAGTACTGGTACTGCCGCGAGTGCGGGCTATGGTGAACCGCTGGGGCGCACTGGACAGCTCCGGCATCCGCCGCTGATCAGAGCATTTATCGCTCGCCGCTGGCGTAGACTGAGCGCCATGCTGACGATCGCCGCCGCATTGCCCTGGGAAACGAAAGCTGCGCGCGCAGGGCAGGTGATTGCGGGGCGCGGCCGCGTGCGGCTGCTGACCACGGGGGTGGGGCCGGATCGCGCGCGCGACGCCGCCGAAGCGGCGATCGAGCGGGATGCGCCCAGCCGGGTGATCAGCATCGGCGTCGCCGGCGGCCTGACCAACCGGCTGCGCCGGCCGTCGCTGACGATCCCCGACCGCATCATTCGCCAGTCCGACGGCGCCGTCTTCCAGCCCGACAAGGCGCTGCGCAAACAGGTCGCGCGTCTACTCAACCAAGCGGATGTGTTCTGGCAGTCGGTGACCAGCATCACGACGCCGAACATCCTCTTTACGCGCCCGGAGAAGCGGGCGGCGGCCGAGACCGGGGCCGAGATCGTGCAGATGGAAGACGCCGAGTGGGCCGACCTCTGTCAGCAGGCGGCTATTCCCTTCGTCTCGCTGCGCGTCGTGATGGACGCGCTCGACGACGACATTCCCAACGAAGTAGTGCAGTGGCGCGGCAAACCGTCGGCGCTCGATATCGCGGTCGGCGCGTTGCGCCGTCCTGGCCTGCTGCCCGAGCTGATCTCGCTCGGCCTCCAGCGGCAGGCGGCGATCCAGGAACTCGAACGCGCGCTGACGCTGATCATCCCCGCGCTGACCCCCGAACGCGCCAACGTCGAAGCCGAATAGCCCGAGTCGGGCCAATCGTGACCCGCGCCCTGGTGACCGGCGCGAACGGATTCATCGGCGCGCACGTCGTCCGCGCCGCGCTCGACCGTCAGATCGACGTCCGCGCGCTGGTCAGGCCCGCGAGCGACCAACGCAACCTCGACGGCCTGCCGATCGAGATCGTGTACGGCGATCTCCGCGATCCGTCCTCACTGCCGGCGGCGCTGCGGGACGTCGACGTTCTCTTCCACGTCGCCGCGCGCTACGACCTCAGTCGGCGGGCGCGGCGCGAGGTCTATCGCGCCAACGTTGCGGGGACGCGGGCGCTGATGCTCGCCGCGCTGCGCGCGCAGGTCAAGCGGGTGGTGCACACGTCCTCGGTCGCGGCGATCGGTCCGCCGCGCATGCCTGGCGTCGCCGCCGATGAAACGCAATGGGCGAGCGTCGAACGCGCGCCCGGGCCGTACGAGGAGACCAAGATCCTGAGCGAGCGGCTCGTCCACGAACTGGCCGCAACCGAGTCGCTGCCCGCCGTCTGCGTGCTGCCCACCGCCCCGATCGGCCCGCTCGATCTGAAGCCGACGCCGACCGGCCGGCTGATCCGCGACGCGTCCACGGGCGCGATGCCGGCCTTCGTACGCGCGGCGGGGTTGAACATCGTGCACGTCCGCGATGTCGCCGTCGGGCATATCCTGGCGGCCGAACGAGGTCGGATCGGCGAGCGCTACATCCTGGGGCATCGAGACGGTAATCTCACGCTGCGCGCGATCATCGAACGCGCCGCGCGCGCCGGCGGTCGCCAGCCGCCGCGCTTCGCCGTCCCGTCCTCCGCGGCATACGCCGCGGCGATCGTCGATGAATGGGCGCTCAGCCTGCTGACGCGGCGCGAACCGCGCGCCACGCTGGCCGGCGTACGGCTGGCGCGGCAGCGGCAGTGGTTCGACTCAGGCAAGGCCGCCGCCGAGCTCGGTATGCCCCAGACTGACCTCGACACCGCCTTTGACGACGCGGCGCAGTGGTTTCGTAGACTGAGCGCATGACTACTCACCATCCCCCAACCGCCGTCATCACCGGCGCCAACAGCGGCATCGGCGAGGCGGCGGCGGTTTCCCTCGCCCGGCAGGGCTGGCGCGTCTTCGCCACCGCGCGCTCCGCTCCACGCGGACGCGACGCCGTCGACCGTATCCGACAGGCAAGCAGATCCGACGCCGTCGAACTCGTCCAGCTGGACCTGGCATCCTTCGTATCGGTGCGGTCGGCCGCCGCCGACCTGCTCGAATGCGGCGATGGCGTCGACGTGCTGATCAACAACGCCGGCGTGATTCTCTCGGAGCGCCAGATCACCGAAGACGGGCTCGAGACGACCATGCAGGTCAATCACTTCGGGCATGCGCTGTTGACCTCGCTGCTGCTGCCAAGGCTGCTGCGCAGCGGCGATCCGCGCGTGATCAACGTCAGCAGCGACGTGCACCGCCGCGCGCCGCGGATGCCGCTGGACGATCTCCGGCTGGAGCAACGCTGGGGATCGGTCTACCCCTACGCGGTGAGCAAGCTCGCCAATGTGCTCTTCACGCGCGAACTGCACCGCCGCTACGGCGGAGAGCGCGCGGAGCGGCCGCTGGCGGCCTTCGCCGTCCACCCTGGCGTGGTGCGAACCAACTTTGCCCGCGACGGCGACCACACCGGCCTGTTCGGGCGCATCCTGCCATTCATCCAGCCGCTGTTCATGCCGCCCGCGAAGGGCGCCGGGCCGGTCGTCGAACTCGCGGTGCGAGCCGACCGCCGCGAACGATCGGGGCGCTACTTCCGCCGCCACCGCGAGGCGGATCCGAGCGACGCGGCGCTGAACGACGACGACGCCCGCGCCCTGTGGGAACGCTCGACCAAACTGACGCAAGCCGAATGGCCCGATGCATGAACATCGCCACCCGCGCCGAGCTGATCGACGCGCTGCAGCGCGACGGCGAGGCGTTCCAGGACGCCGTCGCCCAGCTTCCCGCCGCCGCGTTCGAACGCGGCGTCTACGAGCAGGGTTGGAACGCCCGCCAGCTGCTGGCGCATATCGCCGCGATCGAGTGGACCTATCCGCGCCTGATCGAGCGGGCGCAGCAGCGCTCCGCGGGCGGTGACGTCCCCCAGGGCGGCGGCGACGGCTTCGATATGGACGGCTACAACGCCAGACAGGTCGCGCGCCGCGACGATCAGCCGGTCGAGCAGCTGCTGACCGAGTTTCGCCGCAATCGCGCCGCGACGATCGACGCCGTCCGCGCCGTCGACGAGGCGCTGCTCAGCCAGCCAACCAAGTCGGCCGGAGGCGTCGAGGGCGCACTGCTCGAGGTGCTGGCGGGCGTCGCCGTGGGCCACGTCCGCGAACACGCCGCAGACCTGCTGCGCGAGACCGCCCGATGAGCCGCTACTGACGCGGCAGCTGCAGGCCGCGGGTGGCGATGATGTTGCGCTGAATCTCGGACGTACCGGCGGCGATGGTGCTGGGCACGGTCGACATGTAGGCGCGGCCGATCCGCGCCGCCAACGGGGCGTCGGGATCCTGGGGGTCGATGCGCTGGCTGTGCAACCCCATCATGTTGACGCCGAAGCGGGCCACGCGCTGGCCCAGCTCGGAGCCGAACATCTTGGACATCGACGCCTCGTGGTTCGGCACCAGATCCTGCGACTGCATCCAGACGACGCGGTACGAGATCAGCCGCGAGATCTCGGACTCGATCATCAGGTTGGCGAGCCCGTTGCGGACGCCGGGATCATCGATCAGCCTGGCGCCGCCGCGGCGGCCCGGCCGGTCGGAGGCGTACTCCGTCATCAGTTCGACGCTCTTGCGCGAGGTCGCCGACCACTGCACGCCCGAGCGCTCGAAGTCGAGCAGCGTGGCGGCGACGTACCAGCCGCGGTTGTACTCGCCCAGCATGTTGGAGGCCGGCACGCGCACGTCGGTGAAGTACACCTCGTTGAAGCCGTGCTCGCCCAGCATGTTGATCAGCGGCCGCACTTCGATGCCCGGCGTATGCATGTCGAGCAGGAAGTACGAGATGCCGCGGTGCTTGGGCGCCTCAGGGTCGGTGCGCGTGAGCACGTGGATCCAGTCGGCGTGGTGCGCGCCCGAGGTCCAAATCTTTTGGCCGTTGATCACGAAGTCGTCGCCGTCGCGCACGGCGCGCGTTTGCAGGCCGGCGAGGTCGGAGCCGTTGCCCGGCTCGGAGAAGCCCTGCGCCCAGTAGGACTCGGCGTTGGCGATGCGCGGCAAATGCTCCTTGCGCTGCGCCTCGGTGCCGTGCAGCATCAGGCACGGACCAACCATCGAGATGCCCTGCCCGCCCGAGCCGGGCGCGCCGCGATAGGCCGCCTCCTCGCGGTAGATCATCTGCTGGATGTGGCTCGCGCCGCGGCCGCCGTACTCCTGCGGCCAAGCCATCGTCAGCCAGCCTTTGGACGCCGCCCGCTTCTCGAACGCTCGCTCGGCTTCGTAATGGGAGTCATCGCCGGGCTCGTTCGATCCCGACGCGGGCACCCAGTTGTTGTCGATGAAATCCACGACCTCCGTGCGGAAGGTCTCGTCGGCATCCGTGAATTGATAGTCCATCACGATCTCCTGCATCGCAGCCTGCGACCCGCTCGCAGGCGACGCAAGTATAGACAATGCCGCAGATGCCGCGCCGACGCGCTGCCGATACGCTGATCCATCATGTCCAGCACGCCCAATCCCGCCGCGCGCAGCTGGGACGCCGTAGTGATCGGCGCCGGCCCCGCCGGAGCGATCGTCGCTCGGCGGCTGAGCGCCGGCGGCGCATCGACGCTGCTGCTGGAGAAGCGCGCCTTGCCCCGCTACAAAGCGTGCGGCGGCGGTGTGCCGGCGCGGACGCTGCAACTGCTGGATGGTCTCGACATCTCGCCGGTCGCCGAGGGTCAGGTCGACGCGATCGACGTCTCGCGCTTTGGCCGGCCGCAATTTCGCAAGACCTCTCCCCGACCGCTCGCCTGGATGGTGATGCGCGACCGCTTCGACCAGTTCCTGACCGACCTCGCCGTCCAGTCGGGCGCGGCGGTCTGCGATGACACTCCCGCTCAGGCGATCCGCCCCGCTGGCGGCGGCTACGAGATCGACACGCCGAGCGGTTCCGTCCGCGCGGGCTGCATCCTGGCCGCCGACGGCGCCGTGGGGCCGACCGCGCGTTGGTTGGGCATCGACAGCGCCCCTGCGCGGAGCGCGGCGTTCGAGGTCGAGGTCGCCGCGCCGGCTTCGGCGCTGGCGCGCTGGCATGCCACCGCCAATGTCGATGTGGGCTACCGACCGTGGGGCTACGGCTGGGTGTTTCCCAAAGCGGGACGGCTCTCGGTCGGCGTCGTCAACGCCCCCGGCCGCGGCCGCTCGATCCGCAAACAGACCCAGCGCTATCTCGCGCGTCTCGGTCTCGGCGAGGCCGAAGTCCTGACGCTGCAGGGACACCCGATCCGCTATCGACGCGCAATTCGGGAACCGGTCGCCGGCGGCCGCGCGCTGCTGCTGGGCGATGCCGCCGGCCTGGCCGACGAGTTCACCGCCGAGGGCATCGCCTACGCCGTCCACTCCGCCCGGCTCGCCGCCGACGCCGTGCTCGGGTCGGACAATCCCGCCCGCGCGTACACGCGGTCCGTCAATCGCGTGATCCAGCCGGAACTTGACGCCGCACGCACGATCTCCCGCCTCTACTACTGGTGCCTGACGACCTGGCCCCGGCTCGCGCTGACGGTGTCCAGGTACATCGACTATCTCTGGCGCGCGTTCTTCCGCGTGATGCGCGGCGACAGCACCTACGCCGCAGAGCTGTCCCGCTTGCCGATGGGCGGGCTCATGCGCAATCTGCTCGCACCGAGCGCGCGGCATGTCTAGCCGAATGCCCGGCCGACGCGCGACCGGGCCGCTCCGACCGACCGCGATCATCAAGCGTCTGATCAAGGAAGCGCCGCTGACTCCCTGGCGCGCGACCAATGACCCGGTCACGGAGCTGGTGCTGACCCTGCTCTCCCAGAACACCTCCGACACCAACTCGGGCCGCGCCTTTCAACATCTACTCAGGCGCTATCCCGATTGGGACGCGATCATCGAGGCGCCGATCGAGGAGTTGGAGGAGACGATCCGACCGGGCGGGCTGGCGAAGACCAAGGCGCCGCGGATGCAGGCGCTGCTGATCGAGCTGCGCGGGCGGCTCGGACCCGGCTGGGATGCATCGCGTCTGGCGGAGATGCCGATCTCGGAAGCCAAGCGTTGGCTCACCGAGCTGCCCGGCGTGGGGCCGAAGACGGCAGCCTGCGTGCTGCTCTTCTCGCTGGGCCGACCCGCCCTGCCGGTCGATACCCATGTGCACCGCGTCGCGCAGCGGCTGGGGCTGATCGGGGCGAAAGTCGCCGCCGTGCCCGCGCACGATCTGCTCGAGGCGCAGCTGCCGGCCGAAAAGTACTACGACTTCCACGTCGCCTTAATCCGACACGGGCGGCGCGTCTGCCACGCGCGCGCGCCGCGCTGCCGGCAGTGCGTACTGCGCGATCGGTGCCCCAGCGCGGCAGCGTTCCTGGCGGGGGAGACGCAGTAGTCGATTGGCGGAAAAACGGCTGATATCGGTTAGCTTGCGCGTTGATACGGGACTGCCTGAAGGGATACGATGTGCCGCTTACGCCGATTCGCCGCGATCAGCTCAGCAAAGTCGGGCTTGGGGTGCAGCGGCCCGAGGATGTCGTCGTCTCCCGCGAGGGCCGCGTCTGGATGTCCGACCAGGCTTCGGCCGCTGCCGAAGCGCTGCCCGGCGGCGGCCTCAACCGCGTCGGCGACGCCGGCGGCTCGCCCAACGGGATCAACATGGATCGCGAGGGGCGGATCATCATCGCCAACGTCGGCGGACTCGACGGCGGGCAATCGGGGCCCGTGCAACGACTCGACGTCGAGACCGGCGAGATCGAGATCCTCGCCGATCAGATCGACGGCATTCCGCTGCTCGCCTCCAACTACCCGCACATCGACACGCAGGGGCGCATCTGGGTGACGCATTCAACGTCGCGCTCGGGCGGCGCCGCCTTCTCCGGCGAAGCCGACGGCTTTCTCTTCCGCATCGAGACCGACGACTCGCTGACCATGCTCGCCACCGGGATCGCGTTCGCCAACGGCATCACCCTGGACCCGCGCGAGGAGCATGCCTTCGTCTGCTCGACGACCGGCTGCCATGTTCTGCGCTATCCGATCAACGCCGACGGCAGCGTCGGCGAGCCGCAGGTCTACGGACCACAGCTCGGCAGGACGATCGCCGATCTGGGCGCGGCGCGTCCGCTGACGGCGGAGCAGCGCGGCGAACTCGGTCTGACCGACGGCTGCGGCTTCGATCAGGAGGGCAACCTCTGGGTCACCCTGCCGATGTCGAACAAGGTCGTCGCGATCACGCCGCAGCTGGAGGTCGTGACGATGATCGAAGACCTCGAAGGCGAGATCATGCAGGCGCCGACGAACGTAAGCTGGGGCGGCGGCGACATGCGCGATCTCTACATCGGCTCGATCCGCAGCGATTACGTCGTCCACGCGCGGTCGCCGATCCCCGGCGAGCCGCTGATCCATCAGCGTTAGGCGATGCTCGCCCGACACACCCGTTTGCGCGCCCGACTGTGGCCGCGCGACCGGCTGCTGATCGCCGTGCTGCTGTACGCGATCTGGATCCCGTTTCTGGCCGCCCTGGTCAACTATGTGGATGACAATGATGACAATCAGGAACCGCATTCGACCGAGGCCGTCCGTTCGGATGAAGACGAGCCGAACGACTTCGCCGAGACCGTCGGCTGGACCTGGGGCGTGCTCTGGATCGGCTACGCCGCGTTGGCGGCCTGGCTGGCGCGGATCAAGGGCCGCGACCCCGTTCGCTGGGGACTGGCCAGCCTGCTGACGTTCATCACCCTGTTCCCCTTCCTGGCGGTCGCGCCCGAGCGCAACGCGGAGTCGGCAGAGTGAATCGAATGCTGCCATACTGCCCTGAGACCCAGGCACGAGATCAGGCGCCGAACAGACTGAATTGAGGTAGGCACATGCACGATCTGGTCATCCGCAATGGACTCATCGTCGACGGCACCGGCGCGCCTGCTCGCACGGCTGATCTCGCCATCGATGATGGCGTCGTCGCGGCCGTCGGCGCAGTCGCCGCCCGCGGGCGCGAGGAAATCGACGCTGCGGGAATGTTGATTACGCCCGGGTTCGTCGACATCCACACCCACTTCGACGGTCAAATCACCTGGGATCCGCTGCTGACGCCCTCCTTCTGGCACGGCGTCACGACCGTGGTGATGGGCAACTGCGGCGTCGGGTTCGCGCCCGCGGCGCCAAATCGGCGCGACTGGCTGATCGGCCTCATGGAGGGAGTCGAGGACATCCCCGGCTCCGCGCTCGCCGAGGGCATGCAATGGGGCTGGGAGACGTTCCCCGAGTACCTCGACTTCCTCGACACGCTGCCCAAGGCGATCGACATCGGCGCGCAGGTCCCGCACGGGGCCGTGCGCGCCTACGTGATGGGCGAGCGCGGCGCGCGCAACGAGGGCGCCAACCCGGAGGATATCCGCGAGATGGCGGCGATCGTCAAAGAGGGCATCGCCGCCGGCGCGCTGGGGTTCTCCACCTCGCGCACGCTCGCTCACCGAGCCATCGACGGCGAGCCGGTGCCCGGTACGTTCGCGGCCGAGGATGAACTCTTCGGCATCGGCCAGGCGCTCAAGGAGCTGGGTACAGGCATCTACGAGGTCGCACCGGCCGGAGTGACCGGCGACGACGCCAACGCGCCCGAGCTCGAAATCGCCTGGATGCGTAAACTTTCGGCCGAGATCGAGCGCCCGGTCAGCTTCGCCATGGTCCAGCACGACAACGAACCGGACGCCTGGCGCGAGGCGTTGGATCGCTCGCTGGAGGCGCTGGACGACGGGGCGCAGCTCTACCCGCAGGTCGCCGCGCGCGGCATCTCGCTGCTGCTGACCCTGCGCGGGCGGCACCCGTTCATTCACTCGCCCGGCTACCGCGAACTGGACGGGCTCGACTGGGCTGACCGCGCCGCCGCCATGCGCGACCCGCAGCGCCGCGAGCGGATCCTGAGCGAAGTGGCGACGCCCGACGCAGCGCTCGGATTCATCATCTGGCGCAAGCTCTACCCGATGAGCGATCCGCCCAACTACGAGCCCGGCGCCGATCAGTCGGTCGCGGCTCGCGCCGAGGCGGCCGGTCAGACGCCGCTCGAGTTCGCCTATGACTTCCTCTGCGCGGGCGGCGGTCGGAACGTCCTCTTCGCGCCGCTCTTCAACTACGCGCGCCACAACCTCGACGCGACGCGCGAGATGATGCTGCACCCGCGCGTCGCGCTGGGACTCTCCGACGGCGGCGCGCACTGCGGCGTGATCTGCGACGCCTCGATGCCCACCTTCATGCTCACCCACTGGTCGCGCGACCGCAGCCGCGGCGAGACGCTGCCGCTCGAATGGGTCGTCAAGCGAATGACGCACGACACGGCTCAGCTCTACGGCCTGGGCGACCGCGGCACGCTCGAGGTCGGCAAGAAGGGCGACGTCAACGTGATCGATTACGACGCGCTCCAGCTGGAGTTGCCGCAGGCCGTCCACGACCTGCCCACCGACGCGATGCGTCTGATCCAGAAATCGCGCGGCTACGTCGCCACCATCGTCAGCGGCGAGGTGATCAGCCGCAACGGCGAGGAGACCGGCGCGCGTCCGGGTCGTCTGATCCGCGGCGCTCGCTAGCTTCGGACTGCCTCAGCGATTCGACAGCCCACCCCGGCCGGGAAGGCCGTCGCGCGTGCGGCGCGCTTCACAAATCCACTTGCTTCATATATCGAACATATGTACGATATCGAGCATGACGCAGCTATCGCTCTTCAACCCGAACCCGGCGCCCGCGCGACCCGCGGCGCAGGGCAATGCCGATGTGATCTACGCCGACTCGTCGGCCATCCTCGCCCGGCCGACCGGGCGGCTCGCTGACCTCGATTTCGTGATCAACCCCTATCAGGGATGCACCTTCGCCTGCACCTACTGCTACGCCGCCTTCTTCGTGCCGGAAGATGATCGGCGCGAGCGCTGGGGGCGGTGGGTGCGGGTCAAGACCAACGCGATCGCGAAACTCCGCAACTCACGACAGGATCTACAGGGTCGGACGGTGCTGATGAGCAGCGCCACTGACCCCTACCAACCGATCGAGGCGCAGCTGGAGCTGACGCGCTCGCTGCTGCCAATTCTTGCGCAGCGCGGCGCGCACCTCGCCGTGCTCTCCCGCAGCCCGCTGGTCACCCGCGACATCGACCTGTTCAGGCAGTTCGACCGAGTCAGCGTCACATTGAGCATCACGACGGACTCGGATGACATCCGCAAGCGGTTCGAGCCGCAATGCGCCAGTATCGATCGGCGGTTCGAGGCGCTGCGAACCCTGGTCGATGCCGGCATCGCCGCGCGGATCAACGTCGCCCCGCTGCTGCCGCTCCGCGACGCGCGGGGCTTCGCCGAACGCATTCTTGCGGCCGGCGTCTCGGGAGTCCACATCAACACATTTCACGAGACCTCCGGTCCCTTCGCCTCCGGGACGCGTCAGCCGGCGCTCGCGATCGCCCGCGAAATGGGTTGGACGGAGCGTCGGCGGGAACAGGTCAAGGACGAGCTGCGCGCCTGGCTGAAGCTCGGCAACTGCCGACCGGCGGCGTGAGGTGAGGATTCGTTACAGGCTCGCGTAGACCGCGTCGATCATCGGCTTCCAGCGCGGGTCGGCGCCGAGCCCCGCCGACATCTGGTTCATCACATATCCGAAGCCGATGCCCGCGTCGGGGTCGGCGAAGCCAAGCGACCCGCCTGCGCCCGAGTGCCCGAACGTGCGCGGGTTCGGACCCCATTCATAGCGCCCGCCGTCCGTGCTGAGAATGAAGCCGAGCGAGCGTCGGACGAGGAAACCCAACACTAGGTCCTCGCGCGCGACGTATTCGGTCGGGCCGCACGTCGCCACGGCCTCCGGCGAGAGCAGCTCGCCGCCGCCCTGAGCCAGCGCCGCGTAGATCGCCGCCAACGAACGCGCGTTGCCGTGCCCGTTCGCGGCCGGCAACTCGGCGGCGCGCCACTCGCGCGAGTTGACCGTGCCGGCCAGGCGCGGCGCGGCCAGGCTGAGCGCCTTCGCCGCCAGGTTGTCCTGCGCGCTCACGCCGATTGGCGGCGCGCCGGGCGCGGCGATCAGATCGGCGGTGCGCGCGTCTTCGGACGCGGTCAGGCCGATATAGAAATCGACGCCCAGCGGCGCGGCGATCTCGTCCTGGACGAACTGTCCGCAGCTGCGCCCCGAAATGCGTCGGATCACCTCGCCGACCAGCCAGCCATAGGTAATCGCGTGGTAGCCCATGCCCTCGCCGGGCGGCCAGTTCGGCGTCTGCCGCTCCAGCGCACCGATCATGTAGTCCCAATCGAGCGCAGCGCCGTCGGGCAGCGGTTCGTCCACGCCGGCCAACCCGGCCTCGTGCGTCAACAACTGCCGCACCGTGATCGCGGACTTGCCCGCCTGGCCAAACTCAGGCCAGTAATCGACAACGGGGCGCTCGACATCGAGTTCGCCGCGCCCCGCCAGCATGGCGGCGGCGAGCGCGGCGACGCCCTTGGTCGAGGAGTAGACGTTGGCGATCGTGCCGCGCTGCCACGGCCGCGAGCGCGCCTCGTCGGCGAACCCGCCCCAGAGATCGACGACGGTCTCGCCGTCGACGATCACGCAGAGCGACGCGCCAACCTCGTCACGCTCGGACCAGTTCGCCTCGAAGGCGCCGCGCACCGCGAGAAAGCGCGGATCGCAATGCCCATGCAACTCGACTGCATCCGTGCCAGCAGCCATGTCGTCAGTCCGCCGAGACCGGCTCGGCGGCCGCCCGTCCGGACAGCTCCTCGGGCATCACGCCCTCGAGGGCGTGGATCGCGGGAAGCACGTCGGAGGCGAACAGCCGCATGCTGCGCTCAGCCGTCTCGGCCGGCATGCCGCCGGAGATGCGGAAGTTCATGATCAGCTCTTCCGCACCGGTCATCTGCTGGATGTGCGTGAGCCGCTCGATCACCTGATCGGGCGTGCCCCAGGCCTGCGGGGTCGCGGCGAAGCGGGCGCGCTGTTCGGCGCTCGTTTTCTCGTTCGTCTTGCCGAACTCGGCGTAGTACTTGTAGCCCTTGGTAGCGGCGAACCGGGCCGACTCCGAGAACAGGTAGTGCCGTTCGACGCTCTCCTGAAATTCGCCGGTGTGCTGCAGCATCACGTCCCAGGCCTCCGCTTCGCTATCAAAGCAGGCGACGTTGGCGACCACCGTCGGCTGCCGCGGCTGCCAGCCATTGGCGACGCGAATTTCGTTGAAGCGCTTGACGTCGACCTGGTACTCCTCCCACTTCTTCGAGTTGGTGAACAGCATCCCCAGCCCGGCATTGGCAGCGATTTCCAGCGTCTCGGGAGAGATCCAGGCGACCCGCATCGAGTCCAGCAACCGCTGCGCATTGCGCGGACGCGGTCGAATCGTCGTTTCGGGGATCGTGTAGAACTCGCCCTCGTGGGAGAAGAACTCCTGTGTGAGCCCCTTGCGCACCACTTCGAGCGACTCCATGAAGCGGTCGCGCGATTCGCCCATCGGCGAGCGGAACGCGTCGAATTCCCGCTTCGCCGCGCCGCGCCCCAAACCCAGGGTGAGCTTGCGGCCCTGAAGCATGTTGTCGAGCACCGTGATCTGCTCGGTGATCGCCACCGGGTCGTACCAGGGCAGCACGATCACCATCGTGCCGAAATCGATCCGCTCGGTCTTGCCGGCGAAATAGGTCAGGTTCTGCAGCGCGCCCGAAGTCATGATGTAGGGCGAGAAATGGTGGTCGATGCACCAGTAGGAGTCGAACCCGAGCGGCTCAACCAGCCCGCCCAGGTGGATGTCCTCCTCGTAGACCTGCTGGTCGCTGATCGGCATCTCGTCGCGCACGGCGTGCGCCTCGAAGCGATCCCAATCGTTGTAGTTCTGGAAGTTGAAGTGGACGCCGACCTTCATCTGACAAGCCTCGTTTCGTGCTTCGTGCTACGGACCGGATTTGCGCAGGATACGAGAAACGAGTCGACCGCGTCGGCACCGTCGGCTCATACGCCGCTCAACCGCGCATCGGGAGGGGAGACAGGTGTGGACGAAAACGGAGCCGGACTATGCCAGCACTTCGTCGAGCCGCTTGGCCAGATCGCTCTTCGGTCGGAAGCCAACGATCTGGCCGGCCACCTCGCCGCCCTTGAAGACCAACAGCGTGGGGATGCTGCGGATGCCGTACTCGGTGGCGACGCCGGGGTTCTCGTCGGTGTTCAGCTTGTAGAAAGCGACGCGGCCGTCGTATTCATCCGACAGTTCGTCGACGATCGGCGCGACCATGCGGCAGGGGCCGCACCAAGGCGCCCAGAAGTCGACCAGGACCGGCAGGTCGTTGTCTTTCACGTCGGCCTGGAAGCTTGCGTCGGTCACTTCTTGCGGCTTTGCCATCTGGCTCCTCCAAGGGTCTGGAATTCGCTCGCCTCGACGCCTCAAATGTAACGGATCGCACGCACCCGCCGCGACGCGTCAGCGACGCTCGTAGCGCCAAGTGTCGCGTAGCTCACCGTCCGGCTGCGCGACCCGATCGGACGCCGCCAGGTTTACCGGCCCCGCTTCATCATCCTCAGCGGCCGCGCCCGCGAAGGCGTCGCGGATGGCGTCGACGACGCCCGATTGCACCACGCTGCGGGTCGAACGAATGCCGCTGGCCACCGCCTCGGCGTTCGCGCGGCCGTGCCCGACCATCACCGCGCCATCGATCCCGAACAGCGGCGCCGAACCGATCTTGGCGTAATCCCAGTTCGAGCGCAGACCACGGAACGCGCCGCGCATCAGCCAGGCGCCCGCCATGTGCAGCAGGTTCGCCTCGATGCTGCGGCGCAGTTCGCCGAACAGCTGCTCGGCGATGCCTTCCGCCAGCTTGACCGCCACATTGCCCGTAAACCCGTCGGACACGATCACATCGGCCGCGCCGGCGACCATCTGATTGGCCTCGATGTTGCCGACGAAGTTGGGCTCCTGTCGAGCGAGCAGCGGATACGTCTCCTGATGAACGCCGGCCCCCTTGATCGGTTCTTCGCCGACGTTGAGCAGCCCCACGCTGGGGTTTCGGTGCCGCAGCACCCGCTCGACGTAGGCGCGCCCCATGGTTGCGAATTGGCACAGGTGCTGAGGCCGCACCTCGACGTTGGCGCCGACATCCAGCAGCAGCGAGGTCGTCCCGCGGCCGTTGCGAAACAGCGCCCCCAGCGCCGGCCGCGCAACGCCGGGGACGCGGCCCAGCGTGAACAGCGAGCCGGCCATCACCGCGCCTGTGTTGCCGTAGGAGAGAAACGCATCGGCCGTTCCGTCGGCCAGCAGCCCCAGGCCGACCATGATCGATGAGTCGCGCATCCGCCGCACCGCCGTCGGCGGCGCATCCATGCTGATCGCTTCCGAGGCGTCCTGGACGCGCAGGTTGCGCTGCGGCGCGGGCAGCAGGCTGCGAATCTCGCGGCCGCGGCCAACCAGAATGATGTCGATGCCCGGCTCGCGCGCCGCCGCCAGCGCGCCCCGCACGATTGCGCCCGGCGCGTGATCGCCGCCCATCGCATCGAGCGCGATCGTGATCGGTTGCGATCCGACGCCAGTCCGCTGCGGCATCTCGCCCCCCGACCGTTCTCCCCCGACCGCACTATCGAGGCCTGTGCGGCCCGACGGCTCAGTCATCCGACTCCGCATCGCTCGTCGCGCTGCAGCGAAAGCCTTCGATCAACTCTAACGCGATGGGTTCCGGATCAGCGGCATCGAGGACATGCAGGACGAACTCGCGTCCGCTCTCATTGCAGTACCAGGCGTAGGAGCGGATCATCAGGACGCCGTCGCCGAACGGCGTCTCCGATTCGCCCGTCCGCGCCGCGCGGCCGTCGACCGCGGCTGCATCGCGAAAGCCGGTCGCCTGTTCGATCCCGAGCGAGTCGCGCAACGACTGGGTGATGGCGTTGTCGCCGTCATAGAACGCCTCGCCCAGAAGCTGCCAGGTCAGGACCGCCTTCAACGACGTGGACGTCTGCAAGACGAAAATCCCCGACTGATCGGAGGGCGGGCTGCTCGTCGGTTGGCCGAACTCCTGGGCGAAGTCGGCGGTGTCGTAGTCGATCACGAAATCGAAGCGGTCGTAGCGCCCCGGCCGCGCGGCGATCTCGCCGGGGAGCAGAAACGAGCCGAGCGCGCGTTCGAGCGCCGGGGCGACGCTCTCATAATCTTCCATCACCGCGCCGGCGCGCAGCACGAACGCCAGATCGTGCGCCCGCACCAACACTGCCTGCCAGCGCACCTGAAACCCGCCCGTCGCGCGCCGATCCTCATCCCAGATGTAACGCTCGGCCGCCTCACCGGTGATGAGGGTGGTCGGCTCAATCGACGAGAACTCGATCTGGTCGCCGAGCGCCAACCAGGTGCGGATCAACGTCTCGGACGGGGTTTCATCATCGAGGTGGACATCCACCCCAATCAGCGCGCGGCCGGTCTCCGAGCTAAACGTGACGCTGTCGATCCCGTTCGATGTCGGCGAACAGAACGGCGAGCAGATCAGCTCCAGCGAGTAACCGAAGG
The DNA here is from genome assembly GCA_965205105.1 of Dehalococcoidia bacterium. Taxonomy (GTDB): domain Bacteria; phylum Chloroflexota; class Dehalococcoidia; order Bin125; family Bin125; genus Bin125. The sequence goes on from OZ242034.1 coordinate 1,776,213, forward strand.
TCGGGTTCGCATAGCGGCGAATCACGTCCTCCGTCGTCTGCAGGGGCGCGCCTGCCTCTTCATCCTGAGCGGCTTGCGAATCCTGCGGCGCGTCAACGGCATCCTCCTGGGCGCCGTCGTCAGCCGGCTGCGCCTGTTGGCCGTCAGCGGTTGACGATTGATCCGACTCGGCATCCTGAGCGGCTGGTTGGTCGCTCTGTTGCTCCGCGTCGGCCGCGCGTTCCTGTTGCGCCTGCTGCGCGTCCTGCGGCGTGAACGACATGGACGGCGCGGGCGGGCGGAACAGCTCGTTCGATTGCACGTGTTCGTTGGGATTCTCGCTGCACGCGGCGACGGCGAAAGCCAGGACGATCAGCGGCGACATGGCGGCAAAGACCATACACAGGCGCTTCATGCCGCCTCCTCGGCTAGCCCGGCCAGGACGATCAGCCGATCGCCATCGCCGGGATCGTCGAACTCCCACGAGCCAAACCAGTCGATGGGTGCCAGCCCCGCCTCTGCGAGCAGGCCGGCCATCTCTCCCGCGGTCAGGTTGACGCGCAGCGGGAACCTCGCCAGCGAGCGGCGCACCAGCCCCGAGGCTTCGACCGCGTCGTACTGATAGGTGATCCAGGCGATCGGCGACGCGCGATCGATCCCGCTGCCGCAGATCCGATCCAGTGCCAGTTCCTGCGACGCGTGTTTGGTGACCCATTCACCCTCGATGGACTGCCGCGACCATTCCAGCTGCATCGGGCGCGGCGTCGGGTCGATATCGTCCGGCCGGGGCGCCGTCCAGTCGATCAGCAGCCGCCCGTCCGCGGCGAGATGGTTGCGCGCGGCGCGCAGGCCGGCGAGCTGATCCTCGCGGCGCAGCAGATGCTGAAACGTCGATAGTCCGAACAGAACCAAATCGAACGCCTCGTCAAGCGCGATGCAGCGCATATCCCCGCGCACGACGCGCACGCCGGCCTCGCGCATGCGCGGCTCGCCGAACCGCAGCATGGCATGGGACGAATCGACCGCGGTCACGCGACAGCCCGCCCGCGCGAGCGGCGCGGCCATGCGCCCGCCGCCCGCGCCGAGCTCCAGCACTCGCTCCAATGCACGCCCCTGGCCGAGCGCCAACTCGAGCACCATCTCGACATCATCGGTCAGACCGCCGAAGTCGAGCTCATACCAGCGCGAGATGGCGTCCAGGGCGTGTTCCTGGTCGTCGGCCGACCAGTTCAGGGGATCCGGCAAGATAGCCTCCGCTCGACCGCGCCGCCGCTCGCAGCCAGACTATCAGCGGATCAGGCAGAATCCGCGCCGCTCACGTCGGCGGTCGGTTGGTACGCTGCCAACATGACCGATACGCCAACCCTGCGCGATCTGGTGGCGCAGTACGTGCGCGCGATTCCCGACTTTCCCGAGCCGGGAATTCTGTTCCGCGACATCACGCCCCTGCTCGGCGAACCGGCGGCGTTCGCCCAGGCGCTCGACTGGCTCTGCGAGCGCTGCGACGGCGTCGATACCGTCGTCGGCGTCGAGTCTCGGGGCTTCATCCTCGGCGCGCCGGTGGCGCAGCGGCTGAGGCTGCCGTTCGTCCCGATCCGCAAGGCCGGCAAACTGCCCGCCGCGACGATCGCCCGTTCCTACCAGCTCGAATACGGCTCGGCCACGATCGAAATGCACGCCGACGCCATCGCCGACGGAGGGCGCGTCGCACTGGTCGACGATCTCCTCGCCACCGGCGGGACGGCCGAAGCCGCGATCCAACTGATCCTCCAGGCCGGCGGCGACGTATCGCAGATTGCGTTCCTGATCGAACTGGCGGCGCTCAACGGACGCGACCGTCTCCAGCCTCACGCCATCGAATCCATGCTGATCTACTAGCCGCCTACTCACCAGAGGATCGCCAGATGCCCAGCGACCAGCCGACCGCCCAACTCGCCGTGATCGGCGGCTCGGGCTTCTACCGGATGTCCGCGCTGCGCGATGTCCAGAGCGTGCGCATCGAGACGCCGTTCGGCTCGCCCTCCGACGAGATCACGATCGGCGCGCTGCACGGCGTGCGCATCGCTTTTCTGCCGCGGCACGGCGCGGGGCATCGGCTGATGCCGCACGAGATTCCCGTCCGCGCCAACATCTGGGCGCTCAAGTCGCTCGGCGTGCAGGGCATCCTCGCCGTCTCCGCGGTCGGTTCGCTGCGCGAGGAGATCGCGCCCGGACATATGGTCGTGCCCGACCAGATCATCGACCGCACCCGCGGCGTCCGGCCGACCACGTTCTTCGGCGACGGGATCGTCGCCCACGTCGGCTTCGCCGATCCGTTCTGCGCCGACCTCAGCGCGCGTCTGGCGCAGAGCGCCGGGCGCGTGGGCCAGACGCTGCACGCGGGCGGCGCCTACATCGCGATGGAGGGTCCGCTGTTCAGCACGCGCGCCGAGTCGCGTCTGTACCGCTCCTGGGGCGCGGCGATCATCGGAATGACCGCCGTGCCCGAGGCGAAACTGGCGCGCGAGGCCGAGATCGCCTACGCGATGCTGGCCACCGCGACCGACTATGACGTCTGGCACGAGTCGGAGGCGGACGTCAGCGCCGACGCGGTCGCGCAGGTCGTGGGGCAGCACGTGCGCAGCGCGCAGCGCATCATCGCCGACCTCGCCGAGCATCTGCCGTCGGAATGGACATCGACCGCCGCCGGCGCCCTGCAGGGCGCGATCATGACTGATCCGCGCCGAATCTCCGCCGACGTCCGCGAGCGTTACGCGCTGCTGATCGACGGTCGATTACCGTGAGCGATCTCGATCTCGGCGAGCCGCCGATCGACCTGGCGGTCGTCGGCGCCATCGCCCTGGACGAGATACACAGCCGCGCCGGCGATATCGACCAGCTGCTCGGCGGATCGGCGGTGTACTCCTGTCTGGCGGCATCGCTGCGCGCCAGTTGCGCGCCTGTCTCCGTCATCGGCGACGATCTGGATCCAGGCTTGCTCGCCCCCTTGTTGGAGCGGCAGATCCGCATGGACAGCGTCTTGAGCGCCGCCGGCCCCAACTTCCGCTGGGGCTGCCGCTACTCGGAGAGCGGCGACGTTCGGGAAACGCTGTACACCCGCGCCGGCGTCTACGACTCGGCCCCGGTGATCGTCAGCGAACCCGTTCGGCGATCCCGCCTGGTCCTGCTCACCGCCGGCAATCCCGATCAGAACCGACGGGCGCTCGAGCAGATGATCGCGCCGCAGCTGGTCGCGATCGACACGATCGAGCGCGAGGTCGCCGAGCGGCGGGACGAGTTTCGAGCCCAACTGCGCCGCGCCGACCTGGTCTCGATCAACACGCTCGAAGCCGCGCACCTGATCCAGTGGCCGGGTCGGGAGGACGACCCGGATCTGCCCGACGCCGCCTGGCGGGACATTCGCGCGCTCGGACCCAGCGTGTTCGTGCTCAAGAAGGCGTCACAGGGCGTCGAGGTATTTGAACCCGAACGGCGCACGCTGGTCAGCGCCGTGCCGGGCGTCGAGGCGGTCGATCCGACCGGTGCCGGCGACACGTTTCTGGGCGCGATGCTGAGCGCGCTGGCACGGGGCGAAGCCCTGATCGACGCCTGCGCGTGGGGATGCGCGGCCGCCTCGTTTGCCATCGAGCGGTTCGGGATCGCCGGCCTGCTCGACGCGTCGATCGGGCGCGTCCGCGACCGGGTCCGAACGATCGCGGTTACGCCGCAGCCCGACTCGGCGCTGGTGAGATCGAGCGGTTAGGGTTGCGGCATGGCGCTCTCCTTGCGACTGGGCGATTCGAGCGAGTACGTCGAGGTGCGGCGCGCCTGCGATCGCGGCCAGCTGGCGCGGGCGTTGGACTTGGATCGCTACAACGCCGCCTACGCGCTGGCCCAACTCGACGACGACACCTGGCCGGACGCCGAGTTCTACACCTGCCATACGTCCGGCGGCGCGGCGATCGTCTGCCACGCGCGCGGCGGGCTCGGCCAGGCGACATCGCTCACCGGGCCGGCCGACGGCGTGCGCGCCATCCTCGATCTGCACCCCGGCTTCGCCAACACCTTCGCCATCGCCGGTCTGCAGCATCGGGAGGCGCTCGAGCGCGTCTACACGTTCCGACAGATCACGCGCATGCTGCGCATGCTGGTCACCGCGGACAGCTTCCATCCCGCGCGGCGGCCCGCCCGACCGATGACGGGCGCGCACGTCGACCTGCTCAACCGCCTCTACAACGCCGAAGGCGAACCGACCCACTACCGCCGCGAGCACATCGCCGACGGCTGCTACTGGGGCGCGGTCGACGAGGAGCGACTGGTCGCCGTGGCCGGAACGCACGCGATCGGCCGCTCGCAGGGGATCGCGATCGTGGGCAATGTCTTCACGCATCCGCGATTCCGCGGACGCGGGCACGCCGCGACCGTCACATCGGCGGTCACGTCGGCGCTGCTGGAGCAGGTGGATGACGTGGTGCTGTCGGTCGATCCGAACAACGAGCACGCCATTCGCGCATATCAGCGGCTGGGCTACCGCCCGGTCGGCGAAATCTACGAGGCGTCCGCGACGCGGCATACGGGTACGCTGGTGACCGCTGTCCGCCGCTGGGCCGCGCGTCGACGCGGTCCCGACGGAGAGCGGGAGGTGGTCAGCACGTGAGCGCCATCGGCTGCGATATCGCAGACCCTGATCAGGCGGCGACCGGCGAGCAACGCATCGCCTGGGCGGCGCGCGAGATGCCGGTCACCGCGCAGATCCGCGAGCGTTTCGCGCGCGAGCGCCCCTTCGACGGGCTGCGCGTCGCCGGCTGCCTGCACATCACATCCGAGACCGCCAATCTCGCGCTCGCGCTGCAGGCCGGCGGAGCCGAGGTCACGCTCTGCGCCAGCAACCCGCTCTCGACGCAGGACGACGTCGCCGCCGCGCTGGTCGAGCGATCCCGCATCAGCGTCTACGCGATCAAAGGCGAGTCGAACGAGACCTACTACGAACACATCCACCGGGCGATCGACGCACGCCCCCAAATCACGATCGACGACGGCGCCGACCTCGTCTCCACCCTGCACCGCGACCGGCGCGGCGCGCTGGAGGGCGTGCTGGGCGGATGCGAGGAAACCACGACCGGCGTGATCCGTCTGCGGGCGATGGCGGCCGACGGCGCGCTCGCGTATCCGATCATGGCCGTCAACGACGCCGCGACCAAACATCTCTTCGACAACCGCTACGGCACGGGGCAAAGCGCCCTCGACGGCATCATCCGCGCCACCAACATCCTGTTGGCCGGCAAGACGCTGGTCGTCGCCGGCTACGGTTGGTGCGGCCGCGGCGTCGCCGCCCGCGCCGACGGGCTGGGCGCGCACGTGATCGTCACCGAAGTCGATCCACTGCGCGCGCTGGAGGCGGTAATGGACGGCTTCCGCGTCATGCCCATGCACACGGCCGCCGCCGAGGGGGACGTGTTCGTGACCACCACGGGCGACGTGCACGTGATCGACGCGCCCCATGTTGCGCAGATGAAATCGGGCGCGATCCTGGCCAATGCGGGCCATTTCAACAACGAGATCAACCTCGACGCGCTGGCCGAGATCACCGAGCAAAAACGCCAGCTGAAACCGTACGTGACCGCGCATACGACCAGCGACGGGCGCGAGCTGCTGGTCCTGGCGGACGGCCGATTGGTGAACCTGTCCGCCGCCGAAGGGCATCCCGCCAGCGTGATGGATATGTCGTTCGCCAACCAGGCGCTGGCGGTGGAGTATCTGCTCTCCGCCGACCCGCCGCTCGCGGCCGGCGTGCACAACGTGCCGGACGAGATTGACCGCAACGTCGCGCGTCTCAAACTGGCGGGCATGGGCATCGAACTCGACCGCCTCACGGCCGAGCAGATCCGCTACCTCAGCTCATGGGACGAGGGCACATGAGCACGTTTCGACATGCCGGCATCCAACATGCCAACGTCCAACCCGCCGACGCCGTCAGCGGCGACCTGAGCATCCGCGGCCTGTGGACCTCCGAATCGGTCACCGAAGGGCATCCGGACAAGGTCTGCGATCAAATCTCCGACGCGGTGCTCGACGCGTGCCTGGCGGGCGATCCGGAATCGCATGTCGCCTGCGAAACGGCCGTCTCCTCCGATCTGGTCATGATCTTCGGCGAGATCTCCACGACCGCCAGCGTCGACATCGAGCGGATCGCGCGAGCGACCCTGCGGCGCATCGGCTACACCGACGAGGCCTGGGGGATCAGCGCGGACACGTGCAAGGTGCTGCTGTCGATCAATCGCCAGTCGCCGGATATCGACGCCGGCGTGCGCGGACTCGCGGGTGAGTCCGCGCACAGCGGCGACGACTCGTTCGACCGGCAGGGAGCCGGCGACCAGGGCATGATGTTTGGCTACGCCTGCAATGAGACCGACAGCCTGATGCCGCTGCCGATCGATCTCGCCCACCGACTGACCCGGCAACTGAGCCTGATCCGACGCCAGCGCGTCGTCGACTGGCTGCGGCCCGACGGCAAAGCGCAGGTCACCGTGGAGTACGCCCACGGCCGCCCGCATCGGATCGACACGATCGTGGTCAGCACCCAGCACAGCGAACGCGCGTCCCAGTCCGAGATCGCCGAAGCGATCCGTGCGCACGTGATCGATCAGGTCATCCCGGCCGGTCTGATCGACGACCGCACCCGTGTGTATGTGAATCCGTCCGGTCGATTCACGGTCGGCGGGCCGCTGGCGGATGCCGGGCTGACCGGGCGCAAGATCATCGTCGACACCTACGGCGGCATGGCGCGGCACGGCGGCGGGGCGTTCTCGGGCAAGGATCCGTCCAAGGTCGATCGCAGCGCCGCCTATGCGGCTCGCCACGTCGCGCGCAACATCGTCGCCGCCGAACTGGCGGAGCGGGTCGAAATCCAAGTCAGCTACGCGATCGGCAAGGCCGAGCCGACCAGTCTGGCGTTACAGACGTTCGGCACCGGGCGTGCGTCGGACGCGGAGCTGACGTCGCTCGTGGCGGAGCACGTCGATCTGCGCCCGGCCGCGATCATCCACAACCTCGAACTCAAGCAGCCGATCTATCAGCAGACCGCCGCCTACGGCCACTTCGGCCGCGTCGACCTCGACCTGCCCTGGGAGCGTTCAGACCAGGTGAAGGCGCTCCGTGCTGCCGCTGGTCTCTGATTGCTGATTGATCGCCGCACGAACGCGGCGGGCGCGGCTTAGCGCTTGGTGTACTGGGGCGCCTTGCGGGCGCGCTTGAGGCCGGGCTTCTTGCGTTCCTTGGCGCGCGGGTCGCGGGTCAGCATCCCGGCCTGGCGCAGCGGACGGCGAAGCGTATCGTCGCTCGCCAGCAACGCGCGCGCCATGCCCAGGCGAATCGCGCCGGCCCAACCCTGCACGCCGCCGCCGCTGCATTTGACGACCGCCGAGAAACTGTTCTGCATACCGGTGCGACGCAGCGGCTCCTCGATCAACCGCCGCTGCTCGGGGCGTCGGAAGAGCTCCTCGGCCGGTTTGCCGTTGACCGTGATCTGGCCGTTGCCCGGATAGAGCCGCACCCGCGCGATCGCCGTCTTCCGCCGTCCCAGCCCGTAGTAATAGTGTCCTGATGCGGTGGTCATCGTCTACTCCGCTCCCTGTGCCGGCGCGGCGTCGGCCAGCTGTCCGGCATGGGGGTGATCCGGGCCTGCGTAAACCCGCAGATGGCGGTGCTGCGTTCGGCCCAGCGAGTTCTTCGGCAGCATCCCGCGCACGGCGCGTTCGATCACGCGCTCGGGACGCTTGGCGAGCACGTCCTTCAGCGTGGTCTCCTTCAAACCGCCGGGATAATTCGAGTGCCGATAGTGGATCTTCTGCTCGAGCTTCTTGCCTGTCACAGCGACCTTGGCGGCGTTGATGACGACGACGTAGTCGCCCACATCCTGCGACGGATGAAAAGCCGGCTTGTGTTTACCGCGGAGCAGCGCGGCGACCTGCGTCGCCACCCGGCCCAGGGGCCGATCCGCCGCGTCGATCAGGTGCCACTGGCGCGAGACCTGATGCGGTCCCAATACGGTGGTCGACATACGTCAGTCTCCCTCACACACCCGGCCGCTGAGCGAACCGGCTGAATCGTCTGGCTGTTGCGGGTGGCCTGGGTGTCGGAACAGCGACGGCGGATACGCGACCTCGACCAGGACGAGACCGCAGGCGGGCGCCGTCGGCCCCAGCGAGCCTGGCGCCGCGCGCGTGAAATCGCTTCGCAGTTGATCGAGCGGCATCCGTCCGCGCGCCACCTCGACGATCGCGCCCGCCATGCGTCGAACCTGGTGATGCAGGAACGACTGCGCCCGAAACGTCAGCGTGACCGAGCTTCCGCATCGTTGCAGCGAGGCTTCGCTCAGCGTTCGCACGGTCGATCGCTCGTCGGTCGGCGGAGTGACCGCTGCGAAGTCGCGGCGCCCGCCGAACACCGCCAACGCATCGCGCGCCGCCGACTCGCAGAACGGAGGCGGAACGATCCACGCCGTTCGCTCCCAGAGCGGCTGGCGCGATCGCGCCAGCCGCAACTGATACCGGTAGGTTCGCGACGTGGCATCGCGGCGCGGATCGAAATGGTCGGGCGCCGCATACGCCGCCTGCACCGCGATGGCACCGGGCAGAAAGTGATTCAACCCGCGCACCCAGCGGCGCGGCGGCATCTCCCGCTCGGTCCAGGTCGAGACGAAGGACGCGACCTGGCCGCTCGCGTGGACGCCGGCGTCGGTGCGCCCGGCCAGCGAGACGGGCAATTCGGCGCCGGTCAAGGCGCGCAATGCGTCCTGCAACGCGCCCTGGATGGTGGGGCGATTCGGCTGCCATTGCGACCCTGCGAACTCCGTGCCTTCGTACTGCAACACCAACGCCCAACGCTGACTCACGTGTCTGCATCTCCGCCGCTGCGCTTGTCGGGTTGAGCCTATTCATCCGCTTGCGGCTCGTCGGTTTCGCCGCCCTCGGCGGCGGCGACGGGCGCAGCCCGCTCGACCAGCTCGATGTGCGCCATCTGGGCGCCATCGCCGCGCCGCGGCCCCAGTTTGATGATCCGCGTGTAGCCGCCGTTGCGATCGGCGAAGCGCGGCGCGATGTCGTCGAACAGGGTGCGCAGCACCTTGCGGTCGGTCAGCACCGCTCCGGCCTGACGGCGCGCGTGCAGGTCGCCGCGCTTGCCCAGCGTAATCATCCGCTCGGCGACGGGGCGAATGCTCTTCGCTTTCGCTTCGGTGGTCACGATCGCCTCGTGGCGCAGGAGGTCGGTGACCTGGTTACGCACCAACGCGGCGCGATGCGATCGGCTGCGACTCAGCGCCCGCCCGCTTTTTCGGTGTCGCATCCGATCGCTCCTTCATTCCCGCGCGACTGAGTCAGACGCGGGATCTGGCTATTGCTAGTCCTCGGGCTGGTTGCCGGCTTCGCGCAGGGCTTCCAGCAGCGCCGCGCCCAGAGAACCGGTGACCTCGCTATCTTCCTCGCCAATCGCCTCCGGCGCGTCGTCGGACACGGAGCCCAGCGACGGCGACGGCGACGATGACTCCTCAGGCGGCGGAGGCAGTTCGGTCAGGATCTCGTCATCGCTGGGCACGAAGACGCCGCCGCGCACGCGCTGCGCGCGCGGATCATCGTGATCGATCAGGGACATCTCCAGCAGCCGGTCGATCAGCTCGATGTACGACTTCTCGCCGAAGTTGCGCAGCGTGAGCAACTCGTCATCGCTCTTCTCGAGAATCTGACCGACGAGCATCAGGCCGCTGCGCTTGAGGCAGTTGTGCGAGCGCACCGACAGCTGCAGCTCGTCGATCTTCATGTCGTACTGCTCGGCGGTGACGCCGATTCGCGCATACGGAGGCAGCTGCTCCTCCGCGCTCGGCTGACCCAGCGACTCGAACAATTCGAGCTCGGCCCGCAGCGCGCGGGCGGCGGCCTGAACCGCGTCGACGCCGGAGATGGTGCCATCGGTCCAGACCTCGATCAGCAGCTGCTCGTACTCACGCCCGCGGCCGCCCGAGGCGGGCAAGACCTCGTACGAGACTTTGCGAATCGGAGTGAAGACCGCGTCGAGCGGAATCACGCCGAGCAGATGCTCGCCGTTGCGATTCTGCTCAGAGGGGCGGAAGCCGTAGCCGGTCTCGACGTCCATGACCATATCGAGCCGGCCGTCGTCGCCGTCCAGCGTAGCCAGGTAGTGATCAGGGTTCACGATCTGGTAGTCGCCGGGCACTTCGATATCGCCGGCCGTAATGGTTCGCGCGCCGGCGACGTTGAGGTGCATCTCGGCCGGGCGGTCGGCCAGAGCGTGGATGCGGATCTCGCGCAGATTGAGCAGGAACTCGGTCGTGTCCTCCTTCATCTGCGGGATCATCGAGAACTCGTGCTGGACCTGATCGATCCGCACGGCGGTGATCGCCGCGCCGCGAATGCCGCTGAGCAGGACGCGCCGCAGCGCGTTGCCCTCGGTGTGCGCGAAGCCGCGGGTGAGCGGCTCGACCGCGATGCGCACGTAGTTTTCGCGTGCCTCTTCAATCGAGATGGCGGGAGTTTCGGTAGCCAAAATCACGTTGTCGAGTCCCTCCCTAGGACGGTGTGGCGCTGCGCCTCGGAACTAGCGCGAGTAGTACTCGACGATGGCGTTTTCGTCGACTCGCATGTCCAGGTCCACTCGAGCCGGTACGGCCGTGAGTTCCCCTTCCAGCTGAATCGGGTCGATTCGCAACCAGCCGGGGACTTCCCGCGCCCCCTGCCAGGTCCGCGCGTTTTCGTAGAACTTGCTCTTGCGGCCCCGATCCGTCCAGCCCACCTTGTCGCCGATCCGCATTTCGATCGAGGGGATGTCCGCCTTCTTGCCGTTCAGCGTGATGTGGCCGTGCCGCACCAGCTGCCGCGCCTGGGCTCGCGATTCGGCGATGCCGAGCCGATAGACGACGTTGTCGAAGCGCAGCTCGAGCATTTGCAGCAGGTTCTCGCCGGTCGCGCCGGGGCGTCGGTTCGCTTCGGCGAACATCCGCCGAAACTGACGCTCGAGCACGCCGTAGGTCTTGCGCACCTTCTGCTTCTCCTTGACCTGCTCGCCGTAGTCGGAGACCTTGCGGCGGCGCGGCGAGCGCTGGCCGGGCGGCTGGTTGCGGCGCTCGATCGCGCACTTGGGGCCAACGCAGCGTTCGCCCTTCAGCATCAGCTTCTCGCCGGCGCGGCGGCAGATGCGGCAGACGGGTCCGGTGTATCGAGCCATGGGCGGTTCTCTCTGTCGATCTGTTCAGGAAGCGCGGGGGCCTCGGTGCGGTCTAGACGCGGCGGCGCTTGCGCGGCCGGCAACCGTTATGCGGAATCGGCGTGACGTCACGGATCGAGAGCAGCGTCAACCCCTGAGCCTGCAGCGCGCGCACAGCCGACTCGCGTCCCTGGCCCGGTCCCTTGACGTACACATCGACCTGGCGCATGCCGTGGCTCATCGCTTTCTGCGCGGCGTCTTCGGCCGCCATCTGGGCGGCGAAGGGCGTGCCTTTGCGCGAGCCGCGGGTCGACGACGTGCTGCCCGCCGACGCCCACGCCACCGGATTCCCGGCCAGGTCGGTCATCGTGATAATCGTATTGTTGAATGTCGACTGGATGTAGGCGCGCCCGTGCGGCACGTTCTTCCGCTCACGCCGGCGACGCGCTCGTTCTCGTCGTTGACTGCTCATCCGTGCCCCCTCCGTTAGCGTTTCACGGCGCGGCGGCGGCCGGCAACCGTCTTCTTGGCCCCGCGCCGCGTGCGCGCGTTGGTGCGGGTGCGCTGGCCGCGCATCGGCAGGTTGCGTCGATGCCGCTGCCCGCGGTAGCAGTTAATGTCGATCAGGCGCTGGATGTTGCCGCGCACGACGCGGCGCAGGTCGCCCTCGACCAGGTAGTCGCGATCGACGACCTCGCGGACGCGCGCCAACTCGGCGTCTGACAGCTCGCGAATCCGCGCCTCCGGATCGATATTCGCCTTGTCCACGATCTCCCGGGCGCGGGTCGCGCCGATGCCGTAGATGTAGCGTAACGCAAACGGCGCCTTCTTGTTATCGGGGACGTCCACGCCCGAGATTCTCGCCATCCGTCGATTCCTCCCGCTTTCGGCGTCCCGCGCAGCGCGCGAGACGCCGTCCGTGGATGCTCAGCCCTTGAATCGGTACACGACCCGACCCCGGGTCAGGTCATACTCCGACAGCTCGACCAACACGCGGTCGCCGCGCAGCACGCGGATGTGATGCTGCCGCATTTTGCCCGCCAGATGGGCGAGGACCTCGTGGCCGTTTGGCAACTCGACGCGGAACGTCGCGTTGGGCAGCAGCTCCCTGACGACGCCCTCGACCTCGATCTTATCCTGTTTCGGCGGCGGCGTCGGCGACGCAGCGCGTCGAACCCGCCGTCCCGATCCTGTGTTCCGATTTCTCGCCACCAAACCCCCGTTGCTAGTCCGTTCGGTCTCCGTCGACAACCGCCGCCGATCGCCTCATGAGCCTCATGATTGGTCGTGTCACTCTGTCACTCGCGCGCCGTCAAAATCTCCGCCGGTTCATCCTTGCGGAGCACGACGGTGTGCTCGAAGTGCGCCGACAGGCTGCCGTCCGCGGTGACGACGGTCCAGCCGTCTTCCAACACGGCTGTCGCGGGACTGCCGACGGTCGCCATCGGTTCCAGGGCGACCACCATCCCGCGACGCATGACCATGCCGGAGTCGCGTCGTCCATAGTTGGGCATACTCGGCGGTTCGTGCATGTCCCGACCGATGCCGTGCCCCACATATCCGCGCACGACTCCGTATCCCGCTGACTCTATCACTTCCTGGATGGCCGCTCCGATATCTCCTTTACGCGCGCCCACTCGCGCGACCTCGATGCCGGCCGTCAGTGACTCGGCGGTCACATCGAGCAATCGCCGCGCCTGTGCTGAGATCGTCCCGACGCCGACCGTCGTCGCCGAGTCGCCGACCCAGCCGTCGATCGTGGCGCCGTGGTCGATCGACAGAATGTCGCCATCCTCCAGGACGCGATCGGTTGCGAACCCATGCACGATCTCCTCGTTGACGGACGCGCAGATCGTATGCGGGAATCCCAGGTATCCGAGGAAGGTCGGGATCACGTCCAGCCGCCGGTACTTATCGAGCACGTATTGATCCAGCTCCGACAGCCTGCGGCCCGGCTTGACCATCTCGATCAATTCGGACAACGTCTCGCCCACCATCCGGCCGGCCGGCCGCATCTGCGCGATCTCAGCCTCGGTCTTGAGGATGACCTGTCGGGGGCGCTGTTGATCCGTCATGCGTAGATGCCGTTCCGTCTCCGGCTAGTCCCAGGCAGCGTCGAGCGCCGCCAGCAGATCCCGGCCAACCGCCTCGGGCGATTGCTCGCCGTTGACCGTCGACAGCTTGCCTGCATCGCGGTAGTAGGCGACCAACGGTTCGGTCTGGTCGGCGTAGACCTGCAATCGATTGGCGATCGCCTGCGGCTGGTCATCCTCCCGCTGGATCAGGTTCACCTCGCCGCAGCAGGGTTGATCGTCGCTGGGCGGGTTGAAGATCCGATGGAACACGCTGCCGCAGGCCGCGCAGCTCACCCGTCCGCCCAGACGGCGCGTGATCTCCTCGTTCGAGACATCGATCAACACCGTGGCCGCGATCTCGCCGCCCTGCGCCGCCAGCGCCTCGTCCAGCGCCCTGGCCTGCTCGACCGTGCGCGGGAATCCGTCGAAGAGGCAGCCGGTGCGAGCATCGTCGCGACCGATCCGCTCAAGCAGCATGCGAATCGTGACGTCGTCGGGCACCAGCTCGCCCTGGTCCATGTAGGTCTTGGCGAGATTGCCCAGCTCGGTCCCGTTGCGCAGGTTCTCGCGGAACATGTCGCCGGTGGAGAGGTGCAGGAGGCCCGTGCGCTCGGCGGTCTGCACGGCTTGCGTCCCCTTGCCGGCGCCCGGCGGCCCGAGCAGGATGACGTACCGGGTCTGAGTGGTCGTCACTAGCGAATGAACCCTTCGTAGTTGCGCATCAGCAGCTGCGCTTCAATCTGCCGCATCGTGTCCAGCGCGACGCCGACCACGATCAGCAGGCCGGTCGAGGAGATCGTCAACGCGGTCGAATCGGGGATGAACTCGGTCGCCAGGAACGGCACCACGGCGACAAAGCCCAGGAACAACGCGCCCGCCCAGGTGATCCGCGCCAGCACCCGATTGATGTAGTCCTGCGTGGGCCGCCCAGGCCGAATGCCGGGAATGAAACCGCCCTGCTTCTGCAGGTTCTCGGCCAGATTCTGCTGCTGGAAGGTTACGAACGTGTAGAAGAACGTGAACCCGACCACCAGCACGAACGACAACGCCCAATACGCCGGCCGGCCGGGCGAGAGATTGAGCTGCACCCAGTCCGCCGCGCGGATGATCCAGCCGGGCCGCTCGCCCAACGTCTGACCCTCGGCGATATCGGGCGTCAACGGATTGTCGACCGGATCCTCGTGCGTCTTGATCTCCGACACCGCGATGAAGTTGCCTTCGCGGTCCGAGAGCCGAATTGGATCCTCGGAAATCTCGTTGGCGTCGATGCGCCAGGCGTAGAGCGTGTCCCCCGATACCGGATCCGAGGTCGTCTCCACCTGGGTCAGCACATTGGAGTCGGAGTTCGAGTTGACCCGGTCGAGCACGTCTTGGAAGGTGTCCGCTTCCTTATCCCACTCGATGATGCCGTCGTTGACCGTGAATTCTCCGCCCGCCTCGAGATCGGGCAAGAGCGTGGCGAGGGGCTGGTCGGCATCGTCGCGGGTGAAGGGCACTTCGACCGCCACCTGCGTCTGCGCTTCCTCGCCGGCGGCGCCCGTCACCCAGCCCGCCAACACCGACGGGAAGATGATGATCGAGAAGGCGAAGATCAGCGGGATCATCCCGGCCGAGTTGACCCGCAGCGGGATGTAGGACTGACCGCTCTGGCGGTACATTCGTCCGCCGCGAAACACCGATCTTGCATATTGCACGGGGATGCGCCGTTGCGCCTCCTGGAAGAAAACGATCAGGGCGACGAGCGCGATGGCGATGCCGATCACGACCGCAATCCCGGACCAGCCGATGTCCGAGAGCCGCACCGAGTTGAACAGCGTGGGGAAGCTGGCCACGATGCCTGCGAAAATGATCAACGAGATGCCGTTGCCGACGCCCTTCTCGGTGATCAGCTCACCCAACCAGATCAGGAACATGGTACCCGCGGTCATGGTCATCAGCGCCGACAGGGTGGGCAGCCACTCCTCGGCGCCAAAGCCGATCCCGGTGATCGCGCGGGCATTCTCCAGCAACAGCAGCTGACCGTAGCCCTGGACCACCGACATGGGCACCGCCAGCCAGTAGGTGTAGAGCTGAATGCGGTTGCGGCCCGACTCGCCCTCCTGCGCCAGCGCCTGCAGGCGCGGCACGACCGGCTGCATCAGGTTCATCACGATCGACGCCGTGATGTACGGATAGACGCCGAGCGCCACGATCGACAGATTGTCCAGACCGCCGCCGGAGAACAGATTGAGGAAGCCCAGCACCGGGTTGTTATCCAGCGCGTTTTCGAGCTGGGTCTTGTTGATATCGGGAATCGGGACGTGCGCGACCAGCCGGAACACGACCAGCATGGCCAGGGTGAATGCGACTTTCTGGCGGACGTCCGGCTGCCGCCAGGCGTCGACCAGGGCCTGCAGCAGCTTAGGCCTCGTCGGGCCTGTCGCTGTCTGGGCTCTCTGCATGGATCACCTCGACGCTGCCGCCTGCGGCGACGATCTTCGCTTGCGCTGCGGGGGAGATGCGTTCGACGCGCAGGTGCAGAGTCGTAGTGATCTCGCCACCCGCCAACACCTTGAAGCGCTGCGCCGCGCGGCGGAGCAATCCGACCGCGACCAGCGCCTCCGCTTCGACCGTATCACCATCCGAGAACCGACGGTCCAGATCGACCACGTTGACGGCCTGCGTTTCGACTCGAAACGGCGCCTTGAAACCCTTACGGCGCGGCAGCGTGCGCATCATTGACATCGCGCCGCCCTCGAACACCGAATTGTAGTCGCGACCCGCCCGCGAGCGCTGCCCCTTGAGACCGCGCCCCGAATAGGTGCCCTTGCCCGAAGCGTTGCCTCGACCGACCCGTTTGCGCTGCCTCCGCGACCCGGGCGCGGGCCGCAAGTCGTTCAATCGCAGCACCATCAGGCGTCCTCGACTTCCGTGACTGAGACGAGATGGGCGACCTTGCGGATCATCCCGCGCACGTCCGGGGTGTCTTTCTTGACCGCGCTCTGACCGAGCCGCCGCAATCCCAACGAGCGGATGGTATGCCCCTGGTCGGCGCGATAGCCGATAGCGGACTTGGTGTACGTGATCTTCAGTTGCGGCATAACGCCTTACTCACTCGCTCCAGCCGCGGCAACCTCAGTCTCGGCGGCGGCCGGCGCCTCCGATTCGGCTGAGCGGGGCTCGGCGACGGGCAGTTTGCCCGCCAGCCGCATCCGCTCGCGGCGCACCTGCACCGGGTCTCGCAGCTGCTCCAGGGCGCGCTGCGTCGCCTGGACGACGTTGACGACATTGTTCGAGCCCAGCGACTTGGACAGGACGTTGCGCAGCCCCGCTGCCTCGAGCACGGCGCGGACGCCGCCGCCGGCGATCACGCCGGTACCAGGCGCGGCCGGCTTGAGCAGCACCTGCGACGCGCAGAAGCGAGCCGTGATCGGGTGCGGGATCGTTCCGTTGCGAATCGGCACCTCGACCATCTCGCGCCGCGCGATCGTCGAGCCTTTGCGAATCGCGTCCGGGACCTCGTTCGCCCGGCCGATCCCGATGCCCACGCGCCCGTTGCCATCGCCGACCACGACGACCGACGTGAAGGAGAAGCGGCGTCCGCCCTTGACCACCTTGGCCACCCGCGACACCGAGACGACCTTTTCGATGCTGTCGTCCTGGGGTTCATCACGCTCGCGGCGCCGGCCTCGACCGCGTCCGCCCGATCGCTGTTGCACCATATTCTGCTCCTGCTCCTCGCCTTCGGGATGCGGCGGCGCTAGAAGACGAGCCCCGCCTCGCGCGCGGCCTCGGCCAGCGCGCGAACGCGTCCGTGATACTGATATCCGGCTCGGTCGAAGACGACGGCAGAGATGCCGGCCGCCTGCGCGGCCTGCGCCAGTTGCCGGCCGACGGCGCGGGCGTTGGCCTGTTTGCCGTCGCCGTCCTCATCGGTCGCCGCGGCCGCGCCGGCGCCGAGGTCCGACGCGCTCGCCAGCGTCACGCCGGCGTCATCGTCGATGATCTGTCCGTAGATGTGCCGCGCCGAGCGGAAGACGCAGAGCCGCGGCCGCTGCGCGGTCCCGCGCACGCGCTTGCGCACGCGCAGATGCCGGCGCTTGCGCGCGGCTCGGGTCGTGAGCCGCTTTCTGCGTATCGTCATCTCACATCTCCCCGATCAACACAGCGATCCGACAGCCCCGCGGGCTCAGCCGATCGCACTCTTGCCCTGCTTGCGCCGCACCCATTCGCCCTGATAACGAATGCCCTTGCCCTTGTACGGCTCGGGCGGACGCACAGCTCGAATTTCGGCGGCCTGCTGGCCGACCACCTGCTTGTCCACTCCGCGCACGTGCACCAGCTGACCCTCAACGGCGAACTCGATCCCGTCCGGCGGTTCCTTGCGCACCAGGTGCGAGTAGCCAACCCGCAGAACCAGCGTGGAGCCATCCATCTCGGCGCGGTAGCCCGTGCCCTGAATCTCCAGCGTCTTGGTCCAGCCCTCCGACACACCGGTGACCATGTTCTGGATCAGCGAGCGCGCCAGGCCGTGCTGCGAGCGATGCTCGCGGCGGTCGCTGGGCCGGGTCACGACGATCACGCCTGCATCGAGCGTGATGTGCAGGTCCGGGTGCAGATGCTGTTCGAGCGCCCCGCGCGGACCCGAGACCGACACGTGACCGCGTTCGATCTCCACGCTCACCCCGGACGGCACCGTCACGGGCAAACGGCCAATGCGGCTCATCGCCCCACCCCCATCCTGAACGCTCGCCAGGCGACTGCATGTTTGGTTACCAGACGAAGCACAGCACTTCTCCGCCCACGTTCTCGCGCCGCGCCCGCGCGCCGGTCATCACGCCGCGAGGCGTGGTCAGAATCGCAACCCCCAGCCCGCCGTACGGTCGGGGAATTTCGCGCTTCTGCACGTAGACCCGCAAACCGGGCCGCGAGACGCGCTTCAGCCCGGTCACGACCGAGGCGCCAGCCTCGTCATAGAGCAGCTCGACCTCGATGTCGCGCCCGGCATGGCCGACGCGCTCCTTCACCTCGAACGAACGAATGAAGCCCTCTTCCTCCAGCACACCGGCGATCGAGATTTTCATCTTCGAGGCCGGAATCTGGACGCGCGGATGCCCCGCGTGGATGGCGTTGCGAATGCGTGTCAGCATATCGGCGACGGGATCAGTCACTGGCATTGCGAATCCTGCCTGCTAGCACAGTTCCTGGCTGGTCTGGTCGTTGATCTTCTGCATGCTCTGCACGTCGATTGCCCACTGCTCACTACTCACCGCTCACTGCGTGCGTTCGAACGGGAAGCCCAGCAGCTCCAGCAGCCGCCGGCCTTCCGCGTCGGTTCGCGCCGTGGTGATGATGTTCACCTGCAGCGAGCGCACCTTGTCGACGTTGCCGTAGTCGATCTCGGGAAACACGATCTGTTCGCGAATCCCCAGCGAGTAGTTGCCGCGTCCGTCGAACGCCGTTCGCGACACGCCCTGGAAGTCGCGGATACGCGGCAGCGCCGCGTTGATCGTGCGATCCAGAAACTCCCACATCCGCGCGCCGCGCAATGTACAGGAGACGCCGACATTGTTGCCCTCGCGCAGCTTGAAGTTGGCGATCGACTTCTTGGCCTTGTTGATCACCGGCTTTTGACCGGTGATCGTGGTCATGTCGGACACGCAGTGTTCGAGCACCGCCGCGCCGCCGGACCCCAGCGCCTCGCCGACGCCCGCGTTGACGACCACCTTCGTCACCCGCGGCACCTGCATCACGTTGCGGTAGCGAAACTCCTCGAACAGACGCGGCGCGATCTCGTCGTTGAAACGCTGCTTGAGGCGCGGCGCGGCGCCGGCGGCTTCGGTTGCGTTCGTCGTCATCAGTCGATATCCCCATCGCACTTGCGGCAGACGCGCGTCTTGGCGCCGTCCGCCCGCTCGCGGAACCCGACCCGCGAGGGACGGTCGCAGACGGGGCAGACGACCGCGACGTTCGACATATGCAGCGGCGCTTCACGCTCGATGATCCCGGCCGGCGCGCCGACCTGGGTCGCGCGCAGGTGCCGCTTGACCATATTGACGCCGGTCACGATCACGCGATCGCGCTTGGGCAGCACCTGACGCACCGTGCCGCGCCGACCGCGATCCTTGCCGGCCAGCACTTCGATCAGATCGTCGCGTTGCACTCGACGCATCTAGACCACCTCCGGCGCGAGCGAGACGATCCGCATGAAGTCGCGCTCGCGCAGCTCCCGCGCGACCGGCCCCAGAATGCGCGTCCCGGTCGGATTCTGTCCGTCGTTGCCCAGAATCACCGCGGCGTTATCGTCGAAGCGGATGTACGAACCATCGACGCGGCGGTACTGCTTGGCAACCCGCACGATCACCGCGCGAACCACCTGGCCGGTGCGAATCTCGCGATTCGGATCGGCCTGCTTGACCGTCGCCACGATCGTGTCGCCCACCGAGGCATAGCGTCGTTTCGTTCCACCCAGCACGCGGATGCACTTGATCACTCGGGCGCCCGAGTTGTCCGCAACGCGCAGGGATGACTCCTGCTGGATCACGACGACTCCTCGCTCCCCGCGTCGGTTTGGGCATCATCGCTGGAGGCGGCCGCATCAGCGCTATCGACCGCATCCGCCGCGGCATCAACCGCGCCGGATGAGGCAGTCGAGGCGGCTTCGTCCAATGACGGCGCGCCAATCTCCTGCGGTTGAATATCGGCCACCTCGCGGCGTTCGAGAATCTCGACCACGCGCCACGACTTGCGCCTGGAGAGCGGCCGGCATTCCTCGATCACGACGCGATCGCCGATCTTGCAGTCGTTCAGCTCGTCGTGCGCCAGGTACCGCTTCCTGCGGCGCATCACCTTCTTGTAAAGCGGGTGCCGCACGGTGCGCTCGACGTGCACCGACACGGTCTTGTGTCGTGCATCGGCGAGGGCAAAGCCGACACGTCGTTTGCGGGCCATCGGTTACGCTTCCTCGCTCGACGCGCCGGTCGACGGCTGCGCCTGATCGTCAGCATCATCAGCATCGCTCTGCGGTTCATCCGTCGCCGCGTCGGCCACGCGGGCGAGCGGCAGAATCGGCTCACCGCGCGCCTCGGCCAACTGGCGTTCGCGCAGAATCGTCCGCAGGCGGGCGACCTGGCGTCTGGCCTGGCGCATCGCCATGGGATTCTGCAGCTGTCGCGTGCCACGCTGGAATTGCAGGTTGAACACCTCGCGGTACGCCTCGTTGATCGCCTCGCCCAACTCGACGTCGGTCATCGCGCGGGCTTCATCGGCGAGTGGATTCGCCATCGCTAGACCACCTCCGCCTCTCGAACCACCACGCGAGTTCGCACCGGCAGCTTGTGGCTGGCGCGGCGCAGCGCCTCGCGCGCGTCATCGTCGGGCACGCCGGCGATCTCGAACAGCACCCGACCCGGCTTGACCACGGCGACCCACTTCTCCGGCGCGCCCTTGCCCTTGCCCATCCGCGTTTCGGCCGGCTTCTGGGTCACCGACTTGTCGGGAAAGACGCGAATCCAGACCTTGCCGCCTCGGCGTACGTAATGCGTGATCGCGCGCCGCGCGGACTCGATCTGCCGACCGTCAATCCAGGCCGCTTCCAACGACTGTAAACCGATCTCACCGAAGGCGATCGAATTGCCCGACTGCGCCATTCCGCGGCGGCGGCCGCGGTGATGCTTGCGCCACTTGACTCGTCTGGGCTGAAGCATCAACGGCCTCCTCGTCCGGCGGCCATCGGCGGCTCGATCGCCCGAGCCGGCCCGCCCAATGCCTGCGGTTCCGCTCCGAACGGCAGAATCTCGCCCTTGTAAATCCAGACCTTGACGCCGATGCGTCCAAACACCGTGTGCGCCTCGGCGAAGCCGTAGTCGATATCGGCGCGCAGCGTATGCAGCGGCACCCGGCCCGCCATCTCCTTTGCCTTGCGCGACATCTCGGCTCCGCCCAGGCGGCCCGAGATAATGATCTTGGCGCCTTCGGCGCCGCGCTGCATCGTGCGCTGCACGCCCTGCTTGATCGCCCGCCTGAACGCGACGCGACGCGCCATCTGCTCGGCCACGTTGCGCGCCACCAGCTGGGCATCCAGCTCGGGCACGCGAATCTCCGCAACGTCCACGCGCAACCGCACCGGCCGATCGATCAGGCGCTCCAGGTCGCGGCGCAGCTCATTGATGTGCTGGCCGCCGGGGCCGATGACCAGGCCCGGCTTCGCCGTGTGCAGCTTGACGCTGAGCTGATTCGCGTCCCGCTCGATGTCGATCCGCGAGATCATCGCGCTCGACAGGGTCGTGTCGATGAAATCGCGAATCCGCCGATCTTCGGCCAACAGCTCGGCGTACTTCTTTTCCGAGTACCACTGCGACCGCCACTCGTAGATCGTGCCGATCCGGAAACTGGTGGGATGAACTTTCTGGCCCATGTCGTGATCCGTCCCCTGCGTCCCTACTGGTCGTTGCCGTCGGACACGACGACGGTGATATGCGCGGTGCGCTTGAGAATCCGCCCGACCCGGCCGCGCGCCTTGGCGCGGAAGCGGCGCAGCGTGCGGCCGTCGCCGGCGTGAATCGCGTGGATGTGCAGGTCCCGGGCGTCGAGACCGTAGTTGTTCTCGGCGTTGGCGACCGCCGAATCGAGCACCTTGGCCACATCGCGGGCGATCGGCTTGGGCGTGAACCGCAGCTGCACGCGGGCGTCCTCGACCGGCATCCCGCGTAGACCCTGCATCACCAGCCGCACCTTGCGCGGAGAGGTGCGAACGAATTTGGCGCTGGCTTGTACCTGCATCAGCGCACTCGCGTCCCACGGTCGGAACGACCGATGTGTCCGCGGAACGTCCGCGTGGGCGCAAACTCGCCCAGCTTGTGCCCCACCATGTTCTCGGTCACGAAGACCGGCACATGCCGGCGGCCGTCGTGCACCGCAATCGTCAGACCAACCATGTCGGGCACGATCGTCGACGCCCGCGCCCACGTCTGGATCACCGTGCGCGCGCCCGCCGCGCGCACGCGCTGGACCTTCTGCATCAGCTTGCGATCCACGTAGGGACCTTTTTTCGTCGATCTTGACATCGCGACAGACCTCTACGTCTTCCCTAGCGCCGTCGACCGCGCCGGCGAACGATGTACTTGTCGGATTGCTTCTTGCCGCGCGTGCGGCGGCCGAGCGTGTACCAACCCCAGGGCGATTTCGGGCCGGGCAGGCCGATCGGCGCCTTGCCCTCGCCGCCGCCGTGCGGGTGGTCCACGGGATTCATCACCGATCCGCGCACCTGCGGCCGCCGACCGCGATGCCGGTTGCGGCCTGCCTTGCCCAGCTTGATATTGGCGTGCTCGACATTACCCACCTGGCCGATCGTCGCGAAGCAGGCCGCGCGCACCCGCCGCATCTCGCCCGAGGGCAGGCGCAGCAGCGCGTAGTCGCCCTCTTTGGCCATGATCTGCGCGCCCGCGCCGGCCGAGCGCACCATCTGCGCGCCGCGGCCTTCGGTCAGCTCCACGTTGTGCACCTGGGTGCCGTTGGGAATCGCCGACATGGGCAGTGCGTTGCCGACCCGGATCGGCGCCTCGGGACCCGACATCACGCGGTCGTCCACCTTGAGACCGTTAGGCGCGACGATGTACCGCTTGACGCCGTCGGTGTAGAAGATCAGCGCGATCCGCGCCGTGCGGTTGGGGTCGTACTCGATCGCCGCCACGCGGCCCTCGATGTCAATCCGGTCGCGGCGCTTCCAGTCGATGATCCGATAGCGGCGCTTGTGCCCGCCGCCGCGATGACGCACCGTCACCCGCCCCGTGTTGTTGCGGCCCGACTTCTTCTTCAACGGCGCGAGCAGGCTCTTCTCCGGCTTCTTTTTGGTGATCTCCGTGAAGGCGTGGCCCGAGGAGTTACGGCGGCCTGGTGAGGTCGGCTTGTAGTTCTTGATCGGCACCTCAGACCCCCTCGAACAATCGGATCTCGTAGCCGTCCGCCAGCGTCACGATCGCCTTCTTCCAGTCGCGCTCGCGACCCGGCCGGCCGCGGCCGATCCGCCGCGTCGCGCCGCGCACGTTGATCACGTTGACCTTGGCGACCTGGACCGAGAACGCGATCTCGATCGCCTCGCGGATCTGCAGTTTGTTGGCGCGTGGATCGACCTCGAACACGTACTTGTTGCGCTCGGCCAGTTCGGTCGTTTTCTCGGTGATGATCGGCTCGCGCAGCACCGAGTAGGGATGGATGTCCTTAGGCATCGCCCGGCTCCTCATCCGCGTTCGGCGCGTCCGCCGCCTCGACCGCCCACATCGCCTCGCAGCGGCGCACCGCCGCTTCGGTCATGATCAATTGGTCGTGCGTCAGGATCAGATAGCTGCTCAGCGTCTGGGCCGGCATCGCCTGGATGCGCGGCAGGTTGCGCGTGCCCCGAACCAGCGCCTCGTCGACGCCGTCCGAGACGATCAGCGCCGTCCGCTCCACCCCGAACGCCTTGCAGAGGCCGGCCATCGCCGACGATTTGGGCGCGAAGCTCACGTCGGGCGCCGCGACCAGCACGCCGCCCTCAGCGGCGCGCTGCGAGAGCAGCGAGCGAATCGCCAGGCGGCGCATCCGCTTGGGCAATCGTTGCCGGTACGAGCGCGGGTGCGGACCATGGGCGACGCCGCCGCCAATCCGCGTCGGCGAGGACGGCGTTCCCATCCGCGCCCGGCCGCCGCCCTTCTGGCGGCCGGTCTTCTGCGCGGCCTGGCGGATATCGGAGCGATTCAGCGTCGAGGCCGTGCCCTGCCGCGCATTGGCTTGTTGCGCCGTCACGGCCTGATGCACGACCGCGAGGTTCGGCTCGATCCCGAAGACCGAGTCGTCGGCGTCGATCTCGCCCGCGGCGTTGCCCTGCGCGTCGATCAGTGGCAGTTTCATCGCTTGCCGCCTCGCCGCTTGGTCTGCCGAATGCGGACCAGGCCGTTGGTCGCGCCCGGCACGGAACCCTTGACGAACACCAGGTGTCGATCGGCGTTGATCTCGACTACCTCGAGATTCATCGAGGTGGTCGTCTTGCCGCCCATTCGACCCGCCATCCGCGTGCCCTTCAGCACCCGACCGGGGGTCGTGCCGGCGCCGACCGAGCCCGGCGCGCGGTGACGATCGCTCTGCCCGTGCGTGCGCGGTCCGCCGCGAAATCCATGCCGCTTGACCACGCCGGCGAAGCCCTTGCCCTTGGAGACGCCCTGTACATCGACCCGATCACCGGTCGAGAAGACTTCGTTGGCGTTGACCACCGTGCCGACCTCGAGATCGGCGAGCTCGTCCTGGCCGGCGCGGAAGACCGCCAGATGCCTGAGCGGGCCGTTGGCGCCGGTGTGGCCGCGTTCGGCCTTATTGATGCGCCAGGGCGGCGCTTCGCCGAAGCCGACCTGCACGGCGGAGAAGCCATCGCGCGTCGGCGTCATGATCTGCGTTACCGGACACGGCCCCACCTCGAGGACCGTGCAGCCTACGACGGCACCGTCGGCGCCGATGACCTGCACCATGCCCAATTTCCTGCCGAGCAGCCCGGGTATCGCCATGGTCAAATCTTGATCTCGACGTCGACGCCCGATGACAGCTGCAGCCGCATCAGCGAATCGACGGTTCGGCCGGTGGGTTCGACGATGTCGATGATCCGCTTGTGGGTGCGAATCTCGAACTGCTCTCGCCCGTCCTTGTGGACGAAGGGTGAGCGTATCACCGTGTACTTGCGGATTTCGGTCGGCAACGGAATCGGCCCGATCACGCCGGCCCCGGTCTTCTCCGCGGTGTCGAGAATCTGGGCGACCGACTCATCGAGCACGCGATGGTCGTACGCCCTGAGCCGGATGCGGATCTGTTGCCGAGCCATATTGTCGTCTTTCCGCCCTGCGTGTCGCCCGCTATGCGCTATTCGAGGATCGAGGCGACCGCGCCAGCGCCCACCGTCCGACCGCCCTCACGTATCGCAAACCGCAACCCCTCCTCCAGCGCTATCGGCGATATCAACCGCACACTCATCCGTACATTGTCCCCAGGCATCGCCATCTCCACCCCCTCCGGCAACCCTATCTCCCCCGTCACATCCGTCGTCCGTATGTAAAACTGCGGCCGATACCCGCTGAAAAACGGACTGTGACGACCACCCTCCTCCTTCGACAAGATGTACACCTCCGCCTCAAACGCCGTGTGCGGCGTGATCGAACCCGGCGCCGCCAACACCTGACCTCGCGCAATCTCCTCCCGATCGATCCCTCGCAGCAAACACCCCACGTTGTCCCCAGCCTCACCCGTCGACAACGTCTTCTTGAACATCTCCACCCCAGTCACCACCGTCGTCCGCGTCTCCTTCACCCCCACAATCTCCACCTCCTCTCCGCTGTTCACCACACCCCGCTCAATCCGCCCCGTCGCCACCGTCCCACGTCCCTTGATCCCGAATACGTCCTCAATCGGCATCAAAAACGGCTGCTCCACCGGCCGCGGCGGCGTCGGAACGTACTCGTCCACCGCTGACATCAACTCCAGAATCGAGCCGTACTCCGGCGAACCCGCGTCCTCCGAACCCGACTCCAGCGCCGCCAGCGCCGAACCCCGGATCACCGGCACCTCATCCCCCGGAAACTCGTAGTCCGTCAGCAACTCCCGCACCTCCAACTCCACCAAGTCCAACAACTCCTCGTCCTCCATCATGTCCACCTTGTTCAGATACACCACCATCCGCGGCACCCCTACCTGACGCGCCAGCAATATGTGCTCCCGCGTCTGCGGCATCGGCCCGTCCGGCGCCGCCACCACCAATATCGCCCCGTCCATCTGCGCCGCGCCCGTAATCATGTTCTTGATGTAGTCCGCGTGCCCCGGCGCATCAATATGCGCGTAGTGACGCGACCCCGTCTCGTACTCCACGTGTGCAATCGCGATCGTGATCCCGCGCGCTCGCTCCTCCGGCGCGTTGTCAATCGAGTCAAAACTCGAATACTCCACACCCTCCTGCGTCAGCGCCAGCGTCTTCGTGATCGCCGCCGTCAGCGTCGTCTTCCCGTGATCCACATGCCCAATCGTCCCCACGTTCACGTGCGGCTTCGTCCGCTCGTACACCCGTCGCGCCATCTCAACCTCCTGCCTGCTGGTTCGTTCCTTGCTGGATGCGCGCTGGCCGACGCCCTAACGGACTTCGGCCAGGACGCTCTGCGGCACTTCCTCGTAGTGGTCGAACTCGATGCTCGCTGTGGCTCGACCCTGAGTCATCGAGCGTAGCGCAGTGGTGTAGCCGAACAGGTTGGCCAGCGGCATTTGCGCCTGAATGATCTGCAGCTGACCGCGCTCCTCAGTGCCGTGCACCGAGCCGCGCCGACTCGAGAGGTCGCCGGCGACCTCTCCGAAATACTCGCGCGGGGTGGCGATCTCGACTCTCATCATCGGCTCGAGCTGCACCGGCGCCGCCTGGCGCAGCGCCTCGCGGAAGCCCATCGAACCCGCCGTGGCGAACGCCACCTCGCTCGAGTCAACCGTGTGATACGACCCGTCGATCAGCGCCACCTTGACATCCACGACCGGGAACCCGCCGACCACGCCCGAGCGCATCGCGTCTTCGATCCCCTTGCGCACCGAGCCGATGTACTGCTGCGGCACGACGCCGCCGACCGTCTCGTTCTCGAACTCGAAGCCGCGCCCGGCCTCGTTCGGCTCGACCCGCAGCACGACGTGCCCGAACTGCCCGCGCCCGCCGGTCTGCCGCACGAAGCGGCCCTCGGCCGTGGCCGCGCGGCGAATGGTCTCGCGGTAGGACACCTGCGGGCGGCCGACATTGCACATCACCTTGAACTCGCGACGCAGTCGATCGGCGATCACCTCGAGATGCAGCTCGCCCATGCCGGAGATCACGGTCTGTCCGGTCTCGGCGTTGTACTCGACCCGGAAGGTCGGATCTTCCTCGGCCAGCTTGCGCAGTGAGGCGCCCAGCCGATCCTGGTCGTCGGCGCTCTTCGCCTCGATCGCGATCGAGACGACCGGCTCGGGGAAGGAAATTTGATCCAGCAGGATCGGCGCCTGCCGATCGCACAGCGTGTCGCCGGTGAACGTCTGTTTCGGTCCGACGAACGCCGCAATGTCTCCGGCCGACACACGATCGATGTCCTCGCGCGAGTCCGCGTGCACGCGGAGCAGGCGGCCGACACGCTCCGTCTCATCGCGCGACGCGTTGTACACCGCCTCGCCGGCCTTGAGCGCGCCCGAGTAGATGCGCACGTAGGCAATGCGGCCGACGTAGGGATCAGTTACAATTTTGAACGCCAGTGCTGAAAGCGGTTCGTCACGGTCGGCGCGGCGCTCTTCCTCGCCCTCGCGGCCGACGCCGCGCACCGGCGGCACTTCATCGGGGGCCGGCAGATAGTCGACCACTGCGTCCAGCAATCGCTGCACGCCCACGTTCTTCAACGCGGATCCGCACAGCACCGGCGCGAACGAGTTCGAGACCGTCCCGCGCCGCACGGCTTTGACGATCTCATCGACGGAGAGCTCGTGCCCTTCGATGTAGGAGATCATCACCTGTTCGTCGAAGTCGGCGATGCGCTCGATCATGGTCTCGCGCCAACGGCCCGCGTCCGCCCGGTACTCCTCGGGAATATCGCCCTCGATCGGCGGCGCGTCGCGGTCGGAGCTGAAGAACCAGGCGCGTTCGCGGATCAGATCGATCACGCCCTGGAAGTGATCTTCAGAGCCGATCGGGATCTGCAGCGGCACCGGGGTCATACCGAGCCGGTCGCGGATCATCTCCATCGTGCGCCAGAAATCGGCGCCGACGCGATCCATCTTGTTGACGAAGCAGATGCGCGGCACCTGGTACTTGTCCGCCTGCCGCCAGACCGTCTCGGACTGCGGCTCGACCCCGGCCACGGCGTCGAACACCACCACGCCGCCGTCGAGCACGCGCAGCGAGCGTTCGACTTCAACCGTGAAGTCGACGTGACCGGGCGTGTCGATGATGTTGATCGTATGGTCGTTCCACTCGCAGGTCGTGGCGGCGGCCATGATCGTGATCCCGCGCTCGCGCTCCTGTTCCATGAAATCCATCACCGCGGTGCCGTCGTGCACCTCGCCAATCTTGTAGGTAATCCCGGTGAAATAGAGGATGCGCTCGGTCACGGTGGTCTTGCCCGCGTCGATATGCGCGATCACGCCAATGTTGCGGAGCGATGAGATGGGCGGGTCAGCGGGCATGATCGGTCGGTGTCCTCTGCTCGGCTCTCTGCTCAGCCTGTACGTCTCACACGCAGCGCGTCCATGATGCGCTGCGCGTTCCTCTCGAACTCGTTCACTGGATGCGGCTCGGTCTCCGGCGTCGTTGCGGCCTGCGCTTACCAGCGGTAGTGCGCGAAGGCCCGGTTGGCTTCCGCCATGCGGTGCGTTTCCTCTCGCCGCCGCACGGCGGCGCCGGTGTTGCTGTACGCGTCGAGCAGCTCGTCGGCCAGCGACAGATGAGCGGGCCGACCCGTACGCGACTGCGCTGCGTTCACCAGCCAGCGAATCCCCAGCGAGGTTCGACGGTCGTGGCGGATCTCCATCGGCACCTGGTAGGTCGCGCCGCCAACCCGACGGGGCCGCACTTCCATGTCCGGCGTGATGTTGCTCAGCGCCTGATCGAACACCTCCAGCGGATCCTGGCGGACGCGCTCTTCCAGGACGCTCAGCGCCCGGTAGACGATCTTCTCCGCCGTGCCCTTTTTGCCGTGCCGCATCAGGCGGTTGATCACCATCTGCACGCGCTGCGATCCGTAGACCGCGTCGGGGCGGATTTCATGTCGGTCGGGCCGTCGTCGTCGCGGCACGCTGCTTCACCAATCTCTTGCGGTCAGCTCGGAAGCGCCGAGACCGCCCGCAACACTCAGGCGGCCACCCGTCAGTGGGTGGCCGCTGTCGTCAATCCCGCCGTTCGGCGAGTGCCGTACTTGGAACGCCCGCGCCGTCGATCGGCGACGCCGAGCGCGTCGAGCGCGCCGCGCACCACCTGATAGCGCACGCCGGGCAGGTCGCGCACGCGGCCGCCGCGCACGAGCACGATCGAGTGCTCCTGCAGCGTGTGGCCCTCGCCGGGGATGTAGGCGGTGACCTCGATCCCGTTCGTCAGACGCACGCGGCAGACCTTGCGCAGGGCCGAGTTCGGTTTCTTGGGCGTCACCGTCCGCACCGCGGTGCAGACGCCGCGCTTCTGCGGCGAGCCCGAGTCCTGCGTAGTTCGGCTGGTCAGCGCGTTGTAGCGGAAGCGCAAGGCCGGCGCCTTCGCCTTCTTGCGCGACTGCTTGCGTCCCTTGCGCGCCAGCTGATTGATCGTTGGCACCGTCGTCACCCGTTTTCCGCTGGCCGCGCTGCATCCGGTCGCGGCGCGAACCCCTGCGGCTGCTGTACGAATACGGGTCAAAGCCGCTGGCCAAGCCTGCCGGCGCGCTGCCGGCGGTCCTCAACCGTTGGTCGGCCTCGACCCTTCCACGCGCCGGCCCTGTTGGTTCATGGCGCGTGAAATATCAGCCTAGCACACACCCAGCACGATCCGCGCGATCTGGGGCGTCGAATCCGGTGTCGCGCCCGCCGGGGCGCCGCCGTTGTGTTGCGAAGCTGTCAAACAACTCAGACGCCGGCATAGGAATGCAATCCCGTGATCCACAAATTCACGCCCAGATAGGTGAACATCACGGCGAAAAAGCCCAGCACGACGATCCAGGCGCTGCGCGCGCCGCGCAGCTGGCGCAGTCCGCGGCCGTGAATGTAGACCGCGAAGATCAGCCAGGTCACGAGCGCCGCCGTCTCCTTGGGGTCCCAACCCCAGTAGCGCCCCCAGGCGTCGTTCGCCCAGAAGGCGCCCAGGGCGATGCCCGCCGCCAACAGGGGAAATCCGACCAGCACGGCGCGGTAGGTCAATGCGTCGCAGCGCTCGGGCGAGGGCAGCCAGTCGAAGCGGCCGCCCCGCTCAGCCGCCGCGGCCGGCGCGCCCTGCAGCAGATGCATCACGGCGCCGCCGAACGCCACCGCCAGCACCGCGTAGGACAGGATCATCAGCGCGACGTGGATCGTCAGCAGGGTCGGACTCTGCAGCGCCGGCACCAGGACATCCTGCCCCTGGCTGGGGAACGCCAACGCGGAGCCGTACAGTCCGCAGGCGACCGGCAGCACGAACGCACCCGCCAGCCGCGTCGCGGCGCGCAACTCGAAGATCGCGTAGAGCAGCACGATGCCGATCCCGAACGACATCGAGAACTCGAACAGATTGCTGTAGGGCGCGTGATTGAGGGCGATCGTGCGCAGGATCAGGCCGGCGACGCCGAACGCCGCCGCGGCCCAGACGCTGAGCGTCGCCACGCCGCCCAGCGTGGGCGAGCGCAGCAGCGCCGGTTGCGACGCCGTGAAGGATGGTTCGGTCGCCAGGACGCGCCGCGGGCTCCAGGCCAGACGCAGCTTGGGTTGCAGGGCGTAGACGACGTAGGCGACGGCCGCGCAGCCGGCGGCGACGAAACTCGCCCAAAGCAGGAACAGCGCGCCGTCAGCCATCGGACGTCTCCGCTGATTGCGCCGCCTCGTCCGTCGCCTCGTCTGCCGCCTTGTTCGCCGCCCGACGCTCAGCCCGCAGGGCGTCAGGCCGACGCGGCGGCTGCGCGTCGCCGAAGGTCAGGCGGCGGAAGCCCTCCGCCCACGGTACTCGACCGGACCGCGCCGCGAGCTCCGAGCGGCGGCGCATGCGCTCGACCAGTTCCTCGCGGTTCGCCGCCTGCACCTGCGAGGCATGGCGCAGCAGCGCGTCGATGCGCCGCTCCTGCTGCGCCGCGATATCGACGAAGAAGTTGGGCTGATCGCTGCCCGCCAACAGCACGGTGTTGACGCGCACCGGCTCGACGCCCGCCGCCACCTGCTCGGCGTACGAGTTGGCATTGCGAGCCAGGGGAAAGGCGGCGTCCAGCGCAGCGACGCCAACCGTGCGGTGATCGCGGTGGTTGAACCCGCGGTATCCATCCCAGGTAATCAACAACTCCGGCCGAACCTCGCGCAGGACGCGCACCAGCTGCGCGCGAAATTCGGAGCCGTCCTCGACGTGGCCGTCCGGCACGCGAAGAAAGATGCAGCGCCCGACGCCCAACTCGGCCGCCGCCGCTTCCTGCTCGGCCTCGCGCAGCGCGCCCAGGTCGGACGGGCCCAGCTGAGGATCCTTGGTGCCCTTGTCGCCGCTCGTGACCAGACAGAAGGTCACATCCCAGCCGTCGTCCGAGAGTTGCGCCACCGTGCCGCCGCAGGTGAACTCGATGTCGTCGGGATGCGCCATGACCACCAACGCCCGGCGCTGCTTCGCGTCTGCGTCGGGCATGACCGTTCCTCACCCATTCCTCGCCCCGCGGCGCCGCTCAGCCGGCGGCGACCAGAAGCGATTCGAGCGAATCGGGGCAGCAGGCTTCGCGCTGCGGCTCCGAGCGCGCGCGCGCGCGCAGCGTCGCCTCGTAGAGATCGACGATCCCCGCGCCGACGCTGGGCCAGGAGTAGACCGACATCGCGGCCGCAGCCGCCGCGCCCATACGCGCGCGCAGCGCGTCATCCGCCAGCAATCGCTCGATGGCGGCGGCGAACTGCTGCGGCGCTCGCTCCGCGACCAGCAATCCGGTTGCGCCGTGGCTGATCGTGCTCGCCAGGCCGCCGACTCGGGTCGCGACCGTCGGCGTGCCCGATGCCATCGCCTCGATCGCGACCAACCCAAACGACTCGTATGCCGACGGCACGACGCACACGCTCGCGGCGCGGTAGAGGTCCGGCAATTGCTCGCGGTCGACCGCGCCGACAAACCGCACCCGCCCGCCGACGCCGCCTCGCGCCGCCAACTCGCGCAGACGCTGCCGCTCGCCTTCGTCGCGCTCGTCGCCGCCGACGATCCAGAGCGCGGCGTCGGGGCGGGCGTCGATCGTCGGCAGAGCCCGCACTAGCAGGTCCGCGCCCTTAGCCGGTTCGAGGCGCCCGACAAACAGGATGCCGGGGCCGTCGAGCGCGCCCAACTCGGGCAGCGCCGCGGCTACGCGCCGCCGGGCGGCATCCTGTTCCAGCGGATGAAATGCGGTCAAGTCGATGCCGCAGGGCAGCACCTGCACCTGCGGCGCTTCGGCTTGATACTGACCGATCAGGAACGCGCGTTCGTGCGAGGTCGCCGCGATGATCGCGTCCGAGCATGCCACCACGCGCCGCTCGCCGGCGATTCGTAGAGACGGCTCGGGTTCCTGAAACATCTGCTTGACCGCGCCCAGCGTGTGGAACATCACCACGTGCGGACAGGTCCAGCGGCGGGACAGTTCGATCCCGCTCAACCCCGACAGCCAATAGTGGGAATGGATCAGGTCGTACTCGGCGTCGGCCGCCAGCCGCGCCGCGCCTTCCGTGAACGCCGGCACGTGCGCGGCGACGTCGATCGGCGAGAGCGGCGCCACCGGCCCGGCTGCGACGTGGAACAGCCGCGCGCCGGGCGCCAGCTCCTCCACGCTCGGCGCGTCGGGTCGATCGCGCCGCGTAAACACATCCACGTCCCAGCCCATGTCGACCAACTGGCGCGCGAGTTCGGCGACATAGACATTCATCCCGCCCGCCTTGGTCGTCCCCGCCCGCGCCAGAGGCGAGGTATGGGTCGACAACACCGCCACGCGCCGTCGGAGCCGTCGTCCGGGCGTCATGCCGCTCCCTCCCTGGTCAGATGCATCCGCCGCACCAGCGCGTCGCGGCCGCCCAGCTCATACTTGTAAGGCTCGTCGCCGCGCAGGAAATTGACGCCCGACATCCCCCGCTCCACCGCGTCGCGGATGCACAGCACCTTCGAACCGAGCCCGGCCGAGAGATCGCGGAATTTGGGGTCATAACCACTGTTGTACAGCAGCAGCTGATCTCGGGCGACGAAGCACAACACCATCGCCGCCGCCTCGCCCGAGATCGACATCACGTACAGCCGCAGCAGACCGCTCGCCGACAGCGACGCGGTCAGACGCTCGAAAAAGGTTCGCATCTCATCGGTCAGGAAGGTCGCCTTGTCGCCGCGCGAGTCGGCCATCATGGCCAGCAGCTCGGGCAGGCGTCGGGCGACCCCGTCGGGCGACTCGACGGCTTCGAACGCCACGGTGCCGCGCAACTGACGCAGCGGCCGCAGCTTGCGCCGCACTTCGCGCCGATCCCGCGAGCGCAGGCCGGACAGATACGCCTGCCAGCCCGCGCCGATCCTGACCGTTGGGCAGACCGCCTCATCGGCGATCTCCACCCGCCAGCCGCGTTGCGCGGCGGCCGCGAACGCGTCAAGCCAACCGGATTCGGCGTTCAGACCGCGAAACTCAGCCGTCGCCGCGTCCGCGTCTTCCAGGCGATCCAGCACGGCGCCCGCCAGCGCCTCGTGATGGCCGTTGAGCGCGATCGGTCCCAGATAGTCCGACACTTCATGGTCGCCGGCGAAGGACCAATGCGCGCCGCAACGCTTGAGCGGCGCCAGCCCGACCAGCGCGCGGGCGTCGTCCTCGATTCCCAACAGTTCCAGCTGCGCGCCGCTCGATTCGCCGAACACCGACCACCAGGCCTGGCCGAACTCGGGCGTCGAAAACGGCATCGCCCCGGCCGAGCGGCTGAGCGCGGCCCAGCGCGCGCCCAGCTCGGCGAACCCACCGCGCACGACCGTCGCACTCACAGGCGCTGCGTCCCCACCAGCGAGAGGAATTCCGCCCGCGTTTCATCCTGATCGCGGAAACTGCCCCGCATCGCCGAGGTCAGCATGCGCGATCCGGGTTTCTTGATGCCGCGCATCTGCATGCACAAATGCTCCGCCTCGACGGCGACCCCGGTCCCCTGCGGTTGCAGCGTCTGCATCAGCATGTCGGCGATCTGCGCGGTGAGCCGTTCCTGCAGCTGCGGCCGTCGGGCGACCGCGTCCACCAGACGAGCCAGCTTCGATAATCCCACCACCCGTCCATTGGGTACATAGCCGATATGCGCCACGCCATGGAACGGCATCAGATGATGCTCGCAGGTCGAGAAGAAGGGCACGTCGCGCAGGATCACCATCTCGTCGTGACCCTCCTCAAAACCCACCGAGAGGAGCTCTGGGATATCCACCTCGCGCCCGCCCAACGTTTCCTCGAATGCCGCGACCACGCGCCGAGGCGTATCGACCAGGCCCTCACGCGTCGGGTCCTCGCCCAGTGCGAGCAGCAGCTCGCGGACGGCGGCCTGCGCCCGTTGCCGATCGACCAACCTGCTCACCGCAGCGCCTCCAAAATCGACGCTTCCGCCTCCTCGAAGCCGGGCCCGACCTCGACGACGTCGGCGGGGATCGATTCCACCGCGCGCTCCGGGTCCTTCAACCCGTGCCCGGTGATCGTGCAGACCACCCGCTGGCCGCCCAACGAGCCGTCGCCGTGACGCGCCAGCAATCCCGCCACCGACGCGGCTGAGGCGGGCTCGCAAAACACGCCCTCGCTGTCGGCCAACATCCGGTACGCCCGCAGGATGTCCTCGTCGCTGACCGCGATGATCACGCCCGAGGATTCGTCGCGCGCGGTCAGCGCGCCCTCCCAGGACGCCGGCGAGCCGATGCGGATCGCGGTCGCGATCGTTTCCGGCTGCTCGACCGCCCGGCCGCGCACCAACGGCGCCGCGCCCTCCGCCTGGACGCCCAGCATGCGCGGCCGCCGCGACGCCAGTTCGGCGCGGAAGTATTCGCAATACCCGCGCCAGTAGGCGGTGATGTTGCCGGCGTTGCCGACCGGGATGCAGTGCAGATCCGGCGCGTCGCCCAATGCGTCCACGATCTCCATGGCGGCCGTCTTCTGACCCTCGATGCGGTACGGATTGAGCGAGTTGACGAGCGCGACGGGCAGCCGCTCGGTCAGCCGCTGCGCCGACCGTAAGGCGTCGTCGAAGTTGCCGTCGACGGCCAGAATGCTCGCGCCGTGCGCCGCGGCCTGCGCCAGTTTGCCCTTCGCGATCCGACCCTCGGGCACCAACACGAACGCCTTGAGTCCGCAGCGCGCGGCGTAGGCGGCGGCGGAAGCGCTGGTGTTCCCGGTCGAGGCGCAGAGCACCGCTGTCGCGCCCTGCTCCAG
Organism: Dehalococcoidia bacterium; assembly: GCA_965205105.1. Lineage (GTDB taxonomy): Bacteria > Chloroflexota > Dehalococcoidia > Bin125 > Bin125 > Bin125. The sequence continues at coordinate 1,811,515 of OZ242034.1, forward strand.
CGCTTTCGCCACGGCGACCACCATCCCGCGATCCTTGAACGAACCGGTCGGGTTGCACATCTCCAGCTTGAGCCAGACCTGGGCGGCGCCGGTGGTTTGCTCCAGGCTCGCCGCCCGCACCAGCGGCGTGCCGCCCTCGCCCAGCGTGATGCACGGCGTCGACTCCGTCAGCGGCAGCCAGTCGGCGTAGCGTTCGAGCACGCCACCGCCGATCCAAGACCGTGTTGGGGCTGCGCTACTCGCCATCGCTGCGCACTCGCAGATACGACTTCAGCTCGCGGATTTCCTGCTCCAGCTCTTCGATCTGCCGGCGGCGGATCTGCTCTTGCAGCGCCACGAACCGCTCCTGTTCCTGCGCGGTCATCGTCGATATGCCCTCGATTCGGTCGCTCAGCGAGGCGACCGACCGCTCCCGCCGCGCATCGCGCACCCGCAGCTGCTCGCCCATCCGCTCGACGTTGCCGATGCGTTCCTCGACCGCCTCGAAGCTGCGCTGCACCGACGAGACCAGCGCCTTCGATCCGTCCAGAGCCTGCAGCGACTCTTCAACCCGGCTGCGCAGGGCGTCGAGGCTCGTGCGCAGGTCCTCCCATTGCTCCGCCGTCTCCTGGACGCGGCGCATGGTCTGATAGGACAGTTCCAGCCGCTCGGACAGACTGCCGATCTGACGCTCCAACGCCTCGATCCGCGACTCCTGCGCGCTGCCTTCGCTGGCCGTCCGCCGCAGACCATCGGCGTTCGCCGAAATCCGCGCCCCCAACGCCACCTGACTGTTCTCGATCTGGGACAGGCGGTGCGACACCTCACCGCTTTCCGTGTTGATCCGGCGAACCGCGTCGTCGAACACTTCGAACCGCTCGCGGAGATCGCTCAGCGCCTTCTCGTCGGCCTGCATGCGCCGCGAGGCGTCGCTGGCCGCTTCGCGTTGTCCGTCGACTTCCTGCCGCACCTGCCGCAGCGATGCATCCGTCAGTTCGCGATGGTCGCCGAGATCGCCCTGGAAGCGGTTCAGCCGCTCGCGCAACGCGGGCAGTTCATCGAGTTGCCGCTTGGCCGCGCCGATCTCGGCCGCCAGAGACAACGCTCGCCCTTCGAGGTCGCGCAGGCGCTGGTCGAGCGAGCTGAGTTCGCGTTCTTCGCGGACGCGGGACTGAGCCAGCTCCGCCGTGCGCGTCTGCAGCCCGGTGAGCGATTCTTCGAACCGCAGCCAACGACCATCGCCGCCATCAGCCTGATTCGTCGTCACAGCCGTCCTCGATCCGTAGCCGCACGCCCAGCTCGATCACGCCCTCGGAATGCTGCAAGCGCTCGAGCACACGATCGATCGCGCCGTCGGCGCAGGCGTGGGTCGTCACGATCAAATCGGCCGAGCGCTCGCGCTGAGGATGCGGCGTCTGCAAGACCGAGGCGATGCTGACGCCCTCGGCGGCGAACACCGCGCCCAACTCCGCCAGCACGCCGGCCCGATCGGGAACTTCCAGACGCAGATAGGTTCTGACGCAGATATCGGCCAGCGCCGCCAGTTTGAGCGACGCATCCAACGGACGCTGGCGGCGCGGCGCCTGGTCCGAGGCCAGACGCCCGGCGATGTCGAGGATGTCCGCCAGCACCGCGCTCGACGTCGCCCCCGCGCCGGCGCCCGCGCCCTCCAGCACCACCGAGCCAACTAAATCGCCCGTCACCGAGACCGCGTTCAGCACGCCCTCGACCCCGGCCATCGGATCCTGCAGCGGCACCAGCGTCGGGTGTACGCGCAGGTCCAGTCCGGATCGGGTGCGTCGAGCGGTGGCCAGCATCCGAATCGCGTAGCCCAACTCGCGCGCGTGGACGAAGTCGCGCGCCGCCAGCGAGCGAATGCCCTCGCGGTGCACGTCCTCGATCCCAACCCGCGCATGAAACGCCAGCGACGCCAGGATCGCCAGCTTGTAAGCCGCGTCGACCCCGTCGACGTCGTTCGTCGGATCCGCTTCCGCGTAGCCCAGACGCTGCGCCTCGGCCAGCGCGTCGGCGTAACTCAGACCGTCGCGCGACATCGCCGTGATCATGTAATTGGTCGTGCCGTTGATGATCGCGCGCACCGATGACAGGTCATTGGCCTGCAGGTCGCGCTGCAGCGCGCCGATGATCGGAATCCCGCCGCCCACGCTGGCCTCGTAGCGCAGCTCGACCCCTCGCGACTCGGCCAGCGCCAGCAGCGCCGGGCCGTGTTTCGCCATGACTTCCTTATTCGCGGTCGCCACCGACTTACCCGCCGACAGCGCCGCCTCGATACAGTCCCGCGCGGGCGACTCGCCGCCGATCAGTTCAACGACCAGGTCCACATCGTCGCGCGTCGCCACGGACAGGGGATCATCGCTGATCCGCACGCCCGCCGCCGCCAATTCGGAGCGGGCGGCGACATTGCGCACCGCCGCGGCGCGTACCTCGAGCCGTCGGCCGCAGCGGGTTGCATATGCGCGGGCATTGGCCTGCAACGCCTCCAGGACGCCGCCTCCGACGACCCCGAGACCCAACAAGCCGATACCCAGCGAGGCGGCCATCAGGCGCTGGTTTCCCCATCCGCCGGCGCGTCGGAGGTTGACGCCTCAGCAGCCGGCATCGCATCGGCCGGCGCCTCGCTCACTGGCGTCTCACTCACTGACGCCTCATTCACCGGCGCGTCGCTCGCCGGCGCAGCAGACGGCGCAGCGTCCAGCGCGGGTTCAACGGGCGGGGCATCCTGGCCGACCTCGGCCCCGCCTTCCGCCGGCTCCGACGGCGGGACGTCGTCCAGCTCCGAACGCATCGCCCGCTGCGCCATCCGCGTGACCATGCGGAAGCGCGATGTCTGCCGCATGTGCTCGGCCGTGTAGGGCAGCAGCGCCACCTCACGGGCGCGCTTGATCTCGCGCGAGATCTTGCGCTGATCCTTGGCGGTCAGCCCCGTCTTGCGGCGCGGTTCAATGCGGCCGCGATCCGAGATCAGCCGCTTCAGTCGATCGACGTCCTTGTAGTCGATCGTCGCCACTTCCTGCGGCGTGAACACCGGCGCGCGCCGCCGCCGGCCGCGGCGGCGCGTGCGCTCGATCATCTGCGGCAGGCGCTCGCCCGACTCCGGCGCAGGACGAATGATCGGCGTCGGCGCGGGCGCCGCCTCGGTGGGTTGTTCCGGTTCAGTCGTCATCCATTCATCTCCGTGGGATTGTCCAGTCCTCAGGCGCTCATCGCAGAGCGCCGCGTGCGCCGTGTCAGTTGCTCGAACTCGCTATTCGAACGGCAAGTCCCCGGCATCGGGACCGCCTCCGAAATTACCGCCCCCATCGTCCCAGCCGCCGCCGTCTCCCGCGCCTCTGAAGTCGCCGCCACCGCCGCCTCGGCCACCCAGCATCTCGAAGGTGTACGCCACCACTTCGGTTATGTACCGGGTCTGGCCCTGCTGGTCTTCCCACGAACGGGTTTGCAACCGCCCCTCGACAAAGACCAGGGAGCCGCGCTGAAGATACTGACCCGCGATCTCTGCCTGTCTCGCCCAGCAGACGACCCGAACCCACTCAGTTTCTTCCCGCTTCTCTCCCTCTCGTGTCGTATAGCGACGACTGCAGGCGACGCTGAAAGTCGCGCGCGCCTGTCCGTTGGCGGTGTACTGCATCTCCGGGTCGCGGCCCAGATTGCCGATGATCATGACCTTGTTGAGACTCGCCATCAGAACACCTCAGCGCGCGGGGTACAGCTCAGCGATCGCGCCTGCGCAGGCTAGTGGTCGCGGCGCACGATCAGATGACGCAGCACCTGCTCGTCGATCAGCAGCGACTGCTCCAGCTCGTCCCGACGCGCGTCGGGCCCGCCTTCGTAGTGCGCGATCAGATAGTGGCCCTCGAACGACTGCTTGATCGGATACGCCAGCCGCCGCCGACCCCAGTCGATCACCTCGGTCACATCATTGCCGTGCTCGGTCAGCGCGCCGCGCAGATGCGCCATGCGCTCCTCGATCTGCTCGCCCGCGATATCGGGGTGCAGCACCACCATGATCTCGTACTCCGTCGCGCCTTGCGCCATCTGTCGCTCCTTCTGTTCGGTCGTTCAGCTGGATATGCCCGGAATCGGAAAGCCCGAGGTGAGCTCGCGCACCTCGGCGCGGACTCGGGCGTGCTCCTCCGCGTCGTCGATGTGGTCCAGCACCCGACCGATCAGCGCGGCCACCTGCGACATTTCCTGCTCGCCCATGCCGCGCGTCGTCAGCGCCGGCGTGCCGATGCGGACGCCCGATGTCACGGTCGGACGCCGGGTGTCGTAGGGGATCGTGTTCTTGTTGACCGTGATCCCGGCCCGGTCCAGCGCTGCTTCCGCCGCCTTGCCGGTCAGGCCCTTGACGCCCACGTCGAGCAGCAGCAGATGGTTGTCGGTTCCGCCCGAGACGATGCGCCAGCCGCCCGATTGCAGACCCTCCGCCAGCGCCCGCGCGTTGGCGACGATCTGGGCGGCGTAGGACGCGAACTCGGGCGTGGCGGCTTCTTTGAACGCCACCGCCTTGGCGGCGATCGTGTGCATGTGCGGTCCGCCGGAAGTGCCCGGGAAGACGGCGCGGTCGATCGACCGCGCCATTTCCGCATTCGTCAGGATCAGCGCCGAACGCGGCCCGCGCAGCGTCTTGTGCGTCGTCGTCGTAACCACGGGCGCGTACGGCAGCGGCGACGGATGCACGCCGCCGGCCACCAGACCGGCGATATGCGCCATATCGACCATCAAGACCGAGCCGACCGACTCCGCAATCTCGGCCGCGCGCGCGAAATCGTAGATGCGCGGGTACGCCGTCGCGCCGACCACGATCAGCTTCGGCCGGTGTTCGCGAGCCAACGCGGCCATCGCGTCGTAGTCGATCTGCTCCGTCTCCCGGTCGACGCCGTAGGAGACGAACTCGAACCAGCGCCCGGAGATGTTGACCGGCAGGCCGTGCGTCAGATGCCCGCCGTGGTTCAGCTCCAACCCCATCGCGGTGTCGCCCGGCGAGAGCAGGGCGAAATAGGCGGCGATGTTCGCCTGCGTGCCGGAGTGCGCCTGCACGTTGGCGTGGTCGGCGTTGAACAGCGATTTCGCCCGCTCGATGGCGAGCTCCTCGACCACATCCACAAACTCGCAGCCGCCGTAATAGCGCTTGCCCGGATAGCCCTCGGCGTACTTGTTGGTCAGCACCGAGCCCATCGCTGCCAGGACCGGCTCCGACGGGTAGTTCTCCGACGCGATCAGTTCCAGCCCGTCGCGCTGCCGCCCGGCTTCCCGCTCGATCGCAGAGGCGATCTCCGCATCCGCCGCTTCCAGGGCGGCGTCCGCCAACGTCAACGCCATTTCGCACCCATTCGCGCTCTGGAGACTCGACCGGGTCAAGCCGCCGTCGGCTCGCGCAGCACCGCTGCGCCGCCAACGGCACACGCCGCGTAGTTGATCCCAGCTTACACGCGCCGCAGCCCGCCGGGTCAACCTGCGGTCAACCCGACAACTCCCGCCGCGCCCAGGCCGCGTCGATCGCCGCCAACAGCCCGCCGCTCACCAGCGAGTGTCCGCCGATCAAGATCGGCGCGGCCGCCCCGCTCAACGCCCGCGTCAATTCCCGCAGCGGCGCAGACTGGATGTCGGCCCAGCTGCCCAAGTCGGCGGCGAACCGATCGCCGCGCGACAGATTCCAGCCGAGCTGCGACCAGAACGGCCGCGTATCCCAGATCACCGCGTCGGCCAGCGAATCCAGCAACGGCGTAAAGCGCCCGCCGCCGGACTGTTCGCACAATCCGCACAATTCATGCAGCGCCGCCAACAGCGAACGACCGGGCGCGCCGCGCGAACGCAGGCCGCGCTCCTCCGACAGGACGCGCACCCGGCAGGACGTATCGCGATCGACCACCGCCCAGTCCGCGCCGCTGACCCGGCCGGCCACGAACAGCTCCTGATCGGGTTGAGTCATGGTCTCGAACACCTGGATCGCGATATCGATCGCCTCGTCCAGCTGCGGCTGGCGGGCCAGTTCGTCCCGCAGCATCGGCCCCACGTCCAGCGAGCCGACCGCTATGGCGGTCTTGAGCACGACGAGATCGGCGGGCGTATCGACATCCAATAACGTCCGCGCCGAGCGGGCGAACGACTCCAGCGGCAATCGACCGCGGTCCCGCACGAGCAGGGCGAAGCGGTTGTCGATGGCGGCGCCGGCCGCCGCGCCCAGCAATCGACCGTCGGGCGCTCCCAGCCAGTCGCAGGAGAACACGCGATTCGCCGTCGCCGCGCCCGACTCAATCGCCGCCCGCACGTCCGACCAGTCCGCGGCCGTCATCGCCGGCATCCCCGAGCCGGCGTAACAGACGGGGCCCGACGCCCCCTGCGCCGCCGCCGCGACGATATCGCCGACCCGCTGTCGGGGATCGGTGCGCTCCAGATTCACGCCGGGCGGCAACCCATCGAGAGGCTCGGTCGAGAACAACCGCACGCGGCCGAAGCCGGCGGTCAACGCCCGCCGGGCGGTGTCGACGACGATCGCCGCCCGGGCCCGATCGACCAGCCTGACAACGTCGGCGCGGTCGTCAAACGGCCGGTAGCAGAGCCAGAACTCGGATGATCGTTGCGATGCTCGCGGGGGCGTCATTTCAAACGGTCAGACGGCCCGCGCCACGGTCCAGGCGTCAACGGCGCGCGCGCCCGCCGTCAGCAGGGTCTGCGCCGCTTCGGTGAGCGTCGCCGTCGTCGTCGAGACATCGTCGACCAGCAGCACGCTGCGCCCGGCGACGCGTTCGGGTTCGGCGATAAACGCGCCGCGCACCAGCCGGGCGCGGTCGGCGCGCGATCGCGCCTGCGCCTGCCTCGGCCCCCACCAACCGCGCCGCCGCAGGGCTCCGTTGTCGAGCGCGATCCCCGTCCGCGCCGCGACGGCGCGCGCGATGTGCTCGGCCTGGTTGCCCCCGCGCCGACGACGACGCAACAGGGGGATGGGAATGGGCGCGATCAGGTCGATGTCATCGGCCACGTCAAGCGCGCCGCACAGCTGCACCAGCAGCGCGGCCAGTTCGACCACGCCCTCGTGCTTCAGGGTCAACACCGCCGCGCGCGTTGGCCCGTCGTAGACGAATCCCGCCCGCAGCGCCCGCACGGCCTGCGGCTTCGACAGGCAGCGGCGGCAGACCGGCGCATCGGACGACAGCCAACAGTGCCGGCAGCGCGCGCCGTCGGCGCGCTGCATCAGCGGCTGGCAATCCCCGCAGATCAACGCGCCCGGCGCGCCGCAGGCGGCGCAGTGCGGCGGCAACAGCACATCGATCAGCGCGGCGGCCGCCGCCGCGGCGAGGCCGCGCGAGCGATAGACTGGCTGCATGCGCCTCACGGTACAACTCTTCGCCAACCTCGCGGAATCCTGCGGCGCTCGACAGATCGAGCTGCGCGACCTACCCCAGCCGCTCACCGCCGCGCTCGTCCTGGACGCATTCGTCCAGCGCTTCCCCCAGCTCGACCCGATGCGCGACTCGATCATGTTCGCCGTCAACGCCGAGTACGTCTCGCCCGAGCATCCGGTCGCGGCCTGCGACGAAGTCGCGCTGATCCCACCCGTCAGCGGCGGCGCGGACACGGATCCGCGCGGTGATCCGCACTTTGCGATCACATCGGAGCCGCTCGACCCGACCGAGATGCACGATCTGGTGCGCTCCGACGCGGCGGGCGCGGTCTCGCTGTTCCTGGGCGTGGTGCGCGACAACAATCTGGGGCGCGATGTGGACCATCTCGTCTACGACGCCTATCCCGCGATGGCGACCCGGATCATGCGGCAGATCGCCGGTGAAATCCGCGAGCGCTGGGACGTGCTGGAGATTGCCATGCGGCACCGCGTCGGTCGGCTCGAGATCGGCGAGGCGTCCGTCGCGGTCGCCGTCGCCTCGGCGCACCGCTCTGCGGGCATCGACGCCTGCCATTACGGCATCGACCGACTGAAGGCGATCGTGCCGATCTGGAAGAAGGAAGTCTGGGCCGACGGCGAGGAGTGGATCGAAGGTTCGCTCACCCCCGCGGCCGAGGTCGACGGCGGCCCGGACTCGGATGGCTCTGACCAACCGTAATCGCGGCCCGATCCGTGCGATAGTCCTTCGCGCTCACCAGCTGCACGATGCCCCGCTGCCGATCGAGCAATCGCGACGCCAGGCGCGGCTCCAGGTTCTCGGGCACCCCATTTGTCGTGATCAACGTCGGCGCGCGGCACAGATATCGATGGGCACAGAGCTGGTAGAGCTTCTCGCTTGCCCATTCCGTCTCCTTTTGCGCTCCCAGATCGTCCAGGACCAACAGATCGACCTGCTTGAGCCAGGCGAAGATCGCCTCGAACGACGCCTCGTCCTGGTCTCGGTACGACGCCCGCAGCGCGTCCAGCAACTCCGGCGTCACCGCGAAGCAGACGCTCTCGCCGGCTGCCAGGCGTCTGTTGGCGGCGGCCGCCGCCAGATGCGTCTTGCCGACGCCGGTCCCGCCGATCAGCGTTAACCAGCCGGCCGGCTGTTCCGCCCACTCGCTGACCGTCCGCTTCGCGCTGCGCAGATTGCCGGCTTCGCCGCGTCCGCCCAAACCCTGCTCGCGAAAGCTCTCGAATGTGTACTGCGAGAGCACATCCGCGGTCATCCCGCCGAACTCGCGGTAGCGCGTTGCGGGTGCCCCGCCGCCCAGTTCAACGCGCAGGACGTTGGGCGACAGGAAGGACTGCAAGCCGATCGCTGACAGGTCCGCCGCCTCCGCCACCAGCACCGTGCGGGCGCCCGTGTTGCGGCGATGATTGAGCAGCTGGAACAGCTTCTCGCGCCCCCAGTCGGTCGGCTTCACGTAATCCAGGTCGTCGAGGATCAGAAACGGCGCGTCTCGTACGTGCTCGAAGAGCAGTGTGAAGGAAAAGGAGAGTTCTTCACTGTCGGTCTTCCCGTTGTCGGTTCTCGCGTTCATCGCCGCGCGCAGCCGATCCAGCAGGTCGGCGGTCACGAAGTACAGAGCCGGGCGGGCGGCGCGGGTGCGGCGGTTCGCCATCTCCGCCGACAACCGCGTCCGCCCCGAGCCGGCGGGGCCGGTCAGCAGCAACCAGCCGGGCGCGTCATCCGGCGCGTCGGCGAAGGCGCAGGCCGCCGCCGCGGATTCGCCCGATTGCTCTTCCTGGGTCAGCCGCACATCCGCCAGCGGGCCCAGGTTGCTCAGACGCTGGAGACGCTCCGCCGCCCGGGCTTCCTGCTGGGCGCGCCGGCAGGCGCAGGGCTGGACGCGGCCGAACTGCGGATCACCAACCGGGCGCGGGCGCCGCACGTAGCCGGCCCCGCCGCACACGTCGCAATCGGACGCACCGTCCGGCGTCCACAGCGACTCGTCGCGCCGCAGCGGCGGCTCCGCTTCAATCGCGGAAGAGGTGTCGGTAGCGCGACGATTCCAACCCGCCAGCAGCGGCCCCAGCCGCTTCATCTCCGTCATCGCGTCCCTCCGTCTCCCATCGTTCCAGAATCGCCTGCACGTAACGCCAGCTGCGGGCATGGTTGGCGGCGGCCTCGGCGAACGCGTCGCGCAGCCAGGCCAGGCCGTACCGCGCCTCGGCCGCCTTCAGTTCCTCGATCAGGATCGGCGGCGGCGAGGTTCCGAACGCGCTCTGCCAGATCTCAGGCGTCGAGCTGTAGACCGCCTCGCGACCGCGGACGCGCCTCGGCTCCGCTTCCGCCGCCGTGCGCTCCGACCGCGCCAGCCCTTCTATCGCCCGCCGCCCGTCGGCGTCGTTGAGCGCGACCCAGCCGCTCCACTGATCCTCTTCGGATGTTCCAGCGGACAACAGCGTGCCGCGCCCGATCGCGGCCGACAGCCCCGCCTCGAACGACTCGGCTGCATCGCGTTCCGCGCAGATCCCCGCCAGCGCGTCGATCAGAGGCCGGCACTCGCGCAAATCGGCCAACGCGATCCGACGCGGGAAGCGGCGCTGCCTCGAGAGCGCGTCGACCGCATAGAGGGTCACGATCAGCTCCGCCGCGTCCGTCATCCGCGGCGTCAGATCTCGCAGCAGCGACTGGGGCAGCGGCGTCGCCGGCGCGCCCGAGGGAAAACCGTCGAAGCGCATCAGAACTCGTCCGTTTCCGGCTCCGCCTGCGCGTAGAAGTCTTCGAACTTGGCGATCGACGACACGAAGCGCACATCCACCCTGCCGGACGAGCCATGCCGATGCTTGGCGACCAGCAGCTGCGCCACCTCATGCTGATCGCCCGGCTGCGAGGCGTCACGAACCAGATCGTCCTGGTAATCCTCGCGGTCGTACATGTCCGGGCGGTAGATGAAGACCACGACATCGGCGTCCTGCTCGATCGAGCCGCTCTCGCGTAGATCGGACAGCTGCGGGACCGGCGGATGACGGCGTTCGACCGCGCGCGACAGCTGCGACAGCGCCAGCACGGGAATCTGCAACTCGCGCGCGATCTCTTTCAGGGTTCGCGAAATGAGCGAGATCTCGTTGACGCGATTGACGTCGGTCTGCGTCCGCGCCCAACCGTGCACCAGCTGGATGTGGTCGACGATGATCAGCCCCAACCCGACCGACCCGGCACCGCCGTCTTGTCGACTGGCCCGTTCCTGCAACCGGGTGTGCAGGTTGCGCGACTTGGCGCGAATCTCCGGCAGCGACTGGCCGGCCGTGTCATCGATGTAGATTTCGGCGCGGCTCAGCAAGCCGATCGCGTGGGAGATGCGTTGCTCCTGCTCGGGAGTATGAAAGCCGACGCCCAGCCGCGCCTGCTCCACGTTGGACTCGGCCGAGACAAGCCGCGCGGCGACCTGCTCGGCCGACATCTCGAGCGAGAACATCGCCACCGGACGCCCCTGGCCGATCGCGGCGTTGCGCGCGACCGTCAACGCCAGCGCCGACTTGCCGACCGAGGGCCGCGCCGCCAGGACAATCAGATCGGACGTGTGCACCCCGCCGTTCAAGAGCTGGTCGAGATCGCCGAACCCCGTCCGCGTCGGCCCCTGCGCGCCGGATTCCGACTCGCCGCCATCGCCCAGCACATCGCCCAACAGGTCCTGCAGCAGACGAAATTCCTGGCGGCGATCCGCGCCCCGCACGCCGTCGATCAGCTCGATGGCGCGGGTCAGCGACTCGCCCACGTTCGGGTCGGCCTGGTACGCCACCGCTTCGATCTGACCCGCCGCGCGGATCATGTCCCGATACGTCGCCGCCCGCTGCACGAGCCGCGCGTGATGCTCCGCCCCGACCGTCGTCGGCAATTCGGACACGAGTCGATTCAGGTACGCCTGCCCGCCCGCCTCCTGCAGCTGACCGCGGTTCGACAATTCCGCCGCCACGGTGACCTGGTCGATCGGTTCATAGCGCTCGAACAACGCCAGCACGGACGCGAAGATCGCGCGATGGCGCGGGTCCATGAAGTCGTTGGGTTCGAGCGTGCCGGCCAGCCGCTCGTACACCCCGTGCTCAGCCAGGATCGCGCCCAAGACCGATTCCTCGGCGGTCTGATCCTGCGGCACAGAGCGCGGCGTCGAGCGTCCGCGGCCGTTGGCGCCGTAGCGCTCGGTCGGTTCGCCGCTGATCGGCTCAGAGGAGACCATGGACGGCCCGCTCCGCGCTGGAACGACGAAGACGCGCGGTTACGCCTCGGCGTCCTCGACGCCAGGTTCGACCCCGCCAGACTCGGCGTCGCCGGTTGCGGCCTCCGCCGCCTCGGCTTCGGCCACCGCCTCGTCGAAGCTCACCTCGGCGCTGTCCGCGTCGGGTTCGACGATCACGCGAACCTCGGCCGAGACGTTGCGCGTCAGACGAACCCGCACATCCTCCGCGCCCAGCGTCCGCAGCGATTGCGGCAGCAGGACCTGTCGATGCTCGATCACCGCGTCGGAGACCGATGCCGACGCGATCTCGGTCAACCGCTCGGCGATATCGCGCGCCGTAATCGAACCGAACAAGCGCCCCTGCTCGCCCACGCGGGCCTGGAAGGTCAACTCCCGCCCGGCGATCGCCAGCGCGATCGGGCTCGCTTCGCCGTCCAGCTTCTCCTGGCGGATGGCATCGGCCTGGGCCAGCCGCTCCGCGCGCACCAGGTTGTTGCGGGTCGTGGGACCCGCCAGGCCGCGCGGCAGCAGGTAGTTGCGGGCGAACCCGTTCTTGACGTCCTTGACCTCCCCCACCAACGCAGTTCCCTCGACCTCTTCGAAAAACACGACCTTCATCTGATTGCTCCACTCGATCCGTCAGCGATGTCAAATCACCATACCGATACACGCGGCACCGCCCAACGCAGACCGATACATACGAACGTGCGTTCACGATAGAACAGGCGTGCATGGATCACAAACCCGCCGCGCTGTCGGCCGCGCGAACCGCCGGCGCCGGCAACTCGGCGATCGCGGCGCTGCCTCGCCCGTCCAACGTGCGGTCGACCATGCCCTTGACCTGCTCGTTCGCCCGCAGACGCCATTCCTCCGCGCAGAGCAGCACCTGCACCTGCCCGCCGTGGCGAATCCGCAGAAAGACCGGATCGCTGCCGACGTGCATCATCTTCATCGACGTCAGCGCGCCTTCGAGTCGATCCATCAGCTCGACATCAGCCGCCTCGTCGCCGGATTCGTCGATCGTGATCCACAGTCCCACCGCCTGCGCGTCGGCGGCCTGCGGCGCCTTCTCAGGTACGGGCGGCGGGATTGATTCAACGCTCGCCGGCTCGATTGGGGCGGCCGGCGGGGGCTCGAGCGAAGAGACGGATAGGGGGTCGGGCTGGATCGCCTCGTCCGACGCCGGTTCGGGATCAGTCTGCCTCGGCTTCAGCATCCACGGCGGCGGGGGCGCCTGCCTGATCGGCGGCGGCGCGGCCGGCGCCGACCCGCCGAGCGGGTCGGGCGGTCCCGCATCCGCCGGCGATGCGGACAATGCGCTCGACGCCGGTCCCGTTTGCGGATTCCATGCTTCGACCGAATTCACCATCAACGTCAGCCGACCCATTCGCACGCGCACATTGACCTGCGCCACGACGATCTGGTTCAGCTGCCACAGTTCACGAGTCGGCGTCCACTGCTCCGGCCAGACGGTCAGTTCGGCCGTGCCCGACAGATCTTCCAACGTCACGGCGGCGAATGCATCGCCCCGCTTCGTGGTCAGCTGACGAATGCCGCTGACCAGACCCGCCACCGTGTGCGTGGCGCCGGCCGCTTCCTCGGTCAGTTCCGACAACTGCGCGTCGACCCGACCCTGCAGCGCCTGCGTCGCCGCCTGGAGCGGATGCTCCGACACGTAGGCGCCCAACAGATCCCGCTCCCAGTTGAGCTGTTCGTGCGGCGTCGCAGCCATACCGTCGTCCAGTTCGACGGCGGGGGTTGGCGTGTCCACCTCGCCGCCGAACAGATCGAACATCGACGTCTGACCGCTGTCGCGCAGCTCCTGCGCGCGGCGCGCCTGTTTGAGGATGTCCTCCGCGGCCGCCACCATCGCGCCGCGCGAGGCGATGCCGTCGAACGCGCCCGCCTTGGCCAGCGATTCCAGCGCGCGCCGGTTCATCGACCTGGTATCGAGCCGCTCGGCGAGGTCGGCGGCGTTGCGGATCGGGCCGTTCTCCTTGCGCTCCTCGATCAGCGGTTCGACCGCCGCCCGGCCAACGCCCTTGATCGTTCCCAGCCCGAACCGAATGGCGCTGCGGCCGTCCGCCATCTGCTCCAGGGTGAAGATCGCCTCCGAGCGGTTGACGTCGGGCAGCAGCAGCGGGATGCCCATGCGGCTGCATTCCGCCGCCGCCTCGCGCAGCCGATCGCCGCTGCTCACGGCGGCGCGCAACACGGCCGCCATGTACGGGACCGGATAGTTGGCTTTGAACCATGCCGTCTGATACGAGATCGCCGCGTAAGAGACCGCGTGCGCCTTGTTGAAGGCGTAGCCGGCGAACGGCTGGATCAGGTCGAAAATCGTCGCGGCGTCGCGCTCGCTGTAGCCGTTGCGCGCGGCTCCGTCGAGGAAATTGCCGCGCTCGCCCGCCATCGCCGAGGCGATCTTCTTGCCCATCGCCTTGCGCATCACGTCGGCGCGCCCCAGCGTGTAGCCGGCGAATTTCCGTGCGATGTGCAGCACCTGGTCCTGATAGACGATGACGCCGTAGGTATCGTCCAGAATCTCGCCCAGATCGTCATGCGGATAGGTGACCGCGGCACGCCCGTGCTTGCTCTCGGCGAACTCATCGATGTGCTGCATCGGCCCCGGCCGGAAGAGCGCGATCAGCGCGGCCAGATCGCGGATCGATGTCGGCTTGATCTGCTCCACGGCGCGGCGCATGCCGCCCGACTCCAGCTGGAAGACGCCGAACGTGTCGCCCATGGCCAGCCGCTCGTACGTTTTCGCATCGCCGTCGGGCAGATTGAGGTAATCGACCTCGACGCCTTCGTGCTCCCGCACCAACTCGACCGCTTCCTCGAGGATGGTCAGGTTGGTCAACCCCAGGAAGTCCATTTTCAGCAGGCCGACCGCCGCCACCTCATCCATGCCCCACTGGGTCATCGGGATCCAGGCGTCGCCCGAGGCTTCGTTGACCGGGCGGCGCAGCGGCACATTCTCGGCCAGCGGCTCCTGCGAGATCACGACGCCGGCCGCGTGGGTCGAGGTATTGCGAACCACCCCGTTCAGCCGCCTGGCGTAGGACAGCAGCTCCGCGACGACCGGGTCATCGCGCTGCGCCTGCTGCATCTCCGGAGACTGCGCGATGGCGTCTTCGACCGAGATATTGAGCTGATACGGCACCATCCGCGCCACGCGATCGGTGTCGCCGAGCGGCACGCCGAGCGCCCGCCCGCAGTCACGGATCGCCGCCTTCGCCCCCAGCGTGCCGAATGTGATGATCTGCGCGACCCGATCGCGCCCGTACTTTTCCGCCACGTAGCGAATCACCTCGTCGCGGCGGTTGTCGGCGAAGTCCATATCGATATCGGGCATCTCGCGGCGCTCGAGATTGAGGAAGCGCTCGAAGGCGAGGTCGTACTCCATCGGATCGATGTCGGTGATCTCCAGGCAGTACAGGACCAGGCTGGCCGCCGCCGAACCGCGCACCGCCCGCGCGATCCCGCGCTGCTGCGCGAACAGAACGAAATCCAGCACGATCAGGAAGTACTCGGCGAAGCCCGTCTCCGCGATCACATGCAGCTCGTAGGCCAGGCGTTCGCGATGTGAATCGGGCGGGTTCGGATAACGCTGATCCAGTCCGCGCCGGGCGATATCGGTCAAGTGCTCCAGCGCCGTCTTGCTCTCGGGAATGTCGGGCTGCGGCAGGCGCAGGCGGTCGAAGTCCAGCGCCACATCGCAGCGCTCTGCGACCAGCTGCGTATTGGTCACCGCCTCCGGCAGGTCGTGAAAGGTCGTCAGCATCTCCTGCTCGGAGGTGAGGTAGAAATCCTCTCCGCTGAAGCGAAACCGCTTTTCATCGGTGCGAACGGCGTTGGTGCCGATGCAGAGCAGCAGATCGTGCGCGTCGTGATCGCCGGGCGCGCAATAGTGCGCGTCCTGCGTGGCGACCAGCGGCACCCGCAGCTCGCGCGCCAGCTTCACCGTGCGCTCGAGCGCGGGCTCGAACTGAGGCAGCTCCTTGTGCCGCTGCACCTCGAAGTAGTAGCGGTCCTCGAACACGCCGCGGTACCAGTCGACGACACGGCGGGCTTCATCCTCGTCGCCCCGGATCAAGGCCTGTTGCAGCTCGGACGTGGGACAGCCCGAGAGCGCGATCAGCCCCTCGGAGTAGTCCGCCAGCAGCTCGCGATCCAGTCGCGGCTTGTAGTAGAAGCCTTCCAGATGCCCCTTGGTCGAGAGCTGGATCAGGTTGCGCCAGCCGCGTTCGTTCTCAGCCAGCAGCACCAGATGAAAATAGTTCGCTCCCGCGTCCCGCCCGGACGCGCGGTCGTGGCGGCTGCCCGGCGCGACGTACGCCTCCATCCCCAGCACCGGCCTGACGCCCTCGTCCACGCAGGCCCGGTAGAACGCGATCGCCCCGTACAGGTTGCCGTGGTCGGTAACCGCCAGGGCTTCCTGACCCAGCGACTTCGCCCGCGCGGCCAGCGCCGGAACCTTCGACAGCCCGTCCAGCTCGGAGTACTCGGTGTGCGTGTGTAGATGCGCGAACATCGCTTCGACTCCTGACCGTTGACCAACCTCTGATGCCCAACCCTCGACGCCTTGCAGCTTGACGGCCGCCGACCGTCGAGTCGAGCAGCTACTCACACAATCACGAGACCGCTGTCGATGGGCGGTTCATGATGTTCATAACATCTGCATGCCCGAGTCGGGGGGCGGCGCAGCCGGGCGCCGACGGGAAGAAAGCCCTAGAGCTCCTGGTCCAATGCGAACGCCGCGTGCAGCACCCGGACCGCTTCCTCGCCGCGTTCCGCGTTGACCAGACAGGTGATCCGAATCTCCGATGTCGTGATCAACTCGATGTTGATCCCGGCCTCGGAGAGCGAGCGAAACATCGTCGCCGCGTAGCCGGGGCCCGACTGCATCCCCGTGCCGATCAGCGAGACCTTGACCAGATCCTGCTTGATCAAGAGATCAGCCGCGCCCAACGCTTCCGCCAACGGCCGGCTGATCTCCTGCGTCTCCTGGCAATCGTCACGCGAGACGGTGAAGGTCAGATCGGTCAGCTGCAGTTCGGATGCATTCTGGACAATCGTGTCGACCGAGATGCCCGCGTCGGCCAGCGGACCGAACAGCTGCGCGGCGATGCCGGGCCGATCGGGGACATGCCGCAGCGTGACCGAGGCTACGTCGCGATCCAATGCGATGGTTCGCACTCGATTCTCGGGTTCCATCCGCACCTCCTTGCGAATCAGCGTCCCGCCGCCGGAGCCGAACTCGGCCTGCGACGAGGCGACGAGGATCGGAATGTCGTACAGCAACCCCAGCTCCACGGCTCGCGGATGCATGACGCCGGCGCCCTGCTGCGCCGCTTCCAGCATCTCCTCCGAAGCGATCTCCTGCAGGCAGCGCGCCTTCGGCTCGATGCGCGGGTCGGTGGTGTAGATGCCGGGCACGTCGGTATAGATCTCGACCCGCGCCGCCCGCAGGGCGGCGCCCAGGGCGACGGCCGACGTGTCCGAGCCGCCGCGCCCCAGCGTGGCGTAATCGCCCTGCGGGCTTTGGCCCTGGAATCCCGCGACGACGACCACGCGCCCCGCAGCGAACTCCTCGACGACGCGCCGGGCGTCGATGTTGCGAATTCGGGCGCGCCCGAATGTGTCGTCGGTGAACACGCCGGCCTGCGCGCCGGTCAAGGCGACCGCCGGGCAGCCGCGTTCGACCAGCGCCATCGTCAACAGGGCGCTGGAGACCATCTCGCCCGTAGCCATCAGCAGATCGGTCTCGCGCCGCGGTGGACGCGGGTGCACCTCGCGCGCCAGCGCGAGCAGCTCGTCGGTGGTCTTGCCCATCGCCGAGACGACCACGGTGACCCGCTCGCCCGCCGCGGCCCGGGCGGCGACGCGGCGCGCGACCTGCCGCAGACGCTCGATCGATCCCACCGATGTGCCGCCGTACTTCTGTACGACGGTGGTTGCATCCGTCACAGCACCTGCGCCCCGCCCGCGTCGATGGCGGTCGTGAAGGCGCGGCCCTCAATCCCGCGTTCGGCCGCCGCCGCCTCGAACTCCGCCTGCACCGCCGCCGCGCGATCCTCACCGGCCAGCGCCATCAGCGTCGAGCCGCCGCCGGACAGATAGGCCGCGAACGCGCCCGCCGAGACCACCGCCGAGAACAGATCGAACATCTCGGGGAACAGTTTCGAGCGCGGAATCTGATGCAGGCGGTCGTCCACCGCCGTCGGCAGCGCCTCCCAGGCACCGGTCGTCAATGCCGCCACGAGCAGCGCCGAGCGGCATGAGTTGTGCACGGCGTCGCGGCGGCTCAGCCGGTTGGGCAGCAGCGCCCGCCCCTTCTTGGTCGACATGTTGAAAGCAGGCGTAAAGCCGACGAAGCGCAGACCCTCGGCGACCGGCAGCGCCACCCGCGACACGTCGGCGCCGCTTATGGCGACGACCTGACAACCGCCGAACAGGGCCGGCGCCATGTTGTCCGCGTGGCCTTCCAGGTCCGAGCCCAGCTCCAGCACGCGATGCTCACTGAGCGGATGACCGAGCAAGGCGTTGGCCGCCACCAGCCCGGCCCCGCGGCAGGCCGCGCTGGCGCCCAGACCGCGCCCCAACGGGATATCCGCCTCAACCGTGATTTCGATCTCCTCCGCATCCGGCCGCTCCAGCTCCAGCTCGCGGTAGACCTCGCGCACGGCCTTGCGGACGTGGCGGGACATCGGCGAGCGCTCGCCCTCGCGCCCCGAGGCGATCGAGACCGTGACCGTCGCATAGCGTTGCAGCGCCACGCCCACGGCGTCGAACCCCGTGCCGAGATTCGCCGTCGAGGCGGGCACGCGCACCGTGATCGGCCCCAGGGGCTCAATCGCATCGCTGTGCGCGGGCCAAGGCTCAGCAGTCATCGCGCCATATTCTATGACCGCCCGCCGCGGCCGACAAACCAGGTGTTCACAACCGCAAGCGCGTCGGCGAACACCTGCCCTGCGTCGTTGGCGGCGTCGATGATCCGCATCCGCTCCGGCTCCGCGCGCGCCAACGAGCGAAACCCGGCGTTGACCCGACGATGAAAGGCGAGATCGGCATCGCCGATTCGGTCCGGCGTCGCCGATCGCGCTCGCGTGCGAGCCAGCCCGACCTCGGCCGGCGCGTCCAGCAGCAGGGTCAGATCGGGCGTCAGCCCCTGCGTCGCCTCCCGATTCAGCGCCGCCAGCCGCTCCAGGTCCAGACCGCGCCCGTAGCCCTGATAAGCCAGCGTCGAGTCGGTGTAGCGGTCACTGAGGACGATCTCGCCCGCCGCCAACGCGGGCCGCAGCACATCGCGCACATGCGACGCGCGCGCGGTCAGGAACAGCCACGTCTCTTGCCAGTCGCTCAGCGTCAACTCGGGATTCAAGACCAGCGAACCCAGCTGCCTGCCCAGCGCCGTCCCGCCCGGTTCGGACGTCAGCCGTACCGAGCGGCCCGCCGCGCACAGCGAATCCGCCAGCGATCGTGCCAATGTCGTCTTGCCTGCGCCGTCTCCGCCCTCGACGGTGATGAACGCGCCAACGGACGCACCAGGTTCGGTCTCAGCCGGCATGAATGCGCACCCGACGATTCGGCTCCCGGCCGCGGCTGACCGACTCCAGCGCCTGATCGCTGGCCAGCTGGTGCTGCAGCTTGCGGATGTACGAACCCTGCGGAGCCAGATCGATCGATGACTGATGTCCGGAATGAATCTGCGAGATCGCGTCTTCCGCCTCGGACAGCGCCGCCGTCACGGCGTCATTGGGCGACGCGCCCTTGGCCAGCGCGCGCAGGCTTTTCTCCATCTGCAGAACGGTGTTGTGTTTGAGCACGACGACCGGCAGACGCCGCGCCTCGGCCAGGCGCAGCTCGGGCGGGCGGCGGCGGAATCCGGTCCGCAGCGTGATCAGCGCGTCCGCCTCCTCGACCCGTTCGGCGATCGAGACGTTGGCGCCCGTCTCCCGAATCGCCTCGCGCAGACGAGACAGCGACACGCCCAACGGATAAAGCTTGCGGTGCGGCCCGGATCCGACCGACGACGCGGCGCGCTGGCCGCTGCGCCGCCGCAGCGGCGCCTCGTGCGCGGAACCGTTGCCGAACGAGGCGCCGATACCCGCGCCGCCGATGGCGGCAGATGAAGCGAACTGCCCGCTGAACATCTCGTTGTTGGAGGGCACTAACCCCGTCCAAGCGCTGTCGCCGATAGCGGACTCGACCGAGTCCGAGGATGCGTGCACCGCGCCGTCGTCATCGACCTCGCGAATCTCCGATGCGACTGTCTCTCCGCGCAGCAGGGCGTCGACCGTGTGGGCGATATCCGCGTGCACGGCGACTCTGGTGAAGGACTGGATCTCGACCAACACATCGAACGTGGGCGGCGCTTTGCGTTCGAGCACCGATTTGCGCGTCCCGCGTCGGCGCGCCTCCTCGTCCGAGAGCGTGACCGTCTGAATCCCGCCGATCAGATCGACCAGGGTGGGGTTCAGCATCAGGTTGGCGAGCGTGTTGCCGTGCGCGGTCGCCACGAGCTGCACGCCGCGCTCGGCGATCGTCCGCGCTGCCTGCGCCTCGAGCTCGGTGCCGATTTCGTCGATCACGATCACTTCCGGCATATGGTTCTCGACCGCTTCCACCATCACCGCGTGTTGCAGCTCCGGCCGCTCGACCTGCATCCGACGCGCGCGCCCGATGCCGATGTGCGGGATGTCGCCGTCGCCGCCGATCTCGTTCGAGGTATCGACGATCACCACCCGCTTGCCTTCGTCGGCGAGGACGCGAGCCGCCTCGCGCAGGAGCGTCGTCTTGCCCACGCCGGGCCGTCCCAGGAGCAGAATCGAGGCGCCCGCCTTGACGAAATCTTCGATCACCGCCACCGACCCCGATACCGACCGGCCGACGCGCATCGTCAGGCCCACGACCTCGCGCCGGCGGTTGCGGATACACGCGATCCGATGCAGCGTTCGGGGAATGCCGGCGCGATTGTCGGCGCCGAAATCGCCGAGCTGCGAGACCACCAGCTGCAGCTCGATCTGCGATACGTCCGTCTCGCGCAGCTCGACCTCGCCGCCCAGATAGCGCGCGCAGGGGCGGCGGCCCAGGTCGAGCACGATCTCCAGCAGCTCCGCTTCGTCGCCCCGCTCGCTGACCGCCCGCCGAATTCCCTCCGGCAACGTCGACAGCAATGCGTCGAGGTCTTCGTTGCGCGCCGGACTGACCGGGCTGAACGATGCCGCCATCAACCCGAACCTCCCGCGGCGGACCATGTCGGCCCGGCTGCCGGCTCGAGATCTCGCGCAACATCCTGCGCAGCCGCATACGCGGCGCACAGTGCGACGAACCGGCGGTGCAGCCGGTCGTCCTGGGTCAGTTCGGGATGGAATGTGGTCGCCATCAGCGAACCGCACTGCACCGCAACCGCTTCGTGGTCGTGCTCGGGTCCGAGCTCTAACAGCACATCGACCTGCTCGCCGACCGAGCGGATGCGCGGGGCGCGGATGAACACCGCCGGCAGCGGCTCGCCGCCCAACGCGCCTGAAGCGAGATCCGCCTCGAACGAGTCGATCTGACGGCCATAGGCATTGCGCTCGACCGTGATCGGCAGCAGATGCAAGGCCGGACGATCGAGGCTCACGATCTCTTCGGCCAGCAGAATCGCGCCCGCGCAGGTACCCCAGACGGGCAGTCCGGCGCGGCCCATCGAGATGATCGGCTCGCGCAGTCCATACGCGATCATCAAGCGGGCGATGGTGGTGCTCTCGCCGCCGGGGATGATCAGCCCGGCGATCTGCCGCAGCTGGCTCGGCGTGCGCACTTCGAGGGCATCGGCGCCGACTCGCCGCAGCGCGGCCGCGTGCTCGGCGAAATCCCCCTGCAGCGCCAGGACGCCGACGACGACCGAATCCGCGTTCCCCGTCCTGCCTACCGCGCCCAACCTGTCCGGACCGTCTGATGTGTAGCTAGCCAAATTGGTCACCGACTCCAATCCCGCCGCGCCGTTGGGAATCCGCTCACCAGCCTCGCTTCGATAGCACTTCGGCCTCGGGAATCTTGTCGATTTCGATTCCCGGCATCGCCACAGGCAGATCCGTCGAGACCTCCGCCAGGATTTCGTCGTCCTCGAAATGCGTCACCGCGCGCACGATCGCGTTCGCCATCCGGGCCGGATCCTGCGACTTGAAGATGCCGCTGCCAACGAACACGCCGTCTGCGCCGAGCCGCATCATCAGCGCCGCGTCGGCCGGGGTGGCGACGCCGCCGGCGGCGAAATTGACCACCGGCAAGCGCCCCATCTCGCGGGTCTGCCGCACCAGTTCGACCGGCGCGCCGATATCGCGGGCGTACGAGACCAGCTCTTCGTCGCCCATCTGCTGGAGCCGCCTGATCGACCCCTGGACGGCCCGCATGTGCCGCACCGCCTCGACAATGTTGCCCGTGCCCGCTTCGCCCTTGGTGCGGATCATGGCCGCGCCTTCAGCGATCCGCCGCAGCGCCTCGCCCAGGTCGCGGCAGCCGCAGACGAACGGCACCGAGAACTCGTGCTTGTTGATGTGGAACGACTCATCGGCCGGCGTCAGCACTTCGGACTCGTCGATGTAATCGACGCCCAGCGCTTCCAGAATCGACGCCTCGACGAAATGCCCGATGCGCACCTTGGCCATCACGGGAATCGATACGGCGTCGATGATCCCCCGGATCAGCGACGGGTCCGACATGCGCGCCACGCCGCCGGTAGCCCGAATGTCCGAGGGCACCCGCTCCAGCGCCATCACCGAGCAGGCGCCCGCTTCTGCGGCGATGCGCGCGTGCTCGGGCGTGACCACGTCCATGATCACGCCGCCCTTGAGCATCTGCGCCAGGCCGGCCTTCACCGTTTGCGTCGCGGTTTCTACGACCATCCCCATACCTCTCACCAATACTCCGCTGTGTACCTGCTGACGCTCAGTCTACCGCGCCGCAATGCGGTCGACGCGCGCGGTTCCGTGTCTATGCGTTGGCGATGGCGGATTCCAGCTCGTCCACTTCGCCGCCGCCGGCCATGAAATACGACAGGCTTTCCAGGGTGAGTGACTCGCTGGGTCGATCTTCGACCAGCCGGCCGCGCTGGAAGACCAGGAAGCGATCGCCCACCCAAAACGCGTGCTGCGGCTTGGGCGTCACCAGCACCACCGCGGTTCCGCGTTGCGAGGCGCGCCGAATCAGGCGCAGCACCGCGCCCGACTGACGCACGCCCAGCGCCGAGGTCGGCTCATCCAGGATCAACACCCGCGCGCCGTAATACAGCGCACGGGCGATCGCCAACCCCTGGCGCTCACCGCCCGACAGCGTGTGCGCCGCGCGATCGGGATCGCCCAGGTCAATGCCCAGTTTTTCCAGCTCCGCCTGCATCGCCTGTTTGGCGTAGCCCACGTCGAACCGCTGGAAGACGCCCCAGCCCCTGACCGGCTCTGCGCCCATGAAGAAGTTGCGCCACAGCGACATCAAAGGCGCCAAGGCCAGATCCTGATAGACCGCCACGATTCCCTGCGCGCGCGCCTGCCTGGGCGAGTTGAACTCAGTCGGCTCGCCATCGAGCAGCAACACCCCCTCGCTGGGCCTGAGCAATCCGCAGAGCATCTTGATGAACACCGATTTGCCCGCTCCGTTGTCGCCGACGACGCAGGTCACCTCGCCGGCGCGCAAGGAGACGTGCACATCCTCCAGCGCCACGACCGATCCGAAGCGCTTGCCCAGACCGCGCGTCTCGAGCACCGGCAGATCCGCCTGCCCGGTCGATTCCGCCTCGATCTGATCCGTGGTCTCAGTAGTCATGTCTGCTCCAACGCCGCCAGCTAGCCGGACCGGGCCGTCCTGACGCGCTCGCCGACGATGTGGTTGATCAACGTCGCCACCAGCAGGAGCACGCCCAGGAACGCCCAGCGCCAGTCGGAATTCCAGCCCGCATGGGGAATGCCGACGAAGGCGATCCCCCAGATCAGCGCACCGATCGCCGGCCCGACTGCCGAGCCGTAGCCGCCGGCCATCCGACAACCGCCGACCACCGCGGCGATGATGTAGAAGAATTCCTGCCCCACGCCCTGCCCGGCCTGCACCGACGTGTAGCGGATCGCGTTGCTGATCCCGACGAACCAGGCCGCCCCGGCGGTCAGTAGGAACAGCCCGATCTTGGTGCCGTTGACGGGCACGCCGACCGCGCGCGCCGCTTCGCGGTCGCCGCCCGTGGCGAAAATCCAGTTGCCGATCTTGGTGCGCCACAGAATCCAGGTGGCGATCAGGATGAAACCGGCCCACCACAGCAGCGAGACGCGGAAATCGGACGGCGCGGTACCGAACACGGTCGCGACGATGGCGTGCAGCGAGTCGTAGCCGCCAGCGCTATCGATGTTCTCGATCAGGGCGTCGCCCGTGAAGTACTTCGACAGGGCGACATTCGCGCCGCGCAAGCCGAAGAACGTGCCCAGCGTGATCACGAACGAGGGCAGCCCCGTCCAGACCACCAGCACGCCGTTCCACAGCCCCAACGCCAGGCAGACCAACAGCGACAGGAACATCGCCGCCCACAAATTCATCCCCCACTCGGTCGCCATCACGCCCAGCAGCGCGCCGGCCGTGCCGACCATCACACCGGCGGACAGATCGAACTCGCCGCTGATCATCAACAGCCCAACCGCCACGGCGATGATCCCGTAGGGCCAGGCCGTGTCGAGCACGCGGGCGATCGTCGGCACTTCCAGCATGGCCCCGGAACTGGCGATGCTGAAGAAGATGAGCAGCAGCGCCGCTGCAACCAGCGAGCCCAGCTCCGGCCGCAACACAGCCGTCCGTACCCAGGGTCGAGTGCTGCCGAAGGCCGGTAGCTGCAACAGTGACACCGCGCCGCCCCTCCTGATCAGGTTCTCAGCAATTTACTCGTTACTCGGTCGCCGGCTCGGGTTCGGCGGCGGATTCGTCAGCCGAGGCCGCGCTGAGCCGCGTCGCCTGGCGCACGCGGTCGAGGTTGCCGGCGTCGACGAAGCCGGGACCCAGCAGCACGCCGCGCCCCGCAATCCATTGCAGCAGGGCGTCGGCCAGCTCGTCGCCCTGCGTCCGCTCCGAGTACTGCGTCAGCCGCGCATAGGCGACCGGCAGATACCCTTGCAGATACGGCTGCTGATCGACGGCGAACAGCACGCGGCCGTCCTCGATCGCGTCCAACACCTGATCATTCAGCTCAAACACTGCATGCTGCAAGGCGCGGTCTTGCGCGCCGCTCTCACTGATCCGCGCGATCGCGCTCGAAGCCTCGTTCATCAATCGGGTGTTCATGGTCAGCACGGCGTCGATGGACGGATCCGCTGTCAGCGCCCGCTCGATCTCGCCGCCCGCCGACTCGCTGAAATCGATGGTCAGCTCCGTCAAGCGGTCCAGACGCTGTCCGGCCCGGCTGCAGCGCGTGTCGAGGGACAGGTTGCGCGCTTCATGTTTGACGCACAGCAGGTGCGTCGCGCCCGCCTGCCGCAGACGATCCCCGACAGCCAGACCGGCCACCGTCTCGACCTGGCCGAAATAGGAATCCACGCCCAGTTCCGCGCCCGCGTTATCGCCGACATTGATCACGTACACGGTGGCGCCGATCAGCAGCGCATCGCTCACGACCTCGGACATCGCCTGAGGATCCGAGAGCGTGACGACGACGACCTGAAATCCCTGCTGCACCGCCTCATCGACCAGGCGCACCCGTTCATCGCTGTCGGGCGTGGAGCGCCAGAAGAGGTTGACGTCGAATGCCGCGGCCGCGTCTAGGGCGCCTTCTCGCACGGTCTCCCAGAATGGATCGCCGTCCGAGCCGTGCACGATCATCGCGACCGACATCGGCGGGGCCAGGCCCAGACCGAGCCGTTCGCGCGCCGCCTCGGCGCAGCCGATCGAGGTGATCGCCGCCATCACCAGGACCATGCCAAGCGGCAACCCGCGCGCGAACGTTGGGACGCTCATCAGGGCGCTCACTGGTCGCCGCCCAACTGCGGGAAGCGGCGCACGTTCGACTGATCGACGAATCCCGGCCCCGTCACCAAACGACCCGACGCCGCCCAGCGCTCCAGCCCGGCCAGCACGCCGCGAGTCTCCGAGTTCGGTTCCAGCGACTGGAAGTAGGCGAACGCGATCGGCAGGAACCCCTGCAGGTAGGCCTGCTGATCGACCGCGAACAGCACCTCCCCCGCCTCGATCGCCTGCAGGATGGCGGGCGACACGTCGAAGGTCGCCAGACGCGCCTGCGACCCCGAGGCCGCAATCGCGTCCAATGCCAGTTCGGCGATGCTGGAGTTGAGCGCCAGGACGCCGTCGATCTGCTCGTCGGCCTGCAGCACCGCCGCGATCTCGCCGGTCGTCGACACGCGATCGGCCGTGCCGGACACGAACAGCCGCTGCATCGAACCGCCAGCCGCCTCCATCGCCAAGCCCGCGTTGGCGCATCGAGACTCGAGACCGACATTGCCGGCTTCGTGGATCAGGCAAAGCAGCCGCGCCGCGCCCGCCGACGCCATCCGCTCGCCGGCGCCGAGGCCGGCCACGCCGTCGGGTTGGCCAAAGTGCGTGACCGCGCCGAACTCGCGCCCGCGTTCCTCGCCCGAGTTAATCGTCATCACCAGCAGGTCGGCCGCGACCGCCGAACGGATCGAGTCCTCCAGCGCGTCCGGATCGGCCAGCGACACGATCAACACGTCGTAGCCCAACGCCACGGCGTTGTCGACCAGCCGCACTTGCTCATTGACATTGCCGTCGCCGTCGTACAGCAGGTCGACGCCGAATTCGCGCTGCGCCGCGAACGCGCCCGCCGCCACGATGTCCCAGAACGGATCGCCAATCCCGCCGTGCGTGATCATCGCCACGCGAATGTCCGTCTGCGGCAAAACACCGGAGCCGGTCAGCAGCGCCGTATCGCGATCCACGCGGCAGACCCAGGCGCCGATCATCGCCAGCGCGATCAACCCCGCCACGATCGCCCAGCGCAGCCAACCCTCATTCGCCAGTCGTTCGATCCGTCGAGCCACCGGGACGCTGCTTCCTCGTCTCGACCTGCGAATCGGCGCGTTCGCCAACGACCGCTAGGCTATCAAGCATGCGCATCGGCCTGATCTCCGACACCCACGTGCCCGAGGCCGGTACCGAGCTCTGGCCCCAACTCTGGGACCGCATCAGAACCGCCGACGTCATTCTGCACGGCGGCGACATCCACGACATCGCCCTGATCGACCAGCTCGAGCAGGTCGCGCCGATTTACGTGGCGCGCGGCAACGGCGACGACGGTTCGGGCGGCCGTCCCGTGCAGCCCGATGATCCGCGCCTGCGCGAAGCCTGGTCCCTGCAGTTCGAAGGCTTCAAATTCGGTCTGACCCACGACATGGCGTTGCCCGAATGGCCGCCCTACCGCACCGTCGAATCGATGATGGAGCATTATTTCGGGGGCCCGCGGCACGTCGTCATCCACGGCGACACGCATGTCGCCTCGATCGAGACCGTTCGCGGCGTGCTGCTGGTCAATCCCGGCAGCCCGATGTATCCGCGCAATCTCGACACCCGGCTGGGCACCCTGGGGTTCATCGAGATCGCTCAGGGCCGCCTGCACGCCTGGCTGGAGCAGCTCGACGAAGACGGTTCGCACGTGATCCGCGAGCAGCCCCGCTACGTGTACTGAGCGCGCACTGAGCGCGCACTGAGCACACCGCGCGCACCGTTTCGCGCCGCCAGCGAATACGCTACGCGCATGGCCGGCATTTCCATCCTGGTTCCGTTCGACCGCTCGCCGGAAGCGCGGCGCGGACTCGAGATTGCCCTGCACCTGGCGCGCGTCGAACGGCGCCAGTCGCGCGTGCTGCCGATTTATGTCGTCGAGGTTGAACGCGCGTATCCCGTCAACAGCGAACTGCCGCAACAATCCGCGCAGGGCGAGGCGTGCCTGGCCGAGGCCGAAGCAGCCGCCAAACAGGCGCGCGTGTCCTGCGAAGCGATCATGCTGCAGGCGCGCAATGCGGGCCCGGCCGTCGTCGACGTAGCCGCCACCGAGGCGATCGACATGCTGGTGCTGGGCGTCTCGCACGCCAACGCCGTGCACAGCGCCGGCGGCGAGCAGACCGCCCTCGTGCGGCGCACCGGCGCCGGCATCGACCTGGGCCACACCGCCGACTACATCCTCTCCCATGCCCCCTGCGAAGTCGTCGTCGTGCGCGAGTCGGCGCTGCATCACCGCCGGCCCGCCGCCGTCACGCGGGCTGAGTAGCGCGATCGGGAAGCGAGTCGGATCGCCATGCGCGTCGTAATCATGGGCTGCGGACGACTCGGCTCCACCCTGGCCCGCGAGCTCGACCATGAAGGGCATCACGTCACCGTGATTGACGTCGATGCCGCCGCCTTCAACTGGCTTGATGACGACTTCCGCGGCGCCACCGTCGTCGGTGCCGGCGAGGACATCGAGGTTCAGCAAGCGGCCGGCGTCGCCAGGGCCGACATCTTTCTCGCCCTGGCCAACGGCGACAATCGCAACGCCATGGCAGTACAGGTCGCCAAGCATATCCACGGCGCAGCCCGGGTGGTGGCGCGAATTTACGATCCGGAGCGCGCCGACGTCTATCGACAGCTCGACATCAACGTCGTCAACCCCACCACGATCCTGGACCAAATGGTGCGGGCAGCCGCATTCGACGACGAGCACACGGCGGCGGCTGAGGAATCCTGATGTACGTGATCATCGTCGGCGGCGGCAAAGTGGGGCGCGGCGCGGCGCGCGATCTGATCGAGATGAACTACGAGGTCTGCATCGTCGAGCGAGACGCCAACACGGCCTGGTCGATCAACAACGAACTGGGCGAGGTCGTGCTGCTCGGCGACGGCGCCGAAATCCACGTGCAGCGCGCCGCCGGCATGAATCGCGCCGATGTCGTCGTCGCCTGCACCGGCCGCGACCAGGCCAATCTCGCCGTCGCTCAGACGGCGCAAACACGGTTCAATGTCGGCAAGGTGATCGCCCGCATCAATGACCCGCGCAACGAGCGCATCTTTCGCGCCCTGGGCTTCCACTTCACAATTTCCGCCACCCGCGCGATCGTCAACGCGATCGAGCAGGAGGTCAGCGCCGGCCTCACGCGCCTGACCCAGATTCGGTCGACCGCGTTCATGCTGTCGGAGGTGGCGATTCCGCAGCTCGCCCCCGCGGTCGGCTGCGTCGTGCGCGATCTCGACCTACCGCCCCATACCGTGCTGGCGCTGATCATCCGCGACGACAGCCAACCCGAGGTCCCCGGTCCCAATACACTCATCCAGGCGGGAGACGTGGTGATCGCCGTGACCCAGCCGCAGCACGAAGCCGCGCTGCGCGAGGCGCTCAGCGGAGCAGTCTGAACCCATGTCCATCAGCCGTGACGACACCACCACGCCGCTCAGGATCGCGTTCCTCGGCCCGCCGGGCACGTTTACCGAGCAGGCCGCGTCCCTGTGCGCCCCGCCCGGGCGCGAAGCCGAGCTGATCCCGTTCGCCAGCATCACCGCCTCGGCCGAGGCAGCGGCTGGCGGCGACGCCGAGATCGCCGTGCTGCCCTTTGAGAACTCGCTGGCCGGGGCCGTCGGTGAAACCCACGATCTGATCATTCACCAGCTGGACGCGCTCGCGATCTGCAACGAGCTGATCATCCCGATCGAACACTGCCTGATCGTCGCGCCGCGAGCCGATACATCCCGCGTCGACGTGATCTACTCGCACCCGCAGGCGCTGGGGCAATGCCAGCGCTACATCCAGCGCCGCTTCCCGGACGCCCGCACCGAGGCGACGCTCTCGACCGCGCAGGCGGTCGCGCGGGCGGTCGAGGTCGGCAACCACGTGGCGGCGATCGCGCCGCGCCGCGCTGCCGATCTGCATGAGGCTGAGCTGATCGAAGTCGGCATCGAGGATGATCACCGCAACGCGACCCGGTTCGTGGTCCTGGCCGGCCGGGACCACGAACCGACGGGCGACGACCGCTCGACGATCCTGTTCAGCACCGCCAACCGCCCCGGCGCGCTGCTGCGCGTGCTGCAGCGCTTCGCCGACGCGGATATCAACCTGACCCGCATCGAATCGCGCCCCGCCCGCGAGCGGCTGGGCACCTATCTCTTCCTGATCGACTGCGACGGACACCGCACCGACGCGGCGCTGGGCGCCGCGCTGCGCAACGTCGAGCCGGAGGTGGAACGCCTGCGCATCGTCGGCAGCTATCCCAAGGCGCACGCGCCCTGATCGACAGGCGAAGCGTTCGATATGCCCGAAATCCCGGAACTGGAACACATCGCGCAGGTGCTGGGCCGGCGGATCATCGCACGCCCGATCGGGAGCGTCGATATTCAGCGGCCGATCGTGATCCGCCTGCCGCGCGAGGATTTCGAGGCGGGATTGCTGGGCGCGGAGTTTCGCCGCGTCGGTCGCAGCGGCAAATTTCTACTCTTTCACACCAATCGCGGCAGCGTGCTGGTCGTCAATCCGATGCTCAACGGCCGCTTCCAGTGGACCTCGGGGCCGGACGGCGTCGAGAAGGCGCACGCCCGAACCTGCTTCACCCTCACGTTCCAACGCGACGCGGCGCAGGAGGACGAACTCGGCGTCCGTTACATCGACGAGCGCTATCTGGGCAAGATCTATCTGGTAGACGCGGAACACCTCGACCGGGTGCCGGTACTGAACGAACAGGGTCCGGACGCGCTCGACCCCGCTCTCGATCGGGACGCGTTCCTGAAACGGCTGGCGCGCCACCGGGGGCAGGTCAAGAACGCGCTGGTCAACGCGCGGTTCATCGCCGGCATCGGCAACGCCTACTCCGACGAGATTCTGTTCAACGCCGGGATCCACCCGTTCACGAAGATCGCGTCGCTGCCGACGGAGCGGCGCGCGCGCCTGTTCGACGCGATGCGCGGGACGCTGGACTGGGCGTCAGGCATCGCGGCGGCGGAGATCGGGAACCGGATCGACAGCAAGCCGCGCGACTTCCTCAATGTCCACCGCAAGGGCGGCCAACCCTGTCCGCGTTGCGGCAACCCGATATCCGAGGTCTCGCCGAACCGCCGCGTCACCTCGTTCTGCCGCGCCTGTCAGCCCGAATAATCGAATGCGCGGGTGGATCAGTCGGCCGACAACGCGCGCTCGGCGCCGGGAATGAACGGCGCCCAGCCCGGCTGACTCTCGAGATACTGGCCGAACAGGTTGATCGGCGTCACGGTGGGGCGTCTGGGTTCGGCGCGCAGCTCCATCTGCGCCTCGCGCGGCGTCCGGCCGGCCTTGCGGTGGTTGCAGCCGCGGCAGGCGGAGACCAGATTCTCCCACGTATGCGAACCGCCGCGAAAGCGGGGCACCACGTGATCGAGCGTCAAATCCTTGAGCGCGGTGCGGCGGCCGCAGTATTGGCACATGAAGCGGTCGCGGATGAATACCTCGCGCCGCGACAGCCGCATCACCGGCCGCGGGCGTCGGATGAAATAGACCATGCGGATCACCGAGGGCACGTCGTGCTCGCCGCTCATGCTGCGCAGCAGCGACTTGGCCCGATCCAGTCGATCGATAATTTCCGCCTTGCCCCGCGCCACCAACACCACCGCCCGCCGCACATTGCAGACGTGCAGCGGCTCGTAGTTCTGATTGAGCACCAGGACGGATTTGTTCAGAACCGACATCGCACCGCGCTGATCGTACCATCGCGCCGCAGGGCGGACGGCTCAGCCGCCGCCGATCGGTCCCGGTACGGCGTCAACCGTCGAGCGCCACTGCTCGACCTCGGATACGAAGCCCTGAATGGCCCGATCGAACTCCGAGGGCAGCAGCGCCCGCACCACGGGCGCGTTCTCCATCATCGCCCAGCCGATGACGGAGTGCCCCACCACGCCGTTGGCGTCGTCCAACCCCGCCGCCACCACGATCGCGAACACGGACTGGATCAGCAGGAGGCAGAACAGCGCGCCGAACACGCCGCCGGCCGCGCGATCCGCCCAGCCCAGCAACAGCAACGAGGCGAAGCCGCGCAGAAACGTTCCGATCACGTATCCGCCCACCGAGACCAGGACGAGGATGACCAGAAAGCTGGCCGCCCGCATCGCCCCGGAGGGCGCCTCCGAGATCGCCAGATCGGTGAAGACGCGCTCGTGATAGACGCCGGCCAGGAACACGCCGACCACGATCGCCAACAGCGCCACGCTGGTCCGCAGAATCCCCATCCGCCAGCCCCAGACGCCGATACCCAGCACCGCCGCGATGATGACCAGATCGAGGATGTTCAGGCCCAGAAACAGCTCGGATTCAGGCACGAGGCTCACTGTACACAGAAACCGGGTGCGCGCCGTCAGGCGCGGTAGCGATCAGCGCCCTGCTCCGCAACGGCCGACGCCTCCAGCGGCGCCTCGCGCAGCAGCCCCATCCGCGCCATCGAGGCGAAGTCCGAGCGCGTCACGATCACGTGATCCAGCAGCTCGATCCCCATCGTCGCAGCGGCGAGCCACAGGTCGGAGGTCATCTCCTGATCGGCGCGCGAGGGATCGGGCGAACCCGAGGGATGGTTGTGCACCACGATCATCGCCGGCCCCTGATGCACGATCACCGGCCGCAGCAGCTCGGCGACGCGCACCAACGCGCCGTGCACCATCCCCTTGTACAGCCGCTCCTCGCGGATCAAGCAATGCTGTTGATCCAACACCAGCACCCAAACCTCTTCATGGGTCAGGTCGCCCAATAACCCTCGATAGCGGTTGAACAGCTGCTCCGCCGAGCGGAACGGCTCGCGCGCCGGCCATTCGTCGTCCGCCAGCCCCCGCGCCGCCAGTTCGACCGCCGCCTTGATACGGCAAACCTTGGCCGGGCCCAAGCCCACCACCTGCGTTAACTCATGGACATCTGAACGCAGCAGACCGACCAGGCCGCGATCCTTGAGCAGATTGCGCGACTTCTCCAGGACGTTCTCCTCCTGGTCGCCGGTGCTGAGCAGGATCGCGACCAGCTCGGCATTGGTCAGCGCATCCGCGCCCAACCGAACCAACCGCTCGCGCGGCAGGTCCTGCTTGTCCAGGTGGTCCTGCAGCCTGACGCTCGGTTTGCGTGGTTTGCTCGCCGCGCCAGGCTCGGTTGGCGCCGCTTCGACTGCGCTGACGCGTTCAGCGTCCTCGACCGCCCACAACGCGCGCAGCTCCGCCTCGTGATCCCGCACGCGGCTACTCGTCTCGCGGCTCGCCGAAGGTTGGCAGCTCCACGCTCTCACGCGTTGCCGCCGCCTCCGCCTCGCGCTCCCTGCGCCGCTGCTCCCAATCCGTCTCGACGCGGCGCGGCTCCGCCTCGTCCTCGTCGCGCGGCTGTTCGTCCTCGCCCAGCGGCCGCCAGGCGACAAGCGCGTTCGTGTGCGGATAGTGGAGCAGATAGACCCAGCTACCCGCCTCGGGCATTTCCTCGAACACCAGGCGCGGCACCCGGAACACGCGGCGCGCGACCAGGACGTAGTGCGCTCGGAAAAAGATCAACAGATCGAACTTGCGCCACTTGCGGGCCACCTTGCCCGTCGTTTCCATCGGCGTCGAGAACCAGTCGCGGAACGCGGACAGCGCCGAGAAGCCTGACAGCACACCGATCAGCGCGAACAACGAAAATCCGAACCACGATCCGCTGTTGCCGTCCAACGCCTCGAGCATCAGGTAGACCGCGCCGGCGGTGAGCAGCGCAAAGGCCGGCGTCCAAATCGCCATCGAGCGCATGAGCGCGCGGCGCGCCCGCTGCTCGTCGGGTATCTGGCTCCCGCGCCAATTCCGGAAGCTATCCGCCGCCACGACCGCTCTTTCCCGCCGATATGGTGTTCGCCGCCTGATCCGCGACCGACACGCCGTCCCAGGCCGGAATCCACAGCCACTCGCCTCGAATCAGAACCGAATCCTCGTTCAACTGCCGATTCCAGTGCAACAGCTCGAGGACCGAGATACCGGCCGCCGAGGCGACATCGAACAACGTCTCGCCGCGTTGGACCTGGTACCGCTCGAATGCGGCGGGCAACGCGACGAGCAGCGGCTCCGCTTGGTCTGAGCCGCTGCCGCTCTGCGAGGGAAGCGGCGCTGACTGGACAACAGCTGGCGCCGCAAGCGCAGCAGCGTCATCGATATCGGGATTGACATCGGTGGCATTGGACGGGACGCCCGACGCCGAGGAGGCGAGCGGCGCGTCCATCGTCCCGCCCGACTCTGAACCCCAAAGCGCGCCGACCACCGCCACGGCGACCGTCAACGCGATGACGACGCCCAACTCGATCACGCGAGGCGCACGCCAGTGCCGCGTGGGCGCCTCCGGCAGCACCAGGTTGTCAAGCGCCATCGCATCCCCCGTCGCGCTCGTCAGGGAGCCACACACACGAATGCGCCCACCGATCAGTTCAGTGGGTCGCGTCAACGATAGCGCACAATAATGCGCAATGTTGGGATGGGATGCACTCGGATTCTGTGCGCCCGCCGCGCAACACCGGCGCGGACGAGAGAGGTTACTTGATCTCGACCGTCGCGCCGGCCTCTTCCAGCGACGCCTTGATCGAGTCGGCCTCTTCCTGGGTCACGCCCTCTTTGAGCGTCTGCGGCGCCGACTCAACGAATTCCTTCGCCTCGCGCAGGCCCAGGTCCGTCACCGCGCGGACGGCTTTGATCACGTTGATCTTCTTGTCGCCGAACGCGGCCAGGACGACGTCGAACTCGGTCTGCTCTTCGACGGCCTCTTCGGCCGCCGCCGCAGCGACGCCGCCGGCCGCCGCCACCGCGACCGGGGCCGCGGCGGTGACGCCGAACTCTTCTTCGATCCGCTTGACCAGATCGCGCGCTTCGAGAATCGTCATCGCGCTGATCAGATCGAACGCTTCGTCAACCTTCGACATGGTCCGTCTCCGCTCCATCTCGGCCGGGTTGGCCGTCTGCTTCGCTGCCGCCCGCCGACGCAGCGTCGGCGAGATTGCACACTAGTCCGCGGCGGGCTCCGCCGCTTCGAGCTGTTCCGCCCGCGCCTCGATGATCGCCGCCACATCGCGGAAGACCGCGCTCAGCACACCGGCGAGCCCGGAGATCGGGCTGTTCAGGCCGCCCGCGACCTTGGCCATCAGCTCGGGCCGGCTGGGCACGTCGGCCAGGGACGACACCTGCGAGCCGTCCTGCAGCTGACCCTCGACGTAGACGCCCCGGATCGGCAGAGCGAGCCGCGCCTCGCGCGTGTACTTCTGCAGCGCCTTGGGCGCTTCAGTCAGGTCGCCGAAGCCGAACAGCAAGGCGGTCGCCTCGTCGGCGAGCTGCGCCGCGTCCGGCTCGCCGGCGCCTTCGGCGGCGCGGCGCCAGAGCGTGTTCTTGATCACGCGCAGCTCGGTCTCGGGCGCTTCCGCCCGAATGCCGCGCCGCAGTTGCTGCATGTCCTTGACGCTCAGGCCGCGATAGTCGATCCCGATCGTGATCGACGCGCGGCCCAAACGCTCCTCAAGCAGCGCTACCTGCGCCCGTTTGCGATCGGTCGCCATTGCATCCCCGCAAGTCCATCGCTTCCGCCGCCGCGTCCCGCTCGACCACCAGACTTGCAACCACACGTATCCGCATCATGGCGGATTCTCGGTCGGCTGCTGCCTGCGCTGGACGTTTCAGGACTTTCGCAAGTCCGCCAGCGGTCTCGGGCGGCAAGAGTTTCGTTGCTCCGCTCAGCCTAATCCATCTCCGCCGGTCGTGTCAGCCAACGGGATAACGGACGCGCCGCAGGGGACGACTAGTCCGCTTTCAACGCCAGCGCGGACTGCTGCTCCAGTCTGACGCCCGGCCCCATCGTCGAGGCGATGCTGAGCGAACGGATGTAACTGCCTTTTGATCCCGAGGGCCGCGATTTCACGATCTCGGAGACCATCGTCGCCAGGTTCTCCAGCAGCTGCTCTTCGCCGAAGCTCGCCTTGCCCAACGGCACATGCACCGACGCCTCGCGATCGGTGCGGAACTCGACCCGTCCCGCCTTGGCCTCGGCCACGGCAGAGGCGACATCACCCCGATCGACCACGGTGCCGGCTCGTGGATTCGGCATCAGGCCGCGCGGTCCGAGGACGCGCCCGAGCCGGCCGACCTTGCCCATCAGCTCACGCTGCGCGATCGCCACGTCGAAATCGGTGAACCCGCCCTGGACGCGCTCGACCAGTTCGTCCGAGCCGACGACCTCGGCGCCCGCCTCGGTCGCCGCCGAGGCGGCGTCGCCCTCCGCGAAGACCGCCACGCGAATTTCCTTGCCCAGGCCATGCGGCAGGCGCGCCGTGCCGCGCAGCTGTTGATCGGCGTGCCGCACGTCGAGGCCGGTGCGGATGTGCAGCTCGATGGTTTCATCGAACTGCGCCGTCGCCATCTGCTTGACCAGCGCGACCGCCTCAGGCGGCGCGTAGTGCTGTTCTTTGTTGTACGCGTCGACCGCGGCGCGATAGCGCTTGCCACGTTTCGGCATCGGTCAGCCCTCGACTTCCACGCCCATCGAACGCGCCGTCCCGGCGACCATTCGCATGGCCGCTTCGACATCGTTTGCGTTCAGGTCTTGCATCTTCTGCTCGGCGATCGCGCGCACCTGATCCGCGCTGATCGAGCCGGCCACCTCCCGCCGCGGCTCCGAGGCGCCCTTCTCCAGCCCGGCCGCGCGACGGATCAGATCCGACGCCGGCGGCGTCTTCAGCTCGAACGAGAACGAGCGATCCTCGTAGACCGTGATCTGGGCCGGGATCAACTCGCCGGCGCTCGACGCCGTGCGCTCGTTGTAGCTCTTGACGAACTCCATAATGCCGACGCCGTGCTGACCCAGGGCCGGGCCCACCGGCGGCGCCGGGCTCGCCTTGCCCGCCTCAAGCTGCAGCGTTAACACTGCTCGTACGCGCTTCGCCATCCAACCGTCTCCCTACCTCGCCCAACGGCCGCGCCGCCGGGCGTTCATCGCCATGCACCATGCGGCACCATTCGCATCGTACGCGCACCGCGCACAGAGTGTGCAATGTGCGGTGCGCAATGCCTGCCGGGAACGCAAACAGTCAGCTTACTGCTTCTCCACCTGCTCGAAATCCAGCTCCAGCGGCGTCTCGCGGCCGAACATCGAGATCCGCACTCGCACCTTGCCCTTTTCCTCGTTGATCTCTTCCACTGCCGCCACCATGTCGACGAACGGGCCGTCGGTGAGCCGCACGGTGTCGTTGACCTTGAAGCCCACCCGCAGGCGCGGTTCCGCGACCTGCGTCTGCCCGATGATTTTCGCCACCTGCTGAGTGGGCAGCGGAATGGGGCGCTCCCTGACATCCTCCCGCGAGCCGACGAACCCGGTTACGCCCTGTGTGTCTTTGACCAGGTGCCAGGCGTGGTCCGAGGGTTCCCTGGTCGTCTCGACCACCCGGATCTGCACCAGCACGTAGCCGGGCAACAGCTTGCGCAAGACCTCGCGGCGTTTGCCCGCCCGCATCTCCATTTCTTTTTGCGTGGGCACCAGCACGTAGCGCTTCGCCGGGCCGCGCGGTTTCGGCGGTCCGGCTCGCTCCGGCGTCAGCTCGATGAACTCATTCTCCAGGTCCATGATGCGGATGCGCCTGTCCAGCGTGTCCTGCACCTTGTCCTCGTGGCCGGTGTAGGTGTTGATCGCGAACCAGGCCGCGCCCGGCTCCTGAATGCCCTCGAGCGACACATCCGCCTCGGGTTCGGCCTCCTCCTCGTCGCCGCTGAGGAATGAGGGGATCGGCGTCGGCGCTTCTTCGACCGGACGGTCGAGGCCAAGCTCGACCAGCGCCTCGGCCGCGGTCGCGTCGTATTCCGCATCGCCTGCTTCCGACTCGGTTTCGAGGCCGAGCGAGCGAGCGGCAGCCAGCACCTCCTGCAGCTCGCGTTCCGCGGCCGTCATCTCGCGGCGATCGAAGCCGCCGCCCGGCTGTGTCTCCGCCGACTCTTGCGAGGTAGTCATCAGGGCAACAACGCTTCCTCAACGACGCGATTCAACCCGAAGTCGATCGCGCCCAGAAACACGCCCACCGCAATCGCGACAACCAACACCACGACCGTCAGGTTCGCCGTCTCCTGCCGCGACGGCCAGACGACGCGGCGCAGCTCGTCGACAATCGCGATGATCGCGCGCGGATGGGTGAGCCGGTACAACCAGCTCTGGACGCGCGGGGCGTCGTCCGAGGTCGGGCGCGAGGACGCGATCTCCCGCCGCGGCCGGGCCGGCAGCGCCGCGGCGTCAACCGACGCGCCTGCCCCGGCGTCGTCGTTGACCGCCGACGCGGCCGGCTCGCGATCGGTTCGCCGAAGCGGACGTGGCGGGGAGGCAGCCGCGCGCGGCTGTCCACTCCTGCGACCTCGTCGGCGTCGGTTATCTCGCGTTCTGGCCACGAATCACCGCGTCTCCCGGTAGGCCTGCCGCGAGCGGCATTTGGGGCAGTATTTGGTCAGCTCGAGCCGATCCGCGTCGTTGCGGCGGTTCTTCTTCGTGTGGTACGTGTGCGCCTGGCATTCGCGGCAGCGCAGCGTAATGAATACGCGGTCACCCTTTGCCATCGCCAGCTCCCTTCCTCGCGATGCGGCGGCGTCCCGCCATCATCGCACGATCTTCGGGCTTCGCGCTATTCGAGGATCGAGGCGACCGCGCCAGCGCCCACCGTCCGACCGCCCTCTCGTATCGCAAACCGCAACCCCTCCTCCAGCGCTATCGGCGATATCAACCGCACGCTCATCCGTACATTGTCCCCAGGCATCGCCATCTCCACCCCCTCCGGCAACCCTATCTCCCCCGTCACATCCGTCGTCCGTATGTAAAACTGCGGCCGATACCCGCTGAAAAACGGACTGTGACGACCACCCTCCTCCTTCGACAAGATGTACACCTCCGCCTCAAACGCCGTGTGCGGCGTGATCGAACCCGGCGCCGCCAACACCTGACCTCGCGCAATCTCCTCCCGATCGATCCCTCGCAGCAAACACCCCACGTTGTCCCCAGCCTCACCCGTCGACAACGTCTTCTTGAACATCTCCACCCCAGTCACCACCGTCGTCCGCGTCTCCTTCACCCCCACAATCTCCACCTCCTCTCCGCTGTTCACCACACCCCGCTCAATCCGCCCCGTCGCCACCGTCCCACGTCCCTTGATCCCGAATACGTCCTCAATCGGCATCAAAAACGGCTGCTCCACCGGCCGCGGCGGCGTCGGAACGTACTCGTCCACCGCTGACATCAACTCCAGAATCGAGCCGTACTCCGGCGAACCCGCGTCCTCCGAACCCGACTCCAGCGCCGCCAGCGCTGAACCCCGTATCACCGGCACCTCATCCCCCGGAAACTCGTAGTCCGTCAGCAACTCCCGCACCTCCAACTCCACCAAGTCCAACAACTCCTCGTCCTCCATCATGTCCACCTTGTTCAGATACACCACCATCCGCGGCACCCCTACCTGACGCGCCAGCAATATGTGCTCCCGCGTCTGCGGCATCGGCCCGTCCGGCGCCGCCACCAC
This sequence comes from Dehalococcoidia bacterium, assembly GCA_965205105.1. GTDB lineage: Bacteria > Chloroflexota > Dehalococcoidia > Bin125 > Bin125 > Bin125. The sequence continues at coordinate 1,850,577 of OZ242034.1, forward strand.
CAATATCGCCCCGTCCATCTGCGCCGCACCCGTAATCATGTTCTTGATGTAGTCCGCGTGCCCCGGCGCGTCAATGTGCGCGTAGTGACGCGACCCCGTCTCGTACTCCACGTGCGCAATCGCAATCGTGATCCCCCGCGCGCGCTCCTCCGGCGCGTTGTCAATCGAGTCAAAACTCGAATACTCCACACCCTCCTGCGTCAGCGCCAGCGTCTTCGTGATCGCCGCCGTCAGCGTCGTCTTCCCGTGATCCACATGCCCAATCGTCCCCACGTTCACGTGCGGCTTCGTCCGCTCGTACACCCGTCGCGCCATCTCTCGCCTCCTGCCTGCTGTGTGCTTGCCTGCGTCCCGCGGATGGAGCCCGCATCCAGACTTGAACTGGAGACCTCGTTCTTACCAAGAACGCGCTCTACCGACTGAGCTATGCGGGCCCGTGTCTGCTGCGCTGCTCCGCTCCGATGTTCCGTCGATTCAACGTCGGAACCGCCGACGGCAGGCCGAACCTGCGCGGCGGCTGTTACGCGATTTCTGGTGCCGGGGGCAGGATTCGAACCTGCGAAGCCTTTCGGCGCCGGTTTTACAGACCGGTGGTATTAGCCACTCACCCACCCCGACACTCTCTCTATCTTAGCCCCCCGAGACCGACCTCACATCACCGCCGACCCTAGCGCCCCGCCGGGCCTCTGTTCACCAGCACGCACAGCGCGTCGGCCGGCTGGAGCCCAAGGGGGGACTCGAACCCCCAACCTGCCGATTACAAATCGGCTGCGCTGCCAATTGCGCCACCTGGGCTCGCCTCGATCCTAATCGTCCGAATCGGATTCGGACGAGGGCGATGCCCAGGCAGTACATCGCAACGCATCGCAATCATCGCCCAGCGCGCCCCGTTGCCGCATCGGCCATCGCAGCTGAGCGGTATGCTTGGCGTGCGCTGCCCCGCTACTCGCCGCGCTGGAAACGGGATCCCATCTCATGCACCGTGCGATGCTGCTGTTCGCCTCATTGGCGTTCACACTCTCGGCTGTCGGATTGGGCGCGCTCGCGCCGTCGACGCCGACCGCGCAGGCTCAGCCGCCGATCTGCATCAACCTGCCGGCCGGCGATCACCAGTTCACCGCGCCCGCCCGCGACCGCGAGGGCGAGGTCACGTTCCAGGTCACGGTCGGCGAGGGCGGCGTGATCACCGCCTTCACCGAGCCTGGCGGCCAGCCGATCCCGCCGGCCGCGATGCTCGACATCTTCACCGGCGACGACGCCTATCCGCTGCCCGAGGGCGTCGCGTTCGTCGAATGCGGAGCCGCCCAAGAGAGCATGATGGAGCCCGCGCCAGGGGGCGGCGTGTGCGTCAACCTCCCTGCCGGCTCCTACGAAGAAACCGTCAGCGCCGGCGGGCGTTCCTACGAGATCACGATCAACGTCGCCGAGCACGGCATCCTGAGCGATGTAGCGATCATGGGGCAAACCTACGGACCATCCGAAGCGATCGCGCTGCTGGAGGGCTTCGGCGCGGCGCTGCCCGCCGGCATCCAGATCGTCGACTGCCCCGAGCACGACTCCGCCATGCCGACGGGCTACGCCAACACCGGCACAGGCGGCCTGGCCGATCCGAACGCGCAGGGCGGCAGCGGCATCTGGTACGGGATCGGCGCGCTCGCCGTGCTGGCGCTCACGGCGGCTATCGCCTGGCGGCGCCGAGCAGCGGTCGAGACCGCGAGCCGCGTCTAGAAGCGCAACGCGCTCTCGACCAGCGGGTCGGCGGCGGGCAGCTCGTCGCCGGCCTGCTCGGGCTCCGGCGAAACCCGGCGCCAGCGGGTTCCCTCGCGGGTGTCCTCCAACGCCACGCCCAGCTCCGTCAGCCGATCGCGCACCGAATCGGCCAGCTGGTACTGCTTCGCCGCGCGCAGTTCCTGGCGAATCGTCACCAGCAGATCGATGAACGGTTGCGCGTCGGCTTCGCCCGCCGCCGAGACGCCGGCGAAGCCCAGACCCAGCACGCCGCCCAGCTCGATCAGCGCGTCCCGAGCCGCCCCGGCGGGCCGATCCTCGGCTCGCGCCCGATTGATCTCGCGGGCCAGGTCGAACAGCGCGGCCAGCGCCTGGGGCGTGTTCAGATCATCCTCCAGCGCGTCGATGAATCGCCGCCGCGATTCCGAGGGGTCGAGATCTCCGGCGCCCTCAACCAACGGCAGCGTCGCCGCTGTGCGCAGACGCTCCGCGCCCCGCGCCGCCGCCGACAGCGACTCCTCCGAGTAGGTCAGCGGCGAACGGTAGTGGCCGCCCAGCACGAACATCCGCAGGCCGTCCGCGCCGTAGCGGTCCAGGCCTTCGCGCAAGCGCACGATCTTGCCCGTCGACTTCGACATCTTCTCGCCGCCGACCTGCATCATCGCGTTGTGCATCCAGTGCCGCACGAACGGATCATGCCCTGAGTAGCTCTCCGACTGCGCGATCTCGTTCTCGTGATGCGGGAAGATCAGGTCCATGCCGCCGCCGTGCAGGTCGATCTGCTCGCCCAGGTAGCGGATCGACATCGCCGAGCACTCGATGTGCCAGCCGGGCCGCCCCGGCCCCCAGGGGCTTTCCCACTGCGGCTCGCCGGGTTTCGCGCCCTTCCAGAGCGTGAAATCCATCGGATGCTCTTTCTCGACCCCGATATCGGTCGGCTCGGCCGAGATCATGTCGTCCAGCGACCGGCCTGAGAGTTTTCCGTAGCCGGGCATCTCGCGGACGCGGAAATAGACGTCGCCGCCCGCCGCATACGCCTTGCCCTTCTCGATCAGCCCGCCGATCAGCTCCAGCATCTGCGGAATCTCTTCGGTCGCGCGCGGATGCACGTCGGCCGGCGCGATCCCCAGCTCGCGCCACTCGCCCATGAACGATGAAATCTGCCGCTCCGCCAGCTCCGGGACGGTCAGGCCTTCCTGCGCCGCGCGCGCGATCAGCTTGTCGTCCACATCGGTGAAGTTGTAGACCAGCCGCACCCGCCGTCCGCGCCACTCCAGGTAACGGCGCAAGGTGTCGAAGATGATGATCGACATCGCGTGGCCCAGATGCGCGTCGTCATACGGCGTAATCCCGCAGACGTACATCGAGATCGGATCGTCAAGCGGCTCGAACGGCTGCTTGCGGCGTGTCAGGGTGTTGTACAGCTCCACGGACCAACTCCCAAGTCGCAGTTCATGCGCTCGATGCGCGAGGTTGCGGCGGCTAACCCGCCGCCGTCTCGCCTGAGGTCGCCGCCCGATCGTCCAGCTGATCGCGCAGCCTGCGTATCTCCGTCCGCAGCTCGGATAGCGAGGTCTCCAACGCCTCAATCCGGTCATGTTCCGGATCGGGCAGCCGCAGCACCGTATCGTCGCCGGGGTCGTAGTACGCCACCACGTGTCCGGGTACGCCAACGACCGTCGAGTAGCTGGGCACGTTCGAGACCACCACTGCGCCGGCGCCGATGCGCGCGCCCGCGCCGATCGTCACGGCGCCGACGATCGACGCGTTGGCGCCGACCAGCACGTCGTCGCCGAAGGTTGGATGCCGCCGCTTGCGCATGGTCGAGGTGCCGCCCAGCGTCACGCCCTGGTGCAGGTGACAGCGTTTCCCGATCCGCGCCGTTTCGCCGATCACGACGCCCATCCCGTGATCGATCAGGCAGGGCGACGCGATCCGGGCGCCCGGGTGAATCTCGATCCCCGTCGCCCAACGACCCAGGTGCGACAGCAATCTCGGCAACACTGGCGCGCCGATGCGCCGCAATGCGCCCGAGATCCGATGCAGCATCAGGGCGTGCACGCCGGGATACGCCAGCAGCACTTCCAGCCACGACATCGCCGCCGGGTCTCGCGCCAGCGTGAACTGGATATCCGCCCACGTGTCGTCGACGAAGTCGAAGTACCAGTCGAGGATGCGTTTCAGGGTCGCAAGCGCCGGCATACCAGCAGCCTATACGTCCGTCCCGCGCGCGGCGGGCGCGGCCCGCACCCGCACGGCCGCCACCGCGTGCGCGGCGACGCCTTCCGCCCGCCCCAGGGCCCCCATCCCCTCCGCGGTCGTCGCCGCGACGTTCACCGCCGATGGATCGAGCCGCAGCGCTTCGGACAGCCGCCGCCGCATCGCCTCGACATGCGGCCGCAAGCGCGGGCGCTCGGCGATCACCGTCGCCGCGACCGATTGCGGCCGCGCGCCCGCGGCGGCCAGTTTCGCGATCGTCAGCCGCAGCATGGCCAACGAGTTCGCGTCCCGCCAGCGCGGATCCGACACGCCGAACTGCGCGCCGATATCGCCCAACCCGGCTGCGCCCAGCAACGCGTCGATGATCGCGTGCGTGAGCGCGTCGGCGTCGGAGTGCCCCGCCAGACCCAGATCACTCGGAATCTCAATCCCGCCCAGCACCAGTCTCCGCCCAGGCGCAAACCGGTGCGAGTCGATGCCGATGCCGCAACGAATCTCGTAGCGGACGCCGAGCAGCGCCTCCGCCGCAACCAGGTCCGACGGGGTGGTGATCTTCGGATTCGGCTCGCCCAGATCGTGAACCAGCACCCGTTCGCCCAGTCGCTCGACCAGACCTGCGTCATCCGTCGCCAGGACGCCGTCGCGCGACGCCGCCGCGTGCGCGCGGCGCAGCGTGTCGGCCGGAAACGCCTGCGGCGTCGACGCCGTGCGCAACCGATCCCGATCGGGCGTCTCCAGAACCGCCTCGTCGTCTCCCACCAGCTTGATCGTGTCGACCGCTCGGCCGCCGGCGATCACGCTCACGCCGCCCGACGCCCGCTCCACGCAGCCGGCGATCCCCGCGGCTGTGATCAGCGGCCGCGCCCCATCGTGAACCACGACGACATCGATCGCGCGTAACGCCGAGAGCCCCGCGCGGACCGAGTCCTGCCGCTCCGCGCCGCCCCCGACCAGCGCGCGCACCTTGCTCAATCCGCTGCACAACTCCGACACCGACCGGCGATTGGCCGCCGATGTCACCACGATCACGTCGTCGATCGCGTCGCAGGCTTCGAATGCGGACAACGTCCAGCCCAACACCGGCCGCCCCGCCAGATCGGCCAGCAGCTTGTCAGCCCCGCCCATGCGGCGGCTGCCGCCGGCTGCCAGGATGATCGCGCCGACTCTCATCCGACTTCGCCCTCGGCGGCGAGCTGCGCGAAGACCATGCGGCCCGCCTGAGTCTGGATGACACGCTTGACCACCAGGTTCCGCACCTGCCCAATCGCATGCGCGCCGTCCTCGATCACCACCATGGTTCCGTCGGGCAGGTAACCCAGCCCCTGGTTCTCGCCCCGGCCCGCCTCGATCAGCTCGATCGTCAGCGCCTCGCCCGGCAGCACGTTGGTCTTCACTGCGTTGGCCAGCACGTTGACATTCAGCGTGCGCACGCCCTCCAGCTCCGCCACTCGGGCGAGGTTCGAGTCGGTCAGCGCCAACGCCGCGCCGCGCGTCTTGGCCAGCCGCACCAGACGGGTGTCCACGTCGCCATCCGCCTCGCTCGATTCGTCATCGACGATCTGCGTGACGACCCGCTCTTCGGCCTGCAACCTCGTCAGCAGCTCCAGACCGGCCCGCCCTCTGCCCCGCCGCAGCGGATCGGAGCTGTCGGCCACGCGGCGCAGCTCGTCCAGCACGAACCGCGGCACCACGACATCCGCCAGCAGAAACCCGCTCGCGGCGACTTCCACGATGCGTCCGTCGATGATCGCCGAGGTATCCAGAATCACCTCCGACGGCGATGACGGCCGCGCCAGAGTCATCGACTCGGCGACCTCGTCGGCGCGGCCGCGCACGGTGTTGACGAACCGCTCGACCTCGGATCGGCGTCCCAACGCGACGCCGACGCCGATCGGCGCGAGCAGGATCGCGACGCCGATCGGCGCGAACTCCCCCGCCGCTCCCGGCAGCCTGTCGAGCGCCGGCGACAACAGCGCCGCCGCGACCAACGCCGCGACGAGGCCGAACCCGCCCAGCAGAATCTCGAGCGTCGACAGCGAGCGCCAGATGCCCTGCCGAAACCACCACAGCGGCCGCAACGACCAATCGACCAGTCGTCGGAACGTCGCCATCGCCGCGGGCCTCAAACCGGTCCTCAACGGACCTCGATCAATTGGAAATGGCGGCCATGCGGCCGCCAATTAGTCCAGAGCGGTCACCCGCCCGATAATTCCGGGCGCATCGCTGCGCTCCTCCAATATACAGGAAACACGCAGCAGGCAGCGGGTTCGGATTCTCCCGTTGCGGCGCGAACCCGGCGTTCCATACGCCAGCCCTGCTCTGGTAGCGTGGTGTCCGCGTCCCTGCATGCTTCGACGATCGGTAGGTGACCCCACTCATGCCCGGCATCGACATCGATCCGCTGCTGCGCGGCGTCTCCAAGCCCGCCCGCTACGCGGGCGGCGAGTGGAATGTGATTGAGCACGACTGGAACGAGCGCCGGGTGCGCTGGGCGCTGATCTATCCAGATCTCTACGACATCGGCCAGTCCAACGGCGGACTCGCCATCCTCTACGACATCCTCAACCGCACCGAAGACACGCTCGCCGAGCGTTGCTACACGCCCTGGCCCGACATGGCCGACAGCCTGCGCCGCCACGGGCAACCGCTGTTCTCGCTCGAGAACCGCCGCGGCCTGCGCGACTTCGACGCGCTCGGCTTTTCGCTCTCCTATGAGCTGACCTACACCAACATCCTCGAAATGCTGGACCTGGCCGGCATCCCGATCCGCAGCCTCGACCGCAGCGAAGACGACCCGATCATCCTCGCCGGCGGTTCCGGCGCGTTGGTCCCCGAGCCGCTCGCGCCCTTCATCGACGCCTTCGTGCTGGGCGAAGCCGAGGACGTGGTGCTGGAAATCAACCAGCTCCTGCACGAGGCGAAATCGCAGGGCGCGTCGCGCCGCGATCTGCTGCGCGCGCTGGCGCGCGTGCCCGGCGTCTATGTGCCCCGCTTCTACGAGTGGCGCTACGAAGCCGACGGCATGCCGGCGGAGATCGCCGCGACCGACGATGCGGCTTCGCTGCCCGTCGTCAAGCGTTTCCTGCAGGGGCTGCCGCCGATCCTGACCAAGCCGATCGTTCCCTATCTGCAGACCGTCCACGACCGCGCCGGGATCGAGATCCAGCGCGGCTGCACGCAGGGCTGCCGCTTCTGCCAGGCCGGCATGATCTATCGTCCGCTGCGCGAACGCACGCCTGAGGAAGTCGTGGCCGGGGCCAGGGCGCTGTTCCGCAACACCGGCTTTGATGACCTCTCGCTGGTCTCGCTCTCCTCGACCGACCACTCGCAGATCCAGGCCATCGTCCGCGCCCTGCGCTCCGAGTTCGGCGACCAGATCGGCATCTCGCTTCCCTCGACCCGCGTCGACAGCTTCAGCGTCGATGTCGCCCTGCTCTGCTCGCCGCGCAAAAAGCACTCGATGACCTTCGCGCCCGAGGCCGGCTCCCAGCGTCTGCGCAACGCAGTCAGCAAGGTCGTCGATGAGCAGGACCTGCTCGACGCCGCGCGCAACGCGTTCGAACAGGGCTGGACATCGATCAAGCTCTACTTCATGGTCGGTCTGCCGACCGAAACGATGGCGGACATCGACGGCATCGTCGATTGGGCCGCGCAGGTCAAGGCGATCGGTCGTCAGATCGTAGGCAACCGCGCCCGCGTCCGCGTCTCGACCTCCAACCACGTGCCCAAAGCGCACGCGCCGTTTCAATGGGCGCGGCAGGAGACGCCGGCCGAGCTCGAACCGAAACACCAGTTGCTGAAGCGGCGCACCCGTCAGGCGCGGCTCGACCTGAGTTGGAACGATCCGCAGGAATCGATCCTCGAGGGCGTGCTCTCGCGCGGCGACCGACGCCTGGCGCCGGTGATCGAGACCGCCTGGCGCCGCGGCGCCCGCTTCGACGCCTGGAGCGAGCACTTCCAGGAAACCCTCTGGTGGGACGCGATGGCGCAGCACGGCCTCGACCCCGCTTTCTACTGCCACCGCGAGCGCGATCTCTGGGAACGCTTCCCCTGGATGCACATCGCCTCGGGCGTCTCCGAAGCCTTCCTGCGCAAGGAGTGGCAGCGCACCTGGAGCGAGCTGACCACCGCCGACTGCCGCGACGGTTGCAACGTCTGCGGTCTGGAGCACGCCGCCCAGCTGTGCGAGCTCAAACTTGGCGACCGCATCGCCAGGCATCGCGCGCCGCCCGAAGCGTTGATCAGCGTCCTCTAAGTCAACCCGGCGTCAGGCGAAGAAGGCCGACGGCTTATGTCACGAGACGTTCTGGAACATCTTATCTGGAGCCTCAACCAGTCATTCCAGGAAAAGAAGGAACACTCGCTGATTCAGAACCTCTCCTCCGTGACCACCGACGACCTCGACGAGGTTGTACCTGGCGGCGGCCGCACCATGCGCGACCTCATGGTCCACTGCGCCAGCGTCAAGTACATGCACGTCAATCACGCCTTCGGCGACGCCAGCGCCACGTTCTGGAATACCTGGACCGGCGGCGAGCCTGTCAGCGAGGCCTCGTTCGAGGATCTGCTCGAGTGGCTCGAAGCGGCTCACGCGCAGGTCGTGCAGGCCGTCCAGGCTCTGGCCGACGACGACGAACTCGAAGCCCTGCGCCCCACCTACTGGGGCGAGCACTGGCAGACCCGGCGCATCCTCGACGCGATCGCCGTGCACGACGTCTACCACGCCGGCGAGATCAACCACCTGCGCGCCCTGCTGCATCAGGCGCGCTAGACGATCGTTCGCCGACTACTGGCGCCGGGCGCTGAGCCAAACGAGATCCCCGCACCAGACGCGGGTATGACGAAGCTGAGGCGCGGGCGCTCTCTACACACTCCCCCAGACGATCGCTACAGCCGCAGCAGCTCGGCCAGCTCGTCCGCCTCGCCCGATGGACCCACGACCGCCAGACGCAGCTCGTTCTCGCGCAGGTACGTATGCGCGACGCGCGCGATGTCGTCCTCGGTCACGGCGTGATAATCCGCGTATACCTCATCGACCGTTCGCAGCTCATCGTGCAGCAGCGTCTGCGCGCCGTTCCAGGCCGAGACGGCGCGGCTGTCCTCCATCCCCATCAACATCCCGCCGGCCGCCAGGCGCTTGGCGCGCTGGAGTTCCTCTGCCGGCACGCCGTCGCGCATTCGCGACAGCTCTCCCAACGACGCCCGCAGCGCCGCCTCGACGTTGTCGGGATCGACGCCCATCGCCACCTGAATCGCGCCCGTGTCGAGGTGGATCGCCATCGAGGCGCCCACGTCGTACGCCAAGCCCAGTTCCTCGCGCACCTTGAGGAACAGCCGCGAACTCATCCCGCCGCCCAGCATCGCCGTCATCAGATTCAGCGCGAAGCGATCTGGATGCCGCGAGGTGACGCCCGGCGCCGCAAGCACGATCTGCGCCTGTTCGGTTTCCTTGATCCGCAGGGAGACCCGCTGCGCGTCGCCGCTCACCGCCACCGGCAGCCGGCCATGCGCTTGCCCGGCTGACCAATCCCGGGTCAACTCTGACACGCGCGCGAGCACCGCGTCCGCATCCACGTCGCCGGCCACCGAGATCACGCTGTTGGCCGGAGAGTATTGCGAAGACCAGTAACCCACGGTGTCGGCGTGTGGAATCGCCCGGACCGACTGCGGCGTACCGGCGATATCGCGGCCCAGCGGGGTTCCGCGCCACATGAGCTCGGCCAGCAGTTCGCTGACTAGCTGGTAGGGGGAATCTTCAATCTGCGCCAACTCCTCCAGCACCACCGAGCGTTCCCGCTCCAGTTCGGCCGCCTCCAGCCTGGGCCGGCAGACCATATCGACGATCACGTCAACCGCCGACCTCCAGTCCGGTCCCGGCACCTTGGCGTAGTAGACCGTGAGCTCGCGATCGGTGGCGGCGTTGATGTAGCCGCCCACGCCTTCGACGGCGATCGAGATGTCGGCGGCGGTCGGATGCATCTCGGATCCCTTGAACAGGCAATGCTCCAGCAGGTGCGATACGCCGGCCAGTTCGTCGCGTTCATACTGCGCTCCCGCGCCGACGTAGAACGAGACCGACGCCGAGCGCGCCGACGCCATCGGCTCGGTGATCAGGCGCAGTCCGTTACTCAGTACATCGATCCGCCGCGCGCCGGCCGGCTCGGCCGCCACTACGCCGCGCCCCAGGTCGTGTCGCCCGACGCCTCGTCGCGCACGATCGTGCGCCCGACCGCGCCGGCGACGAATTCATCGATCGAGTCGCCGATCCTCGTGTCCGCGCCGTGCCCGTTGAACGTCAGCGTGTGCTCCGGCAGGCCGTAGAGCCTGGTCACGATCGACCGAATCTCCTGGGTCACCTGCGGCAAGCCTCGCGTGTTGCCCGGACCGCCGGGGAACAGCGTGTCGCCGACGACGCAGTACGGATCGTCGGCGTCGTCGATGTAATAGGACACGGAACCGGTCGTGTGTCCCGGCGTGTGCAGCACCTCGAGCTCGGTCGCGCCCAGCAGGATCGTCTCGCCGCCTTCGAGGTGGATGTCGATCTCGAGGTCGGTCTCGAGCCAGGGATGCTGCTCATCGGCGACCGTATCCGAGCTATGCATGTAAAACGGCACGTTCGGCCCCAGCCGCTCGCGCAACTCGTGGTACGACTTGATGTGGTCGGGATGGGAGTGCGTGAAGAGCAGCATCTTCGGCGTCGCGCCCGACGCCTCGAGCCCGGCCATCACCAGCTCGTGCTGCGCCACGGCGTCGATGATCGCCGCGCCACCCGTGCCTTTGTCAACCAGCACAAACGCGTTGTTCTCGAACGGACCCCACGACATCTGCATCACCACGGTCCGCCAATAGACTCGCAACAGCCGCGACTCCGCGTGTAGCTCCATACTCACGTCGCACTCCATGCCGTCGGCGGCGCGCCGATACCGTGCTTACAGTGTAGACAACGCGCAGGTTTCCCCCTATGTCCAACATGACCAACCAGCCGCCGATCGACGCGCTCCGCGATGTCATGCCGCTCACGGCCGACGACGACAACGGCGTCCTGCGGATCGGCGGTTGCAGCGTCCGCGACCTGGCCGACGAATTCGGCACGCCGCTGTACATCTACGACGAACACACGATCCGCCAAACCTGCCGAGACTATCTACGCGATTTCCGCGCCCGGATGCCGGGCGCGCGCGCGCACTACGCCTCGAAGGCCTGGCTCAGCCCCGCGCTGGTCGAGATCCTCGTCGCCGAAGGCTTCGGCCTCGACGTCGTCTCCGCCGGCGAGTTACACATCGCCCTCGCCGGCGGCATGGATCCCGCCCAGATCGGGTTTCACGGCAACGGCAAGACGCCGGCCGAGCTTGAGTACGCGCTCGAGACGGGCATCGGCCGCATCATCGTCGACAACGACGACGAGTTGGCCATGCTCGACGAGCTGACCCGCGCGCGGGCAGTCGAACAGCGGATCATGCTGCGCATCACGCCGGGCGTCGACGCGCGCACGCACGCCAAGACGACCACCGGTCTGCGCGACAGCAAGTTCGGCTTTCCGCTGCCCTCCGGTCAGGCGGAGGCGGCGCTGATGCGCGCGCTGGCGGCGCCGTTCCTCGACCTGACCGGCTTCCACATTCACCTCGGTTCGCCGCTGTTCAGCACCGAGCCGTATGCGGACGGAATCGCCACCATCGGCGAGTTCGCGGCTCGGATGCGGCAGCGGCACGGCTACGCCTGGCGCGAGTTCTCGCCGGGCGGCGGCATGGCGCTGACCTATACCGCCGATCGCGCCGCGCCCGCGCCCGACCGCTACGCCAGCCAGATCGCCGAGGCGCTCCACACCGCCTGCGACGCTCACGGACTGCCGTTCCCCGACGTTCACATCGAGCCGGGACGCTCGATCGTGGGACGGGCCGGGGTCGCGCTGTATGCCGTGGTGAGCCGCAAGCACATTCCCGACACGCGGGATTATGTCACTGTCGACGGCGGCATGGCCGACAACATTCGCCCCGCCATGTACGACTCCGCCTACGAGGCCGCCGCCGCCGAGCAGATGCGGACGGCGCCCGGCCTGACCGCGACCATAGCCGGCAAGTTCTGCGAATCGGGTGACGTACTGGTGCGCGACGCGCAGCTTCCCTCGCTGCAGCTGGGCGAGCTGATCGCCATCCCGGCCAGCGGCGCGTATCAGATCGCGATGGAGAGCAACTACAACCTGGCCCTGCGCCCCGCCATCGTGATGGTGCGCGATGGCCAGGCGCGGCTCATCCGTCGGCGTCAGACGCTCGACGACCTGCTCCAGCTTGAACTCCGATGACGACCGCGCCGACCGCCGCAGGATCGCAACCCCGCTGGGGCGCGCACGCCGACACGCTGGCCGGACGCACGCTGGCGGCGATGATCGAATCCGGGCGATTGCCGCACGCCCTGCTGATCAGCGGTCCGGTTGGGGTCGGCAAGCGGGATCTCGCGATCCGTACCGCCCAGGCGCTGATCTGCCGCTCGTCCGATGCCAACGGGCCGTGCCGCAACTGCCGCGATTGCCGGCGCCTGTACGATCCCGCCCAGCCCGCGCTCGAACCGCAGCACACCGATGTCGAGATCATCGGGCCCGGCGCGCTCTGCGCCGAAACCGATCATGACCACCGCAACACGCGCACGATCGGCATCTGCGTCATTCGTCGGATCGAGCATGCAGCCACGCTGGCGCCGTTCGAGGCGCCCCGCCGCGTGATGATCATCGATCCCGCCGACGCGCTCACGCCCGACGCCGCCGACGCGTTCCTGAAGACGCTCGAAGAACCGCCCGACCGAGTGCATTTCATCCTGCTCACCGCGCAGGAGGCGAAACTCTCCGAGACCATTCGCTCCCGCTGCCGCGCCATCGCCCTGTCCCCGCTGCCGCCGCAACAACTCGACGCCTGGCTGGAGGCATGGGCGGCCGAGGCCGGCGCGCAGCTCCCCGCCGAGTCGGATCGGCGCGCGGAACTGGCGCGACTGGCCCGAGGCCGGCCCGGCTGGCTGCAGGCCAACCTGCGCGAGGGCGACCCAATCGTGCTGCGCAACGCGCAGATCGACGATGCCGTCCGCATCGCCCAGGCCGACCGCGCCGAGCGGCTCGCCTGGTCCGACCAGCTCGCGGGGCGCGCCGGCTCGCCGCAGACCGCCGCCAACCTCGAGCTGATCCTCGACGCCTGGTCAGCGTGGTGGCGCGACCTCTGGCTGTTCCGCAGCGGTCAGGCGGACGCCCTGACGCACGAATCGCAGCGCCAACGGATCGAGCAGCTCGCTCCGTTGTACGATCAACAACAGATCACGCAGTTTCTGGAGCTGCTGCAACGCACCCGCGCGCTGATCGAGCAGGGCGTCAACGCCCGCCTCGCGCTCGATGTGCTGCTCCTCCACATTCCCGTCGCCAAGGAATAACTCATGGACGAATCGACCGATATCCCGGACGCGGCAGACGACGGCGGGGCGGCGCCCGCGGACACGGCGGCGCCCAACGGCGAACCCGAGAACACGCACACCGCCGGGCGATCCGATGTCATGATCGGCATTCGCACCCGCGAGGCGTCCCGCATCTATCACTTCGCAGCTCCGCGCGGACAGGTCTTCGTCGGCGATTATGTCGTGGTCGACCGGGCGCGGGGCGAGCAGCTTGCGCGCGTTGCGACCGTGCCCGACGACGACGCGCCACCGAGGCAGATTCCGCGCAGCGTTCGCCCGATCGTGCGCCTCGCCGACGCCGACGATCGCGACCGCGCCGAGCGGCAGCGCGAGCGCGCCGACCAGATCCTGCAGCGCATGCGCTCCGCCGCCGTCCGCGATGGCCTGGGCCTCTACCCGGTCGCGGTCGAACTGAACCTCGACGGCGACCGCGGCACGGCCTGGTTCCAGGCGCCGGAGCACGTCGACTTTCGTCCGCTGCTCCAGCAGATCGAGGGCGAATACGACGTCGAGCTGCGCATGCAGCAGGCCAATGAGCGCGAGCGGGCGAGCCTCGTCGACGGCTACGACATCTGCGGCCTCCGGCTGTGCTGCTCCAGCTGGATGACCGACTTCCCGCACGTCGGCATCCGCGTAGCCAAGGACCAGGACCTCTCGCTCAACCCCGACAGCATTTCCGGCGTCTGCGGACGCCTGCTCTGCTGCCTGACGTTCGAACACGAGGTCTACCGCGAAATGCGCGGCACGCTGCCCCGCGTCGGCAAGCGGGTCAGCACGCCGGCCGGTATGGGCAAGGTGATCAAGCTCAATGTGCTGCGGCAGAACGTGACGATCGTGCTCGACGACCACTCGCAGCGGGTCGAGGTGCCGGCCGCGGAAATCGGGCTCGCGGTGCGCACCGAGGACGCGCCCAACCAGGCGTTGGTCGAGGCCGAGCGCGAGCAGCGCCAGGCCGACCGACAGGCCGAGGACCTGCGCCGCGCGGCAGCCCCCCAGCGCCAAGCGGTCGAGGCCGAAGCTGTGGACGAGGACGCGCCGCCTGCCAGACGCCGGCAGCAGCGCACGCGCAAGTCGCAGTCGCAACACGATCCCACGTCTGCGTCTGCTGCGACCGATCCGACACCGAGCGCCGAAGCAGAACAGCCCGAGCAATCGGACGCAGCAGGCGGGGCGGCTCAGGGCGGCGCGCGCCGGCGCAGCCGGCAGCGCGGCAAACGGCGCAGAACCCCCGTCGCCAACCAGGGTGAGCCGCAGAGTGACAGCGCGGCGCAGCAGCCGCAGCCGCGCGATGGCGAATCGCCGCGGCCGCGGCGACGCCGCCGTTCACGGCGACCGGTCAACCGTCCGCAGTCAGGTGAGGATTCGTCGAGCTAGGCTGCGCGTTCCGAGCGTTCAGATTCCGAACTCGGCCTCATCGTCTCCGTCGGCGGCACCGCCGGCGGAAGCGCGACCGCGGCCAGCTATCCGCTCAGCCAGCTCGGCCAGCTGCTCTTCGTCGTACCAGCGCACGACGATCCGACCGCCGCCGGCAGCCCCCCTGGCGCCGGCGCGCACCTCGACCCTGGTGCCCAACGCCGCCTCCAGCTGCCTGGCCGCCTGCCGCATGGCCGGCGTGGACGTTCGCGCGGCGCGAACCGTGGTCGGTTGCGCGAGCGCCCGCACGGCGTCCTCCAGCTGCCGCACCGTCCAGCTGCCGTCGATCGCGCTTTTCGCCAGCGCCGGCCGCTCCGTTTCGGGCGCACCCAGCAGCGCCCGCCCATGCCCCTCGCTGAGCGCGCCCGAGGCGACCATCGCCTGCAGCGCGTCCGTCAGCCGCCGCAGACGCAGCGCGTTCGCCACCGCGGCCCGGCTCTTGCCCACCTGCCGCGCGATCCGCTCCTGCGTCCAGCCTGCTTCCGCCAGCTGCTCGAACGCCGCCGCCAGCTCGATCGGGTTCAGATCGCTGCGCTGCAGGTTCTCGACCAGCGCCAACGTCAATCCCGACTCCTCGTCGTCGGACTCATCCACGATCACGATGGGCGCCATGTCGAGTCCGGCCAGCCCCGCCGCGCGCCAGCGCCGCTCGCCCGCGATCAGCTCGTATCCGCCCGACGCCCTGGCGCGCACGAGCAGCGGCTGCAGGATGCCGTGTTCGCGGATGCTGGCCGCCAACTCTTCCAGCGCGGCGCGGTCGAACTCACGGCGCGGCTGCGACGGATTGCGGGAGATCGAGCCGATCGGCGCCTGCAACTGACCAACCTGACCGATGCCGCCGCCGACCGCCGGCGTCGACGGCAACAGCGAGTCCAGACCTCGACCAAGCCGCGACCTGGGCTCGGACGATCGCTCCGCGTTCGCCCGCGTCATGCCGTCGCCCCATCGAACGCTGCGCCCGCGTAGAGCGTCGATGAGGGCAGCGCCGCCAGACGATGCAGCAGCTCCCGCGCCAGCTCGCGGTATGCTTCGGCGCCGCGAGAGGCCGGCGCGTAGTCGATGATCGGGCGCTGGTGGCTGGGCGCCTCGGACAGGCGGATCGAACGGGGAATAATCGTCTCGAATGTCGAACTGATATGCGATTTCAGTTGCGCGGCGACATCCTGCGACAACCGCGTTCGACCGTCGTACATCGTCGCCACCACGCCCAGCAGCTGCAATCCCGGATTCAGGTGCGTCTGCACGCGGCGAATGGTCTCCAGCAACGCCGACAACCCCTCCAACGCGAGATATTCACACTGCACCGGGGCCACGGCGGCGTCCGCCGCCGCCAGCGCGTTGAGCGTCATCAGCCCGAGCGACGGCCCGCAGTCGATCAGCACCAGATCGTACGCCGGCGCCACGTCGGTCAGCATGGACCGCAGCACGTACTCGCGCTGCGGACGCGCCGCCAGCTCCATCTCCGCGGCGACCAGGTCCATTGAGGACGGCGCGATATCCAGATTCGGCCAAGTCGTCGAGGCGATGCAATCGCCCAACTGCGCCTCACCCAGGAGCGCATCGTACATTCGCAGGGCGGCCTGTTGCGCGCCCAGCGCCGAGGTCGCGTTGGCCTGGGCGTCGGCGTCGATGACGAGCGTGCGATAACCCATCTCCGCGCTTGCGGCAGCCAGATTGACAGCTGTCGTCGTCTTGCCGACGCCGCCTTTCTGATTCGCGATCGCCACCACGCTCACGTCAGGATGCCTCCGGCCGCTGCGGCTCGAGAATCATGGTCAACCCGTTACGTCAGCTTCAGCCCCTTAGCCGTCACGGTACAGAATCCGCACGCGGCGCGATGTCCCTTCGCCGAACGATTCCGTCCGCAGCTCTGGGTCATCCTGCAGCTGCAGGTGGATGATGCGCCGCTCCGCCGCCGGCATCACGCCGAGCGTGACCGGAGCGCCGCGCTCCCGCACTTCCGCCGTCGCGCGCTGCACCATGTCCAGCAATGCGGTTTCACGGCGGCGGCGGTACCCGTCGACGTCCACGGTGACCGGATGATTGCCCGCCAGCGCGCGGCTGACGATCACGTTGACCACATACTGCAACGCGGCGACGTGCGACCCATGCCGCCCGATCAGCAGGCCCAGGTCTTCACCGCCCACGGAATTCACGTCTAGCACCGACTTGGCGTGCCCCAGGCCATCCATCGGCGTCTCGGGGTCGCGGGCGGTGACCTCGACCTCGAAGCCAAGCTGACGCACGATATCGGTCAACACCTCGACCGCGAACTCGCGCGGATGCTCGTTGGGTTCAAAGTCGGGATCCGCCAGCAGTTCGAACGGACCGATCGGTTTGCGGGCCGGCTGCCGCTCCGGCGCCTCGGCATCCTTGCGCTCGCGTCTGCCGGCCGGGGCGCGAGAGCGCCCCCGAGCGCGCCGCTCCGACTGCGACGGCGCAACCGGATGCGGCCGCGAGCGCGAGCGGTGGTCGGGCTGCACGTCCCGCTGCGCGCCGCTGTCGTCTCCGTCCTGTTGCGGCGAATCTGCGGCGGTGGATCGCCTGCCGGAGCCGCCGGGCCGACGAGCGGGAGACCGCCGCGGCTGTCCCGGCTCCAATTCGGCCAGGTCGGCGTAGTCGTCAATCTTGGGCAGCGCCGGCGCGTCCGCGCCGGGAGCGGGATCACCCGCCGCCCGCCGCGGCGTCACGCGGACGAGCGACTGGGCATGGCCGATTCCGAAGATCCCCGTCCGACCTTCCTCCAGCACTTCCACGTCGACCTGCGCGCGGCTCATACCCAGCCGCCGCAGGGCCGTCTGGACGGCATCGTCCACTGTTCGTCCCGATTGTTCGATGGGATTGCGATTCGCCATAGCGATCACTCCAACTCAGCATCCTGTCGGGGCTTGGCGGCATCGCCCGTGTCGCGATGCCTGCGCCAATCAGCCCGACACGCTCGGATCACACCCAATTGCGCGTCAACGCGACCTGCTCGCGCGCCGTCTGCGTTGACGCCTGCGTCTCGCCGCGCTGGTCTGCTTCCGCGCCGGACGCGGCGGCTCCGGTTCCGTTTCGTCCTCGCCCGCGACCGAATCGGGCGACGCATTGTTCGCCGACGCATGGTCCGCGACCGCGCCCCCATTCGCCGCGGCGGCGGCCGGGGCCGGCAGCGGCTCGGAGGACAGCAGCCACTTCCAGGACCAGCGCAGGCCCTGGCGATAGAAGTAGTAGTACCACGACGTGATGATCGTGAAGACCGAGGTCACCAGCCAGTAGAGACCCAGCCCGGCCGGCACCTGCAGCGTGAAGAAGCCGAACATGAACGGCATCATCCAGAGCATGGTGCGATTCATCGACTCCGAGCGCTCGTCGCGCGGGCCCATGCGCGCCGTCGACACCTTTTGCTGGATGTACGCCGTCACGCCGACCATGATGGCGAGCGGCAACGACTGCTCGAGCGACGACGAGCCGAGGTCCCAGAAGAGGAAATCGCGGTTGATCGGGATGGCGGACGTGATGTACGACCAGTCGTAGAGGTCGCTGGACAATCGCAGCAGCTGCTCGGGCGTGTCGCCCAGCGTCCGCCGCAGCACCTGATACAGCGCGATCCAGATCGGCATCTGCACCAGCAGCGGCCACAGGCAGCCGAGCGGGTTGAAACCCGCCTCGCGGTAGACCTTCATCAGCTCTTCCTGGCGCCGCCGCGGATCCTTGTACTTCTTCTGAATCTCCTGCATGCGCGGCTGCATTTCCTGCATCGACCGCGTGGCGCGCAGCTGGCGCAGCGTCAACGGGTAGGTCAGCACCCGCACGATCAGCGTGAACAGGATGATCGCGACGCCGTAGTTGTCGCCCGTCGCATGGGCGATCACGATCAGCCCGTTCATGATCGGGCCGATCAGTACGTCATTCCAGATGAAATCAAGCACGTCCATCGTGATCCGTCTTTGGCATCCTAGTTCGGTGGATAGAGTTTGACCGCCTGATTCGCGCCCAGCAGGACAGCCCACAGGACGCCGTTTTCGTCGCCGACCACGATCCGGTCATTCCGCTGGATCGCGTTGGCCATCAGGTCGCTGGCCTGGTCCAGCTGGAACTGGCGCAGCAGCGAACCGTCGGCCGCGTTGAGTTGCAGGATGGCGCCGCCGCGGGCGACGATCACGAGGATGCCGCCGGAGATGGTCGGATCCTCAAACTCGACGAAGAGCGGCTGCGCGCGAATGCGGTCATTGGCCGCGTAGGGCTGCAGCCAGCGCGACTCGCCGCTCAGGGCGTCCAGCGCATAAACGTTGCCGCGCAGGTCGGTCAGGTAAACCACGCCGTCGTGGATTAGGGGCGTGCCCCAAATCCAGTGCGACGCCTGCGCCGTCCAGACGCGCGCGCCCGTCGCGGCGTCGAGCGCGTAGAAGACCCGATCCAGACCGCCGACGTAGACGATCCCGCCCTCTGCGACGATCGAACCGGCGATCCCGGCCTCAATCGCGACCTCCCAGGCCGGCTCGCCTGCTTGCGGCCCGTCGGTCTGCAAGGCCGTCACCCGACCATCCAGGCCCGCCACAATCAGCAGTCCGCCCCGCTCGGTCTCGACCAGCGCCGGGCCGCCCCAGATCTGCAGTTCCGAATCGCCCTCCCAGGACCACAGCGACTGTCCCGGCTGTTCGATATCGACGGCGTGCACGCGGTAGCCGGTGTCGGACAGATAGACGCGGGTCCCATCAACGACGAGATCGGCGACGATGCGCGCGCCGGTATCGAACACCGCGCGCGCCGACTCGCCGTCGCGCCGGACGGCGTACAACACGCCGTCCGAGTAGCCGCCCAGCAGCCACTCGTCCGTCTGCGGCGCCCAAACCGGATCGGCGTAGAAGGCGACCGGCTCGATCGCCGCGTCCAATCCGGGAAAGTTGCCGTCCTCGTCGGGAAACTCCCAGACGGACGCGGCGATGTTGCCGTCCAGCAGCTCCAGGGCGACGACCGAGCGCTCGCCGGTCGGCGCGATCAGACGGGTCTCGGGTTCAACCGGGTCGGGCGTCGGAGCGGCCCAGCCGTCGGGCTGGTCGGCGACATCGCAGGCGACGAGCGCGGGAATCACCAGCAGCGCCGCCAGCAACAGCGCCAGGCGCCGCCAGATAAGTCCCGGAGCATGTCGCCGGCCCTGTCGTCGATCATGTCGCCGATCATGTTTCACGTGAAACATCCCGTTCGACCAACGTTCGACGCCGCGGCGTCGCCGGATCGTAGCCGCCGGCGTTCAACGGATTGCAGCGCGCCAGCCGCCAGAGACCCAACCCCACGCCGAACGCCGCGCCCCGCATCCGAACCGCGTCGATCATGTATTGCGAGCACGACGGCTCGAATCGGCATTGCGAACCCAACCCCGCGAACAACGGCGACAACAGCCGCTGGTAGCTGCGCAACAGCGCGATCACGATCCCGTCCACGCGCTCGCCGACGTGCGAACCCGGAGCGGCGAGCGAGGGCGGCATCAGTCTCCACCTCGTGGATCGGGCGTCTCCATCTGGCGCATCGATCGTCGCAGCAGGCGTGACAGCACCGCGTCCAGCGCGGTGAAATCAGCCTCGGCCGCGCCGGGCCGCGCCACGACGACCACGTCCAGGCCTCGGCACTGTTGATCGCGGTTGAGGCGCCGCGCCGACTCGCGCAATCGCCGACGGATGCGGTTTCTGACCACCGCGCCGCCCAGGCGCGAACTGATCGCGAAACCGAACCGACACGGCTCGTCGAGCGCCACCGGCTCGCGCTGACGCGCTCTGAGCGCGAGAACACCGCCAGCCGCGCGCACGCCCTCGCGGAATACCGCGTCAAACTCGGACTTGCGGCGCAGACGCTGATCGGCGCGTTTCATGATCGCATCATGATCGCACATCTTGATCGCTCAACGGGATCACGCAAATGCTTCCCTCATGGGAGGGGAGGGGCGGCAGCATGGACAATGTATGGAACGCATGGAACGGCACGAAGCGCCCGGCGCTCAGACCACGGTCAGCCGCCGCCGGCCGCGCGCTCGGCGGCGCTTCAGCACGGCGCGCCCGCCGCGACTCGACATTCGCTTCAGGAATCCGTGTTCGCGCTTGCGCGGGATGCGTTTCGGTTGATATGTGCGTTTCGGCATCGTCTCTCTCAACCCGTCACGGGACACACTGAACCGGTCATCGAAGAGCGGTGGGGCAAGTGCTCTCAGTATACGTCAGCGATGCGACTCTCCGCGTTACCTGGATTGCCCAAGTCGGACTCCCCCGCTACTCCGCCGCCGGATACGCGGCTCGGTACGCGGCCAACGCCTGCAGGACGTAGCGCACGTACATACGGGTCGAGCTGAAGTCCATCGCCGCCAGAAACGCGTCCGGCCCCGGCAACAGCGCCTCATCCTCCCAGCGAGCGGCGTTGCCGGGCCCGGCGTTATAGGCCGCCAGCGCCATCAACGGCTCGTCCGAGAACCCCTCCAGCTGGCGGGCCAGATACCAGGCGCCGAAGCGAATCGACAGCTCCGGCCGCGCCAGATCGGCGTGCTGATACGTGATCCCCAGCCCGGCCGCGATATCGGACCCGGTCAGCGGGATCACCTGCGTCAGACCCACCTCCTCCGCCAGTCCCGCCGCGTCGGGATCGTAGAGGCTCTCGCGTCGGATCAGCGACCAGAGCAGCAGCGGATCAACGCCTTCCGCGCCAGCGTGCAGCGCCATGACATCGGGCCAGGGCTGGGGATACGCCAGCCGCAGCAGCTCGACCGGCGCCTCGGCCCATTCCAGCCCGAAGACCGCCAACAGGCGTTCCGCCGCTCGCGCCGACGCCGACGCCTCGTCTCGCGCCGCCAGGAACCGCGCCGCCCCGGCCAACGACCAAGGGTTCGACGCCAACTCGTCGATCCACAATCCGAGCATGCGGTCGGCGGCATCGTCGAAGCCGCCCAGCCGCAGATCCTGCGCCGCCAGCCATTCGGCCGCCGACTCCAGCTCGACCCGCGGCGGGGTCGCTTCGCCGGTCAACCGCACCAGCCACTCGTCCAGGCTGATCTCCAGCGCCTGCGGCGGCTCCGCATCGATCAGCGCCGCCGCCCGCAAGCCGGCATAACTGCCCGGCTGAGCCTCGATCACGCTCGACGCCAGCTCGCTCGCCGTCTCCAGATCGCCGGCCTGCGCGTGCATCAACGCCGACCAGTACCGCAATTCCAGCTGCGCCGATTGGGGCCAGAACTCGGCGCCGGCGTCTGCCGCCTCGCGGAAGCGCTGCGCTGCCTCGGCCCAGCGGCCGGCGGCCACCGCCTGCATCGCCCAGCGGCGCGCCGCTTCCTCGGCTCGGGCGTGCTGCGGATGTTCCGTCATCACGCGCCGCCAGTACGACTCGGCTGTGAAGACATCGTCCTGGGCCAGGGCGAACTCCGCCATCCGCATCATCGACTCGGCCGCCAACGGATCCGAGGCGTCCCGCTCGATCACGGCGGCATAGCCGAGCGCGGCGCTGTCCGGATCGCCGTTGACCTCGTGGATCGCGGCGATGATGAACTCAGCGGCGACCCGCTCCTCCAAGATGTCCGAACCGCCCAGCACGTTCAGCATCGCCGTGCGCGCCTCGGCCCAGCGCCCTTCCTCGAACCGAATCCGTCCGATCGTCAGCTGACTCGGCCCCTGACCCGAGTCGAGCAGGAATGCCAGCGCCTCGACGCTCTCGGGATATTCGCGGTACTCATCGACCAGCCGCGTCCAGGCGGCCTGCGCGAACTCAAGCTCGCCGGCGTCGCGCCGCAGCGCTCCGATCCTGCTCAACGCAGCCGCCTGATCATCTCGCCAGGGTGAGCGCGCCAGCAGCTCGTCGTAAGCCGCCAGCGCGGGTTCCGTTTCACCGGCGATGTCCAACTCCGTCGCCGTGAGATGGATGGCGCGCAACTCATCCTGCAGCGGCAGCATCCCGCCCTGGGCGCGCTGCGCCCATTCGATCGCTTCCGCTCCTCGACCAGCTCGTTGCAGGGTTCGCGCGAGTTCAAGCGAAATCACTGCCCAGGCCGGGCTGTCGGAGTTGACATAATCTTGCATCGCGGTGAGCGCGGCGTCGGTCTGGTCGAGCATCAGCGCCGCCTGGGCGGAGAGGAGCAGTATCCGCCGCGCCGCCTCCCGGGAACCCGACCCATCGATCTCCAACAGCGCAGCCTGCGCGTCGGCGGGACGATCCAGCTTGAGCAGGAGACGCGCGTTGTCGAGGCGCAAGCGGATACGATCGCCCTCATCGAGCGCCGATCCGCTCTGGATGGCGGACGCGCGCACGCTCAGCGCCTGTTCCCAATAGCCGTTCCGCTCGAGCGCCGCGGCCTCGGTGACCAACAACTGGACCGGCTCGATGGCGGCGCGCGGCGGCGCGGCCGGTCGCTCCTGCCCTGGCTCGTCGGGCGACGCCGCAACCGGCGTCGAGGCTGGCGCAGACGTCTCCTGCTGCCCTGGCTCGTCGGGCGGCGCCGTCTCCTCGCCCCCGCAGGCGACCAACAGCGCCGCGACGCCGCAGGCCGCAATCAACCCCGCCAATATCGCAACGATCCGCCCGCGCCGTGCAGGGGCCGCGTTCACTGCGGTCGGTACTATCACAACGATCCCGGAGTCTTCCCTGCCGCGCCCATCGTCACTCTACCGCCAGGAGCGCTATGACCGACTTGACTGATCCGACCGACCCGTCGGCTCCCGCCGCTCCTCCGGCATCCTCCACCTCCTGGACCGAGATCGACCTGTCGGCCGTTCGACATAACGTTCGGGTGATCGGTCGTCAGGCCGCTCCCGCCGGCGTGGCGGCGGTGGTCAAGGCGGACGGGTACGGGCACGGCGCGGTCGCCGTGTCGCGGGCTGCGCTCGCGGCCGGTGCCGCGCGCCTCTGCGTGTTCACCGCGCGCGAGGCGGCGCAACTGCGTCAGGCCGGCATTGCCGCGCCGATCCTCTCGCTGGGTCCGCTGCTGTCCGGCGATGTCGAGCTCGCCGCCCGGCTGGATGTCGCGGTCGTCGTCGACACCCCGGACGCTGCGCGCCGACTCGCCGCTGCCGCCCGCCGTGCGAACCGCCGCGTCGCGGTGCAGATCAATCTCGACAGCGGCATGCAGCGTTACGGCCGCCCGCACGGCGAGGCGGCGACGCTGGCGCAGGCGATCGACGCGTACGACGAGCTGCAGCTCGAAGGCGCGTTCACACACTTCCCCGACGCGGGCAATCCCGACCGCGCAGACGCGCTCGACGCGCTGCGGGACTTCCAGGCGAGCGCGGAGCGCATTGACGCGCCGTTGCGTCACGCCGCCGCCTCGGCTGCCGTATTCAATCTGCCTGACGCGAGACTGGACTTCGTTCGCGCCGGCATCGCGCTCTACGGCGTCGACCCAGTCCCGGAGCTCGCGCGCGCCGAGGCTGGGGCCTTGCGGCCCGTCCTGTCCTGGCGCGCCTCGCTGCTCGCGATCCGCGAGCTCGCGCACGGGCAGTCCGTCTCCTACGGCGGACGCTGGAGCGCGGATCGCGACGCGCGCATCGGCGTGATCGGGGCGGGCTATGCCGACGGCCTGCGGCGCGCCCTCTCGCCCGGCGGCTATGTGCTCGTCCGCGGGCGACGCACTCCGCTGCGCGGCGCCATCTGCATGGACAGCGCCATGATCGACCTGACCGAGATTCCCGAGGCGTCCATCGGCGACACGGTCACGATCATCGGCCGCGACGGCGGCGAGACGATCCAGGCCTGGGACCTCGCTCGACGTCTGGACACGATCCCCTACGAGATCCTGACCGGTATCGCCGCGCGCGTACCGAGAATCGCGCGCGATGCGCAGGGCTGACCAGACGGCGAACCGGCAGCGACTTGTCGACAACCCAATCCGTTTCTACGATCACCTGTGAAGATATGTTGAAGATATGTGGAGGCCGCTCATGATCTTGCGCAGCGCCCGTTCTCTGTTCGCAATGCTCGGTATCGCAGCCTTCGGCACCGCGCTCGTATTGACCGGCCCGGCCGGCGCGAGCGACTACTTAATTCAGGCAGAACCTGAGCACGGCGCGACGGTTGCGGAGGCCCCGCATCAGCTCGTGCTCACGTTCGACCGTCCGCTGGCGCAAATCGTCGGCGCGCATCATGTTGCGGTGACCGACGACGCAGGGCACCGAATCGACGACGGCCGCGCCGACATCTCCAGCTACAGCCTGCGCAGCCTGATCGTGCCGATTCACGCCAAGGGCGACGGCGACCTCGAGGTCGCCTACCGCGTGCTGCTGGTCGAGGGCGATCAGCGCATCCAGGTTGAGTCGTCGTACCGCTTCACGGTCGACCACGCGTTCTCGCCGATCGAGGGCGAGCGGATCGAGGCGATGGCGGACGAGAAGTCCAGCCAGGCGCTGGTGCTCTGGACGATTGCGATCCTGCTCGGCATCGCCGCCGCAGGCGGCTTGCTCTACTTCCTGCGCATGGCGACGGGCAACTCGCGCAGTTCCTTGGAGCCGATCAACCGCAGCGTCTTCCGCGACTGATCTGACGGCCGCCGCGGGGGTTACTCTTCAGCGCCGTCATCGTCCTGGCGCTGCTGCATCGTCGGAAGCAGCGGCTGCGCCTCCGCGTCGCGGCGCGGTTTACGTTCCGGCAGCGCGAGGACGCGCTCCCTGACCGCGGCGACATCGTCCGCGGTCGCACCCTCAACCAGCAGCAGAGCCGCCACGCCCGCCTCGCGCAGCGCGTCAATGTCGCCGGCCGACACATCGGGCGGCGAGATGATCCCCAAGGGCGCGGCGCTGAACATGGCCAGGCGCCGCAGCTCGAGCGCCGATGTCAGGCTGAGCGGAAACTCGACCTCGGCCGCGATGACGGCGGGGCGCATACCGCCCAGCGCGCGCGCTTCGCCCTCGTCGATGCGCCGATCACGCAGCCGCACCACGTAGTCCAGCTCCTCGTCGAGCATCGCGTCGGCGCGCGCGCCGTCCAGCTCGAACGCCACGAACGCCGCGCCGCGCGCCCTGGCCTCGTCGACGCGCTCGCGCGTCAGAGCGATCACGCGCTCGCCCCACAGCTCGGCCCCGGCGGCTTCGAGCGACGCCGCGTCGTCCGCGCGCAGCGCGACGCAGAAATCCGCGCCCTCGACGTGGCCGAACGCGCCGACCAACACCGAAGCCCGCTTCTCGTCGACCACCGCACCGAATCCCATCCGGCGCTGCCGTCCCTTGCGCCGATCCCGAATCGCATCCGCAAGCTTGCCCATCGCGCGTTCCCTCGTTCCCTCGTCGCAGCGCCATTCGCCGCTCGACTAGAATTCAGCTTAATTCAGGCTGGCGTTCGCCCGCACGGCTCAGACAGACGCGCGGCCAGGCGAACTGATCGATGCGGAGGGGCGTATGGACGCAGGCGAGTGGTTGACGGCGCCCTTCGGCGGCGAGGTGATCGAATGGGCGTCGATCCCGTTGCGCATCGCGCTGGGGGTCATCTTCATCGACGCCGGCCTGGGCAAATTTCGGCGCGGCATCGACGGCTTCTCCGGCTGGCTCGAGTCGCTCGGCGTGCCGCTGCCAAAACTCGCCGGCCCCGGCGTCGCCGTCATCGAGCTGGGCGGCGGACTCCTGCTGCTCGCCGGACTGCTGGTGCCCTGGATCGCCATCCCGCTCGCGATCAACATGATCGTCGCTACCTGGGTGAACAAATTCAAAGAGGGCCTGCCCTTTCAGGGATCGTCCGACAAGCAGGGATATGAACTGGATGTGTTGCTGGTCTTCGCCTGCATCGCGCTGATCCTGATGGGCGCCGGGCCAGCCTCGATCGACTCGATCCTGTCCTGACCCACGAACGCCGCAAGCGAGCGGCGGGGATACGCTGGCATACGCCGCCCGACGGCGGGTGCGCGTCAGGATGCATCAGTGTGCGTCAAGAGGTCCCGATAGATGGAACGTTGGTCGATCTTCGTCGCGTCGCATCCGTGGCGCGTCGTCCTGCTCTGGATCGCGCTGCTGATCCTGGGCGGCGCTCTGATGAGCCGCTTCGGCGGTCAGCTGACCGATTCGTTCACCGTCCCCGGCACCGAGTCCCAGGCCGCCTTCGATCTCCTCGCCGAGCGGTTCCCCGCGCGCTCCGGGTCGGAGCTGGTCGCCGTCTTCCACACTGAGTCGGGCAGCGTCCGCGGCGGCGAAGCGCAGGCGGCGATCTCCGCCTTCGCCCAACACGCCGGCGGTGTCGACGAAGTCGCCCTGATCACCCTGCCCGATGAGCGCCCCGGCAGCATCTCGCAGGATGGACGCACCGCCCTGGTTCGGGTCGGCTACGACAAGCTTGCCAACGACCTGGATCATGCCAACATCGCCGCCGTCCTGAAGTTCGGCGAGACGCTCCGTTCCCCAACCCTGCAGATCGACTTCACCGGCGAGCCGGTCCGCGAGTATGAAACCGAACCGCCGGGCACAGCCGAACTGGTCGGGCTGGGCGCGGCGCTGATCATCCTGATCATCGGCTTTGGCTCCATCTTCGCCGCCGGCATGCCGATCGTCTCGGCTCTGGTCGGGCTGGCGCTGGGCACCGCGGGCGTATTCGTCGCCGCTGCGTCGCTCGACATCTCGACCGTCGCGCCGCAGTTCGGCGCCATGCTGGGCATTGGCGTCGGGATCGACTATGCGCTCTTCGTGATCGCCCGCTTCCGCGAACAGCTGGCCACAGGGGTCGAGCCGCATGCCGCCGCGCGCGCTGCCGTGACCACGGCCGGCCGCGCGGTCGCCTTCGCCGGCTCCATCGTCGTGGTCGCATTGCTGGGGCTGTTCGCCATCGGCATCCCGCTGATCGCCAATCTGGGCCTCGCCGCCGCGCTCGTGGTGCTGCTCGAAATGCTCGTCGCGATCTCGCTGCTGCCCGCCATGCTGGCGCTGATCGGCAGGCGGATAGACCGATTTTCGATTCCCGCCCTGCGCTACACCGCCGGCAGCGAGCACGGACGCTGGTATCGATTCTCGCGCCGCATCGAGCGCCGCTCCTGGCTGTACCTCGCGCTCGGCTCGGCCGTCCTGCTGCTGCTCGCCGCGCCCGTACTGAGCATGGAAATGGGCGTCTCGGACGACGGCAATCGCCCCGACACCTATACGTCGCGGCGCGCCTACGATCTGATCGCGAACGCCTTCGGCCCCGGCGTCAACGGAGCGCTGTTCGCGGTGCTCGACAACCCCGGCCAGGCGCTCCGCTCGGACGAGCTGGAAGCGGTGGGTCAGACACTCGCGGCGACCGACGGCGTTGCCGCCGTGCTGCCCCCCAACCGCTCCCGCAGCGGCGAAACCGCGCTGATCTATCTGTACCCCACAACTGCGCCGCAAGAGGCAGAGTCGCGCCAGCTTGTCAATCGGCTGCGCGACGCCGCAATCCCGTCCGTGCGCGACCGCGTTGCCCCCAACACCACGATCTACATCGCCGGCACGACCGCCGCGTTCGAGGATGTCACCGCCAGGATGATCGCGCGGCTGCCCTACTTCTTCGTGATCGTGATCGGCATCGCCATTCTGCTGTTGATGATGGCCTTCCGCTCCATCCTCGTCCCGCTCAAGGCCGCCCTGCTCAACATGCTTGCAATCGGCTCGGCGCTCGGTCTGATGGTCGCGATCTTCCAGTGGGGCTGGGGGCTCGAACTGGTCGGACTCGACCGCACCGGCCCGATCGAATCGTTCATCCCCATGTTCATGTTCGCGATCCTGTTCGGCCTCTCGATGGACTACGAGGTCTTCCTGCTCTCGCGCATCCGCGAGCGCTGGCTCGAAACCGGCGACTCGGGCGAGTCGGTGGCGTTCGGGATCGGGGCGTCCGCCCGCGTGATCACGGCGGCGGCCGCCATTCTCATTGCGGTGTTCGGCAGCTTCGCCGTCTTCGGCGACGAGCGCGCGGTCAAGGAGTTCGGGATCGGCATGGCGTTCGCGATCTTCATCGACGCCACCCTCGTCCGGCTCGTGCTCGTGCCCGCCTTCATGCAGATCGCCGGCCCCGCCAACTGGTACATGCCGCGCTGGCTCGACCGTGTCTTGCCCGGGCTCACGATCGACCCGCCGATCCCGGTTCGCGCCCGCATCAGGCGGCGGATCGCCGTCGCCCTGCACATGGTGCTGGCCCGATCGCAAAAGTCGGCGATGTACTAAGCGGTACGACGGTTAGTCGCCGCGCTCGACCTCGATCTGCCACTCATCGATGCCCGGCTCATCGGAGCGCAGCTCTACGACCCACGGTCCGTCCGACGCTTCGCTGCTGACAAAGACGGCCTGGGCCAGACACTGCCCGCCGCCCGCGCACGACACCAGCACCCGACCCTCGAGCGCGACGCCGCCCGCGATATTGGTCACTGTCAGATTGCCCAACGCGCCGTCGCGCCCCAGCACCGAAACGATCACCTCGAATGCGCCGTCCCGATCATCTACGAGCAGGCCGTTGCCGACCGATTCGGAGTTGATGCCAAGCAGGGTCGCGCGCAGGCCTTCTTCGCCGCCGATGCCGCGCATCGAAATCGCCGGCGGCGGCGCGGGCGCCGGCAGCATCGCGGCCGGCATCGAGATCACGGCGTCTTCCTCATCCTCTGCGGCCGGCTCTGGTTCCGGCGGGCCGCCGATCTGCCTCACCGTGAGCAGATACGCCCCGCTGCCCTGGCCGGAATAATCGCTCACGGCGAGACGGAGCAGGCCGTCTTCGGTCGGCTCGACGGTCAGCGCGGCGTCGAGATTGAACAGACCGCCGCCGCTGTCGTCATCGTCAGCCAGGATCCCCGCTCCCGAGACGGCCAGATACGGATCGATCAGAAAGCTCTGCGCGAGAATCTCGTAGATCGCGCCCGCGCGCGCCGGGAAGTTGAAGGTATCGACATCGCCGACGATATCGATCGATCCCATAAGCGGCGCGTCCACCTGCACGGTGGCCATCTCCTCCACCTCGGTCACGGCGGTCAGGGGCACGTTGGCACTGATCTCGTAGCTTGGCGGCTCGTCCGTTGGCTCAGCATCGGCAGCGGGCGCGATCACGATCTCGTACGGGCCGTACGTCTCAGCGGACAGCGAGACGATGGTGGCGCCGCTGACCAGGTTCGCCTCCTGGAGCAGCTCGCCGGCCGCGTCGAACAGGCTCAGCGAAGACGGCGTCTCGGTGCGCACCGTGAGCAACGGGCGAACGCTGATCCCATCATCGGCGAGGAACAACGACACCGACGGCTGGCCCGCGCCCAAGTCGAGCGTGTGCTCGGTCGCGGTCAGCACGGGAATCGGCGACCACTCGCCATCCGTCGGCCCGGCGCTGATCGCGTTGAGGTTGCGGGCCAGATCGCCGGTCGAAATGTACCAGCCTCCGCCCGCTGTGGACGCCGGCGCCACGCCGATCACAGTGCCGGCGGCGTCGACGAGCAGCATGCCGCCCGTTTGCAGAGGCAGATCGATGTCCGTCCGCAGGATGGTGATTCCGCCAGGCGCCGACTCGACGACGCCGCTCAGGACGCCCGAATGGATCGACAGCGGCGCGTCCACGGATCCCAGCGAGCCGTAGCCCACGGCGAAGACCGTCGAACCCGGCCGCACGCCCTCGCCGTCGCCCAGCCGCGCGCCCGGCAGCAGCCGCACCATCGCGGCGTCCAACGGGCCCAGATAGACCAGGCCGGTCCACTTCTCCCAGACCTGCACGGGCAGCCCTGTGAACACGTCGCCGTTGGAGAGCAGCACATCCGCCGCCATCACATCGCCCAGCAGCGCACCGTCGACCAGCACCAGGCCTTCGCTCGTGACCAGACCGGTCGCCACCGCGTCGCCGACGCTCACCCGAGCCAGGCTCGGATAGACAATGCTGTAGGCGCGTTCCCCGCCGCCGCCGCCCCGCGCGACCGGCGGCCGCGGCGCGGACGGTTGCGCGGCAGCCGTCGCTGCCGGCGGCGGCGCGAGTGTCTCCTGCTGCGCTTCAACCTGTTGCGCCTCCTGCGGCTGCGCCTGTTCCGACTGCTGTTGCTGCTGCGCCTGTTCGTCTTCGTCCGTGCCGATCAGATCGCACGCGCTCAGCGTCAACGCCGCGAAGAGAAACAGCGCCAACAACCAGAATTCGCGGCGCAGACGTTCAG
Source organism: Dehalococcoidia bacterium (assembly GCA_965205105.1). Taxonomy (GTDB): domain Bacteria; phylum Chloroflexota; class Dehalococcoidia; order Bin125; family Bin125; genus Bin125. The sequence goes on from OZ242034.1 coordinate 1,881,409, forward strand.
TCGGCATCGTTCGCTTCATCTCGGCTCCCGTCCCTGTTCACAGCGCAACTGACACGCCGCAACAGCGTCTCAACCCCTGCGCGACCCCTATGCGATGTGCGGGGATCGTTATCGGATTGTATCCCACACCGCAGTCTCACAACCGCAGCGCTCAGGCGCGATACTGGAACCGCGCGGCGAGAATGGACGAGAAGGGAACGGGCTGGCGGCATGCAATACATCGTGTTGGTGCGGCTGAGCGCGGAGGGCATCGACGCGACGGTCGAGAATCCCCGCGCCCCGCTCGAGGCGGAGCGCGACGTCTCGGTCCCCGGCGTCAGCGCGCTGGGCATCTACGCGGTGCTGGGACCCTACGATTTCACCGCGATCATCGACGCGCCCGACAACGATGCCGCGGCTCGCTGGTCGCTCGCCTTCGCCGCCCGAATCCGGGGCGAGATCACGACGATGCCCGCCGTCCCGATCTCGCACCTGCAGCCGCCGAGCGGAGGCGAGGATCACGAGCGGACGGCAGAGCCGTTGCCGGAACAGGCGGCCAACTGATCTGATTTGATGGGCTGATGGGCGACTTGATGAGTGAACTGGAGCCGGCGGGGGGATTCGAACCCTCGGCCTACGGTTTACGAAACCGTTGCTCTACCTCTGAGCTACGCCGGCGGGCGCTCGATGCATAGCGTATCGCAGGTTCTCGCGTCCGTCGCTCACGGGTGTCATATCGTGCGCGCATGTTCCGCCTAACCGTATCGACGCTCGATGACGAGTTCGTCGCGCCGCTCAAGCCCTCGTTGGAGCGGGCCGGGCTCCAGGTCGTCCGCTATGCGCCGCGTGAAGGCGCCGAACCCGACCCGGCCGCCGCGCCCGATGTGCTGCTGCTCGACTGGCGCGCCGCGCCGCCGATCGACAGACCGGCCGAAGTCCGCGCCTGGCCCAATGCCACGCGCATCGCCGCCCTACGACCGATCGACGCGGATCAGCTGAGACCGAACCACGAACTGGACGACTTCGTCCTCGCCCCCGTCCACGCGGCCGAGCTCGTGGCGCGCGTCCAGCTCGTCCTCTGGCGTCACGGCCGCGTTCTCTCCCGAAACACGCTGGAAGCCGGCGATCTGCTCGTCGATACGGCCAACTATCAGGTCTTCGAAAACGGACGCTCGGTGTCGCTCACCTTCAAGGAGTTCGAACTCCTTCGTTTTCTGATGACCCACAATCAACAGGTCTTCACCCGCGACACGCTGCTCAATCGGGTCTGGGGATACGACTACTACGGCGGCTCCCGCACGGTCGATGTGCACATCCGACGATTGCGTTCCAAACTGCAGGCCGGCGGTAAACGCTACGTCGAAACCGTCCGCAACGTGGGCTACCGCTTCGCCCTGCCCCTGCGCTAAGCCCCCGCATCAGCGCGGCGCGGCTGCGACAAGCGCGATACACAGCGTTCTCCCGATTGGGCGGCGTCGAGGCGTAACTCAGGCGTAACCGAACCGCCGCCCGCGCAGCGCGCGTCTGGCATAGCCTGATCCTCAAGCATCATTCACGCCGCATACCGATACGAGAGAGGTTTCGCCATGGCAACACTCGCCGATATCCAGCACCTGATCCAGGAGCAGGGCATCCATCGCGTCGATCTGTTGGTCACCGACCTGATCGGCCGCTGGCAGCACTTCAGCATCCCCGCCTCCCGGGTGGACGAAGATCTGGTCGAGCGCGGGCAGGGCTTCGACGGTTCCTCGCTGCGCGGCTTCCAGAGCATCGACGAGTCGGACATGCTGCTGCGCCCCGACCTCGACACCGCCCGCATCGACCCGACCGAGCAGGTCCCGACGCTCAAGTTCATCTGCAACGTCCACGACCCCATGACCGGCGACCGCTACAGCCGCGACCCGCGCTACGTCGCGACCAAGGCCGAGCAGTACCTGAAGGATTCCGGCATCGCCGACCAGGCTTTCTTCGGCCCCGAGCTCGAGTTCTTCCTCTTCGACCACGTCCAGTTCCAGATGTCGATCAACCAGGCCTTCTACGTGGTCGAGTCGGACGAGGCCGACTGGAACAGCGGGCGCGATGAGGACGACAACAACCTCGGCTACAAGATTCCGCCCAAGCAGGGCTACTCGCCGACCGCGCCCTTTGACACGCTCAGCGACATCCGCTGGGAAATGGCCGACGCCATGAACGCGGTCGGGATCGAGATGGAAGTCCACCACCACGAGGTCGCCACCGGCGGCCAGTCCGAGATCGCGACCCGCTTCAACACGCTCCGCGACAAGGCCGACGAGACCCAGTGGTACAAGCACATCGTCCGCAACGTCGCCCAGTCGCACGGCAAGTCGGCCACCTTCATGCCCAAGCCGCTCTACGGCGACAACGGCACGGGCATGCACTGCCACCAGTCGCTCTGGAAGGGCGGCGAGCCGCTGTTCTACGAGGCCGGTCAATACGCCGACCTCTCCGATACCGCGCGCCACTACATCGGCGGCCTGCTCAAGCACGGCTCCGCGCTGCTCGCCTTCTGCGCGCCGACGACGAACTCGTACAAGCGTCTGGTGCCCGGCTTCGAGGCGCCGATCTACCTCGCCTATTCCCAACGCAACCGCTCGGCGGCCATCCGCATCCCCACCTACGAGACTTCGCCGAAGAGCAAGCGGATCGAGTTCCGCCCGCCCGACCCGTCGGCCAACACCTACCTCGCCTTCTCGGCGATGCTGATGGCCGGCCTGGACGGGATCAGGAACCGGATCGAACCCGCCGACCCGGTCGACACGGACATCTACGAGCTGTCGCCCGAGGAAGCCGCCAACATCCCCTCGGTCCCGCACTCTCTGGAAGGCTCGCTGGTCGCGCTGGCCGAAGATCACGGGTTCCTGATGGAAGGCGGCGTCTTCACGCAGGACCTGATCGACCACTACCAGGAGTTCAAGCTGACCGAGGCTCGCGATGTCTTCATGCACCCGGTCGCGGCGGAGTTCTTCCACTACTACCACATCTAGCCGCGCGAACGACGGCCGGTTTTAACCAAGATCGCGGGCAGACTGATGCGCGGCCCGGCGTTGCGCCAGACGAGCGGAGCCGTCGATCCGCGCCCGCCCAATCTGTCCCGGCCTGTGCGGCGGCGCCTGCCATGACCATCCTCGACGCCGACCTCAACGCGCTGTCCAGCGAGCACCTGCATGTGCTCAACGCTTGCCGCGAGCACGATGTGCGCTTCGTGCGCCTCTGGTTCACCGATCTGCTGGGGCAGCTCAAATCGGTCGCCATCACGATCGATGAGCTGCCCGCCGCGCTGGAAAACGGCGTCGAGTTCGACGGCGCCTCGATCGAGGGCTTCGCCCGCCGCGACGAATCGGATATGGTCGCCATCCCCGACCCCGATACCTTCGTCGTCCTCCCCTGGCGGCCCCAACAACACCGAGTGGCGCGCCTGATCTGCGACATCTACCGGCGCTCGGGCGAACCGTTCGAGGGCGACCCGCGGCGGGTGCTGCGGCGCCAGCTGCAAACCGCGCACGAGCGCGGCTACACCTTCTACGTGGCCCCGCAAATCGAATATTTCTACTTCCGCTCGTCGGATGATCCCACGCCGCTTGACTCGGGCGGCTACTTCGATCTCTCCCCCCTCGACACCGCCACCGACCTGCGCCGCGAGACGGTGCTCACGCTCGAGGAGATGGGCATCGGCGTCGAATCCTCGCACCACGAAGCGGCCCCCTCGCAGCACGAGATCGACCTGCGCTACACCGACGCGCTGACCATGGCCGATCAGGTCATGACGACGCGGCTGGTCGTCAAAGAGGTCGCCATCAAGCAGGGTGTGCACGCCACCTTCATGCCCAAGCCGCTCAACGGGGTCAACGGCTCCGGCATGCACGTCTATCTCTCGCTCTGGGATCACGAACAGAACCTGTTCCACGAGGAAGGCGGCGGCCTGTCGCCGATCGCTCAATCATTCCTCGCCGGCCTGCTCGCCTACACGCCGCAGTTCACGCTGATCACCAACCAGTGGTCCAACAGCTACAAGCGCCTCGCGCCCGGTACCGAAGCGCCGGTCTATCTGACCTGGTCGCACGCGAATCAGTCGGATCTGGTGCGCATCCCCGAGTTCGAGCCGCACGACGTCGAATCGAGCCGCCTCGAATACCGCGGCGCCGATTCCGCCACCAATCCCTACCTGGCGTTCTCCGCCTTTCTCGCGGCCGGGCTGCAGGGGATCGATGAGGGTCTCACGCCGCCGCCCGCCGCCGAGGACGACGTCTTCCTGCTGACGGCCGAGCAGCGCGCCGCCCGCAACATCGTCAACATGCCCACGACGCAGGGGCGCGCCATCGACGCCTTCGCTGCTTCGGAGTGGATGAAGCGCGCGCTGGGCGAGTACGTCTGGTCGACCGTGCTCGAGAACAAACGCCTCGAGTGGAACGAATACCGCGCGCAGGTGACCGATTACGAGCTGCGGCGCTACCTGTCGGTGCTCTAGGCGCTCTAGCCGCTCGCAACGGCGGCCGAGAGCGCGGCCGCCTGCTCGAACAATCCCTCGGTCGAGCTGTGGATCACATCGAACAGCGGCGTCGGGTACAACCCGATGAACAGCACCCCGGCGACCAGCACGACCAACGCGCCGGCCAGCGGCCGCGAGATATGGAAGCGCGCCCGGTCGGCGCCCTCCGGCTCGTAGAGGTACATCTGCTTGATCACCATCAGGTAGTAGTAGAGCGAGACGAACGACGCCGTCACGCCGATCGCCCCGAGCCAGAGAAAGCCGTTGTTGAAGGCGCTCTGGAAGATGATGAACTTGGTCGCGAATCCTGCGAACAGCGGCATTCCCGCCAACGAGAACAGCGCCGCCGCAATCGTGAAGGCGAGGAACGGCTGACGCTCGGCCAGTCCGCGCAGATCGACGATGTCGTCGCGCCCGGTGCGGTTGTAGAACGCGATGATCGCGGCGAAGACGGCGATGTTGGTGGTCACATAGCCGATCAGGTGCAGCACCAGCGCTGAGGCGGCCTCCTGCGACTGCGCCATGCTGGCGGCGTCGAGCGCCACGATCCCGACCAGCAGGTAGCCAACCTGCGAGATCGAGGAATACGCCATCAGGCGCTTGAGGTTGGTTTGCTGCAGCGCCATCAGGTTGCCGACGATCATCGTCACCGCGGCCAGGATGCCCACGAACCAGACCCACTCGGCGGCGGCGAGCAGGAACGCCTCGGAGAACAGACGCAGGAAGAACGCGAACGCGGCCGCCTTGCCGCCGGCGCTCAGAAATGCCGTGATCGGCAGCGGCGCGCCCTGATAGGCGTCGGGCGTCCACTGGTGAAAGGGCACCGCCGAGACCTTGAAGCCCAGCCCGGCCGTGATCAGCACCAGCCCGATCAACAACCCCGGCCGGGCGCCGTCTGGGTCGACCCCGCCGCCGAGCCCCGCGAACGAGGCGAGCTGATCAGCGATGTTGCGGGTGCCCTCCGCCACATCCGGCCCGATCGCCGAATAGGTCGTCGTGCCGGTCACGCCGTAGATCAGTGATATCCCGTAAAGCATCAGCGCCGACGAGAACGCCCCCAGCAGCATGTACTTGAGCGAGCCCTCGTTGGAGAACGGGTTGAGCTTGTTGAAGCCGACCAGGATGTAGAAGCTGAACGAGAGCAGCTCGAGCGCGACCCAGGCGGTCAGCAGCTCGCGCGAGGCGGCCAGCAGCATCATGCCCAGCGTCGCGAACACGATCAGGCCGTAGAACTCGGCGTGATTCTTGAGCCGCTCGCCGGCGAACTGCACCGCGGCCATGACCGTGAAGAAGGCGATGCCGAGGAAGAACACGCGGAACAGCACCGTAAAGTGGTCAACCGCGAGCACGGCGCCGAAGTCATCGTTGGTGTTCCAATACGCGGCGGCGGTCGCGACGGCGATGATCGCCAGCGCCGCGGCGGTCGCGTAACCGAACCACTTTTGGTCGACCTGACGGAAGATCAACGCAGCCGCGGTGACGACCACGGCCAGGCCGGCCATGACGAATTCGGGGATGATCAGCTGATATTCGAGGTCCATCAGGGTCACCGTCCGGTCAGCGAGCTGAGGGTGAACAGACCGCCGATCTGATCAACCTGCGGCAGGTCGGCCACCGATTGGGCGATGCGGTCGACGAACGGGTCCGGCCAGACGCCCATCGCGATAATCGGCGCGATCAGCACGATGGCCGCGGCAATCTCCCAGCGCGAGATGTCCCTGAGGCTCTCCCAACGAGGATTGAAGGGCCCCAGCGCTGCTCGACCCATCAGCCGCAGCACGTAGATCGCGGTCAACGCAGCCGAGAGGATGCCCAGCGCGGCGAACAGCGGGAAGGTATCGATCGCGCCGACGAAGATATGGAACTCGGCCACAAATCCCGACAGGCCAGGTAAGCCGAGCGAGGTCAACCCGGCGATGCCGAAGAAGATCACGAACAGCGGCATCTTGCGCACCAGTCCGCCGAAGACGCGGATATCCCGCGTGTGCGCCTGGTCGTAGAGCCCGCCGACCATGGCGAAGAACAGCGCCGTCATCACGCCATGCGAGAACATCTGCAACACCGCGCCGTTGACGCCGATGTTGTTCATCGTCCCCAATCCCATCAGCACGAAGCCCATGTGCGAGACCGAGGAGTAGCCGATCACGAACTTGAGGTCGGTCTGGTGGATGGCGGAAATCGCGCCGTAGACGGCTGCGATGCCGCCCAGCACGAGCAGGACGGGCATCCAGAAATCCGTGCCCGCTGGCAGGATCTCCATGCCCAGCCGGATCACGCCGAACGCGCCCAGCTTCATCAGCACGCCGGCGTGCAGCATCGAGACCGCGGTCGGCGCGGCCACGTGGCCGTCGGGCGACCAGGTATGGAACGGGAACAGGCCGGCCAGAATGCCGCAGCCGATCATGAAGAAGGGGAAGAACGTGTTGGCGAAGCCGCGGCCAAACTCGATCTCGCGCAGCACCGCCATGTCGAAGGTGCCCGCCCCCGCCTCGGCGAAGACCGCAAAGATGCCGATGAAGATCAGCACCGACCCGCCGACCAGCACCATGGTCAGCTTCATCGCGCCGTATTCCTTGTTGGTCGATCCCCAGATCACGATCAACAGGTACATCGGCAGCACGGCCAGTTCGTAGGAGAAGAACCAGAAGAACAGATCCTGACCGATGTAGACGCCGTAGACGCCCGTGAACAGCGCCAGGAAGAGAATGAAAAAGTCCTTCACCCGGTGCGTGATCTTCCAGGAGACCAGCACGCCGGCGAACCCGACCAGACCGTTGAGCAGCACCATCGGCGCGGCGATGCCGTCGACCGCGAGATGCAGCGAAATGCCGTTCTCGCCCAGGAAGGCGATGTTCTCGATCCACGGGTACTGGAGGTCGAACTGGTAACCGCCCTCGGCGAAGTCGTAGACGGCGAACACCCAGATCGAATCGATCAGCGTGGCGGTCGTGGCGATCAACGCGATCCCGCGCACGACGTTGGCGTGCCGCGAGGGCACGAAGATCGTGAGCAGCATCGCCGCTCCGGGAATCAGCAAGAGCAGGAGGAGAGCTTCGCCTGCGTCCACGCTGTGTGCCTCTCTCTACGTTTCCGTTACTCGCCCGCTGCTCAACGCCGACCCGCTACCCGCGCAGCAGGAAGGCCAGACCGCCGGCCACCGCAACGCCGATCACCATCAGCAGCGCGTAGTCGGGAATCCGCCCGGTCACGTGGTAACGCAGCCAGTAGGCGGCGTAGCGGGTCGCGTCGGCGGGCGCGTTGATCCCGGTGTCGTTGACGATCATGCGGTCAAACCAGGACACGATCCGCGCCAATGGCAGCACGGCGCGGTCGATCCCCCACTGGTACGCCTCGTCGAAGTAGAACTTGTTCTCCACTACGGCGGCCAGGCGCGGCTGAAACTCGCGCAGCGCCTTGGCTCGGGACGAGTTCTTGCCCCAGAAAAACCACCAGGCGGTCAGGAAGCCAAGCAGCGAGACGGTGCCGGTCACCGCCGCGATTGAGTTGTAGAAGTGGAAATCGTGCGGCTCGGGGAAGTAGATGTAGTTGTTGATCCCGCCGGGGAAGCCGAGCGCGTCGCCGACCTGATCGAAGGCGACGAAGCCCACCAGGAAGGTCAGCACGGTCAGGAAGACGAGCGGGATCAGAATCGTCGGCGCCGCCTCGCGGGCGCGGCGGATCACTGCGATGTCCTTGGGCGGACCGAAGAAGGTGATGATCACCAGCCGCGCCATGTACAACGCCGACAGGAACGCGGCGACGCCCAGCAGAATCGCCACCGCAACGTTGGCGCCGTCCAGCGCGGCGACGAAGATCTCGTCCTTGGAGAAGAACCCGGACAACGGCGGGATGCCGGCCAGCGCGACTGACGAGATGATGAAGGTCGAGGCCGTGACCGGCATCCGCCACCACAGTCCGCCCAGCTTGCGCGCGTCCTGCTCCTCGGTCATGTGGATCACCGAGCCGGAGCCGAGGAACAGACAGGCCTTGAAGAAGGCGTGCGTGAGCAGATGGAACATGGCGATGCCGACCGCGCCGACCCCCAGGGCGACGAACATGAACCCCAACTGCGACACAGTGGAATACGCGAGCACCCGCTTGATGTCGTTCTGGGCCAGCGCCATAATCCCGGCCAGCAGCGCGGTGGTCAGCCCGACCCCAAGCACTACGTTGGACGCGCCCGGTGCCACTTCGAAGACCGGCAGCAGCCGCGCGACCAGATAGACGCCGGCGACGACCATCGTCGCGGCGTGGATCAGCGCCGAGACCGGCGTCGGGCCCTCCATCGCGTCGGGCAGCCAGACGTGGAACGGCACCTGGGCTGATTTGCCGGCCGCGCCCAGGAACAGCATCAGCGTCGAGAGCGTCAGATAGCCATCGCCCATGACCTGCGGCAGGTCGTTGACGCGGCCCGCCTCGGCGGCGGCGATGATGTCGGAAATCTGAAACGACCCCGTCGCGCGCCAGAACAGGATGATGCCGATGAACAGCCCCACATCGCCCAGCCGCGTGGTCACGAAGGCCTTCTTCGCCGCCTCGACCGCCGAGCGCCGCTCGTAGTAAAAGCCGATCAGCAGGAAGGAGCAGAGCCCCACGCCCTCCCAGGCGACGAACATCAGCAGCAGGTTGTCGGCCAGCACCAGGGTCAGCATCGCCGCGACAAACAGCGAGAGCACGGCGAAATACCACCAGTAGCGCGGTTCAGGACGACCGTGATGCCGCAGGTAGTTGGTCGAGTAGAGATTGACCATCAGCGCCACCGTCGAGACGACGAAGACCATCACGATCGCGATCGAATCGACCGTGAAACCGAGCCGCACGACGAAGCTGTCGAAGTTGATCCAGTCGGTGCCGATGTTGCGAATCCCGCCGAGGCCGGCGCCCAGCCAGTCGAGGTGGGACTCGAGCACGAAGAAGAACAGCACGAACACCGCCAACGCCGCGCCGACCGAGATGAAATCGCCGCCGCGCGGCAGCTTGCGCCCGAACAGGAACAGCACGACAAAGGAAATGGCCGGGATCGCCGGCAGAATCCACGCGTGGTCGGCCCAGATCATCAGCGCACGCTCCCGGCTACCACTTGAGCAGGTTCACTTCGTCGACGTTGGCCGTGGCGCGGTTGCGGAACGTCCGCACGACGATGCCCAGCGCGAGCGCCACCTCGGCGGCGGCGACCACGATGATGAAGAAGGCGAAGACGATGCCGGTGATGTTGCCGAAATCGACGTGCCCGTAGACCGCGAACGCCACCATGTTGAGCGAGACGGCGTTCAGCATCAGCTCGACCGAGAGCAGAATCAGCACCGCGTTGCGCCGCGTCAGCACGCCCATCACGCCGATGGCGAACAGGATCGCGTTGACGACGAGAATGTGCTCGAGCGCCGGCATCAGCGGTCATCCTCGTCCGGTGAGGCGAGCATGATCGCGCCGTCGAGGGCGATCGAGAGCAACACGCCGACGATGATGAAGGGCACGATCCAGAGCGTGAAAATCGCGTCGCCGATCGCCTGCAGACCGACCGGCTGCATGGCGGATGTCGACTCGGGCGTCGTCCAGGTGGTGGCGACGATGCCGCCGATCAGAGCGGCCAGCAGCCCCAGCGCAGCGGCGATGCCGAGCGGTCGCGAGCGGCCGAAGAGCGCCTGCGGGCGCTCGCGGGCTCGGGTCAGCATCAGCGCGAAGAGGATCAGAATGACCACGGCGGAGCCGTAGATCAGCAGCTGCACCAAGGCGAGGAACTCGACCGTGAGGATCAGGTAAATCCCGGCGACCCCGGCCAGCGAGGCGATGAAGAACAGCGCCGCGTAGACGATGTTCCCGGCGGTGACCACGCCGATCGCGGAGATCAGCATGACCACGGCCAGGATCCAGAACACCACCTGTGTCGCGGTAACGCCGTCCTCCACGCTGTCGCTCCTCTTCCTGTTCCTTGCGGCTTTTCGGTTCGCCCTTAGTCGCCGCCGGCTTCGACCGGCGTGACCTCGGGCGCGGTGATCACGCGCGGCAGCGCCGGCGTGGTTTGCACGGTGCGGGCGCCCTCGCCCTGCTTGCGCCGCATCACGATGTAGACCAACCCCGACATCGCCGCCAGCAGCGCGAAGGAGACCAGCCCCACCACCCAGTCCGCGCCGCCGTAGGCAAGGATGATCCCGTTCGCGATCACCTGCACGATCGCGAACGGCAGCAGCACCTTCCAGGAGAACGACATCAGCTGGTCGATGCGCAGGCGCGGGAACAGCGCCCGCGAGCCGATCACGAGCACGATCATCACTGAGGTCTTGACCAGCGTCAGCACGATCTGCAGCCCCAACCCCACATCAGCGCCGAAAGGCCAGTTCCAGCCGCCCAAAAAGAGCGATGAGGCCAGCATCACCATCAGGAAAAGCGCCGTGTACTCGGCCAGGAAGAACATCCCCCAACGCATACCCGAGTACTCGACGAAGTAGCCGCCCACGACCTCCGACTCGGCGATCGGCATGTCGAACGGCGGACGGTGCAGCTCAGCCAGAGCGCCAATCAGGAAGATCACGAAGCCCAGCGGCTGCAGCAGAATGTACGGCGTGGTCGTCTGGTCGCCGACGATCGCGTTGATCGAGCCAGCCAGCGAGGCGTCGCCGTCGACGGCGATCCGTCCGGCGGCGACCATCACCACGGCGACGATGATCAGCAGCATCGGAATCTCGTAGGAGATCGCCTGCGCCGCGGCGCGGACGCCGCCCAGCAGGGCGTACTTGTTATCCGAACCCCAGGCCGCCATCACCACGCCGACGATGTTCAGCCCAAGCACGCCGAACACGTAGAGCAGCCCCAGGTTGAGGTCGCGGATGAACCAGGTCTCGGTGAACGGCATCGGCACGAAGACGAGGAAGACGGGCACGAATGCTAGGTACGGCGCCAACTCGAACGCCCAGCGGTCGGCCGTGATCGGTCGGACGTCTTCCTTGGTCACCAGCTTGAGCGCGTCGGCGATCGATTGCAGCGTGCCGATCGGACCCGTGCGCGTCGGACCGACGCGCGCCTGCAGACGGGCGAGGATCTTGCGCTCGAGGTAGATCAGCGCAAAGGCGTTGATCGTCATCAGCGCCACGATGAACATGACGCGCAACAGCGCGTCGACCCAGTCGGGCATGCTGACGCCGGCGAACTCGCTCAGGACCAACATTTAGCGCATCCCCGCAGACTGAAACCGCTGCCCACGCAGGTTACACGCGATCCGGCTTACGCCCATCAGCGGTCAACCTCGCAGAGCACGATGTCAATCGAGCCCAGAGCGACCACGGCGTCGGCGAGGTAGGTCCCGATCACCTGCGGCTTCAGCGAGGAGAGGTTGTGGAAGCATGGCGAGCGCATCTTCACCCGCCACGGCTTGTCGGTGCCGTCGGAGACCATATAGATGCCGTACTCGCCGCGCGGATTTTCCTGCCGCATGTAGATTTCGCCCGGCTCGGGGCGCAGCCGCGCCGGCATCCGCTCGGGCATGATCGGCCCCGAAGTCGGCATCTGCTCCAGCGCCTGACGCAGAATCGTCACCGATTGCCGCATCTCTTCGAGGCGCACCAGATAGCGGTCGTAGACATCGCCACGCTCGCCGACCGGGATTTCCCAGTGAAACCGGTCGTAGATCGAATAGGGTTCATCGACGCGCAGATCGAACGGCACGCCCGAGGCGCGCAGCATCGGACCGGTGACGCCGTAAGCGATCGCCTCGTCGGCGCTCATCGCGCCGATATCCCGGCAGCGGGCGACGAACACCTCGTTGTTGGTCATCAACTCGTCGACATCGGCGATGCCGACTTCCACCTGGTCCAGCACCCAGTGCGAATCTTCGATGAAAGTCTCGTGCGGTTCCCAGGCGAGCCCGCCGACGCGGAAGTAGTTGTACATAATCCGGTCGCCGCAAACGGCCTCGAACAGATCCTGGATGCGCTCGCGCTCCTTGAAGGTCCAGGTGAAGGCGGTGCCGAAATAGCCCACGTCGGTGCCGAACGCGCCCATGAACATGAAGTGCGAGAGGATGCGGTTGAACTCGGCCAGGATCAGGCGCACGTACTCGGCGCGCTCGGGGATCTCGATCCCGGCCAGCCGTTCGACGGCGTTGACGTAGACCCACTCCGAGTTGAAGGCGGCCAGGTAATCGGTGCGATCCTGATAGCCCAGCGCGCCGCGGTAATCGAGATTCTCGGACAGCTTTTCGCCGCCGCGGTGCATGTAGCCGATGTAGGGGATCGCGTCCTTGACGATCTCGCCGTCGACGGTGAGCACCATGCGGAACACGCCATGCGTGGCCGGGTGCTGCGGCCCGATGTTGATGTTCATGTCGACGGTCTCGAACTCGCGCTCGACGACGACCGGTTCGGTGAGTACTTCGCCTTCGAAGGTTTGCTGAACCATGCGGCCTACTCCCTGCTCCTCGTCAATCGGCGCTGGCTCGCTCGACCGCGCGTTCAGCTATTCGCCGCACACTATTCGCCGCGCAGTTGCGCGCGCCTGGCGGCGGCGAGTTCGCGTCCGATGCGCACGCGCTCAGCCTGGGCGGCCGCGCGGCCGCCCGGATCCTCTTCCGCGTCGGGAATCGCGGGCAGCTCGGGCGGAGGCGGCGCCGGCGGTCGGTCGTCCTGAGCCGGCGCGCTGGACGGCGCCGCTGGGGCGCCGGACGCGTCGGCGGACGTATCGGCAGCAGGCGCGCTGGCGGGACGAGGCGGCGGAGCGGCGCCATCCTGGCGCGGACCGCCTGCGGGCGGCGCGCCGGCCAGACGCTCGGCACGGCGCACGGCGGCCAACTCGCGCGCCCGGGCGACGCGCTCGGCCTGCTCGGCGCGGCGCTGCTCGCGCTCCTCTTCCGTCATGTCCTCGACCCGCTTGCGCGCCGGCACGGCCGCGGCGGACGCATCGGCATCAACCGTTTCTTCCGCCGCCGGCTCGGGCGGCGGGTGCTGCTTGGTAAAGAACTCGACATCGACGCCCTGCTCGATCTCGATCGGAGCTAGCGGATGGCTCTTGCGCAGCGGATGGATGTCGATGTCTTCATCGAGCAGCAGGTTGCGCGGATCGGGATGGCCGATGAACTCGATGCCGAACATCTCCCGACATTCGCGCTCAGCCCAGTCGGCCATCGGATACAGATCGGCGACCGACTCGACGAACGCGCCCTCGGACGGCAGCCAGGACTTGATCGTCGCCGCCTGCCGCAGCGGGATCGAGTAGAGGTGATAGACGATCTCGAGCCCGCGATCTTCCCAGTCCACGGCCGTCTGATTGCGCAGCAGGTTCATCTGCAAACGCTCGTCGTCGCGACCGCGTTCCAGTACCTCGTGGATCGCGTCCGAGGGGATCGTCAACGCGACGTCGCCGCCCTTGGTTAGCGCCGCCTCGAATTCGACCAGCGGCATCGCCGCGCGGTACAGGTCGGCGATCGAGCCGGGCGGCGGCTCGCTGTCGGACGGCGCGTCGGGAGCAGTGGGCGTGCGGGGTGATGTCATGGTGGATTCAGTAACCCCGCGCGCGTTCTTCGACGATCTTCTCCTGCAGCGCCAGCAGGCCGTCGATCAGCGCCTCCGGCCGCGGCGGGCAGCCGGGCACGTAGACATCGACCGGCACGATGTTGTCCACCCCCTGCACGACGCGGTCGTACTGGGTGTAGGGGCCGCCGTTGGTGGCACAGGCGCCCATCGAGATTACCCACTTGGGATGCGGCATCTGCTCGTAGAGCAGCTTCACCGCCGGAGCCATCTTCTTGGTCACCGTGCCCGCCACGATCATCACATCCGACTGCCGCGGCGACGGCCAGGGGACGATCCCGAAGCGGTCCAGATCGTGATTGGCCATGTAGGTGGCGATCATCTCGATGGCGCAGCAGGCCAACCCGAAGGTCATCGGCCAGAGCGAGGACTTGCGCGCGGCCGAGATCAGCGCCTCGGCCGGCGCCTGCATCACGCCGGGCAGCACGACCTTGTAGGGAACCGTGGGCGGCGCGTCGTCGACGGCCTGCAGACGCAGCGACTCGGGGGAGATGATCACGGGCGTCGGATCGCCCATATGCGGTGATTGCGTCATGCCCTGCGCCCGCTCGCTTCCTGTTCCGCCTGACTCCGCCTAGTTCCGCTGCCAGTCGAAGACGCCCTTGCGCCAAGCGTAGGCCAGCGCGATCAGCAGCGTGCCGATGAACAGCACCATCTGCCAGAGAATCACCTTGCCCCAGTCCGGCTCGCCCATCAGTCCCAGGAACGAGACCGCCCAAGGAAAGAGGAAGACTACCTCGACATCGAAGACCAGGAACAGCAGCGCGTATGTGTAGTAGCGCACGTGCACCTGCGCCCAGTTGCGGCCGATCGGCAGCATGCCGCACTCGTACACCTGACCCTTGAGCGCCGTGCGGCGCTGCGGCGCGAGCAGCTTGGTGGCCAGCAGCGCCGTCAACACCAACATGATCCCGACCGGGATCGCGACCAGCACGGCGCCGTAGTTCTCGAAGAGTTCAGACACGTCTACCTGCCATCAACCGCTCAGTGCTTCGCAACCTCGAAGCCTGCCCGCGCTGCGAACAAGCCGCTGTCAACAGACCGCTGCCAAGAGATCGTACCCGCGCACACTTGGCAGGGTCAATGTCTGGGCGGGGGCTGTATCGGCGATGCCGATGTCGCGTCCGATCGATCGTCGGACAGCGAACGCTCGTACCGGAACTCCACCGTGTCGTTGACGTCGTCCAGCGCGCGAGTCCCGGACTTGACGTAACCCAGCCGCTCGTACAGCCGGTGCGCGTCCTCGAAACGCGTGTCCGACCAGAGCGCAACCCGCCGCGCGCCCTGCGCCCGCGCCCAGTCGACGGCGGTATCGACGAGCCGCCGCCCCAGACCCCGCCCGCGCAGGCGCGCGTCGAGGTACAGGCGGTGCAGCTCGACCGCCGCGCCGTCCAGCCGTTCGACGGCGACGGAACCAACGACGCGGCCATCCGCACCCGCTGCATGGTCGCGCATGACCCAGAGCGCGCCGCGCGGTTCGAGGTAGGGGAACGAACCGGCCGCCGCGAGCAAATCCCAGAACTCCTCCTCGGGCGCCCAGATGAACCCATACTCGTCGAACACGCGATGGATCAGGGCGATCACCTGCGGCGCCGCTTCGGCTCCGGCCGGCTCAATGCGCAGCATCCCGTCGCTCTGGATCATGGCGCGCTACCCTGCTGCTACAGAAGACGCCCGGTTCGTCACCGACACGTGCGCTCATGTGCGTGACAGATATCAGGAGCATCAGGAGTACGATATGGGACCCCTCAGCGGCATACGCATCATCGAATTCCAGGGCATCGGGCCAGGGCCGTTCTGCGGGATGATCCTGTCCGACATGGGCGCCGACATCGTGCGCATCGACCGCGCCGCGAACGCGCCCTCGGAGCCGCCCGCCAACCCGCCCGGCGATCTGCTCGCCCGCGGCCGCCGTTCGATCGCGCTGGATCTCAAGCACCCCGAAGGCGTCGAACTGGCGCTCACGCTGATCGAGAATGCCGACGCGCTGTTCGAGGGCTTTCGACCGGGCGTCATGGAGCGTCTGGGGCTGGGCCCGGACGTATGCCTCGAGCGCAATCCGAAGCTGGTCTACGGACGCATGACCGGCTGGGGGCAGGAAGGCCCCTACGCGCAGATGGCGGGGCACGACATCAACTACATCTCGTTGGCCGGCGCGCTGGCGCCGATCGCGCGCAAGGGTCAGGCGCCGGTGCCGCCGCTCAACCTGGTCGGCGATTTCGGCGGCGGCGGCATGTATCTCGCCGTGGGGATGCTGGGCGCGCTGATCGAGGCGCAGCGCTCGGGCAAGGGGCAGGTTGTCGACGCCGCCATGGTCGACGGCGCCTCGTCGCTGATCACCTCGGTGCACGCCGGCCTCGCCTCGGGCGGCTGGCGGCGCGGGCGCGCCGCCAACGTGCTCGACACCGGCGCGCACTTCTACGACGCCTACGAGACCCTGGACGGCAAGTACATCTCGATCGGCTCGATCGAGCCGCAGTTCTACGCCGAGCTACTGCACCTGCTCGGTCTCGAAGATGAACAGCTGCCGCGCCAGATGGATCACACCCGCTGGCCCGAGCTCAAGGAGCGCGTCTCGGCGATCTTCCGCACCAGGACGCGCTCGGAGTGGGAGACGGTATTCGAAGGCTCGGACGTCTGCTTCGGTCCGGTGCTCGAACCGTGGGAGGCACCGAATCATCCGCACGCCAAGGCGCGCGGCGCGTTCGAGGAGGTGGCCGGCGTCGTGCAGCCGGCTCCGGCCCCGCGCTTCAGCCGCACCCGATCGGAAATCCAGGGCCCGCCCGCCTATCCCGGTCAGCACACCGACGAGATTCTGGCCGAGATCGGTCTCAACGGCGCCCAGGGCGAACAGCTCAAAACGGCGGGCGCGGTGCGCTGATCCCCCGGACGCTCACCCAGCGCGTTCAGGAGCAGCCGCGGAAACACGCAGACGCCCCCGACGCTGCGCGTCGGGGGCGTCTGGTTCGCTTACGAGCGCGACCGGACTGAAACCTAGTAGTCCATACCCATGTCGGGCATGCCCGCGGGCATCGTCGGCGCTTCGGGGATTTCCGCCACCAGGCTCTCCGTGGTCAGCACCATGCCGGCGATCGAGACGGCGTTCTCGAGCGCCGAGCGGGTCACCTTGACCGGGTCCACGATGCCGTACTCGAGCAGGTCGCCGTAGCGGTCGAGCTTGGCGTCGTAGCCGTGGCGGTCGTCATCGACCTTGCGGATGCGGCCGATCACGACCGAGCCTTCCTGGCCGGCGTTGAAGGCGATCTGCCGCAGCGGCGACTCGAGCGCGGTGCGCAGCAGGCGAAGCGCCGTGCGCGCGTCGCCGATCGAGCCCTCGTCCATCTGCGCCAGCGCGCGGTCGGCGCGCAGTAGGGCACAGCCCCCGCCGACGACGATGCCCTCCTCGACGGCCGCGCGGGTCGCCGAGAGCGCGTCCTCGAGCTTGGCCTTCTTCTCCTTCAGCTCGACCTCGGTCGGCGCGCCAACCTTGATCACCGCCACGCCGCCAGCCAGCTTCGCCATCCGCTCCTGCAGCTTCTCGCGGTCGAAGTCCGACGCGGTGACGTCGATTTGCGCCTTGATCTCCTTGATCCGGTCCTGGATCGCCTCGTCCGAGCCGGAGCCCTCGACGATGGTCGTGTCGTCCTTGGACGAGACCACGCGGCGCGCGCGGCCCAGGTCGGCGACCTGGGTCTGCTCGAGCGTGCGCCCCAGCTCTTCCGTGATCAGCGTGCCGCCGGTGAGCACCGCGATGTCCTCGAGCTGCGCCTTGCGGCGCTCGCCGAAGCCCGGCGCCTTGACCGCCAGCACGTTGATCGTGCCGCGCATCTTGTTGACCACCAGCGTGGCCAGCGCTTCACCGTCGACATCGTCGGCGATGATCACGAAGTTCTTCGTGATCTGCAGCAGCTTCTCCATCAGCGGCACGATGTCCTGCACAGCCGAAATCTTGCGGTCGGTGATCAGGATGTACGGATCGTCAATCGCCGCTTCCATGCGCTCGTTGTTGGAGACGAAGTAGGGCGAGACGTAGCCGCGGTCAAGCTGCATACCGTCGGTGAACTCGGTCTCCATGCGGATCCCTTGTCCCTCTTCGACGGTGATCACGCCGTCCTTGCCGACCTTCTCCATCACGTCGGCGATGATCTCGCCGATCTCTTCGTTGTCGCCGGAGATGGTCGCGACGGCGGCGATCTCTTCCTTCTTCTCGACCGGCTCGGCCATCTCGCGGAGCTCGTCGACGACCGCGCGCAGACCCTGATCGAGGCCGCGCTTGAGCGCCATCGGGTCGGCCCCGGCGGCGACATTGCGCAGACCCTCGGTCACGATCGCCTGGGCGAGCACCGTGGCGGTGGTCGTCCCGTCGCCGGCGACGTCGTTGGTGCGGATCGAGACTTCCTTGGCGAGCTGCGCGCCCATGTTGCGGAACGGCTCGTCGAGCTCGATCTCGCGGGCGATCGTGACGCCGTCGTTGATGATCAGCGGCGCGCCGAACTTCTTGTCGAGGACGACATTGCGGCCGCGCGGGCCGAGCGTGACCTTGACGGTATTGGCGAGCGCGTCGACGCCCTCGCGCAGCGCCTTGCGCGCGTCCATATCGAACGCGAGTTGTTTGCCGGCCATGGTTGCTCCTTATGATTTTCCCCATCTCTCCCGACGGAGAGAGCGCTGACACCGCACTCCCGCAAGCGGGAGCGCGGCTGGGGAAACTAGACGATCAGCTTGGCCAGGACCTCGCGCTCCTCGAGCACGATCAGGTCCTCGTTGTCGATCTGGATCTCCTGGCCGGTGTACTTCTTGTACAGGATCCGGTCGCCCATCTCGATGTCCAGCGGGACGCGTTCGCCGTTGTCGTCGCGCTTGCCCGGACCCACGGCGACGACTTCGCCCTGCTGCGGCTTCTCCTTGGCCGAGTCGGGGATGACGATGCCGGAGGACAGGACCTGCTCCTGCTGGAGCGGCTTGATTACGAGACGGTCGTTGAGCGGCTTGAGCTCGGTGGCCATAGTGCGGTCTTCCATTCCCTGATGCTGTTTGCGTGCCGGTGAGGTCACGTTAGCACTCTCGCGTTGCGAGTGCTAACGACCAAATCGTATGCAACGAACCCGCGTGTGGCAAGTGAATCACGCCAACCAGGGCGCCCGTTACGTCGCGCAGACGACAACCTACCTCCGCCGCGTCGCCCGATGCGTAATCTGGTCGACTCACCGAGCGCATGCGCCGCCCCCGCCCGGCCAGCCGGCCGGGCCGCGCAGCGCGAAACGTCCGGAGGTGCCGCAAAGGCATTGTGCATACCGTTGACAACCTCTGGACAACCCCGGCCGGCAATGGGCGTGTGAGATAAGGTAGCCGCGTAGACGGAGTACCGGCCCAGGCGGTTGGCGGGGAGCGCGTTGCGATGAGTCGGTATGTCGGCGATCCGGTGGTCTTCACGGGCAACGCGCACCGACAGCTGGCGCTCGACGTCTGCGCGGCGTTGAACGTGGAACTGGGCCAGGCCAACGTCTTCGACTTCGCCAACGGCAACACCTTCGTCCAACTGCTGCAGAACATCCGCGAGCGCGACATCTTCCTGATCCAGCCCGGCGCGCGGCCGGTCAACCACCATCTGGTCGAGCTGCTGATCATGATCGACGCCGCCCGCCGCGCCTCGGCCGGGCGCATCACCGCCGTGGTGCCGTTCTTCGCCTACGGCCGCTCCGACAAGAAGGATCAGCCCCGCGTGCCGATCACGGCGCGCCTGTTCGCCGATCTGATCCAGACTGCCGGCGCCGACCGCATGCTGACCATGGACCTGCACGCCGGGCAGATCCAGGGGTTTTTCCACATCCCCACCGACGAGCTGACCGGCCAGCAGCTGCTGGTCGAGCACTTTCAGCAGCAGGGCTTCGACGGCGTCGTCGTCGCGCCCGACCTCGGTTCGGCCAAGCGCGCGCGGACGGCCGCCGACCGGCTGCGCCTGCCGCTCGCGATCGCCGAGAAGCGGCGCAACGGCAACGAGGATCGCGCCGAGGTGATGCAGCTGATCGGCGACGTCGCCGGCCGCGACGTGTTGATCATCGACGACGAGATCGACACGGCCGGCACGCTCGTCCACGTGGCCGAGCTGCTGCGCTCGGAGGGCGCCCAACGCATCTACGGCGCCGCCACGCACGGCGTGCTCTCGGACCCGGCGCTCGAGCGTCTGGCCGCCAGCCCGATCAGCCAGGTCGTCGTCACCGACACGCTGCCGCCCCACCCGCAGTCCGGTGCTTGCAAGCTCGAAACCGTCTCCATCGCGCCGCTCCTGGGCGAGGCGATCCGCCGCATCCACGAGGGCGACTCCGTCGGCGCGCTCTTCCGCTAGCCCGGCCACAACGGAACATCCAACCCGGCTGCGCCGTCTGAATCGGTATGAGGATGAGGCTGTTCACGGCTGCCTTTCTGGCGCTCTGGGGTTTGATCGCGATCAGCGCCTGCGCGAACGACGCGCCGCCCGCGTTCGCTCCGCCCGAACCCGCCTCCGCGTCGCAACCGACCGCTGAGCCGCCGATGCCCCGGCAAGCATCGACAGAGCAGGCGTCGACAGGGCGGCAAGCGCCGGATGCCGATCAACCGCTCTGGCAACCACCGAAACCCGTCGAGCGGATCAATGACAAACTCATCATTCGTCTCAGCGACAAGCTTGCCGTGTACCACTGGATCGGCGACGACTGGCTGCCCTTGCACACGTTCGGGCCGCGCGCGTTGCTGCTGGTCGATGGCTGGGCCGCTCAGGACAACGGCGTCATCTGGCTGCATCTCGACCTGAATGGCGATCTCGACGGCTGGGCGCGCCTCAACGAGTCGCCGCTACGCCCGGAGGAAGCGCAGCCGCTGCCCGAGCTCGCACAGCCGACCTTGCCGACGGTGCAACTCACAGATGCGGACGGCAACCCGCACACGATCTCCCTGCTGGGCAGGTCCACCGACGATCTGAGCATCGCGGTTCGCTTCGGCGATGACGACGCGGTGATGTGGGTCGATCGTTGGGAGATCGAGAACGAGCGCAATCTACCCCGGTTGCCCGTATACACCGGCGTGATCGTGGGGCGGTGGGAGCCGTGGCTGCGACATGAAGGTGAGCGCCTAAAGATCGAGGTCTACCCTTGGGACTACACCTTGGCCACCTGGCCAAACGGGCCGCAGCTGCCCTGGCGGCTGCCGACAGACATGTATCCAGTCCTGGGGCGCTCGCTGGACGCGCAGTGGCTCGCGTTGCGGGTGAGCGCGCTCGACCCGCCCGTGGTCTGGCTGCCGATCGGTAGGCGGCAACTGGATTTCAACCCGGCTGACCTGCCGATCTTCCTCAGCGCCGGGCTCGAATTGGTCACGCTTGACTCGGATGGACGCGCGATCTCGTCGATCTTCGCCTCGCAGGCGTGGCGCAATTGGGAATGGCGCAACGATCAGGAGCTGCTGCTGCACGGCTCGGGCGACGGAACCTGGCTCTGGGATGTCGAGC
Source organism: Dehalococcoidia bacterium (assembly GCA_965205105.1). GTDB lineage: Bacteria > Chloroflexota > Dehalococcoidia > Bin125 > Bin125 > Bin125. The sequence continues at coordinate 1,902,896 of OZ242034.1, forward strand.
GCAACGAGACCCGCAAGCTGTCCGACCGCTGGCTCTCAAACGTCTCGCCCGACGGCGCATTTGCGGTGCGGCATTTCCAGACCGAAACAGCCGCACCAGACGGTCAGCGGGCGCCGTCGCATATCGCGCTCGTCTCACTGGACGACGGCCGCGAAGTGATCTTTGAATCCGTCTTCAAACCGTGGATAACCGAGGAGCCCGGCTTCCAGCAATACTGGTCGGCCGACTCGCAGTGGCTGCTCAGCACGGTCGCGCAGTATTACAACGAGGAACAGCGAACGCAGTACTTCGCGCTGTCGAGGCGAGGCGCGCTGGTCGAAATCGTTCCGCCAGAAGGTAAAAGGGCGCGACACTGGAATGCACTCAGAGAGATCGAAACGACTGGCGGCAGGCTGCGTTACCTCAACGCCGACGGCGAGGAGATCGAGCGTCCCTGGTCGGATGAGGTATTCGACCCTATCGCCGTGCCATCGTTCGATGGTTGGGAGCTTGCCGATGATTGGTCGCCCTCATGGAGCGCTGGATGGTCGCCGGACGGGCGTCTGCTGATCGGCCGTCGCGCCCAACTCGCTTGGGAATTCGACGAAGACGGCCTGGCGGCGCTGCCGTGGCCGAACCGCCGCAGCTGGGGCGTGGATGAGATCGGGGTGTTCAACCGCAACGGTGAGCTGCTCCAGGTGTTCCGCGGCTTCGGACTCGATTGTCACCAGTGGACCAGCACCGTCAGCTGGTCTCCTAACGGCTCGCGCCTGCTCTTCGGCCCGCGCTGGACGGGCTGCGTCTAGCGTCGCCCGAGACAGCGGACAGCATCCGGCGCGGGCTACACTGGATTGGTATGTCCTGCCACAGGGGCGAGCCGATTGGGGACTGACGGATGGGGCTGTTCGACCGGGCCAAACGGCGGGCGGGATCGCTGCTGGGCGACGCCAACGCGCGCGAGGTGAACAAGCTGCAGGGAGCGGTGGCGGCGGTGGCCGACTGGGAGCCGGCGTTCGAACGGCTCTCGGACGAAGAGCTGGCGGCCAGGACGCCCGAGTTCATCGAACGGCTCGAAGACGGCGCCTCGCTCGACGACATCCTGCCCGAAGCCTTCGCCGTCGTCCGCGAGGCGGCGCGCCGGCAACTCCAGATGCGGCACTACGACGTGCAGATCGTGGGCGGCATCGTGCTGCACCAGGGCAAGATCGCCGAGATGCGCACCGGCGAGGGCAAAACGCTGGTCGCCACGCTGGCGCTCTACCTCAACGCGCTCGAGGGCGACGGCGCGCATCTGATCACGGTCAACGACTACCTGGCCAAGCGCGACGCCCAGTGGATGGCGCCGATCTATCACTCGCTCGGACTCTCGGTCGGCGTGCTGCAGCATCGGGCCGCGTTCCTGTTCGACCCCGATGCCGACTCGACCGTTGACATCGACAACCCCGAGTCACTCGACCCGGAGGAACTGCAGCGCCGCCGCGAACTCGGCGACCTCAGGATGCTGCGCCCGGTCACGCGCCAGGAGGCGTACCGCGCCGACATCACCTACGGCACCAACAACGAGTTCGGCTTCGACTACCTGCGCGACAACATGGTCATGAACCAGGGCGAGAAGGTGCAGCGGCCGCTGGCATACGCGATCGTCGACGAGGTCGACAACATCCTGATCGATGAGGCGCGCACGCCGCTGATCATCTCCGGCCAGGCGGAAGAATCGCTGGACACCTACCGCGTCTTCGCCAACCTCGTGCGCGGGCTGCAGCCCGAGACGCATTTCACCCCCGACCCCAAGTCGCGCACCATCGCGCTGACCGAGGCGGGCATCGCCCGGGTCGAGGATTCGCTGAGCATCGACAACCTGTTCGAGGGCGAAAACGCCCGCCTGACCCGCTTCCTCGACGCCGCGCTCAAAGCCAATTTCATGTACCAGCGCGACCGCGACTACGTGGTGCGCGGCGGCAAGGTTGTGATCGTCGACGAGTTCACCGGCCGCATGATGGACGGCCGGCGCTACTCGGAGGGCCTGCACCAGGCGATCGAGGCCAAGGAAGGCGTCTCGGTCGAGCGCGAAACCGTCACCCTGGCCACGATCACCTACCAGAACTACTTCCGCATGTACGCGAAGCTCTCGGGCATGACCGGCACCGCCGCGACCGAGGCTGAGGAATTGCACAAGATCTACGGGCTCGACGTGGTCGTCGCGCCGACCCACCGCGACATGATCCGCGACGATCAGGGCGACCTCGTCTTCCGCACCGAGCAGGCCAAGTTCGACGCCGCCATCGACGAGATCGCGACGCTGGCGGAGGACGGCCGTCCGGTGCTGGTCGGCACCGCCTCGGTCGAGACGTCGGAGCGGTTGTCTTCGCTGCTCAGCCGGCGGCGCGTGCCGCACGAAGTGCTGAACGCCAAACAACACGAGCGCGAGGCGCACATCATCGCCAACGCCGGCGAGCCCGGCGCGGTCACGATCGCGACCAACATGGCCGGACGCGGTACCGATATCAAGCTCGGCGAGGGCGTGGCCGACCGCGGCGGTCTGGCCGTGATCGGCACCGAGCGGCACGAGTCGCGCCGCATCGACAACCAGCTGCGCGGCCGCGCCGGCCGACAGGGCGATCCCGGCTCGTCGCGCTTCTACGTCTCGTTCGAGGACGGGATCATGAAGCGCTTCACGCCCGACTGGCTGCCCGGCATGCTGGAAAAGGTCGGCCTCGAAGACGGCACGCCGCTCGAATCGGGCATGGTCGGCAAGGCGCTCGAACAGGCGCAGCAGAAGGTCGAAACCTATCACTTCGATATCCGCAAGCACCTCGTCGATTACGACGATGTGATCAACCGCCAGCGCGAAGTGATCTACGCCGAGCGCGACAAGGTGCTCTCGGCGGTGGACGACCTGCCGCAGATCATCGAGGACATGCTGCTGCAGACGATCGACGACGTCGAAACGTCATTCCGCAACGAGCTGTGGGATGAGACCACCGCCGAGGAGTTCTGGCAGGAAACCGCCCAGCTGCTGCCGCTGACCGAACTGGACCGCGACGCGCTGATCGGCGCGGAGCTGGACGAATGCGTCGAGGCGCTGCGCGAACACGCCGCGGCCGAGCTGCAGCGCCTGGCCGGGCGCATCGACGCCGAAACGTCCGAGGGCGCCGCGGTCGAACTGCTGCGCAGCCTGGTCCTGCGCACGATGGATCGACTGTGGATTCGCCATCTGACCGAGATCGACGGCTTGCGGCAGGGCGTCGGTCTGCAGGCCTACGGACAGCAGGACCCGCTGGTGACCTACAAGCGGGAAGCGTTCGACATGTTCGATCAGCTCGTCGCCGCGCTGCGGCGCGAGGTCTCGGCATCGGTGATGCACGCCGCAATTCGCATTGAACAGGGCGGCGGTCCGGCGGCGCCCCAACGGCGTCCGCGCGGCATCGCGCCGGCGCAGCGCGGCGATCCGGTCCGCGTCAGCAACGTTCGCGAATCGGGCGGCGGCGCGGGAGCCGCCGTCGCCGCGCGTCCGGCGGCGGCGAGCGGACAGAAGGTCGGCCGCAACGCGCCCTGCCCCTGCGGCAGCGGCAGAAAGTACAAGCGCTGCCACGGCAAGGCGGCCTGACCATGACCCGCTCCGCAGCGACCAGGCCAACATCCGCGCAACCGCCCGGTTCAGGCGGCGAAATCCCCTTTCCCCCCGCCGCCGGGGAACGCCCGGCCGATAGCGGCTTCGCCCCCGACACCGACGCGCGCGATGACGATCCGCAGAACGCGCTGACGGCGATCGGCCCGGACACGCTGCTCGCCATATTCTGCGGCGACCTCCGCAGCGGACGGCACTGGTTCGACGCCCTGCTCGATTGCATTCGCGACTGGGAACTGCCGCGCGAAGTCATCGCCGGGCGCGCGTACGTCTACCTGATCGAAGACGAAGCGTTCGACTGGCTGCTGCTGGCCGAACGCATCTGCGACGCCGCGCCCGCCGGTCTGCTTCCGACGCCTGAGGTCGACGCTCTGCTGTTGGACGAGTCGCCTCCGCTTGCGCTGAGCGAATCCGAGTTCCAGCAGCGGCTGGGCACGCCCAAGTACTGGGCGCACCTCAACTTTCTCTACGGCGTCCGCGTCGAACAGGCGCTCCAGCTCGCCGTCGAGCGGGCGCTCCAGAAGGAACGCAGCGGCTTGTCCTTCTCGCACCAACGTCATGAGCTCGACGCCGACGTGTTCGGCCGCATCTACGGCGCCCAACAGTCGGACCTGTTGCGCGAGTACCGAACCGCTCACGACCGCCAGCAGATCGACCCGGAGCGGATCGAACACGCCGAGTGGCAGGCGTTCACCTACTGGCTGTTCCGCCGCCGCCTCGAACGGCAGGATCCCGCCCGCGTCGCCAGCGACACGCGGCAGGGGCTGGACGTGCTCACCGAGATGGAAGCCGCGCGGCAGCGCCGCCGACTCCGCCGCGCGGCAGCGTCGCCGGAGCAGCCGCACGCCGATACCGAGATCATCGACGGCGTACTCGTCGGCGTAGGCTAGGTTCGGCCCGCGCCGAGCCGTCCTGACGCCGTTGACCAACCACCCGACCCACGATTCTGCGGAGGCGCCCGTGACCACTGCCGAGTTCGATCTGTCAATCCTGGGCGAACTGACCGGCGCCTATGACGCGGCCGTGGTCGAAGATCCGATCTACGCCTTCTGGGAGGACAACGGCTGGTTCCGGCCCATGGACGCCGCCGATGGCGAAGCCGAGCCGTTCACCGTGATCATGCCGCCGCCCAACGTGACCGGCGTGCTGCATCTGGGCCACGCCGTGACCCTGACGATCGAGGACGCCTTAATTCGCTGGCGGCGCATGCTTGGCCATCCGACGCTCTGGCTGCCGGGGCTCGACCACGCCGGCATCGCTACGCAAAGCGTGGTCGAACAACAACTCGCCCGAGAGGGCGCGACCCGGCACGACCTGGGGCGCGAAGCGTTCGAGCAGCGGGTCTGGGACTGGGTCGGCGTGACCCGCCCCCGCATCACCGCCCAGGCTCGGCGCATGGGCGCCTCCTGCGACTGGCAGCGCACCGCCTTCACGCTCGATCCCACGCCGCGCGCGGCGGTCCGCAAGACCTTCGTCGACCTGTTCAGGGACGGCAAGATCTATCGCGGCGCGCGGATCATCAACTGGGATCCGCAGATGCTGACCGCGCTCTCCGATGTCGAGGTCGAATACGAGCAGGAAGCGGGCGCGCTCTGGCACGTCCGCTACCCCTTCGTCGATGAACGCGGCAACGAGCTGGACGACGGCGTGACCATCGCAACCACGCGGCCCGAGACCATTCCCGCCGATGTCGCCATCGCCGTTCATCCCGACGACGAGCGCTGGCGGCCGCATCTGGGCCGTCTCGTACGCGTGCCGCTGCGCGGCTTCACCCGGCTGATCCCGTTGATCGCCGACAGCGCGGTCGACCTCGAGTTCGGCACCGGCGCGCTGAAGATCACGCCCGGCCACGACCAGCTCGACTTCGAGATCGGCGAACGGCACGGCCTCGAGCCGATCCGCGTGGTCGACTGGGACGGTTCGCTCACGGCCGAGGCCGGGCTTTACGCGGGCATGGATCGCGGCGACGCGCGCGCGCTGGTCGCGCAGCACCTCGACGAAGACGGCTATCTGCTCAAGACCGAGACACACCTGCACAACGTGGGGCACTCGCAGCGCTCGGGCGTGGTCGTCGAGCCGCTGGTCTCGAACCAATGGTTCGTCGACACCACCGAGCTCGCCGCCGAAGCGGCGCGCGTCGTACGCGACGGCGATGTGCGCATCGTCCCCGAACGCTCGACCGCGGTCTACCTGCAGTGGATGGACAACATCCGCCCCTGGTGCATCTCGCGGCAGCTCTGGTGGGGGCACCGCATCCCCGCCTGGTACTGCGCGTCCTGCGACGCCGACGCGATCATCCGCGCCGACGACGGTCAGATCAGCATCGACGAGGGGGCGCATCCGATCGTCGAGCTGGAAGACCCCGCGTCCTGCCCGGCCTGCGGCGGCTCGGAGCTGCTCCAGGATCCGGACGTGCTCGACACCTGGTTCTCCTCCGCGCTGTGGACCCACTCCACGCTCGGCTGGCCCGACACGACCGACGACCTGGCCCGCTTCTATCCCTCCACGGTGATGGAGACCGGCTACGACATCCTCTTCTTCTGGGTCGCGCGGATGATCATGCTGGGCTGCTACAACATGGGCCGGCCGCCGTTCCAGACGGTCTACCTGCACGGTCTGGTGCGAGACGCCCAGGGCCGCAAGATGTCCAAGTCGCTCGACAACGTGATCGACCCGCTCGCGAAGGCTGACCAGTACGGGATGGACGCGCTGCGCTTCACCCTGGCCACCGGATCGACGCCGGGCAACGACATGCGTCTGACCGACGAACGGCTCGAAGGTTCGCGCAACTTCGCCAACAAACTCTGGAACGGCGCCAAATTCGTGCTCGGCGAACTCGCCCGCGCCGATCGGATTCCCGCGCCTGGAGCGGGCGCGGCGCCGCAGGCGAACCTGCCGCTGGAAGACCGCTGGATCCTCTCCCGCCTGCAGGCCGTCACCGACGCCGTCGACGAACTCCTGCGCCAGTTCCAGCTGGGCGAAGCCGGGCGTCAGATCCAGGATTTCCTCTGGGGCGAGTGCTTCGACTGGTACGTCGAGGCGAGCAAGGTCCGCCTGCGGCAGGGCGACGCGTCGCCCCTGCCGGTGCTGCTGGCGGTGCTCGACGGCGGCCTGCGCCTGCTGCACCCGTGGATGCCGTTCATCACCGAAGCGATCTGGCAGCAGCTGCGGCCGTATCTGAGCAACACCGGGGCCGCGGCGCTGATCGGCGCGCGCTACCCGCAGCCGGGCGACCGCGAACGCGACCTAGCGGCCGAAACCGCCTTCGCCGCGATCCAGGAGATCGTCACTGCCGCCCGCCAGGTCCGCGCCGACTACCGGGTCCAGGCCGGGCGCTGGGCCGAAGCCTACATACTGCCGCAGCGCGAGGCGGCCGACGCGATCGCCGCCTGCCGGCCGATCATCGAGACGCTGGCGCGGGTTCGACCGCTCGCGATCGTCGCCGACCGCGCCGACGCGCCTGGCCGGCAGATCGCCTCGGCCGTATTGCCGTCGGCGGAGATCATCCTGCCGCTGGGCGGGTTGATCGATCTCGAGCAGGAACGCGAACGGCTGAACCGGGATCTCGAGAGCGTCGTCAAGCGCCTGCGCGGAGCCGAGGCGAAGCTGGCCAACGACGGCTTTCGCGCCAAGGCGCCGGCCGATGTCGTGCGCCAGGCCGAGACGCTGGCGGTCGACCTGCAACGCCAGCGGGACGATCTTGAATCCCGCATCGCCGCCCTGAACTAGCCGAACCGGGCAGACGGATTGGTCGGGGGGAGGGGTCAGAGCTTCAGCTTCGAGAGCGCCGCGCGGAATTGCGGAACGTCGGTACGGAAGTCGTCGGCGTTGACGCCGGCGTTGGCGGCCAGATGCGCCGCCAACAGCTGCGGCGGCACGACCGCGGGAATGCCTAGCAGCTCGGCGGACAACTCCGCCAGCGCCAGATGACGCGCCGACTGAGGCGCGGGCGCGCTGGCGGGCGCGACCCAGGCCGCCGAGCAGCCCATATCCATGGCGAACCGGGTGATCGCGCGCGTGCGTTCGGCCGATCCGTCGTTGGCGGCGAAGCTGAGGATGCGATCCGAATCGACGATCTGCACGACCGGGCCGTGCAGGAACGATTCCGGCTCTTGATGTCGAACCTGGCGGCGTGAGGCCTCAGCGATTTTGATGTGCGCCTCCTCGGCGGCGGCCAACAGGGGCCCCGCGCCCAACGCGATCAGCGCGCCCGATGACCACTCGGCCGCCAGGTCGCCGATCGCCTCTTCCAGCTCGAGCGCCGCAGCCAGCGCCGACGGGATCTGATCGATCTCGCCCAGCGACCCCGGCATGATCCGATCGGCGATCATCGCCGCGGCGGTCATCGCCGTCGTGTGCGAGATCGTGTACATCGATGACGGATCCTGCGTCGTGGTCTGCAGCACCGTGACCGACGCAGGCAGCGCGGCGAGGTCGAATTCGGTGTCGAGCTTGGTGATCAAGACCGTCGGCGCGCCGCGCTCGACGCAGAGGGCGAGCGAGCGGCCGCTGTACGTCTTGCGGCCGGTGTGGGCGAAGAGCAGAACGGCGTCGCCCTCGGCGAGATCAGTCGACAGCGGCGGCCAGCAGGCAAACTCCAGGCTCGTCAGCGGGCGCGCCTCCAGACCGGCCGCGCGCAGCATCCAAGCCGCCGCGTTGGCCGCGTTGTAGGACGTGCCAATGCCGACCGTCCAGACCCGCCCCGCATTGCGCAACACCTCGGCGGCGCGCTCGAAGGGTTGCGCGCTGCTCAGCAGCCTGGCGCACTCGTCCGGCTGCCCCTGGACGGCGGGATAGAGGCGGTACTCGCGCACGGAAGTCATCGACGTTCCAGTTCCGCTCAGCCGACCCAATCCACGGACGCGCCGAACACGGCGTTAGGCGTCGGGCAGTGCGAGGTAGCCGCCCTCTTCGTCGAAACCGCTGGCCGAGAGACCGAGCCCGTCTTCATCGTCCTGATCGTCGTAGCCGAAGCCGAACTCGCTCAGCTCTTCGTCGTCGCCGTCGTAGGCGCCGGCCGGGCTGGCGACGGGCAGTCCGGCCCCGAGCTCCAGCGGCTCCGGCTGGGGCAGCGACGGTAGCTCGATCTTGGCCCGAGCCGGGATCATCTTGCCGATGATCACGTTCTCCTTCAGGCCGCTGAGCTGGTCGGTCTGGCCGTTGATCGCCGCCTCGGTCAGCACCCGCGTCGTCTCCTGGAAGGACGCGGCCGCCAACCAGCTGTCCTGCTGCAGCGACGCCTTGGTCACGCCGAGCAGCAACGACTTGGCCGTCGCCTGCTGCTTGCCCTCGGCCGCCAGTATCCGGTTGAGCTGTTCGTACTTGTGCCGATCGACCGAGTCGCCCGCAAGCCACTCGTCGGAGTCGCCGGGGTCGTCGATCTCCACCTTGCGCAGCATCTGCCGGACGATCACCTCGATGTGCTTGTCGTGGATGTCGACGCCCTGCGCGCGGTAGACGTCCTGCACGCCGGTGACGAGATAGCGGTGCACGGCGTCTTCGCCGAGGATGCGCAGCATGTCCTGCGGATCGAGCGGGCCCGCGGTCAGCGGGTTGCCGGCCTCGACCTCCTCGCCGTCAGCGACCCGCAGGCGCGCGTTGGCGGGCAGCTCGTACTCGCGCGCGTCGCGGGTCTCGTAGGAGATGGTCAGCAACCGCGAGCCGCGCCGACGGCTCACGCGCCCGCCGACGCGCGCGCGGACCTGCCGCGACTCCGGATCCTCATCCTCTTCACCCGACTGCGGCTTGCGGGCCAGCAGATGCCCCGCCTCGACGTCCTCACCATCCTTGACCAGCACCCGCGTCCGCACCGGCAGTTGATACTCGTCGCGGTGCACCTCGTCCGCGGTCAGGCGCAGCCGCCGCAGCTCGCCGTCGGTCAGCACCTCGACCCGGCCATCGATCTCGGCGATCAGCGCCTGACCCTTGGGCGAGCGAGCCTCGAACAGCTCGACCACGCGCGGCAGGCCGCCGGTGATGTCGGAGACGCCGGCGATGCCGCCCGTGTGGAAGGTGCGCATCGTCAGCTGCGTGCCCGGCTCGCCGATGCTCTGCGCGGCGATGATGCCGACCGCCGCGCCCAGCTCGACCAGATCGCCGGTCGCCAGCGACTGGCCGTAGCAATGCTGGCAGAGGCCGCTCTGCTCGCGGCAGATCATCGGCGAACGCACGTGGAAGGATTTCACGCCGTGATCCATCACCAGCCGTTGCACCGTCGGTTCGTCGAGCAGCTCGTTGGCGTCGACCAGCACCTTGGACGGCTCGGCCGGGTCATACACCGGGGTGGCCGTGTAGCGCCCCATCACGCTCTCGCGGAACTTGGTGATGACCCGCTCGCTGTCCTCGTTGTGTTCCTCGATCCGGATGCCGGGGATCATCTCACCGTCCGCCGTACAATCCTCCACGCGCACGATCACATCCTGCGAGACGTCGATCAGGCGCCGGGTGAGATAGCCGGAGTCAGCGGTTCGCAGCGCCGTGTCGGCCAGACCCTTGCGCGCGCCGTGCGTCGAGATGAAGTACTCGAGCACCGACAACCCTTCGCGGAACGAGGAGCGAATCGGCAATTCGATAATCCGGCCCGACGGGTCGGACATCAGCCCGCGCAGGCCGGCCATCTGGGTCACCTGGGCCAGGTTGCCCTTGGCCCCGGAGGTAACCATCAGGCGCAGCGAGCCCGATTCGTTGAGCTGCTCGCTGATCTTGTCCTTGACCTGCTGGGTCACGTTCTGCCAGATGTTGACGGTCGCGCTGTAGCGCTCGTCCTCGGTCATCAGGCCCAGGCCGTAATCGTCGCGGACCGCTTCGACCTGCTTCTCCGCCTCGCGCAGGAAGGTCGCCTTCGCTTCGGGCGCGCGCAGCTCGTCGATCGCCATCGTGGTGCCGGACTGTGTCGCGTAGCGGAACCCGATCGACTTGATCCGATCGGCCATCAGCGCGGTCTCCTCGGGGCCGAGCATCCGATGACACAGGGTGATCAACTCCTTGAGCGACTTCTTGGCCAGCTCGCGGTTGATCTCGCTGAACGGGATCGCGTCGGGAATGACCGAGTCGAAAATCACCCGCCCCACGGTGGTCTCGACCAACTCGCCCTCGGTGCGAGCGTCGCGGACCAGGACGCGGTCGTGCAGACCGACCGCGTGGAGGTCGTAATGCAACCGCACATCCTCGAACGAGGGGAAGCTGCGCGGCGGGGCCGGCTCATCGTCAGCCGACTCGGCTGGCTCGGCTCCGTTGCGATGTGCGTTCGGGGCGTCATCGCCGTCGAGCGTGAGGTAGTAGCAGCCGATCACCATATCCAGCGTCGGCGCGACCGTCGGCTCGCCGTTGGAGGGCAGGAGCAGGTTCTTGGTCGAGAGCATGACCTGACGCGCCTCGGTCACGGACTCATGGCTGAGCGGCACGTGCACCGCCATCTGGTCGCCGTCGAAGTCGGCGTTGAAGGCCGAGCAGACCAGCGGGTGGATCTGGATCGCCGAGCCGTCGACCAGCACGGGCTCGAACGCCTGGATGCCGAGCCGGTGCAGCGTGGGCGCTCGGTTGAGCAGCACCGGGCGCTGCTTGACCACGCTCTCGAGCACCTCCCAGACATCCTCGTGGGCGCGCTCGACCATGCGCTTGGCCGACTTGATGTTGGCCGCCTTGCCCTCGCGGACGAGCGCGTACATGAGGAACGGCTTGAACAGCTCCAGCGCCATGCGCCGCGGCAGACCGCACTGGTGCAGCTTGAGCTCGGGACCGACCACGATCACCGAGCGCCCCGCGTAGTCAACGCGCTTGCCCAGCAGATTCTGGCGGAAGCGCCCCTGCTTGCCCTTCAGCATGTCGGAGAGCGACTTCAGGCGGTGGCTGCCGGAACCGGTCACGGGACGCCCGCGGCGCCCGTTGTCGATCAGCGAGTCGACCGCTTCCTGCAGCATCCGCTTCTCGTTGCGGACGATGATCTCCGGCGCGCCCAACTCGATCAGCCGCTTGAGGCGGTTGTTGCGGTTGATCGCGCGCCGGTAGAGATCGTTCAGGTCGGAGGTGGCGAAGCGTCCGCCCTCGAGCTGCACCATCGGGCGCAGGTCGGGCGGCAGCACCGGCAGCGCGCGGAAGAACATCCACTGCGGCGAGTTGGCCGACTTGCGCAGACCGTCGATCACCTTGAGCCGCTTCATCGCCTTCTGGCGTCGTTGTCCGCCTTTGGTCTGGACTTCGATCTTGAGCTGCTCGGCCGTAGCGTCGAGGTCGAGGCGCGAGACCAGCGCGAGGATCGCCTCGGCCCCCATTTCGCAGCGCACGACGCCGGGGTACTTCTCCATCAACTCCTCGGCGCGCTGCTCGGGCAGAATCGCGGCGTCGAAGTTGCCGGTCGTGACCGGGTCGACCAGCGGTTCCAGATCCTCGCTGATCAGCTGCTCGAGTTCCTTCTGCGCCTTCTCCTCGGCGCTGTCGAGCTGCTCGCGCAGCCGCTGCTCCTGCTGCGCGACGTTCGCCTCGACCTCCTGCTTGTCGGCGTCGGCCAGCGCGTTGATCTGGACGATCTCCTCGTCGCCCATCGCCTGGTTCCGGGCGATCGCGGCGGTGAGTTGGACTTCCAGATCCTTGCGCATCACTTCGGAGATGATCGGGTCGCCGCGCTTGGCGAAAACCTCATCGCCCAGCTTCAGATTGCGGCGCGCCTTCTTGCCGTCCAGCTCGGCGATCGTCTCCTCGATGCCGGCGGCGTCCTCGCGCAGACCCTTGACGACCGCGCGGATACGCTCCTTGACCTCAGCCGTATCAGCTTCCGTGCGCAGGTCGATCTCGGCGAAGAGGCGTTCGCGCGCCTGGGCCAGCTTGTCGAGCGTCTCGAGCAACTTCTCGCGGTGATCCTCGAGCGCGTCCTCGGCGTCCATCCGCAGGTACTCGATCGCCTTCTGCTTCTCCTCCTCGTTGACCTGGGTGATGATGTACATCGAGAAGTAGACGACCTGCTCGAGCTTGCGCGGCGAGAGGTCCAACAGCAGGGCGACGCGGCTGGGGGTGCCCTTGACGAACCAGATGTGGGACACCGGCGCGGCCAGCTCGACGTGCCCCATGCGCTCGCGGCGCACTTTGGAGCGGGTCACCTCGACGCCGCACTTGTCGCAGATCACGCCCTTGTAGCGGACCCGCTTGAACTTGCCGCAGGCGCACTCGAAGTCCTTCTGCGGGCCGAAGATCTTCTCGCAGAAGAGTCCGTCCTTCTCGGGCTTGAGCGTGCGGTAGTTGATCGTCTCCGGCTTCAACACCTCGCCGTAGGACCAGTCGCGGATCTTCTCCGGCGAGGCCAGGGTGATCTGCAGGGTCTCCGTGCTGCGCGTCTCAAGCACTGGTCACATCCTCTCCTTCGAATCCGGACAGGTTCACGCCCAGCTGCGGCATGTCGTCGCGGCTGGGCACTTCGAGCACCACGGCTTCGTCCGCCTGGTTGCGCACCTCGACGTGCAGCCCCAGGCTCTGCAACTCACGCAGGAGCACACGGAACGACTCCGGCATCGCGGCGTCGACCACCGGCTCGCCCTTGACGATCGCCTCGTACGCCTTGACCCGGCCGACGATGTCGTCGGACTTGACCGTCAACAGCTCCTGCAGGATGTTGGCCGCGCCGTAGGCTTCCAGCGCCCAGACTTCCATCTCGCCGAAGCGTTGGCCGCCGAACTGCGCCTTGCCGCCCAGCGGTTGCTGCGTGATCAGCGAGTAGGGGCCGGTCGAACGCGCGTGGATCTTGTCTTCGACCATGTGCGAGAGCTTGAGCAGGTACATGTAGCCCACGGTGACCGGGTGATCGATGTACTCGCCGCTGCGGCCGTCGATCAGGCGCTGCTTGCCGAACACCGGCCGCGCCAGGTTGCGCTCGCGCTCGAGGCGGGTGGCGCGCTCGGCCAAGGTGGATTCGTTCCAGTGGCGCGCGCCGCGCTGCTCGCCGTTCGCGATCAGCCACTCGGCCAGCGCGATCCGGCTGGCCGTGCCGATCATCCGGCGCTGGCCGCGATCGAAGGCGATCTGGATCGTCTCTTCGTCGTAGCCGCGCGCCGCCAGCCAGGCGGCGGTGTGCTCGTCGACGCCCGCACCGAGCACGGCGTCCTCAACGGCCTGATCCGATTCCGGGGCGGGCTCGGCGGCGGCAGCCGTTCCGTTGATTCCGTTCGCCCCGTTCGCGCTGCGCCCGTTCTGCTCGTGCGAGGCGCGGGCGGCGCGCACGATCCAGGCGCGGGCCAGCGCGTCCTGCAGCTCTTCCTCGGTGGCCCCGTCGAACACGGGCGTCACCGCGCGAAACCCGACCTCGTTCGCCGCCCAGCCGAGCTGGGTTTCGAGGATCTGGCCGAGATTCATCCGCGAGGGCACCCCGATCGGCGAGAGCACCACGTCAATCGGCGTCCCATCCTCGAGGTGCGGCATATCTTCCACCGGCAGGATCGTGGAGATCACGCCCTTGTTGCCGTGCCGACCGGCCATCTTGTCGCCGACCTGCAGCTTGCGCCGTTCGGCGATCGTGACCCGCACCAGCTTCTGCACCCCGGCCGGCAGGTCCCGCTTCTGCTCGCGGTCGAACAGCCGCACATCGACGACCACGCCGCGCACGCCGTGGGACACACGCAGCGAGGTGTCCTTCACTTCACGCGCTTTCTCGCCGAAGATCGCGCGCAGCAGCTTCTCTTCCGCCGTCAGCTCGGTTTCGCCCTTGGGCGTGATCTTGCCCACCAGGATGTCGCCGGGCTGGACCTCGGCCCCGATGCGCACGATGCCGTCGGCGTCGAGGTGCGCCAGCGACTCATCCGCGACGTTGGGAATGTCGCGCGTGATCTCCTCGTCGCCGAGCTTGGTCTCGCGCGCGCTGGCCTCGTGCTTGGACATGTGAATCGAAGTGAACGTGTGGTTCTGCACCAGCCGTTCGGAGACGATCACCGCGTCCTCGAAGTTGTACCCCTCCCAGGACATGAAGGCGGCCAGCACGTTCTGCCCCAGGGCCAGCTGGCCCTGATCGGTCGATGACGAGTCAGCCAGCGGTTGGCCGCGAACGAAGCGGTCGCCGGCGGACACGATCGCGCGCTGGTTGATGCAGGTGCCCTGGTTGGAGCGCAGGAACTTGACCAGCGAGTAGGTATGCAGCTGCTCGCCGCGCAGCGGCTCGTCGTAATGGACGATGATCGCCTCGGCGGTCACGTGGCGGACTTCGCCGTCGGCCTCGGCCAAGAGCACCTGACCCGAGTCGCGGGCGGCGGCCGCCTCCATGCCGGTGCCGACCAGCGGCGCCTGGGGCCGCACCAGCGGCACCGCCTGGCGCTGCATGTTGGCGCCCATCAGCGCGCGGTTGGCGTCGTCGTGCTCGAGGAACGGGATCAGCGAAGCGGCGACGGACACGATCTGGCAGGGCGATATGTCCATGTACTGGACTTCTTCGCGGGGGAACTCTTCGAAGCGGCTGCCGAGCCGGCCTTCGACGCGTTCGTCGAGGAAATGGCTGTACGGATCGAGTCGGGCGTTGGCCTGCGCGATCACGGCGCCCTCTTCCTCGTCAGCCGTCAGCTCTTCCACCTCCTGGGAGACGTAGGGCAGAACGCGCACGTCCGCGTCGTTGGCCGCCGCGATCCGTTCCGCCAACTCCTGGCTGATCTCGACGCCCTCGTCGGCGATCAGCTCACCGTCCTCGCCCTCGACCGGTTCGCCCAACACGCGGCCAACCAGCTCAGGATGGTCGGGCGGCAGGGACGAGATCACGCGGCGGTAGGGGGTTTTGATGAAGCCGAAATCGTTCAATACGCCGTAGGTGGCGAGTGAGCCGATCAGCCCGATGTTGGGGCCCTCGGGCGTCTCGACCGGACAGATGCGGCCGTAGTGCGAATAGTGGACATCGCGCACATCGAAGCCGGCCCGGTCGCGGCTCAGGCCGCCGGGGCCGAGCGCCGAGAGGCGGCGCTTATGGGTGAGTTCGGCCAGGGGATTGACCTGATCCATGAACTGCGAGAGCTGATGCCCGCCGAAGAACTCCTTGATCGCGGCCGTGATCGGGCGAATGTTGACCAGCGCCGAGGGCGCCGCCTCGTTGGGATCGAGAATCGTCATTCGCTCGCGGATCACCCGCTCCATCCGCACCATGCCGATGCGGAACTGGTTCTGCAGCTGTTCGCCCACGGCGCGGATGCGGCGGTTGCCCAGGTGGTCGATATCGTCATCGCTCTGGGCGCCGTTGTTGATCGCCACCTGGGTGAAGACGATGGCCAGCAGATCGCGCATCCAGAGCGCCTGCGCGCGCGCGCCGTCTGCCTCCCCGCGCTCGCGATCCAGGCCCAGGCGCGCGCAGCGTGAGTCCAGCTCGGCGTGCAGCTCGCGCAGGCGGTTATCGACCTTGTAGCGGCCGACGCGGCCCAGGTCGTAGCGGCGGGGGTTGAAAAATTGACCTTCGAGCATCGAGCGGGCCGCCTCGAGCGTGGGCGGATCGCCTGGCCGCAGCCGCTTGTAGACCTCCAGCATCGCCCATTCCTTGTGGCGCTGCTCGGGCGGGACGTCGGGCGCTTCCTTCTCCAGCGTGGTCTCGAGGAACTGGCGCTGTGAGCCGTCCGGGTCGATCTCGTCCAGCATCGCGCGAACCCGCTCGTCGGTACCCAGCAGGTGCTCGAGCTTCTTACCGTGCTCGACATCGCCGTCCTCGTAGAAGGCGGGATCACTGGAATCATCCAGCGCGCGCAGCAGCGTGGTCACGGGCAGCTTGCGCTTGCGATCGACCTTGACGGTCAGCACGTCGCGGTTGGAGGTTTCGAACTCCAGCCAGGCGCCGCGCGAGGGGATCAGCTTGGCCGCGCAGAGCGTGCGGCCCGAGGCCGGGTCGGCCGAGGCGCCGAAGTAGACGCCGGGCGAGCGCACCAGCTGCGAGACGACCACCCGCTCGGCTCCGTTGATGATGAAGGTGCCGGTCTCGGTCATATGCGGCAGATGCCCGAAGTAGAGCTCCTGCACCTTGCTCTCGGTGGTCTTCATGTTGAGCAGCCCGACGCGGACCTTGAGCTCGCCCGCGTACGTCTCATCCTTCTGGCGGCTCTCCAGCGGCGATGCCGCGGGCGGCGTGTAGGTGTAACCCGGCGTGCCGTCTGGGAGCCCGTCGGGCAGGAAGTAGAGCTGCATCCGGTTGCCCGTGAAGTCATCGATCGGCGACATCTCCTCGAGCAGTTCTTTGATCCCCTCGCGGAGAAACCAGTCGTAGGAGTCGCGCAGCAGACGGATCAGGTTCGGCGGCGGGTGGGGGTCCAGTACCCGCGAGTAGTTGACGGTCTCGCGATCGCGAAGCGCGGCCTGCAGGCCGGCCGACTGGTCTTCGATGGGCGCCAACACCATGAGCGGTTCTCCTTAACCTGTCCGCAACCGACCCATACCAACCGGCGCGCATCGCCGCATTCAGCTCGGCGGCGCTGCCGGAGCGGCCCCGAACGGCATTCGAACCGCGCGGCGCGAACGTGCGCTGAACAGCGAACCGTCCCAGCGACGGCGCGGCCCTCAGCGGCGCCGCGACGCGTGAGCGCGGCGGCAGACCGATCGTACGCAGCCGCAGCGTGACTGCTCGGACGGGTCCAGCGCGCAACATGCAGATGCAATGACGTTCTGGGGCATAGGCTGAAGCTTGAATGTACCCCCATATCGCGCCAGTGTCAACGGGCGCGTCAGCGCCCA
Organism: Dehalococcoidia bacterium; assembly: GCA_965205105.1. Classification (GTDB taxonomy): domain Bacteria; phylum Chloroflexota; class Dehalococcoidia; order Bin125; family Bin125; genus Bin125. The sequence goes on from OZ242034.1 coordinate 1,920,171, forward strand.
CAAATGGGCCGGCCGAGAACTGTCGGCCGATTCGCCCGGCGGCGCCGCTTCGCGCTTCAGCGCGTCTTGACGCTGAGCGCAGGTTACACGGAATCGTGTAGGATCGCGGGAGGAGCCGAGCGATGGACGGGCAAGCGGAGCGGCGGCGACGCGACGAGAGCTGGGACGCCGAGGCCATCCGACGCCTGCGCCGCCACGCCGGGCTCAGTCAACGCGCGCTGGCGGAGGCGCTCAACGCGCGTCAGCAGACGATCTCGGAATGGGAGCGGGGCGAATACGCCCCGCGCGGCACGGCTGCGCGGCTGCTGACCCGCGTGGCCGAGGATGTGCAGTTCCCATTCTCGGCCGAGGACCCTGCTTCCTCCTCCGAGGCATCGGGCAAGGAGGCGTCGGAGCGCGATCACAGCGGGCGGGAAGCGGACAGCGCGTGAGCGAACGATGACTATGACGACCAAGACGACCGGTCGCGGCGGTGATGAGCGTCGGGGCGGTGAAGCGGAGCGCGGCGAACTGGCGCTGCAGCGGCGCTGGGCCGAGTCGCGCTGGCCGGCTCCGTTCCTCTATCGCCGCGCGGCATCCGCGCGCAGCGAGCAGGATGCCGGGGGCGTACACGGCGAGCCGATCCGCGTAATCACCGCGGGGCGCTGGAATCACGGCCCCGGGCCGGACTTCCGCGGCGCGCAGATTCTCGACGCCGCCGGGCGGGCGCGGCGCGGCGACGTTGAGCTGCACCTGCGGCCCGGCGGCTGGCGTCAACACGGCCACAGCGGCGACGACGCCTACGACGGCGTCCTGCTGCACATCGTCGAGCACCTGGGGCGAACCGGCGCGGGCGGGACGGATCGGGGTGACCCAGGCGCGCCCCAGGCGGTCGCATTGCCGCCGGCCGACGAAGCCGGAGCAGCGGGCGGTTCGCCCGCGCCGCCCTGCGCCCAGATCGTCTCACGCGCCGGACGTCTGGCGGTCGAGGCGCGGCTGGAACACATCGCCGCGCGGCGGTTTGATCGCAAAGTGCGCGAACTGCAGTCGCTCGATCCGCCCGCCGGGCCGGGCGAGCCTCGAGATCGGCGCGCGCTGCTGGCCGCGGCGCGGGCGTTGGGACAGCCCCACAACGCCGAGCGGACCATGCGCGGCGCGGCCGACGCCATGCGCGGTCTGGATGCCGCCAGCGCCTGGTCCGAGCTGCGGCTCACGATCGACGCTCAGGGCTGGCGGCGCGGTCGCGGCGCGCTGGGCGCGCCGGGCGGGGTCGCGCAGGTGCTGGAGACATTGATCGGACGCTGGAGCGAAGCCGGCCGCGCGCCGTGGACGTCCGTCAGCTGGCTGGCCGAACTCCCGCTCGACGAAGCGCTCGCCTCGCTGCGCATCCCGCGCCTGCTGGGTACCGGCCGCGCGGCCCAGCTGCTGGCCGACGCCGTCTATCCGCTGACCGGCGCGCGCCGGCGCTGGCTCGACCTGCCCGCCGTCCGCTATCAGCGCAGCGACGACCTGCGCGACCGTCTGGGCGAACAGGTTCGCTGGCGGCATCCGCACAGCCAGGCCCTGCTCGAGCTCGAGCGGACGCGCTGCCGGCACGGCGCCTGCCGCATCTGCCCTCTGGCGGCGCTGGCGCGGGGCTGACCGGCTCAGCGACCGGCCGAGAAGACCTCGGGGCCCGATGTCGAGAAGACATCGATGTCCAGCGCCGCCGGCGAGCGCCGGTAGCAGGCGGCGGCGCCGATCATGGCCGCGTTGTCGGTGCACAGGCGCGGCGGCGGGACCCGCACGGGAACGGCGCAGCGCTCGCGCAGCGCCTCGCGCAGCGCGCCGTTGGCGGCGACGCCGCCGGCCACGACCACGCAGGCGGCGCCCAGCGACTCAGCCGCTCGGGCGGTCTTCTCGGACAGGACGTGCACCACCGACTCCTGAAAGCGCGCCGCCAGCGCCGGCGCGTCGATCGCGCTGCCGGCCGCCTCCGCCGCCCGCACTCGGTTGAGCACCGCGGTCTTGAGCCCCGAAAAGGAGAAATCGTGCGTGCCAGGCAGCCAGGCCCGCGGCAGTGGATCGACCGCCGCGATCCGCTCCGCCGTCGCCTGCCTGGCCGTGCGTTCGATCTCCGGCCCGCCGGGAAAGGGCAGGCCCAGCAGACGGCCCACTTTGTCGAACGCTTCGCCGGACGCGTCGTCGCGGGTTTGACCGATGCGTGAAATGCGCTCGTGATCCTGCATCCAGAAGAGCTCGGTGTGGCCGCCGGAGACGACCAGCGCCAGCAGCGGAAACGGGGGCGGCGCGTCGTCCCACTCGTCGCGCGCGGGACGCAGCCAGTTGGCGTAGAGGTGTCCGGCGATGTGGTGCACCGGGATCAGCGGCAATCCACGCGCCCAGGCGGCGGCCTTGGCGGCGTTCACGCCGACCAGCAGTGAACCGCCCAACCCGGGGCCCTGCGTCACCGCGATCGCGTCGAGATCGTCCCAGCCCAGGCCGGCCGACTCGAGCGCGGCTTGCATCACCGGAGCCAGATTGCGCAGATGCTCCCGCCCGGCCAGTTCCGGCACGACGCCGCCGTAGCGGGCGTGCAGCCCCGCCTGCGAGGCGACCACGGACGACAGGACGTCGACTCCGTCCTCGATCACCGCCCCGGCGAACTCGTCGCACGACGACTCCAGCGCCAACACGCGAACACTCATATCGGGTTCCTCCGTCTGCTCACGTCCTCAGGGCTGTTCCTGCCAGGAGGGCAGCCGCCCGACCAACAGGGAGTCGGGCAACACGTAGATGATCTGACCGTTCGTCTCGTCGACCCAGGCGCCGCGCAGCCGGCTCAGTTCGGGCGCGTGAATCTGGCTGACCACGTCGCCGGTTTGCGCGACGGCGACGATCCGGCCGCGGCCGCGGTCGACGACGTAGATCAACTCGGATTCCGCGCCTGAGGACAGCGACGCCGGCGCGAGCAGGCCGCGCTCGAGGTCGACCGCCAGAGGCAGCGCGTCGTCGCCCAGGAAGCGGCGCAGGCGGCCATCCTCGGAGGCGACCAGGAACTCGACGAGGCCGTCCGCGTTCACGCGGGCCAGCAACTCGGTCGCGTCGTGCAGATCGGTGCGCCCCGTCGAGCGCGTCGGCTGGCTGAGCTCGGCATGCTCGACGGCGAAGCGCCAGATCGCGCCGCCGGAGCGGTCGAGCAGATAGACGCTGCCCGCCGTGGCGGCGACGGCGTCGACCGAGCCGAGCCGCAGCCGCTCGGGGATCGGCACCAGAAGCACGCCGGATTCCGTCCAGCGGAACAGACGCCCGTGCGAGTCGAGGATCCAGAGGCCGTCGCTGGCGAGCCAGCCGTCGCTCGCGTTGGGCTGGCGCGGATGCCAGGCGATGGACATCGGCCGCCCGGCGCGCAGCTGGCCGCTGAGACCGAGCGATTCCCCCTCCAAAAAGACGACCTGCGCGACGGCATCGGCGTCGATCGCGAACACGCGGCCGCCGGCGTCGTCCAGCACGAACGTCCGGCCGCCGCCGGCGCGAACCGAACCCAGCGCGATCGCGGGGCCAAAGCTGGACAGATCGACGAGCGTCGTCAACTCGCCCGGCGGCTGGACGAGGTTGAGTTCGGCCAGCACCGATTCGATCTCGGCGCGCAGCTGCAGCGCCTCCTGGGCCAGGGGATTGAGCTCCAGCGCCGTTTCCACGTCGCGCAGGGCGGCGCGCAGCGTGAGCTGCGCGCTCTCCACGCCTTCCACCAACTCCGAAGCCGCCAGTCCGGTGCGCGCCCCTTCGAGGCTGGAGCGGAACTGATCGTCGTCCGACTGCAGCAACGAAGGGCCGAGCAGCGCCGCGGCGACGACGAGCAGGACGGACGCCATCCCGGCCAGGACGATCCCGGCGCGGCGCGCCGTCGCCGCCCGCGAGTGCGGATCGTCACGGCGAATCCGCGGCGGTTCGGGCCCCGCCTCGCGGCGCCAGTCGAGCAGCGAGGGCAGCGCCCCGCTCAGCTCCACGATCGGCCGGCCCAGGCGGGCCGGCGGCAGCGCGGCGGTCGGCGCGGCGCTGCCGACCAGTTGGACATCGGTCAGCGCGAACGGGTTGATCGGCCAGCCCGCCGTCTCGAGCGCGCCGGCCGGCGCCGGCGACAGCCGCCACTCGCCCAGCGAGAACCGCGCCCGGTCGCTGCGCCCAGGCGCGTCTCCCGCATCGTCAATCGGGCCGGTTGCGGCATCCGCGCCCGGTCGATCCGCAGCGAACAGCTGCTTCGCGTCCGCCTCCGGCGTTCCCGGATTCGCTGCGAGATGATGCTCCGGGTCGTCCGCATCACCCGCATCGTCATGGTCATCGGCGTCGGCGTGATATTCGGCGGGCGCTTCACCCGCCTGCTCGGACGGCGACGCAACGAGGCCGACGGCGATCGCGGCCGCGTCGCGCAGGTGCAGCATGGCCGGGTGCAGATGCCGCAGCGTGTCTTCGACCGCCAGACGGCTGAGCGCGACGCGCAGCTCGGCGTCGAGCATCAGCGCGGCGTTCGAGGTGAACAACAGCGCCCAGCCCGAGGCGGCCGGGGCGGCGGCGAAGGTCACCGTGATCGGCGCGCCGCCGCCGATCGTGGCGGCGCTCGCGTCCGCCAGCTGACGATGCAGGTCGATACGCCGCAAGTCGGCGGGACCCGCCTCGCCGGCCAGCAAGGCCAGCGACGGCCCCGACTGAGCCAACAGGGCGGGTTGATCGTCGCGCTGGATCAGACAGGAGAGTCCGTACAGCGCCTGCTCGTCGGGCAGGCGCTGTCGATTCCAGGCGCGCAGTTCGGCGTGCGCCGCTTCGATGACAGTATTGAGCGCCCCGGTCAGCGAGCGGACGCTCGGATCGAACCGTTCGCAGACGCGCTGCACGAACTGATCGATGAATGCGCCGCCGCCCGCTGACGCCGCTTCGGCCAGAACCGAGAGCCGCACCACCCGGCCGAGCCGGTCGACCGATTCCGCGAACCCCACCTGCGGCGCGTCATCGACCGCACGACCGGCGACGATCCGTAGATGGGAGCTCCAGATGCGTTCAGGCACGGCCGCCGCGCCCCCAGTCGGCTCAGATCTCGACCCGCTCATCCGCTCGCCCTCTGTGTCCTCGGCCCGCCTCGACCCATGCTCGGGACTACCCTCAGCTGACCATCGTACCCACTCCCCGCGCGATGGCGGCGTTGCGCGAGGCGGAACGGAGCGCCGACGCTGCCTATACTCAGAGTCCACCGCGCCCGCAACGCCCCACCTTCCCAGATGTTGCGCCCGGCGCGACCGATCGAGCGAGAGCGATGTCCGACAGCGAACAGGCCGCCGCGACCCAGCGCGCCGTGCGCGCCCGGTTGCGCCAGCGTCTGGCGGACGAGGCGGTGGCGGCGGCGGCCGAGCAGGTCGAAGCGCTGCTGCGCGAGGCGGCGCTCGAGCTGCGCCCCTTCCCGCCCTTCCCCGGCGCGTTCTTCACCATGGGCGTCGAAGTCGAGCCGGACGGCGTGCGCGACAAGAACATCGGTTGCGTGATCGTGACCGAGGCAGGCGCGCTGCGCGAACTGCAACTGTCGTTCGACGACGAGGGACCAGCGGCGATCCTGGGCGCCAACGATCCGGTCTCGATGCGCGACGAAACTCTGGCCGAGCTGGAAGACGTATCCGTCCAGGATCGGCTGACCCTGGCTCTCAACGGACTCGACGCGGTGAGCGCCCTGCTCGCCGCGCAGCAGGCATCATCCTGACGCGACGGCCCCGTTGGGGCGCAATCGCAGAACAGAGGAGACTCCCTTGCAACTCATCGCCACCGTCCTGCGCCTGCTGCTGCCCTGGGCCGCAATCCTCTGGATCTACCGCGCGCTGCAATCACAGCAGCGGCTGGAGCGCGAGCTGACCGAGGAACGCATCGACCATCTCGAGCTGCAACTGCGCAACGAGCGGGCGCGCCGCGAGCAGGCCGAACTGATGGCGCGCCAGATCGCGCAGGCAGGCGGCGGCGAGACCGCGACCGCGCCAGCGCTAACACCGACGCCGCCGGCCGCCCCGGTGCGAGCGCCCGAGCCGCCGGCCCCGCCAGTTCCACCCGCTCCGCCAACACCGCCGGCGCGCGAGCCTGCGGCCGCAACGCCGCCGGCGCACGTAGCGCCGCCGGCCGCGCCGATACTGACGACGCCTCCGCGGGCCGCCGTAGCGGAACCGCCGCCGGCCCCGCCCGCGCAACCAGAACCGATCGCGCCGTCAGATTCGGCGGGGCCCGCGATTCCCGCCGAGCGCAGCGCCGCCTCGCATCTCGACGAAGGCAACGCCTACTTCGGGGCCGGCAACTACGATGCCGCCGTCAATCAGTACGCCCGCGCGATCGAGCTCGACGCCAACTCCGCCGCCGCCTACTACAACCGCGCCAACGCCCTGGTCCGCCTCGACCGCACCGAGCAGGCCGCCAGCGATTACGAGCGCGCCATCGAACTGGCGCCGGATGATCCGGATATCTACGTCAACCGCGGCCTGCTGCGTCTGTTCGCCCGCGACTTTGACGCCGCCGAGGGTGACTTCCGCCACGCGCTGCGGCTGCGCTCCGACGACGGCGCGGCGCACACCAACCTGGGGCTGACCCTGCTCTACGAAGAGCGCGCGCAGGAGGCGCTCGAGTCGTTCCAGGCGGCGGTGCAGCTGGAGCCGGATCAGCCGGGCGCCCACTACGGGCTCGCGTCGGCGGCGGCCAAGCTGGGTCAGGTCGATCAGGCGCTGAGCGCCCTGCGCGAGGCGACCCGACTCAACCCGCGCTACGCCGAGGCCGCGCGCACCGATGACCACTTCGACTCGCTGCGCGGCAACGCCGACTTCGAATCGCTGGTCAGCGCCGGCGGCTAGGCAAATCAGTCAAGCCGCACCGATCCCGAGCGGCCGCCGTCCTTCTCGCGCAGGCGCACGGCGTCGATGCGCATCCCGCGGTCGACCGCCTTGGCCATGTCATAGACGGTCAGCCCCGCCACCGAGACGGCGGTCAGCGCCTCCATCTCGACGCCCGTCTTGCCCGAGCAGCGCACCTCGGCGCGGATCGCGACCGCGGGCGGATCATCCTCCAGGCTCAGTTCGACCAGCACCTGGTTCAGCATTAGCGGATGGCAGAGCGGGATCAGCTCGTGCGCGCGCTTGGCGGCCATCACGCCGGCGATCTCGGCGGCGGTCAGGACATCGCCCTTGCGCAGCGCCGAACGGCGAATCAGATCGAGCGTCTCGGCCTGCATCAGCACCCGACCCTCGGCCACGGCGCGGCGCTCGCTGACGTCCTTGCCGCCCACGTCCACCATTCGCGCCCGACCCTGCGCGTCGATATGGCTCAGCGCGGCCGGCGAGGGCTGCGATTGCGTTTCTGATCCTGCTCGTGCGCTGCGCTCAGCCGCCAATGTGCGACATCTCCACTCGCCCCATGCGCGGCAGATCATCGGTCATCGCCGCGCGCAGCTCCGAATAGCGATCCTCGCGCTTCGTCCAGACGCCGGCGATGCGCTCGGCCAGCGCCTCGTCGCTGGCGCCGTCGCGCAGCGGCGCGCGCAAATCCGTGCCCGTCGAGGCGAACAGGCAGGTGTACAGCGACCCCTCGGCCGACAGCCGCGCCCGCGTACAATCGCCGCAGAACGGCTCGGTGACCGAGGTGATCACGCCGATCTCACCGCTGCCGTCCGACCAGCGCCAGCGCCTGGCGACCTCGCCGCGATAGGCGGGAGCGACCGCCTCCAGCCCCTCGACCTGCGCCAGCCGCTCGATGATCTCGCGCGCCGGGACCACCTCATCCAGCTTCCAGCCGTTGGTCGCGCCGACATCCATGTACTCGATGAAGCGCACGACATGCCCGCTGCCGCGGAAGCGGCGCGCCATCTCGACCAGGCCGCCGTCGTTGACGCCGCGTTTGACTACGGCGTTGATCTTGATCGGCCCCAATCCGGCCGCGGCGGCCGCCTCGATACCGTCCAACACGCGTTCGAACGGGAAATCGACGCCGTTCATCGCGCGGCACACGTCAGGATCGACCGAGTCCAGGCTCACCGTCACGCGGTCCAGCCCGGCATCCTTAAGCGGCTCGGCCAAGCTCGACAGGCGCGAGCCGTTGGTCGTCAGCGCCAAATCGACATCGGGCAGCGTCTCGCGCAGCATCCGCACCAGCGTCGGCAGCTCGGCGCGCACGGTCGGCTCGCCGCCGGTCAGGCGCAGCTTGCGCAGCCCCATGCGTCCGAAGATCGCGGCCAGGCGCGCGATCTCCTCGAAGCTGAGAATCGCCGCGCGCGGCAGGAACTCGTATCCAGGGCCGAAGATCTCTTTGGGCATGCAGTACGGGCAACGGAAGTTGCAGCGGTCGGTGACCGATACGCGCAGATCGGCGAAGCGCCGGCCGAGTCGGTCGATCGGGGCTGCGGTACTCATCCTGGCTCACATCCCGGTTCACTTGACCGATCGAGCGTGCGCGCCATCGTATCGAGCGCCCAGGCCGCCTGCGCCAGCGCCCGGGCCCGATGCGAGAGCTGATTCTTCTCCGCCAGCGCCAGCTCCGCCATCCGCCGGCCGTCGGGCAGGGCGAAGACGGGGTCGTAGCCGAAGCCCAGGCCGCCGCGTCCGTCCATGGCGATCACGCCTTCCACGACGCCCTCGCCCAGCCGCACATTGGTCGTGTAGGGGAACGCGAGGGCAATCACGCAGCGGAAGCGCGCCGTCCGCCGTTCGGTTGGGGTGCCGGCAAGCGCCTGCAGCAACCTGGCGCGGTTGGCGTCGTCGTCCGCCGCCTCTCCAGCATATCGAGCGCTGTACAGCCCCGGCGCGCCGTCCAGCGCGTCCACCTCCAGACCCGAGTCGTCAGCCAGGGCCGGCAGACCGGCGGCGTTGGCGTAGGAGCGCGCCTTGCGGCCGGCGTTCTCGGCGTAGGTTTGGCCGTCCTCGACCACCGTGAAGCCGGCCAACCCGACATCGGCCGGGGCGACCAGCTCCCAGTCGGACTCGACGTGCGCGCCAAACAGCTGGCGAAACTCACGCAGCTTGCCGGCGTTGCCGGTCGCGATCAGCAGTCGGTGCGGCACACGCCTGTTCCCGGATCTATCCCGCGTACGCGCCCTGATACGCACCCTGACGCGCAGCCGACGTCATTCGCGCGCGCTCCTGGAACGCCTGCTGCGCGGCGGGCACGTTCTCGGGCTTGCCGGCCCAGACCGCCAGCGGCGTCGCCTGCAGTCCGCGGCCGTAGGAGAAGCTCAGCTGCCACGGCGCGGCGGACGAAGCCGCGGCCGCCTGGTTGATCGCGTTGAGGTTGACCGTCGCCTCTTCGTCCGACTGACCGCCGGAGAGGAAGACGCAGCCGGGCACCGACGACGGCACCGTATCGGCGAACACGCGCAGAGTCTCGGCCGCGACGACCTCGGCCGGAGCGCGATCCGCCGCGCTCTTGCCCGACAGCACCATGTTCGGCTTCAGCAGCGTGCCGGCCAGATCGACCCGCTGCGCCGCCAGCGCCGCGTAGGTCGCCCGCAACGCGCGCGCGGTGGCCGAGGCGCAGGCAGCGATATCGTGCCCGCCGTCCATCAACACCTCCGGCTCGACAATCGGCACCAGACCCGCCTCCTGCGAGAGCGCCGCGAAACGGGCCAATGCGTGCGCGTTGACGTCGAGGCAGTAATCGGTCGGCCGCTCGGCTGCGATATCGATCACGGCGCGCCACTTGGTAAAGCGCGCCCCCTGCTCGCGGTAGACCGCCAGCCGCTCGCGCAGGCCGTCCAGACCTTCGGTCACCTTCTCCGCAGGCGAGCCAGCCAGATCCTTGGCTCCCTTGTCGACCTTGACACCGGGAATCACGCCGTTGGCGGTCAGCACATCGACCAGCGGCTGACCGTCTGAGGATTCCTGCGCCAGCGTTTCCTCGAACAGGATCACGCCCGAGATCCAGTCGCCGATTCCCTCGCTGGTGAACAGCAGCTGACGCCAGTCGCGGCGATTGGTCTCGGTCGACTCGAGACCGATCGTGTCGAAGCGGCGCTTGATCGTCGGCGCGGACTCGTCCGCGGCCAGAATGCCGCGGCCCGGCGCGACCAGCGCGCGCGCGGTCTCGTGCAGTGGATTACCAATCGGATTGTCCGTCGAACTGCTCATCGAATACGCCTTTCGGCTCTGGGGATGCTACGCAGGTTAGCGAACGGCTGATTCGCTGCTCGCGCTATCTGGCCAGTCTCTCGACGACGCGGGCGACCACGTCGGCATTGCCGACAATCAACGGCGTGCGCTGGTGCAGCAGGTCGGGCTGGAGATCGAGAATGCGTTCCACGCCGTTCGAACCGGCCCCGCCGGCCTGCTCGGCGACGTAGCAGAGCGGATTCGCCTCGTACCCCAGACGCAGCTTGCCGGCCGGCGACTTGACGTCGCCGGGATACAGAAAAATACCGCCCTTGAGCAGATCGCGGTGGAAATCGGCGACCAGCGAGCCCACGTACCGCAACCCGTAATCGGTGCGCAGCTCCGCCACCGCCGCCTGCATCTCGGGGCGCCAGTTGCCCTGATTGCCCTCGTTGACGGAATAGGCCGCGCAGCTGGCGGGAATCCGAATCTCGTTGTGCGAGTGCAGGAACTCGCCCGAAGCCGGATCGAGGGTGAACCCATCCACCCGGCCCACCGTCGCGACGACGAGCACGGTCGATGAGCCGTACACGGCATAGACGGCGGCGCACTGCTCGCGCCCGGGGCGCAGCAGCGACGCGTCGGTTAGCGGCGCGTCACTGCCGCGGCGGTAGATCGCGAAGATCGACCCGATCGTGACGGCGACATCGATGTTCGAGGAGCCGTCGACGGGGTCGAACAGCACGAGATACGGGTGGTCGGCGGCGTTCGAGACGAAGACCGCCTCCTCCAACTCTTCGCAAGCCAGGGCGGCGACCGCGCCGCAGTCGCGCAGCGCCGAGACGAAGGCGTCGGTGCCGGCTGCGTCCAGCACCTGCACGATCTCGCCCTGCACGTTGGTCTCGCCGGTGTCGCCCAGCACGCCGGCCAGCGCCGCGCGGCGGGTCAACCCGTCAACCCGCCTGGCGCCATCCGCGATCGCGCCCACGACCGTCAGAAAGCCGTCATCGATCATCTCGGACGGCGCGGTCTCGGCGACCACATCCATCAACGATCGGGGAGAATTACGCGGGTCCGACATGCGGCTCCACCCATCCGTTGCGCGGCATACGGCCGCCGCTCATGGGCGGATCGTCGCAGCCTGAAACGGCCTGATCAAGTGGCGTACGATGAAACAGGCGAGGAAACGAGCGGGAAGCCCGCCGAGCGGGAGACGCTGAGATGGGCGCAAGCGAAGATCGCAGTCCACCGCCGGGCGCGACGATCGACGGCTACGCGGCGGCCGTCGAGTGGCTGATGTCGTTCGCCGATTTCGAGCGCGGCTCCGGACCGCGGCGCGCGAAGGGCGACTTCGCGCTCGATCGTATCCGCTCGATCCTGCGCCGGCTGGACGATCCGCAGCAGGGCCGCACGACGATCCACATCGCCGGCAGCAAGGGCAAGGGATCGACCGCGGCGATGCTCGAGTCCATCCTGCGCGCCGCCGGGCTGCGCACCGGCCTGTTCACCAGCCCGCATCTGCACGATTTCACCGAGCGCATCCGCATTCTCAGCGCGCCGCTGCCGGAAGAGGAGTTCGCGCGGCTGTGCGAGCAGCTGCGGCCCGTGATCGAGGCCGAGCTGGTTGACGATCCGGGACACATCAGCACCTTCGAGATTCTCACCGCGCTGGGGATGCACGCCTTCCGCACCCACAATGTGGACGTCCAGATCGTTGAGGTGGGACTGGGCGGGCGGCTCGATTGCACCAACGTGTTCTCCCAAACCGACGCCGCCGTGATCACCTCGCTCTCCTACGAGCACACCGACATCCTGGGCGACCGGATCACCCAGATCGCGTCGGAAAAGGCGGGCATCATCAGCGCCGCCTGCCGCCAGGTGATCCTCGCTCCCCAGCGTTATCAGGAAGCGGCCGCAGTGATCCGCAACGCCGCCGACGATGTGCCTGTGCCGCTCTCCGATGTCGGCGCCGACTACGGCGCCGAGCCGGCCGGGGGCGAGCCTTGGGGGCAATGGTTCCGCCTCCAGCGCCGCCGCGCCCGTCCCGGCGAAGCGCCGCGGGCGGTGTTCCTGCTGCCGCTGCTGGGACGCCATCAGATCGAGAACGCGGCGACCGCCATCGCCACCGTCGACGCGCTGGCCGCCAACGGCGCCGTGTCGATTCCCTCGCAGGCGCTGCACCACGGGCTGGCGACCGTGCGCTGGCCCGCGCGCCTGGAAGCGTTCGACCTGCCCGAGACGTTCCACCCGTCCGGCGCCTTCGGCGCGTCCGGCGCGCCGCGCGTGGTCATCGACGGGGCGCACAACGCCGAGTCCGTCCAGCGCGCGCTGGACGCCTGCCGCGAGTACTTCCCGCACGATCAGCTGCACGTCATATTCGGCGTCCTGGGCGACAAGGCTCTGGCCGATATGGCGCGCATCATTCAGACGCGCAGCGAGCGCGTCTACGCGACCGCGTCGGACCACCCCCGGGCGCGTTCAGCGCAGCAGGTGGCCGACGCCTGCTCCGACCCCGACTGGAGCGGCGAGCTGAGCGTCCATACCGATCCGCGCGCGGCGCTCGCCGAGGCCGCGCGCCGCGCCCGGTCCGGCGACCTGATCCTTGTGCTCGGCTCGCTCTCCCTCGCCGCCGACGCGCGGCGCCTGCTCAGCGCGCCGCCCGAGACCGCCATCGCCCGTCGGGCCGAGGACCCAACCGTATGACCGCGTCCGAGACCGGCCAGCCAGATCGACCCAAGGTCGTGGTCAGCGGCATGGGCGCGGTATCGCCGTATGGAGCGGGCGTCGACCTGTTCTGGCGAAACCTGCTCGCCGGGCGCAGCGCGATCAAGCCGATCGAACGCTTCGACGTCTCCGGGTTCAGCTGCACCATCGGCGGTGAAATCCGCGATTTCGATCCGCGCGATTTCATCGAGCGCAAGTCGGCTCGGCGGATGGCGCGCTTCACGCAGTTCGCGGTCGCCGCGGCGCGCGAGGCGATCGAGGCGGCGCAACTCGACCTCGACGCGCTGGACCGCAGTCGGATTGGCGTCGTGCTCGGCAACGGGGCCGGGGGCTATCCCGAAATCCAGGCTTCGGCCAGCACCCTCTTCGAGCGCGGCGGGATGCGGCTCGATCCGCTCTTCCTGCCCAAGGTGCTGCCCAACATGGCGGCGGCGAACATCGCCATGCAGTTTGGCCTGCTGGGCTACAACACGACCGTCGTCACGGCCTGCGCGGCCGGCACCCAGGCGCTGGGTGACGCCGCCAACGTGATCCGCAACGGACTCGCCGACATCGTGATCAGCGGCGGCACCGAGGCCGGTTTCTGTCAGCTGGGGTTGGGCGGATTCGCCGTGATGCGGGCGCTCTCCTCACGCAACGATCAGCCGACCGAGGCCTCGCGCCCTTTCGACGCCGAGCGCGACGGCTTCGTTCCGGGTGAAGGCGCCGGGATCATCGTGCTCGAATCGCAAGAGTCCGCGCGACGCCGCGGCGTCGCGCCGCTGGCGGAGCTGGCCGGCTTCGGCTCCTCCGCCGACGCCCACCATCTGGTCATGCCCGATGCCGACGGTGCCGGACCGATCCGCGCAATCAGCTGGGCGCTGGAGGATGCCGGCGTCTCGCCCGACGAGATCGACTACGTCAACGCGCACGGCACCTCGACGCCGCTCAACGACGCCTCCGAGACCCGCGCGCTCAAGATCGCGCTGGGCGAGGCGGCGCAGCGCGTCCCCATTTCCTCGACCAAATCGATGATCGGGCACATCTTCGGCGGCGCCGGCGGGCTGGAGTCGATCGCCGCCGTCAAGTCGATCAACGAAGGCGCGATCCATCCCACGATCAACTACGCCACGCCGGACCCCGACTGCGATCTCGATTACGTCCCCAACCAGGCGCGTCGCGTCGAGGTCGGCGCGGTGCTCAAGAACTCGTTCGGCTTCGGCGGGCAGAACGCCTGCCTCGTCTTCCGGCGGGTCGAGGCGGGCTGAGACGGTTACTCGCCGACGCGCGTCGAAGACCGCAACGCCTCGGGCAGCATTTGGTCCAGCATTCGCTCGAGCGCCATCGTGTGCGAGCAGGTTCCCGCGTCCTGGAAGAAGTAGCAGTCGCATCGCCAGCCGTCGGGATAGAGTTCGGCGATGTGCGTCGTCGAGTCGCCGCGCACTTCGCAGCGCAACGACAACACCTGAAACCGTTCAGGCTGTTCCGCGTAGATTCGCGCTTTCTCAATCTTCGAGATGAGGCTGCTCTGCATCGCTCAACTCCCTCGAGATTCACCGCTGGACGACTCATCGTATACCCGGATGTTACAGGTCGGCGAACGCCAACCGCCGGTATCGCGGGCCTGCCGGCGTCAGGGTCGAGTGGACCAGCGCGACCCGGTTGACCGTCGTGATCACGCGCAGCGGGGCGGCGCGCTGCACGGCCTGATCAATCCGCATCAGGTCATCGGGCGACGCCTGGCGGCGCACTCGGCCGATCGTCAGATGCGGCCGAAACGCGGCCGGCTCGGCCTCGATCCCGATCACCGCGAGCGCGGCGTCCAGCGCAGCCCGCTGACGCCGCAACCGGTCGAGGCCTTGGTCAGCGGCGAAGCCGACCCAGATCACGCGCGGCCGCCGCCCGCCGAACGCGCCGATGCGGTCCAGACGCAACTCGAATCCACCCGATCGTTCGAGGCGTCCCAGCGCCTCGCCGATCGCCGAAACCCGCGCCCCATCTGCCGTATCCACCTCACCCAGAAATCTCAGCGTCAGGTGCAGCGCGCCGCGCCCGACCCAACGCACCCGACGGTCGGGAAACGACTGCTGCCGCGCCAACGCGCGGCCGGCCGACCATGCCGCCCCGATCGCGGACTCGTCCAACACCGCCTCAACGAACAGACGCATCCGCCTCGCCGTTCCGCCGCGCCTGTCCGCCCTGTCCTGTTGCGCAGGAGGCGCTATCTGCAACCATGATCGCGCACTAGCATTGATTCGCGCATCCTGCGCATCCGCAACGAGATTCTCGGGCCATGACCACTACGACCGCGACCGCAGCCGACACCGAGGGCTTGATCGAGGTCTGCAAGCGGATTCGCCGGCACATCGTCGAGATGACGCACGCCGCCCAATCGGGGCATCCGGGCGGATCGCTCTCGGCCACCGAAATCTTCGCGGCGCTCTATTTCGGTGGCGTCGCTCGGCACGATCCAACCAATCCGCAATGGCCGCGCCGCGATCGGGTGATCCTCAGCAAGGGGCACGCCACGCCCGTCGTCTACGCCGCATTGGCCGAGGCCGGCTACTTCAGCGCCGACCTGCTGCCCGGTTTCCGTTCGCTGGGCGCCGAACTGCAGGGGCACGTCGTGCGCGGCAAACCGGCCGGGGTGGAAATGTCCGGCGGCGCGCTGGGCATGGGGCTCTCGTTCGCCGTCGGCGTCGCCCTGGGACACCAACTCGACGGTCTGCCGGACGATGAAGGCCAGCTCTTCGTCGTCGTCGGCGACGGCGAACTGAACGAGGGCCAGAACTGGGAGGCGATCATGTCCGCCTCGCACTTCGGCCTGCACCGCATCACGGCGATCGTCGACCGCAACCACTATCAGAACGACGGCGCCGGCGATGAGATCATGCGGATCGAACCCGTGGGCGATAAATGGGCCGCCTTCGGCTGGGGCGTCCAGCATGTCGACGGCCACGACGTGGCGGCCGTGCGCGACGCGCTGCTCAGCGCCCGCGCCCGGCGCGACGCGCCGCAGGTCGTGATCTGCGAAACGGTCAAGGGGCGCGGCGTCTCGTTCATGGCCGAGAATCCGGCCGGCTGGCACGGCAAGGGGCCGTCCGACGAGCAGCTCGCGCAGGCGCTGAGCGAGATCGAGGCGGGACTGCAATGACCAGCACCGCCGGCACAGCGAGCAGCGCCGCGCCCGCCGCCACGCGCGAAGCCTACGGCCCCGCGCTGGTCGGACTGGCGGAGGCGGGCTACGACATCGTTGCGCTCGACGCCGACCTCTCCGCGTCAACCGGCGGCAACAAGCTCGCCGCCTCGTTCCCCGATCGCTGGTTCACCGTCGGCGCGGCTGAAGCCAACATGATCAGCATCGCAGCCGGGCTCACCTCGACCGGCAAGACCGTCTACGCCGCCTCGTTCGCCGTCTTCATGCCCGGACACTGCTTCGACCAGATTCGCGTCCAGATCGCCCAGCAGCGGATGAACGTGAAACTGATCGCCTCGCACGGCGGCGTCTCGGTGGGCGAGGACGGCGCCTCGGCGCAGGCGATCGAGGATCTCGCGCTGATGACCTCGCTGCCCGGCATGAACGTCGTCGCGCCGTGCGACGTGGTCGAGGCCGACGCCGCGATCCGCCGCGCCGCCGACGATCAGGAGCCGTGGTACATCCGCCTCGGCCGGCCCAAGCTGCCCGTCGTCTACACCGCCGGCGCGTCGTTCGAGCTGGGCCGCGCCGATCAACTCCGCGACGGAAGCGACGTCACCCTGATCGCCTGCGGCCTGATGGTCGAGCCGACGCTGCGCGCCGCCGCCGCCCTCGCCGAAGCGGGCGTCTCAGCGCGCGTGCTCAATATGGCGACCCTGAAACCGCTCGACGAGGCGTCGATCATTCGAGCCGCGAGCGAAACCGGCGCGATCGTCTGCGCCGAAGAACACAACGTGATCGGCGGCCTCGGCTCCGCCGTGGCGCGAACCCTGTCGCTGCACCGGCCCGCCCCGATGGAGCAGGTCGGCGTCAACGACGTCTTCGGCCAATCGGGCCCCTGGCAGGCGTTGCTGGAGACATACGGCCTCACCGCCGCATCGATCGTGGAGGCAGCCAAACGAGCAATCGCGCGGAAGTAGTCGAATCCCGCAGGCCCCAGCGCCCGCCGCGCCTCTCAGTGTTCATCGGTGAACGGCAAGACGGCTCGGCTGGGCCATATCAGTTCCTCGCATTGATTAGCTCGCGCGCCTCGGCGACGGCGCGGGCGGTCTCGACTGGTTGCAGGATGCTCGCCAACGCCTCGGCAAAGATCGGGCGCGGGTCAACCGCCTCGCCAGTGTCGGGATCAACCAACTGCACCATCAGCGGGGCGGTCGAGGCCATGTCATACCGCGCCTGCTCCCGCCCGGCCAAAGCGCACTCGCGCAGCACCAGCACGACGTTGCCGGCCAGCATCGCCACGTCGTCCAGCAGCGTCGGATTGCCCTCGGCATTGGCAACGCGCAGCAGCAGGCCGTCCTGTACGCAGATCAGCGCGGCCATCTGCGTTTCAATCAGCGCCGCCGCCTCGACCTCGGAGGGCGCGTAGGCCAGCAGGTGCGGTAAGTCCCGCACCGCGGCGCTCAGCGTGCGGTACCGGCTGTGGTTGACCGCTGCGAAGATCGCCTCACGCTCGTCATCGTTCACCTTGATCATCAACCGGTGGACTCTCTCGGCCATATCGCCCCTCCATCACGCACGAGCCCTACAAGATCTCCCTGCTATAATCCACATAGTGCACAATCGCCGTTTGACCGGGCGGCGATCTGCCACGAGCCTCCCGGTGCACGCGCTCGCCGGAGGCGGAGAAAGGCAGACCCTGATGGCCTTCAGAGGAATCTCGCTCGAACGCGCGATCTATCCGCGCGGCGGCCGCGAACAATTCATGAACCAAGGGTGGGGTAGACGCATTGTCACAGCGTCGCTTTGCTACGCTGTGATAGTAATTGTACTTGCGCTTTCAGGGGTATCCCCAGCTGTATTCTTTGCCGGATCGGTTCCGCTCGCAATATCCTTTTACTTTTCCGGCCGTAAACCATTCAGTTTGGTCACGATAGCCGGGGTGGCGGCAACTGTCCTTGGCGGGTACATTCTTGTCTCGCAGTTCGAACCGGCCGATGCTGGTCCGCCCTCCAGAACGCACGACCACCAAGTATCAGTACCGGCGGGCAACGAGCGAAGATAAGTCAGAGTGGATTGATCTCTCCGGCACAACCGGTTCCTCGACGAGCGTGACATTGGCGGAGCGGGAAGCGGGTACATACAAGTATATGATACGAGCGGTGGGCGGAGCCGGCGGCGGCACAAAGTCGGCGTGGTCAATCTGGGTGAGTGTGAGTGGCGGGCCGCCGCTGCCGCCGCCACCGACGCAACGGAACAAGAGCGGGTAGATATTGTCCGCGATTGGCCTGTTTGCCGTCGTCGTCGCAGGTGCGCTGATCATCAGCCTCGCGTGCGGGCGCAGCGCCGAACCCTCGGCGTTGCGCCCGCCGGCGCTCACGCCGGAGGCCTCCGAGGTGCGCCCGTTTGAGTACCGCGTGCCGCTCGACAACGCCGTGGCGGCGAAGATCACCAGTTACGAGTACCGGCAGGAGAATCGTCAAGCGAAGGGCGTTTGGACTGCGCTCGCAGGCGCAACCGGGTCGTCAACGAGCGCAATATTGGCGAACCGATCGGCGGGGAGGTACCGGTACCAGATTCGCGCCGTGGGCGGAGCCGGCGGCGGTGCAAAGTCGGAGTGGTCAAACTGGGCGACTGTGAGTGCGCCCCGGCCGGCGGCGACGCCCAAGGCCGTGGCTCCGGCGGGCCTGTGGTTACTGAGCAACAGCGGGAATCAGATCAGGGTGCAATGGCCTGCGCCCTCGAACGCGGCCGCGGCCAAGATCACCAAGTACCAGTACCAGTACCAGCAGTCAGGCAGTTCGACAAACAACGCCTGGGTGGACATTCCTGGCACAACGGCGTCCTCGACGAGCGGCGTATTGACGGCCCCGGATGGCAACCGGTACCGGTACCGGTACCGGATTCGCGCCGTGGGCGCGGGCGGCAACGGGGCGGAGTCCGGGTGGTCGATCTATATGACTGCGCGGTAGCGCAACTAGTCGGCGTCAAGCTCGGCGGGCGAGCCGGTGGGCGATTCGCCCCTGCGCGGCTGATACGGCGACGACAGGAAGCGGTGATCGTCGGCCTCGGCGTCGTCGAGCGGGTCGAGGCCGATCCCGGCCCGCACCTCGTTGACGCTGATGATCCGACGATCGCGCAGGACTCCCGCTGACGGTTAGCCGCCCAACCAGCCTGCTACGCCGTACAGATCCTCGCACCATGCCACGCCGCCGTTCAGACTCGGCGGGCGCGGGCGATCATCTTCCTCCACCAGCACTGCCGCCATACCGGCTCCGAGCGCGCCCTCGATGTCCGACTGGATGCTGTTGCCGATGTGCACGCAGTCGCGCGGGGCGACGCCCAGATCGGCGGCGGCGTGCTCGAAAATGCCCGGCTCCGGCTTCCAGACGCCGACCTCGCCCGAGATGTAGACGCCGTCGAACTGTCCCTCGAGCCCCGCTCCGCGGATCTTCTCGCGCTGCATGGGGCCGTCGTTGAAGTTGGTGATCACGCCGACCGGCCCGTGCGCGCGGGCGGCGGCCAGCGCCTGCGGCCAGCCGGCGATCGCGGCGGCGCGGTCGCTGCGTTCGTCGCGATAGACCTGGTTCAGCTCTCGGAACTCGTCCTCGCTCACCGTGACCTCGGCGAGCGACAGGGCGCGGCGCATCCACTCCTCGGCGTGCAGCCAGAGCGGCCACTGCCCATCGTTGTCCTCCATGATCCCGCCGATCACAATCTCGACGGCGTCGGCGAACGATGACGCCGGCCTGTGATAGAGACCGAGCTCAATCAACCGCGCCCCGACCGCCGTCCGCGCCTCGCAGACCCCGGCCCGCTCGCTGACCAGCGTTCCGTCCAGGTCGAAGAAGACGGCGGCGAACCGTCCGTTGGCGCCGCTCACTGCGGCTCCCCGACTTCGTCCAACTCGCTCAGCGCTTCCTCGTCTTCCAGCTCGTCCTGGTAAATCTCCAACGGCCAGATCGGCCAGTCGAGGAACTGCTCCGGCGGGTCCTCGGTCGCGCCCTCGGGATGCTCGACGTCCGGCTCGTGGTCGGGCACATAGGTCTGCAGCGGCTTGGCCTTGAACTCGATGCCGTCCTCGTGGGTCACGATGTTGGCCAGCGAGTAGCCGATCCAGGCCAGACAGCGGCACTCGAGACGGAAGGACACCGCGAAGCGGCGGCGCATCAACGCTTCTTCGCGGATGAAGTCGTGAAACTCTTCGAGCTCCTCCGGCGGCAGCATGGCGTCCACGTGTCCGTCGAACAGCTGCTGCAGCGCGTCGGCCGCGTCGGCTTCCGCCTGCGGGTCGTCAACGCCGGCATCGGCGTCATGATCGGCCTCATGTTCGTCAGCCATCGCCCCCTCCGTCTTCCTGCGAGTACACGCCGACCTCCTGCCCGCGCCAGACGGTCACGATCAGATCATCGCGCAGCGGATCCGCGGTCAGCGCCCAGCGATCGTCGACATCGGCGATCACGTCCTGAATGTCTTCCTCGCCCCATGATTCCGGCACGCACAGCGTGGCGTAGACGAGCGGCGACGCATAGTGCAGATCGACGCGCGCCCGCGACCCCGCCTCATTCTCGACCAGATAACACTCGGATTGCGCTGTGCGGCTCTCCCGCTCGTAGTGAAACATCGTCCCGCTGCCTCCGAATCGTCCAATCGACCTGGAACGCGCGCTCGCGGATCAGACGGGGCGCACATGCCCGTCGCCGCGGATCACCCACTTGTACGAGGTCAGCTCGCGCAGCCCCATCGGCCCGCGCGCGTGCAGCTTGCCGGTCGAAATGCCCACCTCCGCGCCCAGCCCGAACTGCCCGCCGTCCGTGAATTGCGTCGAAGCGTTGACATACACCGCCGCCGCGTCCACCTCGCGCAGGAATCGCCGGCCCAGCGCCTCGTCGGATGTGATCACCGCCTCCGAGTGGCCGCTGCCGTGCCGGGCGATGTGCGCCAACGCGGCGTCGGCGTCGGCGACCACGCCGACCGCGGCGGTCAGCGAGAGGAACTCGGTATCGAAATCGTCGGGACCGGCCCGATGCACATTGGCGGAGGTCTGCGACAGCAGCGGCCAGGCATGCTCGTCGGCGCGCAACTCGACCGGGGTCGGCCCATCGCCCGCCCAGCGGCGGCTGAGCCGGGACAGGAACGGCGCCGCGATCGCCTCGTGCACCAGGATCACGTCGAGCGCGTTGCAGATGCTCACCCGACGGCGCTTGGCATTGTCCACAACCGTCAGCGCCATCTCCAGATCGGCGGCGTCGTCGATGTAGGTATGGCAGATGCCCACGCCTCCGGCGACGACCGCCATCGACGCTTCGCGCCGCACGCGATTGATCAGCGCCTGCCCGCCGCGCGGGACCATCAGATCGATCAGGTCATTCATCGCCAACAACTCGCCGACCAGCGCCCGATCGGCGCCGCGCACGAGCTGGATCGCGTCTGCCGGCAGTTCGTTCCGATCCAGCGCGTCGCGCAGGACATCGGCCAGAATGCGATTGGAGCGCAGCGCCTCGCGTCCGCCGCGCAACACCGAGGCGTTGCCCGACTTGAGGCAGATCGCGCCGATGTCGATCGTCACATTGGGGCGCGACTCGTATACCGACGCGATCACGCCCAGCGGCACGCGAACGCGCTCGATCTGCAACCCCGCCTCGGTCGTCGTACCGTCAATCGTCTCGCCGACCGGATCATCCAGCAGCGCCAGGTCTTCCAACGACGCCGCCAGCGCCTCGACGCGCTGCGGCGTCAGCGTGAGTCGGTCGATCATCGCCTCGCTCAGATGCCCCGAGGCATCGGCGATATCCTCGGCGTTGGCGGCGGCGATCGCGCCGCAACGCTCGCGCAACAGCGCCGCCGCCGTATGCAGAACGGCGTTCTTCCGCTCACCCGCCGCCAAGCCGATCGCCGGCGACGCCGCCTTGGCCGCCTCGACCTGCCGCCGCAACTCCGCCGACGTGTCCACCGCCCGGGCTGTCGTCATGTCGCTCGATCCTGTTTCCTGACATACGAGCCGTGCGCGCTCGACGATCTCTGAGACGATCGTAGCCGCCGCCCGCCCTCAACGCCGCCGGCGGCGTTCCGCCGCGCGCGGCGGAACGCCGCTGCCGATAAAGCGGTACTCATCCGAGGTCACGCCCAGCCGCTCCTCGAAGCCGTCCACGATCTCGATGCGGCTGCCGTCATCCGCCGTCCCGCGCGGACGCAACAGGTAGGCGCCGCCCAACGAGTGCTCGGGACTGGACAGCGACGAGAGCTTGCCGCGCCAGCTGCGCTCGCGCAACTCGCCGACGCGGCTCGTCTCGATATCGACGATGGCGAAGCACTCGGTCAGCAGCGTTCCGCGCGTCGTCAACAACTCGGCCTGAAACTGCTGCCGTCTGCGCATCGTCGCCATCGGCCGCCCTTCCTTCCCAATCCAGTTCGGTTCAGCCTAGTCAACGCGAGCTCAACGCGATCGCTGCGGCGCGAATGCCGCCGCCGTGCGCGGATCCGACCCCGCCAGCCGGCGAATGACGACCGGCCAGATCAGGATCGCCAACAGCATCAGCGCGGCCGCCTCGGCCACGACCGAAATCACGCCGCCCTGGATGCCGAACCACTCGAACATGACGAACACCTGCAAGCCGGTCAGCGGGCCGATGCCGATCACCATCGAGAGCACGCCCATCACCCGACCGCGCAGCTCGGCCGGTGTGCGCATGACCAGCAGCGTCGTCTGCATGATCGCGAAGGCCGAAAAGCCGAAGCCCATACAGAAGGAAACGACCAACGACAGCTCGTACCAGGGCGACAGCGCCATGCCCGTCACGCAGACCAGAAACCAGGCCGTGCCCGCGTAGTAAATCCGACCCGACTGCGCCCAGCTGCTCCAACCCGCGATCACCAGCGCGCTAACGAACGATCCGGCTCCGACCAGCGCCTCGAGCACGCCGATCCGCAGCTTGTCGACGCCCAGCAGCTGCTGGCCGATGTCCGGCAGAGCGGCGTTGTAGGCGGGAAACAGCAGATTGAAGGCGAGCGTCACCATCAGCGTGCCCATCAGCAGGTCGCTGCGGCGGATATAGCGGAAGCCGTCGCGGATGTCGCGCCAGGTTTCCCGAGCAGCCGCGCCGAAGCCGTCCGCCGCCCCCCTGCGCAGCGGCTGTTGATAACTCAGGGTCGAGGCGATCAGCGCCGAGACGATAAACGCGCAGGCCGTGAACAGGTACGCCCACTCGGCGCCCAGCTCCTGCAGCAGCCCGGCGCCAATCAGCGGACCGGGAATCCGCACGATCGAATCAGTCGACCAGTCCAGCCCGACCGCGCGGCCCACCTGGTGCGGCGCGACGACATCGGCGATCATCGCCCGCCGCGTGGGAAACTCGACCGACCAGACGATGCCGGCCACGAACACGAACGCCAGCAGCGTCCAGAAATCGATCTCCGCCAGGATCACATAGGCGGTGAGGACGAAGTACATGGCCGAAAGGATCAGCAGCGCGCCGATCCAGATCTTCTTGCGATTGAAGCGGTCGGCGATTGCGCCGACGAACATCCCGAACAGCAGGCGCGGCAGCATCCGAACCAGGAAGGCGAGCGCGACGAATCCGGCCGCCTCGGCCAGGTCGCGGGCGAACAGGGTGAGCACCAGCATGTCGAGCCAGCGCACCATGCTGGTGATCGCGCCCGCCACCCAGACACGGCGAAAGCCGGCATTCTGGAGTAATCCGCCTCCGCCTCGACCGCCGCCGCGCGCACCGCGTCGCCCGATGCGCAGGCTCACTGCCGGGCCTGATACTCCCGGTCGGCGCGCTTGCCCCGATAGACCGTCAGATCAATCGCCCGCCAGACCTCAGGCGTCACCCGAAACAGCATCCGCGGCTCGGTCTGCATATTGGCGAAGAACGCGTCGACCGCGTCAGCGTTGGCCGGGTCGCCGCGGCCCACGTACTTCTCGGCCAGCTTGCGCGAGATCGGCCAGATATCGAACTCAGGCAGGGTGCAGGCCTCCGCCGTGCCGTCGATCTCCACGTGCCGCGCCGGCGGCCCGGACGATTCGATGCAGAACGACATGCGCGGATCGCCGATCAGCTGTCGGCACCAGACGCGGCTCAGCGTGCCCGTCAGCCACAGATGTCCGCGCGGCGGATTGCGCAGCGGATGCGCGTCGTCGTCGATCTCGCCCTGCCACAGAAACCAGAGCGGGATCGTGTAGGGCCGGCCGTCCTGCCGCAGCGTCGCCAGCACGCCGTTGTGCGGCTGCTCCATGAATTCGCGCCACGCATCCGCTCGCATCCGGGGCATATCGCACCTCTCCCACGCATCACTTATGGTACTCAGCTCGCCACTCCGCCCCGCACGGATCGCGAGCGAAATCGTTCGCCCGGACGCGGCATGAGAGAAGCAGATCTCACCCAGCTTCTGCGGTTGGCGCGGGCGTGCTCGGACGCGCTCACCGAGCTGCGGGCAAGCCCAACAGCGCCCGCGCCTCGTAGGGCGACGCCACCGGACGACCCACCTCGCCGCACAGGCTGACCAGCTCCTCCAGCAGCTCGACGTTCGTCGGCGTCCGTTCGCCCCGCTGGAAATCCTCCAGCCCGACCCGCACGTGGCCGCCCCGTTCCAGCGCCAGACGGGCGAAGCCTGAGCCGACGCAGTCGCCGCCCAGGATCGCGACCGACCACTCCAGCCCCGTTCCCTCCAGCATCGAGAGATACGCATCGAGGCAGGGCTCGGTGGGGAACATGCCGAAACCCAGCGGGCCGCGCTCCGTGCCGCCGAAGTAAAGCTTGACCAGCGATCCGCGCGGTACCAGACCCTGCGCGTGATAGGCCAGCACGACGCGCAGAAAGCCGGGTTCGAAGATCGAGATCGACGCGCCCTGACCCATCCGCTGGCAGGTCTCGAACATGTAGCGCGCGTCGCGGTAGGTGTTGATGTAGACGCGGTCGGTCGGCGCCGGCAAGCCGTGCTCGTCGGCAGGACCCAGCCCGACGCAGCCCGGATCGATCAGCCCCTGCCCCAGCACGCCGGCCGCGCGCAATGCCGGCAGGTGCGAGTAGCGCACGGCGATCTCGGTATCCGGCCCGCCCGAGCCCATCGTCGGATAGAGGATCGCGTCGGGCCGCTGCGACAGCACCTCGCGCCAGGCGTCGATGTACGGCTGCGGATCGTGCCAGCCGGCCGTCGTTCGCGCGCCGGCTGCCGCGACGGGCATAACTGGATCGTCGTTGTGGTTGTGCACGATCGCCGCTCCGGCGTCGAGCGCGCGCACCGCGTCGGCGGCGATCTCCTCCACCGTTCGCGGCGTATGCGGATTCCGCGACTTGGGCGTCGCGCCGTTGATCGCCGCCTCGATCACGACCGGCCTGGACATGGTTCGACCTCCGTCTCCGCCCGTCTCGCGCATCGCGCCGGTGCTAGCGCAGCTCTTCGATCAGCTCCGCCAACTCCGCCATCGCCTGCATCTGCTGATCCGGCGGCACATCCCAGTTGGGGGTTCGGTAGGCGGGGATGGTCAACGCATGGTCGAGGCCGGCCTCTTCGTACCTGCCCAGGCCGTCGACGATCTCGCCGCGCGAGCCGCCGACCACAGCCGGGAAGCCGCGCACCGCGTCCGGGTCGCCGTCGAGCAGCACCATCGGTCCCAGCATCGAAATCTCCAGCTCCGCCAGATCCCGACCGGCGCGCTCCATCTCCTCCTCGACGATGACCAGCTCGTCCCGAATCTGGTCGGGGGTCGAGCTGATCGTGTGGTAACCGTTGCCGTAGCGGGCGGCGCGGCGCGCGGCGATGGGCCCCTTGCCGCCGATCCAGATCGGCACGTGCGGACGTTGGGCGCACGACGCCAGTCCGCCCAGATTGTCGAACTGGCGGAAATGCCCCTCGTGCGAGATCGGCTCGCGCGCGGCGCCGTGCGTCCAGGCGCTGATCGCGATCGACATCCACTCGTCGGTCAACGCGCCGCGCCGCGCGAACGGCTCGCCCTCCAGACCGAGCGCCGCGAATTCCTCTTCCATCCAGCCCACTCCGACGCCCAGCAGCACCCGACCCTCCGAAAGCTGATCGATCGTGGCGATCGCCTGCGCCTGGTAGAGCGGGTCGCGGTAGGGAACGATCAACACCGAGGTGCCGATCCGCACCTGAGATGTGCGCATCGCCACCGCCGACATCACCGCCAGCGGGTCCATGATGTCCTGGTGGTAGGCGAACCCGGCCACGCCGGAATCGTTGTAGGGATAGCGCGACGCGATCGTCGCGGGCATGAAGATGTGGTCGTGCACCCAGACCGAGTCGTAATCGAGCAGCTCGGCGCGCTCGGCGATCGCCACGACATCGTTGATGTCGCCGTGCTTGCCGGCGGCGCCGAAGTTGCCGATCGGGATTCCGAATCGCATCGCGTCGCTCCTCGTCTAGGCGAAGGCCGGCAGGATTTCGTCGGCGACGAACTGCATGCTGTTCAGCACCCGTTCGACCGTGCTCTCTCCCTGCGGATCGATCATCATCGGCGTGGCGATCAGGTGCTCCAGACCCACCCGCCCCAGCGCCAGCAAATCGGCTGCGATCTGCTCCGGCGAGCCGTGCAGCAGCGGTCGTTCTTCCTCATCGAGCGCGGTGCGGGACGGCCGCAGGTTCTGCAGCATCTGAATTTCCAGCTCGTCGGGATCGCGGCGGTCGCGCTCGCAGGCGTGGCGCACGCCGTCGACCTCGACCGCCAGACGCTCGACACTCTGGAAGGCGGCGTGATAGCCGTCGCCGTAGCGAGAGGCGCGGCACCAGGCGTTGATCCCGTTGCCGCCGATCATGATCGGGATCACGCCGCCGTCCTCGCGGCGCACGGGCTTGGGATAGACGCCCACGTTCTCGAACTGGACGAAGTCGCCGTGAAACGAGCAGGGGCCCGGATTAGTCCACATCTCACGCATCGCGCGGAGGTACTCGTTGGTCACCGCGCCGCGGCGGCGGTAGTGCCGCTCGGGCAGGCCGAGCGCGTCGAACTCCTCGCGCATCCAGCCGACGCCCGCGCCCAGCACGATGCGCCCGCCCGAGAGCTGATCGGCGGCGGCCAGCATCTTGGCGACGACCGCCGGATGCCGATAGGGAATGACCAGCACCGAGCAGCCGATCTCGACCGACTCCGTCGCCTCGGCCAATGCGCACATGACGACCAGCGGATCAAAACACTGAATCGTCGAAGGAGCCGGAAACTCGCCCGGGTCGTTGTAGGGATAGCGCGACTCGATCTGCGCGGGCACCACGATGTGGTCGTTGGTCCAGACCGAGTCGAAACCCAGATCCTCAGCCGCCTGCGCGACATCGATGCAGGCGTTGGGTCCCGACTCATCGCTGAACCCGTTCATGTTTCCGACCGTGACGCCGAATCGCATCGCGTTCCCCAAATCGCTGCGCCAGCCGCCGTTCACGCTGTTCGCGGCGCGCTGTCCGGGAATGGTAGGCGTTCGTGGATAGACTGAGCGGCGGACAGCGGCCGATGCGGGAAAGCCGGGTGCAACGTGTCGCAATGGTCGAAAAGCGAAGAATCGGCGGTGCCCGCACCAACCCCCGCCACCCAACCGCAACCGCCGGCCCCGCGCGCGACGCCCGCCGCCGAGCCGGCGAACGGCCCTCTGGCCGAACTGCGAGCCGAGATTGGCCGCGTGATCGTGGGCCAGGACGGCCCGATCACGCGGCTGCTGATCGCGCTGCTCTGCGACGGCCACTGCCTCGTCGAAGGCGTCCCCGGGCTGGCCAAATCGCTCACCGTCTCGACGCTGGCCAGCTGTCTGCGCGCCTCCTACACGCGCCTGCAGTTCACGCCCGACCTGTTGCCGGCCGACCTGACCGGATCGGAAATCTACAACGCCGCCGAATCACGCTTCGAGGTTCGCAAGGGGCCGATCTTCACCAACGTCCTGCTCGCCGACGAGATCAACCGCGCGCCGGCCAAGGTGCAGTCGGCGTTGCTTGAGGCGATGCAGGAGCGGCAGGTATCGATCGGCGGCGAGACCTTCGCCTTGCCCGCGCCATTCCTGGTCCTGGCCACGCAGAACCCGATCGAACAGGAGGGAACGTACCCACTGCCCGAGGCGCAGCTGGACCGCTTCATGCTCAACATCCGCGTCGATTATCCCGGCGAATTGGAAGAGCGCGCCGTGCTCGATCGCACGCTCGCCGGCGAGACCGCGGCTGTCTCGCCGGTGATTGCGCTGGCGCAGGTGCTGGAGGCGCGGGCGGCCGTTGGCGCGGTGCGCGTCGAGCCGCGGTTGCGCGATTACATCGTGCAACTCGTGCGGGCGACGCGCTCGCCGGGACGCCTGGCGCCGGAGCTCGCCCCCTACGTCGAGTTCGGCGCCTCGCCGCGCGCGACCACCGCGCTGGCGATGGGCGCGCGCGCGTTGGCCTGGCTCAGCGGCCGGGACTACGCAACGCCCGACGACGTGAAGACGATCGCGCCCGACGCGCTGCGCCATCGCATCGTGCTGACCTACGACGCCGACGCCGACGCCGTGTCGTCGGACGACGTGCTGACGCGGCTCCTGTCCGCGCTGCCGCTGCCGTGACCGCGCCTTGACGCCCGCTGATGTGTTCCGAAGACGTGTGCGGACCGGTTGGTAATCGTTATGACCCGAACGCCGCCTCACGGACGCCGCCTGCGCCGCATCCGTGAGTGGATCGCCCCGCCGGCCGCTGAGCCGCGCGACCGCGCGCTGACGCTCGATGACGCGCGCGGACAGGCGCAGCGGATCGAAATTCGCGCGCGGCGCGCCTTGCGGCAGGCGCTGGCCGGCGAATACCGCACAGCGTTCCGCGGCCACGGTCTCGAGTTCGCCGAACTGCGCCCGTACCGCCCCGGCGACGATGTCCGCACGATCGACTGGAAGGCGACCGCCCGCCTGCGCACACCCGTGGCGCGGCGCTTCGTCGAGGAACGCGAGCAGACGATCATGATCCTGGTCGACATGTCCGGCTCGATGGCCTACGCGCCCTCGGGCGTCTCGCCGCGCGACCGGGCGATCGAGATCACCGGCGCACTGGGCCTGGCGGCAGCGTCGGCGAACGATCTGGTCGGCCTCGCCGCGTTCTCCACCGATGTCACGCTGGCGGTTCCGCCGGCCAAGGGTTCCAGTCACGTGCTGCGCATGCTGCGCGACCTGCTCACGCTGCCCGCCGAGGGCCGCACCGAGCTCGCGCGAGCGCTGCGCTACGCCGGCCGCGTGATGCGCAAGCGCGGCGTGATCATTGTGATCTCCGACTTCATCGCCACCCATCCCGAGCACGTCTGGGAACCGGCGCTCGCGCAGCTCGCCCGCCGGCACGACATCGTCGCGATCTGCCTGCGCGATCGACGCGAGACGGCGCTGGCCGACGCGCCGACGCTCGGCTTCGTCCACTGGGGCGGCGCCGAACGCGGCGACACGGTGCTGGCCGATCCCGCAATCGGACGGCGGCAGCAACAGGCGCTTGAAGCGGAGCGGCGGCGGATTCCCGACAGGCTCCGTCAATGCGGCTGCGACACGGTCTGCATCGACGTCAACGACGACTGGCTGCCGATCCTGATCGGGCTGTTTCGCCAGCGTCGGAGCCGGCGATGAGACGCCGAGCCGCAATCGCGCTCGCCCTGATCGCCCTGATCATTCCGAGCGCCGCGCGCCCGGGCGTCAACCAGGCGCTGGCTCAGCAGCCCGCGGCGGTGGCCGAGGTCGAACCATCGGTCGGTTTGACGGTGGGCGATCCGATCACGATCCGAATTCGCATCACGCACGAGCCCGGCGCGCGGGTGCTGCTCGATGGATCGCTGGTCGAGATGGGCGCGATGGAACCAGCGGCGGCGGCGATCAGCACGGTCGATGCGGCGCAGACGCTGATCGTGCTCCAGACCCGCGCATTCGCAACGGGCGCGTTCACGGTTGCGCTGCCGGCAATCCCGATACGGTCCACGGCCGGTTCGTTGAGCGAGGTCGCGGTCGCGCCGTTCTCGATCCGCGTCGGATCGGTGCTCGGCGATGACGCGCAACCGCGCCCGAACACCGCGCCCGACTTGCTCGATGACGATCCGCAGACGTTCACACCCTGGATCGTGGCCATCATCGGCATTGGACTCGGCTTCATCGCCGCGCGGATCGCGCGCCGCCGGCGGCGGCGTCGGGCGTCGTCCGAGTCGCGAGCGGCACCGGCGGCGGTGCACGAACCAGAGGTCGGGTTTGCGCTCGACGAGACGCTCGACGCGGCTGAGCAATGCCGACAGCTTGCGGCCGCGGTGCGTTTGCGCCTGAGCCGCGACTGGTCGCTGCCGGCGGCGGCGCTGACGACCAGCGAAATCGGTCCGGCGCTCGCCGCGGCCGGCGCGCCAGGCGTCGTGGTGCTGCGAGTCGCCCGCCTGCTCGAGGCGTGTGATCGCGCCCAATTCGGCGGAGAACAACCCACGCCCGAACGTCTGCGCGGCTACCTGCAGCTCGCCGAGGCGATCTGGGAGGACGGGGAGTCCGCGTGAGGCTCGACGACCCCGCGCTGTTGGCGCTGATGCTGCTGCTGATCCCCTATCTCTGGTTGCTGCGGCGGGAGGCGCGGCAGCCGCGTCCGCGATATCTGTTGCCGCAACTGTTCGGCGCACCGCCCCAGACCGGTCGGCGCGGCCGGCGACTGCGCAGCCTGCCCTGGCTCGGCGGATTACGCGCGCTGGCGCTGATCCTGATCGTCATCGCCGCCGCGCGCCCGCAGGCGACGACCGTCGAGGCGGTGCGGCCGGCCGAGGGGATCGACATCGTGCTGGTCATCGATGCGTCATCATCGATGACCACGGCCCGACTCTCCGGCAACGAAACGCGCATGGACGCCGCCCGACGGGTGGCGCGCGCATTCATCGCCGAGCGGCGGTCGACCGGCTCCGACCGAGTCGGCCTCGTGATGTTCCAGCGTCGAGCGCTGGTGCTCAGCCCGCTGACGCTCGACCTCGACGCGATTGACGAGATGATCGAGGTCTCGGTTCGCAGCGGGCTGATCCCCGACGGCACCGCGCTGGGCGTTGCGACCATGGAAGCGATCGACCTGCTGCGCGGCTCCGACGCCGCCTCGCGCATCGTGGTGGTCCTGACCGACGGCGAAAACAACGTCCCCGACATCACCCCCAATCAGGCCGCCGCGGTCGCCCGCGCCGTCGGCGTGCGCCTCTACACAATCGGCCTGCCGACCCATGTACGGCAGGTGGGCATCGGCTTCAACGAGTTGACCCTGATCTACATGGCGGATGAAACCGGCGGCGTTTATTTTCGCGCCACCGACGCGCGCGAGTTGGCCGACGCCTACGCCTCGATCTCCGATCTGGAGCGCGAGCGGGTGGGCGATGAAGTATTGCTCGCCACACGGGAACTCGCGCCCTGGCTGTTGGCGGCAGCTGGTCTGTTGGTCGTGATCGAGCTGGGGCTGCGCTCGACCTGGTGGCGGAGGCTGCCCTGATGACACCCATGATGGCGTTCGGATCGCCAGCCATGCTGGCGTTGCTCGCCCTGCTGCCCGCGGCCGCGATCGCCTGGTGGTGGCTCTGGCGCGCGCGGCGCCTGCACCGAACCGCGGTCGGCGCGCAGATTGCCGGGGAGCGGCGCGGCGCGGCGCTGTCGCGCGCGCTCCTGCTGGCGGCGCTGGCGCTGATCGCGGTCGCGGCGGCTCGGCCGCTGTGGAGCGGCGGCGAAGTCAGGCTGGGACGCTCCGAATTCTCGCTCGTCATCGCTCTCGACGTCTCGCTCAGCATGTCGGCCGAGGACGTGAGCGACGGGCGGGGGCCTCCAGTCAGCCGCTTCGACGCCGCGCAGTCTGAAATCCGACGGCTGATCGATGCTCGCCGCGGCGACCGCGTCGGGCTCGTGATCTTCGCCGGCGGCGCCTTCCTCCGCTTCCCGCTAACCCACGATCACGCCGCGGCGATCGAGGTCCTCAACGCGCTCCAGCCGGGCGAGGCGCTGACGCCGCCCGGCTCGGACATCGCCGCCGCCATCGATCTGTCGGCGGCGACCATCGTCCGCGCCGCGGCCGACGCCGAACGCGGCCTGCTGCACGGCGCGATCGCGGTGATCAGCGACGGCGAGGCGCACAGCGGCGACGCAGCCGCGTCGGCGCGGGCGGCACGCGATCTGGGGCTGCGGGTCTACGCCGTGGGCGTCGGCGGCGAGCGCGGCGCGGCCATCCCGCGACCGCCCGCGGGCGAACCCAGGATCGACGCGCGCAGCGGCGAGCCGATCGTCACCCGCCTCGACGCGCGGCAGCTGGCCGACATCGCGGCAGCCGGCGGCGGTCGCGCGATCAGGATCGACGCGCCGGGCGCCATGTCGATCATCAACGCAGAACTGGCCGCCTTCGACCTCGTGCGTGAGTTGATCGTCGAGGAAACCGCCTTGGCCGAGCAGTTCCAGTGGTTTGCGGTCGCCGCCGCTCTGGCCCTGCTCGC
The DNA here is from genome assembly GCA_965205105.1 of Dehalococcoidia bacterium. Classification (GTDB taxonomy): domain Bacteria; phylum Chloroflexota; class Dehalococcoidia; order Bin125; family Bin125; genus Bin125. Next base: position 1,952,470 of record OZ242034.1, read on the forward strand.
ATCGGCAGCGGCGCGAGCCTTCGGCTGGCCGCCGGGCGGCCGGTGGCGAAACTCGGCGCTCGCGGCGCTGGCGGGGTCGGTACTGCTGGTCGGCGGCTGCGCGACGGCGGGCGTCGAGCAGGCGAACCGCGAGGGCGTCGTTCACTACGAGGCCGGCGAGTTCGCTGAGGCGCTGGCCGATTGGCGCGAGGCGCAGCGGCTGGCCCGCCGCGCAGCCGACGATATCGATCCGCGCCTGCACCTGAACGCCGGCCGAGCGCTGCACCAGTTGGGCGAGTACCAGCGCGCCGAGACCGAAACGCTGAACGCGCTGCGCGCGGAGGACGCTGCGATCCGCGCGGCCGCCTGGTTCCACGCGGGCAACCACCGCTGGGCCGGCGATGATCTGCTCGGCGCCCGCGCGGCGTTCATCGAAGCGCTGCGCGAGCAGCCAGCCTTGGATGACGCCAAGCAGAACCTGGAACTGGTCAACGCGATCCTGGCGGCGCTGCAGGAGGAAGATACGTCCGATCCCGGCGCCGAGGGCGGAGCGCAGGACGAACAGGGGCAGTCGGCGCAGGCGGCGTCGGACGAGCCGCCGCAGGCGAGCGACGCCGCGCCGTCATCGCCCGGCCAGGATGTCCGGGAGGAGGGCGGCGCGCCGCCGAGCGCGCCGACATTTCGCGAGGACGTCACGCTGCGGGAGCGCCGCGAGCAGGCGCTCCAGGACCTCCAGGCGGCGCTCGACAATCTGCCGCTCGAACAGGCAAGTCTGGAGCAGGCGTTGGCGGTACTCGACGCCCTGCGGGCCGTGCCCGGCGAGCGCCTGGCCGCCGGCAGGCTGGAGTCGCCGGATCGAATCCTCGACTGGTAAGCGCGCCCGACTCGGCCAACCAGACCGATCAGTCGCCGGCGGCAGCGGGCGCGGCTGAGTCCAGATCGTCCTGCGGCGGCGCGGCGGCCGCCGGGAGCCGCAGCGCGCGACGAATCAACCGAGACCGCAGCCGCTTCCAGATTTCGACCGTTGCCGCCTGCTCATCCTCGCGCCACGTCTTGCGGCCGAATCGCGTCGCGGCGTAACGATCGGCCAGCTCGACCGCGAGACCCGCTTGACCGAGTTTGTCGTCGATCGCCCGCGCGTGCTCCTGCGGCGTCGTGGACGGATCGGAGCGGACGCCGATCCAGCGCGCCATCCGCGAAGCCGAAATCCACAGACGCGCCGTCGGCTCGAGGCCGCGCAGCGACAGCCGCCAGCCCAGCCAGATCAGCAGCAGTATGCCAATGACGCTCGCCGCCGCGACGGTCGGCCCCAGCCAGTACCACTTGCTCGGACCCTGCGTCAGCCTGGCGTCTTCGCCCGGAATCGTCCCGGCGGCCAGGTATTGCAGGATGTCGGACAGCTCGATGTCGGACAGCGGCGTGCCGCCGGCGCTCGGGCGCAGGTCGAAACGCGGCGTCGTCAGCCGCTGCGCCGCGATGCGCCGCACACCCGCGCCGCCCCCGGCGATCGAGGCGAGCGCCTCGTCGGCCGATGTACTCGGCGTCGGATCAAAATCGACCCAGCCGTAATCGGGGAAATACACTTCGACCCAGGCATACGAGTCATGACCGCGCACGATGTAGTTCTGCGTGCGCTGGTCAAAGTTGTTGCCGCTCAGCACAAACCCGGTCGCGATCCGAGCCGGCACACCCGCGGCGCGCAGCAAAACCGCCATCGCCGAGGCGTGATAGTCGTAATAGCCGCCGATCGGCAACCCGTCCTCCCAATTCTCGAACAGGAACCAGTAGACGGCGTCCGACCTGGCTGGCGGTAGCTCGATCTCGGTCGTCAGCGGATACAGCGGGACCGGTTCGCCGTCCTCGTCGCGGACCACGCGGCCGTCCTCGTCAATCGCCGGCGCTGAGCGTAGGTAGGTTTCGATCGCCGAAGCAATTGCATAGGGGTTGTAACCGCCGTCCGCGCGTTCGGGATCGGGGCTCAGGCTGAAACTGGCAGCGATGGTCCGCAACAGCCGCTCGAAGTTGGCTCGCTCCGCGTCGTCGTAGTCGGGCAACTGCAGAAACGTCTCCGTCACCCACAGCGGATAGTCGCGGCCGGCGCCGGCCAGCACCTGCTCATTCGCGCCCGAGACCGTTCCCGTGACCTGATAGGTAAAACCAGCGCGCACCCTGCGTTCCAGGGGGCGCAACGAGAGCACGTCGGTCTCGTCGGGGTCGGAACGCAGCAGCAGACCGACCGGCAGGCTGCTGGCGGCGTCGATCTCGACATCGATCAGCGTGTACTGGGCCGGCACATAGGATGCCACTTCATCCGCCGAGGGCGGTTCGATGTCGTCGTCCGGATCGACGAGCGCGGCGGCGATGCGTTCGCCGATGGCGGCGAGCGCGGGCGCGAGGTCGGTGCCCGCGAAGCGGGCGGGGTCGGAGAAATCGACCTCGAACTCGACCGACGCCAGCGTGTCGACCCGCGTGTCCTTGTTGGCCAACACGGGCGCGCCGAACGAGAACAGCACCGCCGGCGACTTCTCGACCGAGATCTGCGCCGCGACCGGCCGGCGCTCAAGATGCTGCGACGCGGCGACGGCATCCTCGCCCTGGGTCAACCTCGCGCCCGCGGGCGCCGCGCCGCTGATCGGCTCGAGCTCGCGCACCGTGCGCGAGGACGACTGCGTCTGCCGCCAGCCGCGGCCGGTGTACTCGTGATAGACGGCGCCGCGCAGCAGGCCCGGCTCGGTCGCCGCCGCGCGCATCACGATGGCGTCGCCCGGATCGATGTCCCCCTGCATCACCAGGAAATCGTCGAACGAGTGCACGGGCGCGCCGCGGCGCGAGTCGATTCCGCTGAACAGCCGCCGAAAATCGTCGTTCAAGCCCTGAAACGGTTCGGCGATCGCGCTCCAGGCGTCTTCCAGCGCCTGCGACTCATCGGGGCGGGGCAGCGCGCGCGACAGCGTCAGCAGCAGGATGATGGCGAGCATCGTCGCGCCCAGAAACGACAGCGAGATCCAATCCGGGTAAGCCGAGCCCGCCGAACGCCAGCGATCCATGCGGCGCAACAGCGAGGCGCGCATCAACAGCAGCATCGCCCCGGTCAGGAAAAATCCGTACGAGAGGTTCCACTGGCGGTCGGACAGATAGGAGACGTTGACGGCCAACAGCGCGCCGAGCAGGATCATCGCGACCCAGGCGTTACGCCAACGGGCGACCGCGTACGCGCCCAGGAAGGACGCGAGGAACACCAGCACATCGGCGAAAAACACGAACGGCAGGTTGTCCGTCGTCAACCCGCTGCTGAAGGCCTGGTTGAACCAGTCCTGAAAGCGGAAGCCGAAGTCGGTGAATCGATCCCAGAACAGCGGCTGCCCGCCCAGCGTCTCGAGCTGCGTGATCTGCGCCATAATGATCAGTCCGCCGACCACGACGCCGATCAGCATGGCGAGGCTCACGCGCACCCGCCGCGCCCCGCCGACGACCAGCGCCAGCACGACGCCGGCCGTGGCCGTGACGCGCAGATCCGGCATGTCGGCGACCCAGTTGGCGATGTAGATGCTGTTCGCGGTCGAGAGCGCCACCAGCAGCAGGATGCCGAACGTGATCACGGACTCCATCAGCCGCTGCGCGCGCGAGCGGGGGCGCTGCTCGCCGGATACGACCAGCGTCTCGCCGCGCGCGCGGCGGGCGAAGAACCGCCGCTCGGCTTCGGCCAACCGCGTCGCCGGCTGATCCGACCGCTGCGCCTGCGCCTGGCTGCTCATCTTGGCGCCGACTCCTCGAGCTCCAGGTTGGCGGCGGGGGCATTCGGCCCGCCCGCCGCGCCGTTCGCGCCCGGAGCGGAGTGAGCCGGTGGATCGGACGGCGCGGCGAACGCAGCCGCCCCGCTCACCCGCGGACCGCCTGGTATCTGGCCGACCATCACCGACGGAATGTGATCGCCCTTGCGAATCAGGTTCACCTGGACGCCCAGCGCGCGCAGTTCGGCGGCGGTGCCCGCCGCGCCGGCGCGACCGCCCCACGATTCGAGGTCGATCAGCGCCACCGCCGTCTTGACGCCGCGCTGCGTCAACGTGCGAATCGCGCCCTGCCAGCGCGGATCCGTCGATCCTGTCACCACGATCACCGTCGTATGCCGACCCCAGCGGCGCGACTGTTGATAGAGGATCGAGGCGACCGGGGCGGCGCCGACCGGCTGGGCGACGGCCAGCGATTCGAGGATGCGCCCGAAGTGCTGCGTGCCGCGATCCGGTTCGATCACGTCGAGCCGCTCGCCGAACATCATCAATCCCACCGAGCGGCTCTGATTGATGAACAGCCGCACCACCGACGCGGCGAGCGTGACCGCCGTCTCGATCGTCGCCTCGTCGCCCGCGCCGATGTGGTCCTGGCTCGAGAGATCGAGAACGACCCACAGATGCGAGGCTGGATCCAGTTCGAAGGTCTTCACCTTGAGCGAGCCGGTGCGCAGGCTGCTCTTCCAGTGAATACGGTTGACCGAGTCGCCGGCCTCATAGTCGCGGATGCCCGACGCGTTGGGCGTGACGTAGTGCGTCCGACGCCGAAAGCGCCCTTCGCCGGGCAGATTGGCGGGCGGGGCCGAGTAGCGCGGCAGCTCCAGCGCGCGCGGATAGACGATCAGCCCGCGTCGATGCCCGAACCGCAGCTCGCGGTTGAAGATGTCGAACGGGTCCGAGCTGCGCACGGTGATCGGTCCCAGGTTGTAAACGCCGCGCCGCCGGCACAACGTCTGCACGCGCCAGTTGCGATGGCTCGACCCGCCGAGCGAGGTGACGAACCGCGCCTGATGGCCGGGCAGGTCGGACGCTTCTTCCACTTCCAGCCAGAGCTTGGGGATTCTGGAGTCGTTGATGACTTCAAAACGCTCGATGATCGATTCGCCGGCCTGCACGCGGTCGCGGGAGCGCGACATCCGCACGCGCACGCCCTGTCCCGATGACCACGTCCAGAGCGCGGCCAGCGCCAGACCGAAGAGCAGGGTGTATCCCAGCCGCTGCGGCAGCCAGTAGTTCGAGGCGAAGCCGACCGCGAAGGCGACGATGGTCAGCGTCGCGACGATGCTCAACGAGCGTCTGGTACCGAACGTCGCGCGCCAGGCGCGGCGGAAGGGATTGGCCATCGCTACGACGAGGCCGCGCAGCATGTCGTCCGCCCCTTATTCGGACCGGTGTCTCGAGCTGCCAAGCGCTGCCGCAGCGCGCGCGGTGCAGCGGCGGGAACGGAGCGAACAGGTCATGAAGGTCATGACGCCGCTCGCGCGCCGGGCACCGGCACGCGTTCGAGCACGTCGTCGATCACCGTCCGCGCATCCTGATTGCGCACCTGGGCCGAAGGGCTGAGGATGATCCGATGCCCCAGCGCCGCGTGGGCCAGCGACTTGATGTCGTCGGGGATCACGTAGTCGCGGCCGAACAGCAGCGCCGAGGCCTGCGCGCAGCGGAACAGCGCCAACGATCCGCGCGGCGACGCGCCCAGGTACACCGCTTCGTGCGACCGCGTCGCCGCGACCAGCTGCACCGCGTACTGCTTGAGCTGCGGATCGACCCAAATGTCCCGCGCCACGCGGTGAATCTCCCGCACCTCCTCCGGCGACGTGACGGGCGCGAGCGTCTGGATCGGGTGCTGTTGCTGCTGCCCCTCGAGCACCGCCACTTCGTCGTTGGCGTCGGGGTAGCCCAGATGAATGCGCAGCAGGAATCGATCCAGCTGCGCCTCGGGCAGCGGGAACGTGCCTTCGTACTCGACCGGATTCTGGGTCGCCATGACCATGAACGGCGGCGGCAGCGGCCGCGTCACCCCATCGGCGGTCACCTGCCGCTCTTCCATCGCCTCCAACAGCGCCGACTGCGTCTTGGGTGTGGCGCGGTTGATCTCGTCGGCCAGCACGATCTGCGAGTAGATCGGCCCCTGACGCCACTCGAAGTCCTGCGTCTTCTGGTTGTAGACCGATACGCCGGTCACATCCGAGGGCAGCAGGTCGGGCGTGAACTGGATGCGGTTGAATGTGCAGCCGGTCGAGATCGCCAACGCCCGCGCCAGCATCGTCTTGCCGGTACCCGGCACATCCTCGATCAGCAGGTGTCCATCGGCGACCAGGGCGATCACGGCCTGCCGCACCTCGGCCGTCTTGCCCAGGATGACGCGCTCGACGTTGGCGACGACGCTGAGCAGCACCGTTCGGGGATCGTCCATGGCGAAACCCTCCGCCTGCCGCCGGATCCAGTTCAGATCCTGTTGCCGGGCGCGCTTGTTGAGAGGGTAGCCGATATGTGTACAGTGATTCCGTCGATATGCGGCAATCCTATCCTCCCGGGCGATTCGTCAGCGGACCGCTGCGGCTCAGTCGTCGGACGCTCCTGCGCGCGTTCGTCGGCGCGGGCGCGGGCGTTCTGCTCAGCGCCTGCGGCGACGATCTCGACCCGTTCGCCGTCAACCGTCAGGCCGCTCCGCACGCGACCGGGGACGGCGGCGATCCGACATCGCCGCAAGCGGCGTCAGAGCCTGCGCCCGAGTCCATGTCGGAGCCGTCGTCGGAGCAGTCGGCGGCGGACACCGGGCAGCAGGCGTCAGCGGCCCGGCAATCGCCCGTCCTCGCGGAACCGCCCCCCGAACCGCTGGTGTACGTCATGCCCAGCCCGGTCTCACAGGGGGAGACGGTGCTGATCGTCGTGGTCGCGCCCGGAGCCGAAGCCGCGTCGCTGTGGTGGCAGGGGCAGACGTTCTCGCTGCTCAGGCGCGGCGACCGCTTCGTCGGCTTCTTCGGGATCGACGCCAACGCGCAGGTCGGTCCGCAGGCGCTGGGCGTCTCGGTCTGGGGGGCGCGCGGCGAGCAACTCCTGTGGCAGGAGACGGTGATCGAAGTCACGGCCTTCGACTGGACGGTCGACGATATTCAGATCGACGGGCCCAACGCGGCGCTGCTGGATCCATCCATCCGCCGCGCCGACGAAGACACTCGGCGTCCGCACCAGTCCGCTCTCTCGCAGCAGCTGCACTGGCTGGGCGTCTTCGACCCGCCGTCCGACGGCCAGATCACGGCGCTCTACGGCGAGCAGCGCTCGTTCAACGGCGGACCGATCTCCGAGTACCACACCGGCATCGACTTCGGCGGCGAGACCGGTTCGCCGATCACGGCGGCCAACAGCGGCATCGTCAGCTGGGCCGGGCGCACCCGGCGGCGCGGCAACGGCCTCATCATCGACCACGGCGCCGGCGTCTTCACGGGCTACTACCACCTCTCCGAAGTCCTCGAGACCGCCGGCGTGGTCGTCGAGCAGGGCAGCCTGATCGCCAGGATGGGGGCGACCGGCCTCGCCACCGGACCGCACCTGCACTGGGAAGTGGTCGTGCGCGGCGTGACGGTCAACCCGCTGCCCTGGATTCGGCTGCTGGAGTATCCCGACCCGCTCCAGGATCTCAGTCCGACCAACGCGCTCAACAGCGCCAATCTCGCCTCGGGCTGACGCAGGAACGCACACCAGGGGCGCCGGACACGCTACGGCCGCGCTGCCTCGAGCGTCAATGCGACCGCGACGATCGACGCCGTCTCGGCGCGCAACGGGCGCTGACTCAGCGAGATCGGCAGCCAGCCGTGGCGGCGCGCCAGCCAACCCTCCTCAGGAGTGAATCCGCCTTCCGGGCCGACCAGCAGATGCACGGCCGCGGGCGGGTCCCGGCCGTCATCGCGGCGTCGCTGGAAGATCGATGCGATGCGCTGGTCGGGCTCGAGCGCCGACGCCAACAGGCGCAGCGCGCCGTCCGCCGGCGCTTCCTCGATCAGCTCCGTCACCGCCACGGGCGGATAGATGGCGGGGCGGTACTCGCGACGGCACTGCTCGGCCGCCTCCGTAGCCAGACGCCGCCAGCGGTGCAGGCGCTGGGCTGCGTCACCGCGAATCAGCGCCCGCTGCGACCAGACGGGGCGAATCTCGTCGACGCCCAGCTCTGTCGCTTTCTCGATCACGAAGTCGTAGCGCTGCGGTCGGATCAACGATGCGGAAAGCACAATGCGCGGCGGCGGCAACGCCCGCCGCGCGCGCTGCTCGACGATCCGGCAGACCACCTCGTCGCCGGTCACCCGCTCGACCAGTGCTCGGTAGAGCCGATCGCTGGGCGGGTGCAACAGCTCCAGCGGGTCGTCGCGGCGCATGCGCATCACCCGCTTGAGACGATTCGCCTTGCCGCCGGTGATCACGATCGTCTCGTCGTCGACCCGCGCCGACTCGTCGAGGAAGTAGCGGGGCGCCAATCCGGGCGTCGACTCGACCTCCGCGCGCGCGTCTGGCGGATCTGGCATGTCTGTCACACCTGAATCATGTTGGGTCATGCCGCCGAGCCCCCTTGGGACGAGCGTTAGACTTCGCTGGGTCACGCACAGTACAGGAATACCGCACAGGAACACCGCAAGCGGGCCAGCCGGATTGGACGCTCGACCATGGAGCTTGGACTGCAAGGCAAGGTGGCGGTGATCACCGGCGGCTCGGAGGGCATCGGCCGCGCGACCGCGGTGGTATTCGCCCGCGAGGGCGCGCGCGTGGTCATCGGCGCGCGCCGTCAGGAGCCGCTGGACGAAGCCAAAGCCGAGGTGCAGGCAGCGGGCGGCGAGTGCGCCGCGGTCTCGATGGATGTCACCTCTGACGCCGACTGCGAGCGCCTGATCCACACCGCCGTCGAGCAATTCGGCGGCGTCGACATCCTGATCAACAACGCCGGTCAATCCTCCTCCGGGCGCATCGAATCGCACGAGATCGACACCTGGGCGGTCGACCTGGACCTCAAGCTGTACGGTGCGATTCGCCTGACCAGGCTCTGCATCCCGCTGATGCGCGAACGCGGCGGCGGACGGATCGTCAACCTGCTCAACATCGGCAGCAAAACGCCTGGCGCCGGCTCGATGCCCACGGCCGCCTCGCGCGCGGCGGGACTGGCCATGACCAAGGCGCTGAGCAAAGAAGTCGCCGCCGACCAGATTCTGGTCAACGCCGCCTGCATCGGGTCGGTCGAATCGGCGCAGTGGCGCGGCTTCCATCAGCAGCGCATGCCGAACGCCACCTACGACGAGTTTCTCGCCAGCGTCGGCCAAACCATTCCAGTGCAGCGCATCGGCGCGGCCGAGGAGGCGGCGAACGTGATCGTCTTCCTGGCCTCCGACGCCGCCAGTTTCATCACCGGCTGCGCGATCAACATCGACGGCGGCGCCTCGCCGGCCTGGTGATCACCGCGATCACCGTGATCGCTCGGCGGCGGTCAGCAACATCGCCCGCCAGTCGTCTTCGCGGGCGATCGACTCGAGCCGCAGCCCGACGCGCTGCAACGCGCCGCAGACGTCATCGACGCGCGCCTCGATCAGGCCGCTGACGATCAGCCGGCCGGCCGGCGCGAGCGCGTCGGCCAGATCAGCGGCCAGGCTCTGCAGAATGTCGGCGGTCAGATTCGCTGTGATCAGGTCGAACCGTTCGTCGGACGGGATCGACGCTTCCCGCACGTCAACGACATCCGCGAGCTGATTCTGCCGCGCGGTGTGCCGCGCCGCGTCGACCGCCAGCGGATCGATATCGGTCGCCAGCACCGAGCCCGCGCCCAGTTTCGCCGCCGCGGCGGCGAGGATGCCGCTGCCCGTGCCGACATCGAGCACGCGCTCGCCGGCGCGGACCTGCTCGGCCAGCAGGCGCAGACACAGCCGGGTCGACTGATGCTGCCCGGTGCCGAACGCCAGGCCGGGGACCAGATCGACCACGACCTCGCCCGGTTTCGCTTCATAGACGATGTGCGGCGGGCGGACGACGATCGGCCGCGCGCCGGGGACGCGCGCGAGCTGGAAGTGGTCGTGCCAGGCCGTGCGCCAGTCGCGGTCGGGGACGCGCTCGACGAGGATGGCCGGCTCGCCGCCGAGCATCTCCGCGCTCGCCGCCCGCAGACGCGCCTCGAGCGCAGCCCAGCGCGTGGCGCTCAGATAGGCGGCGACCTCGGCCCGATCGCTGCGGTGGTCGTAACCCGGCCAGGGTTCCTCGACCGGCTCGTCAAGCGCGTACTCGACGCTGGAGTTGCGCACGCCGGCGATCTCCCAGGCGGCGACGGCGAGTTCGACCTGCGCTGCGCGCACGCGCAGCGCAACCCGCACGAGTTTCGCCTCGCGGCTAATTGCTGAACGCTCCGCGGATGCGCGAGAAGACGCCGTTCTCGCCGCCGCCCATCGCGGCGGGCGTATCCAGCTGCTCCGCCAACTGCTCGAACAGCTCGCGCTGCGCGCTCGTCAGCTTGGTCGGCACTTCGACCACGACATGGACGCGCAGGTCGCCGCGCCCGCGCCCGCGCAGATGCGGCACGCCCTGGCCGCGCAGACGAATCTCGTGGCCGTGCTGCGTGCCGGCCGGGACGTTGATCGGCTGCGCGTGACCGTCGATGCCGGGAATGTCCAGCTCCGCGCCGAGCGCGGCCTGGGCAATATTCAGATGCAACGGCAGGATCAGGTCGTTGCCGTCGCGGATGAACCGCTCGTGCGGGCGCACGCCGATATCGACGTACAGGTTGCCGGCCGGCCCGCCGCGCAGCCCGGCGTCGCCCTCGCCCGAGAGCCGCATCTGGGCGCCGTCAGTGACTCCGGCGGGAATTTTGACCTTGAGTCGGCGGTTGCGCTGCTCGCGCCCGGCTCCGCCGCATGAATTGCAGGGATGCTCGATCACCGTGCCCTCGCCCTCACACGGCTCGCAGGGCGCGACGTTGACGAAGCGTCCGAAGACGTTGCTCTGCGTGCGCCGGATCTCGCCCGAGCCGCCGCAATAGTCGCAGGCGACCCGCTGCGTGCCGGGTTCGCCGCCCGAGCCGCCGCAGACGGAGCAGTGCTCGAGGCGCGACGCCCGAATCTCCTCCTCGCAACCGAACACCGCTTCCTCGAAATCCAGCTCGATGCGGATGCGCAGGTCGCCGCCGCGCACCGGCCCGGCCGCGCGGCGTCCGCCGAAGAAGGCATCGAAGATGTCGCCGAAGCCGCCGAAATCGAACCCCTCGAAGCCCGTCCCCTGCGCGAACGCGCCGACCGAGCCGTACTGGTCGTACTTGGCCTTCTTCTCGGGGTCGGAAAGCACCTCGTAAGCCGCCGCGATGCGCTTGAAGGTGGCCTCGGACGCCTCCTTCTGGGCCGGATCGGTCACGCGGTCGGGATGATGCTCCATCGCCAGCTTGCGAAACGCGCGCCGAATGTCGTCCTGCGACGCCTCCCGCGAGAGGCCGAGCATTTCATAGAAGTCGTCGGATTGCGCCATAGCGGACAGCGTACCGCGCCGCTCGAGTCCAGCGCGTCATCGCAGATGTCAGTGCGCGCCCGTCGCCGCGCCAGCTCGATGACCAACTTTACATAACTGACTACTTGACAAGGGTGCTCCTGACGCCTCAAACGCTTCGCGTTTGAGGCGTCAGGAGCGCCCTTAACGGGCGCTCCTGACGCCTAGCGTCGCTATTGCACCAGTGAGCCAGACGAAAGGAGCGCTCCATGAGCATACCCGGTCGAGATCAGCCAGCCGTGCACCGCGGACTCGCGGTCTGGATCGCGCTGGCGGCGGTATTCGTCGCGATCGCCGCGGCCTCGGCCGACACATACGCCCCGTTCTGCGAGGCGCCGATTCAGCAATGCGCGAGTGAGGATCAGCGATCGGGCGATGGGCAGCAACCGATCCAGCTCTATTCAAGCGCGCGCTGCAATGCGATGGCTGAAGCAGCCATCGCCAAGCTCAGCTCCATTGTGGTGGGCATCGAATCGGACCCGCACAACGTCGCATCTGGCGCGCTGATCCTCAAGGAGGTAGCCGTCTACTGCCCAAGCCGCGACCAGACCAACCATCCGGCTCATGCTTGGAGCCACTCTCACTGAAAGGAAGTGCGCAATGCTCACCGGCATTGCCCGGCCGATCGCCCTCGTGTCGATCGTCACCCTGCTCGCCTTGGCGGCCGCACTCGCCACCGCCATCAACTTCGCCAGCGCCGACCCGGGACAGGAGTGCGTCGGCAACACCTGCCCCAGCGACCCCTACGCAGACCCGCAACCCAGTTATGGGGTTGTCGTCACGCCCAAAGACGTAGGAAGGGCGATAATGGGTGGTGCCTTTTTCGAAGCAGTGAAAAGGGCTGTAACTGAGTTCTTTGACAACGCTTCAGCGTTGCAATGCTGGCCACCACCGCCTTTGGGGAATCCACACTTCGATTGCGATTAGCCCTCGTGCGTCGGTCGGTTCTTTTCCAAGCCGTTCCGAAGAGCCGACCGGCGCGCATAGGTTCCACCCAGTCGCCAGTAAGTGATAGGATTCAGCCTGTGAGACACATCGCCCGCAGTGCGCTGGTACGAAAAGCAGCAGCTTTCCAGCTGCCTAGGCTGATTCTGCTCGCGCTCGCCGCTGCCTTCGGGATGGCAGCAGTCTCTCTCGTGATATCGGCGGCGACCGGAGATCCGGCGGGATCTTTCGGATGGCTGTACGAGCTGCTCTTCTGAAGCGGGTATCGCTGCGCGCCAACGGCTACCTACCTGCCGTGTTTTGGCCAAAGCCCCGTCGATAGCGCCAAGGTCCGAAGCAGACGCCCCGCTCAGTGAGCGGGGTGTCTGTATTTCTGCAAGAGGCGGCGTGACAGCTCTTACCAGGCTGCATGTCGGGTGACCCCAGTATTTTTCAGACAGCAAGGGTATGTCGCACTGATGTCCGCTTTCGAGTTGACCATGATCGCGATTGGGGCGGTAGGCCTCCTGATCTTCATGGGGCTGCCGCCGATTTTGATCGCCGGCGTCGCCGAACGGCGCGGGCGCGACCCCGAACTCTGGCGATTGATCTCGTTGATCATTCCGCTCGTCCCGCTGCTCTACCTGCTCAGCGTCCCGCCGCTGGACAGGGCGGAGGACGACGACCTGGCCGGCTTGCCTTAGGCTGCACCCGATGAAACCTGTGATCTATCGGGCGCGGATTCGAGCCTGGAGAGCGCGCTGGCAGCGACGGCGGCGGCTGGTGTTCTTCGCCGATATTACGCTGGTCGCCGGGCTCGGACTGGGAGCGAGCGCGTTGAGCGGAGAACTGCTCTGGAGCGGGTTCGCGGGCGGGCTGATCGGCGTCTCGCTCCAGCATCGATACTGACCCTACTGGCGGCCGCCGATCGCGCTCGAACTACTCCTGATCGCCGCGCTGTTCGCACTCGCCCAGGTGTTCCTCGGGCCGCCGATTGGGCTGATGGCGCTGGTTGCGGGTGGCGTAGCCGTCTACGGCGGGTTGGACCACTGGACGCGACCATCCCGGCCGGATCGGCTGGAGGGATCCGGCCCGGCCGCGATCATCGCGATGGCCCCGCAGGCGCTCAGCGGTGCAGGCGGCGCGCTCGACTCGCCGGCCCTGTCGCGCGCGGGACGATAATCTGGACGCAGAGGACTGGCGCATGGGCGACCCGGTGGTCGGCAGAGAGGAGTCGTTAGCGCTGCTGCGCGAGCATCTGCCCGTGCTCAGGCGGCGCTTCGGCGTCTGCGAACTCGCCCTGTTCGGCTCCACCGCCCGCGACCAAGCCACCGCCGACAGCGATGTCGACATCTTGGTCTCCTTCGAGCGCGAGCCGGACACCTCCTGGGGCTGCTACACAGCCCAGTCGTACCTCACCGAAATCTTCGGCCGCCAGGTCGATCTGGTCGAGCGGCGGCAGATGCGCAAGGAATACCTCCCCTGGGTCGACGCCGACGCCGTCGATCCGATGAACCCGAGACCGCACATGCCCGAACGCTCCCGACCCAAACGCTGGGATATCTACATCCAGGACATGCAGAAATACTGTCGGCAGGCGCTCGCCTTCACGGAGGGTATGAGCTACGAGAGCTACCTCAACGACGAAAAGACGCGCTCGGCAACGAGTTTCTGCCTCTCGCAGATGGGCGAGGCGGCGGGGAGGGTGCCTGAGTCCGTGCGGGAGCTTCATCCTGAGATCGCATGGACCGAGATGATCGGGCTGCGCCATGTGATCGTGCACGCGTACTACGACATCCAGTTCGACAAGCTGTGGGCGATCATCCGCAACGACATCCCGGATCTGTCAAAGCGTCTCATTCCGCTGTTGGCGGAGGCGCAGGCGGAAGCCGAGGCGCCGAGCGAGTAGCACGCGCGGGACGATAATCTGGACGCAGAGGACTGGCGCATGGGCGACCCGGTGGTCGGCAGGGAAGAGTCGCTGGCGCTGCTGCGCGAGCATCTGCCCGTGCTCAGACGGCGCTTCGGCGTCTGCGAACTCGCCCTGTTCGGCTCCACCGCCCGCGACCAAGCGACCGCAGACAGCGATGTCGACATCCTGGTCTCCTTCGAGCGCGAACCGGACACCTCCTGGGGTTGCTACACCGCCCAGTCGTACCTCACCGAAATCTTTGGCCGCCAGGTCGATCTGGTCGAACGACGGCAGATGCGCAAGGAATACCTCCCCTGGGTCGACGCCGACGCCGTCGATCCGATGAACCCGAGACCGCACATGCCCGAACGCTCCCGACCCAAACGCTGGGATATCTACATCCAGGACATGCTTGACGCGTGTGTAAAGGTGATGCGCTACACGGCGGACGTCAGCCTTGAGGAATATCTCGCCAATTCGGAAAAGCGCGACGCGACCAATCTGAACGTGATGCGGATTGGCGAATCGGCCGGCAGCATTCCCGAGGCAGTACGCGAATTGCATCCGGAGATTGACTGGGGCGAGACGATGGGTCTGCGGAACAGAATCGCGCACGCGTACCCAACGATTGACGACGAGCGGATCTGGACCATCGTCCACGACGACATTCCGCCGATGATTCCTCGACTGAACGCTCTGCTGGCGGAGGCGCAGGCGGAAGCCGAGGCGTCGAGCGAGTAGCGCGTCGCCCGACAGAGAAGCCGCGGCCAGTATGCCGGCTAGACCTCGCGGAACTCGCCCTCGACCGTGTCGTCGTCGGGCGGCGCGCTGCCCTCCGTGTCGGCGCCCGTATCGGCCGCGGCTCCGGCTGGCTCCTGCTGACCGTAGATCTTCTCGCCGACCTTCATCAGCGTGGCGTTGAGGTCGTCGAGCGCCGACTGAATCGCCGCGGCCGAGTCGGACTCGAGCGCGCCGCGCACGGCGTCGATCTTGCCCTGCATCTCGGTCTTCAGCTCGTCGTCGATCTTGTCCTCCTGGTCGCGGAGGATCTTCTCGGCCTCATAGGCAGCGGTTTCGGCGCGGTTGCGGACTTCGGCTAGCTCGCGCTGCTGCTTGTCCTCCTCAGCGTGCTCCTCGGCGTCGCGCTGCATCGCGGCGATCTCGTCCTCCGACAGACCGGACGAGCCCTGAATCGTGATCCGCTGCTCCTTGCCCGTGCCCTTGTCCTGGGCACCGACGTTGAGGATGCCGTTGGCGTCGATGTCGAAGGTCACCTCGATCTGCGGCATCCCGCGCGGCGCGGGCAGGATGCCGTCGAGAATGAACTTGCCCAGCGACTTGTTGCCGCCGGCGATCTCGCGCTCACCCTGCAGCACGTGGATCTCGACCTGCGACTGGTTGTCGGCGGCGGTCGAGAAGACCTGCGACTTCGAGGTGGGGATCGTCGTGTTGCGCGGAATCAACGGGGTCGAGACGCCGCCCAGCGTCTCGATGCCCAGCGTCAGCGGAGTCACGTCGAGCAACAGCACGTCCTTGACCTCGCCGCGCAGCACGCCGGCCTGGATCGCCGCGCCCAGCGCGACGACTTCGTCCGGGTTGACGCCGCGATGCGGCTCCCTGCCGAAGAACTGCTGCACCTTCTGCTGCACCAACGGCATCCGCGTCTGGCCGCCGACCAGCACCACCTCGTCGATCTGGTCGCGCGAGACGCCCGCGTCGTCGAGCGCGTTGCGGCACGGTTCGAGCGTGCTGTCGACCAGGTCGAGCACCAGCTGCTCGAGTTGCGCCCGCGTCAGCGTGTGCGTGAAGTGCTTGGGGCCCGACGCGTCGGCGGTGATGTAGGGCAGGTTGATCTCGGTCGACTGGGTGGTCGAGAGTTCGACCTTGGCCCGCTCAGCCGCTTCCTTGAGCCGTTGCAGCGCCATCCGATCCTGCGAGAGGTCGATCGCCTGCTCCTTGCGGAACGTGTCGACCAGGTAGTCCATCAACCGCTGGTCGAAGTCGTCGCCGCCGAGGAACGTGTTGCCGTTGGTCGAGCGCACCTGGAAGGTGCCCTCGCCGAGCTCGAGGATCGAGATGTCGAACGTGCCGCCGCCCAGGTCGTAGACGGCGATGTAGTGGTCGTTCTCTTTCTCCAGGCCGTAGGCGAGCGAGGCGGCGGTGGGTTCGTTGATGATGCGCAGCACGTTGAGGCCGGCGATGCGGCCGGCGTCCTTGGTCGCGTTGCGCTGCGAGTCGTCGAAGTAGGCGGGGACGGTGATCACCGCCTCGCTGACGCTTTCGCCCAGGTAAGCTTCCGCGTCGGCCTTGAGCTTCTGCAGGATCATGGCCGCGATCTCGGGCGGCGAGTACGGGTTGCCGCCCATCCGCACGCGCGCGTCGCGGTTCTCGGCCGCCTCGACGGTGTAAGGCAGACGGCTGATCGCGTTCTGCACCTGCGGGTCTTCGAAGCGGCGGCCCATCAGCCGCTTGACCGAGAACAACGTGTCCTCGGGGTTGGTCACCGCCTGCCGCTTGGCGGCCGTGCCGACGATACGCTCGCCGCTCTTGGTCACCGCGACGACCGAGGGCGTGGTGCGGTTGCCTTCGGCGTTGGGAATCACGGTCGGTTCGCCGCCCTCCATGACGGCGACGGCGGAGTTGGTGGTGCCGAGGTCGATGCCGATGACTCGTCCGGGCATGGAAAAGGCTCCTATTCGTTGGGGTCTGCTGGTTCTGTTGGTTCTGTGAGCTGGTCAGGTTTTTCAGGCGCGGTGATCTCGTCCTCTTGATCGGGCATTTGATCGACGCCCTTGTGCAGTTCAGGTTCCGTTGGTTGATCTTCGGTATCGGTGCGGGCGACCTGCTGCTTGGCGAGCAATGCGCGGAGCTTCCGCGAGATCAACTCGACGCCCTGTCGCCAAGGGTCATCGCCGACTTCGCCACCCGGCGATTCGCGCTCGGCGTGCTCGAAATCGCCAGCCATATCACGCAGATCGCGCAGGACGTCGCGTTGAAACTGCTCAACACTAGCATGCACTTCTCGCGCCGCTTCTCGCTTCAGGTTCTCGTAGGCAGCCTGAGCTCGCTTCCAACGGTCGAGATCCCGCTCTACCTTTTGGCGCAGCGCCTCCAACTCGTTGGCTTCGGCGTCCAGATCTCGATCTCGCGCGTCATCCACCGGGTCCACGGGACAGATTACCTGTCGCTCTGCGCTCATCGATTCGCTCCGTAGACGGCACTGAGCGCTTTCTGCAGCAGTCGTACATAGAAGCAAGCCGCGACAATGCTGCGCAGGTAGTTCATCCGCGCCGGCACTTCGCCATCCTCCATGGCGGCGACGGCAGAGTTGGTAGCGCCAAGGTCGATACCGATGACTCGCTTGGGCATGGACGCGCTCCTATTCGCTGGGATCTGCTGGCTCTGTTGGCTGGCCTGTTTCTTCAGGCTCTTCAGGCGCGACGATCGAGCCGTCGCCGACCAGCACCTGCGTGGCGCGAAGCACGCGGGCATTGCTCGGTGGACCGATTCGATAGCCCGTGCGCAGCACGGCGACGATCTCTTCCTGCCGCCCGGGCAGTTGGCCGACGGCTTCGTGCAGTTCGGGATCGAACGATTGATCTTCAGTACCGATAAGGGCGACCTGCTCCCTATCGAGTAGTTTACGAAGTTTCTCCGAGCTCGACACGAGACTCTGACGCCAGGGATCGTCGGCTTCGCCGCTCGGCGCTTCGCGCTCGGCGCGCTCGAAATCGTCGGCCAGGTCGAGCAGGTCGAGCAGGATGCCGCGCTGCGCTTGCTGGACGCGGTCGCGCACATCCTGCGCCGAGCGCCGCTTCATATTCTCGTAATCGGCCTGGGCCCGCTGCCAGCCGGCGTAGTTGCGCGCCGCCTCCTGCCGCAGCGCCTCCAGCTCGCCGGCCTCGCCGCTCATAGCTTGATCCTGCGCGTCATCCACCAGGTCGGCGGGATCGACTGCCTGCCGCTCTGCGTTCATCGATTTGCTCCGTAGACCGCGTCGATCATTTCCTGCAGCAGCTGCGAGTAGAAGCGGGCCGCGGCGATGCTGCGCGGGTAGTTCATCCGCGTCGGTCCGACGACGCCCACGTATCCCGGAATCTCGGAGCCGGGAGGCTCAGACGCGCCGCCCGCGCTCGGCGAGGAGCTGTAGGGCGCCAGCACCAGTGAGCAATCCGGCAACAGCCGATTGGGATAGTCCTCGCCGATCAGCACGTGCATCTCGCCGGCGTGCATGGACTCTTCGATCACGGTCGGCGGGATCAGGTGTTCGGCGTCGCGTTGGTCGATCAGCTCGATCAGCTCCAGTGATCGCTCCGGCTCCTGCTGGAACTCGGGCTGCCCCATCATGCCGCCGAGGCCGGCGATCGAGGGGATGCCCGCCCGCCGCGCGTCGCGATCCAGCACCTGCGCCAGGGTCTCGAGCACGACGCGCTGGATCGGATGCGGGTCGGCCGCATCCAGCGCCGCGTCGGACGCCACGCGCACGTCGCTCGCCGAGCGCCCCCGCAGCGTCCACGACAACCGCGCCGCCAGTTCGTCCAGCTCATCCGCCTCGACAGGCTGCGGCAGCGGCATCAGCTGTCGGATCATGCGCGCTTCCTGGACGACCACGATCATCAGGACCAGCAGCTCGTTCAGCGAGATCAGTTCCATCTGCCGGATGCGCAGCTGCTCGGGACGCGGCGGCGCAACGACGACCAGCAGCCCCAGGGATCGGGCCAGGACATTCGCCGCCAGCTCGACCCATTCCTCCACCGACGGCGCCGCCTGGAAGAACTGGTGCCGAACCTGCGCCTGTTCGGCCATGCCGAGCTGGGCATGGCCCATCAGCGACTGCACGAAATGCCGGTAGCCCAAATTCGACGGGACGCGACCGGCCGACGTGTGCGGATGGGTCAGATAGCCGTCCTGCTCGAGGGCGTGCATCTCGTGCCGAATCGTGGCCGGTGAGGCCGGGAGCGCGTATTTCTCCACGACGCGGCGCGACGCGACCGGGGTCGCGGTCTCGATGTAATCCTGCACAACCAGCTGCAGAATGCCGGCTCGTCGCCGGGACAACTGCGGGGAGGGCGTAGCTGGCATGACTGAGATGGCGTCGCGTCTCCGCCCGAAGGCTCCGATATGCTGCGGGTTGGCGCTCGTTAGCACTCTCAGGTCGAGAGTGCTAACTCGGTCAGCGTATCAGCGTTCTCCGAAATCGGCAAAGGCGTTGATCCGCAATTGGGGGTGCGATTCCGTGTCGCGGAACACCCAGTTCGGTGGACGGTGACAGTGAACAACGACAGTGGATAATGACGCTGCGGGCAGAAAGGATCTGCGATGGTCAGCGGCGGTCCGGGGCGGGGCGTGCGTGCGGAAGAGGCCGGCGAACGCCGTCGGGTCGTCGTCACCGGCCTGGGCGCGGTCACGGCCGCGGGGCTGACCGCCGCCGAGTTCTGGTCGGCGCTCTGCGAGGGGCGCGTATGCGCGTCGGCGCTGTCGGCCTTCGACGCGCCGCGCGCGGCGGCGGCGGGCCAGCTGCCCGAATCGTGGCAGGGGCCAGCGGACGCGCCCGACTGGTTGCGCTCGCGCATGGATCGCGCCTCCCAACTGGCGCTCGACGCCGCCATTCAGGCGCAGAACGACGCCAGAATCCAGTTCAACCAACAGAACGCCTTCGTCGTCGGCGCGGTCACGGGGATCGCCCATCCCGGCGCCGGCCAGGGTGGGGCCGGGCTGGGCTCCGGGCTGTCCGGCGCGTCGCTCGGCCTCGACATCGCGGGGCCGGTGTTCACCGTCTCGGCGGGCGGCGCCTCCGGGCTCGTCGCGCTCGTGCTCGCGACGCAGCTGATCCGCGCCGGCGTCGTCCGCGCCGCGCTGGCGATCGGGGCCGAGGCGCCGCTGCGCCCGGATGTCTGGTCCGCGTACGAGTCGGCCGGCCTGCTCGATCCGAGCGACGATCCGCGCGCGCAGCGACCGTTCGACGCCAGGCGGCAGGGGATGATCCTGGGCGAGGGCGCGGCGGCGCTGATGCTCGAAGACCGCCAGCTGGCCACGCAGCGCGGCGTGCGCATCTACGCCGAGATCGCCGGCGAGGCGATGACGGCCGGGCCGATGGGCGGCGGCAGCGCCCCGACCGACGTCGAGATCGCCCGCCGCGCCCTCGGCGAGGCGATGCTGGGCGGCGAGGTCGCGCCATCCGATATCGACGTCTTCGTGACTGCCGGACTCGGCTCCAAAGACGGCGACGAACGCGAGACCGACATCATCGAACGCGCCTTCGGCCGGCGAACGCTGGACATGTACGCCACGGCGGTATCGCCCAACGCGGGTTACACGGTGGGCGCGTCGGGCGCGCTCTCCGCCCTCGCCGCAGCGCAGATCGTTGACCAACGCACGATTCCGCCGCACGCCACCTATGCGGAAGCGGACATCGCCTGCAAGCTGGCCGTCGCCCAGCGGCTCTACGAGGATCGCATCGTCGGCGCGGCGACCGCTGCCTACGGCGCGTACGGGCAGAACGCCGCCGTGGTGATGCTGCCCCACGTCGCCGAAGCCGGCGACGAGTTGGCGCTCGTGGTCGACTGACGCAGCGCTTAGGCCGCGCGATCCGTAGGCTGTGCGTATGGATATCGCCTGGTACGGACACGCCGCCTTCCGCCTGCGCGGACGTGAGGCGTCCGTCGTCATGGACCCCTGCGCGCCTGAGACCGGCTTCCGCCTCAACCGGCCCGGCGCCGATATCGTCACGATCTCGCGCGCTGCGGATCCGGCCCACAACTGGATCGAAGGCGTCGCGCTCGAGTCCGGCGCGCAGACGCGACCGCTGGACGCGCCGGGCGAGTACGAGATCAAACGCGTCCTGGCGACCGGCGTGCGCACGCCCGGGCCCAACGGCGCGCGCAACGTCGCCTTCGTGATCACGATCGATGAAGTGATCGTCGCCCATCTCGGCGATCTGCACGGCATGCCGCAGGGGGCGGCCATGGAGGAGCTGCGGCGCGCCGATGTCGTGCTGCTGCCCTGCGGCGGCGGCGCGCACCTCTCGCCGAGCGCCGCCGCCGGTGTCGCCAACGCGCTCGCCATCCCGATGGTGATCCCGATGCTCTATCAGCCCGAGGCGGCCGACGGCGTATCGACCGGTCTCGAACCGCTGTCCGCATTCCTGCGCGAGATGGGCGTCTCCGTCGATGCGCCCAGCGACAACCACGTCAACGTCACCCGATCGTCGCTGCCCGCCACCCCCACCGTGACGCCGCTGCTGGCTCGAGGAGCGTGAGATGACCCGCGAGCACTCACAAGCGCAGTACGACGTCGTGATCCAGCGCAACCGGCGCGCGCCGATGCGCGACGGCGTCTCGCTGGCGACCGATGTCTACCTGCCCGCGCGGGACGGCGCCGCTGTCGACGGTCCCTGGCCGACGCTGCTCACCCGCACCCCCTACGACAAGCTCGGTTTCGCGGCTGAGGCCGAGTGGTGGGCGCGGCGCGGCTACGCGCGCGTGATCCAGGATGTGCGCGGCCGCTTCGCCTCGGAGGGCGATTTCTATCTGCTCAAGAACGAGGCCGAGGACGGCTTCGACACCATCGAGTGGCTGGCCGGGCAGCCCTGGTCGAGCGGCAAGGTCGGTACCGTCGGCACGTCCTACATGGGCTGGGTGCAGTCCGCCGCCGCGGCGCTGAATCCGCCGCACCTGTCGGCGATGTGGGTCAATCAGGGCGCCTTCAACGGGCTGACCTCGTCGCTGCGGCAGGGCGGCGCGCTCGAGCTGCGCTGGCTCGCCTGGGCGTTCTGGAACGCGCCGGTCAGCCCCGAGGCGGCGCGCGACCCGGCGCTCTACGCGGCGCTCGACCAGGCCGCCGTCGATCTGCGCGGCTACCTCGACCGCCTGCCCTGGCGCGCCGGCGACACGCCGCTCGCGCTGACCAAAGACTACGAGCGCTGGGCGATCGATCTGCTCACCTTGGCGCGCGAGGACGACTGGCTCTGGCAGCTGCCGGCGATGAACTTCGAGCGCTACATCGGCCAGACCGCCGACGTGCCCACGGTCTACTCGGGCGGCTGGTACGACAGCTACACGCGCGCGACCTGCGAGTCCTTCACGGCGTTCTCCGCTGCCATGTCCTCGCCGCAGTATCTGCTGATGGGACCCTGGACGCACGGCGAGGTCACCCTCGACCGCTCCTGGTCGGGCGATGTCGATTTCGGACCGACCGCGCCCACCTCGGGCAACCTCGCGGCGAGCATCTCCGATCTGCGCCTGGAGTTCTTCGACCAGACGCTCAAAGGGCTCGACAGCGGCTGGGAGCGCCGCCCGCCGGTGACCATGTTCCTGATGGGCGGCGGCAGCGGCCGACGGCTCGCCTCGGGTCGTATGGATCACGGCGGCGACTGGCGCGAGGCCGACCAGTGGCCGCCGGCCGAGGCGTCCGCGACCGAACTCTTCCTGCAGCCCGATGGCGGATTGACCGGCGAAGCGGCGAGCGAGGACGGCGGCTCATCCAGCTATCTCTTCGACCCCCGCGATCCTGTGCCCTCGATCTCCGCCAACGTCTCCTCGCTGCGCGAGTACGCGCCCGAAGATCCGTCGCTGAGACAGCAGATCTGGCCGCCGACCCAGCGCTCGCGCGAGCTGATCATGCCCGGCGGCGCCGACCAGCGCACCCGCGACGACGTGATGGGCGCGCAACCGCCCTACCTGCCCACGGCGTCGCGACCGGACGTGCTCTCGTTCCGCACCGACCCGCTGCCGCGCGACGTGCACGTGATCGGGCCGATCACGGTGCGTCTGCACGTCTCCAGCGGCGCACCCGACACCGATTTCACGGCCATGCTGCTCGACTGCTACCCGCCCAATCCCGACTATCCCGAGGGCTACCGCCTGCGCCTCTCCGACAGCATCAAGCGGCTGCGCTTCCGCAACGGCTTCGACCGCGAGGAGTTCGTCTCGCCCGGCGAGGTCGTCGAGCTGACGATCGAGCTCTATCCAACGGCAAACGTGTTCAGGGCCGGCCACCGCATCGGCATCGAGATCTCGTCGTCGAACTACCCAAGATTCGACGTCAACCCCAACACGGGCGAACCGATCGGCCGCCAGACGCACACGCGAACGGCGCTGAACACCATCCACCACAACGCGAAGTACGCCTCGCGCGTCGAGCTGTCGGTGACGCCCGCCTAAGCGCAGCCCTGTTGCAACCCCCCGTTGCGCCTTGCTGCGAGGGGTCTGCAATATTTCTTCCGTGCCAAATTCAGGCGCAGCAAACGCGGTGAGTGTGAAGGGCGGACACGATGGCTACTCGACACAGCGGAAGTCGGATGACGGGGATCGACAGGGAAACGAGGCGGAGGCGGGGTGCGCTCGGCGTGGTCATGGCGGCGATGCTGGCCGTCTTCGCGCTTGCGGTCGCGCCGCAAACAGCAGCGCAGGACGGGCCTCCCGATAACAACGCTCCGATCACGCTTGAGGTCACTCGCGACAGCGAGCGCGCCGCTCTGACCTGGACCCGCGGCGGCGACCCCGCAGACGCCTCCGGCTGCGAAACCTCACATTACCGCGTCATGGTCTTCCGCTATGATGACAGCGGCACGGTTATCTACTCGGTCAATACGCTCATCGACGATTCAATCATCAGCTACGAAGTGACCGGGTTGACCCCAAAAACCGATTACATTGCCCAAGTCAACCCGTACTCTGAAGCCTGCCTCAGCTATTCGCCCGAGATCGCTGTGGAGTACTTCAAGACGAAGAAGGCAAAGAAAAACGATCCCGCAACCCAGATCGCCGGGACCCAGTCCGACTCGGACGGCGATGGCGGCGGCAACGGCAACAACGATCCGGATAATACGAACGATGATTCCGATGAGTCGAATGACGACTCCGACGACACGGGGAACGGCCCAGGCAACGTCGACGGCGATGGCGGCGGCAACAGCAACCTGAACGACGATGACGACAACCCCGGCACTCTGGGCGACGACGATGGTGATGGTGATGGCGATGGCGACGACGATCAGCCGGACGGCGAAGAGAACGATGTGATCCCGCAACCCACCGCCCCGCTGAGCCCGTTCACGGCGGTCAGTACAAGTTACGGCCATGCCTGTGGGTTGCACGCTGACGGTTCGATCAGCTGCTGGGGCGACGACGAAGGTGGTCAGGTTACGCCGCCGACCGGTGTCTTTAAGGCGGTTACAACAGGCGGCGAAGAGAACACGACCTCTCACTCCTGCGCGATCCGCACCGACGACACCGCTGTCTGTTGGGGGCAAAATCCCCACGGAGAGGCGAGCGCGCCGGCGGGAACATTCAAAGCCATCTCGGCTGGCGGGAACTTCACCTGCGGGATCCGCACCAACGACACTCTGGCTTGCTGGGGCGCGAACAACGGCAGAAAAAGCAGTCCGCCAGGCGGAACGTTCAAGACCATCGACGCCGGCGCGACTCACGCCTGCGCGATCCGCACCGATGACACCGTGGCTTGTTGGGGCGGCAACCAGAACTTCCTGCGTGAATTCGTCGGACAGGCGAACCCGCCGTCCGGCGCATTCAAGGCCGTCTCCGCCGGCTACGACCACACATGCGCGCTGCAAATGAACGGCGCGATCAGCTGCTGGGGAGATAATGGCAGAGGACAATCCAGTCCGCCCGCCGGTACCGGATTCAAGACGATCTCGGCGGACTTCCGGGGCGCCTGCGCGATCCGCGGCGAGGATACCGCAGTTTGCTGGGGTTGGATTTCATCCGTACCGACGGGTGAATTCAAGGCGATCGAACTCGGACACAGTTACGCCTGCGCCATTCCTGCTGATGACCGGATCATCGCCGGTTCGCTGATCTGCTGGGGCAGCGACTACGCTGAGCGGCCCGAGCCGCTCAACTATCGCTACCGGAGCATCAGCGGAGGCTGGGGGCATTTCTGCGGCGTCCGGGGCAATCGCACGATCGAGTGTTGGGGCGTATCCAATGGCTCCGGTCAGCTCGACGCGCCGGAAGGGACATTCAAGGCGAAACCTCACCACATTGCCGCAGGCTCCAGCTTCGCATGCGCCATTCGCCAGGGCGGTGCCTTGGCCTGTTGGGGGAGTAACGACTTCGGAAAATCCACGCCTCCGCAAGGGAAGTTCACAGCAGTGACCGCAGGCGACAACTTCGCATGCGCCATTCGCAAGAACGACAAGTCCATCTCCTGTTGGGGAAACAATGAATACGGTCAGCTAAACGCTCCGAAGGGCCAATTTACAGCGATCGATGCGGGCGATGATCACGTATGCGGGCTCCGCGAAAATGGCAAGATCGCCTGCTGGGGGGTTTGGACCTTGGGTCCGCCTGCGCGGAATTCCGCGCCCAAAGGTCAGTACAAGGCGCTCGGTATCAGCGAGGGCAGATCATGCTCCATACGCCTCGACGACACCATCGACTGCTGGGGGGGTTGGCATGGCGGCCATAATCCCCCAGCCGGCAAGTTCCAGGCGATGGCATCGGGCTACGCTCATATTTGCGCCATTCGCCTGGACGGCACAGTCGCCTGCTGGGGCAACAGTGGATCCCCTCCGGCCGGTGTACAATTCCTGGAACTCGGCGCAAACATGGGTCAGACATGCGGCATCGTCGACAACGGCCGTAGAACCGGCGAGGTCGTCTGTTTCAGCACCGTGTACCGGCCCGATGGCGTCAACTGGGTCGAACCAGGAGTCGCAACCACCGACGGGTAACGCGCAACGACCGGAGCGTCGGAGATAAGGAGTAAGCGCCATGTTCGCCAAGCGCGATAGAAGCTGGACTGCCCGGATCGCCGAGGGATCGAGACGCCTCTGGGCGGCCGCGGTCATGGCGGCGATGCTCGCCGCCTTCGCGCTGGCCGTCGCGCCGCAAGCGGCAGCGCAGGATCAGCCTCCCGACAACAACGCCCCGATCGCGCTTGAGGTCACTCGCGACAGTGAGCGCGCCACCCTGACCTGGACCCGCGGCGGCGACCCCGCGGAGGCCTCCGGCTGCCCCACCTCGCACTACCTCGTCAGAGTCTTCTACTACGACAACAGCGGCGAGGCTGTCGACCTGGTCAATACGCTCATCAAACACCCAGCCAGCAGCTACGAATTGACAGGGTTGACCCCGAAAACCGACTACGCCGTTCAGATCAACCCATACTCTGACGACTGTAAAACCTACTCGTCCGAGTCGGGCGTGGCGTACTTCAAGACGAAGAAGGCCAAGAAGAACGAGCCCGCAACCCAGATCGCCGGGACCGAATCGGACACGGATGACAGTCAAAACGACGACACAGGCGACGGCGGCGACGGGAACGATGACGGCAACGGCAACAACGGCCCGGATAACACGAACGATGATTCCGGCGGGTCGAATGACGACTCCGACGACACGGGGAACGGCCCGGGCAACGTCGACGGCGATGGCGGCGTCCCCGGCGACCTGGGCGACGATGACGACGACAGCGATCAGCCAGATGGCGAAGAGAACGATATAATCCAACAGCCCACCGCCCCGCTGAGCCCGGTCATCGCGTTCAGCGCGAGCTTCAGACACGCCTGCGCGCTGCATGCCGACGGCTCGCTTCGCTGCTGGGGCGGCAATCGGGACGGTCAGGCTGAACCGCCGGCCGGTACGTTCAAAGCGATTACCACGGGCGGCGAGTCCTATAGCCGAGCGATCCATCAGCCCAGCCATTCCTGCGCGATCCGCACCGACGACAGCGTCGTCTGCTGGGGAAACAACGACTACTGGCAGTCGGAGGAGTACGGCAGAATTCTCAAGTTCAAAGCCATTTCGGCCGGCGGCGGCTTCAACTGCGGGATTACCGCCGCCGACAGGGTTGCCTGCTGGGGGTTGAACGACAAGGGTCAGACGATTGAGCCGAGCGGGACGTTCAAAGCCATCGACGCTGGCGTGACTCACACCTGCGCGATCCGCACCGATGACACCATCGCCTGTTGGGGCGGCGATGAAGATTGGCGCGGCAAGTCCACCGGGCAGACGAACCCTCCGTCCGGGACATTCAAGGCGGTCTCCGCCGGTGGCGACCACACGTGCGCCCTCCGCATGGACGGCTCGATCGTCTGTTGGGGAAGCGATGTATATGGAAGATCCAGCCCGCCGGAGGGTGCCGGATTCAAGGCGATCTCAGCGGGCCTCTGGGCCACGTGCGCGATCCGCGGCGACGATACGGTTGCCTGCTGGGGCTGGAATTCATTCGCGCTGGTAGGCACCTTCAAGTCGATCGACTTCGCGGAAAACTACATTTGCGGCATTCCCACCGACGACCGCATTGACGCCGGCACACTCGTCTGCTCGGGCGACGATCACTACAAACGACCCGAGCCGTTGAGCTACCGCTACCGGAGCATCAGCGGCGGCTGGACGCAATCCTGCGGCGTGCGAGGCAACCGCACGATTGAATGCTGGGGTAGATATAGCTCCCACGGCCAGCTCAGCCCGCCGGAAGGAACGTTTAAAACGAAACAGCACCACATCGCCGCAGGTGAAGATTTTGCATGCGCCATTCGCCAGGGCGGCGACCTCGCCTGCTGGGGGGCAAACGACTTCGGAAAATCCACGCCGCCGCAAGGGAAATTCATGGCTGTCACCGCAGGCGAGGATTTCGCTTGCGCCATTCGCAAGAACGACAACGCGATCGCCTGTTGGGGACACGATGGATCGTACGGCTACACGAATTCGCCGCGCGGCGAATTCACAGCCATCGACGCAGGCAGGACCCATACCTGCGCGATCCGCACAAATGGCAAAATCGCCTGCTGGGGAGATTGGGGGCATGGCCGCACTGACTCGCCCAAGGGACAGTTCAAGGGGCTGGGTATCAGCGAGTACCGATCATGCGCGATCCGCCTCGACAACACCATCGAATGCTGGGCAACCTGGGGAAACTGGGCAAATCCTCCGAGCGGACACCAGACGCCCACAGGTGAGTTCACGGCGATCACAGCGGGCTGGCATCACCTCTGCGCCATCCGGGCGGACGGCGACGCCGTTTGCTGGGGGGACAATCACCGGGGCGAATCTTCACCGCCTGGCGGTACTCAATTCATGGCGCTCGGCGCAGGCAATGGGCATACGTGCGGGATCGTCGACAACAACGGCCGTAAAACCGGCGAGGTCGTCTGTTTCAGCCGCGTGTACCGGCCCGATAGCATCAATTGGGTCAAACCAGGAGGCGCAACCACCGACGGGTAACGCGCAACGACCGGGAGCGCCGGGCGGGCGACATGCCAACCCGCTCCGGCACTCCTGGTTCGCCTCACGACCGACTAGGCTGGTTCGCGCTCGCCCCTGATCAGCCGCTGCTGGCGTTTGCTGAAGGAACTCAGGATTCGCTCGTAGGAATCGACGATCAGTTCCTCCAGCTCGTCGTCGGGCAGGTCGGATTCCAGCGTGACCGCGATCCAGTGCGACTTGTTCAGGTAGCGGGGCGGCGCGACGGCCTCGTACTGTTGGTGCAGCGCGGGCACGATCGCCGGGTCGCACTTGATCGAGATGGCGCGCGGCGCGCCCTCGGTCGTGCCGCCGCCCAGGAAGCAGAAGATCTTGCCGCCCTTGCCGTCGGCGCTGCGGTTGCCCAGCTTGTAGACCAGATCATCCTCGCCCCAGGGTGAATCAGGCCAGGCGCCGGGCAGCGATTCGCACAGGTCGGCGACGTCTTCGCGGTTCATCGATGCGCCCTGCTCGGTCCAATCAGCCGGAGCTGCGTTACGCCTCGGCGGCGGTGAGGTTTTCGAGGAACTCGGTGTTGGACTTGGTGCGGGCGAGGCGGTCGAGCAGCCGCTCCGTCGGTTCGGTGGCGCCGCCGCCCGAACCCGCCAGCACGGACATCATCCGCCGCAGCAGCCAGACGCGCTGCAGCTCCTCGCCCGAGAGCAGCAGCTCTTCGCGGCGGGTCGAGGAGCCGGCGATATCGATCGCCGGGTAGATGCGGCGCTCGGCCAGCTTGCGGTCGAGCCGCACTTCCCAGTTGCCGGTGCCCTTGAACTCCTCGAAGACGACATCATCAAGCCGCGAGCCTGTGTCGACCAGACAGGTGGCGATGATCGTCAGCGAGCCGCCTTCTTCCGCCTTGCGCGCCGAGCCGAAGAAGCGCTTGGGCGGATACAGCGCGACGGGGTCGATGCCGCCCGACAGCGTGCGGCCGGTGGACGGCATCTCGAGGTTGTAGGCGCGCGTCAGGCGCGTGATCGAGTCGAGCAGGATGACCACATCGCGGCCCATCTCCATGAGCCGCTTGGCGCGCTCGAGACCCAGCTCGGCCACGCGCGTGTGCTCCTCGACCGGCTCATCGAAGGTTGAGGCGATCACCTCGCCGCGCACCGAGCGTTTCATCTCGGTGACTTCCTCGGGCCGCTCGCCGATCAGGACGACCATCAGGTGCACCTCGGGATGATTCGTCGTAATCCCGTTGGCGATCGATTGCAGCAGCATCGTCTTGCCGGCCTTGGGCGGGCTGACGATCAGGCCGCGCTGGCCGCGGCCCATCGGCGCGACCAGGTCGATCACGCGCCCCGACAGCTCGCTCGGATCGTCGGTTTCCAGCGCAAAGCGCTGGTGCGGGAAGACGGCGGTCAGATTCGCAAATTCGGGCCGCGCCGCCGCTTCGTCCGCGCTGACCCCGTTGACGAGGTCGACCCGCGAGAGGCCGTAGTACTTCTCGCCCGATTTGGGCGGCCGCGCGGAGCCGATCACGTAATCGCCGGTGCGCAGGCCGGATCGGCGAACCAGATTCTGCGAGACATACACATCGGTCAGCGCGGGCAACAGCGATTCGCCGCGCAGGAAGCCGTAGGAATCGTCGACCACCTCCAGCACGCCGCCGGAGAGGATCTGCCCCTCGCGTTCGGACTGCGCCTGCAGGATGCGCAGCACGATGTCCTGTTTCTTCAGTCCCGACAGCCCGCCCACATTGAGATCGCGGGCCTGGGCCAGGAGCTCCTCACGGGTCAGATGTTCGAGATCGGGGGTGGTCAGGGTCGTCATCAGCTACCTCGGTTGGGGCGTCTGTTGCGGACTTGGTATTGCGGGCGTCGGCGGATGCTCGGTCGGACAGCGCTGGCGGTCGGACGGCCCGCGACGCCTGTCGGTCTGTCTGCCTCGTCTGCGATCGGGCCGCTGCGCTCAGGCGGCGCAACGATCTTGAATGCCTGTCAACGTCTGACGTGGCGCGCAGCGACCGCTTTCACGGAACACGACAATTGTACCTGCGCCAATCGAAGAAGGGCAATAGTCGTGCGTATTCCTCGATTCGATCCGCGCCGACTACGAGACCGGCTGCGTGCGCAGCTGCGCCTCGGCCGCGCGCCAGTCGTCGAGAAAGGCCTGGATGCCCTTGTCGGTCAGGGGATGCTGCTGCATCTGCTCGAGTACTGCGAACGGGATCGTCGCGATGTGCGCGCCGACCCGAGCCGCCGACGCCGTGTGATCGGTATTGCGCAGCGACGCTGCGATCACCTGCGCGGGCAGGTTGAACCGATCGAGCAGCTGCACCGCGTCGGCGACGAGCCCGATCCCGTCCTCGCCAATGTCGTCCAGCCGGCCGACGAACGGCGACACATAGGCCGCCCCTGCGCGCGCCGCCAGCAGCGCCTGGTTGAGGGTGAAGATCAGCGTCGTGTTGATTCGAATGCCCTCTTCGGACAGCGCCCGGATCGCGGCCAGCCCGGGTCCGTCGATCGGAATCTTGACGACCACGTTCGCGTGCCAGCCGGCCAGCTCGCGCGCCTCGGCGATCAGCTCTTCGGTCGTGCGGCTCACGCATTCGGCCGAGATTGGGCCGTCGACCAGTTCCGCGATGCGCAGGATGCGTTCGCGGTAGCCGATCGCCGCCCCGCCCTCGTGCGCGACCGCCCGCGCGTGCAGCGAGGGGTTCGTCGTCACGCCGTCGCAGACACCCCAGGCGACGGCCTGCGCAATCTCATCGAGTCGCGCGGTGTCGAGGAAGATTCTCACGTCAGGCTCCTGTTTGCGCGGCCGTGTCTGTGCCGCCCGGTCTGCGCGGCTGTGACCGAGCTATGGCTGAAGCGTAACGAGCGCGATCTGGATGGGCAGCAGCGCGCACATCAGGACGGCGAACACCAGCGGGCCGCGATCGTTGAGCGCATCGGTCAACTCGTCGGAGATCGCGCCGCTCTTGCGCGCCTGGAGCGAGAGCAGGCGGACGCGCCGCACGCCGGCGAACATGCCGGGCACGAGCACGAACAGCGAGACCAGATAGAGAACTTCGACCGCGAGCAGCCAACCGGTCTCGATCGGATCCACCGATTCGGCGCGGATACCCCAGATCGCGCCGAGCACGCCGCTGGCGATGATGCCGGGAAGCAGCAACCGCGTGTGGGCGCGGTCGGCGG
The DNA here is from genome assembly GCA_965205105.1 of Dehalococcoidia bacterium. GTDB lineage: Bacteria > Chloroflexota > Dehalococcoidia > Bin125 > Bin125 > Bin125. Next base: position 1,983,923 of record OZ242034.1, read on the forward strand.
AGCGGAACAGCACGTCCCGCTCCAGCGCGTCGTCGGTCTGCCAGGCGCGCGTCAGCGCGAGGGTGAGCGCGGCGACGCCGCCGCCGTACACCAGCGCGGCGACCGCGGTCAGGAAGCGGAAGATATCGTCTTCACCCACTCTTCACCCGCCTGACAGCCTTGGCGGCCTTCAGCCTTCGACCGCTCCCCCGGCGAGGGGGACGGGCGGCGCGGAGCGATTGCCGGCACCGACCGGATGGCGCAGCAGCGTCTCGGATTCAGCCAGCACCGCGTCGATGAAGCCGAGGAACAGCGGATGCGACCGTTCGGGCCGAGACTTGAGTTCGGGATGGAACTGCGAGCCGAGCATGAACGGGTGATCGCGCACCTCGGCGATTTCAACCAGCGCGCCGTCGCGTGAGACGCCGCTGGCCGCAAGCCCCGCGCGCTCGAAGCGGTCGCGGTAGCGCGGGTTGAACTCCCAGCGGTGGCGATGCCGTTCGTCGGCGCTCGCCGATTGATACAGCGCGGCGGCGCGCGTGTCGGGGAGCAACTGGCAGGGGTACGCGCCCAACCGCATCGTGCCGCCTTTCTGGGTTAGCTCGCGCTGCTCGTCGAGCAGGGCGATGACCGGCGCATCGGTGTCTGCGTCCGCTTCGGTGGTGTTGGCGCGCGGCAGGTCGAGGCGCGCGCGTGCGAAGGCGATCACCATGTTCTGCATCCCGCGGCAGAGGCCGAGGTAGGGGATGCGCTGCTCGAGCGCGAAGCGCGCCACGCCGACTTCACCCTCGATCCCGCGGGCACCGAAGCCGCCGGGCACGATCACGCCGTCGACGTCGGCCAGCGCGGCGGCGATCTGCGGTTGGCTCGCCACGTCGAGATCGTCCGATTGGCACCAGGCGATCTCAACCCGCGCGCGCCGCTGCGCGCCGGCGTGAATCAGCGCCTCTCTGACTGACAGATACGCATCCCGCAGTTCGACGTACTTGCCCACGATCGCGACGCGGCAGACGCGCTCGGTTTGCTCCAGACGATCGACCCAGTCGCCCCAATCCCGCATCGAGCGCGCGGGCGGGCATGGGTTCGCTTCCAGCCCCAATCGATCGAGCGTCAGCCCGGTCAGTCCGGCCCGCTCCAGCATCGACGGCACCTGATAGATCGAGGGCGCGGTCTCCAGCGTCATGACCGCCTCGGACGGCACGTCGCAGAACAGCGCCAGTTTGTCGGTGATCGATCGGTCAGCGGGGATATCGGTGCGCGAGATGATCACGTCCGGCTGAATGCCCATGCTGCGCAGCGTGCGAACCGAGTGCTGGGTTGGCTTGGTCTTGAGTTCGTTGGTCGCCCGCAGATGGAACAGTGGCGTGACGTGGATCGCGAGAGTGCCGTTGCGCGGCTCCTCGTAACGCATCTGGCGGATCGCCTCCAGAAACGCCTGCCCCTCGATATCGCCGACGGTGCCGCCGACTTCGACGATCAGCACGTCCACGCCCGAGCGCTCGGCGAGGCCGCGCACCCGCTCCTTGATCAGGTCGGTCACGTGCGGCACGGTCTGGATCGTGCCGCCCAGATAGTCGCCGCGCCGCTCGCGTTCGATCACCTCGGCTGAAATCTGCCCCATCGTCACTGACGACGCCGCTGTCAGATTCTGGTCCAGAAAGCGCTCGTAGTGGCCCAGGTCCAGATCGGTCTCGGCGCCGTCGTCGGTGACGTAGACCTCGCCGTGCTGATAGGGCGACATCGTGCCGGGATCGACGTTGAGGTACGGATCGAGCTTCTGGACGGTGACCGAGAGTCCGCGCGATTGCAGCAGCCGTCCCAGCGACGCGGTGGTGATCCCCTTGCCGACCGAGGAGATCACCCCGCCGGTAATGAAGATGTACCTGGGCTGGCGCGCGCTGCTCACTGGCTCGATGCCGCTCCCCTGGTTCCCCGCCTCGGCTCGCAAGCCCCGTGGCTGGCCAGCCGCTTGGTCAGCCGCCTGGGCAACCGCCCTGCAGATTGACCAGCAGGTCGACCTGATCGCCGTCCTGGAGCGGGTCGTCGGCCTGCGCCTGCACGGAGTTGATCACGACCGCAATCGCTTCCTGGTCCTGCTCGGAGAATGCTTCCGCATCAAGAATGTGCTGCGTCGTGATGCCCTCGAACCAGTCCACGGACAGGTTCGACTGCTTCGATCTGGACAGCGGCACCAGGGTCATGAAGAGTTTGACGCTGATCGCCATGGCGCGCGCTCCATCGCTGGCTGCCTGCGAGTGTATCAACGCAGCCTGGAGAAGATATCCACTGCTTCACCCAGAACGCGAGCCGCCGCCGCGCGGACGCCGGGATGATTGGGCTGCCCGCCCATTGGGTAGGGGAAGAGCGTCGCGTAGCGGGACAGCGTGACCGCCAATGCCTGGCTGACGGCGGCGAAGTCGGCATTGACCTGAGCATGCGGCGCTTCGCGCCAGAAGATCGCCGCCTCGCCCCAGTTGGCCGCCAGCGTTTGCGCCTCGTGCGAGTGCCGCTGCGGTTCGATCTCGCTGCCGCCATCGAGCCGGGTGACGCGGTCGAGTAGATCGGCGCGGGCCCGCTCAGCCGAGGCGGCGAACGCTTCGCTGGCGGCCAGCCCGACACGTTCGGGCTGCGCTTCCTCAATCCGACGGGCGAGAATCAACACCCAGGCCGGCAACACGTCGAACTCCGCCTCGGGCAGCCAGGGCGATACCTGCTCGGTCATCGGCCCGTCGCGGCGCCAGGCGCCGCGCTCGTCGTCGCAGCCGACGATCAGCCCCCAGGCCGGGCCAAAGGCGGAAACCCCAACGCCCCAGGCGGTCACCGGGCGGTCGGCGCGCAGTTCCCTGCGAATGCGCCGGCGCGCGCGAATGCGTTGCAGACGATTGGGAAAACTCAGGACGACGGTTCGTGGATCGACGCCGAGCGCGGATAGGCCCGACTCCAGCCGGGCGGGCAGTTCGGCGTCCTGCGGCGGCTGGTAGCTGATCCCGGTGGCCGCGCCGATTGCGTAGCTGGGCTGCAGCGCGCCGATGTAGCCTAGGTGTCCCGTCAGACAGCCGAGCAACGGCGCCCAGTGATACTCGTAGCGCGCCTGGACGAATGCCTGCATCCTGCGCGCCATCCTCCTTACGCCCGTTTCCGCGCTCGGGCGGTGGCTTGAGCATAGGCTCCAGACACCCGCGAGTATGCTGAAACCGCCTATGTCGAACCTCATGCCGAACCCCCCGAACACCGTCCGTGAACCAGCTGCGCTCGAACCGACCGTCGACGTCCTCGACAACGGTCTGCGAGTCGTGGTCACCACGCTGCCGCATTCGCAGGCGGCAGTGTCGGCGGCGTACGTCGGCGTCGGATCACGCGATGAGGCGCGGGAGACGCTGGGGCTGTCGCACTACCTCGAGCACATGCTGTTCAAGGGCACCGAGTCGCGGCCCGAACCGACGGCGATCTCGGCGGCGATCGAGGGCGCCGGCGGATCGCTCAACGCCTACACCACGCGCGAGCTGACCAGCTTCTGGAACCGAGCCCCGTTCGACCGACTCCCCTTGGCGATGGATGTGCTGGCCGACTCGGTTCGTCACTCGCTGCTGGCTGAGGCGGAAATCGAGCGCGAGCGGAGCGTGATCTGCTCAGAAATTCGCCGCGCCCATGATCAGCCGGGCCAACGAGCCGCGCAACTGCTGACCCAGGCCGCCTACGGCGACCAGCCGTTGGGCTGGGAGATCGCCGGGGATCTCGATTCCGTGGGCGCGATCACGCGCGAACATCTGACGCGGCACATCGACACCTGGTATCGACCGTCCAACATCGTGCTCTCCGTCGCTGGCAACGTGGATCGCGGCCGCGTGCTGGAGCTGGCGGATCGCTACTGGGGAAACGGCTGGCCCGATCACGCGGGCGAACCCCCGCCTGGCCGCGAAGCGGCCGCTGACAACCGCTCGGACGATCTCGTCCGAATCGAAGTCCGCGACACCGAGCAGTGCAACCTCGCGATGGCGCTGCGCACCTGCGCACGGCTCGACCCCGACCGCTACGCGCTGATGCTGCTCAGCGATGTGCTGGGTGGCGGGATGAGTTCGCGGCTGTTCACCGAAATCCGCGAGAAGCGCGGCCTGGCCTATTCGGTCGGCGCCCATGCCACAGGATTCGACGACGCCGGACACCTCTCGATTGTGGCCGGCGTCAGCGCCGAGCATGTGCTGGAAACGGTCGACGTGGTAATCGACGAATTGCGCAAACTCGCCGTGCGGCCGGTCGACGGGGACGAGCTGGAACGGGTTCGCGAGCACGCGATCGGTTCTTTCCGCCTCAGCCTCGATGCCGCCGCCAGCTGGTGTCACGCGGCCGGCGGCATGCTGCTGTCGAACGGGTTCATTGAACCGGTCGAGGAAACGATCGCCGGCTACGAACAGGTCGACGCGGCAGACATCCAGCGCGTCGCACAGCGCTTCATCCGTGAGCGCAATCTGAGCGCCGCCCTCGTGGGGCCGTTCACCGACGGCGAGGAACTAAGTGAGCGCGTGGCGGGCTTCAACCCCAACTGACCACAGAATGGGTGTACGGCATGGACGACGTCCGCGCGCTGTTGGTCGTGATCCCCGACGCGCCCCTGCCCAACCAGTCCGACGCCGCTGACGCCGACGCCGTCATCCTGGTCCATCCGCAGGACGAATCCGCCTGGCCCGCCTCGGCCCAGCGCGTGGCGGAGGCTGTCGCGCTGGGCGCGCCCGTCTATCTGGCGCTGCCCCCGATCGACTCCGGCCGCTGCCGCGACTATCTGCGGCAGGCGCTGCAACCAGGCGTCACCGGTGTCGCCGTGCAGACGGCGGCCAGCGTCGACCAGCTGCGCTATCTCGAGAGTCTGCTGGAAGACCTCGAGCTCCGCGCCGGGATTCGTCCCGGCCTGACCGCGATGGCGGTGGGCTTCCACGACCCGCGCGCGATCAACATCATGTCCGAGGCGCTCTCTGCGATGCAGGATTCCGCCGATCGCATGACCTGGATCGCATATGACGACACCGAGATGGCCGCGTCGCTCGGGGTGCCGACGGACAGCCCCACCGTCGCCGCCGCTCGCGCGCAGGTCGTGCTGACCGCCGCCGCGTTCGACCTGCCGGTCGTCTACGGATCGCCGGCCGAGGCCAAACACGCCGCCTCGCTCGGCTTCCGCGGCTGCGCAACCGACGATCCCGCCGACCTTGCGCGGCTGCGCGCGATCTTCACCCGACCCGAATTGGATGACACAGATGACATAGATCACACAGAGGAGGAATCGTAGTGGCAGCCACCGTGATGCGTTCCATGCTGTCGGTGCCGGGCATCCGCGAGCGGTTTATCGAGAAAGCGCGCGACGCCGAGGCCGATGTGCTCTGCTTTGACCTGGAGGACTCAGTCGCCTGGGACGACAAGCCGGCCGCCCGCGACCTGCTCTGCCGCGTCCTGCCCGACTTCCCCAAGCGCGGACGCCAGATCTTCGTCCGCACCAACGGCTACGACACCGGTCTGATCGAGCAGGAATTGGACGCCATCGCGCAGCCCTGGCTGGACGGCGTCAGCGTCTCCAAGATCGAGCGCGCGCGCGACATCCAGCGCATCGACGATTACCTGACACTGCTCGAACGCGCGCGCGATCTGCCCGACAGGCAGGTCAAAATCGCCGCCTGGATCGAGAACGCCCACGCGGTCGCCAATGCGTATGATATCTGCGCGGCCTCGGAACGGTTAGTCGGCATCTGCGTCGGCGGCGAGGACTACGCGGTCAGCATCGGCGTGCGCCGCACCAAGGGCGGCGCGGAACTGGAACTCGCCCGACGCGCCGCCGTCAACGCCGCGCACGCCGCCGGGATCGTCCCGCTCGACACGCCCTGGACCGACATCCGCGACCCGCAAGGCTACGAGGACGAGCTGCGGCGGATGAAAGAGATCGGGTTCCGCGGCAAATTCTGCATCCACCCCGATCAGCTCGGCCTCGCCAACCGCATGTTCACCCCGCCCTCGGAGGATGTCGAGTGGGCGCGACGGGTCGTGGACGCCTACCAACAGGGCGTCGAGCGCAACCTGGGCGCCGTCGCCCTGGACGGCCAGATGATCGACAAACCCGTCCTCGAACAGGCCCAGCACGTACTCGCCTGGTCGGAGCAGATCGCCGCCATGGAGTCAGCGCGCTAGCCAGCGGCGCGACGCAGCCCAATCTCTGTCATTCCCGGCCACGCTGGGAATCTCGCTTGGCGACCGCCTAGAGGGCTCCCGGCGGCGTCTTTCCCAATCGGAATGCGCCGCTGCGCTCGTAGGCGGAGTCGGCGACGTAGATGTGCTGGCTGGCGACGGTGATGTCGCGCAGGACGCGCTGCAACGGGTGATCGCGGAAGGCTGCCGCGCCGCCGCCGCTGTGGTGGGCGAACCGAACGACATCGAGACAGGCGTCGGTGACCCAGGCGACCATGGCGCGGACGCGCGCGTCGCGGGCCGGCTCGGTGGGTTCTCCCGCCTCGCGCCACGCCATCGCCTCCTCGAGCGTCGCCAACGCATAGGCTCTGGCGGCTTCGTGGCGGCAAGACATCTCGCCGAAGTCGCGCTGGAACGCGCCGCGATCGGCGACGGATCCCGCCTGCCCGAAGCGTGTTCGCTCGCCGATTTCGCCGCCCAGCAGCTCCAGCGCACGATGCGCCGAGCCCAGTGCGATGCCGGTGTGTCCGGGGCTGAGGAACGTGATCGTCGGGTTCTCGAACCAGGCGCCGCCGCGCTCGGCGGGCACGCCGCCGAAGGGCGTGGTGAACTCGGGCCGCACGATCACGCCGCGGGCCTGGTAGTGGCAACTGCCCGTGCCCTCGAGACCCATCACATCCCAGCTGTCCTCGACCAGCAGCCGCGACTGCTCGACGACCGATCCGATCACCGGCGGCAGACCGTCTTCTGGGCCAGGCCGCGAGCCGTCCTCCCTGACCACCACCGAGTTGGCCAGCACCCAGCCGCAATGGCGGATCCCGCTGGCGAACGACCAGCGCCCGTCGAGCTTGAACGAGCCGTCGGGAAGCGCGGCGGCGACGCCTTCGGGATTGGCTGTGCCGGCGACTCTGGGAAAACCGTTGCCGAAGACCGTCTCCAGCCCGATGCCGTCGCGCAGATGCGAACCCGCCATTCCCGCCGTCTCGGCCTGGATCATCGCCACCCAGCCGCTGGAGACGTCGGCGGCGGTCAGCTGCTCGAACGCCTCGACCTGCGTGGCGGGATGCACATCGTAGCCGCCCACCTCGCGGGGCGACGCCATGGCGAAGAACCCGGCCGCTTCCAGCGCACCAACCGCTTCCTCAGCCAGCGTCTGACCCTGCGCAGAGGCGTCCGCGTGCTCCCCCAGCGTCGGCGCGACGGCTTCCGCGCGCTCGATCCACTCCAACCGTTCCTGCCGACGCCCGGCGCTGACGCGGCTCATATCAACCCCTTCAGAAACCAGGCGGCTCGCGCTACAGGCCGGGCCGCACCGGCAGACCGAGCTGGTGCTGGCCGCGGCGGATGTAGGCGGATTGCGTCTGGATCACGTGTTGGCTGACCGTCTGGATGTCACGCAGCAGGCGTCCAAGCACGTTGTCGCTGTAGACGGCCGGTCCGCCGGCGTGTTCGTGGGCGGTGCGGACGATGTCCTCGGCCGCCTGATGCGCCCAGCGCAGCGCAGCGCGGGCGCGGTCGTCCATCCGCACCGCGTCCTCCAGCGAGCGCAGCGGCGCGGTCAGCAACTCGGCGAACAGATGCTTGCCGTAGCCCTCCATCGCTTCGAGCAGCGCGACGCAGCGGCCCAGATCGCCCTGAAAGTGCTGTTGCTCGGCGATCGCCGCGCGCTGCCCGGTGCGCGTATGCGCCGCGGCCTGCGCCGTGACCTCCTCGATCGCGCGCTTCGCCACCCCCAGCGGAAAGCCGTATCCGGCCGCGGTCAGGAAGGTGATCGTGGGGCGCTGCAGCCAGCCGTCGCCGCGCAGCGGCGGACGTTCGAAGCCGGCCAGATGCATCTCGTCGGGCACGAACAGGTTGTCGAAGCGGTAGTGAGTGCTGCCGGTGCCGCGCATCCCCAGCGTCTGCCAGGTGTCCTCGACCACGACATCAGCGCGGGGCGCCACGACGGTGACCAGCGGCGGCGGCTGGCCCGGCTGCGGTTCCTGCGCCGGGATGCGGCACTGGGCGAGCACGTAATCGCTGTGATGAATACCCGACGCCCAGCCCCAGAGTCCGTTGACCAGCCAGCCGCCCTCAACCCGCTCCGCTTCGCCCTCGGGCGCGATCGAGCCGCAGGTCACGGGCCAGCGCCGCGCGGCGTCGGCGAAGATGCGCTCGGCCGCACCGTCGGGCAGACGCGACGCCAGCCAGGCGGACTCGTGCGCGCCGATCAGCGCGCACCAGCCGGCGGCGGAGTCGTGCGACGTGATGTCGGCGATCACCTGCGTCTGCAGCACGGGATGCGCGTTCATGCCGCCCAGTTCGACGGGAGAACAGAGATTGAAGGCATCAACGCTGCGCAGCGCCGCTTCGGTCGCGGGCGAGAGGCGGCGCAGCTCTTCGTTGGCCGCCGATTCGGCGCGCAGCGCGCCGCCGATGCCGGCGATGCGCTCGCGCCACTCAGCCGCCTGTGCGTCAAGCTCAGCGGCAGTCGTTGCAGTCAAGGCGACCCTCCTCTGTATGCCAAGCAACCATCCTCAACGAAATGTACGGCCTGGCGAAGCGACCCGTCCCCAGCCGCGATCCGCATTTCGAAAAGCGTACTATCGGAACCAGGACTGAGGAGGCAATCCAGAAAGGAGGAACGCCATGACGTTCCGAAACGCCACCCTCTTCCACTCCCGCTTCCACACCTCGAGGAGGCACGCCCTCCCCGGCATGGTTCTGGCGGCCGCCGCGATCGTGGCGGCCACTCTATTCCTCACCACCGCGGGAACGGCCCATGCGGACGGCAACCAGGGCACGAGCAGCGGCTGCTCCGACCTGACCGCGCTCACCCTGACGGCGAGCGCCAACTCGACCGCCTCGGCGAACCGCACATCATCGTCGGGCGACTGCGGCTTCCAAGCCTCGGTCGTCAAGCAGGCGAATGCGACGCCGCTTGTGTATGGAGCGTCTTCCAACCCGTGCAAGGTCACGTTCACTCCCTCGCCAATCGGTAGCACCGGAGTGCGCGTTCGCGTTGCTCACGAGGGCGACTGCAACAACGTCGAGATGCGCTGGAGGGTGAACCCGCCAGCTCCATCAGCCGAACCGCCGCCCCGCGGCGTACCGCGGGGAGCGTCGGCATCGAACCGGTCGTCTGCATACGCCTTCCTCTTGGGTGAGGACGCCGTCGGCATCGATATGATCAAGAACTGGTCAAAGGCTACTTGGACACACGATGCTCAGCGGGTGCTCTCAGTCGCACCGTACGCCCAACTCTGGGGCACGCCCCACGAGATTCGCTTCCTCGGCCTATACCTCGGCGACGGCTGGACCGTTGAGTCTAGCAGCTCAGGAACGGTTCGTCACGGCGACGCGCGGGTAGAAGCATGGAGCAACGGCAATTTCCACGTCCACATACCAGTTCTACCTGACTCACGCGCTCGGACACGCAGCGAGCTGCACGTTCAGGCCAACGCCGCGTTCTTCTGCAATTTCGAGCTGCACTGGACAAACTCCTACGCATTCACATCGGAGACTCACTGTGTTAGGCACTAACCACACCACGACGGCACCACAGGCGGAGACAAAAAGCGGGCCATCCGGTTTCGATCACGAGCCCGTGGTGCATCAAAGCCTCACTCGGCAACGCTGGAGCGGCTATTTTCTGGCGATCGGGATTGTCACCACGATCATCGGGCTGGTGACGGCCTTCGGCGGGATTGGACTCATCTTCCTGCTGTTTGCGCCGTTGTGGTTCGGCTTGGCGGCGATCCTCCGTCCGACGCGCCGGCGCATCATCGCTGCCTGCTTCGTGATGGGCTGCTGGATCTTCGCCGCCGTCAACGTGCTCACGTAGCTCCCAGCCAACAGTCGGTTCGGTCATTCCCAGGCGAGTGGGGAATGACCAAACCGACGGCAAACAGTTCGGGGAGGCAAGCCGGAAAGAAGGGACGCCATGACGCTCCCAGCGTCACCGACGATGCCGAAGCCCGTCATCCAACGACTCAGCTCCGGGCTGATGGCGGGTCTCCGCCTCGCCATCAGCCGCGGAGTCTGGTCGATCATCTTCCTGACGATCGGCGTCCTCTGCGCAACCTTCGGGTTGCTGGCGGCAGCAGCTGGATTCGGGCTTCCGTTCCTCGCGATCGCGCCGCTGTGGTTCATCCTGGCAGCGGCGCTCCGACCAACCCGCCCGCGCATCATCCTCGCCTGCGTCGTCATCGGCTTCTGGACTATCGGTGTCGTCGATGTGCTCGTCCACTAGCTCTCAGTCCGAGGAGGACATCATGCCCATTCTCACTTCATCCGCTCTTCCGTCTCGAGCGAGCGCACCGGATCGCCGCAGCACATGGCGCAAGCGGACCGCCCAAGCGCTCTTGGGGCTGTCAGTGGTCGCGCTGCTGCTGGGCGCCATCAGCATTTTCAGCATCGGCGTGTTCATCATGGTCGGCGCCCTGCCGTTCTTTGCGCTTGGGATTGCCCTGCATTCGAGCAGGACCCATTTCGTCATCGGCGGGATCGGTCTCGTTGGCGGCCTGGTCGGAGCCGGATTGCTGGCGTACTTCCTCGTGGCGCAGGCGTAACCGATGACCACGCTGGCCAATCTTCGAGAGCTGTTGGCGGCCGCGCTGCTCGTCGGCGGGCTCTGCTCCTGCGCGTACGGCCTGCTGGCGGCGTACAGCGGGCTGTCGCCATTCCTGATTTACGCGCCGGCGCCCTTCACAGCCGCCGCACTGCTGTCGCCGACGAACACCAAGTTCACATACGCCGCCGCGGTTTGGCTGTGCTGGCTGATCAGTCTGTCCGTCGTCCTCACGCAATAGCCGCCAAGCCGCCGCTCCCGTTTGCAAAGGCGTACTGTTGGAGTCAGAACGGACAGGGCGCGCGGAGAGGAGGACGCCATGACGCTCCACGAGACCGTCCACACCGGGCCCGGCTCCGGGTTGAGCCGAAGCTTTGGGCGGCATCGATGGTCATCCATCTTCTTGGCGATCGGGATCGTGACCACGCTCTTCGGGCTGCTGACGGCCTTCGGCGGATTCGGACTCATCTTTCTGCTGTTCGCGCCGCTGTGGTTCGGTCTGGCGGCGATCCTGCGCCCGACGCGGCCGCGCATCGTCGCCGCCTGCTTCGTGATGGGCTGCTGGATCTTCGCCGCCGTCAACGTGATCACGTAGCACTGGCCCGTCATTCCCGGCTTGACCGGGAAGCTCGCCTGACTGACTCATGCAGAGAGAACGAGATTCCCGCGCCGTAGCGCGGGAATGACGGGGTAGCGTCGCGGGAATGGCGGAGAGGCGCGCATAGACTGGAAGGTACGGATCGAACAGCAGGAGGTTGCGCGATGGCCGGAGTGTCGGATGTGCGGGAGATCATTGCGGGCGACGGCGAGACCGGGGTCGAGATTACGCGCAACGTGCGGCGCTGGGTTGATGAGCAGGTTGTCCCCTACGCGAGCAAACTCGAGCACGCGGGCGAGTTTCCCGCCAACATCCACGCCGACATGTGCGAGATGGGCATCTTCGGCATCACCTTCCCCGAGTCGCACGGCGGGCTGGGGCTGTCGTTCGAGACCTACTCGGCCGTGATCGAGGAGATCTCGCGCGGCTGGATGGGGCTGGCCGGGATCATCAACACCAACGTGATCGACGGCTGGATCATCGACGAACACGGCACGCAGGAGCAGAAAGACCGCTTCCTGCCCGGCCTGGCCAGCGGCGAGCGGCAGGGCTGCTTCACGATCACCGAACCCAACGCCGGTTCCGACGCCCAGGCGATCCGCACCACCGCCTCGCGCGCCGGCGACGACTACATCCTCAACGGCAACAAGCTGTTCGTGACCAACGGCGACCGCGGCGACGTCTATCTCGCCATGACCAAGACCGACCCGTCGGCGCAGCCGCGGCACCGCGGCATCTCCGCCTTTCTGGTCGAAAAAGGCACGCCGGGCTTCTCGGTCGCGCGGACGATCGACAAGCTCGGCTACAAGGGGCCGGAGACAGCCGAGCTGTTTCTCGAGGACGCGCGGGTGCCGGCCGAGAACCTGCTGGGCGGCGTGGAGGGCCGCGGGTTTCAGCAGATGATCTCGGGGCTCGAAATCGGCCGCATCAACGTCGCCTCGCGCGCGACGGGGGTTGCCCAGGCCGCGTTCGACGCGGCGATCATCTACGCCCAACAGCGCGAGACGATGGGCCGGCCGATCGCGCAGCATCAAGCAATCCAGCTCAAGCTGGCCGAGATGGCGACCAAGATTCGCGCCGCCCGGCTGCTGACCCGCGACGCCGCGCGCAAGAAGGACAGCGGCCAGCGCTCGGACCTCGACGTCGGCATGGCCAAGCTTTTCGCCACCGAGGTCGCGCTGGAGTGCAGCCTCGAGTCGATGCGCGTGCACGGCGGCGTCGGCTACACGAAGGAGCTGCCGGTCGAGCGCTTCTACCGCGACGCGCCGCTGATGGCGGTCGCCGAGGGCACCAACGAAATCCAGCGCATCGTGATCGCGCGGCGCCTGCTGGAGTTGTACGCAATCGATTAACCGCCGCTATCGCCGACCGAGTCAATCACCAACACGGGGAGAATCGCGATGCCGACGCCTGAGATGTTTGGCCGCTACCTGGACGAGTTTACGGTCGGCGAAGTGATCGAGCACTGGCCGGCGCGAACCGTGACCGAGGCCGACGACCTGCTCTTCTGCATGCTGACGATGAATCATCATCCGCTGCACACCAACCGGCAGTACGCCGAAGACACGCAGTTCGGGCAACGCATCGTCTCGGGTCCGTTCGTCTATTCGCTGGTTTTCGGGATGACGGTGCCGACCGTCTCGGGCAAGGCGATCGCCAACCTGGCCACGACCGAGCTGCGCCACACCGCGCCGGTCTTTCACGGCGACACGCTCCAGGCGCGAACCGAGGTGCTGGAAGTCCGCGAGAGCAAGAGCCAACCCGACCGCGGCATCGTCACCGTGCATACCACCGCCGCCAAGCAGGACGGCGTCGAGGTGCTCTCCTTCCACCGCGCGGTGATGATCCCGAAGCGGCCGGGGTAGGATTCGGGCATGGAGATCAAGAACGGGCAACAGCTTGAGCGCGCCGTCATCGCGCTGGGCGAGGCGCTGGGGCTTGAAGCCCGCTCTCAGGTGGCAATGGGCAAACGCATCTGGGGTCGCGGACGTCGCGTCGACGTGTTGCTGCGTCATCCAGACACCGGGCAACGCCTTGGCATTGAGTGCAAATACCAGAATGTGCCTGGTACCGCCGAAGAGAAGATTCCTCTGACGATCACCGACATCGAGGCGTGGCCCATTCGTGGACTCGTAGTCGTCCACGGCGCAGGCTTTTCGCCTGACTTCAGAGCGTTCATCCGCAGCACCGGCAAGGTCATCGAGTTCGAAGATCTGGCGAACTGGCTCGGTTTCTACTTCGATCTGCCAGAAGATAGCGCCGAGCAGGCGGAGATGATGTTGAACGGGGCGGCTGATACTCAGACCGACTGAACCAGATACTCGCGCACTGGCCCGCGGCCGCTGGCTACCGAGTTGATCGCCCGGCGCGCCTGGACCTCGCGGAGCGTGAACAGCTTTGAAGCGTACATCTCCGCCACATCGGGGTGACCCGAATTTGACAGCACCACATGCGCGCCGCGGCGCGCCAGATGCGCGGCGGTTTTCGCCAAACGCTTCTGCTCGCTCATATCGAACTCGCCTGCGGTGTACGCGGTGAAATGGGCGGTCTGGCTCAACGGCACGTAGGGCGGATCGAAGTAGACGAAATCACCGGCGGCAGCGGCGCTGGCCGCGTCGGCGAAATCGGCAACCCTGAGTTCAACGCCTTGCAGCGCAGACGACGCGGCTCGCAAATTCACCTCGTCGCAGATCGTGGGATTGTCATAGCGGCCGTGCGGGACGTTGAAGCGGCCCTTGCTGTTGACCCGGTACAGGCCGTTGAAGCATGTCTTGTTCAGGAAGATCAAATTTGCCGCGCCGCCGAGACTACAGGCAAGACGCTTGCCGCGAATGGCGTAGTAATATTCGGCTCGATCCTGAGCCGCCAGATACTTGCGTTGATGTACATGCAGCGCGCCGATTAGCGCATCAACATTGTCGCGGACCTGGATATAAGCATTGATCAATTCGCGGTTGCGGTCCGAGAGCACCGCACGCCCCAGACGGCCTTCGGCCTGCAGGGCGAAAAACAGGGCGCCGCCGCCGAGGAACGGTTCATAGTACGTCTCGATCCGCCCGGGAGCGGCGGCGAGCAGCTCCGCCAATAGCGCGGTCTTGCCGCCAGCCCACTTGAGAAACGGTTTGGCCATCTCAGCCGCGCTCATTCCGCACAGCGTCGATCGCCTGGTTCACGGCGTGATCGACGCGCTGGATCAGCAAATCCGCGCGATTCGCGTAGAGATCGCGCGCCCAGTCGATGCGCCAACGCTGATCGAGGCTGAGCCGTCCCTCGGCGATGGCCTGCTGTACCTCATCATCATCCTCGATCGTGACCTCGCCGTCGGGACGGATCAGCGCGTCCAGCAACAGATCGTGGAATTCGATCCGTTCGCCGTCGAAGACGACCTGATCGATGGTATCGAGCCGATACAGGCGCAGGTCACCGTTCGGCTGATGCAGCCGATAGGCGCTGTACGGTCGGCCAGGCCACCAGATGCCCCAGCTCGTGAACCCGCCCGCTCGCGGGTAACGGCTGATCGCCTCTGGATCCTGATCGGCGACCCAGCGGCCGACGATCAGGTCCGGTTTCACCAGCCAGCGTTCGAGCGGAAATTCGAGCACCCGCCCGTCGAGCGCGACCTTGCGCTCCGTCAGGCGCGCCGACGGCGCGGCAGGGAAGTCGCCGGGGTCCGCAGCCTCGAACATGGGAGACAGTATCGCCCACGCGAGAGCGCGCGCCAATGCGCTGCCGGGCCGAACGGTCAACGAGACCGCGTCGTGTTACGCTCAAGTGTGGATCGCGGCGGCGCAACTGCTCGCCGTTTTGCCTGTTCCCGTCTCGGTCCCGGCGCTCGCCAGGTACGTCGCGGCGCCCCAATTGGAGCGCGCGCATGCCGGCAGTCGTGGCGATCGGTGGACAATGGGGCGACGAAGGCAAGGGCCGCGTCGTCGATCTGTTGGCCCGTCATGCATCGATCGTGGTGCGCTACTCGGCCGGCAACAACGCCGGCCACACGATCGTCAACGACAAGGGCAAGTTCGCCCTGCACCTGATCCCGGCCGGCATCTTCTATCCCGACAAGACGGCGATCATCGGTAACGGCCTCGTGATCGACCCGGCGGCGTTGATCGACGAAATCACCATGCTCGAAACGCGCGGCGTCAGCACCGAGCTGCTCAAAGTCTCGGATCGGGCGCATCTGGTGATGCCCTGGCACCCGCTGATCGACCAGCAGGAAGAGCAGTTCCGCGGCGCGGCAGCGGTCGGCACGACCGGCAAGGGGGTGGGGCCCGCCTTTTCGGACAAGGTGGGGCGCTGGGGCATTCGCATGTCGGAACTCGCCGACGCCGAAGGCTTCATGCAGCGGCTGCGGCTGGTGCTGGACTTCAAGAACGCGATGCTGACCAGGCTCTACGGGGTTGAGCCGCTCGATTTCGACCACATCTACGAGATGTACCGCGAGTACTGGGCGCGGCTGGCGCCGTATGTAACCGACACATCCCTGATCTGCCACGCGGCGCTGCGTCGCGGCGAACGGATCCTGCTCGAGGGCGCGCAGGGCTCGCTGCTCGACCTCGACGCCGGCACCTACGACTACGTCACCTCGTCCGTGCCCACCTCGATGGCGGGCGGGGCCGCGGTCGGGGCAGGCATCGCGCCGCGCGACATCGACCGCGTGATCGGCGTCTACAAGGCCTATCAGACCCGGGTCGGCAACGGACCAATGCCGACCGAGCTGTTCGGACGCGAGGGCGACCGCCTGCGCGACGCCGGCCAAGAGTACGGCACGACGACCGGGCGGCCGCGCCGCTGCGGTTGGTTCGACGCCGTCGCGGGGCGCTACACGATCCGCCTCAACGGCTGCCACAGCATCTCGCTGACCAGACTCGACGTGCTCGATCGGTTCGAGATGCTGAAAGTCTGCGTCGCCTACAACGTCAACGGGCGGCGGGTCGAGGAATTCCCCAGTTCGCGGCTGGCGCTCGAGGCGGCGGAGCCGATCTACGAGGAACTGCCCGGCTGGGAAGCGAACACCAGCGAATGCCGGCGGTTCGACGATCTGCCCGCCAACGCGCAACGTTACGTGCGCCGCATCGAGGAACTGATCGGCGCCCCCGCCGCTCTGGTCAGCGTCGGCCCCGAGCGCGACCAGGCGATCATCGTCGATCCGATCCTGTAGTCAGGGGCGCGGCGATGTCTGAGACGGTGATCTCGATCCTGGTCACGCTGCACGTCTTCGGCGTGGCGATCTGGCTGGGCGGGCAGATCGTCACCGCCGCCTGCGTGATTCCCGCGCTGCGAGCCGTGGGCGATCGCACCGTCTGGTTGGACGCTCTGGAAGGCTTCACGCGGCGCTTCGGCCGCGTTGGCATCGCCGCGATGATCGTGATCGTGATCACCGGCGGCGCGATGGTCGACCCGCGCCTCGACCAGGCTGAGAACTTCGGCCCCGACATCTACGACGCGCGCTGGGGCTACATCTTCGTGATCAAGATGGCGCTCTGGGCCGTGATGATCGCGCTGATCGGCCTGCACCAATTCGTCTTCGGGCCGCGCCAGCTCGAACTGGCCAGACAGACCGCCGGCACGGATGAGGACACGCCCGAACTGCGCCGCGTGCGCACGATCACGATCATGCTCTCCATCTCCGGACTGCTGTTGACGCTGCTGGTGGCAGGCGCAGGCGCGTTCCTCGGCAACCACAACTTCTCGATGCTGCCCTCCTGATGCCGCGCGCGCTGTCGACGACACTCTCGATCCGAGTCGGGGCGCTCGTCCTCCCGCTCATCATCGCGGCAGCAATGCTGGCTGCGATTTCGCCGGCGGAGAGCGTCAACGCGCAGGAGCGCTCGCTGCGCGTCAACATGGCGATTTGGATCCCGGACGCGAGCAACGCCGAACTCTGCATTGACCTGCGCGACTCGCTCGACCGCCACACGCGACGCTGCCCGGACGCGAACCGCCTCAACGTCCCGCGCGCGCCCGAGGGGCGCTGGCTGCGCTCCGCCGACCTGCAGATCGCCCCTGAAGTGGCGATCTACGCGCGCGCGCGGCGCTCAGGCGAGTTGGTCGACTTTGGGCTGGGCGTCGTGATCGAGGGCGAAGCGCGCGGCATCCGCGGACGCACATGGCGGCTCGAATGGGGCGCGGCGGCGCCCAACCGCTGGAGGCTGAGCTCCACGATCACGCTGCGCCTGCCGGTTGCGCCATTCCCCGAGTTGTGGCCGCTATCCAGCGGCATCGCCGCCGGCGAGGCGCGGCTGGAATTGGGACGAGCCGCGCCCGACTTCGCGCTGCCGGCGTTGACCCCCGACTCGGACGCCGACACGAGCAGCGGCGATTCGCTGATCCCGCTGTCCGGCGTTCGCGCCGACGGCGAGCAGATCACCGTGATCGTCTTCTGGTCCTCGTGGGCGCCGCGCGCGGGCGAGACGCTGCGAACCGTGTCCGACCTCGCCGCGCGCGACGACGATCTACGGGCGCTCGGGGTCAACGTGTACGAGATCGAAGAGGGAGCCGGCCAGGCGTTGGCCCGCGAGCATGGCGGCGGAATCCTGCATCTCGCCGACGCGACCGGCGAGGTCGCTCGGCACTACCGCGTCGACGGCGTGCCGGAACTGTTCGTGCTCGACGCGGACGGCGTGTACCGAGGCGTCGTCCGCGGCGCGGCGCCGCTGTCCCGGATTCTCGCGCTGATCGCCGCCGCCAGGTGACCCCGCGACACGCGGACGGCTTCGTCGGCTAGCCTGCGCCCGTACACCAGTCGGTACGCCAGTGCCGCGCGGCAGGAGATCACGATGCCGGAATACGAAGACATCCTCTACGAAACCAGGGGGCGGCTGGCGATCGTCACCCTCAACCGTCCCGAGAAGATGAACGCGCTCAGCCACCGGCTCCGCGCCGAGCTGTTCGACGCGCTCAAGGTGGCCGAAGCCGACGACGGCGTCCACGTGGTGATCATCCGCGGCGCCGGCCGCACCTTTTCGGCCGGCTACGACATCACCCCGGTGCCGAACCTGTCCGAGTCGGACTACCTGGACCACCGCTCGGGCCTGCCCTCGGTCGGACCGATCCACCCCGGCCAGGGACAATGGCCGCAGCACCTGCTCTCCGGCTACTGGCAGATCTGGGAACTGACCAAGCCGGTCATCGCCCAGGTGCACGGCTACGCGCTCGCCGGCGGCTCTGAGCTCGCCTCGATGTGCGATCTCATGTACGTGGCGGAGGACGCGATCATCGGCTATCCGCCGGTGCGCGCGATGACCACGGTCGACATCCTCTACCACCCGTGGCACATGGGCATGCGCAAGGCGCGCGAACTGTGCTACACGGGCGACTCGGTCACGGGCCTCGAAGCGGTCGAACTGGGCTGGGCCAACCGCGCCTTCCCGGTCGAACAGCTTGCAGAAGAGACCGAAAAGATGGGTGAACGGATCGCCAACATCGCGCCCGATATGGTCCAGATGTCCAAGCGCGGCCTGAACCGCGCCTACGAGGTGATGGGCTTCCGCACCGCCCTGCAGGTCGGCGCCGATATTCAGGCGCTCTCGACCTACCGACCCTCGGCCGGCGAGTTCGGCCGCATCGCGCGCGAAAAAGGGCTCAAGGCCGCGCTCGACTGGCGCGACGGGCCATTCCAGGATTACGGCGCAGCCAGGTCGCGTCCGGCATCGCCGTAGCGCGAACGCCGCCAGCCGCTCCCATCCGTCATTCCCGCTGTGGCGCGAGATGACGAGCGCGAGGCGACTCGGTGATACGCCGTGATTCCGTCTAACCAGATGCTGCGGTACGATCATTTCGAATGTCCCGCGGTCAGTGATGCAGCGAGATGAAGTAGGATTTATGCCCAGCCGCACCGGGATACCGCAGTCGTTCGGCATCATCATCGTGTTCGCCCTGCTGATCGCGGGCGTCCTCGCGCTCGTCGGGTTCGCCATTCACAAGGGCGCCGACCGCAATGTGATCGAGGCCAAGCACCTCTCCGAGCTGGCCGCGGTCGAAGGCTGGGAAACTGGACTGTTCTGCATCGAGGACGGCAAGGAAGACCATCCCTCGCTCTCGCTCACCGAGTATCCGCCCCAGACCTGCGCCGAGGCGGAGCCGCTGCCGATTGAAATCATCGACGAGGAAGCCGTCCGCGCCGAGGCCAACGCGCTGCGCGGGGCTGAGCTGTACGTCGCCAACGGCTGTCAGGTCTGTCACGGCGAGAACGGCGAAGGCGTCGTCGGGCCCACCATCGCCCGCACCGGGCTGGATATCCAGGGCGTGATCGCGCAGTACCGTCAGCCGCGCGGCGTCATGCAGGAGTTCCCCGCCGACGAGGTCTCGGTGGCGGACATCGCCGATATCTGGACCTGGCTGCAGACACTGCCCGCCGTGGACCCGCTCTGGGACCCTGACAACAACGCGCTGGGTCACGAGAACTACGGTCAGTGGGCCGAGTGAGCCTTGACCAAGCTCGACATGGGTAACTACGCCACGCCGGCGGCTGCCTACTGGGCCTTCTTCGAGCGCTTCAACGCCCAAGACGCCGACGGCTGGGCCGGCGCGATGTCGTATCCGCACGTTCGCGTCTCGGCATCGCCGCCGCGCGGCGATGGGCTCCCGCGCACGTCGTCCGGCCTCTACCAAAACGCCGCCGACTACGCCCGGATGGCGACCTCCGCCGGCTGGCAGCGGTTCGAGGCCAGCGGCTGGGTTCGCACGCAGGGCATCACGCCGCGCGTGGTGCACGCGTCGCCCGACAAGGTGCATCTGGCCGGCGGGTGGACCCGTCACCGCGCGGATGATTCGGCGATCATCTCCAACCGCGTGCTCTACGTCATGACCCGAACCGACGGCGGCTGGGGGATCCAGGCCCGCTTCGGCGTCGATAGCTGGTCCCGGGATCAGGATTACCGCGCGCAGGCTGCGGCGGCGGTCAATGCGGCGGAGGCGCTGGGCGCGCTTCGCAACGCCGGTGACTTCGAGACGTTCGCCGAGCGCATTTCCTATCCGCTCACCATCGTCGGCGTCGGTGAAGTCGCTCGCATCGAGACGCCCGAGGATTTTCTGTCGCAACGCGCCGGGCTGTCGATCAGAGCGGTGCCGGGTTCCGCCAGAGCGGTCAACGCGGGCCGACACGGCGTCAACGTCGCCGCCCGCCGCCTCGCGGCTGATGTCGAGCGGGACGAGATCCTGCTCATGATCGAACGCAGCGGCGAGTGGAAGCTGACGGCGGTATCGGCGATCCCATAAACGCCACTCCCCCGTCATTCCCGCGCTTCGCGCGGGGGAATGACGGAGTGGGCGCTGGAGCGCCAGAGGATGTAACGCGGTCAGTCGCCTTCGAGCGCGCCGCGTAGACGCGGATCGAGCACGTCGCGCAGGCCGTCGCCGATGATGTTGAGGCTCCAGACCAGCAGCGCGATGCAGGCGCCGGGGAAGACCCAGAGCCACCAGCCGCTGCCGGTGATGATCACCTGCCGACCTTCCGAGACCATGCCGCCCCAGGTCGGCTCGGGCGGCCGAATGCCGAGCCCGAGGAACGAGAGGCCGGCCTCGGCGATGATCGCGAAGCCCGCGCCCAGCGAGACCTGCACGATGACCGGCTGGAAGCTGTTGGGCAGCACGTAGCGCGCCATAATCCGCAGGTTGCTCGCGCCCACCGTGCGGCCGGCCAGCACATAATCCTGCTCGCGCACCGACAGCGCCATCGATCTGGCAATCCGCGCCACCCAGGGAATATTGGCGATCCCGACGGCGACGATGATGTTGATGATGTCGCGGCCGAGCACCGAGACCAGCGCCAGCGCCAGAATCAGGCCAGGAAAGGCGAGCACCGCGTCCATCAGACGCATCAGCGCCTCGTCGACGACCCCGCGGGCGTAGCCGGCCGCGATGCCGATCGGCAGCCCGAAGATCGCGCCGAACAACGACGCGCCAAACCCGACGGCGAGCGCCGCGCGCGTCGCATGGAGCACGCGGGAGAACGTGTCGCGGCCGATCTTGTCGGTGCCGAAGGGATGATCGCCGTTCGGCGACTGCCAGGAGATGTAGAGCCCGTTCTCGTCCGTCGCCTGCTCCTCGTAGCCGGGTATCGGGAAGACATCGACGAAGATCGCGATGATCGCGAAGGCGACCAGGATGAACAGCGCCGGTCTGACCAGACGCACGCGCAGGAAGCGCCGCATGAAGACGCGCAGCGGCTCCAACCGACTGACCGCGTCGGGAACCGCATACCCGCCCGCGGCGGCTTCGACCGACGCCTGCTCAGCCATAGCGAATCCTTGGATCGAGCACGCCGTAGGAGATGTCGGTCAACAGGTTGGCGATCACGATCGCGATGGCGATCACCAGGATCATCGCCTGGACGATCAACAGGTCGCGCTGGAGCGCCGCCTGCACGAGCCAACGCCCCATGCCGGGAATGTTGAATATCTGCTCGACGATCACCGCGCCGGCGAACACGCGGGCCAGAAGCAGGCCGACGATGGTGACGACCGGCAGCAGCCCGTTGCGCAGCGCGTGGATCGCGATCACGCGGCGCTCGCGCAGCCCCTTGGCGCGCGCGGTGCGGACGTAATCCTGCCGCATCACCTCGAGCATCGATGAGCGCGTCTGCCGGGCCACAATCGCCGACAGCACCCAGCCGACCACCAGCGTCGGCATAACCAGCGACTTGACCGAAGCCACTGGATCGTCCCAGATCCGCGCAAATCCGGCCGCCGGCAGCACGTCCCAAGTCACGACGAAGAGCAGGATCAGGATCAGCCCGGTCAGATAATCAGGGATCGCCACGCCGCCGACCGAGATCGTCGTGACGAGTCGATCAGCGATGGAATTGGGCTTGATCGCCGACAACACGCCCGCCGGAATGCCGATCAGCATGCCGAAAATGATCGTCGCGATGCCGACGTGCAGCGTGTTCTGCAACCGCGTCAACAACTCGGAACCAATCGGGCGGTTCGTCAGCACGGAGCTGCCGAAATCACCGGAGCTGACGATATCGCCGATCCAGCTGCCGAATTGCTCGGGCACCGACTTGTTCAGCCCCAGCTGCTCCTCGACCTGCGCACGGCGCTCCTCGGAGATCGCTTCGCCCTCACCCGAAAGCGCTGCGACCGGATCCCCGGGCAGAATGCGGAAGATGGCAAACGATACGATTGCGACCATGATGACCACAACGATCGACTGTAGGACCCGAACCGTGATGTATGTCCACATGCGAAGGTTCCGGTCTACTCCCAGATCAGGGTCGCTCGCGCCGACGGCCAACGACGAGACATGCGCTGGTGGACGCTCGACGGGAAACAGCTACCCGTAACGCGCACACCGCTCGGACCTCCTGACAGAGAGTCCGAGCGGCGACTGTTACTGCTAGGCTTCTTCGCTCCACAACCAGCGGGTCTGCCACTTGCCCTCGCCGTTGAACAGCGTCTCTTCGGCGTTCTGGATCGGGTTGCGCACGCCGGTGAAGTTGACGCCGTAGAGCATCGTGTAGAAGTGCCCCTCGCCGACGATGATGTCGTTGACCTTGCCGTAGATATCGCGCCGCTCCTCGACGTCGAAGGTCGAGCGTCCGTCGGACACGAGCTGGTCGAGGTCGGGGTGGATCGGACTCTCCTCGTCCTGCGCGCCGGTTGGGTTGTAGACGCCGCTCTTGGTGTACGCCAGCGACGCGATCCAGTCGGGCTCCGGGTAGCGCGACCAGCCGGTCAGGGTCATGTGATACTCGCCGTTTTCGAAGAAGGCGGGGATGAACTCGACCAGCTCCAGCGGCTCGAAATTGACCTGAATGCCAAGCACCTCCTTGATCTGGTTGGCATAGGCCTGGCTGGCATCGATCTTGACTGCGTTGACGTAGGTCGTAAGCGAGATGCCGCCCTCGGCGTTGAGCGCCTCGACATCGACGCCGGATTGCGCCAGCAATTCCTGGGCGCGAGCGCGCCTGTCGGCGATCGCGGGATAGGCGACCTGCGGGTTGGACGGCACTTCGCTGTAAGCGAGCGTGCCGTTGGGCCACTGACCGCCGAGCGCCTGAATCATCAGGTTGTTATGCACAGCCTGATTTACCGCCTCAGGGTGAACCGCGTGCATGATCGCCAGTCGCAGGCTCATGTTGTCCAGTGGCGGCTTCTTTGAGTTGAAGACCAGAATCTCCGAGACGAACGCGCCTTCCATCGTCACGAGCCGCCAGTCGGGGTGCTCTTCGACCTGGTCGTTGAACTGCGGCTCGGGAACGAACATCGTATCGAGGTCGCCCGCGAGGCCGGTGGCGATCAGCGTGGAGTTCTCGGTGATGATGTTGTACTTCAACTCGTCAAAGTACGGTACCTGGCTCCCTGTCGGCGAGCCCGGCGTCGGGCCCATCATCCAGTGATCGGGGTTCCGCTTGCCCAGCACATGCGACTGATCGACCCATTCAACGAATGAGTAGGGGCCGGTACCGACAGGGTTGAGGCCGTATTCGTCGCCGAGCTCTTCGGCGGTCGGCACGTGAATCATCGCGCCGGCGCGGTCGCCCAGCAGGTGCATCACAGCGGCCGACGGCTCGGAGAGCAAATACGTGGCGGTGCGCTCGTCCGGAGTTTCGACCGTGTGCACTACCTCGAAGTTGGCCTTGGGCGTCGACGCCGGATGGCCGGTTACCCGCTCGAGATTGAGCCGCACATCCTCCGAACTGAACGGGTCGCCGTTGTGAAAGGTGACGCCGTCGCGCAGCGAGAAGATGATCGTAGTGTTGTCAGGGAACTCCCAGGCCTCAGCCAGCGAGATGTCGGTTCGCTGCACGTTCTGCGTGTCGTGCATGACGAGGTAGTCGTAGAACGGTTGGAAGTAGTAGGCGTCGGTGCCGGAGGTGCCTGTGTGCGGGTCGATGCCGGTGGTGTTGAGGTGCAGGCCGGCATTGAACATCGGCGCGATGGCGGGGCCGCTGGCCTGCGCCTGGGCGACGGCCGCCTGATCCTGCTGATCGGTCTGCGCGCCAGCCGGCTGGTCTTGCTGCTGCTCCTGTTGATCGGCCATCGCGCCCTGTTGGTCGGCCTGCTGTTGCTGGACCTGCGCCGCGCCCTGACCGTCGTCATCGTCGTCGCCGCAGCCCACCAGCGCGAGCCCCGCCGCGCCGACCCCGGCCCGCGCCGAGGCGCGCAGCAACGAGCGCCGCGACATCCGGCTGCGCTTCATCCGCGTCCAGTAGTTCCGAGTCGTCATGCCGAAGTCCTTTCTGGCGACGAGCGCTCGCTCTGCGCGCCGCCGTGGTGGCAGGCAAGCTAGCGCTTCGCAAACGGGATTGCAAACCAGACGGCGCCGATGATACCGCGCCTAGCCTCCGGGCGACGAGAACTCGATCATGCCGCCTGTGGACATCGCCGTGTTGACGGCGAGTTCGACCCGGCCGGCGCTTGAGTCGAATTCGGCTGTCGTGACCTGGCTCACGATTCGGCCGCTGTCGCCGTGGATCGTGATGATCGTGGAGACCTGATCAATCGCCTCGATGGTCACGCTCTCGGCCAGCAACTCCGCCGTCGCAGCGCGCAGCAGCTCGACCAGCGGCTCGAAGTAGTCGTCTCCGGGTCGGCGCGGGCCGCTCTCGATGCCCAGCTCATAGACCGGCGGTCCGCCGCCTTCGATGGTCCGCGACAGCCAGGCGAGATCGAGCAGAGCCGCGTAGGTCGCGAAGTCGATGTACTCGGGATCAGCGAGAAACTCGTCGACGTCGACCGCGGCGAAGCCCAGCGCGGCGGGGCTGGACGGCTCCCAGACGATCTGGCCATCCGCCTCCTCGACGCCGGTCCAGATGCCGTCGCGGTTCCAGAGCAGGCGGAAGGCTTCGGCGCTGTCGATCACCACCGCAGTCTCGTACGCCCCCTGCGGCTTCGAGCTATGGATGGCCGTCGCTGCCGTCCGGGCTTCGCCGTCGATCACCGCCCGCGCGTCGAACTGCAGTGTGAGCTCATCGACGGAGAGCGCCCAAGCTCGGGCGAGTTCGAGCAGTTCGTTGGAGGTCAACAGCTCGGGAGGATTGCGGAAGCCGTCGCCTTCCTGCTCGTCCCAGCCTGCGCCGTCGCCGCCCATCAGCGCGTCGAGCGCCGATATGTCGAGCAGCGGTTCCGGGGTCGGAAAGGAAACCGGCTCGTTCCAGCTGCGCAGCGTGACTACCGTGTTGACGTATGAGCTCAAGCCGGTATTCGTCTCATCGTCGATGCCATCGTCCGTGAAACCGAGCATGTCGAGCAGTGCCGCACTCGATTCAATCATCAGCGGCTCGCCGGTCGCTCGACTGATCGCCATTCGCATCTGCAGCGACTCGATGCCATCTTCGACCAGGTCGAGACCGATATCACGGAACTCGCTCGCCATGACCGCGGTCATTTCAGCGACATCGATCTCACATTCCACCAACCACACGTCCTCGTCGTTGTACGTGCTGTAGGTCGCCGCGCCGCTGCCTGCTTCGGCGCAACCGAGTATCTGGTCGATGCTCAATGATGGATCAGCGATCGTGTCCAGATCGCTGCCGATCAGCGCAAGCAGTTCCGCAAACAACGTATCCGGGGCGTCGCGCACATCCACCCAACCGCCGAGAGCAGGCATCGACAGGTACAGGACCTCTTCTGTCATCAGCATCTGCATCTGCAGTAGCTCAGTCGATTCCGCCGCATCGTCCTCAGACAGATCTTCCAACGCGTCCAATAGCCCTCTCATATCCAGCGCCATCCACATCTTGAATGGCTCGAATTGATAGGCGCCCTCAGCCGTGACTGGTATCGCCACGCCAAAGAGACCAAGCTCCACGGCGAGGTCGAACACCAATGTGTCCAGGTTCTCCGACCAGGCGCGATAGGCGGCCTCCGCCTCGGCCAGGAGCGGGTCGCGAGGCGTTGTCGGCGTCGCCTGCGCCGCGCCGGACGGCTCTTCGCCCGTCTCGTCCGCGGACTGCGCCCCCTGCTGCTCACTCTGGGCACTCTGCTGGGAGTCGTCGGGCGAGGCGCTCGGCGGCGGTTGCGCATCGCCCTGTTCCTGCTGCTGTTCCACTTGAGGATCGCCGCGCATCGCCGGCTCATCGTCGCCGCAGGCGGCGAGCAGCGTCGTCAGTGCGATCAGACTTGCGATCAGGTAGAGCAGCAACCGCGTCGGACAGCCTCCCGTTTGCCACTCACTGTATCGCGAACGCCCGCGATGGCAGGTGTCAGGGCATGTACGGGTACGGCGACGGGCCGAGCTGCGTCTTCAGGATCGACTGGGCGTCCGCGACGAACTCGCAGAGCAATGGACGCGTGTCCGCCGGATCGATGATGTCCTGGCCGGTCGCCTCGGCGGTGCGGAAGGGCGACGCCAGATCGCGGAGGCGCGCCTCGATCTCTTCCCGCTTCGCCTGCGGATCATCGGCCGTGTCGATCTCACGCCGATACGCCGCCAGCGCCCCACCCTCGATGTGCATCGAACCCCAACGGGCCGAGGGCCAGGCCCAGCGCTGGAACATCCCGGTGGGGCGATGCTGGCATTGCCCGGCGACGCCGAACAGGCGGCCCATCACCACCGTCGCCCACGGCATCCGCGACTGGCAGGTCGCGATCACCAGCCGCGCGCCCGCTCGCTCGATGCCCATTTTCTCCGACTCGAGCCCGACCATGAAGCCCGGCTCGTCGGCGAACGAGATCAGCGGCAGGTGGAACGTGTCGCACAGCTGGAGCAAGCGGATCACCTTGCTGCCGCCCCTGACGTCGGTCGAGCCGCCCTCGTGCATCGGATTGTTCGCCATCACGCCGACCGGATAGCCGTCAATGCGCGCCAGCCCGGTGATCCGCGAACGGCCGTAGAACGGCGCGATTTCGAAGAACGAACCCTCATCCACGCACCAGTTGATCGCGCGATGCCCGTCGTAGGCGCGGCGAGGGTCTCGCGGCACCAGCCGCCGCAGGCGCGGCTCGCGGCGGTTGGGATCGTCGGTCGGCGCCGCGCGCGGCGGCAGCTCGTAGACGCTCTGCGGCAGATAGCTGAGGAACTGGCGGACCTGGCGAAAGGCGTCCGCTTCGTCCTCGGCCAGATTGTCGACCGAGCCCGACTGATAGACGTGAATGCGCTCGTCGCCCAGCTCCTCTTTCGTCACGTCGTAGCCCAGCGCCGCCTTGACCACCGGCGGACCGCCGGGAAAGAGTTGCGAGATCCCCTTGACCATGATCGTGAAGTGCGCCATGCAGGCGTTG
This sequence comes from Dehalococcoidia bacterium, assembly GCA_965205105.1. GTDB lineage: Bacteria > Chloroflexota > Dehalococcoidia > Bin125 > Bin125 > Bin125. The sequence goes on from OZ242034.1 coordinate 2,011,383, forward strand.
ACCGCGGGCAGTCCGGCGACCGAGCCCATCACCGCCGAGACCACCGGCGCCGTGCGCAGCAGGTCGGTATCGACCGTCGACCAGACATTGCCGTCCGGCAGATAGGTGCGGCCCAGCGTCTCGAAACCGCGCACCGAGCCGCCCGCCGCGTCGAGCAGGCGCACGTAGGGCACGCGCCACTCGAGCGCGCGCTGGTTCGAGCGTTTCTCCGAGCCCAGCCCATCCGCTCCGTCGCCGCCGCCCGAGCCGCCGCGCACGGTGAAATCGCCCGCCGAGACCACGATCTTGCGTCCGTTGACCTTGCCGAAGCCCTCAATCGACCCCTTGGGCGTGAAGCTGACCAGCTCGCCCGCGTCGTCGTACTGCGGCCGCCCCACCAGTGACATGAACTCGCGCAGCGAGCCGGGGTCGAGCAGCCCGTCGATCCGTTCGTTGACCAGCAGTTTGCCGCGCCGCCGCTGGCGCTCGACGCCCTCCGGGCCGCCGCGGGCTTTGGCCAGCTCCCGGCGCCTGGCGATCTCCGTGATTTCCGATTCCCAGGTCATGGCCATCTCCGTCCGCTAGACTGTGCTCGCGGCAGGATACGCTGTCCAGTGGGAGACAGGAGATCGCGGTGGCCACCGGTAGATGATTGATCGTGTGCGCGCAGCGCAACATCCCAACTACTACCTTGACTGGTCGAACCGCACTTAGTACCATAGTCGCTCATAGCAAACGACAACTGCGCACCTCTATCATGCCCCCCCCCCCCCATCAGATCAACGCTCACAGCCGAAGAACCGCACGATCTTTACGGCCGACAATCTGCCGGTTCTGCGCGGCATTGACTCGCAGACGATCGACCTGATCTATCTCGATCCACCGTTCAACACGGGCAAGCAGTGGCATGCGCCTATCGGCTCCGATGCCGAGGGCGCGTCCTTCAATGACATCTGGGGCTGGGACGAAGTGGCGGCGGGCGAAGGCGAGACCCTCGCGACCAGTGTGAAGCGTCAGTGGCTCAACGACCTGCGCGTGGAATCGCCGCTGCGGGCGGTCGTGGAAGCAGCCGAGGCGACAGCCGGCGAAGAGATGAGCGCCTACCTCGCTTTCATGGCGATGCGGCTGATCGAGATGCAGCGCATCCTGAAACCGACGGGAGCAATCTATCTGCATTGCGACCAAACGGCTGGTCACTATCTGAAAGTACTGATGGATGCAATCTTCGGGGCGGGGAATTTTCGCAACGAGATCGTCTGGCGGCGAAGCCGGGCGAAGGGGACCCGCGGACCAAGCAAAACGCTGGGCAAGGTCGCTGATACCATCTACTTCTACGCAGCGAGCAAGCAGCATCGGATTGAGATTCCGCGCGTTCCCGATGAGGGCGTATCGTTCCCGCACGAGGATGCAGTCGGCAGATACCGCGCCGTCACGAATTTGTACGCTGATCAATGGTTGCACAGCAGCCCCAGGTACGAGTGGCGAGGATACAACCCGGAGTTCGGTTGGCGGATCTCGAAGGCGAATTTGATCGCGTTGCACGAGGCGGATCGAATCCATTACAGCGCAAGCCGTAAACCCATGCGCAAGGAGTATGAGTGGGAATACCGCGGCAAGGTCGTCGATACGTTGTGGGATGATATCGGCATCGCGCGAGGCAAAGAAAAGCTTGGCTACCCGACTCAAAAGCCGCTTGCGTTACTGGAGCGCATCATCGCGTCGTCGTCGAACCCCGGTGACGTGGTGCTCGATCCGTTTTGCGGCTGCGCGACGGCCTGCGTCGCGGCCGAGAAGCTGGGGCGCAACTGGATCGGCATCGACGTGTCGGAAATGGCGGCGCTGCTCTGCATCGAGCGAATCGAGAGGATGCAGAACGAGACCGGCCAAACCAACTTCGGCATCCCCTACCACGAGCCGATCCACCGCACCGACATCCCCGTGCGCACCGACCTCTCTGCCCAGGTCGATCCGCTGCCAATCAACCTGAGCCTGACCAAGGCGGAGATCAAAGGTCGTCTCTATGAAGAGCAGGCCGGCGTGTGCAACGGCTGCCGACGGCATTTCCCGCCCGAGCTCGCCGACCTGATGGACCTCGACCACATCAAGGCCCGTTCGCAGGGCGGGCCGCACACCTGGCCGAACGTACAGCTGCTCTGCCGCACCTGCAACGTCCGCAAGGGCAGCGGCTCGATGGCGCAACTCAGACGAAAGTTGAAAGACGACGTCGCCTAAGCGATCGCCGCCGTGATCGCCTGCCGCGCCCGCTCAGCCAGTTCCGGCTGCGCCGACCAGCCGGGGTCGATCTGCGCTCGGATATCCGCCGACCTGATCGCGACTGCCAGTTCCCGCTCCGCGAGCTGACGCAGCGACTCCGCCAGCGGCTGCGGCGGATCCTGAGCCAGACGCCCGGCGCGCGTCCACCAGACCTGGCGCATGGCCGCGTCGGTCGCCTGCATCAGGACTTCCTCGGTCACGGCGCGGTGGCGAACCAGCGCGTAGAGCGCCTGCACGGGGGTCTGCGCGGGATCGAGCTGCGCGGGCGGCAACGTTTCGGGCCAGACCAGGCCGGCTTCGGCGGCGCACGCTTCGGCGACGCAATCGGCGAGCGTTCCCAGCGGCGTGGCGCAATGCAGTTGCGCCTCGCTCACACCGGACAACGCCGTGGTCAGGACGCGGCGGGTGAGCAGCAGGGCGTAGCCCCAGGCCTCGGCGGCGTCGGATTTCATGCCGTCGCGATTAAGTCCTGGCCGCCCGCGGCCTCGAGGGCGGTGCGGATCGCCGCCTGGACGTCCTCGTCGGGATCGACCAACGGCGGGCGCAGCGGGCCCACGTCGAAGCCGATCTCGTTGAGCGCCCACTTGACCGGGGCCGGATTGCCGATCAGGAAGAGTGCCCGGACCAGCGGCGCGAGCTTGACCTGCAGACGCCCCGCCTCCGCCGTGTCGCCGCGCTGCCAGGCGGCGTACATCGCTTGGATCCGCCCGCCGACCAGGTGCGAGAGCACCGAAACGGCGCCATAGCCGCCCATCGCGAGGATCGCCAGATTGTCGCCGTCGTTGCCGCTCCAGATGCGGAAGCGCGGCGGCGCGGTGCGGATGATCTCGGCGATCTGCTCGAGATCGCCCGACGCCTCCTTGACGCCGGCGATGTTGGGGCAGTCCTCGGCCAGCCGCGCCGTCGTCTGCGCGGTCATGTTCAGTCCGGTGCGCCCCGGCACGTTGTAGAGCATGATCGGCGTCTCGGGCACGGCCTCGGCGACCGCGCGGAAGTGCTGGTACAGCCCCTCCTGCGACGGCTTGTTGTAATACGGGACGACCTGCAGCAGGCCGTCGACATCGAGCCGCGCCGCCTGCTCCGAGGCGTCGACGGCGGTCGCGGTGCTGTTCGATCCGGTCCCGGCGATCAGGGTGCCGCCGGCGTCGTGGATGACGGGCAGCAACTCGCGGAACAGCGCGCGCTCTTCATCGTGCGTCAAGGTGGGCGATTCGCCGGTCGTACCGGCCACGACGACGCCGTCGGAGCCTGACTCGAGCAGCGCGGCGGCCAGGTGCTGGGCGCGCTCGACATCGACGCCGCCGGCTTCCGTCATCGGCGTCACCATCGCGGTGTAGAGGCGGCCCCAGTGGGGCGCATCGTTGGGCTCGGTCATCGTTCAGGCTTTCCGTCGCTCATCGTCTGACGGCTCAGGCTACTCGGTTTGAAACGGGCGCGACGGACCGAAAACTCACCTCGGGGGCGCTCCGCTCAGAGGCAGCCGTCTTCGAGCATCCACTCGACCATCTGGACGATGTTGAGCGCCGCGCCCTTGCGCAGGTTATCGGCGACGACCCACCAGGCGAGGCCGTTGGGGTTGGTCACATCGACACGGGCGCGTCCGACCAGCGTGTCGTCGATGCCGTCGGCGTCGAGCGGCGTCGGCCAGTCGCCGGCCGCCCGCCCGTCGATCACGCGCAAGCCCGGCTGCGCCGCCCAGCGCGCGCGCGCTTCATCGGGCGTCAGCGGCCGGTCAAAGTCGGCGTGCACCGCAATCGCGTGCGCGCGCTCGGTCGGGATGCGGACGCAGGTCGCCGAGAGCGGCAGCTCGGGCTGGTGCAGAATCTTGCGCGATTCGACCAGCATCTTCCACTCTTCCTTGGTGTACCCGTCGTCGAGGAACACATCCACCTGGGGCAGCGCGTTGTTGGCGATCTGCTTGGGGTACTCGTTGAACTGGTCGCCGTCGATCAGCTCGCCGCCGACCAAGGCGGCGTTCTGCTCGCGCAGCTCGACCACCGCCGCGCCGCCCGAGCCGGAGGTGGCCTGGTAGGTATCGGCGATCACCCGCGTCACGGCGCGGTCCCGGATCAGCGGGTGCAGCGAGAGCACCAACGGCACGGTGGTGCAGTTGGGCGTAGCGATGATCCCGCGGTGCTGCCGCAAATCCTGCGGATTGACCTCGGGCACCACCAGCGGCACGCCCTCCTGCTGGCGGAAGGCGGAGGAATCGTCGAAGGCGACCGCGCCGCGAGCGGCGGCGACGGGGCAAAGCTCCTGCGACGCCGCCGTCGAGGCCGAGATGAACGCCACATCCGCGCTGTCGAAGGCGTCGTGCGTGGTCTCATGCACAATGTGAGTCTGGCCGCGGAACGCCAGTTCACGCCCCGCCGAGCGCTTCGTCGCCAGCAGGCGCAATTCCGCAACCGGGAAGTCCCGCTCTTCCATGCACCTGAGGAATTCCGCGCCGACCACGCCAGTCGCGCCAACGAGCGCGACGGTCAGTTCACGTCCCACAGTGTCACTCCCAACTGCTGTCCCGTGCCGTGTTCGTCGTGTTAATCGGTCCGCAGACCGAGCAGGCGGTCGAGGCCAATGACGAGATGATCCAGGTCGGGCGCGGCGCGAACGGCGCGCAGGATTTCGGGAATGAACGAGGCGCGGCTGATCGAGTCGTGTCGAATCGTCAGCGTCTCGTCGTTGCCGCCGAAGATGATCGCCTGGTGCGCGACCAGCCCCGGCAGGCGCACCGAGTGCAGCGACGCGCCGCCCAGCTCGGCGCCGCGCGAATCGTACCCGTCGACGTTATGGCGCTCGGCCGGCTTGCGCGTAAAATCGCGCTCCCGCGCGCCGCGCATCGATTGCGCGGTCGCGATCGCGGTGCCGGACGGCGCGTCGACCTTGCCGTCGTGGTGCTGCTCGATGATCTCGACCGAGTCAAAGAGCGGCGCGGCGATGTTGGCCAGGTGCATCATGAGCACCGCGCCGAGGGCGAAATTGGCGGCGACCACGCCGCCCAGCCCGGCTGCCTCCAGGCGCCGCCCGGCATCGGCGATCAGGGCGTCCGACAGGCCGCTGGTACCGATCACCGGCCGCGCGCCGGCCTCGACCGCAGCGGGGATCAGCCTGGCCGTCCACTCGGCGTGCGAGAAGTCGATCACGACATCGGGCGACCAGTCGGTCAGCGCCTCAGGAGCGTCGCGCAGCGGCACGGCTCGGCCCGCGATCTCGACGGAGTTAGCGGCAGCCAGTCCGTCGAGCGCGCCGACCAACTCGAGGTCGTTGGCCGACTCGACAGCGGACATAATCTGCCGACCCATATTGCCGGCGCCGCTCATCACGATGCGAATCATGGCTCACCTGCGGCGCGCGCCGCCTCGCCGCTCTTCGAGCGGACAGCGCTAGCGGTTGGGCGCTCCGAAGTCGCTGCGCGGCGGAGGCGGGGGCGGAGGCGGGCCGTCCGACTCGGGCTGCGCGCGGCGGATGTTGACGCGCGAGAGGATGCCCCCGCGCCGGCGCGGGGCGACGTTGGACTCGGGCTGCCGCTCTTCCGCCGGCGCGCCGCCCGCGGGCGGCGCGTCCTGCGGTCGGTTGTTCTGACTGCCGTCGCCCGAACCCGGCTGCCCCGTGTTGCGGCGACGCCGACGACGCCGACGACGCGGCTGCCCGTCCCGCGGCGGCGCGACGGCCGCCGAGTCGCCCTCGGACGGCTCGGACGCGCCCGAAGTCTCCGCGACGGCCTGCTCAACGACGGGTTCCGCTTCCGCAGACTCGGCGGGCTGGGTCGGCTCAGGCTGCCCGGCGGTCGGTTCGACGGCCGTCGGCGCAGGAGTGAGTTCGGGTTCCTGATCCAGATCCGCATCCGTATCGACCACGACCGCCGCGAGGGGGCGCCGCGGTTCACGCGGCTCTCTGGGTTCTCGCGGCTCGCGGTCGCGGCGCGGCGGTCGATCGTTGCGGTCACCGCGATCACGACGGTCGTCACGGCCGCGCCGTTCGCGCGGCGCGCTGTCCGCGTCGCCGTTGAGCAACGCCTTGCGCGAGGCGTTGACGCGGCCGAGGTTGTCGACCTCGACCACGATAATCTGCATCTCGTCGCCGACGCTGACGATGTCCTCGACCTTGTCGACGCGGTAGTCAGCCAACTCGGAGATGTGCACCAGCGCGTCCTTGCCGGGCACCAACTCGACGAACGCGCCGAAGGGCAGGATGCGGACCACCTTGCCGGTGTAGATCTGACCCGGCTCGATCTCGCGCGTCATCGCCGAGATGCGCTCGTAGGCGGCCTGACCGGACGCCTGGTCGACGGCGGTGATGAACACGGCGCCGTCGTCCTCGACGGAAATCTCGGCCCCCGTGTCATCCTGCAGTGCGCGGATGTTGCGCCCGCCGGGGCCGATCAGCTGGCCGATCTTGTCCTGCGGTACGTCGATGCGCAGAATGCGCGGCGCGTGCGGAGACATCTGCTCGCGCGGCTCGGCGATGCACTCGGACATCACGTCCATGATCTGCAGCCGCGCATCGCGCGCCTGGTCCAGCGCCCGCGTCAGAATCTCCAGATCGATCCCCTTGACCTTCATGTCCATCTGCAGCGCGGTCACGCCCTCGCGCGAGCCGGCGACTTTGAAGTCCATGTCGCCCAGATGGTCTTCCATCCCCACGATGTCGGTCAGGATCGCGACCTCATCCGCTTCCTTGATCAGTCCCATCGCGATGCCGGCGATGGGCGTCTTGATCGGGACGCCGGCGTCCATCAGCGAGAGCACGCCGGCGCAGACCGAGGCCATCGAGGTCGAGCCGTTTGAGGCGAGCACCTCGGAGACCACGCGGATCGTGTAGGGAAATTCTTCGAAGGGCGGCAAGATCGCGGCCATGGCGCGCTCGCCCAACATGCCGTGGCCGATGCTGCGGCGCGACGGATTGCCGACTCGGCCGGTCTCGCCGGTCGAGAACGGCGGGAAGTTGTAATGGTGCATGAACCGCTTCGAGTCCTCGGGTGTGAGGTCGTCGAGGCGCTGCGCCATACCCGAACCGGCCAGCGTCGTGAAGCTGAGCACCTGCGTCTCGCCGCGCTGGAAGAGGCCGGAGCCGTGCGTGCGCGGGACGAGATCAACCTCGGCCGAGAGCGGCCGCACTTCGGTCAGCCCGCGTCCGTCGGGCCGCACGCCGTCGTCGAGAATGCTGCGCCGCACGGTGCGCTTCTCCAGCGCGTCGAACGCTTCCGCGTAGGCGGCGGAGTCGGCTTCGTCGTCGAGCGCGTCGAGGAGCGACGCCTTGACGGCGGCGCGGCGCTGGTCGCGGTCGGCCTTGTCCGCAGCCTCGCGCAGCGCCGAGCGCAGATCGTCGCCGGCGCGCGCTTCCACCGTCGCCAGCAGCTCGGCGTCGACCGACGGCGCGGCGTACTCACGCTTCGCCGGCGCGACCTCGGCGGCCAGCGCCTCCTGCATCTCGCAGATCGCGCTGACCGCCTCCTGGCCAAGCGCCAGCGCGTCGACCAACAGCGACTCCGATACCTCGCCGGCCTCCGCCTCGACCATCGTGATCGCGTCCTTGGTGCCGGCGACGACCAGGTTCAGCGCCGACCGCTCGAGCTGCGCGAACGTGGGCTGCAGGACCAGCTCGCCGTCGACGTGACCGATGCGCACCGAGGCGACCGGCCCATCGAAGGGAATGTCTGAGACGCAGAGCGCCGCTGACGCGGCGATCGTGCCCAGTGTGTCGGGCGGGTTCTCCATGTCGACCGAGAAGATCGTGATGATGATCTGCGTGTCGTCGTTGTAGCCCTTGGGGAAGAGCGGCCGGATCGGCCGGTCGGTCAGCCGCGCCGAGAGCACGGCCGTGGTCGTCGGGCGGCCTTCGCGGCGGAAGAACGAGCCGGGAATGCGGCCCGCGGCGTAGAGCCGCTCCTCGAATTCCACCGAGAGCGGGAAGAAGTCGATGCCCGGTCGCGGCTTCGACGCGGTCGCCGTGCCGAGCATCATCGTGTCGCCGTAGCGAACGGTGACGGCCCCGCCGGCCTGACTGGCCAGCCGGCCGGTCTCAATTGTGAGCGTGCGTCCGGCAATCTCCTGCTGGACGGTTCGAGTGGTGATTTCCATGCGTTGGTCGGTTCCTGTGCTTCCTGTGGCTTCCTGCAGTGCGTTCGGTGGGTTCAGTGCGCATGCGGCGGCGGTCGGCGCGTTCACGCCCGATCGCCGCGCGCCGGACGATCGGCTCCGCTAGCGGCGCAGCCCCAGCTCGGCGACGAGCGTCGAGTAGCGGTTGACGTCCTCGCGGTTGAGGTAGCGCAGCTGTCGGCGTCGCTGGCCGACCAGCTTCATCAGCGCACGGCGCGTGTGGTAGTCGTGCCGATGCTCGCGCAGATGGTCGGTCAGCCGCGAAATTCTCCGGGTCAGCTGCGCGATCTGCACCTCCGGCGATCCGGTGTCGCTCTCGTGTTGACCGAATCGAGCCGCAATGGCCGCTTTCTCGTCCTTGCTCAGCATGTCTTCTCCGCGCCCCCAGGGGCGAGTTGGCTGCGACGGGACCGTTGAGGCGGCGGTCGGCGGCTCTCCAAGCCGTCCGTCCCCGTCGCGGTGTGTCTGCTCCGTGTCTCTTCTAGACGTTATCAGACATACGCGCGGCGTGGGCGCACAGCGCGTATGCGACACTACAGCGCATGGCCGCCCTCCTGCGACACCCGATCATGATCGTCCGCGCGCGGCTCGATCCGGCGGTGCTGGACCAGTTCGAGCGCTGGTACCGCGCCACCCACCTCCCGCACGTGCTGGACATCCCCGGTATCGTCTCCGCCTTCCGCGTGCGCGCCGCAGACCCGATCGCCGGCGCTCACCTGATGGGCTACACCTTCGAAGACGAAACCGTCGTCCAAGCCGCGCTCTCCTCCGAGCAGGCCCAGGTCGCCCGCCGAGACTGGGACCACTGGGCCGATCAGGTCTACGAACTCTCGGTCGAGATCTACGCCCCCCTCGCCCCGCTGCCGATCTTCCAGCACCACAACTGACTGACGATGCGAATTGACGATGCGCCGCGCCGCTTCGCCGGCGCTCATAAATTTACTCCCATGTATCTGCAAGCGGAGTGAACATGAGCAAGGCGCGAACCTGACCATGAATGAAGCCGCGGCGCGTTACTGCGAGCAAGGTCGCGTGTATCTGGATCAGGCGAATGACGAGTTCGCCGGGGATGACTGGATGCAGGCTTCGGAGAAGGCCTGGGGCGGCTGCGCAGCGTCTCGCGCCTCGTCGAACGCGCAGAGGTGCTGCTAAACGGCGCGGCGAATGGAGCCCCCGGCTAGAGGTCGAGCGCTACTTCGTCCTTGACTGCCGTCTTGCCCTCGGGCAGGGTGAAGAAGTTGCAGAAGCAGGTGCCCTCGAAGTCGACCAGGCCGTTGAGCACCGGCTCGCAGACGCAGATCGTATCGTCGTTGTTGGCCGGCTGGCAGGGGCAGTAGAACTTACCGAACCGCAGCCGCATGCTGACGAAATCCTCGATCGTCTGATCGGCGTTCATCAGGATGTAGCCGCGCTCCTCGCAGAATTTGTCGGCGAGTTCGGTCATCTCAGCGCGGTACTGGTCGCGCAGGGCGCGCTCTTCCGCTTCGGGCAGATCGGTCAGGCGCTCAAACTCGGCCATGGCGCAGCCTCTTCCCAGCTGGTCTGTTGTCCTGAGCCTACTCGGCGCGGGCGGCTCGCGTCTCCGCAAAACGCACCAGCGAGCGGACGGGCACGCCGGTGGCGCCCTTGACCTGGGTGCCGCGCGCCTTGCTCGCGTCGTCGGTGCCGGCCATGTCGAGGTGCGCCCAGGGCGTGCCGCCGGCGAAGCGCGCCAGGAATTTGGCGGCCGTGATCGCGCCGGCCAGCCGCCCGCCGGTGTTCTTGACATCGGCGACCTGGCTGCGAATCTGCTCGTCGTACTCGGGGAACATCGGCAGTTGCCAGAACCGCTCGCCGGCGCGCTTGCCGGCCGCGATCACTTCCGCCGCGAGGTCGTCGTCGTTGGCCATCAGCCCCGTCGCGACATCGCCCAGCGCGACGGCGCAGGCGCCGGTCAGCGTGGCCACATCGATCAACGGCGAGAGCCCCAGGTGGTTGGCATAGGACAGCGCGTCGGCCAGCACCAGCCGACCCTCGGCGTCGGTGTTGATCACCTCGATCGTGGTGCCGTTCATGGCGGTCAGCAGGTCGCCAGGCTTGATCGCGTTGCCGCCGGGCATGTTCTCGGTGCAGGGCGCGAGCGCGGTGACGTTGATCGGCAGCTCGAGGTCGGCGATCGCGCCCATCGCCGCGACCACCGCGGCGGCGCCCGACATATCCTGCTTCATCGCCTCCATATTCGCCGCCGGCTTGATCGAGATGCCGCCCGTGTCGAACGTGATCCCCTTGCCGCAGTAGCCGATCCCGGGTTCGCCGGCTCCGCCGCGATGGCGCAGGATCAGAAATCTGGCGGGCTGATGCGATCCCCTGGCGACGCCCAGGAACGAGCCCATGCCCAGTTCGGCGGCGGCGGCCTCGTCCATGATCTCGATTTCGACGCCGTGATCGGCAGCCCAGGCTTCGGCGCGGTTCGCCAATTCGGTCGGCGTCAGCAGATTGGAGGGTTCATTCGCCAGGTCGCGCGCGAAGTTCGCCGCCCCCGCCAGCGAGCGGCCGTGCGCGACGCCCGCCTCAACCCGGGCCAGATCGGCGCTGTCGGCGACGTGCAGCGATACGCGCGGGATCTCGTTCGGCGGCTGTTTGGGTGTCTGATGCCGATCGAACCGATAGAGGCCCAGATCGAGCCCCTCCGCGATCGCCCCCGCGGCGTCCTCGGCGGCGAGACCGCACGCCTCGCCGTCGACGGCCACGGCCAGTGATCCTGATGCGAGCGAACGTGCCTTGCGGCCGCCGTTGGCGGCTGCGTGGCGGATCTCGTCCAGGCCCAGCTGCTCGGCCGGCCCCAGACCGGCGATCACGACACGCGGAGCCGCGATCCTGCCGAACGTGTGAATCACGACCGTCTCGTTGACCGCGCCGCTCAGCTCGCCCGATTCGACGAGCGGCGCCAAGCCGCCGTCCAGCGCGTCGTTGAGCGAGCGCAGCGCGCCGCCGGCCAGGATGTCATCATCTTTGGTCGCGAAGATCAACAGGTGGTCGGCGTCGGCATCGAGGGCGGCCAGACCGCTCGCGTGTATGTCCATGGCAGTGTCTCCCGTGATGAATTGCGGCCTTGCCACCACCTTCGGCCGCGCAGGTGGTCTGATTCTACCAATCGCCGGGATCGCAGAGATCAAGAGGCATACCGTTGCTCCATGCGGGAATTCCTACGCGAGCTGGCTGCGGTCGCCGCGGCGGGGCTGGTCTACTACCTGATCCGCGGCGCCGTCTCCGACCGCGCCGACGAAGCGTTTCAGCGCGCCCGCGGCATCCTCGACCTCGAACAGCGGCTGGGGCTCGACTGGGAGACCGCCATTCACGAGGCGATCCTGGGCTCCAACGCGCTGATCGACCTCGCCAACGGAACTTACTTCTGGGGGCATATGCCGCTGCTGATCGCGGTCGCGGTCTGGCTCTGGCGCTCTCACCGCGGCTGCTGGCGGCGCTTTCGCAATGCGCTGCTGATCTCCGCCGCCGCGGGCATGGCCTGCTACTACCTGTTCCCTACCGCGCCGCCGCGCCTGATGCCCGAACTGGGTTACATCGACACGCTCGCGCTCCGCTCCGCGCCCGCCTATCAGGCGCAGGAGGTGGGGTTGTTCGTCAATCCATACGCCGCGCTGCCGTCGCTCCACGCGGGCTGGGCGCTGCTGGCCGGCCTCGCCGTCTGGCAGACGTCTCATCGGCCGCTGATGCGCGGCTTCGCGGTCGCGATTCCGCTCTCGCAGTGCTGGGCGGTCGTCGCCACCGCCAATCACTGGACGCTCGACGCATTCGCCGGCCTCGCCGTCTGCGCGCTGGCGTGGGCGCTCGTCGTCTGGGACGGTAAACTGCGGTTCGGACGCCGCGCGAGATCGACGGGAGCCAATCATGCTGATCGTGACGACCGAGACCGTGCCCAACCGCGAGATTGAGGATGTGTTCGGCCTCGTCAGCGCGAACAGCGTGCGCACGCGCAATGTGGGGCGCGACATCATGGCCGGGGTCAAGAGCCTGTTCGGCGGCGAGATCCACGCCTATACCCGGCTGATGACCGAGACCCGCGAACAGGTGCGCGACAAGCTCGAGGCCTCAGCCGCCGAGCTCGGCGCCGACGCCATCGTCGCCGCGCGGATGATGTCCTCGGACGTCGGCGCCAACATGGCCGAGGTCTACATGTACGGCACCGCCGTCAAGCTCAAGTAGACGACGCCACCACTGCTCAGTTGGGTCAGTCGGGGCGGGCCGGCCAGTCGGGAAGTCTCGTGAGCCGCGCCAGAATCGCGACGGCGACATCGTACTTGTGCATCAACGGCAAGCGCTCCGCCTCGCCCGAGGCGTCGAGGATCACCACCCGGTTCGTATCGACCTGAAACCCGGCGTCCGCCTGCGTCACGTCGTTGGCGACGATAAAGGCGAGCCCCTTGCGCGCGATCTTGGCGCGGGCGTTGGCGATCAGATCGTCGGTCTCAGCGGCGAAGCCGACTTTGAGCAGGTCGGGCGCCTCGATCGAGGCGACGACGTCGGGGTTCTCGACCAATTCCAGCATCGTGCCCGGCTCTGCCGACGCGCGCTTCTTCAGTTTCGACTCCGCTGGCTCGGCGGGCCGGTAGTCAGCCACCGCCGCCGCCATCACCAGCGCGTGCGCGCCGCGCGCCGCGCGCTGGACGGCGGCCTGCATCTCGACAGCCGTCGCGACCGGGCGCACCACGATTCCGTAGCTCCCGGACGGCGGCGGCTGGGTCGTGATCAGCGTCACGGCGGCGCCCTGGTCGCGCGCCGCCTCCGCCACCGCAGCGCCCATCTTGCCGCTCGAGTGATTGCCGACATAGCGCACCGGGTCGATCGGCTCGCGCGTCCCGCCCGCGGTCACGATGATGTGGCGTCCGCGCAGGCCGCCCGTGGTGCGGCCGATCGCCGACCGCACCGCGGCGGCCAGCTCGATCGGCTCGATCAACCGCCCCAACCCCGTGCCGCCCGAGGCGAGCCGACCGTTCGCCGGTCCCGCGATGAAGACGCCGCGCGCCTTGAGCAATTCGAGATTGGCCTGCACGGAGGGCTGGCTGTACATCACCGAATCCATCGCCGGCGCGACCACCAACGGCGCGCCCGTCGCCAGCGCGGTCAGCGTGACGGGGTTATCGCCGATCCCCTGCGCCAGCTTGGCGATCGTGGTCGCCGAAGCCGGCGCGATCAGCATCGCGTCCGCGCGGCGCCCCATCGCCACATGCTGCTCGGCCGGGGCGGCCGCATCCCAGAGGTCGGCGGCGACTTCGCCGCTGACCAGCGAACGGAAGGTCAGCGCCGGGATAAACCGCGCGGCGGACGGCGTGAGCGCGACGTCGACGGTCGCGCCGGCGTCTTCCAGCCGCCGCGCCGCCTCGACGCTCTTGTAGGCCGAGATCGAGCCGCTCACGCCCAGCGTCACCCGCCGACCCTTGAGCGGTCGCGGCGCGGGCGGATCGACGGGCGGGTCGGCGGTCGGGCTCACGGCGTGCCTTCGGCGTTGTAGTAGTACAGCTCGCGCAGCCCCCACAGGATCAGGTCCTCATCGACGACGTCGAGCACGTCGGTCTCCTCGGCGATGCGCGGCGCCCAGCCGCCGGTCGCGACCACATTGGCTGCGCCCAGTTCCTGTCGGAAACGGGCGATGATGCCCTCCACCAGGCCGACGTAGCCGAACAGGATCCCGCTTTGCAGCGCCGTCTCGGTGCGTGTGCCGATCGCCGTCGGCGGGCGCTCGAGATCGATCCGCGCCAGCCGGCTGGCGCGGTTGAAGAGCGCGTCGGTCGAAATCCCGATCCCGGGCGCGATCGCGCCGCCCACGTAGGCGCCGTGCTCGTTGATCGCGTCGAAGACGGTCGCGGTGCCGAAGTCGACCACGATCAGCGGCGGCGGGCCATGGCGCGAGAGGGCGGCCACCGCGTCGACGATGCGGTCCGCGCCGAGCTCCTCGGTGTGCTCAATGGCGATGCGCACCGGCTTGCGCATGTACGGCGAGACGAGCAGCGGCTCGGTGCGCAGGAAGCGGCGGCAGACCTCCTGGAACACGGGCGCCAGCGCGGGGACGACCGACGAGATGATCGCGCCGTCGATCTGCTCGATGCGGATGCCCTCGTAGCGCAGCAACGAGGCGACGAAGATGCCGTACTCGTCGGACAGCCGATCGTGATTCGTGGCCAGCCGCCAAGTGTGGACAATTTTACGGTCGTTGAACACGCCGATCTGGAGGGTCGTGTTGCCGATGTCGATGGCGATCAACATGCCCGCGCTCCCGTCTCTCCTCGACATTCTAGGCTCGCGCGACTATCACGCAGGCGCGTTTCCGTGCGACGGCGCCGCTGCGAACGCAGCGCCCGCGGCGTCGGGGGCAACCGCCGCCTGGGGCGCTGTGGACAACTGGAGGGAAATGTGGATTCCCTATCTGGTCGGCGCGAGTTTATTCCGCACACCACCCCGTATCGCGGGGCGGTCGGGTAGCTTATGCTCACTCAGGCGGCTGAACGATTCGTCTTGCGACCAATCTGGTGACGCGCTCGCGAGTTCGGACGCCGCGACCCACGGCACGCCCGGTTGGAGGAGGCAGCAGCATGGCGAATCGCGCGCCCGGTCTTCACTCTGGCTCGCACTCCGATCCGCACGCGATCTGGCAGCGCGCGCGCGAAATCCTGCGCGCGTCGCTTGACCGGGAAACGTTCGCGACCTGGTTCGCCGACATCCACGCGATCGAGATCCGCGGCGGCGTGCTGCACGTCGGCGCGCCGTCCGTGATCAAGCTCCAAACCCTGCGCGGCAGCTACTACCCGCAGCTGGCCGCGGCCGTCCGCGAGGCGGCCGGCCGACCGGTCGAGATCGAGCTGCGCGTCGCCCAGCAGCCCGAACCGGCGGCCGCAGCGCTCGAACCGCGCGAGCGCGCTGACGCAGGCGCTGAGACAAGCCCCGGGCGCAGCCACCCCATCCAGCCGGCACGCAGCCGTCCGGTTCTCAAAGAGACAGCCACCTTCGACCGCTTCGTGCAGGGCGCATCGAACCAGATCGCCGTCGCCGCCGCGCGACGCGTCGCATCCCATCCGGGCCGGGACGCCAACCCGCTCTTCATCTACTCCGCCTCCGGGCTTGGCAAGACCCACCTGCTGCACGCGATCGCGCACCGCACCCTGCAGGAGCGCTACACCGTGCTGGTCGATGCGGAGCAGTACGTGCGTCAGTTCGTGGCCAGCGTCGGCGCGGGCGAGCGCGCTGCCTTCCAGGAGAAGTACGAGTCGGCCGAGGTGTTGATCGTCGACGACATCCAGAAGATCGCCGGCAAGACGCAGACGCAGGACGAGTTCTTCAACGTGTTCAACGCCCTGCACCACCTCGACCGCCAGATCGTGATCGCGTCCGACGTGCCGCCGCGGCGTCTGTCGGGGCTCAGCGAGCGATTGGTCACCCGCTTCGCGGGCGGCCTCGTGGTCGAGATCAATCCGCCCGACCTCGAACTCCGCATCGCCATCCTGCAGCGCACGCTTCGCGACGACGATCGGGGACCGGCGCTCGACGAGCAGTCAGTGCAGCTGATCGCCGAGCGCGGCGGCGGGGACGTGCGCACGCTGCTCGGCGCGCTCAAGCGGGTCCGCATGACGGCCGAGTTTGAGCGGACGGCGGTCACGCCCGCGTTCGTGATCCGCGCCCTGTCCGACCACGCGGCCGAGGCGCCGCGCAAGACCAACCTCACGGTCGCCGACCTGATCGCCGCCGCCGCCGATGTCACTGGCGTCGCGCCCGATCTGTTCACCTCGGCGCGCAAGGACCAACGCACAGCCCGCGCGCGGCAGATCGTGATGTACTTGGCTGCCACCGAGACTGAACTCTCGCTATCCGTCATTGGGGAAGCGCTCGGCGGCCGCGACCACTCCACCGTCCTGCACGGCCGCAACAAGGTCACCACACAACTCGGCAACCCGGGCGACCCCAATGCCCAGTGGTGGATCCAGCGGGTATCGGAAATCCGCTCCCGCCTTCACCTCTAGACCCCGCTTCCGCGCGCGAGCTCAATCCACGCCGCGTCCACGATCCATCCCGCGCCAAAGCGCAGCGTTCCACGAACCGCCAATAGGCAGTTCCGCCTCATCCTCAGCACAACAGGGGGCAGCAAGGATCGATCCCCAATTTCCAGCGCGCAAGCAGCTCCAGCAACGGATCAATAGAACCAATTCATCCTTGAGAATTCAAGACTCCGAAGCAACCGCTGGGCGTGTGGATAAACTCGACGCATGATCGACGCCGTTGAAATTGAGGTCGAAGCCGGAGCCGGCGGCCGCGGCGCCGTTTCGTTTCGGCGCGAGAAATTCGTTCCGCGCGGCGGTCCCGACGGCGGCCGCGGCGGCCGCGGCGGTGACGTTGTGGTCGTCGCCAACGGACAGTTGAACACGCTGCGGCGCTACCGCCGCCAGTGGCGGTTCCGCGCCGAGTCGGGCGCCAACGGCGGCACCAACCAGCGCCGCGGGCGCAGCGGGGCGGCGCTGGTGCTGGAGCTGCCCGTGGGCGCCGTCGTCAGCGGCGCCTCTCGCGGCGGCGTTGAACAGCTGGTCGACCTGACAGATGATGGTCAGTCGCTCGTCGTCGCCTGGGGCGGCCGCGGCGGGCACGGCAACACGTACTTCCGCAGCGCCACCAATCAGACGCCGCGCGTGGCGCAGCGGGGCGAGGCCGGCGAGCGCCGCCGCCTGCGGCTGGAGCTCCGCGTGCTGGCCGACGTCGGCATCGTCGGACTGCCCAACGCCGGCAAGTCATCTCTCCTGCGCCGCCTGAGCAGCGCCCGCCCGCGTGTCGCCGATTATCCATTCACCACCCTGGAGCCGCACCTCGGCGTCGTTTCGGTGGGCTGGGACGAGTTCGTCATGGCCGATCTACCCGGACTGATCGAGGGCGCGGCCGAGGGTGCCGGCCTCGGCCACGATTTCCTGCGCCACACCTCGCGCACCCGAGCGCTGGTGCACCTGATCGACGGCGCGCAGGACGATCCGCGCGCCGCCAAGGCGGCGGTCGACCATGAGCTCGCCGGCTATTCGGCCGACCTGGCGAGCCGCCCCCAGATCGTCGTGATCAACAAGGTCGATCTGGAGGAAGTCAGCCTGCTGCGCGACGAGATCGCTGAGATGTTCGCCGACCTCGATCGTCCGCCCCTGTTCTGCTCCGCCGCCAGCGGCGAGGGGGCGGACGCGGTCGTCTCCGCCTGCGCCGAGGCGTTGGCGGAGCTGCGCGGGCGCGAGCCGGCTCGCGCCCCCAGCGCGCCTGTCGTCCGCCCGCGGCAGGACGGGCGGCGGTTCGAAGTCGAGCAAACGTCGTCCGGCGTCTTCGCGGTGCGCGGCGCGTCGGTCGAGCGGTTCGTCGCGATGATGGAGCTCGATGACGACGAGGCGTTGGCCGAGACCTACCGCTGGCTCGACCGCCGCGGCGTCGCGGCGGCCTTGCAGCGCCGCGGCTGCGAGCCGGGCGATGTCGTTCGGATTGGCAAATCGACCATCCGCTGGGAGTGGGAGCGCTAGCCGCCGTGTCCGCGCCGGGGCGTTTCGCCGACTTGCGGTTCGAGCCGCACGAGCGGGTCGGCGTGCTGGGCGGCACGTTCGACCCGCTGCACCGCGCCCACCTGCACCTCGCCGATGCCGCGGCGCAGGCGCTCGAGCTGGATCGGCTCATCCTGATCCCCGCTGGCGACCCCTGGCGCAAGCGCGGCCGCGACCTGATCGCGGCCGTTCATCGGCTGGGGATGACCGCCGCCGCCGCCGAAGCGCGCGGCGGCGGCCTTGAGGTCTCGGACCTGGAAGTCGCGCGCGGCGGGCCCACCTACACGCTCGATACGGTGCGCGATCTGCGCGCGCGCGGCGCGGCTCAGCTCTGGTGGATTATGGGCGCCGACGCCGTGCTCGATCTGCCGCATTGGCGCAACCCCGGCGAAATCCTGGCCTGCGCCCGCATCGCCGCCGCCGTCCGTCCGGGCGCGGAACTCGATCGCCGCCGCCTCGACCGCATCGTCCCCGGCCTGAGCCGCTGGCTCGACTGGGTGCCGATGGATCCGATTGCGCTCTCCGCCTCGGACCTGCGCGAGCGAATCAGGCGGGGCGAGGACGTGTCGGCGGACGTCCCCGCCGCCGTCCTGCAATACATCGCCGAGCATCAGCTGTACCAATAGGTCGCCGCGCGGCCGAGGAACGCTTTCCGTCATTCCCGCGCACTGCGCGCGAATCTCGCCCGGCTGACACCGCTCGGCGACCGCAGCCGCGGTCGCCGAGCGGACGGCCGGGCGCCCTACTGCGTGTAGTGTTCCTTCCGCGCCAACACGGTGAGGCGCGGGCCGGGCGGGAACAGAAACGGGCGCAGCGGCAGCGTCTGCACCCAGGCGAAACCGGCGTCATAGGCGAGTTGGCCGACCTGGCCGAACGTGCGCAGCCGAGGCTGCGCGACGTTGCGGCCCAGCGCCGCCGCCCAGACCGCGTTCACGCCCGCCGACCTCGACGCCGCGATTTCCCACATCACCGCCACCCCGTTGTGCGCCAGGACGCGCCACAGTTCCTCCAGCACGCGCTGCGCGTACTCGTCGCTCCAGCGCCTCAGCTGGTGCGGCAGGACGGCGATGTCGACGCTGCGCTCCGCCAGCGGCAGGCGGTGCGGCTGAGCCCGTACGAGATCGACGTTCGCCGCCTCGACCGGGTGCCGGCCATCGGTCAGCACCGCGAGCGGCGCGGGCTGCAGGTCGGCCGCGTCAGCCAGCAGCGACGCCAAAGCGGGCGCATCGTTGCCCAATACCAATAGCCGCTCCAGCGGCGCCATCGCCGTGAGCGCCGCCAGCTGCGCGGCCGGGGTGTCCTCCAGCGCCAGACGAGGCTGACCGCGCCACCAGCGGCGCAGCGCGGGCGGGAGCGTCGGGGCGGTCAGGGGGATGCGCGAGACCCGCGGCACCGCGTCAGACGTCGATCCGGGCGAGATCGGCGTTCTGCTCGATGAAATGGCGGCGTTTCGCCGGGTCATCGCCCATCAGCTTGACGAACAGATCGTCGGCGGCGTGCTCGTCGGCGATATCGACCTTCCAGAGCACGCGCGCGGCCGGGTCCATCGTGGTCTCCCAGAGCTGGTCGGCGTTCATCTCGCCCAGACCTTTGTAGCGCTGCACCGAGACCTTTTTCTGCCCCTCGCGCTGCCGCTCCATGAACGCCTCCAACGCCGCGTCCGAGTAAAGCCACTCCGCCTTCTGCCGCCCGGCCTGTACGCGGTACAGCGGCGGCTGAGCGATGTAGAGGTTGCCTTGGTTCGCGTTCTCGTTATCGATCAACTCGCGCATATGGCGGAAGAAGAAGGTCAGCAGCAGAGTGCGGATGTGCGCGCCGTCGGAATCGGCGTCGGTCATGATCACGACCTTGTGGTAGCGCAGCCTGGACAGATCGAAATCCTCGCCGATGCCGGTGCCCAACGCGGTGATCAGAGTGCGGAAGGCTTCGTGGCCCAGCAGCTTGTCCAGACGCGCCCGCTCGACGTTGAGCACCTTGCCGCGCAGAGGCAGTATCGCCTGCGTGCGCCGGTCGCGTCCCTGCTTCGCCGACCCGCCCGCCGAGTCGCCCTCGACGATGAACAGCTCCGACAGGGTCGGATCGCGCTCCGAGCAGTCGGCCAGCTTGCCAGGCAGCGAGGCGCCCTCGAGCGCGCCCTTGCGCTGGACGATGGCGCGCGCCTTGCGCGCCGCCTCCCGCGCCCGTGCGGTGGTCAGGCACTTCTCGACGATCCGCCGGCCCTCGCGCTGCTGTCCGTCGAGATACTCCGACAGCGCCTCGGCGGTCGCGGATTCGACCAGCCCCTTGATCTCCGGATTGCCCAGCTTCGTCTTCGTCTGCCCCTCGAACTGCGGCTCGCCCAGCTTGAC
The DNA here is from genome assembly GCA_965205105.1 of Dehalococcoidia bacterium. Taxonomy (GTDB): domain Bacteria; phylum Chloroflexota; class Dehalococcoidia; order Bin125; family Bin125; genus Bin125. The sequence continues at coordinate 2,031,624 of OZ242034.1, forward strand.
CGAGACCACGGCGGTCAGACCCTCGCGCGTGTCCTCTCCGGTGATGTTCGGGTCCTTCTCGTTGAGCTGCTTGTTGCGTCGCGCGAAATCGTTGATCGCCCGCGTCAGCGCCGAGCGGAAGCCGGTCAGGTGCGACCCGCCCTCGTGCGTGTTGATCGTGTTCGCGAACGCATACACCGCGTCCTGGAAATCGGCGTTGTACTGGATCGCCACCTCGACGACGACCGTCGAGCCGTTGCTGTCCACCTCGCGATCGAGGTGGAACGGCAGCGGTTGCAGCACCTCGCGGTCGCGGTTGAGGAAGCGCACGTAGGACTGGATCCCGCCCTCGAAGTAGAAATTCTTCTCGTCGCGCGGCTCGAACGCCGCCCGCTCCGCGTCCGCCGCGCCCTGCGGCAGCTGCCGTTCGTCGCGGAAACAGATCCACAGACCCTTGTTCAGGTAGGCGATCTCGCGGAAGCGCTGGGCCAGCGTGTTGAAGTCGTACTCGAGCTGATCGATCACGTCCGCGTCGGCGATCCAGCGCACCATGGTTCCGCTTCGCGCCGCCTCGCCGCGCGGCAGCTTCGCGCGCTGCACCTCGCCCGTCGGGACGCCGCGGACGTAGCGCTGCGTGTACGCGAATCCGTCGCGCCGCACTTCGACCTCGAGCTGCGACGACAGCGCGTTCACCACCGACGCGCCGACCCCGTGCAGACCGCCCGAGACCTTGTATCCGCCGCCGCCGAACTTGCCGCCCGCGTGCAGCACGGTGAGCACCGTCTCCAGCGCCGAGCGGCCCGTCTTCGCGTGCGTGTCGGTGGGAATCCCGCGCCCGTCGTCGCGCACCTGCACCCAACCGCCCGCCTGCAGCGCCACCTCGATCCGCGACGCGTACCCCGCCATCGCCTCATCGACCGCGTTGTCGACGATCTCGTAGACGAGGTGATGCAGCCCCGCCTGCCCGGTCGAGCCGATGTACATGCCGGGCCGGCGCCGAACCGCCTCGATCCCCTCCAGCACGTCGATATCCGAGGCGTCGTAGCGGCCCGAGCCGTTGTCTACGTCGTTGGTCGAACTGGCCGAGCGGCGCTCGGTCGGTTGCTCAGGCGCCGGCCTGCCGTTGCCGTCGAGCGGCAGCGCGCCCTGTTCTGGGTCCTGCTGGGTCAAGGTGAGCGTCCTGACAGGGTCGAGCCGCGCTGCGCGGGAAAGATCGGAGCACGAGCGTGGGGCGGTACTCTGACTACACATAATCTACCACCAGACGGCATTTGGGCGTCACTGGCGGCTCGGCGGCGCATGACCGTCTGTAACGGGTGGAACGGGTGCGGCATGACGAGTTGGCGCGAGCGCTTGCGGTTGGTCGATCCGTCCGTCGCCCGCGACGCAGCCCTGCGCGGACTGCCCGACCGCATCGACGATGTATCGCCCGTCGCCGTGGTCCGCAACGGGATCAACGACACCTCCGGCCGCGTCTGGGCGCAGGTCCGCTCCGAGCTCGTCTTTCGCCCCGAGTTCGTCCCCGCGCTCGACGGCCTGTCGGATTTCTCGCACCTGTTCGTGATCGGCTGGATGGGCGAGGTCGCCGACGAGGGCCGCGCGCTGCTCAGGCTGCACCCGTCCGGCGGCGCCGACACGCCCGAGGTCGGCGTCTTCGCCACCAGAACCGCGCACCGGCCGAACCCGATCTCGATCTCGATCTGCCCGCTCGAATCGGTCAACGGCGGCATCGCCAACGTCGTCGGCCTCGACCTCGTCAACGGCACCCCGGTGCTTGACGTCAAGCCCTACGTGACCTTCTACGACTCGTTCGACGCCAGCATCCCCAGATGGGCCGAGTAGCGCCCGCGATGCCGCGCCTGCGCAGCAACATCGCCGCCGTCTACGCGGTTCGCCCCGCCCGCGGCGGCATCGAGTTCCTGCTGCTCCAGCGCCCCGCCGATCACCGCTTCGCCAACGCCTGGCAGACGGTCGGCGGGCACATCGAGGAGCGGCGCGGCGAAACCGCCTGGCAGGCCGCGCTGCGCGAGCTGGACGAGGAAACCGGCCTCGCGGTCGAGCGCTGGTATCGGATCGACCGCCCCGAGAGCTTCTACAACCCCGATAACGACACCATCTATTTCGTCCCCGCCTTCGCCGCCCTGGTCGCGCCCGACGCCCGCCCCGTACTTTCGGACGAGCACCAGGCGTTCCGCTGGCAATCCGCCAGCGATGCAGCCGCAGCCGTCGACTGGTCGGCGATGCGCGAGTCGATCCTGCTCATCGCCGCCGCGCTGTCGGATCCGCACAACCCCGGCCTCGGCCTGACCGCCTTCAACCCATCGGAGCTGCGGGGGCAGTAGCGTCCCGCAGCGTCATTCCCGCGCGGCCGCGCGGGAATCTCGACTGCCGGGCGGACGCCGCCCGTCCGAATTTCCCTGCGTCAGGGGCGGAAATTGGGGATCGGGCGTAAATTGTTTGTAAATTTCGGGGGGGGGGGGGGGTAAACCTATTGATTTCGGCGCGAGGCGCGGATAATCATGTACGGAGCGGTGCCGATTGTGCACCGGATCGCGATTCTGGAAGGACATGGACGATGACCCGAACACTGGCGCGGATGCGCCTCAAAATTACGGGGGGGGGGGGTAGCCCTGCTCGCCCTCGCGGCGGTGGTGCTCATGTCGGCGCAGCCGGCTGAGGCGCAGTCGCAGTCGAAGATCGCGACAGGGACGTTGGTGAGCGGCCAAACGGCTGTCTGCATCCTGGAGCAGGGAGGCGGCGCATATCACACCTGTCGGGTGACGGTGCCCGGGACCGGCACGATCGCGGTGGCGGGCCCGGTGCCGGCCAGCAAGTCCGGCATCGTGAGCAACACCGTGGCGAGCTCCGGCAGGGACGTCACGTTCATCCGCTCCAGCATCGTGTCTGGAAATGCCAATAACGCCAGAGTGGGCACGGCGGTCTGGACGATCACGGACACGAACGGCGGCACGGTGACGACTTACAAGGTCAGCGTGACCGTGTACGCGGGCGGCACCCGTCCGGAAGGGACCGACATTGGGCTCACGGTGAGCGGCGGCACGCCGCCGTCCAACGGCGGGCAGCAGCAGACGCCTGCGGCGACGGGTCCCGTCTACAAGATCGAGTTCTTGAGCGAGGCGGACGGCGTGGTGCAGGCCGGCACGAACATCGTGCTGAAGATTACGCGCCCTGACGGCGCGGACCATTACCTGGTAACGAAAAGCGTGAGCGTCAGCGGCGGTTTGGTGTTGCAGGCTGGACGGACGGAATATTTCCCGGACAACACTCGGTTGGTAAACGGGGTTGGTGATCCTGATACTGACCCTGATGTCTGGAAACGGCACGTAGAACTAGGCAGTCGACACGAGATTGTGAGTTGGGTAGATTTTACTGCACTACCGGCGTTTCAGGGACTCCCGGCAATCCCTGCCCTGAATGCTTCCGCGGACGTGCTCTTGGAAAATAAATGTTTCTACGGTACTAGCGCTAGTGTTCGTAACACGGCATGCGCAGCCGCCAACAAGAAACCGGGAGAAGTAGGCACGGAGACGCATTCGGGCACAAGGGTATACTCCCTGGAGCTTGATATCCCGGCTGATACGTCGGGGGAATACACGGTGTCGGTAACGGGTTACAAGAGCGTCACGGACGCGACCCTGGTGACCGAGACGCGGACGCTGACGGTGGGCCCGCCGCCAACGGTGAGCACGGTGAGCTTCGGTCCCAGCGCGCCGCGCCGGGCGGTGACCGGCGACACGGACACGACGCCGGCGGACGGCTACGCGGACGACGCCTCGCTGGCGGAGTCGACGACGATCGCGACCGGCGAGACGACGGAGCTGACGCTGTCGCTGCAGAGCGCGCTGAACAAGCCGCCCGAGGCGGGCACGGTCTCGTCCATCTTCGTCACCACGACGAACGGCACGCTGTCGACGGAATCGATCGGCCCTGCGAACTCGAAGACGGCGCAGACGGCGAACTGCAAGACGCAGAACGCGTCGTCGTGCGAGATCAATCTGGATGATCTGAAGACGTCGGGCGGCGCGCTGCCGGCCAAGATCCGGGTGCAGCTGAAAGCGCCGGCGACGCCTGGCACGGCGACAGTGAGCGCGACGGTGATCGCGGGCGGCAAGGTGCACCAGCCTGAGCCGGTGATGGTGACGTTCACGGGACCGCCGAAGTCGCTGAGCATGGGCGAGGCGCCGTCGACGGTGCTGGGCTACGACGTGGGCAAGGATCAGGCGTCGGACTACAACGCGGCGACCGATCCGGATCGCGGCGCGGACGCGCGGGACCAGATCACGTTCATGGTCAAGGCGACGGACGGGGCGGCCGGGGCTGGCAACGAGGTGAAGACGCCGACCCTGACGGCGGCGGTGCATGACGGGTCTGGGTCGCTGGTCTCGAGCGGCAAGTACCAGACGACGCAGTCGGGGACGTTGATGAACATGCTGCTGCTGGACGTGGACGCGTCGGCGGCGGCACCGCTGAAGCCGGGCGAGTACAAGCTGACGGTGACTTCCGGCTCGCTGAAGGCCGAGGGGATGTTCAGGGTGGCGGGCGACGCGGCGATGATGGAGCTGGCGTTGGAACCGATGTCGGCGGACACGTTCGGGCAGGAGGTGACGGCGACGGCGACGGTGACGGACGCGGAGGGGAACGCGGTGGCGGACGGGACGCCGGTGACGTTCCGCGTCTCGGACTTCCGCGGCGACAGCGACTCGGTGGCGGTGCTGGACACGGAGGGGGCGATGCTGACCAAGGGCGGCGAGGCGATGGCGACGCTGACGGTGGTGGGCGCGGGCAACGCGGTGGTGCGTGCGACGACGTCGAAGGCGGGCGGCGGCACGCTGCTGAAGACAGCGGTGCTGGTCAGCCGGGCCGGCGCTGACGCTTCCGACGCCGACGGCGAGGTCAGTCTGGACTGTCTGAGCGAACTGAGCGGGTTCGCGGTCTGGACCTGCGGTTCGGCGACGGCGTCGGAGATTTTCGAGCTGCTCTCGGCCCGCGGCGCGACGGCGATCCACCTGTGGAATGGCTCCGTCTGGGTCCGCTACTCGGTGGTGGACGGGACGATGGTGCCGGGCTCCCGCGACTTCGCCGTCGGCGAGTCGGACATCATCTACATCAGCAACTAGCGCTCAGCCGAAGGATGAGCCGTCCGTGGGGGCGGGGTCGTACGACCCCGCCCCCGCGTCGTTTCAGGCGGATAGCCACGCGCCGCCGCGGCGCTGCGGTGATCATCGCCCGCGATCGTGCGACGATATGGCTATGACTTCTATTGGGCTGATCGGCTTCGAGCGCTCCGGCAAGACGACCCTGTTCAACGCGCTGACCGGCGCGGGGCGCGCCACCGGGTTCGGCGCGCATATGGATCCACACGAGGGCGTCGTTCCCGCAGCCGACGCGCGCCTGACCCGGCTTGCTGATCTGTACCAGCCGAAAAAGACCACACCCGCCGCGCTTGACGTGATCGATTTCCCCGGCGCGGGGTTCTCCGGCGCGCTCGCCGGCGGGAACGAACCGCCTTCGGCTCGGCTGCTCGACCAACTCGCGCAACTCGACGCGCTGGTTCACGTGGTGCGCGCCTTCGATAACGATGCCGTGCCGCACCCGGCTGAGCGGATCGACCCGGACGGCGACATCGAAGCGATGCAGCTCGAGCTCAGCTTCGCCGATCTGGCGCTGATCGAGAAACGACTCCAGCGCGTCGCCGACGAGACGAAGTCGATGAAAGCGGCGGAGCGGGTCGCCGCCGATCGGGAGGTTGACCTTCTGCAGCGTTTGCAAACGCACCTGGGCGATGGCGGCACGCTGCGCGACGCGCCGATCAGCGATCTCGAACGCGCCGACATTCGGCACTACCGGTTTCTCACCGAACGGCCGATGCTGACGATCTTCAATGTCGATGAGACGGCGCTCGCCGAACCCGCGCGCAGCGGCATCGCGCTCTCGGCGCGGCTTGAGGAAGAGCTGCGCGACTTCGAGGCCGACGAAGCGGCCGCCTACCGCGAGGAGATCGGCGTCGGAGCGGGCGCCGTCGAGACTGCGCTGCAGGAGACGTTCCGTCTGCTCGGTCTGCGCAGCTTCTTCACGGTCGGTCCGGACGAGTGCCGCGCCTGGACGATCCGCGCCGGCGGCACCGCGCCACAGGCCGCCGGGCGTATCCACACCGATCTCGAGCGCGGCTTCATCCGAGCCGAAGTCGTGCGCTGGGACGATCTGCTCGACTGCGGGCAGGCGGTCGGCGCGAGCGGCGCCGAAGCCGAGGCCAAGAAACGCGCTCAGTCTCGCACCGAGGGCAAAGACTACGAAGTCCAGGACGGCGACGTGCTGCACATCCTCTTCAACATCTGAACCTGGGCAGTTCCGCCGCTCCGCGCCCGTTTCGGTTCAGCGTCCGCGTATCCTGATGCCATGGCCGACGCCGCCCGGATCGCCCGCGCACTGCTGGTTGCCGCCCGCGAAGGGCCGGCTCTCGCCTCCTGCACGGTGCTGGGCGCGAGCGTCGGCGTCGATGTCAGGCCCGGCGCGAAGATGCTCGTCTACGCCGATCGCGTGCTCGGCGGTATCGGCGGCGGCGCGCTGGAAGCGGCCGTCGTCGACTTCGCGCGCGGCGCCATCGCGCGGCATCTCGTCCAGACCTGCGCCTTCACGCCCGACGGCGCGCTGGTCGAGGGCCGCCGCCCAATCGAGGCGGCGGATGCCGTCGTCGAAGTCCTGATCGAAGTGATTGAACCTGCCGCCACCCTGCTCGTGGTCGGCGGCGGACACGTGGGGCTCGCCGTCGGGCAGCTCGGCGCCATGCTTGGCATGGATGTCGCGATCATCGACGACCGCGAGGAGTACGCCAGTCCGGAGCGATTTCCATATGAAGCCAACGTGATCTGCGGCGACTTCGAGGCGGAACTGGAACGCTTTCCGATCACGGCGAACACGTACATCGTGCTGGTCTCGCGCGGACACAAGGTGGACGAACTGGCGCTGCGCGCGGTCGCTGAGCGGGGGGCCGGGTACGTTGGTATGATTGGCTCCCGGCGGCGCACGCGCACGGTGCTCCAACATCTGGCGGAGGCGGGCGTCGCGCCCGAGGCGCTTGGCAGGGTCTTCACGCCGATCGGCCTCGACATCGGCGCTGAAACGCCGGAGGAGATCGCCGTCTCGGTGTTGGGCGAGATCATCCTCGTGCGCCGCGGCGGCGGCGCGCAGCCGATGTCCGATTATGGGCGTCGGGTCGCGTCGGGTCGGCGCTAAGCTGGGGTGGAAACGAAGTCGAGGGAACCCCATGCCGCACGACGAAGTGTACGAAGCGATGTCCAACGCCTTCGAGCGCGGCGCGCCGGTCGCGCTGGCGACCGTGGCGCAGACGCTCGGTTCGACCCCTCGCAAGACTGGCGCGAAGATGCTGGTTCGCGAGGACGGTTCGTTTGTCGGCACGATCGGCGGCGGCTGCGGCGAGGCCGAAGTCTGGCAGGAAGCGATGGACGCCCTTGACGACGGTCAGGCCCGCATGGTCACCGTCGACCTGACCGAGCCGGTCGACGGCGAGGATAAGATCTGCGGCGGCGTGATGCGCATTTTCGTCGAGAAGCTGGAAGCCTGATCTCCCGCGCCGCCATCGCCCGCGCAGCGCCAAAGGCTGATACGATAGGCGTAGCCGCCTGTACCGGGCCTCGCCGATCTGCTGATGCGGGGAGGAAGTCCGAGGCGACGCGCCGCGCTCCGGTTGCGGTGCGCGTTCAGCGCCGGCGGCGCAGCAGGAGTTCGGTATGCCACTGATCGGGTTCGGTCCTGTCGAAGCAATCGTTGTCGTGATTGTCGTTCTCGTCGTCTTCGGCGCGGGGCGCCTGGCCGGCGTCGGTAAAGCGCTGGGCACCGGCTTGCGAGAGTTCCGCGAGGAAGCGCGTTCGTCCGATCCGGACGAAGCCGGCGACGAAGGTGCCGACGGAGCGGCGACCAGCTCCGACGAGTCAAACGACGGCAAACCGTCGTCGTCCGCTTGACGAGCAGGCGCGGGCTTAGGGCTGTCGCCCTCGACCTTTGGGGTACGCTGATCGTCGACGCGCCCGGCGGCGGTCAACGGCGCATGCTGCGCCGCGAACATCTACTCGCTGAGGCCTATCAGCGCGCCGGAGCCGGCCCCGATGCCGCCGCCGCGGTGTCGCGAGCCATCCGCCACGCGGTTGACCAACTGGTCGCCGCGCACCAATCCAACATCGATCTGTCCGGCGATGATCGGCTCGACGCTGTGCGGCGATCGATGCTCGCCCAATGCCCGAGCACGGTGGAAGACGACGATCTGCTCGCCGCCCTGACCGAGGGCATCTGCGAGAGCGCGCGCTGGGAGCCGCCGCAGATCATCGGCGGCGTCGAGGCTGAGCTCGATCAGCTCAGGCAGCGAGGCCTCTCGCTCGCCGTCGTCTCCAACACAGGCCTCGCCCCCGGCCGTCATGTCGAACGCACTTTGCTCGAGCGCGGCCTCGATCGCTGGATCGACCACTGGATCTGGTCCGACGAGGTGCGCAGCTGGAAGCCGGGCCAGGCGATCTACGAGGCGGCGCTGCAGGCGCTGGGCGTCGACGCCGGCCGCGCCGCGTTCGTCGGCGACACTCCTGAGGCTGACATTCTGGGCGCGCAACAGGCTGGTTTCGCCGCCGCCATCCAGGTCGGCGACAAACGCGACGAGGCAATCCAACCGGATCTCCACCTCGCATCGCTCGCCGGCCTCAGCGGCGCGCTGCAGGACATCGGGCTGCTGCCCCCTCGCGCCTAGACGCCCACTCCGTCATTCCCTCGCAACACGGTCGGAATCTCGCCGCCGCGCGCGGCGCTCAGCCAAACGAGATTCCCAGCAAAGCCGGGGATGACGGATCGCTCCGACGCGATCTCCATATGCTGAAGGCATGCGTTTCGGATCGTTTGGCGGTAACGGCATCCAGGTTGGGCGGATTTTCGGGATCCCGATCCGTCTCGACCTGACGTTCTTTCTCGTCTTCGGGCTGCTCGTCTTTGTCATCGCCACGCAGATACTGCCTGATGGGGTCGATGGTCTGGGCGGCGCGGAGCGTTGGCTCTACGGCGTCGGGGGCGGGGTGGCGTACTTTCTCTCGCTGCTCATTCACGAGCTCGCCCATTCGTTGGTGGCGCGGCGCTACGGCATGGAGGTCTCCTCGATCACGCTGTTCTTCTTCGGCGGCGCCTCGCTGATCCGCGAGGACTCGCAGCGACCCGGCCAGGAGTTCTGGATCGCCGTGGTCGGACCGCTCGCCTCCGTCGTGCTCGGCGTCGTCTTTCTGCTGATCGCGACGCTGGCGCTGACGCCCGACACGACGCTGCGCGACATGGTCCTGGTGCTTGGCATCGTCAACTCGTTCCTGGCCGGATTCAACATGCTGCCCGGCTTCCCACTCGACGGCGGTCGCGTGCTGCGTTCGTTCGTCTGGCGGATCACCGGCTCGCGGCACCGCGCCACGCGCGTCTCGGCTCGCCTGGGACAGCTGCTGGGCGCGATCATGATCATCTATGGGATCGGCGGCCTGCTCACCGACGCCGCCGTCTTCAATACCGGTTTCAACTCGTTCTGGGTATTGCTGATCGGCTTTCTGCTGCTGACCCAGGCTGCGCAGGGCGTCAAGGCCGCCGAGCTTGAGCGGGATCTGGCCGACCTGCGCGTGGGTGAACTCATGCTGCGGCCGCCCGTCGCGCGCACCGCTGAAGCTGATTTACCTGTGCGCATCCTCGCCCCGTCGCGCGCGCAGCTTAATCAGCAGGACGTATTCATCGTCACCGAACGCGGAGCCGCCGTGGGGATTTGCTCGGCTGTGCAAATCCTCATGCTCGAGGAAGAGCGCTATCAGAACGATCACCTGCGCGACATCATGCTCGGCGCGAACCAGGTGCAACCGCTCGACCCCGGCGCCGGCGCGGACGAAGCGCTGCGCCGGCTGCAGAAGGAACGGGCGTTTGTGCTGCCCGTGGTCGAACGCGGCCGCCTGCTGGGGGTGGTGGGCCTCGAGCAAATCCTCAGGGCGCTGGGTCAGGGCCCGTCGCCGCGCCTCGATCCATCCAGCGGCGCCTGAGCCGCGCGATACAGTCAGTCACGTGACTTCACCACGACTCGCCGCCGCTGTTCTGGCTGGTAAAGCCAGCCGCTGCGCTCTGCGAACGCTGGGCTCGGGCGGCACCGCGCTGCCCGGCCTGGTCGTCGAGCGTCTCGATCCGTCGGCGCCGGCGCAGCTGGCCGCGCGACTGTCCGCGACCGCGCTGATCACCGGCACCAACGGCAAGACCACGACCGCCGCGATGCTGGCCCGCATCCTCCGCGCCGACGGACGCCGCGTGATCCACAACCGCTCCGGCTCCAACCTGATGCGCGGCGTCAGCGCCGCGCTCGTCGACGCCGCCAGTCCGGTCGGCGCGTTGCCCGCGGAGTGCGCCGCAGTGCTCGAGGCAGACGAAGCGGCGCTGCCGCATATCGCCGCCGCCGCGCCGCCCACCGTTGCCGTCTTCACCAACCTGATGCGCGATCAACTCGACCGCTACGGCGAGATCGAGTCGATCGCGCTGCGCTGGATCGACGCGCTGGGCGATTTTCCCGCCGACGCCGCGCTCGCGCTCAACGTCGACGACCCGCTGATCGCCATGCTGGAATCGCGCTGGCGCGGCCCCTGCTTGCGGTTCGGCATCGAAGATCCGGACATGCCGCCCGCGCCTGACGGCGAGATCGTCGACGCCGTCTGGGATCCCGAGTCGCAGGATGAGTTCCGCTACACGCGACGCTATTTCGCCCAGCTGGGTCGCTGGCGCACCGAGTCGGGCGCGCAGCGGCCGATGCCGCAGGTCGCGGCCGACCAGATCGCCGTCTGCGGCGCAGGGATGCGCTTCAGGCTGCGGCTGCCGCAGGGTGAAACGACGCTGACGCTGCCGGCTGAAGGGCTGTACAGCGTCTACAACGCGCTCGCAGCAGCGTGCGCCGCCGCCGCGCTTGGCGTTGCGCCGCAGACCATTCAGCACGGCCTGGAATCGCACGAGGCGCCGTTTGGACGTCAGGAGGAGCTGCTCGTTGACGGCCGCCGCGTGCGGGTGCTGCTGGGCAAGAATCCATCGGGCTTGAATCAGGCGCTGCGCACGCTCCAGGCGCCGGGCGCGCGGCATCATCTTCTCGTGCTGCTCAACGACGGCGTCGCCGACGGCGTCGATGTCTCCTGGATCTGGGATGTCGATTGGGAGTCGCAAGCGTCCTACTGCCAGACGCTCAGCGTGGGCGGCCGCCGCGCAGCCGAGATGGCGCTGCGCCTGGAGTACGCCGGCTTCCCGCCGCCGACCGCGGTGGCGCGCGGCATCGGCGAGGCGCTGAGCAATGCGCTCGCCGTGCTGCCCGAGGGTGAGCGATTGGTCATACTCCCCACCTACACGGCGATGCTCGACGCCCGCCGACAGCTGGGACGCATGGGCGCCTCGCGGCTCTGGGATATCGCCTGATGGCCGCCGTCGGCGACTGGCGGCTCAACCTCGCGGTGCTCTATCCCGAGCTGCTCAATCTCTACGGCGATCGCGGCAACGCGCGCGCGCTGGCTCGCCGCTGCGAGCAGCGCGGCATTGAAGTCGCCGTCAGCGGCGTCGAGATCGGCGACGCCTGGACGCCCGACGATACCGACATCGTGCTCGTCGGCGGCGGTCAGGATCGGGAGCAACGGCGCGTCGAGCGCGATCTGCAGCGGCGCGGGCAAGCCCTGCGCGACTACGTCGCGGCAGACGGCGTCGCGCTGGCCGTCTGCGGCGGGTTTCAGCTCTTCGGCCGTCAGTATCGGGGCTGGGACGGCGAGATCATGGCGGGCATCGGCGTCTTCGACGCGGTCGCCGCGCATCCCGGGCCGTCGGTGAGCCGTTGCGTCGGCAATGTCGTCGCGATCTGGGAGGGCGAGACCGTTGTGGGCTTCGAGAATCATGGCGGGCGCACCTATCTCAACGAGGGGCAGGCGGCCTTTGCCAGCGTGGTCAGCGGCTTCGGCAACAACGGCGGCGACGGCCTCGAGGGTGCCCGCGTCGGCAATGCGTTCGGCACCTATCTGCACGGCGCCGTCCTGCCCAACAATCCACGTCTCGCCGACCGGCTGATCGCGCTGGCGCTGGAGCGTCGATACGGCGCGGACGCGCCCAGGCTCGCGCCGCTCGACGACCGCGCCGCGCTGCGCGCCCACGCCGAGGCGTTGCACGCGGCGCTTTCGCCCGCCGAATCCGCGCTGGGGCCGCGCTTCGCATAACCTACAGTCGAGTGATGTGTACCGAAATCGAGGGATCGCCATGGCCGCGACCAGCACGTTGACCCGCACCGCGCCCGATATCTCCTGTGAGCACTGCGTCAACGCCATCACCGGCGCGCTCTCGGCGATCAGCGGGGTCGCCAGCGTTTCGGTGAGCATCGAGGACAAAGGCGTGCGCGTCGAATACGACGACGACGTCACCAGCGCGGAGCAGATCGACGCCGCCCTGGAGGAGGAAGGCTATCCCCCGCTCCGCTAGCCCGAGTTCCTGGCCGCCGCATTCAGGACGGGGCGCTCAGCCTCCCCGAGGCGGCCGCCGTCTCTACGCCGACGGTCCGGGCGGTTGGCTGATCGGGCCGACCTGGTTCTACATTGCGCTGGCGGTCATCATCGTCATCGCCGCGGCCGCAGTCGCCATTGTGCAGGCGACCGGCTCCGACAACGAAGCGGTGACGGTTCAGGCGATCCAGCCCGCGCCGGCGGAACCGGCGCTTGTCCAGCCCGACGAGCCCGTTCAGACCGCCAACGCGCAGCAGCAGGCCGCCTCGGCGCAACCTCAGCCGCAACCACAGCAGGCCGAACAGGCGCAGGCGGCCGAGCCGGCCGTCGGCCAACAACAGGCGGAGCCGGCGCCCCGGCAGGAACGAATGGCGCAGCCGGCTGGTGATCCGTTGCGAGGCTTCCGCCTGCCGATCGCCAACGCCTGCGTTACCGAGTTCGAGAATCATCTGCCCGGCGCCAACCGCGCCTATCGCAACGACGGCATCCACGAGGGTCTGGACTTCTATCAGTGGGCTTCATGCACGGCGATCGACGAATTCACGCCGATCCTCGCCGCCAAGGCCGGCGTCGTCATCCGCGCCGATCTCGATTACGCCGACATCACCCCCGCCGACTGGGCGCGCTTCGAGGCGGCCGACTGGGCCGGCGAGCAAATCCTCGACGAACTGCGCGGACGCCAGGTCTGGATCGATCACGGCCGCGGCATCGTGACGCGCTATGCGCATCTCTCCGCCATCGCTCAGGGGATCGGCGTCGGGGTCGATGTCGCGCAGGGGCAGATCATCGGCTATCCGGGAGAGTCCGGGCAGCAGGAGGTCTACCTCGATGATGTGGACGACGTGCATCTGCACTTCGAGATCCGCGTCGGCGATGGCTGGCTCGGCCAGGGCGATCCCCCCCAGGCGGGCCGCCGCCTCTACCTCATCGCCTTCGGTCTACTCGCCGCCGATTGAGCGATTCCCGGCGTCATCCCCGCCGCCGCCCTGGCCTCCGATGCTATGCGGTCGCGATCTGGTGGGCCCTCTGGGACTCGAACCCAGGACCTTCGGATTAAAAGTCCGCTGCTCTGGCCAACTGAGCTAAGGGCCCAGAGCCAGTGTATGCCGACCATCTGCGCGCGCCACGGTTAGGCTGACCCTCGAAATGCGCGAACTGGCCATTCTCAGCTTCGTCACCCTCGACGGCGTGATGCAAAGTCCCACCAGCCGCGAAGAAGACCCGTCGGGCGGGTTCGATGGCGGCGGTTGGGGCGCGCCGTACTGGGAGCAGGATGCAAAGTCCCACCAGCCGCGAAGAAGACCCGTCGGGCGGGTTCGATGGCGGCGGTTGGGGCGCGCCGTACTGGGAGCAGGATGCAAAGTCCCACCAGCCGCGAAGAAGACCCGTCGGGCGGGTTCGATGGCGGCGGTTGGGGCGCGCCGTACTGGGAGCAGGATGCAAAGTCCCACCAGCCGCGAAGAAGACCCGTCGGGCGGGTTCGATGGCGGCGGTTGGGGCGCGCCGTACTGGGAGCAGGTGATGCCTCAGGTCTACGCCGAGGCGATGTCCGAGCCGATCGACCTGCTCTTCGGCCGCAAGACGTACGACACGTTCGCCGCGCACTGGCCCCATGTCAGCCCTGCCGACCCGGTCGCCGCCTGTCTCAATGCCGCGCGCAAATTCGTAGCGACGCGGAACGCGTCGCATCCGCTGCCCTGGTCCGAGTCGGTGCGGATCGCCGGGGACGTCGGGGCTGCCGTCGAGCAGCTCAAGGCGGGCGATGGTCCGCTGCTCCAGGTGCACGGCAGCGCCGCGCTGATCCAGACGTTGCTCAGGCGCGATCTGATCGACGAGTACCGAATCTGGACCTTCCCGACCGTCGCCGGAGGCGGCAAGCGGTTATTCGCCGATGGCGCGCAGCCGGCCAACCTCGCGCTCGCCCGCGCAGCGGCGACCGACAACGGCGTCGTGATGACGATCTACCGTCGCGGCGTCTGACCAGGAACAAGCTCGGCCGACTCGCTTAGCCCGTGTGCTCGAGGATGGCGGGGACGACCCTGCTCCAGACTCCGCGCGGAAGTTCGTGACCGACGCCCGGCAGCGTGAGCATCTGCGAGCCGTTGATGGCCGCGTGCAGGGCCTGGCCGTGGTCATACGGCAGAATCGGGTCTTCGTCGCCGTGGATGACGAGCGTGGGAATGTCGAGCCCGCCCAGCCGCTCGTGCCAGGATTCGGATTGAGCGATCGCCGGCCCGTGGTTGAGCGTGCTGGGGAAGTTGATCGCGCGGTCGATCTCTTCGGCGAAGATATCGTCTGGAATGCCCTCTTCGGAGTAGGCCGAGCCTCGCAGGATGCGGAACATCTCGACCCGATTGGCGAGCACCGCGTCGCGATCGCTGAAGTCCAGTGCGGCGCCCGCTGCGACTGCCGCCATCACCTCCGCCGTCGGCGGCGAGAGCGCGGCCTCGCCGCCGGTTCCGTCCAGCGCCTGCATCGTGGCGTTGGGATTGGGCGTCGACATAATCGGCGTCAGCGTCAGCACCCGCTCGGGATGGTTGAGACCGATCAACTGGGTGATCATGCCGCCCATCGAGGCGCCGATCACGTGCGCTCGGTCGATACCGTAGGCGTCCAGCACCGCGACGCCGTCGGCCGCCATGTCATTCAGCGTGTAGTTCGGCTCGCCCAGCGGGCAGGAGGTCGTCTTGCCGGTGTCGCGGTTGTCGTAGCGGATCACGAAGCGCCCGCCATCCGCCATCCGTTCGCAGAACTCCACCTCCCAGAGCAGCATCGAAGCGCCGGCGCCCATGACCAGCAGGATCGCCGGATCACCCGGCTCGCCAAACGCTTCGCTGCAGATCTCGATCCCGTTCGCCTCGATGATTCGTTCACCGTGATGCGCGGCCATATCGCAGCTCCTGTTCCACCTTGCTCAGTTTCGGGGTGAGGCTCGAGGCTGAGGCTATTGCAACGCGCCCGAGGCGGCCAGTTCAACAATCCGCTCGTCGGCGTAGCCGAGCAGGGTTCGCAGAACGGCGTCGTTGTCAGCGCCCATGGTCGGCGCGGCCTGCGGGCGCGCGGCGGGCGTGCGGCCAAACACGATCCGAGCGCCCTCGACGACCGACGCGCCGTGCGTCGGGTGCGTCAGCTCGACGAAATGGTTGCGGTGCCGCAGCTGCGGATCGGCGAAGCAGGCGGCTGAGTCCTGCACGGCGTGCGCGGGCACGCCCGCGGCCTGGAGCGCGTGCATCGCGTCTTCGGCGGATCGCGCGGCTGTCCATGCCTCCAGCGGCTCGCCGTTGAGCACCGCCGCCAGCCGCGCGCGGTCCGCGTCATCGCGGCAGGCAACCGCGATCCAGCGGTCGTCGCCCGCGGAGGGATAGACGCCGTGCGGCGACATCTGCGGATCCTCGTTGCCGTTGGCGCGCCACGATTCGCCCGTTAGCCGGTATTGCAGAAACGCCGGCGTGAGGAAGTGGATGGCGACTTCCAGTTGCGAGACGTCGATGTACTGCCCGCGGCCGCTGCGGTCACGCTCGTCCAGCGCCGCGAGCAGCGCGGCCGAGGCGAAGCGCGGCGCGACATAGTCGGTGTAGGCGCCGAAAGGTCCGGCCGGCGCGCGATCGCGCCAGCCGCACAGCGGCGTGAAGCCCGCGAACGCCGCGGCGAGGTTGCCGAAGCCGGCGAACTCGGCCAAGGGGCCGCTCTGACCCATCAGGCACGACGACATCATGATCAGGCGCGGATTGACCTCGCGCAGCGTCTCCCAGCTCAGATCCCAACCGCGCATCGCGCGCGGTGTGAAGGACTCGGTCAACACGTCGGCCCAGCGAACCAGATCGAGGATCAGCTCGCGGCCCTGCGGATTGGATGGATCGATCGTGATCATCCGCTTGCCGGCGTTCATGTTGTGAAACATGGCCGAGCCTTCGGCCTGGGTCGCGTCGTCGCGGATGAACGGCTGCAGGGTGCGCGCCGTGTCGATCCGCGTGCTGGACTCGACGCGGACGATGCTCGCGCCGCAATCGGCGAGCGTCCGCGTGCCCGCCGGGCCGGCCATGACCCACATCAGATCGAGCACCCTGAGATCGGCGAGCGGCGGCGCGCTCGGCGGCTCCTGAGCGCCTTCCCCTGCGCGGTTCGCGTCGTCCGCCGCACCGCCTGCTCCGAGCACCTCATCGGTGTGTTCGCCCAGCAGCGGCGCGGCGCGGCGATATGTGATCGGCGTCTCGGAGAAACGCGCGAACGGCCCCGGGAACTTCAACGCTTGCCCGTCGCGTTCGACGGTTCGCCAGTACGAGCGCGCGGCCAGATGATTGTTTTCGTCCAGGTCGTCCATGGTCGACACGGGAACCAGCAGCAGCCGGCGCTCCTGCGCCGCCTGGAACAATTCCGCTTTGGTCTTGTCGGCGCAGAGCGCGCCGACGACATCGCAGCAGCGCATGTACTCGCTCAGCGGCTCCTGCCCCGAGAGGATCAGGTTGGTGTAGTTGAGCCAATCCTTGTCGCGCGTTTCCTGGTCGCAGTAGCCCTCCTCGAGCGCGTATTGCATCAGCCGATCGGTAAACGGACCGATCGCCGCGCCGAACAGATAGGTGATCGCGACGTGGCCGTCCTTGCAGGGCCAGAAGAGTCGGATCTCGAGCGGGCCGAGCGCGGCGCCCACCGCCGAGCGCGTGAACTGTCCGGCCTGGTTGGCGGCGGCGAGGATGCCCGACTGCGTCGCCTGCGCGTAGGCGGCCTGAGCCGAGACATCGATGAACTGCCCCAGCCCCGAGCGTTTGCGCTCGCGCAGCGCCGTCAGGATGCCCACCGCCGCCTCCGCGCCGGCGTGCAGCCCGGTCTGGGGCAGACTGACCCGCAGCGGCGGCCGATCGCGGTCGCCGCTCTGGATCATCGGCCCGGCTGCCGCCGCCACTGTCAGATCGGTGGCAGCCCAGCCGGCCTTGGGGCCGGTTGAGCCGAACGGCGTGATCGCGGTGTAAATCAGGCCGGGATTGATCGCGGACAACGCCTCGCAGCCGATTCCCAGCGCGTCCATCTCGCCGACATCAGCCGACTCAATCACGACATCGGCGCTGCGGACGAGATCGATCAGCTGCGCCCGCCCCGCCTCGGATGCCAGATCCAGCGTCACCGAGCGTTTGCCGCGCGCGTAGGATTGCCAGATCAGCGAGGCTTCGATGTCTCCCGCGCCGCTGCCGGCCTCGAACGGGCCGCGGCGGCGCGCCGGGTTGCCCTCGGGCGGCTCGATCGCGATCACATCCGCGCCCAGATCGGCCAGGATCATGCCGGCGATCAGTCCGCGGTCGTCGGTCAGGTCGAGGATTCGATATGCGTCCAGCACGCGCCGCCTCCGATCCGATGCCAACGCTCTGAGCGAGGGTAACGAAGCGATCGGTTGGGTTTCGATCAGCCGCTCATCGCCCAGGGCGCTGTTAACAACTGCGCGGCGGCGGCCTCGACTGCGCGTTCCGATTCCCGCAGCGCCGACCGTAGATCGCTCGGTCGTTCGGTCAGCGATCGCGCCAACCCGTCCGCCGCCGCCTGGTGGAGCGCGGTACCGACGTTGACCTTCGCCACGCCCAGCCCGACAGCCACTTCAAGCTCGGCGTCCGTCAGGCCGCTTGCGCCGTGCAGCACGAGCGGAATCGAGACTGCGTCGCGAATCGAGCGCAGCCGATCGACCTGGAGCCCGCCGTGCGCGGGGCCGCCGTGCGTGTTGCCCACCGATACGGCGAGCCAGTCGATGCCGGTCGCCTCGACGAATCTCGCCGCATCGCCCGCGTCCGTCCAGCTCGCCGCGCCAATGGTGACGCCCGCTTCGTCGCCGGCGACGTGCCCCAGCTCCGCCTCGATCGGCAGGCGCGACCACGCCGCCAGTCCGCGCGCGGATTGCGCCAGCGTCACATGTTGATCCAAGGGCAATGTCGAGCCATCGATCATCAGCGAGCCGAAACCGGCGTTGATCGCCGTTGTCAGTTCGTCCAGCGTGTCCGCGTGATCGAGGTGCAGACCCACCTCAGCCTCGACCTCCGCCGCGTAATGCCGCGTGATCGCCGCGGCGAGCTCGGCTCCGCCGATCAGCGATAACCCCGAGCGATTGAACTGCACCAGCACGGGACGCCGCGTTCTCTGGGCGGCGCTGATCACGCCGCGCGCCATCTGCGCGGTCGATACATTCGCGCCGACAATCGCGCGCCGCTGCGCCTGGGCGCGCTCGACCAACGGTCGCGGATCGACGATCGGCATGGGCGCAGTGTCCCACACGGTGCCTCACAAGCGGTGCTGCTTGGCGCCGCTGAACCGGCGCGCGGGGAACCGGCGCTGGATTGATACCCTTGCCTGGCGCGGTCGGCGGCAGCGGGCGCGGAGCGATCACGTGGGCGATTTCGGCGGTCATGGAGAGTTGGCGAGCCTCGACGACGACGCGCTCGTGGTGATCTCGCTCGACGGACGCCTCGATGCGTTCAACATCCTCGTCCTGCGCCATCAGAGCCGCGTGCGCGCCACCTGCCGCGGCATCGTTGGCGTCGCCGATGCTGACGATCTGATGCAGGAGGCCTTCATCAAGGCCTGGGATCGGCTCAGCACCTACAAGCGGCAGGGCAAATTTCCCGCCTGGTTAGGCGTGATCGCCCGCCGTACCTGCTTCGACCACCTCCGACAACGGCAGCGGCGCCCGTCGACCTCGCTGGATCGGCTGACCGACCTGCTCGGCGACCAGTTCGCGCCCGAAGCCGCGGATCCTTCGCCCGACGAACACATGCTCAACCTGGAACTGAGCTCTGCGCTCCGCGCGGCGCTCGACTCCATCCCCGCCGATCAGCGTCGCGCCGTCTTCTACCGCGACGTGATGGATATGGAATACCGCGAGATCGCCGACGCGACCGGTTGGTCGATGGGTACAGTGAAGTCGCGGATCAGCCGCGGCCGCGCGGCGATGCGCGACTATCTGCAGCGGCATCCTCCATAAGAAAGCGGCAGCGCCGGATCGGCGCGGATCGCCGCGCCGCGTCCCAGCGACTGGCAGCGCCCGGGGCAAGTGGAACGGAACCACTCGCGCCTGAAGCGCGTTTAAGCTTGTAGATGAGGCTGGAGCGAAACGCTCCCTCCCGACTGCGGTCGGGATGTAGGAACCGGGTTGAGATCATGTTGCGTCTGTCGCTTTCGCAACTGTTCGGGCGCCGCGGCTGGCAAGAGGATGTATCCGCCTATCTCGACGACGAACTGACGCCGCGCGAGCGCGAGCGGGTCGAGGCGCGATTGGCCGAGTCGGAGGAGGCGCGAGCCTATCTCGACGACCTGCGCCGGATGCGCTCGGCGCTGCGCGGCTTCGCCGCCAGCACGTCGCGGGCACCGTTCCAGCTCAGCGTGGAGATGCTCGAGGGCCCCATACCGACCCAGCTCCGCCCCAGTCCCATCGAGCGCGCCTTGCGCGTTTCGATGGCGACCGCCGCAGTCGGCATCGCCACATTTAGCGCCGTGCTGGTGTTCGACGTCATCGATCAGCCGTCGGTGTCGTTCTCGCAAGGGTTCGCCGACGATACCCCAACCTCGGTCCCGACCGTCGAGATCGTGACGGAACAGGTCCAGCAGCAGGTTCAGCAGGGAATGGCCGCCTCCGCCCCGCCCCCTGTCACGGTGGTGTCGATTGAAGCAGCCGAACAGGCTGAACAGGCAGATATGGAAGCGGCGCAACAGAACGCGAGTGCGTGGGCGGAACCGCTGGAGCAGGAAGCGATGCGGGCGGAGCAGGAATGGCAGCATCAGGCGTACCAGCAGCAGGCGTTCGATCAGGCCGCCGCCGATCCTGCGCGCCGCGGGATCAACGCGCGCGGTCAAAGCGCGGCATCGGACGATGAAGATGTGGACGCGGCCGACGTGGTCGCCCAACCGGAACAGCAAACCGCTGACGTCAGCTCTTCGGCGCTCGCGTCCAGCACCGATTCATCCGCTGACGAGTCGATGGATGAGCGCCCGGCCGCGCAGGTCTCCGTTGAGCACTCGGACGATTCAGCAGCAGCTGATGCCGCGCCCCGCGTTGAGCAAGAGACGCAGATCGAGACGCGGACGGTCGCAACCTCCGTCCGCCATACGGAATCGGACTGGCCGCTCGAGCAGCGCCCGCGCACAACCAGCGTGCGCCTGGCCGCTGACCCGTCCTGGGAGCAGCCGCTGCAGATCGCGCTGGCGACCATCGCCGTCGCGGCCACGCTGGCCTGGCTGTGTCTGACCGTGATGGATCGCCGTCGTCAGACATGAGCGATCTTCCGGCAAGCGCCTCGCGCCTGATGTCGCGCGCGTTCGATCTCGCGCGAAGTGTGCGCGGCAACACCAGCCCGAACCCCGCCGTGGGCGCGGTCATCGTCGTCGGATCGCGCATCGTCGGCGAGGGCGCCACGCAACCGCCGGGCAGCCTCGATCCCGCGTCCCGTGCCGACGCGCCCGGCGCGCACGCCGAGGTGATGGCGCTGCGTCAGGCGTGCGCGCGGGCGCGCGGCGCGACGATGTATGTGACGCTCGAACCCTGCGCGCATTTCGGACGCACGCCGCCGTGCGCGGCGGCGATCATCGAGGCCGGGGTCGCCCGCGTGGTCGTCGCCACGGGCGACCCGGACCCGCGCGTGGCGGGCCGCGGGTTGGAGCAGCTGCGCGCGGCTGGGGTCGAGGTGAGTCTGGGCGACGGCGCCGCCGAGGGCGCGGCGCACTACGAGGCGTACGCGCATCACCGCCGCAGCGGACGCCCCTTCGTCACCGCCAAGTTCGCCGCCTCGCTCGACGGCCGCATCGCCGCGTCGAGCGGCGACTCTCGCTGGATTTCCGCAGCCCGGACGCGGCGCTGGGCGCACCGCAACCGACCGCTGTTCGATGCGATCCTCGTCGGCGTCGAGACGATTCTGGTCGACAATCCTCAGCTCACCGCCCGCCCCGACGAGTGGCCCGGAACGCCGCCGCAACCCCTGCGGGTCGTGCTTGACAGCCGCGGCCGCACGTCTCTCGATCGCCGCGTCCTGGATGACGTCGATTCGTCGCCGACCCTGATCGCGACCACCCACGCCGCTTCAGCCAAGTGGCGCGCGGCGCTGGCGGCGCGCGGTGTCGACGTCGTCCCGCTACCCGCCGATCCGCACCGACAGCAGCGCGTCTCGCTGCCCGCGGTGCTCGATCACCTGGGCGGCGAGCGCGGCGTCGTCAACCTTCTGGTCGAGGGCGGTGGCGAGGTGCTCGGCTCATTCTTCGATCAACGCCTGATCAACAAGGTCACCGCCGTGGTCGCACCGATGATCATCGGCGGCGACGCGCAGACCGCAGTGCGCGGGCGGGGCGCTGAGCGCATGCGCGACGCGCTGCGGCTCAGCAGCATGACGGTCGAACGGCTTGGCAACGATCTGCTGGTCAGCGGCTATCCGATTCATCCCGAGCTCGAGCAGCAGGTCCGCATTCGGCCGGCGGGCCCGGCCGACGCCGATGCCGTTGATGCGCTGTTGGCCGCCCGGGGCGTCGCGGATGCGCCATCCTGCCGCGAATTGCTCGCCCAGTCGATGGCCGGCGAGGCCGTCGTCTGGCTTGCTGTGATCGCTTCATCGCTCGACGGCGCTGACGACGAGCGCGAAGATGGCGAAGAGCTGCTGGGCGTCGCCGCGATCGAGGTCCTCGACCAATCGCAGATCCGCGTCGCGATCCGCTGCCTGGCCGTCCGCGCCGACGCGCCGCAGCCCGTCGCCGCGCGGCTGCGGGAGGCGTGCGAGGCGTCGGCCGCGGGTCGCGATGCGGAATGGCTCATTTGCCCGCGCAGCCAGGCGCCCGCTCTGAGCAGCGAGGCGTATGAGTCCGCGGGCTATCGCTACTATCGGCGTGATCCGCAGCTGGGCGACCTGCTGATCAAGCGCCTGTGACGCCTCATCGCCGGGCAGGCTGCGCGCGGTGCGTTCGCCCCATTACGCCGATCACCAGGCGGCGGATACCATTGGCGTGAGTGACGCGCGCGACGACAGCGGAAGGTGTCCGGGATGTTCACCGGAATCATCGAAGAGGTCGGCGAAATCACCGAGGCCGGGCCCGGTCTGTTGCGGATCGCCGCGCCGAAGATTCTCGAGGACGCCCAGCTCGGCGACAGCATCGCGATCAACGGTGTCGATCTCACCGTTACGCAGATCGAGCGCGCCGAGTTTCTCGCCAACCTGATGCCGGAAACCTATCGACGCTCCAATCTGGGCGAGCTTCAGGTTGGTGATCGGGTCAATCTTGAACGCTCGGTGCGTCCGCTGGACCGGCTCTCGGGGCACATCGTGCGCGGCGTGGTCGAGGGGCGCGGCGCGTTTCGCGGCAGCCGCCCGGAGGCGGAGGCGCTCGTGGTTGCCTACGACGCGCCCGCCGACCTGCTCCGCCGCATGATCGTCAAGGGGCCAATCTGCATCGACGGCGTCTCGCTCACGATCATCGACAAGGACGCGGACGGCTTTGCCGTCTCGCTGGTTCAGTACACTCAGCAGCACACCAATCTTCTGGATCGCAAGCCGGGCGACGCGGTCAACCTGGAAACCGACATCCTCGCGCGCTACGTCGACGAACTGTTGGAAATGAAGATCGACCAACTCCTCGACGAGCGGCTCGCCGCTCGCGGGCCGCACGAAAGCGGTGCCCAATGACCGAGCCGAACCAGCCTGCGGAGGCTGCCGGTGCGCCCGAGCCGGCAGAGAAGCCGCGTCGCGCGCGGCGCAGAGGAGATCGCCGCCGCGCGTCTCCGTTCTGTTCCGTCGAGGACGCGATCCAGGCGTTCGCCAACGGCGAACCGCTGATCATCACCGACGACGAAGACCGCGAGAACGAGGGCGATCTGGCGATCCCGGCGCAGTTCGCGACCGCGGAGTCGATCAATTTCATGGCTACCCACGGCCGCGGGTTGATCTGCGTGGCGATGGACGGCAAGAGCCTCGACCGGCTCGGCTTGCGGTTGATGGTCGATCAGGGCTCCAACACCGCCCCGCTGGGAACGGCGTTCACCGTCTCGGTCGAGGCGCGATCGGGTGTGACGACCGGAATCTCGGCCCCGGATCGGGCACGAACCGTGCAGGTGTTGATGGACCCGCACGCAACGGCCGATGATCTCGTCTCGCCGGGGCACATGTTCCCGCTGCGCGCGCGCGACGGCGGCACGCTCGTCCGCGCCGGCCAAACCGAGGCGTCCGTCGACCTCTGCCGTCTGGCCGGTTTGCAGCCCGGCGCCGTGATCTGCGAGATCATGAAACGCAACGGCGAGATGGCGCGGCTGCCCGATCTGATCCGCTTTTCCCGCCGACACCAGCTCAAGATTGTCTCGGTCGAGCAAATCATCCAGTACCGGCTGCGCACGGAACAGCTGGTCGAGCGCGTCTCCGAGGCCAAGCTGCCGACCCCGCTCGGCACCTGGCGGCTGATCGGCTACCGCACCAAGAATCACGCCGAGGAGCACGTGGCGCTGGTCATGGGCCACGTCGACGGCCGCGAGCCGATCCTGGTCCGAGTGCACTCGCAATGTTTGACCGGCGACGTGTTCGCCTCGCAGCGCTGTGACTGCGGCGAGCAACTCGAACTCGCCATGCGCCGGGTCGCCGAAGAGCGGCGCGGCGTCATCGTCTATATGGCGCAGGAGGGCCGCGGCATCGGCCTGCACAACAAGATCGCCGCCTACGCCCTGCAGGATCAGGGCATGGACACCGTCGAGGCCAACCTCGCGCTGGGCTTCGCCGCCGACCGCCGCGATTACGGCATCGGCATGCAAATCCTGCGCGACCTCGGCGTGCAGCGCATCCGCCTGATGACCAACAACCCGGCCAAGCGGCACGGGCTCGCCGGCTACGGCCTCGAAGTCGTCGAGCGCGTCCCGGTGGTCGCTCCCGCCAATCCGCACAACGTGCGCTACCTCTCCGTCAAGCAGGAGAAGCTGGGGCACCTGTTCGATTCCGACGCGCTCGAAGCGGGCGAATCTCCCGAGGATGACCACCCGCCGACCCGCCGCTCGGCGATCGGCTAGTCAGCCGGCGAGCGACCGATGCCGAGAATTCACGACGGCGCCGCCAATCCCGATCCGGAACACGGCCCGGCTCGCGGGTTGCGGTTCGCCGTCGTCGTCAGCCGTTTCAACGATTTCGTCACCAGCAAGCTGCTGGACGGATGTATCGACCATCTGGAAGCGAACGGCGCTGACAGCGGCGAGATCGATATCTACTGGGTGCCGGGCGCCTTCGAGATTCCGATCGCCGCCTGGAAGTGCGCGCAGATCGGACGCTTCGACGCCGTCATCTGCCTCGGCGCGGTGATCGAGGGTGAGACCGACCACTACCGCCTGGTCGTCGACGGTGCCATGCAGGGGATCGCGCGCGTCAGTCTGGATACGGGCGTGCCGGTGATCTTCGAAGTCCTGGCTACGCAAACGGTCGCCCTCGCCATGGCCCGCGCAGGCGGCTCGGCCGGTCACAAGGGCGAAGAAGCGGCCCAGGCCGCCATCGAGATCGCGCGCCTCCTGCGGACGATCGGGTAACGCCCCACTGCCGTCATTCCCAGCTTTGCTGGGAATCTCGAGATCGACAATCGCCGAACATCGTGCAGTACAGTGCAGTCTCGGCGCTCGCGATCACCTACGATCCACGGCTCACGCCATACGTACCTGCCACGCCGGTGAGGA
Source organism: Dehalococcoidia bacterium (assembly GCA_965205105.1). Lineage (GTDB taxonomy): Bacteria > Chloroflexota > Dehalococcoidia > Bin125 > Bin125 > Bin125. The sequence goes on from OZ242034.1 coordinate 2,056,794, forward strand.
CGATTCGATCCGCGAGTACGCGCACGCTGAGGCGCTCGCACGGCAACTGGCCGAGGCGGTCGAGGGCCGGAGCCGATGGTGGCCGCCCTGCTGGAGTCCGGCCTCGCCGCGCTGATCTCCGGGCGCTCCCAGCATCGCGTGCGGGTGAGCGCCGAGCCGATCACCGCGTTCGGCCTGCCGGAGGCAATCGCCGCCCTCGCCGAGCTACGGGATCGGCGGATCATCAGCGTCAACGAGGTGCGGGCCGGGATCGGCCTCGACCCGCTCGACGACGCCGAGGCCGACGATCACCGCTTCCTGTCGTCGCCGTATCAGCCGCGCAGGGGCGAATCGTCCACCGGCGGCGAGGGCGGCGTCAGCGCCAGTTGAGCGCCTGCTGCGCCGCCTGCGAACAGATCAACTTAGATCATTGCCCGCTTTTGCCCACCTGCGTCGGTGGCGGCGGCAGCGGCGGGCCGCCACTCACATTCACCCAGATTGACCACGCCGACTTTGCACCGCCGCCGGTTCCGCCCACCGCTCGTATCATGTACTTGTATGTACCCGCTTCCCGCTCCGCCAATGTCACGCTCGTCGAGGAACCGGTTGTGCCGGGGAGATCAATCCACTCGGACTTTTCTTCGCTCGTCGCCCGCCGGTACTGATACTTGGTGATCGCCGCCGCGGCCGCATTTGAGGGCGCAGTCCAATTCAGCGTTACCTGATTCCCGCTGATGCTCAGATACAGGCCAGTTGGAGCCGCAGCCTTGGCCAAACTGATGGTCACCGAGTTTGACGCCGCGGACTCTGTACCTCTTGTGGGTGACGCCCCACCGCGCGTATCTTGTAGCTATTCGCACCCGCCCTCTGGTTCACCAATGTCGCGCTCGTCGAGGAGCCGGTTGCGCCGGGGAGGGTATACCAGTACGACCTTTTGATCTTACTGGGCGGCTCCGCAGGCCTGTTCGAGGGTTCGTACTCATACTTGGTGATCTTGGCCGCGGCTGCGTTTGAGGGCGCAGTCCACGTCAGTGTTACCGTAGTCCCGCTGACAGTCGCCCGCACGTTTGTCGGAGCCGTGGGCGTGGGCGTCGGCGGTGGAGCCGGAGCGGGCGTGGGCGCGGGCGTCACTGGGGCCGGTGCCGGAGCCGGCGCGGGAGCCGACGGTGTGAAGTAAAAGACCGGAATCGTCCCACAGGTAGGAGCCACAGCGGCCGCCGGGACCGGTGCCTCGCCAGCCGGAGCCGGTGCCGCCGCAGCATCAGGCGGAGCGGTCGCGGTGGGAACGGGCGCATTTGGATTCGAGGCACAGACTCTAGAGTTGGCGATCTGGGCAGCTCTACGGTTTCCCCAATTGGTGCACACCTTCACGTTGACCCACACCGGGTCCCAAACGTTAATTGCCGTAAACCGGCCGTGCTCAGTCCTGGCCGGTTTGATAGTCCGCTTCATAATTTTGACGATTTCCCATTCACACGTTATACCACCCTCGGCTCGCCGATGCTTCAAGATATGTTGATGATCCGAGTACGACTTGATCGCTTTATATCCTCCGTAAAGACCGCTGCTAGTTGCACAAGCGAAATTGGCAAGTTGATTGGCACCCTTAGCAAGCGAAGCGGCACTACAGGATACGGTGATGCCTCCCACGACAAGATCCTCTACCCATCTATCTCCGGGCGCTACCAGATGATCTTTCTCAGTGTGGGTTGCTGATGGTTCACCGGCAACTGCCGGCGGCAAGTAGTTGCCGCCGAGGAATATAAGAGTAAGGATGATCCCGGCCAAGGCCACAGGTGTCATCAAGCTGGGCGGCTTGCGCATAAAAAAGAAGAAGCAGAGCGCCACGGGGAGCGTTAGCAATAGACCCGGACCAAGTTGCCCGTCTACTCTCGCCATTGACGCTCCAAAAGCATACAAAGTGGGGGCGAGCAGCATCCATAGCCGCCCATTCCACCCGCCCCAGGGAGCGTTCAGGAATTGGCGTTTGTCGTCGCGCGGATACACCACGCGTTGGAGCGAGATTCCCCTGAGGGCCATCAGGGTCTGCCTTTCTCCGCCCGGTCGAGCGCTGGCGAATGTGTGCACGCGCGTATAGCGCACCTAGGTGCGCGAGTGGCCGCCGGCCTCGCAGCCGGTCTATCGTGCTGATCAGGACGAGGCCGCCGGCCACTGGTGAGGCTAGCCGAAGAGGCGTACACTGCCTATGGAGGGACGGAGATTATGTCCGGTGTGAAGCGCGAGCGGTTGACCTGCAAAGTGAACGCCGAGGAGCGGGCGGCGATCCGCGAGGCCGTCGCCAACAGCGGGTATCCGAGCTTCAGCGCCGCGGTGCGCGATTTGCCGCACCTGCTGGCCTACTCACCCACCGAGGTGCAGGCCAATCAGCTATTCGAGACTTTGACCACCGCGATGGTCGGCGTGCAAGCCGGGCGGCTCCGGCGTTGGCGGCGGCACTCGCCCGCGATCTGGTGCTGACGATGCGCGAGCGCCTGCGCGAGCACGCGATCGCCGGCACTGATCGCGTCGAGTATGTTCCGGCCTCGCCGCTGCTGGCGCACGTCGTCGAAACCGACATCCTCATGCCCGGAATCACTCCGCTGTAAACGTGTTGCCGCTGCTGCGGAACTCGTGGAGACCGAGACCGCCCCGCCATTCCTCGCTGGCGCGCTGGGTGAAATCGTCCAGCGGGATGCCGCAGCCATCGGCGATTCTAACCATGCGCTGGAAGTTGGCGACCACGCCGGCGGTGTCGACCAGCGGTTGCGCGCCCAGTTCATCGGCGATCCGGCAGCGCCGCCGTTCGCCCCACGGCGGCGTCGGCGAAGGCGCTCAGCAGCGCCCCCTGCGGGACGCCGCTGTCGAGGTCGATATCGACCGCCGCGCCGATGTTGAGGTTGTCGACTGCATCATCCCGATCGCTGCTCGCACGGAGCATCATCACGTGGGATGTCGTTCAATAGAAGCACTCGTTGAGCACCGAGACGCGCGCCGCGATCAACTCGATCTGCGACCGCGACAGCGATCGCAATGGGTCGGGCATGCCCATCTCGCGGAAGGACAGATAGTGGCCCTCGCTCAGGTCGTGCAGCCAGCGCACGTGCTCGGGGATTAGCGAGAGCGCCGAAATGACATTCGCGCCCCATTCGCGCGGGCCGTACAACTCGGCGTCGCCGTCCGGCAGCGCGGAGCGCGGCACGACGGCGGGCCATGATCCGCGCCGCGCCGCTGCGGCCGGGCGGTCCCGGCTCGGCTCGCCCGCGATCGGCTCCGGCAGCGGTTCCAGCACAAGCCCCAGCGCGCGGTGAAACTCGTCGATCGACAGCGCATGGACGATCACCGCCACCAACTCGACGTAGCGCTCCTCCGACATACCCGCTGCGCTGATCGTCTCGTCGTACCAGCCGCGGTCGAGGTTGGCGTTGTCGACGACCAGCTTCTGGATCGCATGGACGGCCGCTTCGGGCAGCGGATCGCCGCCGACCGGTTCATAGTCTCTCGCCGCCCGCCCGCCGCGCGCGATGGCGACCCGCTCCGCGCCATTCCACCAGCGGCCGGCGCGGGCGATCGTGTCCCAGCTCATGCGGTGGGCGGATATGGTCTTGGGCCGAATCGGAAGGTCGATGCCGTGATACTCGAATGCCATCCGCGCACCTCGCAGCCTGCTTGCGCGGCGAAACCTGATGCTTGGCGCAGAGGGTAGCGTGTAGCCGACGGACGCCCGGCAGCGCGCGCCGAGGCTGCTGGCTGAGGCGTTCGCCTGAGCGGCCGCTGCTAGCCTCGTCCACAACATCCATCCAATCCGTGTGGAGGTGACCGTGACGTACCACGAGGTGATCTATGAGCCGGGGCCGGTAGCCCGCGTGACCATGAATCGGCCCGAGTACCGCAACGCGCAATCCCGCCTGCTGCTGGAGGAGATCGACGCCGCGTTTCAGGAGGCGGTTGACGATCCGGCCGTGCTGGTGATCGTGCTCTCGGGCAACGGCCCCGATTTCTCAGCCGGACACGACCTGGGCTCGCCGCCTGAACTCGCCGACCGCGAGATTCGCGGCTGGGACGAGGATCTCGTCGGCGTCTACGACCGCCAGCGGGACACGCGGATTACGAATACCCTGCGCTGGCGCAACATCCCCAAACCGACGATCGCCATGGTGCACGGCAAGTGCATCTTCGGCGGCTGGATGGTGGCGGCGTCGATGGACTTAATCTTCGCCTCCGACGACGCGCTCTTTCTCCCTTCGCACACGCAGTACTTTTCCGCGCCCTGGGACGTCGGCGTGCGCAAGGCCAAGGAGATCCTGTTTCAGAACCGCTTCATCCCCGCCCGCGAGGCCATGGAACTCGGCTTCGTCAATCAGGTCTTCCCCGCCAATGTGCTGGAACGCAAAACGCTCGAGTACGCCAACGAGGTCGCCGAGCGTCCGCCGATGGCGCTGCGCCAGCTCAAACATTCAATCAACAACATGCAGGACGGCCAGGGTTTCACGACGCACATCAACGCCAGCTTCATGACCTATGCCGTCGGCGCCCAATTCGGGCAGCCCGATCCGCGCATGATGCCGAACAAGCGCCAACTCTCACCAGTCGCGCAGGCCCTGGCCAAACTCAAACCGTGGCCGCGGTCTAAAACCGTCGATGAGTGACCCAACCTGCATTGGCGGAGGGACGGCATGGAACCATTGCAACCGATGGCCGAGGCGATTGCCGAACTGCTGCGGGCGCGCGGCGAGACGGTTGCGGTCTGCGAGACCACGGCAGGCGGTCTGGTGTCGGCGGCGCTGCTCTCGATCCCCGGTGCGTCGCGCTACTACGCCGGCGCAGCGGTGACCTACACCGGCGCCGCCCGCTCCACTTTCCTCGAGATCGAACTGGGAAATCATCCCGGCGTCCGCTCCAGCAGCGAGCCCTACGCCGCGCTGATCGCCAAGACGATCCGTCAACGCCTCGGCGCGACCTGGGGGATCGGAGAAACCGGGGCGGCGGGCCCTGGAGGCAATGTCTACGGAGACGCCTCGGGTCACACCTGCATTGCCATCGCCGGTCCTTCGACATACGTCGAGACGCTGGAGACCGGTCTCGACGATCGGGAAGAAAACATGTGGCGGTTTGCCAGGCAGACGCTGGCGGTGTTCGAGCAGGTGTTGAGGCAGCACGATTCCAGCTGAGCTTGGATGGATTGGGCGCCGCGGTAGCGGTCGCGGCTCAGGCGCGCGCTTCGCGATGCCGTGCTGGCGGTTGTTGGCCCGTCAGACGCCAGGCGAGGTAGTTGTGGAAGTCGACGACGACGCGCTCCATCGGCACTAATCTGCCGCCCGTTGAACGGGTGGCGGGCATGCCCGCCTGAGCTCGCTCGCAAATCGCCCGATCCTCTTCGAGAAACGAATCCGCGTAGCGTTGCGCAAACCATCGACTGATCCCGTCGAGCGGCGATTTCGTCAACCCGCCCTGCCAGACGCGGGTCGATGTCGGGCTCAGCGGGTGCACGATGATCCAGTCCCACGAGTCTCGGTTCGCCACGCCGACGAACGAGGGCGGGATGGAGACGAGCGTGTAGTGGTCGCCGCCCCAACCGCCGCCGGCCAGCCGGTTGAGCAGCTTGCTGACGAACCCGCCGCCGCCCTGCAGGATCGCGCCGCCCGTCAGCGTCCAGTCGGCCGAGCCTTCGATGTAGTACGCGCCGCGCGTCGGGGTCGTTTTCTCCAGCGTGTTCTCGTGGACCTTGAACAGGTGATAGCTCTCCATCCCGTTCTCAAGGATCAGCTTCCAGTTGGCGTTCCAGGTCTGCGGCTCCAGAATCGGCCCGGCGGCTGAAAAGGACTCCATGTCAAATTCGGCGAGGTGGGGGGCGATGCCGGCCAGACGCTCGCCCAGCGGCGGCGCGTCGTCGTCAATCGTGATGAAGACGATGCCCATCCAGACTTCCGTTCTGAACGCGGGCAGACTGTGCTCCTCCGGATCGATCTGCGCGCCTTTCGAGTACGGCGCGCCGCGAAACACTCCGGCGTCGCTGTAGCTCCAGGCGTGATACGGGCAAACGATCGTTGCTCTGTCGAGGCAGTGAGCGTCCGGTTCCAGCAGCATCGTGCCGCGGTGCCGGCAGACGTTGGAAAGCGCCCGCAGCTCCCCGTCGGCTCCGCGGACGAGCGCCAGCGGCTCGCCGCCGATCTCGAGGGCGAGGTAATCGCCGGGGTTTGCCAGCGCGGCGTCCGCGCAGACCGCGATCCAATCGCCGCGAAACAACCGCTCGATCTCAAGGTTGTACAGCGCCTCATCGCGGTACACCGCGAACGGCAGCGCACGCGCTTCTCCCGCAGCGACGGCTGCCGTTCGCAGCAGCGCGCTTCCAGAGTCCATTTCGTCTGGAGCCATTACAGACACCTGCGCCCTCGCATGCCTTGCACAATCGTCGCGACCATCGCCCACCTAGCGAGAGCCAGGCGCAATCCCTCTGACGGTCGTCTCAATCGAGAATAGGCTCGTCCCTGCGGTCATGAACAGGGTGGAGAAGTCGTCGCCGCCGAAGGTCAGGTTGGCGGCGTGCTCGCTCATCTCGAACACCCCCAGGTACTCGCCCTCGGCCGAGTAAACCGAGACGCCGCCTGCTCCGGTCGCCCAGAGGCGGCCGTCCATATCGACCTTCATGCCGTCGGGCGCGCCGCGCCGAGTGTCGCCGGTCTGATCGACAAACAGGGTTCGCTCGCCCAGCGTCAAATCGGCATTGGCTGCGTATCGCCAGATCAGCCGCTCTTGTGAGTCGCCGATGTAGAGCGCCGATTCATCCGGGCTGAACGCCAACCCGTTGGGTTGCGAAAAGCCATCAGGCGCGAGCAGGTTGAGCGCGCCGTCGGGGTCGATCCGGTAGACGCCCTGGGAATCAAGCTCTTGCTGCTGTCCTTCCTGACCGAAGCGCGGTATGCGGCCGCTGTCGATGCCGTAGGTCGGGTCGGTGAAGAACACCGCGCCCGAGGAGTGGACGACGAGGTCGTTGGGGCTGTTCAGCCATTTGCCGTCCCAGGCGCTGGCGAGCGCTTGCTCGCTGCCGGGCGAGCCGTAGGGCGCGCTCGACACGCGCCGCCCGCCATGTTCGCAGGCGAGCAGGTTGCCGTCCGGGTCGAGCGTCAACCCGTTCGACCAGCCCGACGGCTCGCGATACACCTCAGCCTCCGTCATTCCCGGCCGCCAGATGTGCTGGCGATTGCCTGGGATGTCGCTGAACACCAGCGCGTGGTCCGCGGCAACCCAAATCGGACCCTCGATGAAGCCGAACCCGCCGCAGAGTCGCGTCTCCACGCCGATCAGCAGCTCGGAGATACCGTTGTCGTCTTCGATGCGCATTGCCGTCCCCATTCACTCAGCGTCGCGCTCCTCGACCGCGATGCTAGAGGCATCCGGACGCGGGGGCAGCCGATCCTGCGCATTCCAGATCTGGTTCAGAATCAGGCGGCCCTTCCCCGCTGGATCGACGAACTCCGGGCGGTATTGCCAGGGCAGCTGCGGGCTGTGCGCCCGGATCTCGACCGGGCGGATGCGGTAGCCGATGAGCCGCTGCTTCGTGAAGCCCAGCTCCATCAGCATCCCCTGTGTGGTCTGGATCGACCAGTTCTGGTCGAAGACGAAGTTGCCGAACGAGTAGGCGATCAGCGCGTCGTCGAAATGCTCGACCGCCTGCACCCAGTGGGGGTGATTGCCGATCAGCAGGCTCGCTCCTGCGCTCATTGCGATGCCGCCCATGTCACGCTGATAGGCGATCGGGTGCGCTGTGTACTCCACACCCCAGTTCGCGCCGATGATCACGTGATCGGCGATTTGCCGGGCCTGTTCGATGTCCTCTTGCAGGTATTCGGCGTCGAGTGGCGCCGTGCCGGGCTGATCCGCTTCGGCGTGGTACCAGGGCGCGATGATGTCGTAGCCGAGGAAGGCGAAGCTGACCGCGCCAGCATTCGTATCGACCCGAACGACCGCCGGCGTCCGCGCCGTCTCAAGGCTCTCGCCCGCGCCCGCCGCGGCCATGCCCGCGCCACGCAGCCGATCCAGCGTCTCGTACAGCGCCGCGACGCCGTTGCAGCCGCCCCAGCAGTCCATCATGTGATTGCCGATCGTCAGCACCACATCGATCCCCGCGTTCGCCATCGCCGGCACGACGCGGTGGCTGCCGCTGAACACCACCGTCTCGACGCACGGTGTCAGCTCGCGGTTCGCCGTCAGCGGATGCTCCAGCGGCGCGACCGTGAGGTCTGCGGCGATCAGCGTCTCTCTGACGCCGTCGAACATGGCGTCGTAATCGTCCAGCTGCGCGAGGACGTGGTTCGCGCAACGCACGGGGATCAACTCGCCAGTGAGCGCCATGCCCACCGGATCGAAGGGCCTGGGCCTCTCGCCCAGGGCGGCCATCAGCCTGCCAAGCTCAGCCAGCGTCTTCGGCGCGGGAAACCAGCGCGTCAGGCGCAGGGGCGATTCGCCTCCCGGATCGCGGTAGGGATCGTGACCATCCACGGTCAACGCGAGCACGCCCAGACGCAGCTGCGTCGGCTGGACCAACGCGAACGCGCCCGGCGTCGCCGCCACTCGGTCGACGATCTCGTCGTCGGGCAGCAACTCGACCGATAATTCGTGCTCGAACAGTCCCAACGCCCGCGCGATGCCGCGCATCTGCGACCTGGGCAGATAGACCTCGATCGGCGCAGCCGATCCGCCCAGCTCGGACCAGTCGCTCGTGATGCCGCGCACGATGCGCACCACATCCGAGCGGCTGATGTCGAGCACGTCGCGTCGCTGGTCGGTGATCGCCGACCAGTGCGCGGTGACCATGCGCAACGACTTCGCATCGGTCGCAGTCGGGTGCGGGTCGATCTGCTGCGAACCGGCTTCTTGCCCGCCCCGCTCGGCAGCGCCGTCACGCGTCGCCGATGCGGAGACGTCGAACCAGGCGAAGAACAGCAGGACGAGACCGGCGGCGAGCGTCGCCGAAGCCATGAATCGAAACATGAACCCCGCCAGACCCCAACCCGGATCACATTCTAGCGGGGCTGTTCAGGCGTACATCGGCGGCGCGTCAGGCCTGAATGGCATGGGGCGACTCGGTTCCTCTGTCGAGCGTCTCCTTCACCGCGCGCCTTTCCGCCTCAGTCGATGCGTCTTTCACCAGCGGATCGTCCAGCGCCCCGATCAGGCTGATCGCCAGCGCGCCTGTGCCCGGTTCGCGGTAGACGGTCGAACGCACCCCGAACGCTGCTGCGATCAGCGATGGCTGCAGCACATCCGCCGGCTCGCCTTCGGTGACGACCCTGCCCTGCTTGAGCAGGACCAGGCGGTCGCAGTATCTGGCGGCGAGATTGAGATCGTGGATCGCGGCGATCGCGGTCATGCCGCCGTCGACGAGGCGGCGCACCAGCGAGAGGATCTTGAGCTGATGCAGGATGTCGAGGTTCGACGTGGGCTCGTCGAGCAGCAGTAGGCGGGGCTGCTGCGCCAGGGCGCGTGCGAGGAACACGCGCTGGCGCTCGCCGCCGGACAGCGTGTCGAGCGTGCGATCGGCGAACTCCTCGGTCTCAGTGGTATCCATCGCCTCCGACGCAATGCGGTTATCCGCCTCGCCCTCGACCTGCAAGCGCCCCAGATGCGGATAGCGGCCCATGAGGACGAGCTCGAAGCTCGTGAACCCCTGCGTGTAGGGGGCGATCTGCGGAACCAGCGCCAACGTCGATGCGATTTCGCGGGCGTCGAGCGAGCGCAGGTTCGTTCCGTCCACGCTGATCGCGCCTTCCTGGTGGTCGAGCACACGCGCGATGGCGCGCAGCAGCGTCGATTTGCCGGCCCCGTTGGGACCAATCAGACCGACGAACTGTCCGCGCCCGGCCTGCAGCCAGACGTCGTCGAGCAGCCGCTTCGCCTCGACGCTGAACGAGAGCGCCTGCGTCTCGAGCGCGGGCGCAGGTCGCACAGACTGCACAGGCTGTGCGGGCTGACCGCTGCGACCGTTGAGCCGGCTCACGTTGTTCACTCAGCCAGACTGAAGCCGGGATCGGCTTCGTCCGCGAAGTCGTGCGGCCAGAGCATGCGCGCGAGTTCCTCGGCGCCGCGGATGTTCCAGAAGGAGAGTGTGGTGAAGAGTTTGCTCTCGACCACGTGCACGGACTGGGAGCGAATCGCCGGCACCTCAGCGAGCGCTTCATTGTCGAACAGACTCTGACGGAACTCCGCCGCGCCGAATTCGATCGGTTGCGGGATGATGATCACGTCGGGCGCCATCGCGATCACCCCTTCGAGGCTGGTGGTCTGGTTGCCTTCAACCCCCGCTTCGGCGGCGGCGTTGACGCCGCCCGCCGCGTCGATCACGCCGCCCTCGGTCGAATTCGAGCCGGCAACCCAGAGCGTGTCCGAATACTGAGTCAGCGCCAGCACGCGCGGCTTGTCCGCCTGCGCCGCCGTGATCTCCACGAGCGCGTCGTAGCGCGCCTGAATCTCGTCGGCGAACTCCCGCGCCCGCACCTCCTCGCCGTAGATGTAGCCCATCAGCAGGATTGCATTGATTCGCGATTCAGGACCTTGGGCGAGTTCGGTCTGCACGACGGCAATGCCGGCCCGCTGCAGCGCGTCGATGCCTTCGGTCGGATAGAACGGGCTGGTGACTACGACATCCGGCGACTGGGCGATGATCGTTTCCGGGTCGCGCGAGATGATCGGTTTGTCCTGCACCAGATCGGAGACGTTCGAATAGGTGGGATTCTGCGAAATCTCACCTACCGCGACCAATCGGTCGCTCGGCGCCAGCACCAGCGTGATCTCGTCGTGGCCGATCGAGGCGGTGATGATCCGCAGCGGCTTGGCGTCGATGCTGATGACCCCGTTCAGCCCTTCGACCTCGCGCGGCCAACCGCTGTTGGCTGGGTCAACGATGCCGCGCACACCCTCGAACGTGTGAGCGGCGTCGGCTTCCTGCTGCGCGTCGTCCGAACAGGCTGCGGCGAGCAGCCCGAACGCGAACAGTATGGCGACGGCGACCTGGCGGAGGGAATTGAGCAATGGAACGTCCTTTCGATTGACTACTCGATCACAGCGAGTAGACCTGTCGGCTGTTTTTGATCAGCAGGAAGATGAAGAAGGGCGCGCCGACGAACGCGGTCAGCACGCCCAGTCGGAATTCGGCCGGTGAGATGACGCTGCGCGCGATCGTGTCGACGAACACCACGAAGACCGCTCCACCCAGCGCGCATAGAGGAATCAGGACGCGGTTGTCCGGCCCTAGCGCCAGGCGCAGGATGTGCGGTACGACCAGCCCGACGAAGGCGATCGTGCCGCTTACGGCGACGGCGGCGCCGGTCGCCAGCGCCGCTGTCGCCAGCAGCAGGACGCGGGTCGCGGTGACGCGCACGCCCATCGAGCGCGCCTCGTCGTCGCCCAGCATCAACAGATTGAGATCGCGGGCGAGCAGCGCCAGCACGACCGCGCTGGTCAGGATCAGCGGCGTCGCGATCAGCACGTGCTCCCAGGAACGGGAGTCGAGCCCGCCCGCGAGCCAGAACAGAACCTCGCGCAGCGCCGCGTTGTCGGGCAGGAAGAGGATGATCGCCGAGATGACCGCGCCCAGGAAGGCGTTGACCGCGACGCCGCCGAGCAGCAGCGTGGACATCGAGAGGCGGCCGCCCAGCGCGGCGATCGCGTAGACCAACAGCGCCGCCGCGATCGCGCCGGCAAACGCGAAGATCGGCAGGGCGAGCAGGAACAGCGCCGCCGCCCCGGTCGCGATCGCGATGACCGCGCCCAGCGCGCCGCCCGCCGATACGCCGATGATGCCCGGGTCGGCCATCGGATTGCGGAACAGGCCCTGCATGGTCGCGCCGGCGACGCCCAGCGCGATGCCGACCGATGCGCCGACCACGATGCGCGGCAAGCGGATCTGGTCGATTACGAGCTGCTCCGTGCGGCCGAACTCGGGCACATCGACGCCCAACGGAGAGAGGATGATCCAGGCGATATGGCTGACCGGAATATCAACCGGTCCGAGGCTGAGCGAGACGAGCGAGACGAGCAGCAGCAGCCCGAGCAGTGCTGCGCCGCCGATGCTCAGGCGCGCGCCGACGCTCATCCGCCGATAGCCGCGCAACCGGCCCCGTCCGTTCAGTCGGCTCAGACGAGTCCATCGGGCCAGGCTCGCAACGGCCAAACCGCCAACCTCCAGCTGCTCCGCTGGAGACTGGCAAATCGATCGAACCGGCGCGAGCCCGGAGATCGAGGCGCCTCTCTGAAGCGGAGAGTCATCGCCTCATCGTCCAGGCAGGTCTCCTGGCTCGCGGGTGGGAACCGTGCCGGGTCCTTCCCGTCGACGCTCGATCGACAGTGGACGTCAGCTTCCCGTTCTGCTCGTTCGAGCCCCGCTCACAGTGGCGCTACCGCGGCGGATTTTCACCGCCTTCCCTATTCTCCCGGGACGGGCACCTGGACGAATCGTGTTGCCGGGCAGAGTAGCACGCCCTGCGGCGCAGGCAGTGGCGCCATAATCCGCGTCATCCGCGCGGCGGTTACCAGAACGGCGCGTCGGGTTTCTGACTCAGCAGCAACCGAGCCGCGGCTGCGTAGTTGGATGCGCCCAGCGCCACGTGCTGGTTCATCGCGTGCATGTCGCGCAGGCGTCGGTCGAGGCTCGACCGCTCCGTGTACAGCGCCGTCGAGCCGGATACCGCGTAGAGATTCGACACGACCTTCAGGCATTCCTGATGCACGAACGTGATCGCCAGCCGCAGGTTGGCGCGGTTCGCGTCGCCGATATCGCCGCGCTCGCAAACCTCTCGCCAGGCTGCGTCCGTGGCCGAGAGGGCATAGGCGCGGCAGGCCGCAATCCGCGCTGCGGTTTCGCCCAGCGTGGACTGGGTCAGGGCGTCGTCGCGCAGCGGTCCGCGCACGGCGGTGCGCTCGCGCGCCGTCGCCAGCACTTCCGCATGCGCCGCCGCAACCAGCCCGAGCGGCACGCCGAGATGCTTGGGCAGCAGCCAGACGGGATGCCGCAAGGGGTCATCCGGCGCTGAGATCGTCGATGGGCGCGGCGGGATGCTGCGCTCGTCCGGGATGAACCGCTCGCGCAGCTCGACATCGTGGCTGCCGCTGCCGCGCATCCCGCCGGTCTGCCAGGTGTCGAGCACGTTGACCTCGTCGCGGCGGGCGACCAGGCGGACGAAGCGCGGGCTGCCGCTCGGTTCGCGGTCGTCGTCCTGCAGGCGGCACAGGACTTGCACCCACTGAGCATGAGTGATGCCGCTCAGATACGGCCAACGGCCGCTGGCGACGTACCCGCCGGCGACGCGCGTCGCCGTGCCCGGCGGAAACGCCGCGCCGCAGGTCGCGGCGTCGATGTCGGCGTACATCTCTCGTGAGACCTGCGGATCCAGCTCGCGGCTCACGAATCCGCCGTCGCAGCCGATCATCACGCACCAGGCCGTTGAGGCGTCGGCTCTGGCGATCTCCTCGATGAACAGGATCTGCGTGACCGGATCGGCGTCGTGTCCGCCGAGCCAGCGCGGCTGGATCAGCCGAAACGCACCCGCGCTCTTGAGCAGGGCGACCACGTGTTCAGGCAGTTGACGCGCCGCTTCGATCTCGTCAGCGGCCGCGCGGATGGCAGGCGCGATCCGCCGCGCCTCGGCGAGCAGCGCTGCGCGCTCCTCAGGGGCCGCGCCGACCTGCACCGAAACTCACAGCTCCATCGGCGCGCCCTGGGCGACCTGTTGCGGGTCGGACTTCCAGATATCGGAGCCGTCGACGTACAGCTCGACGCCGTTGCCGTCGGGATCGTTGAGGTAGAGCGACTGCGAGACGACGTGGTCGATGGCCGCGTGCACCTTGACGCCGGCCGCTTCCAGCTCGTCCCGCGCCTGCCGCAGCTCGTCCAGTGTGTCGCCAATGCAGAAGGCCAGGTGATACAGGCCGGGCGCCTTGGGGTCGGCGGTTTCGGGACCGTCCTCGCCCACTTCCAGCAGCGCGAGGTCGTGGTGATTGCCCAGCGTGTAGAAGGTCATCGGCATCTGCTCGTGCCGAGCGGCGAGCTGCATCCCCAAAATGTCGCCGTAGAACCGCTCCGAACGCTCGCGGTTGCGAACCTTGATCACCGCGTGCCCGAGTTCTCGAACCTGCATCGGTCTGCCCTTCCCGCCAATTGCTCGCAGTCGAGTATAGGCTCGCCCGACGATCGTCCGCCACTCCGATTGCCTATCTTGTCAATCGCAGGCCGGGATGGTCTTCGCTGCCGGGCGCGAGGAGGGCAATCGTGGAAGAGATTGACTACGAGGTTGATGGGCACATCGCGTCGATCCGGCTGCGGCGACCCGAGAAGCTGAATGCAATGACCGACGAGATGTATCAGGCGATCGGCGGGCGCCTGCGCGAGGCGGACGACGACCCTGAGGTGCGCTGCGTGGTGATCAGCGGTTCCGGCCGAGCGTTCTCCTCCGGGCACGACCTGCTGGCGTTCGGCGAGCGGCAGGCCTGGAGGCCGTGGTCGGGCGAACGCTTCGACAACGGCCTCGAGACGGCCAAGCCGGTGATCGCCGCCATCAACGGCTACTGTCTGGCCGGCGGCCTCGAGCTGGCGCTGTACTGCGACATCCGCATCTGTGATACCAGCGCGCGGTTCGGCTGCCCCGAGCCTCGCTGGGGCATCCTGCACGGATACGGCGCGCTGCGCACGCCTGGGCTGGTGGACGCGTCCGACGCGATGCGGCTGCTGTTGACGGGCGAGTTCATCGACGCCGAAGAGGCGCTGCGGATCGGCCTGGTCAGCCAGGTAGTGGAGCCATCGGAGCTGATCGACGCGGCGAATGCGATGGCGGCCCAGATCGCGGTCAACAGTCCGCTCGCGATTCGGCTGACCAAGGAACTGGCGCGGCGCGGCCGCGATCTCTCCCTGGCAGACGGCTTACGGCTCTACCAGGAGTACTCGCGGCTCGCGTTCGGCTCCGACGACGCCCGCGAGGGCGCGCGCGCCTTCGCTGAGCGCCGCGATCCGCAGTACGAAGGATGAATCGCGCGCCGCTCAGCCCGCCTGCGCCGGTTCCCAGTTGATCATCCAGGCGACGCCGAAGCGGTCGACGCACGATCCGAAGTACGCGCCCCAGAACATGTCGCCGATCGGCATCGTCACCTGGCCGCCTTCGGAAAGCGCGGCGAACTTCTCGTCGGCGTCCTCGCGGCTGCTGGGCGCGTAGGAGATCGAGAAGTTGTTGCCCGCCACCACTGCCTCCCCGAATGCGGGATGGCTGTCGCTGCCCATCAGAATGCTGCCGCCGATCGGCAGCGAGACGTGCATGATGCGATCCTTGGCGTCCTCGGGCACCTCCATGTCGGGCGGGCCGTCGCCGAAGGTCTGCAAGACGGAGAACTCGCCGCCGAAGATCGAGCGGTAACGCTCGAACGCCTCCCGGCAGTTGTCCTCGAAGGTGAGATAGGTGCTCAGGGTCATCACACCCTCCTTGCCCAATAACCTAGAGTTGATTTCTGTATACAGGTTTGGACGCCCAGATGACGACTGCCCCGCAGGCTCCCATCCGTTTCGGTTGGTACATCCCGACGCACGGCGATCTGACCAACTTCGCTGATCCCGACCAGTTCATTCCCGCCTCGATGGAGATGTTCGAGCGCGTCGCGCTGGCGGCTGAGGCGGCGGGATTCGAGTACGCGCTCGTCCCGGTCACGCCGACCTGCTGGGAGGCCTGGATTTCCACGGCGATGATGTCGGCTCGGACGACCAGGTTGAAGATGCTCGTCGCGGCGCGGCCGGGCTACATGCTGCCCACCCAGATGGCGCGCATGATCGCCGCCTTCGATCAGCTCTCGCAGGGACGCGTCTACATCAACCTGATCGCCGGCGGCAACCCGCGCGAGCTCGCCGGCGACGGCATCACCTACAGCCACGACGAGCGCTATCAGGTGATGGACGAGTCGGTGCGGGTGATGAAGGCGCTGTGGACGTCGGAGGAACGGATCGACTGGGACGGCGCGCATTACCAGCTGCAGGGCGCGCACGCCTATCCGAAGCCGTATCAGCAGCCGTGGCCGCGCTTCTACATCGGCGGCGAGTCGGACGCCGCCCGCGATGTCGGCGCGATGCACGCCGATTGCTACCTCTTCTGGGGCGACACGCCGCAGCGCACGGCGGCCAAGGTGCTTGACGTCAGACGCCGCGCTGAGCGGTTCGGCCGCTCCGAAATCAGCTTCGGTATGCGTCTGCAAGTCTGCGTCCGCGAGACCGAAGCCGAAGCCTGGGACGCGGCGCATCGGCTGATCGCGGGGACGACCGAGCGGCAGCAGACGCTGCGCAAGAACTGGCGCGGCGATTCCCAGGCCGACAGCCGCATGTGGCAGCTGGCCGACGAATCGCGCGGCAACGGCTACCGCATCGCTCCGCATCTGTGGAGCGGGCTGAGCACCGTGCGCGGCGGCGCCGGCCTCGCCGTGGTCGGCGATCCGCAACAGGTCGCCGGCACACTGCAGGAATTCATCGATATCGGCTGCACCGAGTTCTGCCTGTCCGGCTATCCGCACGACGACGAGGCGGCCCGTTTCGGCGAGTGGGTGATGCCATTGGTTCAGGAACGCAATACCGTGTCGTTAACCAGCGACGAGCCGGCCTTGGCCGCCGCCGACTGAGCTTCGACCGAGGCGAGTGAGGAGATCCGAGATGTCGCGAGTGCAACTGGCGTTGAACGTGGCCGAGCTCGACTCGGCGATCGGCTTCTACACGCAGATGTTCAGGACCGAACCGCACAAGGTTCGGCCGGGCTACGCGAACTTCGAGGTCGAGGATCCGCCGCTCAAGTTGGTTTTGATCGAGAATCCGTCGGCCGCCGCGCCGCTGAACCATCTGGGCGTGGAAGTCGGCACGTCCGGCGAGGTGCACGCCGAGACGCAGCGCTTCGGCGACCTGGGGCTCGACATGGAGATCGAAGACGGCGTGGTTTGCTGCCATGCCGAGCAGGACAAGGTCTGGGTCGCCGACCCCTCCGGCACGCGCTGGGAGGTCTACACGATCACCGACGACACGCCGGCGGTCGAGATGATCGGTCTGATGCCGATGGAAACGGTCGGCGCGTGCAGCAGTGCCGATCCGGCCTGCTGCGCCTCAGGCGCATAACGGACGCTGCCAAGCGAGATTCCCAGCAGAGCTAGGAATGGCGAAGGGGTGCGAACTCGCCCCGTCATTCCCGCGCCCCGCGCGGGAATCTCGTCTGCGCCGGCGCAGCGCGGGCAGCCAAGCCGCGAATGACGAATCTCACTGGCGCGACTGGCTCAGCTCGGCGGCTCGCTGGAACACGCTGGCCAGCATCTCCTCGCTGAGCAGGCCGGTAAACGTATTGCGTTGGCTGGGATGGTAGGAGCCGATCAGCGTGAGATCGTCGACGACATGCTCCAGGCCGTGGGCGAAGCGGGGGCGCGGTCGGACGCCGAGTTCGCGGGCGCAGTTGTCCCAGGCGAACGATCCCAGGCAGACGATCACGCGCAGCTGCTCAAGCAGCGCCAGTTCGCGGCGCAAGAACGGCAGGCAGCGGTCTCGTTCCTCGACGGCGGGTTTGTTCGCCGGCGGCGCGCAGCGCACGATTGACGTGACCCGCGCGCCGATCAGTTCGAGGCCGTCGCCGCTGGATACGGACTCGGGTCGGTTGGCCAGGCCGGCCCGCCATAGCGCCCGATAGAGCCAGTCGCCCGAGCGATCGCCGGTGAACATGCGCCCCGTGCGATTCGCGCCGTGCGCGGCGGGCGCCAGGCCGACGATCAGAATCCTCGCATCGGCCGGCCCGAACGACGGCACCGCCCTGCCCCAGTACTCGTCGCCGCGGAAGGCGGCGCGCTTCTCCGTTGCGACCTGTTCGCGCCATGCCACCAGACGCGGGCAGCGGCGGCAGTTCGTCACATCCGCCGCGAGCCGAGCGTCGATCTCGGCGCGGCGTAATTTACCGACTTCTGGTTCGGAGCTGTCCTCAACGCCGTTCATTCCGTCATAGTGAAGCCATGGCGGCGCGGCGTCCAGGCGATCAACGATGACTCAAACCAGACCGCACCCGACGACCATCCTCTCCCGAACCTTCGGCCGCGGGGGGCGCGCGCCATCGCGTTCGCGCCCGCGCTTCAACGTGCCGTTCGACTGGCGGCGCGCATTGAGCCTGTACCGGCGATTACTGGCCGGCGACCTGAGCGTCATGCGAGAGGTCAGCCGGACGGAGGCGGATACCGCGCCCGCGCTGGCGGTGCTCGTGGTCGGCACGCTGGCTGCCGGTCTCGGCGCCTGGATCTGGTTCATGCTGGATTCCGGGCTGGTCGGGCACAGCGCCGTGCGCGTGTTCGCGCTCGGCTCGCTCGGTGCGCTTGTCGGTTGGGCTATCTGGCTCGCCGTCGCCTGGCGCGCGCTGCAATCGATCTTTGCCCTGCAGGTCGACCTGCACGAGCTGGGTCGGGCATTCGCGCTGGTGGGCGGATTCGCCGTCTGGCAGTTCTTCATGCTCGCCGGACCGATCAGCTTCGCGATCGGGCTGATCGTCATGGTCGCCAGCGTGTTGCTCGCCGTGGCTGCGGTCCGCGCCGCTGCGCCCGGCGCCGACAATCGCGCCGCCGTGATCAGCGTCGGGATCGGCTTCAGCGCCCACGCGCTCGTACTGTCGCTGCTGGCTGATCTGGCCGGCGTCGGCTCCGGCCTGTTCGTCCACGCGATCGGCTAGGTCAGCGTCAACTCGACGCCGGCTGCGCACAGTTCGCACTCGGACGGATCGAAGCTGGCGACATCGATCGTGAGGCAGGCGAACGTGTCCAGGTCGCCGAATGCCGCCGCGCCGTTGGTGCGATCCACGATTAGCCCCACGCCAATCGGCGCGCCGCCGGCATCGACCACGGCGGCGAGCGTGTCCCGCACTGACCCGCCGGTGGTCAGCACATCGTCGACCACCAGCACCGTTTGACCGGGTTCGATGGCGAATCCGCGCCCCAGGTAGCGGCCGCCCTGTTCGTGCCGTTCAGCGAAATACGCGTTGGTGGTCTCGCCCAGTTGCTTGGCCGTCTCATGCGCGAGCAGGATGCCACCGGTGGTCGGCCCCACGACCAGGTCCGGCCGCAGCGGGCGGAAGTGGTCGGCCAGCCGCCGGCACAGCGCCTCGGTGACGCGGGGCTTCTCCAGCAGGCGGAATTTCTCGATGTAGGTATCGCCGTGCCGCCCCGAGGCGTACTGAAAATGCCCGCGCAGCACCGCGCCCGCCTCGGTCAGCAGCGTCATCGCGTCGGTCTCGACATCGGTCACGGCAGCGCGTTCCCTTCGTAATCGGTTGCATCCACCGAGATATCGCTCGAGATTTTGTCGAACGGGAACCAGCGGAACATGACCTCGCCGACGATCTGATCCTCATGGATCGGACCGAAGGCGTGCGAGTCCTGGCTGCTGTTGCGGTTGTCGCCCAGCACGAAGTAGTGCTCCGGCGGAATCACCGCCGGCCCCCACTGATAACCGGGCGGCTCGGAGATGTAGTCGTGCTCGTTCAGTTCGACCCCGTTGACGAAGACGCGGCCGTCGCTGATCTCGACGGTGTCGCCGGGCAAGCCGATCACGCGTTTGACGAAATCGTGCGCGCTCTGGTACGGCGGCTGGAAGATGATCACCGAGCCGCGGTGCGGCCCGGAGAACAGGAAATCCCCGTTGCTGCGGCCGGGCAGCAGCGCGTCGAACGGGCCGAGATCGACTTCCCAGTACCCGATCTTGTTGACCAGCACCAATTCCGAGCTGGCCAGCGTCGGCTGCATCGAGCGTCCCTCGACCTGGAAATTCTGCACCGCTTCGCGCGCGAGCAGAAACACGATCAGCCCGAGGATCGCCGTCTCGATGATTTCCCGCAAGGCGCCGTGTCGGAGGCTCATATGATCGAGCTTATCCCGCCTACCATGGGCGGAAGCGTATGCGGCGTCACGGCCGGACGGAGTGCCATCCATGCGAGCGGTTCGGCTCTCGACCGATGCTCCGATCATTCGACCCGATATGGACGCTCGCATGGGCGCCAACATCAACGGCCCCTCGCTGATCCGCGCGCCCGAGTGGCTGCCGAATCGACTGGGCGCGTTCTACCTCTACTTCGCCGATCACAAAGGCGACTACATCCGCCTCGCCTACGCCGATCGCCTGCTCGGTCCCTGGCGAACCCGCGAAGTGGGCGCGCTGCGGCTCGATCAGACGCCGTTTCCCCATTCGCGGGCCGAGTTCGACGCCAAACTCGGCGCGGCGATTGCGCAGGGTCGGGCGTACCCGCACATCGCCTCGCCGGACGCGATTGTCGATCACGACGCGAAACAGGTTCGCCTCTACTTCCACGGACAACTCCGCGACGGGCCGCAGGTATCCCGCGCGGCGGTATCGGCGGACGGCGTCCACTTCGCTGTCCGCGAGGAGGTGTTGACGACCAGTTATCTGCGCATGATCCGTCTCGACGATGTCGCGCAGCCGGGCTGGTACGGGATGTCGATGCCGGGCATCCTCTATCGCTCGGACGACGGGCTCGGCGGCTTCGAACGAGGGCCGCAGTTATTCGCCGACACGATGCGGCATTGCGCCCTGATGCGCCGCGGCGGCACGCTGTACGTGTTCTGGACCAACGTCGGCGATGCGCCCGAGCGCGTCTACGTCTCGCCGATCGCCATGAGCGGGGACTGGCGCGCCTGGACGGCCGGCGAGCGGCGCGAGTTGCTGCGTCCCGTCTACGACTGGGAAGGCGCTGACCTGCCGATCGCGCCCAGCGTGCGCGGGTTCGCCCCGCGTCCTGTTCACGAGCTGCGCGACCCCGCCGTCTTCGAGGACGGCGATCAGGCCTACCTGCTCTACACCGTCCAGGGCGAGCGCGGCATCGCCATCGCCCAACTCGACGAGTGCTGATGGTGGATGCCGATCGGTGCGGAGCAGTGTTGAGCGCCGCGCGAAGGTCAACGTGACCCGTCCCTACTATCCCGTCTTCTTCGATCTCCGCGGTCGTGACGTTCTGGTGATCGGCGGCGGACGGCTGGCGCTGGAGAAGGTCGAGGGTCTGTTGGCCGCCGAGGCGCGCATCACCGTGGTCGCCCCGAATCTGAGCGAGCCGCTGCGCGCGCTGCGCGACGCGGGACGAGTCGTCCACGTCGAACGGGAATACGAGCGCGGCGATATGCGCGGGATGGCCATCGTTATGGCTGCCTGTGACGATCTCGCAGACTCCGAACCGTCGGGCAATGCGCGCCTGCATGCCGACGCGCGTGCGATCGGCGTGCCCCTCAACGCCGCAGACGATCCCGCCAACTGCGACTTCATCCTGCCGGCTGTGGTGCGCCGGCCGCCCTTGACCCTGGCTATCTCCACGTCGGGCGGCAGCCCGGCCGTCGCCCGGCGCGTCCGCGAGGAGCTGAGCGAGTATCTGGACGCCGACACGTCCAGCCTCGCCGATCTGATCGCCGAAGTGCGGCGCGATCTGCGCCGGCTCAACGCCTTCCGACCGATTTCCGCCGACGCCTGGCAATCGGCCATGGACGGACAGGTCCGCATTCTGCTCGCCCAGCGGCGGCGCGGGCAGGCCAAGGCGCTGCTGCTGTCGCGGCTCGGCGCGCCGCTCGCCGCCGCGGATCCGTCGCCGTGACGCAACCGCTGCGGCTGGGCGGTCGCGGCAGCGCGCTGTCGCGGGCGCAGGCCCAACTCGCCCGCGCCGCGCTGGCGGCGATTGACATCGACTGCGAGTTCACTCCGATCACGACCCAGGGAGATCGCGACCGCGTCTCGAGCCTGCACGAGATCGGCGGCCAGGGCGTCTTTGTGCGCGCTGTCGAGTCGGCGTTGCTGGCGGGCGAGATCGACGTCGCGGTTCATTCCGCCAAAGACGTGCCGCCGATGATCGCCCAAGGCACGACGCTGGCCGCATACCTGCCGCGTGGCGATGTCCGCGATGCCCTGGTGAGCCGTGACGGCGTCGGCCTGGGCGATTTGCCGACGGGTGCAAGAGTCGGCACCGGCTCGCGCCGACGCGCCGCGCAGGCGCTGCATCTGCGACCCGACCTGCGGATCGTCGACATTCGCGGCAACGTCGATACCCGCATCGCGCGTGTGCAAGAGGGGCAAGCGGGCGCCTACGACGCCGTGATCGTCGCCGCGGCCGCGTTGCAGCGTCTGCGCCGGGACGCCTCGGCGCTGCTGCCGATCGACCTGATGATGCCCGCGCCGGGGCAGGCGGCGCTCGTCCTGCAGTGCCGCGTCGCCGACGCCGCGCGCATCGGGCGGATCGATCATCGCCCCACCTCGCTCGCGGTCAGAGCCGAGCGCGCCATGCTGGGCGCGTTGGGGGCCGGCTGTTCGCTGCCGCTGGCAGCGCTGGCCGGCGTCCGCGGCGGCGAGGTCGTGCTCGCCGGTCGGCTGCTCAGCGCTGATGGGTCGCAGCGCGTCGAGTTGCAGCGGTCGGGAGACGATCCTGAGTCGGTCGGCGAGGCGGTAGCGGAAGCGCTGCTGGATCGAGGCGGTCGAGCGCTCATGGAGCAGGAAGGCGCGTAGCGTGTCAGTCGAAGCGGTCGAAGCACGCGGCGAGGTCGCCCTCGTCGGCGCCGGTCCCGGCGATCCGCGCCTGATCACCGTCGCCGGCGCCGAGGCGCTGCGAGCCGCCGATGTCGTCTTCCACGATCGCCTGATCCCGTCGGCGCTGCTCGATCTCGCCGGCGGCGCCGAGCGGATCAACGTCGGCAAGGCGCCGGGTGAGCCATCGATCTCGCAGAATGAGATCAACGATCTGATGATCGAACACGCGCGGCGCGGGCGGCGGGTCGTCCGACTCAAGGGCGGCGATCCGTTCGTGTTCGGACGCGGCGGCGAGGAGGCGGCTGCGCTGGCGTCGGCGGGAATTCCGTTGCGGATCGTGCCGGGCGTCTCGAGCGCGTATGCGGCGGCGGCGGCGGTTGGGATCGCCGTCACCGACCGCCGCGCCGCGTCATCGGTGACGATCGTCACCGGTTCGGAGGGCGGCGGCGGCGCGCCGCCGGTGGACTGGCGGTCGGTCGCCGCGCTCGGCGCGTTGGGGGGAACCATCGTGGTGATGATGGGCTGGCGAAACCTCGGCGGCATTGTCCGAGGCCTGATCGCCGGCGGACTGCCGTCGCGGACGCCGGCCGCCGCGATTGGGCATGCCTGGAGCAGTTCGCAGCAGGTGATCCACGCCGCGCTTGAGGCGCTCCCCGATGAGAGCGCGGGGCTGACCCCGCCCGTGACGGTGGTGATCGGCGAGACCGTGCGTCTGGCTACGCCCGAAGCCGCCCGGCGCGCCGGCGGGCCGCGCATCCTGGTCACACGCGCGAGTGACCAGGCCGCTCCGCTCGTCAACCGGCTCCGCGCCTTCCACGGAGAAGTGATTGAGCTGCCCGCGATCGCCATCCAGCCGAGCGCTCCGGCTCCCATCGACGACGCGGTGCGGCGCCTGCCGCAGGGCGGCTACGACATCCTCGCCCTCACCAGCGCGAACGGCGTCCGGCACCTGTGGCAGGCGCTGAGGCGCAACGCGTTGGACGCGCGCGCGCTGGCCGGCGTGCGCGTCGCCGCTATCGGCTCCGAGACCGCGCGCGCGCTCCAGTCGCACGGCGTCGCGGCCGATCTGGTCCCGGCCGAGTTCACGTCCGCGGCGCTGGCCGAGGCGCTGACCCGGGACGACCTGCGCGGCGCGCGCGTCCTGCTGGCTCGAGCCGCGCAAGGCAGCGCGCTGCTGAGCGATCGGTTGCGCGAGGCTGGGGCGTTCGTGGACGATCTGGCTCTGTACCGAGTTGTGACGCCGGCTCCCGATCCAGAGGCGCTGCGGCAGCTGGCGCACGGCGTCGATCTGGTCACCCTGACATCGCCCTCGACCGCCGAGGGGCTTGCCGCGCTCACCCGTGGTCGGGTTGATTTAGACTCGCTGCAGGCGGTCTGCATCGGCCCGGTGACCGCCGCTGCGGCGGCGAGGCTCGGCTTCCCCATCGTCGGCGTCGCCGAGACGCACACAGTCGAGGGTCTCGTTCAGGCGGTCGGACGCTACCTCGCCAGCCTGCCGCCGGCAGCCGCCGGTAGCTTGGATATGTTTCCGCATGATGCCCCCGCCGCGCGGAAAGACTGACGAAACGTCGTGACCAGTACGTTCCACCGCCCCACAGACGCCAGCGCCCAGATTCCCGGTTCGCACCGTATGCGCCGTCTGCGCCGGTCCGACGGCCTGCGGCGGATGGTCCGCGAAACGCGCCTGTCGCCCGCCAACTTCATCTATCCGGTCTTCGTCACCGCCGGCAGCGGCGTGCGTGAACCGATTCCGTCCATGCCCGGCCAGCCGCGCCTCTCGGTCGATCAACTGGCGCAGGAAGCGGCCGAGCTGCGCTCGCTCGATATTCCCGCCATCCTGCTGTTTGGCTTGCCCGAGTCGAAGGACGCCGTCGGCAGCGGCGCCTGGATCAGCGGCGGCATCGCCCAGCGGGCGGTTCGCGCACTTAAGGAGGCTCAGCCTGAGTTGGTCGTGATCACCGATCTCTGTCTCTGCGAGTACACCGATCACGGTCATTGCGGCGTGCTCGACGACGACGGTTCGGTGCGGAACGACGAATCGGTCGACTTGCTGGCGCGCGCTGCGCTGTCGCAGGCGGAGGCCGGCGCCGACGTGATCGCGCCGTCCGACATGATGGACGGCAGGATCGGCGTGATCCGCCAGACGCTGGATCGCGAGGGCTACGCCGATCGTGCGCTGCTGTCGTACGCCGCCAAGTTCGCCTCCGCCTTCTACGGACCGTTCCGCGACGCAGCCGATTCCGCTCCGCAGTTCGGCGATCGTCGCGGCTACCAGATGGATCCGGCCAACGGCCGCGAGGCGATGCGCGCCATCGAGCGCGACATCGCCGAAGGCGCCGACATGGTCATGGTCAAGCCCGCCCTGGCCTATCTGGATTTGGTCCGCGAGGCTCGACGCCGATTCGATGTCCCGCTCGCGGCCTACAACGTGAGCGGCGAGTACGCGATGATCAAGGCGGCGGCGGCCAACGGCTGGATTGACGAGGAACGGGTCGTGCTGGAAAGCCTGACCGGCATCCGCCGAGCCGGGGCCGAGATGATCCTGACCTATCACGCCAAGGAAGCCGCCCGCTGGCTGGCGCGGCGGGCGGACTGAGCCGGCTACCCATCACGCAATATGTAGAGGATGAGGGCAGGGCATGAGCGAGACCACCACGGAGTCGCCGCCGGCGGCTGCGGCGATCGAGGCCGACGAAGCGGTGCGCAGCGTCCGCGCCGTCGCATTCGATTGTTACGGGACGTTGCTCAAGCTGGAGGAGCGCGAATTCGCCTCGCTGATCCAGGTGATGCTGCACCAGCACGGCGTCGACCACGCAAGCGGCGAGGATGTCTGGAACGCCTGGATCGAAGCCTCGCGCGAAATGGCCAGACGCGACGGGCGCGGCAGCGAGCGTCCGTTGGATGGCCCGGAGCCCGTCTTCCGCCCCTTTTCCGAGACCTGGCCGCACTTCTTCGCCGAGGCGTTCAGGCATCACTCCGTCGAGACGATTCCGCCGGCGACCGCGTTCCAGCATCTCTGGGATGAACTCTCCGCCGCCCCGCCCTATCCGGAGGTCGCGGCCGTTTTCACCGAGCTGCAGCAGCGCGGCTACCGCGTCGCGATCGGCAGCAACGCCGACGATGATCACCTCGAACACGCGCTCGGCCTCGCCGGGATCGAGGTCGAGATGGTGCTCTCGTCCGAGGCGGCGCAATCCTACAAGCCGCACAAGCCATTTTTCGATCAACTCTGCGCCGGCCTGATGCTCGAGCCGCGCGAGGTGCTCTACGTGGGCGACAGCCCGTGGGCCGATGTGACCGGCGCCAACCATGCCGGGATGCCCGTCTACTGGGTCTCGCGCTACCCCGATCCCGAACGCGAGCGGATGATGCGTTCTCATCCCACCTGGAGCGGGCCTGACCTGACCGGCATCCTCGACGCGCTTCCGCCGCAAGCCCCCGCCTGAACGCCCCCGCTGCTCGTTGTCATAAGCAGTGCAGGACATCCACCAGGTATCCACATCGAGATGAATGAGCGCGGATTTCCGATATGATTCAGATATCGATCAGCTAAGTGATCAATATTCGGGGACGGACGGAATCTCCGAACAGGAGCGTGAGATGCGAATCCAGACCTCTCAGGCGGCGTTGCAGCACGGCCTCAGCGTGGTGTCGCGGGCGGTGGCCGCGCGGCACTCACTCGATCAGCTGCGCCACGTGCACATCCAGGCCGACGACGACGGCGTCCGCCTCACGGCGACCGATACTGAGCTCGCCATGATCTGCACGATCGACGCGGTCGTCTCCGAGCCCGGCGCGATCACGGTGCCGCATCGCTTCATCAACGATCTCGTCTCTGCGCTCTCCGCGTCGGAGATCACGATCGATGTGGCCGACAACTCGCTCGTCGCGCAGATCAATGCCTCCGATTCCAACGAATCGTCGATCCACGGCATGTCGCCCGATACCTACCCCACAATCCCGGGGGTCGGCGAGGGCGACTGGATCAAGATCGTCGCCCGCGACCTGCGCGAGGCGTTGCGGCACGTCGTCTTCGCGGCCGCGACCGACGACGGCCGGCCGGTGCTGACCGGCGTCCACTTCCGCTTCGACGGCGACAAGATGACGCTCGCCGCCGCAGACGGGTTTCGCCTCGCCGTGTATGACATGAGCATCGCCTCGGAGCTGAGCGAACGGCTCGAGATCACCGTGCCCGCCCGAGCGCTCAACGAGCTCGAACGTCTGCTCACCGACGATGACTCCGCGGTGGAGATGTACATCCACGCCGACCGCACCTACGTGCGCTTCCACGTCCGCGCGGTGCAGATGACCGCGCAGCTGATTCAGGGCAACTACCCCAGCTACGACCAGCTGATCCCGTCCGAGTATCAGACGCGGGCGATCCTGCCGGGCGCGGTGCTGCAGGGCGGCGTGCGCTCGGCCGCCGTCTTCGCCCGCGAGTCCAGCGGCATCATTCGCCTGCTCTTCGAGGGCGGAGATTCCGACCAGCACATCACCCTGACCGCGCGCGCCGAGGAGCTGGGCAACCACCGCGGCCGCGTCGATGCGTCGATCGAGGGCGATAGCTCGCGCATCGCCTACAACGTCCGCTATCTGCAGGACGTGCTCCAGGTCGCCAGCGGCGCGACGGCGGGCGAGATCGCCATGGAGACCAGCGGCCCCAGCAACCCGGGCGTCTTTCGCGTCGTCGGGCGCGACAACTACGTCCACGTGTTGATGCCGATGTTCGTGCAATGGGAAGACGCGTAGCCGCGCCTCAGCCCGGCGGGTGCGCCAGCGGGCCGAGCAGCTCCAGCAGTTCGGCCATGCTTTCGAGATCCTTGCCGATGATCGCCGCGTCCAGATGGCGCTTGCGCCGATAGTAGTTGCCATGCAGATCGTTGGCGATGCCGCGCAGGCCGCGCAGCCGATCGTCGCCGGCCGCCTGGGTGGCTCGGTTCAGCACGGCGCTGAAATCGGCGTGGGTTTCGTATTCCCATCCCTGCGCAACCGCGACGGCCTTGGCCATGTGCGCGGCCGCCCCCCAGCCTTTCTCGGACGCCTGATGCAAGTCTCCCGCCGCGAGGTACGCCCGGCCTTTGCGCAGGAACTCGCGGGCCTGCGTCTCGTAGTCAGCGACGGCGGCGGGATCGGCGGCTGTCATCGGTTACCGAGCTCCTCCTAGAATGAGCGTAACGTCCGGGCGCGCGGGCGAGCACGGAACGACGAGGCAGCATGGCGGAGTGGGAGATCAAGGCGGTGTCGCGCGATCCGGCCGGTAACATCCTCGCCTATTGCGGCGACGAACCGTTCAACTGGACCGTCTGGGTGCACGACCTGATCGACGATATCGAAGGCGGCCGCCACAGCTATGTGGTCAGCGGCGCGTCCGGCGCTCGGGTCGAGGTCGTCGTCGATGTCTCGGCGCGCGGGAAGATCGTTCGTTCCCACCCCCGCGTCGGCGAAGACCTGCTGCAACAGCTGCCTCGCTGCTGACCGAAACTCCATCATGCCGCTCCACCTGATCACCGAAACTTATGGCTCCCCCGCCGAAGCGGCGCTCGATCGGGCGCTGCAACGCGCGAAGCGCGCCGCCGACGCAAACGATCCGTTCGCGCCGGTGACGATCGTCCCGCCGTCGTTCCCGTCCAGCCTGCACGTCCGTCACCTGCTGGGGCGGCGCGAGCGCGGCATTGTCAATGTCTTGGTCAAACCCCTGCCCGCGTTGCTGGAGGTGATCGGGACCGGCGCGCTCGCTCAGCAGGGGCGGCGTCCGCTGCCGGAGGCATACCGAACCGAGGCGATCCGCGCCGCCGCCGAGGCGGGGCCGCGGCAGTTCGGCGACCTGCCGATCGACGGGTCCGTTCTGCGCACTCTGGAGCAGACGTTCCGTCAGTTCGACGAGTGCGATGACGATCAGCTCGACCGTCTGTCCGAGGGCGGCGGCATGCCCGCCTACCTCGTCGGGCGCTACCGCGACTATCTCCATCGCACGCGCGGCTTCTATACAACGCGCGACCTGGCCGATTCGGCCACGGGAGCCGTGCAGGCGGATCCGTCCGCGCTGCACGAGATCGGCGCGCTGATCGTCTATCTGCCGGGCGAGTGGACCGAGAGGCAGCGGCGATTCCTCTACACGCTGGTCGATCAGATCAATGTCCAGGTCATCCTCGGCCTGACCGGCGATGACGATGTGGATCGACACACCCTCGCGCGTTGGCGGCGCGGCGAATCGGAGGATGATCCCGCAGTCAGCCCGCCGGCCTTGCCGACCGCCCAGCGGGTCGTGCAGGCGCCCGATGCCGAGGAGGAAGTGAGATCGGCGGTGCGCGAGATCTCGGCATCGATCCTCTCCGACGATCCGACGCCGCTGTATCGCACTGCCGTCCTCTTTCGCCAGACGGAGCCGTACGCGCGCATCTGCGCCGAGCAACTTGACGCCGCCGGGCTGCGCTGGCACGGCTCCTACGCCCAGACGCTGGGCCAGAGCATCGCCGGACGCGTCCTCGCCGGGCTGCTGAACCTGCTTGAACGTCCCGCGCCGAACTGGCCCGTCGATATCGCCCCCTGGCTGGCGGCCGGCCCGATCCGCGACGCTGAGGGCGACCTCGCGCCGACCTCGCGCTGGAACCAATTGGCGCGCCGCGCCAATCTGCGCCGAGGCCCCGCCCAGTGGCGCACCCGCATCGACCAGTACCGCGCGATCCGCCGCGACGACCTGGAGCGGCTGCGGCGGACGGGCGATGAAGAGCGGCCGGGCCGCGGCGCCTGGTTGCAGTCGGAGCTGCGGCAGATCGACGCCCTGTCGGATTTCGCGGCCGGATTGGTCGAGTTCGTTGAGCAGCTGCCGCAGCAGGCTCGATGGTCGGAGTTCGCCGCCGCCGTGCGCCTGCAATTTCATCGGCTGCTTGGCGATCGGACGGCCTTCGCCCAGGCCGGGTTCGTCGGCGACGACGATCTCGAACTCGCGCGCTGGGATGATGTGCTGTCGCTGCTGTCGTCCTTCGACGCGCTCGACGAACTGGGACCCGCGCCCCGCGCCCGATTCGCCGCCGCCGTGCGACGCGGTCTCGAGCGGCCTGTCGGCCACCGGGGGCGCGTCGGCGAGGGCGTCTATGTTGGGCCGCTGAGCGCGTCGGCGGGGATGTCCTGGGACGTCGTCTATATCGTCGGCGCGGCCGAGCGCGCGCTGCCCCAGGCGCGGCGCGAGGATCCGCTGCTCTCCGATCAGCTTCGCGCGCGCGCGAAGCTGCCCGGCAGCCGCGACCAGTTGCGGCGCGAGCGGGAACAGTTTCTGGCGGCATTGCTCGCCGCGCCGCGCCGCGTGATCAGTTATCCGCGAGCCGATGTGCGCGCGCAGCAAGCCCGTCTACCCAGCCGCTGGCTGCTGGAGTCGGCCACGGCGCTCAACGCCGGCGAGCGCGTCTACGCTTCCAGGATCAGCGAGGCCGACCGTACGATCGTCGCCGCCACGCCGTCGTTCGAGGGCGCCCTCACCTCGGCCGCCACGCCGGGCGACGTTCAGGAGTACGACCTGCGCAGCATCCGCGCCGCGCCTGACGCTCATCGCCACTTCCTCTCCCGCCTCGATCCCGCGTTGGGACGCGGGATCGCCCAGAAGCGGGCGCGCAACTCGGGTCAGTTCACCCGTTGGGATGGTTGGCTCGAAGCGGGCGCCGCGGACGCCGCCGCTCAGCCGCATTCAGCCGGCGGGCTGCAGGACTGGGCGGTCTGCCCGCAGCGCTACTTTCTCGGCCGCGTGCTGCGCGTCGAGGAGCGGGACGAGCGGGGCGAGGATTTCGAGATCACGCCTCTCGACAAGGGCACGCTGATTCACGACATCCTCGACCGATTCTTCAAGACCGCCGAACCGCCGCCAGCGGCGCCGAGTTCGGTTTCGCCGCCGATATCCGACCGCGAGCGGCTGATGAAGATCGCCGAGCGGGAATTGGATCGCGCGCATGCACGCGGGCTGACCGGCCGCAGGCTGCTCTGGGAACGCGACCGGCGTCGGATCATCGCCGACCTCGAGAGGTTCCTGGCCGAGGAGGCGGGCCGCCGGGCGCTCGGCGCCTGGCAGGTGGGCAGCGAAGTCGGCTTCGGGCGGATCGCGGACAGCCAGGGCATGGTTTCGCTGACGCTCGACGACGGCAGCGAGCTGCAGCTGCGGGGCAAGATCGACCGTGTCGAGCGCCGGGGCGCCGGGGGGCGGTTGTGGTTCGTGATCGACTACAAGACCGGCGCGGAGTATCCGACAGAGAGGGCGCTCAACGATGATCCAATCGTGCGCGGCACGGCGTTGCAGCTGCCGGTCTACGCGCACGCCGTGCGGCAGCTGCAGGGGCTCGACGAGCACGTTCCGGTTGGCTCCGCCTACTGGTTCATCACCGAGCGCGGCAAGTTCAAGCTCAACCAGATCGACTGGGATTGGGACAGGAATGAGGAATTCCGCGGCGCGGTCAATCTGATCATCTCGCACATTCGCGGCGGCGTATTCCCGGCCCGCCCCGGTGGTGACGGACGTTCGCGAAAGAACAACTGCACGTTCTGCAGCTTCGACGAAATCTGCCCCGCCGACCGCCGCCGACGCTGGGAGCGGATCGAGATGGATCCTCTCCTGGCCGAGTACGTCGAGCTCAGCGATGACGCAGGAAAGTACTGAAGATGGCGCAGGTCGTTGACCAGGCCGCCCGCGATCGCATCAGCCGCGACCTCGATGAGACGCTGTTCGTCGAGGCCGGGGCCGGCACCGGCAAGACCACGGCGCTGGTTGGCCGCATCGTCAACCTGATCGCCTCGGGCGACGTGCGGGCCGACCAGATCGCGGCGATCACCTTCACCGAGAAAGCCGCCGCCGAACTGTACGACCGCGTCCTGGAGCAGCTCGACGCGGAGCGCCGCAGGGGCGGTCTCAATCCCAACCAACAGCAGCGCCTCGCCCAGGCCGCGGAAGACCTCGACGCCGCCGCGATCGAGACGCTGCACGCCTTCGCCGGGCGCATCTTGCGGATGCACCCGATCGACGCCGGTCTGCCGCCCGGATTTGTGATCATCGACGAGAGCGAAGCCTCGCTGAAGTTCGCCGAGCGCTGGTCGCAGGCGCTCGACGAACTGCTGGAAGACGCGCAGCTGGGCGGGCACCTGCTCAACGCCTTCGAGGCCGGTCTCACGCTCAATCACCTCCGCGAGCTTGCGCGGGCGCTGCATAACGATTGGGATCGCGCCGAAGCCGAAGCCGCTGAACTCGACAGTGAGACGGTCGATGTCAGCGGCTTCATCAGGCGGCTCGACCGCGCGATCGCGCTTCAGTCTTTCTGCAGCAGCATCGACGACAAGCTGTACCAGCGTCTGGAGCAGCTGAAACCGTACGCCCATCAATTGCGGGCGCGCGCGGCCGAACCCGGCAGACTGGTTGGCTTGCTGTGCGAGCCGACGGCCTCGTTGAAGGTCGGGAATGTCGGCCAGAAACGCAACTGGCGCGACGATGGGCTGGCCGAGGTCCGCGGCATCCTGACGGGGCTTGAGGAACGGCGAGAGGAGTTGGCGCACCGAATCGCGCTGACGTTCCTCGCTCCGATCCACAACCGCATCCGCGCATTCGTGCTCGACTACGCCGACGAACGCCGACGGCGGGGCGAGCTGGAATTCCAGGATCTGCTCGTCCGCGCCAGCGACCTGCTGGAGCAGCATCCGTCGGTCGCGCAGGCCGTGGGCCGTCGATTTCAGCGGCTGTTGATCGACGAGTTCCAGGACAACGATCCGTTGCAGACCCGCATCGCCGACGCGATCGCCGGCGGTGAACCGGGCCGGCTCTTCTTCGTCGGCGATCCGAAGCAGTCGATCTACCGCTTTCGCCGCGCCGATATCCGCCAGTTCAACGCGGTCAAGCAGCAGCGGGAGATCAAGCAGGTGCGGCTCTCGCAGAACTTCCGCTCGACGCCGGGCGTAATCGAATTCGTCAATGCGGTCTTCAAACCGCTGATGATTCAGGGCAGCGTTGAACAGGCCGAGTGGGATGATCTGCATGCGCAACGGTTGCCGCTGGACTCCGCCCAGCCGGCGGTCACGGTCGTGGGCGAAGCAAGCTACGGCAGCGTGGTCGATATCCGTCGCCTGGAGGCGGACGGGTTGGCGCGGTTGATCGCTGATATCACTGCCTCGGGCTGGCCGGTTTTCGACAAGACGATCGGTACGGACGGCGGCGCTCGTCCGGCTCGATTCGCCGACACCGCCGTGTTGGTGCCCACGCGCACCGGATTGGTTCACCTGCTGCCCGAACTTGAAGAGCGCGGCATCCCCTACCGCCTCGAGAGCCGCTCGCTGGTCTACAACCAGCGTGAAGTGCGCGAGTTGCTCAGCCTGCTGCGGGCGATCGACGATCCCACCGATCAGATCGCGCTCGTCGCCGCGCTCAAGTCGCCCGCCTTCGCCTGCGCCGATGACGACCTCGCGCGCTGGAAGCGGGCGCGCGGCACCTGGGACTACCGCGAGCCGACACCGGCTGGCGTAAGCGAGGATGATCCGGTCGCCGAGTCGATGCGCTGGCTGCGCGGCATCTCGGGCCGCCGTTGGACGATGTCGGTCAGCGAGTTGGTTGGTTCGGTGATCCGAGAGCGTCGGCTGCTGGAGCTGGCGGTCGTCGAGTGGCAACCGCGCGAGCACTGGCAGCGCTATCGATTCGTGCTCGATCAGGCGCGCGCCTTCAACGATCGCGGCGGCGCCACGCTGGCCGACTTCCTGCAGTGGGCGCAGCATCAGGCGGAGGAAGACGCCCGCGTGATCGAATCGGTCGTGCCCGAAACGGACCACGACGCCGTCCGCATCATGACCATCCACGCCGCCAAGGGCCTGGAGTTTCCCATCGTCGTCTTCGCCGGCCTCAACATTCGCCGCAATACGCTCCCGCCCTGCTTGCTGTGGCGCGAGGATGGTCGTCCGGAGATACACCTCGATACGAAACTGCGAACACCGGGCTACCCGGAGCTCAGAGATGAACACGACAGGCTGGAAGGGCACGAAGAGGTGCGCCGCAACTATGTCGGCGCGACCCGCGCGCGTGATTACCTGATCGTCAGCCTGTACAGAGCGGAAACGAAACAGATCGCTCAGACAGCCGCCCACGCGATCGCTGACGTGCTGGACGAGGCTGGGACGAGCGTGCGCTATCGCCGGCTGAGCCATGCGGAGATCGCCGATCCGCCGCTTCCTTCGCCCGCCGACCGCCGCGGCGGCCCATCGGACGCCGTGGACGCTGCCCAGCGCGCGGCCTGGCTCGAACGCCGCGTGGCGGCAATTCAGCGCTACGCCTCGCCGCCCAGAGCGTCGGCGACCGAGATCGCCAAACGCGCCGACCGGCGCATCGCCGCCGACGGAGGCGGCTTCTGGACCGATCCCAACGAGGTGCGCGACGACCTCCCGCCCTGGCGGCGCGGCCGCGCCGCGACCGCCATCGGCCGGGCCACGCACGGCGCGCTGCAGGTGATCGATCCGCAGCGCTGGACGCCCGAGTCCGCGACCGCCGCGGCCGAGGCGCAGGCAGCGGCGGAATCGCTCAACCGGACCCAGAGCCGCGAAGTCAGCCAGCTGGTCAACGTGGCGCTGACCAGCGAGATCATGGCGGACGTCCGCCGAGCCCGGCGGCACTGGCGCGAGCTTTATGCCGCCGTCGAGGTGGACGGCGTCCTGCTCGACGGCTACATCGATCTGCTGTTTGAAACAGCTGCCGGCGAGCTGGTCGTCGTCGACTACAAGACCGACGCGCTGGAAGCGGGCGAAGCCGTCGATGCCGCCGTGCAGCGCTATCGGCTGCAGGTCGCCGCCTACGCGCTGGCGCTCGAGCATGCCCTGCAACGCCCGGTCTCGCGTTGCGTGCTGCTCTTCCTGCACCCCAACGAAGCGCGGGACGTGCCCGATCTGCGCGGCGCGGTCGCGGAGGCGCGCCGGCTGCTGTTGACAACCGAGCATCCGCAGGCGGCCCAGGCCTGAGAGCGGCCGCGCGCTCGCTAGGCTCAGACCATGGCGGTCTATCTGTTTCATGGCGAGGATCGGTTCGCGCGGCTGGAAGCGGTCGCGGCGCTGCGCCAGGAGCATGACGCCGACGGCGCGCTGGCCAACAACTCGGCGGCATTCGACGGCGCCCGCATTTCCCTTGGCGAGTTGGGCGCCGCCGTCTCCGCCGCGCCCTTTCTGGGCGGCGTGCGCTGGGTCCGCGTCGATGGACTGTGCGGCAGATTCGGCGTCGGCGCCGGTCGGCGCGGACGCCAGCTGGGCGAGTGGGATGGTCTAGCCGATCTGCTCGAACAGGTTCCCGCCACGACGGTGCTCGTCTTCGTCGATGAGGAATTGCGTCGTGACAATCCGCTGCTGCGCGCGATCGAACCGCACGCCGAGGTGCGGGAATTCGCTCGGCTCAAGCAGGCGGAAGCGATCGAGTGGCTGCGCTCCGAGGTGCGCCGCCGGGGTCTGCACATGACGCGCAAAGCCGCCACCACGCTGGTCGAGCGGGCCGGCGGCGACCGCGGCGCATTGTCCCAGGCCGTCGACAAGCTCTCGCTCTACGCCGGCGACGCCAATGTGGATGAATCGATCGTCGAGGACATGGTCCCGGCGGTGCGCTCGGTCACCATCTTCAATCTCGTCGACGCGGTCGCCGAGCGCCGCCTCGCCGACGCGATGCGCGCCCTCGACGGCGTCCGCGCCGACGGGATCGAGGAGCAGCAGATCCTGAGGATGCTGGCGCGCACTTATCGGCAGGTCGTGGTGGCGCGCGAGGTGCTCGATCGCGGCGGCTCCGAGCAGGACATTCGCGCGGCGGCGGATGTGCGGTTCGACTGGTTGGCGCGGCGGTTGCGGCGTCAGGCGCAGCGCTACACGCAGGAAACGGCCGATGCCGCGCTGGCCCGGATTCTCGAGGCGGAAGTGTCGATCATCGAATACCGCCGCGACGCAGGCGGCCTGCCCGACGATGTCGCCCTGGAACTGCTGGTCGCCGAGCTGGCCGGGGCCGGCCGCCGCTCGCCCCGCTAACCAGGTTCAACCGGGTTGTAGCAGGCGACGCGCTGCCCCGCCCGTCCGCCGGCGACGTGGGCCAGCTGCGGTTCCGGCTCGGTGCGGCAAACGGTCAACGCCTTGGGGCAGCGCGCCAGGTAGGCGCAGCGCTCGCCCAGCTCGACGTCGGTCAGGTCGGGCAGCCCGCCCGGAATCTGGCGCAACCGTTCGCGGCGCCGCCGATCCAGGCGCGGTAGCGTGTCCAGCAGCGCCCAAGTGTATGGGTGGCGCGGCTGTCGGTAGAGCGGGATCACGTCGTCGACTTCCATCATCCGACCCGCATAGATCACCGCCACGCGCTCGGCGATCTGGGCGACGACGCCCATGTCGTGGGTGATCAGCAGAATGGCCGTCCCGCGCTCCTCGCGCAGCCGCTGCAGCTCGTACAGGATCTGCGCCTGCACGGTGACATCGAGCGACGCGGTCGGCTCATCGGCGATCAGCAGCTGCGGATCGAGCGCGGTCGCGATGGCGATCATGACGCGCTGACACATACCGCCCGAGAGCTCGCCGGGGAACGACTTGGCGATGCGAACGGGGTCGGGCAGCTGCATCGCGTTGAGCGCCTCCAGCGCCCGTTCGCGCGCCTCGCCCTTGGCCACCTTGCGATGCGACGTGATCACCTCTTCCACCTGTCGGCCCACGGGAATGATCGGGTTGAGCCCCGCGATGGGATCCTGGAAGATCATCGAGATCTGGTCGCCACGAATCCGCTGCAGCTCGGACCGGTCCAGCTCGCCGATGTCGCGGTGTTCGTAGCGGATGACGCCGGAGGTCTGGGTCGCGTTGCGGGGCAGGATGCGAAGAATGGCGAGCCCGAGCGTGGTCTTGCCGGAGCCGCTCTCGCCGACCAGCGCGACGATTTCGCCACGCTCGAGGCTGAAAGACGCGCCGCGCACGGCTTTGACCGAGCCCTCGCGCGTTTTGTATTCGACGCTGACGTCATCGAGGCTCAGGATGGACGGCACAGGGTCAGTCTAGGCAGGCCGGTCCACGCTGCCGGCGACGCTCAGCGCGGGTGGCGGAGCACCGAGACGACGCGGCCCTGAATCAGCATGTTGGCCTCGTCGGTGAAGATCGGTTCCATGGTGGGATTCTCGGGCTGCAGACGCACCCGTCCACCCTCGTAGTACAGCCGCTTCAGAGTGCAGATGTTCTCCTCGCGCAACCAGACGGCGGCCATCTGACCGTCGCCGACGCTCGCCGCTTCCTCGAGGATCACGGTGTCGTTGTCGGCGATCAGCGCGTCGATCATCGAGTCGCCACGGACGGTGAGGGCGAAGACGCGTTCGGGATCGCGGCCGGCCAGCATGTCGGCGGTAACGCTGACGCGCGCCTCGGCGTGGTCGAGATCGACGCCTTCGGGAACCAGCGAGCGGGTGCCGGCCGCGATCGAACCGAGCAGCGGCACGCCGATCGAGGCGGCGCTCGGCTCCAGCATGGCCGGCTCGACGGGTTGGGTCAGGGAGATCGTCCGCGCCCGCTCGCGGTCGCGCACGATGTGGCCTTCCCGTTCGAGGATCTTGAGGTTGTAGTCGGCGACGGAGGTGGATGAGAGCTGGCAGCCCTCGACAATGTCGCGCACCGACGGCGGATAGCGGTACTCGGCGAAGTAGCTGCGCAGGAAGGCGAGGATGCGCTCGGGCTTGTCCGAGCGCGGCCCGCGTTTGCCGCGCCGCGGCGCCAGTTCGATCCGCTCAGCGGTGCTCAGCTCTGACATCGTGCGTCTCCGGTTCTCTCGGTTGCGCCGCGCCTCGGTTGGCTCGCGTCCGTCCCGCCGTCCAACGAGCAGCGGGAACTGCGCATGAACGGCATTGATGACATAACGGAAGCCTATCATATGCAACATATGCTCCGCGCACTTGTGCGGAACTCACGTTCTATCTTCGCTCGCTCCACTATGCACCTATACGCTTATCCTGTCAAGCCGTCTCGTCGTCGGCCTGCGGGCCGACGGCAAGCGGCGGATCGGCGGCTATTGCGCGAGTTGGAGTGAACCCTGATGACAACGCCCCCCGACACCGACAACCAGGTCGGCCTCGTGATCGCCGCCCACCCCGACGATCCCGACTTCGGAGCCGGCGGCACGGCGGCGCTGTGGACCATGCTCGGCTGGGAGATGCACTATCTCGTCGTCACCAACGGCGCCAAGGGCTCAGCCGATCCGGAGATGACCTCCGAGCGGCTGGTGCCGATGCGCGAAGTCGAACAGCGCAACGCGGCCGAGGAGCTCGGCGTCGTCAGTTGCACCTTCCTGGGCGCCGAGGACGGCGAACTCGAGTACTCGCGTGAGTACCTGGGCGGCATCGTCGAGACGATTCGCCGTCTCAAACCGCACGCCGTCTTCACCCATTCGACCGACTACATTCATCGCCGCGCGTTGGAGGACGACCCGTCCGACCCGCTGTCGGCCTGGCGCGGGTTCATCAATCACCGCGATCACCGCTGCACGGGCGAGATGACGCTCGACGCCGTCTACCCCACGGCCCGCGATCGACTCAACTTCCCCGAGCACCTGGACGCGGGCCTCGAGTGTCACAAGGTGGCCGAGTTGTTCATCTGGGGCAGCCGCGACGCCAACTTCGACGTTGATGTCACCGACGTCATCCAGACCAAGATCCGCGCGCTGACCCGGCACGTCTCGCAGTTCGGCGATCGCGGCGAGGACTTCATCGCCAACGTGGAAAAACGCTGGAGCTCGGCCGACGGCAGGTTCTACGAGCACTTCGAGCGGGTCTCACTGCCCGTCTTCTGATCGATCCGGCCGCCAACGGCGCGAAACTGATGCCGCCGCCGCCAAGATTCTGTCCGCAATGCGCCCGGCCGCTCGCCTCGTCCTCGGGCTGCGACGCCTGCGGGTGGCTGCACTACGTCGATCCCAAGGTGGCGGTCGTGGTCCTGGCCGCGGACGCGCAGGGCAGGCTGCTCTACGTGCGCCGCAATCACGAACCGGCGATGTACCGCTGGGCCTGGCCGTCGGGCTACGTCGACGCCGGCGAGCGGGTCGAGGACGCGGCGGTGCGCGAAGTGTGGGAGGAGACCGGCGTCGAGGTCGAGCTGGGCGGGCTGCTGGGCGTCTGGTCGGCGAGCGGCGAACAGGTGATCGTGATCGGCTATCGGGCGCGGGCGGCGGGCGGCTCGCTCAGGCCCGGCCCCGAGGCGTTGGCGGCAGCCTGGAAGCCTCTGTTCCCGGCCTCGCGCCGTCCACCGCCGGCATTCATGCACGATGCCGAGATTCTGCGCTCATTTTTCGGTCCAGAGCGGTAGTCGGGCGCGGCAGTGGTCGCACATCGCGACCGCTTCGCTCTGCAGTTCGCCGCCGCGTGTGACCGTCAGCAGTACCTGGCGCAGATGCTCCCCGCAGTAGCGGCACATGCAGCGGTCGCAGCGCAGCGCGGGCGGTTGCGCGCAGTCGGGTTCGCCGCATCGTCCCCGGTCGTTGCGCACCCGCGCCTCGGATTTGAAGACGAGGTGCAGCTCCACGTCGACCCGCAGCCGCTGGCAATGCTCCTCGACGCAGATCTCCTGGTCGTCGTCGTGGATCGCGCCGTGATCGGCGCAGAAACCCTTGGCGCAGTACTGGCACTGGCCGGCCATGGGGCGCCGGCAACGGCGCAGACGGGCGCGGTGCTCGCAGCGGGTCGCCTTGCGGTACTCGCGGATTTCCACGCGTCCGATCCCCGTTCGCGGCGCTCGCCAGCTCAGGCGAGGCTCAGGCTAGCGAGGGACGTGGCGACCGATGGAACGGCTGAGGAAGGCGGAGTGATGTGCGGGCGGCGGGTGCAGCGTTACAGGCGCAGCTTGCCGTGCGAGGGCTGCCGGCGGCGCTGCCGGCCTTCTTCGACGGCCTGCTCGCGCTCGAGCTCGAAGACCGAGATGATGTTGCTCTCGTAGACATACCCGCAGGACAGGCAGCTGGAGTACACGCTGTGCGCGTCCGATTCGACGAGCATCGTGCCTGAGCAACGCGGGCATTTCGACGGAGGCGTAACGGGCATCGGGCCATCTCCCTTACTCACTCAACCAGGACGGCGGCGTGGTTTGTGAAGATCCGCACGAACTGCGGCTTGTGAAACAATGCACATTATGCGGGAATTTCGCGCTGCTTGTCAACCGCTGGCGCATCTGTCTGCGTCTGAGCCCAAGCGCCCCAGTCTTGCGGCCGTCGGCACCGTACGCCGACGTTGCGGGTTGGCGCGGATATGATCGAAATTCAATGCGCCGAACCACTGATCGCGTCATCGTCTTCGCGCTCGCGCTCGCCATCCAGGCGGGCGTGGATCGGCTGCTGGGTCCGCCGCCGGCCGGCCGCCCCACCTGGCTCGCCTGGGCGCTCTCGCGCACGCGCCAGTTGGCCTCGCTGCCGCCCAGACTGCGCGTGTTCGCGCCGTTCGCCGCTTCGGCCGGCATCATCCGCGCCGCGGCGCTGATCGAGCGGACCAGTCCGAACGGCGCCGGGCGCTGGCTTTCGATTCTGATCCGCGCCCTGGCGCTCGCCGCGACTTTCGACGCCTGGCGCGGGCTTCGGACGGCGTCCGTGGTCGAAGCGCAGCTAGCCAACGCGCCGGTCGGCGATGACGGACGCCCCAGCGCCGCGCTCGACGCCGAGCGCGTCGAGGCTGAGCTCGGCCGGCTCGCCGCCGCGCCCAGCGAGAGCGTGGTCGGCCCCTGGTCCGCCTACGCCGCCTTCGACCTCTCGGGCGCCGTCGCCTATGCGGCCGTCGAGTCGCTCGGCGGCCCCATGGCCGGCCCCGGTTCCGACGGCCCGCTCGCCGCCATGCTCGACCCCGCCCGGCGGCTGGTCTCCGTACGCCGCGCGCGCGACGCGATCGCCGCCGCCGCGACCCTGGCCGCGCGGGGCCGCTCCGAGTTGCAGGCGCCCGAGATCGAGGAACTGGCGCTGGGCTCCGAAACGCCCATGCCGGTCACCGCGATGTCCGTCGCGCTCGACCGCCGCACCTCCTGGAACGGCCAACCCGTGGGCTGGCAGCGACCGCCGCCGCAGGTCGATGACCTGAGCCGCGCGCGGCGGCTGCACCTCAAGTCTCTGGCGCTGCTGGCCGGGACGGCCGTCGGCGTGATCGCCCTCGGCGATCTGTTCCGTCCGCCGTCTTCGCGCGATAGGGACTGAGCGACTCGCATCAGTCGACGCGCTTGATACACTCGCACGGGCAGGGCGCTCTGAGCGCTCGATAGACAATCGGAGACAGACGATGCCGCAATTTCCTTCCGTCGAGTGGTTTGAGGCGCTCCGCGACACCGTGCAGGACGACCCGCACTGGCGCGACTTCGGGATGATGGATTGCGCCATGGGCGTCAACGTCGGCGAGACAACGATCAAGCTCGTCTTCGACGGCTACGAAATCCCCGAGATCGCCGACATCTCCAGCAGCGCCGCGGCGGAAGACCTCGACTTCACGCTGGTCATGCCGGAGGAGCGCTGGCGCGAAATGCTGGAGAACATCCGCAGCAACGGCCACGCCGACCTGCATCACACGCTCAACACGATCGATCTCGAGAGTCCGGAGGAGCTGGCCAAGGGCGAGGACTACACCCGCCGCGACCTCTTCTACCGCTTCAACCAGACGCTGCAGGACTTCTTCGACGCGTCCTCGGAGGTCGAAACGACCTTCGCCTAGGGCAGCGGGCCGGTCCACTGCGCAGCTCAGTGAGGGGATGACTGAGAGCCTCACCCGCGCTAGGCTCCAGAGGACATAAACTGGCAACGGGCGGTGCGTGTGGGCATCTCAGTCAAGCTGATCGATTACACGCCCGATCCCATTCGAGCGCTCTACATGGCGTATCGGGTCTGTTATTCGGCGCTGACGCCGGAGCAGGTGCTCGCGCGGATCGAGGACGAGCGCATTGCCCGGTCCACAATGCTCGAGTTCGTCGAGGCGCGGTTGCAGACGGGGCATATGTCGCCGCTCGAGCAGGTGCACTTCGAGTTCGGCATCGCCGGCGTCTCGCGCGCCTTCTCGCACCAGTTCGTTCGTCACCGCATCGGGATCAGCTTCGAGCAGCAGAGTCAGCGCTACGTCACCTATCCGGGCGGCACTTTCCCCTACACCGTGCCGAAGACGGTCGAGCGGGCCGGTCTGGGCGACGACATGGCGGCGCTCTTCGCGCAGGCCGGGGCGTTGTACGAGAAGATGGTCGAGGCCGGCATCCCGGCCGAGGACGCGCGCTTTCTGCTGCCCAACGCGACCAACACCAATTTCAAGATCACGGTCAACTTCGCCTCGTTGCTGCACATCTCCGACCTGCGCCTCTGCACCCGCGCGCAGTGGGAGTTCCGCAAGGTCGTCTCGCTGATGCGCGCCGAAGTCGTCCGCGTGGCGCCCGAACTCGGGCGTCAACTCCAGCCCAAGTGCGGCGAGCGCCGGCTCGGGTACTGCGACGAGGACTACGCCGCCTGGTCCGCCTGCCCGCTCGGCCGCAAGCGGCCGCACAAGACCGAACTGTTCAATCTGTACGACGCCTACCGCAAGGGCGAGCTGGGCGACCTCGACGCGGGCGATATGGCGATCATCGCCGCCGAGACCGATGAGGCGCCGGTGTCGGTTCGCTGATCGCGGCTGGTCTGCGCGCTTACTCGATCAGCTCCAGGAGCTGCACGAAGTTGCCGTCCGGATCGAGCAGCGTCGTCACCAGACCGCCCCACGTCTCGCGCTGCGGCGCACGGTGCACCCGCAGCGCCGGTTCCGCCGAGCGCGCCCGCTCGTACTCCGCCCGGACGTCGTCGACGAACAGGTTGATCTGCATCCGCGCCGGCTCCCGCGTTGGGCCCGAGATCGCCGAGTGGTCGAGGATGCGGATGTAGCCGCCGGCGGCGGCGAAGACGGGATCGCGAAACCGCGCGATCCGCGCCAGACCCAGCGTCTCGCCGTAGAAACGAGCCATCGCCTCGGGTTGATCGGTGCCGACCATGATCGTCAGCTCGCGCACCTGCATCGCCAACACCTCAGACCTCCAGCGAGAGACCGTCCGAGGCGACGATGATCGTGCCATCGAACGCCTGCCGCGCGTCGGCGACCAGCTCGTCGTCTCGTTCCGCGGGCGTCAGGTGGGTCAGCACCAGCGTCCGCACGCCGGCCTCGCGGGCGATGCGTCCCGCGTCGGCGGCG
The DNA here is from genome assembly GCA_965205105.1 of Dehalococcoidia bacterium. Classification (GTDB taxonomy): domain Bacteria; phylum Chloroflexota; class Dehalococcoidia; order Bin125; family Bin125; genus Bin125. The sequence continues at coordinate 2,099,469 of OZ242034.1, forward strand.
AGGCAGTGCGAGCCGCGCATGCCGGCGTATAGGCCGGCGCGGCGCGACTCGGGCAGCGCCTGCGCCATCCGCTCCAGCGCCGACTCGGTGTACGCCTCGTGCACCAGCAGGTCGGCGCCGTTGGCCAGCGGCGTCATCGCCTCGGGTGCATACGTCGTGTCGCCCGAGTAGACCAGCGTGCGTCCGCCGGCCTCGAACCGACGCGCCAGACACTCCAGGGCGGGCGCGTGCGGCACTTCGACCGAGCGCACCGCCATGCCGCCCAGCTCGCGTTCGTCGCCGGGGCGGGTCAGCGTCACCGAGACGCCGTCCAGCCAGTCGCGCGTGCGGTCGCTGGTCGCGTTGACGCGGGCGAAGGCCAGGGCGGCGTCGATGTAGGCGTCGGTGTCGCGCGGTCCATAGACGGTCACCGGCGCGCCCCGCCGCCCAATCAGCCGCGAGAACAGCTCGACCACGCCCATCGCATGGTCGAAGTGCAGATGCGAGAACACCACCGCCGAGACCGCGTCAGCGTCCAGCCCCGCGTCGACCATCCGCTCCATAAATCCCGGCCCGCTGTCGAGCAGCAGTCGAACCCCCTGATGTTCGAGATGAATGGACGACGCGCCCCGCCGCGGATTCACCGCCGCCCCCGCCCCGGAGCCGCAGAAGGTGATGCGCATGTCATACCTCGTCATTCTGTGCCCGCCGGGGAATGCCCGTCGAGGCGTCAATCGTCCACCGTCAGGGTATCGAAGCCGAGCGTCCGTTCCCGCTCGGTAAGTTAAGCCGCCCGCTCCGCCATGCCCGCGCCAGATGCGGGAATCCCGCTCGCTCGGCCTGTCAAGTGTCTCGTGGCTTACCTACACTCCACTCTGAATGGATGCACCCTGATTTACACACCCCGAATTCGACACCCTGAAACTTACACCCCATAATATGGGTCATGCGATTGAACCGCGCAGCGACAGGAGCTGCGCAGGCCGCCAACGGAACTGGAGACCGTGATGACTGTGACCGAGATTCCCGTGATTCTGAGTGGGCACGTGAAAGGCAAAGACGGCCGGCAGATTCCCCGTGCTGTGGGCGAGATCGAGGTCGGCGTCCTGCATGGCAGGATCGAAGTGCCGATCCGTGAGTACGGCAACAACCGGGGTTACCAGCACCCAGCTTCACAGACCCGTGTTCGCAAGCTCTCCCATGATCTGAAGGATGACCGGGTTGACCTGCCGACAGCTGTCTTGCTGAACATTCGCGATTACGACGAAACTCAGCACGTTCGCGAGGCAGACGGACAGTGCGCTCTAGCAATCGGCACTCACGATCGCTTCTTCATCGTTGACGGCCAGCACCGGTTGAGGGCGCTCACAGCACTAGTGGACGATGACGAAAAGAAGTGGCGTTCGTTCAAGGTGCCATTCGTGTGCCTGCTCGGCGCAAGCGAAGACGAGGAGATGAGGCAGTTCTATGTCGTCAACTCCACTGCGAAGTCGGTGAGCACAGATCTTGCATATGACCTGCTCCGTGCCCAAGCCGCCAACAACCCAGGGCTGCGCAGCGCACTGGAAGAGGGCGAGGAAGCGTGGAAGCTGCAGGGGCAAGAGCTGTCCGATCGACTGAAGGACGTAGAACCCTGGAAAGGCAGGATACGATTCCCCGCTGAGCCAAAGGGTCAAACGACGATTCCATCTTCCGGTATGGTCAATTCTCTTCGCGAACTCACGCGCGGTGTGAGTCCGGTGTTCCAGCAGGCATCGCTGGAGGACCAAGTCAGCATTCTCGACGCCTATTGGAAAGGCATTCTGAGGGTGCTGCCTGGTGCGAGTGAGGCGCCCGGTGAATTCACACTTCAGAAGATGACCGGGACCGTAATCATGCACAACCTTCTCCCGAATGTGTTGGAAATTGTCCGCTCACACGGTGCCTCGATGAAAGAACCCGCTTCATACGAAGAGGTGCTTCGCGAACCGTTGGAAAAACTTGAAGGCGAAGCGCGTAACGGCGAGGTTGTTCGCGGCGTCGACTTCTGGCGCAGCGGCGCGGATGGTGCAGCTGGCGGATTTAGCTCGAATGCGGGGCGGCGCGTCATTCGTGCCCGACTACTCAATCTGCTGCCGAATGTGCAGATCACCTAGATTTGGAGTTGATCCTCTATGCGTGCTGCAACTCTGTCGATAGACGTTCCAACGAAGCGCGGCCAGGCTGCTGCCAGATTTTTCCGTGAGCACATGCTCCAACCCTGTAAGGAAAAGAGTGTGCGCTACCAGCAGTATGGCTTTGAGGGGAATGCCCTACCGTCTGACCGAGACTGGATTGTGCTCGCAGCCTTGGTCACGGGCGACAGGCCGGCCGGCAGTGATTCGCTCTCCGAGTTGGAGCGCCACCACGTTCGCAGCCATCGATTCGGTACAGGCCCCACGTACACGGTTGTTCAAGAATACGCCAGGGTCGAATTCGATGCCCTCAAATCGAGATCGCACCTGGCTGTTTCCTATGCCACTGATCTGTCGAGTGTCGAGATTCGGCGATTCAAAGGCGAGCAGTGGCTGGAATACGTTCAGGAGTTTGGCGGCTTCGAGTTCTTTGCGTTCTCGCGATTCACTGATCCTGAAATCACCATTGATCCTGGCTGGATGCTTGAGCACTCGCAGTTGCTGCTCACGCTCGATGCTGGCAGGATTGTCTGTCTGAACCCCGTCATCGGCCAGCGCTAGACTGTGCTTCATGCCGCCGCTTGACGGGCTTCGCGTGATTGACCATGGCCATGTCTGGGCGGGGCCGCTGCTTGGCATGTTCCTCGCCGATTTGGGGGCCGAGGTGATCAAGGTCGGCGCGCCGCACCGACGCTCGGGCGTCTCGATCGGCGGTCAGCAGGCGCCGATCGGCTCGATCGGCGGCGACCGCGGCTCGACCGCGCCCGACGATCCGCGCGCCTTCCATGGTCTGGACCGCGGTAAACGGTCGATCACCATCCACCTCGGCGATCCGCGCGGGCGCGAGCTGTATCTCAGGCTGGTCGAACAATCGGATGTCGTGCTGGAGAACTTCTCGCCCCGCGTGATGCCGTCGTTGGGGCTTTCCTACGACGTGCTCGCCGAGGTCAATCCAGGCATCATCATGATCGCGCTGTCGGCTGCGGGCGCGACCGATGCGCCCTGGCGCGATCTGGTCACCTACGGGCCCTCGCTGGCGGCGCTGTACGGGCTCAAATCGTTGCTCGGCTACCCCGACGATCCGCAGCCGCGCGAGGATACCGCCGATCTCGATCCGACCGCCGCCGGGCACGCGTTCGTGGCGCTGCTGGCGGCGCTGGAGTACCGCGAGCGCACGGGGCTTGGGCAGTACATCGATCTGGCTCAGGGCGAGGCGACTCTGCAGCGCGCGGCTGCGCCGCTGTTGGACTGGCTGCTCAACGCCCGCGACTCGTCGGCGCGCGGCAATCGCGCCTCGTCCATGGCACCGCACGGCGTTTACCCCGCCGCCGGCGATGACGCCTGGCTCGCCATCGTCGTTCGCAGCGACGCCGACTGGTCGGCGCTCTGCGGCCTGGCGCCGCAGCTGGATCGCGCCGAGTGGGCGGCCATGCGGCGCCGCCTCGACGACCAGGACGCGCTCGACGCCGCCGTGTCCGGCTGGACGCGCGATCACGACGCGATGGAGCTGTGCATCGTGTTGCAGGCGGCTGGCGTACCGGCCTTTCCGATGATGGATCCGACGGCGCTGCTGATCGACGAGGACTACGCCGCGCTGTCGAACGCGCGCATCAACCTCAGCGCCGACGCGGCCGCTCCGATCCGCGGCGGCGCGCTCTACACCGGCGCGCCCTGGAAGCTGGAGCGCACTCCGGCGGCGATCGCCGCTCCGATCCCCAATCGGGGCGAGCACGACGACGAGATCTACGGCGGCCTGCTCGGCCTCGACCAGGCTGCCCGCGACGAGTTGCGCGCGGCCGGGGTGATCTAGGCTGACTCGTCCTCTTGATCCTGTTGCGGCTGCTCCGCCTCGCGCACGCCGCTGAAGAAATCATCCCGGCTCGCGGCGCGGCCGGCGGGCGACATCCGCCGCCGTTCGGCGTAGGCGCGGCTGACGGAACGCTGCGCAACCCGCGCGCCCTCGGCGCTCGCATCCCAGTTCGAGATGTTGCCTCGGGCGATGCCCATCGCGCCGCCGACCTCGTAGGAATCCTGATTCGCCCCCAGGAAGACGAACGTCCAACCCTGCGCCCGCCGCTCCGTGATCAGGTCGAACACCTGCGACTGGGTATAGTCGGTGCTCGCGTTTTCCAGACCGTCGGTGATGATCACGACCGTCTGCTCCTCCGCCCGCTTGCCGCGCCGCTCCCGGTCGGCGATGCGTCGATCCGCGCGGGCGATCAGCGACGCGATGGCGTCGTACAAGGGCGTCATGCCTCGCGGCTCGAAGTCGCCGCCCTGCATCGGCCGCACCCGCTCGATCCGTCGCGCGTCGACCGCGATACGCAGCAGTTCTTCCGAATCGAACTGCGCGATGGTCACGCGGCAGCGGCCGGGGCCGGATCGCTGTCCGTCCAGAAACTCGTTGGTGCCGTCGATCAGGCCTTGACGCAACCCTGACATCGATCCGGACCGATCGTGCAGGATCCAACACTTGTCGCGCGCCGTGTTCGCGGCGCGCTTTGAGGTCTGAGACATATGTTCCTCCTCTGCCTTGGCCGGTTGTTTACCGGCAGCACGTTCATCCTTCGGCAGCGATGGCGCATTGCCTGTCACATTGCGTGTCAATTGCGCCCGCTTGTTGATGTCTCTATGGCGCTATCTCGCATCAATCAGTTCGCATCAATCGAACACTTACCTGGTTCCTCCTCCCCCGTTATCCTCACTGTACCCAGAAACGCGTTCGGGCGGACACGAGAGGACACCGATCATGTGCCACCGATTCGACGCCTTGCCCGCGATCACGCCGATCGCCGGCGCCGCCGTTGATGTTGAAGATCTGACCCTGACCGCGTCCGACGGCGCCGCGTTCGCAGCCTTCCGCGCCAGAGCCGAAGCGCCCTCCGGGCCGGGCATGGTGATCCTGCCCGACGTGCGCGGGCTGTTCCGCTTCTATGAGGAGCTCGCGATCCGCTTCGCCGAGATCGGCATCGACGCCGTGGCGATCGACTATTTCGGTCGGACGGCCGGCGTCTCGAAGCGCGATGCCGAGTTCGACTTTTGGCCGCACGTGCGCGCGACCAAACCGGAGGGCATCGCCGCCGACACCGCGGCTGCCGTCGCCGCGCTGCGCGCCAACGACCCGCAGCGCCAGGTCTTCACGGTCGGCTTCTGCTTCGGCGGCAGCAACAGCTGGCTGCAGGCGGCCGCCGGGCATAACCTCGCGGGCGCGATCGGTTTCTACGGCCACCCCACGCGGCAGGGGTTGAACGGCGGGCCGTCGCCGCTCGACCAGGCCGCCGATGTCGCCTGCCCGATCCTCGGCTTGATGGGCGGCGCCGACGAAGGCATCCCCGCCGAAGAGGTCGCCAAATGGGACGCGGCCTTGGGAGCGCAGGGTGTCGAGCATGAACTGATCACCTACGACGGCGCGCCGCACAGCTTCTTCGATCGCACCTACGATGAACACGTCGACGCCTGCAACGACGCCTGGTCGCGGATTCAGGCGTTCATCGCAGCCAACAGCTAACCAATAGCAAGGCCGAAACCACCGGCGCAAGCAGAGAGAGGCGGAATCCGATGCGCGTGACGAAATCATCCGACGGCGACACCAACCAGGCCCACGCGCCGATCTTCACCGGCGGCGATGTCTGGGTTCGGGCGCTGGCGGGCACGATCGGCGGCCAGAACGCCGCCGACGACCAGGACTTCAATCTCGCCGTCGTCCAGTTCGGAGCCGGCGCTCGCACGAAGATGCACACGCACTCGTCCGAGCAGATGCTCTACGTCGTCTCCGGGATCGGCAAGGTCGGCACCGCCGACGAGGAGCACATCATCTCGGTCGGCGACTTCGCGATCATCCCGCCGGGCGAGGAGCATTATCACGGCGCCGCCGACACCGGCTCGCCGATGTCGCATCTCGCGATCACGCGCCGCGACTCGGTGACGGAGGTCACGGAAGACTGATCGCGGCCTTGCAGTGAAGCGCGCAGCGAAGTGCGCCGCCGCGGCGTCAGTATCCGCTGCGGCGGCCGATTGAGCGCACGTCCCAGGCGGCGATGGCGACGCCCGCGGCCAGCGAGAACGCGATCAGGCCGAGCAGGATGTTGCCGCCCGCCCCGTCGATCGCGGCCAGCTGACGCAGCGCGATCAGCACGCCCGCGCTGACCACGGCCAGCGCGATGTAGAGCCAGTGGTGAATCCACTCGGCGGCGAAGTTGACGGCGATCGCCACGACCACGGCGGCGTTGACGACGATCAACAGATGCACGTCGGCGTGTCGGCTCCAGCCGCCCCAGGCGGTGCCGGTCAGTTCATTCAGTTCGACCGCGGTGCCGCCGCGGATAGCGAGGAAGAGCACCACGATCGCCGCGCCTACCGCGCCGCCGACCAGCGGCCGCAGCATGCGCGGCCCCATCACGTCCCACGCGCGCGCGGGCAATGAGCCGAGCGTTGTGCGGCTGTGCTCGTAGCGGTGCTCGTCCTGCTCGTTCATGACGCGCTCCAACTCGTCTGTCTGTCAGTCTAGATGTTCGAGCGAGTTTGACCGCCGTCGACGTTGAGGCAGGCGCCGGTCACCCAGCTCGCCCGCGGCGAGGCGAGGAACGCGACCACGTCGGCGACTTCCTCCGGCCTGCCGAAGCGGTTGAACGCGATCGTGTCGAGCACGCTGCGCTGGATGCCGGCCGGGTCCGCTTCATAGCGGGTCTGCCAGCGGGAATTGGGCCAGGCGATCGAGCCGGGCGCGACGGCGTTGACGCGAATGTTGCGCGGCGCGAGTTCCAGCGCCAGCGATTTGGCGTGGCTGTGGATCGCCGCCTTCATCGCGTTGTACTGCGCCGATCCGCCCGCCTCGCGGCCGAAGATCGAGCCGATGTGGATGATCGAGGCGCTGTCCGCATCGTCGCCGGCCGCCGCTGTTTCAAGGTACGGCAGCGCGGCTCGCGTCGCGCGCACGGCGGCCATCAGGTTGAGATCGAACATCTCCTGCCAGACGTCGTCGCCCTCGCCGCGCAGCGAGACGCCCATGTTGTTGATCAGGATGTCCAGCCCGCCCAGTGCGTCCAGCGCCGACTGCACGGCGCGGTCAGCCGCGTCGGGCTCACCCAGGTCCAGCGCCGTCCAGTGGGAGCGCCCCGGCCCCGCCGCGTCGATCCGTTCCGCCGCGCGTTCCAGCGTCTGCGGTCGGCGGGCGCAGATCGAGACGTCGGCGCCTTCCGCGGCGAGCGACAGGGCGCAGTGCAGCCCAATCCCTTCCGACGCGCCCGTAATCAGCACCCGCTTGCCGCGCAGTCCCAGCTCCATGTTCGCCGCGCTCCCTCGTATCCGTGTCTCACTCTGAATTCGGGTTCTGGGTGAACAGTCTATGACGACCGCGCGCTCTAGCATCGGCGAGGCCGGGACAGAGAAAGGCGAGACCAATGCGATCGGCGAGCTTGCTGATCGGACTTGCGCTGCTGGTGGGCGCAATCGGATACGCGGTGATGCAGAGCCTCAAGAACGAGGGTGAGATTCGCATCGTCGCCCAGAAGCTCGACGATGTCGCGCAGCGGCTGGAAGAGCTGCGGTTGTCACAGATCGCAATCGAGTCGGCGATTTCGGCGACGCCCAAGCTGCTGGCCGGCTCAGGCCCGGAGTATACCTGGCTCGGGGTGCTTGCCGAGGGAACCTACACCTGCATGGTAACGTTCCGCAACAACTACACACTTGTAGAAGCCATCGATCTAGTAGAAGCGACTACCTCCCGCTGGTTGGCAAGCGACAACAGACGCCCAAAATATAATTACGTCGAGCGCACCCAGTCCTTCGGCGTGATTGCATACGGCGGCGAGTCTGTCAGCAGCCGTCTGTTGAGAGCTTTCGCGATCTCTGATGCTAGGTCGGTGCAACTCAAGGTTGGTGGCAGCCCGGGCGATGACGTGCCGCCTGGTGCAGTTAATGTCAGGGTGGAAGCAGCACCGGGCGCGGACTGGACGATCAACTGCGAATGATCGACCTTCTCGTCGGTTTCACGATGCTGCTGCTCTCGCTCGGCTGCGAGGTTGATGATTGGGTTTATATGCAGAGCGGCAAGCGGTCTCGAAGTTGTCGAGCAGGTCGAGGCCGATCCCGGGCCTGCACCTCGCCGCCGCCGCCCGGCAGCATTTCCAGATGACGGCGATCGCAGCGTAAACTCAACTGATGGATACGTTGACGAATCACCGCGGCGTCGACTGGCGCGGGTTGGCGCTCTCGCTGCGGCAGGGCGGGTCCTTGCTGCGGGCGCTGGCCGGATCGACTTTGGCTAATGCGCTGCAGGCGCCGCAGGAGCCCAGACGGCGCGGCAAGACGGTGGTCGCTGGGCTTGACGCGCCGGTTGAAATCATCCGCGACCGCTACGACATTCCCCACTGCTTCGCCGAGTCGGCCGACGACGCGCTGTTCGCGCTCGGCTACGTGCAGGCGCAGGATCGCCTCTGGCAGATGCAGTGGAACCGACGGGCGGCGCAGGGGCGGGTGTCGGAGATTGTCGGGCCGCAGGCGCTGACGGTCGACCGCCTCTGCCGCACGCTCGGCTTTGGCCGCGCCGCGGAGGCGGCCTGGGCGCAGACGCCGCCCCGGCGGCAGGCGCAACTGGCTCCGTTCATCGCCGGCGTCAACGCCGCCATCGCGCGCGCGCCGCGGCCGTTCGAGGCGCAGCTGCTGGGCGACTGGATCGGCCCCTGGCAGGCCGCCGACAGCATCGCCTGGGGCAAACTGCTCTCCTGCCTGCTGGCGCCCGCTTGGGAGCAGCAGCTGATCCGCGCGCGGATTGTCGAGCTGGCCGGTCTGGACGCCCTCAACGCGCTCGATCCGCCGCTCGCGCCCGATACGACGGTCGCCGCGCCGCCCGACGCGCCGTACGGCGAGCTCGCCACGCCCATGCAGGAGGCGGCGCGGCGGGCGGCCGAGTTGCTCGGCCTGGGGCAGGGAGCGTCCAACAACTGGGCGGTCGATGGCCGGCACACGGTCGACGGCGCGCCGCTGTTCGCCTGCGATCCGCACCTCAATCCGGTCGCGCCGGCGCACACCTACCTCGTGCACCTGCACTGCCCCGAGTTCAACGCCGCGGGCGCCTGCGTGCCGGGATTGCCCGGCATCGTCTGGGGGTTCAACGATCACATCGCCTGGGGTCCGACCGCCGCGATGATGTCGATGAACCTGGCCGTCGTCGAACAGCTTTCCGACGATGCCGCCCGTTCGCTGACCCCCGACGGCTGGGTGGAACTCGAAACGCGCGAGGAAGTGATCGATGTGCGCGGCTATCCGTCCGAGCGGATGACCGTGCGAACGACGGTCAACGGACCGATCGCCAGCGATGTCTTGCCATCCGATATCCGTGATCAGCAGCGGAATCATCGCGCGATCGCGCTGCACTCCCGCATTCTCGAGCCCAGTCATGGCGGCGGCGGGATCGCCGACATGCTCGGCGCGCGCGACTGGGACGACTTCAGCGCCGCCGCGCGCGGCATGCCCGACTTCAATCTCTGCTACGCATACGCCGACCGGCGGCGGGTCGGGCTGCGCGTCAGCGGTCGTGTGCCCGGCGGCGATCCTGCGGCGCTGCGGTTTCCCTGCGCCGGTTGGGCCGCCGTCGAACAGGGCGGCGTACCGGGAGACGCGACCCAGGGCGACGACCTGCCGCACGTCATCGATCCGCCCGGCGGCACCGTCGTCAGCGCCAACGCGCCGCTCGCGCCATTTGCGCAGAGCCGATTTGGCGCCGAATACCTCGATCCCGCACGCGCCGCCAGGATTCAAGGTCTGCTCGATACCGGTGCGCCGCACTCGATCGAGACGTTCATGTCGATCCAAAGCGACCGCGTCTCGCTGCCGATGCGCGAGTTCGCATCGCGCATCGACGATGATTCCCTCGCCGACTGGGATGGGGAGATGTCCGCCCGCTCGGTCGAAGCCGCGATCGTCGCGGCCACGTTGATCGAGTATCGGCGAGATACGCTGTCGCGGCTGTTGGGAACGCAGGGACGGGAACTCGTTCAACCGATGCTGGCGATACCCACGCTCGATCTGTTCTCCGCCCATGCGACCTCCTGGGCGCTCCAGCGGTTCGACGCCGATCCGGAGGTTGAAGGGCAACGCCTGGCCCAGGCGCATCAACGCGCGCTCGCCGCGCTGAGACGCAGATTCGGAGCTGATCGCAGCGCCTGGACCTGGGGGCGCTGCCGTCAGCTGACGCTGAGCCACGGTCTCGCCGACGCGCCGCTGATCGGCGCCCTGCTGTCGCCCGGCCCGTTCGCCTACGGCGGCGATGCCGACACCATCGCGCAATCGGGCGTGCTGGGACTGCGGCACTTCGCGGCTGCCAGCGCGATCCCGGCAGTCCGACTGATCATCCGTATGAGCGATCCGCCCGAAGCGCGCTTTGCGCTCGCCGGCGAACAGATCCACGATCCTCTGCGAGCCAATGGACCGCTCACCGACGCCTGGCTCCATGATCGATATCTCCCGCTGCACCGTGATCGTGAGGCGATCGAAGCGGCCTCGCAGGCCACGCCCGCCCACCGCGTCAGGCGATTGCTGCTCGTCCCCAGAGCTTCGGTACACTGATCCACAGGAATGCACGGACGCGGTGCATGAGACGGGACAGGAATGAACTGGCCGATGACCGACCAGGCGCGATTCCACACCGAGCGGATCGACGACATCGCCGTGATCAGCGGCGGGTCGGCGCTCGACGCCGGGTTGATCGCCCAACTCGCCGACGCCTGCGCCGCCATCCCCGACGAGGTTCGCGCGGTCGTGCTCGATCCCGAAACGAGCGTCTGGCGGGGCTTCGCGGGCCAGGTCGCGCCCGGCGATCCGTTCGCCGGGTTCGCGCAGTTGGCTCAACCCACAATCGCCGTCTGCAACGGGTCGATCCGCGGCGGCGGCCTCGAGCTGGCGCTGACGGCCGATCTCCGCGTCGCCTCAATCAACGCGGTTGTCGGCTTCGATCCGCTCTCGGGCGCGTTTCCGCAGGCCGGGGGGTTGCAACGTCTGACGCGGGCGATCGGCCGCTCTCGCGCCACACAACTGGTGATGCTCGAACGCGAGCTTGACGCGCGCACCGCCCTCGACTGGGGGCTGGTCAACGCGGTCTGCGACGATCCGTCGCAGAAAGCGCTGGAGATTGCGCGCGCGATCGCCGTTCGCGGCCCGATCGCGGCGCGCTACGCCAAGGACGCCATCAGCCAGGGGCTCGAGATGCCTCTCGCGCAGGCGCTGCGCTACGAAACCGAGTTGACCGTCTTGCTGCAGGACACCGCCGACCGCGCCGAGGGCGTCCGCGCCTTCATCGAGAAACGGCCGTCGCAGTTCAGCGGCGCATGACCTGTACCGCAACCGACCACAGCGGGGCGCGATCCCCAAACAGGAGGCTCGAACGATGCGACTGATTCTGGACGAAGAGGAAACCTGGTCATTGATGACGTTGATCACCGCCCAGGTGCTCGACCAGGTGGAGCTCTCCGACGAGGCCGTCAAGGCGATCCGCGACTGGCGGGCCGGTATCGTCGAGGGCAACGCCGCCATGGAAACCATGGCGCAGGGCGTCAATGAGACGCTGGGTAACACGATCGACGAAGAGCTGACGCGCACCATCCGCCGCCGCGACTACTACCGCACCGTCCGCTAACCGCCTTCCGCGAACAGGAATCATCGACAAGGAACGAGCATCATGGTTAAAGTCGAACTCGACATCGAAGAGGCGTGGGCGGTGTTCAGCCAGGTGGTCAACCACATGCTGGACGAAGTGGAGCTGGACAAATCCGATCGCGCCAACATCCGCCGCTGGAAGTCGGGCGAGATGCGTCCCGGCCGCGAGGAAATGGACGCTCTGCACGAGAAGATGAACGCCGACATCGAGCGTCTCTGGAGCGTGCGCCGTAAAAGCGAAATCCGCAAGCCCGACTGGCGCTAGCCGACCCGCCGCAAGGCTGCGCGGACGACCAAACCGGCATCGTTCGCAGACGGGGCTAGTTCTCTTCTACCTCCTCGCCGCAGCACTTCATCGCGTAGTAGCGGATCGTGGCCGCCGAGTGCAGCACCGTCTTGTCCAACTGGTCAGTCCGAAGCCTGGCCCAAGGGTCGCGGATGAATTCTGTGTCCCACTCAAGCTCAAACACGACGCCGCAGACAGAGCATCCCGCCGAAACTCGGAGCTTGCCGGGGACTCGTTGACCGAGCATTTGTCTTTCTCTCTGTTAGTGCGAAGCCGACGGGGGTAGGGTACCCACATGTCTGAGTCGCTGGTCCGCTACGACAAACCGCTCGACGGCGTTGGCGTGATCACGCTGAACCGGCCCGAGGCGCTGAACGCGATCAATCTGGTGATGCGCGACGAGCTGTGGGCGTTTGCGCAGGCGGCGCGGCTCGACCCGGATGTTCGCGCGCTGGTCTTTCGCGGCGAGGGGCCGCGCGCCTTTTCCGCGGGCGCGGATATCGCCGAGTTCGGCACGGCGCCGTCGCTGCACCAGGCGCGCGAGGCGCGGCGGCAGCGCGATCTCTGGGCGCTGCTGGAGGAATTGCCCCTGCCGGCCATCGCCGCCCTGCACGGGTTCTGTTTCGGAGCCGGCATCGAGCTGCCGCTCTATTGCGACCTGCGGATCGCCGCCGCGGACACGCGCATCGGATTGCCTGAAGTGACGCTGGGCTACATCCCCTCCGCCGGCGGCACCCAGCTGCTGCCCCGCCTCGCGCCGCCGGCCATCGCGCGCGGACTGATACTGGGCGGCGAGCCGATCGACACGACGCAGGCGCTCAACTGGGGGATTGTGCACCGCGTCGTCGCGGCGGACCAACTGGACGCCGCTGTGCTCCGCATCGCCGAGCGGCTGGCGAGCGCCGATCCGGCGCTGGTCGCGGGCGTCAAGCGGAGCCTGCGCCGCGGCCTCGATCTGCCGCTCTCGGCCGCGATCCGACAGGACGCGCTGACCGCACGTCGATTGGCGAATAGACTGTCTGATCGTTAACCGAATTGCGCTCGCCGTGCGCGAGTCCGCTGTCGTCCGCCAGACAAGGAGGCGCCCCGTGAACACCGCTGATTTCCTCGAACTGTCCGCCGCCGTCGTGCCCGACCGCGCCGCGCTGATTTGCGAAGACACGGTCAAGACCTACGCCGACCTGCAGGCCGAGGTCACGCGGCTCGGCAACGCGCTGCAGGGTCTGGGGCTGACGCGCGGCGATCACGTCGGCGTGATGTCGGTCAACTCGGCCGAGTACGTGGTCATCTACTACGCCTGCGCCAAGATCGGCGTCACCTTCGTGCCGCTCAACTACCGCGCCAAGCGCGAAGAGCTGACCTACATGATCAACACCGTCGAGGCGAAACTGATCTTCGTCTCCGACCGCTACCAGGACCTCGTCCGCGCGATTCAGGACGACTGCCCCACGGTGCGGCACTACATCGCACTCGAGAACGACGTGGCGCTGGGGCAGCAGCACTACCGCGACCTGATGGCGTCGGGCTCCGATGATTTCCTCTGGGCCGAGATCGAGGACAAGGACCCGACCGTGATCATCTACACCTCGGGCACCACGGCGATGCCCAAAGGCGTGCAGGTCACCTATCAGGACCTGACCGTCTACGTGACCAACACGATGTCGCCCGCCGACCCGGAGGCGGCGCACGAGAAGACGCTGCTCTCGGTACCGCTCTTCCACATCGCCGGCGCGACCACGATGGTCTCCTCGGTCTGGGGCGGGCGGACGCTGGTGATCCTGCCGCAGTTCTCGCCCGCCGCCTGGATCGACGCGGTCGACGGGCACGGCATCACCCACTCGATGGTCGTGCCGACGATGCTCAAGCGCACCATGGAAGACCCGGCCTTCGAGCGCTTCCGCGGCGAGACGCTGCAGCTGCTCACCTACGGCGCCGCGCCGATGCCCTACGACGTGATCCGCGCCGCCGTCGACGTCTTCCCCGCCAACGTCGGCTTCATGAACGCCTACGGCCAGACCGAGTCGACCAGCTCGATCTCGTTCCTGGGCCCGGACGACCACCGGCTCGACGGCGCGCCCGAGGAGATCGCGGTCAAGGAGCACCGCTTGCGCTCGGTCGGCAAGGTGATGCCCGACATCGAGGTGCTGATCATGGATCCGTCCGATCAGGTCGTCGGCGCCGGCGAAGAGGGCGAGATCTGCGTGCGCGGCGACCGCATCATGGCGGGCTACTACAAGCAGGAGGAAGAGACCGCCTCGGCGATCCGCGACGGCGTCCTGCACACCGGCGACGTGGGCTACCTGGACGACGAGGGCTACCTGTTCATCACCGGCCGCACCAAGGACCTGATCATTCGCGGCGGCGAGAACATCGCGCCGGGCGAGATCGAGCAGGTGCTGGAGTCGCACCCGGCCGTCGCCGAGGCGGCCGTGATCGGCGCGCCCGACCTGGAGTGGGGCGAGGTCGTCAAGGCGGTGGTGATCCTGCACGAGGGCCAGAACCTGACGCTCGACGAGGCGGTAACGCACACCAAGAGCCAACTGGCCAGCTACAAGGCCCCCAGCTACCTGGCGGTCGTCGACAGCCTGCCCCGCAATCACATGGGCAAGGTGCTGAAAAACGACCTCCGCAAGACGCACGGCGAGGCGAAGAACGGGTAGGAGTGCACACATCGATCCAGCAAGGCGTGCGTCAACGGGTCACGGTGAGTACCGTTGGTACTCGTCGCAACAACGTCGTGCCGCATCGGTAAACTGCTTCAGTGATGGGACCCTGCGGCCTGCGCGGTAGAGGTCCATGCCAGCGGCTATTTCACGGCCATACTCGACACCACCCAATGGGGAACGTACTCCGCTCAACTGCGCTGCGGCGCGGAGTGCGTCCTTGTACTCCAGCTTCTTGCAGCGGATCTTAGGATCGGATGGTCGGCTTGATGTTTTCAGCAATTGCTGGACAAACTCGGGATCTGCCAGGTACCAAATCTCGATGTGAGGATCTGGCTCCGCAGTCAGAACCAAGCCATCGTACTGTTCGAGCTGGCAAGCCTGCCCGACTTGCTGTTCCCGATTTCCTTGCTGTCCACAATCGGCATCGATGCCCACGATGATCAGCTCAGGCCGTTCGATGATGTTGTGATTGATGTCAACCAGTAACTGTCGAAGTTCCCTGATGGTGGAGCCTGCTCCTCCTCGGTGATGTGTTCGCCCTTCAGTAACCTCGATGCCTTTTTCGCGAGCGACTCGCCGGAAGAGCGCCGGAACAAACTCCTCATGCGCTCGATCCTCCAGTACATATCGAACACGCATTTAGAGGAAATCTCCGCGCGTGATTTGGGTAGCCAGCGATGATGTCTGAGTGTGACTTTCCTCGCGCAGCGCTGCTTCGACGTCGCTCTGTCGGAATATCGGCAGTTCTTGCCCAATGGGCAAGAAGGCAGATAGCCCCGAATCATCCCGACTGCAGCTGAGTCGTAGCGAACTGCCAGGGGACAACATGCCCGGAAATTGTGGCGAGTGCGTATTGATGATGAACTGAGTCGCGCCATCACGAGAGGCTTCTTCGAACAGAGACGCGACCCATTCCAAGCGTGTCGGGTGCACGCCGTTCTCGGGTTCTTCGTATCCGATCACAGAAGATGGTTCCGGTGTGTTCGTGATGCCGATGAGCGCCAGGATTCGGAGCGTGCCTTCAGAAAGGGCGCTGGCCTCGAATCGAATCCCTCTCTCGATGATATACAGGCGGAGTCTCCCGGAATCTGTGATGGACACGCCGACGCGTTCAATCGATGGCAAGACACTGCGCAACGCTCGATTCATCGCGTCGAACACGACTGGGTGTTTCTTTTCCATAGTATTGTAAAACGATGCGAGGCCATCGCCATCATGTGAGATCTGCGGGACTTCTCGGAGTGTTGCGTCGCGGCGCATGGCCTCTGGTTCCAGGTAGTAGGTGCGCCACGATATGAGTTCGTGCCGTAACGCCTCTAGATGGGGATGGTGAGGCGCGTAATGGCGCAGCGAGACCACCGTCCTGTCCATGCCGAGATCATATTCGAACGGATGGCTCTGGCGCTCTAGTCTGAGTGAGAGCTTCTTCGCTTCACCTTTTACAATAGTCGACAAGAAAGGACTGCGCCCCTGCTTTATTGTTAGGTCTTCCTTGAGCGCCTTTAGTGACTCGTTCATCACTTGCAAAACCCCGGTATCGGTCAGTAATCGGGCTACGAGATGATAGCGTAGTAGCCTCTCGCGAACTAATGCTCTGGCAGGTTCATGCCCCTCGCGAGTCTCGGTAATCGTGCGATTGACGTGCGCAATGCTCGCCTCAGATAACTCTACATCCACTTCGATTTCGAACGTGACTTCGCCTTGTTCGACCAGTCCCTCGATTCCACGTTCACCGAAGGTGAACGATCGCAGCGGTTCACCGCGATGGGCCGTGAAGGCCGATTGGAGATCGCCTTGGGCTGTTCGGCTCAGCAACCCAATCGCGCCGAGTAGGTTGCTCTTGCCAGCGGCATTCGGCCCAATCACGACGGTCAGCGGCTCCAGACGGAGATCGACGTGCTTGAGTGATTTGTAGCCGCGGATCGCGATGCGCCTGATCATGTCTTCAGTCTATCGCGCGATTCGAGTGTCGGCCTGTCGGCCAAGCTACGGGGTCGCGCCGAGGTCCGCGCGGGCCTTGCGGCGAGTACTAACCGCCACCTCGTGCGATAATGCCCGCTGACGACCACGTTGGACGGGGGTGCGCGGTGTCCGTATCTGCTCGAACTCCGAAATCGGGAGAGGCTCGGCGTTCGCCGCGGGCGGCCTCGACCGGGAAACGGGTCTCGGCGTTGGCGATTCCCGCCTGGCTGCCGCTGGGCGGGCTGCTGCTCGTGTCGGGGGCCGAGACCGTGCGCGTGACCGGGGCGCACCGCGAGCTGTTCTTCAACATCGATCACTTCTGGGTGCTCTACATGCTGCTCCCGTTCGTGATCGGGATCATCCTCTACGGGCTCGTCCGGCGCTCGCGGGTCTGGCGGCTGGGCAAGCCGACCGCGCTGCTGCGCGGCAGCTTCGACAATCTGCCCGTTCGGCTGGGACGGCTGCTCAAGGGCGGCGGCGGCACCGAGCGCGTGCTCCGCGACCCGTATTCGGGCGTGATGCACCTCTGCATCATGTCCTCGATGATCGTCCTCTTCCTGGTCACGGCGCTGCTGGCCATCGACGACTACGTCCCGGTCGACATCCTCGTGGGACCCCGCTATCTCGGCTATTCGCTGGTCGCCGACATCTTCGGCCTGATCGGCATCATCGGCGTGGGCATGGCGGTCGCCCACCGTTGGGTGCGGCCGCGCACCGCCTGGCTGCCGACCTGGGAGGACTGGCTGATCCTGGGCGGCCTCGGGGCGCTCCTGATCACCGGATTCCTGGTCGAGGGGCTGCGCATCCACACCTCCGAGATCGACACGAACCCCGAGTGGTCGTACTGGTCGCCCGTGGGCTACGTGGTGGCGCTGATGTTCTCCGGCGTGCGCGTCTCGGCGGCGCTCGACATCCACGCCGTGCTCTGGTGGGTGCACATGATCGGCGCGCTCTCCTGGATCTCGCTGCTGGGCTACTCGAAGCTCAACCACCTGATCCTCGCCCCCGCCAACGCCTTCCTCAAGCGCACGTCGGCGCCGGGCAAGCTCGACATGATCGAGAACATCGAGGAGCAGGAGCACTTCGGCGTCTCGCAGCTCGAGCATTTCTCGATCAAGCAGCTGTTCGAGCTCGACGTCTGCGTGCGCTGCGGGCGCTGCACGGATCAGTGCCCCGCCGACATCGCCGGCCAGCCGCTCTCGCCGATGCACATCATTCAGGACCTCAAGTCCTACGCCACCGCAGTGGGCGAGCGCAAGGTCGCCAACCTCGTGCAGGGCAACGACCTCAACTTCGGCCTCGACGATGAAGCGCCGCTGGTCGGCGGCGTGATCCGCGACGAGTCGCTCTGGGCCTGCCGCACCTGCGGCGCCTGCGTCGAGGCCTGCCCGGTCTTCATCGAGCACGTGCCCACCATCGTCGACATGCGCCGCTCGCTGGTCATGGAAGAGGCGCGCATGCCCGACACCGTGCAGGGCACGCTGGAGACGCTCGAGCGTCAGGGCCACCCCTGGCGCGGCACGCCCTACACACGCGAGTCGTGGATGGAAGGCGTCGACGTCCCGGAGTGGACGGGCGAGCAGGATTACCTCTACTTCGTGGGCTGCACGGGCGCGTTCGTCGACCGCGCGCAGGAGATCACGCGCTCGGTCGTCTCGTTGCTGCGCGAGGCCGATGTCTCGTTCGGCGTGATCAAAGGCATGGAATCGTGCAACGGCGACCCCGCCCGCCGCCTGGGGCACGAGTACCTCTATCAGATCCTCGCCGAAGGCCTGATCGAGCTGTTCAACGAGACCGGCGTCAACGACGAGCAGAAGACCGTGATCACGCACTGTCCGCACTGCTTCAACACGTTCCTCAACGAGTATCCCGACATGGGCGCGAAGTTCCAGGTGATCCATCACACTCAGCTGCTGGAACAGCTGGTGGATGCCGGCCGTCTGGTTCCGCGCCAGGACGGGCCCGAGCAGACCATCACCTACCACGACAGCTGCTATCTGGGCCGCCACAACGACATCTTCGAGGCGCCGCGCCGCATTCTGGAACAGGTGCCCAACGTCACCCTGGTCGAGATGCCGCGCAGCCGCGAGCAGGGGCTCTGCTGCGGAGCCGGAGGCGGCAACATGTGGATGGAGGAGCAGGGCAAGAGCCGCGTCAACGAGGTGCGGGTCGAGGAAGCCGTCGCCACCGGCGCCGACTCCGCCTGCACCGCCTGCCCCTTCTGTATCCAGATGTTCGACTCCGGCATCGGCACCGTCCAGCTCGACCTCGAAGACGAGGACAAGCTCAAGGTCCTCGACGTGGCGGAGCTGCTGCAGGCCGCGACGGCGTCCGAGGCTGGCTCTGACTGAGCGCCGCGCGGCTGGCGGCGTCCGTTGAGGATGCGTGAGGATGCGGGCGCGTCGGTGTGTGTATCCCATCTGACTGCCGCTGCGGCTGCGAGGCGACACACTAACCTATTGGACGCGCGGCCTGATACAGGTCAGCGTCGGATGCGTCGAGCGCGTCAGTCCAGTCCGTGACCAGTCAGTGAGGAACCGATGGATGTCATCGTCTGCGTGAAGCAGATTCCCGATCCCGAGACGCCGGCCGCCGCCTTCAAGGTCGATGAGCAGGCCATGCAGGTCTTGCCCGCGCAGGGCATTTCGCCTGTGATCTCTCCGTTCGACGCGCAGGCGGTCGAGGCCGCGCTGCGGATCAAGGACGCCGCCGGCGATGGCGCGGTCAACGTCATCTCGCTCGGCCCCGATTCCGCCCGCGACGCGATCAAGCACTCGCTGGCGATGGGCGCGGATGAGGGCTATCACCTCAAGGACGACGCCTTCGCGGGCGGCGACGCCTGGACCACCGCGCTGGCGTTGTCCAGGGCGATCCAGCATCTCGGCGTGCCCGATGTGCTGATCTTCGGTCGTCAGGCTGCCGACTGGGATCAGGGCACGGTGGGCAGTATCGTCGCCGAGTTGCTTGATCTTCCTTCGGCCACGGTGCTGCGCGCCGTCGAGCTGCGCGACGGCGGGATTGTCGTTTCGCGCGTTGTCGCCGACGGCTTCGAAACCATCGAGCTGCCCACGCCCTGCGTGCTGACGATCTCCAACGAGTTCGGCGACCCGCGCTATCCGCAGCTGCGCCAGATCATGCAGGCGGCTCGCAAGCAGGTCACCGAGCTGAGCGCCGCCGACCTGGGGCTGGACCCATCGGAGGTCGGCGCCGCCGGCGCGCGCGTGCAGATGCACGCCCTCTACCAACCGACCAGCGATGTTGAGGTCGAAATCATCGAGGGCGACACGCCCGAGGAGAAGGCCGCCGGCCTGGTCAACGCCCTGCGCGACGCGAAAATTCTCTAACCCGCCCAACGGAACCAGGACAGATCGACATGGCAAGCATTCTCGTCATTGGCGAAACCGAAGACAGCGGGCTGAGCGCATCGACGCTCGAGCTGCTCGGCGCGGCGGCGCGGCTCAGCCCCGAGCTGGGCGGCGGGGTCGCGCTCGCGCTGATCGGCTCGGGACTCTCCGACGCTGCCGCCGCCGCGGGCCCGGCCGGCGCCGACACCGTGTACACGGCTGACGCCGAGTCGCTCGCGACGTATCAGACCGACAGCTATCTGCCGGTCGCCCGCAGCATCGTCGAGCAGGACGCGCCCGCCGTGATCCTGCTGGCTCAGTCCAGCATCGGCCGCGACCTCGCGCCGCGGCTCGCCACGCGCCTGGGCACAGCCGCGATCATGGACGCGCTCGCGCTCGAGATTGAGGACGGCCGCGTCAAGGCGACCAGAAGCTGCTACGGCGGCAACGCCAGGCAGGTGGTCACCGTGCAGACCGATCCGCAGGTCGTCACCGTCCGCGCCAAGTCGCAGGATCCGCTCGAAGCGGACGCGGCTCGTTCGGCTGCGGCGATCGCCGTCGAGGTCGCCGAACCCACCGTGCGTGCGCGCGCGACGGGCAAGGAAACCGCCGAGACGGAAGGCATCCGCCTCGAAGACGCCGACATCGTCGTCGCCGGCGGACGCGGGCTGGGCGGACCGGAGGCGTTCGCCGATCTCGAACGGCTGGCCGGCGTGCTGCAGGGCGCGGTTGGCTCCTCGCGCGCCGCCTGCGACCTGGGCTGGTATCCGCCCTCGCAGCAGGTGGGGCTGACCGGCACCGTCGTCTCGCCGACGCTCTACCTGGCGATCGCGATCTCCGGCGCCAGCCAGCACATGGCCGGCTGCGGCGGCTCGAAGAACATCGTCGCGATCAACAAGGATCCCGACGCCGCGATCTTCAGCTTCTCGCGCTTCGGCATCGTCGACGACTACAAGAAGGTCTTGCCCGCCCTAGAGGCCGCTCTGGCCGATGCCCTGAAGTAGGTCGGTCCATCCCGGCTCAGAGCCGGCGTCGGTTACACGCCGTGCGTCTTGCGCCAGCTGCGGATCTGGCCGGCGTGCTCCATGTCGTGCTCGATCAGGCCGTCGATCAGTTCGTTGACCGAGATCGACGTCCCATCGATCTGCAACGACTGCTCATCGCGCTCCTCGTCGGTCAGCTGGCTGACGCGCTCGGCCATGCTGTCGCGGATCGTGCGCAGCATCGCCAGCAGGTCGTCGATGGGCCGCTCTGTCCAATCGCCCGGCGCGGCGTCATTGATCTCGCGCTCCGATGGAAATGGACCCAACGGCATGCCGTCGGCGGAGCGTTCCAGGGCGTTGACGACCCAGGCGTCCCAGCCGACCAGGTGGGCGAGGCAGTCGCGCACGCTCCAGTCGCCGACCACATTGGGGATATCAAATGCTTCCGCCGCCAGTCCGTTCACCGCTTCCAGCAGACAGGACCGCCCGTCCGTGCAATCGATCGTCTCGGACTTGGCGTCGGCAACAACCATCGGAGGCTCCTCGCAGGCTCAGTAACGCCGGATTGAACTGTGTCGTTCGGAGTGCGCAGCGGCTGGCTGCGGGAAGTCGGTTCGACGTTCGCCGCATGGTACCCGGCACCGACCGCATCCTGGATGTTCAACATGCGCTCGGCGATCAGGACAATATGTGATCAAGGTAGCAACGGGCGTACGGAGCGCCTGCTGACTGGGATACACAGGGCGGCGGCCGCGCTTTGCCCTTGTTGGGCGGTGCTCCACTCGTTGGTTGACCGGCTTCTCGGACGGGAATAGCCTGCGCCGTCAGTGCGCGTCCGCGTGGATTCGCTGCCCCCGCAGCTTTCGGCGCGCGATTCCGGCAGCGAGCCAACGGGCGGACGCAGAGCCACAGGATGGGAAACGCGGACGTTCACATGCGCTCTATCGGACTCACCGGCGGTATCGCCTCGGGCAAGTCGACCGTCGTCAATCAACTGCGGGAACTCGGCGCCGCCACGATCGACGCCGACCTGCTGGGCCACCAGACCTATGAACCGGGCACCGAGACGTTCGCCCAGGTGGTCGCCGCATTCGGCGATGACATCGTGGCTGACGACGGGTCGATCGACCGCGGCAAGCTGGGTCCCAAGGTGTTCGGCCATCCCGACGGGATGAAGCGGCTGACGGACATCGTCTGGCCCGGCATCCGCGCGCTCGCCGAGGCGGAGCTCGCGCGGCTCGCCACGGCCGGGACCGAAGTGGCCGTGCTGGAAGCGGCGGTGATGATCGAGGCCGGCTGGCAGGACCTGGTCGATGAGGTCTGGGTCGTCGCCGTCAGCCGCGACACGGCTCGCGAACGCCTGATGGCGCGCAACAACTTCCCGGCCGAAGAGGCCGACAAGCGGATCGACTCGCAGATCACCAACGACGAGCGGCTCAAGCACGCCGATGTGCTGATCTCCAACGACTGCAGCATGGAAGCCGCCGCCCGCCGCGTTAACCGCGCCTGGGCCGGCATGCTGGCCGACCGCTAGCGGTGTCGGCCGCCGCAACGTTATGCCGCCCGCCCGCAATGCCGTCATCGGGCGGACGGGCTTGTGGAGCGGGCTTGTAGGCTGCAACTGGTGATTGACCGGTTGATCGCCGCGCATGGCCACACCGAGCATCCAGCTCAACCGGGATCCACAGACTCCGAACCGCACACGGCGATTAGGCTGGGAACGACACGAACACGCGGACACAGGCTCGCCGCCGCAGGTGCGGACGAGCGGGAGAGCGTTTGATGACGACAGCAACCGAACCGATTACCGAGTACCGCAGCTGGGCGGTCGAGGAATTCCGCCTCGAAGAAGAGCCTTACTACGTCCCCGTCGGGGACGAGGTCGAGGTCTTCAAGGCGGCCTGGAACAGCAAGATCCCCGTCTTGCTCAAGGGGCCGACCGGCTGCGGCAAGACGCGGTTCGTCGAGTACATGGCCTACCACCTCAACCGACCGCTGGCGGTGGTCCGCGACGGCAAGACCGAGATCGAGGATGAGTCCAATCTGCCGCTCGTGACCGTCGCCTGTCACGAGGATCTGACCGCCTCGGATCTCGTAGGGCGCTATCTGCTCGAAGGCAACGAAACGGTCTGGATCGACGGGCCGTTGACCCGCGCCGTCAAGGCGGGCGCGATCTGCTACCTCGACGAGGTGGTCGAGGCGCGCAAGGACACCACCGTCCTGATCCACCCGCTGACCGACCACCGCCGCATTCTGCCGGTTGAGAAGAAATCGCAGCTGCTTCAGGCGCGCGACGGCTTCCTGCTCGTGATCTCCTTCAACCCCGGCTACCAGTCGGCGCTCAAAGACCTCAAGCAGTCGACCCGCCAACGCTTCGTCGCGATCGAGTTCGACTATCCGCCGCGCGAGACCGAGGCGGATATCGTCGCCCACGAGTCGGGCTGCAGCCCGGAGGTCGCGCTGAACCTGGCCAAAATGGCCGAGAAGATCCGCAACCTGCGCGAGCACGGTCTCGCTGAGGGCGCCTCGACGCGCCTGCTGATCTACGCCGGCCGCATGATCGCCGAAGGCGTCTCGCCGCGCCGCGCCTGCCAGGTCGCCATCGTCTGGCCGCTGACCGACGACGGCGAGGTGCAGCGCTCGATCGAGGAAGTCGTCTCCTCGATCTTCGAGGACTAGAAGCGGACCCGACGCCCAGTGCGGATCGGCATCGTCTCGGATATCCACTGCAACGCGGCTGCGCTCGATCGCGCCGTCGAGCAGATGGGCGATATCGACGAACTGCTCTGCGCCGGCGACGCCTGCTACCAGTACCGATTCTCGAATGAGGTCGCCGAGCGGCTCAAGCGGCTCGGCGGCCGCTATGTGATCGGCAATCACGAGGAGATTCTGCTTTCCGAGGCGGGCGCTCGCGCGCAGGTCTCGCCCAACGTCGACCGCTCGCTGTTGGAATGGACCCGCGAGCAGCCGTACCTGATCCGCGCCGCGATCGGTTCGAAGCGGCTGCTCATGTTCCACGCCACGCCGTGGGCGCCGTACCGCGACTACCTGTTTCCCCACGATCCGCAGCTCGAGCGTCTGGCCGATGAAGAGGCAGACTTCATCGTCTACGGCCACACCCACGCGCCGCTGGTCAAGCGCATCGGCCGCGCGCTGATCATCAACCCGGGTTCGGCCGGCGAGATGCGCGGGACCGAGCAATCGCTGACCTATGCTGTTCTGGATACCGCGGACGATCACGCCGAGATCGAACAGATCCGGTTCGACTGATCGCGCGCGCCGTTGCGGCGCTTCCCGCTTTCAGTCGGCCGGCCGCCGGCTTGGATGAATGCCCATGACCAACGCCCACCCCCACACGCTCGTCGAAGAGTCACGCGAAGGATTGCGCCAATTCCCGCCCGCGCTGGGGCAGGAATTTGAAAGCGCGCTCGAAGCGGTGCAACCGATCCTCGAGCCCGACGAACTTGGCCACTGGCTGCGAGACGGGCTCGACATCGCGCGTCACTCCCTGCGCAGCTGGGAGGCCGCGTCGGAGTACTTCCGCGCCTCACGCTCCATACTCGAGCAGATCACCTACGAGCGGATGCGCGAGTGGTGCGCGGTCGGCATCGGGCTGATGGAGACCTCGCCGGCGCTCTCCGGCGCCTTGTTCCGCGCCTCGCCCGCCGTGCTGCCGCACCTCTCCGTGCCGCAGGCCAACGACTGGGCCGAGCAGGGCAAGTCCCTCTACAAGGGAACCTGGAAGTCCGGCTCGCTCTCCGCCCAGTACTTCGATGTGTCTCCGCAGATTCTGCCTCATCTGCCGCTCTCCCAGACGCGGTTGCTCGTCGATCTGATCGACTCGCTCGCCTCGCATTCCTACGAGCTCGCCTCGGCCTGCCTCGGCATGGCGCCGGGCGTGCTCTCGCAGCTCGATCGCTCCGATCGTGCGCCGTTCCTCGAGTTCGGCGGCATCGTTGCGCACACCGCCTGGGTCGATGCGCGCGTCTACTTCGAGCGCGGACCGACCGCGCTCCGGCAGGTGGCTGAGGAGCAGCGTCCGCGCTACCTCTCGCTCGCCGGCCAGGTTGCGATGCAGGTGGGGCGTCTGGGTCATCCCTACTTCATCGAGGCCGCCCAGGCGTTGTCCGAGGTCGACCGGGAGATTCATCAGGGCTTGCTCGAACTGTCCGAACAGCTCGCCGGCCACTCGGGCGACGCGGCGATGGAGTTCCTCAAGTCGTCGCCGCGCGTCGCCCAGCGGCTCGGCATCGACGACATCGCCCGCTGGCAGGAGTTCGGGCTCGGCATTCTGCAGCAGTCCCGCGACGGCGGCGAGGCCTTTTTCCGTCTGGAGAGCGCCCGTGGCGAGGAAGTCATGGACGCGCTCAGCTCGCGCGTCGACCTGGACCGCGTCTCCGAGCTGATCCGCATGTACTGCAAGGCCTTGACGGGCGTCGATGTCGGCGTCAAGGCCTCGGAAGAGCTGACCGCCAAGGGCGTCGGCTGGGTCGATGAGAGCAGCCCGACTACCGAGGGCACCACGATCTACCTGCCCGAAAACGTCGAGCGCTACCCGACCAAGGAAGAGAACTTCGCCGTCTACAAGGTCTTCGCCACGCACCAGGCGGGACGGCTCGAGTTCGGCTCGTTCGAGTATCAGTCGGAGATCAGCGCGCAGCTGTTCCCCGCCGATCAGCTTGGCGGCAACGCCGCCGATCCATCTAGCGGCAACGGCGCCGAACGCGCGGCGCGCGGCGCAGCCGCGGCGGATGCCGACGCGGGCGCGATCCACACCGATATGGAGCTGTTCTTCGACCGGTTCGACGACCGCCGCCTCGCGCACGACCTCTTCACCATCGTCGAGGACACGCGGATCGACACGATTGTCAAGCGCGAGTACGCCGGCGTGCGCCGCGCGTTCTCGCGCCTGCAGCAGGCCGCCGCCGAGCGCCGCCGCCCCGTCGAGGGCATGCCCGCGCGCCAGGCGATGGTCGAGAATCTGCTGCGCGCCTCGCTCGACGAGGTGGGGCGCATCCGCTGGCCCGGCGAGCTGGCCGATGAGCTGCGAACTCCGCTGCGCATCCTCAACCGCATCCGACAGGAAGGGGCTACCGTCCAGGACAGCGCCGTCGCCACCGCGCTGCTCTACGAGTGGCTCTCCAGCGTCCCCAACGTCGAACTCGACACGGAGGACTGGTCCGACTTCGAGCAGGAGCTGGCCGGCGACCCGGACGCGGGCGACGACTCGGACATGATGCCCGGCTCCGGGTCTTCGGGACTCGAAGAGTCGTTCATGCCTTTCATGCCAGGCTCCGAGGAGCGGCCCTACGATAGCCCCGATCCGATCGATTTCCGCGGCGACTTCAAGCCCGAACTCGTGCAGCTGCTGATGAAGCTCAAGGGCGAGACCGGCTCCGGCGACGCGCCGCCGATTCCGCTCTCGAAAGAACAGCTGCAAGAGCTGCTGGAGAAGTCGGTCGAGATCTCGATCAACGAGCTGATGGACATGGATCTGGCGGAATCTTCCGGCATGTTCCTGGACAACCTGCTCAAGGAAGTCAACCAGATCCAGGGCGAGCGCCAGGAGGGCCAGCAGGCCATGGGCGACGACTCGACCGGCGCGGAGGACGGCGAGGAATTGCCCGTCGAGGCGCAGTCGTTCTACTACGACGAATGGGACTTCCGCGCGACCGATTACAAGCCGCGCTGGTGCCGCGTCCAGGAACAGCGCGGCGAGTCCGGCACCACCCAGTACTACACCGAGACCCTGCACGAGCACACGCAACTCGTCCAGGAGACGCGCAAACAGTTCGAGATGCTGCGGCCGGAACTGTTCCGCAAGATGAAGCGCCTCACGGACGGGGAAGACTACGACCTCGACGCCGTGATCGAGTGGTACACGGAGAAGATCGCCGGCGCGACCTCGGAGACCAAGCTCTTCTACCGCCGCAACAAGGTCGAGCGCGATGTCGCGGTCGCGTTCCTGCTCGACGTCTCCGCCTCGACCGACGAGGAGATCCAGAAGCACCACGATCAGCGTCAGGACGACCAGTTCGATGATGATCCGCGCAAGTACCTGAGCTGGTGGGCGCAGCGCCGCGCCGAGGCCGCCCGACACCCGGGCAAGCGCATCATCGACCTCGAAAAGGAAGCGGTCGTGCTGCTGATCGAGGCGCTGGAGACGATCGGTGACAAGTACGGCGTCTACGGCTTCTCGGGCTATGGCCGCGACAATGTCGAATTCTTCGTCTACAAGGACATGGACGAGCCGTTCGGCGACCGGATCAAGGAACGCATCGACAAGATTGCGCCGGTGCGCTCGACCCGTATGGGCCCCGCCATCCGCCACTGCATCTGGAAGCTGCAGAACACCGACGCCAAGGTGAAGATTCTGATGCTGCTCTCGGACGGCCGGCCGCAGGATCACGGCTACGGACGCGACCGCACCGAGAAGGAGTACGCGATCCACGACACCAAGATGGCGCTGACCGAGGCGCGGCGCGAGGGCATGGTTCCCTTCGCGCTGACGGTCGATCGGGCCGGCCACGATTACCTCAAGCAGATGTGCCAGGACATGGCCTACGAAGTCGTCGCCGACATCGAGTCGCTCCCCCGCCGCCTGCCCACCCTCTACCGCCGCCTGACCGGCTAGGGCGGGGGAGACGGCCGTATGACGCTGCTTGCGGGAACGCTCGCTGTCGGCGGCGTCGGATCCGCCTTCGCGGCGACGTTGATCGGTCGAGATTCGACCGCGCTCTACATCGTCTGCGCCGCGCTTGCCGCTGCCGGGCTTTTGCTGATGCTGCCCCAGCTCGCGCGCTCGCGGCCTGGCTCGGCAGCGCCCTGGTACGCGCTCGCGCCGATGGCGATCATCGTCGCGCTGCTGGGCGTGGCCGCCTCGGGCGCCAGCTGCGGCGTCGCCTGCATCGCCTGGGGAACGCCTGCCGCCGCGGCCGCGCTGGCGGCACCTGATGTTCGAGACTGGTTCGGCAGGCGGCGGGCGCTCAGGCGTCTCTAGCCGTGTTCGCTCGCCGCGTCATCGCGCCGCCAACCCCGGTCGGCGTTCCCGCGAGGCGCGAAGATTTTCAGTTGGTCAGCCGCAGCTCGCGGTTCAGTTCGAGCTTGAGGAACCAGCGCCAGGTCGCCACGACGCCGATCAGCAACACGCCGGCCAGCGCGGCGAAGGCGATGCCGAGTATCTGCCAGTCGGTCTCGACCTGGAACGGCGGCAGCACCGTGCGCCCGCGCTCGTCGATCTCCAGGTACGCCAGGAGCAGCAGCGAGATGCGGTTGCCCAGCAGCACGCCCAGCGCCAGACCCGTGCCGACGATGATCGCGTACTCCAGGAACAGCTGAATCAGGATGCTGGCGTTGCCCACGCCGACCGTGCGCAGCAGCGCCATCTCCAGACGTCGCTGACGCGCCGAGACCGCCATCGAGACCAGAAACGCCAGCGCCAGCAACAGCGAGATCGCGATGAAGGCGACCAGCAGGATCCCCGAGCCGCCCGCCGTGGTCAGCGGGTCGCGGCCGCTGTCCTCCACCCGCTGATCGCGGTCGCTGATCTGGCCCAGCGAATAGCGCGGTCGGTTGAGTTCATCCAGCGCGGCGGTTCGCAGCTCTGGATCATTCGACAGGTGCAGCCACGCCTCGGTCGGCGCGATCGAGGGGCGAAGCGCGGTCACCGATCCGATGTGCGACAACGCGTCGAAATCGGCCACGATGAAGGAGAGTTCGTCCGGACGCAGCGTGGGAAACAGCTCGACGATGCTGGCGACGCGCGCGCTCAGGATCATCCGATCGGTGCGCAGAGTGTACCGATCGCCGACCTCGAGCCGCTGCCGTTCGGCGAAGTCCTGGCTCACGATCGTTGGGATCGTGCAGCGCGTATTCGTGCAGAAGGCCGGATCAGCGAAATGCGCCGCGCGCAGGCCTGGCGATTGCCCCACGCCCGGGTAGAACGCCAGCACGTGCTCGCCCGAGATTGGGTCGGCGTCTTCTTCAAACGCAATCTCGTCGCCGGATCCGCGCCGTTGGGCGTAATCGAGCCAGCCGCGCTGCTCGAAGTCCTCGATGATCAGCTCGCGGCCGTCCGGCTGGATCGCCGTCACCGCGTCGAAGTAAATCGTCGAGGGCTCCGAGGCGAACAACCCCTGCGGCTCGCTCATCACGATCGCGTGCAGCGAAAATGGCGCCGTTGCGCCCAACCCGATGATCTCCGACTGGAAGTCGATCTCCATCGCCGCCCAGGGCGACTCGTCGGGCGGCATCTCCAGCCCGCCGCCGGTGAAGTAGCGCCCGTCGCCGTCGCGGACGCGGAACCAGAGCGACTGATCGGTCTCACCCGGCCCAACGCGCACCCAGACTCGCAGCGTCTCGGTGTCCGGCGGGATCCCGACGCCGCGGCCAACCGGCGGCACATCGATCGCGCCAATCAGCTCCTCGAAACTCAGCAGCGACAGGTCTTCCCGGAACCACAGCATGTCCAGCGCCGCTCTGGGCTCCAAGCCCAGCAGCGTCACGCTCGAGGTGGTGCCCACGCTGCGGCCGGCCGATATTTTGCTGCGGTGCACGGCGGCGACCTCTTCGACGCCCTCGATCGGCCCCAGCCGCCGCCGTATGCCTGTCGCCGTGGTGTACCCGCCTTCGCCCAGCGAGACGCGGAACGCCGCGCCGTTGTCGTACTCGATCCGTTCCTCGAGCGAGCGTTCGACCGTGTCCGCATACGAGGCGGCGAACGTGCCCAGCGCGGCGCCCAGCATCAGCAGAATGGTCAACCGCGCGGCCGGACCGACCGTGCGGCTCACATAGCGCAGCGTCGAGGCGACCGAGAGCGGGAAGCGGTCGTAGGTTAGCCAGGCGAAGAAGCGGTAGATGTAGGGCAGGAAGCGCAGGATCACCAGCGCCGCCGCCAGGGCGAACAGGATCGGCGTGCTCAGCAGCAGCGGATCGGCCGACAGGCCGCCCACGCTGTTGCGTTCGAACACCGTGCCCTTGAGGTCGGCTTCGAAGATCAGGCCGACGGCGACCAGCACCAGCGCGATGTCGAGGAAGTAGCGTTGCAGCGCATTGGGGCCAGCCGGCCGGGAGACGCCGCGCAGGCGCTCCGAAAGGACGCGCGTGCGACTGGCGATCAACAGCGGCGCCAGCGTGAACAGCACGGCGACGATCGCGCCCGCCGCCGAGAGCAGGAAGGCCGTATCGGTCAGCGTGGTCGGGATCGGCTCGCCGCCTGTGAGCGGCTCGAACACGGGCGTGTAGCCCAGCAGTCCGATCACGCCAATCGCGATGAACGGGGCGACCGCTGCGGCGACGATTGCAAGCAGAATGCCCTCGATCGCCGTATGCGAAATCACCTGCATGATCGAGGCGCCCCGCGAACGCATCGAGAACAGCTCCTCGCGGCGCTCCGCCACCTGTACGCCCGACACGATCGCCACATAGAACAGGGCGATCCCCACCACCTGCGCCAGCAGCATCAGAATCGGCACCTGGGTGAAGTTGAGGTCCTTGACGAACGACTCCAGGCGCGGCTCGATCGGCGAGCGCACCGCGCCGCCAATCGAGCGCAGATCCTCGCGCAGCAGATCGAACGACTCCCGCGTGCCGTCGAGGACGGCGACATTGAGCTGGTCGGTGTCGAGCTCCGAAATCCAGGTCGTGTTGACGATGTACCCGCTCATGACCGTCGGCAGCGCTTCGTCGAACGTCTGCGAGGGAACGATCAGCGAGATCACCTGCGGGCGCAGGGGGCTCTGATAGACGGTGTCGGTGATCTCGTTCGGCACCCGCTGCCAGAACGAGCTCTCGACGTCGTCAGGCTCGATCAGCCCGGTGATTTCGAGCGGGATCAGCCGCTGGACCAGCATGGTCGGTTCGCAGGGCGGCCGCGGCGGTGGCGGCGGCCCGCCGGGCGGCGGGGCGGGCTCGCGATCGCACTCGTCCCAAGCATCGATCATGTGCAGCGTGCCGCCGACGCCGACCCCGTACGCCCGCGCCGCGCCGACTGGCAGCGCGACCTCAATCGGAGCGCTCAGGCTTGCGCCCGCCGACACCGCCGGCGGGCGCGGAAAGCGGCCGTCCAGGATCGTGACGTGCGACTCCGCCTCATCCAGCGCGGCGAAGTACGCGGTCGGCGGGATCACCTGTCCGCTGCGCAGGGGGAGATCGATCGCCGTCGGTACCGTCGACTGGTAGCGCAGCCGCTGCGATTCGACCTCGCCGAAGCGCTCGCCGATCGATGCCGCGGCGTAGTCTCGCGCCGACTCGTTCGGGCCGCCGGCCAGTGGCAGGTTCCGCAGGCTGGTCAGCATCTGCCGGCGTTCGGTCAGGTCTTCGCGCAGGCTGACCGTCAGCGACAGGTCGGACACCGCGCGCGTGTAGATCGTGGTCGACGACATCAGCACGGCGGCGACGAGAATCCCCGCCGCGATCACGATCTGCAGCCGCCAGCTGTCGCGCATGCGGCGCAATACGAATCCCAGGACCGCCCCGAACGACTCCACCCGGACCCTCCGCCGCAATCTCGGTCATCGCTCAGTCACCGCAGTTGTCGAAACGCCGCCGGCCGTGCTGGACGCACCGACGCGCGACGCCGATCGCTGATCTTCGGCGCTGCCTAGTAGTCTACGAAGGCGGCGCGGTCGAACATACCCCTCGCTGCCAATCGGGGTGATCACGACACATGATCCGATCGGAACGAGGCGGCGGCTAGCAGCATGGGCGGTATGTTCAGTTCCCTTCCGACCGCCTTCCGCATCGCTGTGCGGCGGCTGAGCGGCAATCGTCGGCTGATGGCCGCCGTCGCGATCGGCGTGATCCTCGCCGTCGCCTTGATGTCGTCGACCTCGATCTACCGCAACGCGCTGCGGGACCTCGGTCTCCAGACCGATCTGCGCCGCGTCTCCGACGCCGACCTCGATGTCCGCATTCTCAACGCCGCGCACGGGCTCTCGGGCGGGCTGGCGGAGGACTCGTTCGAAGTCATCGACCGCCGCCTGCGCATCCCCGGCGAGTATGTCTCCGATGTGCGCAAATCGCTCACCTCTGCCACCTTTTTCATGACCGAAGTTGACGGTATCCCCCCGGATGAAGACCCGCGCGATCGGGCGCGCGTGCTGTGGTTCGAGGGCATGGGCGAGCGGATCGAGCTGGTCGACGGCGTCTGGCCCGATCCGGCTCCGCCCGCTACGCCGGACGCGCCGCCGCTGATCGATGTCGCCATGGGCGTCGAAGCCGCAGCCGCCGGCGGCTTCAGCCTGGGCGAGACGCGCGACATCCATGCATCCTGGCGCGACGACGCGCTGCCGATCCGATTGCGTCTCGTCGGCTTGGTGCGGCCGATCGACTACACCGAGCGCTACTGGGGCGTCCGCCGCGACCATTTTCAGGTGCCGGCGCAGAACACCGACGCCTTTTCCTTCTTCGCCCCGCGCGAGACGTTGATCGAGGCGATGGCCGGCTACATGCCGGAGTTGCGCTCGCGGCTCGAGGTCTACGCCCAGGTCGATCGCGCCGCCTTCGAGGCCGACGCAGCGGGCCTCGCCGCCCGCCAGTTCCGCGCCGCCTTTGAGGCGATCACCAAAGAGATCGACCGCGCCCGCATCGAAACCGAGATCGTCAACGTCCTCGACGACTACGAGACGAAAGAGTTCTTCTCCTCGATCCCGCTGCTCGTGCTGACGCTGCAGATCGTCGGCATCGTGCTCTTCTACCTGGTGCTCGTCTCGACCATGGTCGTCGAGCGGCAGTCGGCCGAGGTCGCCCTGCTCAAATCGAGAGGCGCCGGCCTCGGCCACATCATGTCCATCTCCACGCTCGAAGGTCTCCTGCTGGTGGGGTTGGCGATGGGGCTCGGGCCGCTGGTCGCGCGCGAGGCGATCGCCCTGCTCGGCTTCTCGCCCGCGTTCGAAGGTCTAACCGGCGGCGCGCGGCTCAGCGTCGCGCTCGACGGCGAGGTCTACATCTGGGCGGCGATCGGCGCGGCGCTCAGCTTCATCGCGTTGATCTGGCCCGCCTGGCGCTCCAACCGCGCGACCGTCGTCCACTTCGCTCGCTCGACCTCCCGTCCCGAGGACAAACCGGTCTTCCAGCGCTACTACCTCGACCTCGTGGTCGTCGGCGTGGGCGCGCTGCTGTTCTTCCAGCTGCAGGAGTCCGGCTCGCTGGTCACCGAGGATCTCTTCGGCGGTCTACAGCAGGATCCGCTGCTGCTGATCGCGCCCGCCGTATTCGTCGTCACTGTGGCGGTGCTGTTTCTGCGCCTGTTTCCGCTGTTGCTGTCGGCGTTCGGGGGGATCGCCCGATTACTGGGCGGTGCCTCGATGCAGATGGTGCTCTGGCATCTCACACGCGCGCCGGTGCAGCCCGGCCGCCTCGCGCTGCTGTTGATCATGGCGACCTCGCTGGGCATGTTCGGCGGCACCTTCGGTGCCACGCTCGACAAATCGTTCGATGATCGCGCCGCCTACCAGTCCGGCGCCCAGCTGCGGCTCGCCGACCTGCGCAGCAGCGGCGCCTCGGTGCAGATGCTGGAGGCGGACCTCGCCGACGCCCCGGGCATCGCCGACGCATCCATCGTCGTGCGCACGAACGCATCGTTCTCGCGCGGCGCGCTCGATGTCACCGACGCGACCGTGCTGGGCGTGGAACCCGAATCCTTCGCCGATGTCCTCTGGTACCGAGACGACTTCGCGGTCGACGACATTCGCGCGCTGGTCGACCGCGCCAGCGGCCCCGAGTTCGCGGTCGAAGAGATTCTGATCCCCGCCGAAGCGAACTACATCGGCATGTGGTTCTGGGTGCCTGAGACCTCGGGCAGGATCAATCCCAGCCTGCGCGTCATCGACTCCCAGGATCGATACCGGGACATCCAGCTCATCGGTTTGCCGCGCGGATGGGGGTTCGGTCTCGGGGCGCAGGCCGAAGAGGGTTGGCGGTTCCTCTACGGCGATCTGCGATCAGGTCCAGGCGCGCCCCATGTCGGGCCCTGGTTGCTGCAAGGCATTTCGATCCGCACCGCCGGCGCGACCAACTTCGCGGGTGAGGTCGGCTACGACGCCGTCCAGTACAGCCTGCAGACGGAGATTCCCGAAGACATCCTCGAGGTCGGCTTTGACAGCGGCGTGATCATCGAGAGTTTCGAGCAGCAGGGCCGCTGGACGGTGCTGACCGACACCTCGCGCGATGGGCCGCTTCCCGACGACGCGCGGCTGACCGCCGCGCAGGCCCGCGACGGCGACCTCGGTATGCAGTACATCTGGAATCGCCAGGTGCGCACCGGCTTGCCGCGCGGCGTGCGGCTGGCCGGCCCCGACGCGCCCGTGCCCGTGGTCGTCAGCCGCGACTTCCTCACGGAGGCGTCGCTTGATCTGGGCGCGGTGATCCGGCTCAATCTGTCCAGCATCTACGTGCCCGTCGAGATCGTGGGCAGCTTCGATCTGTTCCCGACCTGGGACCCCGAGGACAGCCGTTCCCTGATCATCGCCAACCGCGACTACCTCTTCTATCGGGTCAATCGCAACCCCGCCACCGTCGGCGCGTTGGCGCCCAACGAGGTCTGGATCGAACCCAGCGGCGCGGACGGGCTGCGCCAGCTCCGCACCTGGCTCGAAGTGACCTCGCCCTGGCGTCACGACGTCTACGACGTCGACGCGATCCGCAACCTGCAGGACGAGGATCCGCTGGTCGCCGCCGGCTGGGAGGGGCTGCTGTTCCTCACCTTCATTGCGATTGTGCTGCTGGCCGCGCTGGGCTTCCTGGTCGCCTCGGTGCTGGTCGCGCAGCAGCAGCAGGGCGAGTTCGCCGTGCTGCGCACGATGGGCTTCTCGCTGCCGCAGGTGCTGTTGGTGGTCGGCGTCGAGAAAATCCTGATCATCGCCGTCTCGATGGCGCTGGGCACGGCGGTCGGCCTGCAATTGGGCACGATGATGCTCGAGTTCGTCGGTTTCGTCGAAACCGGCGAGAGCGTCCTGCCGCCCTTCGTCACGGTTACCGACTGGGCCACGATCGGCGGCGCCTACGGCGTGCTGGGTCTCGTGTTCCTGGGCGCGATCGGGATCATCGTCGCGCTCTACATGCGCATGACGATCGGCCAGATCCTGCGCATCGGGGCGGACTGATCGGCCGGGAATCAACGATGTTGAGCATCGCGGAGATCCAGCAAGCCATTCAGTCCCTGCCGGAGGACGAGTACGCCCAACTGCGCGAGTGGTTGACCGAGCTGGACTGGTCGCGCTGGAACGGCCAACTCAAAGCCGTTTCCGAGACCGGAGAGCTGGATTCCCTGATCGACGAAGCCGATCAGGGCGATGAGCTCAGTTCGCTCGACGATCTCTAGCACGCCGCGCCTGGCCGTCACCCTGACGACCGAGCTGTGATCACATTCGCAGGTTCTGCTTTACCTGCCGCCGCCCAGCGGTTCTTTGGCTATGTTTCGCTGTGGTGCCGATCGGGCTGCCAGATTCAACGGCCTCAGCGCTGCATTGGCGGTTGCTGTTGCTTGCCGCACCACTTCTTCAGCTATGCGACGCCCTTCTTCGACCAGTTCGCCGTGGCGCAGAATCGACCGGATTCTCGGTAGCAGCAGAGCAATGATCATGATCGCAGCAAAGATGAAGCCAGGTCCAATCAGCAATATGCGAATGCTGATGTAGTCGGCGGCCAGACCGTTGACCAAGATCATCACAGCCATAATTCCACCCGCGAACATTGCATAGAGAGACATCACTCTGCCGCGCACCGAGTCAGGAATAACTGCTTGAATCATTGTGCTTGTCAGCGCCATGAACATCGCTTGACTTGCGCCAGCGAGCACTCCGCCAATCATTGCCACGAGTAGCGTATCCGCCACTCCTACCCAGATGAGAGATAGCCCGGAGATCAGCCCTGCAATCAGGAACACCCGGCCTCGGATCACGCCTTTGGGCAACATCGATAGCAAGATGGTTGATACCAGGGCGCCGCCGCCGATTGCCATCAGCATGTAGCCGTATTCTGACTGCCCGCCGCCCAAGATGAGATCCGCATAAGCTGGCAGCAGCGAAAAATCGAAGGCCATTGTGAACATGCAATGTAATGAGACCATGATGATCATCAATCTGACGGATGGCGTCTGCCCAAGGTAACGTAAACCCTCATTGATATGTCGTCCAGTGTCTCTCAATACACCACCAGCGTGCCCCTGTATACCCCCACTGGAGCGGGTGGTCAGGCGTGTCATCTGCAGGATCGACAGGATGAGGAAGACCGTAGCGGCCAGAAATACCCATTCAGGGCCAAATTCTTTGATGATCGGACCCGCGACCGGACCAATCACCTTCGAGCCGAATTGCATCATCGAGGCCATGGTGATCGCGCTGAGCAGCGCGTGAATCTTGACGATATTCGGTAGCAGCGCCTGCTGAGCCGGCATCTCGCCCGACCGAATGATGCCTGAGAACAGGGTGATTAAGACCAGATTCCACATGGCGATCTGGTCGGTGAACGCCAGGATTGCCAGTGCAACTGCAGACAGCGCCGCGCCGAACCGGCAGACGACGATAATCCGCGCCCGGTCGAAGCGATCCGCGAGCGCGCCGCCAATCGGCGCCAGCACCCACGGCCCAATCGCCGCGAACGTGACGATACCCGTCCCCGACGGATTGCCCGTCAGCTCGTACCCCAGCCAGCCGCGGGCGGTGATCATTGCCCACAACGAGATCGCCGAGAGCCCCGCCGCGTAGAACATGCGGCGATACTCGAGATACTCCATCGCCGGGAATATCCTGAGAAGCAGCCTGCGAAACTCCTGCCCCCTGTGCGTCTGGCTCATCCGCGGCATCCTTCGTCGAACACGATTCCTCGCATGCTAGGACTTCTCGCCGCTGCGCGCCCGATCTGAGGACGGGGCTGCGAGTAGGCTAGCGGTAAACCAACGCTGATTTCCCACTTCGGAGCGGGCAGACGATGACCTCCACCGACCACCTTCGCCAGCGATCCAGCGCGCTCGTCGACGGGCCCAGCCGCGCCGCGGCGCGTTCCCAGCTCTATTCCGTCGGCTACGACGATGAGGCGCTCTCGAAGCCGCTGGTGATGGTCGCGCACTCGTGGATCGGCACGATGCCCTGCAACTTCTCCCACCGCGAGCTGGCGCAGGACGTGATGCGCGGCATTCGCGAGGCGGGCGGCACGCCGATGGAGGTCAACACCGTCTCGATCTCGGACGGCATCACGATGGGCACCGAGGGCATGAAAGCCTCGCTGATCTCGCGCGAGATCATCACCGACTCGATCGAGCTCTGCGCGGTGGGCTACGCCTTCGACGCCGCCGTGATCATCTGCGGCTGCGAC
The DNA here is from genome assembly GCA_965205105.1 of Dehalococcoidia bacterium. Taxonomy (GTDB): domain Bacteria; phylum Chloroflexota; class Dehalococcoidia; order Bin125; family Bin125; genus Bin125. The sequence continues at coordinate 2,136,804 of OZ242034.1, forward strand.
AAGACGATCCCCGCCGCCGCGATGGCGATGGCGCGGATCAACATCCCCGCCGTCGCGCTCTACTCCGGCTCGATCGCGCCCGGACGCCACCACGACGGCCGCGATCTGACGATCCAGGACGTGTTCGAGGCGGTCGGCCAGCACTCGGCCGGCGCCATCGACGACGACGAGCTGCATCAGGTGGCGCTCAACGCCTGTCCCGGCGCGGGCGCCTGCGGTGCGCAGTACACCGCCAACACGATGGCCACGGCGCTCGAGTTTCTCGGACTCTCGCCGATGGGTTCGGCTACCGTCGGCGCGACCGATCCGCGCAAGGGGAACGTCGGCGAGGCGGCCGGCCGGCTCGTCATGGACGCGCTGCGCCGCGGCGTCAGGCCGCGCGACATTCTCACCCGCGAGGCGTTTGAGAACGGCATCGCCTGCGCCGCCGCAACCGGCGGCTCGACCAACGTCGTCCTGCATCTGCTGGCGCTCGCGCGCGAGGCCGGGGTTGCGTTGAGCATCGACGACTTCGACGAGATCTCCGAGCGTACGCCGCTGATCGGCGACCTCCGCCCCGGCGGACGCTACGTGGCGCTCGACATGGACCGCGCCGGCGGCACGCCGCTGCTGGCACAGCGGCTGCTCGAAGCCGGCAAGCTGCATGGCGGCGCGGCCACAGTAACCGGCCAAACCATCGCCGAGGCTGCGGCGGAGGCTCGCGAAACGCCAGGACAGGACGTAATCCTGCCCGTCGGCCAGGCGCTCAAGCAGACCGGCGGCCTCGTGATCCTCAAGGGCTCGCTCGCGCCCGAGGGTTGCGTGGTCAAGGTGGCCGGCTACGAGCGCCAGCTCCAGACCGGCCTCGCCCGCGTCTTTGAGCGCGAGGAGGACGCGATGGAGGCGGTCACCAACAACGAGATCCAGGCCGGCGATATCGTCGTGATCCGCTACGAAGGCCCCCAAGGCGGTCCGGGCATGCGCGAGATGCTGGGCGTGACCGCCGCGATCGTCGGCGCCGGTCTGGGCGAGTCGGTCGCGCTGCTCACCGACGGCCGCTTCTCCGGCGCGACCAGAGGCCTGATGGCCGGTCACGTCGCCCCCGAAGCATTTGTCGGCGGCCCGATCGCGCTGGTCGAAGAGGGCGACCAGATCACCCTCGACATCGCCAGCCGCCAGCTCAATCTCGATGTCGACGCGCAGGAACTGGAGCGCCGCCGAGCTAACTGGCGGCCCCGCCCGGCGAACTACGATCACGGCGTCTTCGCCAAGTACGCGCGGTTAGTCTCGGGCGCCGAACGCGGCGCAGTCACGAGCTAAGCGCGAGCGATCCGCGCCAGGTCGGGATTACCACATTCGCCGACGCCTTCTGCGGCGTCGGCGTCCTGTCGAGCCTGAGCCGGCTGCTGAGAGTTTCGCCATTGCCTTGGCGATTCCTTCGATCAGCTTGAACACGTCGCCGAGCAGGTCGATCCACGACGGTCCCGCCGACCGCCGACTTTGTTGCCCGGCTCGTTTGGCGCGGCGGTGATCCCATGGCCGCACGGCATCCTGCATCGCCCAGACGCCGGCGCGTTCGCGCTGCGCGTAGCGTTCCGAGTCGTCGAATCCCAGCTCCGCGCCGCCGTACTCGCGGAACCAGTAGGCATAGCCCGATTCGACCATCGCGTGATTGGCGGACTCGCGGATGGAGCGGCCCTCCGGGTAGAGCACGCCGACGAGCCGCTGGTAGCGGTCGATGTCGACCACGTGCAGCCGCCACTCGCGGCGGCTCTGTACGAGGCGGCGCAGGTACTCCTGTGAATCGCGCCCGGCGCGCTGATCCATCTCCGGCGCGTCGATCCCGTACATCCGCACCGAATACTCGGCCCCGTCGCCCAGCCGCACCTTGACCGAGTCGCCGTCGATCACGCGCAGCACCCGAACGGGATAGTCGTCGGCCATGTGACGAGGATACCTGTCCTACACTTTTCGCATGGCTCGCGTGGAGATTGCCCCCGAATTGCGCCTCGACGTCGCCGAGCAGGGCGAGGGCCCGCTGGTCGTCCTGATCGCCGGCGGACTCATGGATATGGATCAGTGGGCGCCCGTCGCCGAGCGGCTGTCGGACTCCTGGCGCGTCGTCCGCTACGACCAGCGCGGGATCGGCGAGTCCGACCAGCCGACCGAGGGCTACACCGTCGATCAATTCGCCGAGGACGCGGCCAATCTGATCCGAACGCTCGATGCCGGCCCGGCCGTGCTGGTCGGCAACTCGCTGGGCGGCACGGTGGCGATGGCGACCGCGTTCGCGGAGCCTGAGCTGGTGCGCGGTCTCGTCACTTGCGCTACGTCGGCCGGCCCCAGCGGTCCGCCGACGCCGCCGGAATCGATGCAGCACATGATGCGCGGCGCCCAGCTGCCCGTCGCCCAGGCCGCCGCGGCGATGATGGACATCCTGTTCGCCACCGACTTCATCGACGAGCACCCCGACATGCTCGATGAGGCGGTCGAGAAGCGCAGCAAGGGCGCGCCGATGATCGCCACGCTCGGCCCGCTGCAGTCCGCCCTCGTGTTCGACCCGATCGAGCGGCTCAACACGCTCGACCTCCCGATGCTGGTGCTGCACGGCGAAGACGACGCGCTGGTGCTGCCCGAGCACGCGCAACTGCTCGCCGACGCCAGCGGCGCCGAGCTGAACCTCACGCCCAACGCGGGTCACGCGCTCGTGGTGGAACAGTCGGACGCGGTCGTCGCCGCGCTGACCGGGTTTCTCTCGCGCCTCGAGCCGTAAGCGCGCCCCGGGGCGGCCTGCTGTTACAGCCCAGGCGTTACAGCTCCGGCCGCTGCAAAATCCAGTCGGTCGACTGCTCATAGGCGTGGGCGACCCGACAGACCGTCGCCTCGTCGAAATGGCGGCCGCCGATCATCAGGCCGATCGGCATCCCGTTGCGGTCGTAGCCGCAGGGAATCGAAATCGCCGGAATGCCGGTCACGTCATACGGCGCGGTCAGCCGCGCCAGCTCGGCCGTTGGGTCGCCGTCCGCGATCAGCGGGGCGGTGCGCGAGCAGGTCGGAGAGATCAGCACATCAACCTGTTGCAAGACCTCGACCGTCTCCTGGACGAATTTGCGCCGCAGGCGTTGATCGTTGATGTACTCGACCGCCGACACCGCGAGGCCGGCTTCGATTCGCTCCAGGATGTCCCCGTACTCGTCGCGCCGCTCGCGCAGCCAGGTCTCGTGGTAGGCGGCGGCTTCGGCGATGATCGTCAGTCCGCGCGGGCGGTTGGTCTGCAGCGGCAGCTCGACTTCGGAGACCGCCGCGCCCATGCTGCGCAGATGGTCGACCGCGATCTCGCAGTGCTCGATCACGTCCTCCTCGCAACCCTGCCAGAGCATCGCGCGGGGAATGCCGATGCGGATGCCGTCGACGCCCTCGACCAACGACTCCGTACAGTCCGCCGCCGGAACGTCGGCGCTGCCCGGATCGCTGGGTCGTGGCCGGCGATCGCGTTGAGCACCAGTCCGGCGTCTTCGACCGTTTTGGTCAGCGGACCGACATGATCCAGCGTCCAGGACAGCGGCAGCACGCCGGTTCGAGAGACGCGGCCGTACGTCCCCATCAGTCCGGTGACGCCGCAGAGGCTGGCGGGAATGCGGATGCTGCCGCCCGTGTCCGACCCCAGCGCGCCCAACGATGATCCGACGGCGACCGACGCGCCGGAGCCGCCGCTGCTGCCGCCCGGCGATTTCGACACGTCCCAGGGATTGCAGACGGGCCCGTAGTGCGGATTGGCGCTCGTGGTGCCGAAGGCGAACTCGTGCAGGTTGAGCTTGCCAGGCATCACCGCGCCGGCCTGCTTCAGCTTCGTGTAGACCGCTGCGTCCGAGTCGGGGACGCGGTCGCGCAGGAACTTGCCGCCGCCAGTTGTGGGAATGCCCGCCGTGTCGACCAGGTCCTTGAGCGCGATCGGGATGCCGTGCAGCGGTCCCAGGTCGCGCCCGTCGCGCAGCAGATCATCGGCCGCCGCCGCCTGTTCGCGGGCCAGGTCGGTCGTCACCGTGATGTAGGCGTTGAGCCGCGGCTCCGTCTCCGTCAGCCGCGACAGCACCGACTCGGTCAGCGCGAGCGCGGTCAGCGACCCGTCGCGCAGCGCGGCTCCCGCCTCGACGATCGACAGCTCATGCGGTTCACGATGATCCATTGGCCCTTCCTCTATCTATAACGTGAACGTGTTCTCTACACGCGTTCCTCTACGTTGCCCCCGTCTGCGTCCGCGGCGGCAGCGCTCCGCTGTCGAACCGCAAGCCGAACGCCGGCTCCGTCTCGCCCAGATCGGGAAGCGGCTCGCGGCTGAGCGCGTTCTTCAGCGCGCGCGTCATCAGCGGCAGCGTCCGCGCCAGATCCGCCTCCGATGGCGAAACGCCGAGCGACTCGGCGAAGGCTCGCAGCGCTGCGCGCGGCGTCTCCTGTGCTGCGTTTGCCATCTCCCGCTCCTCGTCGTTCCCGTGGCCGGATGCATCTTGCGTCGGCGCGAGTATATGACGCTGCTTCTATGCTGGGACTGAATCCTGACCGCACGAGGAGCGTTTTCCATGGCCGATGAAGTCCTGTTCGACGTATCGGAGCGCGTGGCGACGATCACGCTCAATCGCCCCGACAAGATGAACACGATCAATAGCGCGCTCGGCTCGCAGTTGATCGAGGCGCTGGTCGAGGTGCGCCACAACGACGGGATCCGCAGCGCCGTGATCACGGGCGCGGGCGATCGCGCCTTTTGCGCCGGCGCCGACCTTACGCAGGGCGACGGCCCCGCCGCGTCCGCAGGTCCAGCCGGCCACTTCCCGACCAACGCCGCCGACCGCTTCGACGAGTTCGACGCCAAAAAGCCGCTGATCGCCGCGATCAACGGCCACGCGCTGGGCGGCGGCTTCGAGATCGCGCTGATCTGCGACATGCGCATCGGTGCCGAGAACGCGCGCGCCCGGCTCGGACTGCCCGAGATCACGCTCGGCTTCTTCCCGCTCGCAGGCGGCCCGATGCGGCTGCCGCGCGCGATCCCGCAGGCCTACGCCAACGAGATGCTCTATCTCGGCCGCCGTCTGAGCATGGCGGAAGCCCTGCAATGGGGCATCATCTCCCGGCTGGTGCCGCAGGACCAACTCCTTCCGACCGCGCAGGAGATGGCCGCCCAGGTCGCCGGCTACGCGCCGATCGCCGTGCGCGCGATGAAAGAACTGATCAACGCGCAGGCCGATATGACGCTGCCGCAGGCCAACCGCTTCGGCGCCAGTCTGCGCTGGATCGTGGGCCAGACCGCCGACTCCAAAGAGGGCCCCAGAGCCTTCGCCGAGGGCCGCCAGCCCGAGTTCACGGGCGAGTAACCGCCGCTCGCCGCCGGCGCGTTTCTGAGGGGGTGTGTGTCGTGAACAAGCTCTACTACGGGGACTGCCTCACCGTCATGCAGGGAATGCCGCATGACACCGTCGATCTGGTCTATCTGGATCCGCCGTTCAATTCGAACCGGCAGTACAACGCGATCTATAAGGATGAAACAGGACAAGAACTTCCGGACCAGATTGACGCCTTCTGCGATATGTGGGAATTGAACGAAGAGACTGATCGGCTCATTCGGTCGATGCCTGTCTTGATCCGGGAAGCCGGTCTTGACGACGAGCTTGCCGAGTTCTGGCGAGTCTGGGTGAATGCGCTGCGCGGAACGCAGCCACGCTTGCTTGCCTATCTGTCGTATATGGTCCCGCGCCTGCTCCAGATGCGAAGAGTACTGAAATCAACCGGTAGCGTCTATTACCATTGCGACGATACCGCAAGTCACTACATCAAGGTGATCATGGATGGAATCTTTGGGCACGAACAATTTCGCAACGATGTGATCTGGCGGAGGGCGACTTCGCATAATGACGGCAATCGGTTCGGCAGGATTGCAGATCATATCCTTTTCTATACCAAGGAGGGGGGGGGTAGATGGACTTGGAATCCGCTGGAAATTGCGACTGAGAAATCTCCTGAAGATATTGAGGCGAGCTATCCCTTGGACGATAGAGATGGACGGGGGAGGTATAGAGCCGCTGATCTCACTGGGGCCGGTCGCACAAAGAGTGGCGAATCCGGCCAGCCTTGGCGGAGGTACGATGTTGGTGCTCGCGGTCGACATTGGGCGCCGCCGATTGCGGGGGAGTACGCCAAGTTCATCGAGCGTCAGTTCATTCCTGGTTATCGCTCGATCATAGGTGTTCATGATCGTTTGGATGCTCTCGATGAAGCCGGACTGATCCGCCACCCCGAACGAGGGTTTTGGCCGGGCCTCAAGCGTTATGCAAGCGCCGATATCGGGTATCTTCCCCAGAATATCATTCTTGATCCGATTGGCTTCACCAACTACAGCGCCGGCAAGGGCGAATACATGGGCTATCCAACCCAGAAGCCATTGGGTCTGCTGGAGAAGATCATCAAAGTTTCCAGCAATGAAGGTGATTTGGTACTTGATCCGTTTGCCGGTTGCGGCACAACGATGGAGGCAGCGCAACGGCTTGAGCGCCACTGGATTGGCATTGACATAGCGATTCACGCAGTCAAGCGCGTATCCAAGCTGCGGCTCCAGGATCACCTTGGACTCAGCGAACCTGAAGATTTTGTGATCGAGGGCGTGCCGCGCGATGTCGAAGGTGCGCACAGTCTCTGGGAGCGCGACAGGTATCACTTCCAGAAGTGGGCCGTCGAGCAAGCCGATGGATTTGTGACCTCGAACCGCACCGTCGACGGGGGAATAGACGGGCGTCTCTATTTCGCAGTCGATCACGATTCCTCGTTAGAGAGCATGGTGATCGAGGTGAAGGGCGGCAAGACGAACATTGCCGATGTTCGTTCCCTGCGGGGTGTTCTGGAGCGCGAAGAGGCGCTGATGGCGGGGTTGATCATTCTGGACGAACTCGGCTCGACACAAGAGCGAAATTTCCGCCGCGAAATGGCAAGCGCCGGACACGAGGTGCTCTGGGGGAATGAGTACCCGAGGATGCAGATGCTGACTGTTCAGGAGCTGCTCGACGGCAAGCGGTTCCAGACGCCGACGGTGATGGGCAAGCACTCGCAGGAACCGCGGATGCCGGGGCTGCCAGCATGACGGCCCCTCAATCCCCGAACGACATATCCCGACTATCCTGCGGCCATGACACGGCTTCCGCTCGACCACCTCTTCGTCCTCGACCTCACCCGCGCGCGGGCCGGGCCGACGGCGACGCGGCAGCTGGGCGACTGGGGCGCCGATGTGCTCAAAGTCGAGCAGCCCGCCGCGCCCGGACAGGCCGAGGGCGTCACCGGCTCGCGCGAGTCCTCCGACTTCCTCAACCTGCACCGCAACAAGCGCTCGCTCACGCTCAACCTCAAGCAGCCCGAGGCGGTCGGGATCTTCCTCAACCTGGTCGAGCGCGCCGATGTCGTGGTCGAGAACTACCGCGCCGATGTCAAGCATCGATTGGGCATCGACTACGAGGCCTGCCGCGCCCGCAATCCGCGCATCGTCTACGGCAGCATCTCCGGCTTTGGCCAGGACGGGCCCTACGCCTGGCGCGCCGGCGTCGACCAGATCGCGCAGGGGCTGGGCGGGATCATGTCCGTCAACGGCCTGCCTGGCGGCGGACCGGTGCGCGTGGGCATTCCGATCGCCGATCTAACCGCCGGCAACTTCCTGGCCCAGGCGATCCTGATCGCGCTGATCGAACGCGAGCGCTCGGGCGAGGGGCAGTGGGTGCACACCTCGCTGCTCGAAGCGCAGATCGCAATGCTCGACCTGCAGGCGACGCGCTGGACGATCGACGGCGAAATCCCGCCCCAGGCCGGCAACGACCATCCCACGCTGATGCCGACCGGCGTCTATGAGACCGCCGACGGCCAGATCAACATCGCCGCCTCGGGCGGCGTCATGTTCACCCGACTCTGCCGCGCCATCGAGGCGGAGGAGCTGATCGACGATCCCGACTTTGCCTCGTCGGCGCGGCGATCCCGAAACCGCGCCGCGCTCAGTGAGGCGATCAACCGGCGCACCCGCGCCTATACGTCCGAGCACTGGATCCAGCGGCTCAACGAGGCCGGCGTGCCCTGCGGCCCGATCAACGACATCCCTGCGGCCTTCGCCGATGAACAGGTTGGACATCTGGGCATCGCCCGCCCGGCGCCGCACCCCCAGCGGGGCGAGATCACCCTTGTGGGACAGCCGATCACCCTCGCCCGCACGCCGCAGCCCGAGCGGATGCGTCTGCCCGCGCCGCAGCTCGGCGAACACACCGACGAGGTGCTCGCCGAGCTCGGCTACGGCGACGGCGCGATCGCCGATCTGCGCGCCCGCGGCGTCGTCTAGCGCAATCCCATCCGCAACAGATCACACAGACCACAACAGAGCAGGAGAGCGAAGATGAAGCGGCGCATCGAGCTGGAGACCGACAGGATGCTGGCCTGGTCCGAGGACGGCATCGGCTGGATGGTCTTCAACAACCCCGAGAAGCTCAACGCCATGGGCGTCGCCATGAACGCGGCGATCCCCACGATCATGCACAGCTTCCGCGACGACCCCGATGTGCGCGTCGTCGTCATGTCCGGCGCCGGCGAGCGCGCCTTCGTCTCCGGCGCCGATATCTCCGAGTTCGAGGCGCGCCGCTCCGACCCCGAGACGATCCGGCAGTACGACGCCATCGCCGCCGCCGCCGGCCGCGCCTACGGCGAGCTGGACAAGCCGATCATCGCCATGATTCAGGGCTACTGCATGGGCGGCGGACTGCTCACCGCGCTGCGCGCCGACCTGCGCATCGCCTCCGACGACAGCCAGTTCGGCGTCCCCGCGGCGCGGCTGGGTCTGGGCTACGGCTACGGCGGCGTCAAGACGCTGGTCGACCTGGTCGGCTTCGCCGCCGCGCAGGAAATCCTGCTCACCGGCAAGCGCTTCCCGGCCGCCGACGCCGCCCGCTGGAACCTGGTCAACCGCGTCACCACGCGAGAGGCGCTGGAACCCGCCGTCCACGAGCTCGCCGCCACGATCGCCCAAAACGCGCCGATGACGATCCGCGCCATCCGCCATGCGATCCGCGAGATCCCCAAAGACCCGCCCCAGCGAGACCTCGACGAAGTCGAGCGCCTGGTCCAGTCTTGCTTCGCCAGCGAGGACTACCGAGAGGGCCGCCAGGCGTTCATGGAAAAGCGCCGCCCCAAGTTTCAGGATCGGTAGCCGGCGCGCCTCCTTGCGGAAACCGGCGCGCTCCTGGATACTGTCCGCATGACTCAGCAACCACCGCACTGGCGCTTTATGGCGATGATGCCGGCGCAGATGAACGAGAACCCGGTGCAGGGCGAGTTCTTCTCGTCGGCGTCCGACTTACCCGGGCGGTTGGTGCGGGAAGCGATCCAGAACTCGCTCGACGCGGCGCGAATCGGCCCCGATGGGCAGCCCTGGGTCGTCCGCGTGCGTTTCGCCTTTAGCGCGACGGAACACCAGCTGCCCGCAGACGACGCTGAGCGGTATCTGCGTGGATTACGCGAACACGTCGGCGCGGTCGCCGCAGACGATCAGACCACTGGCCACAGCCAGGCCGCGGCGGCGTCGCAAAACCGATCTGTTTCCGAAGAGCGGGCCATCTATGACGCCAGGAATCTGCTCGATCAGCCGATGCGCTATCTCGCCGTTGAGGATTTCGGTACCAGCGGTCTGACCGGCGACGTCAGAGCCAACGATGTCAGTGCGGACGGGAACAACTTCTGGGGGTTCTTCCGCCAGATCGGCATCTCGACCAAAGGCGAGAACGCGGCCGGGTCCTGGGGTTTGGGTAAGTGGGTCTTTCCCGACGCATCCGATATCAACTCGCTTCTTGCGCTGACGCGGCGCGCAGGCGAGGACGAAACCTTGATGATGGGTCTCGCAATCCTCAAGACGCATGCCATCGACGAGCGCAAGTATCCCGCCTACGGACATTTCGTCCGCGCCGACAAGCGGCCGGACGCGGAGTGGATGCAGATGCCGGTTTCATCGCGCGACGAAACCGATTTCATCGAACGCGCGCTCACTGATTTCCAGTTGCAGCGCGGTGAAGAGAGCGGCCTCTCCGTTATCATTCCCTGGCCAAACCAAGAGTTGACGCCTGCGACAATCGCACGCGCTGCCGTCACCCAGTATTTTCTCCCGATCGTAAAAGGCGTTCTGGAAATCGAGATTGAGCATCCTGGTGAAGAACGCCGTGTGATCAACAGCGCAACACTCAAGCAGGAAGTGGCGCGTATCGCGCCGTCGGAAAACAATGACGATGAAGTGTCGCCGGAGGCAATGATCCGTCTACTCGGGCTGGTCGAGTGGGCTGTCCAGCAAGAGTCGGGCGCAAGCCACATCTCCTTGAATATCCCCACGCGCGGCTCGAATCCTCTGACCGACCCCGAGAGCAAGATCGACCTGGAACAGCTGCGCGAGCGGTACAACAACAATATACCGCTTGCGTTCGAACTGTCGCTCGATGTGCAGCGCGCCGGCGCAGATCACGCAACCAGCGTCGCGTGCCGTGTCTACATCCAACGCGACGAGTACCTCACGCGTGGCCACGACTATTTTGTGCGTGGCCATCTCAATATTCCCGCGATGGACCTACTAGGTAGTTTGCGTGCGCGCACACTGCTGCTTGTGCCAGGTAACACCGAACTGGGACACCTCCTACGTGATGCCGAGAACCCGGCTCACACCGACTGGAAGGTGCGGGATCGAGCGAAGCAAAATTGGGAAACGCCAGGCCGCCCGATTGAGCAGGTGCGCCTTGCGCCGCAACGCTTGGTGCGGGCGCTCGTCGAGCGGCCGGTCGAGCGCCAGATGGATGCCTTGGCTGATCTCTTCCCCAGCAATGTGGCCGCCTCGACCCCTGCTCAACCGGGGAACGGGCCAGGCAACGGAACGACCATCGTCCTCCCGCCCCGACCATCTGAGCCGACGCCCGTGCGGTTGGGGAAAGTCGATGGCGGCTTCAGCCTGCTGCCCAATCATCCGTATCCGGTCAAGGTTGCGGACACGACTTGGCGAGTGAAATTCGCCTACGAGCTTGCCCGCGGCGGTAGGAGCAGGGCGTTCACATTGTTTCAGAAGGGCGTCAAGGATGGCTGCCCCGATTTTTCTCTTCGCAAAGGGCTCACATACCAGTGTTCGGGCTGTATGATTGATATCATCGCCGATAATGAGCTGCTCGTGCACATTGGAGCCGATCAGTTTAACCTCTCGATATCGGGTTTCGATCCAAACCGCGATGTGTTGGTAGAAGTGGATCAGGAAAAACCTGAGCAGAACAACCTCATGGACGAGAACGAGAGCCCCTAATGCTCCGTCGCTTCAACGCCACCGGTCGCAAGAAGATTGTCGGACAGCACGCGCTGGTGCGCATCCTGCCCGCAAACGATGGTGACAAGCGCAGGTTCGAGATTGAACTCGATCTGACCAGCTACCAATTTCCTAGTGACGCGCGGGTGCGTGTCGAAGCGCAGCGCAGTAATGTTGCTGAGCACTGGGATTTTGGTGCGGCCGGTCAACTCGCGCCGGACACGTACTCTAAAATTATCTCGCAGGCGCCCATCACATCACAGTTTAAAGTGATAGTAGTCGCCGGCGATGGGTCAGGCAAATTGCTTGGAGCTAGTGCGAGCATCACACCGAAACAACCAACGGAGTCACTGATCCCGCTAACGCCTACCGACCTTGGCCATGAAGTCTGGCGCGTGAGTTTCGGCGATGACGATGAGCTGCCAGTACTGGAAGTGAATAGCAGTATCGAAGCGATCAGTGAAATTGTTCGCAGCGATACAGCGTTCCGCTCATTGGTGATGCCTCAGGTGCTGCGAACCGTGTTGACTCAGATCATTTTCGTTCTAGGCGGCGATACCAACGATGATGAAGAGAGTTGGCATCTCGGCTGGTTCCGGCTGGCTCAGTCGTTCGTGCCCGGCAAACCCCCCAAGCTTTCTGACGATCCGGACCCCAGCGAGAAGACCGAAGCGAGTGAATGGATCGAGCGCGTGGTCGAGGCGTTTGCGGCGCGGAAAGTCCAGGCCGCCGAGCGCTACCGCGATGCGCAGCAGGCGGCATCGTGACACGGGCGCGGACGCTTACGCCGGTCGGCATTGAGGCAGCCCGCTCTTTTCTGGCGGAGGTGCGCGCCAACCCCTCCCCAGATGCTCAGCCACCGGAGGAGTTGATTTTCGACGGCGTCCACACTCAGCTGCTGCCCAATGGCCCTGACCTGAGCCGTCCCCGAGCGCTGACTACCCGTCGCGACGCAGCCGATTACCTTGTGGACAAGCTGGCACCAGTCCAGCAACAGATTGCCGATGACGCCGGCTTCTGGTCCTGGCTGGGGATGTACTACTTCGCCCAAACCGCGCCGCGCGATGAGAACCGCATCCTCAAGCTGCGACCGCTGGATGAGAACTTTGTGGTGCATCAGGGTAACCAGCAGTCCTATCAACGGCGTTACCGACACTATCTCTGGTCAGCTTGGCGGCTGCATCAAGAGCACGGAGAGTCCGCTGCGTTCCTGCTCGATCAGCCGCTAACCAGCTTCGGGGACATCGCCGATCGTGTGTTCTCTTACTCGCGAATTTTCAACTCAGCCGGTGTGGTGCCGCTCATCCTCGCCCTCTACACCGATGGCGAAAAACAGAAGCGGAACTTCGGCCGCGCTCGTGGCGGCCTCCGTCATCTGATTCGGGTGCTGGATCAACTTGAGCGTACTTACGATGTCTACGGCATGTCCACTGACGCCCTGTTAGATATCCTGCCGTCGGACTTCGATCCTTGGAAGTTGTCGTGACGCAGGCGCGTGTGCTGACTGAGGAGGGCGTGGCGGCCGCACGCAGGTTTTTGGCCGAGGTGCGCGCCAATCCCTCCGCCGACATCCAACCGCCCGAAGAACTGATCTTCGATGGCGCCCATACGAAGCTGTTGTCTGATGGGCCGGATCTGACTCGCCCGCAGCATTTTACAACTCGTCGTGACATGGCTGAGTACCTTGCAGATAAACTAGCGCCGATTCGCCACCGCATCGCCGATGACGCCGGTTTCTGGTCCTGGTTGGGAATGTACTACTTTACCGAGACCGCACCGCGTGACAAGGACGGCACAATCGTTCTGTCCCCCCTGGACGAGACCTTTGTGGTTCACCGAGGCGAGCCGCGCTCCTATCAGCGACGCTACCGGCACTATCTCTGGTCTGCGTGGCGATTGCATCAAGCGCACGGCGAATCCGCTGCGTACCTGCTGGATCAGTCTTGGACCAACTGGCCTGACATCGCCGAGCGAGCATTCGGATCCCCGCGCATCTTCAACTCGGTTGGCGTAGTATCGCTGATCCTGGCCCTCTATACCGATGGGAAGTCGCAGAAACGCCAGATCAGCCGTACCCGAGGCGGCCTCCGTCACCTTATCCGGGTGCTGGCTCAGCTTGAGCGCACCTACGACGTGTATGGAATGTCCACCGACGCTCTGCTCAACATCCTGCCGCCCGACTTCGACCGTTGGAAGCCGACTCCGCTATCCTGACTCTCTGAGACTGCGAATCGAGTCTGCGGGGTGACCTATGCCGGTCGAATTTCTGGGCATGATTGGCGTCAAGCCGTCCGAGTCGAATGCGTCGATGCACATCATCGGCGGCGGGATCGACCGCGACTACCTCTGCCGCTTCACCAGGGCGCACGAGGAATCGGACTTCGACGGGGTGCTGGTCGGCTACACCTCGGGCTCGGCCGACGGGCTGCACGTGGCGCAGGCGGCTGCGGCCTGCTCGGAGCGCATCAAGTTCCTGATCGCGCATCGGCCCGGCTTCGTCGCGCCGACGCTGGCGGCGCGCAAGTTTGCGACGCTCGACTACTTCACCGGCGGCCGCGTCTCCGTCCACATCATCACCGGCGGGCACGACGCCGAGCAGCAGCGCGACGGCGACTGGAAGGGCCACGACGAGCGCTACCGCCGCACCGATGAGTACCTCAGCATTGTACGGCGCACCTGGGAGCACGACGCGCACGGCTGCGAGCCGTTTGATTTCAAGGGCGAGTTCTACCAGGTCGCGGGTCAGAACCCCGAGGTGCTGCCGAGCCAGCCGGGCGGGATTCCGCTCTACTTCGGCGGCGCGTCGGACATCGCCTTCGAGATCGGCGTCAAGCACGCCGACGTCTACATGATGTGGGGCGAGCCGCGCGCTTCGATCGCCGCCACGATCGGGCGCGTCCGGCAGGCGGCGGCCGTCTACGGTCGGCAGCCGCGGCTGTCCGTCTCGTTCCGCCCGATCATCGCGCCGTCCGAGGCGCAGGCCTGGGAGAAGGCGCGCAACTACCTCGACGCCGTGAACAGGCTGGCCAGGCAGCCGCTCGACTTCCGCCCGCAATCGCGCGGCTCGCAGCGCCTGCTCGAGTTTGCCGCGCAGGGCGAGGTGCACGACGAGCGGCTGTGGATGCCGATCGCCCAGGCGACCGGCGCCGCCGGCAACAGCACGGCGCTGGTCGGCACGCCCGAGCAGGTCGCCGAGTCGCTGCTCAGGTACATCGACCTGGGCGTCACAACGATCCTGATCCGGGGCTTCGACCCGCTGCCCGACGCCATCGACTACGGGCGCGAGCTGATCCCGATGGTCAAGGCCGAAGTCGCCCGCCGTGAGGCGTCAGGGGCCGCCGCGGTCGCCGACTAAGACGGGTAGGAGACAGGACGACCGATGCATGAGGCTGAACGCCGCATCCGCGCCTATGAAGAGATGGGCATCCATCGCACCGGCCGCGAGGCCGATGACGCGGCGACCTGGTGGATGATCGAAGAGCTGCGTCGAGCGGGCGTCGCCGCGCAGGCGCAGACCTGGCGATTCCCGCGCGTCGACATCCACGCCGCCTCGGTTCGGTTCGGCAGCATCGAGATTCCCGCCGTTCCCACCTACGACTGCGCCTTTACAGATCATCGCGGGATCAGCGGCGTGCTGCGCCGCGGCAACGGGCCGGGGATTGTCGTCTGGCAGTTTGCCGCCGACGACCAGGAGCGCATGGCGGCGGGAATGTACACCGCGTTCGAGTTGGCTCGGCAGGATGGCGCGGACGGGATCATCCTGATCATGGGCGATCCCGACGGCGAGCGCGTTCTGCGCAACGCCGAGCGTCCGCTCGACCCGCTGGCACTGCCGATCCTGCAGGTTGCGCCCAATGACGCCGCGCCGCTGCTCGCCTCCATCGGCTCGGAGGCGACCTTGATCGCAGATGGTGCGCGCGCCGACGCGCCGGCGCACAACGTCGTCGCCAGCGTGCCCGGTGAGGATCCCGGCGCCGCGCCCGTGGTGCTGATGACGCCCAAATCCGGCTGGTACGCCTGCGCCGCCGAGCGCGGCGGCGGGATCGCGGTCTGGCTGGAAGTCGCCGCGCGGATCGCGGTGCGGCCCGGACGCCGCCCGCTCAGGCTCGTCGCCTCCAGCGGGCACGAGCTGCATCATCTCGGCCTCGATCACTACATCGAGCAGCTGGGCGGCGGCGCCCGCGATGTCCACGCCTGGATGCATCTGGGCGCGTCGATCGGAGCCAGAAACGGAACGCCCCGCTACGCCGCTTCCGACGACGAACTCTTCGCCGCCGCGACGGACGCCCTGCGCGCGCAGGGGATCGAGCGCCGCGCCTTCCCGGTCGGCAGCACCGGCTTCGGCGAAGCCAGAAACATCGGCGAGATCGAGGGCCGCTTCGTCTCCCTGCTCGGCGGTCACCCGTATTTCCACAGCCCGCAGGACACCTACGACCGCTGCGTCGACCCGCAGTCGCTGGCCAGACACACCGACGCGGTCGAGCGCATTGTGCGGCGCATGCTCGGCTAACAGGCTCAGCTGGTCATGCCACGCCCGCACGGCGCAGCTGCGCCGACGCGGTGGCGGGCATGCCGGCCTCCGACAACACCTCGGCCGTGTGCTCGCCCAGCAGCGGCGCGCGACGGCGGATCGACCACGGGCTGCGGCTCAGCTTGTAGGGCGCTCCCGGCAGCCGAACCGGTTCTTCCAACTCGGGATGCTCGGCATCCACCCAGAACTCGCGCGCCGCGAGCTGCTCCGACTCCGCCACCTCGCCGATCGTGTGCACCGGCTGGAACGAGATGTGATTCTCGCCGAACAGCTCCATCAGCTCGGCCTTGCTGTGCTGCTTCATCCAGGGATGCCACAGGGCGTCCAGCTCGCCGCTGTGCTGGAAGGCGAGCCAACGGTTCTGCAGCCGCTCGTCGTGCTGCCAGTCGGGGTTCCCCATCAGCTCCATGAACCGATTCCACTGCCGGTCGACCATCGTGATCACTTCGTAGTAGCCGTCCCTGACCGGCGTCACCTGCCAGGGATAGAACGCGTTCATGTGCGTGCCGGCGCGGCCGCGCGACTGGCCGGTGAAGACGAACGCCGCCACGCCCGCGCCCGCCATCACATTGCTGATGATGTCGACGATCGAGAGCCAGGCGTGCTGGCCGACGCCGCTCTCGCGCGTCGCCCGCCGAGCCAGCAGCGCGGCAACCGCGGCGTGAATCCCGCCCTGATACTGCGGCGCGTCGCAGGGCAGACCCAGAGGCTCGCGATCGGGATCGCCGATGCGGTACGAGATGCCGCTCGCCAGCGACGCGATCAGTGATTCCGACTGCCAGCCCTCGCGCTGCGTGCCGATCCCGAAGACGGTGATCGTGACCTGGTTGACGTCGGGCGCCTCGGCCGCGAGGTCCTCCCAGGTCAACCCCAGCGACCGTTGTTCGGCGATCTGCCGCGACGTGATCACTGTCCCGCTGCGGCGCGCCAGATCGCGGTAGACGCGGCGGCCGGCCGCCGTTTCCAGATTCAGGCGGACGCTGCGCTTGTTGGTGTCCAGGAACAGGTGCAGCCCGCTGCGTTCGCGCGCGGGATGATCGGAGGGAAACGGCGGCTTGCGCCGCACCTCGTCGCCGCCGGGCGCTTCCACCTTGATCACCTCGGCGCCGAGGTCGGCAAGCAGCTTGCCCGCGTAGGAGGCGGCGATCCCGCTGCCGTCCTCGATCACCGTCATGCCGTCCAGCGCAGTCGGCGCCACAGGCGTCATGGATGTCATGGCGGAGAGGGTAACGCTAGCCTCTGACCAGTGAGTCGCGTTCGTCATCCTTGAGTTCCATGAGTATGAGCGGAGGAGAGGTGTCCGATGGACAACCTGAGCGGCAAGGTGGCGCTGGTGACCGGCGCCGGATCGGGCATCGGGCGCGGCATCGCGCTCGCCTGCGCCGACCACGGGATGCACGTGATCTTGGCCGACGTGCAGGCGGGGACCGCGCAAGCCGTCGCGGCCGAGGTCGAAGCGCGGGAGGTGCGGGCGCTCGCGGTCGACCTCGACGTCTGCGACAGCGTCGCCTACGAGTGGCTGGCGGAGCGGGTATACGACGAATTCGGACAGCTCAACCTGCTGGTCAACAACGCGGGCGTGATGACCGCCGGCGCGGTCAGCGGAGCCTCCCGCGCCGACTGGGACTGGACCTTCGCGGTCAACCTGCACGGGCTGGTCAACGGCGTGCAAACCTTCCTGCCGCGCATGCGCGCGCAGGACGGCGAGGCGCACATCGTCAACACCGTCTCGATGGCCGGGCTGCGGCTCAACGAGGTCGTGCCGCTGGGCGTCTACAGCGCCAGCAAGCACGCCGCCTTCGCCTACACCGAGTCGCTGCGCGCCGAGCTGGCCCCCGAGGGGATCGGCGTCTCGGCGCTCTGCCCCGGCGGCGTCAACACGCTGATCGGCGAGGCGCGGCGCAACCGACCCGGCCAGTTCGGCGGCCCCCGCGAGGGACCCGAACCCGGCTTCGCCGCAGGCGCGATGTCGCAGATGATGGACCCGGAAGCGGTCGGACGGGTCGTGATCCGCGGCGTCCAAGCCAACCGCTGGTTGATCTTCTCGCACCCCGAACTGCGCTCGCACGTCGAGCGTCGCTACCAGCGGATCATGGACGATTTCGAGTTCTTCGCCCAGGCCGCTCAAGAGGAACGGGAGGAAGGGACGACATGAGCATCGAACGCACCACCGCGGGCGACATGCTGCCCGAGCCTGAGGTGGTCGAGGTCTCCGAGGGCATCTTCGCCTACGTCCAGCACGACGGCTCCTGGTGCCTCAACAACCCCGCCTTCGTCGACGCCGGCGATCAGGTGATCGCGATCGACGCCTGCGCCAACGAGCGGCGCACGCGGCTGTTCCGCGAGGCGATCGCGGCGCGCTCCGCCAATCCCGTGCGCACGCTGGTCAACACGCACGCGCACATGGATCACACCTACGGCAACTGCCTGTTCGCCCAGGACGCGGTGATCGTGGGCCACCGCAACTGCCGCGAGCAGATCCTGCGCGAAGCGCCGGGCCAGCGGGAGCGGGTGCAGATGATGTTCCCCACGGTCGAGTGGGGCGACGTCACGCCGGTCGCGCCCAACGTCGTCTTCGACGACGCCATGACGCTCTACGCCGGCGACCTTGAACTGCAGCTGATCTACGTCTCGCCCGCGCATACGACGACCGACGCGGTGGTCTGGATTCCCCAGCGGCGGGTGCTGATCGCCGGCGACATCATCTTCAACCAGGGCACGCCGTTCGCGCTGATGGGATCGGTGGCCGGCTGGCTGTCGGCGCTGGAGCGGCTGCGCGGGCTGCCGATCGAGACGGTCATCCCCGGGCACGGCCCCGTCGCCGACGCCTCGGTGCTGGACGAGGTCAGCGCCTATCTGGAGTTCGTCCAGCATGCGGCGCGGGATGCCTTCGAGGCCGGCGCCGACCCGCTCGCCGCCGCCCGCGACCTCGACCTAGGGCGCTTCGGCGAATGGACCGACGGCGAGCGCATCGTCGGCAATCTGCACCGCGCCTGGAGCGAACTGCGCGGCGAGCCGCTGGGCGCCGAGATCGACACGGCGGCCGCGTTCGGCCAGATGATCGAGTTCAACGGCGGCCGCCCGCTGCGCTGCCTGGCCTGACCGTCAGCCGTCCGAGAGCGGGAGTTCGACCGTCATCTCCATGTCGGTGCGGGTGATGATGCGCACGGCGATGCGTGGCAGCTCGCCGGGCGGGCGGCGGAACGGCGCGGATCTGGTCGATTGCATGGCGTCCCAGAGATCGCGGTCGATCCGTTTGCCCAGCCGCTTCGCCAGACGCGCGAGCCGTTTGTCGCCGCGGCTGTTGGGCAGGTGAATGCGGCGCGCGTAGAACGACTGGCCGTCGTACTCGGTGTCGATCATCCAGCAGTCGATGTCGTTGGCGCCGCCGCGCTCGACGTTGCCGGTGCTCGGGTTGTAGGTGTCGTAGCCCAGCACCTCGACCGAGACGCGGCCGCCGCCCTCGTCGTGGATTGCCACCTCCGGCCGCCCGATCATCACGAAGGCGTGGTCGTGCTGCGCGTCCTCGAGGCCCGGAATCTGGAAATCGCGGTTGGCCTGCGCCTTGAGGACCTCGAGCCGGCCCAGCCGCGACTCGCCGCTGTGCGCGCTGGCTTCGTAGTTGAAGGCGATCACGATCAGCCGCCGCAGCCGCCGCCGCGCGGCCGCCTGCTCCGCCGCCAGCGCGATGAACTCCTCGCCGGCCGTCTGATCGTCGGGCGCGATCGCGATGGCGCAGCGCGTCCGCCCGCCGTCCGCCGCGACGCTGACGGCGGTGTGCGTGATCAGCGACGGTTCGCCCCAGTCGGACACATCCTCAATCCGCAGCAGCCCATCGCCGCTGCGGATGCCGGATACCTGGATCGCGTCGATGATCCGCTGCCGCGTCTCCAGCTGATCGGACTGCTCAGGCTGCGAGGCGATCTGCTCGGGCGCGATGTAGCGCCAGGGCGAGTGCGACTCGACCGTGAACGGCGAGGCGACGCGCACGACCCCTTTCTTGACGAGCGGCCGATTGACCAGCAGGATCGGATCGACCTCCTGGTCGTAGGCGAGGATGGCGGCGGAGACGCGGGGCACGCGCTCGTAGACGAAGCCCTTGGCAGGGTCGCGCGACCCTTCGCCGATCACCTCCGCGGGTAGCTTGCCCGACAACTGAGCCTCCTCCAGCGCGCCCTCGGCAGAGTCCTGCAGGTGATACCATTTGTATTCAGCCGAGAGCAGACGTTGACGGGCAATGGCAAGCGCGACGCCGGAGGTATCGGTCGTAATCCAGCGACGGCCCCATTGCTCTGCGACGTAAGCGGTCACCCCCCCCCCCCCCGTTATGTCGAGTACCAGATCGCCCGGATCGGTCGACATGAGGATGCAGCGCTCGACCACGGATGCAGCGGTTTCAACCACATAGTGAAGATCTGAAGCCGACATTGGGTTGTTCCAGAGATTTGATACTTTTCGACCTGGAACCTCAGATTCGTACCATTTCCAGCTGAGATTGACTTGATTAGCGGCTTGTAATCTACCCAACTCTGAAAGGCGATCAAGGCCTTCGGGACTGACACTCCATTGTGTTACTGGCGGCAAGTTGTACGTGGTGCCTCTCCATTCGTATGTTCCCCCTCGATCTGTATTACTTTCACCTTGAGATGTCAATGGCATTCGCCTGAACAAGTACGCACCGGGTGGCAGTGTATCGAGATCGCTCCGTTCATCCGATGTTAACGATCTCGCGCTTCCGTCAGCCATTTCCACCATCGCGTGCCAAGAGAAATGATCGAGCACTTCAGATCTATCGAGTGGCTCGTATAGTTGGCTATACGTCATGCTTGCAATATCTGTTGCGTACCACAGGATATAATCGGCGACTTGCGGCAGATATCGCGCGCTCGTCGCCCCAGTCTTGGCAAAGGCAATTTGCGCCACACGATTCTCCGGCCCGAACACCTCATCCAGCACCAGTGCCACGCGGTTGACATTCTCCGAGCCGATCTGCACGAAGATGCTGCCCGATTCCGACAGCAGCGCCCGCGCGTGGACGAAGTTGCGGTACAGGTTGTCGAGGTAGGAATGGATGCCGTTCTGATACGTGTCGCGGAAGGTCTGCACCACGGTCGGGTCGTGCGGCAGCGCGTGTTTGTTGGCCGGCGTGTTGCGGTCATCGGTCGCCACCTGCAGGTTCGATTTGAAGCCGATCCCGTAGGGCGGGTCCATATAGATCATCTGCACCTTGCCCTCCATGCCCTCCTTGTCGAGCAGCGATGCCATGACCTTGACCGAATCGCCGCGGATTAATCGGTTGGCCCAGTTGCCCCGGTGCTGATACCACTCGAAGGCGGCGTCTTTGGGCAGGTTGTTGAAATCGCCGAACATCGGCGCGGGCTCCAGCGATTGCAGCTGCGCGATGAAGGCGGATGGATGAATCTTCTCGTTGATGTAGAGCGGCGTGGCGTCGGTGGCGATCTCGTCCAGCCGCTCGCCGCGATCCCAGCTCAGCGCCGGCCCGCGCCGGTCGCGGATCGGCGGCTCGTAGCGCACGGGCGCCTTGTCCGCCTCGTCCATGAACGGCTCGGTCGCGTCGGTGGGCAGGTTCGCCCGCCGCTCGCCGTGCCGGTAGCCGTCAATGTCAGCCTGTGTCATGCCGCGCCTCCGCAATCGCCGCTGAGATTGCCGCCTCGATGCCGCTCTGATTGGTCAGATAGACGTAGCGCCAGCGCCCGTACTCGCCGCTCGCCTCGACGGCCGGGATCCACTGCCGCTCGACCGCGTCCCGCTTGGCGGCGGCGCTCTCGTCGTCGTAGATCTCGCCCTTCGACTCGATGATCAGGTGCAGATCGGCCTCGGTCTCGCCGCTGCGCACGCGGGCGACGAAATCGGGCTGATAGTGCGCCTGCGCCTCGCGCTGCGGATCGCGCCAGGGGATCGTCCAGCCGAGTCGGAAGTTGCGCGCCCAGGCCTCGATCATCCAGTGCGCGTCCAGCGCCTGCGCCACCGCGTACTCGAACTGCGAGTGACAGGGCGCGCGGTTGAGCTCCGACTTGTTCGTCTCGTAGACCGGTTCCAGCGTCGTGCGGAAGGGCGCGATCGCGGTCGGGCGTTCGCGCGGCTGCATCGGGTCGCGCTGGTCGGCGAAGACGGGCCGGATGGTCGGCGGGCCCTGCTCGGCGTGCTCGACCGCCGCGATGATCGCCTCGGGCGCGCTCTCGCTGTGCGGCTTCCGCGCCAGCCAGCCGATGCGCTCGGCGGGCCAGTTCACCTTTGGGTGTCCGAGCCAGGCCTCGGTCGCCTGGAGCATGCCGGCGAAGAGCATGCGCCGGCCGGCCTCCGACGACTCGAAGCGCCGCACCGCTTCGGCCGCCGTGCGCCAGATGATCGGCTGTCGGGTGGAGTCGTAGCCGCCCTGGGCCTCGCTGACGCCCACCGTTCCGGCGACGGTCGTTTCGGTGGGCACGGAGGGAGGCGCGGCCTCGTAGGGCTGTACGAGATCGGGGTTGAGCGCGCAGGCCGGGTCGGGCGCCGCCCAGGCGTAGCCGCAGAGGTTGGGGAAGCAAATCCGCAGGTGTTCGCGCCCCGCGACCGGCTCGACGACGTAGGGCGCCGCGGGCGGCGGCGGGGTGGGCGGCATCTCGACGCCGCGCATGAACTCGTAGGGCACGCCGAAGACGTTGGCGTACTCGGGCCGCGGCTTGCCGGTCTGCGGATCGGGTTCGAACGAGGTGCGCCGCAGCGCCCGCCCGGTGACCTGTTCGCAGAGCAGATGGCTGGTGAAGGCGCGGTAACCGAAAATGTGGGTCACGGTCCTGGCGTCCCAGCCTTCGGTCAGCATGCCGACCGAGATCACGCAGCGAATGTGTTCGCCGGGTTCGCCTGCGCGCCCGACCGTGTTGAAGACGTCGCGGATCGCCTGCACCTGCACCTGCTTCTTCGCATCGGCCGGCGCGTGCAGCTCCACCTGCTCGCGGGCGATGCGGTTGAGCGCCGATTCGCTCGCCTCCGCGTCGCCCAGCTGCGAGTGCACCAGCAGCGTGGGCGGGCGATCGACGTAGCCGGAGCCGTCCGCGCGCACGTTGGAGAATGCCTCGAGCTGTCCGCGCTGAAAGCGCCCCTGCTCGTCGCGGGTGCCGGCGATCCAGCGGAACAGCGCGGTGGCGTTGGCGATGTCGTTGGCAACCGCGATCAGCACCGGGATCACGCCGTGCCTGCCGTACTCGGGCGCGACCGATTCGCGGTAGTGGCGGTGCATCGTTTCCAGCGCCTCGCGCACGGTCTGCTGCAGGTTGGCGTCATCCAGCTTCCTGGGCGCGGTGTGCCTGTACAGATTGCGGTAGACGGGATCATCCTGCGCCGAGTCGTCCTCGACCGGCAGGCGCGGAATCTTGGTCAGCCCCGCCTCGATCGCGTCGGAGAGCGGATAGTCGCTGACAATCCAGGGGAAGTGCTCCGACTGGAGCTCCACCGGCCGCCGCAGATACATGGGCGTGGCGGAGAGGTCGTAGACCCGTTCCAGCCGCCCCTGCGCCTCCAGCGCCTGCAGCGCCGAGAACCAGAGCGCCGCCCGGCGCTCTTCATCCTTCACGTCCTTGCTGACCTTCGCGCCGCTTTGGCTGCCGCTGCTGGAGTCCATGCGGTAGCAGTGATGCGCCTCGTCGTTGATGACCACGATCGGCTCGCGGGTGCGGTGGTCGCTCAGCAGCCGATTGAGCATATCCTCGTCGGTTTCGCGCCAGCGCGGATCGTCGCCCTTGCGCAGCAGCTGGCGGACGGCCGTCGCCGCCTTGTCGCCGGGGCCGTTGACGTGCAGCGTGTCGCGTTTCTGGAAGGCCTGGAAGTTGAGGATGGTCACGCGCAGTCGGTTGAGGTCGGGCTGAAACTGGATCGGCGTCAGCTGCGGCAGCAGATATTCGCGGTGGTCGGAGCGCAGCTCGGCGAGCCGATCCTTGACGGTCAGGTTGGGCGCGATGAGCAGGAAGTCGCGCGGCATGGTTCGGTTGAGCGCGTGCCAGATCATCAGCATCGCCATGACGACCGTCTTGCCGGAGCCGGTGGCCATCTTGAAAGCGAGGCGCTCGATGCCGTCGTTCCATTTCTGGTTGACGCCTTCCAGCTGTCCAACCACGCCGCGCCAGGCGTGCTCGTCGTCCGCGCGCCCCGCCTCGACCAGCCAGATCGCCGTCTCGACCGCCTCGCGCTGGCAGAAGAACGGCCGCAGCGCCGGTTCGCGGCTGTTCCAGTATCCCAGCAACTGCCGCGTGCGTTCGGTCGCGCCGGGGTAGCCCCGTTCGCGCCAGCCGCCGACCAGCGCCCGCAGCCGATTGATCGCGCCGAACGGCTCGCCCGCCACGTCCTCGAGCGTCGGCGCGACGGGCGTCTTGGAAGAGCGCGGCATCATGGTCCGCCCTGAGGCCGCGCGACGGCCCTCGACCAGCTGGTCGGTCGCCTGATTGCTCTGCGGATCGAGCCGCCAGTGATGCGTCGGAGCGTCCCATGGAGAGTTGAGGATGGGGTCGGTCAACGGCGTCTGCGGCGTCACGGTCGCATCTCCCCGGCAGATAGACGGCGGGAACAGGCTAGCCTATGCCTCAATATCCTCCCCAGCCGAAATGGAGACTCCCTCATGACCCTGCCCAGCTTTGAGAATGTGCTGCTCGAGCGCACTGGGACCGATGACCGCGTCGGCGTGGTCACGCTCAACCGCCCCGAGAAGATGAACGCGCTCTCGCAGGAGTTGATCTACGATTTCCGCGACGCGCTGGAGTACTTCGAGGCTGACGACGACGTGCGGGTGCTGATCGTCAAGGGAGCCGGCCGCACCTTTTCGGCAGGCTACGACCTGACGCCCGCCGGCGGCTACGGCGCGGACGCGATCCACCGCCGCTTCCGCACGGTCGACGAGGACGGCAACCGGCTGATCATGGGCATCCGCGGCGGCATGGCGCGGGTGACCGATATCTGGCTCTACTTCTGGAACATGCAGAAGGTCACGATCGCCCAGCTGCACGGTTACGCGATCGCCGGCGGGTTCGAGCTGTCGATGATGGCGGATCTCGTCGTTGCGGCGGAGGACACGCAGATCGGCCATCCCGGCCTGCGCTTCGCCGGCTCGCGCACCTCGGCGATCCTGCCCCTGCTGACCAACATGCGCAAGGCCAAGGAACTGTTCTACACCGGCGACCCGATCCGCGCGACCGAGGCGGCGGCGCTCAACCTGATCAACTACGCCGTCCCGCGCGACGAGCTGGAGGAGAAGACGCTGGCGCTGGCCGAGCGCGTCTCCAACCTGCCCGCCGATCATCTGGCGCAGCTCAAGGTGCACATGAACCGCTTCTACGAGAACATGGGCATCTACTCGTCGCTGCGCTCGTCGACTGACCTCGACGCGGTGGGCACCTTCACCAGCCAGCACTACGAGTGGTCGCGTCGGATGCGGGACGAGGGTCTCAAGGGCGCGCTGGCCTGGCGCGACGGCCCCTTCGGTGACTACTCGCAGGCGCCGCGCAGCCGCTGATCGGCGACATAAGCGCCCCTGATATCCACCGGGCGCCCCATTCGTTCGGCATGGTGTGATACCTTTTGCGCGAAAGCCCTCGGACAGTCTGAGGGTCAGCGAGTAGAGAGGTTGGTTCGCATGTCTGTTCTGAATTGGGGGGGGGCAAACTCCTTAGCCTGACGGCTATCGCCTCTCTCCTCCTCCTGGCGGTTGGAGCCCTCGCCGTATCCAGCGGGGTGACGGACGCCAGGGCAACGTCGGGGTATGTGTTCGGTACCTGCACGCCGGGTGTGGTGGCCACGCCCGACGGCGAGAATTGCGCAGGCGCGACGGTCAAGGGCCTGAAGGCCATTCAGATATCCGCGGGTCGGAATCACGCATACGCGCTGAAAGCCAATGGGACGCTGGTCGGCTGGGGCGAGAACGCCAGCGGCCAGGTCGATACGCCCAAGCTCATGGTCTGGCGCGGTAACGATGTCCGCCCGAGCACGGCTTCGGATACGGCGAGCATCGGCGCCGATGACCGCCCCCAAATGGGCGAAGCCGGTCAGCGGGCGGTCGAGGGCAACCGCAGCATGGTCGATCAGGAAGCGGTGCGCTGGACGCAGGTGGCGACCGGCGACAACCACACCTGCGCCGTAACCACCGAGGGTGAGGTCCATTGCTGGGGCAGCAACTCGCACGGCCAGAGTGCGATTCCGATGCGGCTGCTGGTTCGCGACAGCGATCCGCAGATGCCCAACCCGCGCTTCACCAAGATCGTCGCCGGCGGCAACCACACCTGTTTACTGGAGGCCGAGACGATGGTGTCGGTGACGGCGTTGCGCAGCGGCGGCGCCACCGAAATGCCCGCCGGCAGTCTGGTCTGCTGGGGCGATCCGGCCTCCTACGCGCAAACCGGCAACTCGGGCGACAGCCCGCCGCTCGGCGAGCCGAACCCCGTGCATCGGCCGCCGCGGCCGCAGGACGACTCGGCGGGACCGGGCGGCGTCGCGGCGAGTCCGCTCAACGGCGACATCGGCCATCCCGACGCGGACGAAGCTCCCTACCAGTACATCGACGTCAGCGCCGGCTACGACCACACCTGCGCGATCCGCACCAGCGGAATTATCGACTGCTGGGGCAGCAACGAGCACGGCAAGAGCAATCCGCCGCGGCAGCTGATGCTGTCGCCGCTGGGTCTGCCGGGCGGGATGTTCCACAGCATTGAAGCGGGCATGGATCACACCTGCGCGATCAACGCCGAAGGCGCCGCCCTGTGCTGGGGCAGCAACAAGTACCAGCAGGAGTACCCGCCGGCCGGCGAGTACGTGCAGCTGAGCTCCGGCTACTGGCACGGCTGCACGATCTGGACGTACGACGACGCGCCGACGCGATCTGGGCCGAGCGCTCCCGAGCCGGCCTGGACCACGAACCCGACGGCAGTGATCAGCCTGTCGCCGCCGGGCAACATGGACTGCTGGGGCGATAACAAGGAAGCCAAGGCGACGCCGAACCGCGCGATCTCCCGAATGACCCGAAGCGGCCAGTCCGTGACTTTCAGCGCGCCGAACTGGTATCAGGTGTCGAGCGGCGCGACCTTCACCTGCGGCGTGTTCGACGGCAACCCGCGTTCCAGCGAGAGCCCGCCGCCGTCGACCGCTCAGCAGGCCCTGCGCTTCAGCGCTACGGCGGCGGTGCACGAGGGCATCGTTGACTGTTGGGGCATCGGCGGCGCCGTTTCGCAGCTGCCGTCTCCCGACGCCATCGGAACCAGCGACGCGATCTGCGAGCGGGTGGCGGGCGCGTCCGCCAAGAGCGCGACCGTGCGCAAGCACTTCGGTGAAGGTCGAATTTACGGCAAGACCTCCGCGGACGGCACGATCGAGTTCGCCTTCAAGGTGATCATCGACAAGGCGCCCGACCAGCTGATCAAACCGGGCTTCCGCTTCGTGCCGAGCGCCGGATCGTTGACCGTGGGCCGCTGGTACTTCAGCGACCTGATGCATACGCCGGGCGTCGCCGCCTCCGGGCACGAGTGCGTGGATGGCAACACGGCCGTGGGGCGCATCGCGGTGCGGCTGCTCAAGAGCGGGCACATGGAACTGGCCCTGATGACCACTGACGGCATGGTGAGCGCCAACATCCCGGCGAACCACAACCGTATGCCCAACCCCGCGGAGTTGGACAAGTGGTGGCGGACGGATCGGATCGTCTGGACCCGCCCCGCCTAACTCCATCTCGCTGGTCTGATGTACCAGGCAGGCGGCGGGCGACCTTGGTCGCCCGCCGCCTGGCGTTTCCGCCTGCGGGCCAATCGCCCCCAAGCAGCGTGGACTTAGCCTGCGCCAATGCCAGCGTTCGTCGGCCTCGACCTTGCCTGGACGAGCGGGAACGAGAGCGGCGTCTGCTGGCTTGAGGGTGACTCACGCCGGAACCTGCGCTGCACGCGGCTGGCGGCGGTGGTCTGCGAGACGGAGAGCCTGGCTCGGGAGTTGGCCGCTGCGCAGCCTGCGGTCGTGACCATTGACGCGCCGGTTCTCTATAGCCCCGAGCGTTGGGTCGAACGCGAGATCGGGCGGCGCTTTGGACGCTACAAAATCGGCGCGCATTCCGCGCACGCCGCCTGGAGAAACGGTTACCGCGCCGGCGTCGAGCTCGGCGCGGCGCTCTCGGCGCGCGGCTTCACATGCGATCCGACGCTCGTCCTGGGCGGTGATCGGCGGCAGCCCGTCGCGGTCGAGGTGTTCCCGCACACCATCCACGTCATCCACTTCGGTCTCTCGGAGCGGTTGCCCTACAAGCGCAAGCAGGGCCGCGATACCAGCGCGCTGCAACGCGCGCTGCGGGAGTACCAGACGCATCTGCGCGGGTTGATCGAGCGCGAATGTCCGCTTGTGCTGGAGCATCCCGCCGTCCAGGACGCCCTGAACCCGGATCGCGCCGCCGCTGTGCGTGGGCGATCGCTGAAGCGGTTGGACGACACGCTCGACGGTCTCACCTGCGCCCTCGCCGCCTGGCTGATCTGGGATCAACCCGACTGCTGGGAGATGCTGGGCGACGAGCGCGGCTGCGTCGTGACGCCGCGCGCGGAAGTTGAAGCGTGGCTCAGCGGGTCGACTTGTTAGGCCGGAAAATCCGGATGCGCCTTGAGGTCGTTGATCTGCTGCGTATGGTCGCCGTCGTGGAACGCCTGGAAGAGCGGCCAGGCCATTGCCGGCAGCTCGCCGAAGAAGGCGTGCGGCACGGTGGTCTCGTGGTCGATCGCGTCCGGCAATGCGTTGCCGACGCTGAGCAGACGCTCGCTGACCCGCGTGACCTGCGCGCGCAGGTCGTCGACACCCGAGGCCGGCGCGGCGATCTGTCCGGGCGGCCCCTTGACCACCGTGCGGCCGTTGGCCGTGGCCGCGATGATCTCCGCCACGTTGGGCGAGGCGGTGATGATGTGCCGCATGATCTCGCCGATGCTCCACGAGCGCTCGTTTTCGGCGTCGATCGGCGCGGGTGACCAGTCGGCCTGCTGCTGCGAGACGTCCTGCAGCGCATCGATCAGGGCGAATCGCGCGTTGGCCATGCGCAGCCAGATCTGTTCCCAGGGCAGCGCCGCCGCGCCGTCGAGCAGACGCTGCCGCATCTGTGCTCCGGGATCGCTCATCGCGGCGCCTCGCCTTCGCGCGCCCGGTCGTTTAGCGGAACTCGGGCGCGATCTCCTCGATGAACCGATCCATCTGCTCCGTCCGCTCGAAGGCGTTCGACCCCAGCGTGAAGTCGGGCAGGATCAACTCGTCCACGCCGGCGTCGATGTAGGCCTGCACGGTGCGCTTGATCTCGTCGTTCGAGCCGCCCAGCACCGGCCGGCCGCTGGCGCGGGCCGGGCCGATCAGCGCCTCATCCTCGGTCATCATCAGCAGCGCGCAGGCCGAGCGCTCGATCTCGTCCGGGTCGCGGCCGACATCCCGGCAGTGCGCGTCGAGCACCGACTGTTTGTGCGCCAGCACTTCCGGCGTGCCCCAGACATTCCACTCGTTGGCGTACTGCGCGGTAATGCGCAGAGTGCGCTTCTCGCCGCCGCCGCCGATCATCAGCGGCAGCGGCGTCTGGATCGGTTTCGGCTCCATCGGCGCGTCGATCAGCCGGTAATGCTCGCCGCTGAAGTTCGTCTTCTGATAGCGGAACAGATCCGTGATCAGCTGGCAAGCCTCCTCGAAGCGGTCCATCCGCTCCCTGAGCGTACCGAAGTGGATGCCGTAGGCATGATGCTCGTTCTCCTGCCAGGCCGCCCCCAGACCGAGGATGAAGCGCCCGCCCGAGATGATGTCGATCTGCGCCGCCATCTTCGCCGTGACCGTTGGATGCCGATAGGTGTTGCCCGAGACCATGTGTCCCAAGCGCACGCGCGGGATGCGCGCGGCGAACGCAGCCAGCGTGGTCCATGACTCGTGCACGATCCCGTCCGAGGCGTCTTCGCCGACCGGCTTGTTGGGCATGAAGTGATCGGCGAACCAGATTCGATCCCAACCGCTGCGTTCGGCGTGCCGGGCGACGGTCAACACCTCGGCCCATGGATTGGACGCGCCTGGCCAGAATCCGAATCGCATCTGTCTCATCCTGTCCCCGTATTCGCGCGGCGCCAACCGCCGCCGCGTCTGGCGGGCAGGCTAGCGGAACGCCGCGGCGCCTGCGTTTGCACGCCTGATCTCAGATTGATTAACCGAATGGCAACGCCGCGGCGATGATCGGAGGGCGTAGCATATGCGCTACCGGGGGCCGCGCGATGCGCACACTATTGGTGGTCGAAGATGAACGCCCGCTGGCGGAGACGCTGCGGTTCAATCTTGAACTGGAGGGTTACCGCGTCCGCATGGCCGAGGACGGGCTGGAGGGTCTCTCGATGGCGCGCGCGATCCGCCCTGATCTGGTTCTGCTCGACCTGATGCTGCCGCATATGGACGGGCTCGAGGTGCTGCGCGGCATCCGCGAGCACTCGCAGGCGCCGGTGCTGCTGCTGACCGCGCGCACCGCCGAGGCGGATCGCGTCAGGGGGCTCGATCTCGGCGCCGACGACTACATCACCAAGCCGTTCTCGCTGGCCGAGCTGAAAGCCCGCGTGCGCGTGCATCTGCGGCGCAGGCAGGAGCTGGCGGTCGAACCTCGAACACTCAACTTCGGCGAGTTCCGGCTCGACCTCAATCGCCGCCTGCTGACCAGGAACGGCGAACCGGTCGCGCTGCGCCCCAAGGAGTACGAGCTGCTCGCCTACCTGGCCCAGCGCGACGGGCGCGCGTTCACGCGCGACCAGCTGCTCAACGACGTCTGGGAAATCTCCTTCACCGGCGGGACCCGAACGGTCGACGTGCACGTACGCTGGCTGCGCAAGAAGATCGAGAAGCCGGATGGTCCGCCGCGCCACCTGATCACGGTGCGGGGAGCGGGGTATCGATTCGAGCGCTAACCGTGCGAACGCTCGCTGTCGGTGTGGTTGCGTCGTTGCTGAGCGTCGGCCTGCTCGCCGCCGAGCTGTCGTATGTTGGCGGCGGCGTCGCGCTCGGCCTCGGCGCCGCGCTGATCGTCTGGGGCGAGCGATCGAACAACCAACGGTTCTCCGAAATGCGCACCCAGTCGGCCAGCCGCTCGCTCGAAATTGAGCGGCTTGAAGCGGCGCTGGGCGAGCGCACGGCCGAGCGCGATCAGCTGGAGCGGGCGCTCGCCTCGACCGGCGACATGGTGATCGCGCTCGATGGGGACGCCCGCATTCGCTACCTGAACCCGGCCGCCCAGCTCACGCTGCGCGGACCGGATCGCCAGCTGCTCGACGCGCCGCTGCTCGACGCGGTCGAGGATCCCGACCTCTACCAGGCCGTCCGACTGGCGATCGATGAAGAGACGCCCGCCGTGCTGGTCGTGCTGCGCGCCGGCCGGCGATTCCGCACGGTGGTCGCGCCCGTCTCCGCGCTCGCGCAGACGGGGCCGTGGTCGGTGGTCCTGGCGATGCACGACCTGTCCGACCTGTACGAGGCGGAGGTCGCGCGCCGCGATTTCTTCATCAACGCCTCGCACGAGCTGCGGACGCCGCTGGCGTCCATCTCCGCGGCGGCGGAAACGCTGGAGTTCGCGCGCCAACCGGAGGACGCCCGGCGCTTTCACTCGATCATTCAGTCCGAGGCCGAGCGCATGGGCCAGCTCGTCGAGGAGATGCTCGCGCTGGCACGGCTGGAGTCGGGCTTGACCGAGCCCGAGATGGTCGTCGTGGGCATGGAGTCGCTGCTGGTGGATGCCGTCGAGAGCATTCGGCCGCAGGCGGAACGCGAGGGACTCTCGCTCGACTACGAGGATCGCAACGGCGGCTCCGAGACGATGATCATGGCCGATCCGGAACTCGTCGAGCGCGCCGTGCTCAACCTGCTGCACAACGCGGTCAAGTTCACGAACCCGGGCGGATCGATCGCGGTGCTGTCGGATCTGGGCGACGCGGGCGAGTTCGGCGACACCGGCGATCCGGCCCCGATGGTCTGGATCCGCGTCCGTGATACGGGCATCGGCATCGAGCCGGCCGAGCAGGTGCGTATCTTCCAGCGCTTCTACCGCGTCGATCGCGCCCGGCAGTCCGGCGGCGGCACCGGTCTGGGTCTGGCCGTGGTGCGGCACATCGCCGAAGTCCACGGCGGCTCCGTGTCGCTCCAGAGCGCGCCCGGACAGGGCTCGACCTTCGGTTTCAGTGTGCCGCTGGCGCAACAGAACTGAGCTCGCGGCTGTGGGCAGATAACTGGCTCTTAACAGCGCGTTATCCGCTTCGTTAACGTCCGTCCCTCAACTGGCCCGATGCTGCGACTCGCGCTTGCGGCGAGCGCTCGTGACGAGCGAGCCGCGATAGCTGCGGACGAACGCGAAACGTCGGCCGCAGAGCGAGAGGAGCGTGATCGTGTTGGAGCGAGCGAACGGCAGACTGTCAACGCGGCGGGCGCCGCTGTTAATCGTCGCACTCGCGGCGGGGGCGCTGCTGCTCATCGCCTGCGGCGGCGGCGATCAGCAGCAACAGGGCGCAACGCCACAGCAGGACCAGCCGGCGGAGCCGCGCGGCGCCGACCAACAGCAGGACCAGCCAACCCGGCAGCAACAGGAAACCCGCCAGGACCTCTCCAGCCTCGAAGGAGAAATCCAGGTCGACGGCTCGTCGACGGTGTTCCCGATCACAGAGGCGATGGCGGAGGAGTTCGGCATTCTGACCGAGCGCGGGGTTCGGGTGACCGTGGGCGTATCGGGCACGGGGGGCGGCTTCAAGCGCTTCTGCGCCGGGGAGACGGACATTTCAGACGCGTCGCGCCCGATCAAGGACGCCGAGGCGGAGTTGTGCGGCGAGGCGGGGATCGGCTTCATCGAGGTGCCGGTGGCGTTCGACGGTCTGACGGTGGTGATCAACCCGGACAACGACTGGGTGGATCACCTGACGGTGGAGGAGCTGAACCACATGTTCCGTCCGGAGGACTACGCGACGCTGTGGTCGGAGGTGCGGGACGGGTTCCCGGAGGTGGAGATTGCGCTGTACGCGCCTGGGGCGGACAGCGGGACGTTCGATTACTTCACGGAGGCGATCAACGGGGGCGGCGGGGTGCACCGCTCGGACAACACGACGTTTTCTGAGGATGACAACGTGTTGGTGCAGGGGGTGTCGGCGGATCGCGGCGGGATCGGATATTTCGGCTTCAGCTACTACGCGAACAACTCCGACTCGCTCAAGGCGGTGCCGGTGGTGAACGACGCGGGCGCGGCGGTGACGCCGTCGAACGAGAGCATCAACGACGGTTCATACAACCCGCTGTCGCGGCCGCTGTTCATCTACGTATCGGCGTTGTCGCTGGAGCGCGAGGCGGTATCGGCGTTCGTGGAGTACTACCTGACGGACGGGGTGTGGCTGGTGGACACGCCTGAGGTGGGCTACGTGCAGCTGCCTGCGGCGATTTACGCTGCGGCGCTGAACCGCGTCGAGAGCCTGATCACCGGCTCCGCCATGGCCAACGCCTCGGAGGGCGACACGCTCGCCGAAATCTTCGGCGCCGAGTAGGCAGGTTCCGGGCTGCGAGGGGCGAATCGGTGACGATTCGCCCCTCGTGGACGGCGCTTACGGATCGTTAACCGTCACGCCAGCCAGCGCTCATAGCTTGCAGGCACGCCTCTCGCCGCAGGTGGAGCGGCGATGACCCATCCCTGCGCATCGCGATGGACATGCCACGCATTCGCCGCGGATCAGCGGTAGACAGCGTCAACGAGTAGAGGCCGATTATGACAGCGCAGGCGCCTCGGGCGGACGGGCCGGAACGCGACACGGTGCGGTCGCTGCTGGCCGAACTGTGGCGCGATCGACTCCAACCCTCGCGCCCCGGCAGCGGACGCGAAACGCCCTCCGGGCGCGTGATTCACGGCGCGCTGTTCGTCACCGCGACGCTCTCCGCATTCGTCACGATCGGCATCGTGCTGGTGCTGATCTTCGAGACCATCGAGTTCTTCCGCGAGGTGCCGCTGCTCGATTTCTTCGGCTCGACCAAATGGTCGGCGCTGTTCGCCGATAAGCAGTTCGGCGTCTGGGCGCTGGTCTGGGGCACGGGCATGATCGCGCTGATCGGTCTGATCGTCGCGATTCCGCTCGGGCTGATGGCGGCGGTCTTCCTGAGCGAATACTCGCCGCCTCGTCTGCGCGCGATCGTCAAGCCGATCCTCGAGGTGCTCGCCGGCGTGCCCACGGTGGTCTTCGGCTATTTCGCGCTGGTCTCCGTCTCGCCGGTCATTCGCGACATCTTTGGCCAGGATGTGGGCGTCTACAACGCGCTCTCGGCCGGCATCGTGGTTGGGCTGATGATCGTGCCGATCATCGCCTCGCTCTCCGAGGACGCGATGAACGCGGTGCCGCGGTCGCTGCGCGAGGGCGCCTACGCGCTCGGCTCGACGCGCATGGAGGTGTCGCTCCGCGTGGTCTTGCCCGCCGCCTTCTCCGGCGTCGTCGCCTCGGTCATCCTGGCTGCCTCTCGCGCGGT
Source organism: Dehalococcoidia bacterium (assembly GCA_965205105.1). Lineage (GTDB taxonomy): Bacteria > Chloroflexota > Dehalococcoidia > Bin125 > Bin125 > Bin125. The sequence continues at coordinate 2,171,138 of OZ242034.1, forward strand.
TGGCGAGACGATGGCCGTGACCATCGCCGGCGGCGGCAACCCGCAGTTCGGCGTCGGTCCGCTCGAGGCGGTGCAAACGATGACGGCGATGATCGTCCAGCTCTCGCTGGGCGATACGCCGACCACCTCGATCGAGTTCAAGGTCCTCTTCGCGGTCGCGATGACGCTGTTCGTTCTGACCCTGGCGATGAACATCGTGGCGCAATGGGTGTCGCGCCGCTTCCGGGAGGAATACGAATGAGCGCTGCGGCTCCCACGGCGCAGGCGGCCTCGTATTCGCCGCGCGTTCGCGTGCGGCTGGGTGTTTCGGTCGCCTTCATGGTCGCTGCCCTGCTGGCGATCGCCGTCTCGACGATCATGCTGGGTGCGTTGATCGTCGAGATCGCGGCCGACGGCGCGGCGCGGCTGTTCACCGATGGCGGCGCCGTCGCACGCGAGGCCCGCGACGGCAGGATCGTGACCGATTTGCCTACGCCCGACGGCATGGACTGGATGTCGTGGCTGCTGCCGGTCGCGATCCTGCTGCCGTTTATCGGTCCGCGCCTGATCAACAGCCTGGTACCCGGACTACCCCGGTTCGCCGAATGCGTGATCGGGCTGGCCGTTGCCGCGCCGACCGCGGTGTTTGCGCATATCCTCTATGTCCGCTTCGAGTCCGCCTACTACATCGAGTACGCCAGGGCGGTCGGGATCGACGGCGCCAGCGGCAACATCTTCCAGCTCTTCGGCGAGGCCGAGGGATTTCAGTTCGTTCGGCTGATCGTCATCGGATTGGTCGTACCGCTCGTGATTCTGGCGATGGGTTGGTTCTGGTCGCAGCGGATGCGCAAGCCGAGCCTGCTCATTCCCGCGATCATGATCGCGGGCTGGGTGGTGTACCTGTTCATCGATCCCTGGTTCCTGTCCTCCTACCCCTCGCGTCTTCCCGCCCGGTCAGGTCTGTTCTCAGCCGTAACGGGCACGCTGTACATGATGGCGATCACTGCCGCTCTGGCGTTCCCGCTCGGCGTGGGCGCGGCGATCTATCTGGAGGAATACGCGCGGCGCAACTGGTTCTCGCGCATGATTCAGGTCAACATTTCCAACCTGGCCGGCGTCCCGTCGATCATCTACGGATTGCTCGGCCTGCAGGTGTTCGTGCGGGTGCTGGAGTTCGAACGCTCGGTGCTGGCCGGCGCCTGCACCATGGCGCTGCTGGTGATGCCGATCATCATCGTCTCGGCGCAGGAAGCGCTGCGCACCGTGCCGCCCTCGATGCGCGAAGCGGCTTACGCGGTCGGCGCGACGCGTTGGCAGGTCGTCCGTCATCACGTGCTGCCCTACGCCTTCGGCGGCATGCTGACCGGCAATATCCTGGCCATGTCCCGCGCGATCGGCGAGACCGCGCCGCTGATCGCCATCGGCGCGTTGACGTTTATCGCCTTCCTCGCCGACTCGCCCACGGACGACTTCACGGTGCTGCCGATCCAGATCTACAACTGGGTGGGGAAGCCGCAATCCGGGTTCCACGAGATCGCGGCGTCGGGGATCATCGTGCTGATGCTGATCCTGCTGCTGATGAACGTGGCGGCGATCATCATGCGGCAGCGCACCCGAACCGACTGGTAGATGACTGGTAGATTCAGACGCGGAAGGAGCCTGAGATGGCGCGGAATTTCTTCACGATGATGCGCTCCAGCGCGCCTGCCGCCGGGACGGCGACCGCAGCGCGCGTGCCGGCGCCCTCTCCGCCCCCGAACATGAAGCAAGACGCCGCGGCCGGCGTCGGCGTCCATCTGGGCCCGACGCTGGAAGCGGTTCGCCACGATTTCGCCGAAGCAGTGGAGATGGCGCTCGAACTGCGCGATGTCTCCGTCTTTTACGGCTCTTTCCAGGCTGTCGACAGGATCACGCTGCCGGTGCCCAGGAATCGGGTCACCGCCCTGATCGGCCCTTCGGGCTGCGGCAAATCGACGCTGCTGCGCTGCCTCAACCGCATGAACGACCTGATCCCCGGCGCGCGCGTCGAGGGCGAGATCCGCTTCGAGGATCGCAATCTGATCGATCCTGCCGTCGACGCGGTCGAGGTGCGCCGGCGGATCGGCATGGTGTTCCAGAAGCCCAATCCGTTCCCCAAATCGATCTACGAGAACGTGGCCTTCGGCGCGCGGATTAACGGCTATTCGGGCGACATGGATCGGCTGGTCGAGGACTCGCTGCGCCGCGCCGCGCTCTGGGACGAGGTCAAGGACGAGCTGGGCAAGTCCGGTCTGGCGCTGTCCGGCGGTCAGCAGCAGCGGCTCTGCATCGCCCGCGCGATCGCGGTGCAGCCCGAGATCATTCTCATGGATGAGCCGGCCTCGGCGCTCGACCCGGTGGCGACGCTCAAGATCGAAGACCTGATGCGCGAACTGGCCGAGCACTACACGATCGTGGTGGTCACCCACAACATGCAGCAGGCGGGCCGCGTCTCGGACTACACGGCGTTCCTGCTGGCGGGCGAAGAGCGCGTGGGGCGGCTGGTCGAGTTCGGGCCGACGCAGGACATCTTTACCAATCCGCTGGATCAGCGGACGGAGGACTACATTACTGGCAGGTATGGCTAACCTGCGCGATAGCGGCAGTCAACCACCACCCAGCCGAGCTGGGAGGGTCTCATGTCAACCGTCAGGCTGACGTACTCAGCAGATCGAGCGGATGTATTGGATCGGCTGCGCCTGCAGCACGCCAGAGCTGACCGCTCGATCGTTGACGCGATGCAGGCGCTGCTGCGCCGCGATTTAGTTCTGGCGCGGCGCGTCTGCGAGGCCGACAGCGACGCCAAGCACATGCGGTACGGCATCGAGGAAGCGGTGACCGGCATCATCGCGCTGCAGCAGCCGGTCGCCGGCGATCTGCGCGAGCTCATGTCGATCGTCGCGATCACGCTCAACCTCGAACGCATCGCCGGACACGCCGAGGGCATCGCCCGCAACGCCATCTTCCTCGAGGACAACCCGGTCGCCGCCACCGAACCCGATCTGTGGCGCATGGCCGATGTGGTGCGTGAAATGCTGCAATCGGCGACTCGCTCCTTCCTCGACCGCGACCAGCGCCTGGCCCGGTTCACCGTCGCCCGCGACGAAGAGGTTGACGATCTCTACGCGGATCTGCACGAGCGCCTGATCGCCCGCATCGCCGACGCGGAGGGCGATGCCGAAGAGTCCGACGCGATCACCCATGTGCTCTGGTGCTCGCACAACCTGGAGCGCATCGGCGATCGCGCGCTCAACATCTGCGAGCGAACCGTGTTCCAGGTCACCGGCCATTTCGAGCGCCTGGGCAGCGAGGATCTCAGCGCTGCGTCCTGATCGCTGCGCGTCCCTCCGTCATTCCCGCGCAACGCGCCGGAATCTCGGCTCTCCGCGCCGCCTGCGCTCAGGCCTAGCCTGCCGCCATGGAAGCGCTGGTCATCGCCCTGATCCGCATCGCCGGCTCGCTGCCTGTGCTGCGATGGGCGTTTGTGGGCGGATTGATCGCCGTCTTCACGGACCTCTCCGATCTGTTCATCCGCCAGGCCATCGATCTGGGCGGGCTTGCCAACTATCAGGAGTGGGACAAGTGGGTCGATCAGGTATACATCTGGCTCTTTTTCATCGTCAGCCTGCGCTGGTCGGGTTGGGAGCGGCGCGTCGCCGTAGGACTCTTCGCCTGGCGGCTGATCGGCTTTGCCGCCTTCGCCGCCGGCGCCGGACGCGGCGCGCTGATCTACTTTCCTCACGTCTTCGAGTTCTGGTTCCTCTTTGTCGCCGCCCGGCCGCACTGGCCGTCCCGGCTGCGGCCGGGCAGGGCGTCAACCGCGGACGGCGCACCCGCGCCGCTCAGCGGCGCCGAGGCGCTGCGCTGGCTGCTGTTCCTCACCGCGCTCAAGGTCTTCCACGAATACACGCTGCATACCGGCAAGTGGTTCGACGGCTTCTCCGCGTTCGAGGCGGCCGAAGCGATCTGGGATGCCATCGCCGGGCCGTTCTCGTAGCCGCGCTCTGCCGGCAGACGCCGGTCTCGGGGTATCCTGCAAGCGTTGTGCGTGTCGAGACGGGCAATGTTCGGGGTGACCAATGACGACCAGCGCGGCGCGTCCGCCGATGCGTCCCGATGAAATGCAGGCCGAGCAGCACGTGATCTGCCGGGATCTGTTCAAGATCTACAAGATCGCCGACCTCGAGGTGGTCGCCCTGCGCGGCCTCGACCTGACCGTCGATCGAGGCGAGGTGCTGGCCATCGTCGGCGCCTCGGGTTCCGGTAAGTCAACGCTGCTCAATGTGCTCGCGGGGCTCGATATTCCCTCGGCCGGACAGGCCTACGTCAATCAGTCGGACCTGTTGGCTCTGACCGAGCAGGAGCTGGTCGACTACCGGCGCGAGGAAGTCGGCTTCGTCTGGCAGCAGACCGGGCGCAACCTGGTTCCCTATCTCTCCGCCCAGCAGAACATTGAAGTGCCGATGATTCTGGCCGGGCGCGCCCGCAGGCACGCCCGCGACCGCGCGCTCGAGCTGCTTGAGGCCGTGGGCCTGATGGACAAACGCCGCCAGCGGCCCGACCAGCTGTCGGGCGGCGAACAGCAGCGCGTCTCGATCGGCGTGGCGCTGGCCAACGACCCGCCGCTGCTGCTCGCCGACGAACCGACCGGCGAACTCGACACGCATACGTCGGAGGAGATCTTCCAGCTCTTCCGCAATCTGTCCAACCAGTTCGGGCTGACGATTATCGTCGTCACCCACGACCCCGCCATCGCCGCCCGCGTTGACCGCGTCGTCGCGATCCGCGACGGCACGATCGCCACCGAGACCGTGCGCCGCGTCGAGAATCCCGGTACGGAGATCGCCGAGATCGTGCACGAGGAGTTTGCGGTGGTCGATGGCGCCGGCCGCCTGCAGATTCCCAAACCGCTGCTCGATCAGGTCGCGCTGGGGCGCCGCGCCTACGTCGACTCGCGCGACGGGCGCATCATCATCACGCCGGCACACGAGGCGGACGCGGGCGGGCAGGAGGCCGAGCAACGATGACCACCGCGCAGGCGACTCAGGGATTCGACGGATCGGCCGCGGCGTCAGACCGGGACTTGGTCGTCGATGTCCAGAACGTGAGCCGCAGGTTCGTCGTTGGCGGCGAGGAGATCTGGGCGGTTCGGGACGTGTCGCTGCAGGTGGCGCGAGGCGAGTTCGTCGCGCTGATCGGACGTTCCGGCTCGGGCAAGACCACGCTGCTCAACCTGATCGCGGGGCTGGACTCGCCGACCTCCGGTCACGTCACGATCGACGGCGAGAACATTACCGAGTACTCCGAGCGGCAGCTGACCCAGCTGCGCCGACACCGGGTCGGCTTCGTCTTTCAATCCTTCGGGCTGCTGCCGCTGCTGTCCGCTTATGAGAATGTGGAGCTGTCGCTGCGCATCGCCGGGGCGGGCATCCGTGAACGGCGCCGGCGCGCCGAGGAGTTGTTGGACGCCGTCGGTCTGGGCGGGCGCGCGCGGCATCGACCGTACGAGCTCTCGGGCGGCGAGCAGCAGCGCGTCGCCATCGCCCGCGCGTTGGCCAACGCGCCCGCGCTGATCCTCGCCGACGAGCCGACCGGCGAGCTCGATTCGACCACCGCCGTGTCGATCTTCCGCCTGCTGCACGATCTGGTCGTCGAGCAGGGCGTCACGATCATCACCACCACGCACGACCGCACCGTGATGGAGCTGGTGCCGCGCGTCGAGGAGATGCGCGACGGCCGCCTGCTCGAACCCGACGAGCAGGAACTGTTCCGCTACACCGTTCGCGAGGAACGCTCGCAGTTCGCCGCCGAACTTCCATCGGACATCCGCGAGGAGGTGTCGGCCGTGGGCGCGCACGGAGCCGACTTCGCGCCCACGCTGGATGAGCGGATTGCCGCCGAACGCGCGGCTCACCCCGAGATCAGCGAAGCTCAGGCTCGCCACGTCTTCGGCGCGGACGGGGCCTCTGATTCGCCGCGCGGCGAATCAGAGGAATCCCGAGCTGCGTCCTCGCCGCCCGAGATTCCCGATGTTGAACCGCCCAGCGACGAGGACGCCTCGTTCGCGCCGCCGCAGGGCGTCGAGCGGCCCAGCTGGGCTCGCCCCAGTCAGGACTGACAAACGCGCCACGCGAACCGAGGCGGCGCTACGGTTCGGTCTCGATCCTGGTCAGGACGAAGCGCCGCGGCTGCTGATCCCAGCGGATCAGACGGTGCGGCGCTTCGACCTCGTACCAGGCCCGCGACACCTCGACGCCCGGCGTCGCCACCACCTGCCAGACGACGACATCGCCCTGCGGCCCGCGCAGCGTGTCCTGACCGCGCACCGCAACCTGCACCACCTGGCTGCGCCGCTGAATCACGTTGACCGAGCGATACGTCAGTTCCAGATCCTGGCGGAATGCGAGCGAGCGCCAGAGCCATGCCGACGAGTCGTTGTCGAACGCGAACGCCCCCGCCTCCAGCGTCTCTTCGACGACCTCGCCGTCGTCGTTCACGAACACGCTGGCGCTCACCTCGCCGTCTCCGCTGACCCGATAGTCCGCCTCAGCGCGCAACGTCTTGTCCGGCGCTTCGGCCAGCCGCTCGTAGCGAACCGGCGTCAGGCTCTCAGCGTCGACCCAGACGGTGACGATGTCGACCACAGGGCCGCCGCTCGTGTCGAGATTGAACTCGAGTGACAATCGGTAGCGTTCGTCCTCGCGCCTCGCTTCCATCACCAGCGTGCCCAGCCTGGCGTCGGTCTGGTCGAACATGTCGTAATGCAGCCGCTCATAATCGGGCCAGGCGATCCGGGAGACGGGGTTTTGCGGATCGTCGAAGCTGCCCTCCGAACCGCAGGCGGCGGCGAGCACGGTGAGCAGCATCGTGAGCGCCAGCGCCTGCAACCGCCGGCGCAGGAACGGCGTCCCGCTCGGCGGGCAGCGATTCGTGTGCTGGGCCGTCCCGCTCATGAATCGCGGCCGTCAGGGCCGATTTCCGCCTCAGCGATGCGCCGCAGCGCCTCGGCGCAGTCCTCGCTGGACACATCGGCGTGCGTGACGAGTCGGATTTTGGCGCGGTCGGGCGTCGTGACGAGCACGCCGATCCGCTTGAGTCTGGCCTGAAGACGCGGGGCCGGCGCCGCCTCGCTCGACGTGTCGAGCGGGACGATGACGATGTTCGTCTCCACCTGCTCGGGGTTGATCTGGAAGCCGAGTTCGGCCAGGCCGCGCGCGAGCTGGCGGGCGTTGGCGTGATCGTCGGCCAGCCGCTCGACCATCTGCTCCAGCGCGATCAGACCGGCTGCGGCCAGGACGCCCGCCTGCCGCATGCCGCCGCCGACCAGCTTGCGCGTGCGGCGCGCCTCGCGGATGAAGGCCTCGTCGCCGCAGATCAGCGAGCCGACCGGCGCGCCCAGGCCCTTCGAGAGACAGAACGCGACGCTGTCGGCGGGTCCGGCCAGCTCGGCGACGGAGCGCCCCGACGCGGCGGCGGCGTTGAAGATGCGCGCGCCGTCGAGGTGCACGCGCAGTCCCTGCTCGTGCGCGGTATCGGCGATCGCCTGGGTTCGCTCCAGCGACAACACGCAACCGCCGCAGAAGTTGTGGGTGTTCTCCAACGCCAGCAGCGTGGTGCGAGGCTGATGCATATCGTCGGGACGCACCGCGCCGTGGATCAGAGCGGGATCGAAGCCGCCGTCGGGTTGATTGGGCAGCGTCGTCGCGAGGACGCCGCCGAGGCGCGAGACGCCGCCAGCTTCGGCGCGAACGATGTGGGCGCGATCGCCGACCAGCAGCTCGTCGCCCGGTCGGGTCTGCGAGAGCAGCGCGACCAGGTTGGCCATCGTGCCGCTGGAGACGAATAGCGCCTGTTCTTTGCCCGTCAGCTCGGCGGCGCGCGCTTCGAGTTCGGCGATGGTCGGGTCTTCACCGAACACATCATCGCCCACCTCGGCCTCGAACATCGCCCGGCGCATCGCCGGCGTGGGCCTGGTCACCGTGTCGGAGCGCAGGTCGATCACGGGCAGGTCGGTCGGCGGCGAGTCGGTCACGCGGCGGGTCCGTTCGATCGCTCCCAGATCGTGCGGAAGCCATCTCCGCCCGTGATCGCGGCGAGGGTCACGGCGTACTCGCCATCGTGGAGCTGCTGACTGATGGCTGCGATGTCGTCCGCGTCGGTACCGAGACTGAGCAGCCGCGCCTCGATCTTCTCCCAGATCCCGGACTCATCGAATGCGCGGATCGCGCGCGGCCAGGGGAACGAGAGTATCCGGTCGGGCAGCGGCAGGCGCGGCCGCAGCGACTTGAGGTGTCGGAATCGTTCCTCAGCCGAGTTGACCCGATCGACGAGGCGAATGATCGGCACATCGGGCGGATCGGCGCGGAAATCGACCAGGAGTCGAGGCTCCAGAGCCTCGAACCGCACGATCAGCACCGAGGCGCGATCGATCACGCGCAGGATTTCCTCGAGGTCGACGCCGTAATCGTCGGTCATCGGGGTGTTCCGCTTTCGTTGCGCCTGCGCAAGCGGCGAGCGCGCCGCCAGGGAGCGGCGCCTACCTCCGCGCTTACCTCTGGTCGTCGTCCGCTGTTCCTGAGTGTATGGACGCCGTCGGAGCGCGTCCAATGCGTCCACCATCCGGCGCGCCCGGCAGCGCGCCGATGCCGAGCAGCGCGGCGCGGGCGTCGTCGTAGCGCTGCTTCGCGCGCGCCTCACGGTTGAGCAGGCCCTTGAGCTGGGGCGGCGCCAGCGGTTCGCCCTCCAGAAACACCTGATGCAGACGCGCGAGCTGGCGCTGCCAGGCCTCCCACGCCTCGCGGTACTCCGCCTGCCGTTGCGGGTCGATGCGGACCATGACGATGCTCCGTCGATGCGCGTCTGCCGCCCACCGCCTTTTCAGGGCGGTCAGATCAGATTGCGATAGATGTTGATTTCCGCCGAGTCGAACACCATCGCCTCACGCACGGCGCGGCGCAGCTCGGCGAACTGTTGATCCTGCGCGGCGAGCTCCTCGAACTGCTCGAGCTCTCTGAGGTCCTCGAACTCGGCTACGATCTCGACGGTCGAGGCGGAGCCGGTGATCGCGTCCCAGACCGAGAACTGCGCCTCGATCCCGCGCCGCGCCTGGTAGTCCAGCGCCTCCTCCACGGCTCGCAAAAACGCCCCGTGCCTGCCGGGGGCGACTCGACCTCTGAGGACTCTGCGGTACATGGCCATCGGGCGTCCTTTCGGTTTTGGTGCTGTCTCTGGTCAGGCCGGTTCATTGGCCGAGATCGCGGCTGCGCGCTCGGCGGCTGCGCGTCGATGCAGCTCGGCATCGACCCGCGCGAGGTCCTCGGGGCGGTTGACGTTGACGAACGACTCCAGCGCTGGGTCGACGGCGCGGATCGCCGGCTCGTCCAGCAGGCGATGCGCGGCCAGCGGCAGCAGGGCGCGAATGCGGCCCTCGCCCTGGTCCAGCAGCCGCCTCGCCTGCGCTGCGACACAGCGGCGATAGGCGGCGAGCAGCGGTTGGGCGACGCCGTCGAGCCAGGGCATCGCGATCTCGACGCCCTCGCAGGCCGCCGCCACCGCCCGCAGCAGATCGGGGCGGAGGAACGGCATGTCGCAGGCGACCGCGACGGCGAGCTCGTGTTCGATCAGCGGCAGCGCCGCTTCGAGCCCGGCGAGCGGGCCCCGATCGTGGCGATCATCGACCGCCTCGCGCCAGACGACGCCGTCGAGCGGCGGGAATTGTTGGTCGGGGCGGCGCGCGACGACGATGTCGTCGGAGACGGCGCTGGCGGCGAGGATGCTCCAGTGCAGCAACGGGCGGCCGCCCGCCAGGGCGGTCGCCTTGTCGCGCCCCAGGCGGCGTCCGAATCCGCCGGCGAGGATGATGATCGAGCACGCTTCCGCCATGCCTTGAGTTTAGGCTGCCAGCATGAGCGCGATGCCGACGGGGATGCAACGGAGACGCCAACGATGACGCCCGCATTGCCCTTGCACGACGCATTGGGGATTGCGCGCCCGGCCGTGTTTGCGACGGTCGGCGGCGGTGGTAAAACGACTGTCCTCTTCGCACTCGCCGCCGAGTGGGACGCGGCGGCGGGCGATGGGCTCTCGGTGCTGACGACCACGACCAAAATGACGATCCCGCGCGAGGGGCGGCGGATTCCGCTCGCCATCGGACGCGGCGATGCGTTCCGCGCCGGCGCGCTGCAGGACATCGCGCGGCGCGGCCTCCGCTCGGCCGTGGTCGGCGTCGGTCGAGGCGACCGCGAGCGAGTCCTCAGCGTCGATCCGGCCTGGCCGCGCCAGGCGGTCGAGGCCGGCATCGCCAGCCTGGTCGGCGTCGAAGCCGACGGCTCCAAGGGCCGCCCGTTCAAGGCCCCCGCGCCGCACGAGCCGGTGATCCCCGAGCATGTCGATGTAGTCGCCGCCGTGATCGGCGCCGGCGTGCTTGGCCGCCCCCTCGACGAGCGCTCCGTGCATCGTCCCGAGATCGCCGCCCGGCTCGCGGGCGCGCAACCGGGTGACGAGGTGACGCCCGAACTGGCGGCGCGGGTGCTGATGTCGCCCGACGGCGGCAGGAAGGGCGTGCCCGATTCGGCTCGGTTCGTGGTGCTGGTGTCGAGCGCGGGCAGAAATCTGGCGGCATCCAGAGCGTTGGCGTCGCAGATCCAGGGTCGCGTCGTGCTCTGGGATGCCGGCTCCGGGCTGTTGGAACTGGTCGACAATCGCTAATCGCTGAGCGCCGATGCGCGCGGCTGTCTGCGCTGGTAAGGATCTCGCCGTGATGTTTTCGTGGGAACTGTGGCGCTTTACCGAGGGCGTGCGCTGGCGGGTGTTCCTCTCGGTGCTGGTTGGGCTGTGCGCCGTCGCGACCGGCGTGGCGAGGCTGGCGCTGTTGGGTTGGATTGGGGCGCGCATCTTCGAGGGCGACCGCTTCAGCGATCTGGTGCCGCTGATCATCGCCGCGGCCGCCGCGATCGCCGCCCGCTCGATCTTCCTCTACGCCAAGGAAGAGATCGCCAACGGCACCGCGCTCCGGGTCCAGTTCAGGCTGCGGCAACGGCTGTTCGACCAGGTCGTCCGATTGGGGCCGTCTCACTTCGACCGCCAGCGCACGGGCGACATCACGGTTGGCGTGATCGAGGGCGTCGAACAGCTCGAGACGTTCTACGGCCAGTACCTGCCGCAGCTGATCGTCGCCGCGTTGGCGCCGCTTGGCATCTTCGCCTTCATGGGCTTCCTCGACCTGCCGGTCGCGGCGATCTACCTGGGCTTCGCCCTGGTCACGCTGACGCTGCCGGCGCTGCTCCGGCAGCAGAACGCCGCCGCCTCGCTCCGCCGCCGCGACGCCTACGGCTCGTTCGCCGCCGACTTCCTCGACTCGGTGCAGGGGTTGGCAACGCTCAAGGCCTTCGGCCAGAGCGGACGGCGCGGCGCGGAGCTGGCCGAGCGCGCGCAGGAGGTGTTCCGCTCGACGATGGGCGTGCTGTTCCATAACGCCGTCGCGCAGGGATTGACGATCCTCGCGATCACCGTCGGCGCGGCGGTCGCGCTGTATGTGGGCGCGCTGCGCGTCGAAAGCGGCGCGATGGAGCTGGCCGAGCTGCTGGTCGTGCTGATGCTGGGCGTTGAAGTTTTCCGGCCGCTGCGAGAGCTGAGCCAGCTCTTTCATCAGGGCTTGCTGGGCGTCGCCGCCGCCCAGAGCGTGCTCGATGTCGATCAGGCGACGCCGCTCACCCCCGACGCCGATGCATCGGCGGTCTCCCGGCTTGAACCGCGCATCGAGTTCGACCGGGTTCATTTCAGTTACCCAACCGGCAGACGAGCGGCGCTGCGGGACGTGTCGTTCAGCGTCGAGCCGGGCCAGCGCGTCGGCGTGGTCGGACGCTCCGGTTCCGGCAAATCAACGTTGGTCTGGCTGCTGCAGCGGCTCTACACGCCGCAGGACGGCATCATCCGAATTGGCGGCCGCGACATCAACACGCTGCGCTTTGCCGACATTCGCGCGCAGATGGCGGTCGTGCTGCAGGACACCTACCTCTTCCATGGCAGCGTGCTCGCCAATCTGCGGTTCGCCAAACCCGACGCGACCGACGAGCAGGTGCGCGCCGCCGCGCAGGCCGCCAACGCCCATGACTTCATCAGCGCATTGCCCGATGGCTACGCCACCGTGATCGGCGAACGCGGGCATCGACTCTCGGGCGGCGAACGCCAGCGCATCGCGATTGCGCGGGCGTTGCTGCGCGACGCGCCGATGCTGATCCTCGACGAAGCGCTGTCCAGTGTCGACGCCGAAAACGAGGCGACCATCCAGGCCGCGCTGGATCGGTTGATGGAAGGTCGGACCACATTGATCATGGCGCACCGACTCTCGAGCGTGCGCGATTGCGACGACATCCTGGTGCTCGATGACGGCCGCCTGGTCGAACGCGGCGACCACGAGACGCTGCTGGCTCAGGGCGGCGTCTACGACTGGCTCATGCAGGGTCAGCTGACGGATCCCGGGCTGGACGCATCCCGAGCCGCGCCCGCCGCCGAATCGGCGGCGCCATCGACGGCGATGCGCGATGACGGCGGCGGCGCGAGCGCGGCGATCATCCACGCCGAAGGCATGGGCTGGCGCGAGACCTCGGCCCATCTGCTCGCGCTGGCCGCGCCGTACTGGTTCAAGACATCGCTCTCGTTTCTGACCGGCATCGCCCACTTCTTCGGCGCTATCGCCGTCGGCGTGATCGGCGCGCTGATGGTCGCCAACGTCCGTGACGGCGACCCGATCGACCTGCTGGCGGCGCTGCTGATCGTCGTCGCCGTGCTCACCGGCCTGTTCCGCTTTCTCGAGAACTGGATCTCGCACGACATGGCCTTCCGCCTGCTGGCGGATATGCGGATCGATCTGTTCCGCAAGCTCGATCAGCTCGCCCCCGCCTATCTGCTGCGGCGGCGCACGGGCGATCTCGTCTCGATGGCGACGCAGGACGTCGAGACGGTGGAATACTTCTTCGCGCATACGATCGCCAACGCCTTCGTCAGCGTCGTGGTTCCCGGCGCGGCGATCATCACGCTGTTCGCCGTCGATTGGCGGCTCGGCATCGGGCTGGCTCCGCTGTTGCTGATCGCCGCGTTGAGTCCGCTGTTCACCCGACGCATCGTCGACCGTCTGGGCTCCCAATCGCGCGATCATCTCGGCGCGCTCAACGCGCATATGGTCGACACGATCCAGGGGTTGCGCGAGGTCACCGCATTCCAGCGCGAACCCGAACGCAAAGCGGAGTTTGAAGGCTTGATGCGCGGCTACGCGCCGGTCCGCGCGGGCTTCAACCGCCAAATTTCCGTCCAGCGCACGCTGCTCGAGGGATTGACCGGCTACGGCGGTCTGGCCGTGCTCACGATCGGCGGCGCGCTGGCCGTGCGGGGCGAGATCGATTCCGCGCTCGCGCCGCTGTTGACGCTGCTGGCCATGGGCGCGTTCATGCCCGTCGCCGAGCTGGCGCAGGTGGGGCGGCGGCTCGGCGACACGCTGGGCGCCACCCGTCGGCTGACCGCGGTGCACGACGAGGCGGTCGCGGTCGTCGACGGACCGGGCGTCACCGCCAACGGACGCCGCGCCCCCGCCGGCGGCGTCTCCGAGGGCGCCTTCGCGTCCGTCGACTTCACCTACGAGGACGCGCCGCGGGCGGCGTTGGATCACGTCTCGTTCGAGCTCAGGCCCGGCGGCACGGTCGCGCTGGTCGGCCCATCGGGCGCGGGCAAGACGACCGCCGCGCACCTGATGCTGCGCTTCTGGGATCCGCAGCAGGGGCGGATCACGCTGGAGGACGCCGATCTGCGTACCTACCGCCTCGACGAGCTGCGCGGTCAGGTGGCGCTCGTCGCCCAGGACGCGTATCTGTTCAACGCCTCGATCCGCGCCAACCTGCTCGTCGCCCGGCCCGACGCGAGCGATGCCGAGCTGCGTCTGGCGGTTGAGCGCGCCGGCCTGTCCGACTTCGTCGAATCGCTGCCCGACGGGCTCGACACGGCGGTCGGCGAACGCGGCGCGCAGCTGTCCGGCGGTCAACGCCAGCGCGTGGCGATCGGGCGCGCGCTGCTCAAGGACGCGCCGGTGCTGATCCTCGATGAGGCGACGTCGCACCTCGACGGGTTGAACGAGCGGCTCGTCCGCGACGCGCTGGACGAGTTGATGGAGGAGCGCACCACGCTGGTCATCGCCCATCGGCTCTCGACCGTCCGCGGCGCGGACCAGATCGTGGTGCTCGATGACGGCCGCGTCGTCGAGATCGGCGGACATGACGATCTGATATCGCGCGACGGCCTCTACGCGCGCCTCGTCCGCCGCCAACTCAGCGCTGCGCGCCGTCAAACGTAGACCTCGGACAGAAGGTCCGGCCGTTGCGCGCCCGCCTGCTCTTCGCTACCTTGGCGCTTGGGCGGCGTCCGGCGAATCTTCGCCGGCGGTTGACGCCTCCCGCTGGGCAGAGTGAATCGAGGAACTGACATGGCTATGCGGATTGCTGCGGTTGTGTCGATGCTGGTCGTGGTGGTCGCAGGCGGGATTGCGCTGTCAGCCATGCCCGGGGCTTCGGCGCAAAAAAATGGGGGGGGGCGTAGCTAGCGGGGTTGACGCTCCGATTCTGCTGACCGTAACGCCTGGGGCGGAGAGCGCGACGCTGGAGTGGACGCGGGGCGCTGAGCCGGACGGGGGCTCGGGCTGTCCGACGGCGATGTACGCGGTGAACGTGTACACGGGAACGTGGGCGGCGGTGGTGACGACATGGGTTGACTATCCGGGCGACAGCCTGCTGGTCGAGGGTCTGACGCCGCAGAGTAGCTACCACGCTCAGGTGTTGGCGTATTCGCGGGTCTGCGAGCGATACTCGGCTGCCGTTCCGTTCCTGGGCTTTGAGACGACGGCGTTGGTTTCAGAGCCGAGGCCTGAGGCGCTGACGATTTCGGTGGCGGACGCGAGCGTCGCCGAAGGCGACGAGGGTCATACGGCGCTTGTGTTTGCGGTGGAGCTGAGCGGTTCACCGAGTCACGATGTGAGCGTGCGTGTGTCGGCGGTCGCGCCGTCTGGGACGACCGCGACTCGCAAGGCTGGGGCATGGCGCGATTTCGTCGGGTTCAGTCGGAAGCTGACGTTCGCGGCGAACGCGGCGGGGGCGGAGTTGAGGCAGACGGTGATCGTCGACGTGGTGGGCGATACGGCTGAGGAAGCGGATGAGACGTTCGTGCTGCGGGTGAAGGGTTTGCGGACGGACGACAGCCGTGTGAGTCTGTCCGGCGGCGGCAGCAAGATCGAAGCCACGGGGATGATCCTCAACGACGACATATCGATGGTGTACGGGGCTGGCACCGTCGACGATTCCGACGATTCCGACAACCCGGTCGACCAGCCGGTGACGACGGATCCCGCGCCTGTGCCTGGTGAGACCCGCGTTGACGATCCCGATGGTTCCGGCGATTCGCCCAATCCCGGCGCTTCGCCGGTGACGACGGATCCTGCGCCTGAGCCTGGCGAGACCCGGGTTGACGACCTCAACCCGCCGGTCACGGTCACGGCCATATCGTTGGGCGCCTATTCGCTGATCCCCCCGCACGCCTGCGCGCTTCGCAGCGACGGCACGATCGTCTGCTGGGCCGACGAGTGGGAGGACCGGAACGGGAACCTGGACGATCGGAAGGAGAGCACCACCGTGCCGGCCGGTACGTTCAAGGCGGTCAGCGCCGGCGGCTATCATATCTGCGCGATTCGCAGCGACGACACGCTGGTCTGCTGGGGCAGCGACTCGTACGGGAAGGTCAGCGACACGCCGAGCGGTACGTTCAAGGCGGTGAGCGCGGGCCAGCAGCACACGTGCGCGATTCGCAGCAACGGCACGATCGCCTGCTGGGGATTCAATCATGAGGGGCAGATCAACGCGCCGAGCGGTACATTCAAGGCGGTCACCGCCGTTGGCGCCTCTCACTCGTGTGCGATTCGCAGCGACGACACGCTGGTCTGCTGGGGCAGCGATGATGCTGGTCAGTCGACTCCACCGGATGGGCGGTCGACCCCGCCGGCCGGCAAGTTCCAGGCAATTGCCTCTGGCAACAGCCATACCTGCGCGATCCGCAGCGATAGCACGCTCGCCTGTTGGGGAGTTTCATGGTGGGTGACCCCGCCGGCCGGCAAGTTCCAGGCAGTTTCCTCAGGCACCGATCACACATGCGGCATCCGCAGCGACGGCACGCTCGCCTGTTGGGGAGTCAGCATCTGGGGACAGACCGACGCACCTCAAGGCGCCTTCACGTCCCTCTCCGCCGGTCTCCGCCACACCTGCGCGATCCGCAGCGACGGCGAGATCGTCTGTTGGGGAGAGGGGCGCTACGGGAAAGTGCCGGCATCGCTGACGCGCTCGGGCGCCATTGACGATTGATCGCCGCCGACTTCGACACTCTCGGCGCGGTCACTCCGCTGCGGGACGCGGGAATCTCGCCGCGCTCTCGCCCGGTCATTCGAGGGCGAGCGCGGTGAACGCTGCTCCCGTTGCCGTAAGGTAGTCCGAGTAGATCGCGTTGCCCGTCACGCCGATCGTGCATCGAGCGTCTCGCCGCCGTCGCCGCTGTGGGAGATGGAGCGTCCATGCCCCACGATCGCGCCCAACCCGCGCCACTGCTTGGCGGGCTCAGGGTGGTCGAAATGGCGACCTGGCTGTTCGGCCCGATGAGCGCCTGCGTGCTGGGCGGGATCGGCGCAGATGTGGTCAAGGTCGAGCCGCTCGACGGCGATCCGATGCGCGGGCTGATCCACCGTGTGCGCGGCGACGTCGACTGGGTGTTTGAGATCGCCAACCGCAACAAGCGCAGCGTCGCGCTGGACGCGCGCCGCCCGGAGGGCAGCGCGGCGCTGCGGCGGTTGCTGGCTGACGCCGATGTGTTCATCGTCAACCTGCGCCGCGGCGCGCTGCAACGCCTGGGCATCGACTACGACGCGCTGCGGGCGGCGCACCCGCGTCTGATCTACGCGCATGCGACCGGCTACGGCACTGAGGGGCCGGACATCGACCGACCCGCCTTCGACGAGCTCGCCTATTGGGCGCGCGGCGGGTTCATGGAGACGCTCGGCGCGCCCGAGAGCGAGCCGGTGCGGCTGGTCGGCGCGATGGGCGATCTGCCCAGCGCGATGAACATCACGGCGGCGATCTTTGCCGCGCTCTACCAGCGCGAGCTGACCGGCCGGGGGCAGTTCGTCACCTGCTCGCTCTACGGCGGCGGCATCTGGGCCAACGGCTTCGCAATCCAGGGCGCGCTGGCGAGCGGCGAACACTTTCCGCGCAGCGACCGCTACGGCGCTTTCAATCCACTCTACAACTCGTACCGAGCCTCCGACGGCAAGTGGATGCAGCTGGCGATGATCCAGGAGGAGCGTTTCTGGGCGCCGTTCGCCCACGCGATCGATCTACCGCTGTTGACCGAAGACGCCCGCTTCGCCGACGCCGACGCGCGGCGCAGCCACACCCGAGAGGCGGTCGAGGCGATCGAGCAGCGCATCGCCCGGCATCCACGCGATCACTGGGCGGCCGTGTTCGACGCCAACGACTTCCCTTGGGCGCCGGCAGCGGACACGGTGGAGATCGCCAACGATCCGCAGGCGGCGGTGAACGGCTACGTGCGGACGATGCAGCACCGGTCCGCGGGCGAGTTCAGGGTGCTCGGCGTCCCGTTCCAACTCGAGCATGCGGTGTCCGAGAATTACTCAAGCGCCCCCGAGCTCGGCGAGCACACCGAACTGGTCCTGGAAGAGCTGGGCTACGACTGGGACGCGATTGCGGATATGAAAGCAGGCGGCGTCATCCGCTAGCCGACCACGCCGGCTTCGCGCAGGTCAGCGATCGCGGTTGGCGCGTAGCCGATTTCTTCGAGCAATGCGTCGGTGTCCTGGCCGAGGTCGGGGGCCAGACAGCGCAGCTTGCCCTGTTCGCCGTTGGCGCGGATTGGCGAACCGACCATCCGCAGCGCGCCGAAGCGTTGATCCTCGACGTCGACGATGTACTCGTTGGCGGCGGCCTGCTCATCCCGGGCGATCATCGGGTAGTCCTGAATGAGCGTGCTGGGCACCTCTTCGGCGTCGAACAGCGGCGGCCAGTCGGCGGCGGGGCGGGTGCGGATTGCCGCCGCGACTTCCGCGCGCAGCTCGTCCATGTTGGCGTTGCGGTCGGCGAGCGCGGCGAAGCGCCGGTCGGTGATCAGGTCCTCGCGCTCGAGCGCCCGGCACATGGGTACCCAGCGGTCGGTGATGTAGCCCACGAAGAGCCAGTCGCCGTCCGATCCCTGCGCCTGGAGTGTGAACATGTCGGAGATCGGCATGTTCCTCGCGGTCGGCACGATGCTGCCGTTGGCGATCGCGTTGATGGCCGGCGCGCGGCCCCAGATCTGGCTGCCATAGAGCGAGGTCTGAACCAGCTGACCCTCGCCGCTGCGCTCGCGCGCGACCAATGCGCTGGCGATCGCGAAGGCGAAGATCATGCCGCCGGTTTGGTCGGGGTCGGGCGCAGCGACGTTCGCGTAGGGCGCGCCGCCCTTGATGCCGCCCGCCCACATGCCGCCGCCGGCCGCGCCGGCGACCGACGCCCACGAGGTCGACCGGGCGCGCGGCCCCTCGGGGCCGAATCCGCTCGCGCTCGCGTAGACGAGCCGGGGATTGCGCTGCCTGAGGTCGTTCCAGCCCAGACCCAGCCGCTCCATCACGCCGGGCTTGAAGTTCTCGGCGACCACGTCAACCTGCCCGACCAGCTCGTAGATCAGCTCGCGCCCCGCCGGCGCGCGCAGGTCGACGGCGATGCTGCGCTTGCCTCGGTGGTGGGTGTGGAAGTACTGCGAGAAGCCGTCGGCGCGCTTGCCGACGTGGCGCGACGGGTCGCCGACCTTGAGCCGCTCGACCTTGATCACCTCCGCGCCCAGGTCGGACATCAGCACGGTCGCCGATGGTCCCTGCTGAAATTGGGTGAAGTCGAGCACGCGAATGCCGTCGAGCAGCGGACGGGTCATGATCATCCCCTTCGATTTGGCTGACGCAGGTTGACGCGGCGGTACGCGCAACCGCAGCGCGGATCGCGGCGCGCACCGGCGAGGCGCAGTCGGGGCGAATCCGACTCAGTCGGCCAGCGCCGGCTCCCTCGACTCGCTCATCAGGAAGCCGGCGTAGTGGTCGGCGGCGATCTCGTCGCAGCGTTCGCGATAGGCGCCGACGCCGCCGGCGTAGGGCATGAAGACCCGAGGCTTGCCGGGAATGTTGGCGCCCAGATACCAGGAGTCGGCGAGCATGAACATCGTCTGCTCGGCGATCTCGTTGACGTGCTGAACCCAGTCGGTTTCAGCCTGCGGATCGACGTCGACCCGGTCGACGCCGCGCTCGCGCAGGTATTCGACGAAGTCGGCGATCCACTCGACGTGCTGTTCGATCGAGACCGGCATATTGCTCAGCACCGAGGGCGAGCCGGGGCCGGTGATCATGAACATGTTGGGAAAGTCGGCCGTGGCCAGACCCAGATACGTCTTGGGGCCTTCGCTCCACTTCTGCTTCAGTTCGACGCCGTCGCGGCCGCGGATGTCCATCTTGAAGAAGGTGCCGGTCATCGCGTCGTAGCCGGTGGCGAAGACGATGATGTCGACCTCGTACTCGTTGCCGTCCGCGGTGCGCAGCCCGGTCGGCGTGATCTCCTCGATCGGGAAGTGGCGGATGTCGACCAGGTCCACGTTGTCGCGGTTGTAGGTGTCGAAGTAGTTGGTGTCGATCAGCGCCCGCTTGGAGCCGAAGGGGTGATCGCGGGGCAGGAGCTTCTCGGCGGTCTCCGGGTCCTTGACGATCTCGCGGATCTTCTGGCGGATGAACTCCGACGCCGTGTCATTGGCGCGGCGGTCGAGGGTGACATCGAAGTAGGACTGGAAGACGAAGCGGAATCCGCCCTGCTGCCAGAGCTGCTCGTAGGTTTCGAGCCGCTGCGCTTCGGTCGCCTCGAGCGCCGAGGTCTCGGCGTACTCGTAGGGCATGCCGGCGGGAGAGGTCTTCGACTTCTGCATGATCTCGGCGTAGTTGGCCTTGACCTCGGCGAGGAACTCCTGGTCGACCGTCTCGTGCCGGGCCGGGATCGTGTACTGCGGCGTGCGCTGGAAGACGGTCAGATGCTCGCACTCGCGCGCGATCACGGGGATCGACTGAATGCCGCTCGATCCGGTGCCGATCACGGCGACCCGCTTACCCTCGAACTCGACCCCGTCGTGCGGCCAGGCGCCGGTGTGGTGCCAGTCGCCCTGGAACGAGTCCAGCCCCGGAATCTTCGGAATCTGCCCGGTCGAGATGCAGCCGATGGCGGTGATCAGGTACTGCGCGGTAACGCGGTCGCCCTGGTCGGTCTCGACTTCCCAGAGACCGGAGTCTTCGTTGAAATGGGCGGCCGTGACCCGCGTGTTGAACTGGATGCCGCTGCGCAGGTCGAAGCGGTCGGCGACGTGATTGAGATAGCGCAGGATCTCGGGCTGCTCGGGATACTTGCCGCTCCAGTTCCATTCCTGCAGCAGGTCGTCATCGAACGAGAAGCAGTAGATGTAGCTCTCCGAGTCGCAGCGCGCGCCCGGATAGCGGTTCCAGTGCCAGGTGCCGCCGACGCCGTCGCCGGCCTCGTAGACCTGCGTGGTCATGCCCAGGTCGTCGCGCAGTTTCTTGAGCATGTAGAGACCGGAGAATCCGGCTCCGATCACGACAGCGTCGACGTGCTTGGCGGCGGTTTTGGTTGCGGTGGCTTCCGACATCTTCATTCTCTCTCCCGCCCGGACATCCCGCGCCCGGGCGCTTGCGCGCTTCGCCCATCACGTCCCATAGTTCGCGAGGGCGAAACGACTGGTCGGCGCGAGTCTACTACGTTGCAGTTGCCCCTTGCTTGACGACCACGGCGCGAACGGCCTTGACCACCTGCTGGAAGCCGCGCTCGCTGCCGGGCAGCATCAGCAGAGTGAAGAAGCCGTGCATCTGTCCCTGGTGGCGCTGGAAGTCGACCGGCACGCCGGCGGCCTCCAGCCGCGCCGCGTATGCCTCGCCCTCGTCGCGCAGCACATCGTGCTCGGCCGTCAGCACGACCGCGGGCGGGAGTCCCGACAGGTCTTCGGCACGCAGCGGCGAGGCGTCCGGCTCCGCGCGCCGCTCGACGTCGGGGACGTAGTGGTCCCAGAACCAGCGCATCGCCTCGCGCGTGAGCAGCAGCGCGTTCTCGGGCGCGACATAAGAGGGGCGATCGAAGTCGGCGTCGGTCACCGGATAGATCAGAATTTGCAGCGCGATCCGCGGTCCGCCGCGGTCTCTCGCGCGGCGGGCGACGACCGCCGACAGGTTGCCGCCGGCGCTGTCGCCCGCGACGAACAGCGGGACATCGCCGCCGGCGATCTCGCCCAGGTGCGCCGCCGTCCATTCGAGCGCCGCATAGCAATCGTCGGCGGCCGTGGGATAGCGGTGTTCGGGGGCGAGGCGGTACTCGACGTTGACGACGGCGCAGGAGGTGCGCTCCGCCAGTTTGCGAACCATCGCGTCGGTCTCGTCGATCGAACCGATCACCCAACCGCCGCCGTGGTAGTAGACGATCACGCCCGGCGGATGGTCGTTGGGCGCGAGCACGCGCAGCGTGACGGTACCGCCGTCCACGTTGATGGCGTGCTCCTCGACCCGAGCCATGGGCGGCGCCGGGCCGGCCAGCTCGGCGATGGCGGAGCCGAATCCGCGCGCTTCTTCGGGCGTCATCTCGTGCAGGGGTTTGGCGTCGGGGTCGGCGCCCTCCGCCATCGACTGCATAAGCATGGTCGTCGCCGGGTCGAGTGCCATTCGCCGCTCCTGTCTTCGTGCTGTTCTGAGTGCTCTGAGTGCCGTTGCTCGACGCTGCAAGGGTACAGACCCGACAGACCAGTTGCGCCGCTCGCGCGGCCGTCCGCCTGGCGGCTCGCCCCCGCGGGCTAGACGGGAGTGGCGGCGTCGGCGGACTCGCGCAGGAGGTCGGCGCGGACCGGTCGGACGCGCCTGGGCAGCAGCTTGAAGGCGAGGAAGCTCAGCGGGCCGGCGACGGCGAATGCCGCCAGAATGCCGATCTTGCTCTGCTTGAGCAGTTCCGGGTCGGCGAAGGCGAGGTCGGCGACGAATAGCGCGACCGTGAACCCGATTCCCGCCACCATGCCGATCGCCCAGATGCCCTGCCAGGTCACGCCGGCGGGTCGGCCGGCGCCAAGCTTGACCGCAATCCAGGTCGCCGCGACCAGACCGACCGGCTTGCCCACCACGAGCCCGATGATCACGCCCCAGGTGACGCTGCTGGAAAATGCCTCGCTGACGCCCTGAGGGTCGAAATGCACGCCCGCGTTGGCGAGCGCAAAGGCGGGCACGACCAGAAACGCCACCCATGGATGCAATTGATGCTCCAGTCGATCGACGTGGGGCACCGCGTTGCTGCTCAGATCGCTCAGCCCCAGCAGCGCGTCGACCACCTGGTCGTGTCCGAGCGGACTTTCGGGCGCCTGATCGCCGGTGCTGAATCGGTCCAGCAAGCGGCGCGCCACATGCACGAACCCGTCCAACGACACCGGCGGTTTCCAGGGCGTCAGGAAGCCGAGCACGGCGCCCAGCGTGGTGGGATGGATTCCCGACTCCAGAATCGCGCCCCAGGCGACCAGGCCGATCGTGGCGTAGACGATCATGCTGCGCACGCCGAGTCGGTAGAGCAGCATCATCGCCGCGACCAGCCCGCTGGTCAGCAGCACCTGCAACACCTGCACGTCGCCCGAGTAGAACACGGCGACCACGAACACGGTGCCGATGTCGTCGACGATCACGAACGTCAACAGCATCGCCCGCAGGCCGATCGGCACGCGCGAGGCGAACAGGGAGGCGATGCCGAGCGCAAATGCGACGTCGGTCGCCATCGGGATCGCCCAGCCGCCGCGCGCCTCCGGTCCCTGCGCGATCAGGAGAAAGAGAGCCAGCGGCAACAGCATGCCGCCGATCGCCCCGGCGATCGGCGCCGCCATCACGCGCGGGTCGGAAAGCTCGCCGATCGTGATTTCGCGCTTGATCTCCAGCCCGATCACGAAAAAGAACAGCACCATCGCCACTTCGTTGATCCAGAAGTGCAGCGATCCTTCGACCGCCCAGATCGCCAGGTCGATGCTGATGTTGGCGTTCAGCAGCCGCTCGTATTCGTGGTTCCAGGGCGAGTTCGCCCAGACCAGGGCGATCGCGGCGGCGGCGATTAGCAGGACGGCGCTGGCGCTCTCGGTGCGCACGAACTCCTGCACCGGGCGCACGAACAGGATGATTCGGCCGCGGCCGAACGCTCGTCGAGGGTCGAGATGATGCAGCGTGCGGCTGAACATGGATCTACCGTAGTTGGCAGTTCGCCGATCGCCGACGAATCACCGACGGCGAGAGGACGCCGCGCCGTTGAGCGTCACTCGTAGCAGCGGCTCGCCGTCTCCTAAACTCGCATCGACCGTTTCTCGACCGTTTTCCAGCGCAGGAAGGCCAACCGTCATGCCGCAGAGTACGTCCGCGACCGACAGCCCCGTGATCGACTGCCAGGTCCACGCCTATGCGCGCAACAGCCCCGAGCGTCCCTGGAGGGCGGTGCTGACCGGGCCGGACGAGGTTAGCGGCGACGATCTGGTGCGCGAGATGGACGCCAACGGCGTCGATGGGGCGATCCTGATCTCGCCTTACACGATCTACGGATACGACCCCGGCTACGTGCGCTCGGTCTACGACCAATACCCCGATCGCTTCGGTCTGGTGCGGCCGTTCGACCCTCGTTCGCAGACGGTCGCGCAGGCGGTGGAGGAGTGGGCGGCGCTGCCCGGCGTCGTGGGCGCGCGCGTGGTGCTGAGTTTCGAAGATGCCGCCGCCGATGACCCGGGCGTGAACGCGATCGTCGCGGCGGGCGGACGGGCCGGATTCCCGGTCAACGTGCTCTGTTCGACCAAGCTGCCGATCTTCGCCGAAATCGCGCGGCGGCATCCGAACACGCAGCTGGTGATCGACCACCTCGGCCTGCCCCAGCCGTTCGATCCGCCGCCGCCCGACGAGCCCTGGGCGGATCTCGAGCAGGTGCTCTCGCTGGCTCAGTTCGACCACGTGGCGATCAAGATCTCCGGCGCCTGCACGCTGGCGCGCGAACCGTTTCCGTATGCGGATATCTGGGAACCGCTGAGCCGCATCTTCGAAGCCTACGGGTTCGACCGCTGCATGTGGGGCACCGACTGGACGCGGGCGGTCAATCTGCTCACATTCGCGCAGGGCGTCGAGGCGTTCCGCGTGACCGACACACTCTCCGCCGACGAACGGTCGGCGCTGATGGGCGGGACGCTGGCGCGGATCTACGGCTGGTCGCCGCGCGGCGCGGTATAGGGAAGCGCGAGCCGAGCAGGCAACGGCCGTTGCGCGCCCGCCTGCGCTTCGCTACCTTGGCGCTTGGGCAATGTCCGTCGAAACTCCCCCGGCGGCTCACGCCCAAAGTGAATCGAGGGACTGTCATGGCTACGCGCATCGCTGCGGCCGCGCTGCTGGTGGTATTGGTGGCGGGCTGGATTGCGCTGTCAGCCATACCCGGGGCTTCGGCGAAAGGAAAAAATGGGGGGGGGGTAGCGGTCGGGGTTGACGCTCCGATTCTGCTGACGGTAACGCCCGGGGCGGAGAGCGCGACGCTGGAGTGGACGCGGGGGGCTGAGCCGGCCGGGGGTTCGGAGTGTCCGACGGCGATGTACGCGGTGAACGTGTACACGGGAACGTGGGCGGCGGTGGTGACGACATGGGTTGACTATCCCGGCGCCAGCCTGCTGGTGGAGGGTCTGACGCCGCAGAGCAGCTATCACGCTCAGGTGTTGGCGTATTCGCGGGTTTGCGAGCGATACTCGGCTGCCGTTCCGTTCCTGGGCTTTGAGACGGCGGCGTTGGTATCAGAGCCGGAGCCTGAGGCGCTGACGATTACGGTGGCGGACGCGAGCGTCGCCGAGGGCGACGAGGGTCATACGGCGCTCACGTTCGCGGTGGTGCTGAGCGGTTCACCGAGTCACGATGTGAGCATGCGCGTGTCGGCGGTTGCGCCGGCCGGTGCGACCGCGACACGCAAGGCTGGGGCATGGCGCGATTTTGTCGGGTTCAGTCGGAAGCTGACGTTCGCGGCGAACGCGGCGGGGGCGGCGCTGAGGCAGACGGTGAGCGTCGACGTGGTGGGCGATACAGCTGAGGAAGCGGATGAGACGTTTGTGCTGCGGGTGAAGGGTTTGCGGACGGACGACAGCCGCGTGAGTCTGTCCGGCGGCGGCAGCAAGATCGAAGCCACGGGGACGATCCTCAACGACGACGTATCCAGGGTGTACGGGGCGGGCGTCGTCGATGAACCGCAGCGGACATCCGGCGGAACCGGCGGCGTGAACGATTCCGACGATCCCGACCAGCCGGTGACGACGGATCCCGCGCCTGTGCCTGGTGAGACCCGCGTTGACGATCCCGATGGTTCCGGCGATTCGCCCAATCCCGGCGCTTCGCCGGTGACGACGGATCCTGCGCCTGAGCCTGGCGAGACCCGGGTTGACGACCTCAACCCGCCGGTCACGGTCACGGCCATATCGTTGGGCGCCTATTCGCTGATCCCCCCGCACGCCTGCGCGCTTCGCAGCGACGGCACGATCGTCTGCTGGGCCGACGAGTGGGAGGACCGGAACGGGAACCTGGACGATCGGAAGGAGAGCACCACCGTGCCGGCCGGTACGTTCAAGGCGGTCAGCGCCGGCGGCTATCATATCTGCGCGATTCGCAGCGACGACACGCTGGTCTGCTGGGGCAGCGACTCGTACGGGAAGGTCAGCGACACGCCGAGCGGTACGTTCAAGGCGGTGAGCGCGGGCCAGCAGCACACGTGCGCGATTCGCAGCAACGGCACGATCGCCTGCTGGGGATTCAATCATGAGGGGCAGATCAACGCGCCGAGCGGTACATTCAAGGCGGTCACCGCCGTTGGCGCCTCTCACTCGTGTGCGATTCGCAGCGACGACACGCTGGTCTGCTGGGGCAGCGATGATGCTGGTCAGTCGACTCCACCGGATGGGCGGTCGACCCCACCGGCCGGCAAGTTCCAGGCAATTGCCTCTGGCAACAGCCATACCTGCGCGATCCGCAGCGATAGCACGCTCGCCTGTTGGGGAGTTTCATGGTGGGTGACCCCGCCGGCCGGCAAGTTCCAGGCAGTTTCCTCAGGCACCGATCACACATGCGGCATCCGCAGCGACGGCACGCTCGCCTGTTGGGGAGTCAGCATCTGGGGACAGACCGACGCACCTCAAGGCGCCTTCACGTCCCTCTCCGCCGGTCTCCGCCACACCTGCGCGATCCGCAGCGACGGCGAGATCGTCTGTTGGGGAGAGGGGCGCTACGGGAAAGTGCCGGCATCGCTGACGCGCTCTGGCGCCATTGACGATTGATCGCCGCCGACTTCGGCACTGCCCTGCCGGCAATGAACAGTCGGCGCTGATGAGCGTGACGCTGGCGCGGATCTACGGCTGGTCGCTGGGTCGCACCGCAACGGGAGGTTAGGGAGAGACCGCACGACTCTCCCTAACCTCCCCTATTCACTGTTCGGAAGTAGCACGACCCGGACAAAGCGGTCTTTCGGGAATCCGAGCTGAGCGATCGCTGCCACCTGCTCGAGGGTTATTGACTCAAGTTGTTCATCGAAGCGCCCAATCTCAGCGAACGATCCGACCCGCTGTATTGCTGAGTGAATCTGTTCGAGCCAGAACTCGTTGGTGCGCGTCCGCCCCTCGCGTTTGGTCTGCAGCTGCTGTTTGACGTTGTCCAGATAGCTTTGCTCGCCGCCGCCGCGGATCCAGTCCAGCTCTACCGCCACCGCATCGAGGAGTTCGTTCAGGCGATCGGGGTCGCTGTTAAAAATGATCTCGGCTCGGTACTCCTGATTTGGCGCCATCGACGTTCTCGTATCCACGCTGATTCGGTACGTTCCGCCCAGTGCTTCCCGCACCCGCTCGCTCAGGCGGATACCCAGCATCTCGCCGGCGACCTCGAAGGCCAACGCCTGGCCGCTGTCCCAGTCAGCCGCGCCAGCGAATGTCCAAACCGTGTTGCTGAGCGGTTCTACGCCGCTCCGAATCACCTCATCGACGATTCCGGCTGGGGGGTCGATGTCGAAATCGCGCGGCTCCTCGGTCCTGCCCGTGGTCGGCAGGCTGGCGAGATAGGTGGTAGTCAATCTGCGCAACTCGTTCCAATCGAAGGCTCCCACGAACACGAACGTGGCGTCGCCCAGGTCGGCGAAGCGGTCGGCGTAGACCGCCCGCGCGCGATCGATATTGAGTGCATCGAGCAATTCGGAGGTTAAAGAACGTCGGCGCATATGGTTCTGAGTGAGTAACTCATTCAGCCGTGCGAGCAACACCGCGTCCGGTTGGTTTGACAGCAGTTCGACCCTGCTGCGCAACTCGGCAACGTATGTTGAGAAGTAGTCCGGATCGAGCCGCGGCTCTGTCACGTACAGCGTGATGAGCTGAAACAGGCTCTCGATGTCCGCTGGAGCGGCGTTGCCGTAGAGGCCCTCAAACAACTCCCCGATGTAGAGAGTGACGGAGACCTGCCTGCCGGCGAGCAATCGATCCAGAGCGCTTTTGTCGTGCGCCCCGGCTCCGCTGCCGGAGACCAATTGCGCCGCGTGAACCGCAGATGCGTAGTCCGCATCCGCAACCAGCGAATGGCCGCCCGGACTGAATCCCGCGAACTGTATCTCGTTGTTGCGGAAGTCGGTCTGTTTGGCGATCACGGTGATGCTATTCGAGAGCGTCCATTGAACTGCGTCGATCGCGTCGATCTGTTGTTCATCGACGATACTTCCGGGGGTTGGTTTGGTTGCCAGGAGCGGGGCGCGTTCGAAATCGTCTATATACGGCTCTACAACCAGGTCGTTTGCCGCATGGAGATGCGCTTGCAGTGACGCAGCCAGGCCGCCCTCTTCGCCGCCGTCGATCCCTTCAGGTCCTTCTACCGCCAGCGCGGTGTTTCGCAACTCCGCCCAGGTAGCGGCAGCCGTGTCGGTTTCCGCCAGTGTGATTTCGGGCAGCAGCTGCTGATACAGCGCCCATTGAGTTTCGGCGCTGAGCGCTGGTTGCCCGTTGAGAAAATGATTCTGGTATGATTGGGCGAGTTGCCCGGACTCCACACGGTCCCGTTCCAGGTACTCATTCTCCATCTTGCTGAGCAGATTGGATTTCTCGCGCTCCAATTCCGCCGCCGTAAACCCATGCTGGCGAACACGCTGTATTTCCTCCAGCAAGGCGGTTAAGCCAGCTTCGACGCCGACTTGCTCTGTGCGGATCGAGAAGGTCAGTATGTCCAGCGAATTCACCACGGGAATACGCGCTGCGAGCCTAGCACGCTCAGTCGGGTTGCTCGAGAACCGGGGCGGATTGAACCAGGGCGGATCGCTTTCTTGCCCTCGCTCAAGCAGTCGAGCGTTGAACATCATGAGCGCGAGCTGTTCCGCTGCCTTGCGGCGAAAGGTAGTAAGGTCGCGGGTGATTTCAGGCGTCACCTTGCGGATCAGATGCACCTGAGTTGACGGCGCTTCCGGATCGGTAAACACATTGACGAGCGAAGCGTTGTTATCAGGCACGTCGAAGCTCGGTTTGTCAGTGGGCGCCGCTACAGCCGCTCGCTTGTGCGATGCCTCACCCTCAGGCGGCGGCGCGAAGTACTGTTTGACTTTGGCCTCGATCAGGTCCGTGTCGAAGTCGCCGACAGCGATCAGGGCCATGAGGTCGGGCCGGTACCAGCGCTCGTAGTATGCCAGAAACTGCTCGATCGGCGCCGATTCGATGACTTCGGTTACGCCAATCGGGCTTCGTTCGGCGTAGCGGGAGGAACCGAATAGCAGCTCGGTGAGGCTCTCCTGTGCGCGTGATCTGTAACCCAAGCTTTGCCGCCACTCCTCGAGTATAACGCCCCGCTCCAGCTCGATTTCCTCGGGCGTGAAGTCGATGGCGTAGGCCCAATCGCTGAGGATCTGGAAAGCGGTCTCAATCATTTCGGGATCGGTGGTTGGGATCTCCAACCAGTATGTGGTATCGTCGAAGCCGGTTGCCGCGTTGAGACTGCCGCCGATTGACGCGATGTAGTCGACGATTTCTTGCTTTGGAAAGTGTTCGGTTCCGTTGAACGCCATGTGTTCAATGAAGTGGGCCAGGCCGCGCTGGTCTTCTTCTTCCAGCACGGATCCCGCTTTCACGACCAACGATAATTGCACACGATCGCGCGGCTCATCATTGTGCTTGATGTAATAATCCAAACCGTTGCTGAGCGTCCCGCGAAGTACTGAGGGATCGAATGGCAGAGGAGTGCTCGCCTCTTCGCTGGTCGAGGCTGATGCTACAGACTTGTCCGTGAATTCCGCACTCGGAGTATTCGTTTCCTCCTCAGACTCAGCGGTGTTTGTTTCCGACTGAATCCGCGATGTCTGTTCCGTAGAGGTCTGCCCGACAGTCGCCGGTGTGGTTACAGGCGCCGGTTCTGTATCGGGCGGAGGTTCGTCGGAGCATCCCGCCAGCGCGAGTGTGATCGTGATCACACAGACAGCAGTCACTATCGCCTGCAGCCTAATACCCATCGAGACTCTCTACTCTCAACTTTGCCGGGGTGCGTACACACACCGCTTCAACGCTGACCACTGTATGTAGAAATCTCTGACACGGTTCATTTTCCAAGCGCGGTACAGGTTCTGTTGTCCAGTTTACAGATGAGAAGCGTGGAGGCAGGCCGCGCAGATGTCGTATCAGCTGGGGCGGATCTGATCGCTAGCGCCGCAGGCGCACGAGCCGGGGCGAGATCTTTCCACTCGTCCATGCGCGTGCATCGATCGGCGCGGCAATGGCTACACTGGGCGCGATGATTGATTCCGCTGCCGACCTCAGGTTCACTCAGCTGGTGCTGCGCGACCGGCATCTTGGACTCGGCGCTCGCTTCGCACCGTTCGCCGGTTGGGAGATGCCGCTGCAGTACCGCGGCATCGTCGCCGAGCATCAGGCGGTGCGTGAGCGCGCCGGCGTCTTCGATGTCTCGCATCTGGCTCGCGTCCTGGTCGATCATCCGCAGGCCGCCGAGCGGCTGCGCTCGGTCACGACCTTCGATCTGACTGCCTTGCCCGCTGGCAAGGCTCACTACTCGCTCTATTGCAACGACGCGGGCGGGATCGAGGACGATGTCTTCATCTACCGGCTGTCCGACTCGCGCTGGCTTGTGATTCACAACGCCGCCAACGCCGGCCAGGATTTTGAGCGGTTGCGCGCCGTTGTCGGCGATGCCGCGCAGGACATCACGCACGAAACAGTGATGCTGGCGGTTCAGGGCCCGCAGGCTCCGGCGCTGCTAGGCAGCGTGCTCGGCGATGGATTTCTCGGGCTGCAGCCGCGCGATTGCGCGGAGCTCGACTGGCGCGGCGCCTCGGTACTGGTCGCCCGCACCGGATACACGGGCGAGGACGGCGGCGAGTGCATTGCGCCGCTCAGCCATGCGTCGGCGCTATGGGACGCCGTGATCGCGGCCGGCGCGACGCCGGCCGGACTG
This sequence comes from Dehalococcoidia bacterium, assembly GCA_965205105.1. Taxonomy (GTDB): domain Bacteria; phylum Chloroflexota; class Dehalococcoidia; order Bin125; family Bin125; genus Bin125. Next base: position 2,201,739 of record OZ242034.1, read on the forward strand.
GGCGCGCGTGACTCGCTCCGACTCGAGGCCGCGTTGCCGCTGCACGGCAACGATATCGACCCGACGACCAATCCATTCGAGGCCGGGCTTGGATTCGCCGTCAGCCTCGATGACGGCGCGCCGTTCATCGGCCGCGATGCGCTCGCCGCGGCCAAGTCGCAGCCGCTCTCCCGGCGCCTGGCGCATCTGGCCGCGCGCGGACGGGGCGTGCCCAGACGCGGCTATGAGATACGCGAGCCGGGTGGCAGCGGGGCGGGCAAGGCGGTTGGCGCGGTTGCCGCGCTGACGAGCGGCGGGCACAGCCCCAGCCTGCGGATCGGGATCGGCATGGCGTATCTGCCCGCCGACCTCGCCCGGCGCGGAACCATGCTGGAAGTCGATCTGCGCGGCCGCCCGCTGCCCGTCGAGGTCGTGCGGCGGCCGTTCTACCGCAAACCGAAGGGATGACGCGATGCCGTACCAGACGCCGGACGATTTGCTCTACACCGAAGATCACGAATGGCTGCGCCGCACCGCCGGCGGTGGCAGCGGTGAAGCCGAGATCGGGATTACCGACTTCGCCCAGGAGCAGGTCGGCGATGTAGTCTACCTGGAGTTGCCCGCCGACGGGACCGCGTTGATCGCGGGTGAGCCGTTCGGCGAGATCGAATCGGCGAAGACCGTGGCGGAGCTGATCGCGCCGGTCAGCGGGGAGCTGATCACCTCGAACGCAGCGCTCGAAGAGCGTCCCGAGTTGGTCAACGAGTCGCCCTACGACGAGGGCTGGATCGTCCGCGTGCGCATTGCCGATCCTGCGGAGCTTGAGGGTCTGCTGGACGCCAAAGCGTATCGCGCGCAGCTGCCGGAGGACTAACGTGACCAGCTCGCCGCCGCGGCGCTCCTCCGCGCCGCATCCGTATATTCCCGCGACCGACGCCGATCGGTCGCGGATGCTGGAGCGCGTCGGCGCGTCGGACATCGACGCCCTGTTCGCCGACATTCCCGCCGCCCTGCGCGACCCACAGATCGATCTGCCGCCGACGTTAACGGAGCCGGAGTTGATCGAGCTGTTCGCACGGCGAGCCGCCGAGAACGCGCCGCCGGATCGCCCGCGCTTCCTCGGCGCGGGGGCGTATCGGCGATCCGTACCGGCGATCGTGCCGCACCTCGTCAGCCGCTCCGAGTTCGCGACCGCCTATACGCCCTACCAGCCCGAGATCAGCCAGGGCACGTTACAGTCGGGCTTCGAGTTTCAGTCGGTGGTCTGCGAGTTGACGGGGATGGATGTCGCCAACGTCGGCCTCTACGACGCGGCCAGCGCGACCGCCGAAGCCTGTCTGTTGGCCGCCCGCGCGACGAAACGCCGCGCGATCGCCCTGCTGGAACCGATCCACCCCGGCATGGTGGATGTGGTGCGAACCTACGCGCGCGGCCCGCAGTTGCGCATCGACCGGGTGTCGTCGGCCGACGAGGTGAGCGGCGAACACGCCTGTCTCGTGGCGCAGCAGCCCGATTTCCTCGGTACGATCCTGGATCTCGAGCCGTTGGCGGCGCGCGCGCACGACGTCGGCGCGCTGATGGCGGTCGTCGCCGATCCGTTCGCGCTCGGCATGCTGCGCGCGCCCGGCAGCGCGGGCGCGGATATCGTCACTGGCGAAGGGCGCGATCTGGCCGGCGCGACCGCCTACGGCGGGCCGTCCCTGGGGCTGTTCGCTGCGCGGGAGCGGTTCCTGCGCCAGATGCCAGGACGGATCGTGGGCCGCACGCGCGAGTTGGACGACGGCGTCGGCGAGCCGCGCACCGGGTACGTGTTGACCCTGCAGGCGCGCGAGCAATTCATTCGCCGCGAACGGGCGACCTCCAACATCTCGACCGCGCAGGCGCTGATCGCGCTCGCGTTCACCATCGCGGTGCAGGCGCTGGGCCCGCACGGTCTGCGAGCCTCGGCCGAATTGTGCTACCAGCGAGCCCACGACGCCGCCCGACGGATCGCGGCCATTTCGGGCTATGAGATTCCGCAGCGCGGCCCCTGGTTTCAGGAGTTCCTGGTGCGCGCGCCCGTACCGGCCCCGACGCTCGCCGCGCAGTTATCGGCGCGCGGCATCACGCCCGGGCTCGATGTCTCGAACCGCGCCGAGCCTGAAGCGCGCGACGCTCTGCTCTTCGCGGTGACCGAGGCAACGCCGGCGGCGCATGTCGACGAACTGATCGACGCCCTGACCGAGATCGGAGCGGGCGCGTGAACTCGTTCCAGCCGGCAAGAGAGGATTTCGGCGTCCGGCTGAGCTTCGACCGCGGCGCGCCCGGCCGCCGAGCGGTCGACGCGCCCGCCTGGACCGGCGCTTCGACGCCCCTGCCCGACGCGCATCTGCTGCGCGATGAGCTGCGCCTGCCCGAGCTGAGCCAGGGCGAGCTGGTGCGCTATTACACGGCGCTCTCGGCGCGGAATTACGGCATCGATTCGGGCACGTATCCGCTCGGCTCCTGCACGATGAAGTACAACCCGAAAGTGAACGATCTGATCGCGTCCTCCCCGGAGTTCGCGGACGCGCACCCGCTCGACCCGGAGGAAGCGCACCAGGGCATCCTGCGGACGTTGTGGGAACTGCGCGACGGCATCGCCCGGATCACCGGGCTGCCCGCCGTGAGTCTGGCGCCGGCCGCGGGAGCGCAGGGCGAGCTGGCCGGCGCGCTGATGATCGCCGCCGCGCTTGAGGATCGGGGCGAGCTCGAGCAACGCCGACGCATCCTCGTGCCTGACTCTGCGCACGGCACCAACCCCGCGACCGCCGCCATGGCGGGCTTCACGGTGACGCAGATTCCGACCGCGCGCGACGGCTCGCTCGACCGCGACGCGATCGAGCGGGAGCTGGACGAGACCGTCGCGGCGGCGATGGTGACCGTTCCCAACACGCTGGGACTGTGGGAGCGCGGGATCGACGAGGTCGCCGCGCTGATCCATGATGCCGGCGCCTATCTCTACGCCGACGGCGCCAATCTCAATGCGATCATGGGGCGAGTGCGCTACGGCGACCTCGGCTTCGATGTCGCGCACCTCAATCTGCACAAAAGCTTCAGCACGCCGCACGGCGGCGGCGGGCCGGGCGCGGGGCCGGTCTGCTGCTCCGACGAGCTCGCTCCGTATCTGCCTGCGCCGATTCTGCGCGAATGCGGCGACGGGGTCGTGCGTTTGGCGGCGCCTGAACGCAGCATCGGACGGCTCCAGCAGTTTCATGGCAACATCGGCGTGCTGCTGCGCGCCTATGCGTACCTGCGGGCGCTCGGCCTCGACGGACTGCGTGCCGTCTCCGGACAGGCCGTATTGAACGCCAACTATCTGCGCGCGCTGCTGCGCGGTCACTATGAGCTGCCCTACGACCGGCCGGTCTTGCACGAGGTCGTCTTCTCGGGCGCCCGACAGCGCCGCGAGCACGGCGTGCGCACCTACGACATCGCCAAGCGGCTGATCGATCACGGCTTCCACCCGCCGACGGTGTACTTCCCGCTGATTGTCGAGGAAGCGCTGATGATCGAACCGACCGAGACGGAACCGCCCGAGGCGATCGAGGCGCTGGCCGACGCGCTGATCGCCATCGCCGCGGAATCCGCCGTGCATCCGCAGGCGCTGCACGCCGCGCCGACGTCCGCCCCGATCGGCCGCCTCGACGAGACGGCGGCGGCCCGCCGACCGATCCTGCGCTGGCGGCCGCCCTCGGATGATGTCTAGTCGGCGTCTTTGTTCGGATTGATCAGATACTTCTCGCCCGTCGCCCGCCTGTTGTAGACGGCGATGTGGTCGAGGTCGAGCGCCTCGGCCAGCGAGATTTCCCGGGCGTACTCGCTGGCGAACGTGGTGGTGATTTCATCCGCGACGCGCTGACGCATGCGCTCGGCGGCCTGCGGGCCGACGCGCTGCAGGAACGGGGTCAGCAGCCATCCGCCCAGCCCCCATGCCATGCCGTAGTTGCGGCGCAGCACGGTGGGCGACGTGTCGAGGCCGCCGTAGATGTAGACCTGCTTGTGGATGTCGGAGCCGTAGCGATTGAAGCCCGGGCTGTTGACCCTGGCCGCCGCCTCCATGCCGCTCAGCAGCTGGTCGGCCAGCGGCCCGCCGCCGGTTGCGTCGAAGGCGAGCGTCGCGCCGGTTTCGACCAGCGCGTCGGTCAGGTCCTGGCGAAAGCCGGGCGCGCTGGTGTCGCAGACATGGCGGGCCCCGATTTGGCGCAGCAACTCGACGTGCTGCGGTCGGCGGACGATGTTCACCAGCGGGATCTGCTCGTCGCTGCAGACCTTTTGCAGCATCTGCCCCAGGTTCGATGCCGCCGCCGTATGCACCAATGCCGAGTGGCCCTCGAGCCGCATCGTCTCCACCATTCCCAGCACCGTCAGCGGGTTGACGAAGCAGGAGGCGCCCTGCGCCGGCGTTGTGCCCTCGTGCAGCACCAGGCAATGCGCCGCGTCGACCGTTCGGTACTGCGCGTACATCTCGCGCGCGATCACGGCGACCGTCCTGCCCAGCAGCGCCTGCGCGGCGTCGCTCGAACCGGCCTCGACGACTACGCCCGCGCCCTCGTTGCCCGCCGCCATCGGCTGATCGAACCGATCAGCCTGCGAGGCGAGCAGCTCCGGCGGGACCGGAGCGGTGACGATCGGATCGCGCGCCGAGCCCGAGGCGGCGGCGCGGCTCATGTCGGCGGGGCCGATCAGCAGTCCTAGGTCGGACGGATTGATCGGCGCCGCCTCGACGCGGATCAGCACTTCGTCCGCCCCCGGCGTCGGCCTGTCGACCTCGGCCAGCGCGAGCCGGAGTTCCCCCTCGCTGGTGATCGTGGATTGCAGCTGCTTCGGCATCGCGTTCCTGCGCTCTCCCAAGCCGCCCGTCGGCGCGGTCGGTCATTCGTCCTCGGCATCCGTGTCCGAATCGTCCTGCTGTGGGGTCATCAGGTCGGCCATTAAGCCTCCGTCTTCGCCGACAGGATCCTCCGCGCCGGGTGTTCCCGCTTCCATCAACCCGTCGTTGTTCGCCGACGCGCCAGATGGCCGCGTTGTCGTCGATACCGTGTAGGTGTGCAAGTCGGTCCAGTACCACGAATCTCTTCTGACACTCGACCGTTGGTAGTGGAACTCATTCGAGGAAGGGCACACGCGCGTGCGACCATGGGGTATGAAGCATACCTCAAGGTGCCGCGACGTACCGGTTCCAACGAAGCGTGCCGAGATATTGCCCAGCGTTCTTGACATGCTGTTTACCACCACCGAACTCTGATACCACTTGCCAGTCGTAGCAGTTGCGGGGCGCAGGTATCGGTTCGTTGGGCGACGCATACTCTCACGGCTCGGTGTGAACGCCATCTCGATGGCTCCGCTGCTAAGCAGGCGCGCTGATATCTTTCCGGTCACGGTGAAGCTGGTGGTGGGTGTAGGGGCGGGTGCGGCTGACGTGGTCGCCCAGGCCGCGGCTTGTCCGGACGAACCGCCGCTGTTTTTGGCGATGACCGTGAACCTGTAACGCGTGGCGGGTGTCAGGCCGGTAAACGGGTAGCTCGTGCCGGTCACTGTGGCGCTCTTGCAGCCTCTCCCTGTTGCGCTCACACAGGCTTGCACGGAATAGCTGGCCGCTCGCGCGGTCGCGCTCCAACTCAGCCTCGCGCTCGTCGATGTGATGCCGGTGACGGACAGACCGGTCGGCGTGTTCGGCGCCGCCGGCAGCGCGCGGGACGTGCTCTGCCGGAACGTCGCCGCTTGAGACGAGCCGCCGCTGTTTTTGGCGATGACCGTGAATGTGTACAGTGTGTCGGGCGTCAGACCGGTGAACGGATGGCTCGTGCCAGTTACCGTGGCGCTTTTGCAGTTTGACGGCGATGCGCTCGGACAGGCTTGCACGGAATAGCTGGTTGCCCGCGCGGCCGCGTTCCAGCTCAGCGTCGCGCCCGTCGGCGTAACGCTACTGACGGACAGGCCGTTCGGCGCAAGCGGCGGCGTCGGCAGCGCGCGCGCCGTGCGCGCTGGAGCTATAGATAATGGAGATACGTCGTCGCCGTTCCGGGCTTTGACCGTAAACCTATACTGTGTATCAGGCGTCAGGCTCGTGAACAGATATTGTGTGGCGAGAAGCGACTGCCCTGTGAGCAAGTCGATGTTGGGGGTCACCGTGACGCTCGTACAGTTCGTACTCGTACCCACGCAAGCGGTTACGTCGTAGCTGGTTGCCCCCGCGACTGCGCTCCAGCTCAATGTGGCGCTGTTGCTCGTTACGCTGACATTCAGCCCCGTCGGCGCCTCGAGCGCAGCCGGAATAGATACGCTGGTGCTGGACCACTGCGTCCAGGCGGTATCTGGGTGCTTCGCCCGCACGTATAGCGTGTGCGTGTGGTCACGTATCAGTCCGGAAAACAGATGCGACAATCCGTTGGCGCCGTTGGGACTGAACCCCGTACATCCCGAACAGGCCTTCACCTGATACTCGGCCGCCTGCGCTACCGCATTCCAGGCCAATGTCACGTCCATGCCCGTTAGCGTTGGCTTGCTCATGACTGTCGTGAGACCCGTCGGTTGGTTGAGCGCGGCCGCGACCGTTTCGCTCTGGTGATTGCCGCTGCCGTCAGCGACCAGGGCGACAGCTCTGACTCTCGTCCGCAGAGGGCTGAGGCATTGTATCGAGCGCGCACCGCTGGCCGGCGTGCCGCTGCTCGATACCTCCGTGTCGTTGACCCATACCTTAAGCCCTGCGTCGCCGCCACTCGCGCTCCAGTTCACCGTGAACGAGCTGCCTGGAGTGCACGACGCCGGCACATTGGTCAGGCCGACGCTCACCGCCGGAATCCGCTCGCGCACCTGCGCGGGCAGGCTGATCTGCCGTCTGACGGCGTTGACATCGCTACCCCACTGGGCGCTGGCCGTGAATGTCTTAAGACCGGCCTGCGCGCCGCAGGATACAGAGCTACTGTTCGAGCCGGGTCCGCTAGCCGCATATGTATGTATTGTCAGCGTCTGGTTTGTGAAGCAGTGGCGCGGACTAATGCTGGCGCTGAGCACCTCTGGCGCCGTACCGCGATTTTTGTTGTAGTTGTATTGCTCCACGCCTACCACGAACGTAGGATCGCCCTCGACATAGTTGACGCCGGAGATTGATACGGCGGGATCGAAATTGGTTCCGAACAGGCGGATGTCGCCTCGCGTGAGACCCACGACCTTGTACATGGCCGCCAAACTGCTGTTCGTATCCCGAACGTTGATGCGCCTGTACGGGGTCCCGCTGCTATCCCGAATTGGCATGTGTCCGAGGAGACGCCAGCTGGAGGATGAGTTGATTTGGGCGAGGACGGCGATGCGCGATGCATTGTGGCTGGTTTCCACGACGCCGTTTTCATCCCAGGCGAATCGAGTCTGCCAGTACCGGCTCCTCGTTCGCCCCGCCCCTGTCGTTACCCGCTTGACATTTCCAGTCACTTCGACGTTGGTAATCGCCCCGACGTGGTATGCCTCGTAAAAGTCGCGCAGATCTCGACCTGTGATGATTGATCCAGGAGAACAGTCCGCCTTGCGTCCAGTCATCACGGTATAGTCGTCTCTGCCCGGATCTACTGCCACCGTGCGCAATGCATCGCATCGGTCGACGGTACTAGTGCTTTCATAGTGGCTCAGACCCAGCGCATGGCCCAGCTCATGCGTCATGGTCCCGATGTGGATAGGGTCGGTTGGACTGTGTTGTGCTGCGTCGAGCGCCTGGTAGACTATTACTGCGCGGTCGCGCAGGCCGCTTGTAGCGGCCGGCATTACTGTTCTGAAATGCCTGCGTGGTGGACTTGGCGTTTTCGTATTCAGGTAACATGCCCAGGTCCCAATTCCTGTTTGGTTGTCGAAGGTTTTTCCGCAGTAGACTATGTTCGCTTGGTCTTGGACGACCTCGATATCGACGCCTGCGCAGGTGGCATTCTGCACTATTGTGAACGGGTTGAAACCCAGGCTGGCGCGAAGCGCGTTATTCCATCGCGCCACGCCTCTTGTCATGATGTTACGCAGAGCTGTGTCGCGTGTGCAGATGATGGTGCTTTTACCATCGATCACATTTTGATTCAAATAAACTTTGTTGCTTTGCGAATTACTGTCGCTGTGTGAGGCGACGGCGCTTTCCGTGTGGTCCGGTAGTGTTTCCCGTACATGGGTGAAGTCATGCCCGCTCGGCTGCGGAATCGAACCGCTGGACGAGGTCTTGCTTGTCTCTGTGCTGAGTGGTCCAAGCAGCGCTACGCCAACGGCCAAGCCAGTGATGATTGACAGAATCGGGGTTCGCACTGGTCAGTCTCCTTAGTCTCTGTTGATCTGCGGGGCTTGGCCAAGCGATTCGACTAAGTCGTCTACGATGGCGTTTAGCCGACCCTCAGTCGGTGGGCTTGCCTCAGAAGCTCCTCGTGGGCGATCATCTATCCAGATAAGCGGATACGCTTTCCCGGTAGACATTCCGAATATGGCTCCTACTTCGTATCCGTCACGCATTGCGAGAATATGGAAATAATCCTCACAATCGCTTCCCTCGCAATCCTCATCTATGTGTCCACCGATCTCCATATCAACATTTTCCGGGATTGTGAGAAGAAATCCATGAATGCGATAAGTCTTGCCGCCATTGAGTGGTATTCCAGCGCCTTCCACGACCAGGATGACGTAGATGTCGAGGGCGGCTTCCGCTTGCGCCCCGCTGGCGTCGGTGACGGTGGCGCGGATCGTCTTGAGACCGGAGTCAACCTTGGGCGGGTTCGAGCGGTATCCGCGTCCGTCGCGCCGATCGATGAAGGTCTCGCCCGGCTCCAGGGCGCAGCTGACGGAGGCGGTGCCGGTCGCGCCCCTGTAGTGGCGCACGGCGTCGCGCGTTTCGCCGTCGATGACCAGGGTGTAGGGGGCGGTTCCGCCGCTGACCGACCAGGTTACATCGGTTTCGGCGACGCCGAAGTAGCCGTCGAAGACGCTGACGCGTTCGACGCTGCCGTCGGGTTTGTCTCGCAGTTCGGAGCCGGCGTAGCCCTGTCCGCGTTCGGTTTCGCAGGTGGGCGCGGCGCTGAGGCTGAGGGTCATGGGCGGTCCGGTCTGGCCTCGCGCGGCCTGTCCGCCCCAGCCCAGTTCGCGTCCGGCGAAGACGACGATTGCCGCCACACCTGCCGCCAGCGCGATGAACAGCGCCGCACGCCGCAGCGTGATTCCACTCACTTGACTACGCATGTCCGCCATCCTTTCCGGCCGGCGCCTCGTCCGAGCCGCTCCGTTAGTGCATCATAGCACCATACCCGTTCGCAAATGCCGCACCACGCCGGCGGCGAAGCCCGCGACGATTGCCCGAGTGAGGAAGCACATCGGTTAATCTCCGCCCAACTGTGGGAGTTGCCCGGCCGAACTTGCCAAGCTGTCGAGCATGGCGTCCAATTGATTTTCAGTGGGAGGGCTGAATTCGGCTGCGCCTCGCGGACGGTCATCAACCCAGATTTGACGTCCTGTGGTTTTTCCGGTGTTTACTCCAAAGCTGATCCAAACGTGGTATCCGTCGCCGGTCGACCCGATGAAGAAGTGGTCCTGACACTCATCCCTTTCACCTACGCACATCGCTTCTTCATATCCGCCTGCTTCCATGATGACACCATGTGGAATTGTCAAGAGATGTCCATGAATGCGATAGGTTTTGCCGGCGTTGATGGGGATTCCACCGCCTTCCACGTTCAGGATCACGTAGACGTCGATCGCGGCTTCAGCTTGCGCCCCGCTGGCGTCGGTGACGGTGGCGCGGATCGTCTTGAGGCCGGAGTCAACCTTGGGCGGGTTCGAGCGGTATCCGCGTCAGTCGCGCGGATCGATGAAGGTCTCGCCGGCTCCAGGGCGCAGCTGGCGATCGATATTCCGCACTGAGCCGCCGGGCAGTTACTCCGCTGCGGGACGCGGGAATGCCGTTGCGTCCTCGCCCAGCCATTTGCGGATGAGGGTGTTCAGGGAACCGTCTACTTTCATTGCGGCCAGGGCGGCGTCTAGCTTGCCCAGCAATTGGGCGCCCTTGCGAATACCAAGCCCAAGACCCCGGTCGAGCAGCAGGGATGGGCCGATGATCTTCAAGTCGCCCGCGTGTTGCGCCAGTTGGGCGACGGCATAGCCGTGATCCACCAGTACGGTATCGACATCTCCGTCGAGCACGGCGCTGGCGGCGTCTACTGAACCTTCGAGCGAGGTGAATGGTACTCCCGTTGCCGTCAGGTAGTCCGAGTAGATCGTGTTCTCCGTCACGCCGATCGCGCCATCGAGCGCCTCGTCGCCCGCGCCGCTCTTTGCCAGATACACGGAGGGTGTGGGTGGATAGTATGCTCTGGTGAAGTCGATCCACTCCTCGCGCCGATCGACAATACTCATGCCGGCCAGGATGATATCGAATGTGCCGCCGACAAGATCGGGGATCAGCGTGTCCCATTCGCTTACCATCCATTTGCACTTCAGGTTGGCGCGGCGGCATAGCTCGTCGCCCAGTTCACGTTCGAATCCGTCGATCTCGCCGTCGTCGTTGACGTAGTTGAACGGCGGATAGTCGCCGGTCGTCGCGATCAGCGTCGTATCTGCTCCCCGGCAGGCGATTAACAACGCGCCGACACTCACCAGCAGCGCGACGGTCGCCAGTACGGATCGTTGTGTCATAGTTCGCCCCTCCGTGCCATCGTGTCCGATTCCCTGCGGCAGCGTACTGCGCGGCCTACCCCGGGTGGACGAGGGAATCGGTCAGGGCGGTCGGAGGAGAAGGAAATGCGCGGGGTGGTAGGGCATAGGGGATTCGAACCCCTGATCTCCGCCTTGAGAGGGCGGTGTCCTTGGCCGCTAGACGAATGCCCCACGTGGATTGACGACTGTGAGTGGCTGGGGATGGAGGATTCGAACCCCCGCTAACTGATCCAGAGTCAGCCGTCCTACCGCTAGACCAATCCCCAGCGGACTCTCAGCATATCACGCCAGTTGTCACATCAGTCGTCGGGGCGCGCCAGACGCTCGGCGGCGGCGTTGAGGCGCTGGACGGTCCTGGCCTTGCCCAGTGTCGCCAGGGTGTCGAACAGCGGTGGCGCGATGCGCTTGCCGGTCGCCGCCACGCGGATGGGAGTGAACAGCGCGCCGGGCTTCTCGCCCCGCTGGTCGGCCAGTTCGCGCAGCGCCGCCTCGAGCGTCTCCGCGCGCCACTCGGCTTCGTCGATCTCGCGCAGGGCGTTGAGCGACGCCTCGACCGACTCGAGCGCGGCCCAGGGCTTGTTGCGGTAGGCGCGCCCCATCAGCTCGGCGTTGTCGTACTCGAGCGGGCTCGCGCTGAAAAAGAAATCCGTGTAGTCGGCGAACTCGGGCAAGAGCTTGACGCGCTCCTGGATCGCGGGCGCGATCGCCAGCAGCCCGTCGAGTTCCTCGTCGGCGACCGCTCGGTCGATCCGCGCTTCCAGATACAGCCGCCCGCGGCGCAGGAAGTCGGCCGGGTCGAGGTCGCGGATGTAGCGCGCGTTCATCTCGCGCAGCCGCTCGATGTCGAACATGGCCGAAGCCGTGCCGAGCCCGTCGAGGTCGAATGCCTCGATGATCTCGGCGCGCGGCATGATCGTGGTGGTTTCGTCTTTGGACCAGCCGAGCAGAGCGAGGAAGTTGAGCAGCGCCTCGGGCAGATAGCCCTCTTGGGCGTATTGGCGGATCGAGGTCGCCCCGTGGCGTTTGGAGAGCTTGCCCTTGTCGGGGCCGCGAATGATCGGCAGATGCACCCAGACCGGCTCGTCCCAGCCCAGCGCGGCGTAGGTCTGCACGTGGCGCGGCGCCGACGAGAGCCATTCGTCGCCGCGGATCACGTGCGTGATCCGCATGTGGTGATCGTCCACGACTGAGGCGAGGTGGTAGGTGGGGAAGCCGTCGCGCTTGAGCAGCACGTGATCGTCGAGCAGGTGGTTCTGAAAGGCGACCGCGCCGCGCAGCTCGTCGCGCACGATGGTCTCGCCGTCCAGCGGCATGGCGAGCCGCACGACGTGCGGCGCGTCGTCGGCGATGTCGAGGTTGCGGCAGCGCCGGTCGTAGCCGGGCGGCTGCTTGGCCTGCTGCTGAGCCTTGCGCAGCGCGTCGAGACGCTCCGGCGTGCAGTCGCAGCGGTACGCGGCGCCCGCGGCGATCAGCCGCTGCGCCGCCTCGCGGTACAGCGGCAGCCGTTCCGACTGCCGATAGGGGCCGTATGGTCCGCCGATGTCCGGTCCCTCGTCCCAGTCGAGCCCAAGCCAGGTCAGCGCCTCGAGGATCAGCTGTTCGGCGCCCTCGACGGCGCGCGACTGATCGGTGTCCTCGATGCGGACGATGAACTGGCCGCCGAAGCGGCGGGCCAGCAGCCAGTCGAACAGCGCGGTGCGGATGTTGCCGACATGCGGCTCGCCGGTTGGCGAGGGTCCGTATCGAACGCGGACGCTCATACGTCGAAGCTCCGGGTTGCGTTGGTCATCGAATGCGCTGCGTGCGCCGCCGGCGGTTGCGCCGCGACGCGCGCGCCTGCCGTTTCACGCTATCAGCCGGTCGATTGCGCGAGGGCCGCAGCGGCTGGCCGCCGAGCAGCAATTCACCCTCGCGCAGGCGACTGAGCAGACCGCGAACGTCGGCCGGCGGGTCGGCGTGCAGCGTCAGCGGTTGGTCGGTCGCGGGATGGCGAATGGTCAGCGAGCGGGCGTGCAGCGCCTGACGGTCGATCAGCGGCGTGGGCAGCCCGTACAGGGTGTCGCCGGCGATGGGATGTCCGATCGCCGCCAGGTGAACCCGAATCTGATGCGTGCGCCCCGTGATCAGGCGGCACTCGAGCAGCGCGGCGTCGGCAAAGCGTTCGACGGTCTCGTAGCCGGTCTGGGCTGGTCGGCCTCGGTCGAGGATCGCCATGCGGCGCGGATCGGCGGGGTCTCGACCGATCGCGGCGTCGATCAGGCCGGCCGCCGGGTCCGGCGCGCCGACCACGACGGCGAGGTAGCGCTTGTCCATACTCCGCGCTCGGAGCTGATCGCGCAGCCCGCGCAGGGCGTCGGCGCGCTTGGCGATCATCAGCAGGCCGGTCGTGTCGCGGTCGAGTCGGTGCACCAGACCGGGCCGCAGCGGATCGGCGTCCGGGTCGTCTTCCGCGAGTCGGGCGATCTCGGGCCAGCGGTTGAGCATCGCGGCGATCAGCGTCGGCTGCGTCTCGCCCGGGGCCGGGTGGACGGTGAGGTTCGCCTGCTTGTTGATCACGGCCAGATGCTCATCTTCATAGACGACGTCCAGCCCGATCGCGGCCGGCGTTTCGGCCGGTCCCGCTTCGCGGGGGGCGATCGTCACCAGCTCGCCGGCGCTGAGCTTGAACGCGGAACGCTCGAGCCCGCCGTCGACGCGCACCAGACCTTCGTCGATCAACCGCCGCGCCTGGCTGCGCGAGGCGTCGGTCAGGCGTCGGGCGAGGAACTGGTCGAGTCGTTCGCCGTCCTGGTCGACCAGCAGCTCCAGCGTCGGGGTCGGGCGGCTGGTCATCACGCGGTCATCGCGGCGATCGGGGGGTGCGCCTGCGCAGGTCGCCGAACAGCATCGCCAGCACGATCGCGGCGACACCGACGTTGATCGCCGCGTCGGCGACGTTGAAGGCGGGGAAGTGAATGAAATCGATGAAATCGGTCACGTGGCCCTGATAGATGCGGTCGAGCAGGTTGCCGATTGCGCCGCCCAGAATCAGCGCCAGTCCGCTGCGAACCAGCCAATGGTCCAGCGGCGGGAAGTAGTAGTAGACGGCGACGACCGCGATCGCCACCGCGGCGGAAACGGCGAATACGGTGTTCTGTCCGCCGAAGATGCCGAAGGCGCCGCCGTCGTTGGCGATATGGGAAAAGGCGAAGAACTCGGCCAGCCACTCGCGGTCGCCGAGGGCGAGGGTTTCGCGCAGGATCAGCTTGGTGATCTGGTCGAAGGCGACCACGAACGCGGCGATGGCGATGAAGCGCCAGTGCGAGCGCCGCCGGTTCGCGGGCGCGGGGCGCGCCGGCTCGCCCGCCGCCTGCGGCGGTTGCGGCTCCGAGGGGGGCGGGACAGGTTCGGTCTGCGGCGTCGGCATCGGTTCCGCCATACATCGAGATTACACGCGCGCGGCGCGGATTCGGATAATCTGGTGACGGTGTGCGCCGCAAAGGCGCATTGCAAGCGCGCATTACGAGCGCAGTTGGGGAGCGGACCTGTGAGCGACATTCGGACCGGAACGCTGAGCGGAGTACCGTTTTCCGAGTTGCAGCGTCGGCGCAAGGAAACGGGGCACGACCGCCTCCCGCCGGGCCAGCGCCTGATCCGCGAATGGCCGGTGCTGACCTACGGCGGCACGCCCGTGGTCGAGACACAGGACTGGAACCTGCAGGTCTGGGGCGAGGTCGCGCAGGAGCGGATCCTCTCGTACGAGGCGTTCCTGGAGGTCGGGCTGGCGGAGAAGCGCAACGACATTCACTGCGTCACTCACTGGTCGCGCTATGACAACACTTGGCAGGGCGTGCTGCTCTCGACGCTGTTCGAGGAGCTGGGCGTCAGCGAATCGGCGACGCACGTGATGTTCCACTGCTACGGCGGCTACACGACGAATGTGCCGATGGCCGATCTGCGGGCGGATGACCACGCGATGCTGGCCATCGCGCACGACGGCAAGCCGCTCGACGCGATGCACGGCGGACCCGTGCGCGGCGTGATCCCGTCGCTGTACTTCTGGAAGTCGGCCAAGTGGGTCGGCGGTCTGGAGTTCATGTCGAAGGATGCGCCCGGTTTCTGGGAGATGTACGGCTACCACATGCACGGCGACCCCTGGCGTGAGGAGCGCTACGGCTGAGGTGGATTGCCCGCCCCATCGTCCCTGTGCGCTGTGATAGGCTCGACCGCGATGACGACCGGTGCTGATCTCGATGTGACGATGCTGGGCCGCATGATGATGCCCGGGGCCCTGCCCCGCTAGGCGCAGGCCGCGCCTGAGGGGTATGGGCCGACCCGACGCTCCCCTTCCCGCCCAGCGAAAGCCCCGAACCTGATGACCTACGCCACCTGCCTCGCCTGTCGTGAGTGCGGCCGCGAGTTTCCGCTCGATCCGCTGCACGTCTGCGATTTCTGTTTCGGCCCGCTCGAGGTCGCCTACGACCACGACGGCATTCAGTCCAAAGTTTCCCGCGAACGCATCGAATCGGGCCCGCGCTCGATCTGGCGCTACCTCGACCTGCTGCCCGTCGACGAGGAGTTCATCGTCGATCTCAACGTCGGCTGGACGCCGCTGCTCAAGGCGGATCGCCTGGCCAAGCAGTTGGGAATGCGCGAGCTGTGGATCAAGAACGACACCTGCAACCCGTCCTGGTCGTTCAAGGATCGCGTCGTCGCGGTGGCGTCCTCCCGCGCGCGGCAGCTCGGTTTCAAGACGCTCGCCTGCGCCTCGACCGGCAATCTCGCCAACTCCGTCTCGGCGCACGCGGCGCGGGCCGGTATGGACGCGATCGTCTTCATCCCGCACGACCTCGAAGCGGGCAAAGTGCTGGGTTCGGCTGTCTACAATCCGACGATCGTGGCGGTGAACGGTTCTTACGACGACGTCAACCGGCTCTGCTCGGAGCTGGCCGACAATCGGCACTGGGCGTTCGTCAACATCAACGTGCGCCCCTACTACGCCGAGGGTTCGCGCACGCTGGCCTATGAGGTGGCGGAGCAGCTGGGCTGGCGCGCGCCGCGCCAGGTGGTCGCGCCGATGGCGTCGGGATCGCTGTTCACCAAGATTCACAAGGGCTTCCAGGAGTTCCAGCGCTACGGGCTGATCGACGAGACGCCGATTCGCATGATCGGCGCGCAGGCGGAAGGTTGCGCGCCGATTACCACCGCCTGGCGCAACGAGACCACCAACATCCGCCCGGTCAAGCCGAACACGATCGCCAAGTCGCTCGCGATCGGCAACCCGGCCGACGGCTACTACGCGCTGAAGACGATGCAGCGCACCGACGGCGGCGCGACCGCCGTGACCGACGCCGAGGTGGTCGAGGGCATTCGGCTGCTGGCCGAGTGCGAGGGCGTCTTCGCCGAAACCGCCGGCGGCGTCACCGTCGCCGGCCTGCGCCAGGCGATCGCGAACGAGCAGATCGACCCGGGCGAACCGACGGTCGTATACATCACCGGCGGCGGACTGAAGACGGCCGACGCGGTGGTCGAGCACGTGACGCAGCCGATCCCGGTCGAGGGCACGCTGCAATCTTTCGAAGACGCCTTTGCCGAGGCGCCGCAGGCCGTCGGCGTGGGAGGCTGAACCATGGCGACCCGACGCATCCGCTTCACGTTCGAGGGCGACGCGGTTCAGGAGCCGGTGATCTACCTCGTGGGCCGCGAGTTCGACGTGGTCACCAACATCCGCATGGCCGATGTCGAGCGCGACTTCGGCTGGGTCGTGCTGGAGCTGGACGGCGACCACGACGAGATCGACCGCGCCCTGGACTGGGTCGCCTCCAAAGGCGTGCGCGTCGACCCGGTCGCCGGCGACGTGGTCGAAGGCTGAGGGTTCACGGGGTAGCCGCTCAGACATTACAGGCGGGTGACCCGTACCGAGAGGGTGGTCGGGGCAGGGTCCTGAGTTAGCGCGACGCCGAAGAGGACGGCGATGATCCATCCGACCGAGCTGGCCGACCACTCGCGCATCGAGACCTGCAGGCCGGGATTCGAATCCAGGTTCGCCCATTCGTCCCGCCAGTCGAGAGGTTGCGGGACATACGCTTCGGGCGCGTCGATCAGCGGCCCGAACTCGAACGAGCCGATCTCCATCTGGCAGATTTCAGCGGCGCCGCCGCGGTGATGCGCGCGTCCCAGCGGTCGGCCGCCACCGAGACCATCGACCGGGTTCGCGGTTTGGACGGGTCGCTGTTGAACCAGTTGAGGCAGGGCATAAGTCTGTGCATGGAATCCAGTTCTCCGGGCAGCAGGTCGAAGCCTGTCAGCTGATACGCCGAAACTTTGGTGTCGCCGAACCAGCGAATCGCATCATCTACACACTGCAGCAGCGGCGGGATGCCGACCGTCGGCTCGGTCGGCGGCGGCTCGTCGGGCATGGGATAGGGCGCCCACGTCCCTGACGCGCGTATCGCCGGGTCGAGCGCGTCGACCTCCGCCTTGGTCAGCATCCGGTGCTGCGGTGTCGCCCCTGTCGGTTCGGACGGTTCGAGCGTGACCGGGCCGTTGCCGAAGCCGGCCTGCACGAAGCCGATTCGGGAATCTGCTTCATGAAACGTGAGTTCGGCTTCCTCGGTTCCCCAAAGCCGGCGCAGCGATTCCTCGTCGTCTCCTGTCGTGTTCCAGTGCCACCCCATCAGTTTGGAGCGGGTCATGAAGATGCTATACAGATCCTCATAGAGGTATCCATCGGCTGCAATGCGAGCCTCGCGCGCTTCGCCGCTGTCGGGAGGTAACACTTCCATATTCGGAGTGATGTGTCCGAATGCCTCGACGAACATCGTTACCACGGTGTAATCCTTCCTGCTGTAAAGTACATGCAAGCCGTTGCGCTACACTTCTTCGCCCAATGCAGGCTATTCTCACGGTCTGCATCTGAGGTTCTGGTATTTACTTATTACCTTGTCTGGTGGATCCCTCTGTCCAACAAGGTCGACATCAACAATGCTCCGGAACGCGGCGGTTGTGTTTGTACGACATGGATAACGCGCAGTTGCTCTGCGCCCTCCGCCACCACCCGGGACTACCCGCTGTTCGTTAACTGCGATCGTTTCCCAGCAACAGTTCAATATATCTTCCCACCAGACGATACAGAAGTGTGCCTGAAGCTGCACCTCAACATCGGCATACTCTGGGCAGGCAGCCGCTGGAGGTGATGTGGTCCACCACCCATGCCCTGATACTGCGCGTGGTGCATATGTTGATATGTGTGTATAGTCCGCATGAGTATTGTAATTGCAGCCTTGAAACAGTGCTCGCTGCTGATCGGTTGCTGCCTCAATACTCGTCGCACCAGCGGCGGAGTCGTCTCCGAAATAGGGGGACCAAACACCTTCCCTCATTTCCTCCTCTGGTGCATCTGCCTGAGTGACATCGGAAGGCAAGACCACCAGCGCTATCGCGATGACAGACATGGTGGCTAGCCACAGCGCGCGGTTTGGCATATCGCTCCTCTATCCCAACGTGAGATTCGCTCTACTTGGACGAAACAGTCTCCATCATGGGATACCCGATGTCTGTCCGCGTCGCAAGGTGGATGTCCTATCTGGATCCTTTGTCCCGGTATGCGATACTGGCGGGCGAACCCACTCGCGCCGAAAGCGGCGGCACGCGGAGGAACCGACCAATGCCCGAGCCATTCACGATCAACGTGCCCGACACCGAAATTCGCGACCTCAAGCGCCGTCTGGCGCAGACGCGCTGGCCGTCGGAGGTCGCCGATTCGGGCTGGCAGTACGGCTCCAACCTCGCCTACATGCAGGAGCTCTGCGAGTACTGGCGCACGGACTTCGACTGGCGCGTTCAGGAGACCTACCTGAACCGCATGCCGCAGTTCACGACCCAGGTCTCGGCCGACGGGATCGAGGACTACACGGTGCACTACGTCCATCAGGAGGGCGCGGGGCCGGATCCGATGCCGCTGATCTTCACGCACGGCTGGCCGGGCACGTTCTACGAGGTGGTCAAGATTCTGGGGCCGCTGACCGATCCCGCCGCGCACGGCGGCGACCCGGCCGACGCGTTCACGGTCGTCGCGCCCTCGCTGCCCGGCTACGGCTTCTCGCAGATTCCGACCACGGGCGGCTTCGGTCAGAAACGCACGGCGCTGCTCTGGGGCGCGCTGATGGAGCAGCTGGGCTATGAGCGATACGGCGCGCAGGGCGGCGATTGGGGATCGATCGTCACCTCGCAGGTCGCCTACCAGCATCCGGACCACTGCATCGGCTCGCACGTGAACATGCCGATCGGGCGCCCCCCTGCCGACAAGTCGCCCGACGACTACAGCGATGAGGAGAAGGCGATCGCCGCCAAGGCGGCCGAATGGCAGGCGCAGGAGACCGGCTACCAGTGGATTCAGGGCACGCGGCCGCAGACGCTCGCCTACGGCCTGACCGACTCGCCGGCCGGCCTCGCCGCCTGGATCACCGAGAAATGGCGCGCCTGGTCGGACTGCGGCGGCGAGATCGAGCAGCGCTTCAGCAAGGATGAGATCCTGACCAACATCTCGATCTACTGGTTCGGACAGACGATCAACTCGTCGACCCGCTACTACTACGAGATGCGTCAGAACCAGGCCGAGAACTTCGTCCCTGGCCGCGTCGAGTCGCCGGTCGGCATCTCGGTCTTTCCCGGCGAGATCATCACCGCGCCGCGCAGCTGGTGCGAGGCGAGCTACAACATCACGCACTGGTCGGTGCACGACCGGGGCGGCCACTTCGCCGCCCTCGAGGAACCGCAGCTCTTGGTTCAGGACATCCGCGACTTCTTCCGCCCGCTGCGCTAGTTCCCCGTTTCCCTTCTGGCGGCGGCAGCAGCTCCCAGCGGCTGAGGGCGGCACTCGATGCAACCGTTCCGAATTCACGTCCCCGAATCGGAAGTCGCCGAGCTGCGCAGACGCCTGCGCGATACCCGCTGGCCCGCCGAGGTACCGGGCTCCGGCTGGCGCTACGGCCTCGATCTCTCGTTCGCGCGGGAGCTGGCGTCCTACTGGGCTGACGGGTTCGACTGGCGGGTGATCGAGGCGCTGCTCAACCGCTTTCCGCAGTTCCGCACCGAGCTGACGGCATGGAACGGCGAGCCGCTGCGCATTCACTTCATCCATCGCCGCAGTTCGCGGGCGGATGCGCAGCCGTTGATGATTCAGCACGGTTGGCCCTCGTCGGTCTACGACTTCCACAAGATCATCGACGCGCTCGCCGAGCCGCCCGCCCCGAACGCGCCGGCGTTTCACGTCGTCGCGCCCTCGCTGCCGGGCTACGGCTGGTCGGACATACCCGCACAGGCGGGACTGGGACCGGCGGCGATCGCGGATATGTGGGTCGAACTGATCTCGCGGCTGGGCTACGGCGAGTTCCACTATCACGGCGGCGACTGGGGCGCGGCCATCGGCGGACAACTCGCGCTGCGCCACTCGCGCCGCATTCGGCGCCTGCATCTGACCGCCGCCGCGCTCGCGCCCGGCGGCGGCGCGGCGGCGCCGCAGTCGGACGAGGAACGCCGCTTCTTCGTCGAGGAGCAGGAACCCTACGTGCGCGACGACGCCGCGCATCGCGGCATACACGGAACCAAATTCCAGACGCTCGCCTGCTCGCTGGCGGACTCGCCCGTCGGTCTGATGGCGTGGATTGTGGACAAGTGGTGGATGCTGGCTGATGTGATGCGCGAGGACGAACGCCCGCGCGGCGGCGATCTCTACCGCCGCTTCAGCAAGGATGAACTGCTCGCGACGGCGGCGATCTACTGGTTCACGCGCACCCAGTCATCGGCGATGCGCATCTATCACGAAGCGATGCGCCCGCCGAGCCTGGTCGAGGCTGAGGTCGGCGGACGGGTGCGGCTGCGGGATGGACAGCGCGTCGATGTTCCGACCGGCTTCGTCAAGCTGAGGCGCGGCACGCCGCTGCCGCCGCGATATTGGTGCGAGCGCGCCTTCAACGTCGTGCACTGGACCGCGTTCCCCGAGGGCGGCCACTTCCCGGCGATGGAAGCGCCCGAGTTGCTGATCGACGATCTGCGGCGGTTCTGCTCCTGATGCCGGTTATGCGACATCATCTGCGCTGTCTCGACTGTGGGGCTGAAGCTGGCGCCTCGCTGGAGTTGTCCTGCGCGCAGTGCGGCGGACTCTTCGAGATCGCCTATCCGCGTCTGGCTGAAGGCGGTGTCCGTTTGCCGCTGACGGCGCTGCCGCTGGGCCAGGGCGGCGCGCCGACGATCCGTTTCGACTGGCCCGACGCGCGCCGTATCCGTCTGGAGCTGAAGCTCGAATATCTGGCGCCCACGGGATCGTTCAAGGATCGCGGCGCGGCGATGCTGATCGCCGCCGCCTGGAGCCAGGGCGCGACCGCGTTCGTCGAAGACTCGTCCGGCAACGCCGGCGCCGCGCTCGCCGCATACGCGGCGGCGGCGCGGATGTCGGCGGAAATCTTCGTCCCCGCCGATGCTCCGCCAGCCAAACGGGCCCAGATCAGCGCCGTCGGCGGCAACATCCATCGCGTCGACGGCGACCGCGAGGCCGTCGCCGCCGCTGCCGATCACTACGCGCGCGAGCGGGGGATCCCCTATCTCTCGCACAATCGCAGCCCTTATTTCAGCGAGGGCATGAAGCTCGCCGCCGAGGAGATCGCGGAGCGCGGCCCGCCCGATGCGATCGTTCTGCCGGTCGGCAACGGCTCCCTGCTGATCGGCCTCCACTGCGGCTTCCGCGAGCTGGTCGAGCAGGGACGCATCGATCGGCTGCCGCGCCTCTACGCGATCCAGTCGATGAACGTCAGCCCGCTGGCGGCCGCCGCTCAAGACCGCGACCCGAACCCCGTCGAACCAACCATCGCCGACGGCATCGCCGTCCCGAACCCGCCCCGGCTGGCTCAGATGCTGGACGCGATCCGTGATAGCGGCGGCGCGGCGGATGTCGTCGCCGAGAGCGAAATCGAGGCGGCGCGAGCGGCGATCGCCCGGCGCGGATTATTCGTGGAGCCGACATCGGCGGTCCCGCTCGCCGCCCTGCGCCGCCTCACCAAGCGCGGCATGATCGCCGAAGACGAGCGGGTGCTCGTCCCATTAACAGGATCGGGATTGAAGAGTCCGCAGATACGCTGAGATTCATGCGATCTGCGACCTTGCGGCTTTCCGGGCGCCGGTCCGGGCCTGATCCGGTTTGGTGGCTCTGGCGGCGGTTGACGTCGGTCAAGTGGGCGATCGGGTTGATTCTGGCGGCGGCGCTGTTCTCGGCCATCGGCGTCGTGATTCCGCAGGTGCCGCCGCAGCTTGCCGATATCCCGGAGCAGGTCGAGCAGCACATCGAGGCGCAACGCCCCACCTGGGGCGGCTTCACCGATGTGCTGGCCGAGTTCCCCTGGTTCTACGAGACCAACGGCGGCGTCTTCAACCTTTACAAACAGCCCTACTGGTATGCCGTGGTGGCGCTCGTGGCGTTGGCGATTTCGGTCTGCACGGTCAGTCGGGCGCCGCCGATCTGGCGCACTGTGCGGCGTCCGCCCCGGCGCGTGAACGCCGCCTACTTCGATCGGGCGCGGCATCGCGCCTCGACGGCGCTTGAGGACGGCGACGCGCCGTCGTCCGCTCGCGAGCGCGTGATCGGGCGGCTGCGGGCGGCGCGGTATCGCGTCGATGAGGTCGAGGCTGCCGACGGCGAGACGATGCTCTTCGCCGACCGCCATGGCTGGGCGCAGCTGGCGACCTTCGCGACCCACCTGGCGCTGCTGCTGCTGCTGGGCGCGACCCTGGTGACCAAGTTCGCCGGCGAGGAATACCAGTTCTGGGTCGCCGAGGGCGAGTCGCACATCCTCTTCCCGCCCGGAGACGACCGCGCGCAGGTGCAGATCGTCGTCGATGACGCGGTCGCGCGCTTCGCCGACGACGGTCAGGCGCTCGATTTCCGCAGCCAGGTGCGCGTGGCGCAGGGCGGCGTCGAGGTTGGCGGCGGCGAGGTGACGGTCAACGGCCCGGTGCATGCGGCCGGGTATCGCGTGCATCAGGCGGCCTATTGGGAACACGGCGCCGAGCTGCGCGTGCACGACCACGCGACGGGGCAATTGCTCTACACCGAGACGCACTTCCTCGATCAGCAGATCGTCGGACCGCGCATCCGCGTCGAGCGCGGCGGCGTATCCGTCTCGGAAGAAGTGATCTCGCTCCAGCACTCGGTGGCGGACGATATCGCCGCCGTCAATGAGGATGATCGGCCGTTGTCCGGCTACACCCTGATCCCGCTGGGCGGGTTGCGTTCGCTCGCGCTGACCATGATGCCGGAAGCGGACGGGTACCAACTGTGGTATCGCGTGATCTCGACGCCGGCTGACGCCTCGGGGATGACCTTCGCCGAACTCGGCGTGGGTCAGGAAGCGCCGCTCGGTCCGCGGGTCGCGCTGGAGGCAGCAGGCGAGACGGTGTTCGACGGCGTGGTGTCGCTGGATCAGTCGGAGGGCGGCGCGCGACTGGCGGTGCTGCCGCTGGGCGAAACGGGCGTCGAGTCGGAAGTGCTGTGGATCGGCTTTCGCAATGGCGCGGCTGGCGACGGCTTCTTCTACTACTCTCCGCGGCGCGAAACGGATCGCGGCGAGTTATCGCCGGGCGAGTCGATCGATCTGGGCAGCGGCGCCCGCCTGCGCTATCTGGGCGCGCAGGCGGATTCCGCCCGGCAGGGTTCGCTCGCGGTCGGCGAGACGCGCCGCGTGGGCGCGATCGATCTGACCTGGCTGGGCGCCGAGTCGGTCTTCTTCGAGGTCGCGGCGGATATTCCCGGCGCGGAGGGTGACGCCCTGATCGCGCTGGAGCGCTTCGGCGAGGCGCGCACGGCGCAGCAGTTCAACGCGCTCGGCGGCGAGGGGGTGGAGCTGGCGGTCGGCTCCACCCAGGCGACGTCGGCCGGCGGGCAGGCGACCCGGCCGTCGCGTCTGATTCTCGGCCTCGGCGGCGAGGCGGGGAGAATCGAGCTGGACGAAGGTCAGGAGATCGTTCAGGGCGGACTACGCTATCAGTTCGCCGGTCCGCGCGAGTTCACCGGGCTGAATGTCCGCCGCGACCCTGGCGGGACGGCTTTCTGGATCGGGATCGGACTGGGGATCGCGGGCATGTCGACGACATTCTTCATGCCCCGCCGCCGTATCTGGGCGCGGATCACGGCGGATCGGATCCAGCTCGCGGGTCAGGCTGGGCACGGGGTTGACATGACCGCTGAGCTGGAGCGGTTGCTCGAGACGGAGCAACTCAAGCCGTGGCGGATCCGCTTCAGGCCGCGAGCCGGGATGTTCGGCGGCGATTACGCTCAATGGCAAGACGACTGGGGCGGAAGGCGTGACGATGCTTGATCTGGTCGGCATCATCGACATCCATATCAACCCGGTCCTGATCGACACGGGCGGATTTGCGTTGACCTGGCACGGACTGTTCACCGCGCTCGGTATCGCGCTGGGCGTCTGGCTCGCGGTGCGGTTGGCGCGCCGCGCCCGCATCTCCGAGGACGACGCGATGTCGATCGCCGTCGTCTCGGTGTTCTCGGGCATCATCGGCGCGCGCCTGCTCTGGGTGTTGGAGCACACCGACCAGATCGGCTCGGTCGGCGACATCTTCGCTCTGACCGATGGTGGGATATCGATCTACGGGGCCATGATCGGCGGTGTGTTAGGCGGCTTCCTCTACGTCACGCTCCGCAAACCGGCGTTTCCCAAATGGGTCGCGCTCGACGTTGCCGCCCCGGGCATGATCCTGGGTCAGGCCGTGGGCCGCTTCGGCGATTTCGTCAATGGCGAGCATTTCGCCAACGCCTCCGATCTGCCCTGGGCGTTCCGCTACACCCACCCGCTGACCGACGGTCCCTGGACGTCGCCGCAGAGTGATGGATGGTATCGCGGCGCGCGGGGTTTCGAGGGCGAGGAGGCGGTCGCCGTGCATCCGGTCGCGGGCGGGTACGAGCCGATTCTCGACTTCATGATTCTGGGCGGACTTTTCCTGCTGCGTCGACGGGGGGTCGGCGCCGGTTGGGGGTTCACGTTCTATGTATTCGCCTACGCCGCGGTGCGCGGTCTGCTCTCGCTCCTGCGGACCGACGAGGCGGCCGTCGCCGGGGCGCTCTCGGTGCCGCAATTGCTGGCACTGCTTACGGGCGCGGCCGCGATCTGGATGGTGCTGCATCTGCGCCGCCACCGCCAGGCACCGGTGTTGACCGGAGCCAGCGTCGAGCGCCCCGTGCATCGCGGCAGCCGCCGCGGCGGCTTGGGGCGCGGGTAGGCGGTTCGATAGTATGGCTGCATAGCAGTAGCCGCGCCGCGGCTAGGTGAAATGGCCGCGCAGCGGCTAGGTGAGATAGCCGCGCCGCGGCCGGGAGCATTCGAGAGCATCCGATGGCGACGCCCGCCAACGACCTGGAAACCGCGCTCGCGAGCGCCGGCCTCGCGCCCGAAGCCGCTCAGCGGCTGGGCGAGGCCCTGCAGCAGCTCATGGAAGAAGCGCTCGCCAGACAAGCGCCGCCTCAGGTCGAGGCGCTTGCATCGCCGATTGCGGAAGCGACGAGTGAGCGGGTCATCCACATCGAGCAGGCGGTGATCGACCTGCGTGAGATCCTGACCGTCCGTTTCGACGCCATTGACCGTCGATTTGAAGAGTCGGATCGCCGGTTCGAACTGACCGAGCGGCGGTTTGATGAGATCGATCGTCGGCTCGATCTGGTCGAGCGCAAGTTCGAGGAGATCGATCGACGGTTCGATTTGGTTGATCGCAAGTTCGAGCTGATGGAGCGCAAGTTCCAGGAGATCGATCATCGATTTGAGTTGGTGGATCTCCGATTCGCAGAAATCGATCGACGCTTTGTCGAGCTGAACGATCGCCTCAATCGGGAGCGGCGGGAACGGCTGGGATTCGTCACTGCAGCCACTGGAGCGATTGTGGCCGGGTTGCTGCGCATTTTCGGCGCGATCTGAGTTCGCATGACCACGGTCGAGCTTGTTCTGTGGGTCAAGCGCGACTGCGCCGCCTGCATCGCGGCGACTGAACTGATGTCGTCGCTGTCCGCGGCGATGATGTTCGACTGGTCGGCGCGGGAGGGCGAGTACGGCGACTGCGTGCCGGTGGTGGCCACATCCGACGGTCGGGTGTTGGCCGAAGCGCCGTTCGGCGCCGCCGAACTGGTCGACGCGATCCTCGCCCTTGGCGCTCCGCAATCGCCAGTTACTCCAGATTGATGGCGTGCAGACCGCATTCCTTCCGCGTCGCCTCTTCCCACCACCAACGACCGGCGCGTTCGTGCTCGCCCGGATGCGTAGCGCGGGTGCAGGGCGCGCAACCGATCGACTTGAAGCCGCGGTCGTGGAGCGGATTGTAGGGCACGTTGTAGGCCATGATGTGCTGCCAGACCTGGGCTGAGGTCCAGTTGGCGAGTGGATTGAACTTGACCAGCGGACGCCCCGCTCGACCGAAGCTCGGATCGAGCTGCACGACGGGAATCTCGGCTCGCGTCCCCGGCGACTGATCCCGGCGCTGCCCGGTGATGTAGGCGCCTTCGTGCGCGAGGGCGCGGCTGAGCGGCTCGACCTTGCGGATGCCGCAGCATTCCTGATGCCCGTCTTCGCGAAAGCTGAACAGCCCCTTTTCGCGGACCAGCGCTTCGACGGCGTCGGCCTGCGGTGAGTACGTCTCGATCATCAGCCCATAACGCTCCCGAACGCGCTGGATGAACTCAAGGGTTTCCGGATGTAGCCGTCCGGTGTCGAGCGAAAAGACGCCGACGCTGCGCCCCAGGCGCTGCGCCTCGCGGGCGGCGAGATCGATCAGGACGACATCCTCGGCCCCGCTGAATGAGATCGCGACGCGGTCGAACGCGCTCAGGGCGGCGGCGATGATCTCGCCGGGATGCGCGTTGGCCAATTGGCGGGCGGTGGTCTCGATCTCTGTCGCTTCGAATGCACTGGCGGGCGTGGTCACTGGTTCCCTCCGTCGGTTCTCGCCCCGAACGGTCGGCTGTTCGGGCAGAAATGTTACTATTTTGGTCAAGATTAGTTGGTCAAGACGAGCGGCATCGTTCAGGATGCCGCCAAATGTGCTGACGGGCTGCTACGCAGATGATGAAACTGTCGTCGACGAGCGATTACGGGATCCGCGCCCTGGTCGACCTGGCCCAGCACGGACAGGGCGCGCCGATCACATCGGCCGAGATCGCCGAACGGCAGGGCATACCCGGGTCGCTGGCCGCCCAGGTGCTGGGACGGCTGCGGGCGGCGGGATTCATCTCGTCCGCCCGCGGCGCGCAGGGCGGGCATCAGCTGGCGCGCCCGGCGGACGAGATCCGGCTGGACCGAGTCGTCGAGGCGCTGGAAGGTCCGTTGACGCTGGCCGATTGCCTGAAGCGCGGCGCCCAGGCTGGACGGGCCTCCGAGCGCTGTACCGGGGCGGCTGCGCAGGTCCGCCTCTGGGACGATGTGCGCGCCGCCATTCTGGATGTGCTGGCGGATCGCTCGATCGCCGATCTGGCCGCGGAATCCGCCTCGCTCACCGCGCCCATCGGCGGGCGCTATCACATCTGATCGAATGATCGAACGCTGGCGAGAAGGCATCGACGTGAGCCTGACCCGACCGCAGTTGGCAGATTCCGTACTCGATCTGATCGGCGGTACGCCGATGGTGACCCTGCGCCGCGTCGTACCCGACGGGGCGGCGGAAATCGTCGTCAAGCTGGAGTCGCTCAACCCCGGCGGCTCGGTCAAGGACCGGATCGCCAGGTCGATGATCGAGGACGCGGAATGCGCCGGTGCGCTGCGACCGGGCGACGTGATTGTCGAGCCCACATCGGGCAACACCGGCGTCGGGCTGGCGCTGGTGGCCGCGGTCAAGGGCTATCGACTGATTCTGACCATGCCCGAGGACATGTCCCATGAGCGCCGCCGGCTGCTGGAGCGGTTCGGCGCGGAGGTCGTGCTCACTCCGGCGATCGAGGGCATGACCGGCGCCGTTTTCGCCGCCGAAGAGCTGGCGACCGGCGACGGCTACTTCATGCCGCAGCAGTTTCAGAATCCCTCCAACCCCGAGATCCATCGACGCACCACGGCGCTCGAAATCTGGTCCGGGCTGGCGGGCCGCGAGTTGGTCGACGGCGAGCGGCTGCACGCCTTCGTCACCGGCGTCGGCACCGGCGGCACGATCACCGGCGTCGGCGAGGTATTGCGGGAACGACAACCGGGACTCGCGGTGATCGCCGTCGAACCCGAGCGCTCGCCGGTTCTGCAGGGCGGCCGCTTCTCGGTCCACGCGATCCAGGGCATCGGCGCGTCATTCGTGCCCGGCGTGCTCAACCGCGAGGTCTACGACGAGGTGCTCGGCGTCTCTGATCGCGACGCCGAGCAGATGATGCTGCGGCTCACCCGCGAAGAGGGCATCTTGTGCGGGATTTCATCGGGCGCGAACGTGTATGCGGCGAGTATCGTCGCCAGGCGGCTCGGCCCCGGTTGCCGAGTCGTGACCACCATCTGCGATACGGGCGAGCGGTATCTGTCAATGCCGCTCTCGGACAGCTGACGGCAGCTGACGGACACGTGACGGACAAGCTGAACAGACAGGCAGGCTGAGAGGACACGTCATGAGCGTGAAGGTTTACATTCCGACGCCGTTCCGCAAGATCACCGGCAACCGCACCTTCGTGGACGCCGAAGGGATCGACGTCAACGGTGTGCTGCGCGATCTTGATCAGCGCTTTCCCGGTTTCGGCGAGATGGTGTTCGACAGCGAGCAGGAATTGCTCGAACATGTCAACGTCTACGTCAACAACCACGAGATCACGTCGCTGCAAGGCGCCGAGACGCCGGTCGCCGACGGCGACGAGCTGGCGGTGATTCCCGCGCTCGCCGGCGGGGCCGGCGCGGCGATGACGCCCGAGATGGTCGAGCGCTACTCGCGGCACCTGATCATGGATCAAGTCGGCCCGCTGGGGCAGCGCAAGCTGATCGACGGCAAGGTGCTCGCCGTGGGCGCCGGCGGTCTGGGTTCGCCTGTGCTCGTCTATCTTGCCGCGGCCGGCATTGGCACGATCGGCATTGTCGACTTCGACGTCGTCGACCGCTCCAACCTGCAGCGGCAGATCATTCACGGCACCTCGGATATCGGGCGTCTGAAGGTCGACTCGGCCAAGGACCGGATTCTCGACATGAATCCAAACATCAACGTGGTCACCCACACCTCGCCGCTGACCTCCGACAACGCCATGGAGATCATCCCCGAGTACGACGTGATCATCAAC
Source organism: Dehalococcoidia bacterium (assembly GCA_965205105.1). Lineage (GTDB taxonomy): Bacteria > Chloroflexota > Dehalococcoidia > Bin125 > Bin125 > Bin125. Next base: position 2,230,663 of record OZ242034.1, read on the forward strand.
GGAGCCGACAACTTCGCCACCCGATACCTGGTTAACGACGCGGCCTTCCTGGCGGAGAAGATCCTGGTCGACGGCTCGATCTTTCTCTTCGAGGGACAGGTCACCACGTTCTTCCCGGGCGAAGGCTGCTACCGCTGTCTGTATCCGTCGCCGCCGCCGCCGGGGATGGTGCCCTCCTGCTCCGAGGCCGGCGTGCTTGGAGTGCTGCCCGGCACGGTCGGCGCGATCCAGGCGACCGAGGCGATCAAGGTGCTGCTCGAGCAGGGCGAGCCGCTCAAGAATCGGCTGCTGCTCTACGACGCGCTGGCGATGGACTTCCGCACGGTCAAGATCCGCCGCGACCCAGGTTGCCCGCTTTGCGGCGACGCGCCCACCGTGACCGAGCTGATCGACTACGAGGAGTTCTGCGGCTCGCCGTTCCACGAGAACTAGCGCGCTCCCCAACGTCAGCGAGAGGAAGTACCGCATGGCAGTCGAAGTTCGGGTCCCGTCGATGCTGCAAAAGTTCACCGACGGCGAAAAGCAGGTCCAGATCGAGTCCGCCAGCGTGGGCGAACTGCTCAGCAGATTGGAAACGTCCTACCCCGGCATCGGCAACCAGCTGCTGGAAGACGGCGAGCTGCGCCGCTTCGTGAACATCTACCTCAACGACGAGGACATCAGGTTCCTCGACGGGATGAACACCGAGCTGGCGGACGGCGATGTGCTCGCGATCTTGCCCGCGCTCGCGGGAGGTTCAGCCTGATGATCGCCGCCGCGCCGACCCGCTACCAGTCGTTGCTCGACACGATCGGCGACACGCCGCTGGTCAGGCTGCGGCGAATGTCGCCCAACCCCGATGTCGCGATCTGGGTCAAGCTGGAAGGGCAAAACCCGACCGGCTCGGTCAAGGACCGGATCGCCAGGGCGATGATCGACGCGGCGCACGCCGACGGATCGCTCCAGCCCGGTCAGACCATCCTCGAGCCGACATCGGGCAACACGGGCTTGGCGATCGCGCTGATCGGTCGGCTGAGCGGTCATCCGGTGCGCTGCGTGATGCCCGAATCGGTCTCGGTCGAGCGCCGCGACCTGCTCTCGTTCTTCGGGGCCGAGGTCGTGCTCTCGCCGGGCGAGACCGGCTCAAACGGCGCCGTGCGGATGGCCAAGGAGCTGTACGAGGCCGACCCCACGGTGTTCATGCCGATGCAGTACGAAAACCTCGCCAACCCCGGCGCGCACTACGAAACCACCGGCCCGGAGATTTACCGCGACTGCCCCGAGATCACCCATTTCGTCGCCGGGCTTGGCACCGGCGGCACGCTGACCGGCGTCGGGCGGTACCTCAAGGAGCGGAACCCGGAGATCAAGATCATCGCCGCCGCGCCGCATCCCGGCGATCTGGTGCAGGGGCTGCGCTCGCTGGAGGAGGGCTACATCCCGCCGGTGCTCGACGAGTCCGTGCTCGACGCCCGCATCATGGTCGATTCGCGCACTTCGTTCGCCGTCGTCAAGTGTCTGCTCGAGGAGGAAGGCGTGTTCGCCGGCATCTCCTGCGGCGCAGCGGTGCGCGCCGCGCAGCGAGCCGCCGAGCGCCTCGACGCCGGCAACATCGTCGTCCTGCTGGCCGACGGCGGCTGGAAGTACCTCTCGACCGGCCTCTGGAATCGAGACTACGACGATATCGCCGGTGATGAAGAGATCGAAGGCAAGCTCTGGTGGTGAGCGATTTGCCGTTCCACGCCGCTGCGCAATCCACGAGTTCCCACAGTCCCCGGAAAGGACACCGACATGGCTGAATACGCACACCCCGAGAAGCTCGTCTCGACCGGCTGGGTCGCCGACAACCTCGACAACCCGAACCTCGTCCTGATCGAGGTCGACGTCGACACCAGCGCCTATGACGAGGGGCACCCGCCCGGCGCCGTCGCCTGGAACTGGACCTCGCAACTCCAGGATCAGGTCTCGCGCGACGTGGCATCGCAGGAGGTCGTGACCGATCTGCTGCGCGGCGCGGGCGCCAACGACGACTCCCAGATCGTCCTGTTCGGCGACAACAACAACTGGTTCGCCGCCTACGCCCTGTGGATGCTCGAGTTGTACGGCGTCACCAATACCGCGCTGATGAACGGCGGCCGCGTCAAATGGTTGGCCGAGGGTCGGGCGGTGACCACCGAGCCGCCGGCGCCCCGCTCGGGCGCCATCACCGTGGCCGAGCGCAACGAGACGCTGCGCGCCAAACTGCCCGATGTGCTCGCGCACGTCGAGGCCGGCGGGCAGCTCGTCGATGTCCGCTCGCCCGACGAATTCAACGGCGTGATCATGGCCCCGCCGGGCCTGTCTGAGACCGCCCAGCGCAAGGGCCACGTGCCCGGCGCCTCGAACATCCCCTGGGCCACCGCCGTGGCCGAGGACGGCGCCTTCAAGTCGGCCGGCGAGCTCCGCGAGATCTATCGGTCGCAGGGCATCAGCGGCGACCAGCCCGTGATCGCCTACTGCCGCATCGGCGAGCGCTCCTCGCACAGCTGGTTCGCGCTGCGCTACCTGCTGGGCATCGACAACACCACGAACTACGACGGCTCCTGGACCGAATACGGCTCCGTCGTCGGCGTCCCGATCGAGAACCCGTCGGCCTGATGCCCGAGTCGGATCTGGTCTGGAGGCGCACCGTCGCGCGGGCGATCAGCTCCGGCGACGCAGACGCGTTGCCGGTCCGCTTTTCCGCCTCCGTGCTCGCCCGCTACGTCGAGCGCGGGGCGCGGATTTTGCGGTCGGATACCGTCGGTCGGTTGATGCAGCCGGGTTGGGCGGTGATCGACTTCGGCATCGTCGAGGACGACACGGTGATCCATCTGCGCTTCGGAGATCTCGCCGTGCTGATCCCGGAGTCCGAGCGCGACCACTGGCTCGACCACCTCATCGCGCCCGGCGCCAGCCGCGCTTACCTGCAAATGACCCTCCAACCCGGCGCCTGCCACGACGACGGCCCGCTGCGCGACTGGACGCCGGAGTAGGCTGAGACGCGGAGGCGGATTATGGTGACCGGGGCGGTCGGGCGCTACAGCGACTTGAGCAGTTCCTGCTTGCGCAAGGCGCGCGAGCATCTGGCTGAGGGCGACCTCGTGCAGGCGTCAGAAAAGGGTTGGGGCGCGGCGGCGGTGCTGGTCAAGGCCTGCGCGGAGGCGCGAGAGCTCGAGCACGTGCGGCATCGCGACCTGTGGCGCGCCACGAATCGCCTGGTCGACGAGACCGGCGACCGCGCGATCCAGTTTCTGTTCTCGCAGGCCGAGTCGCTGCACGGTAATTTCTACGAGGATTACTGGGATGCAGATACGGTGGCGGTCTACCTCGTCCAGGTCGATCTGTTGGTCGACAAGCTGCTGCCGCTGATCGAACCGCCTACGGACGCATGACGCGACCGGACTGCCGCGCGCTGTTTCCACCGCTGCCCGCGCCGCCCGACGGCGGGTACGGCGTCATCTACGCCGATCCGCCTTGGGACTACAAGGGTCAGCTCCAACACGCCGGGCCGGGCAGCGGCGACTCGGGCGGCGCGATCCGCCACTATCCGACCGTGCGGCTGCGCGACCTGATGGGGCTCGATGTCGCGTCGATCGTCGCCGATGACTCGTTGTTGTTCCTCTGGGCGACCTCGCCGCACCTCGATCAGGCCATCGAGCTGGGCAAGGCCTGGGGGTTCGACTGGGCCACGGTCGCTTTCGTCTGGGACAAACAGCGGGTCAATCCCGGCTTCTACACGATGTCGCAGTGCGAGCTCTGCCTCGTCTTCAAGCGAGGTCGGATTCCCAGGCCGCGCGGCGCGCGGAACGTACGGCAACTGGTTTCCGAGCGCCGCGCGGCGCACTCGCGCAAACCAGCTGAGGTTCGGCGTAGGATCGAGGAGATGTTCCCCGATCAATGCCGGATCGAGCTGTTCGCGCGGGACGCCGAGATCGACGGTTGGGACGTCTGGGGCGCGGATATCCCGCACCCCGCGCCTCGTCCGTTCCCGCGCGGGCGCGAAGCCCGCGTTCCTGCAGCCCTCTCTACATCCGTGCTGGAATCGACCGACCCATGACGCTGATGACGCTCGAGCTGCCCCAGGCGCTGATTGATGAGATGGTCGCGCACGCGCGCGAAGATCTGCCCAACGAATGCTGCGGCGTGATCGGCCGCGCGGCGGATGGCGCGCTGACGCTCTGGCGGGCGACCAATGACGAAGCGTCGCCCTGGCGGTTCAACATCCCGCCGCAGCAGGTGATGCACATGGACCGCGCCATCGACGAGGGCGATTGGCTCGTCATCTATCACTCGCATGTCGCCTCCGAGGCGCGCCCGTCGCCCACCGATCTGCGCATCGCGCGGCTGCACAAGGGCGCCGCTGAGTGGCCCTACTGGGTGCTGGTCTCGCTCGCCGACGAGCCGCCCTCGGTGCGCGCCTGGCGCATCGATGAGGGCGCTGATCCCGATACCGTCGTTCCGACCGAGATCGAACTGGTCATCGGCCGCGGCGGCGCGGAACGGAAGCGGCTGGAGATGATCGAGGTCGAGGGCCGCCCCAGGGTTCGGGAGATATCGCTGTAGTGCGGTTGGACGAATTCGTCTGGGGATCGCGCACGCTGATCGTCGGCATCCTCAATGTCACTCCCGACTCGTTCTCCGGCGACGGGTTGCTCGATACCGCCGCCGCCGCCGCGCGGGGCGAAACGTTGGCGCGCGAGGGCGCGGACATCATCGATATCGGCGGACAATCGACCCGTCCGGGTTTCGAAGCGGTTTCGGCCGAGGTCGAGCGTGAGCGTGTGATCCCCGTGATCGAGCGGCTCGCCGCCCGCCTGCCCGACACGCCGCTCTCGGTCGATACCCGCACGCCGAGCGTGGCGAGCGCCGCCTTCGCCGCCGGGGCGGCGATCCTCAACGACGTCAACGGTCTGCGCGGCGATCCCGAGCTCGCCGCCGCCGCCGGCCGGCACGACGCCTGGGTGATCGCGATGCACAATCAGCGCGGTCGGCCTGCTGCGGCCGATCCGCTCAGAGCCGTCCTGGATGGCGCTCGCGCGTCGCTGGCGCTCGGCTGTCGGCATGGCGTATCCGAGCGGCGCATGGTCCTCGATCCAGGTTTCGGTTTCGGCTGGGAGCTGCGGGAAAACGCCGAGATATTGCGCCGCCTCTCCGAGTTGCGCGTGCTAGGACGCCCGATCCTGGTGGGGATGTCGCGCAAGCGGATGACGGGTGAGCAGTTCGGCTGGGGCGTCGAGCAGCGGCTGGAGGGTTCGGCCGCCGTCACCACCATCGCCATCGCCAACGGCGCTGACCTGGTGCGCGTCCACGATGTCGCCGAGATGTCGCGCGTGGTTCGCATGGCCGATGACATCGTGCGTCGGTGACCAGCGTCTTCCTGGGTCTGGGCGCGAATCTCGGCGATCGTCTGGCGCACATGCGTATGGCCGTCAACCGACTGCGCGCCGTGCTCGACGATCTGCAGGTTTCGTCGCTCTACGAGTCGGCGGCCTGGGGCGTCACCGATCAGCCTGCCTTTCTCAATGCGGTCGCGCGCGGCCGGACCGAGCTGCCGCCGCTCGATCTCCTGAACGCGACGCAGGCCATCGAGCGTGAGATCGGCCGCGTCCGCGGGCGGCGTTGGGGCCCGCGCGTGATCGATATCGACGTGCTGCTCTACGGCGCCGAGCGAATCAATGAGCCTCGCCTGACCGTGCCGCATCCGTACCTGACCCGGCGCAGCTTTGTCCTGCGGCCGCTGGCCGATCTGGCCGCCGGTCTGACGCTGCCGGACGGATCACTGGTCGGCGAGCTTCTGACAACTGTCTCGCAGGATGATCTGCGACGCATCGACGGACCGAGTTGGGCGGACTGAGCCTGATGAGCCTGGCTTGCGCCTATATGCCGTCTACACGTCGTCGAGCGGTTCGGGGCGGAAGTTGAGGCCTTCGAGGTCGTCCTCGATCTCATACGTGGTCCAACCGACCCAGAACAGCAGCACGGCGGCGGTCAGCGTGATTACAGCGGCGGGGATCGCGACGGCGGCGTAACTCCGCCGCCGCACGCCGAGCAGGAACCAGAGCGACTGGCAAACGGCGGCGATCATCAGCGTCAGCCCGGTCAGGCGCGTCCGATCCATGCGCTGATCATAAAGCCGCCGCCGAGTTCGCCCATGGACCATTGGTAGGCTGGCGGTGTGACGACCGACGCTTCCCAATCATCGCCGCCGGCCGGGCTGGATGAAGCGCTCGACGACGCGGACGAGCGCAGTCTCGAACGCCCCCAGGCGCAGGCCGAGCCGCTCGCGCCGCGCACCCTCTATCTGCATCGCCGCGTGGCGACGATCCGTCCCGATCGGATCGAGATCCGCCCGCCCCGCTCAGCCGTGATCGTGCCGCTGCTCGGCGTCGCCCTGACCGCCGGCCTGCTGGCGCTGCTCGCAACCTCGGTCGACTCGCTGCCGTTCTGGTTGATGGGCGTCCTGTTGCTCTTCGCCGTGCTGCTGCTGCCGTTGTCGGGCCTCTCGCTGGTCTACGCGCTGCTGGGGGCGAACATCATCGCCGATCGGGGCGGGCGGAACGTCTCCCTGAAACAGCGCTTCCTCGGACTCGGCATCGGCACCAACGAGCTGATCCCGTTCTGGAAAATTCGAGAGCTGCTGGTCGAAGACGAGAGCCGCGCGATCGCCCGCGCGGGCGGCGCGATCCCGGCCGAGCAGATCGCGCAGTGGCAACTGGTGCTGGTCAAGAAGAGCGGTACGCGGCATGTGCTCGCCTCGGTCTCGGCCGCCCGCCGGCACGAAGAGCAGAGCCTGCAACAGATCTTCGAGGTCGCGGAGGCGTTCGCCGCGCTCACCGCGGCGCCGATCCGCGGGCCCATCTGGTAGCGGCGCTGACAGGAGTTGTGATGACCGATCAGCAACCAACGCGCAGGCAACCGACGTGGGACGAGCGCATCGACGCCGATGTCGAGGCCGCGCTGGCGGATATGTCGACCATCGCGGTGATCGGCCTTTCGCCCAGGCCGGAGCGCGATTCCTACCGCGTCACCGCGTACATGCAGCGGCACGGGTACCGCATTATTCCGATCAATCCCGCTGCCGCCGGTGTCGAGATTCTGGGCGAGCGGGTGTACGCCTCGCTCGCGGACGCCCGCGCGTCGCTGCCGGATCTGCAGATCGACACCGTCAACGTGTTTCGGCGCTCAGTCGATACCAACCAACCGATCGCCGAGGCGGTCGCGGCTCGCGAGCATGGCGTCCGCGCCGTCTGGCTGCAGCTGGGCATCGTCAATCGCGACGGTCTGCTCGCCGCCCGCGAGGCGGGGTTGCGCGCGGTCGAGAACCGCTGTCTCATGGTGGAGCACCGCCGCCTCTCATCCTTGGACCCTGCCCCTTAGCGCCATCTGCGTTACTATCGATGATCCAATCGTGTTCACTAACGCGAGGCGCAGCGCGTGGTAGAGCCGATAACCGGAGCCGCTTCGGTACTACCGCATCCGTTCGTGCCCGGAACCAGAGACGACGACCGACCGCGCGAGGCGTGCGGGGTATTCGGTATTTGGGCGCCCGAAGTCGATGTCGCGGTTGAGACTTTCTACGGCATTCACACTCTGCAGCATCGCGGCCAGGAGAGCGCCGGCATCTGCACCACCGACGGCCGCGGTCTGACGGTCAAGACCGGCATGGGGCTCGTCGCCCAGGTCTTCGATGAGCAGAGCGCGGCCGAGATCGAGGGCATCGCGGCGATCGGGCACACTCGTTACTCGACCACCGGCGCCAGCCGCTTCCGCAACGCGCAGCCCATTCTGATCGATGATCCGTTGACCGGAGAGACCGTCGCAATCGCCCATAACGGCAATGTGGTCAACGCCGCGCAGGTGCGCGCCGAGTTGGCCGAGGCGTGCGAGCGCTTTGAGACGTCGACGGATACCGAGGTGCTGGCCAAGTATCTGCTGCGCCAGGGCGAGGGCGAGATCGATGACGAAGCGCGTTGGCAAACGCGCTTCACCGTGCTGATGCACCACATCGAGGTCGCGTACTCGCTGGTGCTGCTGACGCCCAACCGTCTGATGGCCGCGCGCGATCCGTACGGCGTCCGACCGCTCTGCATCGGTCGGGTGGGCGGACGCTACGTGGTCGCCTCGGAAACCTGCGCGCTCGATCAGCTTGGCGCGGAGTTCCTGCGCGACGTGCGGCCGGGCGAGCTGATCACGATCGACGAGCAGGGGATGCGCAGCTACCAGGCCGTCGAGCCGGCCCAGCCCGCCGGCTGCGTGTTCGAGCACATCTATTTCGCGCGCCCCGACTCGGTTCTCGACGGACAGGCGGCCTGGCAATCGCGCACCCAGCTCGGCGTCGAGTTGGCGCGCGAGCGCCCGGCCGACGCCGATGTCGTGATCGGCGTGCCCGACTCGGCCACGGCGCACGCCATCGGCTACTCCTCCGAGTCGGGGATTCCCTACTCCGAAGGTCTGGTCAAGAACCGCTATGTCGGTCGGACATTCATCTCGCCCGATCAGCGGTTGCGCGACCTGGGCGCGCACCTGAAGTACAACCCGATGCCGTCGGTGCTGAAGGGACGGCGCGTCGTGGTCGTCGACGACACGATCGTGCGCGGCACGACGACGCCGCGCATTGTCAAGCTGTTGCGCGACGCGGGCGCGGCCGAGGTGCACCTGCGCGTCGCCGCCCCGCCGATTCGGCATCCGTGCCACTTCGGCGTGGACATGGCGACCCGTCAGGAGCTGATCGCAGCGCGGCACTCGGTCGAGGAGATTCGCTGCCACCTGGGCGCCGACTCGTTGGGCTATCTGAGTCTGGACGGCCTGCGCAAGGCGCTGGACCTGGGCAAGCCCACCTGCCTCGCCTGCTTCAACGGGGAGTATCCCGTCCCGGTGCAGACCGACTTCGAGGTCGACACGCTGCCGGCGCCAACGCTCACGTCGCCCGTGGCCGAATCCGCGGGCCGGCGTGGTGTCCGTAACGGCAACGGGGCTCATCGCGCGGCGCAAGCGGACAGGATGCGCCCAAGCCGGGCGCGCCCCGACGGGACGCGCTCTGATGAGGTGATGGTCGCTTTGGCGTTGGAGCGCCGCTGAGCGATGCCGCAGGTCGAGCGCAAGCAGCACCCCGAATCATCCGCTTCGGCGTACACCGCCGTCGGCGTCGATGTCGACGCCAACGATCGCCTGACTCCCCGCTACGCGCAGCTGGCCCGCCGCGCCGCCCGCGCGGAGCAGCTCGGCAGCGTCGGCGGCTTCAGCGGGCTCTTCGACCTGTCCGGCTACGCGCAGCCGGTGCTGGCCGCCTCGACCGATGGGGTTGGCACCAAGGTGATGGTCGCCAGTCTGGCGGGACGATTGGACGGCGTCGGGCGCGACCTGGTCAACCACTGCGTCAACGACATCCTCTGCGTCGGCGCGGCTCCGCTGTTCTTCCTCGACTATCTGGCCGCCCACGAACTTTCGGAGGACGACAAGGTTGCCATCGTCTCGGGCGTCGCCGAAGCCTGCCGCGAGAACGGCGTCGCCCTGCTGGGCGGTGAGACCGCCGACATGCCCGACCTCTATCCCAGAGGCGAGTTCGACCTGGCCGGCACGATCGTCGGCGTCGTCGAGCGCGGGCGCGAGATCACGGGCGAGCGCATCGCGCCGGGCGACGTCGTGATCGGATTGCCCAGCAATGGGCTGCACACGAACGGGTACTCGCTGGCGCGGTCGGTGTTGGGTCTGCGGCCGGAAGACGGGTCGCAGACCCGGCGCCGCGCGCGGCTGGAGGCGCGCGAGCCGTCGCTGGGCGAGTCTCTGGCCGATGCGCTGCTGCGTCCGCACCGCTGTTATTGGCAGCAGCTGCGCGGCGTGCTGGATTCCGTCAGGGGCATCGCGCACATCACCGGCGGCGGCATCGCGGGCAATCTCGAACGGGCGCTGCCAGAGGGCCTCAGCGCGCGTCTGGACCCGAACCTGTGGAACACTCCGCCGATCTTCGACCTGATCGCCGAGCGTGGCGGGCTGTCGGAGGGCGAAATGTACCGCGTCTTCAACATGGGGCTGGGCATGGCGGTCGTCGTCGCTGCGGACGAGGCGTCTCACGTGCTCGCGTCCATCGGAGAGGCGGCGCGGATCGGCGAGATTGTCGCTCAGGACTCGCGCGTACCAAGTCGGAAGGTGATAATGGCAAGCGAGCGAGCGAACTAGTGGAGGGCTGTTCGTTGCCGGAACGCGCGGTCGAGGAAGCGGCGATGGCGGCTCCGATCTTGACCGCATTTCCGCGCGATCGTACATTTCCTGAACGCGCCGCCGAGGATGCGCGGCGCAACCGTGGAAGAGGTGGCTGGTGGACCTGCTGACCGCAGCCCTGGTGACGATTCCGTTCCGGTCCGAGATCATGGAGCTGCCGCTGGTGGGGCTGACGATGCTCTTCTGCTTCGGCGCGCTGGTGGTCCTCGGCCGCTGGTGGGAGCGCTAATCGAGCATGGCAAACCTGGAGCGCGCGCCGCGCAAGTCGTTCAACGACCTGATCTACGACCTGATCTTCAAGAACTACGTCTGGCAGTCGATCTTCCGCACCGGCTACCCGAACACGCCGCGCAACCAGATGCTGGTCGTGGCGACCAACGTCTTCCTGCACCTGCACCCCACGCGGATTCACCGCACGCACGTCAAGATCACCCACACCTACTGCCTGGGCGGGCTGTCCTTCTTCATGTTCCTGGGGCTGACCGTGACCGGCGTGCTGCTGATGTTCTACTACGTCCCCTCGATCGAGCGGGCCTACCAGGACATCCAGGCGCTCGAGGCCAACGTGCGCTTCGGCCAGCTGCTGCGCAACATGCACCGCTGGATGGCGCACGCGATGATCATCCTCGTGCTGCTGCACATGATGCGCGTCTTCTACACAGGTGCCTACAAGCCGCCGCGCGAGTTCAACTGGGTCGTCGGCGTCGTGCTCTTCATCCTCACACTGCTGCTCTCCTTCACCGGCTATCTGCTGCCCTGGGATCAGCTCGCGTTCTGGGCGATCACCGTCGGCACGACGATGGTCGGTTCGGCGCCGGTGTTGGGCGACGAATCGAAGTTCCTCCTGCTCGGCGGCTTCTCGGTCGGGCCGAGCGCGCTGATTCGGTTCTACACGCTGCACGTGATCGGGCTGCCGTTGGTGATCTCGATCTTCATGGCCGTGCACTTCTGGCGGGTGCGCCGTGACGGCGGCCTCGCCCGGCCGCTGTAGCGGGGGAGGACGTTTCGATGGTCAGCCGCGCCGCTGCCGCAATCCGAACCCGCCCGCGCCGCGAGCGCGAGGCCGAGGTGCTCGTTTGGCCCGACCTCGTCTTCATCGAGTTCATTTCCGCGTTGATCTTCTCGATCGCGCTGCTCGTCCTGTCGACGATGGTCAACGCGCCGTTGCTCAACCGCGCCGACCCCGACACCACGCCGAATCCGTCCAAGGCGCCGTGGTACTTCCTCAACCTGCAGGAGCTGCTGCTGCACATGGAGCCGGCCTGGGCGGGCGTGATCGTGCCCACGATCGCCTTGGTCCTGCTGGCGGCGATTCCCTACTGGGACCGCGATAGCGAGGGGCAGGGCGTCTGGTTCGGCACCAAATTCGCGGGGCGCCTGGCGATTTTCGGTTTCACCGCCTCGATCATGGTCACCTGCCTGCTGATTATCTATGACGGCTCGCTGCACGTCATCTGGACCGAGAACATCATCCGCGGCCTGGGCCTGAACAGCGATTTCACTTGGCCCGGCGGTTTGGACTGGTTCCGCAACCTGCGCGGACTGGATACCGGCATCCCATGGGATTCGCTCGGCTTCTCGATCGGCGGGTTCACCATGTTCGAGGACTGGCGGGCGATCCCGCTCGGCATACCGGGTACCACGACGGATCCCTGGCTGTTGAATCTCAACTTCCCGTCGTTCCTCTCGCAGCAGATCGTGCCCGTGGCGACGATGGTCGGCTTGCCAATCCTGTTCGTGCTGTTCTGCAAGGCGCTGGGCTGGATTCACACCCGCCGCGACATCGCGTTGCTGATTTTCTCGGCGTTTATCGGCGTCTATCTGACGACGACGATCGTCGGTACCGCCTTCCGCGGCCAGGGGCAGGACCTCAAGCCGCCCTGGGACATTGTGGTGCTGGAGGAGTAATCGGTGGCGAACGGCAACGACCAATCCACGGGAGAAGGCGGTCGACAGCGGCGGCTGCCGGCGGCTGCCGAACCGTCGGGCGGCTCGCGTCCGCAGCGCGCGCCGCACCTGCGCGCCGAGTCGCGGGCAGGCGTCGTCCAGAGCGGCGAAGGTGCGCGGGCGATGGTCACCCGCGCCCAGCGCCGCCGCGCGCGGCAGGGGCAGGTCACTCGGCGTCAGCTCTTACGCGTTTCCTTCTGGGGCTTCTTCAGCTTCGGTTTGACCGGCGGGCTGGGGGCGTTCCTGTCCAACTTCTGGCCGCGCGGCGTGACCGGGTTCGGCGGCCGCATCACCGTCTCCGCGTCGACCGTGCCGTCGCCCGGCGAAGACCCGGCGCCGGTGCCCACGGGCAAGTTCTACCTGACGCATCTCCGCGCAGGCGAGGGCACGCACGCGGGCTTCGGGCAAGAGGGCGATGAAGGGCTGCTGGCTCTGTGGTGGAAGTGTCCGCATCTGGGCTGCACGATTCCCTGGCGGCCCGGGTTCCCCTTCGAGGGTGTCACCGGCTGGTTCCGCTGCCCCTGCCACGGCTCGACCTACGCCAAGAGCGGTATTCGCGTCTTCGGGCCGGCTCCGCGCCCGATGGACACGATGGATGTCACCGTCAACAGCGACGGCTCGCTGACGGTCAACACCGGCAGCATCAAAAAGGGCGGCGAGGATAATCCCCAGCGCACGGTGTCGTACGGATAGCCTCGTCTCCGCGCCTCCGACCGGGGCCGGCGAGCAACCGTTCACCTCAGGCTTGGGCGATCCGAGGGACCAACAGATGAGGGTTAGAGGGCGATGAGCGGACAGAACACCGAGAAGCAGATTCTCGCCATGGTGCTCCTGTTGGTGATTGCCGTGGCCTCGTTGGGCGCGTACGTGTGGTTCGACAACGGCCGCAGAACCGAGGCGCGCTCGGAGATTCTGACCAAGGACGCCGAGCGCGCGGCGTTCCTCTTCGCCCGCAACTGCCGTGAGTGCCACGGCAACGACGGTCGCGGCACCGAGTCCAATTCATCTCTGGCGGGGCCGGCTCTGAACACGCCCAACAACACCTACGCCTTCCTGACCGATAACCAGGGTCAGCTGGATGAGCTGCAGAACGATTACCGGTACACGATCAGCTGCGGCCGCAACGGGACGGCGATGCCGCCCTGGAGCCTGGATCAGGGCGGATCGCTCGACGGCTTCAAGATCGACAACCTGGTCACCCTGATCACGACCGACGCCGGTGGCGGCTGGGAGAAGGCGCTGGAGCACGCGATCCACGAGGACGAGCTGTCGATCGAGAACCTGAAGACCGCGCTGAAAGGCGCCGAGGCGACGCTGGCGGCGTCCGGCTGGTTCGCCGACATTGCGGCGGCTGAGGGCGCGGTTGCGCGCACCGAGGCTGCCGACACCGAACTCGAGCTTCTGCGCGCCGCAGCGGCCGCGGCAGAGGCGGCCGAGGACACAGACGCGCTCGAAGCGGCCCAGGACGCGCTGGCCGTCTACGATCGCGCCTATCAGAAGCTCGTCACGGCGGCGGTTACCGTGCGCACATCGACCGACGCCGACGCGGTCGCCGCTGCGCAGGAAACGCTGGACGCCGCGACGAACGTCGAGCGGGACGTCGCCATGAACCGCGCCTGGCTGAAGGTCGCCACGGACTATCACACCGCGGTCAAGAACCTCGAGCGGGCGGAAGAGCGCTTCGCCGCCGGCCTGCCGATCACCATTCCCGCGACCCAGGTGACATCCAACACCTGCGGCCAGATCTCCGCCGACCTGTCGAGCTGGCTCGGCGCGCACGGCGAGTCGTCATAACTCGCGCTCGGCGCGGTGGCGGCTCGAGGTGACCGGCGCTGATCGAATCGATGGTCATTGGTACGCTGACATGCAATTCGTATGCAGCGGTATGGTTCCCTGTCAATCAGGTCGCAGGGAAGGGAGAGATCCAGATGGCAGCAGCACAAACCGGCAAGCGCTACTTCTGCCCGAGTTGCGGCGCGGAGTTCATCGTCACGCGCGGCGGCGAGGCGGAGCTCAAGTGCGGCGACACGCCGCTCGAGGAGAAGAAGTAGCGCCGAATCCACGTCCGACGACGAGTGAGTTGAGGGGAAACGAGCATGGCGGTCCAGCTGGGTAAGCGATACCGGGATGAAGAGTCGGGCATCGAGGTGCTCTGCATCAAGCCGGGCGAATGCGACCTCAAGGTCGACGACCGTGAGATGGAGCTGATGCAGCCCAAGGTGCTGCCGTCGGCCGACTAACCGGAGTCAGTTCCAGAACTGCCGACGGATACCGCGCCTGGGCGCGGCTGAAGCGTGGCACATCATGTCAGGCGTTCGGGATCGTCTCCGTTCAGATTTGCGCGACGCGATGCGGGCCAAGGACGCGCCGCGCCGCGACACGATCCGCATGCTCGAGGCGGCGATCAAGAACGCAGAGATCGACAAGCGCGGCGCCGAGTTGCCCGAAGCGGATATTCTGGCGATTTTGCAGCGCCAGGTAAAACAGCGGCGTGAATCGATCGAGCAGTTTCGCCGGGGCGGGCGTGAGGATCTGGCTGAGCGCGAGGCGCTGGAAATCACGATCATCGAGCAATATCTGCCGGCTCAACTTTCGCGCGAGCAGATCGAGGCGAAAGCGCGAGCCGTCATCGAGCAGGTCGGTGCGTCGGGCGCCGGGGATCGCGGCAAGGTGATGGGCATGCTGATGCGGGAGCTGCGCGGCGAGGCTGACGGATCGCTCGTCAACGCGGTCGTCGGCGAGTTGCTGGGCGACTAGCCCGCGCAGCCCGAACGCGCATCAGCGCGCCGAGCCGTATCATCATCGCCACCGCCTGATCGTTTGTAGGTGACGTAACGGCGTCTGTATGCTGGCGATGGCAGTGTCCGGGACCGCGGTTCCCGTTCCGAGGGGCGGTGATCCTGTGCCGATGCTTCAGTGATGCGCCATATACGCCAGGAGACGTATTTCACCCCCTGGCGGTTGGGCGTGTTCGGGGTTGCGCTGGCGGTGGGGATCGCGCTGGCGTTGACGCCGATTCGCCCCGCCGAGCAGTTTCCCGCGCCGGGCGCCGTCGCCGAGCGGGACATCACCGCCGAAGAGACGGCCACGTTCGTCAGCGCCTCGTTAACCGCCGCAGCGCGGGACGAGGCGCGGGCGGCGGTCGAGCCTCAGTTCGCTTTCAACCCGGACGTTCGCCCGGCGCAACTGGAAGGGTTGCGGCTCTATCTCGAGGCCGTGGCGCTTGAGCGCGCGGCGCGAACGGCTCCGATCGTCACCGAGAACGAGTCAACCGCGGCGGCATCCGATGCGGACGACGAGCGGCAGCCAGCCCGAGTCCCCGGTTCCCGAATCGCCCAGCGGGACGAAGCATTCCTGCTCGCGGTGTCCGACCCGCTGTTCAATAGCATCCGCCGTCTCTCGCCGGCAGTGCTCGACGCGCTCTTGCTCGAGCGCCTGTACGAGGACGATCTCGACGCGGTGCGGTTGACGCTGCACGACCGCGTCGATCCGGACCTCTCGCTGACGGAAACCGCGCTGATTTCCTCACTGGTCGCCGCTTATCTGCGTCCCACGATGGCCGAGTCGGCCTCGTTGACCGAGGCGCAGCGCGACCGCGTCGCGCGCGCAGTGGCGGAGGTGACCACGACGGTTGGGGCAGGCGAACTGATCGTCGCCAGGGGCGGTGTGGTCGACGCCGCTGCGGCGGAGGCGCTGAATCATCTGACGCCTCGCTCGGCCGGTATCGAACTGGCGTCGCTCGGCGCCATGGTGATCGTGGCGATCAGCGGGTCGGCCGCGTTTGCCGTGTTTCTCATGTTCTGGCGGCCGGCGGAGGCGGCCAGCGACAGACGATTGCTGCTGCTGGCGCTGTTGATCCTGCTCTCGATTCTGGCTGCGAGGCTCTGGTTCGAGTTCGCGCTGCCGGGCGGGGCGTACGAATCGCTCGACCTGATGCTGCCGCTCGCGGCCGGCCCGGTGCTGGTCGCCGCTCTGCTGAGCACCGGGCTGGGCGTAACGACCGGCGTGCTGATTTCGGTGATGGCCGGTCTCGCCGCCATCGTCCTGCCCGATTACGGCGCGTCGCCCGCTGGGGCGTCGGCGTTGCGGCCGCTCGCGTTTTTCCTGGCCAGTTCGCTGGGCGGCGTCTTCGCCGCCAGCCGCGCGCAGGCGCTGGCGCAGTACGGATTGGCCGGGATCGCGGCCGGGCTGTCGGGTGTTCTGGTCGGCGCGGCGATCCTGTTGTTCGATCCGGCTCGGGAGGCCGATCAGTTCGGTTGGCTCGCGCTAGCGGCGTTGGCGACGGCCGCGCTCGTGTCAGTGATTACGATTGGCGCGTTCTCGCTGCTCGGCGCATTGTTTGGCATCACGACGCCGATGCGGCTGCTGGAGCTCGCGCAACTGCAACGACCACTTCTGCGGCGTCTGCAGGAAGAGACGCCAGGCACATTCCATCATTCGCTCCTCGTCGCCACGCTGGCCGAGCGGGCGGCCGCGCTGATCGGCGCGGATCCGCTGCTGGTGCGCGTCGGCGCCTACTACCACGACATCGGCAAGCTGCAGCGGCCGGCGATGTTCATCGAGAACCAGGACGCGACCAATCCGCACGACGAACTGAAGCCGAGCGAAAGCGCGCAGATCATCATCTCGCACGTCAGCGGCGGCGACGAGCTGGCGAGGCGCGATCACCTGCCGCCGCGCATACGGGATTTCATCCTCGAGCACCACGGCTCGCGGCGAGTGGCGTTTTTCTACCGCAAGGCGGCGATGTCCGATCCGCGCGTCGATGTGCGCGACTACACCTATCCCGGCCCGCCGCCGCAGTCGCGCGAGACGGCGATCGTGATGCTGGCGGACAGCTGCGAGGCGGTGGTGCGCGCCAGCGGTGAGCACGAGGCGGCGCGGATCGGCGCGCTGGTCGATGGCGTCTTCGACGAGCGGTTGCGCGAGCGCCAGCTCGATCACTGTGATCTGACGCTCAACGAGCTGCGCATCATTTCCGCCAGTTTCAAGCAAACTCTCGCCGGCGTGCACCATCAGCGGATCGAGTATCCGCCCGCGGCCGAGGACGAACTCCGCGCGGCGCCTCGGGAGCAATCGTCGGCCGAGCCGGCGCGCTAGTTCCGCGTGCTTCGGCGCGCTGGCCCTAGCGGGCGCTGCCGATAACATCGAAGTATGCGTTTCGCCGTGCTTGTGTTTCCCGGCACCTGGAGCGACTGGGACTGCGTCTACGCGCTGGAGGACCTGGGGCAGACCGCCGAGCGGGTGTGGCACCGCGAGTCAGCGCTCGACGGCTACGACGCCGTGATCCTGCCGGGTGGATTCTCATACGGCGACCACTTGCGCTGCGGGGCGATCGCGCGGTTCTCGCCCGTGATGTCAGCGCTGGAACGCTTCGCGTCGACAGGTAAACCGGTCTTCGGTTCCTGCAATGGGTTTCAGATTCTTTGCGAGGCCGGGTTGCTCCCGGGCGCGCTGCTGCGCAATGCGTCGCTGCAGTTTCGCTGTCAACCGCAGGCGCTGACGGTCGAGCGCGCCGATACGGGCTTCACCTGCGCCTGCCAGCCCGGACAGATCGTCCAGCTGCCGATCTCGCACGGAGAGGGGCAGTACTTCGCCGACGCGGATGTGCTCGATGAGCTGGAGGACGACGGCCGCATCCTGTTCCGCTATCACGGCGAGAATCCCAACGGATCGCTGCGCGGCATCGCCGGGATTACCAACCGGGCGGGCAATGTGCTGGGCATGATGCCGCATCCCGAACGCGCGTCCGACGCGCTGCTCGGCGGGACCGACGGGCGCTACATCTGGCGATCGATGATCGAGCGGTGGGGCTAGCGTGAGCAGCTATCCACCGCCCGCCGACGCCGCCCCGGCCGAGATCGACGACGGCATCCTGTCGCAGATCGCGCTGAGCCGCGACGAGTACGCGCGCGCCTGCCAGATGCTCGGCCGAGCGCCGTCGGACGTGGAACTGGGCATGATCGGCGCGCTCTGGAGCGAGCATTGCGGTTACAAGCACTCGCGGCCGCTGTTTCATCACTTCCCGACCGAGGACGAGCGCATTCTGACCAGGCTCGGCGACGAAAACGCCGGCGCGATCGATATTGGCGACGGCTGGGTCGCGGTGATGAAGATCGAGTCGCACAATCACCCCTCGGCCATCGAGCCGTATGAGGGTGCCGCCACCGGAGTCGGCGGCATCGTGCGCGACATCTTCGCGATGGGCGCGCAACCGATCGCGCTGCTCGACTCGCTGCGTTTCGGCCCTCTGCACGATCGGCGGAATCGACGGCTGTGCATCGGCGTCGTCGCCGGGATTGGCGGCTACGGCAACTGTCTGGGCATCCCGACTGTGGGCGGCGAGCTGGTGATCGGCGAGTCCTACAGCGGCAATCCGCTGGTCAACGCGATGTGCCTGGGGATCGCGCCGCGCGGGTCGCTTGTTTCCGCCACCGCCGGACCGCCCGGTACGCAGCTGATGATCGTCGGCGCGGACACCGGGCGCGACGGTCTGCACGGCGCGACGTTCGCCTCGGTCGAGCTGGACGAATCGTCGTCGGAACGGCGTCCGGCCGTGCAGGTTGGTAATCCGTTCCTCGAGAAGTCGTTGATGGACGCGTGCGTGGGGTTGGTGCGTGAGCACGGCGACTGGCTGGAAGGCCTGCAGGATTGCGGTGCCGCCGGCATCACCTCGGCGACCGTCGAGATGGCTGAACGCGCCAACGCCGGTATCCGCATTCAGACCCGCCGCGTGCCTCGACGCGAATCCGGAATGTCGCCGTACGACGTGGTGCTGTCCGAATCTCAGGAGCGGATGATCGCCGCCGTCAAGCCGAGCCATGTCCGGGATGTGCAGGACTGGTTCGCGCACTGGGAGCTGCACGCCGAGGTGATCGGTGAGGTGACGGATGACGGCATCGCCCGGATCTTCGACGGCGAGGCAGAGGTCGCGGCGACCCCGGTGTCGCTGCTGACCAGTCCGCCGGCGTACACGCCGGACGCGGCGCCGAACGCAGACGCCGCCGCGCGCGCGTCCTGGGATCCAGCCTCGCTCCCCGATCTCGATCCCGCCGAGGCGAACGCGGCGCTGCTGCGGCTGCTCGCCTCGCCGAATATCGCCTCGAAGCGCTGGGTTTATCGACAGTACGACCACATGGTGGGTACCCGAACCATCGTCGCGCCGGGATCGGATGCCGCCGTGCTGCGAATTCGCGGGCTGACGCAGGGGTTGGCGGTCTGCACCGACGGTCCTGGCCGGGCGGGCGAGTTGGATCCCTACGTCGGTGCGGCGCGGGCGGTCGCCGAGGCGGCGCGCAACATCGCCTGTAGCGGCGCGCGCCCCGCGGCCGTGACCGATTGCCTCAACTTCGCCAACCCCGAGCGCCCGACCGTTTACCACCAGCTTCGCGAGTCGATTCGCGGCATGGCCGACGCCTGCCGCGCCTTCGGCACGCCCGTCGTCTCCGGCAACGCCAGCCTCTACAACGAGTCCGAGGACGGTCCGGTTACGCCGACGCCGGTGGTCGGCATGCTGGGCGTGATCGCCGATGTAACGCGCGCCGTGCGCATGGCGTTTCGCGATCAGGGCGACGAAATCTGGCTGCTGGGCGACGGACCCGAACAGCCGGCGTCATCGCTGGGCGGCGGCGAGTATCTGGCGTTCCTGCATGACAAATCGGCGGGACCGATCGCGGTCGATCTACAAGCTGAGTCGGCGCTGGTCGATGTTCTGGTCGAAGCGGCGGAAACCGGCATCATCAAGTCCGCGCACGATTGCTCGGACGGCGGTCTTGCGGTGGCGATCTGCGAGTCGGCCATCGCCGGCGGGATCGGCGCGACCGTCGACCTCGTTGCGACCGGCCGCCTGGACGCATTCCTGTTCGGCGAAGCCGGCGCTCGCGCGGTTGTGAGTCTGTCGTCCGCGAATGCGGACGAGCTGCAGCGCATCGCGCGCCACAGCAATGTTCCCGCGGCGAGGCTCGGCGCGGTCGGCGGAGATCGGATCCGCCTGGCCGCGGTCGATCTGCCTCTGGCGGAGGCGTCAGGCGCCTGGGACTCGGCGCTGCCGCGTCTCTTGGACGTGTTGGACGCCTAGTCGCCGGCCGCCGCTGCGCCGTGCTGCCTGACCGCGGTGATGCCGGAGTCGTGCAGCCGTTCGATGTCCGCCCAGTCGTAACCCAGATTGAGCAGTTCGAGCTCGGTGTCCTGGCCGAGCTCCGGGGCCGACGAGTGCACGTTGGTCCTGGTTTCGCTGAAACTGACCGGGATGCCGACGACCTTGTGATCCTCGAACTGCGGATGCGGGGGCTGCTGCAGATAACCGTTGAGCCAGAAATGCTCGTCTTCAGCCACCTGCTGGTAGTCGTAGACGGGCCCGCAGGGAACGCGCGCCGCGATCAGGCGCGAGAGCCACTCGTCGCGCGTGCGCGTCCGGAAGATGCTCTCGAGTTCGGCGCGCAGCCACTCTTCGTTGTCGCGGCGCGCGAAGGGGTCGATGGTGCGGGCGTCCTCGATCAGGTCTTCCCGCTCCATCGCCTGGCAGAGCGGCGCCCAACTCTTTGGGTCGAGCATGCCCATCGTGAACCACTCGCCGTCGCTGGCCTGGTACCAGCTGAAGGTGGCGGAGAATGAGCGTCCCGGCTTCAGTACCGGCTGCGAGCCGCTGTGCAGAAAGGCCTGCACCGAGAGCGCCTGCAGGGTCAGCATGGCGCCGAGCTGGGAGACATCGATCTTCTGCCCCACGCCGTGCTGCGCCCGCGCGAACAGCGCGGTCACGATGCCGTAGGCGAAGAGCAGCGAACCGGTCTGATCGGCCAGGCCCCAGGGCGCGGTCATCGGACGTTGGCCCGGTCCGCCGCCCAACGCGACCATCGCGCCCGACATGCCCTGCGCAACCACGTCGAAGGAACCGCGCCGCGCCCACTCGCCCTCCGGGCCGAAGCCCGAGTTGGTGGCGTATATCAGCTGCGGGTTGACATCCCTGAGGTCGTCGTAGCCGAGCCCGATCGAGTCGAGGTAACCGGGACGAAAGTTCTCGGCCAGCACATCGGCGTTTCGGATCAGCCTGTGCACGATCTCGATCGCGCCGTCGGCGCGGAGGTCGAGCGTCATCGAGCGCTTGCCGCGGTTGAGCGCCTCGAAATAGGAGCAAAAACCGTCGGCGCCGACGCCCAGCTGCCGGCCGGGGTCGCCGTTGCCCGGCATCTCGATCTTGAGCACGTCGGCGCCCATATCGGCCAGCATCGCGGTCGCGTGCGGGCCATTCTGGTAGCGGGTGAAATCGACTACTCGGATTCCTTCAAGCGGGGCGGGCATCGCAGCATCTCCTTCGGACGCGCACGGGTGCGCAGATGCAGACACGATATCGGATTGCGCGTGTCGTCGGAGCGCTGTTCATCGTCGCGATTGCTATGCGCTGATGCTGGTGACGGCAATCGACGCCGACGCCCGACCGCGTGCGCTATCCTGAGTCGGTAACGCTGCAAGGGAGCGGGTCATGCGCGGTGTGTTCAAGGTCATTGGTCGGGGCGCGCAGGTGCTGAGCCGCGGGCCGGTCACGGTGCATTACCCCTATGAGAAAAAGCAGCTGCCCAAGCGCGCCCGCACGTTTCCCTACCTGATCTGGAATCACCAGCTCGAGGAGCCCAACTGCACCGGCTGCGGCAAGTGCGCCGCCGCCTGCCCGGTCGACTGTATGTCGACCACGCTGATGAAAAACCCCGCCAACGCCGCCGGCAAGAGCAACCACAAGTCGGTGATCAAGGATTTCTACATTGACTTCGGCCGCTGCATGCGCTGCAATATCTGCGTCGAGGTCTGTCCGTTCGACGCGATCGCCATGCTGCCCCTCTGGGAGGGCCACGAGCAGACCAAGTACGACCGCCGCGAGCTGGTCATGGACCTGGACGATCTGCTCGCCCCGTCGCGCGACGACCGGCAGCTGCCCTTCTGGATCCCCGAGACCGTGCTCGCCCAGACCGAGAAAGAGCGGAGCGGCCGCAAGGAGTTCGCCGCCCAGCTCGCCGCAGGCGGCGGCGAGGACAGCGAGTAGTCGGCGAGCAGCCGATCAGACTGGTCAGACCAGCTCGCCCTGCGCCCGGCGCGCGATCATCTTCTCGAAGTCGACCTCGACTGGCTGCTGGCCGTCCAGTACTGACTCGATCCGGCCGCGAATCACGTCGCGCCAACCCGGATGCGGCAGGATGTAGAGCCGATCGTCGACCATCGCCTGCCAGACCAGTTCCGCCACATCGGCCGGGTCCATGCCGCCGCCCAACACCACCTGCGACATCGCTCGCTGCTCCGCCGTCGATGCAATCTGCTCGCCGAACTCGCTGGGGCGATTGCGCTCGGCTTCGACGATCTGCGTGTTGACGAAGCCGGGGCACAGCACCGACGCGGAGATGTCCGAGCCGACGGCGCGCAGGTGGTGCCATAATCCTTCGGTCAGCGTCAGCACGCCGTGCTTGGACACGCTGTAGGCGGATGCGCCCGGGATTAGCCCCGCCACAGACGCCGTATTGACGATGTGGCCCGGTTCGCCGTGTTCGAGCATGTGCGGTACGAATACCTGCAGGCCGTAGAGCACGCCCCAGAAGTTGACGCCCATCACCCAGTCCCAGGTTGAGTCCGGCACTTCCCAGACCGGCAGAGAGCCGGCGCCGGCGCCCAGTCCGCCGTCTTCGCGCGAGGTCACGCCGGCGTTGTTGCACAGCACGTGAATCGCGCCGTAGCGCTCGGTCGCCTGGTCGCGCAGACGTTCCAGGGTCTCGCGCCGCATCGTGTTGACCTCGACGCCGAGGACGCTGCGCTCCTGTTGCTCGAGACGAGTGACGGCGGCGTTCAGCGCGTCGGTCTCGATATCGGCGAGCACGACGTTCATGCCCTCGGCGGCGAAGCGCTCGGCGAAGGCGTAGCCCAAGCCGCTGGCGGCCCCAGTCACGACCGCTGTTTTGCCTGCGAAGTCCCGCATGATGGCTCTCCCTGCATCGTTCCGCTCTCGCCGAACGGCGTCGGCGGACGGTTGTGACGGCAGTCTACGAGCAGGCGCTAGACCTGCTCGCCCGCCGCGCGGCGGCGCAGCATCTCCTGCATGTCGACCGAGATCGGCGCGCCCCTCGCCAGGATCTGCTCGACGCGGCCGCGCACGACATCGTCCCAGGCCGGATGCGGCAGGATGTAGCAGCGTTGCTCGACGATCGAGTCGAAGACGATCTCGGCGACCTGCCCGGGATCCATTCCGCCGCCCAGCATCAGCGCGATCGCCTGATCCTGTTCCGCCGTCCGCTCCGCCGCGCCGCCGAACTCTTCAGGCTTGTTTCGCTCGGCGTGACCGATGTTGGTATTGACGAAGCCGGGGCAGAGCACCGAGGCGCTGAGCCTGGCGCCCATCGCCTGGAATTGCTGGTAGAGGCCTTCGGTCAGCGTCAGCACGCCGTGCTTGGAGACGCTGTAGGCGCCGCCGCCGGGCATCAGGCCGGCCAGCGACGCGGTGTTGACGATGTGCCCCTCCTCGCCGTGTTCGAGCATGTGCGGCACGAATACCTGGATGCCGTAGAGCACGCCCCAGAAGTTGACGCCCATGATCCAGTCCCAGGTCGCGTCCGCTACCTCCCAGGAGCCGCGCACGCTGCCGTCGGGGCGCACACCGGCGTCTTCTCCGCCCGCGACGCCGGCGTTGTTGACGAGGATGTGGATATTGCCGAACCGGTCGATCGTCTGGTCGCGCAAATCCTCCAGCGTCTCACGGCGCATCGTGTTGACCGCCACGCCGAGCGCGCTGCGCTCTTCGCGTTGCAGCTGGAAGACCTGAGCCTGGAGCGCGTCCTCCTCGATGTCGGCCAGCACGACGTTCATACCCTCGGCCGCGAAGCGGCGGGCGAAGGCGAGCCCCATTCCGCTCGCCGCTCCGGTGACGACCGCCGTCCTGCCTGCGAACTCTCGCATGGTCTTCGCCTCCCGGTCGTTGCCTGCGCGCCTGGGCGGGCGCCGCTAGATCTGCCGTTGGCCGAAGAACTCGAACAGCGGCGGGTACTTGTTGATGTCGGCGCCGCCGTTGAGCTGCACCGTTTGGCCGGTCATCAACGACGACGCGTCCGAGGCGAGCCAGAGCGCCAGCTGGGCCACGTCTTCGGGATCGCCAATGCGCCCCAGCGGCGCCTCGCGCACGAACGCCTCCTCCAGCTCCGGCATATCGCGCAGTCCCTGCGTGAGCGGTGTTCGGATCAGGCCGGGCCCGATGCTGTTGACCCGAATGCCGTAGCGGCCGAGCTCGAGCGCCGAGACCTTGGTCAGCATCGCCACGCCGGCTTTGGCCGAGCAGTAGGCCGACAGACCTTCGGTCGCCTGGATGCTGTTCAGCGATGCCGTGTTGATGATCGAGCCGCCCGCGCCCTGTTCGATCAGCTGCTTCGACTCGTGCTTGATGCAGAGGAAGACGCCGGTCAGGCAGACGTCGATGACCTGCTGGAACTGAGCGAGCGGGTAATCCTGGATCGGCGAGAAGCCGCCGATGCCGGCGTTGTTGAAGGCGATGTCGAGCCTGCCGAACCGATCCACGCAGGATGTCACCATGCGGGCGACGTCGTCTTCGTTGGTCACGTCGGCGGGGACCGCGATCGCTTCGGGGCCGAGTTCGCGCGCCGCTTCCGCTGCGCCGTCGGCGTTGCGGTCGGCGAGCGCGACCCGCGCCCCCTCCTCGACGAAGCGTTGCGCCGCCGCCAGACCAATGCCCGACGCGCCGCCCGTGATCAGCGCCGCCTTACCGTCCAGCAGTCCCATGCTTCGCTCCTGTCGTTTCCGGTCTGATCAGTCCGGTCAGACGCTATGCGGTGGTCTCCGACCGAGATTCCAACAGGCTGAACCCGGGCGGCAACGCGTTGACCGTGATGCCGCCATCCACGTAGAACAGCTGACCCGAGACCCACGGGCTCGCGTCGCTGCCCAGATACAGCGCCATCTGCGCGATGTCCTCCGGCTCGCCGAGCCGGCCCAGCGGTGTCGCGCCGATCATCGCCTCGTCGAACCCGGCCAGGTCGCGCGCCCGCGCGGTCAGCGGTGTCCTGGTGTGGCCGGGCCCGATCGCGTTGACGCGAATGCCGTGCTCGCCCAGCTCCAGCGCGGAAACCCTGGTCAGCATCGCCACGCCGGCTTTGGCCGAGCAATACGCGCTCAACCCCTTGGAGGCTTGGGTCGCGTTGATGCTGGCGGTGTTGATCAGCGAACCGCCCTCGCCCTGCTCGATCAGCTGTCTGGATTGATGCTTGAGACAGAGGAATACGCCGGTCAGGCAGACGTCGACGACGCGCTGGAAGTCCTCCAGCGGATGGTCGTGAATCGCCGCCGTGCGGGCGATGCCCGCGTTGTTGAAACCGATGTCGAGGCGGCTAAAGCGTTCGATGCACGAGGCGACCATTCCGGCCGCATCGTCCTCGCTGGTCACGTCGCCGGATATCGCCAGCGCGCTCGATCCGATCGAGCGCGCGGTCTCGTTGACCAGATCGGCGTTGCGATCGAACATCGCGACCTGCGCGCCCTCGTTGGCGAAGAGTTGCGCCGTCGCCAGCCCGATCCCCGAGGCGGCCCCGGTGATCAGCGCCACCTTGCCGTCGAGCGCTCCCATGATCAGCCTCCTGGCGTCGCCCATCATCTGCCGACGCATGCAAGATAGACGGCGCACGCGGCGCGAAATTGCTACTCTCGCGCCACAGCGCGACCGTTATCACGCAGGAGGAAGTTATGGCCAGCGCCAATCCGACCGTCCACGAGAGCCCGATGCTCAACGCGATTCAGGGCATCAACGTGATCGACTGCGATTCGCACGTCACCGAGCCGCCCGACCTGTGGACCTCGCGCGCGCCGGCGGCGCTGCGCGACCGTATGCCGCAGCTGCGCAAGGTGGACGGCGAGCATATGTGGTTCGTCGACGGCGACGTGCCTCTCGGGCCGGTCGGTCTGTCGGTGGTCGAAAGCAGCGGCGACAAGGTGCTCGGCATCCTCGGCGTGCACGACTTCGACCGCCTCGACGCTGCCGCCTACGAAGTGCCGGCGCGGCTGGAGCTGATGGAGCGGCTGGGGCTGTACGCGCAGATCGTGTATCCCAACATCTCCGGCTTCGCCTCGGCCCGCTTTCTGGAGATCGATGATCTCGAGCTGCGCAACGCGTGCGTGACCACCTACAACGACGCGATGGGCGAGTGGCAGGCCGACTCGGGCGGGCGGCTCTTCCCGCAGGCGCTGCTGCCGTTCTGGGACCTCGACGCGACGCTCGCCGAGATGCGCCGCACGGTCGAAGCGTACGGCTGCCGCGGCTACACCATCTGCGACACGCCGGAGAAGTTTGATCTGCCCGACTACGGTACCCCGCACTGGGATCCGTTCTTCGAGTTGGCCCAGGACCTCGATGTGGCGCTCAACTTCCACATCGGCTCCGGTGGAGCCAAGGGAGCGCCGTCGCCATTCGTCTCATCGCCGTGGGAGTCGATGGGGCCGGAACGCAAATTGGCGATCGGCGCGGCGAATATCTACATCGACAACGCGCGGATGATCTCGAACCTGCTCTACAGCGACGTGCTCGAGCGCTTCCCGCGGCTCAAGTTCGTCTCGGTCGAGAGCGGCATCGGCTGGATCCCGTTCCTGCTCGAGGCGTGCGAGTATCAGTGGGACGAGATGGTGCCGACCGAGGTCAAGCATCACGAGTTGCGCCCGACCGAGAAGTTTCGGCGCAACATCTGGGCCTGCTTCTGGTTCGAGGATTTTGGGCCGCGCAAGGTGATCGAGCAGATCGGTGTCGGGAACGTGCTCTTCGAGACCGACTTTCCCCACCCCACCTGCCTGTATCCCAGGAGCCAGGAGCATATCGCCAACGTGCTCGGCGATCTCGACCCTGAGGTTCGCACTGCGGTGCTCGAGACGAACGCCTCGGCGCTCTATCGGATTCCGACGGGCTAGCCCGGCGCAGGCTCAGGCGGCGGCTCCGCGCGCTCCCGCAGCGACGGCCTGGCGGTTCTCGTGCGGCGTGTGCGGCGGGATCGAACAGCCGCCGCTGATGAACAGCCTGGTATCGCCGATGCTCGCCGCCTCCGCCGCCTGAGCCTGAATCGCCGCCGCGCTCAGCTCGCCGAGTCCGCTGCGGCTGACGCCGCCCATGACCGCTTTGTCCGTCGCGGACCAGATCTCGGCCAGCCCGGCGTTGGTCTCGTGGCGATCATCCCAGTTGAAGGCGTGGACGGGATAGTCGAGCAGGTCGCGCAGCATGTTGTTGGTGTGGCAGACGTGCAGGATGTTGAACTCGGCGTCGCGGATCGCGTCCAGCACCTGTAGGTCGTAGGGACGGCCGAACTCGCGGTAGAAGTCGGGCGCGGCGATGTCGTTGCTGGCCCACTGCAGCGGCGCGTAGAACACGCCCGAGGCGCCGGCGCGCAGGTTCGCGCGGCTGTAGCCGATGATCGTCTCGGTCACGCGGGCGATCGCCGAGTGGACGGCCGCCGGCGCCTCCCGAGCGGCCTGCTTGAAGGCGCGCGGGTGGCCGAACATCAGGCTGACCACGGACATCGGCGAGAACACGGTTTGCACCACATCGACCTCGCCCGCCGTGCGCGCGGCGACGAGGCGGGTTGCGTCGATATGCTCGCCGAACACACCGCGCTCGGCGTGGACCGAGACCACCTCGTGCAGTTCATCCAGCTCGTTCAGCGCGGGGCTGATCATGGTCGGGTTCGACTGGTCCGCCGGTGGCGCGTAGACCGCCCCCCAGGCCTCAGGGAACATCGTCCAGCGCGGATTAATCTTGATGAAGTCCCAGTCGTAGGTCTCGTACTGCTCGCAGGTCGCGCCGACGAGTTCGTCGTTGCTCCACTCGCGCAGGAAATCGTGCCCCCAGAGCGAGGCGGGAGCGCGGTCGACCGCCTGGCCGGACAGCGCGGCGCGAACGCGTTCGCGCTTCGTCATTTCCGTCATCTCAAATGCCTTTCCGTTGCGGAACCCGCGTCCGCCGATCGCCAGTCGATGCTGAACAGCGGCACCGATTCGCGGAAGCCCCGCAACTCGTGCAGCCCTCGATCTTCGAATGCGTACGGCCGCCCCTGCAACAACCCCCGCACCAGGTCGGAGACCATGATCTCGCCCCCGTTTGCCGCCGACATGATCCGCGCCGCCTGGTTGACCGTCGCGCCGTACAGATCGTCCAGCTCGGAAATCGGTTCCCCGGCGCTGATCCCGATCCGTACCTGCACCGAGCTGAAGCGCGGCTGCGCCGCGAGCAGGCTCTGGATCTCGACCGCGGCATCGACTGCCGCCGAGGCGGCGCTGAACCAGGCCAGCACGCCGTCGCCCATGCTCTTGACCTGCACGCCCGAGTGCGACCGGATCGCCGCGTTGGTGATCTGCTCAACCTCTCGGGTCAGCGCGCGCGCCTCGGCGTCGCCGAGCCGGTCGACCAGCGATGTCGATCCCTCGATATCGGTGAACAGGATGGTGCGCGTGGCCTGGCCCGCCGTCTGCTGCTCCTGCCCCGCGCCGATGAACTCGATCAGCGACTCGGCGAGCTGCTCGATCGTCGGCGAGCCGTTGACAAAGAGTGTCGTCTCATCGCGTTCGATGACCAGCCGGGCCTGGGGTATCATCCGCGCCCAGTCGCGGCCGGGCGAGCCGTATTCGTCGGGGAAGCCCTCGCGCTCGGGCGGGATCGAGATCAGCGTGGGAATTTCGATATCGCGCAGCTCCTGACGCAGATTGAGGCTGCGTATCTCCGGAATCAGGCCGAACAGCCTGTTGACCGAAGGATAGTGATGCATGGTCTCGGAGAGACCGCGCAGGGTCGCTTCGTCGGCGCTGGGCGCGACGATGGTCAGCAGCGCCCGCCGCGCGTATTCCTCGTGGTACTTCCAGCCCAGCCGCAGCAGGTTCTCGACCGTGTTGTTGACCAGCTCGCTGTATTCCTTGTGCGGTGAGTCGTCGCCGAGCTGACCATGCGTGTGAGCGCCGCCCATCGGGATTGGCGTGTGCAACACCAGATGGGTGTAACGCTCCGGTTCGTTGAGCAGTGCGATGACGACCGTCGGCGTGCCGATGTAGTAACCCAGCAGCGCGACCCGAGGTTCGCCGCTGGCGCCGACCACGGCGGCCAGGTCGACCGCCTCATCGTGGAATGAGCCGTAGATTCCGCCTCGATCCGAGAGGCCGCAACCTCGCGGGTCGAAGCGAATCACGCGGAACGATTGCGAGAGCCGCTCCCAGACGCCGCCCGGCTCCCAGCCGACATCGAGCGGGATCATCGGGCCGGTCGAGACGACGAGCGGCGGGCCGGCGCCGCGTTCTGCCCAGGCGATGGCGATGTCGTCGTCGGTATGCGTGTAGCGGACTGGAGGCGCGGCCATGAGAGGTCGTCCCGGCTGCGGCGGGCGTGTCGAGATCAGAGTCCCTGACTGAGCCCGCCATCAATGATGAACTCGACGCCGTTCATGTACTCCGACTCGTCGGACGCCAGGAAGAGGCAGAGGTTCGCCACCTCCGACGCCTCGGCCGTGCGGCCGTAGGGGATCCGCCGGACCAGCGCGTCGCCGTGACCCTGTTCGATGGCCGGCAGCTGTTGCAGCATCGGGGTTTCGATCAGCCCAGGGTGAATCGAGTTGACCCGAACGCCGGAGGGCGCGAACTCGTTCATCGCCACCTTGGTCATCCCGCGCACGGCGAACTTCGAGGCGGCGTACGCCGCCATGCCCGCGCCGCCGCGCAACCCGGCGACGGACGAGATGTTGATGATCGAACCGGAGCCCGCCGCGCACATCGCCGGCCCCACGTGCTTCAGCCCCAGGAACACGCCGACCTGATTGATGTCGATCACGAGGCGGTATTCCTCTTCCGACATCTCCGCGATCGAGCGTGAGCGGAAGATGCCGGCGTTGTTGATCAACACGTCGATCTTGCCGTGATCCTCGAGCACGTCCTGCACGACCGCGATCCACTCGGCCTCGTTGCGGACGTCGTGGCGCATGTAGCGGATGCGATCGCTGGTCGCTGCGGTCTCGGCGCCTTCGGCGTCGAGCACGTCGGTGATCACGACGCTTGCCCCTTCGTTGGCGAACAGCTGCGCCTCCGCCGCGCCCTGTCCGCGCGCGCCGCCGGTGATCAACGCGGTCCTGCCTGCAAGTCGCCCCGCCATATGCTTCCGCCTCTCCAACTCGATTGACGTCGATTCGCTGACCATTGCACGCTGCATGCGTGTTGCACGCACAGGGTAGAGCGTTGGCGCAGAGCGGTACGACCGCCGATCGGGCGCTACTGGGGTGATTCGGGCGGCAGCACCACGTAGGTGCCGTTGCCGCGGCCGATGTGCCGCGCCTGCGCGTCGTACAGATCGACCGAGCAGTGGCTCAGCCTGCGGCCATGACGGATGACCTCCGCCCGCGCCCGGATCACGTCGCCGTCCAGCCCGCGCAGCCAGCGAAACTCGGACTGCGCCGTGATGATCCGTTCGCCCTCGGCCTGGATCGTGCCCAGCGCGCCGCCCATCGCCGAGTCGGCGACCAACAACCAGACGCCGCCGTGCACGATGCCGTACAGGTTGTGCGTCTTCGGCGAGGCGCTCAGCGTGATCTCGCACCAGCCGTCCCCGGCGTCGGTAAATCGATAGCCGAGTTCGCGGAACAGCGCCACCGCCTCCATCTCGCGCAGCGGCGGGTAGCGCTCGAAGATCTCTTCGCTGGTCAGCGGCATGGGGCGGTACGGGGGCGGGCGGTTGTGGGCTACTGGCGGCGTATCTCCGCCGCATGCTCGGCGACGTGCTCGCCCAGGAAGGCGAACGCGCCGCCTACGGTCATCGGCTCGCCCAGAAACACGCCGCCGTTGCCCCACTCGCCATCGCCGATGGTGTCGATCAGCTTGAACGTTTTGGCGTATCCCTCGTCGAAGAACGCGAGCACGGATTCGGGCGTGGCGCCGCGCGAGCGGAAGCGGACCATCCACAGGCTGGCGAAGTTGAACAGCGCCATCAGCGGCGCGGGCGGATTCAGACCCTGGTTCTTCCGCAACCGCGAGATCGTGCCGCCGCCGGCGCCAGCGCCGAAGGCGATGTGCCAGCAAAGCTGACCGTTCGTCCAGCCGCCGTTGTCGCTCTTGCCGCTCCACTCCGCGCTTGACAGGCCGAGCACCAGTTCGCGGAATGCGTCCCGCGAGCGTTCCATCTCGGCGCGCGCTTCCTCGGCGTTGGTGATCTTGGACATCATCTCGTCCTTACTGGAGCACTAGAGCCTGGCGTACCAGTCGCGGATCGCCGCGCCGATCTCGTGCGGCGAGTCTTCCTGGATGAAGTGATTGCCGGGCACCGTGACCTCGGTCTGGTTAGGCCAGGCGCGGCAGAATTCTCGCTGCGCGCCGGTCAGGATCGCGCCCGGCTCGGCGTTGATGAACAGCCTGGCGATCCGCGCCGAGTCGCCCGAGGCGAGGAAGTCGGCGTAGCTTCGGACGATTTCGACCACATCGGCCGGCTCGCCGTCGATCGGAATCTCGCGCGGCCAGGTCAATGTGGGACGCCGCGACTCGCCGGGCTCGCGATAGGGCAGTCGATAGACCTCCATCTCCGCCTCGCTCAGCCCGCGCAGCACGCTGCCGGGCAGGATGCGTTCGACGAAGACGTTCTTGTCCAGCACCATCGATTCGCCCGCCTCGGAGCGCATGCCTTGGAAGACGCGCGCCGCTGCCTCCGGCCATTCCTCCCAGGTCACCGGCCGCACGATCGCCTCCATGTAGACCAGCCCCTTGACCCGGTCGCGGTGTCGATTGGCCCAGTGAAATCCCAGCGCCGAACCCCAGTCGTGGATCACGAAGGTCAAGCGGTCGCCCAGATTCATCTTCTCCAGCCAGGCGTCCAACCAGCCGGCGTGGTCGACGAATCGGTAGCTGCCGGTTGGCGACGATCCCGACACGCCCATCCCGATCAGGTCCGGCGCCAGGCAGCGGGCCGACTCGAACAGGTGGGGCATAATGTTGCGCCACAGGTAGGACGAGGTGGGATTGCCGTGCAGGAAGACGATCGGGTCGCCGTTCGGATCGCCCTCGTCGACGTACGCCATCGTGGTTTCGCCGATGGTCAGGCGCTTGCGCGGGAACGGATCGTCGGCGGAGATGTCGGGCGCGTCGGACATGCCAGGTCGTTTCGTCTATTGGCGTCTTTGGCGGATGCTGGCGCGAGGATAGCAGTATCAGCGCCGCTACCCTGCATGGACAGCCGGGAACGGACCGGGAACGGAGGTTGCCAATGCCTGTCAGCGGCATGGATCACGTCGCCATCCCCGCCGGCGACCCTGAGGCGTTGATCGGCTTCTATCGCGGCCTGGGTTTCAGCATCGTGCACGAGGACGAGTGGCGGTCGGGCGATTTCCCGATGTTCGCGATCGCCTGCGGCGACCAGAAGATCAACGTCCACGATCCCGGCCTGTGGCGGAATCCGCAGTTCGGTCTGCGCGGCCCCGCCGCGCAGCCGGGCTGCGGCGATTTCTGCTTCGTCTGGCAGGGGACGCCCAAGTCGGCTGCGGCGGCGATTGAGGCGGCCGGGGGCGAGGTGATCGAGGGGCCCGCGTCCCGGGTCGGCGGCCGCGCAGTCGGCACGGCCGAGGGCGTCAGCGTCTACACGCGCGATCCTGACGGCAATCTGGTCGAACTGATCTCATACGACTCACACGACTTGCACAGCGACTAGCGGAACAGGAGGCTGGGATGGATTTTTTCGAGGTCATCCAGACCGCCCGGGCAATGCGGCGTTACAAGCCCGATCCGATTCCCGAAGATGTGCTCGTGCAGCTAATCGAGGCAGCGCATCTGGGTCCCAGCGGTTCGAACCGTCAGTCGCGGCACTGGATCGTGGCGCGTGACGCGGAGGTCAAGCGTCAGCTCGCCGATCTCAACCGCGCGGGCGTGATGGGGTATCTGGAGCACAATCGCGACGCCGCCAATCCGCATGTTGATCAGGGTCGGCGGGAACGCTTTCTGGCCGCGGTCGAGCACCAGATGCATCATCTTCACGAGGCGCCGGCGATCGTGATCGCGTGCGCCGACCTCGTCCGCGCGCCGCAGGGTACTTTCAACGAAGGCTCGGCGGCGGCGACGGAGGTTTGGGGAGCGGTGCAGAATCTGCTGCTGGCCGCACGCGCGCTCGGGGTCGGCAGCGTCCCGACCACGCTCGCCTTTAGCGGCCGGGGACGCGAGCAGGCGCAGGCGGTCCTCAACCTGCCCGACCACATCCTGCCCATGGTGCTGATCCCGCTGGGCTGGCCGAGCGGCAATTTCGGACCCATCCGCCGCCGTCCGCTGGACGAGGTGCTGCACTGGGACCGATATGGGCAGCGCCCAAACTCAACCGAAAGACAGCAAGTATGACGACTGCGCCGTCGCAATCTCCCGATGCTCTGAGGATGCCGGCCGAAGTCGGCCGTTACACGATCGCCAAATCATTCGAGCTGACCGCGCGCAGCATCACCGCCTTCGCCGGCGGCGTGGGCGACTTCAACCCCGTCTACTTCGAGGACGACCGTCCCGGCGGGCTGATCGCGCATCCCGGCATGGTCTTCAGCTGGCAGTGGAACAGCCGCTTCATGCCCGATGTCCAGCTGGAACTGGAACTGGTGCGGCGCAACGTGCACGCCTGGGTCGATGTCCAGTTCAATCGCCACGCACGCGAGGGCGACATCATCACCAGCCAGGGGCGGAGCGTTGGGGTCAGGCAGGTGCGCCCCGGCGTGCTCAGCACGCAGCGGTACACATTCCGCGACAGCCGCGGCGAGATCGTGGCGATCATGGACACCGGCGGCATCGCGCGGGGAGTCGAACTCGACGGCGAGGACGCCGAAATCGCCTCCGCCCCGCCGCTGCCGCAGCGCTCGACTGATGCCGACCGCGGCGAACCGGTCTGGTCGACGACGATCTTCATCGACCCGCAGGCGCCGCACGTTTATACGGAGTGCGCCGACATCTGGAATCCGATTCACACCGAGCGCCGCGTCGCGCTCGCCGCCGGCCTGCCCGATATCATCCTGCACGGCTCCGCCAACA
Organism: Dehalococcoidia bacterium; assembly: GCA_965205105.1. Lineage (GTDB taxonomy): Bacteria > Chloroflexota > Dehalococcoidia > Bin125 > Bin125 > Bin125. The sequence continues at coordinate 2,264,854 of OZ242034.1, forward strand.
TCACGATCGCCCTGCGCGAGGTGATCAACCGCAATCTCGACGGCGACCCCACCCGCGTCCACCGCTTCGCCGGCCAGTTCCGCGGCATGGTCATCCCCGGCAGCGAGGTCAGCGTCAGCGCAACCGAAGTCCGCGACGAGGGCGACCGAACCGTGATCTGCTTCGAGATGCGCAACGATCAGGGAGACCTCGCCATCGCCGAGGGCGTCGTCGTGGCAGGCTGAGCGCTCGTTATGCGTTGACCGTGTAGCGCTCCAGCGCTTCGGGCAGGAACTCGAAGCCCAGGCCCGGCGTCTTGGGCAGCAACAGACGGCCGTTGCGGACTTCCGTCTGGCGGTCGATCACGTTGCGGAAGTTGTGCACCTGGTCGTCGGGGAAGAACTCGACGTAGGTGGCGTTGGGCGACGAGGCGACCAGATGCCGGTGCAGATCGTGGAACCAGTGCGGGCAGATCGAGACGCCGTAGGAGGCGGCGGTATTGGCGATGCGGCGAAACTCGGTCACGCCGCCCAGCACGGCGGCGTCCGGTTGCAGGATCATCGCCGCGTCCTGATCCATCAGTTCCTTGAACCGCCAGCGTCCGACCTCGATCTCGCCGGTCGCCACCGGCACGCCGGTGCGCTGGGCAAGTTTGGCGTGCAGCCCGATCGCGTCGGGCGAGAACGGCTCTTCGATCCAATACGGGTCGGACGGTTCGTATGCCGCCATGTAGCGCAGCGCGTCCTCGAGGTTCGACCAGGCGTTGTTGGCGTCGAGCATGATCTGGACGTCGGGCCCCACCGCCTCGCGCGCGGCCTGCATCCGCGACGCCTCCTCGCGCACCGAGAGCCGCCCGACCTTGATCTTGACCGCGTCGAATCCCATCTCGACGTAGCCCAGCAGTTCCCCTTGCAGCCCTTCGTGCCCCTTGCCGTCGAGATAGTAGCCGCCCGAGGCGTAGGCGGGCACGGTGTCAGCGTGGTAGCCGCCCAGCATTTGGTAGAGGGGCAGACCCGCCGCCCTGGCGTTGTGATCCCAGAGCGCGATATCCAGCATCGACAGCGCGCGCATCGTGGAACCGGCCCGCCCGTGCAGCAGCGATTCCTGATACATCTCCGCCCACAATCCCTCGACGCGAAATGGATCCTGTCCGATCAACAGCGGCGCGAACAGGTGATCGACCGCCGACGTGACCAGCTGTCCGTTGGAGTTGCCGGCGTAGCAGAAGCCGATCCCTGCGTGTCCGTCGTCGCACTCGATCTCGACGACCGGATGGTCGCGGTGGGTGACGGTGCGATTCGAGAACGAGGTGGGATGGTCGAGCGGAATGCGGAGCATCCGCGCGCGGATGGCGGTGATCGAGGGCATCGGTGCGCTCCTTGGTGGGTCTGGCGCCGGAGTAGACGCAGGCGCGGGCAGCGTCTCGATGCTACCCGCAGACAATCGATTCCCAACGGACTGCGATCTAGCGTCGATTGGCAATGAACCCCGGGCCGCGGCCGCGTTCCCAGACCTTCTCCCGGGCAAGCTGTTCGTCCAAGTCGATGCCCCAGCCGGGTTTGGTCGGCAGCTCCAGGCAGCCGTCGACGATCTCGAGCGGGCCGCCGCCGAGATCGTCCTTCCAGGGCACGTCGTCGATGTCGATCTCCATGATGCGCACGTTGGGCAGCGTCGCGCAGAGGTGCAGAGCGTGCATCGTCGCCAGATGCGAGTAGTAGTTGTGCGGCGCGCAGTTGAGCTCGTAGCTCTCGGCCAGCAGCGCGACGTCGCGTGATCGGGCGAACCCCTGCCAGGGCACATCGATCATCACGTTGTCCATCGAGCGAGCCTCGAAGTAGGGGCGGTAGTCGCGGATCGTGTAGAGGTTCTCGCCCGACGTGATCGGTACGGTGGTCTGCCGCCGCACGTCGGCCAGCGCCTCGGGTTCGTACATGTCGATCTCGACCCACATCATCTCGAGATGCTCGAGCGACTGGCAGATCTGGCGCGCGACCAGCGGAGTGCAGTTGAAGTTGAGGTCGAGCGCGATCTGCACGTCGGGGCCGGCGCCCGCCTTGAGCGCGCCGATGTACTCGGGAATGTGCCGCAGCAGCGACGGGACGGCGTTGCGGTCGAGGTTGCCGATGCCGCCCCAGCCGGGCCCGTAGACGCCGGTTGGGTCGCCGGGAAAGACGATGTTCGTCTTGAGCGCCTGAAAGCCCTTGCGGCGCACCTCCTCGCCCAGCGCGGTGACGTCGTCCATGGTCCGCAGCGGCGGCGCGCCCACGACCCACTCCGAGCCGTCGTGCCACAGGATCTGGTCGTAGCTTCGCGCTCGGGACGAGCCGCAGTGCGACCAGTAGACCATCTGCCGCTCGCGGGTCGGCCCGCCGAACAGCGAATAGACGGGCACGCCCAACGCCTTGCCCTTGATGTCCCAGAGCGCCAGCTCGATACCCGCGATCGCCTTGGCCGCGATTCCGCCCGGCGACTGACGCGACAGGCGGTACATATCCCAATAACGCGCCTCGACCGCGAGCGGATCGCGGCCCAACAGGATCGGCTCCATGTCGGCGATTGCACCGACGATCGCGTAGGGATTGCGCCCGTCCGACATTTCGCCGTAGCCGCTGACTCCGTCCGAGGTGCGCACGACGACAAACTGCCAGGGCCGCCAACCGGCGTCGACGACGAAGGTTTCGATCTCGGTGATCTGCATGACCGTCAGTCTCCCGTCAACCGTTTCCACTGCCTGTCTTGTCGCTTGCCTATTCTGCAGGGCAGGTGTTGCCTCCGTACAGGTTCCACGAGGACAGCTCGCATGCGCAACTGTTGCGTCCCGGAGCGTCGCCAGGGCTCATCAGCCTCTGTGGCGCGCGCCCGGGTGTCGCCGTCGGTGGGCGCCGACGCCGCACGGGGGAGCGCTCGCATGGCGAGTATTCCCAAGGGAATGTTCACGATGGGCGCTGTCGATCCGCTCGCCTATCCCGGCGATGGCGAGGGGCCGCTGAGACGGGTGGCGCTGGATGCCTATGAGATCGACGTCTGCGCGGTTTCGAACGAGCGGTTTCAGGCGTTCGTCGACGACACCGGGTATCGCACCGAGTCAGAGTTGCTGGGCTGGTCGTTCGTTTTCGCCGGCCTGCTGCCCGACGATTTCCCGCCCACCCGCGCCGCCGCCGACGCGCCCTGGTGGCGGCAGGTTGCGGGCGCGTCGTGGCGCGCGCCCGAGGGTCCGCACAGCGATATCGCCGCCCGCCTCGACCATCCCGTCGTGCATGTGAGCTGGAACGACGCGTCTGCGTATGCGGCGTGGACCGGCAAGCGTCTGCCGACGGAAGCGCAATGGGAATGCGCCGCGCGCGGCGGTCTGGAGTCGCAGCCGTACCCTTGGGGCGATCAACTGACGCCCCGGGGCGCGCATCGGATGAATGTCTGGCAGGGCGATTTCCCGGTTGCGAACACGCTTGACGATGGTTGGTACGGCACCTGTCCGGTCGACAGCTTCGCCGCCAACGGTTTTGGTCTGTACAACACCACGGGCAACGTTTGGGAGTGGTGCCGCGACTGGTTCGATGTGAGCCGCGATCCATCGCCCTCGGCCAATCCGGGCGGGCCGCTCGACGGCGATCTGAAGGTGCTCAAAGGCGGCAGCTTTCTCTGTCATGCCAGCTACTGCCTGCGCTATCGAACCTCAGCGCGTCTGGCGCTGACGCCCGACAGCGCCACCAGCAACACCGGCTTCCGCTGCGCGCGCTGACAACGCTATGTGCGGGCGTTGAGGCGGTTCCACTCTCATCTATCCTCGACCAAGCCGCGCTCGGATATCGAGGAGGATGCTCATGACCGCCGATGCTCACTTCGATCAGTTCAAGGGCAAGATCGGCCGCACGTTCCGCGATTCCGAGCCGTGGTGGCCACCGCTCAGCACCGCGCCGCAGGATCGCCCCAATGTGCTGATCATCCTGTTCGACGATCTCGGCTTCGCGCATCTCAACTGCTACGGCTCGACGATTGCGACGCCCAACATCAACCGCCTGGCGTCGAACGGGCTGCGGTTCACCAATTTCCACGTCACGCCGCTCTGTTCGCCGACGCGCGCGGCGCTGTTGACCGGGCGCAACCATCACACGGTCGGGGTGCGCTCGGTGACGCAGTTCGACTCGGGCTTTCCCAACATGCGCGGCGCGATCCCGCCCAACGCCGCGACGCTGGCGGAGATGTTGAGCGACGAGCGCTACGCCACGTTCGCCGTCGGCAAGTGGCATCTGTGCCCGACCGATTCGATGGGCCAGGCGGGGCCGTTCCACGACTGGCCGTTGCAGCGGGGGTTCAACCGCTACTACGGGTTCCTCTCCGGCGAGACCGATCAGTTCTATCCGGAGCTGGTCTACGACAATCATCTGATCGATCCGCCCCGCTCGCCCGAGCAGGGCTATCACCTGACGGAAGACCTCGTCGATCACGCCGTCAGCTTCCTGCGCGACCACCAGTCGACGTATCCGCAGCAGCCGTTCTTCCTCTACTTCGCGCTCGGCGCGACGCACGCGCCGCACCAGGCGCCGCGGGAGTACATCGAGCGCTATCGCGGCAAGTTCGACGCCGGCTGGGACGCGATCCGCGCCGAGTGGTTCGCGCGGCAGCAGGAGTTGGGCATCGTACCCGAGGGCACGCAGCTGGCCCCGCGCAACCGCGGCGTGGAAGCGTGGGCGGATCTGCCGCAGAACGCGCGCAACTTCGCGCTCGCGCTGCAGGAGGCGTTCGCCGGCTTTCTCGAACACACCGACGCCGAGTTGGGGCGGCTGTTCAGCTATCTGGAAGCCAGCGGCCAGATGGACAACACGATCATCCTGCTGATGGCGGACAACGGCGCGTCGCAGGAAGGCGGGCCGCAGGGCGTGTCCGACGAGCCGCGCGTGTTCAGGCCGCTCGACGATCTGGACGAGGTTCAGTCGCGGTTGCACGAAATCGGCGGGCCGCGTTCGGCCTCGAACTACCCTTGGGGCTGGGCGCAGGCCGGCAACACGCCGCTGCGCTGGTACAAGCAGAACACGCACGGCGGCGGCGTGCGCGTCCCGCTGATCGCGCACTGGCCGGAGGGCATCGCTGATCGCGGCGGCATCAGAGATCAGTTCCACTACGTCACTGACGTTGCGCCCACGGTCCTGGAGCTGCTGGGCGCCGAAGCGCCGCGGCAGCGTCAGGGGCTGGACCAGATCCCGATCGCCGGCAGCAGCTTCGCCTACGCCTTCGACGCGCCCGACGAGGCGACGCCGAGGGGCGTGCAGTACTTCGAGATGGTCGGTCACCGCGGCATCTGGGTCGATGGCTGGAAAGCAGTCACCTGGCATCGACGCGGCACCGACTGGTCGGACGACGAATGGGAGCTCTACCACACGGACGTGGATTTCTCGGAGACCAACAACCTGGCCGGGCAGGAGCCCGAGCGTCTGCGCGCGCTGATCGACCGCTGGTGGGTCGAGGCGGGCAAACACGGCGTGCTGCCGCTGGACGATCGCACGCTGGAGATTAATCAGCCCGCCCAGCGGCCGGGCTCGCCCCACAACGGGCTCCGCTACCACTACACGCCGCCGATCGCGCACATGCCGGTCGAGACCTCGCCGGCCATCGATCTGGGCAGTTGGACGCTGGACGCCTCGATCTCCCGCAGCTCATCCGAGCAGCAGGGCGTGATCTTCAACCGCGGCTCGATCCATACCGGCGTGACGCTGTATGTGAAGGGCAATCGCCTGCATTTCGACTATCACGCCTACGACGATTGGGCGCGGATCGCCGCCGATGCGCCGATACCGGTGGGCGATGTGGTGATCGGTGTGGCGATGCAGAGCGAATCGCCCAGCGGGCCGGCCCGGGTGACGCTTTCGATCGACGGCGAGGAGATCGCCAGCGGAGAAGTCGCTGTGCTCCAGCGCCGCGTGCTGTTCGCGCATGGCGAGTGCGATATCGGCGCTGATCGACGCTCGCCCGTGGGCGACAACTACGATCCGCCGTTTGCGTTCGAAGGCGAGATCCACGCCGTCGATATCGAAGTGACCCCCTACGAGGGCGACGCCGCTTTCCAGGCGTCGCGTGCGCGCCAGCGTCAGGCGATGTCCAGGCAGTAGCATCCCGGCGGCCATCGCTTGATGGTGCATGATGGTCGATGAGCAGCGAAGGAGTGTGCCATGCGCGGTGTCGGCGTGATCGAATTCGGCGGACCGGAGGCGCTTCAGATCGTGGAGCTGCCAGAGGTGCACGCGGGGCCGGGCGAAGTGCGGCTGCGCGTCCACGCGGCGGCGGTCAACCCGACCGACACGTTCATCCGCGGCGGCGCCCGCGCCGACGCGCTGCGCGAACAGGGACCACCGCCGTACATCCCCGGCATGGACGCGGCCGGCGTGGTCGATGAGATCGGCCCCGACGCCGAGACCGACCTGCAAGTCGGCGACGCCGTGATGGCGATGGTAATCCCGCGCGGCAGTCACGGCGCCTATCGCGAGAGCATCGCGCTCAAGGCCGACGCGGTATCGCGCGCGCCCACGGGGGTCAGTCACGCCGAGGCGTCGACGCTGCCCATGAACGCGCTCACCGCCCGGCTATCGCTCGACCAGATGGCGCTGCAGCCCGGACAGACCCTCGCCGTGACCGGCGCGGCCGGCTGCTACGGCGGATACATGGTGCAGTTGGGCAAGGCGGACGGATTGACCGTGATCGCCGATGCGTCGGAGCGGGATCGGGAGCTCGTCACCGAGCTCGGCGCCGACATCGTCATCCCACGCGGCGACGATATCGCCGAACAGATTCGCCAGGCGGTTCCCGAGGGCGTCGACGGTCTCGCCGACGGCGCGGTCCAGAATCAACTCGCGGTCGGCGCGATCAGGGACGGCGGCGACTTCGCAAGCGTGCGCGGCTGGCGCGGCCCCGATGGCGGCGAACGCGGGATCAGCTTCCACGTCACGATGGTGTTCAGCTACGACCGGCGCGTCGACCTGCTCGACGCGCTGCGGCAGCAGGTCGAGAATGGGCAGGTGACGCTGCGCGTCAACTCCACCTACCCTGCCGAGCAGGCCGCGGACACCCACCGTCTGTTCAGGCAGGGAGGCCACCGCGGCCGCTTCGTGATCACCTTCGATTAGGCAGAAGCGATTAGGCGCGGGCCGCCTCGGCGACCGCCTGCGCGATCGTCCGCGCATTGACGACGCCGTGTTCGAGGAAATCAGACAACACCCGCGCGTAGGCCGACGGTACCTCGCGCGGCACGCCGTGCCCGACGCGGCTGAAGACGTGCAGCGTCGCGTTGCCCAGCCGCGCGAAGTCCAGCAGGTTGGCGGTCAGCAGCGAGTCCGCCGCGCCGGCCAGCATGAGTGTCGGCGTCTGAATCTCGCCCAGCCGGCCGCCCTTGTGATAGTTGACCATCGCCTCCCAGCAACCGTCGTAATGGCCCACCGACACCGACAGCTGCCGATCGACCTGGGCCGGTACGTCGCCATGCGCGCTGGCGCGCGGGATGCCGGCCAGCGTGGTGCGGATCAGCAGGTCGCGATCCTGGTCCGCCCAACGCTGGCGCATCGTCTCCCGCGCCGACTGCGGCAGGTCGATCCCGTCCGCCGGAGCCGGGGCGGACAGGGCCAGGCTGAGCAGTCGGTCGGCGTGCGACAGCCCCAGCTCGAAGCCGATTAAGCCGCCCATGCTCTGGCCGGCGTAGTGGAAGCGGTCGATGCCGTGATAGTTGGCCATGCCGACGACATCGGCGGCCAACTGCTCGATCGTGTAACCCTCGGCGGGATGCGCCGAGTCGCCCGCGCCGCGGCAGTCCATCACGATGCAGCGGTATTGACCGCTCATCCGCTCGACCACGCCCGCCCAACCGTCGTGCGAGGCGGTGTAGCCGTGCTGGAAGATGATCGGGTCGCCGATGCCGACATCCTCGTAGTAGAGGTCCACGCCGTTGATGTTCGCGATGGCCATGCGGTAGCTCCCCTGTGCGGATCGGCTTATCGGGAGGTGTAGCCGCCGTCGACCGGCAGCGCGACGCCGTTGACGAAGCTCGCGTCGTCGGAGGCGAGGAAGGCCGCCGCCGCGGCGATCTCTTCCGGCTGCCCCAGTCGGCCCAGCGGATGCAGCGAGGCGAGGAACGCCTCGGCGCCCTCCATTTCGCGGATCGGCGCGGTCATCGGCGTGTGGATGTAGCCAGGGCAGATCGCGTTGACGCGCACACCACGCGGGCCGTAGGTGACGGCGAACTGCCGGGTGATGCCGACCACGCCGTGTTTGGCGGCCACGTAGGCGCCCGCGCCCTCTTCCACTTCGAGGTCGGGGTTTTGCGTTGAGGCGCTGCTGACGAGTCCGTTCAGTCCGGCGATCGAGGCGGTATTGACGATCGATCCGCCGCCGCGCTCGGCCAACATCGCCGCGCCGTGGAAGGTGCCGTAGTAGACGCCCGACAGGTTGACCGAGATGGTGCGATCCCAGCCGTACTGAGCGCCGCCGATGCCGGCGTTGTTGAATAGCACATCGAGTCCGCCGAGCACGGCGACCGTCTGCGCCAGCGCGTCCTTGACGGCGTCCTCGGAGGTGACGTCCAGCTCCATCGTCGCCGAGCGGCCGCCGTGCTCGGCGATCTGCGCCGCGGTGGTCTGCGCGCCCTCGACGTTGACATCGGCGCACATCACCGCCGCGCCTTCGGATGCCATCCGCAACGCAGACGCCCGTCCAATCCCCGATCCCGCGCCGGTGATCAGCGCGACGCGCCCCTCAAGTCGGTCGATTGCCATGCTGCGCTCCATCCAATTGTGTTGTGCGAACGCAGTCTAGGGCGAGGCGATCTGGGTCGGATTTGACGCTTGACGTCGAGGCGCTAGCCTCTCTACGCGCCGGTGCGTTGCCGGCGGTGAAAGGAGTTGGTGATGGGCACGCTGTCGACCGCGTTGCGCGGACTCGGAAGGGGGGTGATGGCCTTGTTGGCCGGTACCTGGGCGATGTTGTGCTGGAGTGCCCGGCAGTTCCACTGGGATACTGCTCGGCGAGGTCCCAGGCCTGCACAGCCTCGGGGGTGGAGACTCGGTGTTTTGGGGTTGCTGAGCCTAGTCTATGTCTTGGCGGGCGTACTCGCCATGAGCTGGGCGACGAAAGGCTTGCCCTCCTGGCAGGAGATTCCTATCCTCCTGGTAGGACTCTTCACCATGAGTATGGTCGCCATCTACTGGCGTCATATCGGCATGTGGCAACGAATCACGGCGCGTGCGCCTCGGAAGTTCAATCTTCCGTGGATCACTGTGCTGTTGGTTTTACTCGCAGTAGCCATTCTGCCACTCATGGTACCCGCTACGGCTGATGCTCACCCTCCTAGCGAGACCAATAAAGCTACTGATACAGAGCCGCATCCGATGGCAGGAGAGTCCGTTCTTACGACCAAGGCTGTGTCATGGCTTGCTGCGCTTACTGGCTGGGGAGCACAAGAAGTCTGTCAGGCACTGGTGGTGGCCGGGCTTACCTACTTCATAACTTCTGGGAATGCTCCTGGAGCTGTTGCAACCGTAGCCATCGGGGGCGGTTGCTTTGTGGCAAGCACTTTGGTAGAGTTCGAGGTCAACGATCTGCTGGCGGCCGTCAAGTATCCACTGACCATTCACCGTGGTGGTCACGGCAGACAAACGCTGGACGCGACTTGCATGTCCTTGCTGTCTGGGCCGGGTGTTACTTATCCGTCCGCAAGTACGCTGCAAGCATGCGGGCCGATGGCGAAACATATCGCTGCACACCATGACTTCGAGCAGGGTCCGGCCAAGCATGCTGCGAAGCGCGCGAGCATCTTAGCCGACGCACAGAAGAAACTGGCTGCGAAGGTTGCTGTGTACAAGGAGTACACAGGCGAACGTTTGTCTCAAAGGGGGGGGGCCACGCTCATTCTAATGCGAATGTAGCGGCCGCCCAGCGGCTGGCTCTTGAACTGGCGTATCCGCACAATACCGCTCCGATTACCATATCGGTCACATACCAGGAACCGAACTACACCTGGAACAGCGCCAAGGCAAAGTGGCGCAAGACCAAAACCAAACGGACCCTAACCCAAACCTTGACCATCGCCGGCCCATCTTGTCCGACCCGACAAGAGACGCGCCAGGTTGAGGAGGTGTACGACCACCCGGTCGAGAAGACCCGCCGGGTGCCCTACACCGTGCAGGTCAAGAAGGTCCGGCAGGTGCCCTACGCTGTCCAGGTCGAGAAGACTCGCGAGGTGCCCTACACCGTTGCGGTCAAGAAGACTCGGCAGGTGCCGTATCAGGTCGCGGTGACCAAGACGCGCACAGTTCAGGTTCCGGTGCAGGTACAACGCACCAGAATGGTTGCCGTGCCGTACACGGAAATCAAGTTCCGTGATGTTCCGTACACGGTGAGTGTGCAGAAGACCCGCCAGGTGCCTTACCCGGTGAAGGTCACGCGTTACCGCACTCGGATGGTGACTGAAACGAAGTACGTGCGACAGCTGTATACAACCTATATCGACGTGCCGATCTTGGTCACTGAGACACGATATCGGACGGAAACCCGCCGCCGCCGCGCGTACGGGATCACCGGCTGGTATTGGCAGACGTACACTGTACGGGTACCCTACACGGTCACTGTAACCAGGACCAAGCGGATCCAGGCTACGGCCTACCGCAATGTTCCCGTTCAGACGACGCGTGCGGTTCGCGAGCCGTATACGGTGATCGAAGTTCGGTATCGTACCGAAACCTACACGGTTCAAGAACAGCGTATCCGCAAGGAGCCGTATCAGGTGATCGAGTACCGACAGCAGGAAGAAACCTATACGGTGACGGTCATGCAGGACCGGGAGGAGACGTACGAGGTAACGGAGACCCGTTATCGGACGGAGGAATATACCGTTACCGAGGAGCGGACCCGGACGGAGACGTACATCGACACTGAGCAGCGGACCCGATTGGAGGAGTATACCGATACCGAGACGAGGTACCGCGAGGAGACATACACCGAAAACGAGCAGCGGAAGCGGATGGTCGAGAAGACCGTCACGGTCGATGATTGCCCTCCGCACATAGCCGATGCTCGGCGTCTTCGGGATCATCTCGACAGCCAGTAGGCGGCTACCCGCTCGGCGAACCCTGGGGTTCGCCGAGCGGGCCTCCGTCCTTTGCGACGCGAGGCGAGTATGCCCTACGCTGTAGTGAAACGACCAGAGGATGAACCCGAACAGGGAGGCCGACATGCCGATTGCTGCTGGAGACGCGCTGCCCGATGTGAATGGGACGACGATGACGGGCGGCCGCCCGGGGCCGGCCAACCTGCGTGAGTTGGTGGGCGACCGCAAGACCGTGATCTTCGGCGTGCCCGGCGCGTTCACGCCGACCTGCACGAACGATCATCTGCCCACCTTCGCCGCGTCCGCCGACCAGCTGGCGGCGGCCGGGATCGAGCAGACGATCTGCATGTCGACCAACGACATCTTCGTGCTCGAGGCCTGGAACGCCGCGCACGGCGCTGATCACATCACGATGCTGGCCGACGGCTCGGGCGAGATCACCCGCGCGATGGACGTCGGCCTCGACCTGGGCGGGCTCGGACTGGGCTTCCGCTGCACGCGCTTCGCGATGCTGGTTGAGGGCGGCGTGGTCAAGGCGTTTCAGGCCGAGGAACAGCCGGGCGTCTGCGCGCTGACCTCGGCGTCGGCGATCCTCGAGCACGCCTGATCGGCGGCTGATCGAGTCACTGCCCGCCGACCGCGCCCGCCTGTGCCAGATGTCGAACACTCTGCCGCGCCGCCTCCATGCGGCGCCGACGCGCTGCGTTGGCAGGACGCCGAGGCGCTGCCCCGCTATCGGGGCGTGCGCAGCGCGCACACGTATCAGGCGTCGTGGTACCACAACGCGACCTTCGTCTTCCCGCTGATTGCGGTGATCATCGCCGGCCTCATCTGGCTTGCGACCGGCAGCGGCGAGGCCGGCGGCGCGGCGATCTTCTTCCTCGTCGTGACCGCCGCGATGCTGCCCGTGGTCTTCGTCACCTGGCAGCGCCAGACGACCGCCGTGATCGTCCATGACGACGGCGTCAGCGCCCTGCACCTGGGCGGGGAGCAGCAGACGATTGCCTGGAGCGACCTGCGCGGCGTGCGCCGCGTCGAAACGATGGGCAATGTCCGCTGGTATCTCGACGGCGCGGGCGCGGATCACATCGTGATCGAGGGGGAAATCGCCGAGCGCGAGCGATTGCTCGACGCGGCGAGAGCTGAGCTGGCCGAGCGCGGCTAGCCGCCGTCCGGGCTGCCCGGATTGGGCGGGTCCGGCGTGTTCAGTGTGGGGCGCGAGTCGGCTGGCAGCGCCAGCGCCGCGATGGCGGTTTCGCCGTCCTCGTCGAGGATGATCGTGACCGCCGCGCCCGAACCGATCATCGAGGGCGGGACCCGCTCCATCCGCAACAGGAACGTGGTCTCGTCGGTGAGCTGGATCGCGGCGCGGCCGGTCTGCGTCTCGATCACGATGTACCCGTCCGAGGCGGAGACGACGCGGCCGGTCATCACCTGACGCCCTTGCAGCCCCTCGACGTTTCCGAACGGGCTGAGTCCGCTCGCGCCCAGGATCAGCGAGGCGTTGGGGAACGCCGCGGCGTCGATGTCGATTTGCAGACGCCCTGCCGCGACGCGCTCGGCGACGACGACTTCCTCATCCGAGGGCTGTGGAGCGACGACATCCGCGCCCAAGAACCAGCCCGCGACACCGGCGCCGCCCAACGCGGCGAGGATGACCAGCCAGTTCAGCAGTCGGCGCGTCATGGGGCGGCATCCGAGCGTATGGCCTCGACCGACCGCTCGCCGGTGAGCGCCTGGCCGGCGGGAATGATCACGATGCCGGTGGTGATGAAGCTGTTGACGTTGTCATCGGCGCCGCCGACGAGGACGTAATCGCCCGGTTCGATCGCGTCGGTCCAGATCGGCAGCATCGCTTCGACCACTGCGCCCTCGGCGAAGCGGATCGGCTGCAGGCTGTCGCCGACGCGCACGAGCCACTCGTCACCGGCGCGTTCGGCGACGAATCCGCTCAGATCGCCGAACGGCGCGCCGTCGCCGCCGAGTCGGTTCTGTTGGGCTGGATCGAAGACGCGCACGACGTCCTGATGCTCTGGCGCGCCCCATTGAAAGCCAGCCCCCAGCGCAGCGCCGAAGACGACCGCCGCGACCGGGATCAGCAGCAGCGTGGAGCTCAGGCGGCGCAGTCGGGTTCGCACGATGTCGGGGTCTCGCTTGCGCTGTTTGATGCGTCTCGATGCGAGTCAATTCGCGCTTACACGAAGAGGGCGGACCGAAGTCCGCCCTCCCGTGCGCGCGATCGTGTCGGGCGTCGTTAGACGGACAGCGCGTCGGCGACGTCGGCGAGGCCGATCGACTCGAGCTTGGCGCGGCTGGGGAGACAGGTCTCGGTGTCCCAGTCGCAGGCGTTGAGGAAGTCGGTCTCGAGCGTCTCGATGTCGAGGATCACATCGGCCAACGGGCCCGTCTTCTGGACGGTGCCTTCGCCGCCCCAGAGGCGCGGCGGCGCGAAGCGCTGGCGCGGGTTGTCGCCCTCGCGGACGGTGAAGGCCATGCGCAGGTTGGCGATCCGCTCGCCGGCGAGCTGCAGATCGTCGCCGGTCAGGTCCCAGCCCGTGACGGCGTTGATCCACTGCGGGAAGCGGTCGGTCGGCGCGGCCATCATGATGAACTGGCACATGCCGGTCGAGTTGGAGATGTGCATGTACTCGGACGCGCCCTTGTGGTGCTCGCCGCGGTTGGCGTAGTCCTTGAAGTCGCGCGGCGCGGCCGGGTACTCGGGGCCGCCGTAGCGGGAGTTGCCCTCGTACTGCGTGTGGCGAGCCGGGGTCGGGTCGAGCTTGTACGTCGTCCAGTACTCGGGCTGCAGCTTGGCGTCGTGCATCGGCAGTTCCTGACCGCCGACGTCGGTGCGGAACTCCTGCGCGCGGCTGTCGCCGTTCTTGGCGTCGATCTTCTCGGCCGCCACCTTCATGCCGTCGGCGAGCAGGTCGCCGAAGCCTTCGCGCTTGCCGATCAGATGCAGCATCTCCATGATGCCGTCGTCGTTGCTCCAGGTCAGCTCGACGCCGCCGGTGTCCTCGAGGTCGATCAGACCGTTCTCGAAGCACTCGATCGCGAACGAGATCGTCGTGCCGGCGCCGATCGTGTCGAGGCCGTACTCGTTGCACCAGTGGTTGGCGGCCTGCAGCATGTCGAGGTTGGCCGACAGGTTCATGGTGCCGAAGGACGCCATCGTCTCGTACTCGGCGCGGTGCGTGTCGAGCGGATACTTGAAGACGCCCTGCTCGTGCTCAGCCTCGGCCAGGCCGGCGGCCGGCGCGCCGAAGGGCGACTCGATCGACTCCGCGCCGCAGGCCATCGGGCAGCGCCAGCAGCCGTAGCTCTTGGCGGACTTGGGCCGCAGCTCGCCGCTGCTGGTGCGGCGCATTGCGACCGGGCCGTGGTCGGTCATCTGGATCTCGTCGTAGTCGTGGGTCATGCGGGTCGCGTTGACGACCGGACCCTGCACCGAGTTGACCTCGGGGAAGACGTCAATGCCGACGCCGCCCCAGTTGCGCACCGGCGAGTCGCCGTTGTGGGCCGAGCCGGCGGTGATCCCGGTGGTGCCGAAGGTGGCGAAGAAGTCGCGCAGCGGAGCGATGAACTCGTCGCGCGACTGACGGGCCAGCGAGCGGATGTCGGTGTCCTGCGAGAGCATGTTCTCGCGCGGCGTGCCGCCGGCCTTGACCACGATGGCCTTGACCTTCTTCGAGCCCATCACCGCGCCCACGCCCGAGCGGGCGGCGAGGCGGCCGTGCTCGTTGCAGATGCCGGACAGGTAGGACAGACTCTCGCCCGACGGGCCGATGCAGGCGACCGAGGTCTTCTTGCCGTAGCGCTCCTTGAAGGCGTTCTCGACCTCGATCGCGCCCATGCCCCAGTAGTCCGAGGCGTCCTCGATCGAGACGTCGTCGCCGTCGATCAGGATGTAGACGGGCGCGTCGGCCTGGCCGTAGAAAAGGATGCCGTCCCAGCCGGCGAACTTGAGATAGGGACCGAAGTCGCCGCCGCAGTTGGCGTCGCCCCAGCCGCCGGTCGAGGGGCTCTTGCAGACGACCTGGAAGCGGTTGCCGAAGATCGGCGTGCCGGTCATCAGGCCCGGCAGCAGCCCCAGGACGTTGTCGGGGCCCAGCGGGTCAGCGCCGGCCGGCACGCGGTCGAAGAGCAGGCGCGCGCCGATGCCGTAGCCGCCCAGGTAGTCCTTGTACATCTGATCGGGCAGGTCTTCGCGTTCGACCGCGCCCTCGCTGAGCCGGACGTTGATGATCTTGCCGTTGTAGGCGACCTCGTTCGGGCTCCATTCCTTGTCGGCGAACGGATCGGTCGCTTCTGGCGCGTCGGTGGTTTCGGCGCCGGGGACGTTGGCCATGGTTCACATCCTTCAACTGAACTGCTTGCTGCGCATCCGTCGGACGCGCTCACTGGGTCGTCGCTCGACTCAACGGGCGGCGGATCGGATTGATCCCAACGCGCCCGCCGTTGCCAAGTCCCAGATAGCGTAGCGGTTTTGCGTGTTGAGCGCTACACAGCAGAGCGGTGCGGGACGGCGGCGGTTCGGTGCCGCGCCGTTATTTCGCGTAGCGCGAAGCGATGCGTCGGCGTAGCCTGCGCTGGTGGAAGCGAGGACGCGGTTGCGCGGCGGGCGTCGGCTCGGACAGACGGCATGAGAACAGCATGAGACAGGTTCGCCGCACCTTCGCCGCGTTCGCCGTGCGCGATTTCCGCTTCATGTGGCTCGGCTCGATCCTGTCCGTGACCGCGTTCATGACCTCGTTCTCGCTGGTCCCGTCGGTCGGCTTCGAGCTGACCGGCAGTTATGCGGCGGCCGGCGTCGCGATGATGGGCTCGGGTATCTCGCAGACGCTGCTGGGACCAATCGGCGGCGTGATCGCCGACCGCTACCGCAAGAAACCGCTGGTGATGGCGGGGCAGTTCCTGCCCGGACTCCTGATCGCCGGTCTCGGCGTGCTGATCGTGACCCGGCTGATTTCCATTCCATTGCTCACGCTGGCGACGCTGATGATGGGGGCTGGCTTCTCGCTGATGGGGCCGGCGCGGCAGGCCTGGACCGGTTTCATCGTTCCCGCGCGGCTGCTGCCCAACGCGGTCGCGCTGCAGCAGATGGCGATGAACACCGGGCAGGTGCTCGGTCCGTTGATGATCACCGTGTTCGGCGCAATCATCGCGCTCGAAGGCCGCAACGTCGGGATTCTGTTCCTGATCGTGGCGCTGTTCTTCGCCGTCGTGCTGCCGATGACCGCCTCGATCCGCACTGAGGGCCCGGCCCGGCCGATCGCGGAGCGCCGCGCGCTGCGGATCGAGTTGGCTCAGGGGTTCCACTATCTGCGCCGCAATCCGCGGCTGCGCATTCTGTGGGCCTATTTCCTCGTCATGGTGGCCTGCGGTTGGGGCTTCCAGACGCTGCTGGGCGGCGTGCTGGAGCAGGAATTCGGCGAGAATCCGCTCCACGTCGGTCCCACGTTCCTGATCTTCGGCGCGGCTTCGCTGGCGGTCAATGTACTGCTCGCCGGCGCGGTATCGGGCAAGTGGGCCTGGCCGCTGTTGCTGGCGATGGGCGCGGTGATGGCGGTCGGCTTCTGGGTCGTCGCGCTCGCGCCGACGTACGCCGCCTTCCTGATCCTGGGCGGCATCCTCGGCGCGGGACGCTCGGGCGCGATGCTCGTCAACCAGTCGTTGATGATGGCGAACACGCGCCAGGACTACTTCGGGCGGGTGATGTCGTTCGGGATGATGGCCTTCGGCCTGCAGGCGCTGGTCGGTCCGGTCTGGGGCATCGTCGCCGACCAGATCGGCGGCCGGCCGACGCTGGCGCTGATCGGCGTGATCGCGATGGGCGCCACGGCGCTGATGGCGGTCGGCTGGTTGCGGACGCGGCATCTGCCGCTTGAAGCGGGAACCGCCGCCGCCAGCATGGGCCGGCGAGCAGGCGCGGCCGTGCAGCGTCCGACGCCGACGGGCGCGGCTGTCCCCAACGGCGTCGAGTCGCAGCCGGCCTTCGCCGCCCGTCTGGGGCCGGTCGCGCTGATGGACCCGCAGAAGGAGCGCGCATGAGCAGGTTCGGGGCGACGTTCGCCGCGCTCGAGGTGCGCGAGTTTCGCCTGCTCTGGTCAGGCTCGCTGCTGGCCACGACGGCGTTCATGACCACCTTCATCCTGGTGCCGATCGTCGCCTACGAGCTGACCGGTTCGTATACATCCTCGGGCGTCGCCCAGGCCGGGATGGTCTCGCAGTTGCTGTTGGGCCCCTTCGGCGGCGTGATCGCCGACCGCTACGCGAAGAAGCCCCTGGTGCTGGGCAGCCAGATCATCCCCTGCGCGATCATCATCGTCACCGGCGTGTTGATCGTGACCGACCGGATCACGGTCCCGATGCTGTTCGCCTCAACCTTCCTGATGGGCGCGACGTTCTCGCTGATGGGTCCGGCGCGGCAGTCCTGGGTGGTCGAGCTGGTTCCGCCGCGTTTGCTGCCGAACGCGATCGCGATGCAGAACATGTCGATCAACGTCGCCGCGGTTCTGGGACCGATGATGGCTTCGGTGCTCGTGCTCTCGATGGGCGTGAATTCCGGGATCCTCTATCTGCTGGTGGCATGCCTGTTTGTCGTCGTGATTCCGCTGACGCTCTGGATCCGCGCCGGCGGCGCGGCTACCCCGAAGGAGCAGCGCAAGGACGTTCGGACCGAGCTGTCGGCCGGGCTCAGCTACATCGTCAGCCGGCCCAAGCTGCGCCCGCTGTGGTTGTTCTGGATCCTGATTGTGGTGACCGGTTTCGCCATGCAGACGCTGATTCCGGGCATCCTCGAGCGGGAGTTCGGGCGCTCGCCCGATCAAGGCACGGTGATCAATCTGGTTTGGGGGCTGGCCGCCCTGCCGGTCAACCTGTTGCTGGCCGGCATGGTTGGCGGGCGCCTGGTCTGGCCGTTGTTGTTCATCACCAGCGCGATGCTGGCCGGCGGCATGTGGCTCACGGCCTGGGCGCCGGCCTTCCTGACCCTTCTGCTGGTATCGGCGTTCGCCGGCGCGGGACGCTCGAGCGTGATGCTGCTCGACCAGACGATCATGATGACCAACACCCGTCCCGAATACTTCGGGCGGGTCATGAGCTGGGTGTTCATGGCCTTCGGACTGCAGGGCCTGCTGGCGCCGGTCTGGGGTCTGGTCGCCGATGCCATCGGCGGCCGCGGGGCGCTGTACATCGTGGGGCTGATCGTCGTCGCGGGCACGGCGTTGATGGCGCTGGCGCGGGCCAGGACGCGCCACATTCCGCCCGAGCCCGGCACCGCCGCCGCGGCGATCGCGGGCGAACAGTCCGCGCAGCCGGGTGCCGCTCCGCCTGAACCTGAGACCGCGGCGGAGACCGCGCCCAGCCCGGCGGTCAGCCCGCTCTTTGCGGCGCGGGTGGCGTCCGTCGCGCTGATGGAGGGTCAGAAGCCGCGCTAGCCGATCGGTCCTGTTGGTCAGTCGGCCTGCGCCAGTTCGCCCAGGAACGCCCGCGTCCGCTCGATGTGCGACTCGGCGTCTTCCTCGAGCACGACGATCGCGCCCAGCATCTCATCGACGCCGTAGTCGTCGTGCATCGAGCGCACGGCGTCGCCGACCTCGGACTCGGAGCCGGAGATGATCAGCGCGTCGGCCATGCGGTCGGTGAAGTCGGCGCCGGCGGCCTCGTCGTAACCGGCGTCCTTCAGCATCTGCGAGTAGTAGGGCAGGCGCTGATAGAAGCCGAACTGACGGCGTGCGGCGGCGTGGATCGCGTCCTGATCCTGGCTCAGGATGATCGGCGTGTGGACGACCATCGCCGGCCGCTCGCGGCCCGCGCGGTCGGCGCCGGCCTGTTGGGCGGGCAGCGCCACGTCGCGGATGTAGGGCAGCGGCGACATCCAGGAGATGCCGCCGTCCGTGATCTCGCCGCTCAGCGACCAGGCGCGCTCGCGCAGCGCCGAGATCATCGTCTTCACCTGCGTCGGACCGCCGGGCAGACGCCCGCGCGCGGTGATCAGTTCGCCCTCGTGCGCGACCTCGCCCTGCTCGAGCAGCGCCCGGCAGATCGTGACGTACTCGCGCAGGTGCGAGAGCGGCTTGTGGAAGGGAATGCCCCAGGTGCCCTCAATTGCGGGCTTGTGCGACGGCCCCAGCCCCAGGAAGAGGCGCCCCGGCGCGATCTGGTCGACCGTGGCCGCGCCCTGCACCATCGAGATCGGGTGGCGCGGATAGGTCGGCACGATCGAGGTGCCGAACGTGATCCGCTCGGCGCCCGACAGCGCCGCGCCGACGAACACGGCGAACGGATCCGGGGCCGGCCCGCCCACGGTGAGCCAGGCGGTGTCGAGGCCGTCGTGGTCGGCGGCGACGATGCCATCGATCAGGGCGGGCGCGCCCATCAGCTGGATGTTCTGCAAGGCAATGTGCACGCCGATGCGCATCTGGTTCATAGTCTGGCTCCTCTGGCTGCGGCTGGATGATGGCGGGCTGTGGCGAGGATAGCCGCCCCTCCATTCGGTCATTTCGGTCGTTGCGCTACTCGTAGATGGAGCCGGGCGCATACTCGATGCGTTTGGCGCTGCGCACCCCGTCGGCGAACTGCGCGCCGGTCGTGTCGTGGCCGGGCAGCAGGAGCGCATCGCGGTCGGCGGCGATGGCGGCGATCTTGTCGATCGACCTGCGCCACATCTCGCCGTCCATATCGATCGGCGACGTCGCGGGCGGCGGACCGATGGTGTCGTGGAAGTACATTGCGTCCGAGGTCAGGAAGACCCAGCCGGTCTGGTCGAGCCGCGCCAGCACGCCCATCGTGCCCGGCATGTGACCGGGCAGCGAGACGCACCACAGATCTTTGGCGATCTCCTGGTCGCCGTACATGAGCATCTGCGGCGCGCGCGTGACGAAGTTCCAGTCGGCGCGAACGAAGAAGTCGTCGGCCTCGGCGACATGGCCGACCACGTGCCGCCACTCATCCTCGTGCACGACGATGGTTGCGCCCGCGTCCTCGAATATTCGCAGGCCGCCGGCGTGGTCGGCGTGGAGGTGCCCCTGGATCACGTGCGTGAAGTTATCGGGCGCGAGTCCGCGATTCCTGAGGACGGCTTCGAGGCAGACTTCGGGGGTGATCTGCTCGAGGTTGAGCAGTTGCAGCCACTCGGGCAGCCACTCGTCGCGCCAGGTCGCGGCGACGCCGGTCTCGAACAGCATCAGCCCGGCGTCGGGGTGGTCGATCACGTATGACAGCGCCGGGCACTGATACATGCCGTCGACGACATCGCCCTCGAACCGCTGCGGCTCGCGGCCCCCGACAGGATCGAAGAGCGCCGCCATCGGCAAGGGAAACGCGCCCAGTTGCAGCCCGTAGATCTTGATGCCCATGGCTGGCTCCCGGCGCTTCCGCTCACAAGGCGTGTGGGGTCCCGTGGGCGGCACGCTAGCCGTTGTCGTAGCCGCCGGTGATCGGTCGATCCCCGCGTTGGCCGGCGGCGCCGTCGGGGGCGAAGTCCTCGATCGTGCCGCTCAGGTCGCCGCGTTCCCGCAGCGGAGGCGGCTGCGCCGCGCCCTGTTGATGGCTGGCGATGTGCAGCGTCTGGGTGGGGAACGCGAACTCGACCTGCAGCTCGTTGGCCAGGCGGATGATGTCGAGGTTGAAGACGTGGCGGGTGCGCAGCTCTTGGTTCCAGTTCGACGCGCCGATGAAGGTGTAGACGATGATGTTGAGCGAGGACGCGCCGAAGCTGTGCAGCTCGACGATGTAGTAATCGTGGCGCATGTTCTGGTTGGCGCGGACGTTCGCGCGGATGCCCTCGACGAACGCCTGGATGCGGTCCGGGTCGGTGTGATAGGCGATTCCCACAGTCGTGTAGTAGCGGCGCCAGGTGCGGTGCCCCATGTTGTCGACCGCGGTATCGGTCATCCGCGCGTTGGGCACGGTGATCAGCGAGTCGGCGAAGGTGCGGACGCGCGTGGAGCGAAAGCCGACCTGCTCGACCGTGCCTTCAATGTCGCCCACGATCACCCAGTCGCCGACCTGAAAGGGCTTGTCGGCCAGGATGGTCGCGCCGCCGAGCAGGTTCTTGAGCGTGTCCTGCGCAGCCAGGGCGACGGCGAGGCCGCCGAGGCCCAGCCCGGCGATCAGCGAGGTGATGTTGACGTCGAGATTCTGCAGGATGAAGACGGCGCCGATCGCGCCGACGAAGATCTTGCCCGTTGTCCGCGCCAGCGGGACCAGTTGGTCGTCCAGCTTGGAGCTGGTCTCGGCGGCAAGTTGCTTCCAGTAATCGGCGGCGGCGTCGACGATGCGAAAACCGACCAGCACGACGGCGAACGTGGACGCGAAGTTGGCGAAGATCGCGACGACGTCTTCGACGTCCTGGTCGAAATCGAGGATCGGAAAGCCGATCGCCAGCGTCAGCGCGCCCAGCATCAGCAGCAGCGGCCGGCGCAGACGCGCCAGTTCCGCCTGCCAGAAGTCGTGCCGATCAGGGCTGGTTCTGCGAAGAATGAGCTGGTTCAGCGACCAGACGATCGCAAAGCGCGCGGCGACGATGATCAGCGTCATCACGCCGAGACCGATGAACTGCCAGACCTCGATCCCGATCACGGCTTCGTGCAGCCAGTTGAGCGTGAGGTTGGGTGGCATTGGGGTTATCCGTTGCGCGTCAATGGGATCGCCCGGCGGTTACCGCCTCGGCGGGCCTTTGCGCGTGCGCGCGATCACTGAGCCACGCGGATGCCGCACGACCGTTTTGCATGGCCGTGAGATCACGGCGAGCAGGGGCGCGGATCGCTCCAGCGGTTTACGCCGTCGAGGGGTCGTGCTCGAAGCCGCAGTTCTTGTGCGAGCCGTCGCAGAACGGCTTCATGCTCGACTCGCCGCAGCGGCAGAGCGCCGCCATACTGCCCTTCGGCGTGGGGATCGTCGAGCCGTCGCTGGCTTTCAGCGTGAGCCCCTCGGTCGAGATCAAGATCGGTCCGTTGGCGTTGATCGTGACTTCCGCCATGGCGGCCTCCGTGCTCTCCCTGCGCGCCTTGCGCGCGCTGAACGTTCGGTCGTCACAGCTAGCATAATCGGCGTGCGTCATCACGGGACACCCCGCGGCACCCTGCACATGGAGCGGCAAGCATGAAACTGACCGTCGAGTTCCCATCCGTTGTTCATCGCGACGGGCCGGCTGAGATCGCGCGCCTGGCGACCGCGATCGAGGCGATCGGCTACGACGAGATCGATATCTTCGACCACGTGGTGATGGGGCATCCGCATCCCGATCGCGAGTCGGGGCCGTACCCCGCCAATATGCCGATCCTCGAGGCGTTGGTGACGTTGGGATTCATCGCCGCGGTCACCCAGCGGGTCGGATTGGGCACCGAGGTGCTGGTGCTGCCGCAGCGGCAACCGGTGCTGGCGGCGAAGCAGTTCAGCACGCTCGACTCGCTCTCGGGCGGGCGCGTCCGCGTCGGCGTCGGGGTGGGCTGGCAGGAGTCGGAGTACGAAGCGTTGGGGATGGATTTCCGCACGCGCGGCGCGGCGATGGACGAGGCGATCGCGCTGATGAAGGCCTGCTGGAGCGAATCGAGCATCGACTTCGCGGGCGAGCACTTCGTCTCCAAAGCGATGGCGATGGAACCCAAGCCGCCGCAGACGACGGGAGGCGGCGCGATCCCGGTCTGGATTGGCGGCGGCTCGCCCGCGGCGCTGCGTCGCGCGGGGCGAGTGGGCGACGGTTGGATGGCCTCCGGCCTGCTCGGCGACGCCGCGGTCGACGCGATCGGCGCGGTCAGGCGCGAGGCGGAACGAGCCGGCCGCGATCCTGACGGGCTGGGCTTCCAGTGCCAGCTGGCGACGCCGCCGCGCGCCGGCGATCCCTCCACGCGCGAGTACTGGGCGCGATCGGCGGATGTCGCCGCGACGGCCGCCGCGGCGCAGGAGGCGGGCTTCGGCTGGGCCGCGGTGAATGTGACGGGCGTGTTCGTGGCCGGGGCGCGCTCGATCGACGCGATGATCGAGCAGCTTGGTCTGCTGCACGACGCGATCCGGGCGGAGACGGGCTAGCCGGCCGATGCGAAATGCCGCGAGACGAGACGCCCGCCTGGGCGGGAATGAGGGAAGCGCGCGGGTATGACGCCGTCCGACGCCTCGATGATCACCGAGCACGGCGTTCTGCCGATCGCGCTGGGAGACAACTGGGTCTACGCGCTGCCGACCGCCGACGGCATCATCATGATCGACGCGGGCCCGGATTACGATGGAGCCTGGGAGGCGCTGGCGGCGCAGCTGGATGCGGCCGGTCTGGATATCCGCGATGTCAAGCACGTCGCGATCACGCACGCACACATCGATCACTGCGGGCTCGCGTTCCGCTGGCAGGCCGAGGGCGTGACGGTATCGGCGTCGGCGCTCGAGGCGCAGTCGTTCCTGCACGGACGCAACATCATCGGCTACCAGACGCAGTACGTCTTCGATCACATGCGCCGCGCGGGCGTGCCGGGGGAGCGGATTGCGGGCTTCATCGAGTCGCGCGAGCGGATGCGCCGAGCGTTCCGCGCGGGCGACAACACAGGCGGCGGGGTGCGCCGCGAGCGCTGGCCCGGGCTGATCCGCGGAACGCCCTTCCGCGCCGACCGGCCGCTGCCCGACGGAGCCGAGATTCGGCTCGGCGACCGCCGCGTTCGGCTCGTCTCCGCGCCGGGTCACACGCCGGGCAACTGCGTGTTCTACGAGCCCGAGACGGGCGCGCTGTTCAGCGGCGACCAGATCATTCCCGGTCTCAACTCCAACCCCGGCTGGCACTTCGATATCTCGGTCGAACCGCCGCAGCGCTTCCGCAGCCTGCCGGCCTTCGCCGACTCGCTGGAGCGGATTGCGGCGCTGGACATCGCCCACCTGTATCCCGGACACCGCGAGCCGTCGGATCGGGTGGCGGCTGAGATCGAGCGCGTGCGGCGGCATCACCGCAAGCGGCAGGGTCAATTGCGCGAGATTCTCGCCGCGGGCCCGTCGACGCCCTACCAACTGCTGACGACGCTCTTCCGCCGCCTGCCGGATCGACGTCTGTGGCAGGCGATGGCCGAGCTGACCGGCCACATCGACGCGCTGGTGGCGCGCGGTGAAGCGGTGGAGGTCGAGTCGGGCGGGCCGTTGACGATCCGACTCGCCTGACTCAGGCCTGTTTGCGTGGTTGAGGCGCGCGCGGGGCGCTTACAGCCGCCGGTAGACGCCAGATGAGCCGCTCATCAACTCTCCCAGCGCCGCTCTGCGGATCAGCGTCAGCGCGGATGTCACGGCGCGCGCCTTGATCGCGGCCCGGGTCTGGGCGAAGGTGTAGCCGGTCGCGTAGCTCTCGTGAGCGGTTTCGATGCCCAGGCAGACTGCGCCGACCGGTTGTCCGCCGTGCGGCTCGGGTCCGGCGACGCCGGTGATGCCGACGCCGATCTCGGCGTCGAACTGGCGGCGGACGGCGCCAGCCATGGCGGCGGCGGTCTCGTTTGAGACCACGCCGTGCGCTTCGATCAGATCCGCGTCGACGCCGTACTGAATTTTCGCTTCCGCCGTATAGGTCACCAGACCGCCGCGGAAGTAGCCGCTGGCACCGGGCACATCGGTGATCGTGCTGGCCAGCAGTCCGCCGGTGCAGGACTCCATCACCGCGATCGACATGCCGCGCTGCGTGAGCAGGTTGGCGACCGCTTCCTGGAATGTGTCCTCGTCGGCGCCCCAGACGGCATCGCCCAGCATGGAGCGGATCTGTTGCTCAGCGGGCGCGATGCGCTCGCGGGCGATGTCTTCGCGGACTGCTTTGGAGGCGAGCCGGACGTGAACGCCGTCAGCCTTGTGATAGACGCCGACGGTCGGATCTTCGGCGTGGCGCAGATCGCCCAGCAGTTCATCCAGCATCGACTCGCCCAGCCCGGTCGTCTTCAGCGTGCGCGAGATCAGGACGCCGCCGTCGGAGCGCGACCGGAGGCGCGGCGCGACGTCGTGTTCCCACATGCCGGTCATCTCGGCCGGCGGACCGGGCAGGGCGACGATGATCGCGCCGTCTTTCTCGACCCACCAGCCGGGCGCGGTGCCGCGCGGGTTGGGGATCGATTCGCCGGAGGGGATGATCGTCGCCTGTTTGATGTTCTGCTCGGGCATGCGCCCGCC
Source organism: Dehalococcoidia bacterium (assembly GCA_965205105.1). Taxonomy (GTDB): domain Bacteria; phylum Chloroflexota; class Dehalococcoidia; order Bin125; family Bin125; genus Bin125. The sequence goes on from OZ242034.1 coordinate 2,290,046, forward strand.
GCGACGCTCGAAGAAGTTGCGCAGGTGGGCTTCCAGCTCGGGCACGACGCGGGCTTCCTCGCCGACCGACTCGGCGATCGCGTCGCGCGTCACGTCGTCCTCGGTCGGCCCCAGACCGCCGGTCAGGATGACGACATCGGAGCGGCGTCTGGCGGTCTGGATCAGCTCGATCAGGCGCTCCCTGTTGTCGCCGATCTGGTGCATGAAGTACAGGTCGACGCCCATCGCGGGAAGACGCTGAGCCATGTAGTTGGCGTTGGTGTCAAGGATTTCGCCCATCAGGATTTCGGTGCCGATGCTGATGATCTCCGCCCGCATGTCGCCTGCTCCCGTGTCGTGACGCCCTAGGTTGAGGTCTTTTCTTGTTCCGATGCTACCGGTCGTCCTGATATCGCCATATCGCCTTCGCGCCGTCTCTCAGCGGAGCCGCCGGGGCTGCTGGTAGTCTGCCGAAATGACGACTTCCAGTGCGCCGACGCTTGCTGACGTGGCGGAGACGGCTGCGCGGGTTCGTGAGAACGTGGGGCGCGTGATCGTCGGGCGCGAGCAGGTGCTCGACTACACACTGGCCGCGATCCTCTCCGAGGGGCACATCCTGCTGGACGATGTGCCCGGGCTGGGCAAAACGATGCTGGCGAAATCGTTCGCCCGCTCGATCGGCTGCTCGTTTCGCCGCGTCCAGTTCACCCCCGATCTGCTGCCCTCGGATGTGACCGGGGTCAACATCTACAACCAGAAATCGGGCGATTTCGAGTTTCGGGCCGGGCCGTTGTTGGCGCAGTTGGTGCTCGCCGACGAGATCAACCGCGCCTCGCCGCGCACGCAGGCCGCTTTGCTGGAGGCGATGGAGGAACGCCAGCTGACGGTCGAGGGCGAGACGATGGCGCTGCCGCGCCCCTTCCTGGTGATCGCGACGCAGAATCCGGTCGAGCTTGAAGGCACATTCCCGCTGCCCGAAGCGCAGCTGGACCGCTTCCTGCTGCGTCTGCGCATGGGTTATCCGGACGCCGATGAGGAAGACGCGATTCTGCTGCGCTTCGAGCGCGCCCAGCCGCTGGAGGAGCTGCAGCCGGTGGTCGAGTCGGAGCGGCTGCGGCTGATGGTGCGCACGGTCGAGCAGGTGCGGGTCAGCGAGGCGGTGCGCGGCTACATCGTCTCGATCGTCCAGGCGTCGCGGCAGGAGCAGGCGTTCGAGCTGGGCGCCTCGCCGCGCGCTTCGCTGGCGCTGCTGCGCACGACCCGCGCGTTGGCGGCGATTCGCGGCCGCGATTACGTTCTGCCCGATGACGTGCAGGAGATGGCGCGGGTGGTGCTGCCGCATCGCTTGATGCTCTCGGCCGACGCCCGCCTGCGATCGTCGTCGACCGAGTCGCTGCTCGAGCAGATGCTGAGCCGTGTGCCGGTGCCGATCGACGCGGCCGCCGCCAGCGACTGAATCCGCGTCGGCGCGCGTCGTCGTCAACGTGTGTAGTCAAGAGGCGTTGCCATGTCGATGATGGGCGGCATGGGACTCGGCGGCGGGATGTTCACCGAGGTCGAAGCCGAGTCGCGCCGCGACGAGCGCGAGCGCAAGATTCAGTCGGGCGAGTTCGGCGTCCGACACGACAATCGCATCATTCGCGCGCTCTGGGCGCCGGCCACAGTCGTCGTGGTGCTGCTGGGCGTGGCCAGCGGCGAGATCATCGTCTCGCTGGTCGCGGCCACGGTGCTGGTCGCCGGTTGGGCGGCCTGGACCTGGGCGCGGTACGCGCTGCATCGTCTGCAAACCAGCGTGGCGATCTCGCACACCCACGCCTTCGTCGGCGAGACGCTCACGCTCACGCTGCGGTTGGAGAACCGCAAGATCATTCCGCTCTCCGGGCTGCAGGTGCGGATCAATCTGCCCGAGATCCTGGAGCCGTCCAATCAGCCGTTCAGCAAGCTGCACGAGTCGGAGCCGCAGGAGGGCGTCGTGGTGCGCTCGACGTCGCTGCGTTGGTACGAGCGTCTGATTTGGCGGTTCGAGATACCGCTGGTCACGCGCGGGCACTATCAGCTGGCGCGCGTCGATCTGAAGTCGAGCGACTTCTTCGGTGTCTATCGCCGCGAGCGGACGGATCGGGCGGAGCGCACGCTGTGGGTCTATCCGGAGGTGATCGGGCTGGATCGGTTGGGATTGCCGCGTCTGCGCCCGCAGGGCGAGCAGCGCGGCGGCGAGCGTCTGTTCGAGGATCCGACGCGGCTCCAGACGATCCGCGATTACCGCCCCGGCGACCCGCTCAAGAAGGTCGACTGGAAAGCGACCGCGCGCCGGCAGCAGTTGCAATCGCGGGTCTACGACCCGTCGAGCGATCTGATCGCCGTGGTCGCGCTCAACGTCTCGACGCTGCCGCACGCCTGGCAGGGTTATTTCGGCGACATCTTCGAGCGCGCCGTCTCGGTCGCGGCGTCGCTGGCGCAGGGCTACTCAGCCGAGCGCGTCCCGGTGGGGCTGCTGGCCAACTGCACCTGGCCCGGCCACGACACGGCGATCCGCGTGCCGCCGTCGCGCTCGCCGGGGCAGATGACGCGCATCCTCGAGGCGCTGGCGATGGCAGATGTGTTCACGTTGGTGCGGATTGAGCGGATGCTGAGCGAGGAGCGGCTGACCTACGGCTCGACGCTGGCGCTGGTCACGGCGGTGCTCACGCCGGAGCTCGAGTCGGCGTTGCTGCGGCTGAAGCGTCACGGCGCGCAGGTGGGGCTGATCTACGTGGGCATCGACGATCCGCCGGCGGCGTTCGCCGACTCGCCGGTGCATGACATCCGCGCCGCGCTGGAAGGATTGCACTACGAGCGCGTGGGCGAGTCGGGCCCGTGGGCGCGCACCGACCGTCTGTATGCGAGCAAACGTCCGCCCGAACCGACGGAAGCGGTCGATCTACCGACCTTCGTCGCCGATCAGCCTGACGCGCTTAACGCGCATGGCGCGTCTGACGAGGTTGCGCCGCAACCCGCGGCGGTGAGCGCGTGGGCGCGGCCGGATCGACCGGATGGCGCGAGATGAGCGCCGCCGCGTCCGCGCCTCGCGCGTCCCGCCGCATCGAGATCGCCTACACCGCTTCGCTGCTCTTCGGCGAGATCGTGCTGCTGGTCATCCTCGCCAAACTGATTCCGCGCATCGCCGCCTACGACGCGGGCGAGACGCTGTCGGTCTGGGCGGTCGGCGGGACGGTGCTGTTGGGCTTCGGCATCTCGCGCTGGCTGGGCAATCGCGAGCTCTCGATGTCTCGGCGCTTCTGCTACGGGCTGCTGATCACGCTGATCGCGCTGCAGATCATCGGCTCGGTTGATCTGTCGGAGACGGCGCGCATCTGGAATATGTCGTGGGTGCTGGAACTGGGGCGGCCGTCGAGCGCCGTCTGGCGCGAGACGGTCGTCCTGGCCGACGGCGCGGCGCGGCCGGGCGAGATCGACCAGCTCTTCGCCGCCCTGACGCTGATTCCGATCTGGTTCCGCGGCGTCACGCTCGGCTCCAGCGATCTGATGGAAAAGTCGTTTGCCAACTACGCGGTCTGGGGGCTGGCCGCAATTGCCTTGTCGCTGGCGCTGGCGGACAACGGCGGCGTGGTCGACCACGCGCGCGGTCTGGGCGTGCTCTGGGTCGTGGTCGGGCTGGTGACCGTGGCGCTCAAGAACGCCGCCAACACCGATCAGGTGCAGGGCCTGGGCGCGGCGCAGACGGGCGCCTCGGTCGCGGCGACGCTGATCGCGCTGGTGGTCGGCGTGGCGCTGTTTCTGCTGATCGTGACCGGCGTGGTCGGTCTGGTCGCCGGCTCGGGCGCGGTCGAGCCGGTGCTGGACGCGATCGGCACGGGGATCCGCGGGATCATCACGGTGATCAGCTACATCGTCTGGCCGCTGTTCTGGATTTTCGAGCAGATCCGGGAGGCGATCGGGACGCCCAGCGAGGATGTGTTCGAACGGCTCTCGGAGGGCGTGGGGCGACCGCCCGAGCCGCTCGAAGATGATCCGGGCGAGCCCGATCCGACGCCGGGCATCGTGCTCGCCCGCGTGTTCGGCGGGATCGCCGCCGTGCTGGTCTTCGCGATCGCCGCGTTCTACTTCTTCCGCCGCTTCGTCAATCGCGACTCGCGCTCCGAGGAAGTGCGCGAGTCGCTCTGGGCGGAGGCGCACGTGATGGACGACCTGCTGGGCGGGTTGCGCGGTCTGGGCGCGCGGTTCCGCCGACGGTCGGAGACGCGTCCGCCCGACGCGCCGATCGCCGAGCTGTACTACGAGCTTCTCAGGCACGCCGAGTCGCGCGGACAGGTCCGCGCCGCGCACCGAACGCCGCTGCAGTTCGCCGCCGCGCTCGAGCGCGCCTACCGCAGTCCGACGCCGCGACGCATCTCGGAGGCGTTCAGCCTGTTTCGCTACGGTGGGCAGGCGCCGGTGCAGGCGGAGATGCGCTCGATGCGTCAAAGCTGGGACGCGTTGAAAGACGACTAGACGACCAACCTGAGCACCGGCCGGCCGGCTGCGTCGGTGCGCAGGCGAATCACCGATGCGTCGACATCGACCGCGGCGGCGTATGCGAAATCGGCGTCGAAGCCGAGCCGCCGCAGGCGGTCGCCGTGCGGCGAATCGGCGAAGGCGCGGGCGGGCGATCGTCCGTAGGCGTGATAGAGCCGGAGCGCCAGGCGCGCGCCGCCGCGCAGCTCGACTTGCGGTTGAAGTCGTTTGAGCCTGTCGACGAATGCGCCGGCGGCGAATGCGTCTTCGACCGACGGCGCCGCGCCGCCGTGATCGCCGCTGCAGACGATCGCCACGCGCCCGGCGCCGCCGGCCAGAACGTCGTCAGCCAGGATGCAGGTCAGCGACGCCTGCATGTTGCGCAGGCAGGCGGAGAGCGCGAGCGCGGCCTGCGCCGCGCCGACCAGGGCGCGCGTGCCGTTGCTGGTTACGTGGACGACCGTCCAGCCGGACACGTCGAGCGAGGCGAACTCGGTCGGCGAGTTGCCGTAGTCGGCCTCGGGCGGCGGCAGCGCGCCGACCTCGCCGATCAGCGCGCAGTCGGTCTGTAGGTCGCCGCCGGCATCGCGCACCGGGCGCATTGGGCGCATTTGGCGGCGTAACTGGTCGCGCAGTGCGGCGCCGGCGGCGAAATCGGGCACGGGATACACGGCGCGCGCGCCGCCTGCGAACAGGGCGGCGTGCACCGTGGTGGCGCGGAAGATATCCAGCACCAGCGCCGCCGCGCCTCGCAACGCCGCCGCGGGGGGCGGCTGCAGATAGACCTCGACCTGCAACGGTTCGGACTGCGGCACGGATGCAGGCTACGCGCTGACCTTCTGAGACATTCCGATCGCTTGGGGGATACGCTGACCCCATGTCTGAGGCTATGTCAGACGCCATGCCGGACGCCGCGTTCACCGCGCGGCTCGTTCACGCCATGGACTCGGCCGATTCGCTGATCTGCGTCGGGCTTGATCCGCAGCCCGGCCGCACGGCGGCGGAGCGGATCCTCGAGTTCAACACGCGCGTGATCGAAGCGACTGCCGATCTGGTTTGCGCCTACAAGCCGCAATCGGCGTTTTACGAGGCGGCGGGCGATCTCGGCTGGCGAGCGCTGAAAGACACGATTGCGGCCATTCGCCGCCTCGCGCCGGACGCGCTGGTGATTCTCGACGCCAAGCGCAACGACATCGGCAATACCGCCGAAGCCTACGCGGCAGCGGCCTTCGACTGGTTCGGGGCCGACGCGCTGACGATCAATCCGTATCTGGGCGGCGACGCGATCGCGCCCTTTCTGCGGCGGCCTGATCGCGGCGCGTTCGCGCTGTGCCGCACATCCAATCCGGCTGCGGGCGAATTGCAATCGCTGCCGGTTGGCGCCGGCGGCGCGGGCGAACCGCTGTTCCTCGCGGTCGCCGCGCGCGCGCGCGGCTGGTCGGCGGCGAATCATGACAATCTGGGCCTGGTCGTGGGCGCGACCTGGCCGGCGGAGCTGGCGCAAATCCGCGCGCGCTGCCCCGAGCTGCCCATCCTCTTGCCCGGGATCGGCGCGCAGGGCGGCGACCTCGAAGCGTCGGTGCGGGCCGGCGTCGATGCGAACGGCCGCGGACTGCTGGTGTCCGCCTCACGCTCGGTGATCTATGCGGGTGGCGAGGGGGAGATCCGCGCAGCGGCATCGGAGTTGCGCGCCGCGGCCAACGCCGCCAACCCGATCCGCCGCGCGCCGTGACCGCTGAGCCAGGGGCGGCGGCCGACCAGCTGTCCGATCCGCCCGTTAGTTCGCTGTTTCGTAACCGACCCTTCATGGCGCTGTGGTCGGCGACGAGCATTCAACTGATCATCAATTCGGCGCTGCAGTTCGTGCTGCTGATCTGGGTGCTCGAGCAGACCGGTTCGCCGTTCGCGTCCACCTTGCTGGTGATCTGCCTGGCCGCACCGCCGGTCGCCACGGGCGCGATCGCCGGCGTCCTGCTGGATCGGTTGGACAAACGGCGCGTTCTGATCATCGCCGTGATCGTTCGGGCCGGGCTCACGGCGCTGCTGCTGCTGGCGGACAACGTCTCGGTCGGCGCGGTCTACGCGGTCGCGTTCGGGACGGCGCTGGCGGGGCAGGTGGCGGTGCCGGCGGGCGCGTCGGCGCTGCCGCGCTTCGTGGCGAGCCGACAATTGCTCTCGGCCAACTCGTTGTTTCAGTTCGCGGCGACCTCGATGCAGCTGGTCGGGCTCGTCGCGATTGCGCCGGTCATGCTCAAGGTGTTCGGATTCGACTGGTCCTACATCGGCAGCGCCTGCGCCCTGGCCGGCACGGCGCTGTTGCTGTGGCGGCTGCCGCCGATGCGGCCGTACGACCGGGCGCCGCACCGAGTGTCCGAGGATGTAGGTCAGGTGCGCGCCGCCTTCGCCGCGACCCTGCACGACATCCGGGCGACCGGTGCCCTGGTCTGGCGCGATCGACTGACCGCGCTGGCGATGATCCAGCTGATCTCGGGCGTGATGATGCTGTTCATGTTCGCGGTGCTGGTGCCGCAGTTCGTGCACGATGTGCTCGGTCGGGCCGAGGAGGACGCCGTCTTCGTTTTCTGGCCGACCGGATTCGGCGCGTTGCTGGCGCTGATTTGCGTGCCCTGGCTGGGGCGGCGGATGCGGGTCGCCGTCATGGCGTCGTTCGGGCTGGCGATGATCACCGTGATCGTGACGATGTTCGGTCTGCTCGACTTTCTGCGCTCGACCGGATCGACACAAGACTGGCTGCTGGCGGCGACGCTGGTGATGGCGTTTCCGCTGGGCCTCGCCTACGCGATGGTCAATGCGCCGGCGCAGACGCTGCTGCAGGAACGCGCGCCGCCGGAGATGCGCGGGCGTCTGTTCTCCGCGCAGATGATGCTCGCCAATGCGGTCTCGATGCTCGCCCTGCTCCTGGTGGGCGGCGTGTCCGATGCGGCCGGCGTGCGGCAGGGGTTGTTCCTGCTGGGCGGCGGACTCTTCCTGATCACCCTCGCCGCGCTCTGGCTGGGCCGCGGCGGCGCGGCGAATCCAGCGCCCGAATCCGTGCACTGACCTACGCTAATCTGGGCAGGCGGACACCACACGCACCACACGCACCACACGCAGGGCTGCATGAAGGGCTGCGCGACATGAAGGAAGTCACCATCGAAGCGCTTCGCGTCTCCCTGATGAACTACAACCGGGTGGTGGTGCTCAAGGAGAAGGACGCCGACCGCTACCTGACCATCTACATCGGCGCGGCCGAGGCGGACGCGATCGCGATCCGCCTGCAGAACGTCTCGGTGCAGCGGCCGATGACGCACGATCTGATGACCAACGTGATGCAGGAGCTGGGCGCAAGCGTGACCAAGGTCGTTGTCACCGAGGTGCGCAACGACACCTACTTCGCCCGCCTCTTCCTGGATGTCGATAACCAGCAGGTCGAGATCGACTCGCGCCCCTCGGATGCGATCGCCCTGGCCGTGCGGGCCGAGGCCCCGATCTTCGTCGAGGACGAGGTGATCGACCAGGCCGGTGTGTTGCTCGACGATGAGGGACTGATCGCGGCGGAGGACTCGGGGCGGCCTGAGCCGGTCAAGCCGGAGGAGCTGGAGCGGATGTCCGCCTTCCGCGATTTCATCGAGTCGCTCGATATGGACGATTTCGAGTAACGCGGGCGTAACCCGGGACACAGTTTGCGGAGTCAACGGAGCGGGATCGGCGATCCGCCGCGGGCGGAAACCGCCCTCCGGCGCACCGCATTTGCTGGATTTGCCCGTCGCGTGTTGTGGCAAACGAAGGTTGTGATAATCTTCGCATTGCTCCGGCAAGGGGCTCCGGCGGAGGGGCTCCCGTGAGACAGTGGCCAGCGGCCATACAGCTCATGGGCATCGGCTGGTACGTTGCCACCTGCATCGTGCTGGGCGTGGTCGGAGGCGTCCTGCTGGATGACGAGTTGGGCACGGGCTTCGCGCTCACGCTCGTCGGGCTCGGCCTGGGGCTGGCGGCAGCCGGCTGGGGCGGGTACCGCATGCTGCAAGACCTGTTCGCCGCGCAGGCGAAGGACCGGGAAGCTCAACGGCGCTCCGCAGCGGAGAACGCGCCGGCGGACGATGAACAGGACGAGGAGGAGCGCGCGTGAGTCGGACACGCCTGATCGTCATCGCGGCGCTCGTTCTCACCGTGCTCGGCTTCTTCCTGCTGCGCGCGCCAGCCCCGGTGATCGCGCTGGCGGCGGAGCCGGTGTTCTCGATCGGCTGGTACGACGTCACCAACACGCTGATCTCCGCCTGGGTCGTGATCGTGCTGCTCGTGATCGCCGCCTACGTCGTCTGGCGGCGCACGCGGGATGTCGAGGCGGCGCTCGTCCCGAGCGGTTTCCAGAACCTGGTCGAGGCGATCTACGAAGCCTTCCTGGGCGTCGCCCAGCAGGTCGGCGGCGAGCGCAACGGCCGCAAGTTCTTCCCGTTCGTGTTCACGATCTTCATCTTCCTGCTGGCCGGCAACTGGTTCGGGCTGTTCCCCTGGAACAACGTGATCGGCCCGGTCGAGAACTACCGCTACCACTACCTGCACGAGATGGAGTACTCGGTCGAAGAGGTTCTGCATGACCTGGAGGCGGGCGAGCGCAGCTTGACGGCTGCGGAGGTCGACGCGATCAACACCGCCTTCGCACACGCGTTCTTCGAGCCGATCCACTTTGGCGTCGATGAGCAGGATCACGCGGACGAGTTGATCCACGAGATCCGCGAACATCACCTGACCGAGATCGAATTCGCCGTGCGCAGCGAATTCGCCGCGAACCCGATCGACCGCGGCGTCGCGGCCGAAGACCTGGCGCACGAAATCGAGCGGCGTCTCCAGACGGCCGGCGTCGAAGACCATGGCCACCACGAGTTGAAGTACGCCATGATCTTCAACATGCCGCTCGTGGCGGGCGACGCCGAACTGGTTCGCGCGACGGGGCCGATTCTGTCCGGCGACGGCTTCAAGGTCATTCCCCCGCGCACGCTGTTCGACGAGCCGCGCGACTTCTCCTACGACGCCTTCGGCGAGCCGCTGCTGATCGAGCCAGCTGCGGACGGCAGCGTCGCCCAGCTCTGTCTGATCGAATGCGAGACGGCGGTTGGCGATCACGAACCGATGATCGTGCCGACGACGGTCAACACCGCCCATCTCGGCTTCATCCTGCGCATGGAGGAGAAGGGCTACGTCGACGCGGAGACCGGCGAGACGACCGGCACGGTCGGGCATATCTTCCCGATTTTCCGCTCGCTTGCCTCGGACGTGAACCTGCCGTTGGCGATCGCGCTCTGGTCTTTCCTGGCGGTGCAGTACTTCGGCATTCGCGGGGTGGGCGCAGGGTCGAACTTCGGCAAGTACATCGGCGTCGGCTCGCACACGATCGTCAAGGGGCCGATGGGAGTTTTCGTCGGCGTCCTGGAGATCATCTCCGAGGTCGGGCGCGTGATATCGTTCACTTTCCGATTGTTCGGCAACATCTTCGCCGGCGAAGTGGTGCTGTTCATCTCGATGTTCCTGGTCGCCTTCGTGGTGCCGACGGTCTTCTTCGGGCTTGAGGTATTCGTGGGCTTCATCCAGGCCTTCGTCTTCTCGATGCTGACGCTCGTGTTCGCCGCCACCGCGGTCGGCGATCACGACGAGCACCACGAAGAGGCGGCCGATCACTAGCGCGGAGCGGCGGGACGACCGCCTGAGTCAACACAGCGTGCAGCGCGGTCAAGGAAGGCCGCACGGAGAGGAACGAGCATGATCGACCTGGTATTGCAGATTGGCGACGACGGGATGAAGTACATCGGCGCCGCCATCGCCATGGCGCTCGGCGCGATCGGGCCGGCGCTGGGCATCGGCATGTTGGCCGGCCGCGCCCTCGAGGCGCTCGGCCGCAACCCGGACGCGGCGCCGGTGATTCAGACCAACATGATCCTCGGCATCGCGTTCACCGAGGCCATCGCGATCTACTCGCTGGTCGTCGCCGTCATGATCGGGTTCGTCTTCTAGCCTCGATCCGCGATTGAGGACTGGACCGAACCGCCGCGCGCCTTAGCCGAGCGCCCGCGATGCCCGACGCAACGCGAGCGCCGCGCTGAGGCGGACGGCAGTGAGCGCAGTTTGATTGGCAGGACCGTATGGACGCACTCGGTCTCAACCTGGCCGGGCTGATCAGTCACTTCATCAGCTTCGGCATCCTGTTCGCCCTGCTGTTCGTCTTGCTCTACAAACCCTTGGGCCGCGTGCTCGAGGAGCGGCGCAAGCGCATCGAGGAAGGCCTGACCGCCTCCGAGCGAGCTCAGGAAGCGGCTGAGGAGGCGCGGGCCGAGGCGCGCGCCGAGATTCAGCAGGGCCGCGAGGAGGCGCAGCGCCTCGTGACCCAGGCGCAGGAACTCGCGCAGCGCATCGAAGCCGAGGCGCGCGAGAACGCCAATGAGCAGGCCGAGCAGCTGATCGAACGCGCCCGTTCGGAAATCGAACAGGAACGCGATCAGGCGGTCCAGCAATTGCGCGACGAGTTCGCCGGCATGGCGATTGCCGCCGCCGAGCGCGTGATCGGCCAGTCGCTCGACGCCGACGATCATCAGCGCCTGATCGCCGACGTGCTCGCCGAGTCGTCGCGGAACTGAGCCGGTCGAGGCGGGACGGAACGAGGAGCTACGCGTGCCGCAGAGCGATCCAGCCGCCCGACGCTACGCCGACGCCGTGTTCGGCATCGCCCACGACACCGCGTCGCACGATCGCTGGCTGTCTGATCTCGGCGATATCGCGCAGCTGTTCAGCGATCAGACCGTCTACCAGTTCCTGATCTCGACCCGCGTCGCGCAGGAACAGAAAGAGGCGGTGCTCGACCAGGCGCTGCCCGATGTGCAGCGCCACGCGAACCACTTCGCCAAGCTGCTGGTGCGGAAGCGGCGCGCCAACCTCGCTGCGCAGATCACGGCGGCATTCCGCGAGCGGCTGAACGACGTGCGCGGCATCGCCGACGCGGCCGTGACCAGCGCCGTGCCGCTGTCGGACGAAGCCCGCGCCGCCGTCGAGGCGGCGGTGCGCAGCTTTACCGATGCCGAGACCGTCTCGCTCACCGAGACGGTCGACAGCCAGATCGTCGGCGGGGCGATCATTCGGATTGGCGACCGCATCATCGACGGTTCCATTCGCACGCGGCTGGCGACCATGCGCCGCTCGCTCGCGCAGGGCTAGCACACAACCGAAGGAGTCAGCAGTATGGCTGTCCGACCAGAAGAAGTCGCCGCCATCATCCGGCAGCAGATCGAAGGCTTCGAGAGCCAGGTCGTCTCGGCCGAGGTCGGGACCGTGGTCGAAGCCGGCGACGGAATCGCCCGCGTCTACGGCCTTGCCGGCGCACTGTCGGGCGAGCTGCTTGAGTTCCGCCCCAAGGACGGCGGCGATCCGGTCATGGGCATGGCGCTCAACCTCGAAGAGGAAATCGTCGGCGCCGTGATCATGGGCGACTACCGCGTGATCGAAGAGGGCGACGAGGTTCGCTCGACCGGCACCGTCGCCGAGGTGCCGGTCGGCGAGCAGCTGATCGGTCGTGTGGTCAACGCGCTGGGCGAGCCGATCGACGGCAAGGGGCCGATCAACGCCGCCGAAACCCGCGCGGTCGAGCGCATCGCGCCCAACGTGGTCACCCGCGCCTCGGTCGATACGCCCGTCCAGACCGGCATCCTCGCGATCGACTCGCAGATCCCGATCGGCCGCGGTCAGCGCGAGCTGATCATCGGCGACCGTCAGACCGGCAAGTCCTCGATCGCGATCGACACGATCATCAACCAGAAGGGTCAGGACCTGATCTGCATCTACGTCGCCATCGGCCAGAAACAGGCCAAGGTGACGAACGTCGTCGCGACGCTCGAGGAGCACGGCGCGATGGACCACACGATTGTGGTCAACGCGGCGTCGGCCGAGTCGGCGGCGCAGCAGTACCTGGCGCCCTACTCCGGCGTCGCGATGGCCGAGTACTTCATGGAGCGCGGCCAGGACGCGCTGATCATCTACGACGACCTCTCCAAGCACGCCTGGGCCTACCGCCAGATCTCGCTGCTGCTGCGTCGACCGCCGGGGCGCGAGGCGTACCCGGGCGACGTCTTCTATCTGCACTCCCGGCTGCTCGAGCGCGCGGCCAAGCTTTCCGACGAGTACGGCGGCGGCTCGATTACGGCGCTGCCGATCATCGAGACTCAGGCCGGCGATGTCTCGGCCTACATCCCGACCAACGTGATTTCGATCACCGACGGGCAGATTTTCCTCGAGGCCGACCTGTTCAACGCGGGTCAGCGGCCGGCGGTCAACGCCGGCATCTCCGTCTCACGCGTGGGCGGTTCCGCTCAACGGCGCGCGATGCGCTCGGTGGCCGGTCAGCTGCGCATTGACATGGCGCAGTTCCGCGAGCTGCAGGCGTTCGCGCAGTTCGGCACCTCCGATCTGGACGCGGCGACGCGCCGCCAGCTCGAACGCGGTCAGCGGCTGTCGGCGCTGCTGGTGCAGCCCGAGCAGCAGCCGCTGCCGCTGCCGACCCAGGTGGCGTTGCTCTACGCGGCCAACTCGGGCGTGCTTGACGATGTGCCGGTCAACAAGGTCGCCGACTTCGCCAACGGCGCCAGCGACTACCTCAACACCTCGCACCGCGACCTGCTGAGCGGGATCGGCGAATCGGGTCAGCTGTCCGACGACGATCAGGCCGCGCTCTCGTCCGCGCTGCAAACGTTCAAAGACACGGTTCCTTTCTAGGATTCAAGGACGCCTGGGGCGCGGAGAGCAACGGAGAGCAGTAGGGTCCGATGGCCAACACGCGCGAAATCCGACGGCGCATTCGCTCGGTCGAGAACACGGCCAAGATCACCAACGCGATCCAGCTGGTGGCCGCGTCGAAGATGCGCCGCGCCCAGGATCGCGCGCTCCAGGCCCGCCCCTACGCCGAGAAGATGCGCGCCGTGCTGGGGCAGCTCTCGTCGGTCGCCGGCGATGTCGAGACCTCGCACCCGCTGCTCGAGCGGCGCGACATCAACGAGACCGCCGTGATCCTGATCACGCCCGACCGCGGGCTGTGCGGCGGCCTGATCGCCAACCTGGAACGGCATACGGGCGAGATCGTGCTGGGGCCGCAGGCGGCAGGATCCGGAGAACTCTCGATGATCCCGGTCGGCCGCAAGGGCGGCGAATATTTTCAGCGTTTCGGGATCAACTTCCGGGCCCGCTTTCAGGAACTCGGCGATTACCCGGGCATGGCCGAGACGCAGCCGATCTCGCGCATCGCCATCGACGATTACACAGAGGGCCGCGTCGATCAGGTGTTGCTGGTCTACGCCTCCTTCATCAACACCGTCTCGCAGGTTCCGGTCACGGTGCCGATCCTGCCGGTCGAAGCGCCCGAGCGCGACGAAGCGGCGTCGGGCGAGACGCAGTACATCTTCGAACCGTCGCCGCAGGACGTGCTCGCCGATATCCTGCCGCGCTACGTCGACCTGCTGGTTTATCAGGCGGTGCTGGAAGCCGCGGCGTCGGAGCAGTCGGCGCGCATGGTTGCGATGCGCAACGCGACCGACGCGGCGAACGAGATGATCGCCGACCTGACGCTCGTCTACAACAAGGCCCGCCAGGAGCAGATCACGTCCGAGCTGCTCGATATCACCGGCGGCGTCGAGGCGCTCAAGGGCTAACCCATGTCGAATGCGTCGTCACAGTCTTCGGCGGTGATTTTCGATATGGACGGCGTGCTGCTGGATTCGGAGCCGCTGCACTACGAGGCGGTGCGTCAGATTCTGGCTGAGCAGGGCGTCGCGTTTCCGCTCGACGACTACGACCGCTATCTCGGCACCACGCTGACCAGCACCTGGGACGATCTCTGCGAGCGCTATCCGATTACGATGCCGTTTGCGGAGTTCGAGGCGCGCTACCACGCCGATGTGCTCGCGCAGTATCAGGCCGGCGCGCCGCTGATCCCCGGCGCGCGCGAGCTGGTCGAGCGGCTGCTCGAGGCCGGCATCCCGATCGCGGTCGCCAGTTCCTCGCACCGCGAGTGGGTCGAGGCGGCATTGATCGGCGCGTCGCTGCGCGGCCATTTCGAGCACACCGTGGCCGGCGATGAGGTGGCGGCAGGCAAACCGTCGCCCGAGATCTACCTGCGGGCCGCCGAGCGGGTCGGCGTCGATCCGAGCGGCTGCATCGCGATCGAGGACGCGCCGGCTGGGGTCGCATCGGCCAGAGCGGCCGGCATGCGGGTCGTGCTGGTGCACAGCGAACTGACCAGGAAGCTCAATCTCGACTCGGACTGGCGGATCGACGATCTCACGCAATTCGAAACCGGATGGTTGTCTGCGGCGTCGGCCGACCTGATCGGCGCGACATAATCGACTGCGGCAGCTTGCAGATGGGAGACAGGCATGGCTGATGGAAGAGTGGTTCAGGTCATCGGTACCGTCGTCGACGTCGAGTTCCCGCCCGACAGTTTGCCGGCGTTGTTCAGCGGTGTCACGATCACGATGGGCAGCGGCGCCCGCGTGGTGACCGAGGTGCAGCAGCACCTCGGCAACAACCGCGCCCGTTGTCTGGCCATGGACTCGACCGACGGGATGAAGCGCGGCGACAACGCCGAGGACCTGGGGCAGCCGATTGCGGTGCCCGTCGGCGAGGTCGCGCTGGGTCGTCTCTTCAACGTGCTCGGCGAGCCGCTGGATGGTCTGGGCGAGATGCCGGCCGACGGCGTCCGCTCGCCGATCCACCGCACGCCGCCCAGCTTTGAAGAGCAGGCGTCGGAGACGACGATTCTGGAGACCGGGATCAAGGTGGTCGATCTGATCTGCCCCTTCACGCGGGGCGGCAAGATCGGCGCCTACGGCGGCGCGGGCGTGGGCAAGACGGTGGTGATCCAGGAGCTGATCCGCAACATCGCCACCGAGCACGGCGGTTACTCGGTCTTCGCCGGCGTGGGCGAGCGCTCGCGCGAGGGCAACGACCTCTGGCACGAAATGCGCGAGTCCGGCGTGCTCGACAAGACGGTGCTCGTCTTCGGTCAGATGAACGAGCCGCCGGGCGTGCGGCTGCGGGTGGCGTTGACCGGTCTCACCTTCGCCGAACACTTCCGCGATGAGCAGGGCCAGGACGTGCTGCTGTTCATCGATAACATCTATCGCTACACGCTCGCCGGCCAGGAAGTCTCGGCGCTGCTCGGTCGGATGCCGTCGGCGGTCGGCTACCAGCCGACGCTCTCGACCGAGATGGGCGAACTGGAAGAGCGGATCACCTCGACCAACCGCGGCTCGATCACCTCATTCCAGGCGATCTACGTGCCGGCCGACGACTACACCGACCCGGGCGTGGCGACGACCTTCGGCCACCTCGACGCGGTCGTGGCGCTCGAGCGCGCGATCGCCTCGCAGGGCTTTTACCCCGCGGTCGACCCGCTGACCTCGTTCAGCCGCGCTCTCGATCCCAAGATCGTGGGCCAGGAGCACTACGATGTCGCCCGCGAGGTGCAGCGTGTGCTGCAGCGCTTCAAGGACCTGCAGGACATTATCGCCATCCTGGGCGTGGACGAGCTGTCGGAGGAAGACAAGCAGACCGTGGCCCGCGCGCGCCGCATTCAGCGCTACCTCACGCAGCCGTTCTTCGTGGCCGAGCAGTTCACCGGTCTGTCCGGCGAATACGTCTCGGTGCGCGACACGGTGCGCGGCTTCCGCGAGATTCTCGATGGAACCCACGACAGTCTGCCCGAGCAGGCGTTCTTCAACGTCGGCACGATCGAGCAGGCCGTCGAGAAGGGCGCCCGGATCGCCGCCGAGGCCGCCGCATAGCGCGCGGACGGAGATTGCGAGGGTCTGATGCCGCTCACGCTCGAAATCATTACCGGCGAGCGCCGGCTGCTGCGTCAGGAGGATGTCGACGAGGTCGTCGCGCCCGGCGCGCTTGGCGAGATGGGCATTTTGCCGCACCATGCGCCCCTGATCACGTCGCTCGCGCCCGGCGAGTTGCGGGTCAAGACGGCTCAGGACGTTGAGGAGTACTTCATCAGCGGCGGCTTCCTCGAGGTGCACGCAGACGAGGTCACGGTGTTGGCGGACGCTGCGGAGCACGGTTCGGAGATCGACGCCGAGCGCGCCGAGGCCGCCCGCCAGCGGGCGCTCGAACGGCTCGAGCAGGCGTCCGACGCGGACCGCGCCCGAGCCCAGGCCGCGCTCGCCCGCTCGCTTCAGCGTCTGCGTGTCGTCGAACACCGCCGCCGTCGAGGCGCCGCCGGCCGCGAGCGCGCCCGCTCGTAGGCTTCGCGCCCGCCTCGCGCGGGCCGCGCGGGCGTCCCGTGACGTGCGGCGGTGTGGCTAGAGTCGATTCATGGACGCGGACGCGACACCGTACCTGCGAATTTCCGGCCGACGCCGGCTGAGCGGTGAACTGAGCGTCAACGGAGCCAAGAATGCGGCCTTGCCCTGCCTCGTCGCCGCCGTCCTTTCCGATCAGCCCTCGCGCATCCACCGAGTGCCTGATATCGAGGATGTGCGCCGCTTACTCGAGATTCTCAGCTGCATCGGCGTCGAGTTCGAGCGCGGCGATGGCACTGTCACCGTCAAGCCGGGCGGCGCCTGCGATGGAACGCCGCCCGACGAGCTGGCGGCGTCGCTGCGCGCGTCGTTTCTGATCATGGGCGCGCAGCTCGCCCGCACGGGCTGCTCCAGTTGCGGCGCGCCCGGCGGCGATGTGATCGGCTCGCGTCCGATCGATGTGCATCTGTCGGGTTTTCGCGCCCTGGGCGCCTCAGTGCGGACGATTGGCGGCCGCACGATCGCCGAGGCACCCCACGGATTGCGTGGCGCGACGATCGTGCTCGAATACCCGAGCGTGCTGGGCACCGAGAACCTGCTGCTCGCCGCGACGCTGGCGCAGGGCCGCACGCGGTTGATCAACGCGGCGATGGAGCCCGAGATCGTCTGCCTGGCCGAGATGTTGAACCGGATGGGGGCGAAAATCTCGGGCGCCGGCCAGCACACGATCACGATCGACGGCGTTGAACGCCTCAACGGCGCCGATCACCAGTTGATCCCCGATCGGATCGAGACCGGAACACTGCTGATCGCCGTCGCCATGACTCGCGGATCGGTCAGCCTGCGGCAAGTCGAGCCGACGCACAACGAGGCGCTGCTCGCCTGCCTTGAGGCGATCGGCGTCGAGGTGCGGCGCAGCGATCACGGCCTCGATCTGCGCGTGCCGCCGAGCGCCGAACTGCGCTCGACCAACCTGCAGGCGTTGCCGTTTCCCGGCTTTCCGACGGATCTGCAGGCGCCGATTACGGCGCTGCTGACCCAGGCGCGCGGCACATCAGTTGTGCACGAGCGGGTGTTCGAGAATCGAATGCGGCACATCGACGAATTAGGCAAGTTCGGCGCCAACATCATCGCCGGCGGAGCGTCGTCGCCGGTGATCATCGGGCCGACACCGTTTTCGGCGGCGGTGGTTCGCGGCACTGACATCCGCGCGACCGCGGCGTTGATCGTCGCCGCGCTTGCCGCCGAAGGCGAGAGCCGCGTCTCGGGTCTGTCTCATCTGCGACGCGGCTATGCAGATTTGCCGGGCCAGCTGCGCGCGCTTGGCGCCGATATTGCGGCCGAGATTGAGCAAGCGCCCGACGGCGATACACTGAGCAGCTAGGCGCGTTCAGCCCGGCGCGCGCCGAGCTGGCGCCAACGTTCGAACCGGCCCGCAGGACCCCATGTTCTTCACCAAGCGGCTTGGCATCGATCTCGGGACCTCCAGACTGCGCATTGCCATACCTGGTCGCGGCGGGAAGATCGTGGTCGATGAGCCCACGGTGGTCGTGCTCTCGGCGAGCGAGAACGCCGTACTCGCCGCGGGCTCGGATGCCGCCAACATGATTGGCCGCACGCCCGAGTCGGTCACCGTGATCAACCCAATGCGCGAAGGCGTGATCGACGACTACCGAATCGTGGAAGCGCTGCTGCGCTACTACATGGGACAGGTCACGGGACGAATGAATCTGGTGCGACCCGAGGTGATGGTCGCCACGCCGGCGGGGGTGACCAACGTCGAGCAGCGAGCCGTCCGCGACGCGGCGGAGCAGGCTGGCGCGCGGCGGCCGGCGCACCTGATCGCGAACCCGCTCGCCGCCGCGATCGGCGCGGGCGTGCCGATGGGCGACGCGCGAGGCGCGCTGATCGGGAATCTGGGCGCGGGCCGCTCGGAAGCCGCGGTGCTCTCGATGTACGGCGTCGTGGTCTGGGAATCGGCCCGCGTCGGCGGACAGTTGATGACCGAGGTGATCGCCGAGCACATCAAGCGTCGCCACAGCCTGCTCGTCGGTGAGCGGACTGCGGAAGAGCTCAAGTTCGCCGCCGCGTCGGCGGTGGCGGTCGACGATCCGCTGCGCACTGAGGTGCGCGGCCGTGATCAGTCCACCGGTATGCCGCGCAGCGTGACGATCACCGCCAACGAGCTGGTGCCGTCCATTCAGCAGCACCTGCAGACATTCATCGAGGTGACGCGCAGCACGCTCGAGCGGACGCCGCCGGAGCTCACCGCCGACATCATCGATCGCGGCATGCTGCTGACCGGCGGCGGCGCCCGTCTGCGCGGGATCGACATCTATCTGGCCGACCAGATCGGCATCCCGGTCACGATCGCCGACAACGCCGAGGATGCCGTCGCGCTGGGCGCGGCGGAGGCGCTCGATAATCTCGATATCGTGGGACCGAATCTGCTGGCGCAGGAGCGATCGCTCACCGGCGCCGACGCCGGGTAGGGCAGCGCTCTATTGATGATCCTCGACGTAGCCGTCGAACGGCGCTTCGAGGTAGTACGCCATGCTCTCCAGTTCCATCACGGGGTCGATCTGCCTGAGATGGACTCCCGACGGCACGCTGGTCGTGACCGGGGCGTAGCTGAGAATCGCTCGCACGCCGCCTGAGATCAGCATTTCGATCACGGAGGGCGCGGCTTCGGCGGGCACGGCGACGATGCCCATCGAGACTCGCGTGCGGGTCAGGAACTCGGGCAGCGTTGCGACATCGTTGACGCGGTGATTCTCGACCTCGCGCCCGATCTGGGCGGGGTCGGAGTCGAAGACGCGCACCACCTCGAAGCCGCCGCGGCGGAATCCCGCGTAGCCCAGCACGGCGCGTCCCAACTGTCCGACGCCGACCAGCACCATCTCTTTGACCCGGCCGTTGAGGCCGAGGATGCTGCGCAGCCGGTCGCGCAGGCCGAGCACTTCGTAGCCGCGCCCGCGTTTGCCGAAGCGGCCGAAGTAGGACAGGTCCTTGCGAATCTGGGCGGGTGTGACGCCCAGCCGCCCGCCCAGCTCCTGGGATGAGATGAACTCGTGCCCCTCGCGCGCCAGCAGCCCGAGTTCGCGCGCATAGAGGGGCAGGCGGCGGATCACGATGTCCGGGATCTCCACCTCGTTCACGAATCGCCCTTCCCTGCTTCCGTTCAGGCTACATCCCCTCCTGCCGCGCGCGAAGCAGATCCATGTTCTGCCGGCTGCGGCGTCGCCGGGGCTTGACTTACCCCCCCCCCCCCCCATAATCGAAGCGTCAACGAAATCGTGCAAACGGGCAGACAGTTCGCCCACGCACGAGCCACGGAAAGGTGCGTTGAATGAAATCGGTTCGACTCTGGATGACCCTGTTTGTCCTCGGCGCATTGGCGATGGGCGGCGCGTACACGCTCGCCCAGTCGCTGAGCGGCGAGGCTGAGGTGCGAATCAACGCGCGCCGCCTCGACGACGGCCGCACCGAGTTCGCCCTGCAACAGCGCACCGACGGCGAATGGGGCGAGCGCATCCTGCCGGACAGCCGGTACTTTCCTTCCAGTCCACGCGATGGCCGCTGGCTCCACTCGTCCCCGTTGACGATCGAGACCACCCAGACAGCCACAGACAATGGAGGCACTTCAGCCGAAGCGCTGGCTGAGGCTGAAGCGGAAGCAGCCACTGCACAGGAAGCGCTGGGCAAAGCCGAAGCGCGGTTGGCCGAATTGGAAGCTCCGATTTACCGAGACGAGGGGATAAGCAGGTACGATGGAGATCGAATCACGGCTGAGGTTGAGAAGATAAACTATTCCCGCACAGAAACAAAACCGCTTCACTCAGTGTTGCGCGTCCGTCAGGATGGACAGATCGCGTTAGGCACCACACCGTTGATGCTGCAAATCTCTTGTTTTGATTCCAGTATCAACACCCAAATTCTCAACATTGCGTTTCCTCCCACGGTTACCGAGTACGAGCAGGGAGAGCAAGAAGAATACGAGATCTCCTATCGCTTCACCCCCGCTCCGGAGCAAGGGCCTGCTGGCGAAAATGAAGTGAGACGTTCCGGGGGCGAGATATGGGATATGCCGGGCCTACATTCTGTGCACCCCACGGTCGCAGATGGGTACTGGTACACCTCGCTGCGGCAGGCAGAGTCGGTGGAGGTCCTGATCGAAGGCGCAGACGGGGAGCAGGTCAGCGCGACGTTTTCGATGGACGGCGTCTGGGACACGCCGATCACGCCTAACCTCGACCGCTGCGGCACCTACTACTTCGACTAACTCAGTACCGTCCGGCCTGGTAAGGATGCCGTGCCCGCAGTCCTGAGACTGCGGGCACGGCATCTCCGGGTTGGGCGGTACGCCATGACGAACTGACGCGGATTCCGCCGCTGCTGTGTGTGAGCCGCTCAGAACACTCGGTCGTCGGGTTGGGGCAGGCCGAAGTCGGTTTGGCGCAGCGCGTCGATACGCGCGAGCTGATCGGCGGGGAGGGCGTCGAGGTCGACGGCGGCGATTTGATCGGCGAGCTCGGCGGCGTTCTTCACGCCCGGCACGACCGTCGATATGGTCGATTGCTCAAGCGCGAATCTGGCCGACCAACGGGAGAGCGGCACGCCGTCCGCCTCCAGGAAGCGCAGGGTTTCGGCGCGGCGGCTGTCCACGCCGATCAGCGAGCGCGGATCGACCTCGCGGTCGAGCCCGGCGGAGAGCGCGCCGCCGGACAGGTTGCGAATGCCGATCACGCCGAGCCCCAACGATTCCGCCAGCGGCAGCAGTTGACCGTGATCGTGCAGCGTCGAGCCCGGCGGCAGCGGGCGCGCGTTGGAGTCGTTCAACAGGTTGTAGTAGCACTGGACGGTGTCGAGCGCGCCGGCCTGCATCACCTCGCGGACGCAGGCGGCGACGCCCGAACCGGTGATGCCGATGAAACGGGTCAGGCCGTCCTGCTTGAGGCGTTGCAGCGCCTCGACGGCGC
This sequence comes from Dehalococcoidia bacterium, assembly GCA_965205105.1. Classification (GTDB taxonomy): domain Bacteria; phylum Chloroflexota; class Dehalococcoidia; order Bin125; family Bin125; genus Bin125. Next base: position 2,311,776 of record OZ242034.1, read on the forward strand.
GCATCGCATCGGCGACGCTGATCGAGCGGCGGTAGCGCCCCCGCTCGGGCGAGATCGCGTTGTGCAGCTGGAAGACGTCGACGCGCTCGCGGCGCAGCCGTTCCAGCGATTCGTGGATGCCGCGTTCGACCGCCGCGGGGATGTCGGCCAAGTCGTGCTCGCCCAGCGAGACCTTGGTCGCGACCAGCATCTGCCGTCCGCGATCGTCCGGAGCTTCCAGCAGGGCGCGCCCCAGGTTGCGTTCGGCGGCGCCGTTTCCGTAGCTGGGCGCAACGTCGTAGAAGTTGACCCCCTCGCGCATCGCCAGCGCGATCGTTTCCGCGATCTCGTCATCCGTCGTCTCGCCCCAGACGTGTCCGATCCCACCGCCGCCCAGCCCGATCTCCGAGACCACCAGCCCCGTCCTGCCCAGCTTGCGGTAGCGCATCATCTCGTGGACCTCGCTCTCGTCATTCGCTCCCGTCGATGCGATCTGAGGTTAGCCGCAACCCGTCCTCTGGCGTTGCCCTAGCGTTGTCGGTATGCCGCCGCCAACCGTGATGCGCGCGTTGACGGGCTCCTGGCCGAGTCTCGCCCGCGTGCCGGCGCTGTACCCCGACGCGCGCAATCGCGTCAATCGCGGACCGCTGCTGTACCGGGCCGGGGCCTGCTTTCCGCTGAGCGGGCCGCTCGACACGCGCGGCCGCCTGCCGCTGCTCGCGGTGGGCAGCAACGGATATCCGCGCCAGCTGGCGGACAAACTGCGCGGCTCGGACGCGGACTTGCAGGGCGCGCCGATCGTGCCGGCGCTGCTGCGCGGCTACGACGTCGCCTTCTGCCCGGTTCGCTCGCGCAAGGGCTACGTGCCGGTCACGCTGGCGGCTCGGGCAGGCGGCGTTTGTCTGAGCTGGTTGCAGTGGCTGACGCCCGAGCAGCTCGAGATCATTTCCGCCAGCGAAGGGTCGCGCTATTCGCTGGTCGGCGGCGAACAGCTGGCTGCGGCGACGCGGATCTCACCGCGCTGGCGCCGGCCGGCTTCGGTCTACGCCTGGTGGTTCGACTCGCTGCTGATTTGCAACGACGCCCCGCTCTGGCTCGATGTCTATCGGCCGCCGCACGCGCAACAGCGCGCGCTCGATCCGGACCGCGCCGGCCAGCGTGTGAATCCGATTCCGCCGGGTTGGCGGATCGCCCCGCGCGACCCTGACACGCACGCCGTTGGCGAAGCAATGATGTCCGAAATGTGTTAGAATCATCATAGAATCAATTTCGCAAGGCCCGCGCTTGGAGCTGCCTCTTGGTTACGGAACAACCGATCTCCGATCAGCCCACGCGCACGCTCGTCGAGGAAATGAGCTCGTCGTATCTCGACTACGCGATGAGCGTGATCGTCTCTCGCGCGCTGCCTGACGCGCGCGACGGACTCAAACCGGTCCAGCGGCGCATTTTGTATGCAATGGACGATCTGGGCATGCGCGCCAATCAGCCGCATCGCAAGTCTGCCCGTATCGTCGGTGAAGTGCTGGGTAAGTATCATCCGCACTCCGACCAGCCGGTCTACGACGCCATGGTGCGGATGGCGCAGGACTTTTCTCTGCGCCATACGTTAATCGACGGGCAGGGCAACTTCGGCTCCATCGATAACGACCCGCCCGCGGCGATGCGTTATACGGAAGCGCGGCTCTCGCGCATCGCCGAGGAGATGTTGTCCGACCTTGACAAGAACACGGTCGACTTTACGCCCAACTTTGACGAATCGCTGAACGAGCCGACGGTGCTGCCGGGCCGCGCTCCGAACCTGTTGCTGAACGGCGCGGCGGGCATCGCCGTGGCGATGGCGTGCGACATTCCGCCGCACAACCTGTCCGAGCTGGCCGGGGCGATCAAGCTGATCCTCAGCGACGAGAACGCGACGCTGGACGATGTGCTGCAGCACATCACGGGTCCCGACTTCCCCACCGCCGGCAGCATTTTCGCAGGCGAGCACCGGGAGAACCTGCGCCGTCTGTACGGCAGCGGTCGGGGCGGGTTTACGGTGCGGGCGCACCATCACCTGGAGGAAACCTCAAGCGGGAATCGGATCCAAATTGTCTTTACGGAGATTCCGTACCAGGCGAACAAGCTTCGCATTGTCGAGCAGATTGCCGGGTTGGTGCGCGACAAGAAGATCGAGGGCATCCGCGACCTGCGCGATGAGTCGGATCGGCACGGCATGCGTCTGGTGGTCGAGTTAACCCGCGACGGCCAGGCTCAGTCGATCCTGGCGCAGTTGTACAAGTCGACCGGGTTGCAGTCGCAGTACAACGGCAACTTCGTCGCCTTGGTCGATCAGCGTCCGCGCACGTTGACGCTGTTCCAGTTGCTGCGCGAGTTTATCCGCCACCGGCAGACGATGATCACGCGGCGCACCGAGTTCGATCTGGAGAAGGCGCGCGACCGGCATCATATCGTCGAGGGGCTGCTGAAGGCGATCGAGAACATCGACGCGATCATCGCCACGATTCGGGCGGCGGAGTCGGCCGAGGCCGCGCGAGATCGGCTGCAGGAGGATCCGTTCGATCTCTCGCAGCGGCAGGCGCAGGCGGTGCTGGAAATGCAACTCCGCCGCCTGGCGCAGCTGGAACGCTCCAGGCTGGAGGAAGAGTATCAGGAGCTGACCGAGACGATCGAGTATCTGGAGGGACTGCTCGCCGACCCCAAGAAAATCGACGCGCTGATCGGCGAGGATATGGATGAGCTGGTGGAAACTTACGGCGAGGAGCGCAAGACCCGCGTGATCGCCAAATCGGTCGAGACGTTCAGCGAGGCCGACCTGGTGCCGCACCAGTCGTCGGTCGTCACGCTGACGCGGCATGGCTACATCAAGCGCCAGCCGGTCGACGCGTTTCGTTCGCAGCGGCGCGGCGGCAAGGGGGTGAAGGGCATCGAGCGCAAGAACGGTGCCACGTCGGTCGATGCGCCGCAGCGTCTGATCGCCTGCGACACGCACGATCATCTGCTGCTGTTCACCTCGCGCGGCCGCGTGTACGGATTGCAGACGCACGAGATCGAGGCGCGCTCGCGCGAGTGGCGCGGGCTGCCGGTGCGCAACGTGGTCGAGCTGCAGCTGGATGAACAGGTGACCACGATCATTCCGGTCGAGTCGTTCGACGACGACTACATCATCCTCGGCACGCGGCAGGGCTACGTGAAGAAAACGCAGCTGCGTCATTTCCAGAATGTGCGCCGCAGCGGCCTGATCGCCTTCAACCTGCGCGACGACGACGAGCTGGTCGAGGCGAGCTTCGCCAAAGCCGGCGAGGACGCGATTGTGACATCCGCTGATGGTCTCACCGTTCGTTTCGCCGTCGACTCGCTGCGCGACGCATCCCGCCAGAGTGGCGGCGTGCGCGGTATCCGGATCGATGAGGGCGGCGCGTTGATCGGACTGCAGACTGTCGAATCAGGCGCTGAGATCCTGACCGTTACCGCTGGCGGCTTCGGCAAACGCACGCCCGAGGATCAGTACCCAACCAAGGGCCGGGCTGGCAAGGGGATCATCGGACACAAGGTTACGGACGTGACTGGTCCGGTGGTCGGCATGTCGGTCGTGCGGGGCGACGAGGAACTGGTTGTCATTTCCACTGACGGCAAGATGCTGCGCACCGAGGTGCAGCAGCTGCGCCGCTGCGGCCGCGCGAGCCAAGGCGTCAAGGTGATGAAGAGCGACGAGAGCGTCGCTGCCATCGCGGTGGTCAATACGAGCCGCGAGTTCGGTCAGCGGGTGTAGGGTTCTACTTTTCCGTTCGGACGCAGAAATCGTCGGAGTTCAGTCCGACTTTCTCGATTATGTTCCTAGCATTTCTTATCTGTTGATCTATATTGTAATTTGTATTTACGAACCAAGAATCAACAGGCTTACAGTTCGCAAACGGCAAGCCTTCTGGGTTTCTCGAATTGCGGCTGTTGATGAAATACGACTTTGCGGATCCAAGCGTGATTGGGATGTTGTCATCTGTGATGTGTTTGTTAGCCTTCAGCCACCTGACAATTTCGACAGTTAGGTCTGCCCCGGAACCTATCCCTTTGACCTTTTTGTCAGGAAACTGGACCGCGACGAACTTCTCGCCAGACCGTCGTTTGAGTTTCGACACCGAGACACAGTTCTCCGGAGGCGGTGGGAGAGGGGGTGGTGGCGGAGGAGGATATACGACAACCGGCTGTTCGCCAGGCTGGATGCTTCCAAAGACCGCGCTTGGACGCCAGAGCGCCAGCGCATTGAGACATGTCTCAGCTGTGGAGCTTTGCAGGTTGAGCTCAACCACCAGCTTTTTTTCGAGCGGGACTGGTTGGAACGTGTCAAAGATCCGCCATCGTTCACCGTCCGTGACTGCGAAATACGGGATGGCGAGCATGTTACAGTAGTTCAGGGCTTGCGCGGCGGCGACATCCAAATTCTTGCGCAAGCTCTTGGCCTCGACGACGATACGCGGTCTTGAATCCGCACCCAGCAGCGCGTAATCAGCGAATCCTTGCCCTGCGCCTTTGGGCAGCTTGTATTCGACCACCACCTGCGACGGATCGCCCGTGTCCCAGCCGAGGGCGCGGAGTAGAGGGTCGATCAGCGCGTAGCGGGTCAGCATCTCGCTGGCTTGCAGCGTGGAGCCGTGTTTCTCGATGCGCTGCTGCAGGGTCTCGATCAGCTCGCGGAGTTCATCCAGGTCCATTGACCGAGTATAGGCGATCCCCCGGCCGGCAAGGGCGAGCGGCGTCCGCTATTCTTGCGGTTGAACCAGCGCAGCGTTGCACGAGTGGAGGCGAGCCATGAAATTCGGCATCTTCTACGAGATCTCCGTGCCCCGGCCGTGGGAGAACGAGATCGAGCACACGGTCTATCACCGCTGCCTGGAGCAGGTGCGCGTCGCCGATGAGGTGGGCTTCCACTCGGTCTGGGCGGTCGAGCATCACTTCCTCGAGGAGTACTCGCACTGCTCGGCGCCCGAGCTGTTCCTGACCGCCTGCGCGATGCAGACCAGACAGATTCGCGTCGGACACGGGATCGTCGTCTGCGTGCCGCAGTTCAACCATCCGATCCGCGCCGCCGAGCGGGCGGCGGTGCTCGACATCCTCTCGGACGGACGCCTCGAGTTCGGCACCGGCCGCTCCGCCACCTGGACCGAGCTGGGCGGCATGGACGCCAACCCGGACGAGACCAAGGAAACCTGGGACGAGTACACGCGCACGATCCCGCAGATGTGGACGAACGAGCGCTTCAGTTACGAGGGGCGCGCCTTCCGCATGCCCACCCGCGCGGTGCTGCCCAAGCCGTATCAGAAGCCGCATCCGCCGATGTGGGTTGCGGTGTCGTCGCCGGGTACCGAGATCGACGCCGCCGAGCGCGGCATGGGATCGCTGGGGCTGACCTTCGGCGGCTTCGCCGAGCAGGAGCAGAAAGTGGACGCCTACCGCCGCCGCATCCGCGACTGCGAGCCGGCCGGCGCGTTCGTCAACGAGCGCGTGGCCACGGTCAACTTCCTCTACTGCCACCCCGACAACGAGACCGGCGTCAAGGTCGGCAGCCGTCTGACCGGCTCGTTCGGCTATCTGGCCGCGCAACTGCTGCCGGTGCGCGAGGTGCACCCGACGCGCAGCTATCCGAATCCGGGACTGCTCGCCGCCAGTCGGCAGCAGGCGGCGCAGAATCCGGGCGAGGGCGCCTCAGCGCCCGAGGGCGTCTGCATCGGCAACCCCGATCGGCTGGTTGAGGAGATCAAGAAGTGGGAGTCGTGCGGCGTCGACCAGATCAACTTCCTGCTCAACGCGCTGGAGACGATTCCGCAGGAGCAGGTGCTGGACAGTCTGCGGCTGTTCGCGGAAGAGGTCATGCCGCACTTCAGCGATGATCAGCCCGCGACCACGTCGTTGCCGCGCGAGCTCGCCGCCACCGCCGCCGGCGGCTAGGATTTCGAGCCGACGACGGCGTCCTCCCCAAACGAAAGGCGACCGATGCCGATCAGTGGCACTGCCAATCCCAACCGGCTGACCCGCTACGCGCCGACGATGGCGAGCCTCGACACCGATGCGCTGACGCTGCCCGACGTCAAGGTGCTGCAGGTGATCTACGAGATCGACGACGCGGTGATGGCCGATTTGATTCCGCCGGCGCTGCATCCGACGATCCCGCCGACGATGCACGTAATCGGGATGCGGGCGGAGGACGGGCCGCTGGGCGCGTTCACGCTCGCGGTCGTGCGCGTCGGTTGCCGCGCCGCGGTGCGTCCGCGCGGGCTGCCAACCCGAGCCGTCTGCACCGACGGCGAGGCGGCGCGCGCGCTGACCGAGCGCTGGGGGTTTCCGATCACGATCGGCGAACCCGTCCTGCGCGAGCGTTACGACCGACAGTCGATCGAGGTCAACGAGGGCAACGTGACGGTGCTCTCGGCGCAGCTGATCGACCCGGTTCCCATCGGCAACGGCGATCTGCTCTACACGGCCGGGATGCACGTGGCGCACATCGCCGACGCCGATCAGAGCGGCGAGACCAAGCCGTGGCTGGTGCAGGTCGATCCGGAGTTCGCCGTCAGCCGCGCCGACCGCGGACAGGCGCAGATCGACGCCTTCGACAGCGAGTTCTGGGACGCGCCGCTGCTGCGGCCGGTCTATCCGATCGTGGCCAGCTACACGACGGCCAACATCACGCTGCCCGCGATCCGCTATATCTGCGACCCGTTGCAGCCGGCGATCAGCGGCACGGTGGCTCTGTAGGCGGGATTGCGGCGCGTTGCGCGGGAATGATGGAGGCGAGCGGATGCCTGAGACCGAGGCGTTGTTTCCCGGCTTCCGCGAGCACAGGGCGGGGCCGATTTTCGCTCGCGTGGGCGGTTCCGGGCCGCCGCTGCTGCTGCTGCACGGCTATCCGCAGACGGGCGCGATGTGGCACAAGATTGCGCCGGGGCTGGCGCAGCGGCGCACGCTGATCGTGGCCGATCTGCTGGGCTACGGAGCCAGTGATTCGCCGCCCGGCGACGGCGGCGGCGAGGCGTACTCGAAGCGCGCGATGGCGCGCTGCATGGTCGATCTGATGTCCGATCTGGGCTTTGAGTCGTTCGCGCTGGCGGGGCACGATCGCGGCGGACGCGTTTCCTATCGGCTCGCGCTGGATCATCCCGAACGGGTCGAGCGGCTGGCGCTGCTGGACATCATTCCGACCGCCGAGCAGTTCGAGCAGATGGGCATCGCCGGCGGGCTGGGCGGATTTCACTGGTACTTCCTGGCTCAGCCCGCGCCCCTGCCCGAGACCCTGATCAGCGCCGAGCCGGAGTTCTTTCTCAAACGGATGCTGGGTAGCTGGGCCGGCGAGGACGGTCAGACCGTGTTCACGGAAGCGGCGATGGCGGAGTACCTGGCGGCGGCGAGGGATCCTGAAACCGTGCGCAGCTGGTGCGAGGATTACCGCTCCGGCGCGCGGTTCGATCTGCGGCTCGACCGCGCCGACCGCGCGGCGGGCCGCCAGATCGGCTGTCCGCTGCTCGTGCTCTGGGGCGCGGCGCGGCAGCCCAACCGGCGCGGCCGGTTCATGGCCACCTGGCATCGCTGGGCGACCGATGTCAGGGGCACCGGTCTGCCCTGCGGCCACTTTCTGCCCGAGGAACTGCCCGTCGAAACCGAGGCCGCGCTTCGGTCGTTCTTCAGCGATTGATCCGGCCGCGCGCCTGTAGGCTCAGTGCGAGTTCGCCAAGGAGTTGCCGATGGACCCCGTCACCACCTTCAGCGGCACGGGTCTGCCGCTTGATCGCGCCGATGTCGACACCGACCAGATCATCCCCGCCAGGTATCTGAAACGCATCGAGCGGACGGGGTACGGCCCGTTCGCGTTTGAGGCGTGGGCGCAGGACCCCGATTTCGTGACCAATCAGCCGCAGTACGAGGGCGCCAGCGTGCTGCTGGCCGGCCCGAACTTCGGCTGCGGATCGTCGCGCGAACACGCGGTCTGGGCGATTCAGGGGATGGGCGTCAGAGCGGTGATCGCGCCGTCCTTCGCCGATATCTTCCGCAACAACTCCGCCAAGATGGGCCTGCTGACGATTCAACTGGCGCAGCCAGATGTCGAAGCGCTGATGCGCATGGTCGAGGCCGAATCGAGCACGCCGATCACGGTCAACCTCGAGGCGCAGACCGTGACCGCGCCGGGCGGCTGGTCGCGCAGGTTCGAGATCGCCCCGTTCGTCAAGCACTGTCTGCTCAACGGCCTCGACGACATCTCGCTCACGCTGGCGCACGACGATCTGATCGCCGAGTACGAGGCGAAGCGTCCCGCGATCAAACCGGCGACCGTCTAGGATTGCGGCATGGTCCAAGCGGCAGAGCGTTCCGGTCGCACATACATTGAAGCGCCGCTGCGGGCGACGGCCGACCCGTTTGCGCTCCAGCTGCCGCGAGGATTGTTGACCGACGAGTTGTTGCTCGAGCTCAGCGCGCTCAACGATCCGTGGCGGTTCGAGCGCACGCCGGAAGGAGCGTTGGAGATTTCTCCCCCGCCTGGAGCCCGCAGCGGCCAGCGCAGCGGTCGAATCTTTAGCCAGATCCTGCGATGGTCCGACGCCCGCGAAAACGGCGACTGTTTTCCGTCCGGGTCCGGATTCTCGCTTTCAACCGGTTCCGCCCGCGACCCGGATGCCGCCTGGGTGAGCAACGAACGGCTGGCCGGGATCGATCTCGATGACGAAGGCATCTGGCCGGTCGCCCCGATCTGGTGGTGGAGGTGCGTTCCCGCGGGCAGTCGTTGGGTCGCCAGCAGCGCAAGATGGAGGAATGGCGGCGGGCGGGCGCGCGGCTTGGTTGGTTGATCGATCCATTTACGAACGGAGGCGAAGTCTGGGTGTATCGGCAGGAGGGCGGCGAGCCGGAGCGCCTGGATCGGCCCGACTCGCTGAGCGGCGAGGATGCCGCCGAGGGTCTCTCCGTCGATCTGTCCAGAATCTGGCGCTAACGCTTCTCCCCTGCCTATTCTGACAAGAGCGCATTCGCCGCCAGACGCGGCCGGGCGCGCGCAACGAGTGACAGGTTTTGCATATGTCCGGGCGGCAGCACCCGACTCCTTCGTTTCGCGACACGATTGTCAATCTGCGGCGCGCCATCGGTTGGCGGCACGCCCTGTACGGGCTGATTCGGAATAACTGGCTCAAGCTGAGGCGTGTCGATGTCTGCTGCGGCGACTACGGCGCGCCCGGTTGTTGAGTGACGGGCGAGCGCGCTCGGGACGAGCGCATGCAGTCGGAAGATGACGCGCAGCGAGCCGACGACGGTGCAGGCAAGGAGTCGTAGCGATGGCCCATTACCGGATTGCGCTTTTGCCCGGCGACGGGATCGGCGGTGAAGTGATCGAGCAGGCGGTTCGCGCGCTCGACGCCGTGGGCGGTCGGTTCGACCACTCCTTCGAGTACAGCGAGGATCTGGTTGGCGGAGCCTCGATCGACGCCCACGGCGTCGCCCTGCGGGACGAGACGCTGGATATGTGCCGGGCGCAGGACGCCGTGTTGTTCGGCGCCGTGGGCGGCCCCAAATGGGACGATCCCAAGGCGTCGGTGCGTCCCGAGCAGGCGATTCTGGGCCTGCGCAAGGGGCTCGGCCTGTTCGCCAATATTCGTCCGGTGAAGATGCTGCCGATTCTGGCTGACGCCACACCGCTCAAGCGCGAGACGGTCGCATCGGTCGACATGGTGGTGCTGCGCGAGCTGACCGGCGGCATCTATTTCGGTGAACCGCAGCGTCGCTGGCGGGAAGGCGGCCAGCGCAGGGCGGTCGATACCCTCGCCTATGCCGAACACGAAGTGGAACGCATCGTGCGGCTCGGCTTCGAGACCGCCCGCGGCCGCCGCAAGCTGCTGACCTCGGTCGACAAGGCCAACATTCTCGATACGTCGCGGATGTGGCGTGAGATCACCGAGGAGGTCGCGCGGGACTATCCCGATGTCACTCTGGAGCACCGGCTCGTGGACGCCTGCGCCATGGACCTGATCCGGCATCCGTCGTACTTCGATGTGATCGTGACCGAGAACATGTTCGGCGACATCCTGACCGACGAGGCGTCGATGCTGGCCGGATCGATGGGTATGCTGCCGTCGGCCTCGCTGGGCGCGGCCGACGACGGCGCCGCGCCTGGACTGTACGAGCCAATCCACGGCACCGCGCCCGATATCGCCGGCCAGGGCATCGCCAATCCGATGGCGATGATCCTCAGCGCCGCGTTGATGCTGCGCTACTCGTTCGGCCTGGAAGCGGAAGCGGCGGCGATCGAGGACGCCGTGATCCGCACGCTGGCCGCCGGGCATCGCTCGGCCGACCTCGCAGCCGATGGAGAGCCGTCGCTGGGCACCGAAGCCCTGGGCAGCCTGATCGCCGACGCGGTCGTCGGCTGAGCCGCGCCCCTCGTCATTCCCGCGCTCTGCGCGGGAATCTCGCTTGCCGCTCGTCGCGCGGGAGCGTACTCAGTCGGTACTCGCCATGTAGCCGAGCTTGCGGTTTTGCTCGCGCAGCCCGCTCAGCGTGTAACGATGCGCCTTGAGACGATTGCACGGGCTGCAGAGCAGGACGCGGTTCGAGATGTGATTCACGCCGCCGTCGGCGCGCGGGGTGTTGTGATCCAGTTCCAGGTAGCGCGCGTCGTCGAACTCGCGATCGCATCCCTGGCAAACGATCCCGTTGTTGTGCATCAGCAGCTCGACCATCTGCGCGCGCGCCATTTTCGCGCCGGGAGGTTCCGGTATCTGTACCTTGAGCACCAGCGGTGGCGCAGCAGTTTTATAGTCATCTGTGCGGGGGGGGGGTAGTTTCATAGATGATCTGACCGAACGTTAACAGATGTTCACCTTGGTTATCGGGCGCGGCCAGTCTGTTTTGTTGTAATCGCTTCAGTACCGTTTCGTGCGCGTCCTTCCATATGTCAATCCCGACCCATTGACGCCCCAACCGCTCCGCCGCCACCGGCGTGGTCGCGCAGCCGCAGAACGGATCGAGAACGATGTCGTCGGGCTGGCTGCTCGCTTTGATGATCCGTTCGTATAACTCAAGCGGCTTCTGAGTTGGGTAACCAAGTCTTTGCGGATTCCATCCTGTGACCGTTGGAATGTCTGTCCACCAATCTGTTATTGGAGTGCCGCGTTCAAGATCGATATCTGCTCCACCTGTATAGGTGCTGTGTTTGCCAACCTGCTGAGTATTTTCTTTGTATGCTTTCCGCTCGATATTGAATGTCCAAACGTTGCTTTTTGTATAGCGCAGGATCGTATCGTGCTTGCGTGGGAAGTCACGCCGTGGGATGCCGCCGCCGGAGTAGCACCAGACGATCTCGTTGCGGAAGTTCCTGCGTCCGAATATTGCGTCCATCAGCGCCTTGACCCAGGCGTGCGCCGTGTGATCGATGTGCAGGTAGAGGCTGCCGTCCTCGCGCAGCACGCGGTGCATCTCGAACAGGCGCACGCCGAGCCAGCAGAGGTAGGCCGCCATGTCGTCGCCCGACGCGGCGCGGGCGGCTTCGATCACCAACCAGACGGCGGGCCAGTCGTCCTGAATCGCGTCGACCCAGTCCTGGTGGACATCCTGGTCCCAGCGCCAGCGATCCGCGAATCTCGCGCCCGCCGCCAGCGAGTCGGGGGTGGCGTGGAAGTCCCTGTTCTTGTTGAACGGCGGGTCGGTGGCGATCAGGTTGACCGTCTCGGAGTTCATCCCGCGCAGGAAGTCGAGGTTGTCCCCATGGAACAGCGTGCGGTTGGCGAAATTCGGTGTAGCCATGCGGAGCAAATCTGCCACATCAACCTGTTCGTGTCAAATGTTCCGACGCCTTCCTGTCCGGCTCGGGAATGGCGGTTATGCCGGCGTGTTTGGGGCGCAGGCGCGCATGACGGCTCGGACGGCGTTCAGATCGGGCTTTGCGGCGACGACGCGGACGATCGCGGTGTCCAGGCCGTCCGCGAGCGTCTCGAACGCGGCCTTCGCTGCCGATGCGGGGCCGTAGTAGCCGACGCGCGTCAGCAACTCCTCCGAGGCTGCTGCGGCTACGTCGTCCGCCGATGCGCCCGCGCGGCGCATGTCGTCGAGCGATGCCAGCTCATCGGTAAAACCCATGCGCTCGAAGTGGGCGCGATAGGCGAATTTGCGCAATCGGTCCGAGGGAACCGATTGGCCGAGCGCGTAGCCGAGCATCGACCTGGCGTAGGACATTCGCGCGGTCTCGGCGTCGTCATCGACGCAGATGCGGATGTACTCGACCAGCTGCACATCTTCGGGCCGCTTGCCCGCGCGGGCCGCGCCTTCGTTGAGCCGTTCGCGGCTCCAACCGACCCGCTCCGGGTCGCACCAGTTGAGCACCACGCCGTCGCCGACCTCGCCGCCGAGCTGGATCATCTGCGGACCCAGCGCGCCGACGAGCACCGGCGTGGGCGGCGGTCGAAAGCCGAGTTGGACGCCGTCGTAGCGAACCGCCTGGCCCTGGATGGTCACCGATTCGCCGGCCAGCAATCCCTTGACGGCGGACGTGACCTCGCGCATCACGCCGAGCGTCGAACGGCGGGGCAGCCCCAGTTGGCGGCGGGCGTCGGCTCGGTAGATACCGCCCGAGCCGATGCCCAGCCGAAATGCGCCGCCGCTGGTCGCCGAGAGCGTCCCCGCCGCCATTGCGAACGCCATGGGCGTTCGATAGGCGATGGGGCAGACGCCGATGCCGGTCGCCAGCCCGCTCGCCTGATTGCGGATTGCGCAGAGCTGGAAGGAGTCGAGGCCGGCGCCCTCGGGCGTCCAGAGCGACTGGTAGCCGAGCTCGGCGGCCTCGCGCGCCAGCGTGCGCTGGTCTTCGAATGACATGCCCAGCGAGAAGTCCAGCCCCAACCCGACCTGCCCGATCGCCATCGCGCGCCGCCTATCATATGCGCCACATGCTTCATATGCGCCAGAGCGCATGGGCAGACTAACGCCCGGCCGCCGCCGGGTTGAAGGGACCACGCCGTGCCGCCAATCGTCAACACGAGATACGGTCAACTGCAAGGACGAACCGAGGACGATTTGCACGTCTTCCGCGGCATCCCCTTCGCCGCGCCGCCGGTCGGCGAGCTGCGCTTCCGCGCGCCGCGTCCGCCCGAGCCGTGGGACGGCGTCAGGGAGGCGGCTGAGGTCGGCTACGGGTCGATGCAGACGTTTATCCCGGGGATCGAGCTGCTCGGCGCCTGGGAGATGCCGATCGATGAGGACTGCCTCACGCTCAATATCTGGACGCCGGGGCTGGATGATGCTCAACGCCCGGTCATGTTCTGGATTCACGGCGGCGGCTTCGCGAGCGGCTCGGGCGCCACGCCGATTTACGACGGGCAGCACCTCGCCCGCCGCGGCGATGTCGTTGTGGTGACGATTAACTACCGCCTCGGCGCGCTCGGATTCCTCTACAACCAGGCGCTGACCGACGGCGACGACGCGCACAGCGGCAACTACGGCATGCGCGACCAGATCGCGGCGCTGCGGTGGGTTCGCGATCACATCAGCCAGTTCGGCGGCGACCCGAACAACGTGACGATTTTCGGCGAGTCGGCGGGCGGCATGAGCGTTGGCGTGCTGATGGGCGCGGCCGAGGCGGAGGGTCTGTTCCATCGCGCGATCCCGCAATCGGGCGCCGGGCACCACGCCCTGCCGACGGAAATCGCCGAGGAGGTCTGCCGTCGATACTGCGCGATTCTCGAGGTGAGCCCGGACGACGCCGGGTTATTGCGCAGTATTCCCGCCCAGGACATGCTCGACGCCCAGAACGCCTTGGCCGCAGACCCGCAGACGGCGGCGTTGAGCGGCCGCTACCTGATGGCGTTTTCGCCGGTCGTGGAGAGCGGATTCCTGGAGACGCTGCCGATCGATGCCGTCCGCAACGGACGCAGCAGGGATGTCGATCTGCTCTGCGGCACGATTGAGGACGAGTGGACGCTGCTCGCGGCGATTACCGGGGTTAATCAGATGGACGAAGCCGGCGCGCGGAGCGCTCTGGCCGTCACCGCGGGCGACGCCGATACGGCGAACAGCCTTTACGACCACTACCGGGATGCGCGGGCGGCGCGAGGCGCTGGATCGGATCCGCTGACCGTGTTCGACTCGGTGATGACCGACTACGTCTTCCGCATTCCCGCCGATCGGCTGCTCGACGCGCACAGCGCGCCGGGCGGCGGCCAGACCTACGCGTATATGTTCAACCAGCAGTCGCCGGCGATGGACGGTCGGCTGCGTGCGCCGCACGCCATCGATATCCCGTTCGTCTTCGGCACGGGCAACGAGATGCGCCCGTTCATCGGCGGCGATCCGCAGACCGACCAACTCAGCGGCTTCGTCATGGACGCCTGGATTCATTTCGCTCGCACGGGCAATCCCGGCACCAGGGCGCTGCCCGGTTGGCCGCAGTACCGGGCCGACCAACGCTACACGATGGTGCTGGGCCCTGATGTCAAGACGATCCGCGAGGATCGCGAACGCGAGCGGGAGATCTGGACGTCGGATCTGCTGGAGTAGTCGCGCTCGTGTGAGGGATTAGCGCGTTCGCACGTCCACGAAATGGCCGGCGATCGCTGCCGCGGCCGCCATGGCCGGGCTGACCAGGTGGGTCCGACCGCCGGGGCCCTGCCGACCTTCGAAGTTGCGGTTGCTGGTCGAGGCGCAGCGCTCTTGCGGGCTGAGGGTGTCGGGGTTCATGCCCAGGCACATCGAGCAGCCTGCGTCGCGCCATTCGAAGCCGGCGTCGCGGAAGATATCGGCGAGACCCTCGGCTTCGGCCTGCGCCTTGACCAGGCCTGAGCCGGGCACGACCATCGCGTTCACCCCCGCAGCCACGCGGCCGCCGCCGATGGCCGCCGCCGCCGCTCGCAAGTCCTCGATGCGGCCGTTGGTGCACGAGCCGATGAACACGCGGTCGACGGCGATATCGGTGATCGCGGTACCGGCGGTCAGCCCCTGATAGGCGAGGGCGCGCTCGGCCGACTCCTGCGCGGACGCCGTGGCCAGGCTGGCCGGATCGGGAATGGCGCCCGTCACGGGGGCGCTCTGCCCCGGGTTCGTGCCCCAGGTCACGTAGGGCGCGATGTTCTGGCCGGCGATCACGACTTCGGTGTCGAACACGGCGTCGTCGTCGGTGACGAGCTGGCTCCAACGCTCGATCGCGGCGTCCCAGTGCCCGCCCTGCGGGGCGTGGGGCCGGCCCTTGACGTAGTCGATCGTGGTCGCGTCCGGCGCGACCAAGCCAGCTCGGGCGCCGCCCTCGATGGTCATGTTGCAGACCGTCATCCGACCCTCCATCGAGAGGTTGCGGATCACGTCGCCGCGGTACTCGATCACGTGCCCCACGCCGCCGCCGGTGCCGATCGTGTTGAGGATGGTGAGGATCACATCCTTGGCCGAGCATCCATCGGGCAGCTCGCCGGTGACCTCGACCGACATCTGCCTGAGCGGCGCCTGCGGCAGCGTCTGCGTGGCGAGCACGTGCTCGACCTCGGACGTGCCGATGCCAAATGCGAGCGCGCCCAACGCGCCGTGGGTGGAGGTATGGCTGTCGCCGCAGACGATGGTTAGTCCCGGCTGGGTCAGGCCCTGCTCAGGGCCGATGATGTGGACGATCCCCTGCCGCGGGTCGATCGTGTCGTAGAGGGGGACGCCGAACTCTTCGCAGTTGGCGCGCAGCGCTTCGACCTGCTGCTGTGAGAGCGGATCGGCGAACGGCTCGATCCGCGTGTCGGTCGGGACGTTGTGATCCTGCGTCGCCAGGGTCAGATCGGGGCGGCGCACCTTGCGGCCGCTGATCCGCAACCCCTCGAAGGCCTGCGGCGAGGTGACCTCGTGCACCAGGTGCAGGTCGATGTAGAGCAGATCGGGCTCGCCATCGGCCTGTCGGATCAGGTGCTCGTCCCAGATCTTCTGCGCCACGGTGCGTCCGGCCATTACAGACTCCTCTTCAGCGGTACTCGCCGCCTCCCTGCCGAAACAGGGAGGCGGCGCTCGCAGCTCTCATGATCGGGAGTATCGCGCTAGGGCGTGCGTTCCTGCGTCGCGGCGGCGGTCGCGCCGGCCTGTCCGCCGACGTGCCGGTTGATCGCGTTGATGTAGGCGCGGGCCGACGCGACGAGGATGTCCTGGTCGGCGGCGCGGCCGACGTGCGTGGCGCCGTTGACCCGGATGCGGATCGTCACATCGCCCTGCGCGTCCAGACCCTCGGTGATGCTGGACACGCTGTACTCCTCCAGCTCATCGGCAGCGCCGGTAAGCTTGCGGATCGTCTGGTAGATGGCGTCCACCGGGCCGGTGCCCGTCTTCGTGCCGCTGCGCTCTTCGCCGTCGGGCGAGCGCAGGGTGACCGCGGCCGACGGTATCGACGCCGTGCCGGCGGAAATCTCGATCGAGACCAGCTCCCAGCCTTCGGTCGGTTGGCCGAGTCGGTCCATCACGATCGCCTCGAGGTCGCGATCGTCGACCACGGTCTTGCGATCGGCGAGTTGCTGGAAGCGGTTGAAGGCCAGATTGAACTCATCGGGGTCCAACTCGAACCCCAGGTCCGCCAGCCGCGAGCGGAAGCCGGCGCGGCCCGAGAGTTTGGAGAGGACGAACTGGGAACCCTCGACCCAGCCGACTTCTTTGGGATCCATGATCTCGTAGGTTTCGCGCATCTTGTCGACGCCGTCCTGGTGGATGCCGGACTGGTGTCGGAATGCGTTCAGCCCGACGATCGCCTTGTTCGGCTGCACGTGCATGCCGGCGAACTCCTGGACCATGCGCGAAGCGGGTACCAGGTACTGCGGGTTGACGCCGACCTCGACGCCCAGATGGTCGGCGCGGGTGCGGATCGCCATCACGGTCTCTTCCAGCGAGGTATTGCCGGCGCGCTCGCCGAGCCCGTTGATGGTGCACTCGACCTGCCGCGCGCCCGCGCTGACGGCGGCCAGTGAGTTGGCGGTCGACAGGCCCAGATCGTTGTGGCAATGCACCGAGACGACGACGTTGTCGGCGCCGGGCACATCTTCGAGGATGCCGCTGATGAATCGGGCGAACTCGTCGGGGATCGCGTAGCCGACAGTGTCGGGGATGTTGATCGTGGTCGCGCCGGCTTCGATCACCTCGCGCAGCATGCGGCGCACGAAATCGACATCGGAGCGGGTTGCGTCCATGGGCGAGAACTCGACGTCGCTCGTGTACTGCTTGGCGCGGGCGACCATCTCGCGCGCCTGTTGCAGGACCGTCTCGCGATCCTTGCGCAGCTGGTGCGCGATGTGGATGTCGGAGGAGGAGAGGAAGACGTGGATGCGCGGATGCTCGGCATCGCGGATCGCCTCCCAGCCTTGGTCGATGTCGTTGGGCACGGCGCGGCAGAGCGTGGCGATCTGCGTGCCGCGCACTTCGCGGGCGATGCGGTTGACGGCGTCGAAGTCGGCGGGCGAGGCGGCGGCGAAGCCGGCCTCGATGCAGTCGACGCCCATGTTCTCCAGCAGTTTGGCGATCTGCAGCTTTTCCTCGGCGGAGAAGGAAACGCCGGCAGCCTGTTCGCCGTCGCGCAGGGTGGTATCGAAGATTCGGACTCGGTCAGCCATGTGTGGCACTCCAGTGGTCAGAGCAGGGGAACGGGCAGATCATGGCGGCCGCCATCGCCCGATGGGAAATGCGGCCCCGGTTCAGACCACGAGCGCTCCGCGGGCGACAGCCCGCGGTACAGCTCCTCCAGGCACACACTGCGTCATGAGTTGGAGTATAGCAGAATTTCAGAGCTGAGGAGCAGACCGCGCCGAAATTGCTCCGAGGCACCTTGGCCGAATGTATAGACGTTCACTGAATGATTGACATCCATTTGGTCCAGGCGTACACTCATCCCAAGGCGTCCATGAGCAGGTTTGGCCGTGCCCCTGGAGATGCGCATTGAAGGTCAGCTTTGCCAACAGGACGCTCGAACGATGCGCCAATGACTTGTCGAGAGCGCAGAGGGAGTGGAGAACTGTTGGAGTGGCGCAGGCATATGTCGACCGTGTCCCTGTTCTCTACGCCATCGATGATCTGGAACAGCTTCACCAGTTTCAGGGGTTCGACTTTCATTGGCTGCACGGAGATCGCAGAGGTCAGTGCGCGATCACGCTCACTGCAGCCTGGCGTCTCGTCATCGAACCGGGCCCGGATGATGGTGAAGTCACCATCGTGGAAGTGACGGATTATCACTGATGATCGACTTGCCCACTACCTATCGACCCGACAGCGCACTGCATCCCGGCAAACTGCTGCGTGAAGAGCTGAATTCGCGCGGAATCAGTCAGCGTGAGTTCGCCAGGCAACTGGACCGCCCTCCCCAGGTCGTCAACCAGATCATCCGCGAGAAGAAGGCGATCACGCCCGAGACCGCCTTGGGGATTGAGAGGGTGCTTGGTATTGACGCGCAGTTCTGGGTCAATCTCCAAGGGGTACACGATCTCGTGCTCGCGCGCATGGCAGAGGACGCGAAACTGGTCCAGGATTCGGGTCATTGGCTCCAGCGGATTCCCTGGAAAGCGATGGCCAAGCTGAACTGGATTGAGGATGAGTGGCGCGATACGGCACGACTCAGAGCAATTCTCCAGTTCTTCGGCGTTCCGTCATTTAAGGCGCTCGACGCATTGCCGCCGGTAACCGAGGCGGTTGATTTTCGCATCACCCCGAGGACCACAGTGGACGAGTGGGCGCTCCGTGCGTGGCTGCGGCAAGGTCAGCACTTGGCTGAGCGGGAGGAAGCTCAGCCATTCGACAGAGCGCGGTTTGCCAGGGCCGCCAGAGAGATTCGGGGTCTGACGAGATCCACACCCGAAGAGTTTTGGCTCTGTATGAAGCGGCTCTCGATCGAGGCCGGTGTCGTCGTGGTCGTCATACCGCACCTGCCGAAGTCGGGGGCCAACGGCGCCACGAGGTGGCTGGACGATGGGCGGCCGCTCATCCAGCTCAGCATCTTGCGCAAGCAAGCGGACATCTTCTGGTTTAGCTTCTTCCATGAAGCTGCGCACGTGCTCCGTGGAGATCGGGATGTTGTGTACATCGACATCGATGGAGCCCCGCGCGAGGATGAAGCCGAGCAGGCGGCGGATCGCTTTGCGGCCGACATGCTGATCCCTCCGCAGCGGTGGGCGGCATTCACATCGATAGGCCGGTTTGACAAGCGGTCGATCACGCAGTTCGCGGATGCCGAAGAGATACATCCCGGCATCGTGGTCGGTCGGCTGCAGAAGGAACAGCTGCTTCGCTACGACCAGCACAACGACCTGCGCATGACGTTGAGTGACGCAGTGTTTGTTGATTGATCGCTGGCTGATGCGGTCGCGCTGCCGCGTGCCCTACGCCGTCATCGGCGGTCGTCGCCAGGCTTGCCGCCGCGCTCGTTGTGTTTGCGCAGGGTTTGAAAGGCGTCGGTGTCGCCTCCGGTGAAGTACGTCATCGCGATGCCGGTCACGGCCAGGAAGACGCCGGTGCACGCGCGCCAGCAGAGCGCAGCCGCTGTTCGAATGATCCGGAACATGGCATGCGCCTCCTTACGGGCGGATGATGCGTTTGGGGCGCTTGGCGATGCGGCGCAGCATGGGTTGGGCGGCATCGATGAACTTGAAGGCGATGCGCCGCGTGTCGCGGGGATCGATCAGGTCGATCACATCGAAGTTGTGCGCCGCTTTCATCGGACTTCTGAGCCGCAAGAGGCGATTCTCGATCATCTCGCGGTGCGCCTCGGGGTCGTCCGCCGCCTCGATCTCGCGTCGATAGGCAGCGGCGACGCCGCCCTCGATGGGAATTCCGCCCCATTCGCCGGCCGGCCAGCCGAAGCGCAGATTGACGCCGATCGGCTCGCCCATGCTGTTGGGCGCGTCGGCGGCGACGCCGTAGCTCTTGCGGATGTTGAACTCCACCTTGGGCACCCGGGCCTCGTAGGCGGCGATCAACGCTCGGGTGCCGCGGCGCATGGTCTGGTTGAGTTCGGCCTGCGAACCGAGCATGAAGCCGGGCATGTCGAGGAAGATCACCATCGGTAGGTTGAAGCCGTCGCAGAGGTCGACGAAGTGGGTGAACTTGTCGGCGGCGTCGCCGTTCATCGCGCCGGCCATGACGTACGGATCGCTGGCCACGACGCCGATCGCGTAGCCGCCGATCCGGGCTAAGCCGGTGATCAGCGCGCCGCCCCAATGGGGGCGCATCTCGAAGAACTCGCCGTTGTCGACGACCAGTTTGATCAGTTTGCGCGGGTTGTAGCCGCGCTTGCGGTTTTCGGGAATGATGCGCAGCAGCTCCTCGACGCGGCGGTTGGGGTCGTCACCGGTCTGAACGCGCTCGCTGACCTCGCTCGTCGTGTTGGGCAGATAGGAGAGGAACTGCTTGATCTGGTTGAATGCGTCCTCTTCCGATTCCGCCTCGTTGTCGACCTGCCCGCTCTTGTAGACGTGGACCTTCGAGCCGCCGAGTTCTTCCTTGTTGAAGGTCTCGCCGATGGCGCGCCGCACCACGGGTGGTCCGGACGGGAAGATCTGCGACTGGCCCTTGATCATCACGGTGAAGTGGGAGAGCAGCGCGAAGGCGGCCGGCGCGCCGGCGACGGAGCCCATGATCCCGGAGGCGACGGGCACCTTGTCGAGCAGGTTGAGGTGCCGCCACCAGGTCTGACCGGCGGGCAGCGCCATGCGGCCCTCTTCCTCGTCGCGCTTGGCGCTGTGGCCGACGCCCTCGATCAACTGGACGTAGGGCAGTCCGTACTGAGCGGCGATCGGCGTGGCGAACTGCGAGGCGCCCTTGGAGATGTTGTGCGGCGAGCCGCCGGAGATCGTGAAGTCGTCGCCGCCGATCACGATGTTGCGACCGTCGATCTGCCCCATTCCCATCACGAATGCGCCGGGCGTGAACTCGCGTAGGTCGCCGTTCTCGTCGTAGCGGTAGCCGCCGACCAGCGGGCCGGCCTCGAAGAACGAACCGGGGTCGAGGAACTGATCGATCCGCTCGCGGATCGTGAGGCGTCCGCCGCCGTGTTGTCGGGCGACGCCGTATTCGCCGCCCATTTCCTGGGCCAGGCCCTTGATGTAGTCGATTTCGTCGATCGCGCCTTGCCAGTCCTGCCCCGGCTTCCACGATTCACGGGTCTGGTCAACGGGCATCAGCAGCCTCTCAGTCGCGCATGGTTCGCTAGCAGTCTACCGACCGCCCACTCGATCAGCGTGGTCACCGCGCCGGCCGGTCGGCAGACCAGTAGTTGGTCCAGATGCGGGTGCGAATGCCGTTGGCGATGTCGTCGGCGACCGCAGGGTCATTCGAGGCGACCAGCCAGACGGCGCGCGGTCGGGTAACCAGTCGAGCGGCGCCGCCACCGCCGGGGTTGTCCCAGCTCAGCATGTTGGCGAAGGCGGCCTGAGCCTCGTTGGCGGTGTGACTGAAAAACCAGCGGCGCAGGCCTGAGAGTCCTTCGCGGTGCTCCTCGGGGTCGTCGAAGACGATCTGCCAGGTCACGACTTCGGTTTCCCCATCCTTTGATGTCCACAGCGCCATCTGGTCCGATCCCCAACCCGCGGCGGTCTTGCGGGCGATGTCGGTTCGTTTGCTAGCTGAGGTGATCAGCGAGCGCAGCCATTGCTCGCCCATGCGATCCACGATCGGTGCGCGCCATTCGCTCGCCGGCAGCAGCAGCTCGCGCAGACGCGGCAGGTCGACCAGGTCGATCGGCTGTTCGCCGCGCTCCAGCTTCTCAGCGTGGATCAATTGCTCGCTGGATTCCGGCGGGTCGAGCAGCAGTTCGTCGATGGCCTCCTGGCCGCGTTCGCCGCGCAGCGCCGACAGGATGCTGCTGCCCTGTTCGTATGCGGCGAAGAGATTCTCGGATTCCTGCGGGGTCAACGCCTCATAGGCGCGTATCCAGAGGTCGGTTTCGGCGTGCTCTTCGGGTCCCCACTCGATATCCGCCAGCAGCTGCCGCAACGGCGGGGCATCCTCGTAGAGCTCGTTCAGCGTCGCGTCGCCCTCGACGATCCAGCGCAGCGCATTGAGCGCGTCGGTGGTTTGGGCGTCTCGATACAGATCGTGTAGGCGCCAGTCGAGCCATTGATCCTGAAGCACGTGCACCAGCTCGTGCGAGACGACGCTCGTGAAGAACGCGGGCATCGGCGGGCTGGAGACCAGCACGACTTCGCCGATGCCGTCTTCGCCCGGGGCGAGCTCATGCGCGCCGTCGATCTCTTCATACCAGCCTGCGACGAGCGTGGCGCTGAGCCAGCTTTGTTCCAGGTCGCCATAGTCCTCGACGCTCTGACCGAGCAGTTGCGCGAGCCGGCTCGCCGCCAGCCCCACCTGCGTTTCCACTTGTTCTGTTTCTACTTCTGCTGCCACCTGTTCGTCCACGCCATCGTCGTGTCCGCCGTCGTCTTCGCCGGCATCCGCTTCCTCGCCGTATTCCCAGATGTCCTCGTACAGGCAGGCGTATCGGCGTAAATCGGTTCGGCTGACGAGGAAGACGGGAGGCAACGCTCGCAGCGCGATGCCGCGGGCCTCGGCGGTCGCGCCGGCGATGATATCGACCGCGCGGAGATCCTCACCCTCGGCCGGGCTCAACAGACTGCGCCAGACCGTTTCGGGGTCGTGAGCGTCGAGCATCGCGCGCAGCTCGGCGACTTCGGGCTGCCGCTCGCACCAGAGGCGCTCTTCGTCCAGGGTTTCGAGCATCTGGTCGGCGAAGCGCCGCACTTCCCTGTAGCTGTGGATGTCGAACCGGATCGGCGCGTCGTTATCGATCGGGCGGTCGGGATCGCGCGGCGCCCTGGCGGTGGCGACCACAGCGCCGGCCGGTTGCGGGCGCTGCGGCGACACGAGATCGCGCTCGGCCGCGGTCGGCGTCGTCATGTGGGGGATCGCGTCCGCGCAGGCGGCGAGGCATCCGGCGAGCAAGAAGGTCAGGCTCAGCAGCAGTCTGGCGCGGCGCATGGCGGGCAGGATACGCGAGGGCGCCGCCTGGTCAGGGGTCATTGTTTTGAGAATGCCGGGATGACCTCGTCCGCGAAGGCGCGCAGCGCCCGCCAGTCCCAAGGCGGGCGCAGGGTGATGTTGACGCGGTGGACGCCGGCATCGGCGTAGGGCGCGAGCAGCTCGACGGCCTCATCGGGCGTGCCCAGAATGGCGCCGCGCTGGCGGAAGGCATCGCCGGCGGGGCCAAAGACTTCCTCGAAGTGCGCGACCGCCTTCGGACGGTCGGCGTTGGCGGCGGCGAGATGGAAGGAAAGATTGACGTCGCGCTTAATCGTTGTCGGATCGCGGTCGAGGCGCGTGCACCAGCCGTCGAGCACGCTGGACAGGCGGGTGTATTGCTCGATGGTCAGGTAGGGCGCGTTCCAGCCCTGGGCGTAGCGCGCGACCAGCTGCAGCGTGCGTTTCTCGCCGACGCCGCCGATCCAGATCGGCAGCGGCGACTGAATCGGTTTCGGCTCGCAGAGAGCGTCGGTCAGGGTGAAGAAGCGCCCGTCGAGGTTGGCGCGCGGCTCCTCCCAAAGGGCGCGCAGCACTCGGATGCCTTCTTCCAGCTTGTCGAGCCGCGCGCCCAGCCGTTCGAAGGGAATGCCGTAGGCGGCGTATTCCTGCTCGTTCCAGCCAGCGCCGAGGCCGACATCGAGCCGGCCGTTGGCGAGCTGGTCGATGGTCGCGAGCGCGTTGGCGAGCACGGCGGGATGGCGGTAGTCCATCGCGATCACGCAGGTCGCCACGCGGACATGCTCCGTGTCGGCCGCCAGCGCGGCGAGCGCGGCCAGGCATTCGAGGTACGGACCCTGTTTCTCGGTCATCGGCGACTCATAGAAATGGTCGGAGACGTCGATCCAGCTGAACCCGGCCGTGTCCGCCCAGCGCCACAGGTCGCGGCATTCGTCGATCGTGACGTTCTGCTGGACGAGGTGGATGCCAAATTCCACGATGCGTCCGCTCCTTCGTTCCGCGCTCTTACATTGCTCTTACTTTGAAAGCCCGTACCGCCGCCAGGTTCGCTCAATTCGTCTGGCGGAGCCCGGTCCGAGGGCGAAATCGACGAGCCGCGCGCCGGCGCCGGCCGGCTCTGATTGAGCGCCTGCCGAATCCGCCGCTGCGGTTTGCGTTTCCTGCGCTGTCTGAGGCTGCAGATTCGCCTTGAGCTCGGCGAGCTCGTCGGCGAGCAGTTGCATCTGCTGGCGTTGCGCCGCGTGCCTCGCCTCGATCTGAGCCGAGATGCGTTCGATGACGCGAGCCTCCAGATTGCTCATCTGCGCGCCAAGCGCCTCAATTCGCTCCGAGTCGCCGGCCGCGTCGACCAGATCGCTCATCGCGTCGGGGTGGATCGAGCGGGCGCGGATAGCCTCGACCCCCTCGAGGATCAGGTTCAACGTTTCGTTGCGCTCCCGTTCGGCTCGTTCGCGTTCACGCTCCAGGGTCAGCGCGCGAATCTCGTCTGCGGCGGCTTCGTCGAACTCGGCGACGACCTGAGCGCACTGGTGCGCCACCCGGTCGACTTCGGCGCGGCGGAATCCCGACAGTGGCGGGTGCGCCCAGCGATTGCGCGCGTCGTTGATCTCAACCATCAGCGTCAGCACGTCCCGTTTGGCGAGTGAGCGAAATCCGGGGTTCTCCCGCACGGCGAACAGATAGTCAGGGATGTCGAGTTGGCTCTCGCCCCGCCACTCCGCCGAACCGAGCGGAGACCTGTCGCGGTCCTGTTTCGCGGCGTCTTGATGCTGCTCCGGCAGTTTGGCGATGACCTTGCGCTCGTACCAGTCGCCGCCCGGATCGACATCGTCGGTATCGTCGTCCAGCACCTGCTTGATCTGACGGCGCATGGCGTCGCGGTACAGCGACAGTACCCGGTTGAGGCGTTCGTATTCAGTGAACATGGTGAGATTTGCTATTCCGACAGCCCCAGCTGTCTGGCGAGACCGATGCGTTGGACCTTGCCGGTTGCGCCCTTGGGGATTTCGTCGATGATCACGATGCGCCGCGGGGTCTTGAACTCGGCGATGCGCTCGCCGACGAATTTGCGGATCGCTCGCTCGTCCGAGTCCTCGCCGTCGCGCAGGACGACGGCGGCGGCGACCTCTTCGCCCAGCCGATCATGGGGCATCGCGAACGTCACCGCCTGCGCGACGGCGGGATGCTGCAGCAGCGCCTCATCAACCTCGCGCGGTGAGATTTTCTCGCCACCGCGGTTGATGATTTCCTTCAGCCGCCCCGTGATCGTGAGATAGCCGTCGCGGTCGAGGACGCCCTGGTCGCCGGTGCGGAACCAGCCGCGGGTGAAGGCGGCGGCGTTGGCGTCGGGGTTGTTGCGGTAGCCGTCGGTGACGTTGGGGCCGCGGATGACGACTTCGCCGCGCTGGCCCATCGCCAACAGCGCGCCGTCCTCATCCATCAGCGCGATCTCGGGTCCGGCCGCAGGTCCGACGCTGCCCGGCTTGCGCTCGAGCGGCGGCAGCGGGTTGGAGCTCATCTGGTGCGCCGCTTCGGTCATGCCGTAGGACTCGATCACCGGGGCGTTGAAGGCATCCTCCAGCTCGGCCATCACGGTTGGCGGCAGAGAGGAGGAGGAGGAGCGAATCAGACGCAGTTCGGTTTGCGCCAGCGTGTCGGCATTGCGGGATGCACGGGCGAGGATGAGCTGGTGCATCGTCGGCACCGCGCTGTACCAGGACGGCTTCGCCTCGCGCAGCCAGCCGAACATCTGCATCGCGTTGAACCCCGGCGAGCACCAAGTGCATCCCCCCGCGCCAACGCTGGCGAGCACGCCCGCCATCAACCCGTGAATGTGAAACAGCGGCATCATGTTGAGGCAGCGATCCTGCGAGGTCAGATCGAGCGTGGCGCGAATGTGGCGCGCGGTCGCGATCAGGTTGCGCTGCCGCAGCGGCACGATCTTGGGGCGCGATGTCGTCCCGGAGGTATGCAGCACCAGCGCGACGTCGTCCGCTCCCGCCGCGCCCGGTCGCGCCGGCGCTCCGCCCGGCTGAGTGGTCGGGTCCGCGGACAGATTGAACGTCCCCGCCGGGCCGTCGGACTGCGGCTCGAGCTCGATCAGGGGAATACCGAGTCGCCGCGCGACGCCGCGGACGGGGGAATCGACGCCAACCTGGACGATCACGGCCCGTGCGTCGAGATCGTTGAGGTAGAACTCGAACTCGTCGGCGCGGTAGCCGGGATTGAGCGGCGCGGCGGTGGCGGCGTTGGCGACGGCGAGGAATGCGGCCGCCATGTCGGCGCCGTTGGGCAGGACGATGGCGATGCCGTCTTCGCGCCCCAGTCCAAAGCGGTTGAGCTGCTCTCCGCTGCGGGCGATCTGATCGCGCAGGCCGTCGAAGCTGAGGTCTGGACGCCCCGGCGCGCCCAGCGCCGCCGCGTCGCCGTCGAGCGGGGCGAGCAGGTCGGTGATCGTCCTGGCGTCGGAGTGGGAGGAATGGGATTGGGCGTTGGGCACGGGGGTCTCCCGATGGGCGAACAAGGCTGGCCGGGCGCGGTCAATCGCGCCACACACGGTACAGCCTATTGGGGGGCGATCGGGAGCCATGGCGGGCGGCTGCGTATACTGGGATGTGGAGAGGTGTCCGAGTGGCCGAAGGAGCCGATCTCGAAAATCGGTAGGTGCGGCGACGTGCCTCGTGGGTTCGAATCCCACCCTCTCCGCCAGATTCAACCTCGGCCGCGGCACGGGAGAGGTGCTGGAGTGGACGATCAGGCACGCTTGGAAAGCGTGTAGGGCCGCAAGGCCCTCGTGGGTTCGAATCCCACCCTCTCCGCCAGCACTCATTCATCCGGATGTCTGCGGTATCGCGCGATCAGCTCGGCTGGAAGCTGCTCTGCCGGGACCAGCCGATAATGTCTCTCGATCGCGATGTCGATCTCCGGGCTGTTTGGTCGTCGTTGAAATTCGATCAGAGCAATGCGATCATCGTCCACGAATTGCGCGCCAATCGGTCGCGCGATCAGGTTGGGAAAGCGCTCAGCGCACAACTGGAGCATATTGTCGATTTGGACGTACCCAAGCCGGTCTTCCGCCGCTTTAACCTCGACGGGAATGACGTAGTGCGCGCCGCGCCGGTCGATGCCAACATACAACTCGTCGATCTCTACCTGCCCCTGCCCGGGCAAGCTCGTTCTGAGATGGTTCTGCACAGAAAAGCAGCTCAGTCCGGTGAAGATGTCGATCAGGCGGTTGTATCTGATGATCGCTAGCAGTGCCTGTTCATCGGACTGTCGATAGAGTTGTATCAACGCGGGGGTACTGTCCGGAATTGCAATCGAGGCAAGGTGAGATCTGATTGGAAATGACGCGTGCTCGATCAAATCGAAGCGATACCGTCCTGATGCCGTCGAGCGGATGATCCACTCCAGGTTGCCTGGAGCTTGCGCGCGAATAGCATCGGGGAGAGACTTACGCGACCGGTATGTGTAGATCACGTCCCCGACGTTGCTGACTCGCGGCAAGCGCAGCGCATCGGCCGCACCATGTACGGCACTTCTGGGAAACTCGAATCCATTCGCTGTTCCATCGAAGTGTCGGTTGAAGATATACTCGATGATCTGATCATACTTGGTTTGCATAATCAACGACCCGGCCAGCTGAGCAGTAATACTTCTTCGTTGATCTGCGATCGAGTCGCTGTGGCGGCGCGGGTGCGGAACAGGTCGCGGCCGATGACGTTATAGCCGAGCCGTTCCGCGATCCGGCCGAGCAGTTCGCCGGTTCGGATCATGATGCGGAAGTATGACGCCTGGTCCCCGACGACATAGGCGAGCGACGCGCCCGGCTTGAGGATGTGCGACAACGACTCGAAGTGCCGCGCCATGCCGCCGAAATAGAGGCGAGTGACGCGGTGATAGGTTTTCTCGAAGCCAGATGTTTTTCCGAGCGTGATCCGCCGTTGCTCGATCTCATCGGCGAGCGCGCGGATCTCCGGGAATTGAGCCAGCCAACGATCATCGTCGTCCGCTTTGTAGACGCCGCGCGTGTTTGATCGAACCAGAGCGCGTTTGGTGTGACGGAGGTCGCCGCGATCGTTGAGGAAACCCAGCAACACGGATTCGAGCCGCACGGTTCGGGTGTAATCCTTTTCGTTGGGATACGGCGGAGAGGTGATGACGGCATCGACGCTCGCCGCGGGCAGCAGTTGCGACGGCAGGCGGGCGTCGCCCTGGATGACTGCCGCTGGTACGCGAGCACGATCCTTCCATATCCGCAGGTCGGACGCCATGCGTTCTACCTGCCGCTTCCACAGATCGAGCACCGGCGCATCATCTTTGACCGCTCCCAGACCGATCTCGGGGCCGAAGCGGAGATTACCGATCTCGGTCGGCAGGAGGCGCGCAAGCGCCAGCAGATGATGCGCGGAATGATCTGAACCGAGCGCGCGGATTGCGTCGCGGAGGATCAGCGTTTTGTGCAGCGGCAGCGGGCTGATGGAATTTGTCAGCAGCAGGTTGGCTTGGCTATCGGGCAAGGCGCGCAGCGCGTCGCTGGCGGCGCGTTCGATTTGCGACTGCGCGGACGCCGTGATCCGGTTGGCGTCCTGCGCGAGATCATCCGGCGCCGCGTCCCAGTTGAGCTTGGTGTGCGCGGCGAAGGCGGACATCGGAACCGCTTCGATGCCGACCGATTCGATGCCAAGCTTGCGGGCTTCGACCATGGTGGTGCCGGTGCCGCAGAACGGGTCGAGGATGGTCTGACCGGGTTCGATTTCGAACCGCTCGACATAGTTTCTGACCAGGTGCGGCGGGTACGAAAGGACAAACCGATACCAATCGTGAATCGACCGATCTGCCGCGCGCATCTGATTGCGGGAGGGGCGCGTATCGGCGAGATCGGCGGGGAATCCCTCGAGCCGCGGTTGTTGTTCGGACGCCCGCGCCGGAACGCTGGAGCGGTACTCGGGCTCGGCCATCAGGGAGTCTCGCTTGACTCCCCGCCGCGACGGGTTCGCTCGAACTTCTCGCGTTGCTCCGCCTCGGTTTGGGCGGCGGCGAGGTCGCCGGCGATCCTGGCCTGCTGCCACTGCGCCTCGTTGTCGGGTCCGCTGACGATTCGCCCGATCAGCGCGCCAATAACGCCCAGGAACAGCCCCCACCGCAAACCCCGCCAAAAGCCCATCTCAGTCGCCCTGTCTGCCGCTTTGCCTGCCGTTTTGTCTGCCGCTCAGCACATCGAACATGCGCTGGATTCGGGAAGCGGTCGCGTAGGCGCGAATTACTGGTTCGGCGGCGGAATCGCCGAGATATTCGGCGGTGCCCTTGACCGAATTGACGGTCTGCTGGGCGCTGTCGAGCAGCGGCGGCACGCCCTCCTGGAGCGTCTTGCGTGCGGCGCGGAGCAGCCGCACGGAGAGAAATCCGACCACGATTGTCGCCAGGATCATCACCACGAGCGCAATCACGCTGAGCAGGCCGGCGACGATGATGACGATGTCTCGGATATCGGTGATCACGCTCAAGCCCATGCCCTGAGCCTAACCTACGCGGTCGCCTCCACGGCGCCGCCGCCGAGCACGCGCTCGCCGTCGTAGAAGACGGCGGCCTGCCCCGGCGCGACGGCGCGGGCGGGCGCGTCGAGCAGCAGCGTGTCGCCGCTCAACCTGCAGGGCGCGGGCGCGGCGCGGTAGCGCAGCTGCGCCTCGACGCGGTCGACCGGCTCTGCGAGCCAGCGGATGTCGGAGAGACGGACGCGGTCGACCCGCAGATCATCGGCGGAGCCGATGGTGATCACGTTCCGCACGGGGTCGATGGCGGTGACGTAGCGTCGCTCACCCGGGCCGGGCGGCAATCCCTTGCGCTGACCGATCGTGAAATGTTGGACGCCCCGGTGGCGGCCGACCTCGCGGCCCTCCGTATCCAGCATCAGGCCTGGTCGATCCGGCGTCTGCGCCGCCACGACCGCGCGGTAATCGCCGCCGGGGACGAAGCAGATGTCGGCGCTCTCGGGCTTGTCGGCGACGGCCAGCCCGTGGCGCTCGGCGGCGGCGCGGACCTCGGACTTTTGCAATCTGCCAACGGGAAACAGGGTCATTGCGAGCGCCTGCGGCGTGAGCGTGTAGAGGAAGTAGGACTGATCCTTGTCGCGGTCGAGGCCGCGCAACAGCTGCGCTCGGCCGTCGCTGCCGATGCGGGTGCGGGCGTAATGTCCGGTCGCGATCCGATCCGCGCCGAGCGCGCGGGCGCGCTCGAGGAAGGCGTCGAACTTGATGAAGGTGTTGCAGTCGAGGCAGGGGTTGGGCGTGCGGCCGCGCGCGTACTCGCCGATGAACTGGTCGACCACGAACTTGCGGAACGGCCGCTCGAGGTTGAGCGTGTAGTGCGGGATGCCGAGCCGCCGGGCGACGCGGCGGGCGTCGCCGATGTCCTCGACGGCGCAGCACTGACTGCGCCCTGTGTAGTCCGCGGGGCGGGCTTCGGTCCAGAGGCGCATCGTGATCCCGATCACCTCGTAGCCCTGCTCGACGAGCAGCGCCGCGGCGACCGAGGAATCGACCCCGCCGCTCATGCCGACCACGACTCGCTCAGACATGGGCGCTACCATAGTTGGTGTGACCACTGCTGCGACGGAACCCGACCCCACAGCGCGGCGGCCGGTTCGTACCACCAAACAAGATGCAGAGCGGCTGGCGCGGGCGATTGTCGAACAACTCGATGATCGGCAGGCGGA
The DNA here is from genome assembly GCA_965205105.1 of Dehalococcoidia bacterium. Classification (GTDB taxonomy): domain Bacteria; phylum Chloroflexota; class Dehalococcoidia; order Bin125; family Bin125; genus Bin125. Next base: position 2,342,407 of record OZ242034.1, read on the forward strand.
AGCGATCGTCCTGCTCGATGTGAGCCCGCACACCGATCTGGCGGATTATTTCGTGATCGCCTCGGCGACCTCGCGGCGGCAGTTCGGCGCGCTCGAGGACGCGCTGCGGCATGTGCCCGACGCCGGCATGCCCCGCCGCGAGGGCGGTGCCGAGGGCGGCTGGCTGCTGTGCGACTACGGCTCGGTGGTGGTGCATGTCTTCGACCGCGATACGCGGGAGTACTACGATCTGGATGGTCTCTGGTCGCAGGCCGACACGCTGCTTCGGGTCGAGTAGCTGCGCGCCGCGCAGCCTGGTCCGTTCTCTCGCGTTCTCTGACGACCGGACCGGCTTACTCGTGGATCCAGGGCTCCGTGCCGCGAGTCCAGGCGACGAGCTCGACGGGATCGAAGAAGAGCGCCAGCTCGCGTTCGCCGGACTCGGGCGAGTCGGAGCCGTGGATCACGTTGCGGCCCAGATCGACGCCGAAGTCGGCGCGAATGCTGCCGGGCGCGGCGTCGAGCGGATTGGTCGCGCCCATCGTGTTGCGCACGAGCTGGACCGCGTTGGCGCCCTCGAAGGCGGCAGCCACGAGCGGCCCCGAGGTGATGAAGTCGCGCAGGCCGGGGAAGAACGGCTTCTCGACATGCTCGGCGTAGTGCTGACTGGCGAGCGCTTCGTCCATGCGCATCAGCTTGAGGCCGATCAGCTTGAGGCCGCGGCGTTCGAGCCGCGCCAGCACCTGGCCGATCAGTCCGCGCTGGACGCCGTCGGGTTTGACGAGGACGAGCGTGCGTTCGATAGACATGGATGGCTCCTCATGGCGGTGATTGGTGGTTCGAGGTTTCAGGTTACGCGCGCTGCTACTGCGGCGGTTGCGGTCCGATGGCCGGCTCGCGCAGGTAGAGCGGTTCGAGCGCGGCCGGCGGCACGCCCTGACCGTCCTGCAGTCGTCGCCAGCCGAGTTCGGCCAGGATGCCGGCTCGACGGCTGTTGAGCGCGGGCGGAGACCACATCCAGCCGGTTTCGCGGGCCGAAGCGGCGGCGTCCGCCTCGAGCCGTTGCGGCTCCCCGCAGATCACGCCCGCGCGTCCGACGAGTCGCCGGGCGTTGCCCAGGGCGCGCAGCAGCTCGAACTCGGCCCCGGTGTTCGGCGGTTCCAACGCCCGCCAGCGGTCGAGCGGTCCCCAGAACCCCTGCCAGGCCCAGGTATTGCGCGAGGCGCGGTGGATTGCGACGGCCAGCCCGGAGGCGATGTGCTGATAGGCCTCGATCTCGAGCCGCCCGACTCCCACGCAGGGCAGATCGAGGGCGATAGCCAGCCCCTCGGCCGCCGCCATGCCGGAGCGGATGCCGCCGTAGGCGCCGGGTCCGACATCGACGAAGACGGCCTGCAGCTCGCGTCTGACCACTTCGGCGTTGCCGGTCTGACGGCAGACCAGATCGATCATCGGCATCAGCGACGGCGTATGCCGCCGACCGGATTCCCAGCTGATCTCGGTCAGCACGCGGCCCTGGTCGCTGACCGCGACGCTGGAGTGCTCACCCACAGTATCGATTGAGAGTTCCATCAACTGGGCGTCAGGCGGGCGCCGCGCTCAGCGCGGCGGCGATGTGGTCGAGCAACGTCTGCGACGCCCCGCCGCCGGCGCTGAGGCTGAGCGCGCGCGGCGACGCGTCGAGCTGGTTCTCGTCAACGCTCGGGGACAACGGCGCGATCCGCACGTGCAGGTGGTCAGCGCTCCAGACGCCCTCTACGCCTCGGGCGCGCTCGGGCCATTCGATGAGCAGCACGCCGCCCTCGGCGGCCTGATCGAGACCGAGCTCCGCGATCAGATCCAGATCATCGAGGCGGTAGAGGTCGGCGTGGCGCATCGGCAGGCGGCCGCCCAGGTGTTCGTTGACCAGGACGAAGGTCGGCGAGTTGACGACGGTCGGCGCGCCCAGACCGCGCCCCACGCCCTGCGCGAAGACGGTTTTGCCGGCTCCCAGATCGCCCTGCAGCAGAATCGTCGCGCCCGGTTGGGCGTGGCGGCCAACCGCTTCGCCGACGCGCCGCGTCGCCTCGGCGTCGGCGCAGGTCAGGCGGAGCATGGTCGCGGTTCCCGACACGGATTCGGCCATGGGTTCAGCTTATCGCGGCGGGCTATTCTGAACGTATGGATCGTGTGCACATCGCCAATTTCCTGCCGGTTTCCGAAGACGCGCTCGACGTGATCCGCGCCGTGGACCCGCGCATCGAGATTCACAACGTCTCGCCGAACCTGGTTCGCTGGATGCGAGAGCCGGATCACGAGACCGTCGATCGGGAGGCTGCGGAGGCTGAGTGCGCAGAAATTCAGGCGCGGGATCGCATCTGGTTCACCTTCCAGAGCGGGGATGCCGCCCGCGACGCCTCGGCGCTGGAGTGGATTCAGCTCGCCTCGGCCGGCGCCAATCAGATCCTCTCGCGCCCGATCGGCGACGATGTGGTGATCACCAAGATGCCCGGACTGGCGGCGCGGGTGATCGGCGAGTGGGTGCTCGCCTTCATGCTCATGGATGCGAAGCGGATGGTCGCCCACCTCGACGCCCAACGCAGGGGCAGGTGGGGACGTTCCGACCCCGATACGTTGGAAGGCAAGACGATTGGCATCGTCGGCTACGGAGCGATCGGAGCCGAGATCGCGCGTCTGGCGGATGGCTTCGGCATGCGGGTGGTGGGCATCCGCCGCCGCGCGTCGGGCGACGGGGCGCCGCCGGCCGACGCGCCGCCATGCGTCGCCCTGATCTGGCCGCCGGGGCGGTTGCAGGATGTGCTTTCGGAGTCGGATTACGTGGTGCTGGCGGTGCCCTTGACGGCGGAGACGCGCCACCTGATCGGGGCCGAGGAGCTGGCGCTGATGAAACCGGGCGCGGCGCTGATCAACATCGCCCGGGGCGAAGTGGTCGATTGGGATGCGCAGGTGGCGGCGCTGGAGAGCGGTCGGCTGCGGGCGTCGTACACCGATGTGACCTCGCCCGAGCCGTTGCCGAACGACCATCCGCTGTGGCGCGCGCCGAACCTGTTGATCACACCGCACACCAGCGGGCTGCAACCCGACTATTTTGGCAAGGCCGCGCGGCGCTTCGCCGATAATCTGCGAAGATTTCTGAACGACGAACCCCTGCAGGATGTGGTGGATCGCAATGCCGGCTACTGACGCGCCAACGACAACGCCAACCACGGAGCCGGCCCTGCGCCGGCACGGCATCTACATGCCCGCGCGGGGCACTTTCGTCGCCGCCGGCCGCGAGCGCGATGTCTCGCGGATGCCGAATCCCGATATCCGCTTCGGCATCTGTCTGTGGCCGTCAGAGCTGGCGGCGTACATCGAGGTCGATGACGCCTTCCGCGACGCGGCGCTGCGGATGCGCCAGCTGGGCCCCAAGATCGTGCTGGCGTTGCAGGCGATGCAGACGCCGCTGGAAGACCTGAAGAACCGCACCGTGGGCGCGATCGAGGAGCCGCTGACGCGAGAGCTGGTGGAGCGGACGCCGCTCGCGGTCGACCTGGCCGCCCGATATCTGGCCGAGTTGCTGGACCACGTCGCCACGATCATTCCCGCTTGCTACGGAGCCGAGGGATCGGCGCTGCGCGAGGGGCGGGGCAGTCTGCGCCGCCTGGCGACCCGCGCGCTATCGGATTTGTCGGATGTCGATCCGGCGCTGGCCGCGATCGTCGCGCCGCGCGGCGCGCTGCCGGCTTGGGCGGAGACGCTGGCGAGCGCGACGCTGGGCGCGGCGCCCGACTTCTCGGCCCTGCCGCTGGCGAACGACCCGAACATCTACATCGTCACCAATCACGTCAACTTCGATCGTGCCGACGCGGAGCAACGCAGGGCGGCGTTGCAGGCCTCGGCGAAACAGACGATCGCGGCGGCCGAGGCGATCGACGCTTCGCTGTTGGGCATGTTCAGCTGGCTGGAAGCGTTGCTGGCGCGCCTGATCGACGCGGTCTGCGAGCGGGCGGCGGACGGCGCGCAACTGCGCGCGCGCTGGGACGCGGACGGCTGGACCGTGATCCAGCGTCTGAGCTTCGTCGATACGGATGCCGCGCTCGCGATCACGCGGGCGTTTCCCGCCATCGCCGACGGGCCGCTGCTGGCGGGTACCGAGTCGGAGTAGCGCGGCCGCCCGTGCGCGAAGTCCGCGCCGGTCAGTCCACGCAGGCCGCCGCCATGCTCCCGATCGCGGCGGTGCGCTCGCGGATGTGCTCGTCCTGCTGGAACCCGTTGGTCAGGAAGCCGACGGAGAGGCCGGTCTCGGGATCGCCCCAGGCGATCTGACCGCCCGCGCCGGCGTGTCCGAAGGCGCGCGGCGACGCGCCCCGGCCGAAGCCGCGCGCCTCGCTCTGCCCGTCGCCGCCGGCGACCACGACCGTGAGGGCGCGGTTGACGTGGATGCCGCTGAGCGGGTCGGTATGGCGCTCCGGGTCGGTGCCCACCGTCGTTCCGAGCGCAATCGCGTCCGCGCTCAGCGGACCGTTAGCGGAGGGACGGATTAGGCCCTGGTAGAACATGGCGACATCGCCGGCGCTGGCGAAGGCGCCGCCGCCGGGACATCCGGCGCGGCGCTGCGAGGCCAGGTTGAAGTGCAGGATCGTCTGCGGGAACACCTCGCCGCCGGCGGTCGGCAGCGGTTCCTCGGTGTAAACGACGCCCGCCGCCCGGTCGTGCTCGTCGTCGGGCAGGCCGACGTAGAGGCTGTCGAGCCCCATCGGATCGAGCAGGTTGGCGCGCAGCCAGTCGCGGAAATCCTCGCCCGTGCGTTGCTGGATGATCTCGGCGAGCACCCAGTGGGCCGAGGTCGCGTGGTACTCGAACCGCGAGTCCGGCGTCCAGTTGAGCCGCCAACCCATCATCCGCCGCAGGCGCGCCTCGCAGTCTTCCCACAGCCGCGGGTTCATCGGCGCCAAGGGGAAGCCGCTCGTGTGCAGCATGACCTGCCGCACGGTCACGTCGATATAGGACGCGTCGCCGCCGCCCTTCGCGCACCAGCCGGGGATGATCTCGACGACGCGCTCATCCGGGTCGAGCAGACCCTCGTCGAGCAGCTTCCAGACGCCCGCGCCGACCACAGCCTTGGTCGCCGAGAACATGCAGAAGAGCGTCCCGTCGCGGGCCGGCTCGACCGAACGGCCGTTGTGCGCCTTGCCGAATGTGCGCATGCCAGCGAGATCGCCGTCGTGGCCGATCGCGATCTGCGCCGCCGGCAGCTTGCCCTCGCGGACGATCCGCTCGACGTAGTTGAAGAGCGCCTGCAGTTTGTCCTGCCGTATCGATGTCATCGCGTCTGCTCCCGTCCGTCGGTGCGGCAAGTCTAGGCGCTGACCTAGCATGGCGCAGTGACTGCAGCGATCAGCATGCGCGGCGTAACCAAGCGGTACGGCTCGATCACAGCCCTCGACGCGGTTGATCTGGAGATTGCGCCGGGGCAGGTCTACGCGTTGCTGGGCCCGAACGGGGCCGGCAAGACCACGCTGGTCGAGATTTTGGAGGGCTATCGGCAACGCGACGAGGGAGAGGTCTCGGTGCTGGGCCTCGATCCGCAGCGGCAGCGCGACGCGTTGAACCGGCGCGTGGGCATCGTGCTCCAGCGCAGCACGCCGATGGAGGGTCTGACGCCGCGCGAGCTGCTCGATTTCACGGCGAAGCTCTACGACCAGCCGATGCGCACCGATGAGGCGCTGGAGCTGGTCGGCCTGAGCGAGCACGCGAACCGACGCGGATCGAAGCTGTCGGGCGGTCAGAAGCGGCGGCTCGACCTGGCGATCAGCGTGATCGGCAATCCCGACCTGATCTTCCTCGACGAACCGACGACCGGCTTCGACGCCACCGCGCGGCGGCAGGCCTGGAGCGTCGTGCGCGGCCTGACGGAGCGCGGCGCGACCGTCATCCTGACCACGCACTATCTGGACGAGGCGGAGCACCTCGCCCAACGAATCGGCCTGATCCAGAGCGGTCGGATCATCTACGAGGGCGATGTGAACGGGCTGCGCCGGGAGATGGCCTCGGATACGCGGATTGCCTGGAAACCTGAGGCGGAGTACACCGCGTCGAGCTTGCCGGAGGAATGGCGGACGGTCCGCCCCGACGCGGACGGTCGGCTGTCGTTGCCGACGCAGCAGCCCACGCGGGATCTGGCTCGCCTGATCGACTGGGCGCGTGATCACGGTCTGGATGAGATTCCCGAGTTGGAGGTCAGGCGCCCCGACCTCGAGGAGTTGTATCTGGAGCGCATCGGCGGGAGCGAGGCGACGTGAGCGCCTCGTCCGCCCTCCGCGCGATCCGTCTGGGCGGGGCCTACACCCTGCTCAATCTCAAGACGATCTACCGGCAGCCGGCGGCGCTCTTCTTCGTCCTGCTGTTTCCAATCCTGTTTCTGGTCATCTTCTCCTCGCTGCTGACGTTTGAGATCGAGCTCCCCGCCGAGGCGCTGGGCAATGTGCTGGATGACGTTGCCGACCTCGCTGTACTGATCGTTCCACCCGAGGCGCAGGGGAATGTGCCGATCGTCACGTTCAGCCAGTACTTCGTGGCCGGGATCATGGCGGTGGCGATCTTCGGCACATCGCTCAATCTGTTGGGAACGCAGCTGGCGATCCAGCAGTTCGACGGCACGCTGAAGCAGCTGGCGGCCACGCCGCTGCCCAAAACGTCGTTCTTCATCGGGCTGGTCGGGACGGCGCTGGTCTACACGATCCTGCAGTTGGTGATCATGATGGCTCTGGCCGTCGCCGCCTACGGAATCGAGTTGCCCGACGCGGCCGGCTGGCTAACGCTGATCTGGGTCATCCTGCTGGGCGTGCCGGCCGGCTGCGTGCTGGGTATCACGATTACGCGGGTAATCCCGTCAGCCAACGCGGCGCCGGCGGTGATCCAGGTTCCGTTCATCATTCTGCAGTTCATCTCGGGCGTCTTCATCACGCTGTCGTCAGTACCGACCGGGCTGCAATGGGTGGCGGGCGTCTTCCCCCTGCGTTGGGTGGCGCAGGGGTTGCGCTCAGCCTTCCTGCCAGACGCCTACAAATTCGCCGAGCCGGGCATGTCCTGGCAGCTGGATCTCGCGGCGATCGTGCTGGCCGTCTGGATTGTGGTCGGCCTCGTCCTGGCGGCAGCGACATTCAAATGGGATCGGTCCGGCTAGCGCGGGCGGTCGACGGCTGTCAAACTCGGTACGCTGAGCGGACGGAGGCGAGGCATCCTCGATGCTGCCCGCGATTATCACTGAGCGCCAGGCCGAGATCGACGCGCTCTGCCGCGAGTACCGCGTGCGCCGGCTGGAGCTGTTCGGGTCGGCGGCGACGGGCGACTGGGACGCGGCTCGCAGCGATCTGGATTTTCTGGTCAGGTTCGACTCCGGGTCGTGCTGGACGGCGCAGTTCGATCTGGCGGAGGCATTGCAGCGGCTGTTCGAGCGGGATGTGGATCTGGTCGCGGATCAGGAGTTCGAGAACCCGTATTTCCGCCAGTCGGTGGAGGACAGCCGCACGCATCTGTGGGGCGAGTGCCGGCAGGCGCCCGGCGGAAACGGAGTCCGCGTGAGTTCACACCGAGCGCTCAAATATCTCTGGGATATTCAGCAGGAAGTACAGTACCTGCTGAATTTCGCGGATACATCGTCACTCGACGACCTGATGTCGAGCGAGCATTTCATCCGCAGCGTGCCGCAGAGCCTGATTCGCATCGGCGAAGCGATCAACACCCTGTCACAGGCTGACGAAGCGGTCGCAGAGCGCATCTCTGATTACGGTGGATACGTTCGGCAACGGAATTTCCTCGTCCACCAGTACACCAGGATCGATTGGGACAAGGTCTGGAACACGGTGACGGTTGAGGTTCCTGTGTTGGCCAAGGAAGTCGCCGCGCTGATTGCCGAGCTGGACCCCGAGGCGCGTCGTTCCTGAGCGAGCGCGTCACCCGCGTCGTCGTCGGGCGCGCTCCGCCTGCTGGTTTTGTTGGCGCTGGGCCTGCAGCATCGCCTGATGGATATCGTCCGAGCGATCGCCGCCGCGCGATTCGACATGGCGCTGGCCGCGCTTCAGTTCTGGGCCGGGGTCGCGCTGCGCCCGCTCCAGCGAGTCGTGCTGGTCGGCACCGGTCTGGCTGCGGACGCGCTGAACCGTGTCGTTGACGTTGCCGATCGTGCCGGACTGGTCGCTGAGGCCGCTGGCGAGGAAGGACGAGGCGTTGCCGTGCCGCCCGAGTTCGTCGCGCATGTGCGACTCGGCGCCCATGACGTGCAGGTGATGCAGGAGCCAACGCTCGAAGCGCAGGAGACCGCGCCCCATCGGCGTGCGCTGCCCGCCGAGCAGGAAGCGCAGCGGGCGCAGCACCAGCACCACGACGATCTCGCCGATGCCGACCACGAACATAATCCGACTCCAATCAGGGTCGTCGGAAGCGCAGCGCGACGGCCATGGGGATGTCGGGCAGCGCGTTCCAGATCAGGCGCGACTCCTCCAGCGGCTGCGGCGGCGCGGCCAGTTCCTCCATGCCGTCGAGGACGAGTCCGGCGGCGAAGGCGTCGGCGAGCAGCTCGTGCATCGGCCGGTGGAAGTAGATCTGCCGTTCCTGCTGCGCCGTGTTGGTCACCCCGTGAGTGACGTAGCGCGAGAGGTAGCGGGTGATGGTCAGCCCGTGCGGCTGGTCGTCCTGCTCCGCCCGGGCGAAGGCGTAGCCGGACGTGGCGAAGCCGGGATGCAGCGTGATGGCGACGAAGATGCCGCGCGGCTTGAGCACCCGCCAGACGCCGCCGAACATCGGCCGCAGCAGCGGCATCGACATCACGCCCATGATGCAGACGGCGGCGTCGAACGGTCCGCCGCAGTTGACGATCCCGCGCTCGACCGTCGCATCGACGACCTGATACTCGATCTCGACGGGCTGGTCGGCGATCGTCTCGGTGCGGCGTTGGGCATGGGCGATCAGCGCGGGCGAGAGATCGGTGGCCAGCACCCGCATGCCCTGTCGGCCGAGCCGGCGGGCGAAGCCGCCGTTGCCGCAGGCCAGCTCGAGCACGCGCGCGCCGCGCTCCAGCCCCAGCAAGCGCTCGGCGGCGGGCGCGAAGACGCCGTGGTGGAACTCGTCGCCCCGATCGCCCCAGCGCTCGTCGAAAAAGTCCGCGCCCCGCTCCCAGCCCTCCAGCACCTGCTGCTGCAGCTGCTCCAGTGAGGCCGGGGGATCCGGAGGCGCGTCGGGCGGTGTATCGGGCGGTCGATGCGTCATGCGTACAGGGTAGACGGCGGGACTCGGCGGGATTCATGTCGCGGCGGGCGTCCGGTTCGCCCAATTCGCTCGACCTCGCGTAGCGCCGCTTGACTTGCCTCTGTAAACCGCTACACTTTCGCAATCCACTGTCGTTCGGCAGTCGATTGGCAAAGGAGCGAGCGAAATGAGTGAACGCAACTACTGGCAGCGCATGAAGCGCAATCGGATGAGCAGGCGCGCGCTGCTGCGCGCCTCGGGGCGGGCCGGCGTGGGCGCGGCCGGCCTGGCGCTGGTCGGCTGCGGCGACGATGACGACGACGGCCAGACGGCCGTGCAGAGCCAGCCGCAGCAACGGCAACCGCAACCGACGGCGCAGCAGGACCAACCAGCGCAGTCGCAGGACAGGGGCGCTGACCAGCAGGCGCAGCAGGCTGACGGGCAAGAGGCTGTCGCTGATGGCGACGATCAGGACGGTCAGCAGGCGACGCAGGCCGGCATCGAAGGGCAGCCGCAGTACGGCGGCACGGTGCGGCGCGCCTCGACGATCGAGACGCACGACTACTGGGATCCCCACCGTGGCGTCTTCGGGCCGACCCAGTTCATGCACTCGTTGCTCTACAACAACCTGATCCGCTGGAAGAACAAGGAAAAGTCGGAGATGGAGGCGGACATCGCCGCCCTGCCGGAACAGCCCGACGAGACGACCTACATCTTCCAGATCAACCCCGCCGCGCGTTGGCACGACGCCTACCCGACCGAGGGCGGCCGCAACATCACGGCTGAGGACATCGTCGTCAACGTCGACCGCAACACGGCCGGCGTTGACGCGACCGGCGCTGAAGACGGCACCTTTCTTGGTCTTTCGAGCTGGCGCAAGGTCGCCTCGGCCGAGGCTGTCGATGAGCACACGCTGCGCACGACCTCCGACGGCATCGATTCGACCTATCTGTCGGCAACCTTCCTGCGTCCGTTCGGCTGGATGGCGGCGCCCGAGGGGATTCGCGAGTGGGGGCTCGAGTCGGACGTCTGGCGCGACGATCCGACCACGCTGCGGGTGGCCGGCTCGGGGCCGTTCATCGCCGAGAGCTTCGAGCCGACCGAGGTGTTCATCGCCAACCGCAACCAGGACTACTGGAAGAACGATCAGTGGGGACGTCAGCTGCCCTACATCGACCGCTTCGAGTACTACAACCTGTTCGAGGAGACGGCGATCGAGACCGCAGTGCGGTCGAAGGAGCTCGACGGCGCCTGGCTCAACATCAGCCGCGTCGAGTCGCTGCTGAACGACTTCCCGCAGATGCAGCGCCACTCGGTCGGCGGCGGCTTCACGATCATGATCCGCACCAACTACAACCCCGACTGGCCGGGCGAGGACGGCGAGGGCAACCCCTGGCTCGACCGCCGGCTGGCAGCGGCGTTCCATCTCGCCACCGACCGCTACCTGATGATCGACACGGTCTATCTGGGATCGGCGAAGCCCTCGGTGTTGGAGGAGATTCCCTGGTTCTCCGAGTTCTACACGCCGTCCCAGGAAGAGATCGTCGAGATTCCCGGCTTCCGCGCCGACCGCGATCGGGACCTGCAGGAAGCGAACGAGCTGATGGACGCGACCGGCTTCCGCGACACGGGGCGCTCGATCTATCTGTTCGCGCCCGACGTCTGGGAGCAGCGTTACCCGGGCATCGTCGAAATCGCGAAGAACATGTACGAGGAGACGATGGGCATCGGCGTCGAGATCAGCATCGACCCCTACACGGTGCTGTTGCAGCGTCTGGTTGACGGGACCTCGACCGGCCAGATTCCCTGTTGGACGAATCCGCCCTCCGACCTCGACCCGACCAGCTACTGGCTGAACGGTCGAATTCCGGGTGCGTCGGCCAACTTCTACAGCTACGAGAACCCGCGCGTAACCGAGATCGCCGAGGAGATGAAGGTCACGCTCGATCTCGAGGCGAAGGGCGTGCTGTCCAAGGAGATGGTGCAGCTGCAGCTGGGCATCCACCCGGACTGGGGCTGGGAATCGCTCTCGCCGGGTTTGGGCGTGATGAACCCGGTCTCGAACGAGGCCGCCTGGCCGTATTACCACGTGCAGCCCGACGGCTACCAGTTCGCGCACCACGGCGCCAAGATCGTCGAGGACATGTGGCTCGACCAGACGCACGAGGAATACCCGTCCTGAGCAATTTGGACGCCCGGCGGCGACAGCAGCTCGGATTCGACGGCCGCTGTCCCGCTGGGCGTCCTTGCACCCGGGACCGTGTTTACGGGTGCGGCGATGCTCACGCGAACTGCGTTTCACCTTCGATCTGAGCAACATAGCGGTTGCCCGCAGCGACGCATCAATCAGGAGCAACGATGCAGCGGTATCTGATCCAGCGTTTGATCTTGGTGATCCCGACCATCTGGTTGGTGATCTCGCTACTGTTCCTGGCGCTGCGGGCGCTGCCCGGCGACTTTGTCACACGCAAGCTCGCGAATCTCGAAAACCAGGGCGCCGAACAGCGCGAGTCGGAGATCATCGGCTATATCGAGGTTGAGAACACGACCCATCGCGTGCTCAGCGGCGATACGCTCGAGTCGATCGCGCTCTCGAACGAGACGACGGTCTCCGAGCTGCTGACACAGAATCCCGAGCTCGACGGTTCGGACGAGCTGCGTCCGGGAACCAAGATCGTGATTATCCCGGGCACACTGCTGGAACAGGTCGCGGTGACCCAGAAGGTGTCGCTGCCTGAAGAAGTCGAGCAGGGCGTGCAGGATCTGATCGATCGGAACCCGGACGTCAGCTTCCCTCTTTACCAGGACAAGCCCTACGCCGAGGCCGGGACCGTACTGACGATCCGTGCGAGCCTGACGCTGGAAGAACTGGCGCATGTCAATCGAATCGACGCGCGCGACATCCTGGCGGTGAATCCCAGCGGCAACGCAGTTAACCCTGACGGCAATCTGACGGCCCAAACGCAGCTCCTGCCGTCGGCGCTGGTGACGGCCGAGGCGGGCGACACGCTGGAGAGTATCGCCGCTGCATTCGGTCGCGACATCGAGGCGATGACGCGGGCGAATCGCGGGACCGATCCGTCCGCGCCCCTGGAGGCGGGGACGCAGATCGCGGTGCCGTCGGACCGGATCGTCGTGCCGCAGATCAAGATCACCGAGGCGGGCATTCGGCACCGCCTGGGGATCGACAAGTCGCTCGGACAACAGTACATCGAGTTCCTTTGGGATACGGTGCGATTTAAATTCCGACCTTCGTTCCAAACCAACGAACCATCGATGGACGTATTCCTGCGTGCGCTGCCGCGCACGCTGCACCTAAACATCTATGCCCTGTTTGTGGCGCTGATCGTCGCGTTGCCGGTGGGCATCCTTTCCGCAATGCGGCAGGACCAACCGCTCGACTACGCGTTGCGCGGTTTCGCCATCCTGGCGCTGGCGGCGCCGTCTTTCTGGATCGCGACAATGCTGATCTTCGTGGTCACACCGGGAGGCATCTCCGGAGACGGCATCTTCTCGATCCCGCTGACATCTGAGGATGCGCGCTCGGTTTTCTCGTCCTTCACCGGCGCGCTGGCATTGTATTCGATCCCCGCCATCGCAGGCGGGATCGCGGCCGGGGCCGGGCTGATGCGGATTACGCGCTCCGAGCTGCTCGAGGTGCTGCGGCAGGACTACGTACGTACGGCATGGTCGAAAGGCCTGCGCGAGCGCACAGTGATTCGGCGGCACGCGATGCGCAACGCGATGGTCAACGTGATGAGCGTGCTGGGGCTGCAGATCGCAGCGTTGTTGGGCGGCAATATCATCCTTGAGTCGCTGTTCAACATCCCCGGCATCGGTCTGTTGCTGATTCAACGTATTAATCAAATTGATCTGCCGGTTGTGCAGACGATGGTGTTCTTCTTTGCGCTGTTCATCATCCTCGTCAACATCGTGATCGATATCGCCTACGCGATCATTGACCCGCGTATTCGCTACGCCTGAATCTGGTTATCTGAGGGAGACGCGACATGAGCGATGCTCGGCAAGCGACACCGCAGGAGCTGGAAGAGTTTGCGCAGGCGCAAGGGCTGCGGCTTGAGGAACGTTCGAGGCGCGAGCTGCTGCGCAAGGCGCTGGTCTCGTTCTTCAGGACCAAACCGCTGGGCGCGTTCGGACTGATTCTCGTCCTCGCCTGGTCGGTGATCGCCGTCGGCACCGTGGGCGACGGCGGCGGCTGGCTGGGACTCGGCCGCTATGACTCGCAGCAGATCTTCAAGATCGCCAACGCAAGTTTCGCCGACGACAAGATGGCGAACGTGCTCGACGGACAGGCGGCCGATATCTCCGACGCGGATCTGCGCGCGCTCCTGCTGGATCCCGCGGTCTACGGCGATCTGGCCGCCGAAGCCGGGGTGCTGGACGAGCTGCTGGAGTATGTCGAGGGTTTGATCACGGGCGGAGCCGTGCTGGCTCATCTGCAGGAGTTGGATCCGCCCCAGATCGAGATTCGCGACGGGCGCATCGTGGATGTTGACGATCTGCTCGCAACCGGCACCAACACGCCGTTGACGACCGAGTCGCTGCAGGGGCCGTCGAGCAAGCACTGGTTCGGGACCGACCGGGCGGGGCAAGACCTGTTCGCCCGCGTCACCGAAGGCGCGCGGCTGTCGCTGTACATCGGCTTTTTCGCCACGCTGATCGGCGTTGTCGCCGGCACCGCGCTGGGGCTGATCGGAGGAGGGCTCGGCGGCAACATTGACCTGGCTATCAGTCGACTGGTCGACGCCCTGCTCTCCTTCCCGCCGATTGTGCTGTTGTTGTTGCTGCGCTCTGTGACCGATCCCTCGGCGCTGTGGGTCACGCTAGCGCTCTCGGTGCTGGCGATCGCGCCCGTGCAGCGGATCGTGCGCGGAGCGGTGATCGCGCTGCGCGAAATGCCGTTCGTCGAGGCGGCGCGCACGCTCGGCGCCACCAACGCGCGGATCATGCTGCTGCACATCCTGCCCAACATCGTCGCCCCGTTGATCGTGATCTTCTCGATTACGATCGGCGCCTTCATTTTGGCCGAGGCTGCGCTCAGCTTCCTCGGACTGGGACCACTCGAAGTGTCCTGGGGCAAGATGATCGCCGATGGCCGCCAGTTCATCGAGCAGTCGCCGTGGACGTCGCTGTTCGCCGGTCTGGCGCTGACCTCGCTGGTGTTCGGCTTCAACGTGCTGGGCGACGCGCTGCGCGACGTATTCGATCCCCGCCTGCGCGGCAGCCGCTAGCGCTGGCTCGCCGTTCCGAGCGGGGTTGCCATGTTGTGAACGGCTTGCGCTAGACTGCGTAGACAAGCGGCGCGGGTCGTCGCGCCACGAGAAGGAGCGAGCAACCATGACGGAACGCAACTACTGGCAGCGCATGCAGCGCAACCGCCTGAGTCGACGGGCGCTGCTGCGCGCCTCCGGTCGAGCCGGGGTCGGCGCGGCCGGTCTGGCCCTGGTCGGCTGCGGCGACGATGACGACGACGGCCAGTCGACTGCGGGGGGGGGGCAGCAGCAACAGCAGCCCTCCCAGCCCCAGCAGGGTCAGCAACAGCAGGTCATGCAGCCGGATCAATCGGATCAGCAGGATCAGCAGGCCGGCCAACAGGCTGGCGCTGCCGTCCAGCAGGAGGAACCGCAGCAGGATCAGCCTGCGCCGCAGCCCCAGCAGGCTGGCGTCAACCGTTACGGCGGCACGCTGCGGTTCTCGACCCCGGCCGCAACGCACGACTTCTTCGACCCGCACCGCGGCGTGTTCGGCCCCACCCAGTACTGGATGGGGTTCTACATGAACTACATGATCCGCTGGGCCTCGAAGGAAGGGGGCGTCGTCGAGGAGGACATCACCTCCCTGCCTGAGACGCCCGACGGCGAGACCTACATCTTCAACGTCGACCGCGGTGCCCGGTTCTGGGATCAGTATCCCACCGAGGGCGGCCGCAACGTCACCGCGAGCGATATCCGGATCAACTTCGAGCGGCAGATCGAGGCGCTGGACGCTGAGGGCAACCCCGACGCCCGCTTCCGCGGCCAGGACGCCTTCAAGAAGACCTCCTCGATGGAAGTGCCGGACGACGCCACGTTCATCGCCAAGACCGACGGCCCGGACGCGACCTATCTGGGCGGCACGATCCTGCGCCCCTTCTCCTGGATCACCTCGCCCGAGGGCATCCAGGAGTTCGGCACGCGCTGGCGCGATGAGACCGCCAACGTCGGGCTCTCGTCGGGGACGGGTCCGTACATCCCGCAGACGTACGACCCCGACATCGGCATCTACATGGAGCGCAACCCGAACTACTGGAAGAACGCCGCCGACGGCAGTCAGCTGCCGTTCCCGGACGCGGTCGAGTTGGTCAACCTGACCGACGCGACGGCGGTCGAGGCTGCGTATCGCGGTCGCGGCATCAACATTGGCGGCTTCCCGCTCTCCGCCGTGCAGGTGGAGGAGCTGTCCGGCGACTTCCCCGACCATGATGTGCGCGAGGGCGCGTTCGGCTTCACGATCGTCACCGTGATGGGCACCTATGAGCCCGGCTGGGAAGGCGACGATGGTCTGGGCAACCCCTATCTGGATCGCCGCTTCGCCTACGCGATGCATCTGGCGGTCGACCGCGACCGGTTGGTCGACGCGGTCTATCTGGGCGCCGCCAAACTGTCGGCGACGCACTACTGCCCGTGGTTCTCGACCTACTGGACGATTCCGCCCGAGGAGCTGCGCACGATCCCGGGCTTCCGAGTGGATCGCGACGCCGATGTGCAGATGGCCCGCGACCTGATCGCCGCTTCCGGCTTCGACACCAGCCGCACGCTCAAGATCTACATTCCCGACCTCTGGGAGGCGACCTACCCGGGCATCTCCGAGACGACGCGCAACATGTACAACGAGGCGCTGGGCTTCAACGTCGAGCTGGACATCCAGCCGTACACGGTGATGCAGGACCGCTACGACAACAAGACGTTCCCCGGCCGCGCGCCGACCTGGACGAACCCGCCGGCTGACCTTGATCCGACGGCGCAGTTCACGCTCTCGCTCAAGGTCGGGGCGCCTTCGAATCTGACCCAGTACAACTACGCGCCGGTCGAGGAGATCGTGGACGAGATGCAGGTCACGCTGGATACCGAGCAGCGCCGCGACATGGCGCTCAAGGTGCAGCGGATCGGCCTCGGCGTCGACGAAGAGCATGGGCTGGACGGCATCTTCGGCTGGTTCGGTGTGATGAACGGGATCGCGCCGACGATCTGGTGGCCGTACGTGAACCGCCCGGACCACACCTGGCAGTTCGCGCACGACTCGCACAACTGGGACACCGGCTGGATCGACACCAACCACCCGGACTACCAGGCCTAGCCACCACAGCTCGCCGCCGGGAGTTCCGCGAAGTGTCGAGGGGGCTGTTGCTGATCGCTGATCACGGCAGCCCCCTCAGCACCCTCCTGACCTCGCCGACGCACGCTCTTCACGCTCATGCAGAAGTATATTCTCCGACGGCTCTTGCTGGTCATCCCCACATTGTGGTTGGTGATCTCGCTGCTGTTTATCGGGCTCAATCTGCTGCCCGGCGACTACGTCACGATCAAGCTGGCCAACCTCGAGGCGTCGGGCGCGACCAAGATCGAGGCCGATGTCGTCGGTGAGCATCCGGTCGAGCGGACGCTCCACCGCGTGGTCGGCGACGACTCGTTGGAATCGGTCGCGGCGCAGTACGGCGGCACAGTTGACGATTTGCTCGCCGTCAATCCCAGTCTCGACGCCGGTTCCGAGTTGCGGCCAGGTTCGACGATCATCGTGATCGAGGGCGAGTTGTTGGACAGCATCTCCCGCAACTCGCGGCTGGCGCTGCCCGAGAATACTGAGGATGGCATCGCGCTGCTGCAGGAGCGTAATCCCGATGTGTCATTCGGCACGTTTGCCGGACAGCTGTATGCGCCGTCCGGGATCACGCTCACCCTGCGTGAGAGCGTCACGCTGCGCGAACTGGCTGCGGTCAACCGGGTTGCGCCGGAAGACTACATGAATGTGAACTTCTCGGGCACGCCCGCCAACGAGGATGGAACGCTCACACTGGATACGCCTCTGTACCCAGGCCAGACGTTTATCTCGCCGACGCGCGAGATCACTGAAGCCAGCATCAAGCATCGGCTCGGGATCGATAAACCCTTGGGGCAACAGTACCTCGAGTTCCTGTGGGACACGATCCGGCTGAAATTCCGCCCCTCGTTCCAGACCAATGAGCCGTCGATGGACATCTTCCTGCGCACGCTGCCGCGCACGTTGCACCTCAACATCTACGCGTTGATCGTTGCCATCGTCGTGGCGCTGCCCGTGGGGATTTTCTCTGCGATGCGTCAGGATCAAGCCCCCGACTACCTGCTGCGCGGTTTCGCGATTCTGGCGCTCGCGGCGCCGCCGTTCTGGATCGCCACCATGCTGATCTTCGTCGTCTCGCCAGGCTCGTTGCTCGGCGAAGGCGGATTGTGGGCCATTCCTTTAGCTGATGAGAGCGCGCGGAGCATTTTCACCTCGGTGGGCGGGTTCTTCGCGCTGTACACGATTCCCGCGGTCGCGGGCGGCATCGCCGCCGGCGCCGGCCTGATGCGGATTACACGCTCTGAGTTGCTCGAGGTGCTGCGCCAGGACTACGTGCGTACTGCCTGGTCCAAGGGCCTGCGTGAGCGCTCGGTGATTCGTCGTCACGCGCTGCGCAACGCCATGGTACCAGTGCTCAGCGTGTTTGGCTTGCAGCTGGCTGCACTGGTTGGCGGCAACATCATTCTCGAAGTGCTGTTTAATATTCCTGGCGTAGGGTTGGCGCTGTTCCAGCGCATCCAGCAGTCCGATAACCCCGTCATCCAGACGATGGTATTCTTCCTGGCGCTGTTTGTGATCATCATCAACATCATCGTCGATATCAGCTACGCGCTGATCGACCCGCGCATTCGCTACAGCTGAGCCGGGCACTGGACCAACGATGAGTCAGCAAGCAAACACAACCGATCCGGCCAGGGATTTCGCAGCAATCGAGGGACTGCGGGCCGACCAGGCCACCGGGCTGCGCCGTTTCCTGGTCGGCGTGCGCAATTTCATGGTGCGCAAACGGCTCGGCGCAGCCGGCGTGATTATCGTCGTGGCCTGGAGCATCATCGCCGTCGGTACCGTGGGTGATGGGGGGGGATGGTTGGGGATCGGCCGCTACGACTCGCGTGACGCCTTCGAAATCGCATCTGTCAAGTACGCCGACGACAAGATTGCCAACGTACTCGGCGGTCAACCAGCCGATATCTCAGACAGCGAGCTGCGCGAGCTGGTTGCTGTGCCGGAGATCTACGGCGAAGAGGCGGCGAACGCCGGAGTCGAGGGTGAGATGGTCGAGTATGCGCTGGCGGAAATCGAAGCCGGCACGTTGCTCGAAACGCTACTCAAGGCTGAGCAGATCGAGATCAACGACGGCATAATCGTCGATGTCGACAGTTTGCTGGCGGCTGGCATCGATAACCCGCTGATTACCTCTTCCCTGCTGGGCCCTTCGGGAAAACACTGGTTGGGCACCGACCGCGCCGGCCATGATCTGTTCGCTCGCGTGACGGAAGGCGCCCGCCTGTCGCTCTACATCGGCTTTTTCGCAACCCTGATTGGGGTAGGCGTGGGCACGCTGATCGGGCTGATCGCAGGCTCGTTGGGCGGATCGGTCGATCTGGCGATCAACCGGGTTATGGACGCAGTTCAGTCCTATCCGCCGATTGTGTTCCTTCTGTTGATTGCATCGGCGACCGATCCGTCGGCGCTTTGGGTCACATTGGCGCTCTCGGTGCTGGGCGTCGCGCCGACCAATCGGATTGTGCGCGGCAGCGTGATCCAGATCCGCGAGATGCCGTATGTCGAGGCAGCACGGACCATTGGTGCGACATCTACCCGGATCATGACGTTTCACATTTTACCCAACATCTTTGCCCCGCTGATCGTGATCTTCTCGATCACGATTGGCGCCTTCATTCTCGCTGAGGCGGCGCTCAGCTTCCTCGGTCTGGGCACGCTCGACGTTTCTTGGGGCAAGATGATCGCCGACGGTCGGCAATTCATCCGCTATTCGCCCTGGACATCGCTGTGGGCGGGTCTGGCGCTGACCTCGCTGGTGTTCGGCTTCAACGTGCTGGGCGACGCGCTCAGGGACGTCCTCGACCCACGCCTGCGCGGCGGCCGCTAGCCGTCCCTCACCGCACGCGGCCTGCATTCGTTACCTTCTAATCCTGATCATCCTGCATCAGAGAGCGAGGCTGCGTCATGTCAGATCTATCGGGGAAGGTTGCGTTCATCACCGGCGCCGGCAGCGGCATTGGACGCGGCGCGGCGGTGCGGCTGGCCCGCGATGGAGCGGACATCTGCATCGCCGAGATCGATCTCGACGGCGCCCAGGAGACCGCCTCGATGGTGCGCGAGTTCGGCCGTTCGGCGCACGTCGCGCGCTGCAATGTCGCCTCGAAAGAACAGATTCAAACCGCCGCTGACGCCTGCGTCGCCGAGCTGGGCGGACTCGACATCGCCGTTGCCAACGCCGGCATCGGGCGCGGCGGATCGGTGCTGGATCTGGCGCTCAAGGACTGGCAGGATCAGCTCGATATCAACCTCACCGGCGTCTTTCTCACCGTGCAGGCCGCCGCGCAGCGCATGGTCGCGGCGGGTGCCGGCGGCCGCATCGTCTGCATCTCGTCGCTGGCGGCGTTGAGCACCAGCCAGTGGATGTGGAGCTACTCGGCCACCAAAGCCGGCGTGGCGATGATGGTGCGCGGTTGGGCTTCCGACCTCGGCCCGCACGGGATCAACGTCAACGCGATCGGACCGGGCGTGATCGATACGCCGCTCGCGCACGGACTCGCGGGCGACGCAGGCGGGCCGATTCGTTCGGCGCTGGAGGCCGCTACTCCTGTGGGTCGGGCCGGCGCGCCGTCGGATATCGCAGGGCTGATCTCATTCCTCGCCGGCCCCGACGCCGATTTCATGACCGGCAGCTATCTCGTCATGGATGGAGGCATCCGCGACGCGCGCGGCGGCGGACCGCTCGAGGATCCCGAAACCCCGCTCGGCCAGGAACGAGCGCGCCATATGCAGGCGAGCGAAGAGCGAAACGCCCGCCTGCAACCGCTGATCGATCAGCGATAGAGGCGCGATCGGCCGTCGCGCACGCGGGGCGCGTAATGGCGGTCAAGTAAGATTGCTTTCAGCGGATCGATCAGCGAAGCATCGGTCCACCTGCGCAGCGAACATCGGCGAAAGGCCTCAGCGTGACTGCACTCTCGATCAGCGACCAGATCATCCTGCTCGGACTTGGCGAGGACGGCGTGCTCGAGCGTCCCTACGACGGACGGCTCGACTACGCCATCGCCGGCGCCTCGCTGCTGGACCTGTCCTTCCAGAACCGGATCGATACCGACCCCAATCGGTTGTTCGTGATCTCGGCCGAGCCGACCGGCAACCCGCTGCTCGACAGCGTGCTGCACCAGATCAACTCGGGCCCGCCCAACCAGCCGATCTCGTACTGGATCTCGGAGATCGCGCGTTATTCGCTGGTGCTCCGACAGCAGGTGATCGAGGACCTGCTCGACCGCAATGTCATTCACCGCGAGGCGGGCCGGCGGTTGATTGTGCTCAAATCGGAGAAGTTCCCGCCCACCGATCCGCAGGTCGTGCGCGATGTTCAGCGCAAGCTGATCGACACGCTGCTCTCGGACGAGATTCCGGACCCGGAGACGGTGGCGCTGATCGGTCTGGCGCGCGCCAGCCGCCTGCTCGAGCTGCTGTTGCCGCGCGAGTACCTCGACCGCGTCGAGCCGCGCATCGAGCAGCTGGCGCGGATGGACCTGATCGGGATGAGCGTCAACCGCACCCTGGACGAGATTCAGGCGGCGGTCGCCCTGGCGGTGCCCGGTCTGTAGGGCGGACTGGCGCACGCCGCGGCGCATCGCATCGTGCACTGTCGCCGTGCGCCGACATTATGACCGACACCATGCATCGACAGGGGGAGGTGACTATGGATTGGCGCGACACACCAGAGCAGGCCGCATTCCGAAGCGAGGTGTCGACGCTGATCGAGTCGCGTCTGCCCCGGCGCTACCGGGACTTCGCCGCGCACGGCGCGATGCCCGAGCGGGCCTGGGAGAACGACCGCAAGTCGGACGATCCGGCTGCGCGGCAGGCGGCGATCGACTGGCACGCGGCGCTGGCCGAGCGCGATTGGGTCGCGCCGCACTGGCCCGCTGAATACGGCGGTGGCGGCCTGTCGCCGATGGAGCAGTTCATCTTCAATCAGGAACTGGCTGAATCGGGCGCGCCCGGCGTGGGCGGTTCGGGCGTGAACATGCTCGGCCCGACCCTGATCGTGCACGGCTCCGACGAGCAGAAGGAGCAGTATCTGCCGCCGATCCTGAACGGCGAGGTCACCTGGGCGCAGGGATACAGCGAACCCGGATCCGGCTCCGACCTCGCCTCGCTGACTACCCGCGCCGTCCGCGACGGCGACGACTTCATCATCAACGGGCAGAAGATCTGGACCTCGGCCGCGCATACCGCCGACGCGATGTTCGCGCTCGTGCGCACCGATCCCGACGCACCCAAGCACCGCGGCATCTCGTTCGTGATGATCGACGATATCAAGACGCCGGGGATCACCGTGCGGCCGTTGATCAATATCAACGGCGACCACTATTTCAATGAGGTCTTCTTCGAGGATGTGCGGATTCCGGCCAGCAATCTGGTCGGCGAACTGAATCACGGTTGGTACGTCGGGATGACGCTGCTCGACTTTGAACGCTCGAACATCGGCGGCGCGGTCGCGGCGCGGCGGCAGCTGCGTCAGTTGATCATTCACATTCAGCAGAACGCGCAGGGCGCGCAGGAGCGCGTCACGCCCGAGCTGCGGCAGGAGATCGCCGACCGCTGGGTCGAGACGGAGACGCT
This sequence comes from Dehalococcoidia bacterium, assembly GCA_965205105.1. Taxonomy (GTDB): domain Bacteria; phylum Chloroflexota; class Dehalococcoidia; order Bin125; family Bin125; genus Bin125. The sequence continues at coordinate 2,364,571 of OZ242034.1, forward strand.
GTACCAGTTCAGCTTCCGCATCATCTCAATGCAGTCAGCCGGCCTCGTACCAAACTACGAGGCGTCGACGGCGAAGCTGTTCGCATCCGAGTTAAGCCAGCGGCTCGCGTTGACGGCGACGAAGGTGTTCGGTCTGCACGCCCAGTCTTGGAGCGGCGCGCCGCCAGCCAGCACCTACACGCGGAACTACGTCGGCATGGTGCCGGCCACGATCCGCGGCGGAACGTCGGAGGTGCAGCGCAATGTCATCGCCACTCGCGGCCTGGGTCTCCCGCGGGCATGAAGACAAGCGAGGCGTGCAATGGTAGCTGGATCCTCCGATCGTGATGCGCTGCGCCAGGCGTTGCGCAGCTGGACGAAAGATCTGATCGGTACCGGTCAGCGGGGTGGCAGTAACCCGCTTCTGAGATTCAAACACCTCCTGGCAGGCACGCTCGATCTTGGGCCAAACTCGTCAGCCGATCAATGGGTCGTCGAACGGTTGTTGGACGGGAGCGAAGTGAGGCTCTCCGACTGCTTCCCGGCTGACAACGGCGCTGACGCGAGCCGGCGCGCCCGCAGAATCCGCAGGCAGGCGCAAGAGCACGAGGAGGAGCAGGGTATCCGAACCCTTTACTTGGGCTACGGATTCGCCACCTGGCAACAGCGAGGCTCGGGCGGCCAGCCCAATGCCCCGGTCCTGCTCGCGGCCGCTGAGCTCAAGCCGCACGGCCGCATCGGAGATGATTTTGTACTTAGCATTAGCGATGACTGGGAGTTCAATCCGGTCCTGCTGCAACAGCTTAAGGATGACTTCGGGGTCGAACTCGATGAAGCGCGGCAGGACGAACTGCTATCCAATGATGAACCTGACGATACTGAGTTCTTCGAGCGCCTCGAGCGTCACTACTCGGCGGTGCCGGAATTTGCGATTGGGGATGGGTTGGTGCTGCGCACGTTCTCTTACACCAAGCTACCGCTGGTGCGCGATCTCGAGGGGGCAGAAGAGGCTGCTGCGCAGCATCCATTGGTCGCCGCCATCGGCGGCGACCAGACGGCTATGGAGCGGTTGCGCGAATCCCGACAGGGCAGCGAAGGTACTGAGTCGATGCCGGAGGGCGACGCGCTGCCGCCGCAAGATGAGTACCTGGTATTGGACGCCGACAACAGCCAGAGCGCCGTGATCAAAGCGGCGGTCGATGGACGCAACCTCGTTGTGATCGGCCCGCCCGGTACCGGCAAGAGCCAGACCATCGCCAACTTGTTGGCGACGCTCGCGGCGCGAGGTAAATCCACACTGTTCGTGGCCGAAAAACGGGCCGCCATCGACGCGGTGCTGCGTCGGCTGAACGATGTCGGCCTCGGCGATCTGGTGCTCGATATGCACGAAGGCGCGCGCAGCCGCCGGCAGACCGCCGAGCAGCTGAACAAGGCGCTCGACACAGCGCGGAACACACGCGCGCCCGACAGCGAAGAGTTGTTTCGCAAACTCACACGCAACCGGGAAAAGCTGCGAAGCGCCGATCGGGCGCTGCACCTTCGGCACGAGCCGTGGAACCTGTCGCTCTATGAGCTGCAATCGCGCATGACCGGTTTGGGCGAATCCGAGGATATCGGTCTACGAATCCCGAGATCGCAGCTCGAGGCGCTTAGCGGCGATTCGTATGACGACGTAGAAGATGAGCTGCGTGAGTACATCAACCTTGACGGACACCGGTTGGATGCGGAACCGGACCTGCCCTGGAGCCTCGCGCACCAGCGACGCAAGATCACGACGTCAAAGGAACTGGAACGGGTTCGCGAACGGTTCGACGAGCTGCGCCTGGAGCTGCTGCCTACACTAAATCGTCGGCTTGCCGATATTGCCAATCAACTGGAGATCGAGCGCCCGGCCGGGATGCCGCACACGCGCTCGTTGCTGAGCGCGCTTGATCAGTTTGCAGATCTGCAACCGCAGTTCCGTGCTGCAGTGTTTGAGATCGAGGACGTCAATGAATTGCTGGCCGACCTGTACGCCAGTGATCGAAGCGTACCGGCGCGACTGTGGGCATGGCTGACAGATAGCAGCTACCGCGCGGCGCTACGCCGTGCGTGCCCGCTATTCGCTGAAGATCGATTATCAGCATCCGACCAGTACGCTCGGCTGACCGAGTGGAATGCGACCTGCGACGTCTGGCGTAAGTTCACGGGCTGCGAACCTACCGAGCAGGTCTGGCAGGTTGAGCACGAAACCTGCAACGAGGTTCGGGATCAATGCGCAGGCGCGCTTGCCGAATTGGGCGACTACACCACGCTGGTTGCCGACGCGGACATCACAGCGGTGCAAGATCAGATGAATGAGCTGCAACAGGCGCGTCAGCGGCTCTCCAATCTGCCGCGTCTGCATGAGTTACGAGAGAGCCTGCGCTCTCGACTCAGCACCACAGTGTACGAGCATCTGACCGCACAAGCGCGGGACAACGGTTGGAGCGGGAACGACGCTGTCCGGGCGCTGGGCGACACCTGGACACGCTCGGTGTTCGACGCGGTGCAAGCGGCGACGCCAACGTTCGATGGCGCTGGACGTCATCAGTCGGTTGACGAATTTTGCAAGGTGGATCACGAACACATCGAGCGCGCGCCCGATCGCGTCAGGCGCGCCTGGGCCGAGGCCGCTGTCGCTGCTCAGGACACGCATCCCGGTCAAGCGCAACTGATTAAACGCGAGGCGGGGAAGAAGCGCCGACTCATGAGCACCCGCGATCTATTCGCCAAAGCTCCCGATGTGCTCACCGCGCTGAAACCCTGCTGGGCGATGAGCCCGCTGCTCGCGCCTCAGCTGCTGCCTCTTGACGATCGTCCGCCATTTGATGTTGTGGTCTTCGACGAGGCCAGCCAGATCGAGCCCGCCGACGCGATCTCCTCGCTGCTGCGCGGCCGGCAGGCGGTTGTCGCCGGCGACCCGAAGCAGCTGCCGCCATCCCCGTTTTTCGTCGGGAACAGGGATGATGGGGACGACGAAGAGGACGGGTCCGCGATTCGGGATATGGAATCGATTCTCGACGCGCTGGAGACGCTTCTGCCGCCTTCTGGCATTCGTCGGCTTGGCTGGCACTACCGCAGCCGCGATGAGCGGCTGATCGCGTTCTCCAATCATCATGTCTATGAGCGCAGCCTGACCACGTTTCCGGGCGTCGTCGGCGCCGATTGCCTCCGACACGTCGAGGTACCGTTTTTGCTGGAACACGCATCCGTCAGCCCTTCGTACTCTCCCGAAGTCGAGCGCGTCGTCGAATTAATCCTGGAACATGCCAGGCAGCGCCCGGATGAATCGCTCGGGGTGATCGCCCTGGGCATGAAGCATGCTGATCGGATCAGCGACCAGCTGCGGTTGATCCGACGCGACCGGCCAGACCTCGACGATTTCTTTGTCGAAGGCAAGTCTGAGCCGTTCTTCGTCAAGAACCTCGAGCGGGTGCAGGGCGACGAGCGTGACGCGATCATCATTTCAGTTGGCTACAGCCGCACCGCCGATGGACGGATGCGTTACAACTTTGGGCCGATCAACAAGGAAGGCGGTTACCGGCGGCTGAACGTCGCGATCACACGCGCGAAACGGCGCCTCACGCTGGTCAGCTGCTTCGCCGCCGACGATATGGACCCGGATCGAATCAGGAACAAAGGCGTGCAAATGCTGCGCGATTACATCGCCTACGCGGCCAGTGGAGGCAGCGATCTCGGCTCAGCGAACCGCGATGCGGATCCGCTCAACCCATTCGAGTTGGATGTCAAGTCTCGGCTGGAAGCGCGGGGGCTCAGGCTTAAGCCGCAGTACGGCGTCTCCGGCTACTGGATCGACTTTGCCGTCATGCATCCGGACAAACCGGGGCGGCCGATCCTCGCCATTGAAGCTGACGGCGCGCGGTATCATTCCGTACCGACGACGCGCGACCGCGACCGGCTTCGCCAGGAGCATCTCGAACGGCTCGGCTGGCGGTTCCACCGCATCTGGTCGACCGACTGGTTTAACGACCCAGAAACGGAAGTCGAGCGCGCCGTCACCGCGTATGGACAGGCGATACAGCAAGCTGAGGCAGCGTCCGAGCCGCCTGTCGCAACTCGGCTGGTAGATGCTGCTCCTATCGAGCAGCGCGTCGAGCTGGAGCCGGATATCGAACCGGCTGACATCCCGTCGGAGGCGCAGAGAGACGATGCCCTCAAACCGGATATTCGCCCGCCCGCGCAGATTGTCGAGTATTCGGAGGACGAACTGATCGCCTTGGTGCGCTGGATCGAGAGCGACGGCCGGGTGCACAGTCGGGAGCAGTTGATCAGCGAGTGCATGGAGGCGTTTGGCTTCCGTCGGCGGGGCTCGCGCATTCTTGATCGGCTCGGAGCCGCCATCGCCGCCGCCCGCCGCGGCGTTTAGCCGCCGTCGGAGCCGTCCGCTCCGTCCACACTGCCGGCTCGGGCGTACTCGCTGCGAGCTGCCTGTTTCTGCGCTTCGCGCTGGCTCGCGTCTACAGCGAGGCGTAGACGGCGTTGAGCAGGCCCTGGACGCGCGGGTCGCCGCTGAGATTGTTCTGCATCTGGTTCATCGTGTAGCCGAAGCCGATGTTGGCGTCGAGGTCGCCGTAGCCCAGCGAACCGCCGGCGCCGGGGTGCCCGAAGGCGCGCGGGTTGGGGCCCAGCGGCAGGAACTCGCCGGTGAGCATGAAGCCCAGACCGAAGCGGGTGGGGATCATCAGGCAGGCGTCGGGGCCGTTGGACTGCTCGACGATGGCGGTTTCGAGCGCGTCCGGGTCGATCACGTGGACGCCGTCGATGCTGCCGCCGTCGACGGCGCCGCCGTAGATGCGCGCCAGCGAGCGGGCGGTGCAGTGTCCATTGGCGGCGGGAATTTCGGCGGCGCGCCAGGCGCGCATGCCGGTGATGTTGCCGCCGTCGGGCGCGGTCGTGCCCGGATTGGTGAAGGCGCGCGCGCCGACGGATTCTTCGCCCAGCATGTCGAACAGCGTCGGCGCGTTGGGGTCGACGGGCGCGTCGAGCAGGGTCGAGATGCGGGCGTCGTACTCGGGTCCGGTGCCGATGTGCGCGTCGAGTCCCAGCGGCGCGGCGAACTCTTCCTGGAAGTACTGGCCGATCGGGCGTCCGTCGATGCGCCGCACGACTTCGCCCACGAGCCAGCCGTAGGTCAGCGCGTGGTAGCCGTGCTGCTCGCCCGGCGACCACCACGGCTCCTGCTCGGCCAGCGCGGCGGTGATCGTGTCCCAGTCGAACATCTCGTCCAGCGTGATGTCGCGGCGCACGGCGGCCATCCCGGCGCGGTGCGAGAGCAGGTAGCGGACGGGTATGTCCCGCTTGCCGGCGGCGGCGAACTCGGGCCAGTATTCGGCCACGGGCGCGTCGAAGTCGAGCCGCCCCTGCTCGGCCAGTCGGTGCGCGCAGAAGGCGGCCAGCCCCTTGGTCGTCGAGAAGACGTTGACCAGCGTGTTGGCGTCCCACTCGCGGTCGCGGTCGGCGTCGTACCAGCCGCCCCAAAGGTCGACGACGGGTTCGCCGTTGCGGTACACGGCGACAGATGCGCCGACCTCGCCATGCTCGGCGAAGTTGGCGGCGAAGGCGTCGCGGACGGCGTCGAATTGCGGGTCGTTCCAGCCGTGGATCGGGGTATCGGTCATGGGCGGGCTCCTGTCTATGCAGATGCAGTCTAGTCCTGGTCACGCATTTGGAAGCGGGAGATTGCCTTGCGCTGAGCCGCGGGCTGCTACTCCGGGGGTATGGAAGCGCGCGCCTTCCAGAATCTCTTCGACCGTGAGCAGCTGAAGCCGCGGGTACACAGCGCCCGCTGCTTCGTATCCACCCGCATCTGCCATAAACGCCTGGAAATTGCGGCGTTGCCGCGGCCCCGGCTCATTCAACAGGACGAGGCCGGCCATCTGCGCCGAATCGTTTTGCAGCACCCCGAGCAGTTGGCGAAGAACGCCAATACCCACCGATTCCCCGCCTTTGACTTCCACCAGCATGCTCTCGAGTTGTTCTTCGCCGGGGACAGCGAAATACAAGCGTCCATCCACTCCGCCGTCGGCGGTACGGCGCGTCGTGACGAACCCGTCCACCTGCTCGACGGCCCACTTCTGAAAATCATACGGATCGCGCTCCCAAAGAGCAGCGGCGCCTTCGACGTTGAGAGGCACGCCCTCGATCGTATAGTTGACACCTTCAACGAGCCCGCACCGATCGCCCAAACGCACTTTCGCGACACGTCGGATCGCGTGGATCGCGATGTCGATACCGATCCAACGCCGTCCCAGTCGATGCGCTGCCTCGATCGTCGTCGCGCAGCCGCAGAATGGATCCAGGACGAGATCGCCGGGATTCGAACTGGTCTGGATGATGCGTTCCATAAGCTCCAGGGGCTTCTGCGTGTCGTATCCCAGCCGCTCGCCCTTCTGCAGTCCATCGATATCCGTCCAGATGTCATCCACGAGTTTTCCCTGTACCTCGTCGAGATATTGCTTTCGCCGCGGCACTCCCCCCGGCGCTGTCTGGACGACCAGGCCGCGTTCGTATGCCTCTTGCATGCGTTCTTTGGTCCAGCGCCAGACTCGGGTCACCCCGAGGAATTCGTAGGTGAGATTTGGTCGGTTCCTGTTCGGGTTCGTGAGATCGCCCAGCCGATAGCGCCTGCCGGTGCCTTCCTCGACAAATTTGTAATGTTTTTTGATGTACTGTTCATCATGCTCAACGTACTGGGCGTTCCATGTTGCGCTGTCTGACATCGTATAGCGAAGTAGCAATTCGTGATTGTTAGCAAAATTGCGTGTAACATTCGATTTGGCGTTGATGCGGCGCCACACAATCTCATTGCCGAACCGGGCGCGCCTGAAGAGCGCATCCATCGCCACCTTGAGATAGTGGCTGGCTGTTGGATCGCAATGGAGCCAGATGGTCCCGTCCGGCTTCAGCAATCGACGCATGACAGCCAGGCGTTCCACCATGTAGGAAAGATACGCAAGCATGTCTGGTTGCGTTTTCCGCAGCGCTCCCATCATGGCATGTAGAAACTCCGTTGCGTCATCGTCAATTCCTGACTCTCGCAAATGAATGGGTAAACGCCTTACGGTCTCCATTCTGGCACTGTCGAGGGTCCACATGTCATGGAACGCTTCGAGTTGATCCGGCAATGGGCGGCCGGTTTCGTCGCGATAGATGGCGGTGTATTCGCGGTTGGAGTTGAATGGCGGATCGAGGTAGATCAAGTCGATGCTTCGATCAGGGATCTGCTCCATGACCGTGAGGCAGTCGCCGTAGAACAGCTGATTCGAATCGTGAGGCACGTCGTTCTCCAAAAGCAGGCGACTCGACTCGCGGGTCGGCTAGCATTCATCTTACCCCCACAGCAGGAAGGAACCACCGATGCCGAACATTCCGACTGAGGCCGATGTGCTGGCGATGATGGACGCGCTCTCCAACTGGGGGCGCTGGGGCGAGGACGATCAGCTGGGAACGCTCAACTACGTCACGCCGGCGGTGCGCAGGTCGGCGGCGGGGTTGGTGCGGGAGGGCGTGTCGGTGTCGTGCGCGTGGGATATCGAGAACGTGCATCAACCCGACCACGCGATGGGCACGCCGCAGCGGTTCATGGTGGCGACGGGCGAGTCGGCGGCGGCGATCGCCGAGGCGGGCGTCTCGCGGATGGGCGGCGCGATGGAGTTCTTCGGGTTGGTCTATCACGGCTATGCGATCACGCACCTGGACGGGCTCTGCCACATTTTCTGGGACGGCCAGATGTACAACGGCAAGCCGGCCCGGTTGGTCAACGCCACGGGCGGCGCGACGCAGCTGCCGATCACCGAGCTGCGCGACGGCATCGTCACGCGCGGCGTGCTGCTCGACGTGGCGGCGGTCCGAGGGGTCGACTGGATGGCGCCCGGCGAGGGCGTCTTTCCTGAGGACCTCGAGGCGGCTGAAGCGCGGCAGGGCGTCACGGTACGCGAGGGCGACGCGGTGCTGCTGCGCACCGGCTACGGCCGCCGCAAGCGAGAGGTCGGGCGCGAAGCGCTGCTCGAGACCGGTTTCCCCGGCTGGCACGCCGCCTGTCTGCCCTGGCTGCACGAGCGCGGGGTCGCCGTGATCGGCGCGGATACGGCGACGGATGTCAACCCCTCCGGCTATGACGCGCTGCGCATCCCCGTGCACGCCGTCGGCATCGTGCACATGGGGTTGTGGCTGATGGACAACATGCAGCTCGAAGACGTCGCCGCGGCCGCCAACCGTTTCGGCCGGCACGAGTTCCAGTTTGTGCTCAGCCCCCTGCGGATCATCGGCGGCACCGGCAGTCCGGCGAACCCGTTGGCGATCTTCTAACCGGGATCATGCGTTGGGCGTGATGTGGACCTTGATCGACCGCGAGCGCTTGTCGAGCGCGGTGTCGAACGCCTGGTTGATGTCGTCGAGGCTGAAGCGGTGCGTGATCAGCGAGCGCGCCTGCTCGGCGCAGCCGGCCAGGACCTCGAGCGCCTGTTGGTAGTCCGGCGCGCGTCCGCCGAGTCTGCCGTAGGTGACCGCGCCGACCATCGTGATCTCCTTGCCGAGCAGCGTCAGCGGGTTGAAGCCGGCGTTGTCGATCGCGAAGACGCCGAGCACGAGCACGCGGCCAAGTCGGCGGACGACGTCGACCGACTGGCGGATGGTGTCGGCGCGGCCGCCGACGCACTCGGCCACTACGTCGATGGCGTCGTCGCGGGTGAGATCTTTGAGCCGCTGCCGCCCGGCTTCGTCTTCGCCGATCACTTCAGCCGCGCCCAGATCGCGGGCGGCCGCCTGTTGGTGGGGATGGCGCGCCAGGACGATCACGCGGGCGCCGGCCGCCTGGGCGGCCAGCTGCGCGGTCAGGCCGATCGTGCCCGCCCCGATCACGAGCACGGTTTCGCCCTGACCCAGCGTGATCATGTTGTAGCCGTGAACGCCGCATGCCAGCGGCTCGGCCAGGGCGGCCAGCTCGCCGTCGACGTTGGGCGGCGCTTTGAAGACGGCGGCGGAGGGCGCCCAGACCTCTTGCGCCATGCCGCCGTCGGCGGCGATGCCGATCAGCCCGCCGGCGACCTGGCACTGGTTGTAATGGCCCGAGATGCAGTGTCCGCATGCGCCGCAGCGCAGCAGCGGCTCGATGCCTACGACATCGCCCTCGGCGACGTGGTCGACGCCCGCGCCGACAGCGGAGACGATGCCGCCGATCTCGTGGCCGGGCGTGCGCAGCGGATCGGGCTGGAAATCGCCTCGGTACCAGTGCAGATCGGAGCCGCAGATACCGGCGTTGACGACGCGGACGCGCACCTCATCCGCGTCGGGCGCGCGACGCGGATCGTCGCGGACGCTCAGGGTTCGGTCGACGTTCCAGGCGGCGCGTCGCATCGGCGGCTCCAATCAGCTTCCATCGGGGGCGTGGGTGTCGGCGCGGGAAGGCTAACAGTCGGCGGCTAAGCTCGACGTATGCTGTCGCCCGCCGCCGATACCCTGATCGCAATGCCGCGCCCGCGCTTACTCGCCGTTGCCGCTGTCCTGTTCGCGCTGTTGGCCGTGGGCTGCGGCGGCGAGTCGCCGCAGACCGTTGCGGAGCCAACGCAGCAGGCTGTTCAAGCCGCGCAGTCGGAGCAGAGCCGGCAGGGCGGTCAGGGCAGTAGTCCGCAGTCCCCGGCAGATGCACAGGAACGGGAAACGCCGCAACCGGCCGAGCAGACTGAGCCCGCCGCCGTCGCAGAGCCGACGCAGGATGCGGCTCAGCCCGCGCAGCAGTCCGACGCAGCATCAGATACGGCGGATGCGTCGGAGCAGCAGGCTGAAGCGCAACCAGACTCCGTGCAAGACGCCGCGGACGATATCGAGCAGGAAGCACCGCCTGCGAACAAGTTCACGCTCGGCGGCGAGCGGCCGGCAGCGCTGGTGGTTCCCGCGCACGCCGATCTGTCGGCGCCTCGCCCGCTGATCGTGCTGCTGCACGGATTCGGCAGCAACGCCGGGGAGGCGGATCAGTACTTCCGCTTCTCCGACTGGATGGATGAGCGTGGATTCGGCGTCCTCTATCCGAACGGCACGGTCGATGCCATCGGCGCTCAGCACTGGAACGCCACGGATGAGTGCTGCGACATTTTCAACGTCGAGGTTGACGATGTCGGCTACATCACGTCGTTGATCGCGGAGGCGGGCGAATACGCGGTGTTCGATCAGGTATTCGTCGTCGGGCATTCCAATGGCGGATTCATGGCGTATCGACTCGCGTGCGAGGAGGTGCCCGGCCTGGCGGGCATCGTCAGCCTGGCCGGGGCGGCGCACTCTGACCCGTCGAGCTGCCGCGCGCCGTCGCCGCTGTCGGTGCTGCAGATTCACGGCACTGAAGACGACTTGGTGCTCTACGGGGGCGGCCGTTTGCCGACTCACCCCGACCCGGAGCGCAAACCGACCCCGAGCGCCTGGGAGTCGGTGACGCGATGGGCGGAACGGGCCGGCTGCGACCTCTCGGCGGTCGTCGAGCTGCCGAAGCTGGATACCGACCTGGCGGTCGAAGGAGACGAAACCGCGATCAAGCGCTATGAGCGGGGCTGCGCAAACCGGTCGGTGATGGAGCTCTGGACGATTGAGGGCGGCGGGCACGTGCCCCTGGTCTGGGGAACGGATTTCACGCCCGGCATTCTCGACTGGATCGCCGAGCGCTACGCCCCCGCCGAGCCTGCGGCGGCGGTGATCGAGGAGCGAATCATCGGCGGCGAGCGAGCGGCGCGGTTGCTGTTTCCGACGAACAGGGCCGCTGATGCGGAGGTTCGGGCGCTGCCGCTCGTGCTGTCGCTGCACGGATACTCGGGCGAAGCGTCCGCGCATGACTGGTATTTCGGGCTGTCGGAGCGGATCGTCGAGTACGACTTTGCGCTGATCACGCCGCAGGGAACCGCCGACGCGCGCGGCTCCTCCTTCTGGAATGCCACCGACGGCTGCTGCAACTTTCACGGCAGCGATGTCGACGACTATGGCTGGCTGAGCGGATTGGTCGCCGAGGCGCGCCAGATGATCGAGGTCGACGGGGTCTACGCGGTTGGCTATTCCAATGGCGGTTTCATGGCCTATCGGCTCGCCTGTGATGGTCTGGACGGTTTGGTTGCGATTGCCAGCCTGGCCGGATCATCGTTCGGCGGCGCAGCCCGTTGCGAGCACGCCTCGCCCGTTTCCGTCCTGCAGATTCACGGCACGGCGGATCGCGATATTCCCTACGCGGGCACGCTGGAGTACGCCGGCGGCTATCCCGGCGCAGTTGAGCTGATCCAACGCTGGGCGCGCCGCGCCAGTTGCGATCCCGAACGGGTCGAGCAGCTTCCGAGCCTGGACCTGGACGCGAATCTGCCGGGCGCGGAGACACAGGTGCATCGCATCCGCGAGGGCTGCCTGGACGGAATCACCGTCGAACTCTGGACGATTGACGACGCCGATCATCTGCCCTTCTTCGCCGACGACTGGCCCGACCACCTGTTGGATTGGCTGTTCAACGAGTCCCGGACGAACTAGCGGCCGATGCTGCGCAGGCTGAGCATCGTGGGCTTGGGCGCGCCGCTGATCGCGTTCGCGGGCGCGATGGTTTATCTCCTGCTGTTCGGCACGTCGGAACCAACCTTCGACGCGGCGACCCGCGAACTGGCGCGGGCGCATACCGTCTTGCGCATTCGCGACGAGCCGCCGGCCGCGCTCATCGTCCCCACCGAGCCGCCCGCCTCGGCTGTGCTGGTGATCGTGCTGCCCGATGATGAACGACATGTCTGGTCGGCGCTGCAGGAGTTGGGATTGCTCGACTACGTTGACAGCCACGGGTTGGCGCTGCTGCCGGCGACCGGTTCGCCGAGCGCTGATCAACTGGAGGCGTTGATGGCGCGCGCCGCCGAGTTTGTCACGATCGACGGCGTGTATCTGGCCGCGTTCAACGGCGAACCGCTTGCGGCGGTCTGCGCGGGCGGCGGCGCTCCGCCGATCTGGTCGGGTGCGGCGGTGGCGGCGGTGGAAGGCGCTGCGGCGTTGGCCGCGTGCGGGGACGCGCCGGTGCTGCGCTTACGCGGACAGGATGATCCGGACGTTCGGATTGCGCATCGGATTGTGCAGTGGATGTTGGAGCAGCCATGAATGTAGTCCAGACGCTCGGCGACTTGTCGATCGGACGCGACGATGACGTGGCCATCGCGTTTGCGCCGACCATATCGCCGCGCGCCGCAGCACGCGCCGCCGAGCGCATTGCCCGGCGGTTGGACGACGCGGGCGCGCCCCGCAACCAGCGCATCTGGATCGCGGCCGCCGGCGGCGATCAACAAATGGCGCGTCTGGCATCGGCGATCGCCGGCGCGATCGGCGATTCAGCGTTGATCCTGCATGATCCGCGCGATCTCGACGGGCTCATTTTTCAACGCCGCGTCCCGGGCCAGCGGCGCGGCGGCATTTATCTGAACGCCGCCTGGCAAACCGCCAGCGTGCGGATCGCCGTGGGCGCGGCGCTCGACCTCGTCGACGGACTGAGCGGCTGGTTCAATCGGTGCGCGAGCCTGCGCGCGGACGATCTGCACGCGGCGTTGCGGATCGAGGAACCGCTTTCGTAGTCTCGCGATCGAGCTAGCCGCGCGGCAGGCCGAGACCTCGGGTGGCGATGATGTTGCGCTGAATCTCCGACGTGCCGCCTTCGATCGTGTTGGCGATCGAGCGGATGTAGCCGTAGGCGTGGCGGCCGCGGCGCGGAGCGTTCTTGCCCTGCAGCTGGCCGTGCAGGCCGAGCACCTGAACCGCCGTCGCCGTGATGCGCTGGTTCAGCTCCATCGCGAACAGCTTCGCCATCGACGCTTCGTGGTTCGGGATCAGCCCCTGGTTCTGCATCGAGACGATGCGGTAGGAGATCATGCGAGCCGTCTGCGTCTCGATGTAGCGGTCGGTGAGGGCGAGCTGCGTCTCGCGTTTGTCGACCGAGGAGAGCCCGGTGCCTCGCTGCTCTTTTGCATAACGGATGATGTCCTCAACCGACTGCTGCATACCGACCGCGGAGCCGATGCTCGAGCGCTCGAAGTCGAGCGTCGTCACCGCGCCGTACCAGCCGCGGTTGACCTCGCCCAGCACATTGCGTTGCGGGATACGGACATCCTCGAAGAACACCTCGTTGAACTCGTGCGTGCCGGCCATGTTGACCAGCGGCCGCACCGAGACGCCGGGCGAGTGCATGTCGAGCACGAAATAGGTGATGCCCCTGTGCTTGGGCGCGTCCGGGTCGGTGCGGGCGAGCAGGATCATCCAGTCGGAGCGGTGCGCGCCCGAGGTCCAGATTTTCTGACCGTTGACGACGAAGTCGTCGCCGTCCTTGACCGCGCGGGTCTGCAGCGAGGCGAGGTCGGAGCCGGAACCGGGCTCGGAGTAGCCCTGACACCAGATTGCGTCGCCGCTGAGGATCGGCGGCAGATGCTCCTCCTGTTGCTGCTCGGTGCCGATCGTGATGATCGTGGGGCCGGCCATGCCGATCGCGATGCCGCCCGGCCGCGGCGCGCGCGCTTCGGCCATCTCCTCGTTGAAGATGAACTGCTGCATCACGGAGAGCCCGGCGCCGCCGTACTGCCTGGGCCAGGCGGGGGCGATCCAGCCGCGGTCGGCCAGCTGCTTCTCCCATTCGCGCTGGATCGGCGGACGGTCAAACGGCTGCGCGGCGCGCGATTCGTCGCGCATCCGAGCGCGCCGCGGCAGGAACTCGTTCTGGATGAACGACTTGACCTCGCTGCGAAACGCTGCTTCTTCGTGGTTGTCGTGAAAATCGACCATCTCGCATCTCCGTCTCAGGTACCCCTCGCAGCTTATCCCAAATCGCAGATACACTCGTTCCATGGTACGCAAGCGCATGCTCGAAGACGACGCGCGCCGGCTGCTGGGCGGCGCGCCCGTGGCGATCGTCAGCACGAACTGGCGCGGCGTCGGCAACGCGGCGCCGATCGCCTGGTCGATGCCGGTCTCGGTCAATCCGCCGCTGGTCGCCATCGCTGTGCATCCCTCGCGCCGCACGCACGACATGATCAAGTTCGGCGAGGAGTTTGCGATCAACATTCCGTCCAAGGTCCTGCTCAATCACACGCAGTGGTTGGGGATGGTCTCGAACACGATCGGCGACAAGCTCGAAGCCTCGCGCGTGCCGACCTTCAAGGGCAAGGAGATCGACTCGCCGCTGCTGGAAGGCTGCATCGGCTGGATTGAATGCACGCTGCACGATTTCTACACGATGGGCGACCACACGCTGTTCATCGGCAAGGTCGTGTCCGCCCAGGCGGACACCGACGGGTTCGATTTCAACACCGGTATGTGGTCGCTGGGCGACGATGAGTACAAGCCGCTGATGTATCTGGGCGGACGCAGCTACAGCGTGCTCGACGAGCGCGTCGACGCCACCGTAGAGCAGCGCCCGGTCGAGCAGATGCTGGAGGAAGGCATCGGTCGGGAGCTGGAGGAAGCGGAGTCCGAGCGCCGCATCAAGCGCGAGGAAGAGGCGGAGCGGCGTGAAGAAGTGGAGCGCCGCGGAGAGGTTGAGCCCGTTCAATCCAGTCTGCCGCGCGAACTGCCCGACGCCTGATGGGCGAACCGCCCGGTCGAGATACCGGCCAGATTATCGCCGGCGACAACCTGCCGATCCTGCAGGCGATGCCCGCGCAGAGCGCGCAGCTGGTCTACACCGATCCGCCCTTCAACAGCGGCAACGCGCGCACCCATCGTCGGTTGCGGACGACGCGCGACGCGCGACGCGCGCGGCGATCGTTCGGGCTTCGGAGGTCGACGCTACCGAAGCGAGACGCTGACGACGCACTCGTACGAGGACTCCTTCGACGCCTATCTGGAGTTTCTCGAGCCTCGGCTGACCGAAATTCGCCGCCTGCTGCGAGCCGACGGCACGCTGTATCTGCACCTCGACGCGCGCGAGGTGCACTACGTGAAAGTGCTGCTGGACGGGATCTTCGGCCGCGACTGCTTTCTCAACGAGATCATCTGGGCTTACGACTTCGGCGGCCGCTCGCGGCGGCGCTGGCCGGCGAAGCACGACAACATCCTCGTCTACGTCAAGGATCGCGCGAGCTATGTGTTCAATCGGGACGATATCGACCGCGTGCCCTACTTGGCGCCCGGTCTGGTGGGCGAGGAGAAGGCGAAACGCGGCAAGCTGCCGACCGACGTCTGGTGGCAGACGATCGTCGGCACCAACGCGCGCGAGCGCAGCGGTTATCCCACGCAGAAGCCGGTCGCGCTGGCTGAGCGGATCATCCGCGCCTCAAGCGACCCTGGCGCGTTGGTCCTGGACCCCTTCGCGGGCAGCGGCACAGTCGGCGCGGCGGCCGCGGCGCTGGGACGCCGCTACCTCCTGATCGACAGCAATCCAACCGCGATCGAGGTGATGCGCGTGCGCCTGCCCGAGGCGGCGATCGCGGAGTCGATTGACTAGATCGATCCACAACCGCGCGCTCTCACTCCGTCATTCCCGCGCTTGCGCGGGAATCTCGCTTCCTTCCGCCGCCCGCCAAATGAGGTTCCGAGCTTGGCCGAGACGATCAAGGCCGCGCTCGTCATGCCGGCCGGCTGAGGGTGACGTTGGGCGCGCATTCCCGCATGAACAAGCTCATCGACTTCGTCACCTGGTCGTGCGGGATCAATCCGCCCGCGTTGCACCAGGTGATGAAGTGGCCGACGCCGTAGCGCTCGTGGATCGCGTTGAGCCTGGTGGTGACTTCACCGGGGTTGCCGATCGCGCACATCGTTTCGAGCGCGTCCTCGTAGCTCGCGCCGCGGTTGCGCGCCAGCAGCGGAGGCAGGTCGCGCTCGCTGCCGCCGCGGCGGAGCCAGCTGCGCAGGGCGGTGTTGCTGACCACGGCGAGATAGCTGAGGATGCTGTCGCGCGCCTCGGCCCTGGCGACCTCCGATGATTCGTGCACGTGGACCGGCAGCAGCATGCCCGCGTCCGTCGACGGGGCGTCGGGGCGGGCGCGGTGATACATGTCGAAGCGCCGGTCGAGTTCTTCTTCAAACGCGGTGATCGGGCTGGCGAAGACGCGCCAGTCGTCGCGGGCGGCGCGCATGAACGACTCGTCGCTGTTGGCTGCCATTCGCAACGGCGGGCCGGGCCGTTGGATCGGCTTGGGCACGACCTGCACGTTGCGGTAGCGGAAATGGTCGCCCTCGAAGTTGACCGGGCCGTCGAGCCAGGCCTGGCGGATGACCGTGAGCGCCTCCTCGAAACGGCTGGCGCGATCCGCCATGCTGACGTTGAAGCCGGTGAAGTGCTCGGCGATGCTGCCTCGGCCAATGCCGAACTCCAGCCGCCCGCCCGAAATGATGTCCAGGGTGGCGGCGTCTTCGGCCGTGCGAATCGGATCGACGAGCGGCAGCAGGGCGACGCCGGTTCCGAGCCGAATGCGCTCGGTTCGCGCAGCGATCGCTGCCATCGTGACCATCGGCGAGGGCAGCACCGAAAACTCGCGCACGAAGTGCATCTCCGCCAACCACGCCGCGTCCCAGCCGATCCGGTCGCCGTGCACGACCTGGTCAATGGTGTCGCGGTAGCGCTGCGGAACGTCCTGGCCGTCGGCCTGAGGCAGCTGGAAGAAGAGCCCGAACTCCGCTCGTTGATCCACCATCAGCCTGGCTCCACTCGGACGAGGACGTGTCAGCGCAGGCTACCGCAGACCGATGCGCGCCGCGTGCGGAAGGGAGCGAGATTCCCGCGCCTGACGCGGGAATGACGGAGCGCGGGCGGGTTGTTCCTGTTCCTATAATCAGGGCAGCATCGAGTGCGAGGAGGCGCTGGAGCCATGACGACCGCGGCCTATACCTTGATGGACTTTGTCGGGGAGGCGCAGCGCATCGCCGACCGGGGCGACTCGGCGGAGCGGCAGATCTCCCGGATCGCGGGGCCGCTGGAGCGGATCATCCAGCGTCGAGACGTGCTGCTCGATCTCCCCGAAAACGATGATCCCGATCCGGACAAGGGGTTCGTGATTCACCGCGCCGACAATCTGACCGTGCTGGCCGTCGTCTGGCAGCCGAACGTCGGCGCGCCGGTGCACAACCACAACGGCTGGGCGATGGAAGGCGTCATCTCGGGCGTCGAGTTCAATCGCAACTATCAGCGCGTCGACGATGGCATGGCGCCTTGGTTCGCCGAGCTCGAAGAACTGGAGCCGACCCGCGTCCCCGGCGGCGCGACGACGGTGATCGCCGAGCCGCCGGCCGATATCCACGCGGTGGAGATTAACGAAGGCAAGACGCTGGCGATTCACGTCTACGGGCTCGACCTGCTGCGCCAGTGGCGCTATCGGTTCGATCTGGAGAGCGGCGCCGTCGAGCCGTTTGCGATGCGCACGCGGCGGACGCTGGGCGGCGCGAAGGCGTAGCCTGCGGTCAATGGTGCAGTTAAGGGCGCGGTAAGAAGCAAGACGAGAACGCTGGCGGGAGGTTCGCAATGGGCAAGCTCGATGGACAGGTGGCGCTAATCTCGGGCGCGGCGCGCGGACAGGGCGAGGCGCAGGCGCGGCTGTTCGCGCGCGAGGGCGCGGCCGTGGCGCTGGGCGATGTGCTGGAGGCGGACGGTCAGCGCGTCGCCGAGAGCATCAACGACAGCGGCGGTCAGGCGATGTTCCAGCGCCTCGATGTGAGCGAGGCGGCGAGCTGGAAAGCGATGCTCGAACAGACGCTGGCTGAATTCGGTCGGCTGGACATCCTGATCAACAACGCCGGCATCGCGCGGCTCAAGCTGATCGAGGACTCGACGCTGCAGGAGTATCTGGAAGTGATTCGAATCAATCAGCTGGGCGTCTGGCTGGGCATGCAGGCGGCGATTCCGGCCCTGAAGCAGGCCGGCGGCGGCTGCATCATCAATACGTCGTCGACGGCGGGACTGGAGGGCTACGCCGGCCTCGGCGCGTACGTCTCGTCGAAGTTCGCCGTGCGCGGGATGACCAAGGTCGCCGCGCAGGAACTGGGCCAGTACCACATTCGGGTCAACTCGGTTCACCCGGGCCCGATCGACACGCCGATGATCCGGGATCCGCAGATCCGACGATCGGCCGACGAGGATTTCGACCTCTCGCGCAGCACGCCGATTCCGAGAGTCGGCCATGTCGACGAAGTCGCCAAGATGATGCTGTTCATCGCCGCCGACGCGACCTACAGCACCGGCTCGGAGTTCGTGATCGACGGCGGCGTCACGGCCGGATCATCGATCCAGCGCGCCGCGAACTGAGGTCGAGCGCCGAGCGAGGTTCCCGTCCAGGGCGGGAACGATGGCGGGAATGACGGATCGAACGGGGAGGCACGACATGGGCAAGCTGGATGGACAGGTGGCGCTGATCTCGGGCGGCGCGCGCGGTCAGGGCGAGGCGCAGGCGCGGTTGTTCGCGCGCGAGGGCGCCGCGGTCGCGATCGGCGATGTGCTTGAAACCGACGGCAACCGCGTCGCCGAAAGCATCATCGACGCCGGCGGCCAGGCGATGTTCCGCAAGCTCGACGTGTCCGACCAGTCCAACTGGGCCGAAATGGTCGATGCCGCGACCGAGCAGTTCGGCAAGCTGAACATTCTGATCAACAACGCCGGTATCCTGCGCGGCGGATTGATCGAGACCTCATCGGCGCAGGATTACCTGGAGATCATCCGGATCAACCAGGTCGGCGTCTGGTTGGGGATTCGCGCTGCGATCAAGCCGATGCGCGAGGCCGGCGGCGGTTGCATCATCAACACGTCCTCGACGGCGGGGCTGGAAGCCTACGCCGGCGCGAGCGCCTACGTCGCCTCGAAGTTCGCGGTGCGCGGACTCACCAAGGTCGCCGCGCTGGAGCTGGCCCCCTACAACATTCGCGTCAACTCTGTTCACCCGGGCCCGATCGACACGCCGATGATCGTGCGGGAACAGACGCCGCGCCGCGCCGACGGCGTGATCGGCTCGAACACGCCGATCCCGCGGCTGGGCCGGGCGGACGAAGTGGCCAAGATGATGTTGTTCATCGCCGCCGACGCGACCTACAGCACCGGCTCGGAGTTCGTGATCGACGGCGGCCTGACCTCGGGCCGCTCCCTGCAGATCGGCGACTGAATTGCGCCCTTCCCGCTATTCCAGCGGTTTGGCGAATGAGATTTCGTGGCCGTCGGGATCGACAATGTGGAAGTAGCGCTCGCGCCAGGGCGCGTCGCGCGGCTTGAACTCGGGCGTGAGGCCGGCCCCGACCGCTTGTGCGTGGAACCCGTCAACGTCGTCGACGTAGAAGATCGCGCGCCCCCAGAATCCCGTTCCCGGCTGCGCCGCGATCAGGTTGAGATAGCCGCCGCCCGCGCGGTACGAGGTGAAGCTTGCGTCGGGGCCGCCGTACAGGCGCTCGAAGCCGAGCGCCTCGTAGAACGCGGCGGCCGCGGCCATGTCGGCGACCGCGAGGGTGACCGCGCTGAGCGCCGTAACGCGCGGCATGGCCGGCATGGTCAGGTCAGATCCGTGAACGGGTTGTGGGCCAGTTCCCAGAGGTAGCCGTCGGGATCGCTGAAGTATCCGCTGTAGCCGCCCCAGAAGACCTCCTGCGGTGCTTTGACCAGCCTGGCGCCGGCCGCGATCGCTTCCTGCATGGCGTCGTCGACCGCCTCGCGCGAGGGCAGGTTGTGCGCCAGCGTGATCGTCGGGGCGCCCGCCGCGCGGTCGGCGAACGGTACGCCCGCTTCATCGGCGAATTTGTCTCGGCGGTAGAGCGAGAGCCAGGTCCCCTCGAGTTCCAGGAAGCAGATATCGTCGCCGTCGTGGTAGTTGGGCGCCGGCAGGCCGAGACCGTCGCGATAGAAACGGACGGATTCGGCCAGATCGTCGACGCCGAGCGTGATGATACTGATCTTGGGCTTCATTCAGGCAGCGTAACGCGGGCTAGGGCGTTGCCGCTTCCACGTCGCGTCGGATCGCGTCGATGCTGACGCCGCTTCGTTCCTCGTTCACGAAAATCGCCGGCGTCAGCTTGACCCCTCTGCGGACGGCGTCGGCAAAGCCCGCCTGGATGCGCTCTGCGTGCGTCTGATCGTCGAGGCACTGCGTGAACGGTTCGACGTCGAGACCGATCTCGGCTGCGTAGTCGATTGTGCGCGTGCGTGAGCGCGCGGTGGTGTCGCCGTTGGTCATAAAGCGATCATGGAGCCGCCAGAACGCGCCGCCGCTCTGGTCGGCAGCGCACTCCATTGCAAGCGCGGCGAATTCCGAGCCCCGGCCGTGCCAAGGGTAGTGTCGGAATTCGAACCGCGCCTTGCCGGTCCTCACCAGCTGTTCGATCACTTGCGGCTCAGCCTGAGCCGACCACCTGCGGCAATTCGATCAAAAGGGATCGCCGTACTCGACGATGAGCACGGGCGCGTCGGGGTCGCCGATCATATTGCGTTCGACGATCAGGCCGTCGCGGTGGCCGCCGACGATGGTTTCGCGCGGGTCGTCCTGGTCGGGCTCTTGACCGTGCGTCGAGCTACCGCCCGTTTCGTTCGGCGGCTCGGCCTGTGGATCAGCCGCGTCCGCCCTTGTGTGGTCGTCCGCTTCGGCATCCGGCGGCGCGGGGATGAGTAGCGGCGAACTGACGCGCCAGGCGCCGACCGGGGTCGAGCGGGAGAACAGGCGGCGGGTGGGCAGGAATTCTTGGAACGGTTCGTCGGTTCGGAGCGCGAACTCGACCCGCGCGCCGCCGGCGCGCCGCGCGATGATGCGGACCGCGGCGCCGTTGTTGAGCGCGACGGGCGTGCTGCGCTTCCAGCGCTCGTCGCTGATTGAGCTGGAGAAGATGCGCCGCCGCGGGAACTGATCGCCGTCGGCCGTGCGCAACCCGAACTCGATGTCGCCGTCCTGCTGGAGTCTGGCGATGATGCGGACGATCTCGCCGCCGTGGCCGTGATCGTCATGGCTATTGACCGGCGCGGCGGCGACCAACAATGCGGCGACGAGCAGCGCCAGTGCTCCATGCGCGGCACCCGATCTGATTCGAGTCATGGTTCCATCAGATCACGAGAGGCGAGGCGGACGCCTCGCCCCTCGTCGTCGCTCCGTGTGTCGGTTGCGCCGCGTGCCGCGCTAGAAGGCGAGCGCCGCCGGTTCGGCCTGACCGCCTTCCAGACCCTGCGGCCACCAGTGATCTTCCCAGCCCTCGTCGTCCCAGATGTGCTTGAGGTTGGGCAGCACCTGCCGGGCGGTCATCTCGATGTTGGGGATCGCCAGTTCCTTGGAGATCGAGCCGAACTGGTTGAGGATCATCAGATGGCCGACGTGCAGGGTGCGGATCACTTCCTCAAGCTGCTCGGTGACCTGGCTCGGCGTGCCGGCGACGATGTTGCCCTCGCGGATCAGGTCGGCCCAGGTGATCTCGGAGTTGGCCTTGGACTCGACCATCTTCTCGGCCGTTTTCTCGCCCTCGAACTTCTTCGAGTCGCCGAAGACCGGCTTGAGACCCTGGCTGCGCGTGAAGCCCTGCTCGATCGTGCGCACGGTGCGGTAGCCAGGCGGGTCGGCGTAGCGCGGGTCGATGTGCAGCATCTTGTTGTAGAAGTACTCCGCGTGGGGCCCGAACTTGTCGGCCACTTCCTGCTCGCTCTCGCCCACGGCGACGAGCTGCAGGAAGCCGGCCTGATAGGGGTTGAGCGGCTTCTCGCGCTGCTGCATGGTGCGCCAGAAGCCGTCCACGTTCTTCTGCCCCGCCTTGTAGCCGCCGTAGGATAGGTAGCAGTAGACGTAGTTGTGCTCGGCGCACCACTCCCAGGTCTCGACCGAGCCGCCACCGGGAATCCAGACCGGCGGGTGCGGCTGCTGGATCGGCCGCGGCCAGATGTTGATGTAGCGCAGCTGGTTGTAGCGGCCGTTGTAGGAGAACACCTCGGGCCGCGTCCAGGCCTGCGTGATCAGGTCGGCCGCCTCGTAGTACTTGTCGCGCAGATGCGACGGGTTGGCGCCGTAGCAGAAGCAGTCGTCCATCGGCGTGCCGACCGGGAAGCCGGCCACGAGCCGGCCGCCGGAGATGCAGTCGAGCATCGCGAACTCTTCCGCGACGCGGGTCGGCGGGTTGTAGAGCGCGATCGAGTTGCCCAGCACGACGATGGCGACGTCCTTGGTGCGTCGGCAGAGGTTGGCCGCCATCAGGTTGGGCGAGGGCATCAGCCCGTAGGCGTTCTGGTGGTGCTCGTTGATGCAGATGCCGTCGTAGCCCGCAGCCGCGGCGGCCTCGAGCTCGTCCAGGCCATCGTTGTACATCTGGTGCGCCTTGGCCGGATCGAACAGGTGCGAGGGCACGTCGACCCAGACCGAGGTGTTGGTCTCGGCGAAATCCGCCGGCAGATCCCGATACGGCATCAGGTGGAAGAACTCAAACTTCACGGGTCAGCTCCATTCATGCGCTCGCGGGTTGGCTGTCGGATTTGGCGCGGTATCCCGGATCGGCCGCGTCCGACAATCAGACGATCTGGGCGCAAGGTAGAGAATTGTGCGGGCCGCTGTCAATCAGATGTCCCCGTCAGCGGCGGACGCGGGCTCAGAGCGCGCGGATATCGAGCGCGGCGGGGCGTCCTTCCAGTTCGCCGAAGATATCCCGCAGCTTGCCGGCGCGGAAGCGGAAAATCTGGCGCAGCTGCGGTATCACGGCGAGCGCGGCGATCGGTGCCGAGAGCGGATCGAGCGGCAGCGACCAGCGCACCCGATCGGTCGCCAGGACGCCGCCCTCGCTCTCCCGGAAGCGGTGTTCGTGATGCCAGAGCGCGTAGGGCCCGGCGAGTTGTTCATCGACGAACAGATGCGGCGGTTCGACCTGCGTGATCTCCGTCGCCCACGAGACGCGCAGCGGGATGAAGGGCAACGGCGTCAGCCGGTAGGTGATGATCAGGCCGGGATGCGCGGCGGCCGGCGGGTCGCCGGTGATCTGGAAGCGCATGTTGGGCGGCGTAATCACGGCCAGATTGCCGGGGTCGGAGAAGAAGTCCCAGGCGGACTCGAGGTCGGTGGAAAGCGTCTGGGCGGCGTCGAGTTGGTAGATCGGCATGCGTCAGCCTTCCTGGTGTTCTGACGTCCCAATGTCGCTCCCACGATATCGGGATCGCAACGGCCGTGCGTTCCGGCTCGATCTTCGATGCCGTGTCGGCGTTCGATGCTCTGACGGAGGTTCAGAGCGTCGCCAGCGCGCCGCCCAGCCCGATCATCGCGCCGACCAGCAGATGCAGCTGGGCGGTGCGCTTGAGCATCGGATTGAGCGCGGCGCCGTCGCGCCCGCCGACGATTTCCCGCGCCAGCCAGATCCCGGGCGGCAACCCGATCAGAGCGAGCAGGCTGTAGGTCGGGATCAACCCCAGCGCCGCGAAGACGGCGATCGCCGCGAACGCGCCCAGCGTCAGCGCGGCGTACTCCAGCCGCGTGCTGCGTTCGCCGATCAGCACGGCGAGCGTGCGCTTGCCGCTGGCGCGGTCGGTGTCGATGTCGCGCAGGTTGTTGACGACCAGGATCGCCGTGACCAGACAACCGACGGGTACGGAGGCGGCCGCCAGCTCCCAGCTGAGCGCCTCGATCTGGGCGTAGCCGGCCCCCATGACGGCGACGAAACCGAAGAAGAGGAAGCAGACCAGATCGCCCAGGCCTCGATAGCCGTAGGGGAGCGGTCCGCCGGTGTAGGTCACGGCGGCGATCAGCGCAGCGGCGCCGATCAGCAGGATCGGCCAACCAACGATGAGCGTGAGCGCGATTCCCACGATCATCGCCGCGGCCGCAACGCCGCCGATGCCAATGCTCATCTCGCGCTGCGTGAGCCAGCCCTGCGCGACGGCGCGGGGCGGTCCAAGACGATTCGGCGTGTCGGCCCCGCGTTGGAAGTCGGAGAGATCATTGGCGAAGTTGACGACGATCTGAATCAGGATCGCGCCGATCAGGGTAAGCAGGAAGCGTCCCGATTCGAAGTCGCCGTCGACCGTCGCGATACCGGTTCCCGCCAGCACCGGCGACACCGCGGCCGGCAGAGTCGGCGGACGGACGGCGAGCAGCCAGGCTCGCCGCTTACTCGGCGTCGGCGGCGCTGCAATAGCCAGCGGTCTCCTCGCTTCCGCTGTTCGCCCAATTCGTCATACCCCGCTTAGGGGAAGCGCGGGTATTTGGAGAAGTCGGGCTTGCGCTTTTCGAGGAAGGCGTTCTTGCCTTCTTTGGCTTCCTCAGAGAGGTAGTAGAGCAGGGTCGAGTCGCCGGCGAACATTTGCATGCCCGAGAGACCGTCGGTATCGGCGACCAACGCGCGCTTGATGAAGCGCAGCGCGGTCGGCGACATGCAAAGGATTTCGCGGCAGCGGTTGACGACCTCGAGCTCCAGGTCGTCGACCGGGAAGACATCGCAGGCGAGCCCCATGGCGACCGCCTCGGCACCGCTGTACTGGCGGCACTGCATCCAGATCTCCGCCGCCTTTTTGTGGCCCACCAGCCGCGCCAGCAGCATCGTCCCGTAGCCGGCGTCGAACGAGCCGACCTTGGGCCCGGTCTGCCCGAACCAGGCGTTGTCGGCCGCGTAGGTCAGGTCGCAGACGGTGGCGAGCACATTGCCGCCGCCGATCGCATAGCCGGCGACCATGGCGATCACCGGCTTGGGGATCGAGCGCATGTAGCGGTGCAGATCGAGCACGTTGAGCCGCGGCACGCCGTCGTCGCCGACGTAGCCGCCGTCGCCGCGAATGCGCTGGTCGCCGCCCGAGCAGAAGGCCTCGTTGCCCTCGCCGGTCAGGATGATGACACCGACCGACATATCCTCGTGGGCGCGTTTGAAGGCGTCGAGCAGCTCGAACAGGGTCTGGGGGCGGAACGCGTTGCGGACTTCGGGGCGGGCGATCGTGATCTTGGCGATGCCTTCGGCGACGTCGTAATGGATGTCGCCGTAGTCTCCCGAGCGCTGCCAGTCGGGCAGGCCGCAGCGTTCCACGGTGACGGTCGGTCGGGACATGGCGGTTACTCCTTCACGGTGTGCGCAGCGTGCGTGGTGCGCGCGAGGCGCGCGGTCGGTTCGGAATCGAGCGGGACGCCGGCGCTGCGCAGCAGCAGGCGTCGGAGTTCGGGGTAGATGCGCTGGATCGGCGTCGTCACCCGGCCGGCGGCCCAGGCCGAGAGCGTGGCCTGCACCATGCCGACCCAGGCGCGGGCGGTAAGGTCCGGGTCCAGCGGCGCGTCGAGGTTGGCCAGCCGCCCGCCGTCCAGCGCGACGCGCAGTTCCTGCGCGATCAGCGTGACGAACTCATCCTCGATCTCAGCCACCCGCGCCCGGGCGGCGGGGGAGCCGACGACGGTGTCCGCCGCCAGCACGCGGGCCAGCGAGCGGTGCGCGGAGAGCGTGTCGATCAGCGTGGCCAGCGCCGCGTCGGCGCGGGCGACGGGATCGCCGCCGGCGGCGCGCATCGCTCGGGCGACCTTGCGGCGCAGCGTTTCCCCGGCTCTGCCGATCACGGCTGAGGCCAGAGCTTCCTTGTTCGGGAAATGGAAGTAGAGGCCGCCTTTCGAAGTCTCCGCGGCGGCGGCGATCTCCTCCATCTGCGCTTCCGCGTAGCCGCGCCTGGCGAACACGCGGGCGGCGGCGTTGAGCAGATGTTCGCGCCGCTCGACGGCGCGCGCCTGTTGCGGTTGGCTCGTGGTCATGTCTGGCTCCGCAGCCTCGATTCGGATGATCGAAACCGACTTATGAGTCGGTTTCTGTACCGTAACACGAAGAGCCGCGTTGATGGAACTGGTTGATGGAACTGGAGCCGTTTCCGATGTCCGGCGCGCCGTCGCAACAGGACAGGGAAGAGCGAACCCGCGCGATCGGGCAGATGTTCTCGCGGCTGACGCCGCATTACGACCGCATGAATCGGTTGATGACGGCGGGCCGCGACGGACGCTGGCGGCAGCTTGCCGTGCAAGCGTCGGCGCCGGGCGGCGCCGACGTGCTGGATCTGGGCGCGGGCACGGGCGACCTGAGCGAGGCGTTCCGCCGAGCCGGCGCGCGCCGCGTCGCCGCCCTG
This sequence comes from Dehalococcoidia bacterium, assembly GCA_965205105.1. Lineage (GTDB taxonomy): Bacteria > Chloroflexota > Dehalococcoidia > Bin125 > Bin125 > Bin125. The sequence continues at coordinate 2,390,576 of OZ242034.1, forward strand.
GATGTGTCGGCGTCGATGCTGGCGCGGGCGCGCGGCAAGTACGGAGACGAGCGCATCGCATGGCTGGTCGGCGACGCGCACCGCCTCCCCTTCGCCGACGCTTCGTTCGACGTAGCCGCCTCGGCGTTCGTGCTGCGCAACCTGCCCAACCTGGCCGGCTCGTTGGAGGAGATGGCCAGAGTGCTCAAACCGGGCGGTCGGCTGGTCGCGCTCGACATCACCCATCCGCCCGACACGCCCTGGGGCCGCGCAATCCGACTGGGCTTCGAGCAGGGCGTCACCCGCGTTGCCGGCCTGCTTTCGGGCGATCGCACCGCCTACCGCTACCTGCCGAACTCATTGGATGGCTATCCACCCGCCGACGAGCTAGCAAAGATGCTCGAAGCCGCAGGCCTGGAGAATGTGTCCTACCGCCGCCTGTCAATGGGCGCAGTAGCGCTGCACATCGGCGTTCGTGGATAATGCGGGGTATGACTGATTCAGCATCCAGAGTTGTCGCCGATGTTCCCTGTCCGCTGCGGCTGCTCGCCCGCCTTCGCGGAGGCTACGTTCGGGCGGTCGTCGAAGAGGAGCGGTTGACGCTGGAGCGAGCGCGCGGCAGACAGTCCATCGAGTTGCCTGTAGGCGAGATCGATTCACTGATCACGGTCGGCCCCTGGTTCCGGCACAGGCTGCAGATTAAGAGCGATGAGCTGGCGGTTGAGACGCAGATTGGTCTTTGGCGAGCTGGCGCCGCAGCTGTGCTCGAGGCGATCCAAAGCCGCAGCGCCCGCGTGGCCGAAGAGGTAGATCCGGTGTTGGCACGCGCGGTGGAGTACCTGTCGAGCGAGAAGTATCAGCGGCATTCGACGATGGACGCGGTGTACAGCGGGCTTCCCCAAGCGCTCAAGAGGTCCGTGGGTCGATTGGTGCGTGAACGCCTCTCAAAAGCGGTCCAGCCGAAGTGGGACACCTTGTATCAGCGTTCGACCGACACAAGAGCCTTCAATCTTGCTCGAGAGGCGGCGAACGACCGTTTCGTCGAGCGAATGGTTCCCAAGGTCACTCAAGAAGTGGAGTATCACCTCGAACGTACTCCGACGGATGAGCAGGCCCGCGCAATCGCCACGGATGAGGATGCCACCTTGGTACTGGCTGGTGCCGGCAGCGGCAAGACGATGGTCATTTTGGGCAAGATCGCGCATCTCATCGAGCAGGGCGCATCCCCGACTGAGATTCTGGTGCTGGCGTTCAACCGAAAGGCTGTGGAAGAGATACGCGAACGGTTGCCTGCCCAACTGGATGGTGTAGACGTGGAGACGTTTCATTCGTTTGGGCTTCGGGTCGTTGGCGATGCTGAAGGCAGACGACCACCACTCTCACGGTTGGCAGAGAACGATACGCATCGACGAAATACGCTTCAAGATTATCTGCATGACATGCTTCTGGACCCAGATTGTTCCACTGATCTGCAGGCGTTCTTACTTAACAATCTTCGGGAGTACGCGTCGCCGTTCGACTTCGAGTCGATGGGTGACTATCTGGATTACATTCGGAGGGAGAACCTGGTTACGTTCAATGGTGAACGCGTCAAGAGCTTTGAAGAGTTGGAGATTGCGAACTTTCTCGCCCTCAACGATGTGAAGTATGAATACGAAAGGCCATATCCGCAAGATACTGCCTCCAGCGAGTATAGACAGTATCAGCCTGACTTCTATCTGCCGGACCATGATCTCTACATTGAGCATTTCGGTCTCGATGAGAACGATCAGCCTCCGGTGGATTGGGGCAAACAGGCCTGCGAACGATATCTGGCGGGTGTTGAGTGGAAACGGAAGATCCACCAGCTGCACGGGACGAATCTGATTGAGACATATAGTTGGCAGCGTTCACGCGGACACCTGTCATCGACACTCAAGCGCCTGCTGTTGAAGCAAGGGGTGCGTTTCTCACCTTCACCCCCGGATGCCCTCATCGACCGGCTCCACCAAACGAATATCATTGCTCCTTTTGTTGAGCTCGTTGACTCTTTTCTGGCACACATGAAGACGAGTCGGATGACCATGTCCAACCTGCGAAAACGAGTTCAGGCACTACCGGCTCGACGCCAAGAACGCGCCGCGCTGTTTGTATCGATACTCGAAAACATACTGGATCGATACGATCGAGATGTGCGCCTTGAAGGCATGGATTTCCATGGTATGATTAATTTGGCGATAGACTACATACGAGAGGATGGTTGGCAATCACCATATCGCTATGTATTGGTCGATGAATTTCAGGATATCGCGCTTAACAGAATGGAGCTGATCAGCGCCCTGCGAAGGCCTGGAGTCGCATACTTCGCGGTTGGTGACGATTGGCAGGCGATCAATCGATTCGCGGGTAGCGACCTACGTTTGATGCAGGATGCCAAGCGATATCTGGGTCACGTGCGTGAGCGAAATCTGCTTCGCACCTTCCGTTTCGGACCTCAATTGTCGAATGTATCATCCGCGTTCGTGAAACGCAATCCATTGCAGAGTCAGCGCGATCCGAGCCCATCGCAAGACGTCAAGGAGCTAGGTGTTTTTGTAGTGGCGGTGGATAATGCACAGAGGAAGGACGCCGACGAATGGCGCCAGATACGCGAGCAAGCAATCGCTGATACACTAGATGCAACTATAGCTAGGATCAGGAAGGGCGATGGTAGACAAGATGTCACTATCTTATTACTGGGGCGGTATGGATTCAATCGCCCACGCCAATTAGCAAGCAGATCTCAGCATAGGATTGAGTTTAGCACAGTGCATAGTGCGAAAGGCCGCGAGGCTGATTTTGTGATCATTTTGAGCTTACGCGATGAGAAATACGGATTTCCCGCGCAGATCGCTGATGATACATTGCTGAGCTTGGTGACTCCAGGCGAAGAAGATTTTGAGTTTGCTGACGAGCGACGGCTGTTCTATGTGGCACTGACCAGGGCCCGTCGCGGCGTGTTCCTACTGGCAGATGCAGTACGCCCATCTAGATTCGTGAAGGAGTTGCTGGAACGAGATGATGGTCTAATACAGCAAATCGGTGAACTAATGCTCGATCGCTTCCCCGAATGCCCGCTGTGTACATCTGGAGTGCTGAATAAGTCAAAATCAAGTAAAACTTTGCAGTGCATAAATCGCGAATGCTCTGGTTATGCGGTGCTTTGCGAGTGCGGGGGCGGGTACCGATTGGTCGATCACGAGGAGCAGAAATGCACTGATGGCACTTGCACCGCTACGTATGCACGGTGCCCCAAGTGCCAACTTGGCATTATGCTCCGTCGTGAAAACAGCCGAGATAAGTCCGAGTTTTGGAGCTGTAGCGAATGGATGTTAGTGCCTGGGTGTGAGTGGAAACAAAATTTTGATCCGGTTCAATATCCATCCTATCGTTGTCCTCGATGCGAAATCGGAATTGTACGCGCAGTCAATGGCCGGAATGGGCTGTTTTGGGGTTGCAATCGATACTTCGATGATCCTCCTTGCAAGTACAAGAAGAATACCCCTCCGGGCTCGATGAAATCGCTCCTGTCTCAACACTGAGCTTCCACGCCGACCACTCCTCGACTGCTGCCTTTGACCAGGCGGCCGGACCAGGTGGTGGCGGGGGCTTCAGTGGCGTCGAGCCATTTGGATTGGGTGATGCGGAAACTTGCCTGGGCAAGGGGGCGTTCCAGCGACTGGCGCAGCGAGTCGGGGGTCGGTGGCGCCTCGCCCGCGAGCGGGGCTTCGGCGTTGAGGACGATGCTCAGGCGGGCTCTGGGGTGGCTGAGTTGATTGAGCGCGCCGGCGAGCTGCGTGTCGCCGCTGAGGATCGCGCGCAGCAGGGCGGACCAGGGGAAGTAGATCGTGATCCAGTCGGCGCAGCCGTGCAGCTCGGGCGGGAGCGATTCGATGCTGGCGGCGACGTAGAGCGCGTTGGGCGCGCCGCCGCGAGCCGGCTTGCGCTCAGCCTGCCTGGCCGCCTCGCGCAGCGCGTTGCGATCCGGGTCGACGCCGACGGCGAGGCAGTTGCCGTACTCGCGGGCGAAGCGGCGCGGCCAGGCGCCGTCGCCGGTGCCCAGATCGACCAGCGTGGAGGCGTATCGGGCGCGCAATTGCCCGAATGCATCCTCATCCATGCTTCGCGGTCCCCGCCGCGTGATGATCTCCATGCGCGTTCTCCGATCAGCAGACTAGAATCCCCACGACACTCATCGCACTGCAAGTCAAGTAAGGAACCACCGATGCCGACTCCCGCGCGCGTAGTTTTTCTTCCCGAGGCGGACGAACCGCTGGCCGTCGAGCGCGTCGACCTGCCGGATCCCGGCGATTTTCAGGTCGTCGTCCGACAGTTCGCGTCCGGTATCTGCCACTCGCAGCTGCACCAGATGCACAATCCGCGCAACGGCGACCAGATCCTGGGCCACGAGGCGACCGGCGAGGTGATCAAAGTCGGCGCGCAGGTGACCAACGTGCAGGCGGGCGACATCGTCTTCGTCACCTGGGTGCCGCGCAATCCCGACACGGCGACCCGCGAGGTGGACCCGATCGTGGTCGAGCGGCCCAACGGCCGCACGGCGACCACGCGCAACGTCTTTACCTGGGCCGACACGACGATCGCCGACGAAAAGTACGTCGTCAAGGTGCCGCCCGACACGCGGCGGGACGTGACCTCGATCATCGGCTGCGCGGTGTTGACCGGCTCCGGCGCGGTCTACAACACGGCCGGCGTGCGCGAGGGGCAGAGCGTGGCGATCTTCGGCGTGGGCGGCGTGGGGTTGTCGGCGGTGGTGGCGGCGTCGGTCGTCAAGGCGGATCCGATCATCGCCGTCGACCTGGACGAGGAAAAGCTTGAGTTCGCCAGGCGCTTCGGCGCCACGCACGGCGTCAACGCGAGCGGCGGCGACGCGCTCGAACAGGTGCGCGCGCTGACCCGGCGCGACGGCGTGACCAGCTTCGGCGAGCCGGTCTCGGGCGTCGATTTCGCCTTCGACTGCATCGGCCGCGAGGTCACCATGCATCAGATTCTGGGCGCGGTGCGCCCCGGCATCCTGGGCGCGGAGACCGGCGGCACCGCAGTGCTGGTCGGCGTGCCGCAGTCGGGCGTGAGTTTCGATGAGGCCGACATGCGCAGTTTGCTGATCAACGAGAAGGAGTACATCGGCTCAATCGGCGGCAGCTGCCGGCCGGATCGCGATTTCCCGATGTTCCTGGCCTGGGCCGAGGACGGTGCGCTCGACCTCGACGCGATGGTCACGGAACGCTTCACGATCGGCCAGATCAACGAGGCGACGACCGCGCTCGAGCACGGCGAGATCTTCGGCCGGGCGATCATGGAGTTCTACGACTAGGGCACCTAGGACGTGCACCTTAGTGACGGTCAGAGAAAGGCTCGGCCAATGCGGTTCATAAGCTTAGTGATCGGACTGTCGTTGCTGATAGGCGCGATCGGATACGTGGTGGCGCAGAGCATTCAGAACACCGGTGAGGTTCGCATCGTGGCGCAAAAATTGGATGACGGCAGAGTGGAATTCGGACTCGAGCAGGACGGCAATCGTATTCAACCGGAAGCGCGCTTCTTTCCTGCGAATCCGCCGCTGAACAAATGGCTCCGCTCATCGCCCATTCAGATTGCGGATGGGACGTTTGGATCCACGAGAGCAGCGATCGGCTCCGCGAGTGAGAGCATGCTCACGGGCGTTGGACCTGGTGGATTCAATGGCGGCCGATTCGAGAAAGGCCATTATTTCTGCAGCGTCGATCCAAGCATGGAGTTTGTTCCATATCAACAGTCCAGCTCTTCCACAGGCAAGGCTCGATACCCGGATAGCATGTGGCTTGAGGAAAATACCTACTGGCTTCGGGTTGACACCGTAGGTGACATTTACTTCTATGTGGTGCTTGTCCAGGATGCGCCATGGTCTATTCATTGCCAAAAGATAGAAGGTATTGTACTGCAGCATTACGGAACTGCTGGATTCAATCCTGACGGCTGGGATAAGGGAGTGTACATCTGCAAGACTTATCCAGAGACCAACAACAATATAGAGATCAGGCTAAATTTTGGCTCTATAGATGTAGCGGAGTTTCGGAAGATTGCTGAACGAACATATCAGGCGACAGTTGACTATCCTTCCGCTCTGGATGTCCATCTCACAGTGCGCGATCGAAATGAGCGTCCTTCGATAAGGTGGTTGGTTCACTGTACATGGATCAGCGCCCCCTGACAGAAAGACATTGAATCGCGGCGGGTTGGTCAAATTCGGTCGGATTCGGGTTAACCGACGTCAAACGCGGCGGCCGATCCGATGGGTCGTTCGCCCCTGCGCGGTTGGTATGGCGACGACAGGAAGCGGTGAACGTTGGCCTGGCGTCTTCCAGCGGGTCGAGACTGGTCGTCAGGCCAGCAACAGCGGGATTTCCATTTCCTCGGGGCGCAGGCCGGCGTGGTAGCCGTTGAGGGCGGAGACCTTGTTGCCGGCTTCGCCGTAGACGAGCACGCGCCTGGAGGCGGAGAGGGCGATGTGGCTGCCGATGCGCTCGGCGGTGAGCGGGCTCAGCGGCTCGGGGCCGAAGAGCCGCAACGACTCGGCTTCGTCGCGCGTCAGCAGCGCCCAGTGGCGGCCCCAACGCTCGCGGAAGCCGGCGGCGAAGGCAGCTTCGCGCCCCCGCCTGACGCAGAACATCGGCACGCGCGGCTCGCCGTGCGGCGGCGTGTGGAGCTCGTCCAACAGCGGATCGTCAGGCAGAAACAACGCCTTTTCAGCGAGCGGAACGTGCAGTGCGCCATGGTCGGCGCTGATCGCGATCCGGGCGCGGCCGGCCAGTTGCTCGGCGATCGCGTCCAGCGCGCGATCGACCGCCTCCAGCGCCTGGTGCGTGCTCGCGGCGTGAGGGCCGTCCCGGTGGGCGGCGGCGTCCACCATGGGCAGATAGAGGTAGTGGATGCCCGGCTCATCCTGCTCCGCGATCCGCGAGACGACGGTCGCCGCGGCGTCGCGCAGGTGATCATACGGGTCGGTCGGCGCGGAACCGCGTTGGTAGCTGGTGAACTCGCTGTTGGAGATCGCCCGCGGATGATAGGTGCGGAAGCGGCCCGCGCGATCGCCAATCGAGGCCAGCCGCGACGGGTAGGAGAAGGCTTCGCTTGGCAAGATGCCGAATTCCTGCAGCTTGCGCTCGGAATGCTGCTCGACGAAGGGAAGGATGGTCGCGTTGAGGTTGTAGTGGTGCAGGTGCGTGTGCCAGGCGGGCACGGCGTGCTGCGAGGGCCAGGCCCCGGTAGCCAGCGTGGTCAACGCCGCCGCCGTGGTCGAGGGGAAGACTGAGCGCAGCTGGATCTGCTCGGCGTCGGCGAGCAGGCCGCCGGGTCGCGCCCGCTCGTGAAATACGCAGCCGAGGCCGTCGACCAGGACGAACAGCAGCGGACGATCGCGCCCGATCCGATCGGCGAGTTCGGCCGCTCGTCCGTCGCTTGCTGCAAGCGGGACGCCGCCGATGGACGCGACCGCGCGGGCGAGGTCGACGGTCGACGGCGGCGCGCCGCCGTCGAATGGATGCAGGAGGTCGCCGTCGCGGAACCAGCGCTCGACTCGCTCGACATCGGAGGAAACCACGGCTCTGACCTTACGGATCGCCGCGGCCTGCTCGAATGGCGGCGCCGACGCTGTGCAGCGACCGGGAAGCGGCTAGATCTGAGAGTAGCCGGAGCCGGGCGTGGTTACACCTGTGCCGGCCGGCGTCTTGCCGCCCATGTCCCAGCCGAATTCCTTGAGAATTTCCTGGGAATAGGTGACGCGGCCGGAGACCTTGTCCAGCGGCTCGGTGGCGAGCAGCAGCGCCGCCTGCGCCATAATCTCGACGCCCTCGGCCTCGTTCGGGTCGCGGCCTTCCATCAGGCGGTGATGCACCACGCCCGGGGTGGGCACGATCTGCGAGGGGCTGTAGCAGGTCACGGAGACGCCGTGCTGGTAGACCTCCGAGGCGAGGCCCTGCGTGAACCGCTCCAGGGCGGCCTTTTCTGCGCCGTAGAGCGTGCCGCCGCCGCCGTCGCCCTCATAGGGGCCGCGGCCCGGGCCGATCGCCGCGGCGGAGGAGACGTTGACGATGGCCCCAGCGCCGCGCTCGATCATGCCGCCCTCGTTGAGGCAGAGCTGGCTCATATAGAAGGGTCCGTGGAAGTTGACCGCGGTTGAGCGCAGCCAGCGTCGGACGGGGAAGTCCTTGACCGGGATGAAGTAGGTCAGGGCGGCGTTGTTGACCAGCACGTCGGGCGGGCCGTAGGTGTCGATGCAGGCGCTGACGATCCCGGCGCACTCCTCGTATTCGGAGACGTTGCCGGCCACGGCGGTCGCTTCGCCGCCGGCCTCGCGGATGTTCTGGATCGTCATCTCCAGCGAGCCGGGCAGCGGGTGACTGCCCTCCTGCACGGTGCGGGCGGTGGCGATGACCCTGGCCCCTTCGGCGGCGAAACACTCGGCGATGGCCGCGCCGATGCCGCGGCTCGCGCCAGTCACGATGGCGACTTTACCGTCCAACTTGCCCATGTTGCGCTCCAGTTCTTCGATGGACTCGATTGAGATGTGCGAATCGGTGTCAACACATAATAGCGATGCCGCGCGCACGCTGAATTCCGGGGCGGCGGTTCCCGTCGAGCGGGTAGCCTCTGCGCATGGAGCAGCCTGTGAATCGCCCCGTGAGCCGCCCCCTGAATCGCACAGTCATCGTCGGGGCGTCGCTGGCCGGGCTCAACGCGGCTGAGACGCTGCGGGCGGACGGCTATGAGGGGCGGATCACGCTGATCGGCGATGAACCGTTCGAGCCGTACGACCGTCCTCCGCTGTCGAAGCAACTGCTGACCGGGGAATGGGACGCCGATCGACTGCGGCTCCGCTCCCCCGAGGAGCTTGCGGCGCTCAATCTGGAACTGCTCAGCGGCCGCGCGGCAACCGCACTCAAGTTTGACGGACGGGACGCTGGCCTGAACGGTTCAGTTCACCTGGAGGACGGTGAACCGGTTCCCTTCGACGGGTTGATCATCGCCACCGGCGCGCTGGCGCTGACGCTGCCGTTCGGCGAGCGGCTTGCGGGCGTGCACACGCTGCGCAGTCGGGAAGACGCGCTGCGGATTCGCTCGGCATTCGAGTCGGGCGAGTCTGGTGAGTCAGGCGGCAAGGTCGTGGTGATCGGGGCGGGGTTCATCGGCTCCGAGATCGCGTCCTCGGCGCGTGCGCGCGGTCTGGATGTGGCGGTGGTCGAAGCGCAATCGCAACCGATGCTCGGTCCGCTGGGGGCGGAGCTTGGCGCCTGGGCGGCCGACCTGCATCGCGGCGCCGGCGTGGAATTGCATTGCAATGCGACGGTCGACGATTTCCTCGGTACCAGGCGCGTCGAAGGGGTGCGGCTGGGAAACGGCGCGGTGATCGAGGCGGGCGCCGTGGTCGTGGGCGTCGGCGTGCGGCCCAACGTGGAGTGGCTCGACGGCTCGGGGCTGACGATCGGCGACGGCGTGGTCTGCGACCAGTTCTGCCGCGCGGCGCCGATGATCTACGCCGCCGGCGATGTCGCCCGCTGGCCGAACGGGCTGTTCGGTCCGTTCGCCTACTCGACGCCGCAGCGCACGATGCGGATCGAGCACTGGACCAACGCCGTCGAACAGGGCATGGCCGCGGCCCGCAATCTGCTGCGAGAGCATCGGGGCGAGGCGTTGGAACCCTACTCGCCGACGCCCTACTTCTGGTCCGATCAACATGGGCTGAGCATCATGGCATCGGGCGTCACCTCGCCGCGCGACCGGTTCGCCCTGGCGCACGGTTCGCTGGAGTCGAACCACTTCGCGGCGATCTACGGTCTGCGCGGCTATCTAACCGGCGTGGTCGCCGTCGGCTGGCCCAGGATGCTGCGCCGCTACCAGCGCATGATCGGCGACCGCACAACCTGGGAGGAGGCGCTGGCGTCGGCGCGGGAGTTCGAGTCCTCGCATTGACTGACGTTGACGCGGGCGGCTCACTCGTCGCGCTGCCAGCCCGCCGACGAACGCGCGCGCTGCTCGGCGAAGGCGGCGGCGATATCGACCAGCGCCCGGGCCGGGCCCAGGCGGGACTGAAACTGCGTATACGTGGACTCCCCGCGCACGATGCGGCAGAAGGCCTGCCAGAAGCGCTCGGAATGGCGCAGCAGCTGGACGTACGGCCACGGTGAAAGCTGGAACAGCGCCTGGAGTTGTCGGGCGACGCGTAGTTCCGGCTCGATTTCGGACTCGACCGCGCGTTGGTAGGCGGACAGGTCGGCGGCGCGTCCCGATAGCAAATCGAGCACCGCGGCGGCGGCCAACTGGCCGCTGCGGATCGCGTTGCCGATTCCCTCGCCCGAGAGCGGATCGACGAGCCCGGCGGCGTCGCCGACGAACGCGGCGCAGCCCGCGACGAGATCGCTGTCGGGGTCGCGCAGGGGCAGATGGTGGCCGCGCAGTTGGCCGAGCGCCGATCCCTCGAACGACTCGACCGATGCGTAGGTCGATAGCTGCTGGCGTAGCGCGGCGCCGATTGACGGGAATCCGCCGACGCCGACGTTGCAGTGGTCGGCTTTGGGGAACACCCAGCCGTAGCCGCCCGGCATCGATCCCAGCTCGAGCCCGACCGCGTCGCTCCAGCGAGCGCCGGCGCGTTGCGAGGCGCGATCGGCGTTGCCTTCGAGCGCGACCGCGGCGCGCAGCCTGGGCAAGTCGAGCGCGCGTCGGACGACGCTGTTTGCGCCGTCGGCGGCGATGATCGCGTCGGCTTCGTGCGCGTCGCCGCCGGCCGCGGTGATCGTCGCGCCGTCGATGCTGCGCACGGCGCAGCCGTCGCGGAAGTCCGCGCCGGCGGAAGCCGCCTGCTCGGCGAGATACGCGTCGAGCCGCGAGCGCCGAGTCATCAGCGCCAACGGTTTGTGGTATCGGTGCTCGAATTCCCACCCGCGTCGATAGCGGACCCGAAAGGCGTGAATCGTTTGCTCGGTCACGGGATCGAGCGAAAACGGCAGCAGCCTGGCGGCCGAGAGCAGCACGCCGCCGCCACAGGGTTTGTCGCGCGGGAAGCGGGCCCGATCGAGCAGCAGCACGCTCGCGCCCGCCGAGGCGAGATCGAACGCAGCCGTCGCGCCGCCCGGCCCGGCTCCGACGACTATCGCGTCCCAGCGTGTTGCCATCGCAACCATGTCCTGTCAACTACCGTCTTCAGCCCCGCTGCGATCGGCGCGATGAAGCAAAAGAAGATCGCCTCAATCGGTTCGCCGAACGCGATCGCCAGGAAAGGCAGCGGCGCGGCGACCAGCAGGATGCCCAGCTCGGCGAAACGGGTGACGAGATAGGTGATCCCGCCGACCACGAAGGTGACGCCGAACTGCCAGGGCAGGAACGCGCCGGCCGCGCCCAGCCCGGTGGCGGCCGCCCGCCCGCCGTTGAAGCGCAGAAAGACGGGCCACATATGACCGACCATCACCAGGCCGCCGGCCGCCATCCACCAGCCGAGCTCCAGCCCCCACCAGCGCGCGATGCTGACCGCCAGCATGCCTTTGCCGATATCGATCACGATGATCACTGCACCGAAGAAGTGCCCGGCCCCCATCCGCGCCGCGTTGGCGGCCCCTATATTGCCGTCGCCGACCTGCCGCAGGTCCTGGCCCGTGCGCCAGCGGAAGACGAGCCACGAGACCGGGATTGCCCCCAGCAGGTAGGCCAGGACGAGCGTGATCGCCTCGGCCATGGGCGCGTTCCCCCGACGACGCGGCGATGCGACGCGCCGCGATTAGCCGTCCGTGTAGATCGGCGTCAGCCAGTGCGAGTAGGCGTCGCGGTTGCCCAGGATGGCGTCGAAATAGAGCCGCTCCAGCTGGGCGGTGATCGGTCCGGTCTCGCCGCCGTTGATCAGGCGGCGGTCGACCGAGGCGATCGGCGTGACGTGTGCGGCGGTACCGGTCATGAAGACCTCGTCGGCGAGCCAGAGTTCGGAGCGATCCAGCGAACGCTCGACCGTCTCGACGCCCAGCTCCCGCCGGGCCAGCTCGATCACGGTGTTGCGGGTGATGCCGACGAGGATGTTGTCGGAGCTGGGCGGCGTGTACATGACGCCGTCGTTGATGATGAAGATGTTCTCGCCCGAGCCTTCCGAGACGTGGCCGTCCTCGTTGAGCATGATCGCTTCGTCGAAGCCGGCCGTCTCCGCCTCGGTCTTGGCCAGGGCCGAGTTGATGTACGCGCCGGTGACTTTGGCGCGAACCGGGATCGATTGGTCCTCGGTGCGCCGCCAGGACGAGGTGACGACGTGCACGCCGCCGGTCGCATCGAGGTACGCGCCCCAGGGGATCAGGAAGCAGAGGAAGTCGTCGGCGATGCCGTGCAGGCGCACGCCGAGCACCTCGTCCGACTTGTAGACCATCGGGCGGATGTAGACATCCTGCCGAAACCCGCTCTGGCGAACCAGATCGACGGTGATCCGGCAGAGCTCGTCGTCGCTCAGCGGCAGCTCCATCATCAGCGCGTGGGCGGACTGGCGCAGCCGCTCGTAGTGTTCGCGCATGCGGAAGAGGTAGAGCTGCTCGTGCTCGGCGTTCCAGTTGGCGCGAATGCCCTCGAATACGCCGGTGCCGTAGTGCAGGGCGTGGGTCATGATGCTGATCCTGGCGTCGGCCAGGGGCATGATCTGCCCCCGGAGGTAGGCCATCTCAGTGCCGGACATCGCGGGCTCCTCGCGCAGCTGTCATCTCCACGCCCCGACGGCAGGGCGTGTCCCCGTCACGATACACGCGCCCCGGCGCTATCGAATGGCGACGGCCGGATCGGTGGGCCGCGGAATCTGGTACCAGGGCTGGTCGCAGAAGTCGAGATCCTCTTGCGTCAACTGCAGCTCGGAGTAGCGCAGCGAGTCCTCGATTTGCTCCACCCGCGACGCGCCCACGATCGCCGATGTGATGCCTTCCTGCGCCAGCACCCAGGCGATCGCCGCGTGCGTGATGCTCTGGTCGCGCTCGGCGAAGTAGTCCTGAAGCCGCGCCACCTGCTCTCGCTGGATCTCATCCCAGTAGCGGCCCTGGTAGAGCTGGGATGTTTGGCGGTTGGTGAACCAGTTCTCGCCCTCAAGCGCTGATGCGTCGCGGTAGCGGCCGGTCAGAAACCCGCCGGCGAGCGGGTTGAAACAGATCACGCCGACGCCCTGATCGCGGCACAGCGGCAGCAGATCGCTCTCGATGTCGCGCCAGAGGATGTTGTAGCGCGGCTGATCGCAGACGAAGCGCGCGAGGCCGGCTCGGTCCGACGCGCCCAGCGCCAGCGCGAGCTGCCAGGCGCGGAAATTGGACGCCCCCACGTAGCGCACCTTGCCCCAGCGCACGAGGTCATCCAAAGCCTGCATCGTCTCCTCGATCGGAGTCGACGGGTCGGGAAAGTGCAGTTGGTACAGGTCGATGTAATCGGTACCGAGTCGGCGCAGCGATTCATCGACAGCGGAGAGGATGTGCTGGCGTGAGTTTCCCTGCTGATGCGGCAGCGGGCCGGTAGGGACGAAGCATTTGGTGGCGACGATGACCTGATCGCGGGGTCGGCCCGCGAGCCAACCTCCGATGATCGCTTCCGTCACCCCCCGTTCATCGCCGCCGGCCGGATAGGCGTCGGACGTGTCGAGGAAGGTCACCCCGGCATCGAACGCCGTGTCCAGAATCCGGAACGCTTCGTCGGGCTCCGTTCGGGAGCCAAACGTCATGGTGCCCAGACAGATCTCCGAGACGCGTAAACCGGTGCGCCCCATTCTGCGGTATCGCATATTCCCGTCTTTCCTTTTCGCTCTGCGGTCTGAGTGAGCCTATCGACGCCGGGCGAATGCGGGCTAGAGCACCATTTGCGTTTGCGTGACCTGGGCAATCAGCTTGCCTTCGGGGTTGAGGATGGTTGTCTGCCAGACCTGAGTGCGGCGGCCGCGGTGCAGGGGGCGGCACTCGCCGCGCAGGGTCGCGCCTTCGGTGCCGCCGCGGAAGAAATTGGTTTTGGACTCGATCGTCGTCGTGCCGGATTCGTCGTCCAGGTTGGCCATCGTGCCGAGCGCGCCCAGCGTGTCGGCGAAGGCCATGATCGCGCCGCCGTGCATGAGGCCCGGGGCGGTGCAGAGCTCGCGCGTCACCCTGATCTCGCCCACCATCAGATCGGGAGAGGCGTGGATCAGGCGGATCCCGAGATGCTCCGGCAGCAGACCGCGCATGCGTTGGTGAAACGGTTCCGGATCGAGCCCGGCGTCTTCACTGGCGTCTTCAGTCGTCTCGGTCATGATGGACTCCCCTGTTGCGGGCATTGCCGGCTCTACGCCTGCCGGGTTGGAACGAGCCGAGTGTTCGACCCGTGATAACGTCACGCCATGAACGCTACGCCAATCTATCAGATCGGATCGCGCGAAATTCGCGTGCTCTCGGACGGGGTGATCTGGCTCGACGCGGGCGCCGTCTTCGGTCTGGTGCCCAAGCTGATGTGGTCGCGCGTGACCGGCGAGACGAACGAGCGCAATCAGATTCCGCTGGCGCTGAACTGCCTGCTGCTGGAATCGGACGGCAAGACCGTGCTGATCGAGACCGGTCAGGGCGACAAGGATCTCGAGCAGACGCGGCGCCGCGGTTGGGAGCCGGAGCACGGCGCGCTCCTCGCCGACCTGGCCCGCAACGGCGTGCAGCCGCCCGACGTCGACATCGTGATCAATACCCACCTGCACAACGATCACACCGGCTGGAACACGGTCAAGCGCGGCGACGGCGAGCTGGAGACCACCTTCCCCAATGCCCGTTACTACATCCAGCGCGGCGAGTGGGACGAGGCGATGCATCCAAACGAGCGCACGCGCGCGACCTACCTGCCCGAAAACCTGCTGCCGGTCGAGGCGGCGGGGCAGATCGAGTTCATCGACGGTGAAACGCGGGTCACCTCCGATATCACGGTGATCGAGACGCCCGGGCATACAGCCGACCACGCCTCGGTGGTGATCGCCAACGGCGGCGAATCGGCGGTCTATCTGGGCGACATGATCCAGCATCAGGTGCAGCTGGAGCGGGTCGCCTGGCTGTCGGCGTTCGATGTGCTGCCGTTGGTCAATCTGGAGACCAAGAAGCGGCTGATCGCCGAGGCGATCGAGAAACGCTCGCTGTTGATGGCCGTCCACAATCCGTTCCCCGGCGTCGGCCGGTTGAGCCTCGGCGAACGCGGCCGGAATGTCTGGACGGCGGAATCGCCGCACGCGGAGGCGTCGGCGGACTGAGGATCAGGCGGAAAGAGCGACAGCATGGTCTTTGGCGAACACCCAATGGGCGATCCGATGGCGATGGATCCCGCCTCGGTGATGAAGAGCATTCCCAAACCCCGCCGCCGAGTCTGGCGGCAGGAAAAGCTGGTCGACGAGGCGTACCTGCAATACCGCGACCAGACCGAGGAGCTGCCCGAGCCGGA
Source organism: Dehalococcoidia bacterium (assembly GCA_965205105.1). Classification (GTDB taxonomy): domain Bacteria; phylum Chloroflexota; class Dehalococcoidia; order Bin125; family Bin125; genus Bin125. The sequence continues at coordinate 2,406,011 of OZ242034.1, forward strand.
CCTGGTCGAGCGCATCTTCCTGATCGTGATGCGCGCTGACCGTTGCCTGGTCGTCCGGCACGGCGATCGTCATCAGCCTTGGGTGCTGCCGATCCTCGAGTTCGAGATCGAGCCCCGCCCCGAACCGCTGGACGCGGAATCGGATCAGGACGCGCGGCGATCCGCGCTGACGCAAACGATTTCGTCGGCGATGCTGGAAACTTGGCAGACGCCGATTGTCGACTGGAGGCAGCACACGCGGATTCAGATGACCGCCAAGGAATTGCAGGACAAGGCGGAACCCGGATCGCGGCGCTACGAGATGATCGTGATGGCCGACGCCGGCGAGCCGCAGGACCTGTCGGCGGACACGGAATGGGCGCGTCGCTTCTTTCCCGCGCGCGAGATCAACAAGCTGCTGCGCGAGCGCTATTTCGACTACCCCGAGCTGGAGCAGGCCTATGAGCTGAAGGTGATCGAGGCCGCCCGGGCGGGCGTCTGAGTCGTGTGAGCCCGACCGCGGCCGCGTACACAATCGGGGCGCAAGACGACCCGCGCGCGGCGTAGTAGGCTTGAACCTGATCATGATCATCACGAGCGAATCCGCGCCCAGCACGATCCGCGGCATGCCCTGTCCGGGCGCCGCGCGGATGTCTGCGCCGCGCGCCCGTTGGGCAGGTCCGCTTTGGCTACCGGTCCTTGTATCGGGCGGCCGCGCGCTTCGCGTCTGAGCGTTCGGCGCTCAACGCACGGTGCGAAGCCAGCGCCGCCGCCGAACCCTCAACAACCGCAACGCGCCGCACGATCCCTCGCTCCGCCCTGACCGACACGGAAGCCAACGACTTGCTCAGCGAATATCGTGAGTGCACTGAGCGCACAAGGCTCGAAGTTTGAGCCGAAGCCATGCCTGAGGAGACCGCCATGCGTCTGACCGGCGCCCGAATCCTGATGGAATGCCTGCGCGCGGAGGGGGTCGAAGTGTTCTTCGGCTACCCGGGCGGCGTCGTCCTGCCGCTCTATAACACGCTGGGCGAGTACCCCGACATCAAGCACGTGCTCGTCCGGCACGAGCAGGCCGCCGCCCACGCCGCCGACGGTTACGCCCGCGTCGCCGGCCGCACCGGCGTCTGCCTGGCCACGTCGGGCCCCGGCGCGACCAATCTGGTGACTGGAATCACGACCGCCTACATGGACTCGGTGCCGATGGTCGTGCTGACCGGCAACGTCGCCCGCGACCTGATCGGCCGCGACGGCTTTCAGGAAGCCGACATTACCGGCATCACCCTGCCGATCACCAAGCACAACTACCTGCTGATGCGCGCCTCCGAAATCGCGCCCGCGGTCAAGGAAGCCTTCCACATCGCCTCGACCGGCCGCAAAGGGCCGGTGCTGGTCGACATCCCCAAGGACGTCTTCATCGAAGAAGCCGAGTGGGATGGATATCCGCAGGGCGTCTCGCTGCGCGGCTACCCGATCATGGACGTCCCCCGCGAGGAGGAGGTCGATCGGGCGGCGGAGACGATCAATGCGGCCTCGAAGCCGATCATCATCGCCGGGCACGGCGTGGTGCAGTCGGAGGCGCAGGCCGAGCTGGTCGAGTTCGCCGAGCGAGCCGACGCGCCGGTGCTGACGACGCTGCTGGGCATCTCCGGCATGCCCGAGGATCACGAGCTCTCCTACGGCTTCCTCGGCATGCACGGCCACTTCTACGCCAACATGGCCGCCGACCGCGCCGATGTGGTGATCGGCGTCGGCATGCGCTTCGACGACCGCGCGATGGGCCGCTTCAGCGACTTCAACCCCGACGCGAAGATCGTCCACATCGACATCGACCCGGCCGAGATCGGCAAGAACTTCACCACGCACGCGCCTGTCAACGGCGACGTCAAGGAAACGCTGACCCGGCTGCTGCCGCAGATCCAACCCAGCTCGCACCCGGAATGGCGCGCCGAGATCGACCAGCTGATGGCTCAGCACCCGACCGATTACGTCGAAGAGGGCGTCAGCCTCAGCGGCCCCTGGCTGGTTCAGGCGCTGGCTGAGGCGACGCAGGGTCGATCGACGATCGTCACCGGCGTCGGACAGCACCAGATGTGGGCGGCGCAGTACTACCCGTACACGAAGAAGCGGCAGTGGGTGACATCGGGCGGTCTGGGCACGATGGGCTACGAAATCCCCGCCGCGATGGGCGCGCAGTTCGCGCAGGACGAGCCGATCTGGTCGATCTGCGGCGACGGCGGCTTCCAGATGACCTCGCAGGAGCTGCAGACGATCAAAGACCACAACCTGCCGGTGCGGCTGGCGATCTTCAACAACGGTTTCCTGGGCATGGTGCGTCAGTGGCAGGAACTGTTCTACGAGCACAATTACCACTCGGTCGACCTGGGCCAGCCCGATTTCGTCAAGCTGGCCGAGGCGTACGGGGTCAAGGGTCTGCGCGCCGGCACGCGAGCCGAAGCGATGCAGGTGCTGCGCGATATCGAGGGCTATGACGGACCCGTCGTGATCGACTTCCAGCTCGAACGCGAAGAGAACGTCTGGCCGATGGTGCCGGCCGGCGCGGCGCTCTCGGAGACCATCGAGTCGGCTTCTGACCTCTAGCCAATGAGTCGAGTGCCAGCAACGCAGAGGAGACAGACTGCATGGCTTCCCGCAATACCATCGTCGCCCACGTCGAGGATCGCCCGGGCGTGCTGGCTCGAGTCGCCTCGCTGTTCCGCCGCCGCGGGTTCAATATCGAGTCGCTCACCGTCGGACATTGCGAAGAGCCGGGCCTGAGCCGTATGACGATCGTCGTCGACGGCGACGATCACCAGGTCGACCAGGTCTGCCGTCAGCTGTTCAAGCTGATCGATGTCGTCTCGGTGCAGGACATCACCTACACGCCGATGGTCGACCGCGAACTGGCGCTGATCAAGGTGTCGGCGACCAACTTCAATCGCCGCGAGGTGCTCGACATCGTCGAAGTGTTCCGCGCCGACGTGGTCGACATCTACCCCGACGAGCTGATCGTGCAGGTGCTCGGCGATGAAGGCAAGGTCGACGCGGCGGTGGAGCTGTTCGAGCAGTTCGGCATCCTCGAGATGGTCCGCACTGGACGGGTCGCGATGCGCCGCGGGGTTCAGACGACCAGGCCGCCCGCGATCTCCGACTCCCAACAGGCCGCAGCCGCTGTTCGGGCGATGCTGGGCCGCCGCCCGGATGGCGCGCTGCCCTTCGCCAGCGATTAGCCGCCGCGCCCGATCCGGCCGCTCAGCGACGGCGCTGACTGCCCGCAACGCCAACCGCGCCTACACTCAGGCGAGACGCGCGCCTTTCACAATCAACTGCAGGAGACCGGTATGCCCGCCCAGATGTACTACGACGCCGACGCCGACCTGGATTTGCTCAGGGACAAGAAGATCGCCGTGATCGGGTTTGGATCGCAGGGGCACGCGCACGCGCTGAACCTGCGCGATTCCGGCTGCGACGTGGTCGTCGGCCTCTACCCCGGCTCGCGCAGCTGGACCAAGGTGCAGGACTCGGGGCTCCAGGTCGACGAGGTGGCGAACGCCGCCGCCGCGGCCGACATCGTCATGGTGCTGACCCCGGATCACGTGCAGAAGCAGATTTACGACCAGCACATCGCCCCCTCGATGACCGAAGGCAAGACGCTGATGTTCGCGCACGGCTTCGCGATCCACTTCAACCAGGTGACGCCCCCGCCCGAGGTGGACGTGACGATGATCGCGCCCAAGGGGCCCGGCCACCTGGTGCGCCGCGTGTTTGAGGAGGGCGGCGGCGTGCCGGCCCTGCTGGCGATCCACCAGGACGCGTCCGAGACCGCCAAGGAGGTTGCGCTGGCATACGCCAAGGGCATCGGCGGCACCCGCGCCGGCGTGCTGGAGACCACCTTTCTCGAAGAGACGGAGACCGACCTGTTCGGCGAGCAGTCGGTGCTCTGCGGCGGCATCACGGCGCTGATGCAGGCGGGCTTCGAGACCCTGGTCGAGGCCGGCTATCAGCCCGAGTCGGCGTATTTCGAGACGATCCACGAGGTCAAGCTGATCGTCGACCTGATCTACGAGGGCGGCTTCGCCAACATGCGCTACTCGGTCTCCGACACGGCCGAGTACGGCGACCTCACGCGCGGCCCGAAGATCGTCGATGACTCGGTCAAGCAGCGCATGAAGCAGATCCTGTCCGATATCCAGGACGGCACGTTCGCGCGCGAATGGATCATGGAGAACCAGACCGGGCGACCAGGCTTCGACAAGCTCCGCGCCCGCGCCGCGCGCCATCCCAGTGAGACGGTCGGCGCCGAACTGCGCGGGATGATGTCCTGGCTCAACGAAGAAGCCGACTAACGCCCGCACCTCCGCGCGGGAATCTCGTTCCTGCGGCTGGGTCGGCAGACGAGATTCCCAGGCAAGCCGGGCATGACGGAGGTGACGCCGCGCGCCCGATCCGCGGCGCGGGCGAGCCGCTAGTCTGCGCCGCAACAGGCAGGACGCTGGAGAGGAACCAACCATGAGGGCAGTCGCGGCGCGCAGTGGACAACTCCGGATCGTCGATATCCCCCAGCCCGAGCCGGCTGAGGGGGAAGTCCTGGTCAAGAACCTCGCCTGCGGCATCTGCGGGTCGGACCTGCACTTCATGCTCTACGGCGAGGAAATGATGCGCGGCTCATCGCAGTCTGGCAATGCGCAGTTCGCGCCCGACTTCTCCAAAGACATCGTGATGGGGCACGAGTTCTGCTGCGAGGTCGTGGGCTACGGGCCGAACACGCCGCCGACCGCGCCGATCGGGGCGCGGATTACATCGGTGCCGTCCAAAGGCGCGTACAGCAATATCTATACGGGCGCGTACAGCGAATACATGCTGCTCGACGCCGCGATGACGCTGCCGGTGCCCGACCACGTATCGACCGAGGCGGCCGCGACGACCGAGCCGATGGCGGTGGGTCTGCACGCGGTGCGCGCGGGCCGGTTCGCCGGCGGCGAGCCGGCCGTGGTCTACGGCTGCGGGCCGGTCGGCCTGGCGACCATCGCCAGTCTGCGCAACGAGGGCGCGGGCGCGATCATCGCCTCCGACCTCTCGCCCCGCCGCCGCGAGCTGGCGGGCGTGATGGGCGCCGACATCGTGGTCAACCCGCGCGAGACGCCGCCGGTCGAGGCGCTGCGGGCGCAGGGCTATCAGGACGGCGGCGAGGTCGTGATCTTCGACGCGATCGGCGTGCGCGGCAGCATCGCGATGGCGATGCGCGAGGCGCCCGGCCGCGGCGCGCGCATCGTGGTCGTCGGCGTCTGCATGCAGGAGGACACGATCGTGCCCATGTCAGGGATCGAGAAGGAGCTGCAGCTCAAGTTCGTGCTCGGCTACACGCCCGACGAGTTCGCCGAGACGCTCGACGCCATCGCCTCCGGCGCCATCAATCCCTCGCCGATCATCACCGGCAGGGTCGGTCTGGACGGCGTCGAGGGTGCGTTCGAGACGCTGAGCAATCCCGAGGCGCACTGCAAGATCATCGTCACCCCGCACGAGGCGAACGCGATTTAGCCCTCTGAGTCGTCGTCCGACTCGTCTGCCTCAGCATCCGCGCCGATCTCGGCGGTGAGGAAGCCGAAGCGGCGCAGGTCAGGGCTCAGATCCGGGTGAATCTCGACCCGCATCACGGTCGCGTACGGGACGAACACCTGGATCGGCTGCTCGTTCAGCTCCTCCTGCGTGTGCAGGGCGACCCACTGGTCGGTGACGCCGGAGATGCCGCGGATGTAGTGGCGCAGGCCGTCGACGGTGAACACCTGTACAAGCGGCATCGTGCAGGCGACCTGCGTGCAGTAAGACTGGATCGCCTGCGGCAGGACGGTCTCAAAGAACTCGCGGTCGAACGGCGGCCCGGCCGAGGTCGGCATCGGCGCCTGGACAGCGCCCGCAGGCAGAATCAGTGGCGAACGGCTGACCATCGGCAACTCCCCCCGCAGCGCCCGCTCGGTGCGGGCCGCTGCTGTCGGTCAATGGTATCGGAGGGCAGGATAGCCCGCTAATTGCGCCTAGTGCGGGTCTGGCCTGATCTCTGGCCTTTCTCCGGAATCGTGTCTAGACTGCGCGCAGAGCCGAGCGTAGCGACCGGAGGCGTAGTGATGCAGGTCAATCTGAGAAGTGTGAAAAAGCTGTTCGAGCCGAACATCGTCTACCGAGTTCCGCAATTTCAGAGGCGGTACGTTTGGACGAAAGACGATCAATGGGAGCCGCTTTGGAACGATGTTCGGGATGTAGCCGAGAAGTGCTTGGGCGACGACGTCGGTCCCGTGGGTCCGGTTGATCAGTCTCATCCGGCCGATCACTTCCTGGGTGCAGTCGTTGTTCAGCATGAAGAGGAAGAGGAAGAGGTAGAGATTCGTAGTCTGATCGATGGCCAGCAGCGGCTCATCACATTCCAGCTACTCCTTAGTGCAATTAAGGAAGTCGTTGAAGGTCACGTTCCGTTAGCAGCTAAGCGCATTGGGCATCTAATCCGCAACGGAGATGAGTTCATAGATGGCAATTCGGCTCTCACTTTCAAAGTGCAAGCAAATGCCGCAGATCAAGAAGATTTTCAAACAGCTATGTCACGTCTTGATCTAGGTTCTGGCAAAGGGAAAAAGAAACTGATTTTAGAAGCGCGCAAGTACTTTTTGGGTGAAGTTGCAGTGTGGCTTGAAGGACCAGGTATCAATACCACTGATAGAGTGCGTGCACTTGAGCGCGCTGTAGGCGATCATGTCAAGATGGTTGTCATCAGCCTTGCGAACGCGGATGATGAGCATTTGATTTTTGAAACACTGAACGCACGCGGCACTCCGCTTACGGACTGGGACCTGACCAAGAATCTTGTGCTTAACCAAGGGCAAGTTGCTGGTATAAGTGCTGATACGATCCAAGGGGACATTTTGGATTACTTTGAAGATGACTATTGGGTTGAGCAAATGCGTGTCGGAGGTGGGGCGCCGAAAGCCAAAGTCGATCTTTTCCTTAACCAGTGGATGATAATGCGTAAGGCGGAGCCGATTGATTCAAGGCCGCGCAGGACATATCAACAAATTGAGCGTTACATCAGAGAAAACAAGCAAGGAGATGCCATTTCAGTTGCTTATGATATGATACGAGCCGCTGAAAATTATCGCGATATTGACGAATACCGCGATCGGGCAGATCGGTATGGAGTTTTTTTACATCGCTATGATGCTATGGCCACTAGCGCGTTGACGCCGCTTCTGCTACGTGTTCTCATGGCGGAACTAGCAGACTCATTATTTGATCAGACCCTTTCTGTTTTGGAGAGTTATTTTGTTCGACGACAGCTTTGCGGCCTTACATCTCGTGGATACTATGATGCGTCTATCGGTGCTCTCAGATGGCTCAACAGTGATAAAAGCATGGAATGGGATTCAGTGCTTGTTGCATACTTACTTAACCTAGACCAACAAAATGATCGATGGCGCTGGCCAACTGACGATGATATTCGACAGGCTGCCATGCTGAATCAACTCTATAGTTCGTTTTCCAAAAAGCGATTACGTGTCCTGCTGGAGGGGATAGAAATGGAATTGCGGAGTCCTTTTTCTGACGCCGGACCTTTATCGGGCAGGCTGTCTGTCGAGAGGATTATGCCTCAGGCATGGCGAAGCAAATGGGACGACCCAGAGAGCACGGACGATCCTGAACTTGATCCGGCTGCGAGGCGCGATCAGCTTATTCAGACATTGGGTAACCTGACGCTAGTGACTAAGAGTCTTAATTCGTCGCTCTCAAACGGATCGCTGGCAGAGAAACGCGAAGCTTTGGATGCACATAGCACATTGTCTCTGAACAAGGATTTTTTGAACCACTCAGAGAGTGGCTGGGACGAAGAGTCGATCCGATTCCGAGCCCTGCGCTTAGCGGACGCAGTGATCCGGGTTTGGCCGCGACCTGCATCGACGTGATTAGCCGATCGCAACATAATCAGCCTCAAACACTCGACTCGACACGATCGCCAGGTCGAATGGACCGCGCCAGACGATCCAGTCGCCGGGATGGATCATGGCCTCGGCGGCGGCGAAATCGTGGCGCGGGTCCTCGATGTCGATCATTCCGCTGTCGTCGAAGATGGAGATCGCCTCGGTGTCCGGTTGCAGGTGGATGCAGCTGATGCCGTTCTCACTGAGACGGTGGATGACGTGGCCGCCGTGGCCGGGCTGGTAGCGGACGGCATCGACGATTTCACCGTCGTATCGGTAGCGGGGCATAGCGTATTCCTCTCGCGGCGCGGCGCTCGGTTCGGGCCGCGTACCATAGCCGACCAAACCGTTGCGGAATGGCTGAAGATTCTGGAGACGAGCCCATGCGGACGCCCAAGTTTGGGATTAACCGACAGGATGCCGAGTCGGTGGCGCGGTTCGCGGCTGATGCGGCGCGGATTGAGGCGCTGGGCTGGGATTGCCTCTGGCTGCCCGACTCGCAGCTGCGGCGGCGCGATACCTACGTGCTGCTCGCGGCGGCGTCGCAGGCGACCGACTCGATCGGGCTGGGCACGCTGTTGGTCAATCCGATCACACGGCATCCGACGGTGACGGCGTCGTCGATTTCGACCATCGACGAGCTCGCGCCCGGACGGATCGCGCTCGGCTTTGGGGCCGGCGACACGGCGGTGCGGCTGAGCGGACTGCGTCCGGCGCGCGTCGCCGAGATGGAGGACGCCATCGTCCTGATGCGCCGCCTGCTGGCGGGCGAGCAGGTTGAGGTCGGCGCCGAGCGCCCCGCCTGGCTGCCGTTTCACCGGCCGGCGCCGATCTGGTTGACGGCCGGCGGCCCGCGCACGCTGGAGATGGGCGGACGGGTCGCCGACGGCGTCTTCATCCGCGTCGGCGCGCACCCCGCGACCATTGCCGACACGGTGCGCCGCATCCGCGCCGGCGCGGACGCGGCGGGGCGCGACCCGCTCTCGGTCCCGCTGGGGATCATCTTCCACACGGTGCTGGTTGATGATCCGCAGGAGGCGTTGACGATGGGCAAGGCGATGGCGGCGGGCTACTACGAATACTCGCCGATGCTGTTCGAGCCAAGTGGGCTGCGCTGGGACGGGCTCGATCCCGAGGCGCTCAAGCGCGAGCGCGGCGTCTGGCCCGATTTCCATCACGACCCCGATCTGCTCAAGGCGGGCCGGGCGGTCGATTTCCTGACCCAGGCGCACGCGGATGCATTCGCTCTGCGCGGCGCGGCGGCGGATGTGGTCGAGCAGCTGGTCGGCGTGCTGGCCGGGGCGGCGTCGGCCGGGATCGAGTTCGAACACGTCGTCCTGCATCCGATTCCGAATCCGCCCTCGCCGGACGATTCGGAATCGGGCTACACGGTACGGGTCGCGCGCGAGGTGCTGCCCGCGGTGCGGGAACGATTGGCGGCAGTCAGTGAGTGAGGTCGGTCGGCTAGCCTTGAGGCTCGGACGGGAGGACGCGAGATGACCGATCTCAGCACTGACCTGAGCACCGACCTGAGCAATGTGCAGGCGCTGGCCTGGGACATCGGCGGGACGATCTTCGACTGGCATCACACGATTCGCGACGAGGTCTCGGCGCTCGCCGACGCGCAGGGCGTCGAGATCGACGCGGCCGCGTTCACCAACATGTGGCGCTTCACGATGTTCAAGCGGCTGCAGCTGGTGCGTCGCGGCGACCTGCCCTGGCTCAACGCCGATCAGCTGCATCGCCGCGTGCTCGACGAGGTGCTGGAGGCGCACCCGCAGCTTCGGCTCGACATGAACCAGCGCGACGAGCTGAACCAGGTCTGGCATCGGTTGCGGGCCTGGCCGGGCGCCGCCGAGTGTCTGGAGTCGCTGCGCTCGCGCTACAGAGTGACCGTGCTGACGGTGATGTCGTGGGCGATCGCGGTCGATTGCAGCAAGCGCAACGGGATCAGCTGGGACGGCATCCTGAGCTGCGAGTTCCTGGGTCACTACAAGCCGGAGCCCGAGGCGTACCAGGCCAGCGCCCGCTATCTGGGCCTCGACATCTCGCAGGTGATGATGTGCGCTGCCCACAAGGGCGACCTGCAGGCGGCCGCGCGGGCCGGCATGCCCACGGCCTACGTGCCGATCGTCGGCGAGCGCGGCGCGGGCAACGACCCCGATCTGTCGCCCGATCCGTCCTTCACCGTCAACGCAACCGATTTCGCCGACCTGAGCCGCCAGCTGCTGGCCTGATCGGTTGCGATGGGCGCGGGTTAGGCCAGACCGCCGCCGTCGACGACGAACTCCGACCCGGTGCTGAAGCTGGACTCGTCGGAGGCCAGATAGAGCGCCAGGTACGCGACCTCCGACGGATCCGCGGCTCGCCTGAGCGGGGTGTTGCGGAGGAAGCGCTCGCTGTCGGCCTCGAAGCCGGGCACCTGGTGCAGCATCATCGTGTCGATGGGCCCCGGATGGATGCTGTTGACGCGAACGTTGTAGCGCCCCCACTCGCGCGCGGCGACCTTGGTCATGCCGCGCACCGCGAACTTGCTGGCCGTGTAGGCGACCGAGCCGGGTCCGCCGCGGAAGCCGGCGGTCGATGAGATGTTCACCACCGAGCCGGACTGCTGGGCGATCATCTGCGGCCCGACCGCCTTCATCCCCAGCCAGACGCCGATCTGATTGATCTCGATCACCTGGCGGTACACGTCCTGCGTCATCTCGACGATCGGCGCGTTGCGGTAGATGCCGGCGTTGTTGACGAGCGCGTCGAGTCGGCCGTGCTGCTCGACGATCTCGGCGACGAGCGCGTGCCAGGCGTCCTCGTCGGTCACGTCCAGATGCCGATAGCTGGCCGCGGGGCCGATGCGATCGGCGGTGTCGGCGCCGTCGGCGTCGAGCACGTCGGCGATCACGACCTGCGCCCCCTCGGCGGCGAACAGCTCGGCCTCGGCGGCACCCTGTCCGCGCGCGCCGCCGGTGATCAGCGCGACTTTGTTCTGCAATCGGTCGACCATGGCGCTCTCCTCAACACAGCCTGCTGCACAGGTTTGCGGCGCGGGCAGTCTACAGATTGGCGGCGGTGCCCGCCGCCGATCGCATCGCGCCTATCCTACGCAGACGCGAAGCGATCTTGATCGGGGAAGGAGCGCGGTTATGGCTGGACGAATCGACGGCAAAGTGGCGGTGATTACGGGCGGCGCAAGCGGCATCGGCGAGGGAACGGTGCGGTTGTTCGCGGAGCAGGGCGCGCGCGTTGTCGTGGCCGACATCCAGGACGAGCGCGGACAGGCGCTGGTCGAGTCGATTGGCGGCGACACGACCTATGTGCGCGCCGATGTCTCGATCGAGGCGCAGGTGCAGGGCGCGGTCGCGCAGGCGGTTGATCGGTTCGGTCGGATCGACGCGATGTTCAACAACGCCGGCTACGCGGGCGCGCTGGGCGGGGTCACGGAGGTGGCAGAGGCAGAATACGACCAGACGATGGACGGCTTGCTCAAGGGCGTGTTCTTCGGCATCAAGCACGCGGCGCGGGCGATGCAGGCGCAGGGCGAGGGCGGCTCGATCGTCAGCACCGCCTCGATCGCAGGCATCGGCGCGGGCAACGGACCGGCCGTCTACAGCGTCGCCAAGGGCGCGGTGGTGCATCTGACGAAGATCGCCGCCTACGAGCTGGGCGAGCACCACATCCGCGTCAACTGCATCTGCCCCGGCGGGATCGCGACGCCGATCTTCGGCAAGGCGCTGGGGCTGTCGTCGGAGGACGCCGACCGGACGGTCGAGCCGATGGCGCAGGTGATGGGTCAGGCGCAGCCGATCCGCCGCTCGGGTCGGCCGTCGGACATCGCGCACGCCGCGCTCTGGCTGTCGAGCGACGACTCCAGCTTCGTCACCGGCCATGCGCTGGTCGTCGACGGCGGCCTCACGCTCGGACGCCCGCGCCAGGATGAGTTCGGCGAGAACATGCAGCGCATGTTCGACGCGCTCGGCATCGAGACGCCGTCGCCGTAACCGCCTGCGCCCGGCGCTCATGCTGCGCCTTCGCAGCTTGACTCGGTAATCCATGACCATCCTGCGCCGACCGCTGTTCTACGGCTGGGTGGTCGTGGCGGCTGCGTTCATGGCGCAGTTTGCGACCGTGGGCGTGCAGACATCGGTCGTCGCGGTGTTCGCCCCTGAGTTCATCGCGGAGTTCGGTTGGTCGCGGACGCAGTTCTTCGCCGCCGATTCGTTGGGCCAGGGGCTGCTGATGATCATCGGCCTGCTGATCGGATCGCGGATCGAGCGGTTCGGCGCGCGGCCGATCATGCTGATCGCGACGGCGGTCTGCGTGCCGGCGCTGGTCGTGATGAGCCAGGTGCAGGAGTACTGGCACTTCCTGCTGGTTCGCGGCATGTTTCTGGTTACCTCGGCGTCGGTGGCGGGATTTCTGATCGTTTCGATCACGGTCTCCAAATGGTTCGTGATCAGGCGCGGGCAGGCGTTGGGCTGGACGTCGATGGGCGTCTCGATGGCCGGGTTCTTCTGGCCCGCGTTCACCGCCGATTACCTGATCGAGCCGCTGGGCTGGCGCGCGGCCTGGATCGTGCTCGCCATCTGCTGCGCCGGCATTCTGATTCCATCGGCGCTGCTGATGCGGCGGCGTCCCGAGGACTACGGGATGGTGCCCGACGGCGGCACGGCGCAGCTGACGCGCGAGCAGATTGCGGAGGCCGACCGCGATGCTGAGACCTCGCTGACGCGGCGCGAGGCGCTGCGCACCAGGGCGTTTTACCTGATCGTGCTGATCTTCGGCATCTCGGTGGTCGGCATCTTCGCGATCCTGCTGAACGGCGTTCTGTTCCTGCGTGAGTATGGGTTCAGCTCCGGCGAGGCGGCGCGGGCGGTGGCGATGTTTTCGCTGCTCTCGATGCTGACCAAGCCGCCCTGGGGCTGGCTGCTCGACAGGTTCGACACCCGCACGGTGGGTTTCATCTCGTTCATGCTGGGCGCGGCTGGATTCGTGCTGGTGATTCAGGCTGCGCCGACGGGCGACTGGGCGCTGATCGCCGGCGCGCTGGCGGTGATGGGCTTCGGGATCGGCGGCAACATCCCGATCCAGGACATGTTCTGGGCCGAGTATTTCGGCCGGCGCTATCTGGGCGCGGTGCGCAGCATCGGCTTTCCGATCGCGATGGGGATCAACGCGATCACGCCGCTGGCGGTGGCGTTGTCGTACGACCTGATCGGCACCTATGACTACGCGTTCTACACCTGCGCCGTGTTCTGGGCGGCGTCGGCGCTGCTCTGCCTGATGCTGCGTCTGCCGGCCAAGCGGCGGGCGCCGCTGCAAGCCCTGGCGCACCGCGCTGCCGCGCTGATCGCTCCAGCCGCGCATCCCTCTGTCCGAAGCGAGGGGCAGAAGCGTTGAGTGGCCTGAGACGACAATCGAGCCCGCAACCATCTTGGCCGCGGGCTCGACTGCCGGCGGGACAGTTCAGAGACAGCGCGATCGATCAGCCCAGGCCGCCTCCGGTGCAACCCTCGTCCTCGCGCAGGCGAACGACGTCCTCGCTGTCGCCCGGCATCGGGATCTCAATCAGGCTGCTGCGCAGCCAGCGGTTGTGCGTGATCGAGGTCGCCAGGCGTCGCTGCCGCGGGATGATGTCGTCGTGGCCTTCGACGCGCACGCCGAAGATGACATCGTCGTCGTTCTGCTTGCAGGCGATCACGCGCACGGTGTATCCGTCGCCGGCGTCGATCGGCGAACTCTGCAGCCAACGGTTGTAGGCCAGGCTCGGCCCCAGGTAACGGCGGCTCGGCGGCGGGTCGACATCGACGCCGCCGACGCGAATGTTGAACTCGAGCGTGCGCGACTCGCGGGTCGGGTGCAAACGGGCGATGACATTGATCTCTTTCGTCTCGCTTGGCGCGGCGACGGAGCGGAAGTCGGCAATTGGCACCTGGGTAAGCCCGACCGAGGAGACGGGGAAGGAACTCGTCTCCAGCGTGCCCCTGCTGGTGGTGATGCGGAACCTGACGAGCGTCGCCTCATCGGTCTTGATCTGGTACGACCATTCGCCCGCTCCGCTCACGACGGAGTTGACGGCGTTGTCGCTTCCTTCCGCCACTGCCAACACCACGCCGTCCTGGTCGACGGCCTGCACCGTCTCGCCGGCGTAGGCGTCGGCGTCGTTGCCCCAAAACCAGTGCGGCGGCGGGGGCGTGTCCTGCGCGTCCTGGGCGACGGACGTTGGGGCGAACGAGACGACCAACGCCGCCAGTCCGGCCAGCAGCGCGATCCCCGCTAACCAACGCCGAGCCGAGAGGTCCAACAAGGTCTGGTGCATTGCAGCGCCTCCTTCTGGCCGCCCGCCAGATAACCGCTAACTATGTTGACGATAGTGTATCGCCGTTTGGCGGGTTGATCGCGCCCGACCGCGCGTCATTCCCGACTTTGTTCTAGCGGGCGAGGAAACCGCCGTCGATTTTCAGTTCCGCGCCGGTGACGTAGGAGGATTCGTCGGAGGCGAGGAAGAGCACGCCGTTGGCGACCTCGTCGACCTCGCCGGTGCGCCGCAACGGGATCGCGCGGACCAGTCGTGCGCGCGCGTCTTCGGAGACGTTCGCGCTCGAGCGCATCGGCGGCATGAAGCCGGGGTGCACCGTGTTGACTCGGATGCCCTGCGGCCCCAGCCGCACGGCCATCGCCTTGGAAAAATTGCGCACGGCCGCTTTGGACGCGTGATAGGCGGGATGACCGGCGTCGGAGCCGACGAACCCGTAGATCGAGGAGATGTTGACGATCGAGCCGCCGTTGCCGGCCGCCAGCATCGCGGCCGAGCCCAGCTTGGTGCCGAGAAAGACGCCGGTCGCGTTGACATCCATGATCCGATGCCAACCCTCGGTCGAGTTGGGATCCTCCACCGAGGTCGAGGACAGCCCGGCGTTGTTGACCAGCACGTCGAGCCGACCGCCGTGCGATTCCAGGGTCGAGGTCAGCAGCGCGTTCCATTCTTCTTCCGCGGTCACGTCCATCCTGAAGAAGGATGCGTCGCCGCCGTCAGAACGGATCTGCGCTTCAACGCCGCGGCCGCTCTCCTCGTCGAGATCGACGATCACCACGGCCGCGCCCTCGCGGGCGAACAGTCGGCACTCAGCCGCGCCCATGCCGGCGGCGCCGCCGGTGACGATCGCGACCTTGCCGTCCAGCCGTCCGGGCATCTCGATGGCCTCCGATCTGAGCTTCCGTCCCTGGCTACTGCCTCCGACCGGCTGCGCTAGCCGCCGGCTGCGGCGCTCTCGTAAATCGAGCTTGGCGCCGGCGGCAGGTGGTAGATGCGCTCGGCGGTGGTGCGCAGCACCTTCTCGCGGATGCCTTCGTCCAGGTCGGTCAACACCTCGGTGATGTGCTCCTGCGCGCGGGGGTACAGACAGGTCGGATGCGGGAAGTCGGTCTCGAACATCACGTTGTCCTCGCCGATCGCCGAGATCGTGGCGCGCGGACCGAAATCCTCGAACCAGAACGAGGCGAAAATCTGGCGGCGGAAGTACTCCGACGGCTTCATCGTCAGACCATCGCGCTCGGTCGGGACGGTCTCCTCGAACTGGTAATCCATCGCCTCGAGCAGGAACGGCACCCAGCCGATGCCCGATTCGACGGAGACGAAGTTGAGCGTTGGGTAGCGCTCGCAGAGACCCGAAAAGATCAGGTTCATGATCACCTTGAAGTTGGTGATGAACAGGCTGATCGAGGTCAGGGCGAGGCGGCGCTGGGGTCCGTAACCGGGCCAGATCAGCTTGTCGGCCACGCCGGCCCCGGCGCCGATGTGGAAGTTGACCGGCATCCCCATGTCCTGGCAGGCGTCCCAGAACGGATCCCAGGCCGCGTCGCCCAGATGCGGCAGACCGAATGCCTCCGGCGTGTCGCACATCGTGATCCCGGTCATGCCGAGATCCTTAATCCGCTGCAATTCCGCGACGGCGGCGGGGATGTCCCAGAACGGCACCAGGCCCTGCGGGAACAGGCGTCCCTCACCTTCCGCCTGGAACTCGGCGACGGCGTCGTTGTAGACCGTGCAGCAGACGTTGCGCAGCTCGGTGTCCTCGATACGGACGAAATTTTGCGAACCGAACCCGGCCACGTTGGGATAGACGATCTGCTGGGCGACGCCGAGCTCGTCCAGCAGCTTGAGCCGCGCCTTCGGCTCGGTGGCAGCTTTCGACATCTGCTCGAAGCTGTCAAGCGAGATGGAGCCGTATTCCTTCCGACCATCTTCGCGCACGACCGTGAATCCAGGCGGGCCGAAGTCGATGTCGTCCAGCACTTGCCAGCGCTGTTGCCCCTCGTCGTTGATCACGATGTGCGGGACGGCGTCCCGATACTTCGCCGGCGCGCGCGAGGTCCACAAATCGGGCGGCTCGGTGTAGTGCGAGTCGATGTCGATGACGGGAATGCCGTGAACGGCGAGGGACATGTCAGAGCTCCTGCCGGTACGTATGTCTGATCCTGTCGCATGGTATCGAATCGCGGTCTCGAATGACTCGATATTGAGCGGTCAGGACGCGGGCGCGGGAATCCGGGCCAGCGCGAACTCGCGGGCGGCTTCCGCCGTCGTGATCCTGCGGCGCGCGGCCAGCTCGAAAATCTCGCGCGTCGTCTCGAATACCCCCTCGGCGTGTTCGACGGCCTCGGCGTGGCTCCAGCCGGCGACTTCCTGCGCGACCGAGATCACGCCGCCGGCGTTGACCACGTAGTCGGGCGCGTAGAGAATGCCGCGCTTCGCGAGCAGGGCGGCATCATCCGGATCGTGGACGAGTTGGTTGTTGGCTCCGCCGCAGATCGCGCGGCACTGCAACGCTGGAATCGTGTCCGGGCCGAAGACGCCGCCGAGCGCGTTGGGCGAGAGCAGGTCGCAGGGGGTGGTGTACGCCTCCTCGACCGACACGGTGCGCGCGCCGATCTCGGCCGCGAGCGCGCCCGCGGCGATGGCGCGAATGTCGGCGACGAGCAGCCTGGCTCCGTCCGCCGCCAGCGAGCGGGCGACTTTGGCGCCGACCTTGCCAACGCCGACCACCACGATGGTGCGCCCGGCCGGGCTGGGATCGCCGTCCAGCGCTTCCAGGCTGGCGTAGATGCCGTTCAGCACCGTGACCGCGGTGAGCGCGGAGGTGTCGCCCGAGCCGCCGCGGGCTGCCGACGTCCCGACGACATACGGCGTCCACTGCGCCAGCCGGTCGATCTCCGCGGTGGTCGTGCCCACATCGGTGGTGGTCAGATAGCGCCCCTGGAACTGATCGACGAAGGCAGCGTAGCTGCGCAGCTGCGCGTCCGTCTTCTGCGACGGATCGCCGATCACCACCGCCTTGCCGCCGCCGAAGGGCAGCTGCGCGGCGGAGGATTTGAGCGTCATCGCCTCTGCCAGGCGGCGGACATCGGCGAGCGCCGCCGCGAAGCTCTCGTAGGGCTGCCAGCGCGTGCCGCCGATCGCCGGCCCCCGCGCCGTCGAGTGGATGGCGCAGATCGCTTCGAGTCCGGCGCGCTCGTCGCGCCAGTGGGCGATGCGCTCGAATTGCGCGTCGGGGATGTCCTGCAGGTTGCGGACGTTCTGGTCGGCGTCAAACTTGGCCATGTCGCACTTCCTCCACAAAGATCGACGGCGGACTGCAACTACTCCAGCCTTTCGGAGATATCGCGGATCACGCCGCGCGCGTCTATCTGAATCAACTGTAAATCTCCCTGCGGCGCGTAGACGCGGCCGACATCGCTCGACCAGCGCAGCGTCAGTCGATCTGTTTCCTGATCGTCGTTCAGGTCGCCGCCCAGCAGGATGATCGCGCCCTCGGTCGTGTCGTGCGCCAAGCCGAGGTCGCGGGCGCAGCGCATGCAGCCCGGCGGCGCGATCGCGATCGTGATCGGCTGCCCCCGCAGGTCGCTGAGCAGCCACCACCGATCGGGTTCCGCCCGCTGGTTCAGCAGCAGGTCGGGCGCGATCGCGCCCACTTCGACGCCCACCGCAAACTCTGCTTCGCCCGCGACCGGCGGCGGCGATTTGACGCCCGGCAGCTGGCCGGCGCGGCCGCTTCCATACGATTCGGCGAACGCCTGGGTGTGCGCCTCGACGATCTCGTCCGGCGCCTGACCGGCCCAGACGCGCCTGATGACGCCGTCCGGATCGATGAAGAACGAACGCGGCGGCCCGTTCGGCCCGCCGCCGCCATAGGTGCGGAAGACGGCTCCGTCGAAGTCCATCGGAATCGGGTATCCGACGGCGAACTCGTCGACGAAGCCCCGCGCCACCGATACCGACTCCTCGATGTTCACGCCGACCACGGTCAAGCCAAGCTGTCCGTGCGCGTCCTGGGCGCGAATCAGCGCGGGAACCTCGCGGCGGCAGGGTCCGCACCACGAAGCCCAGAAGTTGATCAGCACGGGCTGCCCGCGCCAGTCGGACAGGCGGAAGCGTCCGCCGTCCAGCGTTTGCAGGTCGAAGTCGGGAGCGATCTGGCCGATGCCGGCGCCCACCGTCATACCGCTCGCGGCAAGCCAATAGGGCAGCTCGACGACTCCGCCGTCGCCGCCGTTGGATGGCCGCAGCAGCGTGAGCCAGAGCGCCGCGGCGACGGCGATCACGACGCCCGCGCCCGCGAAAACCGTGCGCGCCCCGTGGTACTCACGCGGGCGGTTCGGATTCTCGTGGGGCAGTTCAGCGGCTTCCGCGCCGGCCGTTTGACGGGCGTCGGTATCATTCATGGCGTTCGGCGGTTGCTCTGGTTACGCATGCGCTGAGCGGATGATTCGGTTGGAGGCAGCCTATGACGGCGCAGTCGATCCCAGCGGAGCAGCTGTTGTCGGTGATCCGCGAGGCGGGCGTGCAGGATGTGGTGCTGGTGCCCGACACGCACCAGCGTACGCTGCTCGACCTGCTGATGGCGGATGAGCAGATTCGCACAGTCCATTGCTCGACCGAGGACGAGGCGATCGCGGTCTCGGCCGGGCTGATCATCGGCGGGCGGCGGCCGATGATGCAGATCCAGCACGCCGGCCTCTACGCCTCGGTCAACAACCTGCGCGGCCTCGGCCTGGACGGCCGCTTGCCGATCGTGATCCTGATCGGTCTGCTGGGCCGCGATCCCGAGTTGGACCCGCGCCAGGACGGCTCCTCGATGGTGCGTCTGTGCGAGCCGCTGCTCGAGACGCTGGGCATCCCTTCTCATCTGCTCGACGGACCTGAAGATCTGCGCCATGTCGCCGCCGCGTTCGACGAAGCCGAGCGGCGCGGCGGCCCTGTCGCCCTGCTCGTCGGCGCGCCGACGTCGTGATTGGAGAGCGATGATGAGCGACGACACCAACACCGAGCATCATGATCAGCGGGACGATGTCCGTCGCATGTCTCTGGAAGCGGCGCTCGACGTGCTCGCCCGCCGCCGCGAGAACCAGGTCGTCGTCGGCACGATGACCGCCAACGGCGTCTGGCGCGAGAAATCGCCGCACGACCTCAACCTGGCCTGCATCGGATTTATGGGCGGCGCGTCGACGCTGGCGCTGGGCGTGGCCCTGGCGCAGCCGCAGCGCGACGTCTGGGTGATCGACGGGGACGGCTCGTTGATGATGCAGCTCGGATCGCTGGGCACGATCGCGGGCGCGGCGCCCAAGCGGTTCCTGCACATCGTGATTCACAACGGCGTCTACGAGACCAGCGGCTCGCAGCCGCTGCCCTCGCAGCAGCAGGTCGATTTCGTCAGGATGGCCGACGGCGCCGGCTACGCCCGAACCGCCTCGTTCGGCGACGCCGAGGATTTCGACGCCGCCATCGACGAACTGCTGGCAGCTGACGGGCCCACGCTGATCCAGCTCTATACCAGACCGGGCGGACGCTTCTTCAGCGCCCGCCCCACGCCGCCGGGCAGCACCCCCGCCTTTGCCCGCATGTGGCCCGCGGTCGCCGACGCGCTCCGCTCCGAATAGCGCTGCTTCTCCGCCCAATGATGGCTCTATCTAGTGATGGTCGTCGTCGTGCGGCGGCTCGGGCTCGGCGGCGCAGGTGTTGGTGAGCGTGCCAATCCCCGAGACCGTGATGCTGACCGTATCCCCCGCGACCAGCCAGCGAGGCGGATTCATCGCCGCGGCGACGCCCGAGGGCGTGCCGGTGGCGATGATGTCGCCCGGCCTCAGCGTCATCGCCTGGCTGACGTACTCGATGATGTCGTAGCAGTTGAAGATCAGATGCTTCGTGTTCGAGTCCTGGCGCAGCTCGCTGTTGACGTGCGTCTGGATGTCGAGCGTGTGGGGGTCGCCCAGTTCGTCGGGCGTGACGATCAACGGCCCCACGGGTCCGTGCGTGTCGAAGGACTTGCCCATCGTGAATTGCGGCGTGTGGCGCTGGAAATCGCGCACCGAGACATCGTTGACGATCGTGTAGCCGGCGATCACCGAGGCGGCGTCGGCGGCCGGGACGCGGCGGCAGGTCTGGCCGATGACGATGCCCAGCTCGCCCTCGTAATCCACCATGCGCGATACGCGCGGGATCTGGATTTCGCCGCCGGGACGCTGCACGCAGCTCACCTGTTTGGTGAAGATGGTCGGATTGCGCGGCGTCTGAGCGCCGGTTTCGGCGATGTGGTCGGCGTAGTTGAGCCCGACCGCGAGGAATTTCTGCGGTTGCGGCACGGGCGCGAGCAGCGTCACATCGGACAGCGGACGCCGATTGCCGCCGCGCTCGGTTGCGACCTCGGCCATCACGCGGCCTTCCTCGCCCAGCGCCAGAAACTCGGACATATCGGTCGGCGCCTCGGGTTCGGCGAGATAGAGGTCGACGATCTCGTCGCCGACCACGACGCCCACCCGCGCGGTGTCTTCAAAGGCGAAACTGGCCAAGCGCATGCGAACACCCCCGATTGCATCCCCTGCCGCGAGCAAGGGTCTGATCCGCCCTGCGTCGAGTCACGGCCGAGGCTCGGGGCGCTCGTTGCTCGCGGACTCGACGACCTCGACTATCCGTCAGGCTAGTCGCCCCGCGCGGCGAGCGGAATCGTACCGATCACGTCGTCCGCCTCCATCCGGTCGATCTGCTCCTCGCTCAGCGAGGTCAGGCGCGCCAGCACCTCGCGGGTATCGCGGCCCAGTGTGGGCGAGGGACGATCGGTCTCGGGTCCGGCCCAGCGGGCGAACCGATAGGGCTGCAACGGATAGCGGCGCGCGCCGGCGTAGGTGTGATGCTGGGTGATGAAGAACTCGCGCGCAGCCAGATGTTGGTCCTCCAGCAGGTCGCGGCCGTGATAGACGGCGCCGGCGGCGATCCGCAGTCCCTGCAGTTCCCGCATCAGGACGCTCGCATCCTGTTCGCGGGTCCAGGCGGCGATGGCCGCGTCGATCGCGGCGCGGTGGTCCCGGCGATCGGCGAACTCCGCGTATGCCTCAAGCCAGTCGTGACGCCCCATCAGCCGCGCCAGGTCGGCGAACTGGGCGTCGGTTTCGCAGGCGATCGCGATCCAGCGCCCGTCGCGGCAGGGATAGGTGTTGTGCGGGGCGACGCGCGGGTGATCGTTGCCGCGGCGACCGGGGTCGCGGCCGGAGATCGCGTAGGCGGTGACCGCCTCGCCGGTGAACGATGCGGCCGTCTCGGTTTGCGACAGATCGATATGGCAGCCGCCCGGCTGGCCGCGGTCGTTGAGCCGGCGCTTGCGCTCCAGCGCCGAGAGCAGCGCCAGCGCGCCCATCACCCCGGCCAGCGGATCGCCGCCGGTGGTGCCGCTGAAGATCGGTTGGTCGTCGGCGTAGCCGGTCAGATGCGGCAAGCCCGACATCTGCTCGGTCGTGTTGGCGAACGCGGTGTAGTGCGACCACGCGCCGGTCAGACCGAAGCCGGGCATCGAGATCATGATCAGCTCGGGATTGATCTCGCGCAGTTGCGCGTAGCTCAGGCCGAAGTTGCCCATCACGCGCGGCGTGTAATTCTCGATCAGGATGTCCGCCTCGCGCGCTAGATGGCGGACGACATCCGAGCCGCGCTGGTCGTTGAGGTTGAGCGTGATCCCGTGCTTGTTGCGATTGACCCAGTTGAACTGCGGCGCCCATTCCCACCAATGATCCTCGCCGGCGCCGCTGGCGCGCCAGCCGTCAATGCGCTGCACCGACTCGATCTTGATCACCTCCGCGCCGCCGTCCGCGAAGATCATCGAGGTCATCGGCCCGGACATGAACATCGACAGGTCGATCACCCGCAGCCCCTCAAGCGGCCGCCGCGCTGTCTCGCCGCTCTCCTCTGCCAGGCGGGAGCGGTTCCGCGGAGACTGCGGCGCAGTGTCCGCGCGCTCCCAGGCGTCGGAACGCACTTCATCGTCGTGCTCGCCCAGCAGCGGCGGCCGCGTCCCGCGCGGCCGCTCGCCGTCGAATAACCAGGGAACGCCCGGCATCCGCACCCGGCCGGCGCGCGGATGCTCGAACTCGTGGAAGAACTCGCGCTCGCGATGCGGCAGCAGGTTGAGCAGCTGAGCCATGTCCGGGATCAGACCGAAGGGGATGCGCCAGCTCTGCGCCTCATGGAAGATGTCCTCGGATGTGCGGGCGCGGGTCTGGTCGGCCAGTTCGTTGGCCAGTTCGCGCGAGTTGGCCATCCGCGACCAGCCGTCGGCAAAGAGCGGATCATCGATCAGCTCGGGCCGGCCGAAGAACTGGCACATCATCTCCCACTGCGCCTGGGTCAGCACGTTCGCGCCGACGTATCCGTCCGAGGTCGGCAGGATGAACGACGGCGCGGGGCCGACGTCGGCGCGTCGAACGCCGAGGTCGCCGGTGTAGTCGTAGCGCTGGACGAGCAGCAGGCAGGCGTTGACCGCGGCTTCGAGCACCGACACGTCGACGTGATCGCCGCGGCCGGTTTCGCGCGCGGCGCGCGCCGCGATCAGCGTCGCCACGGCGGCGTACGCGCCCGCCAGCGTCTCCGTGATCTTCGCGCCTACCTGCAGCGGCTCGCGATGGTCGCGTCCGCAGAGGTGCGTGAAGCCGCCCAGCGCGCCGGCGACCAGATGGTTCCATTGCCAGTCGGCGTAGGGTCCGCGCGAGCCGAATCCGCTCACGGTCGTCAGGACGGCGCGCTGGTTGCGCGCTGCCAGATGCTCGTAGCCCAGGCCTCGCGCCGCCAGCGCCAGCTCGGTCTCGTGCGAGATCACGACGTCGGCTCGCTCGAGCAGTCGGGCGCGCAGCGCCAGGTCCGAGGCGTCGGACAGGTCGATGATCGCGCTGCGCTTGGAGGTGTTGGCGTACAGGAATGGCGCCGATGCTTCGCTGTCTTCGCCGTCGGCGAACGGCCCGCGGCGTCGCGCGGCGTCGCCCTCGGGCGGCTCCAGCTTGATCACGTCCGCGCCGAGATCGCCCAGCAGCTTGGCCGCGAACGGCGCGGCCAGTCCCTCGGAGATGTCGAGGACGCGCAGTCCATCCAGCGCAGTAGTGATCGCCGCGGTCATGGTTGCTGCTCCGCCCGAGGCGCGTTCCGAGCCGCTCGGTGAGGGCAGGGTAGAGGGTTGTGACGCGGGACTGCGCGCTAGTTGCCCTGCCGCTGCTTGTGCATGGGCAGCTGCGTCGCCATACGATGCTCGGGCGTCTTGTAATGCTCGACCAGCACGTCGCGCAAGGCTTCCTCAGTCTCGCCCGCGAACGCCGCCTCGCAGGGCTCGCACGCCGCGCTGACGGGCCGGTCGTCCGGCGAGGCGGCGCGGAAGGCGTCGCGCGCCGTGCGGCGGGCTAGCTGTTCGTGCAGGCGGTTGCGGAACTCTCGGCGTCCGGACATTGGCGACCGCGCTTTCGTGTGCCGCGAGACGCGGCGTCGCTGCGCCCATCGTAGGACAGTCTGCGGCGTCTGGCTTCAGGCGCCCGCAGCACGCGCGATCAGCACCGCGCCGCCCATAGCGAAGCAGTAGACGTGAAACGGCCAGAGCCGCCGCCCGCGCGCGAGCCAGAGCAGCGCCCGAATCGCGGCGAGCGCCACCAGAAAGGAGGCGACCGCGCCGACGATCATGACATCGGCATCTGCGCCGGAATGGTCGTCAAACATCGCCGCCGCGACGAGCGTCCCCGCCCCGGCGATGGCGGGGATCGAGAGCCAGAACGCCCATCGCGCTGCCGCCTCCTGCGAGTGCCCCAGGCTCAACGCCGCCGCGATACAGAGCCCGGCGCGCGAGAGGCCGGGCACGACCGCGAGGCTCTGGGCGATGCCAATGACGATGGCGCTGCGCGGATACAGCCCGGCCAGCGTTGCGCCCTCGTCCTGATCGGCTGCGTTCGCCGCCGCGCCGCGCTCGGCGCGCCGCAGAGCGGCTTTGAGGATGATCCCGGTCAGCAGCAGGAACGCGCCCGCCGATGTCGCGCTGCGCAGCTCCGACTCCAGTGTGTCGTAGAGCAGGCCGCCGACGATCACGATCGGGATCGTGCCCAGCAGACCGAGCCAGACCAGGCGTCTGGGTTTGAGGCCGTCGACCAGGCCGGAATCGGCGGGCAGCCCGCGCAGCGCCGCCCAGATCTGGCGGCGAACGGCGACCAGGATCGCGGCTAAGGTGCCGACGTGCACGGCGGTGTCGAACACCAGACCTGGATCGTCCCAGCCGAATACCCAGCGAGCCAGGATCAGATGTCCGCTGGACGAGACCGGCAGGAACTCGGTCAACCCCTGCACGATCGCAAGCACAATCGCTTCGAGCAGGCTCACGTAGACTCCGCGCAGGTTGAGACGTCAGATATCGCGGCGCTGAACGTACCGCTGCATTTCACTCTAGGAGTCGTCATGGAGATCACCGAGGTCATCCGCACCACCTTCGCGGCGCGGCAGTTCACCGACGATCCGGTGCCGGACGAGGTGATCGAACGGATGCTCGATCACGCCCGTTTCGCCCCTTCGGGCGGCAACCGTCAGGGTTGGCGCGTGATCATCGTGCGCGACCCCGACATCCGCGCCGCGATCGCCCGGGCCGCCGAGCGGCCGGCCAAGCGCTACGTCGCCATGCAGCAGGCCGGCGAAGGGCCGTGGAACGCAGCCTTCCCGTCGTCGGTGACCGACGAGTCGGCCGCCAGCCTGCCCACGCCGCGGCGGTTGATGGATCCGTACATCGAGGCGCCGCTGCTGCTCGCGATCTGCGTCGATCTCGGCGTCGTGGCGTCCGTCGACAAGGAACTGGACCGCGTCGGCGTGATCTCCGGCGGGTCGATCTATCCGTTCGTCTGGAGCCTGTTGCTGATGGCGCGGAATGAAGGCTACGGCGGCACGCTGACCACGATCCCGATCGCCAACGAACCCGAGCTCAAACCGCTCCTCGGTCTGCCCGATCACTACGCGATCGCCGCGTTCCTGCCGATCGGCAAGCCGGTCAGGCAGCTGACCCGGCTCAAGCGCGGCTCGGTTGCCGGCTTCACGACCATCGACCGCTTCGACGGCGAGGCGTTTGGCGGGGATCCCTCGTCAAACGCTGGCTAGCGCACCCGCTCGGCGATGATCGCATCCAGCTCCCGCTTCAGGCGGGGTAGGATCTCGTCGTAGGGGTAGTGCCCCAGCGACGCCTCGCCGCGCTTGAGATTGACCGCCAGCGGACCGCACCACAGACCCAGATCCGCGTCGTCGGTCTCGCCGGGGCCGTTGACCCGGCAGCCCATCACGGCGATTGTCACGTCATACGCCGACGCGTACTCGGTCATCGCCTTGACGTCCTGCGCGAGTTCGACGAAGCGCTCGTTCTCGACCCGCGAACAGGACGGACAGGAGATGATGTTCAGCCCTTCGTCGAAGCGGGGCGGGACGGAGCGGAAGCGTCCGGCGGCGATGTCGGCGAGGATCGCGCGCGCCGCCTCGATCTCCATGCCCTTGTCGTCGAAGGGCACGGTCAGCGAGACGCGCACCGTGTCGCCGATGCCCTGCGAGATCAGCTGCTCGAAGGCCACCCGCGTCTTGATCACGCCCTCGGGCGGCATCCCCGCTTCGGTCACGCCCAGATGCAGCGGGACGTCCGGCCGCTCCGCCGCGAACCGCTGATTGACCTCGACCACCTGCCTCCAGTCCGAGTCCTTGAGCGAGACCACGTAGCGCTCGAAGCCGAGCGCGTCCAGCAGCCCGCAGTGCTCGGACGCCGAGGCGACGATGGCGGAAACGTGGTCGCCCGGATAGCGCTCCAGCATGCGCGGGTCGATCGACCCGCAGTTGACGCCGACGCGGATCGCGCAATCGTGCCGCGCGGCGGTTTCGGCGATGAAGGCGACCTTGCCGCGGACGGACTTCGCCTTCTCGTGATGATGCAGATGCCCCGGGTTGTAGCGAATCTTGTCCACGTGCGGCGCGACCTGAACGCAGAGCCGATAGTTCTCCTGCAGATCGACCGAGAGCGGCGCGGCGGTCTGCTCGCGCACAGCGGCCAACGCCTCGACGTCGCGGCGCGAGTCGACCGCGACGCGGACGAGGTCGGCGCCGGCCGCTTCGAGCAGCCTGACCTGGCGCACGGTGGCGTTGACGTCCTGGGTCCGCGTGGCGGCCATCGACTGGACGACGATCGGATGGCCGCCGCCGATCGTGACACTGCCGACCCGCACCGGTCGCGTCGGATTGCGGCGCAACGCGCCGGTCAACGCACCGGTCAGCTCGATCGATTCCGTCATCTCCGTCATCGTGTCGCCTCCGCCCGGTTCAGGCTGGACACTTGCAGCGTACCGTTGACGGGTGCTGTTCGACGCGATCGTGCTGATCCTCTTCGCCGCGAGCTGGCTGGCGATCTCGGCGCTGAGCTGGATCATCCTGAGCCTGCGGCGGCGGGCGCACGGATCGCTATGGGCGGCGCCCTGGGCAGCCGCCGGCGGCGTCGGCGGCGCGCTGCTGGTCCCGCTGATCGGCATCACCAACGAGGTCGGCATCGGCGTCTCGATGATCGCCGCACTAATCGGTTCGGCGCTGGCGTGCGGGCTGGGGTTCTTCGTCTGGGATCGGTTGCGGCTGGACCGTCGATTCGAGCGCCTGGGCCGGCGCGGGCGCTGATATCGTCGCCTCAGCGCCTCCGTGTCCTGCGGCGGCGTCCAACGCATTGGGGCGCTGAGATGCCTGTTACCAAGATGTCGCGTCTGTTCGGCCGCACCCTGCGCGAGGCGCCGGCCGACGCCGACTCCGCCAACCATCAGCTCCTGCTGCGCAGCGGCCTGATCGTCCAGCTCGCCGCCGGGGTGTACTCGTTCCTGCCCCCGGCCTGGCGCGCGCTGCGCAAGATCGAGCAGATCGTGCGCGAGGAGATGGAGGCCGCCGGCTCGCAGGAGCTTCGCATGCCGGCCATCCAGCCGCGCGAGCTGTGGGAAGAATCGGGCCGCGCCGACTCGTACGGCCCCGTCCTGTTCAACCTGCAGGATCGCCGCGAGCGAACCATGGTGCTCGCGCCGACGCACGAAGAGTCGGTCACCGACCTGTTCCGCAAAGTCGTGCAGTCCTACCGCGACCTGCCGCAGAGCGTGTTTCAGATGCAGACCAAGTTCCGCGACGAGCCCAGGCCGCGCGGCGGGCTGGTGCGCGTGCGCGAGTTCATCATGAAGGACGCCTACACCTTCGATGTCGACGACGCGGCGTTTCAGCGCAGCTACGAAGCGATGCGCCGGGCCTACTACAACATCTACCGCCGCTGCGGCGTGCCTGTGGTGGCGGTGCAGGCCGACTCGGGCGCGATTGGCGGCAAACAGTCGGAGGAGTTCATCTTCCTGACCGAGATCGGCGAAGACAACATCGTCCTCTGCCCGTCCTGCGGCTACGCAGCGAATCAGGAGCGAGCCGAGTTCGCGCGCGGCGAGCCGGCCGGCTCCGACGGCGAACTGACCCCGGTCGTCACGCCTGGCGTCGCCACGATCGACGCGCTGGCCGAGTTCCTCGATATCCCCGCCCGCGACACGGCCAAGGCGGCGTTCTTTCTCGTCGATGACGAGCCGATCTTCGCCGTGATTCGCGGCGATCTGGAGGTCAACGAGCTGAAGCTGATCAACGCGCTCGACGCGCAGGAGGCGCGTCCGCTGCTGCCCGAGGAAGTGTCGGCGGCGGGCTGGGTGGCCGGTTACGCCTCGCCGATCGGCGTCGATCCGGCGCGCGTGGTCGCGGATCCGAGCATTGCCGAGGCCGGCGGACTCGTCGCCGGCGGCAATCAGGTCGATACGCACCTGCGCCACGTGACCTACGGCCGCGACTGGAGCGCGGCGACGGTGGCCGACATCGGCATGGCGCGAGCCGGCGATCCCTGCGCGCGCTGCGCCGCCGAGTTGGAGTTGCAGCGCGGGATCGAATTGGGGCACATCTTCAAGCTGGGCACGCGCTATGCCGATCCGATGGAGGCGACGTTCCTCGACGCCGACGGCGAGCGGCGGACGCCGATCATGGGCTGTTACGGGATCGGCATCGAGCGGCTGATGGCGGCGGTCGTGCAGGCCAACCATGACGAGCTCGGGATCGTCTGGCCGCGCTCCGTAGCGCCCTTCGACGTCCACATCGTGCCCCTCGGCGGCGGAGCCGACGTGGCGGACGCGGTCTCGCGGATCGAGATGGAGCTGTCGGCGGTCGGGTTGCAGATCCTGTCCGACGACCGCGACGAACGCGCCGGCGTCAAGTTCAACGACGCCGATCTGCTCGGCGCGCCGCTGCGCATTACGATCGGCTCGCGCGGGCTGAAGCAGGATCAGATCGAGCTGAAGCTGCGCCGCGACGCCGATTCCATCACCGCGCCCGCTGCGGAGGCGGCGGACGCCGCGCTGAGGGCTCTGAACTCGCTCTCCGACTGATCGCGCTGATCACCTGGCCTCACTTGGCTGCGCGCGATCGCGCGATCGGTTGTGTGCGGGTTGATATCGCGCGTCCGTTTCCGCGCTTGATGGTGTTTCGAGGTGTATAGTTGCAGCGTGCGGATGATGGGCGCGGGTCGGGCTGGCCTGTCTGATCCGGTGCGCCGCGCACGGATCATCGAGCGAATCGTTCAGCGGGCTTCTGCTACATGAAAACTGACTTTCTGCTGGCCATCAAGCAGCTCCACGCCGACAAGAACCTCGACGATGAGGTGATCTTCAGCGCCGTCGAACGCGGCATGGCCGCGGCCGTCAAGCGGCGCTACGAGTTGCCCGGCAACGTGCTCGTCCGCATTGACCGCGACGACGGCAGCATGTCGGTCACCTCCGAGCGGGATGTGGTCGAGATCGAAGAGGACATCGCGGATCCCGATCTGCAGATCGAGCTGAAGCATGCGCGCAAGATCGATCCCGATGTGGATATCGGTTCGACATTGCGCCTGAAGCACGATATCGACGGCGTTGGCGGCCGGATCGAGGCGCAGACCGCCAAGCAGGTCGTGCTGCAGGCGCTGCGCGAGGCCGAGCGCGAGGCGGTCTTCGCCCGTTACTCGGGCGAAGAGGGCGGCATCGTCACCGGCGACGTCCAGCGCGTCGAGCCGCACCAGGTGATCGTCGAGCTGGCCGACCACACCGAAACCGTGATGCCGGCGGAAGAACAGGTGCGGATGGAGCGGTATCGCTCGGGGCAGCGGGTCAAGGCGATCATGGTCGAGGTGCTGCGCGCCAACAAGGGGCCGCAGATCGTCATCTCACGCTCGCGGCCCGAGTTCGTGCGCCGGCTGTTCGAGCTGGAAGTGCCCGAGATCATGCGCGGCGTGGTCGAGATTCGCAGCGTGGCTCGCGAGGCGGGGCACCGCACCAAGATCGCGGTCTGGTCGCGGCAGGCGGGCATCGACCCGATCGGCAGCTGCATCGGCATGCGCGCGATGCGCATCCAGAACATCGTCAACGAGCTGCACGGCGAGCGCATCGATGTGATCCAGTGGGATCCCGACCCGCGCCGCTACGTCGAACACGCGTTGAGCCCGGCCCAGGTGCTGGCGGTGCGCATCGACCGCGAGACGAATACGGCCGAGTGCGCCGTGCCGGATCTGCAGCTCAGTCTCGCCATCGGCCGCGAGGGTCAGAATGCGCGTCTGGCGGCGCGGCTGACCGGCTTCCGCATCGACATCAAACCGCAGACCGCGGCCGAGCGGATGCTTGAAGAAGGCCGCGGCCCGTTCGCGCCGCAAGAAGAAATCGCTATCGAGCCGGAGCCAATCCCCGAGCCCGAACCAACGCCGATCGCTCCGCCGGTCGTCCCCGTCGATCCGTCGCCGACCCTAGTCGAGGCGGCGGTGGAAACCGAACCGACCGTCGCCGAGCCGGAATTGGTCGAGGAGGAGCCGGAGCCGATCCTGCAGGCGACCGAGTTGGCTCCGGCGGCTCGCGACGACGGGCAGATTCGGTTCGGCGAAGAACTGCTGCGCCGCGAGCAGGAACAGCAGTCGCAGCGCGACCGCCGGCGCCGGCGTCCGCGCTACCACGAGAGCGACGAGGGCCTCGACGACGACCCGTACGCGGACTACATGGAGGAATACGCGGACGATTTCTAGGCGTGCTAGACGTATTCCGCGCCCGCTTCTTCAAGCCGTCTGATGATCACGCGGGTTCCAGCCCCGCGCAGCACGAGGGAATCCATGTCCGCTCTCCACCCGCCGCCCGACAGCCTGCGCAGGCGGATTCCGCAGCGGCGCTGCGTCAGCTGCCGACAGTCCGCGCCCAGGACGGAGTTGATCCGCGTCGTGCGCAGACCCGACGGCGAGATCGCGATCGACCAACGCGCCGACGGCCGGGGCGCGTATCTCCACCGCGATCCCGGCTGCATCGCCAGGGCGGCGGCGGGACGGAGGCCGTTGTCCGGCGCGCTGCGGCGGCCGGTCTCCGACGCAGTGCTGACCTCCATCGCGCAGCGTACCGCTCCGCGGGGCGCCGAAACATCCTGACCTTGCGGAGAACGCCATGACGACGCAACAGACCATCGGACAACCGCAAGCGGGAGCGGACGCCACTGTTCTCATTCCCCGCACGCTGACCGTCCGCGAACTCGCCGACCTGCTGGGCGATACGCCGGTGTCGATCATCAAGACGTTGATGACCAACGGCGTGATGGCCGATGTCTCCAAGACGCTCGATTACGGCACCGCGGCGATCGTCGCGCTGGATCGCGGCTTCGAGCCGGAAGAGGCCGGCGATGTCGTCGAGGAGGCGCAGTCGCCATCGACGATCGAACTGCTGGGCGCGGTTGAGGAGGAGGAAGACCCGGCCAGCCTGCGCGATCGCCCGCCCGTGGTGGCGGTGCTGGGGCATGTGGACCACGGCAAGACGTCGCTGCTCGATTACATCCGCGACGCCAATGTCGCCGAGGGCGAGGCGGGCGGCATCACGCAGCGGGTCGGCGCGTACCAGGCGACCGCCAACGGCCGGCTGATCACCTTCATCGACACGCCCGGCCACGCCGCGTTCACCGAGATGCGGGCGCGCGGCGCGCAGGCGACCGACATCGCGATCCTGGTCGTGGCCGCCAATGACGGCGTGATGCCGCAGACGCGGGAGGCGATCGACCACATCATCGCCGCGGGCGTCCCCTACATCGTGGCGCTCAACAAGATGGATCTGGACAACATCAACCCGGACCGGGTCAAGGCGGCGCTGGCGGACGCCGGGGTGCAGATCGAGGAATACGGCGGCGACATTCCGCTGGTGCCGGTCTCGGCGACGCGCGGCGACGGCATGGGTGATCTGCTGGACACGATTCTGCTGGTGGCCGAGATCACGGAACTCACGGCGAACCCCAACCGTCTCGCCTCGGGCGTCGTGCTCGAGGCGGAGCTCGATCGTCGACAGGGACCGCGCACCACCCTGCTCGTCCAGCGCGGCACGCTGCGGCAGGGCGATGCCGTGCTGGTCGGACAGACGTGGGGCCGCATCAAGGCGATGACCGACTTCGTCGGCAATCGGGTGAGCGAGGCGGGGCCGTCCATGCCGGTGGTCGTGCTGGGTCTGCAGGAAGTAGCGGAAGCGGGCGACCCCTTCCGCGCCGTCGCCAGCGATCGCGAGGCGAAGCGCGTTTACGAGCAGGCGCGGAGGGAGCGCGAGGCGCGAGATGCGCAGGTGCAGCACTCAGCGACCCTGGACGCGCTGTTCGGCGAGATCTCCCGCGGCGACGTCTCGGCGCTCAACCTGATCGTCAAGACCGATGTGGTCGGCTCGGTCGAAGCGCTGCGCGACGAGCTGGAGCGGATGTCGAACGAGGAGGTCGCGGTCAAGGTGATCCACGCGGCCGCAGGTCCGGTCTCAGTCGCCGATGTCAACCTGGCGCTGGCGTCCGAAGGCCTGATCATCGCCTTCAGCACCCCGGTCGAACCGGGCGCGGAGCGGCTGGCCGAGCTGGAGGGCGTCGAGATTCGGCGGTACTCGATCATCTACGAGGTGATCGAAGAGGTCGAAGCGGCGATCAGCGGCCTGCTGGAACCGGTGCAGATGCAGGTCGTGGACGGCCATGCCGAGGTATTGCAGGTCTTCCCGATCCGCGGGCTGGGCAACATCGCCGGCTGCCGCTCGCTGGACGGCGCCATCCGCAGCGACGCGCGGGTGCACGTCTACCGCAACGGCGAGCAGATCGCCGAATCGTCCATCGCCAGTTTGCGCCGCTTCCAGGACACGGTGCCCGAGGTCGACGCCGGGCAGGAGTTCGGCGTCGCCTTGGCGCGGTTCGACGGCTTTCAAGCCGGCGACCAGCTCGAGTTCTTCCACATCGAGACGCAGTCACGGATCGTCCAGGGCGGCGAAATCCGCAACGTGTCGCGGTGAGCGCGGCGGCCGGCATGACGCAATCCGGGCGATCGACGAGAAGCGGCAGACCGTTCGCCGCGCCGCGCGAGGCAGGCCGCGTCGACCGTATGCAGCGCGTCAACGACCTGCTGCGCGACACGATCGCCGAAGTGGTCGCGCGCGAGCTCAAGGATCCTCGGCTCGACGTCGGGCTGCTCAGCGTGACCGAGGTGCGCGCGTCGCGGGATCTGCGCAATGCGACCGTGCTCGTGTCGACGATGGTCACGCCCGGCGCGTCCGACGAGGCGCATGCGGCGGCGGAGGCGATCGACGCCTTGACCCGCGCGGCTCCGTTCATCCATCGCACGATTCGGCGGCGGCTGCACATGAAGCGTGTGCCCTGGCCGGCGTTCGAGCTTGATCAGCGCATCGTGGGCGCGGCCGCGATCCAGGAGCGAATCCGCGCGTTGGACTCGTCGTGAGCCGCCGCCGCGAGCCGTTTCATCCAGGCGCCGTCTTTCTGGTCGACAAGCCCACGGGACCGACCTCGCACGACGTCGTCCGCGATATCCGCCGCTGGACCGGTCTGCGGCGGGTGGGTCACGGCGGGACGCTCGATCCGCTCGCCAGCGGCCTGCTGCCGATCTTCGTCGGCGCGGCGACGCGGCTGAACGAGTATCTGTCGCCCTATCGTAAGTCTTACGAGGCGACGATCCTGCTGGGCCAGGCCACCGACACCGACGATAGCGAGGGGCGGGTGATCGCCAGCGCCGCCGTTCCCGATCTGACCCCGCAGCAATTGGATCTGGCGCTGCGGCCGTTCCGCGGCGATATCGAGCAGGTGCCGCCGCAGTTCAGCGCAATCAAGCGGGACGGCGTCGCCGCCTACCGCTCGGCGCGGGCCGGCGAACGGGTCGAGATGGAGGCGCGCGCCGTCACCGTGCACGAGCTGGACGCCGTCTCGATCGACCTGCCGCGCGTGACGCTCGCAATGTCGGTCAGCACGGGCACCTATGTGCGCGCGATCGCGCGGGACCTGGGTCAGGCGCTGGGTTGCGGCGCGCACGTGGTCGAGATGCGGCGCACCGCCATCGGCGCGATTCGCGCGGATGAGGCTCACGCGCCGATGGAGTTGCAGGCCGCCGCCGAGGCCGGCGAGATCTGGTCGCTCTCCGTCTCGCCGGCCGATCTGTTTCCCGACTGGCCGCAATTCCTGCTGCGAGGCGAACAGCTGCAGCGCGTCAAGCGAGGCCAGAGCATTCGACACGCGCCGGTCGACGGATGGGACCGGGCGCTCGCCGTGACGACCGAGCGCCAGGTCGCCGCCGTCCTACGCCGCGACGAGCTCAGCGCCGCGACCTGGCAGCCCGAGAAAGTTCTGGCGGTCGGCTCGTAGGCGCTTCGACGCGCCTCTGAGTCCAGGTTGGTCGCGCTATGCCTTATGCCTCGGACAGCGTGAAGAGCAGCGTCAGCGTGTCCGTCTCGGCGACGAGCGAGTAGGGCGCGTCGGCCTCGAGCAGGACGCCGTCTCCGGCGCTCAGCGAGGCGTGGTCGTCGAGCGTGCCAACGGCGACTTCGCCCTCGGCGACGATCAGCGCGGTCGGTCCGGCGGTTCGTCGATTGAGCGCGCTGCGTCCCGCCGGCAGGCGGATCGCCTCAGAGGCGAGGTTGCCGGCGGCGGGAGTCAGCGCGCCGCCGGCGCGGGCCGTGATCCGACGCAGCGGCATGATCACTCGATGCCGGCGTTGGCGAGGTAGTCGAGCAGGTCCTGCACGGTGCGGATTTCGGCGGCGGCTTCCTCGGGAATCTCGAGTTGGATTTCGTCCGTCGAGAACTCTTCCTCGACGGCGATGGTGAGATCGACGATATCGAGCGAGTCGGCATCGAGGTCGTCGATCAGGTGCGCGTCGGCGGTGACCTGTTCAAGCGGTTGACGCAACTGGTCGGCGACGAGTTGGGAGACGCGGGCGAGCAGGCTGTGATCGTCGGACATGTGCGGCTCCTGCCTGGGCGGTCGGATGTCTGCCGAGTGTATGGGTGAGGGTAATCGGGTGCGGTCGAACGATCAGCGATCGACCCGCGAGAGCGCCACGACGCCGTTCTGTCCGCCAAAGCCGAACCCGTTCACCAGCGCGGTCTGCAGGTCGCAGTCCCGCGCTTCATTGGGGACGTAATCGAGATCGCACTCGGGGTCGGGCGTCTCCAGGTTGATCGTCGGCGGCAGCACGCCGTGGTAGAGCGCCAGCGCCGTCGCCGCGACGGAGAGCGCGCCCGCGGCGCCCATCAGGTGGCCGGTCATCGACTTGACCGAGGAGACCGCGAGTTGGTCCGCGTGATTACCGAAGACCGTGCGGATCGCGCGGGTTTCGATCGCGTCGTTGAGCGGGGTCGAGGTGCCGTGCGCGCAGATGTACCCGATCTCATCCGGATTCAGCCCCGAGTTGCGCAGCGCCGCCGCCATGGCCCGCGCGGCGCCGTCGCCGGCCGGGTCGGGGGCGGTGATGTGATAGGCGTCGGCGGTGCGGCCGCCGCCCAGAATCTCGGCGTAGACGCGCGCGCCGCGCTGACGCGCGTCGGCCAGCGATTCGGTCACGCAGACGACCGCGCCCTCGCCGAAGACGAACCCGTCGCGGTCGCGATCGAATGGTCTCGACGCCGCCTCGGGCGCGTCGTTGCGGCGCGAGAGCGCCTGCATGTTGGCGAGGCCGGAGATGCCGAGCGGGGATACGTTGGACTCGGTGCCGCCGGCCAGCGCCAGGTCGGCTTCGCCGCCGAGCAGCAGCTGTCTGCTGTCGATGAAGGCGTAGATGCTGGCCGCGCAGGCCGCCAGCGAGGTGAGCGCGGGTCCGCGCAGCCCCATCTCGATCGAGACCTGGCAGGACGCCATATTACCCGCCATCATCGGCACGAACATCGCCGACACCCGGCCCGGGCCCTTGCGGTTCAATACTTCGGTCTGCTGCGCGATCGTCGTCACGCCGCCGCCGCCGGTGTTGATCACGGCCGCGCTCCGCTCCGCGTCGTATGCCGCGAGATCGAGCCCGGCGTCCTGCACGGCGAGCCGCGACGCCGCCACGGCGAGCTGCGCGAAGCGCGCCATGCGCCGCGCCGATTTGGCGTCCATGTAATCGGCGGGGTTGAACGCCGGTATGTCGGCCGCGATTTCGACCTTGAGCCCCGCCTCGACCAGCTCCGGCACGCGGCGGGCCCCGGAGCGGCCGCTGATCAGCGCGTCCCAGAACGCGCCGACGCCTACGCCGATCGGCGTCACGGGGCCGATCCCCGTGATCGCGATCCGCTCCTCGGGCGGGCGTTCGGATTGTCGGATCGGCGCGTTCACTCGTCGAAACGCTTCAACAGCACGGCGGCGTTGTGCCCGCCCAGTCCGACGGAGAACGAGAGGGCGGCGTCGACGCGCATGTCGCGCGCCTGGTTGGGAATGATATCGAGATCGAGTTCCGGATCGGGCGTCTGATGGTTCAGCGTCGGCGGCGCGACGCCGTGCTTGAGCACCATCGCGGCGACGACCACTTCGAGCGCGCCGGAGGCACCCATCATATGGCCCGTGGCGGGCTTAATCGACGACAGCGCCAGATCGCGGGCGTGGGCGCCGAACATGCGCTTCAGTGCGGTCACTTCGACCTGGTCGCCCAGCTTGGTCGCCGTGCCATGCGTGGAAACGTAGCCGATGCTGTCGAGGTCGATCCGCGCCTCGTCGATGGCCTGCTGCACGCTGACCATCAGGCCGCGTCCGTGGGACTCGGGCTGCGCGATGTCGTGCGCGTCGTTGGCCGAGCCGCCGCCGACTACCTCGGCGTAGATCGGCGCGCCACGGGCCAGCGCGTGGTCAAGGTCTTCGATCACCATCGCGGCCGCGCCCTCGCCGGGGATGAACCCGTCGCGGTGGAGATCGTAGGGCGCGCAGGACGCTGCGAGCGGCTCGGACGGCGCCGCGAGGACGCCCATGCGCTCGAAGCAGATGTGGAACAGCGGCAGGATGATCGCTTCCGAGCCGCCCACCACCAGCGCGTCGGCGCGGCCGGCGCGGATGTGCAGCAAGCCGTCGGCGACGGCGTTCGCGCCGGTGGCGCAGGCCGATGTCGGCGAGTAGTTCGGCCCCGTCGCGCCCGTCGCGATCGACAGGTGGCCCGAGGCGGCGTCGGCGATCAGGTTGGGCATCGCGAACGGCGAGACGCGCCGCGCGCCGCGTCTGACCAGCGTGTCCTGCCAGCGCGTGACCAGCTCCATCCCGCCGCCGCCGGAGCCGAAGATGATTCCGACGCGGTGATGGTTGTCGGGCGTGATCTCCAGCCCGGAATCGCTCAGCGCCTCGAGGCCGGCGACCATGCCGTACTGCACGTTGAGGTCCATGTGCCGCAGCGCCTTCGCGTCGGGCAGCTGCAGCTCGGGCTCCCAGTCCTTGACTTCGGCCGCGAGCGGCACCTTGACGCCCCACGCGTCGGGGTCGAAGCGGCGGATGCGATCGACGCCGCTGCGGCCCTCGATCAGGTTGCGCCAGGTGCTCGGCATATCGTTGCCGACGGGTGTGACCGCGCCCACGCCGCTGATCACCACGCGGCGGCCGCCTGAATAGCTGTTGGACGCCATTACCTGGGGATCCCGCCGCTCTTGTCGGGGTAGTCGCGCGTCGAGAGCCCGTTGTCGTCATCGGACAGAGGGAAGGTCCAGGAGGTGCGGGAAATTCGACGCACCAGTTTGGACAGCACGTCGCCGGGGCCGGCCTCGACGAACAGGGTCGATCCCTGCGCGGCCATCGTCTTGACCGCTTGCTGCCACTGCACCGGGGCGGTCAGCGCCTCGGACAGCTCGTTGGAGAGCTGATCTTTGGTCTGCATGAGTCCGCCGGAGATGTTGCTGACCACCGGGACGACTGGATCGCGCCAGTGGATCGCGTGCACGGCCTCGCTGAAGTGCGCCTGCGCGCCGACCATCAGCGGCGAGTGCGAGGCGATCGAGATCGGCAGACGGACGACCCGCCGCGCGCCGTGATTATCGGCCAGATGCATGAGCCGGCGCAGCGGAGCTTCGTCGCCCGAGACGACCGTCTGTCCGGGGCAGTTGTCGTTCGCCACCACCAGCGTGCCCTCGGCGGCCGCCTCGCCCACCAGTTTGCGCAATACGCGGTCGCGCAGGCCGATGATCGACGCCATGCCGCCGGGGCGCAGGCTGTCGGCCGCGTGCATCACTTCGGCGCGTCTGCGCACCAGCCGCAGGGCGTCGTCGAAATCGATCGCCCGCGCCGCAAGCATCGCCGTGATCTGACCCATGCTGTGCCCCGAGACGACCTTCGGCGTCAGCGTGCGGCCGGCCCTGGCCCAGGCGTCGCGCAAGGCCTCCAGCCAGGCGACCGAAGCGACGAAGATGGCCGGCTGCGAGTGGGTGGTCTCGTTGAGCTGCTCGGCCGGGCCGCGCTCGATCAGCTCCAGCAGATCGTAGTCCAACACCTCATTGGCGCGGTTGAACCAGTACTCGGCGTTCGGGTAGACGTGCAGCACCTTGCCGGCCATGCCGACCGACTGCGATCCCTGCCCCGGGAAGAGCAGCGCGTACTCGTCGTCGGTCAGTGCGGGATGTTCGCCGGATGGCGGTTCGTCGGCGGACTCATCGGACAGCGTCAGCGTTTCCATCGCGGCTCCTGCGCTTCCTGCGCGTCAGCGGTTTGAAGTCCGACGCGCACTGAAGCTTCGTGCTCAAGCTTGCGGTCACTTAAGCTTCGCGGTCAATTGTACCCAACTCTGTTGCGCGGGATGATCGCGAGCGGCTGGGTTGGTGCGGCTGCGGGAACCGTTCGCGCAGCCGAAACGGTTTCTGGGCGTTCCGCGCGTCGTCAGCCCATGGCCATGCCGCCGTCGACGTGAATCACCTGGCCGGTGATGTAGGCGCCGCCCGGGCCGGCCAGGAAGGCGACCAGCGGCGCCACATCGGCGGGTTCGCCCAACCGCTCGAGCGGGACGCGCTGCAGCACGTTGTTGATCACGTCCTCCGACAGGTCGGCGGTGATGTCGGTCTGGATGAAGCCCGGCGCGACCAGATTGACGGTGATCCCGCGCGAGCCGAGCTCGTGGGCGAGGGAGCGGGTCATCCCCGCCAGCCCGGCCTTGGCCGCCGCGTAGTTGGCCTGCCCCGCGTTGCCGACCGTGCCGATCACCGATCCGATCGTGATGATGCGGCCCTTGCGCGCGCGAATCATCCCGCGCAGCACCGACTGCGTGGTCAGGAAGGAGCCGGTCAGATTGGTCGCCAGGACGGCTTCCCAGTCGGCCGATTTCATCCGCATCGCCAGCATGTCGCGGGTAATCCCGGCGTTGTTGATCAGGATCGTGGGCGGACCGAGCGCCGCGCTCACCGCGCCGGTCATGGCGGCGACGGCGTCCGCGTCGGAGATATCGGCCTGGACAACGTGGACGTTGCGCCCCAGACCGCGGATTTGCGCGGCGACATCGTGCGCGGCGTCGGACGAGGCCGCGTAGTTGACGCCGACATCGGCGCCCTGAGCCGCCAACTCCAGCGCAATCGCGCGGCCGATCCCGCGCGATGCGCCCGTGACCAGCGCCACCTCGCCCGTCAGCGGACGCGCGCCGGCCGCGTCGGAGCCGTCTGTCTCGGTCATCGCGGTCATAGAAGCGAGATTATCACCCGCATTATCCCCGGTCGGCCGGGAATTCATCAATTCGTAACCAGAGCGCGGGTCGCTTGATAGAGACTTCACGCCTAGTCATATGGACGGGCGCACACGGCCGCGCGGTCGGACTGCGCTGATCGCGCCCGATTGGGGGAGTTGCGTATGGATTCCGGCAACACTGCCTGGATACTGACATCGGCGGCGTTGGTGCTGCTGATGACGCCGGGCCTGGCGTTCTTCTATTCCGGTCTGGTGCGCACCAAATCGGCCGCGGCGACGATCATGCAGTCGTTTGTCATGGTCGGCGTGGCGACGATCGTCTGGGTGCTCTGGGGCTACTCGCTGGCGTTCAGCAACGACATCGGCGGCTTTGTCGGCGACCTTTCCGCGTTCGGGCTGCGCGGCCTCGAGGGTGACGGTCTGCTGTTCATGGCCTTCCAACTGATGTTCGCGATCATCACGCCGGCGCTGATCACCGGCGCCTTCGTTGAGCGCATCTCGTTCAAGGCGCTGCTCGTCTTCACGGTGCTCTGGATCACGGTCGTCTACGCGCCGCTTTGTCACTGGGTCTGGTACGACCCTGACGGATGGTTGTTTGCCCTTGATGGAAAAGACTTCGCCGGCGGCACGGTGGTGCACATCAACGCGGGCGCGGCTGCCCTGGCGGGCGCGCTGTTCGTGGGGCGTCGGCGCGACTCGGTCGCCGAGACTCGGCCGCACGACGTGTCCAAAGTCGTGCTCGGGGCCGGACTGCTGTGGTTCGGCTGGTTCGGCTTCAACGCCGGCTCGGCGCTCGCGGCCGACGGCGGCGCGATCAACGCCTTCGTCCAGACGCAGATTTCCGCCGCCGGCGGCATGGTCGCCTGGCTGCTGCTCTCCTGGCGCTACGCGGGCCATCCCTCGATCATCGGCGCGGCGACGGGCGCGGTCGCGGGTCTGGTCGCGATCACCCCGGCGGCCGGCTTCGTCGGCCAGTGGCCGGCCAGCGACGGCTACCTGAACTTCTTCCCCGCCCTCTGCATCGGCGTCGTCGCTTCGCTGCTCGGCTTCTACGCGATTCGCGCGATGCACCGCTGGCGGGACATGGACGACACGCTGGACGTCTTCGCCGTGCACGGCGTGGGCGGCATCTGGGGCGCGTTTGCGACCGGCATCTTCGCGGTCAGCGAGATCGGCGGCGTGGACGGCCTGATCGGCGGCAGCGTCGATCTGCTCTGGCGGCAGATCGTCGGCATCTTCGCGGCGCTGGCGTGGTCGTTCATACTGTCGGCGGGTCTCTTCATCCTGGTGCAGCGGTTCATGCCCCTGCGCGTGAGCGAGACCGATGAGATGATCGGTCTGGACCGCAGCGAGCACAACGAACCGGCCTACGAGTACGACGAAATCGGCTTCGGTTGGGACGCGAGCGATACGATCGACGAACCCATTCCCAGTGGAACCGAAGCGCTGAGGAAACTGCTGTCATGAAAAAGATCGAAGCGATCATCCGACCCGAGTCGCTGGAACCGGTCAAGCGCAGGCTGATCGAGGCGGGGATCACCGGGCTGCACGTCGAGCGGGTCGCCGGGCACGGCTACCAGGGCGGCGTCGTGCAGTCCGGCCGCGGCGGACAGTTCTACACCGTCGACATGATCCCCAAGGTGAAGATCATCACCGTGATCTCGGATTTCAACGTGGAGCCGGCGATCGAAGCGATCATCGCCGGGGCCCGCTCCGACCGCACGGGCGATGGCAAGATCTTCGTCACGAACGTCGAGGACGCCATCCGCGTGCGCACCGGCGAACGCGGACGCGAGGTGCTCTGAACGCCCGCGTCCTAGAACATCGCGATCGGGTTGATCGGCGAGGCGGTGCCGCCGACCAGGCGCAGCGGCGCGATGGTCAGCAGGAACTCCCAGCGATTGCGCGTGGCGCAGGCCTCGCCGAGCGGGCCGAGCCGCGCGTTGTCGATCAGATGCACGCCCATGTAGGTGATGATGGTGTGGTGAATCGGCAGCGGCGCGCCCTCGATGTTCGAGGGGAGCACGTCGGAGATCCCGTCGCAGCCGAGGATGGCGACTTCGCGCTCGTGAATCCAGGGCAGGGTGTCCATTAGCAGCCCGGCGAGGCCGCTGAGTGGCGGCCAGGCGCCCTCCGCCTCGCGGCGCGTATCGCGCCCGGTGCGGATCAGCAGGATGTCGCCCGAGCGCACCCGGACGCCCTGCGCCGCCTCCGCCGCCTCGAGATCGGCGGCCGAGATGCCCTCGCCCGGTTCCAGCCACTCAACGCCCTTGAGTCTGGGGATGTCGAGCAGGACGCCGCGCGTCGCAATGCCCTTGCCCGCCGGCCATGATCGAGTTTCTGGCTGCGCCGGTCGAGCGCACGTCCGAGGCGGGAAAGCCGTTGTACATCCTGCCCTGGTCGAGGATGTGGCAGAGCGCGTCGATGTGCGTGTTGGCCATTCCGTGCGGCGCGATCATGAATCCGTCGCCGGTCGACTCCAGCCCGCGCAGACGGCTCTGATCGATGGCATCCCCGGCCCCGGTCATAAAGTGCATCACGGGAGTCGGATTGTCGGCGGCCGGCGTCTTGGCCAGTTCCAGGGCGCAACTGACGGTCACGCCCTCCGAGACCAGCGCCGCCGCCGCAGCCGAGACCTCGGGCGTGATCAGGTTCAGCGCGCCGCGCTCGTCCTGCGCGCCCCAGCGCCCCCAGTTGGAGAGCTGCCGCGCCAACGCGTCGACATCGGCGCGGGTTCCGCTCTGTTGAGCCATCAGGAACTCTCCTCTCGCGATCTGCGCGCGAAACGTCAACCGCGCCCTCGCCCGCGCAGTATGACAGAGCGCAGACGCTGAGGCCGCGCGGGGATAGACTGGCTGCTGGTCGCCTGTTCCGATTCGAGCCGAGGTCGCGCGCCGCCGCGAACCGTCGGGGCTCAGCGGGCATGGGAGGCTGCAGAAGGACGGAACCGAGTGCCGCCCGCGCTGTTCGGATCGAATCGCAACATCTTCTACGGCTGGTACATCGTCGGTGCCGGCATCATCATCAACATGCTGATGGGCGGGCTGATCATGCACGCCTTTCACTTCTACGTGGCGGAACTCAAGGCCGAGTTCCTCTGGCCGGCGACGATCTTCGGCCTCGCGTTCATGATCACGCGGATCGAGTCGGGCGTGCTGGGGCCGATTCAGGGTTGGCTGATCGACCGCTTCGGTCCGCAGACGATGATGCGGATCGGCATCGCCTCGACCACCATCGGCCTGCTCGCGTTCTCCCAACTCTGGAGCCAGGGCACGTTCATCGCGTTCTACTTCATCGTCGCGATCGGCTCCTCGGTCGGCGGGTTCATGACCGTGTCGGTCGCGGTGGTGACCTGGTTCGAGAAGAAGCGTTCGCGCGCGCTGGGCTACATGTCGACCGGGTTCGCGCTGGGCGGATTCCTGGCGACGCCGGTGGGCTACATGATCGAAGAGATCGGCTGGCGCAACGCGGCGCTGCTCTCAGCCATCGTCCTGTTCGCGGTTGGACAGGTGCTGGCCACGCTGTTCGTGCGCCGACCGGAGGATCGCGGGCTGGTCAAGGACGGCGACGGGGAGCAGAGCGCCGCCGCGACCGGCGAGCAGGCTCAGCCGGGCGCACCGCCACACCAGCACCGCCACCGCGACTTCACGGTCAGGGAAGCGCTGCGCACCCGAGCCTTCTGGGGTCTGGCGCTCGCCCACGGCGCGCCGCTGCTGGTCATCTCGGGCGTGTTCGTCCATTTCACGCTGCTGGTCACCGAGGTCGAGGGGTTGACCACGTTCCACGCCGGCATCGCCTACACGATCATGAATCTGGCGCAGCTGATCGGCCAGCTCGGCATGGGCTACCTCGGCGATCGGTTTTCCAAGCGGCTGTTGTTGATACCGGCGATGATTGGCCATTGCGTCGCCGCGATCATGCTGGCGTTCGCGTCTTCGTATGAGATGATCCTGCTCGCCGCGGTGATCAACGGTCTCTCCTGGGGTTCGCGCGCGCCGCTGATCACCGCGCTGCGCGCCGACTACTTCGGTGCCTCCAATTTCGGCCAGATTATGGGCTGGTCGTCGATCGTGATGTCGGCGTTCATGACCGTGGGCGGGTTTCTGTCGTCGGTGCTCTTCGACGCCACAGGCAGTTACGCGATCCCGTTCACCGTGCTCGGTCTGGGCGCGCTCACGGGAGCGGTCTGGGTGCTGATGGCGGGCCGTCCGCGATTGCCCGGCGCGCGCGCCGCCGCCGTGACGGGCGCGCTCCTCGCCGCCCAACCGATCGCGATGTTCCGACCGAACCATCAGGCCGAAGCGGGCGTCGCGCGCGGCGCGCCCCAACGAGCGGCGGCGAAACGCTGATACGGCGCGCGCCCGGGCCTTCGACCCGCAGCGCGGCGGCGGCGATCTCCATGTCGTACCCTCAGGCTCGCGCGCGGTCGGTTCCGACGC
This sequence comes from Dehalococcoidia bacterium, assembly GCA_965205105.1. GTDB lineage: Bacteria > Chloroflexota > Dehalococcoidia > Bin125 > Bin125 > Bin125. Next base: position 2,449,648 of record OZ242034.1, read on the forward strand.
ACGCTGCAAGGGGATATCGCATGGAATACGACGTGATCATCGTCGGGGCCGGATCGTCGGGCGCCGTGCTGGCGGCGCGGTTGAGCGAGGATCGCTCGCGTTCGGTGCTGCTGCTCGACGCCGGACCGGACTACGCCTCGCCGGACGCGCTGCCGGCCGATATCGACAGCATTCACGAACCCTCGGTCGTCGCGCACGACTGGGGATTTTCGGCGACCTTCGTGCCTGGCCGCGAGGCGCCGCTGCCGCGCGGCAAACTGGTCGGCGGCTCCTCGGCGGTCAACACCGGCGTCGCGATCCGCGGCGCGCCGGGCGATTTCGACGCCTGGGCTGAGTTGACCGGCGACGAACGCTGGAGCTGGGCGCACACGCTGCCGTACTTCCGCGCGATCGAGGACGACAAGGACGAGGGTGGCGATTTTCACGGCCAGGGCGGCCCGATCCCGGTGCGCCGTTGGAAGCTCGACGAGATCGAGCCGGTTCAGCGCGCCTTCTACGAAGCCTGCGTCGAACGCGGATTCGACGAGACGAACGATCAGAACGATCCGCAATCGACCGGTATCTCACCGCTCGCCATGAACCGCGACGGGCCCAACCTGATGACCCGCTGGTCGGCTAATCTCGGCTTCCTGTCGCAGGCGCGCAACCGGCTCAATCTGACCGTGCGCGGCCACTGCCTCGTCGACCGCGTGCTGTTTGAGGACGAGCGAGCCGTCGGCCTGTCGGTCGCCTGCGACGGCGAGCTGCAGGAGGTTCGCGGGAAACAGATCGTGCTCTCGGCGGGCGCGATCATGAGTCCCGCCATCCTCCTGCGCAGCGGCGTCGGACCGGCCGACGAGCTGGCGCCGCTCGGCATTCCATCGGTCGCCGATCTGCCCGGCGTGGGCAAGCATCTGATGGATCATCCGATGACCCCGATGCTGTTCCGTCCCGCGCAGGGCGCGGTCGATCCCGACAAGCCGATCACGCAAACGCTGTTGCGTTACACCTCATCGATCGGCGACTTCAACGACATGCAGGTATACCTGCTGGGCCACATCCTGATCGGTCCGCAAGCCCGCTTCGGGGCATGGGTCGGCGAGGATGAGCGGCAACCGCAGTCCGATTGGGTCTTCGGGATCGCGCCCGGCGTGCAACTTCCCAATTCATACGGTTCGGTGACGCTGCAAAGCGCCGACTACACGCAGCATCCGCTAATCGATCTCAAGTTCGATGAGCACGAGACCGATCTGATTCGGTTGCGCGAGGGCGCGCGGCTCGCCTGGCAACTCGCTCACTCCGCCTCGTTGGCTCCGTTTCATCGAGGTCCGGTCGATATTGACCAGAGCATCATCGACGATGACGAACAGCTCGACGCCTGGATTCACGCCACCGCCACGAGCATGGCGCATCCGACCTGTACGTGTCCGATGGGCCCCGACCCAGCCGCCGGCGCAGTCGTCGATAGCGAGGGGCGCGTCCACGGCGTCGAGGGGTTGCGCGTGGTCGACGGCTCGATCATGCCCACCCTGATCCGTGCCAACACCAACTTCACCTGCATGATGCTCGGCGAGCGCATCGCCGAATGGATGTCGGCGGAGAGCTAGGCGGCGTCGAAAGCGGGCAGCGGCATCCTCCGCGTCTGACCTCGCCGCCACACCGATGCCTTGTATACGAACGGCCTCTGTTCGAGGTTGATCTCCCGCAACCAGTCCATGCGGCGAACGATGAAGGAGAGCACGTCGTAGTTGGCCGCGTTGCCGGCCTCCAGGATAACCACACCGACCTGATTGGCGCCGAAGAACAGGGTCAAGCTGCTCGTTCGAATTCGATCACCGCTTTCACCTGTTCGGTAGGCAGTCTCAGGTCTTCAACGATATCTTCCACAGAATAACCGCTGTCGATACGAGCAAATACCGACTCTGCCTGAATGTTGGTGTCTGCGATCGTCAATCGACCGCTGCCGAATGCAGGATCGATCACCAGCGGAATGTCTCGCCCATACGGGTGATACCGGCGCGCCCAGGCGAACTCCAACTCGTTCTGATACTCGAACTGCTCCAGCGCAGAGGTGAAGTAGAACGGCAACACCTTCTGCTCAGCCCGCTCATCAAAATCCACGAGCAGATCGTGCTTGCCAACACTCGGCGACTGCTCCTCGAATTCCAGCAGAATACGATCGCCGGTGAGCTTGAACTGTTCGGTCGCAAACGGGTGCTCGCAGGGGATGCGCCGCCTCGTGGATTCTCTGGCGCTGCGCAGTCGGGACATCGATGCTCCGTTCCGCTTGAGCAGCGCGGCGACGATCGTCTCGCTGGTTTCCAGGAATGAAAGCCGGATCGGCTCGTCGCGCGTGCGCAACCGGTCGGCGAACAGCGGCGTTTGCGACGATCCCTCGCGGCCGCGAAACCAGTTGCTCACCGTCTGACCAGACACGCCCGCCAGCGCCGCTGCTTCCTTCAGCGTGTAGGTAGGGTCGGTCAACACCGCGGGCGGGGTTGGCGGATCCGCTCCGTTCAGGCTCAGCGTATGTCGTGCGGCGTGGCGGGGCTAGCTCAACGCGCCGGATACGGCGAGCGCCTCGATCTCCGCTTCATCGAGACCGAGCACGTCGCGCAGGATTCGTTCGTTGTGTTCGCCGTATTGCGGGGCGGGGCGGGGGATGTCGGCCGGGGTCTCTGAGAGGATGTAGCGCGCCGCCTCGACGACCGTCTCGCCGTGCAGCGCGTGCGGCAGCCGTCGAAAGTGGTTGCGATGCCCCAGTTGCGGGTCGTTGGCGGCGTCCTCGGTGGTCGACAGCCGATGCGCGGAGATCGCGGCGGCCTGCAGCGACGCCTCGGCCTCGGCTGCCGGCATCTCGGACAGCCAGTTGATCAGCGCCGTGTCGATCTCGGCTCGCCGAGATCGGCGTTGGTCGAGCGTGAGCGATGGGTCGGCGCCGATCATGCCGGCCAGGCTGCGCCACTGCCCATCCGCGGCGACGGCGATGGCGACCCACGACTCGTTTCGGCCAGCGGGGGGGCGGCAGGGGTAGACCCCGTGCGGCGACATATGCGGATCGTCGTTGCCGCGCCGTTCGAGTGCGGGGCCGCCGTTCTGATAGTCGATCAGGGCGGGCGCGAGCAGTTGCAGGGAACCTTCCGCCTGCGCCTGATCGATGAACACACCCTCGCCGGTGCGCCGTCGATGGTCGAGCGCCGCGAGTAGTCCCGCCAGGGCGAAGCGCGGCGCGGGGTAGTCCGTGTAGGGGCCGAACGGCCCCGCCGGCGGATAATCGGGCCAGCCCACCAGATACTGAACCCCCGCCATCCCGGCGCCCTGGCTGCCGAAGCCGCTCACGGTGTTGTACGGCCCGGTCTGCCCCAGCAGCGTGCTGCTGAGCATGATCAGATCGGGCTTCTGCCGGCGCAGATGCTCGTAGTCCAGGCGCCATCGCGCCAGCACGCCGGCGGTGAAGGATTCGCAGACGATGTCAGCCCACTGCGCCAGGCGTCGGAACACGCCGCGCGCCTCGGGCGAGCGCAGGTCGAGGGTGAGCCCCCATTTGCCCGCATTCACGTTGCCGTACAGTCCGGAGTTCTCGACGCCCGGCTCGTCGCCGTGAAACGGACCCACCGCGCGCGCCGTATCGACGCGGGTTGGCGATTCGACCCGAATGACCGTCGCGCCGTAATCCGCCAGCACCCGCCCGACGGTGGGTCCGGCGACGATCCAGCTCAGATCGAGCACCTTGACGCCGGCGAGCGGCCCGGTTCCGGGAGGCAGACCGACCGGCGCGCTCATATCACACCCTCCGAACGCAACTGCGCGAGATCGGATCGACTGAGGCCGAGTTCCCGGTAGATCGCCTCGTTGTCCTGCCCTAGCGTCGGCGCCGGGCGCATGGCGCCAGCCATCGGGTGTCCGCCTCGGTAGACCTTGAGCGGCGGGCCTGGGTAGACAACGGAGCGACCATCGGCATCATCGATCGCCTGCCAGAACTCGCGCGAGGCCAGCTGCGGGCTGGCGCCCAGGTCGACGATGTCGAGCACGGGCACGAGCAGCAGATCGTATGCGATCGAGATTTCCAGCATCTCCTGCTTGGTTCGAGTGGCGGCCTGCTCGCGCATGATCTGCTGAACGCGGGGGAACAGCTCGGGGTCGGCCTCTCCCGCAGCCGCGCGGTCGGCGTAGGTGACGAAGTTCTCGTCGAGCAGCGCCTGGTCGAGCGCGCCGATATCGACCAGCCAGCGCACGGCGTGATTGGCGAAGTGCCCGATCGCCGGGCCGGGCGCCAAGGTGAGCACGATGTGACCGTCGAGGACGTCCGCCGTGCCGCGAATGCCGACCCCGCGCAGCTTGAGTCCGCCGCCGAAGCGCTCGGGATCGGGCGAGCCGATTGCGTAAGCGAGAATCTGCGACAGCGTCGCCTGCGCAGCCGAGACCTGCGCCGAGACATCGACGTGCTGCCCGCGGCCGGTCTGATGGCGGGCGTGCAGCGCCAACAGCGCCCCGTCGGCCGCATCGCCCGCAGCGTGCCCCCATGACTGCGGCTGCGAAACCCGCACCGGCGGACGGTCGTCGTCGCCGGTCATCAGCAGCGGCGCGCCCGCCGCCCAGATCGCGAGATCGGAGCCGATGTACTGCGACTTCGGCCCGGTCTGACCGAATGCCGAGATCGAGGTGTAGATCAGGCGCGGCAATCGCTCGCGCAGCGTCTCGTAATCGAGCGCCAACTCCGCCATCCGTCCGACATCAGCGGACTCGATCAGGAAGTCAGCGGATTCGAGCAGTCGCAGCAGCAGGTCGCGGCCGCGGGCGTCTTCGAGATTGCAGGTGATGCCGCGCTTCCCGCGCGTGTACGCCGCCCAGTAGATCGATTCGTCCGCGCGGTCGGCGAAGAACGGCCCGACGCCGCGCCCGGTCGAGCCGCCGGGCGGCTCCACCTGGATCACGTCCGCGCCCAGATCTGCCAGCATCTGCCCCGCCAACACGCCGCGCTCATCGGTGAGGTCGATTACTCGGTAGGGAGACAGCATGCTCGGCAGGGTAGCGTCTCTTCGAGATCAGGCGGCAACCGGCAGCTCAATCCGATTGAATCGCCCCCGCAATGCGACGCGAAACGCGAAGGGACGGTTCACCTCGCGGTCGATCGCTTCAAGCCGTTTCATACGTCTCAGCATGAATTCCAACAGATCGCGACTTCTCGGATTACGTGAGGTGATACAGATCAGCCCAACTCCGTGGCGAGCCAGCAGTTCCTGTTGCGCTGGTCGCTTGAGCAGCTGTTGGTCCTTGGAGATCACTAGCCAGTCGCTGCCGATCCGCGGAATCCAGGCCTCGTCGGAAACACCTTGCGCAGCCTGCTGCTCTGCGAACATATTGACGACGTAGTTGACGTCTCCAAACCCGACCAGACGCAACGCCTCAGGAACTCCCCGCCCAATATTCTCATCGAAGAAGATTTTCATGAAGCAAGCGCAAACTGTAGCGCTGCCTCAACATCGGTTTCTGTTAACGAAAAATCTGACGCAATAAATGCGATCGACTCTTTACTCCGCCACCGGCTCACAATTGTTTCAAGCGTGACGCCGCGATTTTGAAATGTCACCGCTCCGCCGGCAAATCTCGGATCGACCATCAGCGGCCCGTCGATGCCGGCCGGATAAAAGCGCGTCGCCCACGCAGCATCTTGATTCGGGTTGCCCAGCGTGTCGTACTCGAACACTTCGGTCGCATATGCAGCGAACTCTGGCAGCGGCGGCTGTGCAGCCGGCCACTCTACATCGATCGCCCCCCGATGCTTGTCCACCACTCGACCTCCTAGCAAATGCAGGTGGCATTCAGCGAGCGGATACTCGACCCTCCACGTCTTGCGAGCGTACTCGCGAGCTTGTCGCAGCTGATCGACTGAGACGTGGTGCTCGCGGAACCGTCGCGCCACGATCACTTCGACGAGTTCGAGGAAGCAGAGCCATAGCTCGGTTTGCGGCTCGCATCGCCGCTCGGTGAACAGCGGCGGGATCCCGCGCGATTCGTCTCCGCACAACCAGAGTTTCACGGTAGATGGGTTGGTGCCGGCGTGTTTCGCCGCTTCGCCCACCGTGTACAGCGCTCGGGTTCGGGCATCATCGGGTTTCCGCATGAACCCAGAATAGCGCCCGCCGGCGCTGCTGCCGCGCGCGCCCTTTAGCTTCGCCGCTCTCGACCTTCGCCGGGCGGGCCGGCGAAGGCTTGCGCGACCTGGAGGAACTCCTCGGCGGGGCCTGAGGTGTAGCTGAGTTCGGTATCCCGATAGTGCACGCGCTGGGTGACGACGCGGCAGAAGTCCGACGCCGCTCCGCGAATGGCGTGCCGGGCATCCGCGTCGCCGTGCGACCATGCCGCGCCTGATGGCAGCGTGAGTGCCACCCGCAGCGGTTCCTGATTGGGCTCCAGTCCGCGCGTTTGATAGGCGAAGCCGCGCGTGATGCAGCCGAGATGGGCGATGTGCCGGAGGCGGTCCGAGTGGACTGGCTCAACGTCTGCGCCGTCGAGCGCGTCGAGACCGTGCGACCAGCATTCCATCAGCCGAGCCGTGGCGAAGGAACGCGCGCTCATCGGCGGCCCGGCCCAGGGCAGCCGCGCCCGCGCGTCGAGCGGACGCAGCGCCTCCGCCAGCCGCGCCCGCGCCGCCCGCCACCAGTCGACCAGCTGCTGGCGCGTCATCTGCTGCGAGCGGTCTTGCAGCGCCGAGCGCAGACCGTCCGCCGAGCGCCCGCCGCCCTCCATCTGCGCCGCCGCGCCCGAGGCAATGGCGGCCGCGTTGTCGTCGACCTCCGCCAGGTGCGCAATCACATCGCGCACCAACCAGCCGCGGCAGGGCGTCCCGCGCTCCCAGACGGCATCCGGCAGATCGGCGAGCTGCGCGTCGAGGTACTGCTGCTCCGCCCAGAGATCGTCGAGGAGTTCTTGGTAGGGGTCGGGCATGGTGGGGTCCTTGGGGTCTTGGCCGTCTGCGATCCAGAGTCTATGGTGGCCGGCCAGGAGCAGGGAGACGATATGGGCTTGCCGCTGACGCAGACCGGATCGCGGATCGCGGATCGCGGATCGCGGATCGCGGATCGCGGATCGCGGATCGCGGATCGCGGATCGCTTGTATTATGGCCGGTCGACTTCTGCGCGCTCGCCGCTCCGCTATCCCGGCGGGAAGTCTCGCGCGGTCAAGCTGATTCGGCGGTATATTCCCTCCGACATTGATGCGCTCTGCTCGCCCTTCCTCGGCGGCGGCAGCGTCGAGTTGGCGTGCGCCGCTGACGGGGTTGACGTCTACGCCTCCGACGCCTTCGAGCCGCTGATCAACTTCTGGCGGCACGCGCTGTGCGATGCTCAATCGCTCGCCGTGCAGGTGCGCGCCTATCATCCGCTTGCCAAAGAGCGGTTTTATCAGCTGCAGCGGCAGTTTCGTTTCTGCGCCGATCCGTTGGATCGGGCAGCCGTCTTTTACGTGCTCAATCGATGCTCGTTCTCCGGAACGACGCTCTCGGGCGGGATGTCGCCGCAGCATCCGCGTTTCACGGAATCGGCGATTAGCCGGTTGTCGCAATTCGGCAGCGAGCGTCTGCGCGTTGAGCATCTGGATTACCGCGACGCGCTCGCGCGCCACCCGGATATGTTCCTCTACCTCGATCCGCCCTACTGGAACGGGCAGAAACTCTACGGGCGCAAGGGCGACATGCATGACGGCTTCGACCACGCAGAGCTCGCCTGGCATCTCTGGCGGCGCAGCGGCTGGGTGCTGAGCTACAACGATTGCCCCGAAGTGCGTCGGCTGTACCGCGGCTACCGCATGGTCGAACCGGACTGGACCTACGGGATGTCAGGCAACGGCAACCGGCGTTCGCGGGAATTGCTGATTATCGATGCCAAAGCCTAATCAGACGCAGAGCGGCAGAGCCTGGGAATACGCGCTGGCGTCGGAGTTGGCGCGGCTGAATGAGCTCGACATCGATAGAAACAAGTTGCTCACCCAGGCTCGCGGCGCATTTGAACTCCATGATTCCCGCGAGCAAGAAGCCATGATCCTCGCGGCGGAAGCGGCCGTCGGCTTCCTGCACGAGCACGACCACCGGATTGGAGATATTGCGGCGCTTCGCCTGCAGAGCGACCGGGCAGGCCAACGCGGCGATGTGCGCGATATCGTACTCACCGATCAGAGCTGGCAGGAGATTGGTATCTCGGCGAAGCAACGGCACAATGCAGTGAAGCACCCTCGGTTGTCAGACACGATCGACTTCGGCTCCAAATGGTACGGCATCCCTTGTTCGCAATTGTACTGGAATCAGGTCCGACCTGTGTTCGCTGATCTCCAGCGAAGAAACGCGAGGGGTGAACGGTGGAGAGATGTCACAGACAAGGTTGGTCGATATTACACACCGATCCTCGAAGCATTTATGGCAGAGATTAAGCGCAATGCTGTTCCCGCAAAGCTCTTTCAATACATGATAGGGAGGTTTGATTTCTACAAAGCCATCAGGTGGAATGACAAAGTAGATATCGTGTCCTTCAACTTGAGTGGCACCCTGCAATGGGGCAGACGATTACCGATACCCAGCGACAGCATCCAGTTTTGCCGCGATGAAGATAAAGATGCCTGTGCTGTACTTACGTTGGATCGTGGTTGGGCGATGTCGTTTCGACTTCACAACGCCGAGAGCAAGATCACGTCTTCACTCAAATTCGACGTAACACTCAGTGGCATCCCAGCTGGGATAAGCTGCTACGAAGTGCCCTATGGAGCGAGCGAGAGCCTGCTCTGACGACGGTTCGACATCTAGCCCGCGGACGGGTTTGCGCCCAGCGGCTTGAGCTCGTCCATCAGCCAGGTCAGGCGTTCCTCCGACAGCTCGGCGGGCTTTGCCGCGTCGCGCGAGCCGGGGTAGCCGAAGCCGCTGCGCCCCGCCTCCTGCTCGCGGACGTACTGGCCCAGCGAGATGCGGCTCGCGTAGCCGAGGTTGTTGCGCACGTACTTGGGCAGATCGTCCCAGGTGGCGGCGTGCGCCATCTCGGCGGCGACCTCGAAGTTGACTGCCTCGTGCATCTGGTCCCACTCGCCCCGCAGCGAGAGTTCGTGCAGCTGCATGCCCAGCGACTCCAGGCCGTGGGCGCGGAAGATGCTGTGGTAGCTGCGGGTCGAGCCGTAGAACGAGATCGCGCGGCGCAGGCTGTCGATCGACTGCTCGACCTCGGACTCGGTCTCGCCGAACGCCATGAAGCCGCCGACGCTGAAATCGATCTCGGCGAGGTCGCGTCCGGCCCGCTCGGCGCCCTTTTGCACGTTGGGGATGATGCTCTCGGTCATCACCTTGTGGGTCATGAAGCCGTGCGGCCGCAGCCCGTCGGCGCAGGCGCCGGCGACCTGCGCCATCAGCGGCCCGACGTTGGCGAGCGAGATTTTGGGCGGATCGTACGGAATCGGCCCCGGATCGAACATCGGCGTCATCAGCGTGTAGGTGTAGTTGTCGGAGATGAACTCGGGGCGCTCGCCGGTCTGCCAGGAATGCCAGACGACGCGCATCATGTTGATGTAGTCCTCCATCCGCTTCGCCGGCGGCGACCAGCTGCCGCCGAAGCGGCGGATGTTGTGACCCTTGACCTGGCTGCCCAGGCCGAGATTGATGCGCCCGCCCGACAGCTCCT